>NZ_FRCM01000003.1:62503-744272 GCF_900142915.1 Mucilaginibacter sp. OK098
GAATGTGCAGATATGCGAATGTGCAGATTAAGAAATGTGCAAATAGGCAAACATGCAGCTATTCGGATTTAAAATTTCTATTAATTATCAAATATGAGAATATATAAAATTGTTGTTCATTTTTCTTTTTCATCTGCATATCTAAAATTCGCACATCGTTCTCTTTTTCATCTGCACATCTGCATATCCAAAATCCGCACATCATTCTCTTTTTCATCCGCACATTTGCACATCAAAAATCCGCACATCGTTTTCTTCTTCATCCGCACATCAGTCATCACTCGTATCTCCATTACCATTGTATGCACTTTTGCGCACTATAGGCATGCCCACGGCCTTAAACAGATCATCCAGCTTTAACAGGCTGCCGTTTGAAAGGTTTGTGAGCAGTACAACGGTAATATCATCTTTAATATCGCGCAAATAAATATGCCTGAATCCGTGCCACCAGCCTGTGTGGTAAATAACCTGCTTGCCCGGTGCTTCAAAAATGCGCCATCCGTAGCCATAGCTAAAATGTCCGTGAACCATAGGGTTGCGCGGAACGTAGGCCGAATCCATAGTGCCTTGTTTTAGTAACCTTCCGGCGCGTAGTGCGCGGTCATAAAGCCAAAGATCGCCTACTGTACTGTAAATGCCTTTATCGCCAACTGGGCCGTCCAAAAAATTCTGGACTACCGAGTAGCGCCATTGCCCCCTGTCATGTCCTACCACATCTACCGGAATTTTATCATAAACCGCCTTTGAATAAACTGCCGTATTCAGCATTTTGGCAGGTTTAAAGATGTGCGTCTGCATAAAATCGGCATATGACTGGCCGCTTACTTTCTCAATGATAGAGCCAAGCACCATAAAGTTTGAATTGTTGTACAAAAACCTGGCATTAGGTTTATTAAACGGCCTTGGTTTGTACTGGGCTATCAAAGCCATCTCTTCGGCATTGGTGATCCCCTTTTTTTGGTTAATGTGCTGGCTGCGGTACAGGTCATCCGTAAAATAAACATAGTTCATCATGCCTGAGCGGTGAGTAAGCAACAGGCGGATGGTAACACCATCATACGGAAAATCAGGAAAAAACTTCTTTACATCATCATCCAGCTTCAGTTTCCCCTGCTCCATCAGCATTAATATTCCGGTGCTGGTAAAAGTTTTGGTTACCGAGGCCAGCTCAAATTTCGAGCTTATTTTCAGGCTGTCGCGGTGCAGGTAATCTGCCCAGCCAATTGCTTTTTCATATATTATTTTGCCGTGTTTGGCAACAAGTACATTCCCATTAAAGCCGCGTGTTTTATGAAGCTGCTGCATAACCTCATCAATCTTTTTATCGGCATTTTTAGCATCGTACGCTAAAAATGCTTTGGTATCAAACGGGGCATCAGGGTCAGTACCGGGCAGCTTTGCGCTTTTATCACTTTGTTTAGAAGAGCAGGCGGTTAAAACAAACAGGAAGGATGTAAATATTATAATGGGCTTGTACACTAATCTCATAAAGTAAAATTCTCACTTGGTAAACGGTGGCAAAAGTCAGAAATTATACAGCAGTTATAAAGTAATGTTTTAAATATTTTTTCTTTTAGTTAATTCCACTTCCTAATTTTAGCCTATGAAATATTTTCAATACCTGCTGATAAGCCTTTTTATAATTACAATTTGCAGCAAATCATCTGCCCAAAACAATGAAGATGCGCGGGCATTGGTTAAAGAAGGTGTAAAGCTAAATGACGAAAAAAACTATGCCGGGGCAATAGAAAAATATAACCAGGCGCTAAAGCTGGATACCGGCAATTTATATGCGGATTACCAGCTGGCCTATTCTTTATTTTTATCGGATAAAGGAAAAGAAGGCATCCCGTACCTGCAGAAGGTTGTTAAAAGCGATAACAAATTAAACTCTGCTGCTTACGATTTGTTGGGATTGATCTATTTTAAAAATAAGCAATACGCCGAAGCGGAGAAAAATGCAATTGAGGCCATAAAGCTCGACCCAAAACATGCAAGCACTCAACGAATGTATGCCCTGGTTTGCTTTCATCAAAACAAACGCGCAGCTGCCCTGCTGGGCTTTTGCAGCTTTATTTTGCTGGAGCCAAACACAGCCCGCAGCGCCGAAGCATACGGCAACATTCAACATATTTTACAAGGCGGCGCATTAAAACCCGAACCGGGCGAAATGGCATCAAACGCTATTGAGGCCAATACCAGCGCCTTAAACCAGGCCATAACACAAGCCGTTGCTGATTTTAGCAAAAGAAGGTACACCTTTGCCGGCGACCTGTTAACAGCCGAGCTAAAAGCCATATTTATAAACACGGGCCAATTGGCCGAAAAGCAAACCGGCAATGATTTTTTCAGGAAATATATGGTTGCCTGGTTTTATCAGCTGGCACAATCGCCAAATATGCCGGCCTGTGCAAGGCTGGTTAGCTTAAGTACACCTGAAAGTGCTAAATGGGCGAAGGAAAATGCGCAGCAAATGACGGATCTGGACAATTGGGTTAATGGAAATCAGCGGAATTTCTAATAATTCTGTCTCCTTGTATTTCTATAATAAAACAGGCCGTGGTCAACCTAACGTGTTTTTAAAAAGATTTCACATGGCATTTTAAAGCATAAAAAAATGCTTTGACGTATTAATAATTTATAGTTTTGGCGTTTTTCTGAATTTAATCGTTAAGAAACAGAAAGGTTAAATTTAGAAGATACATCGTTCCTATGAGTAAGAATTATATCAAATATTTTAAAATAGTACTTTTTATTTTCGCGGTTTTTTATGCTTTTAAATGTGCTAAAGTCGGCCATGATTTTGAAGTTTTTGTATATGCTGGTGGTAAATTAATAAATGGGCAAAACATTTACAAGCCGTCATTTATACAGGGCTTACAATACTATTACAGCCCTTTATTTGCATTATTACTGGCTCCGTTTTCCAGCTTACCTATTATTATCCCTCAAATACTCTGGATCTTCCTTTCCTACTATCTATTATACCGCACCTGGATTTTATCCGCTGCATATTTTGATGTTTCAAAGTTTACCGCTAAGCAAAAACTTTCGTGGATAATTATTACTTCAGCCCTATCAATACGATTTATACTGATTGATATCGGATTTGTACAAATGACCATCTTTTTATTATGGGCCACTTTGCAAAGCATGCAGCTTATTAAACAAGGGCGCTATATTTCAGGAGCCGCCCTGCTTGCATTTGCAATAAATATCAAGCTTTTGCCATTGGCGTTTGTGTGTTATTTATTTTATCGTAACCAAATAAAAGCAGCAGCGCTTACCTGCGTGTTTTATGTCTTGCTTCTGTTTATCCCGGCTTTATATTTAGGATGGGATAGAAATCTTAGCCTTATTCATGATTGGTTTAGTATTATTAACCCTTTAAACAAAGAATGGACAGTTGAAGCAGAAGACGGCCCAAGCAGCCTTGTGGCCTTAATTCCGGTATACCTTACTAAAACAACCGGTGTGTTGTCCTTTAAACGGAATTTTTTAGATCTAAATTTAAGCCAGGTTACGTTAGTTCTTAATATAGTAAGGCTGTTTTTTGTATTACTTACACTGGTGTTTTTACGTACTAGGCCATTTAAAGCCATAAACAATAATACCAGGAGCTTTTGGGAAATGTGTTATTTATTTATAATAATTCCTTTAATATATCCACATCAGCAACAATATGCGTTTGTGTATATCATTCCGGCATTTGTTTATATAACATGGTTCTTTGTGCTGAACTGGGATACTATTAAGCAGAAATTTAATCCTTTCACTTGGATACTCCTCCTTATTGTTTGCTTTAACTTTACCCCCCTTATTGGGCGCGATATTATAACAAGCCATTTTTTTGAGGTTTTATTATATCTAAGAATCCTTCCTTTAGCTGTCATAGTGCTGATCCCGGTATTATGGTATTGCCGGCCTAAAGAGAAATTGAAATTAGCGATTTGATTAAACATTTCAACTAGCCGCCAATGTGAGCAGCTGTTTGTGAGGACACAAACAGCGGAGTTGGGAGGCTTTACAATTTAAACTTTACCGCCAGCATTTCCTTCACTTTTTCCCGGTTTAGCTTTGATACGGGGATTTTAATACCATCCGTTAAAAGCAAGCTGCCGCCATCTTCCCGCAGCCAGCTTTTTATAAATGCAGTATTAACCAGGTGCGACTGATGGCTCCGTAAAAAACCATAATTGAGCAGCATATCGGCATACTCCTTTAGCGTTTTTGATACTAATATTTGCTCCCCACCAATAAGCGCAAATCGTGTATACGTATTATCGGCCTCACAGCGTACAATGTCATTAATGTTTACATAACGCGTTTCGCCAAACAGAGGCAAGGCAATGCGGGGCCTTATTTGGTTATCATCTTTTAAATATTCAAGTAAATAGCCCAGGCGTTCGTTCTTTTGTTTTTGCTTGATTGCTTTGCGGGCTTTGCTTATGGCAGCCGTTAACTCGTCAATATCTATAGGTTTCAGCAGGTAGTCAAGCGCGGCAAATTTTACAGCTTGTATTCCGTATTGATCATAAGCGGTAACAAATATGATCTCAAAATTTATTTCGCCAAGCTGTTTCAGCAGGTCAAAACCAGATTGCTCATACAATTGAATATCCAAAAACACAAGCTCGGGCCGATGCAGTTTTATGGCTTTCAGGCCGGTATCAACATCTTCGGCAACAGCGCATACTTCCACATCGGGCTCGTACCCCTGCAGCAGTTGCTGCAAGTTTTCCCTGTTTGAGGCTTCATCATCAACAATAAGCGCTTTCATCTTCTTTTATAGCCAGTTTTTTAGCTCAACAGTTATCAGCGTACCATTGTTGCTTTGCACATTTTTATGCAGCAAGATAGTGCTATTTTTATAGATGCTGTTCAGCAGCTTTATCCGCTCTTTACAAAGTTTTATCCCTATCCCGGTTGTTTGCGTATCATTAAATCCCTTGCCGTTATCACTAACGCTTAATATCAAATCATTATCATTTTTGGCAATACCTACGGTTATCAATCCTTTGTCTTTTAAAGTTGACACCCCGTGCTTAACTGCATTTTCAACAAAGGGTTGTAGCAGCATAGCCGGGATCTCTATTTGCTGGTCAATATCATCCACATTAATATTAAATGTAAAGCCAAAGCGCAGTTGTTCCATTTGCAGGTAATCGTTCAGCAAGTCGGCTTCATGCTCAATGGCGGTTAGCTCTTTATTGCCATCATCAAGCACACTACGGGTAATGCGGGCAAAACGGGCCAGGTATTTATTAGCAAGCTCAATTTCATTTTTATTCATCAGATTTTGGATACCTGCCAGTGCATTGAACATAAAGTGCGGATTAAGCTGTGAGCGTACCGACTGTAGCTGCAAAGTGGCAATCTGCCTGCGCTGGGCTTCGGCTTCGAGGAAACGCTTTTGCCGTTTGCGATAATATAGAAACAGCAGCGCGATAATGACAGTCAAAACAAAAGCCATTAGTATTACTGCGCGTAACGGGATACTATGCCTAACATCCAAAGCGGGTAATACAGTGAAGTTAATGCTGGTATCCAGCTTATGCAATAACGTTATTGGCTCACCACCATGCTTATGAATCTTTGGCGTAAAGGTAATTTTGTACTTACCCGGATTTTTCCAAAACTCTTTATACAGTACAAATTTGTCGTTTGTCTCACCGAAGTCTATACTGTCTGTATATCCGTCAACTTCTCTTTTCAGGCTGATCCGGTAATTATAAAGCCTTTTACCATTAGTTATACCAAAAGAGATGTTTTGCAGCGAATCGCCAAGCCTGAACTTTATATCGTTTATTGAGCTGGTTTCTATAAAGTTTAAAGAACCCGGTATAGTAATGGTAACATACTTTCCCAATATTAACCGCTTCTCCTTTTTAGCCGGATGTTTAATGTCCTTTAACCATGCTGAAAGCAATCCGTTATCTGGAATATGAAAGCTTTTGCTGATAAATTGAATAACACCGCCAACGTTTGCAGCCTCAACTTTCCGCCAGTCAATCAGTAAAGCATCCTGCTGTTTGAAATTTTTAGTGTTATAGATCTCAACCTTTAGTACCTGGCCGGGTACATAATTAAACCGGCCTAAATAAGCATATTTAAAGCGTTTATCGGCTGTATACTTAAAAACGGAGGGCTTTGTCCATGGCGCCAGTTCCTGATTATCGTTTTGTATAACCCGGTATAAATAATAGGCGGCGTTTTTTTCGGTTACATCAAGGGCTGATAACTCAACCGCGCAATCTCCGTCAATAATAATGCTTTTCAAAAATTTGCTGCCGCCCCAGTTCAACCCTTCGTAAACATCACTTTTAATGTTGCCATTGTTGTTAAATTTGATGCCAAGGTTGCCTGCATAAGGAAACTCATAATAGTAATGCTCTTTTATCAACTGCCTTAGCCTTTGCAACTCATGAACTTTCGTAATTTGTTCATGGGTTGCATTCAGGGTGTCTATCAGTTTATAATTATCATAAACTTTAAAATTATTGTTTTTTTCAATAACGCTTCTGCCCGCCTGGCAGAAAGCCGTTAAACTTAAAAAGGATAAAGAAGCAATTAATATACTCTTTTTTATCAGCAGTTTCATTGTTTTCATATTTAAATTTTGTTTGCTGATATAAAACTGCATAGCCTGCTAAATATACACAAGCACCAAACAGTAAACAACCTTTGCCGGTTAGTATCCGGTAGTGTTTGCTTAAAAAAATTGCAATGTATTAATTTTATGGCAACTGGCTTTAAACCACATAAAACTATAAATTTGCACCCGCATAACATACTATCATCATGAGTTTCAGAACCGAACACGACACCATGGGCGAGGTACAGGTACCTGCCGATAAATACTGGGGAGCACAAACCGAAAGATCACGCAATAACTTTAAAATTGGCCCTGAGGCATCTATGCCTAAGGAAATTATTGCGGCATTTGCTTATCTTAAAAAAGCTGCCGCTTATACCAATACCGATTGCGGCGTACTGCCTGCCGAAAAACGCGACCAGATTGCACAGGTTTGCGACGAGATCCTTGATGGCAAATTAACCGGCGAATTTCCGCTGGTGATCTGGCAAACAGGCTCGGGCACACAATCAAACATGAATGTGAATGAGGTTATTGCCAACCGCGCCCATGTGGTAGCAGGCAATAAGCTGGGTGAAGGCAAAACCTTTATCCACCCGAATGATGACGTAAACAAATCACAATCATCAAACGATACCTACCCCACCGCCATGCACATTGCCGCCTATAAAATGGTGATTGATGTAACTATACCGGGCATTGAAAAACTGCGCGATACGCTGAAAGCAAAATCTGAAGCGTTTAAAAGCGTAGTTAAAATTGGCCGCACACACCTGATGGACGCAACGCCATTAACTTTAGGTCAGGAATTTTCAGGCTATGTATCACAACTGGATCATGGCCTAAAAGCGTTAAGAAACACGCTTGACCACCTTTCCGAACTGGCATTAGGCGGCACCGCTGTTGGTACCGGTATTAATACGCCAAAAGGGTATGACGTAAAAGTGGCTGAATACATTGCCAAATTCACCAATCTGCCTTTCCGCACTGCCGAAAATAAGTTTGAAGCGCTTGCAGCGCATGATGCTATTGTTGAAAGTCATGGCGCATTAAAGCAGATAGCCGTTTCATTAATGAAAATTGCCAATGATATCCGTATGCTGGCTTCCGGTCCGCGTTCAGGGATCGGCGAGATCCACATTCCGGATAATGAACCGGGATCGTCAATTATGCCGGGCAAGGTTAACCCAACCCAAAACGAAGCCGTTACCATGGTAGCAGCACAGGTTATGGGTAACGATGTAACCATTTCTATTGGCGGCTCAAACGGGCATTACGAGCTTAACGTGTTTAAACCGGTTATGGCAGCCAACTTTTTACAGTCGGCCCGCTTAATAGGCGATGCATGCACCTCGTTTAACGACCATTGCGCCGCAGGTATTGAGCCAAACTACGCCGGTATTAAAAAGCACCTGGAGAACTCATTAATGCTGGTAACCGCATTAAACCCTCATATTGGCTATGAAAACGCTGCTAAAATTGCCAAAAAAGCGTTGAAAGAAAACCTTTCTCTTCGCGAAGCGGCCTTAGGCCTTGGCTTGCTCACCAATGAGCAGTTTGATCAATGGGTTCGTCCGGAAGATATGATTGGTAGCTTAAAATAAGATCCTTGTGCCTCACCCTAAATCCCTCTCCAAAGGAGAGGGACTTGAAAAATACACTTCATGCAAAAGCCCTTTCGCCTTTCGCCATTTACCTTTCGCCTCCTGGCTTTTAGCTTCCTGCTTTCAGCTTTTACCTCCTCGTGCAGCTTCAATCCCAATAGGCAAACACCGGGGCAAAGCTATTTACAGGGTGAGTGGCAGCAGGACTCCGTGGCCGGGCAAAAGCAACTGGTAAGCTATTCGTTATATCGCCTTAAATTCAGCTGCGATTCTTTTTTTATGGCGATCCACTCCTATAGTAAAGTAAGTACCGGGACTGATAGTTGCACGAGCAAAGGCCAGTGGACAGAATATTGCCGGGGCACCTATACTGAAAGGCATGATACCCTGCACATGAAGGGCCTGTTTTGCAATGCAAATATGACCCTAAAGGATGATAAAGGCTGTTTCCGCTCCGGCGATTACGAGGAGTTTTTTAAGATCAGCAAAAAAACTGATTCACTAATCCAATTTGCCAGTACTACAAACGTTATCCCTATCAACGCACATTTAATAAAAAGAACATCCTGTGTCCCAAAACCGCTATAAAACATATTAGTGTTATGAAAACAAACCTTTTAAAGAAACTGGCGATAGGCATTGCCATAATTTATGCACCGCTGCAATCAATGGCATGGGGCGCCGAGGGGCACCGCATTTGCGGACAAATTGCCGACAGTTATTTAAGCCCGCAGGCAAGAAAAGCCATAAAAGAAATTTTAGGTAATGAGTCAATAGCCATAACCAGCAACTGGGCCGATTTTATAAAATCAGACCCGGATTTTAACTATCTGTCGTCGTGGCATTATATTGATTTTGACAAGGCTTATACCTTGCCTGAAATGCAGGATTTTTTAGCGCACGACACCAAAGTTGATGCCTATACCAAGCTAAACTTCCTGATAACCGAGCTAAAAAAGAAGGACCTGAGCAAAGAGAATAGATTACTTTACCTGCGGATGCTGATCCATATTATTGAGGATGTTCATCAGCCCATGCATACTGCACATACCGATGACAAAGGCGGTAACGATTTTAAAGTGAACTGGTTTAATACGCCAACAAACCTGCATTCTATCTGGGATTCGCAGCTGATAGAGTTTCAGCAATTAAGCTATACCGAATATACCAACGCTATTAATCATGCTACGCTGGCTCAACGTAACGAGTGGCAGAAAGCCCCAATAGCCCAATGGCTTTATGAATCGAACCAGATTGCTGAAAAGCTGTACACCGAAATAAAACCCGGGGATACCTTGAACGGCTATAAATACAATTTTAATCACATTGATACCCTGAACAACCAACTGCTTAAAGCCGGCGTAAGACTAGCAGGGGTGCTAAATCAACTATTTAGTTGATTGGGTTGATTAAGTGAGTGGTTGATTGAGTTAAAAAAACTTAGCTACATTCAACTTAATCAACCCAATCAACCACTCACTTAATCAACTGATTCACAATGAAACTACTAATGGTTTGCCTCGGCAATATCTGCCGGTCGCCGCTGGCTCATGGGATAATGGAGCACCTTGCTAATGAGCAGGGACTTGACTGGGAGATCGAATCTGCCGGTACAGGCAACTGGCATGTGGGTGAAGGCCCTGACCGCCGGTCAACCCGCACTGCACGCGAACATGGGATAGATATCAGCAAACAAATTTGCCGCCTGTTCAGGATCAGTGATTTTGATACGTATGATCACATTTTTGTGATGGATAAAAGCAACCTTAGCGATATACTCTCCATGGCCCGAAACGAGGAGGACAGAAAAAAGGTGCGCTTATTACTGGTCGATAAAATAGTACCCGACCCATATTATGACGATACCCAGTTTGAGCCTGTTTTTCAAATGATTGAGAAGGGGTGTAAGGAGATAATTAAACAATTGACCTAACTACATATTCCTATAATATTAAATTAAGCCTGTAAATAGCTATATTTGATTTATAACAACTATTTGAATATG
Organism: Mucilaginibacter sp. OK098; assembly: GCF_900142915.1. Lineage (GTDB taxonomy): Bacteria > Bacteroidota > Bacteroidia > Sphingobacteriales > Sphingobacteriaceae > Mucilaginibacter. The sequence goes on from NZ_FRCM01000003.1 coordinate 72,708, forward strand.
GACAGAATAGTTTTTGAAGTAGATGACATTTCAGCAAAGAACACCGACGATTTTTGGCTGTTTTTAGACGAGGTAGGTAGAAAAGCAGAAGAAAACGGCCTTACCGAAGAACATTTGAATAAGTTGTTAAATGAAGACTAAACAAACATAGTTTATTATAGTATTATTTCTGCTTCATATTTCTTAAATCAATTTTAGATCAGGCTCCTAAAAAACGCCAATTCCTCCCCATTTCTGAAATAATTCCCATCTCTTTTCATTCCGGCTTTTTCAAGCACCCGCTGTGAGGGGATATTGCCCAGGTCGGTCACAGCTACAAACTTTGCCGCCTGGTTGATATTCCGCATATGAGTTAAAAGTGCGTCAGCCATTTCAGATGCTACGCCTTTGCCCCAATGGTTATAATGTAACGCATACCCCAACTCAATGCTATCGCTGCCATCATCAAAAAGCCGTAATAAACACATTCCTATAAAATCATTATCCGCCTTATTAAATAGTCCCCAACGACCGGTAACGCTTCCAACCGGACCCGTAACAAGATGCTCTCTGAATATTTTAATATGCTCTTCCCTGCTGCGGAAAGGCAAGTATAACATCACCCTTTCGTCGTTATAAAGACTCAGGTACATTTCTTCTTCTTCAGGCTCAAATAAGCGAATAATAATTCTCGGGGTTTGGGTTATAATGTTCATTGGGTTCAAATTTAATCAACAATGGCGTTAAATTTAAAATCCCATGTCATTACTTTATAACATTTTAGCTTCTTCAACATTTATAACCTTTCCAACTTTTCAACTATAAAAAGTACCTTTGCGCCCTATGGCATCCATCAAACCATCCGTACCAAAGGGCACCCGTGATTTTTCACCTACCGAAATGGTGAAGCGTAATTTTATTTTTGATACCATTAAAAGCGTATTCCGCAAGTATGGCTATCAGCAGATAGAAACGCCGTCGATGGAAAAGCTATCTACCCTAACTGGTAAATATGGAGAAGAAGGTGATAAGCTAATTTTCAAAATACTTAACAACGGAGATTTTTTATCTGATGCCGGGATCAGCGAATCAAACATCACAACTGATAGTAAAAAGCTTGCGTTCCAGATAGCAGAGAAAGCTCTCCGTTATGACCTCACCGTCCCCTTTGCCCGTTATGTAGTACAGCACCAAAACGAGATCACTTTCCCTTTTAAGCGTTTCCAGGTGCAGCCGGTTTGGCGTGCAGACAGGCCGCAAAAAGGCCGTTACCGTGAATTTTACCAATGTGACGCCGATGTGGTTGGCTCTGACAGTTTATTGAACGAAGCTGAATTTGTGCTGATCTATGACGAAGCTTTAAGCAAGCTTGGATTAAAAGATTTCACCATAAAAATCAATAATAGAAAAATACTATCAGGCATTGCCGAAATTATAGACAAAGCTGATAATATTATTGATTTGACTGTAGCCATTGATAAATTGGACAAAATTGGTCTTGATGGCGTGATAAAAGAACTGATGGATCGTGGTTTTACCGCAGATGATATTGAAAAAATAAAGCCTGTTATTTTGCTCGAAGGATCAAACAGTGAAAAGCTGGAAAGCCTGCGCAGCGCGTTAGCAAGTTCAGTAACCGGCTTAAAAGGCTGTGAGGAACTGGAAACAGTATTCAATTATATTGCCAACTGCCAACTAATAACTGCCAGCTTAGAACTTGACATAACTTTAGCGCGCGGCTTAAACTACTACACCGGGGCCATCTTCGAGGTAAAAACCAATGAGGTAGCCATGGGCAGCATAGGCGGTGGCGGCAGGTATGATGACCTTACCGGGATGTTCGGCTTAAAAGGACTAACCGGTGTTGGCATCTCTTTTGGTGCCGACAGGATCTATGATGTAATGGACGAGCTTAACCTTTTCCCCGAAGCAACAAGTCAGTCCACCCAATTATTGATCTGCTGCTTTGATAAGGACGGTGAAAAGTTTGCCATGCCGATTTTGCAGCAACTGCGCAAAAAAGAGATTACTGCGGAGCTCTATCCGGCCGGGGCTAAACTTAAAAAGCAGCTTGATTACGCCAATAATAAAAATATTCCATTTACTATTATCATTGGCAGCGACGAGATTGAAAGCGGCTTGTTAACTATTAAAAACATGCAAACAGGTCTGCAGGAAAAATGCAGCGCTGATCAGATCCTGGAAATTATCAGCAAATAAAAAGGGAATAGGATCCTGAATTTATTTAAGCTCTCCATCTGCTAATTAACCTATCCAGATGACAGCCTCCTTGTGGTACCTAAACAGGTATTGATGCGGTGGGCTTTTGGAATGAACTTATAGATATCCCTTTAAGAATTACTGTATCGCTTGTATTACCTGTATTGCACAATACAAACGATACAGCGATACAATAATTTAAAATATAACTTATAGATATCCCTTTAAGAATTACTGTATCGCTTGTATCACCTGTATCGCACAATACAAACGATACAGCGATACAATAATCAAAAAATATAACTTATAGATTTCCCTTTCAGAATTACTGTATCGCTTGTATCATCTGTATCGCATAAACCTAACGATACAGCGATACAATGATTAAAAAATATACTTTATAGATATCCCTTTGAGAATTACTGTATCGCTTGTATCACCTGTATTGCATAATACCTAACGATACAGCAATACAACAACCATTTATTGCAATATAAAAGTGTATAAGATCAGTATTACTAAATGATATTGAGTTTATAGTTTAATAAAACAGACAGGTAGTTATTAAAAATATACTATATATATAATTATACTATTCTATTTAGATTACCTTAACCGTTGATACTTCAAATGCTTAGCTTGTATCGTTGTATCACTATGCTTACTGATACAACGATACAAGCGATACAGGCGATACAGGTTCACCCCTATTGGCTAATAATCCCGATATGAATTAAAATGCTGTTCTGTATCGTTGTTCTATTCGATACAGGCGATACAGTGATACAGGAAAACCAAAGCAGCAGGTTGTCTGAACCATGATTAGTAGGATTTAAGGATTATCATGATAAGCCCCAATTAAAAAATCAAGTCATCCTAAAATCAAGCGAATCATGGTTCAAAAAATAGCAGGATGATTAAGGAGTGTGCACCCCCATCAGGTATATTACCCCAATACAAACAATACAGCCATTACAAGCATTCCGCCCTAACTCTCTGTATAAAAGCATTATATAAAATAAAACATAACGGTGTTTTTGTAAAATCTTTGTTCCCGTCTTGTCATCTAAACAAAAAACTTTATAACTTGTACTACAATAAAGCCATTACTTATGGAAGACGAAAGAGACCATGCTTTGCCCGGATCTGAACCGGAGGCGAAGGATAATTCACGCCGTAATTTCTTAAAACAGAGCACCTTATTAACTGCTATTGCCCTAACACCAGGCACAGCTGTTAAAGCCGCAGAGATGCACGTTGATGAAAAAATAGCGGCGGTATTTGAAAAGATGCCCATAAAAATGGAGGTTAATGGCGTTGCGCACAGCCTTTCGGTTGAGCCGCGCGCTACTTTGCTGGATATTTTACGCGAACAGCTTGACCTTACCGGTACAAAAAAGGGTTGCGACCACGGCCAGTGCGGCGCCTGTACCGTGCATGTTGACGGGCATCGGGTAAACAGCTGCCTTACCCTTGGCGTTATGGCCAGCGGTAAAAAGATAACCACCATTGAAGGGCTTGCCAAAGGCGATGAGCTGCACCCCATGCAGGAAGCTTTCCTGAAACATGACGGGTTTCAATGCGGATATTGTACGCCGGGGCAAATCATGTCGGCAGTAGCTTGTATCAGGGAGGGGCATGCCAATTCAGAAATGGAGATACGGGAATATATGAGCGGGAACATCTGCCGCTGCGGGGCTTATCCAAACATAGTTAACGCCATACAGGAAGTTAAGGAAGGAGGGCAAGCCGTATGAAACAGTTTCAATACACCCGGGCATTAACCCAGCAAAGCGCCATTGAGGCCATAGCCAAACCCGGCACAAAGATAATAGCAGGCGGCACCAACCTCATCGACCTGATGAAACGTGGTGTTACCGCGCCTGATAAGCTGGTGGATATAAACCATCTGCCATTAAAAAACATAACGGCTACCAAAACCGGCTTGCACATTGGTGCGCTGGCATTAAATAGCGTAGTATCAGAAAATAGCCTGGTGCTGCAAAAACAACCTTTGCTCAGTATGGCCTTAAAGGCAGGGGCATCGCCGCAGCTGCGTAACATGGCTACAGTTGGTGGTAACATGATGCAGCGCACCCGCTGTTCATATTTTTACGACACCACCATGCCCTGCAATAAACGGGCCCCCGGCACCGGCTGTGGTGCAATGGAAGGCATTAACCGCATGCATGCCATATTTGGCACCAGCGACCAATGTATAGCCGTAAACCCAAGCGATATGAGTGTGGGCCTGGCAGCACTTGATGCCGTAGCAATTATCGCAGGCAAAAAAGGCGAAAGACGCATTCCGTTCACCGAATTTCACCGTCTGCCCGGTGATCATCCTGAATTAGACAATCATTTAGCAGCCGGAGAGATGATTGTTGGTGTGGAGATCCCCGACAATAACTTTGCTAAAAATAGCTATTACCTGAAGGTGCGCGACAGGCAGTCGTACGCTTTTGCGCTGGTATCGGTAGCGGCAGCTTTGGAGATCAGCAACGGCACTATAAAAAATGCCCGGTTGGCAATGGGCGGTGTAGCGCATAAGCCATGGCGTTTGTTTGACGCAGAGAAAGCACTGATAGGCAAACCCGCAACCGAAGACAGCTTTAAGCAGGCTGCACAGATAGCCATGCAGGGCGCAAAAGGCTACCAGTATAATTCATTTAAATTAAAGCTGGCCCCGGCAACCATTACCGAAGCGCTGAAACATGCGGCGGGGTTAGCTTAATGTGAGTTGTAAGGGTTGTAATTGTTGTAGAAGTTGTAAGGACGTTTACGAAGCAAAATAATTCAACTGATTAACAGGTTCCTTTTTACCAATGACATAATGACTAATAACACAATGACCAAAGGAATGAGCCGGATAGACGGGCGGTTAAAGGTTACCGGGGCAGCCAGGTATTCGGCAGAGTTTACGCCTGCCGGTATGGTTTATGGGGTACTTGTGGGCAGCACCATCACCAAAGGCAGCATCCGGTTGATTGATACTAAAGCGGCTGAAAGAGCGCCTGGTGTTTTAAAGGTGATCACCTGGTTAAATTCGCCAAAAATAGCGGGTTACCAGGTTGAGCACGGCAAGCCCGAACCTGCCAAGGGTACTTATAAGCTGTTTTATAATAATAAGATCCTTTTTAACGGGCAGCCGATTGCTGTTGTTGTTGCCGATAGTTTTGAGCGGGCTTTATTTGCCGCATCATTGGTTAAGGCGCAATATAATGCGGACCCGCACCATACCAACTTACGTGATAATGCCGCCAAAGCCTTTGCACCCGAAGGCGACGGGACAACCAAACGCGGAACAGAAGATGCATGGAAAACGGCCCCGGTAAAATTGGAGCAGGAATACATTATCCCATCCGAAGTGCACAGCCCAATGGAGCTCCATGCCATCATAGCAAAGTGGGATGCTGAAGATAAACTTACCGTATGGACCAAAACCCAGGGCGTACAGGATACCCGCGATGGCATTGCCGGAATATTTAAACTCCCAAAAGAGAATATCCAGGTGAACTCAAAGTTTGTTGGCGGTGCTTTTGGCAGCGCTTTACAGGTTTGGCCGCATGAGGTGGCTGCTATTTTAGCTGCAAAAGCGGTTAAGCGCCCGGTTAAGCTGTTGCTTGGCAGGGCCGATATGTTTACTTCGGTGGGCTACCGCCCCTATACCTGGCAAAAGATAGGAATAGGCGCAACTGCCGATGGAAAACTGGTAGGCATCACCCACGAGGCCATAGGCCAAACATCAACTTACGAAGATTTTAACGAAGGGCCGATAGGTGTGAGCAGATCCACCTATGCCTGCCCCAATGTAAATACCATTTATAAGCTTGCTGCGCTTGATATCGGTTCACCAACATGGATGCGCGGACCGGGTGAAGCAACCGGAGCCTTTGCACTCGAATCAGCGCTGGATGAGCTCTCTTATGAGCTGAAGATCGACCCGATAGAACTCCGCATGAAAAACTATGCATCAACCGATCCGGAGAGCGGCAAACCTTTCTCAAGCAAGTTTTTGGACGAAGCTTACAAGCTGGGTGCCGAAGGGATAAACTGGAAAGACAGGAACGCTAAACCTGCATCCGTTACAAAAGATGGCTGGATGGTTGGCTACGGAATGGGCGGCGGCATGTTTGGCGCATACCGCGATAAAGCTGCCGCAAAAGCAATACTGATGGCTGATGGAACACTGATCATCCAAACAGCCGTTAGCGATATTGGCCCCGGCACAGGCACAGCAATGGTTACCATAGCAGCCGGTGTTATGGGGATTCCTGCGGATAAGATCAGGTTTGATATGGGCGATTCCTCACTGCCCCTGGCGCCAAGCCAGGGTGGGTCGGCAACTACTGCAACCGTAGGCTCGGCAGTTTACCAGGCATGTACCGATCTGAAAGAAAAATTTCAAAAGCTGATAGGTAATGGCGGTACAGATCATCCTGATTATGCAGCTATACTAAAGCAACATAGCCTGCCCAAACTGGAAGTAACTGTAGAATCAAGCGGCGGAACTGAGCGCGATAAATATGCGTTTTACTCATGGTCGGTTCATTTTATAAAGGTATTGGTGCACCCGGCAACAGGTGTTGTTAAGGTTGACAGAGCAGTTTGTGTGGCGGATTCAGGGAGCATTGTTAGTCCTAAAACTGCCCGCAGCCAGATAGTAGGCGGCGCCATTGGCGGCATTGGTATGGCGCTGATGGAAGAAACCGTGATAGATCATCGCTACGGAAATATAGTGAACAACAACTTTGCCGATTATCATGTGCCTGTTAATGCGGATATCCCGCAGATAGAGGCCCTGTTTGTTAACAAACCCGATCCGCACATAAACCCAATGGGCGCAAAAGGCATGGGCGAGATTGCTTTAATAGGCATGGCCGCAGCAGTAGCTAATGCGGTATACAATGCAACCGGTAAACGGGTAAGGGAATTACCTATTACACCTGATAAGCTGGTAGGGATGGATTTGGAGTTGAGTTAGGTGGGGAGAAGTTGATTGGGTTGATTAAGTTGGATTAGGTTGAATGAGTTAAGAGAGTTATAAGGGTTGGAGTTGTTGTAAAAGTTGAAGGCATTTTTCCTCCCTCTTTACCGCTTTCGGTAAAGAAGGAAAAGAAAACTAATAAATCAAAGTCGTTCCTTACCTCTTTACGCGCAGCGAAGAGAGGTCGACGAGCGAAGCAATGTCGGGTGAGTCAACTCTGCGCCATGCGTTTACGTAAAGCAGTGACGTTGGTGCATTGGCGTTCATGTCGCCAGCAGATTTTACTCACCCGGTCGACGCTTCGCTGGACCTGCCCTCTCTTCGCTGCGCGTAAAGAGGGGGAAGAAGTATTGATTAAGGATTGAAATTATGCAACTGCGCAGCACAAATAAAAACCCATGAAAAGCATCCCAATGACTAATGACATAATGACCAATGACAAACCAGGTCTCAGCCGTGTTGATGGCCGCCTGAAAGTTACCGGCAAAGCCAAATATTCTGCAGAATATAGTGTGAAGGGATTGGTGTATGGCGTGCTGGTTGGCAGTACCATTACCAAAGGCAGCATCAAAGCTCTCGATACAAAAAAGGCTGAAAGTGCACCCGGCGTACTTTCGGTGCTTACTTATTTAAATGCGCCCAAAATTCCGGGTTACCAAACGGATAGCCCTACATCAAAAGGTCCTCTAAAAATATTTTATAACGATCAGATCTATTTTAACGGACAACCAATTGCCCTGGTAGTTGCCAATACCTTTGAACGCGCCTTGTTTGCTGCATCGCTGGTAAGCTCAACCTATAACGTTGAACCGCATTTAACCGATTTAAAAAGCAACCTGGATAAAGGATTTTCAACCCGGAAAGAAGATAAGGATTATGTGCGGGGCCAGGAAGATGCCTACAAATCGGCCTCCATAAAAGTTGAGCAGGAATATATCATCCCCACCGAGGTGCATAACCCCATGGAGCTGCATGCCATTATTGCCCGCTGGGATGCTGATGATAAAATTACCGTTTGGGATAAAACGCAGGGTGTAAAATCAACCCAGCGAAGCATTGCACAGGCATTTAAAATTCCGCCTGAAAATGTGCAGGTAACCTCGCCTTTTGTTGGCGGAGCTTTTGGTGCTGCCCTGCGCACCTGGCCGCATGAAATTGCTGCTGTGCTGGCGGCAAAGGTATTGAACAAGCCTGTTAAGCTGGTTTTAAGCCGTGCCGATATGTTTACTTCGGTAGGCTATCGCCCTTATACATGGCAAAAGGTTGGTATTGCCGCTACTGCCGATGGTAAGCTTACAGGCATTACCCATGAAGCTACCGGGCAGTCGTCAGTTTATGAAGATTTTACCGAGGGAGTGGTTAACATCAGTCAGCTGATGTATGCCTGTCCGAATGTAAATACCCGGTATAAGCTGGTATCGTTAAATGTAAATACTCCTACACCCATGCGTGGCCCCGGGGAAGCAACCGGCGCATTTGCATTGGAATGCGCGATGGATGAACTTTCCTACGCGCTTAACATCGACCCAATAGACCTCCGCATAAAAAACCATGCCGATACCGACCCGCTTAGCGGCAAACCTTATTCAAGCAAATATTTAATTGATGCATACAAAATGGGCGCTGATAAAATAGGCTGGCAAGACAGGAACGCCAAACCGGCATCGGTTACAAAAGATGGCTGGCTGGTTGGCTACGGAATGGCTGCCGGCATGTTTGGCGCTCACCGCAGCTCAGCCACGGTAATGGCAAGAATGATGGCCGATGGCACACTGATATTGCAAACCGCAGTAACAGATATAGGCCCGGGCACGGGTACGGCAATGGTAACCGTAGCATCCGAAACTATGGGCATCCCTGCCGATAAGATCAGGTTTGATCTGGGCGATTCATCGTTGCCGCCATCACCAACACAGGGCGGCTCGCAAATAACATCAACCGTTGGCTCGGCAGTGCATGATGCCTGTGTAGCGCTTAAAGAAAAGTTTCAAGCCCTGGCAGGCACTACTGATGCCAGCAACTATACGCAGATCTTAAAGCAGCAAAACCTTGATAAGCTGGAAGTAACAACCGCTTCAAAAGGCGGAACCGAGATGGGTAAATATGCAATGTACTCATGGTCGGTACATTTTATGAAAGTGCTGGTGCATCCGGCTACGGGAGTGGTGAAAATTGATAAGGCCATTTCAACAGCGGATGCCGGAACAATCATCAGCGCAAAAACTGCCCGCAGCCAGATGATAGGCGGCACCATAATGGGGACTGGTATGGCGCTGATGGAAGAAGCAGTAATAGATCACCGTTATGGCAGGCTTATAAACAACAACTTTGCCGATTACCATGTACCGGTACAGGCAGATATACCGCAGATAGAAGCCTACTTTGTAAATAAACCCGATCCGATCATTAACCCTATAGGCGCAAAAGGCATGGGTGAGATAGCCACAATAGGCGTAGCCGCAGCCATAGCCAATGCCGTTTATAATGCCACCGGTAAACGGGTAAGGGATTTGCCTATTACACCGGATAAATTGATTTGATGGTTAATTAAGCTGATTGAGCTAAAATACCGGCAATTCAAAAAAAGATAACACTGTCGGCAACATTTCCGTATAAACAGTGAAACTTCTTTTATTTTAATACAAACGCACTATAAATCAGGGCTCTGTATAAAATAAAACTGCGGTTTTTAAGGTTTAAAAATAAATTAAATCATCATGGTTGCCGAGCAAGTGAATGCTAAATCAAATTACAAGGGGATAACATCAATCGACAAAAGGACAAACCTTTCGCACGAGGAATTTATAAAGGAATATGTTAATAAATCACTTCCCGTAATACTTACCGATGCTGCAAAAGATTGGAAGGCAATGGGAAAGCTGACTCCTGCTTTTTTTAAGGAAAACTATCCTCATATTACAAAAACCATTAATGGGGTTACCTATAAGATGGACGATTTTATCGACCATATGTTAACTTCAACCACCGAAAACAAGGCGCCATACCCGTATAATTTTGATGTGGAAAAAGTTTTTCCTGAATTGATGGCTGATTTTTTACCGGAAATAATTTACGGTAACATTGACAGGATCAACCATAAGCTTATGCCCCGCAAATTGCTGAAGGGAACAACCCTTTACGAAATATTTTTAGGCGGAAACGGCAGCAGCTTCCCATTTCTGCATTACGATGCCTTGTTTATGCATACGCAGATAACCCAGATCTACGGATCGAAGATCTTCATTATGTATCCACCTGACCAAACACCAAACATGTATCCTTATGAGGATAATCCTAAATTTTCACAGGTAAATTTCCTCGATCCCGATTATGAAAAATTCCCGCTTTTTAAAGAAGCACGCCCAATAGAAATTACCATTAACGAGGGTGAAACCATTTTGTTCCCATCGGGCTGGTGGCATACTACCCGAATTACTGAGCCATGTATCTCACTGGGCCGTGCACAACTAAACGGATATAACTGGGATAACTTTATCCACGACCGCTATGTTAACTGGAAGAAAAAAATCTCATACGCAGCTGCACCTGTTTTAGCCTATGGTAAAATAGTTGGCAGTATAATGAACGCGCAAGACCGCTGATCACGATCATAAAAGTATCAGACAATCCTTTAATCAAGCGAATCATGGTTCAAAAGATTAAAGGATTTTCTTTTTTAGATCAGCGTAATCTCTTAATCAGTCAAAATCAGCGATCAAATAATCTGCTAAATCACAATCATCCGTAAAAATCAGCGATCGAAATCGGTGAAATCCTTAATAAACTGTAACTTTGCCTGTCATAATGGCTCATAAATTGCCGTGGCGCAATTGTTGAGTTTGTTGCAACAGATAAAAAATAGCATGTTAAATTTTATAAGTAAGCTTTTCGGAAGCAAATCAGATCGGGACGTAAAAAGCATATTGCCCATAGTTGAAAAGGTAAAGGCTGAATTTGCCAAACTTGGCAGCTTAAGTAACGATGAACTTAGAGCTAAAACCATAGGTTTTAAAGAAACCATTGCAGCAGGCCTTGCCGTTATTGACGGCGAGATTGGCTCAATTAAAGAGCGGATTGAAGAGAACCCCAACCTTGACGTAAATGAAAAGGTTGAACTATACACCCAGCTTGATAAGCTTGAAAAAGACCGTAACAAGGAACTGGAAGAAATATTAATGCGCATTTTGCCCGAAGGCTTTGCCGTTGTAAAAGAAACAGCCCTTAGGTTTAAAGAAAATAAAACCATTGAAGTTACAGCAACCCAGTTTGACCGCGACCTGGCTGCCCGTAAACAAAACGTAATTATAAAAGGAGATAAAGCTATTCACCATAACACCTGGCTGGCAGCCGGCAACGAAGTTACCTGGGACATGGTACACTATGATGTACAGCTGATAGGCGGTATTGTATTGCACCAGGGTAAAATTTCGGAAATGGCCACAGGTGAAGGTAAAACGCTGGTAGCTACACTGCCCGCATACCTGAATGCGCTTGCCGGCCAGGGTGTACACATTGTAACCGTGAATGACTATCTGGCACGTCGTGACTCTGAATGGATGGGTCCGCTGTATGAATTCCACGGTTTATCGGTTGATTGTATCGATAAGCACGAGCCAAACTCTGAAGAACGCCGCAACGCATACCAATCAGACATTATTTTTGGAACCAACAATGAGTTTGGTTTTGACTACCTGCGTGACAATATGACACGCAGCCCTGAAGAATTGGTGCAGGGAAAACTGCATTATGCCATGGTGGATGAGGTTGACTCGGTATTAATTGATGATGCCCGTACCCCGCTGATCATTTCAGGCCCTATCCCACGCGGTGATGAGCATGAGTTTTATGAGCTGAAACCACGCATTGAGCGTTTGGTTAACGCGCAAAAAAATTATGTTAACGGCGTTTTAAATGAAGCTAAAAAATTAATTGCCGACGGTAAAAGCGGACCCGACGAAGGCGGCTTAGCTTTATTGCGCGCATTTAGAGGTTTACCAAAAAGCAAGGCCTTAATTAAATACTTAAGCGAAGGCGGCAACAGGCAGCTTTTACAAAAAACCGAAAACTTTTACATGCAGGACCAAAGCAAGGAAATGCATAAGGTGGATTCCGAACTGTTTTTTGTGATAGACGAAAAAAACAACCAGGTTGAATTGGCAGAAAAAGGTATTGAGCTGATCACCGCATCAGGTGAAGACCCCGGCTTTTTTGTGATGCCGGATGTTGGTACCGAGATCTCGGATATTGAGAAATCAGAATTACCTGCGGAAGAAAAAGTTGGCCGTAAAGATGAGCTGATGCGCGATTTCTCTATAAAATCTGAACGTATCCACTCGGTTAACCAATTGCTAAAAGCCTATACCCTGTTTGAAAAAGATACCGAATACATTTTAGATGAAGGCAAGGTAAAGATAGTTGATGAGCAAACGGGGCGTGTGCTTGATGGTCGCCGCTATTCTGATGGCTTGCACCAGGCAATTGAAGCAAAAGAAAACGTGAAGGTTGAGGACGCTACCCAAACCTTTGCAACCATTACCCTTCAAAACTATTTCAGGATGTACCACAAGCTTTGCGGTATGACGGGTACTGCCGTTACCGAAGCAGGTGAGTTTTGGGAGATCTATAAGCTGGATGTGGTTGAAATACCAACCAATACAAATATCAGCCGTGATGACAGGCAGGATTTGGTTTACCGTACTGTACGTGAAAAATACAACGCGGTAGCCGAAGAAATTGTTGCTTTAACAACAGCAGGCCGCCCGGTACTTGTAGGTACTACCTCGGTTGAAATTTCGGAACTGTTAAGCCGCATGCTTAAGCTGCGTGGTATTAAACATAATGTACTGAACGCCAAGATGCACCAGAAGGAAGCCGACATTGTGGCTGAAGCCGGGCAGAGTGGCACTGTAACCATTGCCACCAACATGGCTGGTCGTGGTACGGATATAAAACTTGGTGCGGGTGTTAAAGATGCAGGTGGTTTGGCCATTGTGGGTACTGAGCGCCATGAGTCGCGCCGTGTTGACCGCCAGTTGCGTGGTCGTGCAGGACGCCAGGGTGACCCGGGATCATCACAATTCTTTGTATCGCTTGAAGATAACCTAATGCGTTTGTTCGGCTCTGAAAGGATCAGCAACCTGATGGTAAGGATGGGCATAGAAGAAGGCGAAGTGATTCAGCACTCTATGATCTCCAACTCCATTGAGCGTGCTCAGAAAAAAGTTGAAGAAAATAACTTCGGCATCCGTAAGCGTTTGCTGGAGTATGATGATGTGATGAACTCACAGCGTACCGTTATTTATTCAAAACGTAAAAATGCGTTGTTTGGTGAGCGTTTGGAGGTTGACATTAACAACACCATTTTTGATGTGGTTGAGGATGTGGTGACTGAATATAAAGAATCAAACAATTATGAAGGCTTTACGCTGGAAATGATCCGTTTGTTCTCTGTGGATGTTGAGATCTCCCATGATGAATTTGCCGGCAAAAACATAAATGGGCTGGTTGACAGAGCGTTCCAGGAAGTGAATGATTTTTACAAACGCAAACAGGAAGCCATTGCCCAGCAGGCATACCCGGTATTAAAAGACGTGTATGACACCCGCGGCGAATACGTTGAAAACATTGTAGTGCCGTTTACCGATGGTATAAATGGCATCCAGGTTTCGGTACCGCTTAAAAAAGCAATTGCTAATAAAGGCCAGGAAGTGTTTAAATCGTTCGAAAAGAATGTTACCCTGTATCTTATTGATGATGCATGGAAAGAGCACCTGCGTGAAATGGACGAGCTGAAACAGTCAGTACAAAACGCCGTTTACGAACAAAAGGACCCGTTATTGGTTTATAAGTTTGAGGCTTTTGAATTGTTCCGCCAGATGCTTGCAAGCGTAAATAAAGATTTGGTGAGCTTCCTTTTCAGGGGAGGGATCCCGGTACAACAGGAGGCAGAAGATATTCGCGAAGCTAAACCACAGCCGAAGCTCGATCTGAAAAAAATGCGCACCTCAAAACCGGAGCTTGTAAGTGAAGCAAACGGGGTACCAATGATGGATATACGCGAGCTGCAAAAAGCAACACCGGTTAGGGTTGAGCAAAAGATAGGCAGAAATGACCCTTGTCCTTGTGGTAGCGGTAAAAAATACAAAAATTGCCATGGCGTAGGCCAGGCGTAACATCCTCAAGCCTCACCCTGCCCTCTCCAAAGGAGAGGGTTCTGAAAAGAGCGAAGTTAAAGTCCTCTCCTTTGGAGAGGATTTAGGTGAGGCAATGAAGCTTAGATGAAGAATAAAACATTATGAAAAATGCACTATCTTATTACACAACTAAATTTAGTAAAATAGGATACTGCATTTTTTTTATGGCGATATTTTTGCCGGCACTGGCAGCCGCCCAAACCCGCGGCACTGTGCAAGTTGTAAAAGATCCGCTTATTGACACCCTGATGGCCCGGCGCACCTCCCTTAACAAAAGCATTTCCACAGGCGGCGGTGGCGAGGAGACCTCAAGCGGCTACCGTGTACAGATCTTTTTTGGTTCAAGCAGGCAGGCGGCATATGATGCGCAGGCAAAGTTTAATGAAGAATACCCTGAGTTGCGCACCTACGTCAGCTATAGCGAGCCAAACTTTAAAGTACGCGCAGGCGATTTCAGAACACGCCTGGAAGCACAGAAACTTGTACAGGAAATAAGGCCGATGTTTACCAGCCTGTTTATTATTCCCGAAAAGATAAATCCTCCAAAAACAGACCCCTCAAATGATTAAAGAGCAAATTCAGCAGCTATCGAAAAATATTTTTAATGATGTTGTGGCCAATCGCCGCCATTTGCACTCACATCCTGAACTTTCCTTTCACGAAGTGGAAACATCTGCTTTTGTTGCCGGAAAACTGGATGAGCTGGGTCTGAAATATGAAAGAATGGCTGACAATGGGCTTGTAGCCCTGATAAAAGGCGATAAACCATCGGATAGAGTGGTAGCCTTAAGGGCTGATATGGATGCCCTGCCTATTACCGAGGTTAACGAGGTTTCTTACAAATCACAAAATATTGGTGTAATGCATGCCTGCGGACATGACGCACATACTTCATCGTTATTAGGAACAGCCAAAATATTAACCGATTTAAAAAGCCAGTTTGGCGGAACTATAAAGCTGATCTTTCAGCCGGCAGAAGAAAAGCTACCCGGCGGAGCCAGCATAATGATAAAAGAAGGCGTGCTTGAAAATCCAAAACCACAGGCAGTATTGGGTCAGCATGTTATGCCTTTAATTGAGGCAGGCAAAGTAGGCTTCCGGGCAGGCAAGTACATGGCCTCGACAGATGAGATCTATGTTACCGTAAGAGGCAAAGGCGGCCATGGCGCACAACCACAGCAAAATGTAGACCCAGTTATCATCATGGCGCACATGCTAACCGCTTTGCAGCAGATAGTAAGTCGTTTTGCCGATCCTAAAAGCCCGTCTGTGCTTTCATTCGGGAAGGTAATAGCCAATGGCGCAACCAACGTGATCCCTAACGAGGTTTACCTGGAAGGCACCTTCCGCACCATGGATGAAAAGTGGCGCAGCGAGGCACACATAAAAATGAAAAAAATGGCCGAAGGTCTCTGCGAAAGCATGGGCGGCAGCTGCGAATTCAATATTATGCGTGGGTATCCTTTCCTGATTAATGAAGAAAAGCTAACAAACGCAACCCGCGGCCATGCGGAAGATTATTTAGGAAAAGAAAATGTGCTTGATCTTGATATCTGGATGGCTGCTGAAGACTTTGCCTATTACTCACAGGTTGCAGATTCCTGCTTTTACCGCCTGGGTACCCGTAATGAAAGCCGTGGTATAACTTCATCTGTCCATACCCCAACCTTTGATGTGGAAGAAGATGCGTTCAAAATTTCCACAGGATTAATGGCTTATTTGGCGGTTAAGCAGTTGGGGAATTAGAGAAAGGTTCATAGTTGATGGTTCATAGTTCATAGCAGCTTCACTTATTTAATAGTACCGTTTCCGCAGGGTCTCTCGCAGAAGACCCTGAGCTGGATTAGGTCTCTAAGAAGAATGCGGCCGTTTGCATAAATGAAAAAGATTAAGTAAACCACAAACATTGCGCAGGGTCCTCTATGAGAGACCCTGCGAGGACAAGAATGAAAAAACTACTCCCCGCTTTTTGCTTTCTCCTTTTCGCTTTCAGCTTAAAAGCCCAGCAGATCAAACGCTTTAACCCTGATTCTATCCGCACTATTGTTATTGATTCGGCAATAAACATCCATTCACACAAACTTAACGCCCAGGATTTTATTGATGCCGTACTGGCCGATACCGGCTTTTACCAGGCATTTCAAAACATGAAACATTATGGCTTTACTGCCGAGAACCGTATTTATACTTATAACAACAAAAACAAGGTAGACGGTAAAAGTTATCGTAAAATAAAGCACAGCTATATTGATGGGAAACCTAAAGCTGAATACCTGGCAAAAAGCGATAGCGGTTCTCTTTATAAAAGCAATGGCAAGCCGCAGCTTTACACGGTTGAGATGTTTGATTATATTTTCACCAATGCCTATAAATCAAACTTTGTGCCCGGCCCTATGAAGCAGGGTGCCGATAGCAAGAACGGATCATACAAAGACAAACTAAAAACACTGATCTTTGCCCCCGGTCATAAAGTAAAAGGGCTGCCGTTCCTGAGCAGTAAAACTGAGATCTTCGGAAAAGATATGAGGGGCTATTATTTTTACCAGTTTGCCCGGGGCAAATATCTCGATACCATCCCGGTGTACCGGTTCCGCGTAGTCAGAAAACCAAGCATTGCAGACAATGATGTGGTAATAAACGAGCTCACTACCATTTTTGATATGCGCACCTTCCAGATCCTTGGCAGGTATGTCGACCTCAAATATCACAACATGCTGTTCAGCTTTGACGTGCAGATGAACATTGAGCTAAACAATGTTAATGGCGAGCTATTGCCTGCAAAAATAACCTACCAGGGCAACTGGGATGTCCCTTTCCATAAAACTGAGCGGGCAAGTTTTTTGATAGTGCAGAAAGGATATAACCGCTGATTTTGATTGATTTTTATGATTTCGCTGATTTGAAAAAAGGGCCTTCACTCAAGACTTACAAAGTTTTGAAAACTTCGTAAGTCTGTCATAGGTAGTTTCCGCAGTTTCTTTTATCACCCTATTCCGCTCCAACAAAAGCCTTTCCATATACAGGCCTAAAAAAAGAAAATTAGCCATCCTCCCCAGCCAACCATAAGGCGATTCAAACAGGAAAATATCCTTCATTACCGTTTGATTGTTCACTGTATAAAAGAGATGCTCGTGCCTGAAGCTTTTGAATGCCCCGCTTACCATTTCGTCAGTGAATGAATTAGGGGAATCAAATTCGGTGATCTTTGAAGTAAGATTCTGCCAGATCCCGAAGTGCTTTGCCCGCCAGGTAACGGTTTCGCCCAATTCAATCAATCCGCTGGCACGTCCGGTAATAACCGTTTCACCGGTTTGCTTGGTAGATTCCATGTGCAGGTCAATGCTCCGGGCCAGGTCAAAGCAGCGTTCGATTGGGGCATTGATATGGGTAGATAGTTCTATTTGGGTCATGATTGGTTTGTTTTTAGGCAATTTAACCCCATGTCATTGCGAGCGCAGCGCGGCAATCGCGAACTATACAGGGCAAACAGAAAGGTGTAAAACCTGTATTGCCGTTGTGCATAGTTCGCGATTGCCGCGCTGCGCTCGCAATGACAAGTTTGCTTAAGCGCAATCAAAAAATCAACGACAATCAGCGGTTAAAATTCCGCATTTTTCGGATACCTTGGGAAAGGGATCACATCCCTGATGTTGCCCATTCCGGTAACAAAAAGCACCAAACGTTCAAAGCCAAGCCCAAAACCAGCATGTGGACAAGCGCCGAACCTGCGGGTATCCAAATACCACCAAAGTTCATCTTTAGGGATGCCCATCTCGTCCATGCGTTGTTCCAGTTTATCCAAACGTTCCTCACGCTGCGAACCACCAACAATTTCACCAATGCCCGGAAACAGGATATCCATTGCGCGTACGGTTTCGCGGCCATTGGCGTCCGGCTCATTCTGGCGCATGTAGAATGCTTTTATTTCTTTAGGGTAATCGGTAAGGATCACCGGCTTTTTAAAATGCTTCTCTACCAGGTAGCGCTCGTGTTCTGATTGCAGGTCAGTGCCCCAACCTTCAACAGGGTATTGGAATTTCTTTTTCTTGTTCGGGGTCGATTCCTTTAAGATGTCAATCGCCTCGGTATAAGTTAGGCGCTCAAAATCGTTATCCAAACAAAACTGTAGCTTATCTACCAGCGTCATTTCTGAACGCTCATTTTGTGGTTTTTGCTTTTCTTCCTCGGTTAAACGCTGGGTTAAAAATTCAATATCGTCAGCGTTTTTATCGAGTGCATATTTTATCACATATTTCAGCATGTCCTCGGCAAGGTCCATGTTGTCGTCCAAATCGTTAAAAGCAACTTCCGGCTCAATCATCCAAAACTCAGCCAGGTGGCGGGTAGTGTTTGAGTTTTCAGCACGGAACGTCGGCCCGAAGGTATAAATATCGCTCAAAGCCATTGCTCCAAGCTCACCCTCCAGCTGACCGGAAACAGTTAGGTTAGTAGCTTTAGCAAAAAAGTCTTGCGAAAAATCAATCTCGCCGTTCTCTGTTTTAGGTGGATTTGCCAAATCGAAGTTGGTTACATGGAAAGTTTCACCGGCACCTTCTGCATCTGATGCGGTGATGATAGGTGTATGCAGGTAAATAAACCCGCGTTCCTGGAAAAACTGGTGTACTGCAAAAGCCAGGCTATTGCGTACACGGAATATCGCTCCAAATGTATTGGTACGGAAACGCAGGTGTGCTTTCTCACGCAAAAACTCCAAAGTTTGCCTTTTAGGCTGCAACGGATATTCTTCCGGATCGCAATCACCTAAAATTTCAATCTCCTTAGCTATAACTTCTACTTTTTGGCCCTGGCCCTGTGAAGGGATCAGTTCGCCGGTAACGCTGATTGCTGCGCCAAAAGTGATGCGTTTAAGCAAAGCAGGATCAGTATTTTCAAAATCAACAACAATCTGGATGTTGTTATTGGTTGAGCCATCATTTAAAGCAATAAAACGATTTTGACGGAATGCACGCACCCATCCTTTAACGGTTATGTCAATTCCCGTTTGTTCACTCTCTAATAATGCTTTGATCTTGATCCGCTGGCTCATATAAAATATTTTGAGGGGCAAAAATACGATTATTTGATTGTTGTCTGAATCAGAATTAAAAGATTTTCAGAATGCTAAGCGATTATCCTGTTAAACAATTATCTTGTTAATTCTCTAATTCTGGAAACGGCGCAGTCTTCTTGAACGCCTTTTAAAAAAAATAAACTTAACATGTGAAAAATTCTGATTCAGACAATTAGTAAGTTTGTCGCATAATGAATCCCAAAGCAAGCCTTATCATAGGCATCCTCTGTATTTCTTTTTCACCAATTTTTGTTAAGCTTGCCGGGGCCGAGCCTTTAGCTTCAGGCTTTTACCGCATTTTTATAGCCTGGCTTTGCCTGCTGCCCTATTGTATCATAAAAGGTTATTTAAAAATAGGGCGTAAAGAATTAATGATAGCCTTAATAGGGGGTGTGGTTTTTGGAGCCGATATTGCTGTTTGGAACTTGTCGCTGGTAAAGATCTCGGCCACTGTATCAACGCTTATTGCTAACCTTGCCCCGGTTTGGGTAGGGTTAATAAGCTATCTGATCTTTAAAAAGAAATCGGGCAAATTATTTTGGATAGGTACATGGGTTGCCATTTTTGGGATGGTTATTTTAGTGGGCTATCAAAATATATTATCGCTGCAGTTTAATATCGGCATTCCTCTTGCCCTTTTGGCCAGTTTTTTTTATGCAATTTATATTGTGATTACCCGCGGCATCCTGCAAAAAATAAGCACCATTACTTTTATGTTTTATAACATGCTGGCCGGGAGCATCTTTTTGTTCGTTATTAACCTGTTCCAGCACAATGAGCTTGTTAACTTTTCTTCATCAACCTGGTTGTGTTTTTTAGGTATGGGGCTGCTATGCCAGCTTGCCGGGTGGTTAACCATCAACCATACGCTGCGTTTTTTGGAATCGACAAAAGTGTCCATCGCCCTGCTAAGTCAAACGGTAATAGCAGGATTTTTAGCCATACTGCTTTTAAATGAATCGCTGGAACTAAAAGAGATCATCGGCAGCGTGATTGTTTTGGGTGGAATTGCGATAACGTTTTTGAAAAAAGCGGAACGAAAAGCCACAGCTTCTTAAAGGCTACTTACAAATATTAAGAAAAGCGTAATTAACCCGGCTCAATCCGGCAGCTTTACCCTAAATATTCCGTTGTTAAACTGCAGGGGAACATATTCGTTTGGGTTATTACTATCCTTTATCAGGTTAAGCTCAAATGTTCCGGATATTATATGGGTTTGGGTGCTATAGCTTTTAATTGTTATCGAGCTGTTCCTGGTAAAATCCAACTTGTAACTGGTGGCCAAACTACCGACAGCTGTAAAAAATGCTGCTTGTTTACCCGTTAGCTGGTATACGCCATTACCGTTAAATTTAATGTTAATATAAAATTGTTCATCTCCGGTTGCTGTTAATGCCGTTAGCCTTAAACTGTCGCCCTGGATAGAAGAAGTGTTGCCCTGCGCTCCCCAGTCTACACCGTTTTTACTGGCTGTAAAAGAATAATCAGCAGGTACCAACTTGCTATCTTTATGACATGAATAAATAAGAGTGATACAAATCGCAAAAGAAACCAGGATCAATATTTTTTTCATTTTTACTTATTATATGTTTTAATACGATACGGTAAAGGTAACAAAATGATACATCAATAAATTAATCAGCGTATTTAAGAACCTAAGAAACGGTAAAAAAGCTATTTTTGTGGTTACACTAAAGCACTGCATTTATTAATGATTACCAAGCCAACTATCGACCGTATTATGGAAGCCACAGATATTGTGGAGGTGATAGGCGAGTTTGTACAGTTAAAAAAACGCGGCGCCAACTATGTGGGCCTCTCGCCTTTTGCTAATGAGCGCACGCCATCATTCACCGTGTCGCCGGCTAAGGGGATCTTTAAAGATTTTTCTTCTGGAAAAGGCGGCTCGGCTGTTACTTTTTTAATGGAGCTGGAGAAATTCACCTATCCCGAAGCGCTTAAATGGCTGGCAAAAAAATACGGCATAGAGGTTGAAGAAACGGTTGAGGCTTTTGAGAATAAAGAAGAAGAAAACCACCGCGAAAGCCTGATGATCGTTTCCGGTTATGCAGCCAAATTTTTCCATGAAAGCCTGCTCGAAACAGATGAAGGCAAAAGCATCGGGTTAAGCTATTTTAAAGAGCGGGGCTTTACCAACGATACCATAAAAAAATTCGAGCTGGGCTACTCGCCTGATCAATGGGAGGCTTTTACCGGCCAGGCTCTAAAAGAAGGTTACCAGCAGCAGTTTTTAGAAGAGAGCGGACTTTCGGTTAAGCGCGACAACGGATCGCTGTATGATCGCTACAGAGGCCGTGTGATGTTCCCCATCCACAGCTTTACCGGCAGGGTAATAGCATTTGGTGGCCGAACGCTTAAAAACGATAAGAATGTACCCAAATATGTAAACTCGCCAGAGTCAGAGATCTACCATAAATCCAACGTGCTTTATGGGCTTTACTTTGCAAAAAAAGCGATTCGCGAGGAAGATAATTGCTATTTGGTTGAAGGTTATGCCGATGTGCTTTCAGTACACCAGGCGGGGATTGAAAACGTGGTGGCATCATCCGGCACCTCGTTAACCGTTGAGCAGATCAGGCTTATTGGCCGTTTCACAAAAAACATTACCATTTTGTATGACGGTGATGCTGCCGGGATAAAAGCATCATTGCGTGGTTTGGATATGATATTGGAAGAAGGCCTTAATGTTAAGGTTGTTCTTTTCCCTGATGGGCATGATCCGGACTCATACGTACGCAACTTTGGCACCAATGGCTTTAAAAAGCACATTGCCGATAATAAGAAAGACTTTATCCTTTTTAAAACCGACATCCTGCTCAAGGAAGTAGGGAATGATCCAATAAAAAAGGCAGATGTAATAAGGGAAATTGTTGAAAGCGTTGCCAAGATCCCCGACTCAATCAAAGCATCGGTATTTATAAAAGAATGCAGCTATTTATTGCAGATAGATGAGCGGGCGTTGTTATCCGAGCTCAACAAAATCCGGATGGCGAAAGCCAAAAAAGATTCGCAGCAGCAAACCTCAAGGCCTGCTCCGCTTGATGAACCCCATTTTTTTGATGAGCCGGAGATAAAGGTTGAAAAAGATGAGTCAAACCAGGAAAAGGAGATCATCAGGCTATTATTATTATATGGCAACAAGGTTATTGATTGGGATGGTATAGCAAATACCTATATCGGTCCATTTATGATAGCTGAATTAAGCGATGTGGAGTTTGAGTATCTGCCTGCTAAAAAGTTTACAGAGATCTATCGCAAAGAAGTTGAAAATGGAGTGCTGCCCGATGAACAATATTTTATTCATTACCCGGAAAAAGATATTGTTGATATAACCGTTAACCTGATAGCAACCAAATATACCCTGAGCGAAAACTGGTACGAGATGCATAAGATACTGGTGAATGATGAGCAAAGCAATATGAAAGCCACTATTTTAGGGGCTATCTTTCATCTTAAAAAGCAAAAAGTTGGCAAAATATTACAAGGCTTGCGGAACGAATTGCAAAAAACAAACGTTGAAGCCGACCAGGAGATCTTACTGAACCAATACATGCAGATGAAAAAGGTGGAAAAAACCATTTCCGATTACCTTGGCTCAGTAATATTAAAATAATGGCACAGCATAACGACCTGGGCCGAAAGGGAGAAAGTTTAGCAAAGGCACACCTGGAAAATACCGGGTACGAGATCCTTGATGAGAACTGGACCCATGGCCGCCTTGAGGTTGACCTTATTGCATATAAAAACAAGGTGATTATATTTACCGAAGTAAAAACCCGGACCGGCAATGGTTTTGGCGAGCCGGAAGATTTTGTAGATGCCCGTAAACAACGGTTATTGGTTGAGGCGGCAGAAGAGTATATTTACCTGATGAACCACCAGGGCGAGGTACGGTTTGATATTATATCGGTTTTGTTTGACAGGAATAACAATTACATACTAAAACATATAGAAGACGCGTTTTGGCCAACAGCCATGTAAACAATATCATGAAATTTAAATTCAACCTATTATTAGCAGCCGCGGCCTTGTTGGTTTTTAGCTGTAACAACAAACAGCAGGATGCCGGCATAAGCATCAGCCCCGAGGCCGGCACTACCTACAAATCAGGCGATATAGTTGCTGTGAAAGCGCATTACCCGGCCGGATCAAAACCCGATTCTGTGGTTTACCTGCTCGATTCTATAAAGATCGGCTCGAAAAAAGATTCAACAGCGTTATCATTAAAAACTGATACCATTGCATTGGGCCCCCGGATAATAACAGCCAAAGTTTATAGTGGCGGCAAAAACCAGGATATCTCAACAAATATCATTCTGCTGCCGTCAAAAGCGCCCGAAGAATATACATTTAAAGTTGAAAAGGTTTTCCCGCATGACACAGGCAGCTATACCGAAGGTTTATTGTACCAGGATGGCTTTTTGTTTGAAAGCGGCGGTGGTTATTTAGATCCGCCGCCGGGTCAGGTAAAAGATCGCCAGTCGAGCTTAAGAAGGGTTGATTTAACTACGGGCAAGGTATTGCAAAAAACAATGGTTGACCCAAAAGTATTTGCAGAGGGGATCTCTATTGTTGGCGACAAGATCATCCAGCTAACCTATCATGAAAAAATAGCCAATATATATGATAAAACATCATTTAAACTGCTGAAAACAATTCCGTTTAATATAGGCGTTGAAGGCTGGGGAATGTGTTTTGATGGCAAAAAACTATATATGGATGATAGCACCAACAGGATCTTTTTCTTAGACAAAGATACCTATCGCCAAACCGGGTTTATTGATGTTTATGACGATAAGGGAGCGGTGAACGAAATAAACGAACTGGAATATATTGATGGTAAAATATATGCCAATGTCTGGAAAACCGATACCATTATAGCGATAGATCCTAAAACCGGTGCCGTTTTACAAAGGATAGATCTAAGCAGCCTGTATCCCGAAGGGAAACGGTCGCCAAGTGCCGATGTGTTAAACGGCATAGCCTACGATGCATCAACAAAAAGAATTTTTATAACCGGCAAAAAATGGCCGCACTTGTACCATGTTTCGTTCACTAAAAAGTAATAAAAGAGGCAAACTAAAACACTGCCAATAAACACAACGTTTATTATTTATGATAGCAGACGAAATAATTATAAAATATATTGGAGGCGCAACCGCGTTGTTTGAAGTTGCCGGATTAAGGTTTTTAACTGACCCGGCCTTTGACCCCAAAGATACCACATACGATACAGGTTTTTACGTGCTGCACAAATTATCAAACCCGGCAATAAACGCTGGTAGTCTAGGCAAAATTGATTTTGTGCTGCTTAGTCATGATCATCACTTTGATAACCTTGATCATGCGGGAAGGCAATTTTTATCGGCAGTGGATAAAGTATATACAACTCCACCGGGCGCTGAAAGGCTGGGCGGCAATGCCATCGGCATAAAAAACTGGGAAACCATTGAAGTGCCAACCAGGGACAACCGTATTTTACAAATAACCGGAACACCCTGCAGGCATGGACCTGTAAATGGTGACCGCGGACCTGTAACCGGATTTGTATTAAATTTTAAAGATGATACTGATGGCGCTGTTTACATAACCGGCGATACCGTTTGGTATGAAGGCGTTAAAGAAGTTGGCGAAAGATTTGATATAAAAACCGTTGTTCTTTTTATGGGCGCGGCTGTAGTAAAAAACGTTGGCGCAGCCCATTTAACCATGACGATTGATGAAGCAATTACAGCAGCAAAATATTTTGCTAAAGCCAAAATAGTTCCCCTGCATTTTGAGGGCTGGGAGCATTTTACTGAATCAAAAAATGAAATAGAAAAAGGCTTTGCCAATGCTGGGCTTTCAAACCGGCTAATGTGGGCGGAATAATTACCACAGTACTTTGTTGATTTTCGGACTTTTCCGACTCAAAAACCTATCTTTGCCCTATGAACATCCTGCTCCTCGGTTCGGGCGGAAGGGAAAGCGCCTTCGCCTGGAAATTATCCCAAAGTCCAAAATGCGAACAGCTTTTCATAGCGCCCGGCAATGCCGGTACCGGCCAGTATGGCACAAATCTGAATGTTAAAGTAACCGACTTTGAAGGTATTAAACAGGCTGTTTTAAATAATAAGGTTAACCTGGTTTTGGTTGGCCCCGAAGAACCGCTTGTTAAAGGCATTCATGATTTTTTCCTGGCCGATAACGAGTTGAAAGACATCCCGGTAATTGGCCCTCAACGCGAAGGTGCACAGCTTGAAGGCAGCAAAGATTTTTCCAAGCAGTTTATGGCTCGGAACAACATCCCCGCAGCAGCATCCAGAACCTTTACCCGCGATACCTTGCAGGAAGGCTTTGAATACCTAGCAACCATAGGCTTACCTATTGTATTAAAGGCTGACGGACTTGCAGCAGGAAAAGGTGTTTTGATCTGCTTAACCGTACAGGAAGCACAACAGGAACTAAAAGAAATGCTTACGGAGGCTAAATTTGGTGAGGCCAGTTCAAAAGTGGTGGTTGAACAATTTTTACAGGGGATTGAGCTATCGGTTTTTGTACTTACTGATGGCAATAATTACAAGGTATTACCATCTGCTAAAGATTATAAACGCATTGGTGAAGGCGATACCGGTTTAAATACCGGCGGTATGGGCTCTGTATCACCAGTGCCATTTGCAAATGAGGAATTTTTACAAAAGGTTGAGCAGCGGGTTATTATACCCACCATTAATGGCTTAAAACAAGAGGGCATTCCTTATAAAGGCTTTATATTTATCGGGCTGATGAACTGCGGCGGCGACCCTTATATGATAGAATATAACTGCCGCATGGGCGACCCGGAAACCGAGAGCGTAGTGATGCGCATAGAAACCGACCTGGTTGATCTGTTGCAGGGAGTTGCCGAAGGGAACCTTGATGAGAAAGAATTAATTATATCCAACAAAGTAGCTGCCACAGTAGTTATGGTTGCTGGCGGTTATCCCGGCGAGTATTTAAAAAACAAAACCATAACCGGCATTGAAAACGTCCGCGATTCGCAGGTATTTCATGCAGGCACTTACCTTGATGGCGAAGAGATAAAAACATCGGGCGGAAGAGTTTTGGCAATAACTTCTTTACAGGATGACATGTTTACAGCCCTGCAGCAAGCCACTGCCGACGCAAGCCGCATTTATTATGATGGCATGTATTTCAGGAAAGATATCGGATTTGATTTGTTGTAATCCAAAAGTTGGTAAAGTCAGTAAATACCATAGGTGCAATTACCGGTCTTTACCGACTTTCGGACTTTACTGACTTTCCGACTTTTCCAATTTCTACCAGATCCTTACTCTCTTATCCGGATCGAGCCACATTTTATCCCCTTTTTTAATGTGAAATGCTTTATAAAATTCGGGCACGTCAGTAACAGGGCCGTTTACCCTTAAAAATGCCGGGGCATGTACGTCTGTTAAGATCTGGTTAGCTAATACTTCATCCCGCTGATGGCCGAGCCAGCTTAAGGCATAGCCTAAAAAGTACCGCTGCATGGGTGTAAAGCCATTTATCTTTTTACCCTCTTTGTATTGCGTTGTTTTTTTAAACGCGTCAACACCTAAAACTATCCCGCCAAGGTCGGCAATATTTTCGCCAAGGGTGGCTTTGCCGTTTATGTGCAGGCTATCCAGCACCACGTAACCATTAAACTGGTTTACCAGCACCTGGGCACGCTGTGTGAATTTTATAGAATCCTGTGCGGTCCACCAGGTTTTTAAATTGCCTTTGGCATCAAACTGCCGGCCTTCATCATCAAAACCGTGGGTTATTTCGTGCCCAATAACTGATGCCGCCACATAGCCATAAGCCACTGCATCATCAACCTCATCGTCTTTTATTCCCGGAATAAGCAGTTGAGCTGCAGGTAAAGTGATCTCATTGTTTGATGGGCTGTAGCTGGCGTTGTAGGTTTGCGGTGTCATGCTCCACTCCTTGTGGTTTACCGGCTTGCCCAGTTTATTTATATTCACCAGGTAGCCCCAATGCCTGGCCTGCATCACATTGCCGGCATAAGATTCGCGGCTAATATTCAACCTCGAAAAGTCCTTCCATTCGTCCGGGTAGCCAACTTTTGGGTGGATGGCATTTAGTTTGACAAGCGCTTTTTGTTTAGTTTCGGCACTCATCCAGTCCAGTTTTTGAATATGCTCGCGGTAAGCCTGCCTTATGGCCTCAACCATAGCCACATAGCGCACTTTGCTTTTTTCGGGGAAATATTCTTTTACAAACAGCTGGCCCAGCAACTCGCCCATTATGCCGTTTTCGGTATCAAGTACCCGTTTCCATCGCGGCAGCTGCTCTTTTTGGCCACGTAAAACTTTTCCCGAGAAACGGAAGCTTTCATCAGCCACTGCATTGTTTAAATAGGGGGCGTATGAAGTGATCAATTTTAACCGCAGGTAAGCCTTCCAGTCATCGGCAGAAAAGGTTTTTAAAGCCTTATTTACTGCCCTGTAATATTCCGGCTGCCCTACAATTACAGAATCGACAGGTTTAAGCTCTAATGTTTTAAAAAGGGTCGTCCAGTTAATACATGGTGTCAAGTTGCTTAACTGAGCAATGGTTATTTTGTTATAGTTATGATAAGGATCGCGCAGGTCTTCCAGTTTGCGGCTGCTATCAGCCAAAAACTTTTCAATGGTATAGGCGCTTTTTGCACCAGTCAATGCTTTTTGCTCATCCCAGCCGGATAATTTAAACATTGCGGGCAAATACTTGTCTGTATAATTGGCGCGGATGCGGGTAGTACGGGCATCTGTTTTAAAATAATAATCGCGGTTAGGCAGGCCCAAGCCGGTTTGCCCCAGCTGCACCATCATTTTCGAGCTGTTTTTATCATCCTGTCCTACCCGCATGCCTAAAATATTACGTGTGCCGGTGGTGGTTAATATAGCAGCGGCGTTCAAAATGTCCTGCGCATTTTCAGCCTTATCAATTAAGTTTAATTGCTCCTGCAATGGTGAGATTCCCGCCTTTTCAATGCCGGTACTATCTAAACCGCTATAATAAAAATCACCTATTTTTTGGGTGGATGTACCTTTAGCCGCATTAGCTTTTAAGGCATCTTCATTGATCTTTTTGAGGCGATCACGGATCTCTTCCGTTACCACGTTCCCAATACCCCAGCTTGAATAGGCAGGCGGGATAGGGTTCTGTTTTATCCAGGTGCCATTAGCGTATAAAAAGAAATTTTCGCCGGGACTAACTGACGAATCAAGGTTTTTATGGATCGGGTCGTTGGGTTTATCGATCAATATTTTGGCTTGCCAGGCACACAGCGCGAATGCTGTCAATGCCGCTATATAAATAACAGGTTTAGTAGTTATTATTTTCATGAGAGGATCAGTTAGCTATTAACAAATGTAGTAAAAAGAGAGATAAGAGGCTAGGGATCAGAGATTAGTTTTGGAAAGGTGGTTAGAGATTAGTTATAAAATGCAAAGAGGTGCAAAATTTGCACCTCTAAAAAATACCTTTTTAGAACCCCCTCCTTTGGAGAGGGCAGGGTGAGGCGTTACCAGATCTTCACCCGTTTATCCAGATCAAGCCACATTTTATCGCCCTTTTTAATATGGAAGGCTTCATAAAATTCAGGTACATCGGTAAACGGCCCGTTCACCCGCATAAAGCCCGGGGCATGTTCATTGGTAAGGATCTGGCTTGAAAGCGCTTCTTTCCGTTCCTGCCCAAGCCAGCCCAATGAGTAACCCAAAAAGAACCGTTGCACAGGCGTTAACCCGTTTATTGATTTTCCCTCTTTATACTGATCGGTTTTCTTGAAAGCATCGAGGCCGATAACTATTCCACCAAGGTCGGCAATGTTTTCGCCTTGTGTAGCTTTCCCGTTTACATGCAAGCCATAAATGCTGTAGCCGTTAAACTGGTTGATAAGCATTTGGGCGCGTTGGGTAAACTTAACAGAGTCTTGAGGCTGCCACCATTCTTTAAGATTGCCTTTAGCATCAAACTGGCGGCCTTCATCATCAAAGCCATGCGTCATTTCGTGGCCTATGGTTGATGCTGCTGCATAGCCATAAACTACGGCGTCATCAACATCCTCATCCTTTACACCCGGAATAAGGAACTGCGCAGCCGGCAATACGATCTCGTTATTTGACGGATTATAATAAGCGTTATAAGTTTGCGGTGTAATCCCCCATTCGGTACGGTCAACCGGTTTGCCTAATTTATTTGCTTCGTACCGGTGCCAAAAGGTATTAGCGCGCATTACGTTTAAAGCATATGGCCCGCGGTCAATGGTCAGGGTTGAAAAATCTTTCCAGTGATCGGGATATCCTACCTTCGGATTAACTTTTGCCAGCTTACCATAAGCCTTTTCTTTGGTTGCCTGGCTCATCCAGTCAAGTTTTTCAATATGTTCTTTAAAGCTGGTGCGCATGGCTTCAACCAGGTTTACATAACGTTCCTTGGTTTTTTCAGGGAAATATTCTTTTACAAAAATTTGCCCTAATACTTCGCCCATTAAACCGTTCTCGGTATCTAATACGCGTTTCCAGCGGGGCAGTTGCTCTTTATTGCCGGATAGAACAGTTCCATAAAACCTGAAGTTCTCGCTATCGAACGGTTTGCTCAGGTATGATCCGTATGAGATTACCAGGTTTTTGCGCAGGTAGTTTTTCCAGTCGGCAATGCTATAAGTGCTTAGCGCTTTATTTAATGCCCTGTAATACTCCGGCTGTCCAACTATAACTGTATCGACATTCTTATAGTCCATTTTTTCAAATGTTCCCTTCCAGTCAATTGTCGGTGTAAGTTTGCTAAGGCCGGCTAAAGGCATTTTATTATAGTTGTGATAAGGATCGCGCAGGTCTTCCAGTTTGCGGGAGCTATCAGCCAAAAACTTTTCAAGTTCATAGGTCTTTTTGCTTGCAGCAATTGCTTCATCCGAGCTTAATCCTGATAACTTGAAAATGATAGGTAAATGTTTTTGCTGATAATCGGTCCTTATCTCAACGCTATGCGCATCGGTATTAAAATAATAATCGCGACTTGGCAGGCCTATGCCTCCCTGAGAAAGCTGCAGCAAGTTTTTATTGCTATTTTTTGCGTCCTGGCCAACGCCGGCGGCTATCGGAGTTTCAACCCCTATGGTTTGCAGGTGCGCAAACTCATCAACAAGGCCTTTAACATCCTTTACCTGGTCAATTTTATCTATTTCGGGTTTAAGCGGGTCTAATCCTTGTTTTTCAATATTAATGGTATCAAGTCCGCTAAAATAAAAGTCACCAATTTTTTGGGTGTTACTACCTTTTGCGGCGTTTGCGGTTAAAGCTTCCTCATTGATCTTTTTTAAACGATCCCTTAATTCTTCCTCAACCACATTCCCGATCCCCCATGACGCGTAAGCTGCCGGGATAGGATTTTTTTTAAGCCAGCCGTTATTAGCATATTTAAAAAAATCGTCACCAGGTTTAACCGTGGTGTCCAGATCTTTAAATATCACATCATTATCGGCATAGTTTTTTGTTTTGTTATTACAGGCGCATATAAATAATGTGCCGATGATACTTGCCATTATGGCCAGCATCGCTAATTTTTTATTCATCAGTTTTATTTTAATGTAGATAATATAATACAACAGGTGTATGAAATATCAGACAAGATATTTCAAAAATTAGAATTTTATGCATTCTGACCAAAATTCAAAACAAAGAAACATCAAAAAAAAGCATATTTTAATGCTGAACTCACCAATTAGCTTGCTTAGAACAACAAACAAGGTAACATTTACGTTACGTTTCGCTGATATTTTATGACTAAAGAAATGTTGAATTTCAGTTTGGCCCAAAGTTTCTTGTGACTATATGCTATAAAACCAACAGTTAAATTTGTTAACCAGTTAAAAATCAACTCCTAAATAGTTACGCTACCTTCTTAAAATAAATTTAAGACATAACCTTTGCTTTTTATGCGGACTACGGCCTTTGCCAAAAAATAAAAATTTATGGCTTAACATTTGTATAGAAGTGAACAGCCCTGCATACAATCTGTGAAAAACGATAAAACATCTACCTATAGAAAAACTTTGTTTTTGAATTCTCAGACGCCCAAGCTGAGGTTTTTTTGTTCTTTGTTTTGGGTTTAATCAATAGTTTAAATTAATTAGGGGAAAGGGAGCTTCAAAAAAGCTCTCTTTTTTTTGTATATATTTTTTACTATGCATGCATAACATTATTTTTGACGACCGAATTATATAAAGATGTATTTTGAATTAACCGAAGAACAAAAAATGATCCGCCAGGCAGCGCGTGATTTTGCGCAGACCGAACTTAAGCCTGGTGTAATAGAACGCGACGAACACCAGAAATTTCCGGCAGAGCAGGTGAAAATGCTTGGCGAGCTTGGCTTTTTAGGAATGATGGTTTCACCTGAGTATGGAGGCAGCGGCATGGATGCTATTTCAT
Source organism: Mucilaginibacter sp. OK098 (assembly GCF_900142915.1). Classification (GTDB taxonomy): domain Bacteria; phylum Bacteroidota; class Bacteroidia; order Sphingobacteriales; family Sphingobacteriaceae; genus Mucilaginibacter. The sequence continues at coordinate 104,622 of NZ_FRCM01000003.1, forward strand.
ACGTGCTGGCTATGGAGGAACTATCGAAGATTGATGCTTCCACATCCGTAGTGGTTTCGGTTAACAATTCACTGGTGTGTTATGGGCTGGAAAAATATGGTAATGAGGTACAAAAGCAAAAATTCCTGGTGCCATTGGCTAACGGTCAAAAAATAGGCGCTTTTTGCTTATCAGAGCCCGAGGCCGGTTCAGACGCTACCTCACAAAGAACCACCGCGGTTGATATGGGCGACCATTACCTGCTTAACGGGGTAAAAAACTGGATCACCAACGGCAGTACCGCATCAACCTATTTGGTTATAGCACAAACAGATGCTGCTAAAAAACACAATGGCATTAATGCTTTGATTGTTGAACGCGGCGTGGAGGGGTTTGAAGTAGGTACCAAAGAAAATAAGCTGGGGATCCGTGGCTCTGATACGCACTCATTGATGTTTACTGATGTTAAAGTTCCGAAAGAGAACAGGATTGGTGATGACGGGTTCGGGTTTAAGTTTGCTATGAACACTTTGGAAGGCGGTCGCATTGGCATTGCCGCACAGGCTTTGGGCATTGCATCAGGCGCTTATGAATTAGCGCTAAGTTATTCAAAGGAGCGAAAAGCTTTTGGAAAAACCATTGCCGACTTGCAGGCCACCCAGTTTAAGCTGGCCGATATGGCTACAGAAATTGAAGCCGCCCGTTTACTGTGCCTTAAAGCTGCATGGTTAAAAGACCAGGGATTACCATATGCTCAAGCCAGCTCGATGGCAAAATTATACGCAAGCGAAGTGGCTATGCGTACTACTATTGAAGCGGTGCAAATTCATGGCGGCTATGGTTTTGTAAAGGAATACCATGTGGAGCGTTTAATGCGCGATGCAAAAATAACCCAGATCTATGAGGGAACTTCCGAAATTCAAAGAATTGTGATATCAAGGGAGGTATTGAAATAGCTGTCAGATAAGGATCTATTAGTGGTTATTTCAGAAATGCTGCGAAAACAGGATCAGCAGGCGGAAATATTAAAGGAGACCAACGAAACCCTCAAAAATTTCGTGGATATTTCCGTTCAACAATTTCAGCAACAGCAAAAATTTAATGAGCATTTTTTAGGCCGGCTGGATCAGGTAAAGGAGCAATTTTCAATCAATTTTGAACGGCAGAATGCGTTCAATGAGCGAACTATAGCCCAGGCTGACAAACAAAACGAGTTCAATGAGCGCTTTCTAAGCAAGCTGGATGAAATCGTTAAAAAGCCTTAATGCTGAAAAAGTAAAATAATTACTTAGCATTCACAGTTTTCTTCCGTCCAATTATAGGAGATTTCCTCAAATTCAAAGAATTGTCATATCAAGAGAGGTGCTGAAATAATTTAATAAAAATTTGATAGGTTTGGGTATGCTATTAAAATCACGACTCATCCTATCAATTTTATTAACATTTTCAATATTAAGCACAGCATCTGCCCAGGTCAAGCTAAAAACAGGGATTTGGCGCGGAATACTAAAAAACGAAAGCAAGCATGAGCTGCCTTTTAATTTTGAAGTAAGCAATGTTGCCGGTCATCAGCAAATAGCCATTATAAATGGCGCCGAGCATTATAAAGTACCCGATGTAACAACCAAAGGCGATTCTGTTTTTGTAAAAATGCCTCTGTTTGACTCTGAATTCAGGCTAAAGCTAGTGGACGCTAACCTTAGCGGGAACTGGATCAGGCACCTGGGCGACCATGATTCTGCTTTACCATTTAGCGCAGCCCCAAATACTTCATGGCGGTTTTTAAAAGATCCGCAGAAACCTGCATTTAATGTAACCGGCAGGTGGGCTGCTGTTTTTGGCGAAGGCACCGATGGCCGCGACGAACTTGTTGGTGAATTTAAACAAACCGGCAATAAACTAACCGGGACATTTTTAAGTACAACCGGCGATTACCGCTACCTGGAAGGTTCGGTATCAGGCGACAGGCTTTATCTTTCGTGCTTTGATGGCTGCCATGCCTTTTTATTTACGGCCAAAATTACCAGCGATAAAGTAATTACCGATGGTGAAAATTACTCAGGTTATTCAGCCTTTACAAAATGGACAGCCATAAAAAACGCCAATGCCAAATTGCCCGATGCCTATTCACTAACCGCATTGAAACCGGGCTTTAAAAAAATCGCTTTTACCTTTCCTGATATTAACGGACATAAAGTTTCGCTAAGCGATGCGCGTTTTAAGAATAAGGTTGTTATTGTACAGATCTTAGGGTCATGGTGCCCTAACTGTATGGACGAAACCAACTTTATTATCAACAGCGGTTATTACAAAAAATATCATGCAAAAGGTGTTGAGGTAATTGGTCTGGCATATGAACGTACCGCTGATTTTAAAAAATCGCAAAAAACACTGGCGCAACTAAACGATCATTTCAAGATCCCCTACCCTTTACTGATAACAGGCTTTACCCCCTCCAAAGGCGACCCAATGAAAAGCCTGCCTGCACTGGCCGATTTTAAAGGCTTCCCCACTACCATTATAATTGATAAAAAGGGAAATGTTCGCAAGATCCACACCGGCTTTAACGGCCCGGGAACAGGCGAGCATTACACAGAATTTGTTGTTGAGTTTGATAAGCTTACGGAAGATCTGCTGGCAGAGAAAGGTTGATGTGCAGATTTCGGATGTGCACATGTGTGGATATGCAGATGTGCGGATGATAAAACTAAATCCGCACATCCGTAATTTGCACATCCGCACATCAATTCTTACTCATCAGTCTTGAATGGTTTTGAGTATTGCGGCCTTATCATTTTCCATATTATTTTATCAACCGGCTTATCATCAAGCAGCGCAAATAATACTGCCGGGTATTTTTGAGATTGAAAATACATGGCGGTTTCTCTACGGTTTGTGTGGATACCGGCATCTAATTGCTGAAATGAGCTTTTACTATCTGCCAATATCTCACTATACTGACCCTTTAAGCCCTCAATGGTTTTTTTAACCCATTCATAGAACTCGTCGGGTACTTTTTCCAGCAGGTCTTCGAATGAGCGATCTTCTGATAAATGCTCCCATATTACCAGGTTCGAAACGCCGGTTACAATGCGGTGCAGCCGCAGGTATTCGGCAAGCTTTATTTTTACCCGAAGGCCGCTTTTAAATTTTATTACAAAGCCTTCCTTGCTGGCGTCGTCAAAAGATTTTAGAGCCTTAAAATCATTAATGCCATCATACTTTTTTACAAGCGGAAAACCAATCGCCGACAATGGCAAATCTGCACCCGTCTTATTGTCGATAACCGCCAATAGCACCAAATCATCAATATTACCGTAGTCAACTACAATCCTGTTATCTGGATAAACAATCTCAAATAAATAAGTGGCGGCCCTGTTTATCTTAGTAAAAGTACCGGCATATTTATTTTTCAGTATTTCAGTTGCATGTGCCGCCTGGCTGCTGATAAAACTGCCCCGGGTTGCTATAAAAGGTTCATCATTCAGCCAGTACAGAACGCCAAGGGAGCCATCCATTTTCTCATACACCTCAAACGGCTCATCCGGAATTTGTTCAGCCGGCAACTCGTCCAAATTAAAGAACTTCATAAACGGCTTTGCAACAATATTAAAACTCGCATCAAGTATCAGTCCACGGCATTGCAGGGTTACCTCGTTCCAGGTATTGCTGTATTGTGCTTTGGCGGTGTAATTGTAAATAAACAAATCGGCAAGTGGATGCTTCTGAACAGATACATATCGTTCATCAATCATCTGCCGAAGTAGTTCATTATTCATAAATATCCAACATCATTCATACATCATCTAATTTCTTCATTCGCACATCCGAAATCCGCACATCACCCCCTCTCCTCCCACACCATGCACAAGTGCAAAATAGTTTCAACGGCTTTTTGCATGTCCTGTACCGATACCCATTCCTGTTTGCTGTGGAAGGCGTGTTCGCCTGCAAAAATATTGGGGCAGAGCAGGCCCATAAATGAAAGACGCGAGCCATCTGTACCGCCGCGGATGCTGCAAAGTTTTGCATCAAGGCCAGCCCGTTTCATAGCCTCCATGCCATATTCAACTATCCGCGGGTGTTTATCCAGCATGCTTTTCATGTTGCGGTATTGTGGTTTTACCTGCAGCTCATAAGTTGATGAAGGAAAGTTCTTCAATACCCCATCGGTTATTTTACGGACCACGTTGGCGTGTTCGGTAAGTTTATCATCATCAAAATCGCGGATTATAAAATCAATGCTTGCCGTTTCCACGTGCCCTTCTATAGCCACCGGATGTACAAAGCCTTGCTTATCTTCCGTTCCCTCCGGCGATAATTCAAAAGGCAGGGCGGCAATTATTAGCCCCGCAATTTTTATGGCGCTTTCCATTTTTCCTTTCGCAAAGCCGGGATGCGAGCTTAGTCCGTTTATAACCAGCTTTGCCCCATCTGCCGAAAATGTTTCATTCTCCATGTTGCCTGCACTTTCGCCATCCATGGTATAACCGGCATAGGCCCCAAGCTTTTTTATATCAACCTTATCGACACCGCGGCCAATCTCTTCATCAGGCGTAAACAGAATTCTGACCTTGCCATGTTTTATTTCAGGATGATTGATCATCTGGTAACAGGCATCCATAATTTCGGCTACACCGGCTTTATTATCGGCGCCAAGCAAGGTTGTACCACTGGCCGTAACCACGTCGTTTCCCAGCTGGTTTTTCAAATCAGGATAATCTTTTAGTTTTATTATTTGTAACGGATCATCCGGCAAAATAAGATCCGCCCCCTGGTAATTTTTGTGAACGATGGGTTTTACACCTGTGCCGCTACAATCGGGCGCGGTATCCATGTGCGAGCAAAAACAGATAACCGGCACATCCTCCTTATCAGTATTTGACGGTATAGTAGCATATACATAACCAAATTCATCTAAATGAGCATCCGTTACACCCATTTCCAGCAATTCATTCACCAGCACACGCCCCAGGTCTTTTTGTTTTTCTGTTGATGGGATAGATTCAGAAGCCGGATCAGACTGTGTATCGATAGTTACGTATTTTAAAAATCTGTCGGCAACTGTGAAATGGAGGGGGTAATTAAAAATCATAGTGCACAAAGGTGCAGATATTATTTTATTATGATTAAATCATCATCCGGAATGATCCACTGCTTACTACCCGCATCGGTGCAATAGTAGAAATTCATATCATAATTTGATTGCAAATAAAGGCTATCAACTATAAATGGCGCAGTTGAACCCCGAAGCTTAACGTTGCTATCCATTTTTACTTTTGTTCCATTAGGGATACGCCTTAAATCTGAAGATTTCTTACACCCTACTATAGACAATAAGGTTAAAGTAGAAATTAATATCCATTTCATCGGTTCAATTGTTGTATTTGCTTCAACACCATTAAGGTTTACGTTGAAACAAACGATCTAAAGAATAGGTGCTATTAAAAATTTATCAAATCGGATACCTGTAAGATATCTTGCTATATTATTACATAACAAAAACAATACCTTTAAATTACAAAACAATGCCGAATTGTGGAAAACTAATAATTTATCAAAAACCAAATATAACATTATGTAATTCAATATGTTACAATTTGAGAAAAAATAAAAAAAATTATTTATCCTTCTAAAACAATAAGTTATCAACAATTACCGACTGGGGAAAGATTGAGACAATATGTGCAAATTATTTCTCATATATGATTATATATGCCTTATAAATATGCTATTACGCACAGACGCCCGATTTCTCAACAACTCACACGGCATAAAGCTTTCATATAACAATTTTGCGCTGTTAAATTTATCAAACAGCTTATTCTATATAGGTGATCTAAAAGCATCATTTAACTTTTTTTGAATTCTTAAATGCACACTAGCATATAGAGTTATAGACACTGTGTTAATAAAAACAGAGGCATTTTGTTTAAAATAAACATTTCATTTGCCAATAGACGCTTTTAATCAACATCAACTATTAGGATAATCAACTATAATACAAGCATTTGAACCTTGCTCCTTAATGTAATTAGTTAAACAAGCAGGGGGGCTGAATTATGGATAAGTGCCTGTATAAAATAATTCATATCAGCTAATATGGCTCTAAAAAATCAATCTGCATTGCGAATATTATTTACACCGTTGTTACTTAGAAAATAAGTTTATCGAACATTTATTTGAAGCTTATCGTTTAAACAATCAAGATGATTAATCTTACAACTTGACTTTGAAAAATTTTATTATATTTTTTGTTGCAGTAATTGCAACTGTTGGGGCAAAAGCACAGGCCGGTTATAATTATTACCAATTTGGTGTAGGAGGAGGGGCAAGCTATATGCGCGGTTACACTAACATTCCGCGACAGGATAGTAAAATTGGCTTTAACGCAAATCTTATTTACAATTACAACCCTTATTTACCAATCGAGCTTGAACTTCAAAAAGGCCAGTTATCCGGCGGTGGCTTAACTGTTGATAAAGATATGTTTGGCCGCCAGTATACCAATAATTTTTTGGCAGTTTATCTGCATGCCGATGTGCACCTGGGCTCATTTATTGATTATGGAAATGGCTGGTTTTTAAATGTTGTAAAAAACTTTTACCTCGGTTCAGGCGTCGGATTACTTAGAAACAACAATACAGTACAGCGAACGAATGTAATTGTTGCAAACGGACCATTGTTCTATGTTTTCCCGGGAAAAGATAAAAGCACCAATATATCTATCCCATTAAGGGTTGGTTATGAATTTAAGATCTTTGATTCATATGATGAGCCTGGCTGGGCCATTGATGTTGGCTACGTTCATAATATTGTTTTTGGCGAGGGGCTGGACGGGTATGACGACCCAACCTCGAAATTTAAAAACAATGCCGTTAACCAATACCGGCAGATCACCATTGGCTTTAAGTACTTTTTTGGCACAACAGTGGCATACAACAAATTGGTTAAAGAATACGGGTTTTAAGATGAATATTGAAGAACTTCGCGATTATTGCCTGCAAAAACCAGCAGTTACTGAAGGATTACCTTTTGGCGAGGATACACTGGTTTTTAAAGTTGGCGACAAGTTGTTTTTACTTACCGGCATCCAGGCAGGAAACCGTTTTAATGTAAAATGCGACCCTGAGCTGGCAATTGAGCTAAGAGAGCAATATACCGAAGTACAGCCCGGCTACCATATGAATAAAAAACTGTGGAACACGGTTTATATGGATGGCTCGCTAACCACCAAACAGCTGCACCAAATGATAGATCACTCCTACGACCTGGTATTTAAAGGCTTACCCAAAAAGCTGCAGGAAGAAATTATTTCCGGTAACCAATAAGATACATTTTTATTGAGTCGCGCTAATTATATTTGTCAAAAGCCCTTTTCATGAAAACACTTTTATCAGCATTGCTTACCTGTTTTATTTTTTTTAGTGCCAAAGCCCAGTTAACTCCGTTTGAATTAAGTAAGGATAAAAATTATACCGCAACTTATAACGAAGTGATTGCTTATTATCAAAAACTTGCTGCGGCAAACCCGCAGATGAAGTTGTTTAACTATGGTACAACAGATATTGGCAAACCTTTAACACTGGTTGTGTTATCGCGCGATAAGGTTTTTGATCCGGCATTGATAAAAAGACAAAATAAAAGAGTACTGCTAATAAATAACGGCATTCATCCCGGCGAGCCGGAAGGTATTGATGCCAGTATGATGTTTGCCCGCGATCTGCTTAAAAAAAATGCACTGCCAAAAAATGTGGTGATCTGCATGATTGCTCTTTATAATATTGACGGCAACATGAACCGCGGACTAAGCCGGGTTAGCCAGAACGGACCGCGTGCTTATGGCTTTAGGGGTAATTACCGCAACCTTGACCTTAACCGTGATTTTATTAAAGCGGATAGCCGCAATGCGCTGGCTTTTGAGCAAATAGTAAATACCTGGAAGCCCGAAGTATTTTTAGATAACCACACCAGCGATGGGGCCGACTATCAATATGTAATGACGCTGATCGAGACTCAAAAAGAAAAGCAAAACCCAATTCTGGCTAATTATACTTCCAAAACATTAACGTCCGAACTTTATAAAAGAATGAAAAAAGGCGGTTATGAGATGATCCCTTATGGCGCGGGTGAAAGAGGCCTTCCGGATTCGGGCATTGTGAGCTTTTTGGAAACACCTAGGTTTGCAACAGGATACACGGCTCAGCGCAACATTATCAGCTATATTACCGAAACCCATATGCTGAAATCATTCGATAAAAGGGTTTATGCTACGTATGATTTTGAGCAGCACCTGGTTGATATTTTTGAACGCGACGCCAAACTGATAGGCAAGCTGAAGCAAAAAGCTGATGAGCAGGTGATCAATCAAAAAACCTTTGCTTTGGATTGGGATGTTGATATGAATAAGGTTGATACCATAACTTTTAAAGGATATGCAGCATTATATAAACCAAGTGATATAAGTGGCTTAAAACGCTTGTATTATGACAGGAACCAGCCTTATACAAAAACTGTAAGGTATTGGAACAGCTATAAAGCAACCGACTCAGTAAATAAGCCGCTTGCCTACATTATTCCGCAGGCCTGGGGCAAAATAATCGACCTCTTTAAACTGAACAGTGTTGCCATGCATCGCTTAACGCATGATACTACCATAGCTTTGCAGATGTATTATATTGAGGATTATAAAACCCCGCAAAAACCTTTTGAAGGCCATTACCTGCACAGCAATGTAAAACTAAACCCGGTTGATACGAGGGTTAAATTTTACGAGGGCGATTACGTGGTATATACCAACCAGCCCCTTAACCGTTATATTGTGGAAACGCTGGAGCCACAGGGTGTTGATTCATTTTTTGCCTGGAACTTTTTCGATTCGGTTTTAGGAGAGAAGGAATATTTCAGTAATTATGTATTTGAAGATAAAGCTGCTGACATGCTGAAAACAGACCCCGATCTAAAGAAAAAACTGGAAGATGCAAAAGCAAAGGACCCTAAGCTGGCTAGCAGTGCCGGGGCACAATTAAACTTTATATACCGCAACTCTATCTATTTCGAAAAAACATATCTTCGCTATCCTGTTGGCCGGTTGCTGACAGATACTAAACTCGACCTGAAATGATGGATCTTTTAATGGCGTCTCCTGTGGCGTCAGTTATATTTGCTTTTACTATACTAACTTCCCTTTGGGCGTTTTCAAATGATAACGTTTATGCCCAAATGATCCTGCACCCTTATAGTGTAGCGCGGGGGCAAAGACGTTATACCGTAATTACCAGCGGCTTTATCCATAACGACTGGATGCACCTGTTCTTCAACATGCTATCCTACTATTTCTTTGCCTTTGATTTAGAAAAAGCCTTAGGGCACTGGCAATTTGCTTTGCTATACTTTGTGAGCCTTATATTAAGCGATCTGCCAACGGTATATAAGCATAGAAATGATGAATGGTACCACAGCCTGGGCGCATCAGGAGCAGTAAGCGCGGTTATATTTAGCGCTATTTTGTTTAACCCGCTTGGCAAAATGATGATACTGCCTTTGCCTTTTGGCATCCCAGCCGTATTATTCGGGGTGATCTACCTGTTTTATTGCAATTACGCTTCCAAATATTCAAGAGACAACATTAACCATGATGCTCACCTTTTTGGCGCATTAAGCGGGCTGCTGATAACTATTGCATTAAACCCGCACATTGTAAACTTCTTTATACAGCAAGTTAGCGGGGGAGTTCAATCGCTGATTCACTGATCAGGCTGCCATCGGGATTAAACAAAAAGCTCATGGGTTGTTCGGGGTTTTTAATGATCTCTAAAAGCAGGAAGCCCCAGTTTTTCCAGAAGCTTTCCAGCACCTGGCCGTAGATCTTGTTCAGCCAATCGTCAAACATTGGCTTGCTACTCATACCGCGCAGGGGCATGGCTTCTATAAAAATTTCATCGCCCACCGGTAGTACATTATATTCAGGCAGGCGGTTAAACAGGTAAGCTGAATAAAATACCCTTCCGCAAAACTCCTCGAACTGGATGGGATGAAGCAGCTGATCCTTTATTTTATCATATACCTCCTGGTGATATATAGCATTGGCGCCATTATCCTGTAAACAAATGATCAGACCAAAATCGCGGATACGGAGCGAAAAGGTAAGCGTATTGATCTCATCTCGATAGCCAAACTCAACCGGATTATTATCAACCTTAAAAAGAAAGATGCTGTAGGGCTTAAAGTCTTCAAAAGTAATTGGCAGGTTAAGGCTTTGCAGCATTAAATGCAGGTTATTGAACTTGTGAATGATAGATTGCGAAATATTAAACTCCTCGCCTTTTGAATGCTGTAATTTTATCCCGCTCTGTACCTCGTTAAAGATCAGTCCGTAAAGCATTTTGCCTGCCCATTGAAAAAGCTTCAGCTCGTCAAGCTCTTTTATAGCGTTGTAACCAATTTCAAAGGCAGCGGCTATTTCTGTTTCCAGGGGTTCAAGATAGGCTTCGTTTACATTTGCAGCGCAAGGGATCTTGATATCCTTGTAGGTAGCCATGCTTTCATCAAGCATTTTAAAGGCCTTATCTTCCAGCTGGTACCGGCTCATCAGCCATTGCGGAAATACCTGGATCTTTTCCTCTTCTGAAGAAAGCACCTGACCGGTTAAAAAGCAATTGCGGTTACCGAATTTAAAAGATTCAAAAGGATGATAAATTTCCTGGGCCATGGCGCAAAGATAAGCATCAAATCCAACCGGAAAATTTTAGCTTTGAATTTAACATGAAGCTGACTTACCAACCCTTCGAACTGCTGCTGAAGCGCACCTTTACCATCGCCAAATTTTCGCGAACCTCTACCCCTGTAATGCTGATCCAAATTGAGCATGAAGGCAAAACCGGTTACGGTGAAGCATCAATGGTGCCCTATATGGGCGAAAGCTTTGAAACAGCAACTGACTTTTTAAGCAAGGTTGATGTTACTCAATTTCAATACCCTTTTAATTTTGAAACCATAATAGCCTACCTTGATAGTATTGCACCCGGCAACCCTGCCATTAAAGCCGGGATAGATATTGCCCTGCACGATCTTGATGGCAAGCTGCAAAACAAACCCTGCTGGCAATTGCTTGGTTCCGATCCGTTAAAAATGCCGGCAACCAGCTTTACCATTGGTATTGATACGCCCGAAGTGATCATCCAAAAAGTAAAGGAAGCGCCCGACTGTAAAATTATAAAAGTAAAGCTTGGCCGGGATAGCGACCGGGAGCTGATAAAAACCATCCGCTCTGTAACAGACAAACCCCTGTTTGTTGATGCTAACCAAGGCTGGACAGACCTGGAACAAAGCCTTGACCTGATCTACTGGTTGCATGAGCAGGGTGTTTTATTGATAGAGCAGCCTATGTTAAAAACCGATCTCTACAGCAATGCCTGGCTAACTGAGCGCAGCCCTATCCCTTTAATTGGTGATGAAGCTGTACAGCGTTTGGCTGATGTTGAAAAAGCGAAAGGTGTTTACCACGGTATTAATATCAAGCTGATGAAATCTGCCGGGATGTATGAAGCCCATCAAATGATCTTGAAGGCAAAAGAGCTGGGTTTAAAGCTGATGATAGGCTGCATGAGTGAAACCAGCTGCGCCACCCTTGCCGGCATAGCCCTTGCCCCCCAATGCGATTGGGCCGATCTTGACGGTCCATTTTTAACCAGTAATAATCCTTATAAGATGCCGGAGTTTGTGGGAGAAAAATGGGTGCTGGGGAATGATGCGGGATTGGGAATTAAAATTTAATTACACGAATTTGATGCCCTTGTTGGAGTTGTCTCCAACAAGCAGCATGAAGCCATGCATATACAAAAATCAGTAGGACAAGCCGTGCAAAATGGCACAAACCATAGACATTGCGTTTTGTTGGAGACAACTCCAACAAAGGCGTAAAAAAGACTTATTAGAGAAAACTCTTTATAAAAGAGAAAGGCGTTGATCACTTTTAAAAGTGGTCAACGCCTTTCTCCCAAATTCGTAAAATTCGATCTAATCCGTACCTATTGCTTATCACTCAGCATTATCGGATTCCCGCCCTTGCCGCCAATTATAATAACCTTGGTATTGGGCGATAATGCAATTTCTTTTTGAGCTTTAATGCTTTCGTACATCAGTTGCTTATCAGATAATCCAGTCGACAGGATTTTTTGGTAATCGGCAATACCTTGTGCTTCCACACGTTTACGGTCGGCTTCCTGGCGTTCTTTTTGCAAAACGAACTGCATTTTTTGTGCTTCCTGCTCCGCCTGGATCTTTGATTCAATACTTGCGCGAACAGTAGCCGGCAGGGTTATGTTACGCACCAGGATCTGCTGTACCGACAAGCCGTTTTTAGCGAAATTCTCGGTGATTGATTTGTTAATCTTAAACTGGAACTCTTCTCGTTTGGTGGAGTAAAGATCAACAGCCACATAATTTACTGCATTATCGCGGATGGCGGTGCGGGTAACCGGGCGAACGATCTTATCCTCGTAATTTACGCCAATGTTTTGATAGATGTATGGTGCCTTTACAGGGATCACCTTATAAAGCACGGAAAGATCAATGGTAACCTCCAACCCGTCTGACGAAAGTACCCGGATGGCATCATCGCCAGCAACCTGGCCTTCGCCGGTTTTGGCGCTCATGGTATAGTTTTCTGTCTGGATGCTGAACGTGGTAACATCAACCAATGGGTCAATGATGTGTAAACCACTTTCCAGCACGCCATCCTGCACCTTGCCAAAAAGTGTTTGCACACCAACTTTACCGGGGTCGATTATTTTTACTGTCGATAAAAGCACCCCTACCAGGATAACTAAAACTGCTATTTTGTTAATAGTACCGGCAAAGCGGCTGCCGGGTTCGGGTGAGCGCTTGAGCACTATGCCCACAACGAGCATAATGACACCTAATATTGCGATAAACATAGTTTGAGGGTTAAGGGTTTTTTTGAGCGTTTTTTACTTCTTTCAGAAGCCTCACCTTAAGCACTATAAATATAGCAATAATAAACACTGCACCTGCTAAAAACACATAATTGGCTTTCTCAATCCCGTAGGTATATCCTGTAATTAAACATATAAATATGCATATGTTATACAGTACATTTAAAAACATTTTTTTGCCCATAACCTAATAAACATTAATGGTAGGGTCAATTTGATCAGCCCAGGCTAGTATACCGCCTTGCAGGTTATATAAATTGGTGTAACCATGTTGCTCCAGCTGCATTATAGCTGCTGCGCTGCGTTTACCGCTGCGGCACATTACCACTACCGGCTTATCTTTTTCTACCTTCTCGGCTTCAATTAAAATGCCGCTTAAAGGTATTGACAATCCACCCAGGTTGCTCATCTCGTACTCAAAGTCTTCCCTTACATCAATTAACTGAAAATCCTCACCTTTATCCTTTTTGTCTTTTAGTTCCTGTACGCTAATTTCTTTCATGTTGATTATAATAATCGTCAAAGGTAATTGTTATCATTCAAATATTTAGGTCTGAAGTTTGTAACATTCAATGCCCTAAAGCGTTTCATATATGTTTACACACTGATAATAATATTGATGAAGAATATTACACGCTTTTTCTGGTTCTGTTCAGGAGCCCATATAGGTACTTTAAAAAAATATCCCCTTGAGCATAATAAATACGTAGGCATTGGCGCCACCATATTTTTTACAGCTGTATTTGCCTCATTATCCGGTGGATATGCCATGTATTTTGTTTTTGCGGGTAACCCTTTCGCCGTTGTTTTTGCCATTTTATTTGGCCTGTTATGGGGCACTGCCATTTTTAATATGGACAGGTATATCGTATCAAGCATTGACAAACAGGGCACAACAAACCAGCAGATCATCCAGGCATCGCCCCGGATCTTACTGGCTATAATGATAGGGATAGTAATATCGCGGCCATTGGAACTAAAGATCTTTGATAAGGAGATCCGCCAGAAATTAAAAACTGCCTACTTAAAGGGCCAGCATAGAAAGATTGACACCCTTACCAAAACTTATACTGATAAGTACGCCATGGAGCTGGGTAAAAACAAAGACCTGAAAAAAGAAAAAGATTCGCTTGAACGGGATATTAACAGGTCGCGAGAACAGCTAAATCAGGAAGTATTTGGCGACAAAACCGACCAAACATCGGGCATCATCGGCTATGGTACCTATGCTAAAGGAAAACAGGCCGTATTGCAGGAAAAAGAAGATCGCCTGAAAACCGTTACCGAAAACCAGGCAAAAATGGACGATTACCTGAGCGCACGAAAAAACTATGAGGGCGTAAACGATATCCGCCTGTTTAGCGAGCACCAGCTTGACAGCCTTTCGAATGTCGCCGGTTTTAGCGACCGTAACTGGGCACTTGGACAGCTGTCATATAACGAAAATGGCACACGCGACCTGGACACCTTTCTAGCCGAATCATTTATCAGCTGGCTATTTGTTTTGTTTGAATGTTTGCCTGTATTTGTGAAGCTGATGTCGCCAAAAGGAGCTTATGATATAGCTGTTTCAAAGATCTCGGAGGCGGATGAATACTATGCTGAGCGGGATAAAGAACGGCATATAGAGGTAACCAAAAATGTTTACGATCATAGGTTAGAACGTGATATTGATAAAGAGAAAAAGATAATCTCGGCACAATCTGATTACGATATTGAGCGGCATAGTTACGATTAGGATGTAAAAGTTGTAGTTGTTGTAAGGGTTGAAAACGTTGTAGAATGTATCAATTATTTTACCTCTTTAACGTTTACAACAACTACAACCTTTACAATTTTATTACCTCTTCTCCTTATTAAATAGTAATTTCATCGCTGCTAATTTATATACATGAAGAAATTACTACTAATAGCGGGCATCTGTTTTATAACATCCGCATCAATTGCTCAGCAGCCTGTAAGGCCTATATTTTATTCCGTTTCATTTCCCAATGCTGCGCATCACGAAGCAGAAATTGTGATGTTTGTTCCTCAGGCTCCTGATGGAAATTTTAAGGTGCGTATGAGCCGCTCATCAGCAGGGCGCTATGCCACCCATGAGTTTGGTAAAAACATTTATAATGTTACCGCAACGGATGCGAAAGGGAAAATTCTCCCTTTAAAGCAAATTGAGGGAGATGTATACGAAGTTGGCTCACATCCCGAAACGGTTAAAATAAGCTATACCTTGTTCGCAAACCTTACCGATGGCACTTATGCAGGGATTGACCCCAGCCATGCCCACCTGAACATGCCTGCCACTTTTATGTGGATCCCCGGCCTGGAAAAACGCCCCATCCAATTTGAGTTTAACGATCTTGATAAATACGGATGGCGAGTTGCCACCCAGTTAAAACACGAGGGCGGCAAAGTTTACAGTGCCCCCGATATGCAATACATGATGGATAGCCCAACCGAGCTTTCCGATTATAAGATCAGCAGCTGGGATGTGGTGAATACCGATGGAAAAACGGAGAAAATAAATCTAACCGTACATTCAGACGATAGCCAGGCTGTGATTGACAACTTTAGCAAGATGGTTCAAAAAATGGTGCTTGAAGAAAAAGCTGTATATGGCGAGCTGCCAACGTATGATTATGGCGAGTATACTTTTTTGGATGATGTTTACCCAACTGTATCCGGAGATGGAATGGAGCACCGTAACTCAACCTGTATAGTGCAGCCTGCTCCTAAAGTTGAAGGCAATGAAGTTGATCTGCTGGGTACATTTTCACATGAATATTTTCATAGCTGGAATGTAAAGCGCATCCGCCCAAAATCACTGGAGCCATTTAACTTTGAGCATGCCAATATGAGCAGCGAGCTTTGGTTTGCCGAAGGCTTTACCCAATATTATGGCGAATTATTGCTGGTACGCTCCGGCTTCCTGAAGGTAGATGATTATACGGGTACTGTTGCAGGCCTGGTAAATTCTGTTTTAAATAAGCCGGCTTCCAAAAATTATTCGGCGCCGCAAATGAGCCGTTATTCGGTATTTGCTGATGCCGGAGTATCTATCGACCCAAATAACAACAATAACGTTTTTACCAGCTACTATGTTTATGGCGGCGCAATAGCCTTGGCGCTCGACCTGCGTTTGCGCAGCGACTTTAATCTTACCTTGGACGATTATATGCGCACCGTTTGGCTTAACCGCGGTAAGGTAATGAAACCATACACTATCCCCGATCTGCAGGCCGATCTTGCACAGGTAACCAAAAATCCAAAGTTCGCCGCCGATTTTTTCAGCAAGTACATTTACGGGCTTGATAAAAATGATTATGAGGCATTGTTGGCAAAAGCAGGATTGATATTGCGCAAGGTAGGCACAGGTAAAGCGTGGGCTGGTCCGCTTTCTGTTACACAAAACCGTGGGCGTTCAGGCGTGGCCAGGACTGCAGGAACTGTTGGCTTACCCATCCAGGCAAGCACTGTACAGGGAACCCCGGTTTACAAAGCAGGGCTGGATGCAGGCGATATTATTTTAAAAGCCGATGGCAAAGAAGTAACCGATGCAAAATCATTTACTGACATTGTAGCAACAAAAAACATAGGCGATAAGCTGGTGGTTAACTATAAAAACCGTACCGGCGAGCACGAAACTACCGTAACACTAGAAGAAAATCCAGCGCTTGAAGTGGTCACTTATGAAAAGGCCGGTAAAGAATTAACAAAAGAACAGCAAACATTCCGTAACAATTGGCTATCATCAAAGGTCAAATAACAATAACCATGAAAAAAACTATAATCGCATTGGCCTTACTGGCTGCAACAACCTACAGCTTTGGGCAGGATGTAAATAAATTAATCAACCAGGACGAGGTAGCGCAGGTTATCAAAACCTTATCCGCAGATGATATGCAGGGCCGCGCAACGTTTACACCCGGCATTGAGAAAGCGGCGCAATACATTGAGAGCCAGTACAAACAAGCTGGCCTGGTGCCTTTAGCAGGCAATAAAGATTTTCGCCAAAACTTTGCAATGACCCGCATTACCGCTGTTAAAACCCTGGTAAATATTAATGGCAAGTTAATTCCGCAGGATAGCGTTTTTGCCAATACCAGCGCAACAACCTTAAACTGGAGCAATAACAGCGAGGTTCAGATTGTAAAATTAAGTGCGGATAAAAATTTCCGCACGGAGTATATGAGCTATATTAAGAGTGGAAAAAAGATGCTAATTTTGGTTGATCCACAGTTTACCGCTATTTTTCAAAGTCTTAAAGCCCGCTCGGCAAAGGGAAGCGTTACAAAAAACACTAATGATGACCAGGCGCTGGTTTTTGTGCTGGGCAACCACGACGATATAAAATCATTTGATGTAAGTTATACCGGCAAATCGGAAAAGTTGCCATTGTTTAACATAGTCGGCATGATCCCCGGCAAAACAAAGCCGGATGAATCTGTAATATTTGGCGGGCATTATGATCACTTAGGGATCCTTAAGCCGGTAAAAGGCGATAGCATTGCCAATGGCGCCGATGACGATGCCTCAGGAACTACTGCCGTTATCACACTTGCTAAATACTATAAAAAATTAAACAACAATGCCCGCACATTAATTTTTGTGGCATTTACTGCCGAAGAGATTGGCGAATATGGCTCACAGCATTTTGCCACAACGGTTGACCCTGATAAAGTAGTAGCTATGTTTAACATTGAAATGATTGGCAAGGCTTCAAAATTTGGCGAAAACTCAGCCTTTATTACTGGCTTTGAACGGTCTGATTTTGGCACCATCCTGCAAAAGAGCCTGGAAGGAACAGGCTTTAAATTTTACCCGGACCCGTATCCTGATCAAAACTTGTTTTACCGCAGTGATAATGCATCACTGGCAGCAGTAGGCGTACCAGCCCACACCATCTCAACCGACCAGATTGATATAGATAAGCTTTACCACACGGTAGGTGACGAATTCAGCACTTTAGATGTGGCAAATATAACATCAACCATAAGGGCAATTGCCTTAAGTTCAAGAGGTATTGTATCCGGCAAAGACACGCCGAAAAGAGTACCCAAGCTGGAAAAATAATCGTACGTAACCTAAACGTTAATTAAAATGGATAACCAACCGCACCTGATACCCGCTGCAGCAGTTAAAGGCATTGCCTCCGGCTTACTGATGATGGCTTCTTTTACCCTAATATGGGCGGGTATCGCGTACGGTGGTTTACATACCAGCGTACTGGCATGGGCATTAGTGTTATTCCCGGTACTTGCCATAATGTTTATAGCCAACGGAATTTCTTTGTTCAGGCTATCCAAACAATTCCCAAAAGTTGAATCGGAAGAAGATAAAGCCGAGGGGAAAAAGATGAGCATGTGGTTCGGGATCATCTTTGGTGCCGAAGGGTTATTGATCTTCATCGCTATAAATATTGTAATTAATTTGGGGCACCCCGAGCTAACGATCCCTGTTATTGCACTGGTTGTAGGGCTGCACTTTTACCCTATGGCCAAAGTTTTTAAACGCACCATTGATTATTACCTGGCCACCTGGAGCACAATAATTGCAATTTTAAGTATTGTATTCAGCTTAAATCATACCTTATCCCAACCTAACATTTTAGCTTTTACAGGGATCGGGCTTGCCGTAGCTACATCCTGCTATGGCTTGTATATGGCATACAGGGGGCGCGAATTGCCGAGGCCCGCAGCTATGAATTAGCACTTTTCCTTATTGTAGTTACAATTGAGCCCTGGTGAGTGTGTTCATCCCTTTGCCGGATCCTGCCCGAAGATCCTGCTCAGCATGTCATAAAGTTCAGGGTGCTTAGTTTGAAACTGGTCCGGTTTTTCAAAAAAATATTCAGACACTACCGCAAAAAACTCCGCCTCGTTGGTAGTTGCATAAGGGTTGATATCTGAGTGCCCTGCTTCAATCTTATGGATCTCCTGGTGCATCATCCGCACCCATGGCTTTATGTATTCAAATGGCAGGAAGCCTTCAGGAATCCCGTCTGTGGCGCCATCTGCCTTATCAATCAGGTGTACAAACTCGTGAATAGCGGTATTTTCCATGCCCGGATTTTTTGAGAACCCTTTTATCAATGCATTTCGCGACAATATCATTTGCCCGTTCATATAACCGGTACCAACCATCCCCATAATATTACGGCCTTCGGTGGCTTCATATTGGTAATCTTCATCAAATGTGTCGGGATAAAGCAGCACATTGGTTATGTTGCGGTAGCGCCAGTCTTTAAACCGAAAAATGGGGATCACCGCGCTTGATGCCACCATCAGGCGGTCGAGGTCAGTTACCAGCAGGCCAACGCCCTCAATTCTTACATCATCTAAAAACTGCTCTACCTTATCTTCAAAGTAAGCCTTATCGAGGTCTGAAAGCTGGTTATAATAGTCGATGTTCTTTGCCAGCAATATCTTTTGCACATCGGTAAGAATTACCTGGGTAAGCATTTTTTTTCGCCTGCGCTGATAAAGCGTAAAACTTATTACTATTACGATGATGATGGCGAAGTAGAGCATGGAATGTAATAATACTATTAATTCAACTAAGTATTTGTTAATTAGCATGTGTTCCAAACAAAAACAGCGATAAACCCTAAAGTTCATCGCTGTTAATATTCTAAATCCGAAATCGAAAATCCAACTTCCGAAATCTCTTAAACAAGCATTCTTACTGGTTCTTCCAGCATTGATTTTAATGTTTGCAGGAATGCGGCACCTGTTGCGCCGTCAACCACGCGGTGGTCGCAGCTTAGGGTAACCTTCATTACGTTGCCCGGTACTACCGCACCGTTTTTAACAACCGGTACCTGCTGAATGCCGCTAACGGCAAGGATACAGGCATTTGGTGTATTTATAATGGCGGTAAACTCATCAACACCAAACATACCAAGGTTTGATATGGTGAACGTTGAGCCTTCCATTTCATTAGGCTGTAATTTTTTTGCTTTTGCTTTGCCGGCAAACTCTTTCACTTCGGCGCTGATGCGGCTTAATGATTTACCATCGGCAAATTTTATAACCGGTACCAGTAAACCTTCGTCAACTGCTACGGCTACACCAATGTGTACGTGCTCGTTGGTGCGGATCTTATCGCCCATGAAAGATGAATTAATAGCAGGGTGTTGTTTTAAGGCAACCGCACAGGCTTTTAATACAAAATCGTTAAACGAGATCTTAACCGGGGCCACATCGTTAATACGGGTGCGGGCTGCAATAGCCTGGTCCATATCAATGCTCATGGTTACGTAGAAATGCGGAGCGGTAAACAAGCTTTCGCTTAAACGGCGGCTGATAGCTTTACGCATCTGGCTAACGTTCCGCTCGGTATATTTCTCTTCGCCTGTGTATTCCGATAGTGGTGCTGAAGGAGTGGCAGTTATAGGTTGTGAAGGTGCAGCTTCTTTATTGTTACTTTCTGCTACTGGCTTAGCAGCCGGTACATATTCTTCAACATCTTTCTTAATAATACGACCGCCTTCGGCAGATCCTTTTACATCATTAAGGTTGATGCCTTTTTCTTTTGCTATTTTACGGGCAAGCGGCGATGCTTTAACGCGGCTGTCGTCTGCTGAAGTAGCATCTGCCGGGCTGTCCGACTCTGTTTCTTCGGCTCTAGCTTCTGTAGCAGGAGCTTCTTCGGCCTTTGCTGCCGGTGTGGCTTCATCGTCAGACAACAATGGCGTAATATCAGTGCCGGCTTTACCAACAATGGCTATAATGCCATTAACAGGAGCCGCTTCGCCTTCTTTAGGGCCTATGTATAATAAAGTGCCCGCTTCGTAGCCAACAACTTCCATTGTGGCTTTGTCTGTTTCAACGTCAGCAAGCGAGTCGTCACTTTTTACAGTATCGCCAACTTTAAAGTTCCATTTGTTTATAACGCCTTCCGTCATGGTATCGCTTAGGGCGGGCATACGGATAACAGTTGCAGGAATACTGCTTTTATCAACCTTTGGCTTAGCTTCAACAGCTTCAGCAGGTTTTTTATCTTCAGTTGTTTTTAGTGTTTTTGTTTTTGCAGGCTCGGCAGCAGCTTCAGCAGCGGGTGCGGCCGGCGCATCAGCGCTGATGGCCGTTTTATAATCTTCGCCCTCTTTGCCTATAACAGCAATCAGCGCATCAATCGGAACCGCCTGGCCTTCTTCAACACCGATATAAAGCAAAGTGCCATCCTGGTACGATTCAAAATCCATTGTGGCTTTATCAGTTTCAATTTCGGCCAATACATCGCCCGATTTTACCTTATCACCAACTTTTTTATGCCATTTAGCCAATACCCCTTCGGTCATGGTATCGCTCATTTTAGGCATTTTAACTACTTCGGCCATATATTATTTGATTCAATAGTTCTTATAAATTCAATTTAAATATAACGATTAGCTCATTATATAAGGGTAATCTTTTTGAACGTACACATCAGTATACAATTCTGATGCTTCAGGCCATGGCGACTCTTCAGCAAATTTTACCGACTCATCAACCTCTGCCTTTATTTTAGCTTCAATCTCTTCAAACCATTTTTCATCGGCATAGCCTTCTGAAAGTATGGTGTGCTTAGTAAGTTCGATAGGATCTTTTGCTTTGTATGATTCCAGCTCTTCCTTGGTACGGTACTTCTGCGGATCAGACATAGAGTGGCCTTTATAACGGTAGGTGCGCATTTCGAGGAAGGTAGGTCCTTCACCTGCACGTGCACGCTGAGCGGCTTCGTCCATCGCTTTGTGCACAGCAGCCGGATCCATACCGTCAACCGGTGATGATGGGATGCCATAAGGCAAGCCTAATTTATAAATATCGGTTTGTGCAGTTGTACGCTCTACCGAAGTACCCATTGCGTAACCATTGTTCTCACAAACAAATATTACAGGCAGTTTCCAGAGGGCGGCCATATTAAAGGTTTCGGTTAATGCACCCTGGCGTACGGCGCCGTCGCCCATGTAGGCTACGTTTAAAAAGTCGGTTCCTTTATATTTTTCGGCAAAGGCAATTCCTGCACCCAGGGGTACCTGTCCGCCAACTATGCCGTGGCCACCATAAAAATGTTTTTCTTTATCAAACATGTGCATAGATCCGCCCTTGCCTTTTGAGCAGCCGGTAGCCTTTCCATACAGTTCGGCCATTATAGAGTTTGAGGTAACACCTTTAGCAATGGCGTGTGCATGATCGCGATAAGCGGTTATCATGCTGTCTTCCTGTTTAAGTACAGACATTGCTCCGGCTAAAACGGCTTCCTGGCCTATATACAAGTGGCAAAAGCCTCTTATTTTTTGCTGTCCGTATAATTGCCCTGCTTTTTCTTCGAACTTTCGCATCAAAAGCATTGACTCGTACCACATCAGGTAAGTGTCCTTATTTATTTCGATTGAACTCATGTATTATAAACGATCAATTTTATTATAAAGCGCAAATCTAATTATATCTGTGAAATATAGAAACTGCAATAGGGCTGTTAAACGATGATTTTATTAAAAAGATTTGTAATATTTTCAATATACCGGTCAATATCAGCACCAACAACCAAAAGTATGTGTAAAAACAACACCAATTGCTGTTATTTATGGATTGTCAAAAAAATTACATTTTTGATATTTTATGAATAAACCTCCAGATAATTAACAATTGCAGACAAATGTTGAAAAAAAACAGTCATTCTGTTGCAATTTTAAAAAATTTAAATAGTTTTGTAGCCAACAATAGACAGGGTGTCCAATTTAATAAACAATTTGTTGGCCTAACACAACAAACTAATCGATTAAATGAAGAAAATTACTATCGTTATTGCGTTATTTTTCAGCACATTAGCTGTTCAAGCTCAAACAAAAACCAGTCCAGGAACAACGGACGACAAAAATCCTGACGAACAGGAATCATTAGCCAAAGATTATTTATCCCAGATAATGGGTGTTGCAATGTCGGCAACATCAAACATGAAACTTTTTCATTTTGTTTACGATTGGATCGGTACCCCGTATCGTTTTGGCGGAAGCTCAAGAAGAGGAATTGATTGTTCGGCATTTACCAAAGAATTATACAGCGAGGTATTCAATATGGATATCCAGCGCAGCTCACGCGATATTTTCAGCATGGTTAGCCCTGTTAGAAGAGACGACCTTAAGGAAGGTGATTTAGTTTTCTTTAAAATTCACAGCCGTCGTATCTCGCATGTGGGGATCTATTTAGGCAATAACAGATTTGCCCATGCATCATCAAGAGGTGTTGCTATCAGCAGCCTTGACGATGCTTATTACAGGCGTTACTTTTACCGTGGCGGCCGGATGCTTGAATCATTTAAGGCTGAACTGGAGAAACAAAGCTCAGACAACAGTACCAGTACAGACAACAACTAAAACTTTATAATAAACCTAATTAATTTAATCCTTTCCTGACCAGAAAGGATTTTTTTGTGTTCGCTATTTTCATTTATCCCTACAAATGAATAAAATTGTTTATGTTCGCTACCGAAGCAGCGGCAATTATTACAATTGAATAATAAGCAACATACAAAACGATCAGTGAATTTAGAGAGAACCTGCTTATTGCCTTTTATAAGTGTAATTCTCCTGATCTCCGCCTGTCAAAATCGTCATAAACCACAGCCTGAAGTATATCATCCCCCAATAAAAAAGCCGGTTGTTATCAAGCGTGATACGGCGCAATTAAAACAGGACCCTATTCAGCGCGATTCATTTTGTGTTGCTGCCGTTGGCGATATTATGCTGGGCACGTCTTACCCCGATAATAAAACACTACCGCCCGATAGTGCAAAAAGCAGTTTTAAAAATATTTTAAATGAGCTGCGCAAAGCCGATGTGCTTATGGGAAACCTGGAAGGCACCTTACTTGATACCGGCGCCCCAGCCAATTACAGGCTGCACCAGTTGAGCAGGCCCTGGCTGTTCAGGATGCCGGTGAGATACGGAAGTGTATTAAAAGATGCCGGATTTAATGTATTGAGTCTTGCCAATAATCATATCGGCGATTTTGATAATGCCGGCCGCCTCAGCACCATGAAAGTGCTGGATAGTTTAGGGATCAATTACGGCGGCCAGGTAGCACATCCCTCATCAATTTTTAAACTAAACGGCATAACTTATGGCTTTTGCGCATTTGCACCTAATGGCTATACATTATCTATCCTCGACCTGAAAGGTGCAGCTGCCATCATCCAAAACCTTAAAAAGCAATGCGATGTGGTCATTGTATCATTTCATGGGGGCGGCGAGGGTGTTGATTTTGAGCATGTGCCTTTTACAATGGAAACCTTTGTAAATGAAAAACGCGGTGATGTAAACGCCTTTACCCATGCTGCCATTGATGCCGGTGCTGACCTGGTTTTTGGCAACGGCCCGCACGTTTGCCGCGCCATGGAACTCTATAAAGACAGACTGATAGCTTATAGCCTTGGTAATTTTTGCACTTATACGGGCGTAAGCGTTGCCGGAGTTTGCGGTATGGCGCCTATTCTTAAAGTTTACGTAAACAAAAAAGGAGAATTTTTAAGCGGACGCATTGTTTCGGCTATTCAAACCCACTATGATGGATTAATGCTTGATACTTTAAACAAAGCAGCCATCCGCATTAAACAGCTAACCGAAACAGATTTCCCGGATGCCGGATTACAGATTGATGATGATGGCACAATTACCCGATCTGAACTATAATTTGCCTGATAAAAGGTAATAAGCATCAGCGCAATCACTTAATCATTAAAATCAGCGGTTACACCTCATCCTTTGTAGTTCTTACTAAACTTATTCCTGTAAAGAAAAACAGTATCGCTATAATACCTACAACTACAAGTGTGGTAATCTGTCCGCCGTGGTTAATTATTTCAACACCGGTATAAATTAAGCCTATAATACCCAATACGGTAAGTATAGCCCCGAAGGTTCGTTTTAAGTTCATAGTTGCGTGCTTTTTTGTTAAGCTTTTTATTAAAAACAAATAGCACACCAATAAATAATCATACATTTAGATTATTAAATTTTATTAACCATGACCCCTCAAATAGGCTTTTTAGTTGTTGCTTTTATTTTCCTGGTAATATTACTTTCATCTTTTGTGTCTGTAAAACAAGGCACTATAGTAGTAATTACAGTGTTTGGCAAGTATCGCCGCATCTTAACCCCCGGCTTAAACTTCAAAATTCCTTTTATCGAAAACATCTATTCAAAAATATCTATCCAAAACCGCTCCGTCGAGCTGGAATTCCAGGCGGTGACATTTGACCAGGCCAATGTTTATTTTAAGGCAATGCTGCTCTATTCGGTATTGGATCAGCAGGAAGAAACCATTAAAAATGTAGCCTTTAAGTTTGTTGATGAGCGTAACCTGATGCAGGCGCTGATCCGCACGGTTGAAGGCTCTATCCGCGCATTTGTGGCTACCAAACGCCAATCGGAGGTATTGATATTAAGGCGTGACATTGTGGAGCACGTTAAAGAGCAGCTGGATGTGATACTGGAAGGCTGGGGCTACCATTTACAGGATTTGCAGCTGAATGATATCACTTTTGATGAGGTGATCATGAAATCAATGAGCCAGGTAGTGGCCTCAAATAACCTTAAAGCCGCTGCTGAAAATGAAGGCCAGGCTCTACTAATCACCAAAACAAAGGCCGCTGAAGCTGAAGGTAATGCTATTAAAATTTCCGCCGAGGCCGAACGCCAGGCGTCACAGCTGCGCGGGCAGGGTGTTGCTTTGTTCCGCGAGGAGGTAGCCAAAGGTATGTCAGTTGCTGCTAAAGAAATGAAAGATGCTAATATGGACACTTCGGTAATATTATTTACCATGTGGACTGAATCCATTAAACACTTTGCCGAGAACTCGCAGGGCAATGTGATATTCCTTGATGGGTCAACCGATGCCATGCAGCAAACCATGAAAGAAATGATGGCGTTAAACCAATTGCACTCGGAGAAAGTCAAAAAGTAAAAATTTTACTTTGACCAGCTAATGAAATTTGGATTTGTGCGATTGATCAGCTTTACTGCAATGTGGCTTTGTATTGTAAATAATGTTTCGGCCCAGGCTTTCCGCCAGCTAACCGTTAATGATTTTAAGGGTATTCCGGTTACGAATCAGAGCACAGTTGCTTATACCAATTGCTCCATAAGCTTTCAGTATGAGGCCCACCGGGAGCGGAACTTTTACCTGCTTGATTTTAACATCCAGCTAACGCTTAATGATTGCAAATCATGGATAGATAAAAAACGCATCACATCTGACCAGATGCTTACCGAAGTGTTGAAACATGAGCAGGGACATTATCTCATAGCTTACATGGAACAGCAGGAACTATTAAGAACCGTAAGCAAAACTATTTTCTATGCCAATTATCAGTCTGCCGCGCAAAATATTTTTAACCGGATTGACGCTAAGTACAAACAATTGAACATGGATTATGATGCCGACACCCAGCACATGCAAAACCGTACCCAGCAGCAAAGCTGGGATGCTTATTTTAAAAAGCGCTTAACATATATGCCGCCTCAATAAAATGCGGAGTGCGGAATGTTTATTGCGGAATGGCAATTAATTAGTTTTTTTGTCATCTCTGAGCAGCGTAAAGAAAATCCGAAATGGAACATCCGACATCCGAAATAATAAAGATAGCAGTAGTAGGCCCCGAGTCTACCGGCAAATCAACCATGTCGGCTTACCTGGCCAAACATTATAACACCATCTGGGTACCTGAATTTGCAAGAGGCTATTGTGAAAAACTTAGCGGGCAGCCTACCTGGCAGGATGAGATCAATATGTTTTACGGGCAGGTTGCGCTTGAGGCTGAACTATTGCCAAAGGCAAACAAGCTGCTTATTTGCGACACCACTTTTCTCACCGTAAAGATCTGGAGCGAACACGTTTTTGCCAAATCACCACAAGAAGTACTGGATGAACTTCCCAAACATCCATATGATCTTTACCTGCTGCAAAACATCGATCTTCCCTGGGAAGAAGATCCATTACGTGACTTTCCAGATATGCGTGAGCATTTTATGGAAGTATGGGAAAAAGAATTGAAGAGTCTTAATGCCAACTACGTAATCATATCCGGTATCGGGCAAGAAAGATATGAAAGTGCGGTGAAGGCGGTGGACCGATTTCGGATTTCGCATGTTCGATTTGGGATTTAGTAAAATTGATAATTCTAAAACCCTGATTCAAACAATAATAATTCCGACATTGAACATCCGAAATCCGAAATAAATCTGAAATAAATCCCACCTTCATGCAACGTTGTAAAAACCTTTGCGTCATATAACATGCAAGCTGATCAAAATTTGGAAGCCGTATATATTGACAAGCATTATAACCTGGTGGTTGAGTGCAAACAAGGCAGTAAAAAAGCCTGTTATGAGCTGTACAAACTGTATTCTAAAGCAATGTTAAACGTTGCCTTTAGGATAGTGGGAAATATTGCCGAAGCTGAAGATGTTTTGCAGGAAGCTTTTGTTGATGCTTTTAACAAACTGAAGGATTTTAGGCAGGACACTACTTTTGGTTTGTGGCTTAAACAAATAGTTGTTAACCGGTCTATCAACCTGCTGCGCAAACGCAAGCTGGACATTATAGACCTTGAAGGCGACCAACTGGAAAATATTGCGGATGAGGAATATGATGACGGGGAAGAAACACAATACCAGGCCGCAAGGGTTAAAGAAGCAATGAAGGAATTACCGGAAGGATATAGGTTAGTAATATCGCTATACCTGCTTGAAGGATATGACCACGAAGAAATAGGACAAATATTGAATATTTCAGAAAACACCTCACGCACCCAGTTTTTAAGGGCAAAAAGGAAACTTCTGGAAATTTTAAAAAGAAAGGGGATAACATCATGAGCAAGCGATTAGAGGATTTTATGAAAATGAACAGGGAAGAATTTGACGACCTGGAACCATCAGCAGATTTGTGGAGCAGGATTGAAAAGCATTTGCCGCCGCAGGAAAGCGAATTAAAAAAGCGTGAAACAAAAACTTTTTCACTTGGCTTTGTGCTAAGAGTAGCTGCATCGGTTATTGTAATAATGGGGATAGGTTTTGCTGCATACCTGCATCGCCAGGAAAAGAAACCGATTGATCTGGCTGCTATTAACCCGCTATATGCACAACAACAAATTCAATACACTTCATTAATTGAAACAAAACGTACTGAGTTAAAATCGATCTCAAAAACTGATCCTGCGCTTTATAAAGAGTTTAGCGGCGAAATAGCCAAAATGGATTCAACCTACAAAAAATTAAACAGTGATTTAGCCAATAGCCCCAACCAGGAGCGTGTTTTACGCGCAATGATCCGGAATTTGCAGGTCCAAACACAGGTGCTTACCCAGCAATTGAATGTTATTGAGCAGCTGAACAAATCAAAAAAGGAACAAAACAATGAGATCAAGAATATATAAACCGGCACTGCTTGTAATGGCTGCGTTGCTTGCCGTTAACAGCGGGGGCTTTGCACAAAAGAAATCAGCCTCAGCAAAAAAAAAGCCGGTTGTTTGTGTTACAGCAAATTTTAACGAGGAGGATTTCCAGGCGAAAATGGATAATCTTGGTAAAAGCCTTGAAGCCGGAATGAAGGATTTAGGCAAAAATCTGTCGGCATCAATAAACAACCTTGCATCAAGTATAAGCATTAATGTAAATGATGGGGATAATGACAATGTGGTTAATGTTGACCCAAAAATTGAGCTTAATGTTGATGGTTTGTTAAAGAACCTCGATATTAATGTTGCTGACAATAATGAGGGAGATGCAACTGAAAGCGACAACCAAAGCTTAAAGATAAAAAACTACAGCAAGAGCTACCCCCTTGATGCTAACGACAGGATAAAGCTGAGCAACCAGTATGGGAAAATTACGGTAAATACCTGGGACAGGCGCGAAGTGAAGGTTGATATCCAGATTAAGGCCGAAGCCAGGAATGACGACGACGCCCAGAAACTAATGGATGGCGTACAGATAAGCGACAGCAAAAATGGCGACCAGGTATCATTTAAAACTAATATCTCGCGGGATGACGATGGGTTTTGGAGTCTTTTTAATTTTGGCGGAAGAAATAAAAAACAAAAACTTACCATAAATTATGTGGTTTACATGCCCGCCAAAACAGATCTGAATGTTGAAGCAAGTTATGGTTCAATTGAGTTGCCTGACCTGGATGGAAAGGTGAAAATCAGCACATCATATGGCAGCACTTCTGTACAGAGCTTATCAAACCCATCAAATGAAATTGAGGGCAGCTATGGCAGCTTAAAAGTTGGCTCGATGAATGGCGGCAGACTTGATTTTTCGTACGGAAGCGTTGATATGGAAGAGTGTAATAATTTAAAAGCCGATTTGAGTTATGGCTCATTCAAATTGGGTAAATTAAAGGGTATCGGCGAGTTTGACTTATCATATGTAGGTGGCTTTAAAATAGGTGAAGTTGCAAGTTCATTAAAAAGGCTGAATATCAATAGTTCTTATTCAGGGGCAGATGTAGGCATTTCGCCAAACAGCAACTTTGAGTTTGATATTACCACAAGCTATGGTGGCTTCAACTACAATGATAATAACGTATTTATCACCAGCAAAAACCCGCCTGATGGCAGCAAACACATTGGCACAACCCGTAACTATAAGGGCCATGTTGGTAAAGGTAATTCAGATGCCCGCGTAACCATTAATACAAGCTATGGAGGCGTTCATTTTGAATAAGGCATTAACTTTTAGCATTGGGTTTCATACACCTGGCTTATGAAGTTTTGAACCGGCGTAGCCCTCAAAAAGACTTCTAAAAATTAAATCGAATTAATTTTTAGAAGTCTTTGGGCTTTTAGTCAGTATCTTATTTAAACTTTTTTCTATCGTCGCCTTATCTGTTTCCGACTTTGCCAACTTCAGTGCTTTTTTTAGATGTTCACCGGCCTTTTCATTATCCACATCGGTATATAAATGACCCAGCAGGGAATAATACAAATGATTATCCACCAGCTTTAGTTTTTCAGCTTCAGCAATAGCAGCCGGTTTGCCGTTTGCTTTGGCAAGCGCATATGTGCGGTTCAGCGCCGCCATTGGCGAGTATTCAATTATAAGCAGCTTGTTATACAGTTGCAAAACACCTTCCCATTTTTCAGTTGTATCGTTACGATTGGTATGCCACCAGGCTATACCGGCTTCAAGATGGTATTTTGATACTTCGTTGCCTTCAGCGGCGGCATTTAAATAATACTTTCCTCTTTTTATCAGATCATTATCCCAAAGGTTGATATCCTGGTCTTCGTATAAAACCTGTTCGCCATGCTGATTTATCCTGGCCTCAAATCTTGATGCTTGGAAACACATCAAGGCCAGTAAGGCATTTACCATGGGTTTATTTGTAGCCTCATTTGCAGTAAGCAAATAGTTGAGGCGCATAGCTTCAACACAAAGCTCTTTCCGCAAACTTGTATTTTGCGAGATAGAATAATAACCTTCATTAAATAGCAGGTATAAGGTAGTTAATACAGTTTCAAGCCTTTTATCAATCTCCGCGCTTGCGGGGAAAGCAATCTTCACATTTTCTTCCCGTAATTTTCCCTTCGCCCTGGTAAGGCGTTTATTAATGGTTTCTTTATTACTTAAAAAAGCATTCGCAATCTCCTCGATCCCAAAACCGCAAAGGATCCGTAACGACAAACCAATCTGTGCTTCGGCAGGTATAGAAGGGTGGCAAATGGCAAACATCATTTGCAGCTGGCTGTCAATTATATTATTGTCAGACAAGTCGATGTCTATCTCATGCAATTCGGCGTTACTATACCTGATCTCTGTTGTAATCTTTTCGGCAAACAGCTTGTTGCGCCTTAAATAGTCACGGGCCTTATTTTTTGCTACCGTGTAAAGCCATGCCACCGGGTTTTCGGGCAAGCCTTTAATGCTCCATGTTTCTGAGGCCAGTAAAAAGGTATCGCTGGCAATGTCTTCGGCAATCTCTATGTGCTCAAAACCAAATAGCTTACCCAGTACAGCCGTAATTTTACTAAACTCTGTTCTAAATAAATGCGGGATCAATTCCTGTTGTTCCATAATGAAAAAAGCCTCTGCAATAATACAAAGGCTTAAGTAAAAAGTTTAAATATCGAACACTGAATATTGAACGCTGAAGTCAGTCATTATTCATCATTCGATATTTATTTAACTTACATTGGGTTAATGTCCCGTACTTCTACATTCCCGTCAAATTCAAAAATCGGGCAGCCTTTTGCTATCTCAACAGCTTCATCGTACGATTCAGCATTGATAATAGAATACCCACCTATTAATTCTTTAATTTCGGTGTAAGGGCCGTCTGTAACCACATTGTTTGGCCTTACTACTTTACCTTCTGAACCCAGACGGTTGCCCTGGCTGGTTAATTTGTTTTGGGCAGCAATCCCGCCGATCCAATCCATCCATTTTTTGGTGACAGCCTGCAATTCTTCCGGAGAACCAGTTGGCTGGTTCTTAAAATCGTTTCTGTAAACTAAAAGAAAATCTTTCATGATGCTTAGTGTTTTAATGTTTATACCCCAATGACGATTGACGTTTTAAGGACAGGACAAATGATAAAAATTTATTTTCGAAACCTTTCGCCTTTTACCTTTCAGCTTTCACCTCCCCCTCAAAATACCCTGCAAAGCAGCCCCTTCAAATATTCGCCCTCCGGGAATGATGCCCTTACTGGATGATCTTCCGGCTGGCAAAACTGGTGAATAAACTGAACCTGCTTCCCCGCATCCAAAGCAGCCCATGCAAGCACCTGTTTAAAGGTTTCCATGTCCATAGCGCCTGAGCAGGAATAAGTTGCCAGTAAGCCGCCCTTATTCAGCAGCAGCATACCCAGACGGTTCAGGTCTTTATAAGCACGGGATGCTTTATCCAGGGCAGACCGTGATGGCGCGTATTTTGGCGGATCAAGTACCACAATATCAAAAAGCTCACCCTCCTCCCTGAATTTACGAAGCTGTTTATTTACATCAGATGCTATGGTTGTTACTTTATCAGCATCAAACTTATTCAGCAGCACATTTTCTTTTAAGGTATCAATTGCCAGTACAGAGCTGTCAACAGCGGTAACTGCAGCAGCGCCGTTTTGGAGACTGTTTAAGGTAAAGCCACCGGTATAACTAAAGCAATCCAGCACCTTTTTCCCTTTTGAATATGCAGCCACAATTTTGCGGTTATCTCGCTGATCGCAATAAAACCCGGATTTTTGCCCTTCGGCTATATTTATGTTATACTTAATTCCGTTTTCAATAACCTCAACCCTTTCAGGCGGGTGATTGCCTGCGAGCACAATATTTTGCGTTTGTAATCCTTCGTGGTTCCTGGATGATGCATCACTTTTATCAAAAATACTTTCGGGCTTTAACAAACGCTGCAACTCTTCGATAATACAAGGCATCATTTTTTCAATACCTGAAGTCAGCACCTGTACGGCCAGGTGATCGGCATATTTATCAACTATTAGTCCGGGCAGGTAATCAGATTCACTGAATATTAAACGGCAGGTATTGGTTATTCCATCCGCTAAAAGCTCATTACGGCCTGCAACGGCTATAGCTACCTTTTCTTTAAACCATTGTTCATCAACGGCTACAGATTCATCCCACTCCAGCAAACGCAGCGCAACCCTTGATTGATCGTTATAAAAACCATAGGCCATAAAACCGCCTTTGGCATCAATCAGTTTTACAATATCACCATTTGCAGGTTTCCCATTTACCTTTTCAATGGCGCCCGAAAACACCCAGGGGTGACGGTGTAAAACTGCTTTTTCTTTACCCTTTTTTAATATAACCTCAATCATGTGTGCAAAGGTAGAAAATCAGTTGGCAGTTTTAAGTTGGCAGGAGGCAGTAATTCAATTGACCTGGACGGAGTTTTTTTACGAGGCTTCTAATCCCTCCAACTTCCTGATACTTTTATAACAGATATAAAGTGGGATAATCCCGAAAACGCCGAAGCAGCAATCTATCAATCGCCAGTAAACGGGGATCTGCCGGATAGGCCCGGCAATAAATGCCAGCGGTAAAACCATTGCGCAGGCAATCATCCCAAACTGAATTACCCAAATGTTTTTTACCGGATCTTTTAGCGGACCAATAAACGCGGTAGCAATAACTATATGGCCGAAAGCCAGCCAATCGGTCCCATAACTTAAATAAGGATAGCGGGTATTAGTATCTTTGACTGCAGCATAAATAGTTTCAACCCAATGTGCCATAAATGCAGGGAATATGGACGAATGATTCACCATAAAGGCCAGCTCTGTTTCAATAGGGAATGCTGTAACCCCGCTTAGTACCAGGCCAATAATAAAGATCAATACCCAAATCCTGATCCGTTTCTGTAATTGCTGCTCATTCATCAGGTGTTATATATTTTAAATTATAAAGAGCGAAGCCTCTAATTTAAAAAGATCTCATCCATAAACGCCCATTCCGGCCCTTTTTTTACCGAGTCCCAGGATGGCAGGTTTTGGATGTTTTTTGCTATGATCTTTAAGCAGGTAACTGGTTTAGCTGTATTTAACTTACAATCAATGCCCATTGCCATTGCCGGATCATCCTTTTTGGCAGCAGGTGGTATTACATTGCTAAGTAATTTCATATGGTTGATGTCTGCACCACCCCAAATCTCAATCCCGATAGGTAAAAAGATCTGGCTGCCTAAATTCCGTAAACAATTTATGGTGATGGTATGCAGGTCAACCGGTTTGGCAAACTGCATGTAGATCTCTATGTTTTTTTGAGCGCCTATCCATTTACCGTTGCCAAAATTTGTACCGCCAAGGTCCTTATCTATTAGTGATTTAGCGCCATCAGCACTGTATTTTGTATTAGGAGGGGCTATAAAGCTGATGCTATCAGGCGTGTAGGTACTTTTAAATACATTAAACTGTACCACATCGCTGCTAAGCCAGCCGGACTTATATGCTTTTACCTTTACGCCTGTATTTTGGCTAAGCTCAAGGCCCGGTTTATAGATGGCGGATTTTACGCTGTCGGGATTAGTGCCATCGGTTGTATAACGCAGCTCAACGCCTTTTATAGGGTGACTTAACTGCAATGGGATGGATTTAGCAAATACCAGCGTGGTGTTTTTTAACTGAGGGTCATTTAGCTTAATAGGTTTGCCATCATCCTTAAAGCTCTTTATAAATTCAATGTTTTTGCTGTGCTTTTGCAGATTCTGTACTTCGGCATCAGTTAAACCGGTATCCCACAGGGTAATTTTTGTGAGGCCTTTTATAGCGCTAATCTGTTTAACAGCTGCTGCATTAAGTGGTGTTCCTGCAAGCGAGATCATTTTTAAATATTTGAGCTTTGCAAGTTCTTTTAAACCACTTCCGGTAATATCAGTAAAATTCAGATTCAGGACGTGCAGGTTTTCAAATTGCGCAATGGTTTTCAACTCAGCATCTTTTACAGGCATCTTGCTTACATCAAGGGATACCACCTGTTGCTTTATCGCGCTCAACTCTTCTAACGCTTTGGGTTGATAGGTGCTTTTATTATAAATATTCACTCCCAATGCCGGTGATTCTTTTGCAAGCGGATAGATAACCCGGTAATTATTATTCAGTTTTTTGATGAGCTTGTCGTCTGCGGCAGCAAAATCATATTTCTCTTCTGTTTCTTCGGCCGGTTTTAAATAGGTTGATGCAATTAACCTTAACGAATCATGAACAGGCAGATCGATCACCTTTTTCTTAAAATCTGCATTTTCTTTTACCCAAAGGTAAAGCATGTTCAATTCATCCGGCGTTAGTTGCGGTTTGCCGGACGGCGGCATATGTTTTTTATCTTCTGCAACAAGGTGAATGCGTTGCAATAGCAAGCTGATCTGCGGTTGCCCGGGAACAATCAGCTTTCCATCCTTACCCCCTTTTAAAATTGATTTTTCGTCTATCAGCATCAGCCCCCCTTTTGTTTTATCGGGGTTGTGGCAGCTGATACACTTGCTTTCAAATATGGGTTGGATCACATCCCTATAAACCAGCGCTTTATCAACCGGGACTAATTTTTTTTCGGGATGCCAAACCGGGGCTAATACAAAGTTATCGCCATGGGTAAGGTCGGCACCGAAATGACCTGCAAGTACAAGTGACAGCACGACAACAGCAGCTCCTGATCTTGCAACTTTCACATTGTACCACCCGGCACTGCGGCACCAGTAAATTATTGTCGACACAAAAACAACACCTGCCCCAAGCCATTTGTGCCATTGCAGGGTGCTGCCCTCATAACCAGGCTCTTTTGATAAAAACAGGCCCATAATTGCTGTAAATGCAGCAAAAATTGCCCCTGTTAACCACAAATAGGTAGTAAAATCGTGGTATAGCTTTTCTGTGCTGAACCTTTCTTTAAACCTGAAAAATTCCAGCATCATAGCCATTATCAACACCACAATAGGGAAATGAAGTATCAGCGGGTGCAACCGCCCAACCGGCTGTAGCCATTGCGGAATAACTATGCCCGAACCGAATACAAGAAAAAAGATGATAAAAATATTAAGGGCAAATAACAAATTCTCCACAAAACTTTTGTGCTTGCTTTTTATCATCTAATATGAATAGTTTAAATTTTTAGTTCTATAGATTTATTAAATCTCTGCGTTTCTCAGTGTATTTCTCTCTGTGAACTTTGTGGTTACAAAAATAACCACAGAGGTCACGAAGCAACCGCAGAGAGCGCAAAGTTTGTATATAATGTCTTACACCCTTGTAAACTTATAAGGATAAACCTTGCCCGATGCCCATTGCGCCACATACAAATTCTCGTCATTATCAACCAGTACATCATGCGGGTTTAAAAAGATCTTTTCGGCTTGTGCCATGGGTTGTAATACGCCGTCTTTGTATATAGGTTCGGTACCACCAAGGTTTGATACTACCTTGTTATTCTTATCCAAAATAGTAGTAAAGCCGGAGTTTTCTTTACCCAAATCAGGCGAGCGCAGTACCGCAGCATATAAATGATCGCCCTTTATTACCGGGCGGCATACACATGCTCCTGGAAGTTTTATTACTTCCATCAGCTTGCCATCCATACTAAAGCGTTTAAAGCAATTACGGGTACGATCAGTAATCAGCAGGGTTGGCGTTGGGTTGCGCCTGTCAATTACAATTCCGTGTGCATTATCCAAATGCTCGTCGCCATCGCCGCGCCCGCCAAAAAAATGTTTCAGCTTTCCGTTTTTATCATAATGCATTATGTATTGCGATCCGTAACCATCAGCAATAAAGAAATCGCCATTGGTATCAACGGTGGTTTCAGTCGGGATAAAATCTTCGGGCTTTTTATAGACACCTGTTTCAAGCGGAACATCAATGGTCATCAGGATCTTACCATCCATGGTGGTTTTATAAACCTGGTGCTTTACGGTATCTGTTATAAACAAAAACTCGGCGCCATTTTCATTAACCAAAGTAAGGCCGTGCGCTCCAGGAAATTCGTGTCCCCAGGTGTCCAGCAACTTGCCTGATTTATTATAGATAAGCACATTGTTCTTGGTTTCATTAGTAAGCAGCAAGATCCTGCCTTTTGAATCCTGAACCATCTCGTGGCAATCGTTCACCGGGTTTTTCATCGGATCGGCTTTGCTCCAATCCTTATCCATACGGTAGCGCATATTACCATGCCCGTAAATTGGGCCGTCATTTTTTGCCAACAGATCTTTTGCTATAAAAAAGCTGCCGGTGAATACGGCTGACTGCTTGATGAATTTTCTTCTTTCCATATTTTTTTTGATCTTTTTTTGTCTGAACCATGATTTACCTGATTTCAGGATTTCCTGATGCTTGTCTAGTCTTACATCATGTCAATCCTTTAATCCTACGAATCATGGTTCAAAAACTACGACAATATCCCCTTTACCACGTTCCCGGCAACATCTGTTAACCTGTATCTGCGGCCCTGGCTTTTAAAAGTTAATTTTTTATGATCGAGTCCTAATTGGTTTAATATGGTTGCATGAAAATCATGCACGTGAACCGGGTCTTTAACAATATTATACCCAAACTCATCCGATTCGCCATAAACTATCCCGGGCTTTATGCCTCCGCCTGCCATCCAGATACTGAAACAGCGCGGGTGGTGATCTCTACCGTAGTTTGCTTTTTCCAACTTACCCTGGCTATAGTTGGTGCGGCCAAATTCGCCGCCCCAAATTACTAAAGTTTCGTCAAGCAGGCCGCGTTGTTTAAGGTCAGTAATCAATGCTGCCGATGCCTGGTCAACATCCTTTGCCTGGCCAGCCATTTCCTGCGGCAGGTTGCTGTGCTGATCCCATCCCTGGTGATAAAGTTGCACAAAACGCACTCCATTTTCGGAGAGCTTGCGCGCCAAAAGGCAGTTGGCGGCATAGGTACCCGGCACCAGGCAATCCGGTCCGTACATTTTTATAATATCGTCTGATTCTTTGGAAACATCCATAATTTCAGGCACGGCAGATTGCATCCGGTAAGCCATTTCGTATTGCTGTACTTTGGCTGAGATCTCCGGGTCGCCAAATTCTTTATAGCTGATATCGTTCAATTCCGCCAGCTTATCCAGCATTTTGCGGCGTTCGCGCCTGTCAATGCCGGGCTGATCATTCAGGTAAAGCACCGGGCTTTCGCTGCTGCTAAACTGCACGCCCTGGTGAATGGAATCTAAAAAGCCATTGCTCCAAAGCTTTGAATACACCCCCTGCCCGTTGCCTTTGCCTTTTGAAAGCAAAACGGTAAAAGCAGGAAGGTTTTTATTTTCGCTGCCCAAGCCATAGCTCACCCACGATCCCATGCTTGGGCGATTACCTTGCTGCGCCCCGGTCTGAAAAAAGGTTAAAGCGGGA
This sequence comes from Mucilaginibacter sp. OK098, assembly GCF_900142915.1. Taxonomy (GTDB): domain Bacteria; phylum Bacteroidota; class Bacteroidia; order Sphingobacteriales; family Sphingobacteriaceae; genus Mucilaginibacter. The sequence goes on from NZ_FRCM01000003.1 coordinate 142,407, forward strand.
TCATGATTAATGGCTTCGGTATACATTGATCTGATGATACAAATATCATCGGCAATTTTACCTATGTGCGGAAACAGATCACTAATCCATGCTTTTGATTCACCGTACTGTTTAAAATCATAAAACGAGCCTATCAGCGGAAAATGGGCCTGGTTGGCAGTCATCCCGGTAAGGATCTGGTTACCGCGAACTGACGGCGGTAAATCCTGCCCCATCATTTCCCTTAGCTTCGGCTTATAATCAAATGATTCCAGCTGTGAGGGCGCTCCATCCTGGAAAAGGTAGATCACCCGTTTAGCCTTTGGCGCAAAATTGGGGATACCCGGGATAAAATCGGCTTCACTTTCGGAACCGCTGCCACTAAAAAGATCAGGAATAAGCAGCGAGCCCAGGGCAATGCTCCCTATCCCAAGGCTTAATCTCGAGAGAAACCTGCGCCTGTTTATATTTAGGCGATGCTCTAAAATATCTTTTTCCATTGCCATCAGGTTTTTGTAATCGCTTCCTCTAAGTTATAAATTGTATCAACTGTTTTCATCATAGCGGCAAGCATAACTTTATCTATGTTTTGAGGAATAGGATACTCGCCTACGCTCAGCACTTTTTGCGCATCCTTTTTATTTAATGTTTTAAGCTGATCGTTATAATAACCGGTTAAGATCCCCAGCTCCTTTTCATTTGGCGTCCGGCACATAATCAGTCGGAAAGCTTTTTTGATCTTGTCATTTGCATTGCTGTTGTCGCTTAATAACTTAGCTGCTAAAACCCGCGCAGCTTCCAGCACAGTGGGATCATTCTCCATTAGTAATGCTTGTAAGGGCGTGTTGGTACGTAATCTTTTCACCTCGCATTGATCGCGGTTGCTGGCGTCAAATATGGCCATTTCAACAGGGGGAACGGTACGCTTTATCAGCGTGTACATACCGCGACGGTAAAGGTCGGGCCCATGAACCTGTTTATAGCTGGCCAAAAGCCCCCGACCGGATGTAGCATTTTCCCAAAGACCGGGTGGCTGGTATGGGTTTACGCTCGGGCCGCCAATGGTTTTAGTTAACAACCCGCTGCTTGCTAGCACCAAATCTCTCACTAACTCTGCAGGCAAGCGGTAACGCGGACCACGGGTTAACAAGGTATTATCCGGATCGATCTTTGTTTTATCCGGAGTGATTACTGCTGATTGCCGATAGGTGGCAGACATCACCATTTGTTTTACAAGCCGTTTCATATCCCAGCCATGATTCATAAAATCAACAGCCAGCCAGTCCAATAGTTCAGGATGTGAAGGCAGGTCGCCCTGCATCCCAAAATCGCCAGCGCTTTTTACAATGCCTTTGCCAAATAGCTCCTGCCAGGTTTGGTTTACAAATACCCGGGCCGTGAGCGGGTTCCTTTTATCAAAAAGCCATTCAGCCAAACCAAGCCTGTTTTTTGGCAACGAATTATCAAAAGGCAATATTGATCTTGGTGTTCCCGGCTCAACCTCATCACCGCGTGTATCATAGTTGCCGCGCCTTAGGATGTATGTTTTACGGTAAACTTCGCTATCTCCCATTACAGAAACGATGAGCTTGCCGGTATCCTGCTTGTTTATAAATTTCAAAATGCCTTTCACATCATCATTGGTTACCTGCATCAATGGCCTTTTGGCATAAGTTTCGGGTCCGCCAACTGTAGATTGCAATCCCGGCTCTTTCACGCTGTTAAAAAACGAAAAAAGCTGGTAATACTCCTTTTGCGAAAAAGGATCGTATTTATGATCATGGCAATGCGCACATTCGATTGTAACGCCCAGCAGCGCTTTGCCAAAGGTGTTGGTGCGGTCGGTAACATAGGCAACACGGTATTCTTCCTGTATTACCCCGCCTTCTTCAGTTATTTTGTGATTGCGGTTAAACCCGGTTGCTAACAATTGTTCCTTTGTGCCGTTAGGCATTAGGTCGCCGGCTAGCTGCCAGGATATAAATTTGTTGTAGGGCAGATTTTCGTTATAAGCATGGATCACCCAATCCCTCCAGGGCCATTGCGTACGGTAATTATCGTCCTGGTAACCATGCGAATCAGCATAACGGGCAACATCCATCCAGTGCAAAGCCATCTTCTCGCCATAGGCAGGGCTTTTCATTAGCTCATCAACTATCTTATTATATGCATCCGGACTTTTATCAGCCAAAAACCTGTTTTGCATTTCAAGGCTGGGTGGCAAGCCTGTCAAATCAAGGCTTACACGTTTTAAAAGATGCTCTTTATCTGCCTCAGGGTTTGGCTTAACTCCGTATTGTTCCTGCTTTTTCAGTATAAAGTTATCTATTGGGTTTTTAGGCCATTCTTTGTCCTTAACTTCGGGAACAGGCCATGATTTTGGTGCTACAAAAGCCCAGTGTTTCTCGTATTTGGCACCCTGCTTGATCCATTTTTTTACCAGGTCAACCTCATGAGGGGTTAAGCGCTTTAGATTTGAATTTGCCGGGGGCATAATCTCAGAAGTATCATTGGTTGATACCCGCCTGAATAGTTCAGACATCTCCGGGCTACCCGGAACTAAAACATGCGCTCCCGGATTGTCCTTTAATGCTTTAAATGCGCTCTCCGGTTTATCCAGCCTTAAGCCTGCCTGCCTTTTACTGGCATCAGGGCCATGGCATTTATAACACTTATCAGAAAGAATAGGGCGAATGTTAAAATTATAGCTTATGGTATCAGGAATCTGATCCTCAATATTTGATGCAGCGTTATTACAGGCATTAAACATGGCCGCAATACATCCCGCGCACAAGATCCATAGTAAATATAATTTACATCGCATATCAAAAGTAGTAATGTCCGTACAATTGGTTTATAAAAGCTAAAATTAAACAAATAATTATAAAAATAGCATAAATACTTTTTTACCTAAGTGTATTGAGACAAGTTTTTTACAAGATGGCCTAAAATTTCATTATTGATGGTTTATAAATTAAATTTGATTTAACGATTGCTAACACCTTATCAACATGACTAATAACAACGACGAAATGCCCGACCAGCCATTAAGTAATGATCCTGAAGAAAACCTGCGAATAGAAAATGAATTGCTGCGTTTGAAATTGCAGGCTGAACTTGGTGGTCAATCACATAGTTCAGGCAATCTTCCCCCCGAACTTGAGAATGAATTTCTCAAAAACATATTCGCGTTTGAACAGAATTACGCCAAGGCCAATCGAATTAAAATTTATGACCTGTTAGGCAAGCCCGGATTTAAAAAGACCGGAGATTTAGATGATAGCACAATTGAGGCAGCCCTGGAGGATGTGATCAACCTATTAGCGCAAAAAAATATTGTAGTGCATTTTGATGAAGAATGTGACAGCCGTACACGGTACCATTTTATTACTGAAGAGCTTTTTGAAAAAGAAACCGATGATTTTAAGATTCCGGGGATGACCACAAATTTTGATTATGAAGAGTTTCACCCCAATCATAAAAAAGACATTCAAAACCGGGCAATTGAATTTTTATCCGAATGGTTTAAGCAAAGTTTTGATGAAAACAGCTGGGAGCTTGCAGACCATTTTATACTACCCGACAGAAGAGTATTAAGCAAAAAAGATATTGTAGCCCAACTGAAAAATATTTTTGATGCTTATAAGGCTTTTACCAACGAAGACTTTTTTATTAAAGAAGTGAAATTTGAACTGAATGAAAACGGTGGATTAGGCCATGCTGAAGGCGGTGTAAAATATGATGCTATTTTGGAAAGCGGAGAAACGATAGTTATTCAGGGAGGGTTTAAATTATACCTATCCAATGAAAATGGTTGGTGGAGCATTTTCCACATCGTGTTTCCAGGTTTTAAATATTAATTTATTTTCCGGACGGTAATCAGTGCTTTATCACCTTGCTTTACTACCAGGTTATAGTCTTTTCCATTGTTTGGGCTTATTCTAGCAGCCAAAGTATTTGGCGACGACATTAAAAAGAAGCTGCTATTACTGGTAAAATACATCCGCTCAAAATTGCCATTACCACGTGCTGACAGTTGCAGCTCATCATTTTTACGAATAATTTTAATTTTTAGGGCGGGTTGATCACTTTGGTATTCGCCGATGTATTGATTCGTTAGTGTATCTGGCAGTTTAACCAGTTTCCGTACTTCCGGATTATAAAACCCCTTCCAATTGTAAGCCATAGCCACACTATTTACCAGTTCATCTAATATTTTATCATTATCTGAATTGATAAGGATCACAACACCATTCTCTGTATTAAAACTGCCATAATAGATGCTGCGGTAACCCATATTTGCACCGGTATGCGTAAAATACTTTTCACCGCCTTTCTCTTTAATAAAGACCCCCAATGCCGCATCCGAGCCTTCAAGCACTGGTGTTATCATCTCGTTGGCCATCTTTTTGTTTAAAAAACCGCCTTCTTCTCTAAGTGATCGCTGCAGGGCCAGGATAAATTTGGCGTAATCGGTAGGGTTTGTCCATAAACCATCAGGCGCCTGTTCAGGGTAAATATAATACTTGCCAGGCATCTCCTTTTTGTTGATGTCATAAGCCACAGCAAAATTTTTATAGTGTACGGGTAAAGGTTGTACAAAAGTGCTGCCTGTCATACCCAAGGGTTGCAATACTGTCGTTCTAATCAATCCGACATAGTCAGCATTGATATTATCTACCAGGATCTTTTTTGTAACCAATGTTCCGCCGCCGGAATATTGTTTCGTGGTGCCTGGGATCAATACAGGTTTTACGGCATCACTATTTGCAGGAAGCTTTCCATCCAATATCTCATTAATAATCGGCAGCCGGTCTTCTTTTTCATATCCCTTAAATCCACCGGTACTTAAACCTGCAGTGTGGCTTAGCAGGTTCTTTAATGTTATTGTTTTTCCTTTTGAAAAGTCGTTATCCGGGAAAGTCCAGGTCTTCAACGATGTGCGAATGTCTTTGTCCAAATCCAATTTACCATCCTGGGCCAGTTTAATAATACAAAGCGCATTGATAGATTTGCTGATAGATGCCGCCTGGTAAAGGGTGTGTGGATCTGCTTTGCGGTTATCGGTTACATCAGCTAGCCCGTAAGCTTTCGCCCATGCTATCTTACCATTATTGATCACAGCTATTGATACCGAAGGAATATTATAATAATGCATTCGTTCCTCAATATTAAAATGCTTTGAAACACTATCCGCAAAAATAATTTCCGCATTGGGCGTCAGACCATTTTCAACCGCTCTGATCTTTTGAACCGGTGACGGGTTTTGTGCACGAACGGAAGACATGGCAGCTAAAAAGAAAAGTAACAGCGCAGGGATCTTTGTTTTCATATCAATTATTTAGGGTGTTAGTCGCCTAAATAGCTGTTGAGGTTTCAGGTTACGGTAAATATTTTTAAAGGATCGCTAAAAAGGACTCGATTGGTATTTAAGCCGATTGTTTGACTCGATTTAATAATTAGGATTAATACCAGGAGTAAATAATGCTAAACATCATTTACTATTCTTTTTATCCAGCAACTCCCTTAACTTAACAAACGAATTATAGGGGCCTATAGCCATGGTGGCATTAACAAGCCATGACGGGATATTGCCGCCCGGATCAACACTAAAAGTATAGTCGACTTTTAATTTATTGTCATTGGCCTGGGTTACTTTCCATTTTGCTAATGAATATGGAACACGGACAAATTTTTTATTTTGCGGCAGATATTCAGGAAGGCTTTTTGCCTGGATCTCTAAAATTTCGGGACCTGAATTAATATCAAGCTGCACAACCAGGTCGCGGTCTTTAATGGGCCATGGTAAGCGTGATTCGGTATAATAAATTATTTTATGCGGATTCAGGCTTTTTAATATTTCCGACTTTTTATTCGAGTATACCCAATCGTTATAATTGCCAATATCCTGTAATGTACTGATCAACTGCGCCTTTGTTGCATCCAGCTCACAAACAACCCTCAATTCCTTTAAATTCCCGGTTGCAGGTTTGCGGGTATAAACGGCTATCCCATTTTCATTTTTTTTAAGCTCCCAGCTCCCCTGCGCAATTACGGCAGAAAATACAAAGAAGAATATATTTAACAGGATCAGTTTCTTTTTCATGAATATCAAGGCGTTATAAATATAAGCTACTAATACTCATTATTTGATAAAACAGTATACCCTATGGGATATAAATTAGCTAACATTTGTTTGCGAAATCTGTAAAAGCAAAAAGCGCCCCTAAACCTGGAAGCGCTTTTGTTTAACATTTCTTATTATAGTCCTACCTCACAAAGGCCATCGCCACACCACCATCTACATTCAAAACATTTCCGGTTGACTTATTAAGCAAACCGCCAACCAAGGCAAAGCAGGCATTGGCAATATCTTCCGGCAATATGATCTCATTCAACAATGTTCTTTTGGCATAGTAGGCCGGCAATTCTTCAACGGTTACACCATAGGCTTTTGCACGCCCGGCGGCCCAATCGCCTGCCCAGATCTTACTATCAGATATAACAGCATCAGGGTTAACCACGTTTACGCGGATATTATCTTTACCCAGTTCGGCAGCGTTTAACCTGCTGAGGTGTAATTGCGCAGCCTTTGCCGATCCATAGCCTGCATTATTAGGCCCCGATACCAGCGCATTTTTACTTACAATGTTTATTACATCACCCCCTGTATCCTGCTTGCGCATAACTTCGACTCCCGCCTGGGTAACCATAAACTGGCCCTTTACCAATACATCGTAAAGCAGGTCCCAATCTTTTTCCGTATGATCTTCAATTGGTTTTGAGATGGATAGCCCGGCACAGTTCACCACAAGGTCAACTCCCGCAAATGCTAAAACAGCAGCTTCGTAAGCTTTATTAATAGCGGCCTTATCAGTCACGTCCATTAATGCTGTGGTGTAAACATCTTTGCCATACTGTTTCAAAAACTCTTCGTTTGCATGCGCTAAACGGTCTGCATCATTGTCATTGATTACTACACAGGCACCTTCATCAGCAAACTTTTTGGCTATGGCTTTACCTATTCCGCCGGCGCTGCCTGTTACCAGGGCAACCCGGCCCGAAAGTGATTTTGGCTTTGGCATACGCTGCAGCTTGGCTTCTTCAAGTAACCAATACTCAATATTAAAAGCTTCCTGGCGTGGCAATGAGGTATATTCGGAGATAGCCTCTGCGCCCTTCATTACATTAATAGCATTGATGTAAAATTCGGCAGCAACGCGGGCTGTTTGCTTATCCTTCGCAAAGGTAAACATGCCGATCCCCGGATAAAGGATAACCACCGGATTGGCATCGCGCATTGCAGGGCTGTTTGGATGCTTGCAGCTTTCGTAATACGCTGCATACATCTTGCGGTAAGCTTCGAAGGCCGGAGTCAGCTTTTCTTTTATTGCTTTGGTATCGCTTAAATCATCCTCAGCCTTAAGTTCCAAAACCAGCGGACTAATCTTCGTTCTTAAAAAATGATCGGGGCAGCTGGTGCCCATTGGGGCCAATCTATTCAAATCGTTCGAGTTGGTAAATTCAAGCACGCGGCTATCATCCGTAAAATGACCAATCATGCGTACATTGCCAGAGCAAAAACCACGTAGTATTGGCGCTATCGAGATAGCCTGTTTTCTGCGGATGTCAATATCGGAACTGGTAAGCTTGATACCACCAAATACTGGTCCTTTTTTGCCGTAGTTTTTCTCCAAATATTCTGCGCTTTGCTCAATTACCTCAAGGGTGTTCATATAGCTTTCGTAAGCCGTATCGCCCCAGGTAAATAAACCATGCGAGCCAAGCATTATCCCCCTTATGCCGGGGTTTTCATCAAGGCATTGTTTTAGTTGCAGGCCCAGGTCGAAACCCGGCCTTTGCCATTCAACCCAGCCAATAGTTCCTTTAAACAGCTCCTGCGTTATTTTTTTACCCTCTTTTGCTGCCGCGATAGCAATTGCAGCATCCGGATGCAGGTGATCAATATGTTTGAAGGGTAAAAAGCCATGCAGCGGCGTATCTATTGATGGTGCTTTTGAACTCAGGTCAAAAATGCAATGGTTAAAAAGCTCCACCATTTCGTCTTCATGTTCAATGCCGCGGTAAACATTGGTAAGGCTGCGCAGGCGGTTAACATACAGTGCCGCAAGGCCGCTTTTCTTTAATGTACCCAAGTCGCCGCCTGATCCTTTTACCCACATTACTTCGGTATCCGCACCTGTTAAGGGATCTTTTGCTGTAACCTTGCAAGATGTATTGCCGCCTCCATAATTGGTGAGCCGCAGATCTGCGCCCAAAAGATTTGAACGGTAAATAAGCAATGCCACTTCATCGCCCGCAAGCGCTGCCGCTTTGGCATCATCCCATAAATAGCTTACATGCTTAAAATTTGTTTCTCTGACAGACATATTGTTTTTATTAGGAGAATCAGGAAGTCAAGAGCCAGGAATCAAGAAAGAATAAACGCTCTTATCTTGATTCTTGACCTCTTGATTCTTGCATCTCATTTTACTTAATAGCGTTCCCGTATCCTACTACAAGAACTGATAATATAATTACAGCTATCCCAAGAATAACTGTGTTAAAAGCTTTTTTGCTCACCCCTTTCCATTCCTTTAAAATCAGTCCCCAAATATTAGCTATGAGGATGATAAAAGCCATGTGAAGGATCCATGAGCTGGCACCGTTACCAAGCCTGCTTTCGCCCATTCCATAAAAAAAGAACTGCAAAAACCAGGTTGTTCCGGCAAGGGCCGAAAATAAATAATTTTTAAGCAATGGCGTTTTCGGATTTGTATAATCGCCAAAGGTCTTGTTGCGCGCATTCAGGATCATACACCATATAAAATTGGTGGTGAGGCCGCCCCAAAGCACTACAATATAAATCACATTGTTCCGGAACAGGAAGTTGCCCTGGGCTGGGTGCGCTGTTACCCAAATGGTATTTGCCGTATCAGCCATTGATTTACCGGCTTCCAAGCCAAAATTAAAACAGGCGCTTAAAATACCTGATACAATGGCTACAAAGATTCCCAAGCCAAAACGGTAATCTTTATTTTCAGCTTTTGCAGAACTATTTTTGGCGAGGTCTGCCTCCTTCATAGTGCCCGCCTTACCGCAAATAATTATACCGATAACGCAAATTGCTATGCCAAGCAATACCATTTGGCCCCAATGCGAAGTAAGCAGCATGGTGAAAGTATCTTTACCCTCCTTTGGAAAAAAGTTATAATAAACTGACGGCACCAGCGACCCAAAAACCGCACAAAGACCCAGGATAATGGTGCTACCCAATGATACACCCAGGTATCGTACACCAAGCCCATAGGTCAATCCACCAATGCCCCATAAAAGGCCCATTAGGTAGGTCCAGCCTAAAACATCAAAGCCTGTGCTTTTTATGATCTCAACAAAACCAGGAATAGTAAGCCAGGCTGCCAGCGGCGGCACTATAAGCCACGAAAATATGCCCCCAACTATCCAGAAGCTTTCCCAGGCCCAGCCCTTAACTTTTTTATAAGGGATGTAAAAGCTCCCCGAAGCAAAGCCCCCGAGGAAGTGAAAAAAAACGCCAAAGATTATGCCCATAAGATTAGTTGATTAGGTTGATTAAGTTTTTGCATTAAAATGATGTTTATAATATTAGTTAATCCATCTGTCGCGCCCTTGTTGGTGTTGTCACCAACAAGACTGGGTTTGCAAAATGTTTACATTTTCCGATAAGCCGCCGGCATTTTCGACCGCACAAAAATCATCTGTTGTTGGTGACAACACCAACAACGGCGTAAATTGATGCATAATGCAAGGGCGTATGCAATACGCCCCTACGGTTATATTTTTACGGTTTCACCGTACTAAAATGATAAACCCCTGATCCTATATTAACTGCCACATAACCATCTGCTGCATCGCCGGTTTTTATGCCGAACGAGTTTGCAATTGCTTTGCCGCTTTCTGTAATCGTGCTGCTATTGTTCCCAGGGATATAGATAGTAGCCGTTGTATTAGCCGGGATCTCCACATCAAGCAATAGGTTACTGCCGTCAATCTTCCAGTGCGAACTTACTTTTCCATAATTTGTTTCATAATCAGCTTCCACATTACTCAAATTACCCCCGAGGGTCGGTTTTATAACGATCTGCTTATATCCAGGTGCATCCTCTTTGGTATCAATCCCGGCTATAACGCGGTACATCCAATCGCCAATGGCCCCATAGGCATAGTGGTTATAGGAGTTCATAGTAGGCGTTTCAAGAGTGCCATCAGGTCTGATGCCGTCCCATCTTTCCCAAATAGTTGTTGCACCCATTTTCACAGGGTATAACCATGATGGGTAGGTATCCTGGAGTAAAAGGCCGTAAGCCACATCAGCATGCCCAAACCTGCTTAGCACATGGCATAAGTATGGTGTCCCTAAAAAGCCGGTAGTTAAATGGTTGCGGTAACGTGCAATGTTATTTGCCAAACGTTGCGCTGCCTGTGGCCTTAAGTTTTCGGGCAGCATATCAAATTCAAGCGCCAGCACATAGGCTGTTTGTGTATCAGACGAGATCAACCCGTTTGGCGTTACGTACTCATTGAAAAAAGCCTTCTTAATTTTAGCCAGCAGATCAGTATAATAAGCCTCATCATCCTTTTTGCCTAAAACCTTTGCTGTATTGATCATCAATTGTGTTGAATGCGCATAAAAACATTGCGCTATCAGGTATTTGCTGGTAATGGCCGAACTGCCATCGGTATCGTCATTTACGCTGTAAAAAAGCCAGTCGCCGAAATGAAAGCCTGTGTTCCAAAGGTCGTTTTTACTTTTATCCTGCATGAATTTTACCCAGGCCTTCATGCTGCTGTACTGGTTTTCCAGGATCTGCTTATCGCCATAAGCTAAATACATATTCCACGGAATAATGGTTGATACATCTGACCAGCCAGTGCTGCCGCCGGCTTCGTTTTTATTATTGCCCAACACATCGGGTATAACAAACGGAACACTGCCGCTTGGGTACTGGTCGGCCGCAACATCCTTAAGCCATTTGGTAAAAAAGTTGTGCACATTCATGTTGTAAGTTGCCGTGCGCGAAAATACCTGCGCATCGCCTGTCCAGCCTAAACGCTCATCGCGTTGCGGGCAATCAGTAGGAACATCCAAAAAATTACCCTTTTGGCCCCATTGTATGTTGTGCTGTAATTTGTTAATCATTTCGTTCGAGCAGCTGAATGTTCCCGCCGGCTTCATGTCTGAATAAAGGGCAATGGCCGTAAAATCAGCGGCGTTCAAATCCTTTTTGTAGCCCTCAACCTTAATATATCGGAAACCCTGCCAGGTAAATTGCGGTTCAAATACCTCTTCGCCGCCGCCCTTTAAAATGTAGATATTCTGGGCCCGTGCAGCGCGCAAATTCTCGGTATAAAAATTGCCAGGTTTGTCTAAGATCTCGGCATGCGATAGCCTGATGGTGTCGCCTGCATTGCCTCTCACTTTCATTTGCACCCAGCCAACCAGGTTTTGGCCAAAGTCAATTACCTCCTCGCCTTTTGGCGTTTTAAATATTTTTACAGGCTTAAAGGTTTCATGCTTCCTAACCGGCTCGTTAACGGTGGCAACTAAAGTGTTTTTTGTATAATCGTTAACCGTTACACCCGACCAGCTTTTATCATCAAATGTGGCTGTCGACCAGTTTTTTTGCTGCATGCGATTATCAATGGTTGCGCCATTATAAATCTCGGCAAATCTTACCGGGCCGGTAGATGATTTCCACGATTCGTCGGATACTATGGTAGCCGTAGTACCATCGGTATAAGTAACATCCAGTTGAAATAGCAGGGCTATATCTTTTCCGTAATAGTTTTGCTGATGCGAAAAACCGATATGCCCGCGGTACCAGCCGCTGCCTAAGGTCGCGCCAACAGCATTTGCGCCGGGCTGAAGCAAATTAGTAACATCATAGGCCTGGTATTGCAGGCGTTTATTATAAGTCGTCCAGCCGGGGGTTAAAAACGCATCGCCCACTCGCTTGCCGTTTATCTGCGCCTCATATAACCCGTGCGAGGTAATATAAGCTGTGGCCGATTGTACCTTTTTGGTTAAATTAAACCCTTTGCGAAACAATGGGCTTGGCCTGTTTACTGAATCTTCCACAAAACCGGGAGTTATCCATTTGGCTTTCCAGTCGGCAGGTGTAAGCAGGCCCATTCGCCAGCTGGCAGACTCGCTCCATACAGAAGCTTTACCTGTGTTATCCCAAACTCTTACCTGCCATACATATTTTTGCCCGGCAACTAATGGCTCACCTTTGTAGGTGATGTACATTGATTCGTCAGACATTACCTTGCCGGTTTTCCAAACTTCGTGCTTGCCTTTGCCCTGGCTGCTTACCTTTAATTCGTAGGCGGTTTGCATTACACTGCGCTTATCGCCTGCATTTAACTGCCAGCTGAGCCGCGGGTTAATGGCATCAATGCTGATAGGATCAACCTTGTTTTCAGTTAGTAAATACTGTACCTTAACCTGTGCCAAACAAATACCTGCAAGGTGTACTGCAAAAAATAAAATCAGTAGCTTTCTCATCTTTATTAATCGGGATATATTTTAAATTGGTTAGGCAAGTTAATGAAAATGCTTTTAGTTAACTATCCTGTACTGTCTTTACCACAAGGGTTTTTCATGCAATTTTATTTAGTTTTAGCCTTTTAAGATTGCCGGAGGTTACTGCAGATGAAAAACTATTTAAAAATTATCAAAATAGACGAATACTCCATCACGCCTAAATACCTGCAGATAAGCAATTCCATTTTAAGGGGGATCGAGGATGGGAATATTGAAAAGGATGATATTCTGCCTTCAATAAACGACCTGAGTATTGCCCTTGATGTTTCACGGAACACCATTGAACGCGCCTATAAGGAATTGAAGCAATATAATGTGATCACGTCTGTAGCAGGCAAGGGTTATTTTATCTCAAACATCTCTTTTAATCAGCCGGTAAAAGTTTTGTTACTGTTTAATAAGCTGAGCAGCCATAAAAAAATAATTTATGATGCATTTGCCGAAACGCTTGGCAGCAATGCCGCTATTGATTTTTACATCTACAATAACGATTTTAATGTTTTCAAAAAGCTGCTGGCTAATAACACAGAGCATTATTCCAAGTTAATAGTTATCCCTCATTTTATAGAGACCGCTGAAAATGCCTTCGCAGTGATTAATGAATTACCGAAGGATAAACTGATCCTGATGGATAAGCTCCCCGAAGGAGTAACTGGTAATTTTGGCGCCGTGTATGAAAACTTTGAACAGGATATTTATTTTGCCCTTGAGCAACTACTGGAGCAGCTAAGCAAATACCACACATTAAAGATTATTTTCCCTGAGAACAGCTATTATTCCAAAGAGATATTGACTGGATTTTTAAACTTTTGCGGTCAGTATGCTTTTGAGTATGATATCATCCATCACCTAAAAAACGAGCTCCTGCAGCCCGGCACCGTGTATATTAATTTAATGGAAGACGACCTGGTTGAGCTGATTGAAAAGATCATTGGCGATAAATTGACCATTGGAAAAGATATCGGTGTGATCAGCTATAACGAAACACCATTAAAAAAGATCATTCTTAACGGGATTACCACCATCTCTACAGATTTTAGGCTGATGGGCGAAAAAGCAGCTGAAATGGTACTAACCAATAGTAAGGAACATGTGGCTATTCCTTTTAAGGTTACTTATAGAAACTCATTGTAATTAATTACTCCAGGTATCTGTCCGAAAAGGTTCGGCGGGTAGTCCGGCGGAATTTTGCAGATTGGTTACCGGTGCATTTGTAAATGCGTATCGTACCGCCTGTACAGGCAATGGAGTATTTGCCGGCGCTGTAATTGAAATTGTATTCCCTTGTATGGTTGCTGTTCCCTGCCTGAAAACATGATCAGTACCTGCAACAAAAAAGAATTGATTTAAAGGATTATTATTAACAGTGCTTAATCCGTTAGCTGTACCGCTGCTAAAACTTATAATTGCTGTATTTCCATTTACCGACCATGACGAATAATGCGGCCCGTAACATTCCACATTTTGGTTATAAGTGTTTTTTAAAGCCAGCAATGCCAGGCGCTCACCTACCGGTTTTTTATTACGCGGGTGATGATTGGCTTCTTCGCCAACATCCATCGTAACAGCCATGCCTGTTCCCGCAACTGAAAGAATGTTTGCCTGCCCTTCCCTGAATTTAGCCAGGTAATTCAGCGTTTTGTCGCCGCCGGGCGGGGTGGTAGTGTTGTAGTCTTCCGCAAATGGGGTTAGCTGTACAAAATAAAAAGGAAGCGCATTATCATTAAACTGGGTTCGCCAGCCTTTAATTAATGCGCTGTTAAGCTTAGTGTAATTAGCCGGATCATCACGCTGGTTATTTTCGCCCTGGTACCAGGTAAATCCTTTAATGGCAAGATTGGTTAAAGGGTTGATCATCCCGTTGTACAAAGTTGAACTGTTATGCGAATAAACCGAATTTAAAAGCGGGTCATTCACTATAGCATCTTTATTGGCCCATTCCTGGCAGTAAGCCCCATTAATTGCCGAAATGATGACACCAACGGGCACGTTAAGTGTTGTATGCAATTTACGGGCAAAAAAATAAGCTGTCGCGCTTAAATTACCCGCATTTGCCGGGGAACATACATTCCATTGCGCCGGAAAATTGAGCCTGGATGCCGGCGCGCTTTCATAATCGCTTTGTATAGTAAGCGTACGGATTAATGGATATTTTGCCGATGCTATTTCCGTTTGGTAATTAAGCACCCCGGTAAACGGAGCAATTAAACCAACGGGCATTACCATGTTTGACTGGCCCGAACATAACCATACATCGCCAATTAAAACATTGGTCAAAATTACAGCATCAGTCCCTTCGGCTTTAGCCGTTATAGTTTGCGGGTTAGTATTAGCTGCGCTTGCAGCCACGGTTACCCTCCAGTTGCCTGAATCGTCTGCAATGGCATTAAAGGTTGTTAGGTTCCAGCTTACGTTTACTGCTATTTTTTGTTTTGCTGTTGCGCTGCCCCAAATTATAAATGGCTTATCGCGCTGCACTACCATATTGCTTTGCAGCGGCGAACCCAATACAGGAGTTGCATTACTATGCTTCTGTGGATTTATATCTTTTTTGCTACAACCTGCCATTATTAGTATCAGCAGCACTAAACACAACCATCTTGTTTTCATATATCAACAGGCCGTGTGTTTAAAAGACAAGGCATTAACATTATCAATAGTTTATAGGGTACCAAAATAAAGAAATAGCGCCTATTAAAATAGCATGGCAATACATTTTCAACAAAATTCCCCTTTTTTAAGGCCCGGCAAGTACAGCAAAAAGATAAATCATTACAACATATTGCATATCGTTGAAGCCAGGGATGGCCTTCTTAAGCAAGTTGACTTTAAAGAAAAAAGTGCCTGAATCGTTGATCCAGGCACTTTTAAAAATTTGTTTGGTAGTTTTAATTGCACAGCGGAAGTTTTGTATGAGCATTGCTTATAGTCGCTACAGTAACAAAAGCAAGGCCTTTACTTAATTTTTACAACGACTTTTCCTTTAGCACGGCCGCTTTCAACATAGCTCATCGCTTCCTTGATCGATTCGAAAGGGAAAATTTTGTCTATAACTGGTATTATAGTACCGGAATTTATAAGCGAAGTGATCTCTTTTAACTGTGCTCCATCAGCCTTCATAAATAGAAATGAAAAGCCCACATTAAGCTTTTTTGCTTTTTTCCTTACACTGGAGCTTAACAGGCGCATGATTAATTTCACGAACCAGGGAGCACCGATCTCTTTCGCAAAATCCGGATCAGGCGGGCCTGAGATCGAGATGAGTTTTCCACCAGATTTTAATACGCGCAGCGATTTTTCGAGTGTCTTGCTGTCCTGACTATTCAAAACCAGGTCGTAACCGTGCAGAACTCGCTCAAAGTCCTCTTTCTTATAGTCAATTACAACATCTGCACCGAGGCTTTTCACTAAATCAATATTGGCTGCACTTGTCGTTGTAGCTACTGTAGCACCAAGGAATTTCGCCAGCTGGATGGCAAATGTGCCTACACCACCGGAGCCTGCCTGGATGAATACTTTTTGTCCTGCTTTCAGTTTCCCTTTTTCAACCAGTGCCTGCCATGCGGTCAGGCCCACCAGAGGGATGGATGCGGCTTCTTCCATGCTCAGTTTTTTCGGTTTAAGTGCAACATCGGCTTCCTTAATCGCAATGAAATCCGCAAATGTTCCAATGTGATGATCTGCAGGTCGTGCGTAAACCTCGTCTCCAATTTTAAATTGCTGCACACAAACCCCGGCCTTAGTTACAATTCCCGCAACATCATGGCCCAAAACGAATGGCGTTTTATATGGCAAAATGAGTTTGAACTCCCCGTTTCTGATTTTGGAATCCAGGAGGTTTATACCGGCAGCGTGTACTTCTACCAACACCTCATCAGCCTGTAGTTCCGGATCAGGTATTTGACCAATGCGCCCGCCATCCTTGCTTTTATATTTGTCTATGATGAATGCTTTCATTTTTTTATATATGATGAGAATAATTTCTATGATGCTATTACTTTGTAACTTTTCTTAGGATTAATCAAACCAAAAGTCATTTTCGGAAAAAGCCGATTGAGTATATACACTGTTTTGGTGTCACCTATACGGATCGTAAGCTGATCTTTCTCAAGGCCCGCAATAAACGCTTTCACCATATCTGCCGTGGTCATTTTTTTGCCGTTCATGTCAGTTGTCATTTCTGTGGCGACAAGCGGCGGTAGAAGTTCAAAAATTTTTACGCTGCTGTTCAAAATTTGCAGATGCTTCCTAAGCGATTTGGTATAAAACTGCAATGCTACTTTGGATGCCGCATAAGTGGCTTCCAGCAATGACGGAACATAACTGAGTAACGAAGTGGTGTTGATGATCGCGCTTTCTTTTCTTGATTTCAGCATATCCATAAACAGGTTGTTAAGCCGGATCACTCCCAGGTAGTTGACGTTCATTTCGTACGCCGCATCCTCAAAATGCTGACCGTTTGCTGTCCCGAGGTTGATCGGGTCTGTTAACACCCCTGCATTATTGTATAAAATATCTATACCGCCCAGTTGCTGTACCTGGTTGAAAAGTTTTTGCGCATCACCCGCATCTGATACATCACTTTTAATGGCCGTAATTGCCGGATACAGCCTCATGGCTTCATCTAATTTTTCCTGGTTTCTGCCGGTGATGATCACGCTGGCGCCATTGGCTAAAAATTGTTTTGCTGATTCCAGCCCGATACCTGATGCACCACCCGTGATCAATACCGTTTTTCCTTTTAATTGCATGGTTTTATTTCTTTTGTTAACTCTATTTTGAAGTGTTAATCGATTTCAGAATGGATTTCTCGAAAAACTTATAGGCGAAATGTTGAAGCAGGAGTACGATTGATGATCCTTTTCCGACAGGGTAACCAAACGTTGGATTTTTTTCCTTTACTGCTCGCAATAAAGTAGCGATAACCGGCGCAGGGTCGGGTGCCTTATCAAATGCCGTTTTGGTATACGCGATGACCTTTTGCCTGAACTGATCATAGTCTGCGATCGTTCCTTTCGCTATAGTTGCACTTTCGCCGATATTAGTTTTGAAACTGATCGGCTCAACCATAACCACCTTGATGTTAAATTGGTTCAATTCAAACCGAAGTGCCTTAAAATAACCTTCGAGGGCGTGTTTGGAAGCCGAATAGTAGGAAGTATTTGGAAGACTCACTAAACCCAGCAGGGAACCAAGCGTAATTATTTTTCCATGTTTTTGCCTCCTGAAGTAAGGTAGCAGTTCGTTAGTTATTTTGATCGTTCCCCAAAAGTTGGTCTCAAACTGCTGCTTGCCCAACTCAATAGGGGTTTCCTCGGCAAGTCCGTTTACTAAGTAACCTGCGTTGTTGATCAGCATATCTAAAGTTTTGATCTGGCTGAACAGCTCCTTGCCAAAAGACGCGATGGAATGGTCATCATTCAGATCCAATGGCAGCAACTTAAATGGTAATTTTGCCTGGTGTTTTTCCGGATTCCGGCTTGTGCCGATTACCTGGTAGCCATTTTCGTGGAGCTTGCTGGCCACAAGCAGCCCGATGCCCGATGAGGCACCTGTGACTAATACTGTTTTTCCTTTTAATTTCATGTTTTTTTTATTTTAGACTTTTTAGTATATTTTCATTGCGGTTTTGTGCTTTTATTTACTTAATTGGTATGATGTATTTATGCTTGGTTTTAGGTGTGTTTACAAAAAAGACTTTTTAGTATATTTTATATCAAAAAAAATCATATCGCATAGCTCTCCAATTCTGCCTTCAGGCTCCTGAGTAAACCGGCCATCGGTTTTGCTGTATTCGTCGCCCGGCACATAACAACGGCGCCTTCAACAGCGGATACCGCTTTGAATGCATAAACCGCCGGATCAAGTTTGTCAGAAAATTCACCGCCGGCAATGCCTTGATTTAAAACACTAACAAACAACTCCTGCCCCTGTCGGATAACATCCGCTATCTTTTCTTTAATGGCCGGAAAGTTATCATCAGACTCCACAGCAATATTAAATATGGGGCATCCCCCTTTAAGATAAGTATTCAAAGGATCTTTATAAAAATCGAGAAAGGCAAATACCTTAGCCTTCGCTGTTTTACCCTTGCTGATAGTTGATAACATTTTTTCGCCGTTAGTATTCAGCATATGGTCAACAACCTGCAGAGCCAGGTCTTCCTTGCCTTCAAAATGACCGTAAAGACACCCTTTAGTCAATTTTGTGGCAGCAAGTACATCGTCTATATTCGCGCCGGATATCCCTTTTTGATTAAAAATAGGGGCCGCTGTTTCCAGGATAAATTGTTTTGTTCGTTCCGCCTTCGTAAGCATCTTATTTAAATTAACAGTACAAAAATATACTAAAAAGTTTATTTAAAAATAAAAATTCAAGATTCTCATTGTTTATGACCCGAAGATGATATTTATTATAAAGTGAACGGGAAAAGATTTATCCGGCTTATATTCTTGGAAAACTCTGAAAGTAAATTGAATGCATCTGAAGAACATTCAATTGCGAACGTGGTGCGTTCGCAATTTGAATTATAGCGTGATCTCCAATGATTAGGTTGATGCTGACTGTCTTTTTATACGATGTTGTTTGGATTATTCTGAAAATGCCAAACTTTCATTTCGAACATTTCGGCAATTTTGCTTGCACGCCATTTGGCCTCTTCTGCTTTTTCTCCCGTAAAAAGTTCATCGATCGTTTCGGTAAATAAGGATACCCAACGGCTGAAATGCCGGTGTTCGACAGGAAGCGTTGCATGCGGCGGAAATGGACGTCCAGTATAGGTATGTTCGCCCAACAAGGTGGTTTGCCAAAAGGTATACATTTTTTCAAGGTGATATGGCCAGCGGTCTTCAATCCTTTTGTCGAATACTGGCCCTAACAATTCATCTTCCCTAACCTTTCCGTAAAAGGTGTTCACCAGAAGCTTTATATCCTCCAGGCTTAATATTTGTCGTTGGCTTTCCACTATGGTAAAGCTAACTCTTAAGATCAAATTCCAAGTAAACAATTTGTCATAAAGAATATATTTAATAAGGTGTAAAGCAAGGCTAACAAAAAGTCAATTTTGCCCGCAGTGCGGGCTAAAGGACCCGAACCCTCGGACCAATGATGACTGAGGTCGGTTGGGATGGTTTGATATCACCAAAATTTAAGCGATCCAAGAAGCCAGAATTTTGAGCTGTTTTTAATTCCAGATTTATCATTATAATAAATTGAATATCAATTAGTTAATCGTTAATTAGGCGACTAAATTAGTTATTAAAAATCAGTCACTGAGTCATAAACCTTGAGCACTTGTGCGATTTTTTGAGCAAAAAAAACGCTTAAACCATGTGATTTAAGCGTTTTACGAAGCCTTGTGGCTCTTTTAGCGGAATGGACGGGACTCGAACCATTTCCTTATTGCGCTAACCTACAGGTATTTATAGAATCTAAAAACTATTAGTCACCGATTAAGACACCGGATAACTTGAGGTAGGTTGAGTTGCTTTAAAGAACTTTTGACAAAACAAATTTAAAAAAAATGAACTTAACTTCCGGACTGTTTTTAAAAAAATGTTTAGTGAAAATTCATTTTTAGAAATCTCAATTCCTCTTGAAATTATGTCAATTTATGTAATTCTAAATTTATGTAAATTTGTAATTAACCACCAGGAAAGCCAACTGAAAAAAGGCGATCAAGGCCTTTAATCATAACCCACTAAACGTTGCAGAATCAGACCTTGAAATTAACTGCCAAATTAGTAAAGGAAGGCAAATCAAAATAAGGGGTATATAAAAATCAAGAATTAACCAGGTGACACCGCTGGCCTTACCCCATAGTGGCTCATGGGCTTTACGCACAAATCCGACAACAACATCTACAATTGTTTCTATTACAAGCAACCACGAAAATAAAATTCCCAGTCGCTCACGCTTTCGAAAAGCGGCAATTGCAGCCAAGGCAACTATTGCCCCTACAACATCGCCGACTACTGCTTCTTTTGCTGCAATAGCAGAGATCGGATAGCATTCCCGTTGTGCAGAGTACATAATTAATGTAATATATCTCGGAATATGAACCCAAAGCAACACTATTATTGCTTTGGGTTTGGAAAGTCTTTTAAGCAAGGGGATGAGATACCAAACAGCTATTAATATAAAAACAACGAGGCTGATCACCATTGCGCCTATTTGCGCCTTAATAAGCATTGAATTTTGATTGTTCATCTTTTTTGAATTAGAAGTAATCTATTGTGGATCATTTTACAATAAGTGTCATCGTTTGCGTGGTATGTGCGCTGAAATAACCAAGCGTTGCAGGGTTTACATTCGTTGGTGGGTTTGCAGGTGCTACAGCTCCCGCAGCGTTATTTGCTTGTTGTGATTCCAAGGTAAACCAGTAAGTATAAACCGGCCTATCGATACATTGCATTTCCACTTTAACAATATCCCCGGCGTAGATATCAATATCCTGTTCGAGCAAATCGCTGGTTACATACCTGCCGTCGGTCAGCTGGTCATCATAACTGAATACACTTTTAACCTGCACACCATTGACCCAAAGAATAAAGCGGTATTGGTTAGCTACACCGGGAGGGTCCTGGTAATAAACCGTGATGACTTTTTGATCTTTCCCGTTTTGCGGACGGTTGAGCGGCCTGTTTTCATCGCTTAATGAATCCATTTTTACCGTTGCAGGCATCGTGGAAATAGCACTATACGCCTGCCCAGCGGCCAAAACATTCAGGGTATAAGTATTCCCAGCCACTCCGGCTAGTGCACTGGTGGAATACGAACCCTGCGGGCCTTCGGTAAGCGTATAACTTTTTCCTGTCTGGCCTTTGATCGTGACCGTTGCGCCGGTTACCGGCGGGTAAGTATTTATATTACTAAAAGGCACATTGGTAGACAAGCGAACTGTTTGTGGCCCGCTGATATTTGTCAGGTTGGCTTCTATGTCCAACTGACTGGCTGCGTTATCCAGTTTAAGGTCTATGACCTTGGTGCATGAATCTAAGATCAGGGCGGCACCGAATAAAAACAGGATGGTGTTAAATAAGTACTTTTTCATTGGTCTAAAATTTAAAGTTCCAGGTAACAGATGGTATCGGTTTTGGGAAAAGGCTCGTTTCCACCGCCTCAGTTGTATTCGGCACCGTTTTGCTGTCACGGAAGGTGATGGTGTATGGGTCCCAATGCCCGTAAACGTTATAAATGCTGAATGTCCAACTGGAATGGTATCGTTTGTGTTCCTTTCCTTCCAGTGTCGCGCCTAAATCAAGCCTGTTGTTGGCGGGTTCACGATAACCGTTCCTTCCGGAATAAGAGAAAGTGGTCAAGCCGCCGGTGCTGTATTTACCGGTAGGATAACTAACTGCGTTGCCGGTGTTATAGATAAAGGTTCCGGATAATGTCCACCGCTTGTTGAGTTTGTAAATACCAACGGCAGAAAAATCGTGCGTCCGGTCCTGCGATGCCGGGAAGTAGCTATTGTTGTTAATCGCTGAAAATTTATCTTCGGTGCGGGATAGCGTATAGCTGATCCACCCATTGAAGCGGCCGTATTTTTTCTTCAAATAAAGCTCTAATCCGTAAGCCCGCCCTGAACCGTAAGTTAATTGAGATTCCACATCCTGGTTGGCGATCAGGTTGGCCCCGCCCTTATAATCGATCTGGTTTTGCAGCCATTTATAGTAAATCTCTGCGGAGAACTCAAACAGGTTATCGTGGAAATTTTTGAACCACCCGGTAGAAATTTGGTCGACAATTTCGGGCTTAATATTGTTGCTGCTCAAAACATACAAGTCTGTCGGCGTGCTGCTCGTCGAATTATTCAGCAGGTGTATATTTTGTGTATTCCGGTTATAGGATGCCTTTATAGAATTTTCGTCATTCAACTGGTAACTGGCCGAAAAGCGCGGTTCAAGATTAACATAGTTTTTCACTAATTGACCCGAACTGTAAGTTTGAGAACTTACGGTGTTGCCGGATGCAGCATAGGTACTGAATGTGCCAGGCCCTAACAAGGCTACGCCGCTTAACCTAAGGCCGTAAAGGACAGTCAGCTTTTCCGATGCTTTCCATTCATCGCTCACATACAAGGCATTTTCAAACCCGTAGCGTTCCTCTACACTTTTATTATTCACGCTGGATGTTTCCGATGAACTGATATTCCCCGGCGCAATAGTATGGTGAAGTATGTTTAAGCCGAATTTAAGCGTGTGCGTATTAGACAGGGAATATTGCAGGTCTTCCTTGAAATTCAGGTCTGTTATTTTTGATGTGGCCGCGAAGTCATCATTGGTCAGAAAGCTTTGTACCTGGTAATGATAATTGCTGTAGATCAAAGAGGTGTTGGAGAACAGCCGGTTATTGAAAATATGATTAAAGCGGATTGTACCGGTGGCATTACCCCAATTCGTCCCGAATGTATTCTTTAAGCCAATGTCATCATGTCCAAAGTAGCCTGAAATGAACAGGGCATTTCTATCATCGAAATGATAGTTGCCTTTCGCGTTAATATCATAGAAGTAGAGTGAACTGCCTTTTACCACAGAGTCTTTAGCGGCCTTGGTAAAAAGGTCGATATAGGTTCTTCGGGCGCTGACTAAAAATGATCCTTTGCCGGAATCTATCGGCCCCTCAACTTTTATACGTGAAGCAATCAGGCCCAGACCGCCTTCCACCGTAAAATCTTTTTTATTCCCGTCCAGCATTTTGATATCCAAAACAGAGGACAACCTGCCGCCATATTCAGCTGGCATCCCGCCCTTGTAAATGCTGACATCCTTTATCGCATCCGAATTAAAGGTGGAAAAGAATCCCAACAAGTGAGAGGCATTGTAAACCGTTGCTTCGTCCAGCAAGATCAGGTTTTGATCTGAAGCACCGCCCCGAACGAAGAAACCCGTGTTACCTTCCCCTGCTGCTTTTATTCCGGGTAGCAGCGAGATCGTTTTCAAAACGTCTTTTTCTCCTAAAAGCACGGGAACGCTGTTGATCTGGGACATGGTCAGCTTTTCAACACCCATTTGCGGTGACGCAATTTGATCGTTGTTTGGGCGGTTCCCACCGATGAGCACCTCTTCTAACTGGTTCTTTGCCGAAAGAGAAATATTGACGGTCAACGGTTTATTCAATGAAACCTGCTGTAATATGCTTTCATAACCGGTATAGCTGACCACTAAAGTGTATTCACCCGGCGCGGCACTAACGGAATAAAAACCATAGGCATTGGTAGCAGTGCCGGTTTGTGGAATTTCTTTTATGATAACCGATGCCCCGATAAGCGTTTCACCGGTAGCTGCATCTTTAACCGTACCGCTAACGGTAACCCGGTTTTGCGCTGAGGATGAAAAGGAAAGCAGCAGCAAAAAAATGACCGCCACGCTTTTAAAAGCGACTTTAGCTATATGCGAAACATTCACGTAAGCCGGTAGCGGTGTGCTGTTATCTGAAAGACTATAGTAAAAAAATAACAGCAGGACTGTTGCCGGTAAAAGGATACCGATGATCGCGTCGCCCACTTTATCCAGCCTATTCATACCCGAAATATCATAGTGAAATGATCCCGTTATGAGCAAGCGTACAAGCCCGGATAACAGCGTAACAAAAATGAGCGATGCAGCCGCTCGCAGCAGCCAAAGCAATAAGCTTTCGGCTCGTGATTGATGATGGTTGTTCATGATAGTTAGCTTTTGATGATGGCGGTGGCCGGATTTTTTTGCAACCGCTGATAAGTGATATAAGAGACCGTAAGAATAGCTATCGGTACCAGCAGCAAGTAATAGAACACGCCCTCCACGACAAAATGCGACCATAATGCTCCGATGAAATCAATGTAAAAGCCGGCATAGGCCCATTCCTTAAGCCGCTTAAACTTTGGTGTTGCCAGCGAAACAGCACCCAATATTTTAGCGACACCTATGATATCGAGCAGGTAAAGCGGATAATGCAAGCCAAGTGTGCGTTTTACAAAAAAGGCGGAGTGCAAAAGGTAACGTGTACCGGTAATTAGGAACAGGCCGGCAAAAAAAAGGGTACTTACCCAATAAACGATTTTTAATGCTTTCATGATTTTTCTTTTATTAGCAATGATTATTTAGCTGCCTTTAACTCATCATACATATAACCTACAAAGCGATCCGCGCTGGTTCCCAAACCGGCAGGCAGCGGGGTAATTCCGCCCGGTACCTCGACATCATAAGAAGCGGTCAATTTTGCGGCAAGCACTTCGGGCCTGGTTTTTCCTTCACCGATCATTGTTTGAACTTTGGCCTGGATGTCGAGGATCATGGAGCGGTATAATACCAGGTCCTTTTTTTGAATCACGGTGCCATGTCCGGGCAGTAATTTGGTATTAGGCCCGGCAATTTTCAGCAGCGTATCAACCGCTGAAACTATTCCCTTGAAAGTGCCGCCATGTGTAGGGTCAGTGAAAGGATAACCATAGTTTCTGTAGAAGTCACCGATCATGATGACATCTTCGTGCTCAAATTTGATCATCGAATCGCCATTGGTATGAGAGGTTACTACCGGGATCAGGTCAATCACTTCGCCGTTAAGGTATATTTTCACTGTTCCTTTACTGCCGTAGGTGACGGTAGGTAACCTTGCCGGGTCTTTATCGGAAGCTGCGCTCCCAATTACGGCGGCTACAGCTGGCGGGAAGGGTTTTATCAAATCTTCCCTCACTTCCTCCCTGGAAAAAAGCAACGCTCCTAATTTGGCAAAATTGGGGTTGCCTCCGGTGTGATCGGGATGCTCATGTGTATCGACCAGGAAGCGGATAGGCGCATCGCTGATCTTCCTGATGGCAGCCATGACCTTGTCAGAAAGCGGCGCGTAAGAAGCGTCTACCATAAATATTCCTTCCGGGCCGACGAAAACGCCAATCCTGCCGCCGGCACCCTCCGGATGTCCGGGATCAACGCCTTTAGAACCGGTTAGCGCATAAAAATGCGGAGTGATCTGCGTGGTAATGATTTCTATCTTGCCAAAAGGGATTGCCGGAATTTTTGAGGCAGCAGGAAGCTGGGCATGAACTGAATATCCCAAAGAAAGGGTCAATAAGGCTGCAAGGCCAAACCGGGTGAGATTTTTAATTTTTTTCATGGTCTTTTATTTTTAACTGATGTTTCAGAAGCAAAACTTCAAAAGATGTAGGATAAAAATTACAAAATGCGACAAGCCCCCTGATTTGTCTGATGTGGGGCGGATTTTCTGCGAACTTTGCCATTTAGTGAAACTTTAGGTTCCAGCTGACTGACGGTACCGGCTTAGGCAAAATCTTATTTTCTACCACACCAGCACCAGAAATACCGGAGTTCCAATACCCATTTAAATTATAAATTCCTAATGACCAGCTGTTTCTGAAATCCTGATGGGGCTGACCCTGAATGGTCGCGTTGAAATCAAAACGGACATTATTTCCAACTTGATAACTGTTAAAGGTGTAGCCGGACGGGCCATAGACCAGGTTACCATTGCTTTGGATCAGGTTGCCTGAAAAGGTAAACCGGTCCGTAAACCGGTAAGTGCCGACCAATGAAAAATCGTGTATGCGGTCCTGAACCGTGGGGAACCAATTAAAGTCGTTACTGGTATCAAACGGATTTTCCGTTCTGGATGTCGTATAGCCGATCCAGCCGGAAAACCGGCCCACTGGCTTTTCAGCTATTAAATCCGGGACACTGATATCGGCAGGTTGTGTTAAGATAAACCTTGAACCCGCGCGGTGAATTGTATACTTTTTACCAGTTTTAGAAAATGGATAAACATTGTTAGTGGCAACTGTCTTCTGATTTTTCTGGTGGTGAAGATTTGAATTAGCCCATGATTCCTGATTGAGCGCGTCCGGCTTTAGCCGGGGTGTGTCCGCTCTAAGAACAGCTGTATCCTTTTTAGTTAGTTCCTTTCCCGGTTTAGCTTGCGCCAAACATGGGTTAAATACCGGGCAAAATAAAACAACCGCAATAGCGCATTGCAGAATCAAGATGTTCCTGTTTTTCATAGCATAATTTTTAGGAGTGGATGAACCGGAAACACTGGCTTGGAATTAGCCTTATTCCATTACAAACCTTGGAAAGTTTAGAACACCAAATCATTAAATGCGACATGCCCCCTTATTTTTCAGATGTAGGGCTGATTTTCTGCGAAAAAGGGTGTAATAAATTCCGATATTTTTACTCAAAATAACGGTGTCGGCCATATGGAAAAGGATGAAGACAGCAACTTATCCGTCTTTCATCCGACAAATCGACCCGTTTATCTCAATTTTTGAATTTTACTTTTATAAGCAAGTACTTTTGACCCTGTTATGCAAACCATAAAAAAAGTTAACCGCTATAGCGAGGCTATCCCTGTCCTGGTATGGACCTTCATATTTGTTGTGCCTTTCGTGCTCCGTATGGCTTTATTTAAAAATGACCCCAGAAACGGCTCCTTATTGAACATATTTTTCTCATTTTTAACCATCATCGCTATTTTCTATATTCATACATATGCCATTTACCCGTTCCTTAAAAAACGGTATGGCAAATGGACCTATGCCGGCTTAGTATTAGCGTTATTCATATTCTTCCTAATTGCGATGGGCTATTTTATGCACGACCTCACCGGGGTTGCGCAGGCTCATGGCGTACCCAATACACCAGGGAAATTTAATCCGGCACGGATAGTTTTGATCTTCCCATTTGCTCTGGTGATATTTTGCAGCTATGCTTACCGCCTTTATATTGAAAAGATCAGGCAAAATGAACTGATCAAAGAAATGGAAACCAATCACCTGAAAACGGAACTGGATTTCCTACGGTCACAGGTAAGCCCGCATTTTATGTTTAACCTGATGAATACCCTGGTTTCCATGGCCCGGAAGAAGTCGGAACTAATGGAACCGTCATTAATTAGTCTCTCCCAACTGATGCGTTATATGTTATACGATAGCAACGGTGACAAATTAAGCCTGCCCAATGAAATTGAATACCTTAAAAACTACATCAACTTACAGCTTTTAAGGTTTGGCGACAGTGTACGGTTCAACCTGTTTATATCCGGTGATCCGGAAAATTATAAAATTGAACCGATGTTATTGATCCCCTTTGTAGAGAACGCTTTTAAACACGGCACCAGCGTTGATGACCCGATGATAGAAGTGGCAATCATCGTGGATAATGAAGCGAGTTCGCTGAATTTAATGATCTCCAATAATGTCGGCGGTGAAGTGAAAAACAAAGATGAAGGTTCCGGCATCGGACTGGTCAATGTCAAGCGAAGGCTGGAGCTTTTATATCCGGCTAATCATTCTATTGTTATTGATGAAAATGCAGCGTTATACACGGTAAATTTGGAACTTAATCTTTAGGCTATGAATTGCATCATTGTTGACGACGAACTTCCTGCAAGGGAATTACTTGAAGATAATATCAAGCAAATTCCGTTTCTAAATCTCATCGGGAAAGCGAAAAATGCCAGCGAAGCACTCGCTTTACTTAACAGTCTGGATGTTGATCTCATGTTTTTGGACATTCAGATGCCCAAGATTACAGGTATGCAGTTCCTTGCTTCGCTAAGAAAGCCGCCGCTGGTGATTATGGTGACCGCCTTTGAACAGCATGCCCTGGAAGGGTTCGAACTGGAAGTCATTGATTACCTCGTCAAGCCGGTTCCGTTTCCCCGCTTTGCAAAGGCTGTACAGAAAGCTTCGGAACTTCATAAAATGAAAAAGCTTACCGCCCAGTCGGTAGTTGGGTCGCTTGAACATGTTTTTGTGAGCGCAAATTATTCACTGGTCAAAGTGATGCTGGATGATATCACGTTCATTGAAGGCCTGAAAGACTACGTTAAAATACATTTGGCATCCGGAAAAGAAATTGTGACAAGGCTAAGCCTAAAAGCTGTTGAAGACAAGCTCAACCCTGCAAAATTCATGCGCATCCATAAGTCCTATATTATTGCCCTGGATAAAATAGACACTATTCAAAAAACTCAGTTGATGATAGGTCAAAAAGAATTACCAATAGGTGATGGCTATCGGCAGATGGTATTTGCCTACCTCAATGACAAGAATTTTTAATACCCAAAGGGTCAAATAGCTTATCCGTTCCTGATCGGTTCACGGTGCCTGAGCCCCCATTCCAGCAACTCCAATAATAATTTATCCAGTGACCTCGCGTGTTGCGTTATGGTATAATTTACCGTTGGTGGAAAGGTGTCAAGAACCGTTCTTGTCACCAGTTTATTGACCTCCAGGTCTTTTAATTCTTTAGAAAGCATCCAGTCGGTGATACCGGGGACATTCCTTGATATTTCCTTAAACCGTTTGGCACCAAAGCTCAGTGATACGATGATAGGCAGCTTCCAGTGACCGCTCAGCATTTCAAGTGAATCCCTTATGGGCAGGATGATCTTGGCACAGTCCACCGACCCTTCAGATGGTTCCTTACCCGCTTTACGAGCTGCTAAACCTGCCCCTTCATACCTTTGTATCGTTGTCGCTTATATCATAAAGCGCAAATTAAATGATCAAATACAATGGAAAAAAGAAAATTAGGTAATACGGGCCTTGAAGTTTCTGCTTTAGGGCTTGGCTGTATGAACATGAGTTTCGGTTACGGCAATATCGTCGACAGGCAAGATATGATAAGCTTGATGCATCAGGCGGTACACAGCGGGATCAACTTTTTCGATACCGCAGAAATGTATGGCCCTTACACCAACGAAGAATTGGTAGGTGACGCATTATATTCTATGAGAGACAAGGTAGTCATTGCTACGAAATTCGGATTTGAATTTGACGCGCAGGATCCTAAAAAAATGTCGCTTAACAGCAAACCTGAGCATATTCGCAAAGTTTGTGAAGATATGTTGAAACGTCTGAGAACCGACCGGATCGACTTGCTGTATCAGCACCGGCCAGACCCGGCTGTACCAGTAGAAGAGGTAGCGGGTACCGTCAAAGACTTGATTAAAGAAGGAAAAGTTTTGCATTTTGGCTTGTCAGCTTCCGATCCTGATAGCATCCGTAAGGCACATGCTATACAACCGGTAGCGGCTTTGCAAAGTCAATATTCTCTTTGGAACCGAGAGCCAGAAACATCCGTGTTCCCTGTCCTGAAAGAACTCGGTATAGGCTTTGTCGCCTACGGTCCGTTAGGTCACGGTTACCTAACTGGTGCGATCGATAGTAACACCACTTTTAACGCAAACGATGTAAGGAATAGATTTCCGCAATTTACAAAGGAGAACAGGGAAGCCAGTGCCCAACTAATCAATGTTTTTACTGCTTTTGCGGATAGAAAACAGATAACTCCGGCACAGCTTGCGCTGGCTTGGGTGTTGCATCAAAATCCCGGTTTTGTGCCGATCCCCGGTACTACCAAAGTAAATAGGTTAAAGGAGAATATTGCCGCGGCCGACATCCAGCTTTCTGCTGAAGAAGTAGCGGAACTTGACAGGATCAAAGGCTAAAGAAAAGAGCGGCCCGGAAGGACTGCTCTTTTTTTATAACAAAAGATCGCTTGTGATAGGCTGTCAGGAATAGGAGAATCTTTTAGGATTCAGGCCGTAATGTTTTTCAAACAGCCGGCTAAAGTGGCTGAGGTTTGAGAAGCCCATTTCGTAGCCCACCTCGGCAACAGAGCGCTTTCCTTTCTTTAACAAAAAGGCAGCCTCCTCCATTCTCGACTGCTGAAAATAGGTATAGATCGTCATTCCGAAAGTTTGCTTGAAAAGCTGCTTAAGTTTGGTTTCGCTCATAGCAGCGATATAGGCCAGTTCACGTAAGACAGGAGGATGGCTTAGATCACGGATAATTTCGTTACGGATATATAGCAATCTGGCGGCGTCTGCGCTGTTAATGGTCTGTTGGTCGCTATTTTCACGAAGGGATAATTTATAGAATACCTGGTAAAGCAACTCCTGCACTTTGATCTGCATATAAAAGTTGCTTAAGGTGTCCTTCAGGTCGACAGCGATCAGGTTCTTCAGTAAAAGTTTCGTTTCTACCGACATGTTCTCAAAGTAAAGAAAGGAGCTTCCGTTGGCGCTGATCGTTTGTAACGTTGAATTAGGCTGATCAAATGCTATCAGTTCCGTGAGCCGCCGGGGCTTAATGGCCACAACCATATAATGAACACGTTCATTGGCCGGAAACCGGATAGTTGAGGCAAGATCATTTGACGTCACCTGTATCGCTGAATCATCCTGTTCGGAAAATGTGATTTGCGGCGTATTGTTATAGGCGATCCCGAGTGATTGCTCATTGGTGTAAAAGAAAACGGTGATCAGGTCATTGCCAAGCCCGGATGGGTTGCGTTTAATGATCAGGTCTTCTTTGAGCGTATAATGGTGTATTGTGATTCTGAAATCGGGGCCGAACATCAGTTTACGGATATAGCCATGACCCAGCTTTTCGGGGATTTCTAAAACACCATCGTGCACGGTCGCCTGAATATGCCGCGCAAAGCTGGTCATAAAATCAAAGTCGGGTGTCGCTGAAAAATTGAATGTCATAACGGTAGATGTTAAATGATCAAGTCAGATAATAGCAATGATCCTGCGATTGCCGTTTTAAGCCTGCTCGTATTTTTCCTTAAATTCATTCGCAAATTGTTCTGTTTTTATCCGGCCGGATACTTTCTGGCCAGATTCAAAAAAGTGCCGGGTGATGATGCCTGTACGGACACCCTGACCCATTTCTACCACTAAGCCGATCAGTTCTGCAGGCAAACCGGCAGATGTTAACCCTTGCTGCAATATATCGTCCGGTACCTGAGACCAGCCCAATTCAGGCTTGCCAATGGCCTGGCCCAGGATCGAGGCAATCTTATTCCCGGTTGAAATGTCGCTGATCACGTACTTAACCTCATGGCCGTTTCCTTTAATTTGCAGTTCCTGAGCAATGGCCCTAGAAAGGTCATCCGGGTGTGTCAGCAGCAGCCTGTCATCGCCTTTGTAATTATTGCCAAAAGTATTTCTGGCTTTTATCAGCGGTATATCGCGGAAAAAGTTAGAATAAAAAAAGCCTGAGCGCAACACGGTAAGATTGACTTGAGTGAGCGTTTTAAACGACTCTTCGATATGATGAACTCCCCGAATCGGTCCGGTTCCTTCAGCGGCGTCTGCCCCCACGCTGCTCAGCATGACCACTCGTTTAACGTTCGCAGTTTGGATCGCCTTAACATAAGCCTTTCCTGCATTGGCAATATTTTCGATCATATTCGTTGTGCCCATAGTCGGGGGGACCATTGTAAAAACAGCGTCTGATCCTTCGAATGTCTTTGTTAAAAAATCGGCGTCGCTGATTGATCCGACCGCGGCTGTTGCGCCCAAGGCTTCTATTGGTGCAGTTCGTTCGGATTTCGAAGTGATCACAGTCACGTTATGTCCGGCAGTGATCAGTTTTTTTACTACTAAGTTGGCCACATTTCCCAGCGAGCCGGTTGTTACTATTTTCATGATTTCTGTTTTAATATAAGTCAAAGTTAAATTGATACATACTTTTATACAAGTACCTACCTAAAAGTGTGTATTTGATTTTAAGAATTTGATTTTACCACACCCTTAAAGCAAAGAAGTAGCTAAGGGCCATTGCGATCATTGATAAATACATCTTGGTTAAGAGCCTACGTGGCTTCGCATTGGCCCCTTGGTGGATCAGGTGGTGTTCCGATATTTCTTCCCCGTAATTTGAGAAGGTAAATGCTTCCCGCATGATTACGAGTACACAAATGACCATTATCACATGGGAGAATATAAACATCGTTTCCATAGCTAGTATTTTTAGTGTGTATAAAACTGTTCTTCCCCTACCTGTTAGCTATAAGCGTACCGTTATTTCAAGTGATTGAAAATCAATTACATGGATATACAGTAACGGTATTTCGTTATTTATTTTCGTGAATAATCGAAAATGGCGTTATACTAACGAATCGTATGGCCTGGCAGAAACCGTGTTATTCGGTATGAGGGATACCCACGTTCTTTTCGTCATCAAATCATTGCTTATCTTTATCTGAGAAATATCACGATTGTGGAAACAAGACAGCGCAAAATAGCCAATATCAAAAATAAAACGGTTCATAGCCGATTGCTTGCTATTGTATGCTTTTTGCTGTTTGCTCTTCCATGTCAGGCCAACAGTATCCCTATAGATTCGACCCAGCTATTAAAGAAGGAGCTCCTTCGCAAGCAACCCGATTCTCTAAGGGTTAAGTCCATGATCCACTTAAGTAATTACCTTATCAATAAACCGGATGCCACTAATAAGCAATTGGACAGTGCAAAGTCGCTGATGAATACAGGTATAGTGCTGGCAAAAAAGATCCGTTCGTTAAGTTTGGAGTTAAAATGTCGTCAGACTTTACTGACAAACAAACTGATCTTCAGTAAAGACACTACCGGCGCTGCGCAAGGCTATAATGCTTTGATCGAAACATTTCACCAAGCAAATGATCTCGAAGGCGAAGCCGATTGTTGGAAAGATCATGGAATGATCCTAAGGGAGTTGACGAAAGATTTTCGCGGGGCTGTAAGCTGCAATGTAAAGGCGGAATTGCTGTACCAAAAGCTCAGTAATAATTACGGGGTTGCAAATGCAAGGAAAGCAATCAGCATTATACTCACCAAGGAAGGCAGGCTTACAGAAGCTGCCGACGAATTGTCGAAGGCTTATCGTTATTTTAAAGAAGCTGGAAGGGGCTTTGAAAAGATTTCTTGCGAAATCGAACTGGCCAGTCTCTACTGGAAAATGGGAAATACCCAGCAGGCATTATATTTTAATTCTGAAGCATTAAAGTCGGCGAAAATGATCAACGATGACCGCTTGATCGCCGTTGCTACTAATTCACTGGGCCGGCAGTTCTATAACCTTGAAATGTACGCAGAGGCATTGCCCTATTTAGAGGGGTCACTGGCTTCAACAAGGAAAACCAAATCACAATCCGACTATTCTATTGCTCTACTGTGTGTAATTGATGATCGGGTGAAGCTGAAAAGCACCGCCGGACTGCTGCAATATCTGATCAAAGCTGACCGGGCAATGCCCTCGGTAAAGGATATTGACAGAATAAATATCTATTGTTCTTACGGACTGGTGTACAGTAACATTGGACTACCGGATAAAGCTGAAATTTGGTTTTTAAAAATGATGAGCACTTTCGATACGCTGGAAAAGAAGAAAACATTCGGAAATAATGCTCACCTGTTCCTTCAAACGTATAACAAAACTATTGGAGACTTTTATATTGGAGCCCACAGATTTGAAAAAGCAAGGCCTTACTTTGAAAAGGTTCTGGCGCTACCGAAAAAATTCATCTCACCTGCTTCAGAAAGTGATGTACACCTGGCTTTATACCGGATCGATTCGGCATCGGGTAACTATATTTCCGGTATAAGGCATTTACAGAAATATCATAGGCTTCATGAGTCATTGTTCAACGCGAGTTCCGCAAATCAGATCGCCGGCCTAAAGGCAAGATATGCGGAAGATCAGCGCTCAAAGGATCTGGTAATCCTGAAGAGTCAGCAAAGGGCACAGTCTGTTCTGGTACAAAATACAAAACTTGAAAGGAACATTACACTCGGCGGCATTGCAGCAATACTGATACTTGCCTGTCTGGCGTATTGGGCTTATCGAAAGAAACAAAAAATCAACAGGCACCTGGAGTTTCAGAAGGAAAAAATAGACCATCAAAACGTTTCCCTGAAAAGCCTTTTAGAAGATAAAGACCTGTTGTTGGCTGAGAAGGAAATATTACTAACCGAGAAAGATTGGCTATTAAAAGAAGTGCATCATCGGGTCAAAAATAATCTGCAGGTTATAACAGGTTTACTCAATTTCCAAACTTCTTCAACAAGCAAGGCAGAAGTATTGGATGCCATAAAGATCAGCCGAAACCGTATCCAGGCGATTTCACTGATTCACCTGAAACTTTCTAACGGAAACAATCTGGCTAGCCTGAATATGCAATCTTACGTTTCCGAATTGATCAGCCATTTACGTGACGTGTTCGATCTTCCTGCCCAGTTTATTATATTTAATAAGAACATAGAACCCATTGACATAGATTTGAAGCAGGCCGTTCCGATTGGTCTGATCCTGAATGAAGCAATAACAAATAGCATCAAATACGCGTTCGATAAAAAAGGTGGCGCAATTTCGCTTGGCTTAAAACTGATCGATGAACAAACATTACTCCTGGAAATTGCTGATAATGGAAAAGGGATCCCTGATGACCTTGATCCGTTTAAAACAGAATCATTAGGTTTTAAGATCATGCGCGGACTGAGCGCACAGCTGAAAGGAAATTTCCAGTTAGAAAGTAACCCCGGAACCAGGATTGCCATTCGCTTCCCGTTGAGAATAGCGAAGAAGTTTAAGAATTTCAACATTGATCGCGTCAACTCCAATTGATTGGGTTCCCCGACGGCATCATCATCATTTTTCATAGTCTCTGAGTCTGATCTATCCAGAATTTAAATTGCCGTTTCGGACTGTTCTTGTGTCTTATTCGATTATTTCCCGCGTGCGCTGGCTTTTAATTTTGCCTCAATAAATTAATCATCCATATTAAATACTATGAAAACATTAAAATTAACTTCGCTTATGCTGTTAAGCATCTTATTGCTGAACATCTCAGAATCAAAGGCACAAAGCATTGCCGACAGCACTATGGCCAAGATCGGGCAGGAAAGAGCCTACTATGAGACGCTGGGGAAAATATATCCGCCGGCCGAAAAAGTTACCATTACTGAAACGTCAATCGCAGGCGTGAAAAGCTACTGGTTTAACCAAAGTCTTACTCATCAGAAACGGATCATTATTTATTTACATGGCGGTGTTTACGCTTTAGGCAGCATCAACTCATATAGGGCGATGGTCAGCCACCTGGCACAGGAATTGAACGCAGCTGTTCTGTATGTTGAATATTCATTAGCGCCGGAGAAACCTTTCCCTGCCGCAAACAATGAAATATTCAACGTTTACAAGGAACTAAAAAGTAAGTATCCCGGCTATAAATTCACCATCATCGGAGATAGTGCAGGAGGCGGTTTGGCTGTAACATTGGTGCATAACTGCATCGATGAAAATGTATCCTTGCCGAGCTCACTGGCTTTAATATCTCCGTGGATAGATCTGAAGACTCAAAATGGCTCTTATATAACTAAGCAGGCAGTTGACCCAATATTGAGCAAGAAAATGCTGCATGAGCATGCTGAATTATATGCACCCAACAGGTTAAAGGAAGCTGATCCAAGCGAATTAAAGTTCAAGAAATTTCCACCTGTATCCTTATTGGTTGGAACCGATGAGGTTCTGAACGATGATTCAAGAAACTTTTACGCGGTGATCAAACCGATCCAGAAAAACGCAAAATTTAAAGAATATCCAGGACAGAAGCACGTCTGGTTAGTTTCAGACATTCATTCAAAAGAATCAGTTGCTGCAATTAACGATATCAAAGAGTTTTTATCCGCTAATTAATTTTTTTCAATTCAGAAGTAATGGCTCACGGATGCGGCTGGTACCTTCGGCCATTACTATTATCGCCCCAAAATGTACCTCTTTATCCTATTAACATTCTCCGGAGAATCTCAGGAAAGCCATATTAACTATCGTAATTTGATGTTCTTTTTATTCCAAGCTTTTTCATTTTTGAGGTAAGCGTACTTGCCGGCAGGTCAAGAACCTCCGCGGCTCCACCTGGCCCGTTAATCTTCCCATTGCATTTTTTTAGCACAGATAAAATGTGTTCTGTCTCTATCTGTTGTAGTGTTTTCTTTGTGTCTGAAACAGATGATAATGTGAGATGACCGGAAGTGCAGCCCGGCAATTCAACAGTTCCGATTACCGGGTCTTTTGTTTTGATCAGCGTGCGTTCCATCAGGTGCTCCAGTTCACGTATATTTCCCGGCCAGGTGTGTTCGGAAAGCTGCTTTAATGCAGCGGCGCTCAGCTCAGGAATAGATGTCCGCCCCAGATTCGCAGCACTTTTTTCAATAAAGTATTTGGCGAGTATCAGAATATCCTCGCCGCGTTCCCTTAATGGTGGTAAAGTGATGGGGTAAACGTTCAAACGATAGAACAGATCGAGGCGGAACCGCCCTTCTCCGACTTCCTGCTCCAGGTTTCGGTTGGTGGCGGCTATAATCCTTACATCGACACTGATCGTCTTACTGCTTCCGATATGCTCCAGTTGTTTCTCTTGCAAAACCCTCAGCAGTTTAACCTGTGATTCGAGCGGTAACTCGCCGATCTCGTCAAGAAAGATCGTCCCGCCATTCGCCCCTTCAAATTTGCCAATACGTTTCGCGGTTGCTCCAGTAAAGGCTCCAACTTCATGACCGAACAACTCCGATTCCATCAGGTTTGCCGGCATCGCTGCGCAGTTGACAGTTACAAAGGGCTTCGATCTTCTTGACGATAAAAGATGAATATTTTTGGCGACCTTTTCTTTACCTGTACCGCTCTCTCCCAGCAAGAGGACTGTTACATTTGTAACAGCGACCATTTCCACATTGTCCAGCAGGTGAAGCAGCGCTGCACTGCGTCCGGCTATTCCTTCGAACTTATGTAAAGGGTTAATTGGCTGAACCCTTCTTGCTTGTCGTGGAATACTGCTATTGCCGGATGGAGGCGTCAGGGAAAGTTGCCGGAAGAGGCGAAATATTGACTTCTCAGAATTGATTAGAAGCCTTTTATGAGAATGTTCATAGACACCATCGCCTTTGTTAAAGAACCAGAGTTGAAGACAGCCAGCGTTGCTTTCACATTCAAATAGCAAAGCAGAACGCAGATCGCTTTTCAGCGACTGGCTTATTCCCCAAAGTTGCTGATCGATCAGGTCCGTAAAGGATACGCCGGAGAATACTTTAGCTTCGGGTCTTTTCCCTTGATCACCAGACTTTCCCCTGAAAATTGAAGTATTATTGGGTAAACGAAGATTTGATCCGGCCAAAGCCTGGTATTCATTAAAACCACTGCGAAGATATGCCCCGGACACAGGGTTATTTCCGGTCGCCGGCCAAAATTCATAGGTCATAAAATCGAAAGGTATCAGTGACTGAAATGCAACAGGTGTGTTTTCTAATTTGCTTTCGTAGGGCGTCTTATCATCTGTCAATGACCATAAACCCTGCTGAAGCAGTGCTTCACGTTGAGAAGAAAACTCTAAAATGCTTTCATGTTTACCGCGCGCGATTTCCAGCATAAGCAAAAGATCCTTTTCACGAAAAGGCTTGACCAGGAAACCGTAAGGATTTGTGGCGGTCGCCGCCTCCAATACGCTTTGATTGGTATTTGCAGAAATATAAATGAACCCAATACCTTTATCTTGAAGATAGGGCGCAAGCTCGGTTCCCATGGATCCGTCCTGAAGAAATATATCAAGCAAAACCCAGGTCGGTTGATATTGATCGACCGCTTTTTTAGCAGATTGTACCGTATCTGCAACTGCACAAACTTGGTAACCAGCCTTCGTAACCATATCGGATAGGTCACTTGCGACAATGAACTCGTCTTCAACGATCAAAATACTTGCATTCATCAACTTAAAGTAGCGATTACCTGGCAATTCTGAAAATCTGGTAGTGTCTCAGTTTGAATTTATTTAATTAGGTGGCGGCAGGGCTCCTATTTGCATCATTAGTCCCATTAAGTCGGGTTGCCCATATTCGGTTACGATTTTATCATCCGACAGATGGTAAATATTGATCGCCTTTACATTAATCGATTTACCAGTAGGTGGAACACCATAGAAAGCACCGTCATGCGTCCCTGTCATTGTGAACAAAGCCGCCACCTTATTTTCATCTATAACAAGGTCGTTTATTGTCCATTGAATATTCGAAAAGCCACTACGCATCATTCCTATAATCATCATATACCCTTCTAATCCCTTTAATGGTTCAGGCCGTCCAGGTACGTGAAAAATTGCATCAGGTGAGATAAGTTCCTCACCAAGATTTGCGTCAGCTGTGTTTATGAACTGGACAAATTTGTCCATAAATACTTTATTGTCTGTTGCCATGTGTTATGAGTTATATAAAAAAGCCACCTGTTAGGTGGCATAAATTTATGAATAAGTTTTTGGAATTAATCCGCTACCTTACTATTTCATCTATGCCCAATAGATATTTAGCTAATCCTGTCTCCATTGCAGGGCCTACCGTTAATATTTTGTGTGTTTTACCAAAATCTGTAGGGTAATTTTTTTTGACATAAATTAAGTTAACCATGAACAGTCAAGCAAAACAATATTTATTTTCAAACTGAGATACTACCCAAAGTCTATCTCAATATTGTTTGGAATACGCTGAGAACCATTATGCTTGTAACAAAAAGAGCAGTACTGAAATACTGCTCTTTCATAATATTCGCTGTTTGGAGGATCAACTTTCAATGGTTAATGCAGCTTTGCCAGCCGTTGATGCGACATAACCAAGCGCCTGGTCGATTTCATCGAAACTAAATCTTTTGCCGATATTGAACCTGAAATGAGGCAGATGTAACACTTTACTGATCTCCGCCAGTGCAACTGCTAATTGCGCATGATCTTGAACCGTTTCGGTCTTAAAATTACTAAATCCTTTAATGGTTATTCCCTTTACAAGGATCCCGGTATGGAAAGAAACAGGTGTGCCACCACCCAGGAAACCATAAGCATAAATAGTTGTACCCGCCTGGGCCAGCTCTAGTATCTCGCTAAGCAGCGCTCCGCCCACACCATCAAATACAGCTGTCGTTTTTAACTCAGCCGATAGTTCAGCGAATTGTTTTTTAAATTGTGGCGTTCCTTGAATCAGTACATGTTGAGCGCCAAGTTTTTCCAGATCCTGTTTGGCTTCTTCGTTTCTTACGATTGCAACTACAGGAAATCCTGCATCCAGGCAAAATCCCAGCATGGCTTTTCCGGTATCAGAATTGCCTGCGGTCACAACCATACCCTTATGTCCTTCCTTTATTGCCTGTTTGTAGGCCCCATAGGCTGTAATGATATTTACCAGCACCCCGGCATATTCGTCCGGATCGGCTTGATCAGGCAGGATGGCACATTGTAAATACGGCAAATGCGCATATTCACTCCAGGTACCAACTATCTCCTGACCGTTTGTTAATGAACGGTAAACCGTTACGTTTTTGTT
The DNA here is from genome assembly GCF_900142915.1 of Mucilaginibacter sp. OK098. GTDB lineage: Bacteria > Bacteroidota > Bacteroidia > Sphingobacteriales > Sphingobacteriaceae > Mucilaginibacter. The sequence goes on from NZ_FRCM01000003.1 coordinate 182,095, forward strand.
TAAATATTTTTCCGGAACGCGTTCACCTATCGCGATCACCTTTCCAACGCCGGATACGCCGGCGATAGCATGCTGGCTCTCGGTAAACATGCCGGGCGGAAAATTCCCGCTGATAAAAAATTTATCGCCGGCATTAATACCCATAGATTTCATCTTGATGATTATATAGCCTGCTGCTGCCTTTTCAGGCTGAGCCACTTCGCTCAAAGCGACCCGCCCCTTACCGATAATTGTTATTGCTTTCATTTGATTTTTTTTATTTCAAAACAAAGTTATCTTTGTACACACTTTATATCAAGTACCTACTAAAAAGTGTGTATCATGGCAACAGTAAAAGAAAGTTCTACCAATCAGCTTAATAAAAGACTTGTCACCACTAAATGCCCGGTAACCTTTATTGCCAATAAGATGGGCAACCGGTGGAAGCCACTGGTGATCCGTGAGTTATTTTCAGGTACTAAACGTTATGGGGAATTAAAAAGAGCTATTCCGCCGATCAGCGAAAAAATGCTTATTCAAACTTTGAAGGAGCTGGAGGTCGATGGCATTATTAATCGGAAAGCGATGCCAGTTGTTCCCCCGCATGTGGAATATAGTTTAACCGACAGTGGTCAAGACCTGGAGGCTGTTATCACTGAAATGGTGAAATGGTCGTTAAAGTATAATATTCAGTAGCATACCAATATAGTATGATAAGCTTGAACCTCAGCAGCTAATGAGGAGGGATAATTGCCCTCATTATAATTCTTTTTGGCCAGGCTCGGATCGGATTGTGCGTTTGAGGTAGTTGTTAACCATACTTGAAAAAAAATTAACAGACTCAGGTATTTTTTTGGCCCACTAATAGTAGTCTATGGCTAGCAAACACAGAAATAATGATTTACTTTTTTTCTTAGCGCGTCCTTCGTTTTAATTCTATAACGACAGGTTGTAGTAAATTGTTTCTTTGGCCAGCTACGGTCAAATCTTAAATAGACTATCAAGCAGACCTTTACCCACCCATCTGTCGGATAGGGCTGATTTTAAGTCCTATAAGGATGTTTTTTTGTCGACTACATCTTGAAATTTGCTTTAGATAAATACCAACAATAACAAAAGTATATTATGAAAGCATTCAAACTTGCAGGCTCCGATAGGGGCTTGCTGAAAAACAATGAATTTACAGGATACACTCTCTTTAATCTTGGTCAAAAGGGAACTGTTCGGCCTGATAATTTTGGTCCGCTTTACGTCTTTAACGATGATACGCTACATCCTGGCAGCGGCTTAGGAATGCATCCACATGCCAATGTTGATATCGTGACCATTATGATCAGTGGCGAAGAATCACACAAAGACACATTAGGTATCCATGAAAATTACGCTGCTGGTGATGTACAGCTGATCAGCGCCGGTAGCGGTCTGCATCACTCAGGAGGCAATACTTCAAAAGACGCAGACGCGCGTCACCTTCAGATATGGATCGCCCCGACCAAAACGAATACTACGCCTTACGTAAGAGTCCTTAAATCATCAGAAAAATCTTCAAGGCACACCAATTATAAAACGATCGTGGCTAAGGAGTCCGCGGAGGGTGCATTAAAGATCGACCAGGATATCCGGATCTCGGAACTTAAGTTAAGCGTGAATGAAACTTATCGTGTCACTGCGCGAAATCCGAATAGCGGACTGTTAATATATGTGGTTTCAGGTTATGTCAATGCTGGCGAAAATAAACTGCAGCCCGGGGATACTTTGTTCGTGACCGAATGGGAAAGCCTGGACTTTAACGGAAAGGATGAGAACGTTTACCTGGTATTGATCGAGACGATCATTGATCCGGAATAATGTTTTTTAACCAGGCGGCTTACCAGCTACTCACCCTGATGGCGGCACGCCTGATAGAGCTGATTTTATGTCTTATCAGGATATTTTTCAGCTAAAGTTATCCGAACTTTTACATAAACAAATACACAACACATGAAAACTCAAGATTCAACAGAAAGAAGCAGGATCAATAACCCTACGGCCAGAGTACTGGCTACAGTTAACGCGCCAATCAAGGTTGCTTTCGATTACATTCAACCGGTTCCATTAAATATCATTTTCCCCGGCTATCATAACATCCCTGCTATCGTAAAAACAGATGAACAGAAACTTTGGATCACACCCGGTAAATCCCGCACGGTGACTTTTGCTGACGGTAATTCCGCATTTGAAAGCATGCTCCATGTCGACTATCCCAACTATTTTTCCTATAAACTGGAGAATTTTTCCTCTGAAAACCTCAACAGCCTGGTAGAGCGCGTAGATGGCGCCTGGGTTTTCATTGCGCTTGAAGATGACAAAGTTTTGATCGACTGGAAATATGTTTTTACGCCTAAAAGCGATGAAGCCAGAGCAATGATTGAACAACATCTTTTACCTGAGTTTCAGGGGATGCTTGAACAAGCGATGACGATCAGTAAGGGAAACCTGGAATCCTAATTTTACAAGAATAAAAAACATCGAAAAATGAAATTTGCATTAGTCACAGGAGCCAATAAAGGTATTGGTTTCGAAGTCGCAAGAATTCTTGCGCAAAAAGGGATCTTCGTCTATCTGGGCGCACGCAATTTGGAAAACGGCAAAGCCGCGGTTGAAAAGTTAAAAGGCGAGGGCCTTAATAATGTAGAAGCCGTTCAACTGGAGGTTTCGGATCAACAATCAGTTGCCGATGCGCGTCGCACAATTGGTGACAAAACGAAAGTGTTGGATATACTCGTAAATAACGCAGGCATTGGCGGTGGCTTTCCGCAATCGGCGCTGAATGCAACGATCGATCAGTTCAGGAACGTGTTTGAAACCAACGTATTCGGTGTCGCCATTGTCACGCAAACGTTTATCGACTTATTAAGGGGATCGGATGAGCCCAGGATCGTCAACGTGACTTCTTCTATGGGCTCACTGACCTTGGCTGCAGACCCATCAAGCCCGGGCTATGATTTTAAACTGGCTGTCTACCAGGCGAGCAAATCGGCTTTAAATATGTATACCATTAATTTAGCTTATGAACTGCGGGACACAGCGTTCAAAGTCAACGCGGTATGTCCAGGCTGGACAAAAACCGATTTTACCGGTGGCCAAGGCACCAGCACGCCGGAAGAAGCAGGTAACCGCATTGCCAAATTCGCGCTTACCGGACAGGAGGGCCCTACCGGGAAGTTCATCAGTGAAGAATATTTCCCTGAACCGTTAAATATTCCATGGTAATATTACAAAACTTACTTTCGCACTGATTATCAATAATTTATAAGTTTTGCTTTCTGTTTGGCATTTCAGGCGAATGTAAAGTGGGAGATCGGCATTTCATAATAGTAGTTCGGTCATTTCAAATTCCAATAGATTACGTAACGCTGTTTATCAATCTGGTAATAAGGAATCAGAGGAATGGGCCTGGCCGCCACGTCTTTCGTTTCGAATGTAAGCTGCTTCCCCGCCAATGGTGTTAGCCACTCAGTCAATTTCCGTTTTTTTACAGTTAGCGAACTGATAACATCTTCAGGGATATTATATTTTACAAATTCCAGCTGGTCCCTGGCAAAAGGTGCAGGTGGGTTTATTCCGCTGGTACCCATATCCCCCGCCAGCAACAATGGGCCGTAAGCGATTGTGGCCACCTTTGCGTCATCGTTTGCAGGGATCAATCGTAATGACATGGGAAAACTAACAGCCACTTCATCACCGGTTTTCCATACTCTTTTTAACTCAATATAACTGCCGGGTTTTTCTGATATTTTAACCACTTTACCATTTATTGTAATCTTCGCACCAGACGTTGCCCAATGTGGATATCGGATATATAACGAAAACGGGATACGCGACGGCGCTTCCTTTACGGTAAGACTAGTTACACTTTCTTCGGGATAGCGGGTTTGTTGAACAATTTTAAAGCCTTTCTCGCCCCAGTTCAATTCCGATGGGATAAACAGGTTGACATAAATGCCATTATCCGTATGGTAATAAATACTTTCAGCATATTTAGCATGATTTTCAAAACTTGTGCCAACACAACACCAAAAGGAGTCGTCGTGTGAACTATAGGTCTTGAACAAACCAGGCTTTAATGATTGTAAATATGTTACCATACCAGTCTCCGCTTCCTGCGATGGCAATATATGGTTATATAAAGCGCGCTCGTAATAATCTGCATACTTTACGTCTGCTGTCCAGGTAAACAAGTGACGTGTCAGTTTTAGCATATTGTAGGTGTTGCAGGTTTCAGTGGTGGTGGCTGTAATATGTTTCGAGATTTGATCAGGCGTAAAGAAAAACTCTTCATCGCTGTTACCGCCGGTGGCAAAAGTATGGTGATCAATAACTGTTTGCCAAAAAAATTGCGCGATCGTTTTTAGTGTGTCGTTGTTTGTAAGCTCATAGCCGCGTGCTGCACCTATTATTTTAGGGATCTGCGTATTAGCGTGGAACCCTGCCAATTTATCTTCCTTATTTGCTAAAGGGTCCATGATAGCGTGATGATAAAAAAGCTCCGCTAACCGTTTATCGTTCTTGTTTCCTGTTATGGCATACAAATTATAGGCAACTTCACTCATTCCGCCAAACTCCGTTTTCTCCATAGTAGCCAATTGTTGCGGCGTTAAAGGTTCCAATTTGCGAAAGGCCCATCCGTCCATTTTTTCCGCAATATCCAAAGCCTGCTTGTTGCCTGTATACAGGTACATATCGGTCAGCCCTGCCATCACTTTGTGGATCGTATACCAGGGTGCCCACACCCACTCACCCTTAATTGCCCGATTAATAAATTGTTTTGGGAAAGCACTTAGGTAACCACCTTCATCCAAAACTTGCTGGCATTCGGCAAGTGCTGTCACCAACGAATCGGCTTTTTGCTTGTAAACTATATCGCCTGTTGAAGCATACATCAACGCCAGCCCCGAAAGTATATGACCCATAATATGTCCGCGTAACTCACAATTTGGTGATTCCCATCCACCCAGGGGTTTGGCATTAGATGCGATACCGGCATTTAACCGCCAAGTATGCAACAAGCTTGCGTTACTAATGCTCAACATCCATTTGGCATCGCGTTCCATGTTTTGTTTGAACCGGCTGTCTAATAACCTTACATCCTGCAAATTAAAGCTTTGTGCCTTTGCGGTGATTTCAGACCGGTTGGTCAGTTCTTTTTGATACTGGCCGATATATTGTGAAAAAGCAGGCTTGCAAGTGAGCATAACGGCAATAAAATGGCCGGCGATTACGATAGTTTTAAGTATTGTTGTTTTTTTCATATTGCAAATTTAGTAACAGGTATTATACCGATAATAAATATACCAGATGGCTAGTTTAGATGTAACCCATCAGCGACATTTTTCAATCGCCTCAAATTCGCCTGCATCCAGCATAGCTTACAGGCCGCTTTTATCCGCCCCGTTGATAATTATACTGATCGCTGCCTTCCTCGTACATCCCTCTACCGCCCCTTAAAATACTTGGATCCGGATAATCTCCCTTAAAGATGAGATTGGTAAAATAACTATCCCCTTTTTTACCGCGGGTAGTTTGTACAGATGCCAGAAAACTCAACATTATAAATGGCATTACTGCCATGAAATTCATTATTTTGTTCATTTACGCATTTTTACTGTTATGTTATTGAATGCTTTGCTGTTTTCCTCAACCCGCCATTTTGGGGTTAGTAAACCAAATCACTTTTGGGTAATTCCCTTCCATTCATCTGTTCTGAAGGGCGCGGCCGGCAGCCCTTCTTTGTTAACAAGGTTACAAACGGGGTTGTCGGCCCATGCGTAACGTACGGCTACGGGTATATCTACCTTATCCGAACTCACAATTACCTTATCACCTTCGATCCGGGCTGATGCCCAAAAGAATTTTTTATCATCTCCGGCTATTGCGAATCCCTTTAGTGAAGCTATATCGCGGGTTGCAAGTCCCGAACCGGTCTCGGTAAACCTTATAATTATATTTTTCCCTTTGATAACGAAGTTTTTATACATAGGCCCCGAGGCGATAACATTTTTCCCATATACTTTTTTTTCCGCTATCAGCGCCAGCCTGCGTCCGACCTCCTGTTTATTTATCGGATGAATACTGTTTGCATCGCCAATATCTATTATACAAGCCATGCCTGCGTTGGGTTGTGACAGGGTTAGTGTTTGGGCTTCTCTCAATTCAGCCCATTCGCTTTCAGCTGGAAGCGGATCTTCTTTTTTGAAGTTTGCCAACTGAACATATAAAAAAGGAAGATTACCCTGATGCCAGTGTTGTCGCCAGTCGTTGATCAGCATAGGGAATAATTCCCTATAGCGGTAAGCTTCAATATCGTTTGCCTCGCCCTGGTACCAGATAAATCCTTTGACCCCAAAAGGAATTAGCGGATTAATCATAGCATTAAACAGCACTGCGGGGTAATTTTGATAATTATGGATTTTAGGCATGGCTGGCTCAACATTTGTTTTATACAACCATTTTCCTGCTAAAGAGATCTTAGAATAACCATCAGTAATATAAATATTTTCGGCCGGAGGGTTCAATCCACCGCCACCCCACAGCATAGCCATTCTTATAGCAATGGTATTTTCCCCGTTTTTAACCAGACCGGCCGGAATGGTATAAGATTGTTTTTGATTGCTATTCCAAATCGTTTTGCATATTTCGGCACCATTAAAATAAAGGGAGTAATTCATTTCAGGGTGACCAATATTCAGCACTAACTCTTTTCCTGCAAAAGATATGGGTAGCACAATTTTTTTTCGTAGCCACATCATCCCTTCATATTTTCCAATCCCAAAATCCTTAACCAGGCGAGGCATCTCAACCGCGGCCCAGCCAGAATCACCATATTCCGGTAAGGGAATGGTCTTGTCAGTATTACCCTGGGGATGATAAACGATGTCCCAAAACCGTATCATATTTAAGCTGTCTTTTACAACATCATTTTGAGTCAGCGTATCGCCAGCAAGCATTTTTGCTCTGGTAGCAGGTGATGTAAGCTGCATTTCCCGGCTTGTCCATGTTTGTACCGGCGTTCCTCCCCAGCTACTTTGAATGATCCCGATTGGTACGTTTTGCTCTTTATGTATTTTACGGGCAAAATAATAGGCTACAGCTGAGAGCTGCTTCACACTATTAGTGTCGCATAGTTTCCACTTACCCGCTAAAAAATCAGATTGAGGGCTAAACTTAATATCATGTTCTATCAAAAGAAAGCGAATTTGCGGGAAATCAGCTTTGGCAATTTCGTTTGGAGCATTCTGCGCCTGCTGTACCTGCCATTCCATATTGGATTGACCCGAAGCCAGCCAAACATCTCCGATAAGGATTCCTTTTAGTTTGATCGCAGATTCCGGCTTTCCTGATTCAGAAATTTTGAGCTCATAAGGGCCGCCTGCCTTAAACTTCGGAAAGTGCAACATCCATTTGCCGTCTTTGCCAGTTTTTGCATCTGTACTTACCTTGCCAAGCGTTGCAACAATCAAAGAACCAGGAGTTGCTTTTCCCCAAACAGGAATAGCTATACCTCTTTGCAAAACCATATTGTCGCCAAACACTTTTGGCAAAGTTACCTGGGCATAACCGGATGTTTGAAAAAAGTGGAACAGTGTAAAAAACACTAATAATATCCATTTGTTTATTTTCATTGTTTTAGTAACGATAGTTTTAACAAAGCGGCCCCGTGCGTATTTATTGTTTTTTTATATCCTTTTTTAAAGGCGCCTACATCTTCTTTTTCCCAAAGGTCCCGAACGGCTACCTTTCCTTCCAGGCCAAGTTGGGCAAAGTTTACATCCACATCCTGCGGCTTTGCCGCCAGGTTGAATAAAGCAACATAAATATCCTTGCTATCGGGCACGTGCGAATACCAAACCATAGCATCATTAGTTTTGTATAACTGGCGCGGTTCGGTCCCATGTTGGTTAACGGCTATCACCTCATCGTTTGTAAACAGTTTCAATTCCTGCTCCCTGTTTTCGGGCAGGTTGCCGCCCAAAATTAACGGGGAGCGGAAGATGGTCCAAAATGTCATATGCGAATACTCCTCGTCTTTTGTAAAACGGCTATAACGCTCGTCACCTACAGGGCCCCGTTTTGACAACTTGCCTATTTGTATCATATCACAATCGGGCCAATGGCCGGGCCCGCCAACGCCTTCCCATTGTTTGCCATAATTAAACATTTGCAATACTGCGTTCCACTCGTCCCAAAAGTCATTGGCCACCCGCCACATATTGGCATTTTGTTTTACGTTATCAGCTTTATCAACAGGCGTAGCCCCCGGTGACGTACTGAACACGATGGCCCTGCCGCAATTATCAATTGCCTTCCTGTAGCCCTCAACCTCCGCAGTGCTATAAGGAGCCGATAAGTCATCAACCTTAATAAAATCAACGCCCCAACCTGCATATAATTTCAATATTGAATTCAGGTATGCCTGCGCACCGGGTTTAACCATATTTAGGCCAAACATGTGGTTGTTCCAGGCGCATTTTGAATTAGTATCGGCTATCATATCAGCAGTTATGCCATTAGTGCCCATTACGGGTGATTTTGCCCATACTGCCTGGCGTGGGATGCCACGCATTATATGAATACCAAATTTCAACCCCAGCGAATGGACATAGTCAGCCAATGGCTTAAACCCCTTACCTCCAGATTCCGAGGGAAACTTAATTGTATCAGGTGTTAGACGCCCCCATTGGTCCATTGCCAGCCAGGGGCTATATGAGCCATCTTTAAGTCTTTTTTGAAACGGGTCGCCACTTCGGCTATCAAAGGACCATAAAAAATCTACCACTATATATTGCCAGCCATGCGCCTTCAGGTTTTGCGCAACGTAATCAGCATTTGCTTTTACCTCATCCTCATGAACCGTCATACCGTAACAATTGTAACTGTTCCATCCCATAGGGGGGGTTAGCGCAACATTCCTTTTTTGCGCCTTTATTGATGTACAAAAACTAAATACTATTAAAAAAGTTAAAATTTTCCAGGTTGTGGTCATCGATATGAGATTTCTATTGTAAATAATACGTAACTGGTTGCGTCGAACGACTTATTAGTGTTTGTAATAACTGGTTTTACGCTTAAATCAGCAATTTCTTGCTTACTGCATCTTGTTAATGTCAGGATGCCTAATAAATAATTTAGAGTTTTTTTCATAAAACAGGTTTGGACCGATTTATTTGTTTAACTGGTTAAATTTCATTTCTCGCTGGGCAAAAAAAGGTAGTTAATAAAAACAAGTGCGCTTTTTTTTTAATTTTTCAGTTCGCTATTTAATATTAATAGGCTTTATTTTTCCGGGGAAATGGAATCTGTTATATGAAAAAAGTCAAAGTCAGCCGCATAGTTATAAATCGAGCTCAGTTTAATAGATATTATCCTGCTATTTAACCGGCGTAAATTTGTACAGGGCCACTCCATGCACCGGAACCTTCACCGAAAGAGCCTCTTTGTCCGCATGGATTGTTGTAATATCTTTCTGACGCCAAAGATCACGCACCTTTTGCTTTCCTGAAATACCAAGCTTTTTCAGATCCTTGTAAGAGATATCCACTTTCTCCAGACCGAAGTTGCAAAAGCCTGCTACACGACTGCCATCCTCAAGCTCTTTTACATAAATGCGCAGATCTCCGATAGTCTGAACACAGGTAGCCTGTTTGCCAAGAGCATCCTGATCGACAGCAATCACTTCATCGTTTGTCAATAAATTCAAGGTAAAGGCATCCAGCTTTTCCATATCGCAACCAATTAGCAGAGGCGCAGAGAAAAGGCACCAAAGACTGAAGTGAAGATACTGCTCATCTGGTTTAAGCATGGTGGGATGCGGGCTACCCCAGCCTACTGTTCCTACAACCAACATGTCCGGATCGTTCCAGTTACCGGGCTTAGCCCAGGCTGCAGCCTGATCCTGAGCTAATGCTATGCTTTTAACGTTGGACCAGTTGTCTGTTATATCATTCGTTGTACGCCAGGTGTTTCCACCTACCGAACCGCCCCATTTCCAAACTTCCGACATTCCGTACTGACACAAGCTAAAAACAATGTCGCGGGGTTGCTGACGGATATAATCTCCCATTATTTTGTATGGTTTTACGGCGGTAGACAATTGATAACCTCCATTGTAAGATATGGAGACTACTTTGTTTGGGTTGTTATCAGGTATTCCATTTAGCACTCCTCCATAGCTGCACCAATCGTATTTCAGGTAATCGAAACCCCATTTGGCATAACTTTCGGCATCTTGCTTTTCATGTCCATAACTACCGGCACCGCCATCACAGGTCCAGGGACCAGGACTGGAATAAATGCCGATCTTTAAACCTAAGCCATGCACATAGTCTGTCAGGGATTTCATATCTCCAAACCTTTTATTAGGAACTATATTACCAGCTTCGTCCCGGAACTTACCTTGCTGGGAAGGATCTTTCGAATCGCGGTTATTTTGCCAGTAGTCGTCAATATTTACGTAATTCCATCCGTAATTTACAAGTCCGGTTTTCACCATTACTTCCGCAGCGCGCTTGACTTTCTCAGCAGAAACCTCTCCGGCGAAACAATTCCAGCTATTCCAACCCATTGGCGGGGTAAGTGCAATTTTATCACCACAGATAATGCGTAAACTTTTTTCGGCTATACCTTTCGCATTCTTTGCCTTCAATTGAATAACGTAAGTGCCGGCTGTTACAAGCTTACCGGTGATAAGTCCTGTTTTTTGATCCAGCTTTAGTCCCTGAGGCAAGTCGGTAACCATAAAGGTCATTGGCCGGTCTCCGGTGGCAGGTATCCTGAACTGAAACGGCGAGCCCGGGCGGACACCGAAAACGCTTGCGCTATTGATCTTCGGTTTTGCCGATGGCTTAGGGGTAAGAATGTAGGGCTCACTTGGGACAGGATAATAAGTAGTGAAACTTGCCACACCGGGCGCCTCAAATTTTGCATCTGCCCAGTCGGCATGATCGCTGCTGTTACCGTTTCCTCCGTCTGTTACCAGCAGATAAAGTTTTTTCACACCCAAAAGTTTCACATTACATAGCCGGGCAGTATCACCATCATGCATTACACCGCTCGACCAAAGCTTTGCGCCATCGCCGAATACAATAAACTCTACGGCGGGCTGACGCCCTTTCACCTCATCATCAATGCCAACCTGCGCGGTAAACGAACTTGCCTTACCATCAAGCTGAATAAAAAGAGAGCTTTCTGCATGTGTGCCGAAGCCACGCTCAAAAGTTTTGCCTGCGATAGTCATGATGTTGTCATCAACTGTCCTGTTTTTTTTAGGTATGCCCCAGCCCTGTGTAGTTGCGCTGAGATCCAGCTGATCTAACCAAACAGTTTGTGCGGAAAGAGTACTTATACTTACTAGGCTGACGATAATCGCGAAGACAAGAGTAATTATGCTTTTACTTGCTGTATTCATTTTTAATTTATAAGTGATAGGATGCCTGGATCGGCTATATTAATGGTTTGTATAATCGGGTTTTGAGCCTGCGCCCCCGCGGCAGCAAAAAGAGCTGTTGCCTGCAATACTTTCTTTCTGATATTCATTGTTGTCCTAAATTTATGTGTGTATATTATATATAATGGACCGGTCGAAGTTTTGGAATGTTTCATATTATGGAACAATTGGATCCCGTTTTCGGTAAAGGCTTCATCCTCGCTACAGAAACATATATTTTTCATTCTCCCATCTATGAAAATAACGGGAGAATGAAATTGGGTTATAAACATGTTATTGAGCCCTAAGAATAAATCAGGTCCATTTATCGCCAATTTTTTATTTTTTAGGAGAAATGGAATCTGTTATATGAAAAAAGTCAAAGTCAGCCGATCCCCCTATATTTTTTGTAGCATAATTAAACAAAGCAAAACGATAGCCCATGAAATGCGGGAAGGTATAGGCCATTTTTAATTGTGTGCCCAATGGTCTCCATGTCTTCCCGTCCAGGCTATAAAAAAAATTTGCCACGTCTTTTCTGTTTGTAAAATCGCATTCCATCTTAAAGTACACTACCTTTTGGTTTAACGGGATTTTTTGTACTTCCACAGGTTTTCCGGTGCTTGCATTGACCATGACGACAGCTTTGCTATCCCCGGCTATTTTGACGCCAGCTAACCCGTAATTCTTTTGCAAAAGACCCAAACCCGCAAAATCACCATCTTTCATATTAGAAACGTCGAGCGAAACTGTCCCGGAGCATACCGGGCCGATAGTGCGTTGTGTCAATGAATTTCGTGCCATCACGAAATCGGTGTCAATCCTGCCTGTGGTGAGTCGTAAATACCCTTTCCGCGCGGTAACAGACCACAAGCTATTATCCGGGTTATGGTTCCATTGCCAAACCAGTGGTAATGCACGTTCACCTTTTTTACGGGTAAACTCGTCCGAAGCCACAATGCCCGGGATCAAACCTTTACTGGCCGGAAGGTCTAGTGTATCCAGCACTTTGCCGTTGGTGCCCAAAACGGGCCATCCATCCACCCACTTTACAGGGACCAGATAGGGAATGCGCCCCACCGAGCCATAATCACGGAACAAATAAGAATACCAGGCCCCATTTGGCGCTTCAACCAATCCACCTTGCGCCACACCTAAATCCTGGAGGCCAATTCGTCCTTCGTACGGGCCGGTGATTTTATCTGCCCGGTGGATTATAACAGTGCGTACGTGGCCCGGTGGCCATGTAATATTGAAAAGATAATATTTGCTGTTTATCTTAAACAGCTGAGAGCCCTCCGGACCGAGACCAATGCCACCCGAGGGCACGTTTGCTTTTTTAATGATAACCTGGTCAGTTCCGCCAGGCTTTATGCCGGAAAGGTCCTTATTTAATTCAACTAACCTTAAATCTCCGCTTCCGCTGATCATGTAAACCTTTCCGTCATCATCAAAAAACAAGGAGTGATCACCCAGGTCGGGGGCAAATGACCTGGCTTTCCACGGACCTTTTTCGATATTTTTAGTACTGTAAATGTGCGTTTTGCCGGTATTTGCAGAAAATGTGCTTACATAATAGGTTCCATTATGGAAACGAATAGAACTTGCCCACGAACCCTCCCCATATGCGTTTTTGCCATTTGTGAGATTTAATGCATCAACGTTTCCTAAAGTATCATATGCATAACCCACCGTCTTCCAGGTCACCAGGTCGTTCGACTTCATAATCGGTACACCGGGACTCATGTGCATAGTTGTGCTGCTCATGTAATAGCTATTGCCTACATGCTCTATTGATATGTCTGGTACATCTGCATAAATAATAGGATTAGTTGCTTTTTGTGCATATAAACACGGCGCTATAAGCGTGATAATTAAGGCCGTCATCCATAACCTGTAAATCGCATTTCTCATATTGAAATTTGTTTTTTTATCCTGGTATTCTTACCTGATTTTAATTACTTAGTTAACGTATTTATTTGAAGCATGCTTACTGAATATGGATCGAAAGTCCTTGTAAATTCAGCGCCGGCCACTTTTATTTTAGAGGTAACCGGAACTATTTTTACCGGATCGCCGACTGTGTTCGTATCTTCGGGTTTATCACCTTTTATGACTACAATGATACCCTCGGGAGAAAGCTTTCCAGCTCCCTTTAAATCGATATCAACCTGCTGCGGCTTTCCTGTTGTATTTACTATTTTAAGAAACAGTTTTCCCGTTTTGGTGTCCTGGGTAGCTACATAAAACATGGCTGGTATGGGTTCGGGCATTTTGTTCGTCGCACTATCCTGCTTGGTGGCAGACCTGGTTTGGGTAGGGATATTGATGCCCAATATAGGCACCACTTTATTGCCGATATAGCTGTTAAACATTGCTTGTACATAATACGAGGGCGAGCCAAAACTTGTCAATGCATCATAACCTATCAGGTTTGAATCCCATTGCCATGCTTTCGGCGCGGTTGCGGTAGCCTTATTTACATTTGCAAATAAAGGCGCGTAGCATGAGCGGATAACGAGGTCTGAGTTACGTTCCATACCTGTCATCCACGCGGCATCACCGAGGGCAGCATTCAAATTGGTGGTGGGCGTGCCTTCCGTTGTTGCCCATTCACCTACAAACACTTTATATCCATTGCGGTCGTAGTTATCATAATGTGCCGCATCCTCTTCCATTCCCCAGGCATTACGGTAATAATGTTCATCTACAATTTCGGGCTTGCGAATTGTTAATTTACCCCTTCCTCCAAGCCAATCCTTACCGCCGATGGTTGCAATACAGTGAAGGTTAGGGTATTTGGATTTAATGCCATCATAAAACTGGGCAAAACGTCCATCGTAACTGCCAGAGTCGTCAAACCCGTCTTCGTTACCAATTTCCACATAACTGAGTTTAAAAGGCGCCGGGTGCCCATCCGCCGCACGCTTAGCGCCCCAATATGTGTGTACGTCGCCCGTAACATATTCAATTTCATTAAGCGCATCCTCTACATATGGTTTTAAAAGCGGGCCTGAATCCACATGGTCGCCGTCGAGCGAATAGCCGGCATAAACGGCAAGCAGCGGTTCCATTTTAAGGTCTTCGCACCATTCTAAAAATTCAAGTAACCCCATTCCGTCAGTGGGGCGGTAGCCCCATGAGCCGGTATGGCCTGGCCGCCCCTCAAGCGGCCCCAAAGTAGTCTTCCACGGAAATGCATCGTTCAATTTCGGGCCTTCGAGGAAATTACCGCCGGGGAAACGTAAAAAGCGGGGTTTCATATCGGCCAATAACTTCATTATATCTATTCGGTTCCCATTCGGACGGTTATGATAAGTTGGCGGAAATAAAGAGACGAGGTTAAAATAATAAACCCCGGTACGGTTTGTTGAAATAACAAAACGGGCGGCAGATGTTGGTTTAACATCAGCGCCTGTTATTAATTTAAGTTCATATTTTTTCCAAAAGGTGCTTTTTACTAAATTAATAGTACCCGTAGCATATACCGTTTTACCATCATTGCTTTCTATACTTACGGTTATACGCCCGGCAGTGTTATCAGCAATTACCGGGACAGCAACTGTGGGCTTGGGAGCCCATTGCTCGTTGGGCAATGGCTTGATTTCCGTACCCTTAATATAAAAAGAGGCGTTATAAGTTGTATTAGGTAAAACAGGTATGCCCCAATAACCTTCATTTGCAATACCGGCCCTACCACCACCGGTATCCACCAATAATCTTAAACAAGTAGTTAACGCGCCATTAATTGCATAGCGCCGCTGATCTGCCGGTACATAGTCGGGGTTTGCGGCAACTAATTGAATTGTGGCCTTCGCACTACCTTCCTTGATCACGCTCCATGCTTCCGGTGTATTTGGGTTGTCCTTAAATATCCTGTTTTTGATCAGCTCGGCATACAAACCACCATCGTACGAATGGTTAATCTCTTCGGTCATCAACCCATACAGTTGCGGACTAACGTTCGCGCCGGGTTTAGTTAAATCAAGCGTAAGCTTAGGGCTTTGCGCTTTTAAGCTTGTTGCAGTGAACAGGAACAGGCACAAACTTGAAATGGATAATAACTTTTTCATTGTGAAATTTAATATTATTTATTGTGTTTTTTACACTTATTTTATAAGGCCAACGGGGCATTTCCATTGGAAATCACACTTACCTTCAGACAGGTCATAACTGTCTAAGACCAGGTGGCGCATGCTGACAGCCTTAAATCCGGCGGACCTCTTCAACATGATATTTTTTTATTTTTTAATCTTATTTTGAAAGGTAACTCATCCCATAATGTTCTAAACATTTTTGAGTGAACTTCTTGATAAGAACCAAGCCCTCGTTACACATTTTTTTCGATTCAGGCGTTAAGATAGGGTTACTGAAGATAGTAGGGTGCCCCTTAAGCAAAATACCGATCGTATCAAAATTCTCTATCAAAACTTTAATTTCACTTTCATCTAATTTTGGCCCTTTTGAAATAATTTGACCTTCCATATTCTTTTTTTTTAATACTATTTAGCGCTAATTGAATATATTATATCAGTTTGAACTTGCGGAAAACTGCCGGTATCACGAATAAACTCTTATTTGTGATACTGGCAGTTTTAAGTGTCATTGTCTTAAATAATTCGCGGGTTGCTGAATCAACGTTTATTTGCCTCCGGCTCCCAAAAGAAAGGCTTAACGGTTTCACCGAATCGGCAGTAACAGCCCGTTTTGATCGGACATCTACTTATAAATAGCATCAATAAACCAGCAACCGGACTTAATAAAATTTCCATTCATCAAACAAAAAACCCTCTCCATAAAATACAAAATAGATATTACCCACTCCTTTAGGTATGTTCAGTTCTATTTGCTTTGAGAGCGTAGTCCAGTCCTTCGCATCGCATTTAAGGGAAACAAGAGCCGGGCCTTTAAGATTATTTACATAAACATCAATTTGACCTGTTCCTTTCACCAGGGCTTCGAATTTGGAAGGAATCTGATTGCTAAAATCGGCTCCCCGGACCATGAGAACTTGTTTATCTATTTGTCCTTTGGCAACCATATTACCCACAATACCAGCAGTATCGAACTTGACGTGCCCCGAAGTGCCTGCAGTGGTTTCTGCTTGCTGCACAACGAATGGATTTAATAGCTGAGTTTGTGAAGGACCTTTATAAGTTGCGCTGACCATGGGGATGTTCACGCCATTCCCTGTATTCACCGCTGCTTCTTCGATACCCACATTACGAAAACCACCCGTAGTGTTAAAATAATCCTGTAAATACATGGCATGGTAAGCAAAATACCATTTCCCTTGAAACGTGAACAAGTGGGAGTGATTGTTGCACAAAGGCCCCACGTTATCACCCACGTTTTCGCCAGAATTCCTAAAGTAATTATCGCCATACTGCCAACTATTCGGATCTAAGGGTGTTTTACTCGTCATATAAGATATGTTGGCTGCGGTTGGTTTAGCAATATTGCTATAAGGCCATACAGTGCGTGGATCCCAATTCGTACAATAGCTATAAACCCAGGTTCCATTGATAAAGTTAAGGTCACTGGCCTCATTAAAATAAGGAGCTGGTATCTTAGAAATACTGCTGGCCAAACTGATCATATCTGCTCCTAATTTGACTATTCTGGCATTATCCGGCATATAGGCTGTTTTAGGCGTTCCGGCTCCAAAAACCAGCCAGCCAGTACCTTGGCCGTCAATCACAACTCCGGGATCGAATGGAACATCGACATCCACACCGGGGACAGAGTGGTCGACTATGTTCTTTCCTAATGGGTCTTTCCAAGGGCCAACGGGCGAGGTAGAAGTAAGCACGGCTGAGCCAGCACCGCTATTTGAATAATACATATAGAAATGCGTTTTACCATCCGCTTCCATTCTGGATTCAATGGAAGGCGCCCAGGACGTATAAGTCCATGGCGCCAGCTTTGCTGTATTTATGAGTCCATGATAAGTCCAGTTGACCATATCAGCGGAAGACATCATGACCAGTGTACGGATATACTGGTAACTGTTTTTCCCACCCTTTCCTACCGTGTCATACTGTTGGTGATCATTTGTGGTGTACACATAAACTCTTCCATTGTATTCTATAGCTGTTGGGTCGGCTGTAAACATAAAATCTAATAAAGGATTCCCATTATTGGTGAGAAGTTTCGGCGAAACTTTTGCGAATTTTGCTTCCAGATCTTGATTATCTGGTTGTGAAACTTGAATTTGCCTGGTATCGCCATTCGAAGCTTTGATAGTCACTATCGCCTCGCGGCCAGCCCCCGTGTTGTTAGCGTCCGCAATTAATTTAAGCGTAACATTGCCCTGGCCTCCCGATAACTGACTTATCGTGAACCATATAGTTGAGCTATTGGCTGTCGCTGTCCAATTACCATTGCTGGTGATAGAAACATTAGAACTACTTCCTTCCGACTCAAAAACAACTTGCGCGGAAGAAACAGTGAATTGAGTTTGAGGTTGAGGCACAACCTGTTTCTTCTTACAGGAAAAACAAAGCAATGTGAAAAAGAGTTGTAAGGCTAAAAATATACCAAGACCCTTTCTCATATTTATTATATTGTTCATTTTTGTTAGTTTAATTTATTTTTTCACAATCAATACCAATCATATACGTCAAGCTAAATTTTTTAAAGTTTAGCTCACCGGAAAACGGTACTGTGTAATCTGTTCACAGTACCGCTATTCCAGAAAAAGCTTTAATCCAACATTAATTTTACTTATATCCAAGCACAAGGGCATTATACGTACGCTGGTCTATTATCACATTATTAGCCCTGTCTAACATATTCCCTACTTCCCAATAAAATGGCAGTATACCATCCGTTTTAGCCGTTTTGGTCATAAAAGTGTTCCAGTAATCCACAGACCTGTTGCTCACCAACGTATCCAAAGGCATAGGATTATTGGGATTATTTCTCCTCGGAGCTGCATATTCGCCCAGAATCACAGGGATACCTTTGTCAACAAAATTCTGTTTTATCCCTTGTAACTCAGTAGTGATCGCACTCTCGTCTCCATTTCCAGGGGTGGCGTTGCGCGATGGCTCAATAGTAGAAACATTCCCAGCCCCCCAGTAGTAAATCATTTTGCCCCAGCTTGCATCTCCATCCGTTAGTATCGTAAATCCAGCAGGTGTGTAGTCGTGCACCTCGAGCATCAACTTGTTAGGCACCGGGTCGTGAGGCATAGTAGTCATCAAAGTAGCAGTTGTAGTAGGATCAGCGTGAGCCCCCTGCACAACCAGCACCCGGTAACTGTTCCTGCCTCCGGTAGAGCGAACTGCATTGATGAATGTTTCGTGATAACCATTGAGTATGGCCATCTGCCCGGCATTATCGGCCTTAGGTTCATTCGTGCTGGCAAATAAAAGGTGCTCATCAAAATCACGCAAGGTTGTAGCAATCTGCTCCCAAATCGCCTTTTGCATTGCATTAACGGAATCTTTCTTTATGTCATTGACATTATCTTCCAGCCAGCCAAGATCCGCGTGAGCATTTACTATCACATACACACCATTGTTCACACAATATCCAACCACTTGTTTCACCCGCGCAAGCCATACAGGGTCAATTGTTGCCTTTTTCCGATCGCTTAAATGGGTCCAAACCCAGTTCATGGGAATCCGTACAGCACTGAAACCTAATTGTTTTACAAATTTCACCTGCGCGTCGGTAATTTTACCAGACACCCAATCACCGTCGTTTGGTGAGTCCATAGTATTGCCAAAATTCATTCCCATTCCTGTTCCCATTTTTGCAGCCAGTTGCACGGCTGTGCTGGTCATACCAGTCATGTCTGGCGCTATAGACGATGTATTATAACTTGGGTAAATGGTGGGGGCCTGGGTAACCGTCAACCTTCTTGCCTGCCCGTTTGACGAACTTATGTATAAAATTGCAGACTGGCTTGCACCTGTACCATTTGGCGATGTCACTGTTGCATGAATAACGGTACTGCCGCTTTTGCCGGAAGTTGCGCTTAATTGCAGCCATGAAAAAGCAGGGTTGCTTATGCTCCAGTCAGCATTGCTGGTAATGGTAATGTCCTGACTTCCTCCATCAGGCGCAAACATCATGGTCGACATGCTAACCGTAAGTTCCGGTGCCGGAGTTTTCGCCTTTTTGCATGCGAAAAGTGTAATGATCGCAGTAAAAAATACTACAGATTTAAAAAAATACTTTGTTTTCATTTTGTTCTATCATTTAAATTTTATGAAAATCGCATAAACATCCCCTGCACTAAAAAATATCAGCATCATATCTCTTTGCCGCCCGCTATGACAGAGGCTCAATTGTACGTTGATCTTTTACTGTTAATTTCGTGGCTCTAAAATCCTGCTCCGTTTAGCGAATCCAATGCTTTCGATTGGTAAAAAGCCCCACAGCAACTGATGCTGTGAGGCTGTAGGCTATTTGATTTTCACACACCTAATATTGTCAATAGCGGCATAAAAGCCAGTTACAATTGACGAAGTACCGAAATTTTCAAGGTACATATCATAAGGACCCGCACCAGTAGGCCCTAATAAATCGCTTATTTGAGTAATTGATACACCATCCCCTAATTGATTAACTGTTGATTTGAAGGCAGATAAAGGAATAGTTACGGTTTCCCAACCTCTCGTTTCAAAACCAACTTTACTATTTTTCCATGGCTCGTAACGCGCAACATAAGTGTCACCTGCAAATCTAGTTTTAATAAGAAGGGTACCTCCTTTCCATGGTTTAGCCACACTTATGTCAAATTGAAAAGCCCAGTTTGAAGGAGGATCTGTAAGATTTGCCACAGGCAACCAGTGATTACCCGTATTAGAATTACCCAATGTGATGTCCTGCTTAGCACCGGCAGCTAAAACAGGATTATCTCTAGGACAATCAATAACCATCATCTGACTATGATCTTTTCCCATCGAGCCATTAAATTGGGGATATTCCCACTCCCCAGTTAAACGTTCAAATTGGGCCCAGCCAAAACCAAAATTATCACCCCACTCCATATCTCCTAAAAGACCTACTTTATCGTTATTTTGAGTATTTACTTTATTAACAGTAGAAGCCGTTCCATAACTGGTAACAATGGTCACTGGTCCACTTGAGTAGCTGTTCTCATCAGGAGCCACAAATTTCACATAAGCGCCACGTGGACCTTCTGTAAAATTAGTAATAGTAGCACCGCCAAAAGAAATTGACTTGATAGTCTTAAGGTAAGTACCATAAACATAAACCGAATCACCAAGTTTGGGATTAACGTAGGAAATGCCGGTTATGCCCGGCTTCGCATTTATGGTATCCAAGGCAGTACCAGATTTAGTGGTTACCGAAATTAGTTTGGTAGGAGTTAATGCAGGCATCAAAAAGCCAAGGGAGTCCCCATGAAGGTTCGTGCTAAATTTGGGGATATTGGTTCCCCCATATACCAGGTGTTGAACCAACACTAAATTTGCACCAAAAAGATAAACCGAATCGCCCGGGTTGGCAAATACATCCGAAATGCCCCAAACAACAGGTGCTGCCGGACCCAGTTTAAAAGAAAATGTTGTTGAGCCACCAGGTGTTGTAACCTTTAAGGTATAAAGCTTGCTGGTGTCAATAGTTGAAAACGTTATCTGGGGAATTCTCACAATAGCGCTATTGTCCGCAAAGAATATAGGATCGAAACTTGCGGGCACACCGTCAAATTCTATCCGGGTTGTACTTTTTAAATGCTGCCCGATGATCACCACATATTGTCCTGTTCCTCCAGACCAGGTAGGATCAGTTTTAGCATTGCCCGTGCTCATAAGCGTATCCTTAGGCGACGCATGATACATTCTTACGCTTGTAATTACCGGTGGGTTAGAAGAACCCTCATTATTTTTTTTACAAGCCGGCAATAAAGCCACCATCAGGAATAGCGGCAATAAATACAAGCGGATGTCTAATTTTTTTTTCATTTTAATATATTTTAATTGTTAAAAAATTAAATTAATAATAAGGTACCGGTGGATCCAGCAATTTAGGGTCGCTGGTTAACTCGGATGATGGAATTGGCAGCGTAAATGAACTTATAGTTGCCGGAAGCGTACTTGGCGGCGTATTCTGAGCATCTATTTTAACAGTTCTCGTTAGCGTGTCATAAGTAAACGAACTACGGCCATGATTGACATCCTGATTATTAAGGAGCTGCACGGCATTAGCCGGATCGTAATAAGAATACCTAACAAGGTCTATCCAATATTGTCCTTCAAATGCAAGTTCAATTCTTCTCTCCGTACGCAGCGTAGCAGCGTCCAGCGAAAGAACAGGATCTACGCCTGCCCTTGTGCGCACCAGGTTGAAAAATTTAAGAGCATCCCCATCGGATGTAGAACCATTATTCCCGAGAATCGCCTCTGCATACACCAGGTACACATCGGCCAACCTAAGCATTGTATTGTGTTCAATTGATGCCCAGACATCCATTGATGGCGAATTGTTATCTTTTTCGTTGCCAATAATGTGTTTCTTCAAGCCCGGCCGGGTTGCATTATAACCACCATCGGCTTGATCTAATTCCGGATAACGATCCCCGGTGAGCATAATAGTAGCTTTGCGGCGTATTGTATCTTTAGCCGAATACATCTGGTAGAAATCGAGTGTTGGATACAGGGGCATCCATCCGCCTTGCTTTTGAACAGTAAGGATTGAATTTGGCGCAAAAAAGAGTTCTAGGGCGTTGCCATTTCCATAACCCGTGCCCCCAACCCATTGGAAAGAAAATAATGATTCAGGGTTATCGTTGTTTTGCGGCCTGAAATAGTCATAATAACCTTGATGGTTCGGATCAAGCTGCCCAAAAAGCTGTAACCCGCTATTTTTACACACGTTGCCTGCATACTTTTTGGCACTGTCAAGCAATTTCTGGTCGCGCTGCCCGCCACTTTGGCCTAAACCTGCCATTGTTAAATACACCTTGCCCAGCATTCCCTGCGCCGACCAGCTAGTTACCCGGCCTTTGTCATCCGTTTTTGGAAGATTATTTGCTGCATAAGTCAGGTCGCTGGCGACGAATTTATAGACATCCGAAACAATATTGCGGTTAAGCAGCGGATTTTTTATCAGTTTGCTGTTATCTTCGACAATTGGCACCGCACCCCAATAAACCGCCAGGTGATAATAAGCTACGGCACGCATAAACCTTGCCTCGGCTATAGCCGCATTTTTGTCTTTTGCCGAAATGGACGAAGACGCCTGCTCCTGTATAGCCTTAATAACCCCATTACATTGCGCTATACAATTGTACAAGCCAACCCAGGCAAAGGTCACTTGATTATTTTGGCCGGTAAGGGTACGTGTAAAAAGCTGTACCAATTGGGGGTCATACAAAAAACTGGCGTTACCAGCCAATACGTCGCCAAGTTGTATCGAGCCCTCATTGCTAAATTGCCACCAGGTTTGACCGCCGTACAGGCTTGCCGTAGCCAGCCGTAAATCGCCCGTGGATTTGTAAAAATTTGTAGAACTGATCTGCGAGTTGGACGGACGATCCAAAAAACTCTTTTTACATCCGGCTATTGCGGCTGCTAATAGCAGGATGATGATAATTTTGTGAATTGATTTCATAAACATATATTTTAAATCGATAATTGTTTTATTATTTTACGGTTATGTTTGCACCAATGGTAACCACCCTCGGCTGCGGATAATAACCGCCGTCCCATCCTGCCTGAAGAGGGTTCCACGAGCCTATCTCAGGATCCATGCCCTTATATTTTGTAATTACAAATGCATTAGCCATAGTAGCGAACACCCTAACAGAATGCACGTCTATTTTTGACAAAAGCTTGTCCGAAAACTTGTAACCTAAGGTGATATTTTTGCAACGCAGGAATGAAGCGTCCTCGATCATCAGACTATTAGGACGGTTATTACCGTTGGTGTTATCATTTCTCACGCCTACAATAGTCGTATTCGGGTTGGTAACATATACATTGTTAACATCGGATGCAGAGCCGTTGGGGTCTACCAGACCCAATTTCGCATAGTTTAATACCGATGTAAAAAAAGTACCATGATTTCCCGGATCGGTTTCCGGTATAGCCATTTGATTGAACACCTTGTTGCCATAGCTGCCGCTGAAGAAAATATTCAAATCGAAATTTTTGTAGGTAAATGTATTGTTGATACCGTACTGGAATTTTGGGAGTGGGGAGCCCAAAAACGTTTGGTCCCTTGAGTCGATAATGCCATCGCCATTCAAGTCTTTAAACATACGGTCGCCGTACCAGATACCCCCGCCTGCGGCAGAAATCGGATAGGGGTTACCGTTCGCGTCAGCAGGCCGGGCATGCGTTAGGAAATCACTTGGCTTTGAAAAAATTCCATCAAATACATAGCCGTAAAATTCGCCGATGGGCTGGCCGACCACTGTTTTTTCGATTATATCATTAATTACATACGATTTCTGGCTTAAGTTTGCCTGGTCTCCACCGGCACCTAAATAAATTACTTTATTAATATTACGCGATAGGGTAAAACCGGTTTTCCAACTAAAATTTTTAGAACTAATATTGGTAGAGTTGATCTGGAAGTCGAACCCTTTGTTGCTTAGCGAGCCGACATTGGCATAAGGCGCTTGCATGGACCCCGGCCCCCAACCCGCTACAGTACCAGAGTATTCCGGAAGCGGCACCTGTAATAAAAGGCCGTGTACTTCGCGGTCATAAACATCAAGTGTAAAACTTAACCGCCCATTAAAAAATGTTCCGTCAATTCCTGCATTATAATAATCTGTTTTTTCCCACTTCACGTCTGGATTTGCCAAATTGTTTTGAAACTGTGCTGTACCTGATAAGCTACTTGAAACCGTTCCAAGTTGGGTTACAAAGGTATTGCCCGGTATGCCCTGGTTGTTAGTTACCCCATAACCAAGCCTTAGTTTCAATTCATTTATACTCTTCACATCTTTCAAAAATGCCTCGTTATTAATTTTCCAGGCAAATCCACCCGAATAGGTAGTAACCCAACGATTGTTGGTTGGAAAATTTGAAGAACCATCATTCCGTATGTTGCCTGTTAGCAGGTATCTGTCATCCCAGGAAACATTGACACGGCCGAACCAGGATTCCTGTGCAGAGCCGCCGGTAGGGTTCGATTGTGAATTATCGCCGGAGTTTGTGGCAGTGATATAATCACCGGCATTAAGCGCCTGTACATTGTTTGAAGCAAAATTCCTTCGCGCACCGCTAACATTTTCGAAAGTGCTCTCCTGTGATTCGTGCCCTGCTAAAGCATCGACATGCAATTTGTTGAAATTATGATAGTAATTTAAAAAGTTGCGTATTACTGTATAAAAATTTTGGCCGGAATAAGCGGAACCAAAGTTTTGGCTGAAGTTACCTTTACCAAAAGAATAACTTGGTGAAAACCTATCTTCTGTATTAAAATCGAAGTTACCGGATAGCTCACTACGTAGCGACAGTTCTTTAGCCAACTGTATTTCGGCATATACATTGCCGAATATTTGATTCCTCTTTCTTTGGTCTTTCATAATTTTTGCTAATGCCACCGGGTTGGGAAAAGGTGCTACCCAACCGGCGGGGTCGGTAACACCACCATAGGAGCCGTCAGGGTTGACTACCGGAATATCAGGGGTAATGCTTAGCGCGGTATTGATTACACTACTACCGGTCGCAGCTACATTTTCATCAACGTGCGACAACTGAAGGCTCGTCCCTATTTTTAGCCATTTAGTTGTTTTATTGTCCAGGTTCAACCGTACCGAAGACCTTTTAAAATCAGAGCCAAGGGCTATCCCTACCTGGTCAAAATACGAGGCTGACAGTAAATATTGGGTTTTGTCGTCTCCACCGCTTACAGTAATTGTGTGGTTCATCTCAGGCGCTCTCCGAAATAATGCATTTTGCCAGTCGGTACCAGGGCCTAAATATTGAGGATTGGCAAATTGGGGCCTGAAATCAAAGCCCCAGGCAACAGACCGGTCGTTAATGATAGTGGCAAACTGCGGCAAATTCACCGCAGGCATCCGCTTCGATATTTCCTGGTAACCGGCATAGAAATCATACGATATCTGCGGCGCCCCGGCTTTACCCCTTTTTGTAGTAATAATAATTACGCCGTTGGTTGCCTGCGAACCGTATATGGCTGTTGCCGAAGCATCTTTCAATACATCTATTGATTCAATTTCGGCAGGATTGATAGCATTTAATGGATTAGAACCACTACCGGGATCACCTACCGGTGGAATAATAACCCCGTCTATTACGTACAGCGGCGAATTAGAACCGCTTATTGACGACACACCGCGTATTTGAATAGATACGCCGCCACCCGGCTGGCCCGAGATCTGTTGAACCACAACCCCTGCAACTTTACCCTGCAAAGCCTGGTCAAACGTAGTTGGTTGGGTTTGGCGAAGATCGGTCCCCTTTATGGAACTGATAGAACCCGTACCGTCTTTTCTGGGTATCGGTTTGCCATAACCAATAACAATCACTTCGTTTAAGTTACTGGATGTTGAACTCAACTTAACATCTATTTTGTCGGATTTTCCAACTGTTACTTGCTGAGGTGTATAACCTAAATAACTAAAGACGAGTATATCACCCTGCTTTGCTGTTATCACATAACTGCCGTCAATGGCAGAAAGGGCCCCTGTTGAAGTCCCTTTAACGTGAATGCTAACCCCTGTCATCGGATCAGCGTTGTCGGCACTTGTTATCTTTCCTGAGATACGAAGATTTTGCGCATAGCCTGATAGACATAGCAACATGCTTGCTATGAATAAGGAAATACAGCGTTTCATTCTTCTTTGTAAATTTTTATCCATCTTATAAAGGAGTTTTAATGTTTTTTAATAATTGGTTCATTTTTTTGGTGTTTGTTAGGTTTTTAATCTCGGTTTTTCTTCATAATCTAATAGGGTTATCATTATTGGTTTGAAATTTATTGTTCAATATTATTTAATGCATCAATCAGGTATGCCGCCAAAAAGTTAGGCGGTCCAATTATCCGCTCATATCAAAAAGGCTTTATATTGAGGTTACCCTAAAAGCGGGAACTCTCCAATAAAAAGATCCCTGTAGGGCGAATAAATCAAAAAAACGATAAACGTTTAAATGGCGCTTTTTAGGCATAATCTAAATTATTGGTTTATAAATCTTGGTTTACATATAATAAGTTGGGACGTATTATATTGGGGCAATATACCCTGGATGCCCAGATCGCTGAGTGTGCTAATGTGAGTGATTGGTATGAAAAATGTCAATCCACTTAAAAATCAAATCATTGATAATCAGTAAATTAACACAATTAACAGGTGAAAAAATGGTTAGGCTGGCCCTTTGGAAAAGGCGGTTTCTTCGCAACTATAAAACTATTTGAATCGGTGGGACCGGCGTTAGAAAGATCGATCTATACTGTCCAGGTACTCGGAAGGTGTCATTGAAAATTCTTCTTTAAATACTTTAGAAAAATATTTGGCATCATTGAAACCTACCTCATAGGCAGTTTCGGCTATGGTGAATTGTTTTGTGAGTAGGAATTGTGCTGCTCTTTTTAGCCTTACCGACCTAATAAACTCAAGCGGAGTTTTGCCGGATAGATTAAATACTTTATTATATAATGTTGTGCGGCTCATATTCATCTGACTGCTTAGCAATTCAACTGAAAAGTTGGCATTTGGAATATTCTCTTCAATGACCGTCAATAACTTTTTCATAAATTTCGTATCGGGGGTTTCGATTTCCAGATCACCCGGTTTAGCTTCAATTTGCCTTTGATACGTTTCTTTTACTACCAGTTGATTCTTAAGCAAATTATGAACCTTAAAACGTAATATGTCAAAATTAAAGGGCTTGGAAAGATAGTCGTTCGCCCCGGTCTCCAAACCGGCCAGTTGCTTTTCATCGCCGGTAAAAGCTGTAATTAATATAAATGGTATATGTTCTGTGCGTTTATCGCTACGGATTTTTTTGCAAAAATCAATACCATCGACTTCGGCCATGTTAATATCGCTGATGATCAGATCGGGATGTAAAGCCAGCGCCTTCTGCCAGCCTTCTTTACCATTTACAGCTTCGGCAATAGTATATAAATGCTTAAGATCATCTTTTAGACAGGCCCTGAAATCGGGGTTATCCTCCACAATTAAAATGGTAATATTTTTATTGCGTTTTTCCTGACTTGGCCTATCGGGTTTTGGAGCTTCCACTTCTTCGGGTGTATTTTCAAAACTGGTAAAATTATTTTTTGAGGATATCGTTAATGGCACCCGCACAATAAAACAACTCCCTTTCCCAAGTTCACTTTCAACAGAAATGACGCCACCCATCAGATCAACAAACTCTTTAGTAATCGACAAGCCAATACCACTTCCCTGGTTAATTAACGAAGCGGGCATGTCATTCTGAAAAAACCGCTCAAATATTTTATTGTGTTTTTCAGCCGGAATACCGACACCTGAATCTATTACCTTAATTTCAAGTAAGGTCATTTCCACGCTATTGGATTCCAACAACTTTGCTTCAACTGCTACATTACCGGAGTCAGGGGTAAACTTAAATGCATTTGAAAGCAGGTTAAAAAGTATTCTTTCAATTTTATCCTGATCAAAAAAAGCAAATCCCGAATCAGTATCACACATAAATGAAAAACTGATATGTTTTTTATCCGCCAGGTCGGTAAATAAGTCGCATGCTTCTTTAATAATTTTAACGATATCGGCTTCACGCAGATCAAGTTGAAGTTTTTTTACTGTCATTTTACTAAAGTCCAGTAGCTGGTTAATCATATTAAGCAGCCGCTTAGAATTTTCGTGGATCAATTGAAGCTTTCGCCGGCTATAATTATCATCAGCCTGTTTTAACAACTTTTCAACTGGCGCCATAATCAGGGCGATAGGCGTTCTGAATTCGTGACTAACGTTGGTAAAAAAATCTATTTTCATCACATCCAGCTCGTGCTTATCCTGTGCTTCCTTTCGCTCACGCTCGATCTCAAACCGGTTTTCGATCTTTTTAATGCCTTGTTTGCGGATGTAATATAATATCGCTATGATGGAGAAAACATACATAACATACGCGATTGGCGATTTCCAGAATGGGGGCAATACTTTAATTTTTAATTTTATATAGCTGGGTTTCCATTTTCCCTCCTGGCCAATAGCCCGTACCTTAAAAATATAATTGCCTCCATCAAGGTTGGTGTAGGTAGCCTTCCTGGTAGCATAGTCTGCGGTAAGCCACCCTTTATCGAAACCTTCCATCATATATTGATGCGTTATTTTATTGGGGTTAAAGAAATTTAAGGCGGCAAATTCAATGGTAAACACATTTTCGCTGTGTTTCAGCGTTATCTCCTGTGTGGCCGAAATCGCTTTAGACAATACGACATGGCCGTCAACTACTTCATTGGCTGCTATACTTTTGTTGAATAGCTGAAAATCGGTAAAAATTAATTTAGGCTCATCGATATTCGGATGTATACTTAGTGGGTCGAAAATATTGAAGCCGTGCGAGCCGCCAAATACCAATTCCCCTTTATTGGTTTTTAAGGCTGCATTTAAACTGAACTCTTTGCCCTGCAGGCCATCTATTTCATCAAAGTTTTCAAATTGAAACTTATAGGTGCCATTGCCGGGTGTCAACGTTATCCGGCCCAGCCCGTTTGATGTACTTAGCCACATGGCCCTCCCGTTATCTTCCAATACATTCAAAACCTGATTTTCGGGCAATCCGTCCTTTTTCGTCAGCGAGATAAAACGATTAGTTTCGGGGTTCAATATGCTTAGTCCGTCCCTTGTCGCTATCCACATCAGGCCGCGGCTGTCCTGCGTGATACTATGGATGTCATCACTGATCAAACCATTAGGGTCATTTTTCTTTTTATTATAATGTATAACGCGACGTCCATTTTTTAATATTTTATCTATCCCAAAGTATCCTCCTACCCAAAGGTTACCTTTGGTGTCCTCGAAGAGTGCGGATATTAAAGGCGACCTGATATCCGTTTGTTTAATGGGAGGGGAAAATATTTTTTTGTCTCTGTCAAATATTTGCAAACCCGCCGCAAACGTGCCTATCCATAACCGGTTCGATGAATCTTCCAGGATATTCCACACACGGTCATCAGCAATGCTCGTCGGCACCTTGTCATTATGTTTGTAGTGAATAAATTTTCTTCCGTCAAAATGATCCAGCCCTCCAAAATACGTACCTATCCATAGTTGCTGATCATGGTCGAGACATAGGCTTACGATAATATCATTGCTGAGGCTGTTCGTGTTTCCCCGATCGTGTTTGTACTGGGTAAACTTGCCTGTTTTGCGATCAAAATAAATTAAACCGCCTCCATTGGTCCCAATCCATAAGTTACCGTTTTTATCTTCAACAAATTTATTGACATCTTCAAACCTAACACTCGAGGGATCTGAAGCAACGTGCCTGTACAACGGGAACCTGATTATATTCTTATGATAATAACTTACCCCCTCTTTAAGCGTACGGGCCCACATAATGCCTGTGTTGTCTTTGTAAAGCGTTACAGTGTTTTGTCCCAATGATTTTGGGTCATCTTCCCTATTTAGTAAATAAGTAATTTTCCCGCTTTTTTTATCCAATAAATTTATGCCGCCATGATCAGTAGAGATCCACATGAGGCCGTCGTCGGCCTGAATAATACTAGTGATGATGTTCGATGTAAGCGGTGTTTCTGACGATTCTTTTGTGATGTACCTAAACCGTCCCGTTCGGCGGCTGTAATAATACACGCCGGAATCCATGTTGGGGGTAAACACCCAGAGGTCGCCGTCACTGTCAATAGTTATCGAGTAGTCCCTACCCTTATTATTAGCAGCTTTTTTAAAAATGTCTGTATGGTACGTAATTGCATTGCGTTTTACATCAAATAGCTCTATTACGCCGTCGTCATAAGCAAGCCATATATTGCCAGTTGTATCCTGCACAATGTCTGTAACAAAACTTGAATATAAAGATGGATTGGAATTATGGCTATGATAATAACGCGTGGCTGTTTTTTTCAGCTCATTATACCTGCAAAGGCCAGACCCAGAACATAAAAACCAAAAGTCGCCTTTGCCGTTGTGAAGTATCTTGGAAGCGAACGGATACCCGGGAAGTTTGAAAGAATCGATCGCTGATGATACATCATTATTAAACTGCTCTGTTTCAGGATCATAAAAGGAATATCCACTCGGGGTTGTTATCCATAATTTTTTGTCAGGCCCTTCAAAAATATTATTTATAAAGTCATCATTAATGGAGTTTTTGTTATTTACGTCGTGCTTGAATACTTTAAAAGTATAACCGTCATAACGGTTAAGTCCCGAAGGTGTGCCGAACCACATGAAGCCCTCAGAATCCTTAAAAATGCAGGTGACTTGGTTGTGCGACAGCCCGTTACTTATATTGAGCCGTGAAAACTGGTATTGGCTGTTTTGCGCAAAAGTGTTCGTGTAAGCAAAAAACAACGCTGAAACGACAATATAAAGTTTTACGCGCATTAAAATTTAGTTGAGATCTTCGAAATCAGGAACCTGGCCCTTAGCAAGCCAGTACACTTAGATAACATAAAAGTAAGATAAATTCGTAATTAACGAGATAAAAGTGGTAATTCCTTATCTAATCACCAGAAGGTAAATAACCGGCCTCTGAAGCAAACGAGTTGCCGATGCTTCAACAAATGGTGGAAAAGTCTTTCTTAAGACTTGTTTTTATGTAGCAGTATGAACAAAAGTTGACTTTTATTGCTGAATAGTGTCATAAAGTACTTTTCTGAAGGTATAGTTTTGGCCTGATGGTTTTTCGCAAACGGTTTTTCCATTAAAACTGATTTAAGCTAAAGTATTTACTATGTATATTAAACGCAATGCATTATTGTTAGCGGCCGGCTGTGTAATTTTTGCAGCATTGAGGTCGCAGGCTCAGTCTGCTATTTCGGGAGGCAGGGTTGATAAAATAACAGACAACGATACCCTACGGACTATCACACCGTTCTTTATCCCCGCAACTACATCAAAAAAGAACCCAAATTCAGAAGGGTTTATTCAGCGGTGGTTACTTTTAGAGCCGATTAATAAATCAATACGGAGTAACCTTGTTTTTACCAATAGCTACCTCAAAACACAATTTGACACTGCTTATTTTCCAAACCAGTTTACTGTTATCCCTAAAGATCGGGACAAAGTAAAGGTTGGAGAGCAGGAATTGGCATGGCATGCATTGGAAAGTCCAACTTTCAACGTCAAATTATTTCGCCTTGCGTACGGGTTAAAGAAACATACCTATGCCGTACTGTTTTGGGCGGTAACTGTAGTCAACAGTCCACGGGAAATAAGAAATGTAAGATTGGCAGTGGGGTCAAACGGAGGATCGACGTGGTGGCTAAATGGAAAAGAAACAGTGATCCTTGACGGGGATAGGCGCATGGTGATGGATGATTGTGTCTCGACCCGATTGATGCTTAATAAAGGAAAAAATATAATCCGGGGAGCATTAATCAATGGCCCCGGGCTTAGTGATTTTTGTGTTCGCCTGCTGAATGAAAAGGGAGAGCCGATAAAAGATCTCACTGTCAGTCTACAATAAATTTGTTAATCATCCCCATCTAACGTCGAATTCGCATAGCAACTGAATTATTATGAAATTAATAGTTAAAATAAGCACGATAACCCTATTTTCAATCTGGTTAGCTGGAACGGCGATAGCACAAGTTGGCAAACCATTTATACATGACCCTTCCACGATTGTAGAATCTGACGGCAAGTATTTCACATTTGGAACAGGCGGAAGCGGGTTAATGTCCGAAGACGGTTGGACATGGAATGGGGGCGCAGTACGACCGGGCGGAGGCGCCGCTCCTGATGTATTAAAAATTGGCGATCGCTACCTTGTTGTTTATGGCGCAACCGGCGGCGGCCTGGCGGGAGGACATAATGGGAAAATATTGGCCATGTGGAATAAAACGCTCGATCCAAAATCGCCGGATTTTAAATATTCGGAGGCTGTTGTGGTTG
The DNA here is from genome assembly GCF_900142915.1 of Mucilaginibacter sp. OK098. Classification (GTDB taxonomy): domain Bacteria; phylum Bacteroidota; class Bacteroidia; order Sphingobacteriales; family Sphingobacteriaceae; genus Mucilaginibacter. The sequence continues at coordinate 214,554 of NZ_FRCM01000003.1, forward strand.
CCTCATCTGATGGTATTGAGGACAATGATTCTATAGATCCTGGGCTTCTTCTGGACCCCACCGACGGACGGCTATGGTTGTCCTACGGCACTTATTGGGGTTATATACGCCTTGTGGAACTCAATCCTAAAACAGGTAAACGTGTGGAAGGTAACAAACCATTAAATATAGCCATAGATTGCGAGGCGACGGATTTAATATATCGGGATGGATGGTACTATCTGCTTGGAACACATGGCACATGCTGCGACGGCCCAAACTCAACCTACAATATTGTTGTTGGGCGCTCCAGAAAGGTAACCGGCCCTTACTTTGATAACATTGGACGAGAGATGTTGAAAGGCGGCGGAAAATTGGTAGTTGCTGCCGGCGACAGGCTTATTGGGCCAGGACATTTTGGACGTACAGTACTTGAGGATGGCGTTGAAAAAATGTCGTGCCATTACGAGGCCGATTTAGATCAAAGTGCCCGTAGTGTATTAGGCATCCACCCATTGCTATGGAAGAATGGATGGCCTGTTGCAGGCGATAACTTAAAAGAAGGAACTTATGAGATTGAATCTGAGCGGCGGGGATATGCTTTACAATTAGGCGTTGATTTTACAAGAATGCCGGGTGGGATGCGATTTAATCGTAATAATGATGAACCGGTAAAACCGGTACCATCGCAAGCATTAGCAGATGTGGTGAAAACCTGGCCTACCGGAAATATCGGCGTTAATCTAAGTGATTACATGTTTCGTCCTCATCAAAAATGGACAATTTCGCCAGTTGCCGGTGCAGGGGGATATTTGGGCGGACCTTATTATAAAATAGTAATTACCGGCACCGGCCGCGCCTTAGCGGCAACCCAAGACGCCGAACCGATAACCGTACCAACGTTTACAGGCGCGCCAGAGCAGTTATGGCGAATTGATCAATTGACGGATGGAACCTACCGGATTATGCCAAAGGAAGTTCCAAACTCGAAAGAGCATTTAGCTTTAGTGTCATCTGGAGACAGCACACCAACACTCGCCACGTTTGATATGAATAGTGACAACTCCAAGTGGAATTTAAGGGTTCACTAACTTATTTAATGACTATATCACACTAATTATGAATAAAATGAACTTAAAATGCTTAACCATTGTGTTAGCGGCAGCCTTCGCCAGTAGTCTTTGCATGGCTCAAACAAATCCCGCAGAGATAAAGGAGGATTTTCAAGCTTCAAGCCTCAACCAGCCCGGACAGGATTATCCCCAGGTAAATTCACAAGGCTATGTACGTTTTCACGTAAAAGCGCCTAAAGCTGACAGTGTACGGGTTACTTTAGGCCTGGGTGGTAGAGGTGGTACTAAACTTACCAAAGGCGCCGATGGATATTTCACGGGCACAACCGAGGGCCCGATGGACGAAGGTTTCCATTATTATCATTTAATAGTTGATGGAGGGATATTTAATGACCCGGGTACACTGAATTATTACGGTTCAACCCGCTGGGAAAGCGGTATTGAGATACCAGCCCATGACCAGAACTTTTATGCACTAAAAGATATTCCCCATGGAAATGTTCAGCAAATTCTTTTTCCTTCAAAGAGCACAAATACCCAGCGAAGAGCTTTCGTTTACACCCCCCCGGGTTACGAAAAAGTTAAATCTAAAAAGTATCCTGTGTTGTACCTGCAACACGGCTGGGGCGAAGATGAAACTGCATGGAGCAACCAGGGGCACGCCAATTTAATAATGGATAATCTAATTGCAGAAGGAAAGATAAAACCGTTCATCATTGTGATGACCTATGGCATGACCAATGACATAAAACCAGGCGGCTTAAGGAATTTCAAGATTGATGCTTTTGAAACCGTATTGACGGATGAATTAATGCCTTATGTAGATGCTAACTTTCGCACAATTGCCGATAGGGAACACCGCGCAATGGCAGGCCTTTCCATGGGGGGCATGGAAACCCATTTAATTACGCTTGCAAAGCCTGAGGAATTTGCCTATTATGGTTTGCTGAGCGGCGGGACTTATACACCTGCCGAATTACAAGATAAACCTAAAGCTAAACTTATATTTATGAGTTGCGGCAGTAAGGAAAACCCTACCGGTGTAAATAACGCTACGGCTGCATTAAAAGATGCAGGCTACAACGCTGTGTCCTTTATTTCCAGTAATACCGCCCACGAATTTCTGACCTGGCGCCGGAGCCTAAAAGAGCTTGCACCATTGTTGTTTAACAATTAAAAAGCCGTGCGGTACAGTTATTAATCACACTTTATTGGATTTAATTAAACCTAAAATGCTAAAATCATCAAGAAACTGCCTATATGCTATTTTAGTATGTTGCATGTTTTTAGGAATGCACTCTTCGGCGCAACAACCAACAAAATTAACGCTTCGCCTGGACCAACCTGGGGTTACTTTGAGCCCGGTATTGTATGGGCTCATGACGGAAGAAATCAATTACTCCTACGATGGCGGAATTTACGCCGAGCTAATTAGGAACCGTAGTTTTAAAGATAACATTAAGAACCCTGATCATTGGAGTTTAATAAAGGATGTTGCTGATTCATCTGCTATTGTATTGGATAATAAGCATCCTGTAAATCAGGATTTAACGGAGTGCTTAAGATTTAATTTGGCAACGGTTGGCAAAAATACGGGATTGGCAAATGATGGCTTTTGGGGAATACCTGTTTTTGCATCTACCAACTATCAAGGCAGCTTTTATGCCATGACTGACGACAATAGCGCGGGGCCAATCACAATTAGTATCGAATCGACAGACGGAAAGAGCACCTTCGCGACAGCGAGCATTACAGGTGTTAGCAGGACTTGGAAAAAATTAACCTTTAACCTTATTACTGCTGCATCTGTTACGCCAACTGCCGATACCCGTTTCGTTATCCGGCCATCGGCTAAAGGAGCCTATTGGTTTACGCTCGTGTCTTTGTTTCCGCCCACCTATCAAAATACAGTTAATGGCAACAGGCGCGATATTATGCAGCTTCTCGCTTCAATGAATCCTAAATTTTTGCGGTTGCCGGGTGGCAATTATTTGGAAGGGAACATGTTTTCGACCAGGTACAATTGGAAAAAAACATTAGGTCCAATTGATGAAAGGCCTGGCCATCAGGGCACATGGGGATACCGATCGTCTGACGGAATGGGCTTACTGGAATATTTGGAATGGTGCGAAGATTTAAAAATGGAGCCATTGCTGGCGGTTTTTGCTGGCTACACCTTAAACCGCGATTATCTGGAAGCAGGGCCGTTCCTACAACCTTATGTTGACGAAGCTCTGGAAGAAATAGAATATGTTACCGGCGACACAACTACAAAATATGGAAAACAACGCGCCCGCGACGGACATCCTACTCCTTTCCCCCTGCATTACGTTGAAGTTGGGAATGAGGACGGCTTTGATATGTCGGGCAGTTATGAAGGCAGGTTCACCCAATTTTATGATGCAATACGTAGCAAATATCCAACGCTGCGCATTATTTCAACCACTGGCGGTAAGGACTTTTTGGGACAGCGATTTCCGCTTACCAAACGTATTCCCGACGTTGTGGATGAGCATTATTATAGAAACGCCTTCGATATGGAAAGTGACGCCGATCATTACGATAACTACGACAGAAACGGACCAAAGATATTTGTTGGCGAATGGGCCACCCGCGAAGGTAAGCCAACACCAAATTTCAACTCCGCACTCGGTGATGCCGCCTGGATGACGGGCATGGAACGAAATTCAGATATCGTTGTTATGTCGTGTTCAGCGCCGTTGTTTGTAAATGTAAACCCGGGCGGAATGCAATGGGAGTCGGATTTAATAGGCTATAATACACTAACCAGCTATGGGTCGCCATCATATTACGCACAACAAATGTTTAGCAACTACCATGGCAATAATGTCGTGAATACGATTGGTGAAGGTATCCCTGTTCAGGTGCAAAAATTGAATCATAAGGATAGTTTAAATAAAGTTACCCCAAAAACTTATCCTTCGCTATTTTACGTAGCCACCCGCGATACAAAAACCGGCAGGTTGTATATTAAAGTTGTTAACGCTGGCGATGCCGTCAAGGAGGTATCATTAGACATAAAGGGTGTATCATCAGTAAAAAATATCGGTAAAATAGTTGTCATGAAAGCCGAAAAACCAGAGGATACCAATACAATATCCGAACCGGAAAAAATTACACCTGCGGTGTTAGCATATAAAGGATTTAAGAAAACATTTACCTATAGCTTCCCCAAATATTCAATAACCGTGCTTCAAATCTATACCCAATAATGACCAAATTTTTAAACAGATTTATTGGGGGGATGGCCTTTTTATTGTTTTCCAAACCCGGTGTGCATGCACAAATCGCTCATAATCCAATTATTTATGCCGATGTGCCGGATATGTCAATAATAAGGGTAGGCGACACTTACTATATGAGCAGTACAACTATGCACATGAGCCCTGGTGTGCCAATAATGAAATCGAAAGATATGGTTAATTGGAGCATTGTGAGCTACGCTTACGATATTTTAGACGATACCGATGACCTGAACTTAAATAATGGCCTGAATAGCTATGGGAAAGGCTCATGGGCAAGCAGCCTGCGTTACCATAACGGTATTTACTATGTGTCTACCTTTGCTGGCAATACGGGCAAAACTTATATTTATAGTACGCATGATATTGAAAAAGGACCGTGGAAAGCTTTATCTTTTAAGCCAAGCCTGCACGATCATTCACTGTTTTTTGATGACAACGGTAAAGTTTATATGGTTTATGGCAGCGGGCGGATAATGTTAGCTCGCTTAAAAGATGATCTTTCTGGGTTAGAGCCAGGTGCAAAGCCACAGGTATTAATAGAGGACGCCAGTTTGGTTGCAGGACCCAATTTGGGTTTGCCGGCAGAAGGATCGCAAATGTTCAAAATCCATGGGAAGTATTATCTTTTCAATATCTGCTGGCCACGCGGCGGGATGCGAACTGTACTGATCCATCGGGCTGATAATATCATTGGCCCTTACGAAGGGCGGTTGGCGCTGCAGGACAAAGGTGTGGCTCAGGGTGGTTTAGTAGACACGCCAGATGGCCGATGGTTTGCCTATCTTTTCCGCGATTTTGGTGCTGTGGGGCGTGTGCCCTACCTGGTTCCGGTGCAATGGGAAGATGGTTGGCCTGTATTGGGCATAAAACACCAAGCCCCCGATACAGTACAATTACCGGCAAACAAACCATTGATACCGGGAATTATTTCATCGGATGAATTCAACCGCAAACCCGGTGAGCGTAATTTGCCGCTGGTTTGGCAATGGAACCATAACCCGGTAAATCAACTATGGTCGGTAAAACAACGTAAAGGATATCTTAGACTCACCACCGGCAGGGTCGACACAACGATACTAACAGCCCGAAATACGCTTACCCAACGCACCTTCGGACCCGAATGTTCAGGTATTACAGCTATTGATGTTTCGGGGCTTAAAGATGGCGACCGGGCCGGGTTTGTACTACTGCAAAAAAAATTTGGTTGGGTAGGGGTGAAAGTTGAGGGCGGCAATAAGTTTATTGTTATGATAAATGGACAAAGTGGCTCTTCTAACGAGTCGGCAAATATTCCGTTAGCCCAAAGCCGGATATATTTAAAGGCATCATGTGATTTTAACAACCGGACAGATAAAGCGGATTTTTATTATAGCCTTGACGGCAGCAACTGGATATCAATAGGTTCTACGCTCCAAATGGCCTATACTCTGCCCCACTTTATGGGCTACCGATTTGGCCTTTTTGCCTATGCCACAAAAGCTACGGGCGGCTATGCTGATTTCGATTTTTTTCGCATAAGCAATAAGATATCACACCAACATTAAAAATTTCTTTATTTCATTATAAACACAAGTGTTAAAATTGGATGAATCAGTGTCATTGTAAAATAGGTAATCACTATATATTGCACAGCTATCAGTTTCAAAAAGTAGGTAATAACTAGCCAATTTTTCCTGATGAAAAGCCTAAGAATAACTAGAAAGATGAAATATTTTAAGCAATGCCTGATATTAATGAGCCTGGTTTTAAACGTTAAGTATTCTACGGCGCAAAACCCGTTAATAATGAACCAGTTTACTGCCGACCCTTCGGCGCGTGTTTTCAACGGAAAGGTATATTTGTACCCTTCGCATGATATTTTGGCTACACCCGGTCATGGCAGAGTTGGTTGGTTTTGTATGCAGGATTACCATGTTTTTTCATCACCAAACCTTACCGACTGGACCGATTATGGCGTAATTGTAAGCCAAAACAAAGTGCCTTGGGCCGACTCAACAGCCTATAGCATGTGGGCACCCGATTGTATTGAGCGCGCCGGAAAATATTATTTCTATTTTCCGGCCCCGGCAAAGCCAGGTGGTGCAAGGGGCTTTTCGGTGGGTGTTGCGATAGCAGATGACCCTGCTGGTCCGTTTATTTCCCAACCGTTGCCCATTGCCGGCATTCATGGTATAGATCCTAATGTGCAAATTGATAAAGATGGGCAGGCATATATCTACTGGGCCCAGGGAAACTTGTATGGAGCAAAACTTAAGTCAAACATGCTCGAACTGGACTCTGAACCGGTAAAATTGGAGGGCTTTCCTGATAAAGGCTTAAAGGAAGGCCCGTACCTATTCGAACGCAAGGGCGTTTATTATATGACGTATCCACATGTGGCCGACAAAATTGAGCGGCTTGAATATGCAATGTCGGACAGTCTTTTGGGACCTTTTAAATATGCCGGTGTACTTATGGACGAATCCACATCGGGCTGCTGGACAAACCATCAATCTGTCATCGAGTTCAAAAACCAGTGGTATTTATTTTACCATAACGACGACTTATCGCCAAACTTTGATAAAAACCGGTCAGTAAGGGCTGATAGTTTGTTTTTTAATGAAGATGGAACTATCCGTAAGGTTATCCCAACCTTACGTGGGGTTGGTATATCCAACGCAACAAAAAAATTAAAGATCGATCGGTTCAGTGCAAAAAGTGCAGATGGTATAGACCTAGCTTTTCTCGACACTATAAACAAATTCAAGGGGTGGAAAACTACTTTTAATAAAACCGGTTCATGGATACAATACAATAGTGTGCTTTTCACCAAAAACCAAATAAAGCATGTCAAGGTAAATGCCCGCTCTGCAACAGGTGGAATTTTATTGATAAGCACCAAAGACGCGTCAGAAAAAACAATAGCGAAGATGAATATACCGAAGGGCTATAATTGGAGTGTCGTTACAAACGATATTTTATTTATGCCCACCGGTGTCAAAAATCTTCTTGTTCAATTAAAAGGCTGTGGTAATGTGGAAGTTGATTGGATAAGTTTCGAGTAGTCCGGGCGCATGGTATCTGTTGAAGCTTCCTTGGAGCGGGGCAGTAAAATCTTCGAATTTTGCAAAACGACTTTTTGGGTGAGAGTTGGTATCCTGAAATGAATGTTGGATATTTATTCGCACCATATTTTCATCTGTGTGCGAATAAATACTCAAATTTAATATAGTGGATGTAGCGGTTAAACCCACTGTTAATCCGGGCTCCCGCACGCATTCACACAATGAAGTTATACGTTACCCGATAAATACAAACCTACGCATGTTTTATGCTACCACACTGTTTTTTTCCGCTCTCCTGTATTCGGTCGGAAGCATATTAAATTTATCTTTAAATGAACGGGAAAAGTAATGAGGTGTGGCAAAACCAGCTTCATAAGCTATTTGTGAAACAGTGAGATCACTTTTCACAAGAAGTATTGCTGCCCGGTCCAGCTTGTATGACCTGATAAACTCAACGGGGGGAAGCCCGGTAAGCTCAAATATTTTCGTGTAAAGCGCTCCCCGGCTCATCGCCAAATGCTGGCTCAAATCTACAACTGAAAATTTAGGATTGTTTAAATTATTATCTATGTAGTTTATCACTTTACTTAAAAATTTTTCTTTGCTCGACTCGACTTCCATGCCAGTATGGACAACTTTTAATTGCTTTGTATAGGTGTTCTTAAGCGAAGTGTTGAGTTGTAATAAGTTTTTGATTTTCACATTTAAAATCTCGAAATTAAAGGGTTTTGTCAGATAATCGTTTGCGCCCGATTCCAGCCCTCTTAGCTGCTCATCTTCGCCAGTGCGGGCTGTAAGCATTATAAATGGAATGTGGTTTGTACGTTTATCAGCCTTAATTTTTCTACTCAGTGCGATACCGTTCATATACGGCATGGTTATATCGCTAATGATCAGGTCGGGATGGCACGAGAGCGCTTTATCCCACCCTTCTTCACCATTTGATGCCTCAATAATTTTATATTGGGTTTTTAAATGATCCTTAATGTAATAACGGAACTCATCATTGTCTTCCACAATTAGAAGTCGCGGCACTTCCGTAATAGGCAGGTTATTATTCATTTTTGAACGGATATCTTTTTCATCAACAATCGTCTTAACCGGCGAACAGGCGTTTGCAGAACTCACCGCAAAAATCTCTAGTGGAAGTAACACGCTGAAAACCGAACCTTTCCCAATTTCACTTTCAACAGATATGCCGCCATCGTGCATTTCAACAAACTCTTTGGTGATTGAAAGACCGATTCCGCTTCCCGGGTTTATGTTGCCTATACTGGTACCCCCAACCTGATAAAATCGTTTAAATATTAACTGTTTCGTGTCCGGGTCGATACCGATGCCGTTATCTCTTATCTTAAATTCCAAAACGGTTTTATCAGGCTGTGATGTTGGATGTTGTGCGACATCGACAGAAACAGTTCCACCGGGCAATGTAAATTTAAAGGCATTGGAAATAAGATTAAATAAAATGCGCTCTACCTTGTCATGATCAAAACGTACGAATAACTTTTCGTGCGGGGGATTAAATAAAAGCGCAATGCCACGAGTTTCGGACAAATCATGAAATGAATCTACAACGTCGCTTATGAACGAAATTATCTCACCTTCGCCCAGGCTAAGCTTTAATTCATGTTCTTCTAATTTTCGGAAATCTAAAAGTTGGTTTACCAAATTCAACAGCCGCCGGGCATTCCGTCGTATCACTGCTAACTGTCCGGTGGTTTGATCGTCTTTATGCTCTGCTAATAGTTTATCAGCGGGAGCCATGATGAGCGAAATGGGTGTGCGGAATTCATGACTCAGGTTAGTAAGAAACTTAATTTTCAACAGGTCGAGTTCATGCACCCTTTCTGCTTCCCTTCTTTCCTGCTCAATGGCAAGCTTGGCTTTCAATTTATTAATACCTCTATGACGGATCAGCAACAGAGCGCCTGTTGCTATTAACGTATAGAGCAGGTAGGCGTACCAGGTCATCCATATCGGCGGATGAATTATGATTCGGATTTGTGCGCCGGTATTGTTCCACATCCCATCGTTGTTGCAAGCGCGTACCATAAACAGGTATTCGCCAGGATCTAAATTGGTATAATAGGCTGTTGTAGCCGATCCTACATAATTCCAATTTTTATTAAACGACTTTAGGAAATAGGCGTATTTGTTTTGCTGGGGAAGTGTAAAATTGATCGCAGAATAACTGATTGAAAAATTTTGCTTATAATCTAGATCAATTTGTTTTGCTACCGAAATGTCTTGTTTAAGAGGTGAATGGTCGCCTGCCAGTACAACGCTATTGTCTACTTTAAGGGCGGTGAAAAAAACGGGCGGAACGTTAATGTTGCGGTTTACTTCTTGTTGGGGATCAATATAATTAAAACCCTCTGCTCCACCAAAGAAAAGCAGGCCCTTACTTGTCCGGATACCCGATCCATCTATAAATGCGTCGTTCTGCAGGCCATTATAACCGGAATATCTGGTAAATTTTTTTAACGCCGTATTAAATTTGCATATTCCTTTACCGGTGCTGACCCAAATGTTGCCGCTTTGATCTTCCAGCAATTTGTGCACCACTGCATCTGGCAGATCTTCTGGCGCCGAGTAGCTAACTAAGTGTTTACTGCTGGAATCAAAGCGAAATAACCCATCTCCGGCAGTACCAATCCACATGTTGCCGTTGTGGTCTTCCAAAAGTGAAAAAGCACGATCAATTGACAGTCCGGTATTCTTATTATTGTACGCCTGAAACTTTTGGTTGGTTCGGTTTAGCACGGCAATTCCACTACCATACGTTCCAATCCAGATGTTCCCTTCATGATCTTCTTCGATAGCCCTGATGTAACCGTTCACCGGCAATTGCCGTTCATCGGCAGAAACAGGGTTCGGTACGTATTTTAGGAAAGTCTTACTATTAGGATCAAATACATTTACACCGCCGCCATTTGTTCCAATCCAAATTTTCCCCTTGCTGTCTTCTTTAAAACAAAAAATTTCGTTATTGTTAATTTGTGCAATACCTTTTCCAGTAGTTAATTGCTGGTATAGACCTGTTTTTGTGTTGTAAATAAATACCCCGTCCTGGAAAGTACCAATCCAAAGTTGTTGATTACGATCAAGTATCATACTCAAGATTGGAAGACCCGCCGAATTATTCTTTTCTTTAGCTTTGATAGCAATATGGCTGAACAAACCGGTCTTTGTATGGAAAAGGTTCACCCCGCCTCCGTCGGTACCAACAAATATATCCCCATCTTTATTCTCGGCGAACGAGGAAACAAATGGAGAATTTAGCCCGGCAGGGTCGTAGGCGTTATTTTGTCTTGAGTTAAATAAGGTAAGGTTTTTGTCGTACTTATCCACGCCTCCCTGATAAGTACCGATCCAATAAATGCCCTGGGGGTCATTATAAATACAACGGATAGACTTACTGCTTAAACTGAATTTATCCCGGTCATCGTGGTTATAGCGCTTTGTTTTTCCCGAAACCGTATTTACAATATTCAATCCACCCTCCGCGCCTACCCAAATGTCGCTACCGCTTGCGGCAATACTATAAATAAGGTTGCCGCTCAGTGTACTGTCGTCGGCGGCGTTATACTTAAAACTCCGGAAGGTCTTTAAATCGGGCGATAGGCAGCTAAGCCCATCATTTGTGCCTATCCATAACTTGTGTTGGCATTCGGCTATAGCATTGATACCGTCATTAGGAATGCTTGTGGGATTGTTGTTTTCATGCCGGAAAGAGATAAAACTATTTGAAACCTCGTTATAGAGGTACAACCCCCTCCCGGTTCCAATCCACATGCGCTGCTGACTATCCCGGAAAATAGATAATATGACACCCGAATGAAGCTGTCCGGGTTTGTTTTCGTCGGGCTTGAAAAATATCTCACTTTTGGTTTTAGGGTCAAGAATACACAAGCCTCCCAGCGTCCCAATCCAAAGCCGGCCGTTTTTATCGCTGTACATTGCCTTAATATAACTTTCCGTATCTTCTTTGTATTTGGAAAGTTGTTTGTATGGTTGAAATTTATCGTACGAACGGTCAAAAAAATACAGTCCGCCACCCATCGTACCCACCCAAAGCTTCCCTCCGGCGTCTTCATACATACATGTAACTTCCTTGGAGCGGTAGCCAGATTTGTCTGCCGGGTCAAAGCGGTAAGCCTTATGTTCCATACCATCAAATCTGTCAAGACCGTCCGCAGTTGCGAACCATAAAAATCCGCAATGGTCCTTCATAATGGCATTAACTGTATTCGAGAGCAAACCGTCGTGAGAAGTCAATACGGTAAATCGTATAGATTGCCCTAAGCATGGCAAGGTGATGCTAAGTAACGCTGTTAATGTTATCAAAAACGTCCGTGTAACTGTGGCTCGTTCAATTTTTGGTGGGAAATTATGCATAATAATGGTATTACATTTTCTAAAAATCGCACAGTCAATCCCTTTTTATTGGAAAAGATCTATACCGATCATTAAGGTTTCGAGAACAAGGGTTTATAAAAGGTACTACCCCCCGGCTATAGGTTTAGTGGAAGGGAACAAGGTAAATTTAAACTATATATTCCATTTCAGCAATCGATTGCAGAAAAAAAATATTAGTGTATTAGGCCCGATATTTTGCGCAATGCTGATCGGCTCACCGATGTTGACTTTTTGAGATTTATGGCTTGTTCGAGCGATATATGCAACCTAAATGAGCACATTTCAACCAAAGTGTTGATTTAATCAACATTTGTGGCACATCAAGTTCTATTTTCAAAATACTTTTGATCGAAAATTGATTGAACAATCGTTGACCGTTTGTTCTCCTTTTGAGTCAGCTCCTAAATAGTATAACAAAAACCCCAATTTAGTTACGACATGAGTATAAAAAAATTAATGTTATTGTATGTAATGGTTGCTTTGCTGCCTTTTTTGGCAAACAGTCAAAACCGGAAGCTTTCAAAAAAAACGACTGGAAAAGGGGCATTTGCCTTCGGCGTTTATCCTGATCTTTTTCATGACGCGGGATATAGCAATGCAGATATCGACAGTAAGTTAGCAAAGGCTTATCACGATGTGTTTGAAGGCCCGAACAAGGTATATTTTGAAGTAGGCGATTCCATGGCCTACGTGTCAGACGTAAAAAATCACGATGCCAGGACAGAAGGCCTTTCATACGGGATGATGATTGCTGTGCAGCTTAACAAAAAAGATGTTTTTGATCGTATATGGCGATGGTCAAAAAAATATCTTCAACACCAGGACGGGCCGAGGGAAGGATATTTTGCCTGGAGCATAAATCCCCAAACAATGAAGCGTAACTCGGAGGGTTCCGCGTCCGACGGGGAGTTATATTTTGTGACCGATTTGCTTTTTGCATCAAACAGGTGGGGGAATAATACAGGCATTAACTACTATGGCGAGGCCAGGAGGATACTGGATGCCATGTGGAAGAAAGACGGTGCAGGCAATATCCATCCTTTAATAAACATGGAAGCAAAGCAAATTTCCTTTGTACCCGAGGGTAAAGGGTATGAATGGACTGACCCTTCCTATCATTTGCCTGCATTTTACGAGGTATGGGCGCTTTACGCGAAAGATGGCCACGAACAATTTTACCGGGATTGTGCAGATACAGCCAGAATGTTTTTACACCGGGCTTGCGACCCCGTAACCGGCCTTAATCCGGATAACACTTATTTCACCGGCAAGCCATTTGGATGGGGGCGGATGCAACCTGCTTTTCGATTCGATTCCTGGCGGGTTCCGATGAATATAGCGATGGATTATGTTTGGTTCGGCAAGGATAAAACCTGGCAGCAAGCATACGCGAAACGTATTCAAAATTTTTTGCGCTCAAAAGGTATCAACGATTTCGACGATCAGTTTAACACCGATGGCACCACGCCTGAATTTGTCTTACCGGCAGGCGGTGTAAAAAAACTGCGGCATTCCCTGGGATTAGTGGCTACCTCTGCCGCAGCCTCTCTCATGATCACCGACAATACAAAATTCGATTTCCTGCGCCCGCTTTGGAACGCGAAGCTGGAACCTTATTCAGATAATTATTTCGATCCGTATTATGATGGCTTATTATACGTATTCAGCCTAATGCATCTCAGCGGCAAATACCAGTTGATAAAACCGCAAACCAATTGAAATTCTATTAAACGACAAACACTATAACGATGAACATATCTCAACAAACCAGGCTGTTGCTTTTTGCGGCATCTACTCTTGTTTTTTTTAGCGTAACAACTTACGCTCAAGGCATAGTTACTCAGGCGAGGGTAGGTTTTGATGAATTTCGTGCTGAGATTCCGCACGGAAAAATAGATACGATCACTTATGAATCAAAGACTGTGGGCAATACCCGCCGCGCCCTTATATACACTCCGCCAGGATATTCTAAAAGTAAAAAATACCCGGTGCTGTATCTGTTGCATGGCATTGGTGGTGATGAAAAGGAATGGTATAACGGTGGCAGCCCTCAGGTGATATTGGACAACCTGTATGCACAGGATAAAATTGTCCCCATGATAGTAGTGTTGCCTAACGGCAGGGCTATAAAGGACGACCGGGCGACAGGAAATGTAATGGCCCCCGAAAAAGTACAAGGTTTTGCCGCTTTTGAAAAAGATCTGTTGAACGACCTGATACCATTTATTGCCCGTAAATACCATGTTTATACTGATAAGGATCACAGGGCAATTGCCGGCCTCTCAATGGGGGGCGGGCAATCATTAAATTTTGGTTTGGGAAATCTTAACGTATTTTCATGGGTGGGCAGTTTTTCTGCAGCCCCCAACACCAAAAAGCCTGAGGAATTGTTTCCCAACCCCGATGCAGCAAAAAGTAAGCTAAAATTACTTTGGATATCATGCGGCTCAAGTGACGGGTTAATTACCTTCAGCAAACGCACCCACGACTACCTGGTAGAGAAAAGTGTGCCGCATATATATTATATCGAGCCGGGTGTCCACAACTTTAAGGTATGGAAGAATGGTTTGTATATGTTTTCACAATTGATTTTTAAGCCGGTAGATGTTTCCACGTTCCCTCAATACGCATATAACGAGATAGGAGTACCAGCACCCACCAATATTCCGGGCGTAAAATACCCGCAGATATTTCCAGACAACACCGTGTTTTTTCGTGTAAAGGCACCAGATGCAAAAAGTGTTCAAATTGACCTGTTAAAAAAATATCCGATGACCAAAGATACGGGCGGCTATTGGACGGTAACTACAGATCCGATTGTATTAGGGTTCCATTATTATTCGTTAATAGTTGACGGTGTTGCTGTTGTTGACCCGGCTACCCAAACTTTTTACGGCATGGGAAGAATGGCAAGCGGGATTGATATTCCAGATCCGGACGGTGATTATTATACCATAAAGGATGTTCCTCACGGTGAAATACGTTCGGTAAACTACTACTCAAACATAACAAAGGCATGGAGGCGGGCAAACGTATACACGCCTCCCGGTTATGATATACAAACCGACAAAAGATACCCGGTACTTTACTTACAACATGGTTCGGGCGAAGACGAAACCGGATGGCCAACACAAGGCAAAATGAATTTTATATTGGATAACCTGATTGCCGCTAAACAGGCAACCCCGATGATAGTCGTGATGGACAGGGGGTACGCCACCGATCCAACGCAACCCCCAGCTACCAATACCCGTGGCATGAGCATGGCGGGCAATGTTTTTCCGGATGTGCTCGTGAAGGAAATTATTCCGATGGCGGATGCAAAATTCAGGACAATTGCCGACCGCGATCACCGCGCTATGGCAGGGCTTTCGATGGGAGGATTCCAAACTTTCCAAACTACCATGACCAACCTCGACAAATTTGCTTATGTAGGAGGTTTTAGCGGTGCAGGTTTTATGCAGCCAGGCACCGATATAACCAAAATGTATAACGGTGTATTTGCCGATGCAAATGCTTTTAACGAAAAGGTCAAAGTGCTTTATTTAAGCGTAGGTACTGCCGAGCCGGAAAGAATGCAAACTATGGTAAAGGGATTTCACGAGGCACTTGAAAAGGCTGGCATTAAACAGATATTTTACGAATCGCCAGGTACCGCACACGAGTGGCAATCATGGAGGCGATCTTTAAACCAGTTTGCAAGCCTGATATTCAAGAATTAAAATTACCTGCAAAATGAAACTTAAAATCATAGCTGCGGCTTGCCTTATTTTGTTGGCCTTGAGAGGCTTTTCGCAGGACAAGAAGTTTTACATATTTATTTGCTTTGGGCAATCGAACATGGAGGGCAATGCAAGGATACAGGCACAGGACTCGATTGGTATTGACAGCAGGTTTCAGGTACTGCAAGCTGTTGACTGCGGGGACAAAGGCTGGCTTAAAGACAATTGGCACACGGCCATACCGCCATTGGCACGTTGCACAACTGGCCTAACCCCGGCCGATTATTTTGGCAGGACGCTGGTAGCCAACCTGCCGGAAAAAATACGGATTGGCATCATTAACGTTTCCGTTGCCGGCGCCAAAATAGAGATTTTTGAAAAAGATAGCTATCAATCATACCTGGCAACAGCTCCTGGATGGATGAAGAACATAGTTGCCGAATATGGAGGTAATCCGTATGACAGATTAGTAGCACTTGCCAAATTAGCGCAAAAGTCGGGTGTGATTAAGGGGATATTGTTACACCAGGGTGAATCCAACACCAACGATACGCTATGGACCAAAAAAGTAAAAGGCGTTTACGATAATTTGATGAAGGATTTAAAGCTAAAGCCCAAAAAGGTGCCTTTACTTGCAGGAGAAGTGGTAAATGCCGATCAAAACGGTATTTGCGCAAGCATGAATAAAATTATAACCACGCTGCCCCAAACTGTTCCTAACTCATATGTTATTTCTTCGGCAGGCTGCGTTTGCTCCCCCGATCACCTGCATTTTACAGCCGGGGGATGCAGGTTGTTGGGAACGCGATATGGCGAGACAATGCTCTCGTTATTAGGTTATAAGGTCAAAGAAAATCAATAAGCAAATAAACCATTAACAAATATGGAATTTTCTACTACAGTAAAAAAAGCAAGTCGGGGTATGCTGGCTCTTGCAATTTCACTTATGGTTTTATCATTTGTTCGGTGTGCTTTCAAACATCCGGTAACATCATCTGCTACGGCGGGTATCAATCCCGATAAAGGTTTAAAGAATTATTATAAAAACTACTTTCCAATTGGTGTTGCAGTTAGTTCGGCTTCCCTGCACGGCCCTGATTCTGCATTAATTGTGAAAGAGTTTAACAGCGTAACGCCAGAGAATGATATGAAGATGGGGCCGATACACCCATCCGAAAACGTTTATAACTGGAAAAATGCCGATGCTATTGTTGATTTTGCTGTGAGCCATCATATTAGGATCCGTGGCCATAATTTATGCTGGCATAACCAAGAAGCTGCATGGATGTTTAAGGGGCCGAATGGTGAACCGGTAACTAAAGAGTTGCTTTTGCAGCGTTTAAAAGACCATATTTTTGCTGTAGCGGGAAGATATAAAGACAAAATTTACGCTTGGGATGTGGTTAATGAGGCGGTTGACGATAGCGACGATACCACACAGGTTTATCGCAAAAGCAATTGGTACAAGATATGCAATGGCCCCGATTTTATAGAGGCGGCCTTTAAATTTGCGCACGAAGCTGACCCAAATGCGAAGTTATATTACAATGATTATAATAGCGAACACCCGGTAAAAAGAGAGAAAATATATAAATTGTTAAAAAAATTGATTGCCGACCACATCCCGATTGATGGCGTGGGCATGCAAGCGCATTGGAAATTGAATGATCCCTCGCCTGACGAATTACGTAAAGCTTTGGACGAGGTAACCTCATTGGGTTTAAAGGTACAATTCACAGAGCTGGATATTACCATACGCTTACCGCAGCCAAGGCCAGCGCCTGGAACAACGCCAGCACCTGCAGGGGCTACGCCAACTCCCGACCCGGGTTATACTCCCGAGGTGGAGGCCAAACAAATTGCACAATACAAAATGGCCTTCGATATTTTCAGGGAGTATAAGCAATTTATAACAAACGTTACATTCTGGAATGTGTCTGACCGCTCAAGCTGGCTTGACGGGAGAGGCGGAGGGCTTATGGGAGGGGCTGCAGCCGGCGCGAATACGCCCCGCGTGGTCAGAAAAGCCTACCCTCTATTATTTGATGAAAACAGGCAACGTAAAAATGCCTACTGGTCCGTTGTGAATTTTTAAGCGTTACAAACCCCCGATATATGAAAGGAGTATTTTACAAGAAGGTGAACATTTTTGTTGCGGCATTATTGATGTTTTCGTCCATACAGGCGCAACAAAAACATGCGGAAAGAAAGCCAACTGTAACCAACCAGGGGCGGTACAAACTATGGTATAACAAACCGGCAAAGAATTGGAACGAGGCCTTGCCAATTGGGAATGGCTTTATAGGCGCGATGGTATTTGGCAATGTACAGAACGAACGCATCCAGCTAAATGAATCAACGATATGGGGAGGTGGGCCGAATAACACCATCGATTCAAATGCAAGGCCTTACATCAGCCAGGTAAGGGCGTTGCTTGCCGGGAAAAAATATGCCGAAGCGCAAGAATTAGCCAACAACAAACTTGGGCCAAAAGGCAACAGTGGCATGCCGTACCAACTTGCCGGTAATTTATACATTAAGTTTCCCGGAGCAGATAGCGTTACTAACTATTATCGTGATTTGGATATAGCGAATGCTACTGCTGTTGTAAAATACACTTTAAACGGTGTTAACTATAAGCGGGAATATTTTACAGCTTTTGGCAACAATGTGTTAATGGTCAGGTTAACGGCCAATAAGCCCGGCATGATTAGTTGCAAGGTAAAACTTCAAAGCCCATTAAAATCTTCGGTTGGCGTAAACGGAAAAGAAACGCTGGTTTTATCGGGCCAGGGCAGCGATCACGAAGGCCAAAAAGGACAGATTAAATATACTGTGCTCACAAGAGTTAAAAACTTCCGGGGAACTTGTGTTACGGATACTTCGGGCATAACTATCGCAAATGCCGATACGGCGGTAATATATCTTTCGATAGCCACCAATTTTGTTAATTACCGTGATGTTTCGGCAAATTCAATGAACCGGGCCGAAGATATTCTGCATAAGGCATATCGGTATGATTTTAATGTTTTGATAAACAACCATATCAGATTTTATCGTTCATATTTCGATAGGGTGAAACTCAATCTGCATATTGATAGTTCAGCAAGCCACCCTACAGACATCCGCATTAAAAATTTCGCTAATAATAATGACACCCAGTTGGCAGAATTATATTTTCAATACGGGCGTTATCTGTTAATTTCTTCGTCTCAACCAGGCTCGCAACCAGCCAATTTACAAGGTATTTGGAATGGCGAGGTAAAAGGCCCCTGGGACAGCAAGTACACCATTAACATCAACACCGAAATGAATTATTGGCCGAGCGAAGTAACGCAGTTGCCAGAATTAAGCACGCCACTTTTTCAGATGATAAAGGATTTGTCGGTTACTGGCGCCCCAACTGCGAAAATAATGTATGGAACACGCGGGTGGATGCTGCATCATAACACCGACATCTGGCGCATAACAGGTATAGTAGATGGTGCCTTTTGGGGATTGTGGCCAACATCGAACGCATGGCTAAGCCAACATATTTGGGAACATTATTTGTATTCGGGCGATAAGACATTCCTGAAAGAATATTATCCAATTATGAAGGGGGCTGCTGAATATTACATTGATGCTCTACAAAAAGAACCCGAACATGGTTGGTTAGTGGTATCACCCTCGATATCGCCTGAACACGAATATATCGATGGCAAAAACCAGGTATCTGTAACTGCAGGAGCTACCATGGATAACCAATTAGTTTTTGGTTTGTTTACAGATGTGATCAGGGCCGCTGCAGAACTGCATGTGGATAAAGTTTTCGCAGACAGCCTGGCTGCTTACCGAAGCCAATTGCCTCCTATGCAAATTGGCAAACATGGCCAGTTACAAGAGTGGCTGGAAGATTTTGACCGCACCGACGATCATCATCGGCATGTTTCCCACCTATACGGCTTGTTTCCAGGTAACCAAATATCTCCTTTCACGCAACCACAACTTTTCGCCGCTGTAAAAAACTCACTTATTTATCGTGGTGATGTCTCAACCGGTTGGTCAATGGCATGGAAAATCAATTTATGGGCGCGGTTATTGGACGGTAACCATGCCCACAAGCTTATTAAAGATCAAATAAAACCTGTAACCGGAAATTCCGGTGGCACTTATCCCAATTTATTTGATGCCCATCCACCCTTTCAAATCGATGGTAATTTTGGCTGCACTTCAGGAATAGCAGAAATGCTCTTACAAAGTCACGACGGCGCAATTTACTTGCTGCCGGCATTGCCCGATGATTGGAAGGATGGCAGCGCCTCGGGGTTGATGGCCAGAGGGGGCTTTAAAATTGATATGAAGTGGGCCAACCACAAAATTATAAAGCTGGTTATACATTCCTCGCTTGGCGGGAACTGCCGGCTGCGTTTTAATCAGCAAATGAATAACAAATTGTTAGCGGTAGCAAATGGAAGTAACAAGAACCGTTTTTACCAGGTGATGGATTTAAAAACGCCGATAGTAAAACCCAGTAATGAAAGCATTACCCCCAGCCTCATTAAAACATGGGTTTACGATATGCCAACAACGCCTGGTAAAACTTATGTTATAGAAAAGCTGATAAATTAAAACAGCTGAAGAGCTAATCCCTTAGTTGATCGAAAATTAAACGTGCAGCGGCCGTAAACTTTTTATGCGACTGCTGCATGTTTGTTTTTAACCTGATTATTTGCCCGCGTTTGTATAAGTATTGATCATTTCTATCTTACCATTATCAAGGTGATGCAACTCAGTAACCTTAACATTCCTCAAATTTGTTTTGCCCGAGAGTTCAGTATCGTGATAGAATATATACCACTTATTATTAAACTTAATAATAGAGTGATGCGTTGTCCACCCTTGCACGGGTTGCATAAAGTGACCGGCGTAAACAAAAGGCCCCATAGGGCTCGTGCCGATAGCATAAGCCAGAAAATGCGTATCGCCGGTAGAGTAGGTTAGGTAATATTTCCCCTTATATTTATGCATCCATGAACCTTCAAAAAAACGGCGGTCATGGTCGCTACCCAACAACTCATGCCCGGCGCTATCAACTATGAGGGCATTGTGTATTTTTCCATCAAATTCCATCATGCTTTTATCAAGCTTAGCTACGCGGCAACTTATGGCGGCTGCCTTGTCGTTATGAAGATCAGTTTTTGAACCGTTGGCTTCGTATTTTCCTGTCTGCCAGCGTTGAAGCTGACCGCCCCAAATACCTCCAAAATACATATAGGCGCTTCCGTCATCATCAACAAATACAGCAGGATCAATACTGTAACTACCCTTGATAGGATATGGATTCGCTTTAAATGGCCCTTCAGGTTTATTAGATGTTGCGCATCCTATTTGAAAAACGCCTTCTTTATTTTTTGCCGGAAAATACAGGAAGTAGGTGCCATTTTTGAAGGCAGCATCAGGCGCCCATAACTGTTTGCCAACCCATGGAATGTTGTTAATATCGAGCGCAACGCCGTGGTCGGTAACTTTTCCACCAATGCGATCAAGCGACAATATGTGATAATCACGCATTGCAAAATGATCGCCATTATCATTTTCGGGTACGCCTGCGTCAATATCATGGGATGGATAAATGTAAATTTTCCCATTGAACACGTGTGCGGATGGATCGGCTGTATAAATGGTTTTAATTAAGGGTTGATTAAGGAACTTAATTTTGTTGGTGTTTTTCTGCGCACTCAAGGAATTGAACACGAGTGTCGACGCCAGGGTCAAAATCGCGATCTTTGAAATAGTTTTCTTCATTATTTGGTTTATTTAGTATTGATTGACATCCTTAGGTCTTTGAAGTTTTACCTGTTGGCGAAGATAAGCCGGATTAATATCTCTGCTATACACGTTTGTGTATAGATATAACTCATATGTTCAATTGCTTTGTTCATATGTTATATTAATATACACAAATGTTGTGTTTTAAGATTTCGGGCTCATTTAAATTTGCTTAGTTAAGCATCTGCATCCAATTTTAAACCAGTTATCATGTTGTTGAGATATAGAATATTTACGATGTTATTTATAACAGGTATTTACGGTTTGGTGATCTCCTGCAAACCACATTCCCCAGCTAACATGGCCGAACTGTTGCAGCATCTTAAAAAACGAAATTATAACCCGAAAAATGTCTTTAGTTCTGATGCCCGGCTGGCGTCCAGTGATTCCACATTAAAGGCAGATTCGCCAAACTACGACGTTCAATTACTATCAAAAAAGGCATTGTTTGAATTGCAGGAAGGCCATGAACAACAGGCTGTTGATATATACGAGAAAATTTCAAAGATCCCTCATTACATGAGCCCTGTAGACATAGCGACTGACCAGGCCATCGCCTACATGCGTTTAGGGGAACGTGCTAATTGCATGTTCAATCATAATGGTTCATCTTGCATATTCCCAATCCGGGGAGCGGGTGTACATCAAGTGCAAACAGGATCGCGGCAGGCAATTGAAAAGCTGGAGAATATTTTGAAGAACAACTCCCACGATGTCCAATCCCGATGGTTGTTAAACATTGCTTATATGACATTAGGGCGTTATCCGGCGGAAGTCCCTACTCAATATCTTATCCCCAATTTAAATGCTGACGATGGGCCGTATAAAGTGAAGGCGTTCACAGACGTAGCAGCAAGCGTTGGCATTAATTTGAACAGCAGGGCCGGTGGCTCCATCGTCGATGACTTTGACAGTGACGGCTATTTAGACATCATTACATCAGGGATGGATCTACAGGATCACATGCATTATTTTCATAATAACGGAGACGGCACTTTCAGCGACCGAACCGCTCAAAGTGGCCTGCAAGATGTGGTGGGAGGATTGAATATTGAGCAAACCGATTATAACAACGATGGACACCCTGATATTTTTATAATGCGTGGAGGCTGGCTTAGGGATGGTTTTGGCAACCAGCCAAGTTCATTACTTAAAAACAATGGCAACGGTACGTTTACCGATGTAACCTTTGCGGCCGGTTTGAAGTTTATGCACCCTACACAAACTGCCGTGTGGGCCGATTTTAACAACGATGGCTGGCTTGATGTTTTTATCGGGATGGAAAGCCAATACGGAACAGGCCCTGACAATAATCATCCATCTGCACTTTATATCAATAACCATGATGGAACCTTTACCGAAATGAGCCAAAACGCACATTGCCAGATCAACGATTTTGTGAAAGGCGTAACAGCGGCAGATTATAACAACGATGGTTGGCCCGACATTTTTGTCTCGACGATGAGCGGGAGGAAATATTTACTAAAAAACAAGTGCAAAGGCGGCAAAAATGTAGAATTTGAAGATGTTACCGGCAAAGCTGGCATCAACATAAAGCAAAACACATTTACTACCTGGTTTTTTGATTACGATAATGATGGATGGCCCGATATTTTGGTTAGTAGTTATAATTTTAGCAACACCCTGGGTTATTACGCTGCGTTAGAGGCGTTGGGTACTCCTGTACCCGATAATGGTAATATTTTTCTTTTTAGAAACAACCGCGACGGTACATTTACCAATGTAACCCATAACGTCGGGCTGGACAGGGTAGTGTTTAGCATGGGGGGCAATTTTGGTGATATCGATAATGACGGCTATCCTGATATTTATTTTGGAACCGGCAATCCGGATTTTGGGTCGCTTATCCCAAATAAGCTTTTCCGGAATATAGGAGGCAAAAACTTTGCTGATGTAACCAATTCGTCACGTACAGGCAATTTGCAGAAGGGGCATGGTGTATCGTTTGCCGATTTCAGAAATAATGGACTGCAGGATATCTTTATCGAAATGGGCGGGGCGTACATAGGCGATGCTTATCCGAGTGCATTATATCTAAACCCGGGCCAAAATAATAATAATTGGATAGGTCTAAAACTGGTGGGTACAAAGTCAAATAGGTCTGCCATCGGCTCACGAATCAAAATCACCTTTACAGAAAATGGCTTACAGAGAAGTGTGTTTAAGGATGTAAACTCTGGCGGAAGCTTTGGTTCGTCTCCGCTCAGACAAGAGATAGGGGTAGGAAAGGCCAATATCATCGATGATATCGAGATCCGATGGGCGGGGAGCGGAATGGTGCAGCATCTCAGTAAGATAAAGCCGGGGCAGTTCCTGGAAATAACGGAGGATGGCAAGGTAATGCCACTTAATTTGAAGACTCTAAAATTTAACACCAGGACGCCGGCGATGTCAATGCCGATGGCTGATATGACGGTAAAGAGGTAAGGATATATTTGAGCAAAGGGCCCTATGTATCCAGAAAAAAAACCGCTATTTGACCTATGCGCAAAAAATAGTTAACAAACCATCTATAAAATCTTACACCGGCTTACGCAACAGCAAAATCAAAATAGTCATGCAGTCCGGCATGACTATTTTGATCAGCACCGATAGAAGAACGCTTTTTTAGGACAGCTATTCAATAATTAAACTACTAAAGATATCCGAGCTAAAATTTAACAACCCTCGTTTTCCCTGAACAATTTTTTATTGATACCTGTGCTACCTTATCATTGATGAGGATAAACCTGGAGGATTGGGAAAGAAACGAACTTCCATAGTAGAACTCCTGTTTGGTGCGGCTGCCATCTTTGCAAGTGATAACAGCGCTTTGATCTGTATCGCCTATTTGTAATACGGAAACATTAGCATTTAATCGAAAAATGCGGAGAGGCCCTGCGTGTTCGCTGGCCGCAAGCAGGTAGTTATTCGCGGCGCCTTTTAATTTTACAAGCGCCTTCCCGTTTCCGGGTAAGTAGATGCCGCTCCTTGCAATTGATAAAGGGGTAAACCCGCCCTTGCCGTCACCTTTTAATAATAAGCCATTTAAGGCATCATATCTTCCAATGGAAACATCGGTGCCAAAATCATTTCCATTGATCAATAGATCGAGATTGCCGTCCCCGTCAAAATCGTCGGCCACCATTCCATTTAATGCTGAAACCTGCGCCTCGGGAGGCAAGGGAATTGCTGTGAATTTGCCTTCGCCATCATTCCTGAAATAGCATGATCTCAATTCGGTGGCTTTAAGCCGCAACGCATTTTTCATTTGATCGGCACTCAGCACATCCTGCATAGTAGCTTCGGCATATGAATGATAATTAGTGAATTTTACGCGTAAACTTATCATCTGCTTAAAGGCGTCCTCCCTTACATTTGCAGGATATTCCCGTTTTATGCCGTCTTTGCCTGGGAGAAACAATGATGGAAATGCATCAAACCTGTCTCTTTTGTCGAAATCATTTGCTGTTATAAACACCGGAAATTCCTCACTGGCCTGGTACAGAGAGTTTAATCCAGCATTTCCAACTATATAATCCATTCTGCCTGTATGCCTGAAATCACCCGCCACTATTGAGTTCCACCACCCGGTTTTGTTGCTGACGCCACTTTTTGGTGTAACGTTTACAAACCTTCCATTTATATTTTTTAAGAAAGTTAGCGGCATCCATTCTCCCGCTAATACCAGGTCTGTTTTACCATCGTTGTCAAAGTCGCTAAAAATGGCATCGCATACCAATCCGATTTTTTTCAGGTCGGGTGCAACTTCATTGGTTACATCCGTAAACTTTACCTTGCCGTTCTTTGTGTCGTTTCTTAATATATAACTATTTACGGGTTCAGGATATCTCCATGGCTCAACTCTCCCGGAGATAAACAGATCTAATTTGCCATCATTATTATAATCGAATGCCCTTACACATAACTTACTTTTAAAACATACAGGTAACGCATCCTTTGCAAGTGTAAAATGGCCTTTGCCATCATTAATATACAAGCGGTCCTGGTATGCCGGATCATTTGCCGGCGTTTTGTAACCGCTGCCGGTAATTAATACATCCGGAAATTTATCGCCATTCGAATCAAAGATCAGAATTCCTCCGTCAAGGTAGGGGTGGTCGTATTTCTTTTCCTCTAAAAGGCCCCTTTGCATAAATGTGCCGTCCCTTTGTTGGAAAAAAACCTGTGCCGGTTCAGTAAAATTCCCACCGACAACTATATCATCTAAACCATCGCCGTTGATATCGCCAACAGACAGCGCAGGATTGTATTCTGAAAGCTTATGCGGCAAAAGCTTTTGAATATTAAAGTCTGCATAATCTGTGTCGCGATGAATGTACTTTACTGCGCTTTTGCTTGTGATATTTGTAAATAGCGGAGTTTTTATTTGTGCTGGATTTACCCAGGTATATGTTTGACGTGCATTATTAACGTTTGCGGACAACGTTTGATCTGTATTTACGTTTAAAAATGTTTGGCGATATTTGTTCGGCCATTTAACAACCACCGAATCGATGGTTTTGCATTTACCTAATCCAAAATGTGCCATAGGCTGGATGCTGGAGAGGTAGCCCCTGTAAGGATTGTTTTCATATACCTGATGCAACCCGTGCTGATAATAGATATCGACAAAAGCCCCGATTCCTTCTCGGTTCTTATCTGGACCTTTAAACGCTACGTTGAGATAATGCTGCACATTTTTTTTATCCTCCGCAGCGGTGTTTTTATAAATCAGCGCTTCATCATTAATATTATTAATCACAAGGTCCATTGCGCCGTCATTATTTAGGTCGGCATATACTGCCCCATTCGAAAAGGAAGGAATACCCAAGCCCCAATTCTGGCTCACGTCACTAAATTGCACACCGCCCTCATTACGAAAAGCGTAGTTGTGAATTTTGACAGACGGGATCTGGCTGAGGATCTCCTTTTTTGTAGCCATTAAAAATGCATTAGATCTGTAGGTAATAAAATCATGATCGGTAACATCGCGGGGATAACCATTAGTAACTATAATATCGCGGTAGCCATCGTTGTCAAAATCGGTAACCATCGGGGTCCAGCTCCAGTCTGTTTGCGCTACACCGCTTAAAAAGCCAATTTCGCTAAACGCAGGGTGACCGACCTGGTTGTTTTCTCCAATAGAAGGACCTTGATTTAACTGAAGTGTATTTCGCACATATTGATATTGATAACCGTAGTGGTCGAAATTCTGAATAGTATTATAGCTGCTTGGCCCCGACATCATTTTTTTTCGGAAATTATCAGCCGGGCTCATGTCTAATTCAAAAATGTCGGCCAGTCCATCGTTGTTTATATCCTCTATATCTTGCCCCATGGCATTAAACGAGGTATGCTTAAAATACTCTTTTGATTTGTTAGTAAAAGTGCCATCATGATTATTGATGTATAATATATTATTCGAAAGGAAGTCGTTTGTAACATAGATGTCCTTCCAGCCATCAAGATTAATATCGGCAATGGTTGCAGCGTGTCCGTATCCTTCTATTTTGATCCCCGCTGCCGCTGAAACATCTTTAAACACAGGATGTTTAAGTTTCGGGTTCCAGTCGTTCCGGTACAATCGTCCCATGCTTCTGCCGTTGCCGGCGGTATCAATAGGCCTGAACTGATTGGGGAATTCGGCAGGGTTCGGCTCATTTACGGTCAAATACATATCAAGGTCGCCGTCATTATCATAGTCAAAAAAACTGGCCATTGTAGAAAATAACTGAATATCAAGGCCATATTCCTTTGCCTCCTCCTTAAATACAGGGACACCGGCCTTATTACCCCCCTGGTTGATATACAGTAGGTTTTGCCTCTTTTTTGGATCATTTGCAAACGAATTACATACATATATATCAGGTAACCCATCATTATTAATGTCGATAATAGAAACGCCCTTTCCCCAACGCCCCTTGCCATCTACTCCTGCCGCGGCGGTAACATCCTCAAACCTAAAGTTCCCTCTGTTGAGGTATAACTTATTTGGTACCATGTTGCCGGTAAAATAAACATCCGGCAAGCCGTCGTTATTAAAATCTCCTATGCCAACACCTCCGCCATTGTATACAGTCGCATTATCGATAGGATTAATTGAATCGTTTTCGGTAATCAGGTTATTAAACGTGATGCCGGAACCGGATGATGATATTTGCTCAAATAGCGTATGTTTTTTACACGAAGACATTAGTATTGCTATAGTAAAACCAATAAAGAGCCTCTTCATAATTCGACAGGAGATTAAAGAAAAAACAGGCGGCTTATTGGCCGCCTGTTTTTAAAATTAGTACAAATAAATTAATAACCAGGATTTTGCTGCCCTTTAAGTAGCGGATTATTGTCAAGTTCAGCCTGTGGTATAGGCAGTAGCTCATCTCTGCCAGCGTGAAACTTATCAATCGGCTCAGTAGAGAAATATCCCTTTTTACGCCATCTTAAAATGTCGATATTACGTACCTGTTCATCGCCCAATTCTACCATTTTCTCGTGCATTATTGCCTTAACCACATCCCCTTTTGCAGCAACAGGAAATTGTGTTGTTGGATATGGCGGCATTGCAACATCGGGCCTTGCTCGTACCATATTCAGATAGGCTACAGCTCCGGGAATGTCACCCAGCTCATTAGCACATTCGGCAAGGTTAATTAAAATCTCCGAATACCGTATAATACGCTGGTTGTTACCGCCAGGGTGGAATCCAGCCGTACCTGCACTTTCCTGATAAATAAGCATAAATTTGCGCCAGCTTATTTTTTTAGTCTCACCGTGAAGAATAGAAGAATTTCCGTTTTGATCACCATCCGTTAAAACACTTAGCCCGTTATTATACTTATCTCCGCTTTGATAAACGCTATATGAAAAGCGCGGGTCCGTTTTTACAGCACCAGTAGCTGTACTTTCAAATTCATTTAAGTATTTGTCCGAAGGGATAAGGTTCCTCCAGGCAACAGGGCAATATTCCTGATTTCTCACCGTTGTTTGAGATTCAGTCGCGCTTTCGCCGCCCCAGTTATAGCTATTGTCACCTTTGTCCACAAATACAACTTCAAAAATTGATTCCTGGTTAAACTCTGTCGCTAACTCAAAATTATCCAAATAACGGTTTGTTAAAGAGTATCCGTCAGGACCTGTGGTCGGGATTTTTAAAAAGGCAGCTTTAGCACCCGCATAATCCCCTTTTTGCATTAACACCCTGCCTAACATCGCATTGGCAGCGGCGGCTGTGGCCCTTCCTTTATCAGTCCCTGTTTTCCCGGGTAATACGGCGGCGGCATCGGTCAAATCCTGAATAATCTGCGTATAAACTGAAGCAACAGATGCACGGGGCTGAAATGCGGCCGGACTTTTCGCTACTGCTGTTAACAAAGGCACACCGCCCCACATGCTAACCAGGTCAAAATAAGCCCAGCCACGTAAAAACTTCGCCTCGCCAACTGTTTCATTCTTGTCCGCCACATTGTCGGTAACGTTTGGCGCATTGTCGGTTACCACGTTGGCGCGGAATATTACTGTGTACCAGCCGTTCCATACTGAGTTCGTAACCGAATTTGTAGGGTCGTCGGTGTTTTCATACAACTGCCTGCGTGGTACTTCCAATTGACCACCGCCGGGGAAAACCTCATCGCTGCGGGTGTCATGTAAGTAATACCACTCACGAGACACCAGATTGTTCTGGTGCATAGCTGCGTAGGCAGCGTTAACCGCCGACTTTAACTGTGCTGCTGTTTTATAATAGTTACCGGTAGTCAGGTTGTTGGGATCAGATGTATCCAACGCTGATTTTTTACAAGAGAATACGATCACCGTTATCATTAGTATGATAGTGGCGGATAATAAATAAATTTTTCGGTGTTTCATAATATACAATTTTTATGATTATTAAAATGTTGCCTGTAAACCTACCAGAAGCGTCCTTGGTTGAGGGTATTGCCCATAGTCAATACCATTTGTAAGCGTTCCATTTTTAGAGCCGACCTCAGGATCCAGCCCAGTATATTTGGTAACAGTGAATATGTTTGCTCCCGACAGGTAGATCCTAACTTTGCTTACGTTATTATCGGTAGCATTCTTAAGCCACCCTATTGGTAAGCTGTATCCTATCTGCAGATTTTTTAAGCGAAGATATGAACCGCTTTCAATCCAGCGTGACGAAACCCTTAAATTACTGTTAGGGTCGCCAGAGATTGCTCTCGGAATATTAGTGTTAGTATTTGACGGAGTCCAGGCATTTAAAACGTTAACATCTGAATTAAACAACCTTGCCATACCTTCAAGTATTACTTTTTCGGCATTAAATATTTTATTGCCATACACTCCCTGGAAAAATGCAGTCAGATCGAAATTCTTGTAACTGGCGGAATAATTTAACGAATATGAAAATTTAGGAAGGTAACTGCCCAGGTTAACCCGGTCATTAGCATCAATAACGCCATTATGATCCTGGTCCTTAAATTTAATGTCGCCTGGTGCCGCATTGGTTTGGGTGGCATGGCCGCTTACATCAGCTGCACTTTGAAATATACCTTCAACTACATACCCATAAAAATACTGGATAGATTGGCCGGGTACAGTATTAGTAATCACGCCGTTTCCAAAGTCAGCATCCTGACCGGCCGATATAGAACCATTCGCACTTCCAGTTAATGAGGTAACTTTATTCCTGTCTAAACTAAACACACCGGTGATATCATATTTAAAGTCACCGGTTTTTTTATGATAAGCTGCGGTAAGTTCAATGCCCTTATTGTCCATTGAACCAACATTTGCTATAGGCCCGCCAACACCAAAGCTCGGTGGGATTGGTACACTTAAGATCAGGTTATCGGTTTTTCTGTCATAAACCTCGGCCGATAAAGTAAACGTGTCTTGGAATAAGCCCAGGTCAACACCAATATTCGTTGAATTGGTTATTTCCCAATGAAGCTGAGAATTACTTAGCCCACCGTAATAAGAACCGTTACCCTGGTTAACGCCGGTTGCCAAATTGTTAAACGGATAGGTTGTTCCGCCCGCTGAAACATTCGATACGTATGGATAATTACCCAATACAGTTCCGTTTATACCGGTACGACCATAACCGGCCCGCAGCTTCAATTCGCTGATTGAAGTGATACCTTTCATGAAATCTTCCTGGTCAACCTTCCAGCCCACTGAAGCTGCAGGGAACCATTCATATTTGTGCCCCGGTGCCCAAACCGACAGGCCATCCTGGCGTATTGAACCGGAAAGCAGGTATTTCCCCTCATAATCATAACCTACACGCCCAACATATGATGTCAATACATTAGTACCATAAGTATAATTAGTAGTTGTGTTAGTGGCGTTCTGCAGGGTTTTTATGGTGTTATTATTTTGGTTACCAAAGGAGTTTTGGTTATCACTCCGGTTGGTTTGAGCTTCGTAAACTGCCACAGCCGAAACGTGATGTTTGGTGGCGAATGTCTTGTCGAAGGTTAATTGCTCTGTATATAGCGTAGTTGTTCCGCTATTGGTATTTTCGGTTATAGAAGCAAGCGGGCTGCTTGACGTGCCGCCGTCATTGTATATGGGCGTATACTGTTCTTGCCTGTTTGTTCCGTAATCGATGCCGTAAGTAGAATTAAACTTCAGCCATGGGGTAAGCTTTACTGTTAAAAAAAGGTTACCATGTATTCCGAAGCCGTAATTACGGTTGTCATTAATTAACGCCTGTTCAACAGGGTTAACCGGGTCGGCGCCATCGAAACTGTTTTGAGGACCGAAATAACCACCCGGATTATTTGGATTGTGAACAGGTATATATGGCTGCATCCTTATCACATTGGTAAGAGGTGTCCTGTTGCCCGGGGGAATGCCAAAACGTTGGCGGGTAGAAGAAACATTGAACGTTTCGCCGATAGTAACGAACTTGTTTACATTGTGATCGGAATTCATACGAAAGTTTTTCCGGGTATAAAACGTTCCAACTGTGATGCCATCCTGATCAAAATAACCGCCGGATGTAAAGAAACGGGAAACATCATTTCCGCCGCTTATGGTAATATCATGCTGCTGTATAGGCCCT
Source organism: Mucilaginibacter sp. OK098 (assembly GCF_900142915.1). Taxonomy (GTDB): domain Bacteria; phylum Bacteroidota; class Bacteroidia; order Sphingobacteriales; family Sphingobacteriaceae; genus Mucilaginibacter. The sequence goes on from NZ_FRCM01000003.1 coordinate 245,922, forward strand.
TTTTGGAAATATGCGCTTTGCCAGTCGGTATTAGTTTGAGCAAAAGTTTGCGTAGCCCCGGCGTAAATAGGCAGGTTAAAATTCGCAGGTTGTAAACGTGGCGGTAGCCCAATTCCTGCAGCTCCATCTAATGCCCGCTCATACTGAAGGTATTGATTTGTATTAAGGAGATCATAACGCTTGGTAACTTCCTGTATGCCTCCGTAAGAACTGATGCTTACCTGAGCCTTATTATTTCTTGACCCCTTCCTGGTGGTAATCAGGATAACGCCGTTGGTTCCCCGGGAGCCGTAGATGGCTGCCGAGCTTGCGTCCTTAAGTACATCAACGGATTGTATGTCCTGGGCGTCCAAGCCTCCGATAGATCCGGCGACACCATCAATAATGTACAGAGGATCACCTCCATAACCTATCGAACTTACACCGCGGATTTGAACTACAGGCGCACTGCCGGGAGAACCATTGTTGGTAACACTTAAACCAGCTACCCGGCCTTGTAAAGCCTGATCGACACCGGATACAGGGAGGTCTGTTAACGTTTTGCCGCTTACTGACGAAACAGCGCCGGTTACATTGGCACGCTTTTGCGTTCCGTAACCTACTACCACTACCTCATTTAGTGATTTGGTATTATTCCTTAACGTTACGTTGATTACTGAATTACCCGATACAGCTACATCTTTTGAAGCATAGCCTACAAAGCTAAAAACAAGTACTGCCTGGTCATTAGGTACCTCGATGTGAAACGCGCCGGTATTGTCGGTTGCGACTGCAGTAGTTGTGCCTTTTAACGTAACCGTTACACCGGGCAGCGCTAAACCATCCTCGTCGGTTACTTTGCCTGTTATAACCTTGTTTACATCTGATTTTGCTACATCAGGATTTAAATGCCGCAAATGAGCAGAGCCATTAGCCGCAAATGCGGAGTTTATAATAGTAATACATATAATTACCATTATAACCGTCATTCTCATGAAAGTGCTTAGTAAATATTTTTTTTTCATAATTGGTTTGTTAATTGAAAATTGGTGAAAATTAAATTGGCTGTTCGACCGGTGGTAGGTAACTGAGCGTCGATTCAATTAAATGCTGCTACGCAGTTGGAATACGCACCGATGTAGTTTAATACGGGCCGCAAACTGTGGCCGGCAAAACAAAAACATTTGATTTATTCTCTCATAAATATGTATTTAAAGGATCTGCAATCGATTGTAGAACCTAACCTGCTTATGCTTTCCGGCATGCAACAAAACATTGTGCGCAAGTCCATCAAGGGTTTAACTTAAATCGAAATTTAAAAGAGCTAACGGGTCGGCTTTACTGGTTTATTATACTAGCGGACAATGGATGAATTGCAAGTGCTATATGGGAGTAAAATTAGCTTTGCTGAATAATTCGGTAACACATTTTTTACCATAAAAAGACAACATTTGTCAAACACGGATAAATTCAAAGTGCATAGATTACCGCAAAGGGAGCCTGGCCGGTTTTGAAAAATTCCTTACCCGGTTAATGGTACGGTTCCCTCACCTTACGGCCTGGCTTAGCTCGTTAATTGAAGTGTTCGGCGGCCTGGCGATATTGTCCGGCCTTTTTGTAAGTATCATGGCTATCCCGCTGATCTATACCATGCTGGTTACTATGCTTTCCCCAATCTTATAATTACCGTTGGTACGATAAGGAAACAGTTTGTTTGAGGCCCAAAGTGACTTTAGAAGACGAACAACCCATCGATCATGTCATTCCGAACCAATTGCCCCGGCTTCGTATCTGATCATTTAAATGTTTTTCCACTTTGCTGTAAACAATTAAATTAAACGTGTATGCACAGATGTCATGATCAAACCCTTCGAAATACGCAGGCGTGATACTTTTTCCATCAATTTGAACATCCCGCACTCTATTTTTTGACTTTTGTACCCGTCCATTCAATTTTAACCTCTATAATTTTACCACCAGATTAATAAACCTGGTACCACTTAAAAAATATTGCCGCTAAAATTTGCTGTTGTTCCAATGGCTGCATTTAAGTGCCCGTGTTTTTATTAATTATCCTTTCGCCTTGCGCAAATAAAATTTAACCAATATATAAAATAAATGATAACGAGCTATCCATCCTTAATGAGCCTGATTATCTGATACCCTTACTTGCAATTAACCAATTATTAATAGCGGCAAATTGTATGTCGCATCTTAACCATTTTTTATGAAGAAGACTTTAAATTATCTATTGTGCATTCTTGCCATCCTGGCGCTGACCAGATGTACGAAGCAAATGACTGTTACTCCGCGTATTAAACCGCTTATGTCAAAAACGATTACTAGTTCATTGGATTCGTACCCGGGGTATAACACTTCGCCGCTTCCGCCAGATCAGACAGGGGTAGCCAGTACGGCGGTTCAGATCGCTTCAAGAATAACACTAGGATATAATATAGGCAACACAATGGAAGCCCCCGGCAGCGAAACCGGATGGGGAAACCCCATGATTACCCAGGCACTAATTGACAAGGTAAAACAAAGCGGTTTTAACGCAATACGGATTCCTTGTAATTGGGATTGGTCACATATATCAAACAGAACAACTGAACAAATAGACCCGGCCTGGCTCGCCCGTGTGCAGCAGGTTGTGCAATACTGCGTTAATGATGGTATGTATGTGATATTAAATATACATTGGGACAACGGATGGTTGCAAAGCAATGATACGGTCACCGCGCAGGCTGCAACTAATGCCAAACAAAAGGCACTTTGGGAGCAAATTGCAACGCAAATGCGTGGTTTTGACGAACACCTGCTTTTTGCCAGCACGAACGAACCCGGTGGAACCACTGCCGCCGCAATGAGCGTTCTGCTTTCTTATCATCAAACTTTTATCAACGCGGTGAGGTCAACCGGCGGCCACAATAGTTACAGAACTTTGGTTATCCAGGGCCCCAACGGAGCTGATATTGTAGCGACAAACAACCTGATGAACACGATGCCCACAGATCCGGCATCCAATCGTTTGATGGTGGAAGTCCATAACTACACTCCCTACAACTTCTGTTTGATGGGCTCGGACCAATCTTGGGGCAATGTGTTTTATTATTGGGGCTCGGGATATCATACCACTTTCGATGTTGCGCACAATCCTACCTGGGGCGAGGAATCGACCCTTAGCAGCTATTTTCAAATGATGAAAACAAAGTTTGTTAACAATGGCATCCCGGTGGTAATGGGCGAATTTTCAGTACAGGGTCAGAATCTTACAGGAGATTATTTAAATTACAACGTTGCTTCAAGGGCGTATTGGTATAATTACAATATGCACCAGGCATTGGCAAACGGGATGCTTCCTTTTCTGTGGGACACCGGTTCGATCATTAACAGGTCGACTTACGCTATACAAGATCAAAAACAGTTAGCGGCCCTTATACAAGGAACGCAAACTGCTTCCTCCCCTGGAATTCAGGTTGGTTCTGTTTACCAAATTATCAACAGGTACAGCTTTAAGCCTTTAGAGATTGCCGGGTGGGGCAATGCTAATGGATCGTTGGCAGATCAATGGGATTATTTAGCCGGACAAAATCAGCAATTTAAAGTGCAGAGCACAGGAAATGGCAGCTACCTGTTAACGCCTATGCATGCTTCGGCGGAGTGTTTGGAAGTATATGGGTGGAATGGCGCTAACGGCGGTACCGTGGATATTTGGTCTTACTCAGGAACAGGCGGGAATAATCAAAAATGGCTAATTCAGGCAACCGACAATGGATACTATAAGATTATCAATGTAAATAGCGGAAAAGCACTGGAAGTTACTTTAGGAACAAATGATCCACCAACTCCACTCAGAAATGGCGCTAAGGTTGATCAATATGATTATAACGGCGGCAAAAATCAGCAATGGGGATTTGTAAAAATATAGAGCAGAATAGAAGTAGATTAATCTAGTTAGATACAATCCCACAAAATCTCTAGTGCCTTACTTAAGTAAGATGTTAGAGGTTTGTTTATGCTACATGCTGATGATTATTTGAGTCAGTTGAACAAAGTTAAGGGACTTACAGCAATGCCTTAAAACAACGGAGTAACGGTACATATAAAAATTAGTCTGAAAATAATAAGAACGATTTTTATCAAATTGAACATTTCGTACTCTATTTTATGACTTTTGTACCCCCTCTTCCATTTTCCTCCTCTATACTTTTATCGCCGAATCAATAAACCTAAGACGGTATTAAAAATATTAGCAGCTCAAATTTACCTGTACCGGGACGGTTTGGGATGCTGGCTTTTAAACAGCGCTTGTTTTTATTATTTATCATTTCGCTTTGCGAAAAATGACATATAGCCAATAAAATAAATAAACCGGGAATAACCCTGTATTCATGATAAACACAAAAGTTATGTTAAATTCTGCGTTGTTCAAAATAATGACAGCCGTTCTATTGCTCTTAATTATGACAATACCTGCTGCTAACGCCTCCGTTATATCTTATAAAAAAGAGGCTAACGGGCTTTTATTTACATTAGATAAAGGCCTTATGAAGGTTGCCATTTGCAGGGACGATATCATCGAAGTAAAATATACTATTTTCAACGACTTCGCCAACAAGCCCTCACTAATCGTAAACGCAAAATGGAGTTTTCCGTCGTTTAAGGTTTCAGAAGACAAGAACCGGGTTACCATCATAACCGCGAAGTTGAAAGTAATAATAAACAAGGCCACTAACAATGTTAGCTATGAAGACCTTCACGGTAAAGAGATCGCTTCCGAAGACAATAAAAGCATTACTCCGGCCACCATTGCCGGGATAAGCACCTACAATATAAGCACCCAATTCAATTCACCAAAGGACGAGGCGTTTTTCGGCCTGGGTTCGCACCCTACCGACACGGGTTCTATCAACTATAAAGGCAGAAACCAGGATATGGCGATAAAATATATGACAGGTGCCGTACCTGTATTGCTATCCACCAGGGGCTATGGTTTAATGTGGGACAACTATTCGGCATCCAATTTTTATGGCGGCGAAGGAAATAATACCAAATTTAAATATGTATCCGAAAGCGGCAGGCAAGCTGATTATTATTTTTTCTATGGCCCCGGTTTCGATCAGATCATCAATCTTTACCGCACCGCTACCGGCAAAGCCCCCATGTTCGGTAAATGGGCATTCGGCTTGTTCCAGTCACAGAACAGGTATATGAGCCAGGATGAAATACTTTCGGTAAAGGATGGGTACCGCAATAATCACATCCCGGTAGATGTTATCGTGCAGGATTGGTATTATTGGGACCCATTCCCGATCGGCTCCCATATAATGAACCCGAGCCGTTATCCCAGCCCCAAAAACCTGCTGGATGAATTGCACAAGGCCAATATTCACGGGATGATATCCATCTGGCCTGTATTTGGTAAAGGAACAAAAGACTTTGATACCCTGAAAAAAATGGGCGGATTAACAAGTATTACCTGGGATAATGTTGTCAGCCATACCTTTGATACCTACTATGATGCACACAATCCAAAAGCCCGTGAATTATACTGGGACATGGCGCGCGACAGCCTGGTTAAAAGATATGGTTGGGATGCATGGTGGGTTGATCAATGTGAGCCGGACAACGGCCTGTTATTGGACGAACGCAGGAAAGCCGACTTTTGGACTGGTAAGGGGATTGATTATTTTAACACCTATTCGCTGGAGCATTCTACCGGCATCTAGCAGGGTTGGCGGCGGGATATTCCTAATAAAAGAGGCTTTTTTCTGCTCAGGCAGACCTTTGCCGGCGAGCAGCGAAATGCTGCGGTGATATGGACATCAGATATTTCCTGCTCGTTTGACGCGTTAAAAAGCCAGGTACCGCAAGGCATCAATACCTGTGTATCCGGCATTCCTTACTGGACCTCGGATATAGGCGGATTCCAGTACAACTGGACCATTCCAGATTGGTCGAAACCCGAATTCAGGGAACTGTTTACCCGCTGGTTCCAGTTCGGTGCATTTTGTCCCATTATGCGCATCCACGGCAATGGTGAACGGGCGATATTTTCAAAGAACTGGGACGAAAATACACGGGCAATCCTTTTAAAATACGACAAATTGCGTTATCGCCTGTTGCCTTATATCTATTCGCTTGCCGGAAAAGTTACCTCAGACAATTACACCATGATGCGTTCTCTGGCATTTGATTTTAGGAATGACACCAACGTTTATAAAATACCTGACCAGTATATGTTTGGCCCTGCATTTTTAGTTAACCCGGTAACCGCCAAAGGCAAAGCAGGAAGAAAAGTTTATTTACCCGGATCGGACCTATGGTATGATTTCTGGACTGGTGAAAAGACCGGCGGCGGCAAAACAATTAATGCAGCTGCGCCGATAGACCAAATGCCAATATACGTGCGTGCAGGTTCCATCGTCCCTATGGGCCCCGAAGTGGAGTATGCTACCCAAAAAACCAATAAGGTTATTGAACTGCGGATCTATCCGGGTGCTGATGGCCGGTTTACCTTTTATGAAGACGAGAATGATAATTATAACTATGAGAAAGGGCAATATGCCAATTTTACGTTTGCCTGGAATGACAAACAGAAAGAACTAAGTATATCAGGTACCAAAGGCAATTTTCCTGGTATGTTAAAGCAGCATACCTTCAATATTATTATGGTCCACGGCAAACATGGTTCAAGCTCAATCGCAACGACTAATGCTGACGAAACGGTTAAATACAACGGTAAAGCAATGGTAGTGAGATTGCGGTGAATGGCGTTTCGCAATGTCCCGGCTGTTCAGTTGCAGCATCGTATAATGTAATAAAGGATAGTCTTTAGTTGATGAAACCCTTAATTTATTTGATAAACAACGGGTTGATGCGTTCCGGGGTGAGATACGGGGCGCATTATTTGTTAATAAACTAGCTATTAATCCGGGGCATGAATTAAAAAACATCCGTTTTTATTAATTCACAAATTGTCTGTATATGCGGCATTTATATTATCTTAGTATACGCCTTAAAAAGTTAATCTGTTGCCTTTGGGCTTTTTTTCAAATGATACTCGATGCGCGTAAAATTTTTTTTTCTTGTTGGGGTTGCACTAATTTTTGCATGTAATAGCACTTTGGGGCAAAGCAGCCAGTACCGGTTTTCGCACCTGGATATCACCAACGGTCTGTCACACAACCAGGTAAATAGCATATTTAAAGATTCGCAGGGCTTTATGTGGTTTGGCACAGCGTCGGGCCTTAACCGGTATGACGGTTATAATTTTAAAGTGTTTAAGCATGATGCCAGTAATAAAAGGTCTATTAATGATGATTTTGTTTACAAAATTTTTGAAGGTCCCGGTAAAAAGTTATGGATATCAACGCGGGGCGGGTATTGTTTTTATGATCCGGAAACGGAACAGTTTAACAGTGATATGCAGCCGTTGCTTCGGTCTTTAAAGCTTCCTGGTTATCCCCTTGTTTCTAAAATAGTGAGGTCTGGCTCAGCGGACTTTTGGTTTTTGATCCCGGACTCCGGTATTTACAGATACAGTTTTTTAACCGGACAGACCAAGCGTTATTATCATAGCATTCATTCAACACCATCATTATACTCAAGTTCCATCGCGGATATCACCGTTGATGGCAAAGGCAATACATGGATAGTTTATAGTGATGGGATAGTTGAGATGTTTGATAATAGACTTAATAAAATTAGCTATCAGACTGATGTTTTTAGTAAGGCAACCCACAATAAAAACGGAAATTATTCCCTAACAATTGATCGGGATAATGATTTATGGCTTTACGAATCATACGTTGAATCAGGTGTGTTTTATTACAAACCGTCAACCGGGGTTTTCAGACACATTGATAAGGAATCAGCTGGGGTAAAATTAAAAGCAAACGTCATCAATAATATTATTCAAGCCGATGACGGCTTGATATGGATTGCCACCGACCACGGAGGCATCTGTGTATTGGATAAAAAGAATTTCACCGTCGCTTACCTGCTAAACCGCGAAGAAGACCCCACATCGTTAAAGCAAAACAGCCTGTTTCTGTATAAGGATAACCTGGGGATTATTTGGGCGGGTACTTTTAAAAAAGGAATAAGTTATTATCATAAAAATATCATCAGGTTCCCCCTTTACAGGCATCTTGCCTCGGATCCCGGTAGTTTGAGTTTTAACGATGTAGATAAATTTGCAGAAGACCAGCAAGGGAATTTATGGATTGGCACCAATGGGGGCGGCCTGATTTACTTTAACCGAAAAAACGGCAAGTTTACACAGTATAAATACGATCCTGCAAACCCAAATAGCCTGAGTAATGATATTATTGTTAGCCTTTGTATTGACCATGAGCAAAAATTATGGATAGGCACTTATTTTGGCGGTCTGGATAGTTTTGATGGAGCCACATTTACCCATTACAAACACGATGATAAATTAACTACCAGTGTTGCTGACAACAGGATATGGAGCATCATAGAAGATTCATCGCACCGCTTGTGGATAGGAACGTTTGCTGGAGGTCTTCAAATTTTTGACCGCTCAAAAAAAATATTTTATCACCCGTATAAACAGACCGATATCAGGTGTTCGATGATAGGCGCACTGTTCGAGGATAAGTTCGGCAATATTTGGACAGGTGGATACCTGGGTGTGGACGTAATACTAAAAAACGAGAAAAAAGTAATTCATTACGTCTCAAATGGCAGCGGCATAAATAGTTTAGTCGATAATACCATAAATAGTATTAACGAAGATAGCCGCGGGTTGATTTGGTTAGCCACATCAGGCGGAATAAGCATTCTGAACCCTAAGACAAACACTTTTACCTCGCTAACAACAAAAAACGGGCTCCCGGCAAATTCAATATCGAATACCCTTGAGGATAATAAAGGAGCCATGTGGTTAAGCTCCTCAAACGGCTTAAGCCGTATCTCTTTAAATCCAAAGGCTAATACTTTTAACTTTCACATCGAAAATTTTGATGAAATGGCCGGTCTGCAGGGCCGCGAATTTAATATAAATTCCGCTTTAAAGACACGCAAGGGCGAGCTGATATTTGGGGGCGGTGATGGGTTTAATATGTTCGATCCGGCAAGCTTAGAACCCAACACGAATAAACCTCAATTAATATTTACTGATTTTCAGTTGTTCAATAAAAGTATAACAGCTAATGAGGCAGTTGATGGCCACGTAGTACTCACAAAAGCTATATCGGTTACACGCCAAATTACACTCAATCACAGCGAAAATGTATTTTCCATAGAGTTTGCCGCTCTTGATTTTCTTAATCCCGGTAAAGTACAACATCAGTATACGCTGGAGGGTTTCGACAAAGGATGGGTAAACGCAGACAATAGAACCCGGAAAGCTAACTATACTAACCTGGACCAGGGCGACTATGTGTTTAAAGTACGGGCTTCAAATTCAGAGGGAGTGTGGAACCCGGATTATATTTCGTTAAGAATCAAAATACTGCCTCCATTTTGGAAATCGACCTTTGCTTATATTATTTACCTGGCACTTGTTATTGGCATTCTGTTGTTTATCCGACAGCGGGGAATCCAAAAAATAAGAAGGGGATTTGCGGCTGAAAAGGAAAAAGAAGAAGCGAAATTATTACTTGAACAGGAGCGCCAGGAGGTTAAGCGGATGCAAGAGCTCGACCAACTGAAAATTAAATTTTTGACGAATGTGAGCCACGAGTTTAGAACGCCGCTGTCATTGATTATGGCGCCGGTTGACAAAATGCTTCCCCGTGCTGACCAGGAGCAAAAACAGCAGCTCAATATGATAGGAAAAAATGCCAGGCGGTTGTTAAACCTGGTAAATCAGTTGCTTGATTTCCGTAAGATGGAGGTTCAGGAGTTAAAGCTGCATAGGAAGCCGGGGGATATTGTGAAGTTTATCGGAGAGATAAGCTTGTCGTTTACAGATATTGCAGATGAAAAACAGATTGACTTCATATTCGATACCACGGTTGATTCCTTGTTTACCAGTTTTGACCATGATAAGATAGAAAGGATTTTATTTAACCTGATATCGAACGCCTTTAAATTTACCCCGGCGGGTGGTCATGTTAGCGTGTTACTTAATGTATCGGAAAACCAGGGTAACAATGGCGTTTTACTTGAAATTAGAGTGATTGATACGGGTATTGGCATTCCATTTGAAAAACAAGATAAAATTTTCGAGCGATTTTTTCAACATGATGTTCCTGAGTCAATAATTAACCAGGGAAGCGGCATCGGTCTGGCAATTACACGTGAGTTTGTGAAGATGCATGGAGGAGAAATAGCGGTTGAAAGTGAACCTGACCATGGCAGTTGTTTTATGTTCAAACTACCGCTTGTTATACATCAGCAACCTGAAACGGATCGATTGGTCAATAATGGTGCTGATGACGAGAAGCCGGACATCAATAGCTACAATGAAGATAGAAGTACACCCATCCAGCACCACACAACTAAAAAACCGGTGGTTCTCCTGATTGAGGACAACGACGATTTTCGTTTTTACCTTAAGGATAATTTAAAGGATATATTTTTTATTATTGAAGCTTCGAACGGGAGAGATGGCTGGCAAAAGGCGCTTTCCCAACATCCGGATATTATAGTAAGTGATATTAGTATGCCTGAAATGACAGGTATTGAGCTTTGCAAAAAACTAAAAGGTGATAAGCGCACATCGCATATCCCCGTTGTCCTGTTAACAGCCTTAACTGGTGAGACCGAACAGTTAAAAGGTTTGGAAATTGGAGCTAATGATTATATGACAAAACCCTTCAATTTCGAGATACTTCTCTCAAAAATCAAGAACATACTTATTCTTCGGGATACCTATAAACGGACTTATAAAAAGCAAATAGATGTGCAATTGCAGGAAACTCCTTTACAAAATGAGGATGAGAAACTGTTACGGAGTATAGTTGAATATTTAGAACTCAATATATTAAATGAGAATCTGTCCGTCGAAGAATTAAGCCGCCAGATGAACATGAGCCGGGGGTCGCTGTATAATAAAGTCTTGATGCTTACGGGTAAATCTCCTGTTGAATTTATCCGTTCCATAAGACTAAAAAAAGCGGTGTATTTGTTGGAGAATAGCCAGATGACCATAAGCCAGATATGCTACGAAGTCGGCTTTAACACCCCCAAATATTTTACAAAACTATTTAAGGATGAGTATAACATCCTTCCGTCAGCGTATAACAGTTCAATTCGCCAAAAGAAAAACTTAACCGGGAGTAAAGAATAACAACTTAATTATTTCGCGATTAGCCCCACCCTCACGAGTTCGGTTATTCAGGCTTGTTTGTTATAGCTCCTGAAAAAACATACAAACGGCAGCCTTTTCACGCGCAAACCCCAAAAAAAACGCAGGTAGCCAATTAAACAGTATAGCTTGTTGTTTATATGTGTGTAAATATCTCATTTATAGCAAGTTGAATTCCTTTAAACATTTGGTCTATATTTTTGCTCAACTCTGCCACCCCCGCGTTTGTAACTAACCATAGATTCGTTTCTTAAGAATAGCGGCTCAATGTGATATGTTAAATATCTGTCGGGCCTTATTCCCCAATTATAATAATAGACCAACACGACTACTTTATTTTTTGAGACAATAAACAGGTTTTACCTGTGGCTAAAGTTTTTAATGGCAGTTCGGGCAGCGTATGCAAAAGAATTCCGGTAAAGTAGACTTTGGGTTGGTTTTGAACACGTGTTTATCACCTGCAATATTAAAACCAAAATAAATTATGAAGTAAAATTAAATCCAGAAAATCGCTAACCAAAAACCAATGAACCAATTATTAAAAAACATTTAAATCCCTTTATAAGATGGATAAAAATTTACAAAGAAGAATGAAATGCGGTATTTCGTTATTTATAGGCAGCATGTTGCTTTGCCTATCAAGCTACGCGCAAACCTTCCGTATCTCAGGAAAGGTAACAAGCGCCGATAACTCTGAACCAATGGTAGGAGTGAGCATTAAAGTTAAAGGGACAGCAACCGGCACCCTGGCAGCTATTGACGGTAGTTATGTTATAACAGCAAAGCAAGGCGATATACTCGTCTTTACTTATTTAGGCTATACACCTCAGCAAGTAACGGTTGCAAAACTCGACGTAATAAATGTTCAGTTGAGTTCAACATCCAGCAAATTAAACGAAGTTGTTGTTATTGGTTATGGTAAAGCGCGGAGACCAGACGTAACGGGCTCTATAAGTTCAATATCGGGGGCCGACCTGCGCCAAACGCAACCAACTACTTTTGACCAGGCCCTGCAGGGGAAAGTTGCCGGGGTTGTGGTTCAACAGATCTCGGGGCAACCCGGTGGCGGCGTATCTATTCAAATACGTGGAGTGTCGTCAATAAGCGGCACTAACTCGCCGTTGTATGTAATAGACGGTGTTATTATTCCTCCGGTAAACGACCCGGGTAAGGGTTCCAATCCATTAAATACCATCAATCCCGCTGAAATAGAATCAATAGATGTATTGAAAGATGCCTCGGCAACAGCCATATACGGTTCGCAGGCAACCAATGGCGTAATTGTTATTACTACAAAAAGGGGCAAAGTTGGGCCGCCACAGATAGCTTATGATTTCTATGCCGGTTACCAGGAAATACCAAAGCGGCTCCCGGTAGTGAACCTGCAGCAACTTGCCACTTTTATTAACGCCCGGGCTGTTGCCTGGGGCTTCGATGTGAGGCCCGAATTTGCCAACCCCCAATATTTAGGTACCGGTACCGACTGGCAAAAAGAATTGTTCCGAAAAGCACCGGAAAACAGTCACACAATTACTATAAGCGGCGGGGATACCAGAACCCAGTATTTACTATCAACCTCGTATTTTAATCAGCAAGGGATAGCCCTTGGATCTGATTTTAAAAGATACTCGGTACGGCTGAATTTAGATAATAAAACCACTAATTGGTTAAAAATTGGAACGAGCCTTCAATTGGCGCATGTTGATGAAAATGTAAATTCAACTGCCAATAATGTAATTAACGCCGCGTTAAACAATACCCCTGATGTTGCGGTAACAAACCCTGACGGCTCCTGGGGTGGTGTTACCAACACCAGCGGCTGGGTGCAACCTACTGCCAACCCGGTGGCATTAGCCAAAATAGTCAAAAACCTAAGAAAGAGAAATCAAATATTCGGCAATGTATATGCCGAAATACAATTCACTAAAGATCTGTCGCTGCGCAATGAACTATCCGGTAATTTCGATTTTAATACAGAAGATAGTTTTTCGCCAACTTATGCTTTTGGTAAAGGTGTTCCCAGCCCTAACAGCGGCTCCTCAAACGCCAGCCAAAATTTTTATACAGTAATTCGCAATTTTCTAACTTATAACCATAATTTCAGGAGATTTAATGTTAACGCTTTATTAGGGCATGAAGCGCAGTCAAGCACTTTCGAAAATGTTGGCGGTGCGCGAAGAAATTTCCCATCAAACAATGTACAGGCACTTAATGCCGGGGATGCTACCACTGCCACAAACTCAGGCGATAATTCGGGCTATAATGGAGGCTCTGCACAGGAATCCTATTTCGGCCGTATCAATTTTTCCTGGGATGATAAATATCTGCTAACCGGCAATGTACGGAACGATGGTTCTTCAAATTTTCCAGCTAACAATCGTTGGGTTACTACCTATTCAGGTGGATTTGCCTGGAAAATTAATAATGAGGCGTTTTTGAAAGGTGTGGAGAGTATAAATGAATTGAAGCTGAGGCTTGGCTATGGGCTTACCAACAATCAGGGCATACCGGGCAATACTTTTATAACTCAACTTACATCGGTGTCTAATAGCCTGGCAGGTACAGCACAGTTTCAGAGCAATTTGGCAAATCCGTTCGTAAAGTGGGAAAAAACAGATTATTACAGTGGGGGAATTGACGGAACGTTTTTGAATGGCCGCTTAAGTTTTTCATTTGATGTTTATGACCGTGAAACACACGGACTTTTATTGAAGGTACCGCTTCCGTTATACACCGGTACTGCCGCGGGTTATTCGCCGGGAACCATGGCAGCACCTTATGCCAATGTCGGTTCGCTCAGCAATAAAGGTTTTGACCTCCAAATCAGTTCTACCAATATTAATTCTAAAAATTTTAATTGGAAAACCAGTGTTACCGTATCGCGGAATGTTAACAAAGTGCTCGATTTAGGTTCAGGTGGAAGTCAGGCTAACTTAAGCGAGTCATTTAATAACGATGTAATTGAAAAAACGGTAGTGGGCCAGCCCATTGGCGAATTTTATGGCTATGTATTTGATGGAATTTTTTCAAAGCCAAGTGATTTTCAAAACCATGCCCGGCCTGTCGACCAAAGCGGCAAACCCTATCCAATTTCTCAGGCAGGCGGGGGGATTTGGTACGGCGACCGCATGTTCAAGGATTTGAATGGCGATGGCATTATTGACTCAAGAGACGAAACTTTTTTGGGTTCGCCGATCCCCAAATTCCAGTATGGTATCAATAATACATTTATTTACAAAAATTTTGATTTGAATATTTTCTTCAGTGGCAGCTATGGCAACAAAGTGTTCAATCAATTGGCAGTATCGCAAACCAATTCGCAAAATAATACTACCTATTTTACATCAGTATTAAATTATGCACGGTTGGCTCTGGTAAACCCCAATGGCTCTGCATCCGATGTTAACAATGTATATGTTATCAACCCAAAAACAACCGTTGTAGGATTGAGAAATGACAATACCAACAGTAATAATCGTCCTAATAATTTGTTTATCGAGGATGGTTCATTCCTGCGGTGCAAAGACATCACATTAGGTTATCGGTTGCCAGAAAACCTTTTATCAAAAATATCTGCACGTTCTGTTCGGATATATGCTACTGTATCCAATGCCTTTTTAATTACAAAATATAAGGGCATGGATCCTGAAATTGGCTCATGGAATCCGCTTCAGGCAGGTTGGGACGGCGGTAATTATCCGCTGCCAAGAATGTTTACTATTGGTGCAAACATAACCCTGAAATAATAAAACGATCACCGATTTAAAATATATGTTTATGAAATCAATTAACAAAATTATCATCATCCTGCTATTTGCAGCAGCAATTGCCGGATGTAAAAAGAGTTTCCTTGACCGTCCGTCCAACTCGCAGATCAGCTCTAACAATTTTTACAAAACCAATGCCGATTTAAGGCTGGCTACGGCAAGCCTATACGCCGGTGCGGAGTGGTGGCGATGGAGTAATAACGCTTTGATTCCACTTGGCGACGTATTGGCCGGCACCGGTGGTTTCCAATATAATGGCGATTTAGTACAGCTTTATACACGTACTATTACCGGGCAAAATAATCTTGTGTCAGATGGTTGGATTGGCTTGTACAGTGTTATAGCGCAATGTAATACGGTTATTAATGCCATACAGCAGCAGGCGCCCGCATCCATCCTGCCGGCAGACAAAAATGCGGCTATAGCAGAGGCGAAATTTATTCGTGCCGTAGCTTATTATCATTTGGCCGTGTATTGGGGGGCTGTACCTATTATTGAAGATAACACCAAACTGATAAAAGATCCGCTGCTTAACCGCAACATTGTTTCGGATGTTTATAAATTCATAGCCAGAGACCTAACTTACGCAGCGCAAAATCTTCCCAAAACAGATGAAAAAGGCCGGGTAACTTCATGGTCGGCGCAGGGAATGCTGGGCAAAGCATATTTGACGATGGCCGGTGTAGGCAAAAGTGGCGGGATGCGCGACCAGGCTTTGCTTGACAGTGCCAAAAAGTATGCGGGCAATGTATGTAAAAATAGCGGATTGGCGTTATTTTCCAGCTACTATGACCTTTTCAAGTCGCAAAACAACGATAGCCCGGAATCATTATTTGCCCTTCAATGGGCCGCAGGTGTGGGTTACGGTAATGGCAACGACATACAAACTTATTTTGCACCAACCAGCGAGGTGCTTCCTCAAAAGAACGGTGGATGGGAAGGATTACAGCCAACTTACGATTTATATCGGATGTATACGGCCAAGGATACAGTAAGGCGCAAAGCCACCATTATGCTCACCGGAGATTATTATCCCGAATTGAATGCAGCCGGTGGTGGTTATAAGGCAGGCGGTGTGGGCATGAAAAAACACGTTATTGGCAACGAAAAAGATAACAATGCACCAACAATGGATATTTGGTCATCCGTTGAACACAATGCAATTCTTAGATTGGCTGATGTGTATTTGGTGTATGCCGAAGCTATTTTGGGTAATAGCGCCACTACTGCCGATGGTAATGCGCTGTACTTTTTCAATGCTGTACGGAAAAGGGCCGGCGTGGACCCTGTGGCTGTGCTTGACCCTGTTACATTGCGTACCGAGCGGAGAGTTGAACTTGCTTTTGAAGGGCAATATTGGATAGACCTGGTTAGGTATTCTTATTATGATCCGGCTAATGCTGTGAAGTTACTTAATGATCAGGATGCAACTCACGGTCGGATTTCGTTTACTTATGATCCTAAAACGCATGTGGCTACAAGGGATACTACTGCCCCTCCGTCTGCGCTTCCGGCAACTATTAGTGCATTTACATTACCAATTCCGGCATCTGAGTTAACCAGTGACCCTAAATTAACACAGCCACCAGTACCTTACTATTAATTTTAATAATTAAAAATATATAATTATGAAAAAGAATTCATTTATCCGCTTGTGTTTATTGGCACTCATCTTCGGGATGGTGGCTTTATTCTCTGCTTGTAAGAAGAACAACGACAGCGGTGCTGCTCCTGTTATTACCGGCGTAAGACTTTATAAACCGTCACCTGGCGATACGGCATTAAAAAGCGTTCAGCCCCAGGGCCAGTATGTGGTTTTAGAAGGCCATCACCTGAAAAATGCCGTGCTGATAACTTTTGACGGTGTGAAGGTGCCTTTCAACATCGCACTGTTTTCAGATACGAGCGCAGTTGTACAGATACCTTCTATAATCCCGTATGACAATGTTTCAGCCAGTGATTTAAACACCATTAAGTACTTTACCACCAACGGTTCCACCACTTTCAATTATAATATCATAATTCCGCCGCCCGTTATAACAGGTATTTCAAACGAAGACGCCTCCGTTGGCGACTCTGTCAAGATCTATGGCGCAAATTTCTTTTTAATAAAGAGTTTAACCTACGCTGGTTTACCTATACCCGTTACCGGATATTCGCATTCAGGCGATGGGACAGTTATCAGTTTGGCAGTACCTTCAGGAATTCCGCAAACTGGCGGAATTGTTTCTGTTACTACAAAATCAGGGGTAGCCTCTACCGTTTACAACGTTGAAGATTTTGTTGACGGTGTGTTTCAAAACTGGGACAATGTTAACGGTTATCCATGGGGTTGCGGCTCATCAAACAGCTCGGCAGACTATCCGGGTAATGCTAATTGGTATGGTGTATTTAGCACATCTGACATGGCGGCTCACGATGGTAGTTGGTGGGCTCATCCTGGCGTAAATATGGGAGGCAACCAATGGGTGCCAGCTTCTGATATTTCAAACAGCCCGGCTAATTACGCGGTAAAATTTGAAATATCTGTGCCCGCTTCTACACCGTGGACCAATGGTTCTATTTTTGTAGCAGTAAACTATAGTTTTAACTATATAGCATTGTATAGGCCATGGAAAAGCAGTGGTTCATTTACCACCAACGGCTGGCAAACGGTAACTATTCCTTTGTCGACCTTTAAACCTAATAACGGTACAGGCGACCCCAGCGTTGCATCAATAACAGCTTTGGTTGGCGCCAGCGGTAATAATGGTATGAATATCTGGTTTATGAATGATGGCGATACCCCTGTAACGTCATTTAAGGCAGCAATAGATAATATCCGGGTTGTAAAAATTAAATAAACTAAAGCCCCACAGCAGCATATTGCTGCGGGGCTTTTTAACAAACAAAAAGGTTACTTTTTCCCTAAAACAAAATGTATATGAAAATAAGGTTAAGAAAAATTGAGACGGTGTATGCCATCATGGGGATATGTATTGCAGCTATGGTTGCGATCTCTTGTAAAAAAAATGAGACAGCGGCGCCAAAGCTTACACTTTCCAATTTAACAGATACTATACCCGAGGGTGGTGGTACCAAGGCTTTGGCGTTTACTTCTAATGCTGCATGGAGCGTTGATACTACTGGTACAGGATGGCTGCATTTGAGCCAAACATCAGGCAATAGCGGTGCTGCAACCATTAATTTGACAGCAGCAGGAAATTCAACAGGCAGTACCCGTTCTGTGCTTTTGAATTTAATTTCAACTAACGGCCAAAGCCGGCGGATTTCGGTATTACAAGCTCCCCAAATTTATCCATCCTATAATACATCGGCCATCGCACCCGATGCAACCGGCATGGGCAGCACTGCTACGCAATTGGCCGCAAATATTAAAATGGGATGGAATATTTATAACACAATGGAAGCCTCCGGCGGAGAAATCCGATGGGGAAACCCTAAAATTACCCAGCAACTGATTGACCTGGTAAAACAAAGTGGAATGAATGCCATACGCATACCGATCCAGTACGATTGGTCGCATATAATTGATAAGAAAACAGCCAAAATAGATCCTGTATGGCTTGCACGGGTTAAAGCAGTGGTTCAATATTGCTTTAATGACAATCTGTATGTAGTGGTCAATATCCATTATGATGGTGGCTGGCTTGATTGCACAGCTACTGGTGCGAAGCAGGACACTGTTAATGCGAAGCAAAAAGCATATTGGGAGCAAATAGCAACAACATTGCGGGATTTTGACGAACATTTGATGTTTGCCAGTTCCAACGAACCCAATGCGTCCGATGTTCCCACAACAGTTACGTTAATGCATTATCACCAAACGTTTATTAATGCAGTGCGCAGTACCGGCGGTAAAAACAGTTACCGTGCCTTGATTATTCAGTCCCCTTCTACATCAATTGATTTGGCTAACGCTTATCTCAATCAGGCTAACGTATATAAAACACCCACACTGCCTACTGACCCCGCACCTCATAAAATGATGCTTGAGTTCCACTATTATAATCCGCCGCAGTTTTGCATATTAGGTGGCGACGCAAGCTGGGGAAAAGAATGGTATTTTTGGGGAAAAGACTTTCATACAAAAAATCCGCTCTTCCTTGACCGCAACTCCACAGCTCCAACAGAAGAACACTATGTAGACTCTATATTTAACACTGTGAAAGTAAACTTTGCTTCGAAGGGTATTCCATTGGTTATGGGCGAATTTGACGTGCAATATCACGCTGAGAGATTAAAAGGGTATCCTCAGGATTCGCTATTGGCGTTAAAGTCGGGTTGGCATTTCTATGCTTATGTTACAAAACAAGCCAAAGCAAATGGCGTGCTGCCGTTTTTATGGGCCAGTGGTATATTTAACCGGTCAACTAACACTATAGGAGACCAGGCGGCACTGGATTCGTTGAAAAAAGGAGCAGGGTTTTAAGCAGAAAAGATCAAACTATGATTTTATCACAGCAATAGATAACATCCGGTTTGTGAAAATTAATTAATGCAGTTTTTAGTTAGTTTATATATGCCACGGGCCTTTCAAAAGGAGGCCCGGGCTTTTTTTAATAAATAAAAGCGTTGTTTACCCGTCATGAGAACAGAGGTAATAAGTGATGTTTTTGGGGCTATTTTACTGATCTGCAATGCGTTGAATTTAATCAGGTGTGTGGTTTTTAATAAGTCGTTTAATAGTAAATCTTATTTATAAAATGGGAAAGAGAAATGCCTTTAAAGGAGTGGAAACGCTTCACGAAGCTTTTAATAAGGTACAGATGAATATGCATTTTGAACAGGTGGATGTACAAAATGAAGATGAGAAATTTTTAGCAGAATTAGTTAAATACATCAGGGAAAATATTTCAAGCCCTGACCTGTCCGTTGAGGCACTCAGTTGTGAAATGAAAATGAGCCGGGTGTGGCTTTATAGAAAAATTTTAATGCTTACGGGCAAGTCGCCAATCGAATTTATACGTGCAATCCGGCTACAGAAAGCAGTTCTATTGCTCGGAAATCCACAGATGAGCATCGGCCGGATCGCCAGTGAAGTTGGGTTTGACAATCCTCCTTATTTTTCAAAGATTTTTAAAAAAGAATATGATATACTTCCCTCAATCTACATTCATTTTGCCCGAAAAACTAAAGCCCAGGCCATATTAAATGATTATGCGCTGACTAGTGTGGCTAAAACAGACGGATATTGTGATAGCGGTATGTCAAATCAAAAACTTTAATTTATTCAAAAAATAGCATAATTTACTAATATTCAATAAGTAACATGTTAATTTAAAGTTGCTTATAGTTGTTTGAACATTTGTTCTATATTTTTAATCAACTCTGCTATGCTTTTTTTTTAAGTAATCATAGCTTCACCCTTCCGAACTATGGTTCAATATGAACGTGTTTAAACATACTGTCTTTGAATCGTATTCGATCAATTATAACAATTTGAACCTGCGCGGTTAACTTATTTTTTGACTTATCTAAACGGCTTTATACCTGTCTTAAGTTTTTTTGATGGTAGCAGAGCGCCTGATGTAAGAATTATAAGCCGCAATAAAGGCAGGGATTGTTGGCGTGATAAGGTACAATAGTCACGGATTACATTACTTAAACAAAATTAGGTACCCTGGGAAAACTGATAAAAATAACATATTCAAATTAAATTAATATTTCATGAAGTATACAATAGTCTTCTTTATTACAATTTTTCTTTTTAGCGGAGTTTCGGCGCAAAGCAAAAAAGAGACCGCCCTTAAAACGAAGATCAACAGCATCCTCAGTAAGATGACCCTTGAAGAAAAAATTGAAATGCTTCATGGCAATGCCTTATTTTCTTCGGGAGGGGTAAAGCGTTTGGGTGTCCCTGAGCTAACATGTGATGACGGTCCCTTAGGTGTGCGCGAAGAAATAAAGCGCTTTGACTGGAACTCAGCCAATTGGACTACTGATTCCGCCACATTTTTACCAAATGGTTCAGCAATTGCAGCGACATGGAACCCCTTAATGGCGAATAAATATGGAGTAGTTATAGGAGAGGAGGCCAACTCCCGGAAAAAGAATGTAATGCTTGCACCGGCATTCAATATTTGCAGAATGCCGCTTTGCGGCCGCACCTATGAATATTATTCCGAAGATCCTTATTTGAACGGTCAATTGGCCATTCAATCAGTAAAAGGGATTCAAAGCCAGCACGTGGCAGCCTGTATAAAACATTTTGCTGCCAACAACCAGGAACTTAATCGCGATAGCGTAAATACGTTAGTTGATGAAAGAGCACTGCGCGAAATCTATTTCCCCGCATTTAAAGCAGCTGTACAGCAAGGTAATGCTTATACTGTTATGTCGGCTTATAACAAAGTGAATGGTTATTGGTGCTCAGAGAATGATTTTTTATTGAATAAGGTATTAAAAAATGAGTGGGGCTTTAAAGGAGTTGTCATTTCAGATTGGGGCGGCGTGCATCATACTGTTGCTGCCGCTAACAACGGACTGGATATTGAAATGGGATCAAGCGGGCCGTATGAGCAATGGTATTTTGCTAAACCACTGCTTGAGGCTGTAAAATCAGGCCAGGTTTCAGTAAAAACAATTGACGGTAAGGTGAAAAGAATTTTATGGCTGATGTACCATACATCCATGAGTGCAAATCATCCTAAAGGATCCATTGCTACACCGGCGCATGCCAAAACCGCATATGCGATTGCGTCAGAGTCGATAGTTCTGTTGAAAAATGACGCCCATTTATTGCCTTTGAAAGTGGGTAACATTAAAAGTATTGCGGTAATCGGTGATAATGCCACCCGTACATTTGCTTCGGGTGGTTATGGCGCCGGTGTAAAAGCTAAATATGAGATAACCGCATTGGAAGGCATAAAATCAAGATTTGGTAAAACGGCCGAAATTAAATTTGCGCAAGGGTATAAGGCCAATTATTCGGCGAGCAAAACTGATGCGCAAAACGCAGGATCTGATCAGCCAGATCAAACCTTAATTAACGAGGCCGTAGCGCTTGCAAAAACAACCGACGTTGCCATTTTGTGCATCGGTTCAAACCGCGAATATGAAAGCGAGGGCCATGATCGTAAAAATCTCGACCTGCCTTTTGGAGAGCAGGCTTTGGTTAACGCGGTTACCGCAGTTAATCCTAATACTATTATTGTAATTATGGCCGGCGCTCCTTACGATCTGAATGAAATCAGAAAGTCGAATCATACTATTGTTTGGGCGTGGTTTAATGGGTCAGAGGGAGGGAGTGCACTTGCCGACGTTTTAAAAGGTGTTGTAAACCCATCAGGTCGTCTACCGTTTACTTTTCCCGTCTCATTAAAAGACTCACCCGCTTCCGCCTTAAATACCTATCCTGGTAACAATATGACGGCTGATTATAAAGAGGGAATATTGGTTGGCTATCGCTGGTATGATACCAAAAATATTAATCCTTTGTACTGTTTTGGTTATGGATTGTCTTATACCAATTTTACTTATACTGGTTTGGCTACCAACAAGAAAACCTATAGCCCGGGTGACAAAATAATGGTGTCTTTAAAGGTTAAGAACTCAGGCAGCTTTGCAGGTAAAGAAGTTGTTCAACTCTATGTCTGCAAAATGAACTCCATAGTTTTACGTCCTGAGAAAGAATTAAAGGCATTTAAAAAGATTATGGTCTCGCCGGCTGAAACTGCCGCTGTTTCGATGAACATCGATGTAAATGATCTCGCCTATTTTGACATTAAATTACGCAAATGGATTGTTGAACCTGGCCAGTATAAAATACTGGCTGCCTCGTCTTCAAAAGATATCAGACAAATGGCATCTTTTCACATAAGCAGATAAACAATAACTGCCGGTAAACATAGGGTAATGTATGCATTAAGAATGACTAACGTTAAACAATATATAATAAATTTCAGATACTCGAAATTAGAAAATTGGCAATTACCCTTTCTTTGTTATTGTTGGCATTCACGCTTTATATCAATGCCCGGGTGCATGTAGGAAATGAAAATACAAACACATCGGATGTGATCACTGTTGACCAGGATTCGCTGGGTGTAGAAGCTTATCATTATTGTGCTTTTACGGCCTGGAATGTGAGTAAAGTCATCAAAGAACAACGAGGTTGGGGTTTGCTTCGTGAACCGGGTGTCGCATCTTGCCTTCTTTGAAAAAAGTCGGATTTATATAAAACAAAGTCTATTTAATACAATGGTAGACGTAAGGCTGACTAATAAATTTGTTATTACCAATTGTATTGATACGGCTTAAATATTAATAACTCAATTTTTGATAGATGCCCCTGTGAAAATAGCGTCCTCACATGATACTTGTAATTCTGGATTTATGCTTTTAAAACAATTTGGAATATAACAAACAATTTATTACGATGAAAAAATCTATACCACTAATTATATTAACAATACTTATTTCGGTATTGAATGTGAAATCGCAGGAAGTCAATCGTTTTTTTCCTGAAAAAGACTTGATCACTACCGGAATATACTATTATCCCGAACATTGGAAGGAAAGCCAGTGGGAGCGTGATATTAAGAAGATTTCGGATATGGGGTATGAGTTTGTACACCTTGCTGAATTTGCCTGGTTTAAGATGGAGCCGGAAGAAGGGAAGTTTGATTTTGAATGGCTTGATAAGGTGGTAGGCCTTTGTGCTAAATACAAGGTTAAGGTGTTTTTGTGCACACCTTCAGCCACCACCCCCATCTGGATGAGGGTTAATTATGCGGAGACCTTTATCATGGATGGTCATTATATCCGCGCGGAGAATGGCACACGGGGATTAGGCTCAATCGTCAATGTGAAGTATCGCGCGTTCGTCAAAAAAATCGTGTTGGAAATGGCAAGGCGTTACGGGCAGAATAAAAACGTGATCGGGTGGCAAATAGATAATGAACCGGGTGCTGTTACGGATTATAGCCCACCGTCGCAGGACGCATTCAGAACATGGTTAAAAAATAAATACAAAACCATTGATGCATTAAATACGGCCTGGGGAGCCGCATTTTGGAGCCAATGGTTCAATAATTTCGATCAGGTGATCATTCCGAATACAAATTTAGTAGGCTGGTGGGGAAATAACCCCCATGCCCTGCTCGATTTTAAGCGCTACTCGGCGGATGCCCAGGCTGAATTTCTCGATTTCCAGGCCGGCGCCTTGCGGAACTATATTTCCAATAATCAGTACATCACCACTAATTATACCGCAGTCTGCACCGGTTCTGATCCCGGGCGAACAAAGAAACTCGATTTTGCAGCATATACAGCTTACCCTAACGGTGGCAGCGATAATATTGGTGAGCTTGGATTCAGGTTAGGAAATAGCAAAGTGATCCTTTTTGCATCAGAATATTATAAAAAGGTGGGCGGCGTATCGGGGGTGATGGAAATTCAGCCAGGTCCGGTAAACTGGGGTTCGTATAACCCGCTTCTTTTGCCGGGAACAGTGCGCATGTGGTTGTACCACTCCTTTGCTGCAGGTGGGAAACTTGCCTGTTCCTATCGGTTCCGCCAGATTTTATACAGTTCGGAACAATACCATGCAGGCGTAATACTGACAGATGGGGTAACGCCTTCGCCCGGGGGTGAGGAGTATATGCAGTTTATGAAGGAAATAAAAGACTTGCGCAAACAATATAAGGCAGGAGCTAAGATGCCGGAAAAACTGGCTGCGCGGTCAACTGCTATTCTTTGGAACCTGGAAAATTACTGGACTATCGACAGGCAAAAGCAGACCTCGCAGTGGGACGCCTGGAATTATCCCATTAAGTTTTTGGAAATGGCGAAGTCTTTAGGGGCCCCGGTTGATGTAGTATCTGAAACCAGCGATTTGTCGAAATATAAGGTGGTAATTGTTCCTGCTTACGAAATGGTTGATTCTGCTACCGTAAAGAAATGGAATGATTATGTGGTCGGTGGCGGGCATTTAATCGTTACATGCCGCACAGCAACCAAAGACCGCATGGGGCATTTCTGGGAGGGCGCATTGGCAGCGCCAATATCCGGCCTTATCGGAGCTCACGTTCAGGCAACCGATATGCTTTCAGCTTATGGCAAAGGGGATATTCAAATAAAGTCAAAACATTACAATTGGAACACCTGGGCAGACTTGCTGGCGCCCGATCAAAATACAGAGGTACTAGCAACATACGACAACCAGTTCTATATGGGAAGAGCGGCGGTTGTAAAACATAAAATTGGTAAAGGTTCTGTAACCTACATAGGCGCAAACACTGGTGATTCCAAGCTGGAAAAGGATTTATTACGCGACATCTATGCAGACGCCGGAGCAACAACCGAAGACTATCCGGAAGGTGTTTATGTTTATTGGAGGGATGGTTTTTATATGGCCATGAATTATTCTTCTACCGATTATACCGTGAATATTCCCGGGACTTCTAAAATTCTTGTTGGGGAGAAAATATTGAAACCTGCCGGTGTATTGGTTTGGAGTGAGTGACTAATAATATAAAAAATGCTTTAAATGGAAACGGGCCTGTCATAGTGGTTCGTTTCATGATCATTAAAAGACAGAAGAACAGTATATAAATTAACATGAAAAGCTTTTTTTTAGTTCTGAGCCTTTTTTTTGGCGGCGTGAGTTATGCCCAACAGATTTTATCCCCTAATAAAAAAATTAAGGTTGTTGTAGAAATGCAGCAGGCAGGTTCAGATGGCTTAGGCGAGGCTTATTTTAAAGTGCTGTATAAACGCAAAGGGACTTATGTTGAAGTGCTGCCAACTTCGCCATTGGGCATATTAAGGGCTGACCAGCAATTCGTATCCAATCTCAAATTAATCGGCGAGAGCAAGTCTGCCGCAGTTCATGACAAATATGAAATGCTGACCGGAAAGCGGAGACTTTGCGAAAATTTTGGCGCCGAAAAAACGTTTAATTATCAAAACGCCTCAAAACAGCCCATGAATATCACTTTCAGGGTTTATAACGATGGGGTCGCATTCAGGTATGCTTTCCCCAACAAATCCGACTCTACTTTAGCAATTACCGATGAAGCTACCAGTTATGCTATCCCGAAGAGTACGGCAAGATGGATGCAGCCCTTTGATCAATCTTATGAAAAATTTTATCTCCTTAATACCGGGGCAAGTGACGAAAAAAACAATGGTGAGTGGGCATACCCGGCCTTGTATAAGGTTAATGACCAGCCTTTATGGGTGCTGATTTCGGAGGCAGGTATAACGCCGCAAAATTGCGCGGCGCGGCTTAGCTATAAGCCAGGCACTAACCTGTATAAGGTGAGTTACCCTCCGGCGAAAAAAAGCTGGCATGGCGGAACTGTGTCCAATTTGCCATGGAAATCGCAATGGCATGTGATGATAATTGGCGGACTAGCTGACCTAATGGAAAGTACACTAATCACTGATGTGAGCGAACCTGCTGCCTTTAAGGACACGAAATGGATTGCGCCGGGAAGCGTTGCCTGGGTATATTGGGCGAATAACCACGGCTCAAAGGATTATCAGAAGGTGATAGAATACATTGACCTTGCCCAAAAAATGAAATGGCCTTATGTGCTTATCGACTGGGAATGGGACGTAATGTCAAATGGTGGAACACTAAAGGATGCCCTGAGTTATGCAAAAGGTAAAGGTGTCAAAACGCTTTTATGGTACAACTCGGGCACCGATTGGCTTGATCCGACACCGGCAGACAAGCTGTTAACACCAGAGAAAAGAGCAAAGGAATTTTCATGGCTGAATGAAATTGGTGTATCAGGTATCAAGGTCGACTTTTTTGCGGGAGACCAGCAAGATATGATGAAGTATTATATGGATATTCTGGAAGACGCAGCAAAATACCATCTTTTGGTTAACTTTCATGGAGCTACCTTACCCCGTGGCTGGGCGCGTACCTATCCTAATTTAATGAGTACCGAAGCGGTGTACGGTGCAGAATGGTATAATAACGATGGTATTTTAACAGATAGGGCTGCTGCGCATAACACAACTCTTCCATTTACGCGGAATATAGTAGGTTCTATGGACTATACGCCGGTAACGTTTTCCAATTCGCAGCACGAACATAAAACATCCTATGCGCACGAGCTGGCTTTGGCTGTTGTATTTGAATCGGGACTGCAGCATTTTGCAGACAGGCCTTCTGCCTATTATGATTTAGCGGATGCACCCCGTAAATTTCTGATGGACTTTCCTACAACCTGGGATGAAACGAAGCTGATAAACGGCTATCCGGGCGAAATGGTTGTTATAGCACGAAGAAAAGGCAAACTATGGTATGTGGCCGGGCTTAATGGGAAAGATACTCCGCAAACACTTGATTTGAGTTTTAACTTTTTAGGCAACGCGGATTATTCCTTCCAAATATTTAAGGATGGAGCAGATACGAAGTCCATTACAAGCGAAACCAACGGTGTGAAAAGATCAGATACACTGCACATCCAATGCCTGCCCCGTGGCGGCTTTACTGGAGTGATAGGCGGGAAATAGCTGATAGCTTAAATAAAAATTGGTTAATAATGAACGAAGACGACGTTAAAACAAGAGATTAATAATATGAATAAGAAATTTATACCCATCGTGTTAGCTGGCTTACTTTTTAGTAATGTTTTTGCTCAAAGTAACAATCCAAAGAAAACGGCAAAAACCGAAAGAATAATCAGCCTTGACTTTAATAAAGAAAAAGGCCCTTTAAACACCGCATTTAAAGCGTGTGTGGGTGCAGGCCGTGCAAATGAAGGATTAAGAGCCGACTGGCAGCAGCAGTTAGCTATTGCTGGGAAAGAATGCGGTTTCAAATATATCCGGATGCACGGATTGCTCACCGATGATATGGCTGTTTACAGCGAAGATGGCAATGGTAAGCCGCAATATAATTACCAGTATGTTGATGCTTTATATGACTACATTATCAGTATCGGCATGAAGCTATTCGTAGAGTTAGGCTTTATGCCGGGAGCGCTTGCCAGTGGAAATAAAACAATTTTTTGGTGGCGGGGCAACGTAACACCGCCTAAGGATTATGAAAAATGGGAGGGGCTAATTCGTAACCTGACACAACATTTTACAGAGCGATATGGAGCCAATGAAGTGAAGACCTGGTATTTTGAGGTTTGGAATGAACCGAATCTGAAGGATGGCTTCTGGACGGGTTCGCAAGCAGACTATTTCAAACTATACCAATACAGCGCAAAGGCAGTTAAAAGCGTAAACCAGGCATATAAAGTTGGCGGCCCTGCAACAGCAGGTGCGGCATGGGTGCCTGAAATGATAGCCTTTTGTAAAAATAATTCGGTGCCTATTGATTTTATCAGCACACATTCCTATGGTGTAAAGCAAGGATTTCTGGATGAGCATGGATCGTCTGGAACCGTACTTGATAAAAACGAATGGAGCGTTAGTGGCGACGTTTTAAACTCGCGTAAGCAGATCCAAAATTCAGCTATTTCAGGTCTTGAACTACATTATACCGAATGGAGTTCGTCTTATACGCCTGCCGACCCGCTTCATGATAGTTATCACGAAGCAGCGTATATACTTAAAAAGTTAAAACAATCTGAACCTGCGGCCAATTCAATGTCATACTGGACGTTTACCGATATTTTTGAAGAGTCAGGGCCACGTTTTACCCCTTTCCACGGCGGATTTGGTTTAATGAACATCGAGGGGATCAAAAAACCTGCATTTTTCGCCTATTCCTATTTAAACAAACTGGGTGAAACTGAGTTAGCCAATCGTGACAGCTCATCGTGGGTCTGCAAAAATCACAAAGGAGATGTTCAGGTATTGTTATGGGATTATACCTATACTTTGCCCGATTCGGTAAACAACCAGGCTTATTATATTAAGGATCTGCCTGCCAAAACGAAGGGCAAAGTAAAAATAAATTTATCGCATATACCGGCTGGAAGGTACACGATGGAAATTTATAAAGTAGGTTATAGGGTGAACGACGCATATACAAGCTATGTGGATATGGGCAGGCCAGGACAGTTAACCTTGCAGCAGGTTAAGAAGCTAAAGGAACAAAATGGCGCTCCCGTGGCAACACAGCAAATTGAAATAAAGCCCGGCACTGCGTTTTCCCGCGAATTGGATATAAGGGAAAATGATGTTCTGTTGATAAACCTGGTTAAACATTAAGCAGCAAAGTTTCATTTAAAGAATCATTTCAGAAAGCGACAAAAAATAAAAAAGACACTAACTATATACCTTGCAAATAACTCCAATGATAAAAATAACTAATAAGTTTTTCCTGACGTTTTGTATGCTATTGCTAGCCGGCTTGTCAGTTAACGCTCAAACATTATACGTTGGCACCAATTATCATCCGCATGACGATAAGGATCAGGAAAAAATAAAAAAGGATATCATGTTGATGAAGGCTGCCGGATTCAAGTTGGTTCGGATGGGCCATTTAGCCTGGGACAGTTATGAACCCTCGGAAGGTAAGTTTGATTTTGAATGGTTTGATTTTGTGATGGATATGATGAATAAGGCAGGGATTAAGGTGATTCTTGATATCGCTATTCGCCCGGCTCCTATTTGGTTGCATCATAAGTACCCCTCAATTGATGTTACAAGTCCGGCTGGCGTGGCACAATATCCCAACCATCGCTACATGGATGATGTAGGTAACCCGATGTATCAAAAATATGCTGTACGCTATGCGGATTCACTTACAAAGCATTATGCCAAACACCCGGCCCTCTTAGCTTTTGGCATTGATAATGAATCTGGTGACGGCCCTATTTCCTATTCAGAAACGGTGAGAAAAAGATTCGTTGTTTGGTTGACGAATAAATATTCGAACCTTGATAATTTAAACAAAGCATGGGCTACACAACGTTGGTCAAGGCGGATTAATGAAGTTGATGAAGTTGGGCTACCCGCAAGCGGCGAAAAAAATGGCGCCCCTGAGAAAATATTAGATTTCAGACGTTTTATTTCAGATGAAGTCAACCAGATATTATTCAAAGTGCTCGACAAGGTTAATACCAATGCCCCCGGTGTACTTACCAATACCAATGCCTGGTTTTACAGTGCTTTGAAATATTTTGATTATTCACAGATTGCCTATTCCGGCAAAATGGCACGTGAAGGGGCAGGCTTTTATCCCGGAAATTCGTTGATAACAAACTGGGGGATCATGAATGCCCTGTTTGGGATTTCCCGTATTCAGTTTGAAAGTACAACCCCTTTTTGGTGCAGCGAGTTTACTACAATGACGGCGGTGCCCAATTCCATCAGAAAATCGGCCTATGCCACACTGATGTATGGCAATCAAGCGGTTTGCGGATGGACCTGGCAAAGTATGTGGTCGGGCGAAGAGCAATACCTGGAAGGGATGCTTGATTGGGACGGAACCCCCAACCGTAAGTATGACGAATACAAAAAGATAGCCACCGAGTTTAAAAAGATTGAAAAATTCTTTCCCTACAAGTCCAGCCCCGAAGTTGGCTTGGCATTCTCTTTCCCCAGCCAGATAGCCAGCAGTTCTTTCCCCGAGGCGCTGGACCAACAATTACAGGCCTGCTGGAATTTGTTTTATTTCCGCAATATGGATTCCCGTGTTGTTGAAATCAGCAAAAGTTCATTAAACTACAAATTACTTTTTGTGCCTGGTGTAACGGTAATGGATGAAACAACTGCCAATAAAATCCGGGATTTTGTAAAAAATGGCGGGACTGTTATTATGACAAGTAATTCCGCCGTGGTTGACGAAACCGGGAAAGTATTTGCATCCACCCATCCGGGGCGTTTAAGCGATGTATTTGGGATACGGGTAGCAGGTTATGAAGAAACAGAAACGATGAACGAATTATCCCGTGCATCACTGAAAGGCAAAAAAATCGAATTAAATTATAAAGGGAAAAATATTGAAACTGAATCAACGCGGTTTGATGTTATCGAATCTAAAGGCGCTGAAATTCTTGGTAATATAACCAGCTTAGATAAAGATTATCCGGTTATTACCGCTAACCAATACGGCAAAGGCAGGGCAATTTATGTCGGCTTGCCTGCCAGTGGCGAGGTACTGGGTCCATTGCTTGACGAACTGATAGATAAACTGGGTATTAAAAAAGGCCCCCAAGTACCAGACGGTGTTATGGCACGTCAAATCGATGCGAAACATGTTTTGTATCTAAATACTGGCAGGAATGCGGTTGAAATCAAGTTAAAAGGCGCCTTTAAAGGCATACTTACCGGCAAAAAATTTGTCGATAGCTTTAGTTTGCCGTCAGAAGAGCCGGAACTTATCGAAATTGACTGATCTTTTAGAATATGTTACAATAATATCTAAGGGCACTGAATTGGTAATAAGAATTTATATAGGTTAAAATGTTTAAAAGATTAATAAGGTATTGCGGCATCTGCTTTTTTTTATTGTTGTGCGCGATAAAGGGAATAGCGCAGAACGCGCAGCAAACAAGTCTTTCAAAAAGATCGAAGGAGTGCTTTGATTTTAACTGGCAGTTTCATAAGGGCGACATAGCGATCAAACGGGCAGTGAAAGCTGCTGGTTATGGAGGTTTAACTGATATCAACGTAAAAGTTGAAACAAACAAAGAAGCAGTTATTGCTTATACCGATGTTGATAAGGCAGCTATATTCAAACCCGAAGACTGGAAGGAAGTAAACCTTCCGCACGACTGGTGCGTGGAGGGGACTTTTGTTAATGATAAATCAATCGGGAGTTCGCCTGCCGTAAGCGGATATTTGCCTGGTGGGATAGGTTTTTATAGAAAAGAATTTGAAATACCTGAAACGGATAAAGGAAAAAAGATCTCTGTAGAATTTGACGGGATTTTTAGAAACAGTACCGTTTGGGTTAATGGTCAGCTTATAGGCAACCACCAAAGCGGCTACACTCCTTCAAACTACGATTTGACAGATGTTTTGCGTTACGGTAACGAAGGCAAAAATGTTATTCTGGTAAAAGTTGACGCTACCGAATACGAGGGTTGGTGGTATGAAGGGTGTGGGATTTACCGTCATGTTTGGCTCGATAAAACCAACCCTGTGCACGTTGATCGGTTTGGTACCTATGTTACTACATCCCCAGTTTCGCCGGATGAAGCAGCTGTCAACATAAAAACCAATATAAAAAACGAATACGGGGTAGTTAAAAATGTTACGCTAACCTCTAAGATCGTCGATAATAAAGGCGTTGTGCTCAATATAAAGACTTCCTCGCAAGCAATTGAGCCGTTTAGCACTACTGAATTTTCACAAAAAGGAGATATACAAAAGCCATTGCTTTGGTCGCCCGAAACGCCGAATCTTTATAAGGTACTAACAGAAGTTTCTGAAAACGGGATTGTCATCGACAACTATGAAACCATTTTTGGGGTAAGAATAATCGAAATTAACCGAAATGGGGTCTTTCTGAACGGAAAGCTTTATCCTGTGAAGGGTACCTGCAACCACCAGGATTTTGCCGGGATAGGTGTAGCCTTGCCTGATAAAATAAATGAATATAAATTAAAGTTGCTCAAAGAAATGGGAAGCAACGCTTATCGTTGTTCCCATAATCCACCAACTCCGGAACTGCTTGATATGTGCGACAGGATGGGTTTGCTTGTACTTGATGAAAATCGCATGTTATCAAGTTCTGAAGAAGGTAAAAAGGATTTGACAACCATGTTATACAGGGACCGCAATCATCCATCCATTTTTATGTGGAGTATGGAAAATGAAGAAGGGATCCAGGGTACCGTAACCGGGGCAAGGATACTTAAAACACTGGTTGACATCACACATAAAATTGACCCTACGCGCCCCGTGACTGCTGCCATGAATCATGGACGGAACGAAGGCGGGTATAGTGATGTGCTGGATGTTGTGGGGTATAACTATGGCGACAAGGGATTGGCCTATGTGAGAGACCATGAAAAATATCCCCGGCGAATAGAGTTTTGTACAGAAGCCACAAGTTTTATTTCAACTCGTGGGGAATATCAGAACGATTGGGGAAAAGGTTATGTTTCAAACCTTGGGCTATGGCAACCCAACTGGGGACCGCTGCCCGGCGAAGACTGGGCTGACATTGTTAAATATCCCTATCTCGGAGGGTTGTTTGTATGGACAGGTTTTGACTATCGCGGGGAACCTACACCATACCAATGGCCGTGCTTAACTTCTCATTTCGGATTTATGGATATTTGCGGCTTTCCCAAAGATGGATATTATGCGTACAAAGCTGCCTGGACAAATAAACCGGTAGTCCATATTTTTCCGCATTGGGACTGGCCCGGCAAAGAAGGAGACAGTATACAGGTGCATTGTTACACCAATTGTGATGAAGTCGAGTTGCTGCTCAACGGCAAAAAAGTGGGCACGCAAAAAGCAGTTCCGTATACTAAGCTGATTTGGAAGCTTGTATATAAACCCGGTAAACTGGAAGCAAGGGGTTATAAAGGCGGAAGATTGGTAACCACAGACATTGTTAAAACCACAACTGCGCCGGCGCAGGTTACCCTCAGCTGCGATACCAGCGTACTTAAGGCAGATGGTTGCGATGTGGCAGTAATACGGGTGGCGATTAAAGACAGCAAAGGAAGGGTTAATCCAACAGCCGCGAACCTGATAACGTTTTCCATTGAAGGCCCCGGACGAATCATTGGTACAGGCAACGGTAACCCCAGCAGCCACGAACCGGATAAAGCCAGCCAGCGGATGGCGTTCAACGGCTATTGTTTGGTGCTGGTTCAATCAAATAAACAGGCGGGGGAGATCCGGTTAAAAGCAAGTTCTGAGAAGCTTAAAGGAGACGAAGTGGTTATAAAAGTTCAATAGGATGAACTATTAAACTATCGCTTCGTCAAAAAAAATAAATCGTTATGAGACAGCATAATATTTACAACGTATTATATCACATGAAAACAATGCTTATCGCCGGCTTGCTTTTGGCTGGCAGCATGGTATGCCAGGCTCAAAATCCCAATAAAATTGAGCGAAAACAGCTATTTGACTATAAATGGAAATTTTATCAGGGAGATACGGCAGCAGCCAAATCACGGGATTTTAACGATCTAAATTGGCGAAGCCTTAATTTACCGCATGATTGGAGTATTGAAGGGAACATAGGTCCTAAAAATCCAACAGGCGGCGCAGGTGGATACTTTCCTCCGGGTATTGGCTGGTACCGGAAAACCTTCAAGGCCCCCGACGGATGGAAGGGCAAAAAAGTTTCTATCTATTTTGAAGGGGTTTATATGAATTCCGAAGTTTTTATTAACGGAAAATCACTTGGGATCTATCCTTACGGTTACTCATCGTTTAGTTATGACCTGTCGCCTTATTTGGATTTTAATAATGAGAATGTAATAGCTGTAAGGGTCGACAATTCGCAACAACTAAACAGCCGTTGGTACAGTGGTTCCGGTATCTATCGCCATGTTTGGATGATGGTTACCGATGCAGTGCATATTGCTAAATGGGGCGTTACAATCACAACCCCTGATGTTTCTTCGGAAAAAGCAACCGTTCGAATTAAAACATTAATTAAAAACGAAACTGGTTTATCTCAAAGCATTGTACTTAACACCCGGTTGCGGGACGCTAATTCTAAAGATGCAGGCTATAATCGAATAAACATTGGAGTGGCCGCCAATAGTGAGAAGGAAGTGACGCAAACAATAATCGTAGCGACTCCTTTGCTATGGACACCGGAAACGCCCCGTTTATACAATGCGCAAATACATATCATAAAAATTAATAATATAGCTGACGAGACTGAAGCCAGTTTTGGGATACGTTCCCTCAAATTTTCTGCTGAAAACGGGTTTCAACTTAATGGAAAAACGGTTAAGCTTAATGGCGGGTGTGCGCATCACGATAACGGCTGCCTGGGTGCTGCTGCATTTGATCGGGCTGAGGAACGGAAGGTTGAGTTACTAAAAGCTGCTGGCTTCAAT
Organism: Mucilaginibacter sp. OK098; assembly: GCF_900142915.1. Classification (GTDB taxonomy): domain Bacteria; phylum Bacteroidota; class Bacteroidia; order Sphingobacteriales; family Sphingobacteriaceae; genus Mucilaginibacter. The sequence goes on from NZ_FRCM01000003.1 coordinate 280,856, forward strand.
GCCGTAAGAACTTCTCATAATCCCCCTTCCGAGGCTTTTTTAAATGCTTGCGATAGGCTGGGTCTGTTGGTGATAGATGAATCCTTTGATGGGTGGAGAACCGGCAAGAACAAATATGACTATTCCGTTTATTTTGACCTGTGGTGGAAGAGCGACCTTACTTCGATGGTAAAACGAGACTTGAACCATCCATCTGTTATCATGTGGAGCATAGGCAATGAGATCATAGAACGAAAGGAACCACGAGCTGTAGCTACTGCTAAAATGCTCGCAGGTTGTATCCATGAGCTTGATCCTACCCGCCCTGTAACATCAGCCATGACAACATGGGACCAGGACTGGAATATATTCGATCCGCTGATGGCAGCGCATGATGTATGCGGGTATAATTATCAGCTGTTTCGCGCTGCCACCGATCATATAAGAGTTCCTTCCCGTATCATTGTACAAACGGAATCCTATCCGCGCGACGCACTTGCCAACTGGCAACTTGTCCAAAAAAATAAATATATTATTGGCGACTTTGTGTGGACAGCGATAGACTATCTGGGTGAATCAGGTATTGGTCGGTATTATTATCCCGGCGAGACGGAAGGAGAACATTGGACGCACGATTTTTATCCCTTTCATGGCGCTTATTGCGGAGATGTTGATCTGACGGGATGGAGAAAACCAATTTCACATTACCGCAGTTTGCTTTACAACGGAAACGAAAAGATCTATATGGCGGTTAAAGAGCCGAACCCGCCTTCAGGTGAAATTAAAGAAACATTGTGGTCTGTGTGGCCAACCTGGGAAAGCTGGACCTGGCCGGAAAATGTAGGAAAGAACATCCAGGTAGAAATTTATTCGAAGTATCCTAAGGTGAGACTCTACCTCAATAATAAACTGATTGGCGAAAAATCAACTACTGAAGAACAGGGATATAAAGCTGAATTTGCAGTGGCTTATGCCCCGGGTGTAATTAAAGCCGTAGGCGTGGATAATGGTAAGGAAGTTGAATCAACCAATTTGCAAACGGCCGGCGATGCAACAAAAATTCAGTTAACTGCTGATCGAAAAGAAATAGCAGCAAACGGACAGGACTTATCATATGTTACTATAGAGATAACTGACGGGGATGGGGTATTTCAACCAAATGCCGCAAACCGGCTGGACTTCAAGATTGAAGGCTGCGGCACTATTGCAGGAATAGCAAATGCGGACATGAAGGACACAGACCCATATGTTGGAAATACCCGTAAAGCATGGCGCGGGCGGGCATTGGTTGTAATCAGGAGCACACACAGCGCCGGTGGTATTAAACTTACCGTTAGTTCCACAGGGCTTTCGGGAGCCGTACTAAATATCAAATCATTTCTAAAAAAGTAGCTTTAGCTGCAAGATAAAAGACGATCTCACATTCAGAGATACGAGAAGTTCAGATAATGCCAATTTCAAAATTTAAAAAGTAAAAAATTGAAAACTCCTAAAATTGTTAAAGCCTGTTTGTTTACAGCCCTCTTTTTCCTTTGTTGTTTTAGCGGCCATGCACAAAAAAATGCACCTGCCCCTTGCGGACCTTTGCCTTCGGAAAATCAAATGAAATGGCAGGAACTGCAATACTATGCGTTCGTGCATTTATCGTTGAATACTTATACCGATCAGTCCTGGGGATTCGGTAATGAAGATGTTAAACTCTTCAACCCAACAGCGCTGGATTGCCGCCAATGGGCCCGCATCTGTAAAAATGCAGGGATGAAAGGAATTATTCTTACCGCCAAGCACCATTGCGGTTTCTGTCTTTGGCCTTCCAAATACACCGATTACTCTGTGAAAAATGCCCCCTGGAAAAATGGTAAGGGAGACGTGGTCCGTGAGATGGCAGATGCCTGCAAGGAGTATGGTTTAAAGCTCGGCATTTACCTGTCACCCTGGGACAGAAACCGGGCCGACTATGGCAAGCCGGAATATATTACGTATTTCCGCAACCAGTTGACGGAACTGCTTACCAACTACGGCCCTATTTTCGAGATCTGGTTTGACGGCGCTAACGGTGGCTCGGGATATTATGGCGGTGCAAATGAAACCCGTATGATCGACCGTAAAACTTATTACGACTGGGCCAATACCTATAAACTTGTGCGCAAATTGCAGCCCAATATCGTCATATGGAATGATGGCGGAGAACGGGCCGACCTGCGATGGGTAGGAACAGAAGGCGGATCTGTCGGTGAGACAAATTGGAGCCTGCTGAATGCCACGGGTGATGTACCTTATGATATGTTGCATTACGGAGTGGAGAACGGCGATGCCTGGGTACCCGCAGAAGTTAATACGTCTATCCGGCCTGAATGGTTTTACCATCCGAGTGAAGATAAAAAGGTGAAGACTGTACCGCAATTAATGGATATCTACTACAATTCAATCGGCCATAACGGTAACCTGCTGCTTAATTTCCCGATTATGTCGAACGGACTTGTCCATCCAACAGATGAAAAAAATGTACTGGATTTTGGTAAGGCTGTAAAAGCGGCGTTCTCAGTAAATCTGGCTAAAAACAAACCGGCAACTGCGTCCAATGTACGCGCCAGAAGCAAAGAATTTGGCGCAGGCAACGCGACTGATGATAATAAAAATACTTATTGGGCCACAGATGACAATGTTAAAGCGGCTTCACTTACGATTGATTTCGGCCGACCAACCAGGTTTAACCGCTTTTTAGCGCAGGAATACATTGGATTAGGGCAGCGGGTAAAAGCGTTTACCGTTGAAGCACTCATTAATGGCAAGTGGCAGGAACTGGCAAAAGGGACAACTATCGGATATAAACGCATACTAAGCTTCCCGACTGTTAAGGCCACTCAGGTACGGCTGCATATTATTGATGCTAAAGCCTGCCTGGTTATCTCTAACGTTAGCGTTTATTATGCTTCGCAAATACTTGCCGCTCCCTCCATTGCCAGAAACCAGGCCGGTGAAATAACCATAACACCGGCAGATAAGGAATCAGCAATTTATTATACCACAGACGGAAGCATGCCGACCCCCGGAAAGAAAAAATATAGCCGACCTTTTCTCGCGGACGGTAAACCACAGATACGTGCGATTGTTTACGATCCCTCTAACCATCAAAGCAGCCCCGAAACGCATGAAAAATTTGACATTGCGAGAAAAGACTGGAAAATTGTTGGCATTGACGATAAAAAGGCTTCTGCTGTTTTAGATGGCGATCCGTCTACAGCATGGCACCAGGATAAAAACAAAAAAATGCCGGTTGATTTGGTGATTGATTTGGAAAAAGAAGAAAATCTATCCGGTTTCAGATATCTACCGGACCAGGGCCAATGGAATCCGGCTATTATTGCCGGCTACGAGTTTTATGTTTCGGATAATGGCGCAGACTGGAAACTGGTTAGCCACGGCGAATTTCCTAATATAAAAAATAATCCTTTGTGGCAAACCATAAAGTTTGCCAGGCAAAAAGCCCGTTATATAAAATTGAGAGCGGTAAAGAATACAGAGAATAGCGATGATGCGGGCTATGCCGAAATAGATATAATTACAGAATAGCAGTATTTTGTTATTAAGCCGCTGAATAAACAATTATGAATAGACTTAAAATAATCATGGTGATTACAATCACGCTACTTTGCCCGGTGCGATTGTTTTCGCAGGTAAATTATTTCGTGTCATCCCACGGAAGTGATACTAATCCGGGTACACTGGTAAAGCCTTTTGCCTCCATTTCCAGCGCGGTGGAAAAAGCCAGGGGCCAAAGTGGTAAAATTAACGTGTGTCTGATGGGGGGAACTTATCGTTTGGACCGCCCCGTTATTTTCACCGGTCAGGATTCAAGGCAAAACGGCAGCACACTTACGCTTACCAGCTACAAAAAGCAAAAAGTAATTGTCACCGGTGGCGCAGTGCTTCACCTGAAATGGGCGCCTTATAAAGATGGCATTTGGAAAGCCGATGTGGCACAAAATGTTCAGTTCGACGAACTGTTCGTGAACGGGCAGTTACAGCATATGGCCCGCTATCCCAATTATGACCCTTCTGCCCATTATTTGGGTGGAACTGTAGAGGATGTGTTATCACCACAGCGTATCGCCCGTTGGAAATCGCCGGAGGGCGGATATGTACACGCATTACACCCTTCCCAATGGGGTGATGTTCATTACAGGATTACCGGGAAAAATGACAAAGGTGAGCTAGTACTGGAAGGAGGATGGCAAAACAACCGCCGCATGGGGATGAGTGAAAAACACCGATTTGTTGAGAATGTTTTTGAGGAACTTGATACAGCGAACGAATGGTACTATGATAAGAATGCTAAAACGCTATATTACTTTCCACCTGCCGGGCTTGACCCGAAGGCCGCAACATTTGAGACACCGCAGCTTGCGAGCCTGTTCGAATTCCGCGGTACGGAAACAAAACCCGTTAGAAATATTACAGTATCCGGTTTGATTATCACTCAGACGGCAAGGACCTTTATGCAAAATAAGGAGCCTTTGTTGCGCAGCGACTGGACGATTTACCGCGGTGGTGCCGTAACGTATGAAGGCGCGGTAAATTGCAAACTAGTGAATTGTACGCTGGATAATGTTGGTGGTAATGCCGTGTTTTTCAGTAAGTATAACCGTAATTGCGCGGTATCAGAGTGCCAGATTTCTGATGCAGGAGCAAGCGCAGTTTGTTTTGTCGGTGATCCGGGCGCAGTTCGTTCTCCTAGTTTTGAATATAACGAGTTTGTTCCATTATCGAAAATGGATCGCACGCCGGGACCCAAAACCAACAATTATCCAAAGGATTGCAGCGTATATGATAACCTGATGTTTAACATTGGATTGGTGGAAAAACAATCGGGCGGTGTGGAGCTGTCCATGTGCCAAAATATCACTGTCAGTCACAATACAATTTATGATGTTCCCCGCGCAGGCATAAATGTAAGCGAAGGAACGTGGGGTGGTCATGTTATCGAGTACAACGATGTTTTTAACACGGTTAAGGAAACCGGCGACCATGGAGCCTTTAATTCCTGGGGCCGGGATCGTTATTGGCATCCCGACAAAAAGAGACTGGATTCAATTGTGGCAGCATACCCGGATTGGACCCTGCTTGATGTGGTAAGGCCGATCATTCTGCGCAACAACAGGTTTCGTTGCGATCATGGGTGGGATATTGACCTGGATGACGGATCTAGCAATTACATTATTTACAACAACCTTTGTTTAAACGGAGGTATTAAGCTGAGGGAGGGTGTGAACCGTGTTGTCGAAAACAATATTATGATAAATAATACCTTCCACCCTCACGTATGGTTTAAGAACAGCAATGACATATTCAGGCACAATATAGTGGGTGCGGGCTATCTTCCGATCGGGATTTCTGTATGGGGGAAGGAAGTTGATTACAACGTATTTCCTGACTCCGCCTCCTTATCCGAGGCACAGGCGAGAGGAACCGACATCCATTCAGTATCCGTCCCGCAGGTATTTGAAAACCCGGCAAAAGGAGATTTTCGGCTTAAGGCCAATGATGATGCATTTTCAGTTGGCTTCAAAAACATTGCAATGGACAGGTTTGGAGTGGTTTCTCCAAGGCTAAAGGCAATTGCCAAGCAAGTTGATTTTCCTCTGGTTGTGGTGCAAGGCCCATCAGTCGATAGTGAAATTGTTGATTTTATGGGTGCAAAGGTGAAAAAGTTGGCTACCCTGGGAGAACGATCCGCAACGGGAATGGATGATATCAGGGGCGTTTTGGTCATATCAATAATACCTGGGCGTGCCAACGCGTTTTTCCAGGCAAATGACGTGATCATATCACTAAATAGTGTACCAACGAACAGTTTGAAGGAATTGCAAAAAGCAAGAATGTCGGTTATTGCGACATCGGCAGAAATTGTCATTTTCCGTAACCAACGTGCGTATACTAAGAGAGTCGAGTTTGATGACCGTAAGTAAGCCGGGCTTAAGATTACGCTCAAACTTCTACGTGTAAAAATCAATACAGTGCCTCCTGATATTGGAATAGCTCAATAATTGCAGCTATGTAATAGCTTTATTTATAAGCATTTGCATTTGCTTGTACATTTGGTCTATGTTTTTATTCATCCCTGCCCCCTCCTTCTTTCTAAGTTACCATAGTTTCACCTCCCGGAATATATCTTCAACCCGGCAGTATTAAAAATACTGCTTTTGAATAATGTTCCACCAATTATCCATTGAACCAACATTTAATTTATTTTTTGACTTACTACACAGCTAACTGTGCTTAAGGTATTTAATGATATGTTAAAAAAGCCACTAATAGCCTGTAATATGTTTTTTGATGCCGAAGTTCTGCAATCGATTGCATATGGCAATAGATTCTTTGTATCAAAAATAGCATGGGTTGCCGCTGGGAAAGAGCACCAGGATGAACCCCAGCTTATAAATATAAATTGAGTTTTGCATGCGAGTACTTTAAAGCCAGCTATTCTTACCCTTAATATCCTGAATAATCAACCAATTATTTCACTTAAATTTTAAATTCATGAAAAGAAAACTACTAACAAAATTCCTGATTTTTATCGGGATGACCTTATCAGCTTTATTGATAAGTCTACCGGGCTTTTCCCAAACGGGGAAAATTACCGGCAAAGTGTCGGGTTCGGACGATGGGCTTTCCCTGCCTGGCGTTACGGTTAGAATAAAAGGCACGTCTGGGGGTACGGTTACGAATGCAGACGGTGTTTATTCCATAAATGCTGCTCAGGGAAGTACCTTAATTTTCTCTTTTCTTGGTTACGAACAAAAAGAGATTGTCATTTCGGCATCAGGCACACTTAACGTAACCCTGTCTAAAAGTACCAATAGCCTCAACGAAGTAGTTGTAATTGGATATGGTACGGCTCGCAGAAAAGACCTGGTAAGTTCTGTTGATGTGGTGGCCGCGAAAGATGCAGGTGCCAATACATCAACAAGTCCCGCACAATTATTGATAGGTAAAGCTGCGGGCGTTCAGGTGTTGCAGGCAAATGGTGTACCTGGTTCAGGAGCGCAAATCATTATACGCGGCACCGGTTCCTTCACTGATGTTAGCCCGCTTTACGTTATTGACGGCATCCAGGGCGACGCCAACCTTTTTAATACGATCAGTCCGCAGGACATTGAAAACATAACCATATTAAAGGACGCTGCGTCTACGGCAATATACGGTGTAGCCGCTGCAAATGGCGTTGTTATGATCACAACAAAAAAAGGTAAGGCAGGCGCCACTCAAATATCATTTATATCACAAGTTGGTCTATCCAATGTGCCGAAAAAGCTCGATTTACTAAAAGCGGCCGATTATGTAAAGCTCCTTAAAGACATTGATGTTTCGCTCAATCAGACAATACCGGCAAAACTTAACACGCCGTATGTTTTGGTTGACAGAACCGACTGGCAAAACGAAATTTTTAAAACAGCTTTGTCAACTCAAAATGATGTGAGTGTAAGCGGCGGAGGTGACAAGGTTACCTATAATATGTCGGCAGGATATGTAACGCAGCAAGCCCTGGTTAAGGATTATCAGTTTAAAAGGTTTAATAACCGGTTCGTATTGGACGAAAAATTGGGCCGCTTTCATTTCGGGCAAACTTTAAATTTAAGGTACACCAAAACTAATGGCCAAACAGCAAGCATCGGTAACGCACTTACTTATGCTCCTTATCAACCCATTTATGATTCTTCAATTCCGGGCGGTTACTCCATCCTTACCAATGTTGATGACAACAGCAATGCCGGAAACCCATTACAGCCGCTAGGCGTACAAACAGAAAGCAGCCGTGAAATGGTATTATATCCACAGGTATTTGGCGAAATAAGAATCATTGATGGTTTAACATTTCGTTCGCAGGCATCAGGAGTATATGGCAGTAGTGTAAGTGATTCTTATCAGATACCCTATGTAACTTCTAATAAACTGGCTTTCGACCGGCAGGCGGGACGTTCTTCCGGCAGCTTCTCCAATTATACCATTGAGAATTATCTATCTTATAACCATAGCTTCGGTAAACACAATCTTTCACTAACCGTGGGTACGAGTTACATAGACGCAGGTAATACCGAAAGTCTTGGTGCAACAGGGACCGGTATGCTTACTGATGCTGTAAAGAATATAGCTGTAGCCACAACTATAACCGGGAGTGCTTCTTCAGGTTATTACACTCAATTTGGCGATGTACAATCATATTACGGGCGTTTGATTTATTCTTATGACGATAAGTATATTCTTTCAGCCAGCATAAGGCGTGATGGATCTTCAAATTTTGGCCCCTTAAGCCGTTACGGTAATTTTCCGGGTGTAGGCTTCGCATGGCGTTTCAGTCAGGAAGATTTCATAAAGGCAGCCCTTCCATTTATCAGCGATGGTAAACTGCGCGTTGGATGGGGGCGTACAGGTAACAACAGGTTCGGCCTTACGAGTACAAATGTGTTTACCTTTGCCGGATCGCCTACCGGAAATTTGGTCTATTCTTTTGGTCAGCCTGAACAATTCGTTAGCGGAACAACGGTTACTACCATCGCCAACCCATTATTACACTGGGAATCAACTGATCAAACCGATGCCGGCATTGATCTTGCATTTCTCAATAACCGGGTAACTTTTACTGCCGATTACTATAACCGGAAAAGTAGTGGTTTGTTAGTGCAAATTCCCCTGCCGCCAAGTTTAGGTGTAGGCATAAATACAGGAGGCAGTAGTGAGACTGTTAACGCGGCCGATGCACAAAACAAAGGTTTTGAATTTCAACTAGGTTACCATTCTGAGGTTAAAAGGGATTTTAGCTATAACATAAGTGTTAACGGCGCTTTTAACAATAATAAAACAATATCGCTGGGTGTCCAATCGCCAACTCCGATAATTGGAGGAACCGGTGCTGTAGAGACAATGACTATGCAAGGCATCCCTATCGGATCATACTATGGTTATAAGGTTGATCATGTAGCCAGAAATCAGGCTGAAATCGATGCGTTAAATAAAATAGCGCAGCAGAAAAGCGGCAATCCGACTGCAGTTTACCAGGCTGGACTGCTCCCGGGCGACTTTATATATAAGGATTTGACCGGCGATGGAACCGTTAATTCAAAAGATCAGCAGTTTTTGGGGAGTTCTATTCCAAAGTTTATTTACGGAATTAATTTGGGTGCTACCTTTCATAATTTCGATCTTAATATAGTGTTATCAGGCGTGCAGGGCGTGCAAATTGGAAACAATCTGAAATCCACTTTGGAGTTCGCGGCAACAGGGCATAACGCCTCAACCGCCATATTAAACCGGTGGGAAAACCCGGGCGACAATGCCGCATTGCCAAGAGCAGGACAGAATGCAACCGGATCTGGGAATACAAGGCCATCAGATTTCTTTATAGACAACGGCGCCTATTTACGTGCCCGTAACATCACCCTCGGTTATACATTTAGTAAGGCCACTCTACAATCGTTTTCGGGTAAGGTTTTAAGCAAACTGCGTATATATATTGCCGCGGAAAATTTATTTACGATAACCGGCTATAAAGGGTATAATCCCGAACTAAGCACGGTTAACGGTGATAACAATGCGAACGACACTATTTTTAACCGTGGTATTGATAATGGCCAGATACCGCAGCCGCGTACATTTTTATTCGGGATACAAGCAGGATTTTAAGTGACATTTTTAAAAAATATAAACATGAAAAAATATATAAAATTTCTTATGACGGGAGGGCTTTTGATTCTCTCGATAGGGTGTAAAAAAGATTTAAGTTTACCAAATAAAAGCGCGTACACGTATGACACTTATTTTACCAGCGATGCTGCAATAAACCAGGCCGTTGTGGCCACTTACGCAGGTTTGTTGCATACTGGTTTGTGGGCACGGGAGTGGTATTATACCTTTGACCTGCTTGGCTATGATGGCAAAAACAATCAGCCCCTGGTAGGCGACCTGCTGCAAATGGCTCAGTATAATTTTGGTCCGGATCTTGACGTGATGAACGAAACATGGTCAGCATTATACCAGATAATAGCGCGCGCCAACGTCGTTATTGATCGTGCAGGGGCATGGAAACCAGCTAACGCCACGGAGACAACTGACCAAACTCAATATATTGCCGAGGCGAAATTTCTGCGTGCTTATTCCTATTTTCAACTCGTTAATTGTTTTGGGCGTGTGCCTTTGCGTACCAAGTATATCCCCCTGCCAACACCTGCAGAGATTAACCTGGCGAGATCACCTGTTGCAGATGTATGGGCGTTTATCGAACAGGATTTAAAAGATGCTGAGGCAGGCCTTCCTGTTTCATATCCTGCTGCTAATTATGGGCGTGCAACACAAGGTGCTGCAGTGGCACTTTTGGGTAAATCTTATTTATATGAGAAAAAATGGAGCCAGGCACAAACCGAACTTACGAAGTTAACCCAGTCAACTTTCGGTTATGCACTTGCACCAGTATATAACGACCTCTTTGACGATCCTAACCAGGATAATATTGCTAAAAACCCTGAAACCATTTTCCAGGTGATGAACCAACAGTGGACTGATTGGGGTATAGGTAATCAATACTACCTATTTGGGGGCCAGGAAACCTGGGGCGGAAAAGCAACACACTCAGGCCGTGCGCAGGAATATGGGTTTAATGATTGGAACAATGTACTTGTAACTACAACTGCTGTTAAAGCCTTCACCTACCCTAATCCACAAAACCCATCTGCGAATTATGTAGACCCCCGCGCAGCTTTCACCTTTTATGGCGATGCTGCAAGTGGCGGGCAAACGCAATATTGCCAGCAATGTTCTACAGGCCCCGTAGCTTATCCTTACGCCACAAAAGGGTACGAGTGGCTTAAATATGAATATTATAATAAGACAGCGTCTTTTGGCGGACCGGCAAGTGGTATAAATGGCCAGGTAATACGCTATGCTGATGTATTGCTTATGCTGGCAGAAGCTTACATACAGCAAGGAAATACTGGAGCACAGCCCTTGGGATTGATTAACCAGGTACGCAGCAGGCCAAGTGTTAATGCCCCGCAATATACCTCGCTGGGCAGCCAGACGCAAGCCATGACCATCTTAATGCGTGAAAGACAGTTAGAACTAACAGGTGAACAAAGCCGTTATTTTGACTTAATACGCTGGGGCATTGCGAAGCAAACAATAAATTCAGAAAGGCAAATTGAGGATGGTACACAGCCCTTCCAGGATAAAAATGTGCTTTTCCCAATACCTTTAGCCGAGAAGAATGCCAATTCTGCAATTGCTAAAGATGTTACAGGTGACTGGAATTAATAAGTTTTAGTTTATAATTATGAGAGCTTGCGACATTAAAATGTTGCAAGCTCTTTTTAGTTTAACACTGGTTGTCCATTCCTGTAATCATTTATTAATGCTCCGGGGTAACACCAGCAAATACATTTATCATTTCATCTATAACAGGGTTCTTTGCCTTTATGATAAAATCTTTATCACATTCGCATAGGTCAAATCATCAGAAGTTTTTTCAGGTAAGGAAACAATCAAGCCGTTTTCATTTCTTTCAAAACTTAACGACTGCTTTGTTGGCACCCATTCCATTTTCTGAATCTCCTTCGGAAAGTGTTCGTTATTTTTTGCTAAACTTTTTATAATCAACTTACCATTCTCCGGCCACCCCATTGCTGTCGCATAAAGCGCACCGTCTTTTGTTGCAAAGCGGATGTCTTCATGTGTAAACGGTTTCCCTTTCCCTTCATTGAAACCTTGTGCACTTAGTTGCGCTGCCGCTTTTTGTGCCGGGCCTTCGCCAAATATTTTCCATGGCCTTGTAGCATAAATGCTTTCGTTATTCGCCTTCATCCATCTGCCAATTTCTTCAACTATCCTTCTTTCTTTTTCATCAATGGTGCCATCGCCGCGAACAGGGATGTTTAACATCAGGTTTCCGTTCTTGGCTACAATATCAACTAAAGTTTGAACTACCGTCTTTGCCGTTTTGTATCCATCGCGTTCGTACAGCGCCCGGTCGTAGTGCCAGCCGCCAATACAAGTATCAGTTTGCCATGGCAATGGTTGAATTTCGTTGGCTTGTCCTCTTTCAATATCCCAAACCATTGCTCTACGTTGGTTTGGATCCAATATTTTTCCATTGATCACGGCACGAAGTTCCCCATGCTCTTTAATGCTCTTATTGTATAAATGGGCTGCTATTCGTAAACCAACATCGCTAACCGGCCAGAGCGGAAGTTGATTATCATCGAAATAAACAAGATCAGGATTGTATTTGTTGATCAGCTCTATGGTCCGGTTATAAAACTTTTCGATGTATGCTTTTGTTGGCGGATATACACCACCTCCCCAGCCCCATTGCTCTGCGTTGAAATTATCATCTAAACTGCCCTGGCTTAAGGGATGATTTTGAGCATACAGCTCTTGCGGATCCAACCCATCCCACCATTTTCCTTTTCCGTCTGCCGCTGTAAGTTTTCCATCATAAGGTATGCCTGCGTATGCCCCGGTTTTATCTGAACGTTGCGCCACTTCATACCAGCGCCAGGCATGCGAGGCGTGAACACTTACGCCAAATGGAAGTCCGTTATTTCTTGCTGCCTGTGCCCAACCGCCGATCAAGTCTTTTTTCGGCCCGATCCTGATCGAGTTCCAATGCTTTTGATATTTACTATCATACAGGTCAAAATTGTCATGATGATTGGCAAGCGCCATAAAGTATTGTGCACCGGCGCTTTTATATAAGCCCACCAATTCTTCAGGATTCCAGTTTTCAGCCTTCCATACATTGATCACATCCTTAAATCCAAACTTTGAGGGATGTCCATATTTTTGTAAATGAAGCTTGTATTGCCATGAACCTTCCTGGTACATGCCTCTGGCATACCAATCACCCGCTTCAGGCTGGCATTGCGGCCCCCAATGCGCCCACATGCCAAACTTTGCATTGCGATACCATTCAGGCGTTTGATAATTCTGCAACGATTCCCATGTGGGATTGAACGGGCCTTTTGCAATCGGCTCATTTACAAATTGGCCTTCAAAAAAATTATTGCCTAATGCCCGCGATAACCATAACGATGGTAAAGTGGCGGCAATTCCTTTAATTAATGTTCTGCGTCTCATTATTAGAAGTTAAGTAGGTTTATAAAAACTTGCTGAGTTAGGTCAGCATTATGATTACAATTGAAAGATCTTGTCCATCAAAATCCATTTCTCTCCTTTTTTAGCCCAGGGCAATGGTTGTTGAAACTTCCACATTAATTGTTCCCATTCCTGAACTTTTTGATTTGTATCGTCCATGGAAGCTTTGCGTTCAAAACTAAAACTATCATCAGTTTCCATGATCATGAACAAACGGCTACCCGTTCGGTAAATTTCCATATTGCGGATGCCCGAATCGGTAATACTTTTCATGACCGCAGGCCATGCGTTCTCTTTTTTGTGCCAGTTTTCATATTCGGCAATTAGTTCCGGGTTATCTATCAGGTCAACGGCCAGGCAATATTTTTTCATTTTTGTTCGGTTTTTGGGGATGATTAATTTTAAGCAACGTACATTTGTTAAACCATTTCCACTATTGCTTTTATTACGCCGTTAGCGGGGTTTAGCCAACCCTCAAATTCATCCTTCACCTGGTCAAAATAAACGCGGTGAGTGATATAAGTGGTTGGGTCGACTATTTTTTTCTTCATTGAAGAAATTACATGCTCAAAATCTTCTCTTGTTGCATTCCTGCTGCTCATGAGTGTTGCCTCTCTTTTGTGAAACTCAGGATGGCTAAAGGAAATCTCTTCTTTCTGCAGCCCGATCAAAACGTACCTTGCTCCGTGCGACATGTATTGAAACGCATTATTAATGGCTTTTAAATTTCCTGTTGCATCAATTACAACTGTTGGCATATCACCATTCGTGATTGATTTTAACTGCTCCGTTACATCAGCGTCCATTGCATTAATGATGTGCTCCACCTTTAACTTTTCCTTACAAAAGCTCAATCGGTCGTTGTTGACGTCAAGCGCAATCACACGCGCTCCCGCAATACGGGCAAATTCCATTGTTCCCAATCCAATAGGCCCCGCCCCAATCACTAAAACAAATTCATCTTTTGTTACTCCTGCTCTTTTTACCCCATGTGCGCCAATGGCCAAAGGTTCAACTAATGCCAATGCATCAAAACTCAATCCATCACCATGAACCAAAGAATAAGATGGAACAGAAAGATATTCAACCATTCCTCCATCCTGATGCACGCCACACACTTTTATGTTCTCGCAGGCATTTTGCTTTCCTTTACGGCAGGCAATGCATTTACCACAAAAGAAATACGGAATGAATGTTACGGCCTCTCCAATCTCAAAACCCGGCGCTCCGTCAACCGCAATTAATCCACCTGAAAGCTCATGACCAAGAATGCGCGGATATTCAAAATAGGGTTGTGTTCCTTCAAAAGCATGTAAATCGGTCCCACAAATTCCTATTCGCTTAATTTTTATGATGGCTTGTCCTGGTTTTAATTGGGGTTGTTCTCCAATTGCATATTCAAACTCGCCTGGTTTTGTACACACTAAAGTTTTCATTTTCGTTTTATTAATTTCAAGCAGTAGTTGCCCGTCGAAACAAGGGCGCGATATCTGCTTCAATTAGATTTTTATTTTTTAATTCTTTCCAAAATTGCGTTGGAATATTTTTGTCAACCATTTCCAGGTTGGATTGAACACGATCCGCATTAGTTGTGTTTAATGCTATGCTTTTTATTCCGGGCACATTTAGTGCAAATTGTACACATGCTTCAGCGGGTTTAACATCAAACTTATTGCATGTTTCAAAAAACTCATCCCGCCATTTGTACAATGCCTCATTTTGCAAAGCACCTCTTTCAATCAGGCGATAGTCGAAATAATTACTACCTACCAGGAAGCCCGAATGAAACACTGCGGAATTAATTACATAAACACCTTTTGCCGCCATCTCCGCAATAAAATCCAATAGTTCCTGCGAGTGACTTTTTATAGTCATACTGTTGGCAATCATGATCCAATCCAATTCTACATCCTTCGCTATCCGTTCTATGATTTTCCAATTTTTTGCACCCACACCGATAAACTGTACTTTTCCATGCTTTTTTAAATCATGCAATGCCTTGTACGCATTGAGAATATCATCGTACAATTTCTCCGAATGCTCATGATCTTTTGCGGTATTGATGTATTCATCCGGATCATGAACAGAGACCATTTGAGGAAGATATCCATTAAGCAATTCATTACCCTGTTCGAAACATTCGATAATGCCATCATAACTTATTTTTTGAACCGCATCATGTTTTAAACCCTTCCAAACACCGGGCTCGAAAGTTGGTTCTTTTGTTATTAGTTTGGTGCGAAACCAACCTAACTTGTTACTGATAATAACGTTTTCCCGCGGAATATTCAATTGCTTAAGACACTTTCCAAGCGTTTCCAGCGCAAGGCCTGCACCATACTTACCGGCAGAATCAAATACCACCTTTCCTTTCGATAAACGGACACATTCACTTACGATATTCAACTTCTCTTCATTTTGAAGAGCAATAAATAAGTTCCCTAAGCCACTGGTGCCAAAAATAACAGGCGGAAGATTCAGATGTGCTTTCTCCAACTCTTTTGGTGCTGTATTTTTATATTCCTTCATTTGTGCTTCTTAATTTTAGTAACATATTATAATGTTGCGCCAATCGGCGGTTCTTCTTCAAAATCAACTGCTTCAACCGTTTTATAACCCCTCCATCCGAAGTATGCTATGATCACAAAACAAATTAGTGGAACTATATAACCTAATTGGATATTGCCGGTTGAATCACTGATTACTCCGAAAATCCTTGGCAGAATGGCGCCACCAACGATGGACATGATTAATAAACTACTCCCATATTCCGTATCGCCACCAAGGTCAGATATTCCGAGGGCAAAAATGGTTGGGAACATTACAGACATAAAAAAGCAAACCGACATCACTGCATAAACAGTGATCATTCCATGGGCTGTAACCGCTACGGTACATAACAAAATGTTGATAACGGCGTAAATTGTAAGCAACCTGTTTGGCTTAATGTATCGCATAAGGAAAGTTCCGAGAAAACGGCCGATTAAAAACATTATACCACAAGCGCCTAAGTAATCTGCGGCTTTCATTTCGCTTATGCCTGCAGATTTAGTAGCATACAATACAAATAAGCTAAAAACACAAACTTGCGCGCCTACATAAAAAAACTGTGCGATTACCGACCAGGTAAGATGTTTATGTTTAAACGCATGCAGAATATTTCGGCTTTTCTTTCTTCTTGTCACTTTGTGTTGAATCTTGGGCAACTCGGTTAATGCAAAAGCAAGGGCAATGAGTAATAATACAGTGCCCAAAATAAAATATGGAGTTTTAACTGAAGAAGCTTCTGATGCCAAGGCGATCCGTTTTACACTGGGTGCCATTGCATTTAGTTGTTGTTCAGTATATACTTTGACAAGGATCACCCTTGCTCCAATAACAGGTGCAAGGGCAGCTGCCAACCCATTAAATGATTGGGCAAGATTCAGTCGTTGCGTACTCGTTTCGTGAGGGCCTAAAGCCGCCGCATACGGATTGGCCGCTGTTTCGAGAAATCCTAAACCACAGGCTATAACAAACAATGCAAACAGAAAAAATAGATAAGACTGCGTGTTAGCAGCAGGGATAAATAAAAATGAACCGATTGAAAAAAACATTAACCCTGTTATGATGCCAACCTTATAACCAAATCTTTTCATTACATAACCGGCCGGTAAGGCTATAAGGAAATAAGCGATATAGACTGCTGAATCAACTAAGGTTGATTGTGTAGTTGTTAGTGTAAACGATTTTTTTAAATGCGGGATCAGAATAGGATTCAGGTTGTTTGAAAACCCCCATAAAAAAAATAAAGTAGTCACTAAAATAAATGCAAACCCCGTTTTGGAAACTTTAGTCGTTGCTATGCTGTTGAGAGGTGAAGTGTTCATAAAATATGCATGAGAATTGGTGAAATTGGCTAACAACAAATTTATTAGCCAGCCTTATGCTTATCATTGTATTAAATAGACTTTATTTTATATAAATCCGACTTTTTCCGAAATTTGAGGCTTCATCATGAGTAAAAGATTATTTGGCTATAATTTTTCGTTATTGCACGTGGACCATGTTCAACTGAATGAAAAATGGAACTATACAAATGTAATTAGTCCTTATTATCGGATCTATTATATTGATGAGGGGGAAGGGCTTGTCTCAACCGGGCAGGACAAGATTAAACTTGAACAAGGCTATTTATATATTATTCCAAGCTTTACATTATGTAACTTATTTTGTAATGGATATTTAAGTCAGTATTTTCTTCACTTTTTTGAAGAATCTGCAGACAATATTTCACTCTTTGAAAATAACAGAAAAGTCATAAAGGTTTCAGCATGCGATATTGATATTGCGAACTTTAAGAGATTGCAGCAGATAAATCCAGGCAGGGGGATTAACAGGTCAGACAATCCAACGGTTTACGAAAAAAATACGTATTACAAAAGTTACCAGGAGCTTAACAATACCGTTAACGATTCCGTTTATTTTGAGACCCACGGTATAGTAATCCAGTTGATTTCCCGCTTTTTAAATTCTCATCGGTTTAACAGCAGGAACCCCGACCCCGTCCCTTCAAAAATATTAGATACAGCCAGGTATATCCAATTAAACCTGAAAGAAAATTTAACAGTTAGCTACTTAGCCAGCAGAGCAAACCTGCATCAGGATTATTTTTCAAGGTTATTTTTTAGATACACAGGGCAAAGGCCGTTAACTTATGTACACGAAAAGCGAATTGAACGGGCACAATATTTAATTGCAACTACTACTTTGTCCTATAGTGAAGTCGCTGAGGTAACAGGGTTTGAAAACCTACCCCATTTCTCAAAAATTTTTAAAAAGGTTACCAGCCTTACGCCAGGTGAGTATAAGAAACAAAACAGATTGATTTATTGAACATTATAAAATGCTTATGATGCATTTGGAGGCAGTAAAATATCGCCTCTTGCTATTATTCATTGAGGAAAGAAGATGGTATGGCGGCCTTGGAAATTCTTACTGTTCGAAAAAGAGAATTTCAATTCAGACTGGAATATTTACAATATACATTGTTATTCGGCAATCATCGCCGAAAAGCAGCTTTTTTACAAATCAATTTATTTGCGTATCTTTTAGTTTTCGGCGACCATCGCCGAAAACTATTTTTTTACATGCCGATAGATTCGCAACTACGTAAAGAAATGTCCCGTTTGGTGCAGGGGGTAACAGCGGCCTGATCAATCCTCCCTATGGTTCATCAGAGCCGGTCCCTTTGTCCGGAAAAAGAATCTCGATGCCAAAGCCACCGTTTTTCTTTACGATCTTTTCCCGATTTAGAAGTATTTGTAACATGACTAACTGTTTAACTTATCTTTTAAAAAGTTGCTGGCTTCCTGCATCGCTTGTTCTCCCATCGAACCCATCCCGAAAAATCCATGTATATTTTCGTAATTTTTATAAACCGTTGGTACGCCTGCCTTTTGCAATTTTTCCGCATAGGCTTTTCCCTCATCTCTTAACGGATCGTAGTTGCAGGTAAAGATCATGGCCGGGGGCAGGCCTGAAAAATCTGCCGAACGGAGAATTGATGCTTCTTCGAACAGAGCAGGATCAGCCACATAATTGTCCCAAAACCATTTCATGATCGCCGCTGTAAGCACATAGTCCTTCCCGCTTTCCTGGTATGATGGATGATTGGCACTGTAATGATCTGTCACAGGGTAGGTTGCGAACTGTGCTTTCAGCGCAATGCCTTGCTTTGTTAACATCCTGGCGACATATAATGCCATATAACCGCCCGCACTGTCACCTGCTACCGCCATACTTCCGCTTGAACCTTTATATTCCGCAGCATGTTCGTGAAGCCAAACAGCCGCTGCAACGCTGCTTTCTGGCCCTTGAGGATAGGGATGCTCGGGGGCCAGTTTATAAGCCACCGACATAATAATACAGCCTGTGTTTTTACAGATCTGCCGACAAATTTCGTCATGCGTTTCCAATCCCATCAAAACAAAACCGCCACCGTGGTAATAACTGATCACAGGAAATGGCCCTTCACCAAAAGGTATATAAATGCGAACCGGGATGGCGTTGTGCGTAATGTTTTTACTGATCACGTTTGCCACAGCAGTGGGGCCGGGATCCGGCATAGCCTTCGCCATCGCGTTCCTTGTTTCTTCCAGGGGGCGCAAGGTTTAATTTGTCAAATCCGTGTTGCTTTGAGAAAGCTATCGTGTCTAAAACTTCTTTTGATAATGCCATGATTTTATTTTAAAAAATTAGTGTTATAAATTACCATCCTTAAAATTTTTTGGTTTCACCTTAAAATACTTTTCAAACAAACGGGAGAAATAGCTCATATTGGTAAATCCCAGTATGTAGCCCGTTTCTGATACCGAACCCTCGGCCCTAACCGATGAGGTCATTTGAGCCTGGTTGATATCGCCAGAATTCCAATGGTTCCAATAAGCCAGAATTCCGAAGAGTTTTGAGGCGTTTTTAGTTCAAATTAATGATGCTAACTAATTGGCAACCATTTTGTTAACAGTTAACTCCAGACTAATTTAGCGTTTAGAAGCAGGCCACCGAATAGGTCACCTGCGTGAGTCATAAAACCTGAGTAGTTATGCGATTTTTTGAGCAAAAAAAACGCTTAAACCAGATGATTTAAGCGTTTTACGAAACCTTGCGGCTCTTTTTGCGGAATGGACGGGACTCGAACCCGCGACCCCATGCGTGACAGGCATGTATTCTAACCAGCTGAACTACCACTCCGTTTGGGATGGCAAATATACGCACCTTTTTGTTTTACACAAGCTGTTTTTCAAAAAAGTTTATTTTTAATGAAAAACACACCCGCATTGCCTTTTAAATCAGCTTTTTACATTTAAACCAAAGTTTATGCTACATTAAATTGTTGCTCTTTTTGGCTGTAATTTATCCATTCGGCCACCAAAAGGTTAGGGACCCAGCTTAAAAAAGCTATGATGAGGTAATTATTTTCAAAACCTACACCACTACCGAGTACGGTAAAAAGCCAGATATAGAACCGTAAGGTTACCGCGCCAAAAGCCAGGGCATAGCTTCTCCGCATCATTTTAATATGATCGTTAACGCGGCCGTTCATTACCAGCAGCCACGCTGCAAGAGTAAAAGCTACCCAAAGCGTGTTTTGCAGCAGGAAGGATATAAATACGCCTGTACCGCGATTAACAAACAGCGTCATAATATAAGCCCCGGGCGCGGCAAAAAATAAAACTCCGAACACATAAAACTTACCAAACACCTTATGTAAGGCGCGGTTATTATAAACCATTTTTGAGAACTGAAAAAAACCGATCATTAATATTATGCTGCTGCCAATAATGTGGCAATAAAAGGCAGGCAGGTACCAGCCGGTTTTAACTGCAGCTTGTTTTATTTGTAAAAAAGTTGAATTGTTTTTAAAATCATAATACTGGAAAAATGTACCAGCGCATAAAATCACGATCCAGAAAAAAGCAAAATACCATAATACCCTCCCTACTAGTTTCATTTAGCAGCAATTGTATTTTGAGGCGTCTTCTTGCCATTTAGCTTTTGGTTTATCCAGTTTACATTGTATTTATCAATTACTGTTAATGAATCGTCAACATTAGGGTTGTTGGGTTTGTTATCATTCCGGTGTCCATTATATGCAGGATTATCACCATCTTCAAATACGGCTACCCATCTTTTATCCTTAAATTGATATGCATAATCAGCAAATATTTCGTTTTTCATATAGCGCAGCATCTCAGGCGTTATTTGATTAATTGTTTTTTTCTGCATGTCTTTAAAGCTTCCGGATCCTATTTGCAAGTTATAGCACGCATTCAAATAAGAATCGTCCATTTTTACATACTTGGTAAAACCAAAGTTCCTGTTGTTGGGCAGTTCAACCAGCTTATTATTTTTAACGGCTAAATAATGATAGTAAGGACCACCCTCAATACTTTTGGTAGAATCATAAAGCTCAATATATAATGCAGCTCCCGCCTTTACTTCGTATAGCGAATCATTAATTGCTTTAATATTGTTTATATCGCACAAACCTTTGAATATGCTTCCACCCTCACCTGGGGTATAATCTACCATAATGTCCTTGGTAAATATCCTATTGTTCTTTTTGTCGACAATTACAATATTCTTTTTGTCGTAGAATTCTCCTCGTCCACCTAAAAAATAATCCCGGATAGAGTAGAAAGAAGCCTCCAGCCAGTTGTCGGGTTGTTTAACAGTACCTGTAAAACTCACCTGATAATTTGTATGTACCTCCTCATAATCAATCTTTCTTAAAGGATTTTTAAAATCACTCTCCTTCGATACCAGATTCATCTCCACAAGGTATGATGGGGCTATATAGATAGCGCCGTGCTCTGTTTTTGAATTATATTCGGTAACAACTTCCATTGCTTTTTTATACAGATCAAATGAACTGGTAAGGTTTTTAACTTTCGAAATAAAATCACCTATCTTCAGGTCAACCTTTTCAGAAATACTCAGATCTTGTTTCAGGTAGAAGTAGTCACCACCACTTCTTAAAACAGCAAGGTTCCCGTCATCGTTAATGGGTAATACCTGGTCGTAACTAACTGGGACAACAATTTTACCGTCAAGATCATAAAAGCCTTTTTTGTTATCCTTTTCAACTTCAACCAGGCCCGGAAAGGTCCCGCTGATGTTATGGATTAGATCGTACTCAGGTGGTATTATCTCCTTCAGCTCCGGATTAACCAGCCCCATTTTATAGGGTTCAACTACAGAATCTTTATAACGGTTTATATCTTCGTGCATTGCCCACTTACCTTTTACAACATAGTAAAAAGTTTTTTGGTCAACATGGGCAAACCAAACAACACTATCGTATTTTGTTTTTAAGAGATTAGCTGCTTTAAAGGCGGCAAGCGTAATAGGGCTGAAGATGTCTTTTTCGGACATAGTTTTTTGCCGCACAAAACTTTCATAGGCTACATAATCTGCCAAAAAGCGCTTTGCATCAACCACCGTAATTTTATACTTATGCGGGAGCACCTTATGAAGAGTTAAGGTTAAAACGGACTGCTTATCGCTCAAAGAATCATGACTGAACTTTGCAGGAATATGAGCCACAGCAATTTCCTCATTAATAAACTTGATATCTGAGCCATCAACATCAAGGTTAATGGCTGCTATAGCTTTTGTATCGCCGTTAAAACCTGTCCGGCCTATCAGTAAATTTACCAACCTGTTAAATGCCGGGTTTTGTCGGCCATTGTCAAAGTAATCTACAAGCGAATCTGTATTATTAGCTTTTGTGCTTTTATTAAAAGCAGCTAAAAACGCGTTTATTTCGGTTTTTTGTGCAGGAAGTGAACTTTTGCATTGGGCCAATAAAAGCACTGCAAAAACAAGGGCTGTACCTATAATTGGGGATAGGAAAGGTCTGGTTTTCATAACACCAATATAAGGTGTTTTGTATTACCCCAATAATATTTTTTTTTACTGCTTCTTAATTATAATGACCCCGGCTAAAAGAATAATTTTAAGGCCAGGGTAGTTTTTTGATCAGGCTTGCAGCTTAAATTTCATTTATTTTTCATAAATCACGTTTCTATCGCCAATAAAATTTGCGTTTTTCGCATTAAAAACTGTACATTTAGACCTTAGATTAAATAAATCCTGGCTTCATACCTATTAAGTTGTTACCGGGGTGAGAATAAAATTTTAATTGTAGTTTTTTGGGGAAAGCTGTTCATGTTAAAATGAACAGCTTTTTGTCATTAATGAGCATCTACAGGCATCTTTACAGCTTTCTTAAACGGCTGCAAATAAAGCAGCGGGATTGAGAAAAGCATTACAAGCCCCGAGATCCAGTAAGCATCATCATACGTTAACAGCAGGGTTTGCTTTGTTAGCGCGCCCTCAATAGCAGCATAAGCCATATGAGTGGCGTCAAGCACAGATTTTCCACTTGCTATAAATTTTTGCGTATACATATTAAGCCGCTGGGTAAAGTTTGGATTATACGGATTAATATTTGTTAAAAGGTTACTGCGATGCAAGCCTGAGCGGATATGTATAATTGTAGTTAATACTGCAATACCAAATGAACCACCCAACTGGCGCATCATATTGTTTAAGCCTGTACCCTGTCCCAGTTCGGGGCCTTTCAAATCGGCTATTGCCAGGGTAGTAAGCGGTACAAATAACAGCGCCATACCAACACCTCGAATCAACAGCGGGATAAGCACATCGCCCTGACCGGTACTGAGTGTAGAGTTGCTGAGCATGGTGGTAAACACAAAGAACAGGAACATACCTGCTGTAGCCATAAACTGCGCGGGAATGCCTTTGTTAAGCATTTTACCAATAAAGGGCATCATTATAATGGTACATAGCCCCCCCGGGAACAGCAGCTCGCCTGTTTGTTGTGCCGTAAAACCCAGCAGGTTTTGACAGAACACAGGGAACACGAAAACCGATCCATACAGACCAAAGCCCAGCACAAAGGACGTAAACATCCCTACCGCGAAACTTCGATGTCGCAAAATGCCAAAATTCACTATCGGAAACTCAATACTCAATTCACGCCAAATAAAGCAAATTGTTCCAATTACTGCGGTAATAGTAAGTATAAGGATATATGGTTTAGCAAACCAATCTTCTGATTCACCTTTTTCAAGGATGGTTTGCAAGCTACCTACTGCAACAGCAAGCAGGCCAATGCCCCACCAGTCTACCGGTTTCCCTTTGCCTTCCTTTGGTGTTTCTCTTACAAACGTATAGGCGCAGAAGGCCGCAATAGCTCCAACAGGAATGTTTACATAAAAGATCCACCTCCATGAGGCGTGGTCGGTAATATAGCCACCAATGGTAGGCCCAACGGTAGGCCCAACAACCGCTCCCAAACCAAATAATGCAGTAGCTGTGCCAATTTGTTCGCGCGGCCAGGTTTCAACAAGGATAGCTTGCGAGGTTGATATTAACCCACCGCCTGCAACTCCCTGCAGGATCCTGAAAAGCACCAGTTCATCAAGGCTGGTAGCATTACCGCATAAAAATGATGCGATGGTGAATACTATGATGGAAGTAATAAAATATTGCTTTCGCCCAAACCTGCTGCCCAGCCAGCCCGACATAGGCAGTACAATTACGTTTGCAACGGCATAACCTGTAACAACCCAGGCTACGTCTTCAAGTGTGGCACCCAGGTTCCCCTGGATGACAGGCAAGGACACATTCACAATCGTGGTATCGATCAGCTCCAGTAACGAAGCTACGATCACCGTGATGGTAATGATCCATTTTTTAAAGCCAGTTTCAGCCATTATATTGGTATATATTATTAATAGATAGTCTTAAGTTCTGAGTCGGTAATCTTAAGTCGATTTGACTCAAGACTACTGACTTTCGACTAATGCCTTAGTCTTTTACTATTACAGATACATTAACGCTCATCCCAGGGCTGAGTTTAGCCAGGTCTTCTTTTGATCCGGTTATTTTTATTTTAACCGGGATGCGTTGTACCACTTTAACAAAGTTACCTGTTGCGTTATCAGGTGGCAATAATGAAAATTTAGCACCTGTTGCAGGGGCAAAATTGTAAACCGTTCCCTGTATTTTCAGATCAGGGTATGCATCAATATCAACATTCACTTTTTGCCCGTTGCGAATCTTATCCAGCTGCGTCTCCTTAAAGTTGGCAGTGATGAATATGCTGTTATCATTAACTATTGAAAACAAAGTTTGTCCGGCTTGCACCAACTGACCTACCTGTACATTCTTTTTTGATGCCACACCGCTTGATGGGGATTTAACAATGGTATAAGAAAGCTGCAATTTTGCATAATCAACATCAACTTGCTTTTGCGATACGCCGGTGTGGGTAACATTCAACTGGCTTTTTGTTGTGCCCACCTGTTCAAGTGCAGCTTTATATTCATCCTGTGATGCTTTGTAGGTAGCTTGTGCTACTTCTAAATCGGCCTTAGCCTGGTCAAACTGTTGCTGGGTAACTGAGCCATCCTTTACCAGGTTAGCATAACGGTCGTAATCCTTTTTAACTTTTTCAAGCCTTGCAGCAGCTGATGCCACCTGGGCTTTTGCACTTGATGAATTAGCCGTGTTTGCAAAAATTTGTGATTGGCCAACGTTAATACCTGCACTCGCGCCGGTTTCGGCAGCTTGTGCCTGCTCCAGCTTAATTTTATAATCGTGGTCGTCAATTTTTACCAGTACCTGGTCCCTGTTAACATGAGTATTTTCCTGGAAGTAAATGCTGTCGACATAACCACCAACACGCGCTACAACCGGGCTTATGTCACCATCAATTTGTGCATCGTCAGTATCTACGTGCTTGCCGTAGTATATATATTCTTTGATCCCGAAAATAACACCCACCACAAGTATTATCCCCAGTATAATAGGAAGTACTTTGTTTGGTTTCTTTTTAGGTTCGTTTTCTTGTGTTTCTTGTGCCTTTGCCATTGTATGAATTGTTTGGGTGTGATTATTATTTGTTTAGTTTTCCGGTTGATTTTAGTAAGGTATAATATGCCAGGCCTGCATCGGCTTTTGCCAATTCAAGATTTATCTGTGCCTGGTATAATAATGTTTCGGCATCTGCCCGGTCTGTTGCCGAGGCTATATTGCTTTTATATTTTGATTCCAGGATCTTATTATTCTCACCAGCCTGGTCAATAGAGGTTTGCAAAAGCTTTATCTTATCCAAAGCCATTGTATAGTTCTGGTAATCCTGGTTAACCTCTTTCTTTACATTATCAAACTCAATGTTTTTGTTGATGATGGTTTCCTCGCGCTGGATCCTTGCTTCTGATACTTTGTTCTTGTTTGTCCATAACGATGCAAAGTTCCATTTTAAGCCTAACCCTAAAGTTATAGGTGTAATATAGCTCCCGCTTTTAGGGATCGGGTTTGCAGAAACATCAACGTAATAACCACTTACCGATGCACCCAGGGTTGGTAAGGTATTAGCCTGGATGTTTTTGATGCTGGTTTCAGCCACTTTAGTGCGTAAATCAAGTTGTTTAAACTCAATCCTGTTGCTCATTGCTGTATCCAGGTAGTTTGATAATGGTGCAACCCGTCTGTCAGCTTCATTTATTTGTGCTATTGTAAGTTGCGTACCTTCATTTAAGCCTAAAAGCACATCAAGGTTATAATTAATTATTTTACGGTTGGTTTCCAGGTCGATGCCGTTCAGCTCGATATTTGAACGTTGCAATTGAAAGCGCAACACATCATTTTTAGTAACAAGCCCCTGTTCAAAAAAGCGTTGCGATTGTTTGATCTGCTGATCAATTGATCCCAAATTTTGCTCAACCACTTTTTTGCTTTGTAAAACCTTGTACAGGTTATAGTAAGCGTTAATAATATCATAAGTGATTTG
This sequence comes from Mucilaginibacter sp. OK098, assembly GCF_900142915.1. Taxonomy (GTDB): domain Bacteria; phylum Bacteroidota; class Bacteroidia; order Sphingobacteriales; family Sphingobacteriaceae; genus Mucilaginibacter. The sequence continues at coordinate 307,344 of NZ_FRCM01000003.1, forward strand.
ATCTTTGTCATTATCAGCGTCCAAACGCGCAACTTCAGTAAGCAGGGTTGTTGATTGCCTTGCGTACTTTAATTTATTGCCGCCAAATATGGTTTCGTTAAGCGAAACAATACCAAGGTAAGCATTTGCGCTTTTTGGTAACGACAAACTTTGATCGCCAAAAGCAAGCTTGTTTGCAGGGATCTGTGCGCGGTTATAATCAAAGCTTGCGCTCGCGGTTGGCAGCGCCTGGTCCTTTGCCTGGTTAAATTGCGATACAGCTCTGTCGATCTTATTTTGCGATAATTTTAAAACCTTGCTGTTATCAAGACCCAGCTTAATGGCTTCGTTAAGGGTAATTGTCCTGTCCTGTGCTTTCGCAGCCATGCCAAGCAGCAGCGTTAGCAATATTGCAGGAATAAGGATCCGCACGAAATTTTTTATCGTGCTTTTGTAAGGGTGTAGGTCGGTGTTATTATTTTGTGTTGTCATTGTCAGTCATTAAGTAAGCTTTTAAAAGTCTCTTCATGTAGGTTTTTATCCGGGGCTTTAATTTCTCCTCCATCATTTTATCATCCTGCACATCAAAACCCAGCATAGTGCTTGCCATAAGCGGCGTGTTTATTATATAGTTTTTTGTTCCGTAAAGCGTTGCCATCACCATTGCCACATCAATATCAGCACTAAACTGTCCCAACTTAACGCCTTCATCCAGAATTTTGGTAAGCTCACCTACATTTATCATCAAAATACTGCGAAGCTTATCCGAAAGCTCCGTCCGCCGGGTTATGCCCAACTCACGGTACAATAGTTTTTGGAAACAATTGTTATTCACTACTTTATCTCCATATATTTCTATATACCGCTCTATTTTATCCCATGGGCTCATCCCGGTATTACTCAGGTTTATCAAAATATCCTGGAATGAAGTTATTTTACGCTCCACAACGGCAATAAACAAACCTTCCTTCGAGCCAAAATAATAGTTAAGCATTGCCATATTAACATTGGCTTCACCAGATATCATCCTGGTAGAAGCGCCATCAAACCCATGTTCTGAAAATACCTTTTCAGCAACATCAAGAATGTGGTCTTTCTTATCTATTTTTTCCTTATCCATTTCTTTCTCTTGTACAAAATTAATCAAACGATTGATTGATTCAATCATTCATTTGTAATATTTTCCTAAGCAACTGATAATCAATAACAAATAATCAATCAACCGATTAACAAATGAGGATAAATATTGTTTTTAGGATAATATTATAATAATAAACGTGCCATAATAGTTAGTAAATTACTGATTGAGTGAATTAGTGATTGATGAATAAATACAGCAGAATATTGAGAACTACCGGCAGGTAATCAGGTGGTTTGGGTATGCTGATAGTCAGCCTTTCGTAACAATATTATCTTTCGGACTTCCGGACTTTCCCGACTTTCGGACTATTCCACTTCTTTCAATATATTTGCTTACATGAACCGCATTAAACTTATTGCCGCGCTTTTATTTGCCGCTCCTTATGCCTTTGCTCAAACGGCTCCGCCCACTGATATAGCTTCTATCCAGCAAAATTTCAAAAAGCTTGATGTGCTTGGAAGTGTGCTTTATGTAGCCGCTCACCCTGACGATGAAAACACCCGCCTGCTTGCTTATCTGGCGCAGGAAAAACATTACCGAACCGGCTATCTTTCAATGACGCGCGGCGATGGCGGACAAAACCTGTTGGGCAATGAACAAAGCGAGCTTTTAGGTTTGATCCGTACGCAGGAACTTTTGGCTGCCCGTAAGGTTGACGGCGCAGAACAGTTTTTTACGCGCGCAAATGATTTTGGTTTTTCGAAGGGGCCGGAAGAAACCTTAAAGATCTGGGATAAGGAAAAGGTTTTGAGCGATGTGGTTTGGGTGATCCGTAAGTTCAGGCCAGATGTTATTATATGCAGGTTCCCAACTACGGGCGAAGGTGGCCACGGGCATCACACTTCATCAGCCATATTGGCGCAGGAAGCATTTGCTGCGGCGGCTGATCCAAAACGCTTTCCTGAACAATTACAATATGTACAGCCATGGCAGGCCAAACGCCTGCTTTGGAACACCTTTAATTTCGGCACAACAAATACCACCAGTCCTGATCAGTTTAAGATTGATGTAGGTGTTTATAATCCTACCCTTGGTAAAGGCTATGGTGAACTGGCTGCCGAAAGCCGCAGCAATCATAAAACCCAGGGCTTTGGCTCTGCAAGGCAACGCGGCGAATCATTTGAATATTTTAAAACTATTTTGGGCGATGCGCCGCAAAATGATTTGTTTGATGGTGTAAACACATCATGGAAAAGGGTTAAAGGCGGTGAAGATATTGATGCGGGCATCAGCATAATCCGTAAAAGCTTCGACGCAGATAAGCCGGAAGAATCAGTAGCGGCATTGGTAAAGCTGCTTGGAAAGGTTGAAAAAATTTCGGACACTTACTGGCATACTCAAAAAGCAAAGGAGCTTAATAACCTTATTGCGGCTTGCGCCGGTTTATGGTTTGAAAGCTATGCCACCGAATCTTCATATGCTTTGGGCGATAGCATTCATATCCGCTCGCAGGTGCTTGATCGTTACAACAACAAAGTAAAGCTGAACAGCATCAGCATAAATCAAACAGAAAAAAGCTTTAACAGCCTGGTTATTCCTGCAAATCAATTGCAATCATTTAATACCAGCGCATTAGCCAATAAAATTACACAGCCTTACTGGCTTGAAACCGCACATAGTGTTGGTGCTTACAATATTCCCGGTCAGCTGTACGTAGGGAACCCTGAAAACCCAGACCTGCCAACGGTTGATTTTGAATTTATAATAGAGGGTAAGCCTATCCACTTTGAACGCCGCCTGGCTTATAAATATGTAACTCCGGTTAATGGCGAGATCTATCAGCCTATTGAAATAACACCTCCGGTAACTGCTAATATTGCCAGCCAGGATTATATTTTTAATAGCATCAATCCGCAATCCATTCAAATAAAATTAAAGAGCTATACTAAAAGCAGCGGAAATATCAGCCTAAAACCTATAGCGGGCTGGAAGATCAGTCCGGATAAATTTGACTTTTCCGGCAAAGAGAAGGGTGATGAATGGACAGTGGCCTTTACTGTAAGCCCAACAGACCGGCATCCCGGAACTGTCATTTTAGAGGCGGTTGCCACCGTTAATGGCAAGCCTTTTTCGTTGGGGATTCAGCATATTAAGTACGATCATATTCCTAATATTACCTTATTCCCGCCGGCACAGGCAAAACTGATAGATCTAAACCTGAAAATCGCAGGTAAAAAAATCGGCTACATTGAAGGTGCCGGCGACCTTGTGCCCGAAGCATTAAGGCAGGTGGGTTATGATGTGCATGAGCTTACAGAAAAAGAAATAATGAATGGCGATCTCGCAGGTTATGATGCTATAATTACCGGTGTGCGTGCCTATAACGTAAATGATCGCCTTGCCGTTGAGCAGCCAAAGCTGCTTGAATATGTAAAAAATGGCGGCAACCTGGTGGTGCAATATAATAACAACAACGGCCTTGTTACCAAACAAATTGGCCCGTACCCGTTTAAACCGGTTAACCAGCGGGTTACTGATGAAAATGCAAAGATCACCATTTTAGACAAGCAAAACCCCATAGTAAATTATCCAAACACAATAACACAGGATGATTTTAACGGATGGGTGCAAGAGCGCGGCTTATATTTTGTGGGCGATATCGACCCTAAATACCAGCAGGTATTACAGATGAACGACCCCGGCGAAACGCCAAATAACGGAGCGCTGATAACCGGTAATTATGGCGAAGGAAGGTTTGTTTATACTTCGCTTGCATTTTTCAGACAATTGCCTGCCGGGGTTCCGGGAGCATACAAGCTGTTTATAAATTTGTTGAGCAAGCCTAAAACACAGGCAATACCGTAAGCTTAAGGTACGCCTGGCTCTGTAAGAGGGACGTATGCGATACGCCCCTGTCCAATATACATTGTGTAATCTAATCTCAAAACAATTAACAATTACCCTATTGCTATCCATCATTTAATCAACTATTTTTGCCCCATAACAAACAACGTATTATGACACATCACGAAGAAGAAAAAAGTTACGATTACATATATTACCTTGTTGGCTTGCTTAGCGGCCTTTTTACAGGAATTGTTATTGATACGAGCTTTATATTGATCCCTATTTTAGGAATTGTAGGCTTATTGTTTGCCGGCTTCTTCCTGAATGTTTTTGTTAGAGGTCGTGGCAAAGCCTGATCCTGAACTGCCATCATTTATACATAGCTGGAACCAGTTTTACGGCATTGTGGCCGGCTGGCTGGTTCTGTTAATTTTTGTTTTCTGGCTCATTACCATCTTTTTTGAATGAGCTTAACCGACTGGATAGTTCTTGGCGTTACACTGCTTACCATTGTAATATATGGGGTATGGAAAAGCGGCGCCAACAAAAATATCGACCAGTATCTTATGGGCGGGCGCTCATTGCCCTGGTACCATGTTGGCCTCTCGGTAATGGCAACGCAAGCCAGCGCCATCACCTTTTTATCTGCACCGGGCCAGGCTTATTCAGACGGGATGCGCTTCGTTCAGTTTTACCTCGGGCTCCCGCTGGCCATGATAGTGCTTTGCGTAACGTTCGTGCCAATCTTCCATAAGCTTAAGGTTTACACTGCTTACGAGTTCCTGGAAAATCGGTTCGACCTTAAAACACGGGCGCTCACTTCTTTTTTATTCCTGATCCAGCGCGGCCTTTCAACTGGTATCACCATTTATGCACCATCCATAATTTTATCTACCATCCTTAATATCAATACGGTTTATACCACCCTGTTTATAGGCAGCCTCGTAATATTTTATACCGTTTATGGGGGCACTAAAGCGGTATCCTATACCCAGCTGCTGCAAATGAGCATTATATTTTTAGGGATGTTTTTTGCCGGAGCAATGGTAGTACACCTGTTGCCTGAGCGTGTTGGTTTTGTAAAAGCAATTAAGCTTGCCGGCAAACTGGGCCGGATGAATGTGATAGACTGGAAATTTGATCCAGGTAACCGCTATAACGTATGGAGCGGCCTTATCGGCGGTTTCTTTTTACAGCTTTCGTATTTCGGTACAGATCAAAGCCAGGTTGGGCGTTATTTAACCGGCAGTTCTATAGGACAAAGCCGCATGGGGCTCATCATGAATGGTTTGCTAAAGATCCCGATGCAGTTTTTAATTTTACTAATAGGCATCCTGGTTTTTGCATTTTACCAGTTTAACCGCCCGCCAATGTTTTTTAACCGTTACGAGGTTGAGCAGGTAAAGAAAAGCAATTATGCCGGCCAGTATAACCAGCTTGAAGATAAATACACTGCGGTTTTTGACCAACGTAAAAGCAAGGCAGAAGAGTTGGCAAATGCTTTAGATACTAAGGATAAGGCGCAAATAGACAAAGCACAGCAAGCCTTAAAGCTTGCTGACAAAACGTCAGGCGAGATCCGCAAGGAAGCCATCGCTGTAATGAAAAAGAATAATGAGAAGGCCAATGGGGATGATACCAATTATGTGTTTCTCAACTTTGTTACCCATTACCTGCCCCGTGGACTGATAGGCTTACTGGTAGCCATTATCTTTTTGGCATCGATGGGTTCAACGGCAAGCGCTTTAAACTCGCTGGCATCAACCAGCGTGGTTGATATTTATAAACGCATCATTAATCCCGGCGCTACTGATAAAAACTATTTAAACGCCTCAAGAATTGCCACTATATTTTGGGGCGTTGTATGCGTTTTAATGGCACTATATGCCAGTAAGGTTGGCAATTTACTTGAGTATGTAAATAAACTGGGCTCGTACATTTACGGCACCATACTGGGGGTGTTCGTGGTAGCCTTTTATTTGAAAAACATAAGGGGCAATGCCGTTTTTATAGCCGCAATTATTACTGAGATACTGATATGTGCTTTGGGATACTTTGAGCTTGTAGCTTATTTATGGCTAAACGCGATAGGATGTGTTTTAGTGATTGTGATAGCAGCTGTGATTAATCCTTTATTTCCTCAAAAAACGCCAATTGTTTTGAACCATGATTAAAGGATTATAAGATTACCTGATGCTTATCAGGCAGATAATCAAGAAATCCTTTAATCATAGTTCAAAAATCCGAAATCGAACATCCGAATTCCGAAATCAAATCAGCTCTTAGCCTGGTCAATCACTGCCTGGTTCAGCCTCACATATTCATCGTCATTGCTTGCTTTTGCAAGGTCAACACCTTCCTGGGCAGCTTTAATAGCGGCTTCTTTGTCGCCCATTTTAAGGCGGATGCGGGCTTCCCATAATTTATACCATGGGCCCTTGGGCTCAACCTTTTCGGCTTCCAAAGCCCAGCCTAATGCCTTTTTCATGTCTTTATTATTTTCATAATAGTACTGTATGGCATTAAAGTAATAAGGCTTGCGATTACCTTTCATCAATTCATCAATATTGGCTGTAATCTGGGCATCATCATCAGTATTTAACTTGATGGCTACTGCTGTATGATCCCACACTAAATACAGATCAGACGAGTGAGTAGTTTCATTGGCAAACTGGATGGTAAAGCTTTCGCGTTTTTCAGCAAGGTATTGGGGTTTTACCTTAAAACGTAAAAGATCATCCGCTTCTTTATAGCTGTAAGCCCCCCATTGTTTAGCTGTTTTATTTAATATAATTGTCCACTCCTCTTTTCCGGGGATGCTGAATAATGCGTAGGTTCCGGCAGGTACGCTGTGCCCCTCAACAATTACATTTTCGGTAAAAGTTATGGTGGTAGCGGCATTAGCGCCTGTACGCCAAACTTGTCCATATGGATTGATGCCGCCAAAAATCACCCTGCCTTTAACAGCAGGCCTTGAGTAGGTAATAGTAATTTTACCCAGGCCAAAATCCTGTATAATGGTTTGTGTAGGGCTTGCTTCGGGAATACGCGGCGCTTGTGCATTGCTTTTAAAACAGATCCCTGCTAATAGTATAGCAAGTACATACAGGTAACACTTTTTCATATTTGTAAATTTATATTGTTGTAAGAGTTAATAAGAGCCAAAAATTAAGCGTCAGGAACCAGGACGATAGGGGTAAGTAAAAATCCATCCATTAAAAACAAAGTTAAATAAAGTGCCTTAACTTAAAACAGAACATTAACAGATTACAGACTTTTTTTTCCTGATTCTTATACCTTGAATCTGTTAACAGTATCAGACCGGAAATTATTGCAAAAGTAAAGTGTGTAAAGTATAAAAAATAAAAGCCCCCTGCACTTGCTGCGGGGGACTTTCAACCTAAACCTTATCACAATTGAACTGGCGAGTGCCAATCCGCATTATATTTATCAATTACTATACCAATAATGGCTAATTAATTTTTTTATGACAATTTAACGAAATATAAACATCCCCGTTAAACAACTCATTACAGGTTTATTTATAAGTGTATACAACAGTAAATAAATTGTTGTTTTTTGCGTACACTAATTAGCTTGTTTGGAAATATTTTTTCGGCGTAAGTAAGTGTCAAACAGAAAAAGTGCCAGCACCACATCAAAAAACATAAACCCTTCAACAAGCGGTTTTGAGATATGCGAGCTAACATCAGGCACTTTAAAATTGGCTGGTACTTTTGCGGCAAGATCTGGCATGCCCTGGCCTGACCAATCCATACTGCCTAAAGTATATATCAGGAACCCGGTTAAGGTTATCACAAAAAATAAAGTTATTCCTAATATTATGCGCTTATTAATAGCAGCTTTAAGCGGCACCTGTGCCTGTTCTGTACGGATGGCCTCAATTACGTTGTAAGTAAAAGCCATTGACGGCTCCTCAAGTTCAATAGCAGCAAACTCCTTATTAAGGGCCAATAATTCCTGGTATTTTAGCCTGTATGCCTCATCACTAGCTATAAGCGTGCTGATGACACTTTGCTCATCCGGTGTGCAATTGCCATCAATATAGTTCCAAAGTGTTTCTTCTATGTTATTCATATCAGTTCTTTAGCTTCATGTTTTAAATTGCGTTCCAGCTTTTCTTTTAAACGCTGGCGCGCCCTGAATAATTTTACTTTAACCGTGTTGGCTTCCATTCCTAAGGCTTGTCCGATTTCCTCCAGCGATTGCTCGCCTTTGTAAAACAGGGTAATTATGGTTGCATCATCCGGCAAAAGCTGTTCTATAGCCTGGTTCAGGTAAAACGACCTCGACTTATTCTCCACATTATTAACATCATATGCGGATGATTGGTTTTCTACCTGTATAAAAGTGTTTTCGTCATCTATTGAATCGGTATCCACTCTTTTCTTTCGTAAAAACGTCATGGCGGTAGTATATACAATACTATAAAGCCATGTGCTGAATTTTGATTGCCTTTGAAAAGACCCCAATGAACGGTAGGCTTTTATAAAACAATCCTGCGCAATTTCTTCGGCATCTTCCCTTCCTTTTGCAAAACGCATAGCCAGCGTAAACACAAAGCGCTGATGCCGTTTAACCAAATCAGCATATGCTGCCTGGTTTCCCGCCAGTACCTGGTCTATCAACTCTATATCTGAAAGCTTGCTCTGCATCTATTATAGCTCTCTGACGATGTATTTTTGATGGAGGTTACACCCTTTTGTAAAGATAGTTTATTATTTGTTGTAGAGGTTGTAGTTGTTGTAAAGGTTGTAATAGTTAGCAAATTGTTGAATTGCTATATTGTTATGAAATTAACTCTATTATTTAACATGCATAATTCGATATTGTGTTATATTTAACGTACCGGCGTATCGCATACGCCCTTGCCAAGCGGTTGGCTGCAGTACAAGGGCGTCTACGATACGCCCCTACTGATACGCTGCAACCTTTACAACAACTACAACCCTTACAACTTTTTTTCACTCCCTCTGTAACCTCCTTCAAAACCATGTGGTCATAGCATACAAATACACCGAATTGGTGCTTAAAACAAAAAACATTTATTAACTTTTAAAAAATTAAATATCATGGAAGATCACGCAAAAGAACTGGCAATAATGGTGGCAATTATAGTACCACTGGCTTTGTTCGCAATGATTTTTGGCATTGTTTACCTTGCCAAACGGGAAAGAATGGCAATGATTGAACGCGGAATGGACCCACGCCGGTACAAACCACAATCAGCACCTTTCCAAACTTTAAAATGGGGTTTATTATTGATAGGTGCAGGCGCAGGCTTATTTTTCGCTTATGTATTGGATAACACTGCATTTAAACACATACATGACGAGTATAACGATGGGGGTAACGTTGCAATTTACTTCGCATTGATCGCCATATTCGGCGGCGCAGGCTTATTTGCGTCCTACCTTATCGAAAAGAAAGAAGCAGATAAAGGGGACAAAGATAAGCTGGGAGAATAAGAATCAGGAAAACAAGAGCCAAGAATCAAGAAAGAACTTCGATATGTTATCTTGATTCTTGCCTCTTAACTCTTGAATCTTTTTTACAAATAACGTTCCTTCAAAATCTTCACATGATGCAGCTCATGCCCTGCTATCATATAAGCATAAGCTCTAACAGAAAACGGACTGCCGCTGGCAATCCCTTTCTGCGTTGATTGCAGTTCTGTTAATGAGCGAAAAAGATACAGGCTTGATTCGCGCACGGTTTTTAATTCATTTGCCAGATCTTCAAGCGGGCGGCTGTTAAAGGTCGCCTGCTCCATATAAACATCCTGGTCAAAACCCGGCAGGGTTATCGATTCGCGAGAGAAAACAAGCGCACGGTAAGCAAAAACTCTTTCTGTATCGGCCATATGGCCAACAACTTGTTTAATGGTCCATTTACCGTCGGAATAGGCGTACAACGCTTTGTCAGCGCTTAAGCTTGTAAATAAGTTATAGCTTTCTTCCTTTTGACGTTCCAGGATCTCGAGTATCGGCTCATTGCCTATAAGGTTTACATACCTGCCGGCATACTCAGAATACTCATCTGGATTTGGTCTGTTTATCATATCGTGTATTTTTTAGTACAATTCTAAAAGTTGTGCCCTTCCCTACTTCCGAATCCTTCACAAAGATCTGCCCGTTATGATAGTTTTCTATCATCCGTTTGGTTAGCGACAGCCCCAGCCCCCAGCCCCTTTTACGCGTGGTGTAGCCCGGCTGAAAAACGGTATCAAATTTTGAGCGGGGAATACCCTTGCCGGTATCAGACACATCAATAAATACCTGTTTTTTTATTTTATTTCCTGATATTTCAACGCGTATTAACCCCTTACCTTCAATTGCGTTTACTGCATTTTTCAGCAGGTTTTCTAAAACCCAGTCAAACAACGGCACGTTTAGTCCGGCCTCTAAATGAGGGTTGCCGGTTAACTCGAAGCTTATATTTTTACTCACTCTAACCCTAAAGTAATCAACAAAATCTTTAACCACCTCATAAACTTTGTGTTCCTCAAGCTTTGGCGTTGATCCTATTTTTGAAAAACGGTCGGCAACAATTTCAAGCCGTTTAACATCGTTTTCCATTTCGGCAATTAATGAGTCGTCTCCGGCGCTATATTTCTCTTTCATCAGTTCTATCCAGGCCATTAATGATGAAATAGGCGTCCCCAACTGATGGGCTGTTTCTTTAGCAAGCCCCACCCAAACCTGGTTCTGTTCTGATTTACGCGAAGAGCTGAAGGCTGTATAGGCCAATAATAAAAATATGGCGATTACCGAAAGCTGGATATATGGGAAAAATTTCAACTGGGTAAGTAACGCTGAATCTTTATAATAAACCAACCATTTTTCGCCGTAAACCTTTAGCCCTATGGGTGTATGCTGATCCTGCATATAAGCCAGTTCCCGCTTAAAATATGTGGGGTCATACGTTAGTGATTTATTACTTTCCGCCTCAATCTTTATAAATGTTTTAGTGGGGTCGAGTCCTTTTTTATACTTAAAGTCGCCCTTTTCATCAATAACAATTGCCGGTACGGTAAGGCTATCGCGCACAGCAAAAACGTAGTTTAAAAAATCATTATCATCCGAGGTTGCCAGCTGTTTCATGCTTAACGCCCACACCTCGGCCCGTGTGCGCTCAGACCTTGCAATATTACGCACAAGGTAACTGGTGTAAAATAATGACCCACTGGCAATTACCACTGCAAAAGTAAGCAATGAATATTTCCAGCGTTTTTTTTGTTGATATGGATTCATGAGCGTAGTCCGAAAGTCGGGAAGTCCGGAAGTCCGAAAGATGGAACGCCAGGAAAACAGCTTTCTTATATCCGCCCAAAATACGTATTTAGTCCGAAAGCCGGAAAAGTCATTAAAGTACTGAAAAGGAAAAGTGCCGGATCAGCATTTTAACATACAGGGATGAGTTTAAAACCCGGAGGATTTTAAACTCATCCCTATTTTGCTATAGAATTTTTAATAAAACTTAGGCAGCGGGTTCAGTTTCACATTCTGCCGTTGATGCCAGTATGGGTAAATTGGGTCCACCTCGCTTGCGGCGTCCAGCTTTTTAACCTGGTCAGTAGTAAGGTTCCAGCCTACAGCGTCAAGGTTTTGTTTTAGCTGCTCTTCATTGCGGGCGCCAATAATAATATTGGCAACCGTTGGCCTTTGAAGCACCCAGTTAAGCGCTACTTGTGCTACTGATTTGTTGGTTTCTTCGGCTACTTCATCCAAAGCATCCACAATATTAAACAAATGTTCGTAATCAGTTGCGGGGCCGTGACTGCCGCCCTGTTGTGTCCGGTTATCTTTAGGAATAGGCTGTCCCCTGCGGAACTTTCCACCTAACTGCCCTGATGCAAGCGGACTCCATACTATTGTACTAACCTTTTGATCTATCCCGGCGGGCATCAGCTCCCATTCAAACTCACGGTTAAGTAAAGAGTAATAAGCCTGTTGTGCAATATATCGTGCCCAGCCATAACGCTCAGATACCGATAGCGATTTCATCAAATGCCAGCCTGAAAAATTTGAGCAGGCAATATAACGGACCTTGCCACTGCTTACCAGGTCATCCAAAGCACGTAAAGTTTCTTCAACGGGCGTATTGCCGTCAAAGCCGTGCATATGGTAAATATCAACATGATCAGTATTTAAACGGCGTAAGCTGTCTTCCAATGATTTTATCAAATGAAAACGTGATGATCCGAAATCATTTGGCCCGTCGCCCATAGTAAAGGTTGCCTTGGTTGATATGAGCACCTGGTTGCGTAAACCCTCCAATGCTTTTCCTAATATTTCTTCAGACAAGCCGCGTGAATATACATTGGCTGTATCAAAAAAGTTGACCCCGGCATCAATACACAAATTAACCATGCGTTTGGCCTCATCAAGCTGGGTATCGCCCCATGCCTTAAAAAATTCATTGCCGCCGCCAAATGTAGCCGTTCCGAAACTGAGTACCGGTACCTGTAGCCCTGATGCCCCTAATTGTCTGTATTCCATTATTGATGTAGTGTTTTATGTAATATTCAAAGGTAACGGCAATCACATCAAATCTTTGTCAGGGAAGTTTCAGGAAAAGGACACATGTCTGGATGCAGTTGTATTTTCTCCGGGATGGAGCTCTGCGATAGTAAGCGGTAACCCCGTCCCTTAAATTCAAAAAAAACAACGCTTCATCCAAAAAATCCGCACATTTGCATATCTGCACATTTGCACATCAAAAAAATGTCATTATCCGATTTTTTTTCACCTATCGATCACAAAAAGATCATCCCTGCAAAAGGATATTATACCAGTCAGCTAGGCAGTAAGATCGAATATTACGCTGTTGATTTTCCTTCTATGGAAGATAAAACAGACATCGCCATTATTGGCGTGCAGGAAGACAGGAACGCCGTAAACAATTCCGGCTGTGCATTGGCGCCTGATTACGTGCGTGAAAAACTGTACCGCCTAAACGAGGGAAATTACAACACAAAGATCGTCGACCTTGGGAATATCCGCCGGGGAGCCACAGTTACCGATACATATATCGCCCTTAAAACCGTGGTTAGCGAGTTGGTTAAAAAAGATATCATCCCCGTTATAATTGGCGGCGGGCAGGATCTTACCTATGCACAATACCTGGCTTATGAAGACCTGGAGCAAAAAGTTGACCTCGTGATCGTCGATTCGCATTTTGATCTGGATGATGACGACAACACGTCAGAAGGGATCGAAACCACTTCAGAATCATATCTCAATAAAATATTTTTACACGAACCTAATTACCTGTTTAATTACAGCAACCTGGGTTACCAAACCTATTTTGCCAGCCAGGATAGCCTTAGGGTAATGGAAAAGCTTTATTTTGATGTACATCGCCTTGGTGAGCTAAGTGGCAACGTTGCCGTTGCCGAGCCAATTATTCGCAATGCCAGTATGATCAGCTTTGATATGGGGGCCATCAGATCATCAGACGCTGTGGGAAATGCCAATGCAAGCCCTAATGGTTTTTATGGAGAGGAGGCCTGCCAGGTAGCGCGTTATGCCGGCTTTAATGATAAGCTGAGCTCTATTGGCTTTTATGAGTTTAACCCTGCTTATGATAATAACGGGCAAACCGCCACCCTGCTTGCCCAAATGATCTGGTATTTTATGGATGGCGTTTATAACCGCAAGCGCGATTTTCCGCTTAATCCCAAATCGCAATACCTGATCTATAAAACCAGCTTAAAGCATGATGAGCATGAAGTGGTATTTGTAAAAAGCAAAAAATCCGACCGTTGGTGGATGCAGGTACCCTACCCAGCAGGCGGTTCAAAAAACGAGCGTTTTCACCTCGTGCCCTGCCAATATGACGATTACAAGACCGCAGTATCCGGCGAAATGCCCGATCTTTGGTGGCGCACTTATCAAAAATTAAACTGATCTGCATAATTCAAACCCAATTTTAACGTTATCACAGCTTACATGCTGATAAACAGATGAAGAAAATAGTTCTTTTTATAATAACGCTGTTACCTTTTATGGCAATGGCACAAACCCCGGAAACCTTTTTAATAAAAAGTAAAATAGGCAATTTGAATGCCCCTTCAAGGGCATACCTTATATACAAAGTTGGCGCTAACCAGGTAATAGATTCGGCAATTATAACAACCGGAAATTTTGAGTTTAGCGGCCAGATCATGAACCCGTCCAACGCTGTTTTGGTTATTGATCATAAAGGCATAGGCTTTGAAAAGCTTGACAGCACTGCCGATATTTTGAATTTTTATATTGATAAAGGCGAATTTTCATTGAGCAGTCCTGACTCTGCCTCAAAGGCGCAGATAACGGGTTCGAAGATAAATGACGACGACAAAAACCTAAAAGCGCAATTAAACCCGATAAAGGATAAAGCCCAAAAACTGATGTCCGAAAAAAGGGCTGCCACAGGCGCACTAAATACCCCTGAATTCAGGAGTGCATTGCAGGGAAAATACAAAGCTTTGCAGGCAGAACAAAAAACCACCATCAAAAAATTCATCCTGGGCAACCCGGATAGTTTCCTGAGCCTGATGGCTTTATACACGGTAGATGGCCCATCACCTGATCCGTTTGAGCTTGATACGCTTTATAATTCATTATCAACAGGTTTAAAAAGCACAGAAACGGCGAAGATCTTTAAAAGTTCGCTCGAAACACTAAAGCACACTGCCCCGGGTACCATGGCGCCAGATTTTACACAAGCTGATGTAAACGGTGTTCCGGTTAAGCTCTCTTCTTTCAGGGGTAAATATGTTCTGATTGATTTTTGGGCATCATGGTGTGGCCCATGCCGGGAGGAAAACCCGAACGTGGTAAAAGCTTTCAATAAGTATAAAGAAAAAAACTTTACCGTACTTGGCGTATCGCTTGATAAGCAAAGTGGCCGGGCCGACTGGCTTGCTGCCATAAAAAATGATGGCTTAAACTGGACACAGGTTTCGGATCTTAAATTCTGGAACAATGAGGCTGCCGCTTTATATTATGTATCATCTATCCCTGCAAACTTTTTGATTGACCCCAAGGGTAAAATAATAGCCAAAGATCTGCGTGGCGATGATTTGGATAATAAGCTGAAAGAGGTGTTGGGGAAATAATATACCCTTTCAGCGTACTCACAGGGCGACACCCTGCGAGTACGCTGAAATATAATAAATCGTCTCTGCCCTCCTAAACCAGTTATCTTAATTGTTTTTATACAATTTCACCTGCTTTTTGACAGCTATTCTACATCAATCACAAATAATATTTTTTAAGTTTACGGTTAAAATTAAAAAGTAACTGATGAAAAAAATTGTTTTAATGGCATTGGCAAGCCTACCGGCACTTGCTTTTGCACAAACCGGTAAATATACGGTACAAGGCACTATAGGTGCATTAAATGCTCCTGCAAAAATATACCTGCAATTTCGCCAGGCTGGCAAAACAAGTACCGATTCTGTCGTACTTAAGGATGGCAAATTTCAATTTACCGGTAATGTGGGTGCTGCGCCGGTAATAGCATACCTGGAGCTTAACCAGAAAGGAACAGGCCCCGGTTATAAGGATTATAAAGGAATATACCTTGAAAACGGAACCATTAATGTAACTAGTAAAGATACCCTGGCAAGTGCTACGGTTGACGGTACTAAAACAAACCGCGAAGATGCGCTCTATACGATTGCCCACAAACCGGTTGACGATGCTTATGCCGCACTGGAAGCAAAGCGGAAGGCTGCTTCAGATGATGTAAAAAAATCAGATGCATTTATTAAAGAAAATTCCAAGGCCGAAAAAGCAATTGATGCTCAGGATGTCCAAATAAATAAAAAATTCATACAAGACAATCCAGACTCTTTTATTAGCCTTAATGCATTGGAAAGCTACGCTTACGGTGCTGATTATGTTGATATCGCCCCTTTATTTAATGGCTTATCACCGGCAATAAAAGCTTCAGAATCAGGAAAGCAATTTGCCGAAAGACTCCCTAAATTAAAAGCCGTTGCCCTTGGTGCAACAGCGCCCGAGTTTGCCGAGGCTGATACAGCAGGCAAAATGGTTAGTCTTTCATCGTTCAGGGGTAAATATGTATTGGTTGATTTTTGGGCATCATGGTGCGGCCCTTGCCGCCAGGAAAACCCAAATGTGGTAAAAGCATTCAATCATTATAAGGGTCAAAAATTTACCATCGTAGGCGTATCTTTAGATAGGCCCGGTGCAAAAGATAAATGGTTAAAGGCGATCCATAAGGACGGCTTAGCCTGGACACAACTATCTGATCTTAAATTTTGGGATAGCAAAACTGCCGGATTATATGCAGTGCGCGGGATCCCGCAAAACTTTTTGCTTGACCCTGACGGAAAGATAGTTGGTAAAAACCTTAGGGGTGAAGACCTTGAAAATAAATTAGAAGAGATTTTCGGAAAGATCTGAGTAGTCCGAAAGTCTGGAAAGACGGGAAGTCCGGAAGAAAGAGTTTAGAGCTTTACCTTCCGGGCTTTTTTGTTTACTCTGAATCAGTAATATGATTTGCTGTTTATAAAAATAGATTATAACACAAAAGCCCCCTTTGCGGAGGCTTTACAAATATTCCTGTTAAACTCAACCTTCAAGATATTGGAGGCTAACTCTTCACTCTTTCCACATACGATCCGCTAGCGGTATCAACCTTTACTTTATCGCCAATATTAATAAATAATGGAACCTTAATTTCAGCACCGGTTTCAACAGTAGCATTTTTTAAGGCGCCGGTTGAGGTATCGCCTTTAACAGCAGGTTCGGTATAAGTTATCTCCAGCTCGGCAGAACCAGGGATCGACCCCATAATTGGTTCATCACTCTCAAAGGCTACAATTACATTCATGCCTTCTTTTAAAAACTTAACAGCCGATCCAAACAAAGCTCTTGGCACATTATGCTGATCAAAGGTGGTGTTATCCATTACAACCAGCGAGCCGCCATCTTCATATAAATATTGATAATCGTTGGTTTCAACGCGCGCTATGGTCACATCCTCATCCGTACGGAAACGATATTCAACCAATTTACCCGATTTTACATTGCGCATGCGTGCCTGGTAAAAAGCGCGTAAGTTGCCTGGTGTGCGATGCAAAAATTCTTCTACCTGTAACAATTCACCATTAAAGCGAATGATATTGCCATTTTTAATTTCAGATGCTTTTGACATAACAATATAATTGAGGCGCAAACTTATGGAGTTAAAGGCAAAGAAACAAGAGGATGACGCGCTTCCGTTTCAGCAGGGTCTCATAGGCGAACCCTTCGTTGTATAGAGCCATTTCGGAGGAATATGCCGGTGGACCATCCGGGTTTATCCATTGCAATAAGTTTTTACCCGCCACAAACATTGCGCAAGGTCGTCTATGACAGAATCTGCGGAGACAAGAACATGTTCTCTTTTTAATCTCCGCGTCCTTCGCGCCTTCTCCGCACCCTCTGCGGTTAATAATCCACGTTCAACAATATGCCAAAATCACCAATCCAAGAAAAAAAATAAAAAATATTCAAGGTGTCGCTTGTTTCGTACGAAAATATTCCTATGTTTGTGTTATGATTTCAGAACAAGAAAAAAACAGCCGCAAATTTGATCCCACAAAATCAGAACTGGAGATCCTGCAGGTGCTGTGGGAACACGGCCCGTCAACAGTAAGATTTGTGAACGACAGGCTGAATGAGCAAAAGGATGTTAATTATACATCGACCTTAAAACTGATGCAGATTATGGTTGAAAAAGAAATACTGAAACGTGATGAAAGCCAAATGAAGCATGTATACATAGTTGTTGAAGAAGAACAAAAAACAAAAAATCACCTGCTGAATAAGTTTGTCGATTCCATGTACAAAGGCTCGGCGGGCAGCCTGGTGATGCAGGTATTGGGGAATAACCATGCATCGAAAGAAGATATTAAGGCAATAAAAGAATTGCTGAACAAATTAGATAAAGAATAATAACCGGGTTTTAAACTTAACCGCTATGGGAACTTTAACAACAGGCAGCCTGTTAACTGATCAGTTTATAAAAGCATTGAGCAACACCTTAATGCATTCATTATGGCAGGGTGTTTTACTTGCTGTTGCAGGTGGTTTTATTATAATTTTCACTAAAAAGTTAAGTGCGGCACTTAGATATAACCTGCTGCTTGGGGCAATGGTTCTGTTTACCTGTGGTGTTATATTTACCTTTTTATGGCAGCTGCAGCCCGTACAAACCGGCCACTTAATTTACAAAGACGGCAATGCAGCTATTAACTCACCGGCTATCATGCAAGCCCCTCAGGTTGCAGCTAACTATATTGATAAACAGAATGTTGCCGATACAGTTATTGGTTATTTAAATGCCCATTGCAATACCATTGTTTTAATCTGGTTTTTAATTATCTGCGCTAAAAGCATTAAGCTGGCGGTTGGCATTCATGAGATCTATCATTTAAAGCATACCAAAACTTATGCTGTAAGTAAATATTGGGAAACCAGGCTGGCGTATTTATCATATCAGCTTAAAATAAAACAGGCCATAAGCCTTGTAGAATCGGGCATCGCCAAAGTGCCCATGGTGATCGGGCACTTAAAGCCGCTTATCCTCATCCCGATAGGCTTTATAAACGCATTAAGCGCTGACGAGGTTGAGGCTATCCTGGTACATGAGCTGGCGCACATTGGCCGCAGGGATTACCTGGTAAACCTGCTGCAAAGCTTTTTGGAGATCATATTCTTTTTTAACCCCGCGGTGTTGTGGATCTCGCAGCTTATTAAAGCTGAGCGGGAAAATTGCTGCGATGATATAGCGCTTAAACAAGCCGGCAGTAAATCCGGCTATATACAGGCGCTTTTAAGCTGCCAGGAGTACCAGCTGGCAGCACCCGGTTTAAGCATGGCTTTGGCGCGCGACAAAAGCAAGTTATTGAATAGGGTTAAAAGGATGGTAAATAATCATAACCAATCATTAAACATCATGGAAAAAACATTGCTTACCATTTGCATGGTAACCGGCGGATTGCTCACCGTGGCATTTTCGACAAAAGATACAATTAGAAAACCGGCAGCTAAAATCCGCCAGGTTCAACAACAACCTATTAGCGTTAATCCTCAAGTTGTTGCAAAAGTAAAGGTCAATACAAAAGTAAACCTGGGAAAAATTGATACCACGTTAAACACTCATGGTAAAATTTATAACCCTTCCGATTTTGAGGATGGCACTACCATGCGCACCATCATATCAAAAAACGGAAAACCCCAAAAGGCATACCTGTTTAAACGAAGTGGTGTTTTATACCAGCTGGATATGGACCATAATAATAAGGTGGAAACATTATATGTAAATGCTATACAGAGGCCAGTAAGCCAATATCAAACAAAAATCAATGAATTGCTAAAAGAATATAAGGAAGTAGCCGCCGTAGCACCTGTACCGCCCGTTCCACCGGTAGGTTTACAAGGAGTAAAGGCACCTGTAACGCCTGCCCCAAATGCAATAGCAATGGTTGCACCACCTGCAGCTCCCCTGCCACCTGCAGGCCTGCAAGGAGTAAAAGTGCCGGTACCTGCAACGCCAATTGTTGCACCGCCAGCACGGCCCATGCCACCAGCAGGCTTGCAGGGCGTAAAAGCGCCGGTACCTGCAATGCCCGCCCCAAATGCAATAGCAATGGTTCCACCATCAGCTGCACTTACGGCGCCTGTTTCTCCCGCACCAAAAATTGCGGCTATGGTAACACCTGCAGCTCCTGTTCCACCTGCTCCATTAACAAGAGTAAATGGACTGCCATCCGTAGCACCAATGGCGCCCATCCCACCAATCAAACCGGACGGAAGATTTAAAGAGGCAGCTGACAGGTTGATAGAAAGAGGTATCATAAAGGATAAGAACGATTTCGACATGTCATTAAGTAATAAATCGTTAAAGGTTGACGGAGCATTACAGCCGGAAGATATTCACCAGGAGATCCTGAAAATATTTGCGAAAAAACCTGGTGATAAGGTAAACTGGCACTACAGTAAACATGAGTCTTCAGAATCCACCTCGGAAACCACCAAAAAGTAATTAGCGTTAAGAGGCTGTATCAAAATATTTAAATCTAAAAAACACTAAAAATAATATTTGGTCTCTGTGATCTCCGTGCCTTCTTTGTTATCTCTGTGGTAAAAAATTAACCGCAAAGTACGCAAAGAAGACACCGAGCAGCACGGAGCTTTTTATTGTCCAAAATTTAATTTTGTTTGGTATTTTATAATTTTGATACCGCCTCTTTATTCGGGCACATCTAAATCATTGGCTTTGCAGCGAATAAACCTTTAAGCCCATTATCCCGATCATTATCAGCAGCATAAAAAATATTTCGATCCACGAGATGCGCTGACCTAAAAATAGGAGTTCGGCAATTTTTATAAAGATCAGTGTAATTGCTGTCCAAACTGCAAATGCTGTTGCTGTTGGGATCTGCTTTATTGCGATGGAGAACAAGTAGATATTGGCCACACCAAATAAAATATAACCAACAAAAGGGACCAATACCGGCAGCCCGCCCTGCCATCTGTAAAAGTTAATAAATCTTAATGTTTTAAGATCGCTGAATTTCATGAACTTTAAGCAGAAGGTCCATGCTGTTTCGCATGATGCAGCTAATAATAAGTAGATCCAGGCCAATAGATTAAGTTTATTTGTTGTATGACATTAAGTTCTCACCCGCATCGGTGTCTGCTAATTCAGGCTGATGCATGTTAACAATGGTCGCGCCCTTATTTAACTTCAAAAATTTCTTTATTTTTAAGATAAGGTTTGGCCTTATCTCATAATAATACCTGAACCATTTATATTTTAATAAGCCCTTCTCATCAAAACGCTTTACCGAAAAAGCATGCTGCAAAAAGTAATCTTTAGGATAGTCGTAATACAGTCCCCAGTTTTCGGGCTGATTGCCTGGTTTAAAAGCGGGATCATATACGGTTCCAAAAAGATAATCCCATAAAGCAAATTTGGTTGATAAGTTGGCGTGAAATACCTCGTGGTAATTGGCGTGGTGCCATAAGTGCAGCTCGGGCGAATTAAAAATATATTTCAGCTTACCCAGCCTAACGTTAACATTGGCATGAATAAACATCCCGAACATAGCGTCGAGCATTGCTTTTATGGGGATAACCGCCGGGTCGGCGCCAAGTATAATTATTGGTGCAAACTCTATTGTTTGATTAATGATGATCTCGAAAGCATGCGAACGCGATCCTGCCAAAAAATCAACATCTTTACCCGAGTGGTGCGCCTCGTGCGTCCGCCACAGTATTTTGCTGGCATGTTGTAAACGATGAAAGAGATAGATATACAGATCATGCGTTACCAGGAAAAACAAAACCTGTTCAGTTACTGTCCAGTCTTTAAAAAACTGAAATCCATTCCAGTTAATATGGTGCTGAAGCGGGTAAATGATATAATCAAATATCACAATTTTAAGTACATAGCTTTGGATGATGGTATACCAAACTAAATCCACCCAAAAGCCCTCCCTAAAAAAGGGCAACCCCTTGCGATATGGCGAAATCCGCTCCCATGCTATGATGAATACTATCCAGCAGATGAGGATTGTGGTGGTGGTTTGTAAAATTGTCATATGCTGCTTAATTCATATTGAGGGGATTTAAAACCTGTCCTCCTGATAAATCTTCACCCTATTTCTCGCAGGCCTTCTACCTGCGCCGATGTATTTCGCCCTTTCAGGGCTTAGGGCATTGCCATAGAACGTTTAATTCTTTGGCCCTGAAAGGGTCTTATCTCTTAGCGCAGGGCAACGCCCCGCGTGTAGAAAATGGTTCAAACGCACATTGTTTAAACACCGTCACTCTTTTAAAGTTTACGCCAATGATTTATCCTTATACTCATCACTAATATTTACCCTTAAGCGTTTCATCGGGCCAAGCTCAGATTCATAAACTTTTTTAATGCCGTCGCCGGTAGCTGTTTCAACATCGCGGATATCCCGTACCATACGTTGAAATCCTTGTGGCTCAACAGATGCTGCATGGTCTGATCCCCACATCGCTCGGTCAAGTGTGAAATGGCGCTCAACAAATGTTGCTCCTAATGATACTGCCGCAACCGTAGTAGCCAGCCCGGTTTCATGGCCCGAATAACCAATTGGCAATCCCGGATATTTATCCCCAAGAGTATGGATCATCTTAAGATTCAACTCTTCGGGCTTGCAAGGATATGCAGACGTTGAATGTGCGATAAGTAAAGGATAATTTTCATCAAATCCTTTTACCAGGTTAACCGCATCTTCAATTTCTTTATTGGTCGACATGCCGGTTGAAAGCATTAAAGGTTTACCTGTTAGCAAAATTCTATTGATCAACTGAAAATCAGTTAGCGAGGCCGATGCCAGCTTGTATAAAGGAGTATCAAATCGCTCCATAAAATCAACCGCCTCAACGTCCCAGGTTGATACGAACCAATCTATCCCTTGTTTTTTACAATACTGATCAATGGTTGCATACTCGGCAATGCCAAATTCAGTTTTACGCTTATAATCGATATAAGAAATTCTTCCCCACGGAGTATCACGCATAATTTCCCATTGATCTTTAGGCACACAAATTTCCGGTGTTCTTTTTTGAAATTTTACGGCTGTGGCTTTGGCAGCCACAGCTTCATCTATCAATTGTTTTGCTATTTCAAGAGAGCCATTATGGTTGATCCCAATCTCTGCAATAATATAGCAAGGTTCGCCGGGACCAATTTTATTGCCCGTGTTTAACGTAATAGTTTGATTAGCTGTAGCTACTGTTTTTACCTTTTGGTGTGATGCTATGATCAGCTCGGCAAACTCCCTGAAACAACCTTGCCCGCCTTTAGCCTCGCATGTTATATTGGCAACATCTTTTATAAACGATATGGCATCTGCCGGGCAAGCGGTAACGCCGGCAAGCTTCATTACTTCCAAGTCATTGGTGTCGTCCCCAATATAAGCTACTTCTTCAGGCAACAGGTCAAGCCGGCTTAAGATCTCCTTAAATACGGCAGGCTTATCTTTAACCCCAAGATGCAGTTCGGTAATTTTTAATTTTTCCGCCCGTTTTATTAATGATGGCGATAGCTCCCCGGTAATAATACCGGTTGTTACTCCCGCAAAATTCCGCAGGCGCTCAACACCCATCCCATCGCGGATGTCGAACTTTTTAAATTCTTCTCCGGCTTCGCCATAATAAACACCGCCATCGGTCAATACGCCATCGCAATCTGTTAGAAGCAGTTTAATGCGTGAAAGTTTTTCGTTTAACATATTCATTATGTTTTAAGTTTAGTGTTTTAAATTGCTGTCCAGCCACCATCCACAATAAGGTTCGCACCCGTCATATAAGCGGATGCCTCACTGGCTAAAAAAACCAATGCACCCTGATAGTCAGAAGGGCTGGCCATGCGTCCCAATAAAGTTTTAGCAGAATAATTTTGAATAAAAAATTCGTTTTGCGCATTCTCTACGCCGCCCGGCGAAAGGGTGTTAACCCTTACGCCTTTGTTACCCCAATAGGCCGCTAAAAAGCGTGTAAAGTTTACAACTGCTCCTTTGGTAACCGGGTAAACCGGCGATTTATAAAAGGTTTGTTCGCCGCATTCATTCCTATAGATAGTTTGATCCGGCCCTACCATTCCATAAGTAGATGCAATATTGATGATGCTTCCACTCCCCTGTTCAGCCATTACGGTTCCAAAAATTTGCGAGGCTAAGAAAACGCCGGTAACATTTACATCCAGCGATTTTTTAAAGGCATCAAGCGGATAATTTTCAAATGCCGAAAGTTCTTTTGCCATGCCCGGATTTTCGAACATATCATTTATGGCAGCGTTATTTACCAATATATCTATTGATCCGTAGCGCGTTAAGATCTGGTCGCGCGCTATCTTTAATGATCTTTCGCTGGTAACATCAACCTTTAGGCCGCCATGCTGTTCGCCAAGACTTTCAGCAAAGCTTTCAGCGCCGCTCTCATCCAGGTCGGCTACTACTACATTAGCTCCTGCGTCGGCCAGTGCTTCGCAATGTTTTTTCCCCAGCAGGCCCAATGCTCCGGTAACAATCGCAGTTTTATTTTCAAGCGAAAACAGCTTCATAGATTTTAACTATACTATTTTAGGTTTAATATTGTAATTATCTATTTTGCGAAAAACAGCTTCAAGCACCCCGCCTTTTAAGTATTGTTTAATGTTGCCGCTAAGTATTGCTTCTTTCATAATGGGCATTACATCGCGGTAAGCCGAAAGGGTATAGGCTATATCTTCATCGCTATGGCTGTAGCACATATTGTGAAAGCTGGCCCATAAAACACCGCGTTTTATCATTTCCTGCTGCATAAGGGTTTTTACTTCCAGGCCGTTGCCTGCTTCCGGGGTAAACGTTACCATTGAGCGGCAATTGTAACCTATACAGCGGGTGTAAATGTCCATACCTGTTTCAATGGCTATGCTGTTATATCCATCTTTTATTACTGCACCTTTTTCATCCAGGTATTGAGGCACATTTTTATCACGCAGCTCATTTATAGTAGCAATACAGGCTGCCAGCGATAAAGCCTCGCCGCCAAAGGTGGTATAACTAAACACCTCCGAATTAAACAGCTCCATCACATCGGCCCTGCCGGTAAGCAGGGCGATAGGCATCCCGTTTGCACAGGCTTTTGAATAAACGGCCAGATCAGGCTTTACATCAAAATATTCCTGGGCGCCACCTATGGCTATACGGAAGCCTGTCCACATTTCATCGAAGATCAGCAGGGTGCCGTTAGCTTTGCACACTTCAGCCAGTTCTTTTAAAAAGCCTGGTTTTGGCGCCTCAAAAATAAATGGCTCTAGTATCAGGGCGGCCACAGTTTCATCAAGGGCAGCCTTTATGGCATCAATATCATTATACTGAAAAGTATAAGTCATGTTCTGGATTGCCTCCGGGATGCCGGCATTGCGGCTGGTGATCCCTATATACCAATCATGCCAGCCATGATACCCACAGCAAAACACTTTGTCGCGGCCTGTAAAAGCACGCGCCACCCGGATAGCTGCCGAGCAAACATCTGCACCGGTTTTGGAGATCTTTACAGCCTCGGCATTAGGAATAACATGTTTGATCAATTCAGAAAGTTCCACTTCAAGCGGGTGCATCAGCGAAAAAGTGATCCCATCACTTAGCTGCTTTTTGATAGCCTCATCAACAGCCGGGTAAGCATAGCCTAATGATATTGGGCCAATAGCCGAGTTAAAATCGATGTATTCGTTGCCGTCAACATCCCACACATGCGAGCCCTGTCCTCTTTGTATATATTTAGGGGCAACGCCATTGGTAAACTGACCCGGGCCTTTTGCAAGGGTTTGAGTAACCGGTTTCTGAACTTTTAATGCACGTTCATACAACTCGTTTGATTCGGTTATTACGGGATAACCAGGATTAAATTTTATTGAGTTTGGCATGTTGTTTTTTCTTTTATTATTCAGCAAATTGAGGCACAGCTATCCCGGGTTGTTTATAAAAGGTTTTGTATCCTAATATTCTTTCGGCTATTTGTTTACCTGTAAAACCCTCATATTCCAAAACATTTGGCAGCAGTGACGGCTTAAACCATTTTTCATTTAAGGCGAATGGTAAAACACTGGCTGTAAGTCCGTGTTTAAGTAATACTTCAGCAACAATGCTGTATAAACCTCCTGTTAGAAAATGATCTTCAAGTGTTACGGTTAAGCGGCTGTTCCGGGTAACTTCAATTATTACGCGCTCGTCTACAGGTTTAAGGCTGCGCAGGTTAACAAGGCCTACTGACAAACCTTCATTTTTAAGCATTTCAGCAGCAATAAGCGCCTGCTCAAACATTAGCCCATACGTTAAAATGGTTACATCATCACCTGTTGAAATCACCTCGGCTTTTCCCAATTCAAAGGGAGTGTGTGCATAATCAGTTTTGCGTGTGTTGATGCGAACATATGATGGATTGGGATGATCCCAGATCTGGGGCAGCATTTTTACCAGGTCGTCCTCATCTGCAGGCGCAAAAACCGTCATATTGGGAATTCCACGCATCAGCGAGATATCTTCGAGCGCCTGGTGGGTAGGGCCATTACCATCCGATAAAAAACCAGGTATAAAGCTGCTTAACTTAACCGGAAGGCTTGGGATGCCGGCATCGGTGCGGATAAACTCAAATGCCCGCATTGATAAAAATGAGGCCAACGCATGTACCACCGGGATGCGGCCACGCAGGGCAAGGCCTGCTGCTGCACCTATCATAGTTTGTTCGGTTATCCCGGTATCAATAAATCGGTTTCCCAACTTGCCGGGAATATTCCTTACTAATGCACGGTTCTCTGCCGTCATCACTATAAAGCGTTCGTCTGATAAAGCTATTTCTGTTAATAATTCTTCGTACGTCATCTTACCTTACCACTAAAGTTTCTGATGTTAATTGGGTTAAATGCTCACCGTGCATTTCTTTAAGCAGGTCATCCACCTCGGTTGCATTAAAATTGCAAAACCACCTGTCGGCACGGCGTTCAATGCTTGGTAGTCCTTTACCGCGAACGGTATCGGCAATTACCACATTAAGCTTCCCAGTCTGGAAAGGATAAGCTGAAAACGCCTCGTTTAAAGCATCGAAATCATGCCCGTTTATTCTTTTAACGGCCGCGCCAAATGCGGTAAACTTATCATGCAATGGCTCCAGGGGGATCAGGTCCTCCGTAGCCATATTGGCCTGGAACTGGTTACGGTCGATCACGAAGATCAGATTATCAAGCTTATAGGCATTAGCTACCAGCACAGCTTCCCAGCAGGTGCCTTCATTTAACTCCCCATCACCCATAATACACACTACTTTGTTTGTGCTGCCTTTAATTTTTAGATCCATAGCAACACCGATAGCTACGGATGGCAAATGGCCCAATGAGCCGGAGTGAAATTCGATCCCCGGAATTTTGGTATTAGGGTGCCAGTAAATATTATCGGATACGGATAAGTGATTTTTTAAACGATCAGCATCCAATAAGCCCATCTCCACAAAGGTTCCGTATAATGCAGGTACGTCATGGCCTTTTGATAAAAACAGGTAATCGCGGTCAGGATCGTTAAGGTTATCTTTATTGATGTTAAGAAATTCTGAATACAGGTAAACGATAAGGTCAGCAGCCGATAATGAAGCGCCAACAAAACAGCCGCCATCTGTCGACATTTTTATAATATGTTCCCTTACTTTCAAAGCAACTGCCTCAAGGTCTGTGGTATTTGCTATTACGTTTTGCATGGCTATATTTTAATTCTATTAGCTAATGATTAGTTTGGTTTGTTCAGGTGAAATTGTTGTTAGTTCATCCAGGTGATTACGGTACCAGTTTACACCGGCATATTGTGCATTGATATGGTAGATCTCTGGCTTTTCGGCCAGCAGGTTTAAAATATCCCAGCATGAAAAACGTGGATTTATTGGATATAGCTCTTCATAAACCCGTTTTATAAATTGATAATCGGCTTCATAATCAATGGTAAAGCGGTGCGACATGGAATAATCAATACCCGGTTGTAGGGATACATTGCCAATGTTGAACCTGTCGGGATTTTCCCATATATAAGGCGTTGTGTGTTCAAGTTCCAAAGGCCTTTGGGCTTCTTTCCATACTTTTTCAAGGCAATCCATCGTCATTATTTCCACATCATTTCCATCAGGGAAAGTTGCCGGATGCAAATTGCTTACATAACCATACCTGCCAGGATTGGCAAAGAAAAAACCGAGCACATCATCTATAATATCCGGATCAATGAGCGGGCAATCCGAAGGTATCTTAACTACATTATCAGCGTTAAAAAGCATAGCAGCCTGGTAATGCCGATCCAATAAATTATTGAGGCTCCCCCTATAGCAGGCAACATTCAATTGTAAAGCTTCCTGTTCTATAATATCATCTGCTGCATTCTGCGAGGTGGCAACAATAAGCGGTACTTCATGGCGGATCATTTTCAAACGCTCAACCATCCGGTACAAAAGGCTTTTGCCTAAAACAGGCAACATTACCTTTCCGGGTAAACGGCTTGACGACATCCGGGCCTGTACAACTATTACTGTTTTTCTTGACATAAACCTACTTTACAATTTCAAATCATCAGGCATATTGTAATTCGCAGTATTTTATAACTTCCGGCTCAAACTTGAATTGGGTTATAAAATCTTCTTTGCCGCCTTGGTGCTCAATAAAACTGCGGCATACCCTGGCTATATTTTTTGCGGAGGTGCCGCCATTCTGAATGGGCGCCAGGCGTTTTAATTCATCAACATCAAAATAAGAATGTACCTTTTTGCCGAGTGCGATACCGGTATATACTACGGTTGAGTATTGTGTTATCAGCTCACTGCAGTTGGCTATCATATGATTGGTATTGCCATTATGATAGATCAAAGCTCCGGCTGGGGCGTATTTGCGAATCTCGGCCCGGGCGCGGTCAAACTTTTCATTAGGGTGCAGCTTAAATAATAACTGCCTTCCGTTGGCTATTTTAGCAGCATGCTTAATAAATGCGGGCCTGTTCTCAAACTTATAAGTCTCACGCATATCAGAGGTAGCCACCATTACATAATCATGAAGCGGGAAGTCATTATCAATAAACTGGGAATGATCATCATAATTAGGAATTCCGGTTACCACCAGTTTTTTACGATCGGTTCCGTTATTAGCAAAATAACTTTTGTATCCTTCCGATGCCGCACAGTATATGTCGCAAATGTTTGTTGATCCGTTTAACGAGGTATCACCTGTAAAATAAGGAGCCATACCCAGTGCTTTTACAATGCTTGTTAAAAAGGTGCGTTTATCAATCATTCCTTCCTGCACCCAAATGGCTTTGGTTTGCTTAAATTTATTGGCTACAACCATATCAGTACAGTAAACTACCAGGTCATATTTGTTTTTATTACCGCCATAATCAACCTGTAAACCGTGTTGTTGAAGGTAATTTTCAGACTTTGCCCTGAACTGCCCTTTTAACACCGTTCCATTGGCAAAAGAGGTATATTTTACAATAGCTTTTAGAAATGCCGAGTCGGGAAATAACTGGCTAAACCAGCAATCATAATCTTTAAGATGCTTTGCGATCTGGTGCATCTGAGAGGTCTGATTTATGGAACCAGTTATAAATAGGATCTTTTTCCTCATTAGGATGACGTTATAAAGATTAAAACTAAGCATTAGGTTTTGGCTTTTTGAGGCCGGTAAAAAGGGTAATATTTAGTTAATTTTTGTTTAATGTGATATTGCGAAATACGCTCAACGGGGCACATTAACAATTTGACACTTAACTATTTTTAAATAAAAAGTTTAAACTAATTGAACATTTAAAATCATAAATAATATTTTTATAGTCTATGCCAGCAACCCCGCCTTTAAGAAAGATCAGGATAGTACAGCTTACCGCTGTAATTTTCTTTACAGTATCTGGCGGGCCTTATGGGCTGGAACCTTTAATAACTTATGCCGGCGAGCATGGCGCTTTACTGTTACTATTAATAACCCCTTTACTGTGGGATGTGCCCGCAATTTTTACCGTACTTGAGCTAAACAGCATGATGCCTGTTACCGGTGGATATTACAAGTGGGTAAAGTATGCATTAGGCAACAGATGGGGCTTTTTTGAGGGCTGGTGGACCTGGCTTTATACCTTTGTTGACCTTGCCATTTATCCCGGTTTATTTGTGCTGTATGCCTCCTATTTTTTCCCGGTACTGGCTGAGTACCGCATTCCGATATGTTTGTGTGTGATATGGGCGTCGGCCGGGTTAAATATATTGGGAATTGTTCCTGTAGGGAAAACCTCCCTGTTTTTGGGCGCTATAGTATTTGCACCCTTTATCATATTGTTTACGTTGTTTTTTATTCACCATGCCGGCAACATCAGCATTCCCTCTCCCTCATTAAAAGGCATTCCTTTCCCCTCGCTGGGTATGGCATTATATACCGTAATGTGGAACTGCCTTGGCTGGGATAATGTTACCACCTATGCCGAAGAGGTTGAAAAGCCGGTAAGATCGTACCTAGTATCTGTATTTTCGGCTTTTGTACTGGTAATGGTGCTTTACTTTTTAGTGATCTTTGTTACACATCAAAGCGGGATAAGCAACAGTGTTTTGGCAGACAAAGGCTTCCCCGCCGTTGCCGAACTTTTAAGTGGTAAATGGCTTGGCGGCTTAATTGCCTTTGGTGGCATGGCAAGCAGCCTGGGGATCTATGCGGCTGTACTGCTCTCCGTATCACGCGTACCAAAGGTTATGGCTGATGATGATCTTTTACCAAAAGGATTAAACAAGCAGCATTCCCGGTTTCAAACCCCTTATGTATCTATCCTTGTTTGTTCAATTATAGTTAGCTTGATGATATTATGGCCATTTGCTGACCTGCTGATCATAGATGTTACGGTTTATGGAGCAGGCTTGTCACTGGAATATATCACCCTGATCAAACTGCGCATGGCCGCTCCTGATGTACATCGTCCATTTAAGATTCCATTGAGCATTCCCGGCTTGTGTTTAATGATAATGCTGCCGGTAACTGTTTATTTTGTTGCATTGGCAGGCGCTTTTTCATCGCAGGAACATGCAGTTTGGGCAGCAGTTTTTGCAATTACAGCTCTATCCAGCGCTGAATTGGTATGGCGGTTAATTGTGTGGAAAAAGCCATATCATAAAAACGGAGACTCGTCAATTTTTTAAACTACTGTAAAACAGCCAATTAATCAACAATGATTATTATTAGATTAAATCTATAGATTTTGTAGTAATTAATATATTTTTCTATCTTTGTCCCGGAGCAGATGAAAAGATCTCTCCGCTACAACACAGGGAGCTGGCCGGCAGCAACAGATGGTTCGATCCTATCCCCTGTATCTCTCTTCATAATTTAGGTTTATAATTGGTTAGAATGAGTTCCTGCCCTACAGGAGCTCTTCTTTTTTAATTAATGGAATTGTAAACGTCTATTCCTGCAAATGAAGGGATATCCCTGCTGTATTTCTTCCGGTAATCCTGCGGGGTAAGGCCGGTTATTTTTTTGAAAACTTCCCTAAAGGTTTTTATATCGTTATAGCCGGCATCATACATCAATAAATTAATATTCTGCGCGCCTTTTTCCAGTGCTTTTTTTGCCGACTCGATTTTAACCCTTTGCAGGTATTCAAAAGGTGTGTTTTGCGTAGCCTTTTTAAAACGCCTGATAAAATTACGCTTGCTCATATTGGTATGCCCGGCAATTTTATCAATATTAAGCTCCTGGTGATGATTTTGTTCGATGTAGTTTTGCGCTTTTAAGATCTCATCGTCATTGTGCTGATGCTGCCCTTTAAATACCGCAAAATGCGATTGGCTGGTACGATCCATATCCAAACTGAACATTTTGCTGGCCCAGATACCTATTTCCCTGCCACAAAATTTATCAATAAGGTATAATACCAGGTTTAAAGAAGAGAATGCTCCGCCGCTGGTATAGATCCCCCTATCATCAGTTATTACCATATCTGATAAAAAATTCACAGCCGGGTACCTGCTCATAATATCATCCTTATCAAACCAGTGTGATGTGCATGATTTTCCGTTCAGCAAACCGGCTTCTGCTAAAAAATAACTGCCTGAGCATAAGCTGGCCACTTCGGTTCCTTTTTTATTCATGCTGTTCATCCAGTTTATAAGCGTTTGATGTTTTTGCGGGATAACACCACGATCACCATAAAAAGCAGGAACTATAATAAGGTCCGGATTTTTCAGATCGGCTATAGCGCTGTAACCAACATATGGCTCGGGGTTGCGTAAAAATTCATTTTCTGATTTTTCACCAACCAGCATAATTTTAAAAGGGAGCGGTTTGCCCGATTCATGAAAAAGCCTGTTGGTATGGATCAGCATATCCATTGCACCCGAAACAGTAGAAAACACGGCATCCTCATGTATTAGTATCGCAATTTCTTTCATGGCTTATAAAAGTATAATTCAAATATAATAAATGCGCTTGGCATAAAAGCAACCACGCGGGTGAGATTTGACAATTTTTTACGGTTGTCAAATCTACATTTACCAGCATGACGTGTATTTTTAAGCAATACTCAACGCATTTTGAGCATATTCACGGCATTTTATAACTTCTTTAACCGCGTCAGAGCCTTCGGGTATTTTATACTCCAGCTCAATTGTTGCCGGGAACTTATATTTTTTCCTTTTCATTAATGCCAGCACTTCCTTAATTGGGGTATCACCCTGGCCCCATGGCATATTGGTACCGTCATGAAATTTGCGGTCTTTAATGTGCATACTTACTATCCTGTCGCTATTTTTCAGGATAAAATCAATCGGGCTGGTGCTGGTACCTGCAACATAATGCCCAATATCAAGGTTAATTGCATTATAATCCGACTGGCGTAATGCGGTATCCCATAAAGTAGGCGTAGCCTGTGTATGAGCATGATAACCAACATACATTTGGTGCTCGGCTGCTTTATCGCCCAAACGTTGCGTTTGTTCATCATCCTCCGGCAGCTCAACCGTAACATGATTACATCCAAGTGCTTTGCCGGCGTTAAATGCATAGTTAATTTCGGCATCCGTATTTTTTGCTCCCAATGCATTTGGTTTCCACGCATAGATCTTAACGCCTGCATCATTATACATTTTGCGCAGCTCAATAAATTTATCCATTGATGCATTTAAACGCCAATCAGCCATTTTAGCTGCAAAGTCTGTACTACTGTCCCATTTAGGGGCGCCTGCATAAGCTTCGGCAGCATCGCCCATCATTTCAATGGCGTTAATGTTGCAATCTTTGCAGTATTGTAATAATTGTTCGGCACTGCCGGGCATGCTCCGGAATGAGTAAGTAATAACGCCCACCTGCACGCCATTGATCATTGAATTGGGTTTGCCATCTGCAAAAATTGAATTTGCAAATGAGGCTTTCGAGGCCAGGGCCATACCAGCTGCTGCAAGTACCCCGGTGCCTATAAACCGCCGCCTTGAAAGGTTTTGTTTTTCCATGCTGTTTATAACTTAGTAGGAAGGAATAATAGGTTGTTTATAATTGGTAATCAAATTTAGAATTTTTTACTAATAGGCAATGTCACCGCTTAGTAACGATTCTGTTCCTGTATTGACTGCTGAAAACGGTAAACGTTACAAAAAGAGTAAAAATAAACTTTCATTACATTTTGAAAGTTTTATAACATTAGTATATTTGTATATGGAGTTACCTGAGGCAAAGCAAAAGTTTATTGAAGCGTGGGGAAAGTTAGGTTCTGAGTGGGGTATAAACCGCACTATGGCCCAGGTACATGCCCTATTGCTGATAACTCCTGAAGCGTTAACTACAGAAGAGATCATGGAGTCGCTCAGTATTTCGCGTGGTAATGCCAACATGACCCTGCGCGATCTGATAGGCTGGGGACTGGTTGAAAAACAACACAAGCCTGGTGAGCGTAAAGAATACTTTTTTGCCGAAAAAGATACCTGGACCATTGCCCGCCAGGTTGCCAAAGAACGCCGCAAAAGGGAGCTCGACCCTGTAATTAAAATTCTTGATGAACTATCAAAAGTAAAGGGCGATGTTAAAGACCCTGCTTATAAAACCTTCAATAAATCGGTAACGGACATAAACAAGCTGGCAAAAAATGTAGACAAAACATTAGAAACTATGCTTAAAGCCGATGAAAGCTGGTTTTGGGGTTCGATATTAAAGATCTTTAAATAGATTTTTTGTTGATTCGGCCGGCCTCCGTAAAAATCACCAACCTGCATTAACCAAATAAAAGCATTATTTATATATTTGCACCGTTGGGTATAAATGCCCTCCTGAAATACCAAATTCCCTTATGGTGTAATGGTAGCACTTCTGATTCTGGTTCAGCCTGTCGTGGTTCGAGTCCATGTAAGGGAACAAAAACTTTGGGTTTAGTCCTGCCAATAATAGCAAAGCCTTTCTGAAACCGGAAAGGCTTTGCTGTTAGAAACCAACTATTTCGGTTCTTTGTTTATCACTGTTTTAGGAAGCATAAAACCAACACATACCAGCCATATAAAACCGGGAAACCTGGTTAAGGGAATCAGGGCTAGTAAATTTGGAACTACCAGGCTTAAACAACTTGCCTCGCCAATAAAAGCTATCACCAGTCCAATTATAACCAGCCACCTTGGTAAGAGTTTCATTAGACCAACAGAAACGGATATTCCGGCAATCAGAAGGCCTAACGGCACGGAATAACCCACTCCACCAACAGCAAAAGCCATATAATATAACGTGCGAATAACAGAAGCATCCTGGGCAATACCGGGATAAGCCATTACCCATAATATTGATGCTGACAAGGCAACATTGATGGCAGTTATCAAACCACCCATCAATGCGATATAGGGCCCCACTGATTTGTTGCCCAAAACCCAGAGCCTGTTCATTACCGTTACGGCAAAAAGAGCCAAAGGCACAGCTGCAATAAATTGAAAAAAACTACACATCAACACATCGTGCGGGTGGATTTGAAAGTAGGTGGTTATTGTTTGTGCCGGCTCCCAGGGCCCCGGAAAATGAGCTTGTTTGCCTGACATTGATACAACAAAAGATAACCCGGTGTTAAAGAACACCGTGAAAAGGAGGGCTAGTATTCCTAAATGTGGCCCCAGAGGTTTTTTTTGATTTGTTTCCATTTTTTTAATTTATATATGTGTATGTTAATGTAGTTTGCAATGCAAACTTAAGGTGCAAAAAAAATTATAAATGCAGGTATTTCTTAATATCGCTCACGTATTTTTCAAATGCCAATCTGCCTTTGTCTGTTAGGTTACAAATGGTATGCGGATAATTCCCCTTAAACGTTTTTAGCACTTCAACATATTCTGCCTCATTTAATTTTTTTATCTGGTGACTTAAATTGCCTTGTGTTGTTTTTGTTATCTCCATCAGGTAATTAAAATCAGCTTGTTTAATTTTAATTAAAGCCGAAACAATGGCTAAACGCACCGGGGTGTTTAAAACAGGGTCTAATTCATTATACATGTGCTACCGGTTATGCTTTTGAATATTTCAATAAATACCCGGGAACCAGGTACCCCATTGCAACAGCAATACCATGCAAAAGTGGTTTATATACATCCGGAATAAAAACACTGGTAACTGAAAATAACAGCAACAAAACTCCGCCAAACGCCAAAGGCCTGAAACGAAGCACCAATCCGGATACCAATGTACCAATTCCTCCTATCAACAATGTATAAGTAAAAGGCGGATTTGCTTTTACCACGTTGATAAATACAACCAGGATAAAGCTGATGCCCAATACCAGCCATAATTTTTTAAGGTAATAGCCAATGTATGTTTCAGACTCATACCGCTTTCCTGCATAATGTAAAAAAGAGATAATAATACCTGTAAACGCCAATATGGGAAACGGCAAAAAGAACAGTTTAAATGATGTGTAAGTATGCAGGATAAAAAAGGAGAAACTGGCTACTGCGATCAGCCATCCCCAGAGTAAAAATAAAAAGCTATGTTCTTTTATATTCTCTTTTGTTCTGGCGATCACATCCGTGATCATTTGTAAACTCTGAGCTGGGTCTAATTTATTTTCTATGGCTTCCATTGATCAATGATTTAAAACAAATATAAATATAGTTTGCAATGCAAACCAAATTTATATCTCACGGTTTTGTAAATATATTTATAGAAAGCTTCCCGCAACTTTAAACCATGTTCAATGTAATTACCCGCTTAATTGAAATGTCGCGTATCTTTATCCCATTCAAAACAAATGACCCGGCAGATTACAATAGATGATTTTTTACAATTAAGCATACCCATTGCTTTAATTGATGTGCGTACACCTGCCGAGTTTGAGCAGGGCCATATTCCGGGTGCTTTTAATATTCCCTTGTTCACCAATGAAGAAAGGGTTAAAGTTGGCACAACCTATAAACAGGTGGGTCGTGAAGAAGCCATTTTATTAGGATTTGATTTGACTGGTTCCAAATGGTCGGGTTTTATTAAAAGCGCACTGGAAATTGCGCCGGATAAAAAGATAGCTGTTCATTGCTGGCGTGGCGGGATGCGCAGCGGCGCAATGGCCTGGGCGCTTGACCTGTATGGTTTCGAGGTATTTATCATCCAGGGTGGTTATAAAAATTATCGCAGGTGGGTGCATAGCCGGTTTGAGTTAAATTACCAGCTTTGGATCCTGGGCGGGATGACCGGCTCGGGTAAAACCAGGATCCTGCAGCAGTTTAAAACCATAGGCGAACAGGTAATTGACCTGGAGGACCTGGCGCAACACCAGGGTTCATCCTATGGCACCATGAACAAAATGGTACAGCCTACCCAGGAACAGTTTGAAAACAATTTGGCGGAGGAGCTAAAGAGAATGGACAGAGGGCGCAAAATTTGGGTGGAGGATGAAAGCCTTACCATTGGTAAACGCTCTATCCCAAACCCATTCTGGCACCAGATGCGTGAAGCGGTATTGATTGATATGAAAGTTGATGCAGAACAGCGCATAACTATGTTGGTACAGGAGTACGGCAGCCTGGATAAAGATTTCCTGGCGGAATGCACCGAAAGGATCCGCAAACGCCTCGGGCCTGAACAAACAAAGCATGCCCTTGAAGCCATCCGGGAAAACCGTATGGATGATTTTATCAGGCTGGTATTGGTATATTATGATAAAACCTATCGCACCGGCTTATCCAAGCGAAACAGTGAACAAGTATTTCCGGTTGATATTAACGGGGATGACATTGTTAATAATGCCCATACAATTTTAACATTTACACAAACTATTGCTGAAAAAGCAGTGCTATCTTAATGGAACCAACAGCAATTAAACTTACGCAATACTCTCATGGCGCCGGCTGCGGCTGCAAGATCAGCCCGGCTATCCTTGATAAAATTCTTCATAGTCCAATAACCGCACCACCAGATGCAAGGCTGTTGGTGGGTAATGATAAACGGGATGATGCCGCAGTTCTTGACCTGGGCAACGGCACGGCACTGATCTCGACCACTGATTTTTTTATGCCGATTGTGGACGATGCCTATGATTTCGGGCGCATTGCATCTGCAAATGCCATTAGTGATGTTTATGCCATGGGCGGCAAACCGGTACTGGCTATTGCCATATTAGGCTGGCCGATAGATAAGCTCCCACCTGAAACCGCTCAAAAAGTATTAGAAGGTGCAAGGGCCATTTGCGCCGAAGCAGGGATTACTTTAGCAGGAGGCCATAGTATTGATTGCCCTGAGCCTGTTTTTGGTTTAGCCGTAAATGGACTGGTTGACATTCCTCACCTTAAACAAAACTCAACCGCAACAACAGGATGCCGCCTTTACCTTACAAAAGCGCTGGGCGTAGGCATTTTATCAACAGCGCAAAAAAGAGGCATATTATTGCCTGAAGACGCAGCAATAGCTTTGCAAAGCATGACCACCTTAAATAAACCGGGTGAGCTATTTAGTAAAATAGACGGCGTTAAGGCAATGACCGATGTAACCGGCTTTGGTTTGCTGGGTCATCTTTCAGAAATGTGCGAAGGGAGTGGTTTATCTGCTGTTATTGAGTTTAAGAAAGTTCCGGTGATAGCTTCCTTACCGGCTTATCTTGCCCAAAAATGTTTTCCGGGCGGCACGCAGCGAAACTGGGATAGCTACGGGCATAAAGTTGGCTCATTAACCGATGAGCAACGATACATACTTGCCGACCCGCAAACCAGCGGAGGCTTGCTGGTAGCTGTAGCAGAAGAAAGTTGTGCGGAATTTGAGCAATTGCTAAAAGAACTACAACTTGGGTTTAACTCATTTGGTTGGCTAAAGCCACAGGATGACGGATCATTGATAACGGTTATTTAATATAGCTAACTGTCTGCCTGTTGCTTTTTGAAGCTGCAGAACAGAAAGCTTTGAGTAGTATGGAATGGCGTTAAATGATCTTCATTGATACACCTGATCTTTTCAAAATGCTTGTTCAACTGATTTTTTAACTGCATTTCAGAATATTGTTTAACAGGTAAGCCACTGCATTTTTCGGGACCGTTTTCTGAAAAGGTGCTGATTATCATGTAATTATTAATGGCGCCGTGAGCGATAGCTAAATACTGATCGATCTGCTTTTCCTGCGTTAAGAAATGAAAGGTGGCGCGGTCATGCCAAAGATCGTAATGATCTTCCGGTTGAAAATCGATAATGTCTGAAATGATCCAGTTTACGGCTTTGCTTTTTTTGCCGAGGCGTTTTTTCGCCTTTATTAATGCTGCCGCAGATATGTCAAGTACGGTAATATTTGTGAAGCCTTCCTGCAACAGGTAATCAACCAATTTACTGTCCCCACCACCTATATCAATTATCTTAGCGTTTTTAGGCAGATTAAACGCATGTATAAAATCAAGAGATGTTTGCGGGATGGGCTGGGTCCAACTCACTTGTTGAGCGCTTTGGGTTTTATATACTTTTTCCCAATGCGCCTTTTTATTTTCTTTCATGGATAATCGTCATCTTTGAAGAATTAAAGGTCCTGATATTTATTTGAATATGAAAAAAAATGCTTTTATAATACTGGTATGTTTATTGGGTTTAACGATTTCCAATATAAAGGCGCAAACATCACCCGCCACTATGTCAATGCCGGGAATTAGTAATCCCTGGACCAATAGTCAATTGTTAGAGCCCGCCGAACTGGCTGCGGATATTAAAGCAGGAGAAACAAAAACACCAATTATCTTTAATATCGGCGCGGTAGAAGATATTAAGGGCGCCATACATATCGGTGCAGTTAGCAGTGCAGAAAACCTTGAAAAATTAAAGGAGGCAGTAGCAGCACTATCAAAAAATACAGCGATTGTTATTTATTGCGGATGCTGCCCATTTGCCAAATGCCCTAATATCCGCCCGGCTTTTATTGAGCTGCAAAAGTTAGGCTTTACCAATGTAAAGTTGCTTAATTTATCAACCAATTTAAAAACAAACTGGATTGCAAAAGGCTATCCTTTGACCAAGCCATAACAAGTTATATTGAGCATAACAGCCCTTTCTTTGTTTCTCAGCAAATAAACTTATACCCAATACTCCGGATGTTCATAATCTGGATCCCGGGTTCATCTTTTAGCAGTTTGCGCAAATGGGTCATAAAAACATCCATGCTGCGGGTGTTGTAATAACTGTCATCACCCCAAATTTTCAGCAACACATTTTGCCGTTCCAGTACAGTATTTTTATGTAGTATCATCATTTCCAGCAGGGCCATTTCTTTAAAGGACAGGGCAAATTCCCCCGTTGATGTTTTTAGTTTTTGATGCACGGTATCGAGTGTGCAACTGCCAAAATGATAAATGGTTGCTGTTTCATTGGCAATTGCTTCTTTTGGAGTGCCGGATCTTTTAAGCAGGGCTTCTATCCGTACCAGCAGTTCATCCATGCTGAACGGCTTTTTCAGGTAGTCGTTACCCCCGCTTTTAAAGCCTTTAACAATATCTTCGGTGAGTGCTTTTGCGCTTAAAAAAATAATAGGTAAATGCGGATCAGCTGCCCGCAGCTCATTGGCAATTTCGTAACCATCCTTTGATGGCAGCATAATATCAAGGATACAAAGATCCGGCTGCATGGCGCGGTATTCTTCCATTGCCCTGCCTCCGTCTGCAACCAGCTTAACGGTATAACCACTGCTTTTTAAGCCATCGCTAACAATGCGGGCCAAAAAAGGCTCATCCTCTACATATAATACTTTATAGCTCATACAGCAGCCGGTAATATAATTATAAAATTGCTTCCTCTCCCCTGTTCGCTTTTAATGGAAATGCTGCCCCCGTGTTTGCTGATGATCTGTTTTACATAATGCAGGCCCAGGCCCGATCCTTTTACATTGTGCCTGTCATTAACTCCCGGGATCCGGAAAAAACGGTCAAACACTTTTTCCTGGTAAACACCTGCTATCCCCGGGCCATTATCTTTAAAGCTTAACGTGATGTTGTTAGCCGAACACTGGCAGCTGATCTGCATTTCCATTTGCGGACCGGCATATTTTATGGCATTATCAATCAAATTATAAAACACATTGGTAAGGTGTAAAGGGTCGCCGTTTACAAAACAGGGCTCATTAGCTAACGATAGATGAATGGTTGATTTGCTGTTGTCCAGTTGTACCTGCATGGAGGCTACCACTTGTTTTAACCCGGCCTGCACATCGTACAGTTCTTCGTGCATAATGTTGCTGGTTTCCTCCTCCTGGCTTAGGTTCAGTACCTTTTCTATCATCAGGTTCAGCCGTTGTAGTTCATGCCTGCTGATATCAAGATAGTTTTGCAATTTTTCCGGATCATTAACCAACTGATACTTGGTGATGGATTCCAGCGCTACAGATATGGTGGCAACCGGTGTTTTAAATTCGTGCGTCATGTTACTGGTAAAGGTGCTTTTGGCATCGGCATATAACCGCTGGTTGCGGATCAGCTTTAACAAAAAGTAAAATACCAGGCAGGTAAGCAGGGTCATCAGCAATGATGAGAAAAGGTAATAACGCATTTGGTATATAACAACGCCGTTTAATTCATTTACAATCAACCGGTATTTGTGCATGCTTTTTAAGTTATAAGAATACTTGCCAGAATGATAGGCTGCGGTATTATACGCAGATTGAGGAATGGTCATGGATGTAAGTGTGTCTTTTCCGTAACCATATAAAGCATATTGTTTACTTTGATTGATGCCCAATCGTGCGAGCTGCCTGCTTACGGTAGAATCCATTGTTTTAATGTCACGATTGTCAATTCTTACTACCTCACCAGGCGATTCATCGTTCCACCTGAGGTCAGTTGCTGATGCTTCTTTTTTTGTTGAATGATTGTTGAACACGATCTCTATTTGAACAACTGAGCTGTCTGATCCAAGGCCATAGTGGAATTTGCTATGTACACCATTTATTTTCAGATCATCAAAAGCCTGCCGCATTTGCAGCCATTGGGGCGATAAAAAGAACTCTTTAAAACGATCGCCACGCTTACCGGATCCAGCGATTGATGCGTAAATGGTGTGGATTGCGGAAGTACTGACAACCCGCTCCAGATCTTTTTTTAACTGATCCTTTTGTGAAACAAACAGTTGCCTCAACCATACCGCCTGCAAAGCAATACTCACCACCAGCGAAAGGACGATAAGCGGGTAAGCATAACGGGAGCTGAACCATTTCATAAAGCTAATTTGATAATAATAACAGGTAATCTGATAGCCCCTTGTACGATTTAACTCTATTTAACCGAGTTTAACTTTGGTTTAGGAAGCATCATACTAAGTTTGGTGAAAATTATTCATGAAAAATATTTTTACTTTTCTGTTAGCATTTATACTATTTCCGGCGCTTCTATCGGCACAAAACAATAACCTGAAAGGAACGGTTCATGACAATAAAGGGAACCAACTTGATGGCGTCAGTATTTCTTTAAGCAAGGATGCGAAAGCACCGGTTGTGCGAATTTCAGATAAGGGTGCATTTGTTTTTACTAATATAACCGCCGGGACATACCAGCTAACAATAAGCCTGGTTGGTTATGAAACCATAGTGCGTAATATTAAATTGCCTAAAGACACATTAACACTTATTTTAACCCCAACTACCAAACAACTAATCGAGGTAACCATTGCAGGCAGCAAACCTTTGATTGAAAGGAAAATTGACCGGGTTGTATTTAACGTTGAAAACAGCATTACTGCCAGTGGCGGCACCGCCTGGGATGCATTGAATAAAGCCCCGGGTGTACAAACTACTTTTGATGGCACTATAAAAGCCAATGGGAAGGGCGTTACTATTTATCTTGATGATAAGCCCATAAGGCTCTCTGGCGAGGACTTGAGTGCGTATCTCAGAAATTTACCTTCGGATAATATTGCAAAGATCGAGATCATGGCAAACCCAACGGCCCGTTATGATGCGCAGGGTGGTGCGGTGATCAACATCATCTCAAAAAAATCAAAGGTACAGGGTTTAAATGTTATTGTTAGCGGTGCTTTTACACAATCGGCACATGGCAGTTATACTTCGGCGGCCAGCTTTAATTACCGTAAGGATAAGCTGAACATTTATGGCAATTACGGCTACAGCTATCGCGATAAGGAGCATAACGAAACCGAGTACATTATTTTTGAAACCCCGCAAAGCTATTCTTACTGGGATAACAATAAGATTGGCGAACGCAAAGGCAGGGCAAGCAGCTATAAATTAGGCCTTGATTATAACCTTACAGATAAACAGGTGATCGGCTTTTTAATAAACGGCACCAATAGTACCAATAACCGCATTAATAATGTGCAAACTAATATTTATAACAACCACCAGAGCACTATTGATTCTCTTTTAAAAACCACTAATAATACCGGTGGCAATACAGACCAGCTCAGCTATAACCTCAATTATAAAGCCAGGCTGGATACTGTTGGCCAAACGTTTAACATCGACCTTGATTATACGCCATACCGTAACAACGGGAACCAGGCGGTTAACAGTTTATCGTATTTGCCAAACGGCAGCATGGCTTCCACCCCCTATGGCATCAGCACATTTTCAAAACAAAAGATCGATATCTGGTCGGGCAAGGTGGATTATACTTATGCCTTCAACAAAAAATGGAATATGGAAACCGGCGTTAAATACAGTAACATCATCACCCACAACGGCTTTAACTTTTTTAATAATAGTACCGGGCTACCGCAGCTTGATCCAAGCAAAAGCGACCAGTTTGAATATACTGAAACCACCTCTGCTGCTTACGCAAGTGTTAATGGCACGCTTGGTAAATGGAGTTTAGAAGCAGGCTTACGCGGCGAATACACGCTCACCAAAGGCTACAGCGTAACACTTGATTCCCTTAACCGCAACAGCTATTTCCATTTGTTCCCTACTTTGTTTTTAACCTATGCTATCTCAAAAGATCATGAGCTAAACATCAGTTACAACTATCGCATCAACCGGCCCGATTACTGGCGACTTAACCCTTTTAAATATTATACCAGTCCGTACACTTATTTGGAAGGAAACCCATCGCTACAGCCTGCATTTATCCAAAGTGCCGAAGTTGGCTATACCTACAAACAGCAATATAATTTCAGCTTATTCTATCGCCAAACAAACGGTTATTTCAGCAATATAACGGTGCAGGATAATACGGATAAGATATTTTATGATACCCAACGCAACCTGGATAAGAGTTTAGAAACGGGTTTTACTTTGTCGGTTCCGGTGACCCCGGCCGATTGGTGGGAGATCAATAACTATATCCAGGGATCATACCGGCAAGAGAAGTCTGGTTACCTGCAGGGCAGTTATGACTACTATACATTAGGGTTGTATGCAAATACCAATAATGCCTTTACCATTAACAAAGCCAGCGGATTAAAGGCCGAGATCAGCGCCTGGTATTCATCGCCAACCATCCAGGGTATTTATAAACTGGATCGCACTTTTGATGTGAGCGCCGGCGTTCGCAAAACTATATTAAACAAGCAGGGCACTATCAGGCTGGCTGTTAATGATATTTTTTACGGAAACCCCTATCGCATTAATGTAAACTACCTGAACCAGCGTAACGGCTTTCATGAATATAACGATACCCGTAACATAGCCTTAAGCTTTAGCTACAAAATAGGTCACAAAAAAATTGCTGACTCCCGCAAAAGAGATGGCGCCAGCGAAGATGAAAAACGACGTGCACAATAACATAAATCAAATTAATATGAAAATTATCAGCTTTGTAGCTTTGCTACTACTTGTAAATACAACCTTTGCCCAGGTAAAACGGGTTGACAAATTACTTGATTCCTGCATCAAAAAAAACTTTAACGGTGCAGTACTCATCGCTAAAAACGGGAAAATTGAATACCTTAAATATACGGGCATAGCCAACCGGCATTACAATATTAAGTACTCAAACCAAACCATATTCCATTTATTTTCGGTTACCAAAACGTTTACCGCGGCTTTAATAATGCAATTGGTTGAGCAAAAAAGGATCAATTTAGATTCGACGATATCAACCTATTACCCTGATT
Organism: Mucilaginibacter sp. OK098; assembly: GCF_900142915.1. GTDB lineage: Bacteria > Bacteroidota > Bacteroidia > Sphingobacteriales > Sphingobacteriaceae > Mucilaginibacter. Next base: position 351,328 of record NZ_FRCM01000003.1, read on the forward strand.
ATAAAGGCGAAGCTGCTAAAAAATCGACTATCCGGAACCTGCTCACTTATACCAGCGGCATGTATCATAAAGACCTGGACGGCCGGCAAATGTTGCTTGAAGCTTACAGTAATGATATATGGCCGCTGGATACTTTTATAACCCGCTATGTTTCTGAAAAGCTGATAGATACGCCCGGAACTAAATTTAATTATAACAACGGCGACTATATTTTACTGGGTAAGATAATTGAGAACGTATACGGCAAACCTTATGAGCAGGTATTAAAGGAAAAAATACTGATTCCGCTTAAAATGAATCATACAGGCTTGCTGCACCACGAGGATATTATAAAAAATATAGATGAAGGTTATTCAAACCAGGAAGGCAGCACAACTGCGCTTTACACGGCGACTAATTTTTACATAGATAATTATTATTCCGCAGGTGGGATTTATTCAACGCCTACTGACCTGCTTAAATTCGACCAGGCTATTTTTAACCATAAAATATTTAAAAAAGAAACGGCCGACCTGATGCTTACCTCGTATCCAAAACTTGGCGATGTGGCATTTGGCTTTTGGGTATACCCTAAAAAGTTTGGGAAAGTGAATACCATTTTTGTCGAAAGGCAGGGCACCGGCTACGGGCACCACTCCAACTGGATCCATTTGATTGATAAAGGGCTTACGTTTATTTTACTCTCAAATACCGATACGGTTGATTTAAATAAGATGCGGATGAGGGTGATTGCGGCTTATTTGGGGCAGTAGTAATTATTATAGCGGATGGTGTCTTTTCACACTGTCACAGTGTTAGTGTTGTGATAGGTGTGACAGTTATCTAATCCCGAAATAGGTTTATCCTTCCTTATCACACTTTGTCACGCTGTCACAGTGTTATGGCCTATGATAGTGTGACAGTGATTAAATAGATATCTTATTTCAGTGATATAAAACAATGCTTATACCTTATTTAATATATTATTTTTTATTTTATATAAAGATTATAGTATACCTCTATATTTTCATATTTAAAATTTGACCCTGAGGCATTAATCAATATTTAAAATCTGAAATCTTAATTTATTTCATTTAATCCCGAAATTGGCTTACCCAACTGTCACACTATCACAGACAGTAACACTGTGACAGGTGTGACAAATAAAGGTTCGGAAGATTATAAAAAATATTCCTTCTTGCCCTTGTTGGTTTCGTCACTAAGAGTGTTCGAAAGATTCGTTGTCTCTTACAGTAAGAGCCTTCGGCTCGATACATCTTGTAACAACGGGTTTCAACCCGTTGAGTACTATCATACCACACTTACAGAGTGCCGTCGGCACGATGCATAGCGATCTTCGGAAGTATTTGCCGTTTTGCATGGATTTATATGGACCGAACCTATGGTTCTCTTTTATCTGCTTTTTATAGCCAACGGATTAAAATCCGTTGTTACAATATAGGTCGAGGCTCCGCCTCTGGTAATTCTTTTTTAGCGTTTTGGAAATGAGGAGCTATAAATCTTTCGAACACTTGTAGAGCTGTCTCCAACAAAGGCGTAAATAAATTTTTCCATCCCCTCTGTCCGGAATTCAAAGATGGAACTGTCTTTTAATACAAATGATACCTTTTGGTGTTATTGATTTAAATATTATCTGATTAAATTTAATTAAAAATCCGATGGAAAAATTTATGCTGATAGTAAGGGAAGACCTGGCAAGAATTGGTCGCCTTACCGTAAAAGATCGCCTTTCAGAAGGCCCGGACATGCTGGGCTGGGTTCAGTCACTGTCAGAATCAGGCAATTATATTAGCGGGGAGCCGCTGGCGATAAAAGGCCGGTATGTAACTAAAGACGGGGTACAGTCTGACGGCCCCTTTATTGAGGCAAAAGAAGGTGTAAGTGGTTATGATCTGATCTGGGCCGAGAACATAGAACAAGCTACCGCCATTGCACAAAGCTGCCCCATGGTAATGGCGGGGTTTGCCATACGCGAAGTAAGACCGGTACAACCATTTCCCGGTAATGGGGAACAAAGTTAGTCTTGAGTCGAAAGTCTTGAGTTAAGAGAATGTTGGCCATAAACTCGCCACATAGCAACGTCCAATAGCCCCACCTAAATCCTCCCCGGTTGGGAGGACTTGAAAAAAATAAAAGCGGGCGAAGCTAAAGTCTCCCCTACCGGGGGAGATTTAGAGGGGGCTACTAAGCTTTTGCGAAGAATCACATTTGTGATATCCTTAACTTAATATTAGTTCTTTTAACCGGCAACAAACCCCCATTATGAATATAGTACAGCAGGAAGTTGACACACTTTACAAGGAGCACTTTGGAAAAATGGTTGCCTCCCTGCTATATTCCTTTCGGGACCTTGACCTGGAAACGGTTGAGGATGTTGTACATGATACATTTTCTTCGGCCCTTACCTATTGGCAGCAAAAAGGAATCCCGGCAAACACAAGCGGCTGGCTCTATAAAGTTTGCCGGAACAAAGCCCTGAATAAGCTAAAGAAAAACAACAGGCTGGTAAGCCTGGACGAAAAAACAGATCAAAGATCGGCAGAGATCGGGTTCAATGAGTCAGTACTGGATGATCCGCAATTGAGGTTATTATTTGCCTGCGCCAATCCTGATCTGTCGCCTAAAACGCAGGTTGTTATCACCCTTAAATATGTTGTAAACCTGAAAGTTGAAGCCATTGCCCAGGTTTTGGGGATGACGATAGACGGTGTGGATAAGCTACTTTTACGAGCACGGCAAAAAATAAAAGGCGAAAAGATCCTTTTGGAGGAGCCGCACGCATCGGCATTAAAGCAAAGGCGGCCTATCGTTCACAAAATAATTTACCTCACCTTTAATGAGGGCTATAAATCATCCGGCAGTAAAGAAGTTTTACGCGAAGACCTTTGCGAGGAGGCCTTGCTTTTAAACAAGGGGCTCATCGATAGCAATTTAGGCAACAAAGACTCGCTGGCACTGCAGGCGCTGATGCTGTTTAACAGCGCGAGATTTAAATCAAGGTTCTCTTCTTCCGACAAACTTTTGGATCTCGAAAACCAGGACAGAACACTTTGGAATAAAGATTTGATCCTGCTGGCAGAGGATTTTTTAACGAGATCACATAGCGAAGCCCTCTCTAATTACCATGTGGAAGCGGCTATTGCTTATAAACATTGCTCAGCTGTAAGCTTCAAAGCAACAGAATGGGAAACAATAGCAGGTTTATACAAACATTTGCTGCACAGCAATCCCAACCCGTTTGTTGAATTAAATTACGCCATTGCATTGTATTACGCGGGAGAAAAACAGTCCGCATTTAAGCTGTTAAATGAGCTGCAGCAGCATGCCTTTTTTAATCAGTATTATTTGCTGAGTATGACGCTTGGGAAGTTTTACCATTTGGAGGGAGATGATGGTTTGGCGAAGCAATATCTGCTGAAGGCCTATGATCAAACTAATAATGTGAAAGAGCGGGATTTTATTGGGCGGATGATGGAGGGGTTGGAATAACCCCCGAAAAGCGTTTTGTCATTGTGAGCGCAGCGTGGCAATCGCAAACTTTACAGAGCGAATAGAAAGATGTAGAACTTGTATTGGTGGTTGTGCACGGCGTGAGATTGCCGCGCTGCGCTCGCAATGACAAAGGGGCTTAATTCTTTCCCCTCACCCCTACTTTATACCCGCTTGGCGTTATCCCTTCAATCTTTTTAAAGGCCCGGCTAAAATAATTGAGGTTATTAAACCCTGCTTTAAAGCATGCTTCAGAGATGCTGTTGTAGGGGTTGTTCATCAGCTGCTTGGCCAGCAGGATGCGCTCTTTTATAATATAATCAACCGGCGAAATCCCCAGCTCATGTTTAAACGCACGGAAAAAGCTTGGCTTGCTCATAAATGCCATCTGGCTCAGGGCATCAATATTCAACTTTTCAGTAAGGTGAACCCTGATGTATTCCAGCACATAGGCAAACCTACTGCCCGCAGATAGCTCGTGGATATTATCGTGGATCTCGTGCAGATTTTGCATCTGCATAATACGGATCAGCAATTCCTTTAAGGTCAAATTAGCCAGCACATCTTTGGTCAAAGCAGCGCCGGTACTAATGCGGATCAGCTTATTGATAAGCTGGGCCAGCTCGTAATTATTAAAAAAGTGGAACTGGTTATAGTTTAGCTTCCAGGTATGCCTGTCTTCGCGCGGGTAATTCTCGTTCAAAAAATCAAGCGTATTCATTATCTCCTGGTGGTTTATGGCCAGCGCCGTGCACTGCGAGGGCTGATTTGCCGAAGCCTCAGGGAAATCAATCTTCATGGTGATGTTTGGCGGCACTATCACCGTTTCGCCGGGCAGGTAATCAAACCCCGGCTGATCGAACAAATGCATTACCTTTTTCCCCCGAAGCATACTGGTAATTACCAGGTCGCTAAAGGTTAAAGGCACCAACTCGCTGCGCTCATAGGTTTCAAATATGTTAAGCTCACAATGGTTCATGGTGTAAGCCTTTCTATTTTCAACAAGCGTTCTGATCTCTTTCTGGTTTGAAAGCGATAACGGGTTTACCAGGTTTCTATTGGTCATGGCTAATGCCTATTTGTGTACAAATTAGGTATAGTTATATTCATTTACAAACACTTAAGTAAAATGATACCATTGTGCTACCATTTGATATCATCGTGCAAATGGGCGGCCCCATCCTAAGCCTAAATTAGCACTACCAATTAAAACTAAAAAACATGAGTATTATTTCAAAACCCACTTTTAAAGAAAAGTACGACAATTTTATTGGCGGCAGATTTGTGCCGCCGGTCAAAGGCGAATATTTTGACAACATATCCCCTATTGATGGCAAGGTTTTTACCAAAGCGGCCCGATCAGGCAAGGAGGACATTGAGCTGGCTTTGGATGCAGCTCACGCAGCTTTTGCCACCTGGGGCAAATCATCAGCAGCTTACAGAGCATCTGTGCTAAATAAAATTGCTGATGTGATTGAAGAAAACCTGGAATATTTAGCCGTTGTTGAATGCATCGACAATGGCAAAGCTATCCGCGAAACACGGGCTGCTGATCTTCCTTTGGTTGTTGATCACTTCCGCTATTTTGCAGGCGTGATCCGCGCCGAAGAAGGTGGCATTTCTGAGCATGACGAATATACAGTAAGCATTTGCTTACATGAGCCGATCGGCGTTGTCGGGCAGATCATCCCCTGGAACTTCCCGTTATTAATGGCAACCTGGAAAATAGCCCCTGCGCTGGCAGCCGGTAATTGCTGCGTGGTAAAGCCGGCCGAACAAACGCCAACATCCATAATGATCCTGATGGATCTGATAAAAGATATTCTGCCGCCGGGTGTATTAAATATAGTTACAGGGTTTGGCCCCGAGGCAGGTAAGCCATTGGCGTCATCGCCACGCATTGCCAAGGTGTCATTTACCGGCGAGACCACTACCGGGCGCTTGATCATGCAGTATGCATCAGAGAATTTGATCCCGGTTACGATGGAGCTGGGTGGTAAATCGCCAAATATTTTCCTTGAATCTGTTGGCGATGCCGATGATGAGTTTTTTGATAAGGCAATAGAAGGTGCTGTTTTATTTGCCCTTAACCAGGGTGAAGTTTGTACCTGTCCGTCGCGCATTCTGGTGCACGAAAACATCTACGATAAATTTATATCGCGCGTAATTGAAAGAACAAACGCCATTAAAATGGGCAATCCAATGGACAGTGAAACCATGATGGGTGCGCAGGCTTCAAATGACCAGTACGAAAAAATTCAATCGTATCTCAAAATAGGGAAAGAAGAAGGCGCTGAAGTACTTTGCGGCGGCGAAATAAAACACATGGACGGTGAACTTGCGGGTGGTTATTACATCCAGCCAACATTATTTAAAGGGCATAACAAAATGCGCATTTTCCAGGAGGAGATCTTCGGCCCGGTAGCCTGTGTTACTACTTTTAAAACCACCGAAGAAGCTATCGCGATAGCAAACGATACCCTTTACGGGCTTGGCGCCGGGGTGTGGACCAGGGATGCCCATGAGCTTTACCAGGTTCCGCGTGCTATACAGGCAGGCAGGGTTTGGGTAAATAATTACCATGCCTATCCGGCACACGCACCTTTCGGCGGATACAAAAAATCGGGATTTGGACGAGAGAATCATAAAATGATGCTCGGCTATTACCGCCAAACAAAAAACATGCTGATTTCATACAACAAAAATAAACTGGGCTTTTTTTAGTAATTAATTGGTTAGCACATGCATGGGGATTAAACTACCTTGTGTGTGTGCTTTTATTATCTTAACTAAATAAGCATCATGACAAAAAGAGTGTTGGTAATGCCCGAAGCATCGGCCCTGATAAAGGAATTAAAAGGCCGTTTCGGCGATCTGATGTTTCACCAGAGTGGCGGATGCTGTGATGGTTCATCGCCCATGTGCTTTGAAAAAGGCGAATTTAAGCTGGGCGGCAGTGATGTAAAGATAGGAACCATTGATGATTGCGAATTTTGGATGAGTAAAGACCAGTTTGAATACTGGCAGCATACCCAGCTTACCATAGGCATTACAAAAGGCTACGGATCGAGCTTTTCCATCGAGATCCCTACAGGGTTCCGCTTCATGATCCATTCCCGGTTATTTACTGATGACGAACTGAAAGACCTTGAACCGGTTTCATTTTTTGAGGATTAAAATTTTAGATCAATCACTCTTCACATAGCCCTAACAAATTTTAATACCCTGTGTTGTAAAAAGCAAAAGGCGTATTTATGAAAGATCTTGTAGAAGAATGGTCAGGACGGATCCAACCGTTTGCCTGGAATTTAATTATAGTTGGCCTGGCTATAGTGATTGGCTTAGTTGTTAAATTCATTATTAAGGCCGTCCTTAACTATAATAAAAACCATACCGATTATTCCCTGTTCCGTAGTATCATTACGCATTTCAGCCGCCCAATGAACCATTTTGTGCCACTGCTGATGCTGAACCTGATGGAACCCTTAATGGTGCTTAGTCCGCAGTACGATCTTATATTAAGCCGCACGGTTGAAATTGGCCTGATCATATCTTTCGCCATCGTATTAATAAGCGCCATCAATATTTTCGAGGATTATGTTTATCATACTTATGATTTGAATAAGGACGATAACCTGAAAGAGCGAAAAGTTCGTACGCAGATGCAGTTTGTAAAACGATTACTGGCATCTGTTATCATATTTATTACCATCGCTATCATCCTGCTTAGCTTTGATAACGTGCGTAAAATTGGCGCGGGGCTGCTTACCGGGGTAGGTATTGGCGGGATAATTATCGGCTTTGCCGCACAAAAATCATTGGGGAATTTGCTGGCGGGTTTCCAGATAGCTTTTACCCAGCCCATCCGGATTGATGATGTTTTGGTTGTGGAAGGCGAATGGGGCCGGGTGGAGGATATAACGCTTACTTATGTAGTGCTTAACATTTGGGACCAGCGGCGGCTGATATTACCTATAAATTATTTTATTGAGAAACCCTTTCAAAACTGGACACGAACATCATCCGAAATATTGGGAACTATTTTTTTGTACCTTGATTATAACACACCTGTTGATACGTTGCGGACAGAATTCGACAGGTTGCTTACCACCACTACTTTATGGGATAAGCGTGTAAAAGTGATCCAGGTAACTGATGCAAAAACCAATTGTATTGAAATTCGCGTATTGGTTAGTGCCCGCAACTCCTCACAGGCGTTTGATCTGCGCTGTTATATCCGCGAAAACCTGGTAAAATTTGTAAAGGATAATTACCCGGAAAGCCTGCCGCTAAACAGGCTGGTTATGAAAAATGTTGATCTTATTAAGCCTGAAACACCTGGCAATTTATAAAGCTTCTACGGTTTTGAAGTAACGCTTGCTTTCAAATCAATTTGCTCTGTTTTTGCTGATATGCTCCTGATTATATTATCCAGTTCATTGGCGCAGGTGAGCAGATGGTCTAACAATTCTTTTTCTTCGTCATCATTGTTAGGGAAATCCTTTATCAGATCAACAAGCCCAATGATTTTTGTAAGCGGCGCCCGCACAACATGCGATTGCATCCAGGCGATCTCCAAAAGCTTTTTATTTTGTTTTTTAATAGCAGATTCGGCATTCTTAAGATCGGTAACATCCAAACCGATACATTGCACTTCAACAGCTTCGCCGTTTGAATTTGTTAGGCCTATAAAATGCCATAAAGTTGGTTTTACGCCGCCTGCTTTATCCAATTTATCAATTTCAACCTGGAATACTTTGTTGGGTTTTTTAACGCACTTCTCTATCATTTCCTCCACAAGCTGATGATGATATGGCTGAACGGTGAAAGATGAATCAATGTCTGTAATTTTTTTATTTTTTAAGATCCAGTCAAAGTCTTCAATATACTTTTTGTTGAAATAAGTAAGCCTCCCATCCAAACCAATCCGGATCACATAGTTGGTTTGCGAATCTGCCAGGGTACTCAGCCGCGACTCGCTCGATTGCAATTCTTGCTCCGTTTTTTTACTTTCCGTAATATCCAAACAAGCGCCAATCATTTCCAGCGGCATCCCGTTTGTATCGCACTTTAGCTTACCCCATGATTTTAAATACCGCATTTCCCCGTTAGGTCTTATTATGCGTTCTTCAAATTCAACATCTTCCCTGGTTTTCAATACATTGGAAATGATGTTATACACCCTTTCCTTGTCTTCCGGGTGCAGCATTTCCTGGTATCCTTCAAACGTAGCTTTAAAGTCTTTTTTGTTTAAACCGTATATCGCATACAAACTGTTTGACCAGCTTACTATATTATTTTGTACATCCCAATGCCAGTTTCCAAAGTGTGCCAGTTCCTGGCTTTGGGTCATCAAAACGCTTGTTTCGGCTATTATTTCGGCTTTTTGCCGGTTCTCTAAAATAATTTTTAAAATGGCCGTTACCCTTTCAATAACTTTTAATTCTTCTTCATTAGGCTTTTTGGGCTCTTTGTAATACATCCCCAATGTTGCAATCACTTCACCCTCAGAAGTAACAACCGGGTGCGACCAGCAAGCGCGCAGGTCATATTTCAGCGCTATCTGTTTGTGATCAGTCCATCTTGGGTCGGTTGCAATATCGCTTACAATTACTTTTTTCTTTAAATAAGCGGCTGTTCCGCACGATCCGCTGTTTTCACTTATCGGGAGGCTTTCTATTGCTTGTATGTATGATATTGGCAATGATGGGGAGGCCCAGTTATAAAGCCGGTTATTTTTTACCTGAAGAATAGAGCACAGCATTTTTGGAAACAGCGCCTCTATACCGCTAAGGTAATAGGATAAGATCTCCTGAACGGTTACATGATTTTTAGAATTTAATTCCAGTACATTTTTTTCCAGATTTTCCAGGTTGCTCAGTCTCCTGGTTGCCGTTATATCCAGCATAAGCCCGCGCAGCCATTTCGCCTTTCCCCCCTCTTTAACTATCGAAACAATATCTTTTATCCATACGGTACCGCCATCGGCCTTTATCATCCGGTACTCAAATGTATAGCTCTTGGCCGGCCGTGATTTTAAATTGTAATAATTTAAAACCTCTTCCCTGTCTCCGGGGTGGATATGGTTTTCCCAAAAACGGGGTTGCGCCAGCCACTCTTTTGGCGAAAAGCCTAAAATCTGCTTTACATGGTCGCTTACAAAAGTAAACCGTAAAGTATCCGCATCTGCCTCCCAAACTATCCCTTCAATGGTTTGCAATAACGAGTAAAGTTGGTTCCGGGATTCTGTTAAAGCCTGCTCTGTATCTTTCCTGGCAATAAAATCATGCGTATGATCGGTAATTGAACGCAGGATGAATACGATTTCATCATCATCGTTCAGGATAGGAATATTATCTATCTCCCAATATTTCACTTTTTTATCAAGCGTTCCGGCAACAGGTACCTCATATTTTCGAAGCGCTATTTTATCCGGTTTTTTTTGAGCCATAACAACGTCAAGTGATTCTATCCATCCGGGGATCTCATAATATTTATCACTATAAAAAACCTCAAATAACCCCCTCCCTATCGACTCCTCACGTGTAAATTCATTCAATTTAACATAGGCATCGTTTACATCAACTATTGAAAAATGGGGCGCATCAGGAAGCAGGATCATCATTGGTGATAATGACGAGTTGAATATTTCTTTCAGGTATTTTTCACTTACCATACATTTATTGGGTTCAGGTATTATTTAATGTTGATTAGTTAGTCATTGGTATAATTTTAAGGATTAAAATCTGCGTGAAAACACAATTAGTTTCAAAATACCCATATTTACCATACCACTAAACTAGCTATTAACAATCAGGTTAATAAAAATACAGATAAATAGTTGATTGGTAATATTTTCAATATCTATTTTTTTAGTTACCCGTTGTTTTTAATTTCCAATATATAAATGTTACCGCGTTAATAATTAAAAAACAATTTTCCCCCTTTCGTTTTTATTCGCATTTTTACGGCTCGGCATTATTCTAAATCAACACATTAAGCAATAACAAAACAATGGGTAAAGTAATTCTTGTAACCGGTGCTTCATCCGGGATAGGTTTGGCCTGCGCTACAGCGCTTCAGGCAAAAGGGCATACGGTTTATGGTTCATCCCGCGATCTGAAACGCATCAAATCGGTATCATTTAAACCTATTGAACTGGATGTTACTGACGATGCATCGGTAAACGCTGCCATTGATAAAATTATTAAAGCCGAAGGCCGCATTGATGTGCTGGTAAACAACGCCGGCAACGGTGTTACCGGTCCGGCTTACGCCATGCCGGTTGAAAGCGCTAAAAAACAATTTGAAGTTAACTTTTTTGGCGTAGTACGCGTTAGCAGCGCGGTGCTGCCGCATATGATAGCCGTTAAAAACGGCCTTGTTGTAAACATCAGCTCATTGGCCGGGCTATTTGGCTTGCCTTATCAGAGCATGTACAGCGCATCAAAATATGCTATTGAGGGATACTCCCAAAGCTTGCGGATGGAGTTGCGCAATACGGGTGTTAAAGTAACGCTTATTAACCCCGGAGACTTTAAATCAGACTTCACCCAAAATCGTGAGAAAGTTGCTTTCCCGATAAAAAACGAAATGCTGGAGAAAGAATATAATGCCGCTGTTGCTGCCATGGAAAAGGACGAAAGCATAGGCGCCAGTCCGGACTTAATAGGCAAAAAACTATGCCAGATAGTTGATTCATCAAGCCCGGCACATCGTTATTTGGTTGGAGCATTCGGACAAACAATTGCCAAAACTTTAAAACACGTATTGCCTGGTGGCTTGTTTGAAAAGTTGATGAATGACCATTACGGGATAAAATAGTTTATAATAAAAAATACGTTCCTGATCAGACTTACGAAGTTTTGAAAACTTCGTAAGTCTTTTTTTTGCTCTTTTTTTATAAAAATTGCGTCTCTGCATCCCTCTCAAAAAATAAAATTTAAAATTCTGCTAAGTTTTCCAGATACTGTGCGACTAATTGCATAAACAATATTTTTTTGAAAGATCAATTTCTTAAACTCATTGCCGAAAACCAGGGCCTCATCTATAAGGTTTGCAATATGTATTGCAACAATAAATTGGATAAGGAAGATCTTTTCCAGGATATAGTGCTGCAGCTTTGGCGATCGTATCCTGTATTTAAGGGCGATTCAAAAGTATCAACCTGGATGTACCGCATTGCAATTAACAATGCCATTACCCGGTTAAGAAAAGAAACCAGGCGCGAAAAATTTGCCGGTCTGGATGATGAAGCGTTCCATGTGGCAGCAGCCGGAAATGATAATGTTGATGAAGATATAGCTCAAATGTATGAAGCTATAAAAAAACTTACTGAAGTTGAGCGCGCATTAACCATGCTGTACATGGATGATTGCAGCTATAAAGAAATAGCAGAGATCCTGGGTCTTTCAGAATCAAACGTGGGGTTTAAGCTTAACAGGATAAAGGCAAAATTAAGAACACTTATTAATATTGGATAATATGGAACTGGACGATTTTAAAGCGCACTGGAACACTATCCAGCAAAAAGAATTTAAGCAACAAAAACATACACCTGAAACATTAAACCCTATACTTATGAACGCAACAAACACCTTAGGCCAGTTACACGAAAGAAATGTTTACTGGGGCAAACTTGGTAAAGTGATCTGCACAGCGCTGATCGTAATGCTTTTAATGATCTTGCCCGGACACTATTTCTTTCCGGATAAAAATACCACTTTTAGCCAGGCTGTGATATATGTAGCTATAATGATAATTTATGCCCTTGTAACCATATGGGTTTATAAACGACAGCAAAATATTTTCACTATTTACCGCAGCGAAAATCTGAAAGAAACGTTAACCAAAACAATAGCTGAATTTAAAAGATTTTATGTGCTGATGAACGTTATCTACCTTTTTCTTTACCCGGTATATTTTTATGCTTTCCTAAAATTGTTTATTAACTCCTATTGGGCAATACCAACAAACATTGTGCTAATGCTTTGCGGTGCTTTAACTATCGTATCATTAATAGGAAGCCATATTTATTATAAAATAAAATATTTCAAGAGGATAGCCTCCTTAGAAGCCGATTTGGCAGAGTTGAATGAAGAATAAGTGCAGATAATAAAAACTCCGTGTTGCTCTGTGCTTTCTTTGCGGACTCTGTGGTTAAAAATAAACCGCAGAGTACACAAAGATCACAGAGACCAAATATTATTTTAAGTCATTTTTAGATTTAAGACAACCTCTTTTTAGCTCTTATTTTGATGATATTTATAATGCAATTGCTTCAATGTTTCTGTTGAGTCATCATCAGTTGAGATCCCATAGCCCGACACAAATATTCCCTTTATACCCGATGCCGAAGCCAGTGCATAAACCGTAGCCTCATCAGCCGGATCAGAAGGGCCTTCATAACGATACAGGTCAACTATCTCAAATTCATCTGCCGGAAATTGTTGCTCGCCTGCCACAAAATGATTTTCCTTTAAGTTCAGATCAAGCGTATAACCCTGTTTTTTAAGTTGCTCAATGGCTTCTGTAACAGTGTCGTAATGGAATTTTTGTTTCATGGGAGATGGCTGAATATGATAAGGGTAAATTTAGGGATAAATTTGGAAATAGCTTTCAACGTTTATCCTTGTTAACTACATCTTAATCCCTAATTTATTTATGCTTCCTAACCATCCAGTTTTTCTTCCTTTTTTGTATTAAGTTCTTCCTTATTTATCTGTATCCGGTTTTTTGCCTGATGAGCGGATATTAACTGCCTTATTCAATAGATCGAACCAAAAACCTGAACTAAGCTGCAATGCAAATGAGGTTATTATTATGCCCAATAATTTTAGAAGTATTGCGCTGAAACCGTGCCATTGCCTGTTAAAGTCATCCCTTCCGGTATATCCAAGGTTGTACCCTGAATTTTGCTGCAGGAACAGGGTAAGATCTTTAGCCTGTTTAATATTCCTGTTAAGGTTATTGCTCGTATCTTTTGGCGTATTCGTATTCTTTATGGTTGCTGCAGCTGTTTTAACAGCTTGCTCACGGCTAACGGATATTACGCCATCTTTGGTTGTAATACTCACTGTTCCGGAATCAACTTTTATGTTAGAGATCTGTGCCGCCAGGTTACCCACTGTCTGATCCAGTTTTTTGGTATCTGCCAGCTGGTCCTTTACAATCTTAATGGTATCAAGGTTCAGGAAGAAGGCCAGGATAAAAGCAATTATCCAGGTAATCATCCTTATTTTCCTTTTATAAACGCCACCTGCCCTATCCATGGCATTATTATAAAATGCTTCCAGGCTCTTTTCAAAATCATTGATATCGTTACTTACCGAAGCAGCAATGTCGCTCAGTACCTTTTGAAATTCAGGCGGTAGTCCTGACCTCATAATGGCTGCCTGCAGGCGGCCCTGTTTATAATTATCTGATCCTATTTCACCAATTATAGCAAGCACAAAGTTTTTAGCCGGGATATAAGATGGGTATTTATCAGTGGCCTTCATCAACGACTGGATATGTGGGCTGGTAATGAGTTTGGTTTGAACAAAATCGCACCATGCCGGGCTAAAAAGCAAATTCTCGAGTGCTGTTTTCAACGCGTCAGGCCGCAGGCTCAACGCGCTGGCAATACCTTCGTTAATTGAGGATATAACAAGGCTGCCCACAAAATAAATGAACGACAGCAGGATAACAAGATCAATTACTGTTGAGTTGAACATGATAAAAGGGTTAAGCGCCTACTCTGTAAACCCCTTTTCGGCTTTCCGGGGTGTTGTTTATATGGGTGGCATCAAAGGCCGTTATTGCGAGGACAGAATTCCTTTAAGTGGCTGCTATACAACCCTTACTTACGCTATAAAAGTAATAGGAATATGGTTTAGTATATACCGTAAAAACACGCTATTTTATAGCGTAAAACTACTTTATCATCTGTAAGTTAGTTGGATACCAACGTTTGTTAATGGAGAATAATTTAAAAGCTTCTAACAACAAATTCCTGCCATTTCAAATCTTCTTCCGAGATTAGCTTTATGCAACTGTTTACCATAGCTTACGTCCACCTTGAATTTATCCGCAAAACATTGCTGGTGCTGCCCGGCGTTACGGAGAAACTGTGCTTTGACACACCGGCGTTTTATGTAAATAAAAAGTATTTTGCACGGCTAAAAGAGGATGGTGAAACCCTGGTGCTGCAAACGCTGCAACGCGACAAGTGGATAACGGCAAATCCGGATGCCTTTTTTATAACTGACCATTATTTTAATTACGATTACATGCTCATCAACCTTAAAACCGTATCGCCGGATGACCTTACAGCATTGTTGCTAACTGCATGGCACAACCGGGCCACTAAAAAGTTAATAAAGGAATATGAGGAAGGGCAAAACATAAATAACATTTAACATGATTACCTCAACCAAAAATGCTGAACATTATACCTGGGGCGAACAATGCGATGGCTGGCATTTGTTAAAGTCGGCCACGCTAAGCGTGATCCAGGAACGCATGCCTCCCGAAACTGGTGAGCAGCTACATTATCATCACCATGCGCAACAGGTATTTTACATCCTATCCGGCATTGCCACTTTTGAAGTTGAGGGAAAACTAAGTACTGTTCTGGCTAATCAATCAATCCATATCCTGCCAAATACAAAACATATGATTTTAAATAAGGGTAATACTGATCTGCATTTCCTGGTAATATCTGAACCAAAGGCACACGGAGACAGGGTGAATTTATAATTACAATTAATACTTAAAGGCGTCAATGCAAGGCTGGGCGGTGTTAAAATAAATCTTCTCAACTAAAACTTATTCTCCTTTTGGCATATTATACATGGTAAAAAAAACTACCATGAAAAGATTATATTTTCCGTCGCTCATTTTATTGATGCTTTGCTTAAGCAGTTGCTCCGTAATTGCCGGCATATTTAAAGCTGGAGCTGTTGTCGGTATTATTGCAGTTATAATTGTTATTGCTATTATTATCTGGATAGCCTCGATGTTCAGGAAATAAATTACCTTATTTTTTTATTATCCTGAACATAGTAAAGAACTATCACTTGAACTTTAGCGAAAAAGCTTATACTTCATTACTGTTCAGGATAATAAATAGAACAATTACACTGCTTTTGGCAGCTTATAATAAGTATAGTACGATACCGAAAGTAATACCAAAAACACTACGGGCATTATCCTTATGGAAACAGGATCGCCGGAAGCGGTATGGGCAATAAAGGCTGATATAAATGTGATAGCAAACCCTGCATAGGCCAATTCCTTTATTCTTGAGCTAAGTGGTGTGATGATCAATATAGCGCCGATAAGTTTAGCAACGGCCAGCTCAATCCTGAAATATGATGGAAATCCCAGGTGGTTAAATGCCTGTGTCATGGCGGGTTGGGTTAAATACGCATAGGCGGAATAGGTCATCATTAATGCAACAATTGAAGTGGTGACCCAGTAAGTGATTTTTAAAGCTTTCATTTTCTTTTTTTATTTGAGAACAAAAGTAATTACCTTTACTATCAAAAGAATAGTACTATCCCAAAGGATAGCGCTATCCTTTGGGATAGTACTCAATATTATGGAAACACATTTTGGAAATGAAGCACACAGCCCCGAGGCCTGTAATGCCAGTGTAATGGCTGTAAAAGATGCCTTGTACGTTTTAAATGGGAAGTGGAAGTTGCCATTGATAGTTACCCTTTCAAACGGGGCGAAACGCTTTAACGACATCCAGCGTTCGCTTGACGGCATAACACCAAAAATTCTTTCAAAAGAATTAAGGGAGCTGGAAATGAATGAGTTTGTTACCCGCACAGTTTTCCCCACCACTCCTGTTAGCGTAATGTATGAGCTTACGCCTTACAGCCGGTCATTAGATAAGGTAGTTACAGAATTGAAAAACTGGGGTATGCAGCACCGTGAACGGATTATAAAAGGGATACGGAAAGCGTCTGCAGCCTGATCCCTTCAATAAAAAATCCCGCTTTTTAAGGGCAGGACTTTCATTTTATAGGTAGATATTTAAATTATGATTTTACATGCGGCGACAAGTCGAAAGGTACAACTACCTTAAAGCTTACATTACGCCCCATATTAAAGATCCCCGGCTGAACGCCAGCCGGTACATTTGCATTATCGAAATACTTCAATCGGCTCATGTTCGACTGGTAGTTTACATTACCCAGGTTGGTGCCTTCAATAAACAATTTGATAACTGTTTTTCCGGCTGAGTTTACCAGCTCGCTACCTATCCCTGCACTTAACAGGTTATAGCCGGCAGTGTAGGTTTCTGTTCCGTATGCCGCAAAAAAGCGGTTCTGTGCGCTAAAGTGATCAAACCCTACAAAGGCATATACATTTCTGAAACTGCCGAACCCTTTGCTGAAATTCCCTTTCAGTTCTGAGTGAGTATGCAGTGGCGGGATAAAAGGAAGATACTTTAAGCTGTCTGCAACTTTGCCGCCTGTACCCAGGTTTTGACCGTAGGTTAATGCAAGTGAGTTTTCAAAATGCAGCCATTTAAGCGGATGGATGTCGAGGCTGAATTCGCCGCCATTTATCCTTGCCTTGCTCTGCACATAGGTAAAAGTATTATAGCCCTGCGTAATAACGGGCGAGCCATCGGCATTAAGCTCCTGCTGCTGAAAGATATAGTTTTGGATATTATTGTTAAATAATTCAACACTAAATGAAACGTTTGGCAGGGTAAGGAAAGCGCCGATATCTTCTTGTGTGCTAAACTCCGGTTTAAAATTACTGTCGCCTACATGGTAGATCTGCGAACCCGGATCGGGGCCATTTGCTGAAAGCTCGGCAATGCTCGGCGCCCTGAAACCGCGGGCGATGTTCGCTTTTAACAAAAATTTGTCTGAGAAATTATAAGCACCGCCAAAGCTTCCGTTAAATCCTGTAAATGTTTTATTCAGGGCAGTAAATTGCGGAACTACGTTAGGGGCGTTATTAGGATCTGCTCCGGTGTACAATTGCGGATATTTTCCGGCAAGCGTATCAATATAAGCCGCCTGGCCGTGGAATGAACGGCTATCAAACCTGGCGCCTGCCGAAAGATCAAGCTTGCCAAAGCTTTTCTTCACGATCAGAAACGGACCAATATCAAACTGGTGATAGGCCGGGATCGGGAAATCGGTAGCATCGCCTATGGTATTATTTTGGTATTGTCCGTTTATGCCGGCTGTGGTTTCATAACCTTTTCCAAGGTCAAAGTTGTATTTAACATCATAAGTATAGGTGCTGAGGTGAAGGTTTAAGCCTGCTACATCAGCATCTTCTGGGTGGGTATATTCCCTGCGGTGGCTATACTGGTAACCCAAATTAACAATAAGGTTTCCACTGCCTAAATTAAAATTACTGTTATTATAGATGCGGTAAAGCTGTACATGCTGATGCAAAACCGGGATGTTGTATGAATTTAATTCGGATGGAGAAACTATCTGACGCGATAGGTCGGCTTCTGTAATCTGTTTGGTAAACTTACGTGTTAGCGAATCGCGGCTGCCATCAGGAATCGCCTGCTGGTCATCAAATAATGAGAAATTTAAATACGATGTTCCCCATGCCTTGTTAAGGCCTACCATAAAACGTGCATCCTTTTCTTTAAAGTTTGTGGCATATACCCTGCCATCATGCTGATTCTGGTAATCCTTTGCTTCTTTGGCGGATAAGATGGTACCCCAAACCAGTCCGTTTTGATTGCCATATAGCCTGAACGAGCCATTCAGCAAACCATTATTAGTACCGTAAGTACCCTGTACCGATCCCAGGATCTTACCATCAGCAACCGGCGACGGCGTAATAAGGTTTACAACTCCGCCAATAGCATCTGACCCGTAGGATAAGCTGGCCGGTCCTTTAATCACCTCAACACGGTCAATAGAGTTTTGATCTACCTCAATACCGTGCTCATCACCCCATTGCTGGCCTTCCTGGCGGATTCCATCCTGCAGGGTCACTACACGGTTATAACCTAATCCATGTATAAAAGGTTTAGAAACGTTTGGCCCGGTTGTTACTGCGCTAACACCCGGCAAATTGGCAATCATATCAATAACGTTTCCCGCTGCCGAACGCTGATCAAGGTAAGTTTTACCCACAGCCACCATTGGCACAGGATCACGTTTTATTTCAGTTGCTTTGCTCACACCGGTAATAACTACCTCTCCGGCTTCAATTGACGATGCTTTCAGCTGAATATCAAGTGTTGTTGTTTTTGAGAAATCAACCTTTTGGTTGTAGGTGGCATAACCTAAATACACTACCTGCACCAGGTAAACGCCTTTAGGCAATTTTTCTAATGTATAATGGCCATTTACATCAGTAATAGCGCCACGCCTCAGGTCGGGTATATTTACAGTTGCGCCTATAACCGGTTTCCCATCAGCTTTATCAGTTACAGTACCGGAAATAGTACCTGCATCATCATCTTTTTTTATTTTTATAGCAGCATGCGCAATTATAGTACTTGATATAAGTACAAATAACAGGCTTAATATTCTTATCTTATATTTCATTATAGTATCCTGGTTGATATTGAAAATTTGATCCGGTTCATTAATTGTTTATTCTATCAGACTGATATTAGTCCAAAAAATTACATTAAATCAGATGATCATTACTTAATGCGTAGAAAGCGTTTTAGCTTTTAAGTTTAAACTGAATAATTGGCAAAGGGTGGGGCACGACCACCGGAGAGTACAAGCGCTAAACTTGTAAAATTATAAACGGGAGATTTGTAAACATAGTTTGCAGCGGCAACCGAAGAAAAGTTTACCTGGCCGGCCATTACCATACTGTTATGATGCATGGCATCGCAGAGCTGGCATTTTTCGGTAAGGGTTTGTTTGGGCTGCTGTTGATTTGCTGAATAAGTTTGTTTTGCTCCCTGGATCAGCTTATGCTGGTGAGCATATACCATATACTGGCCTGCTACAAAACAGATCAGCAAGATCCACGATTGGACAATATGGTATTTGTTTTTTTTCAAACTTTCAGTTACCTTTTTACAGTAAGTTGCAAACTTAGACAATTAAAATTTTAAAGAAGGTAACATTCTTGTTTAAATGCAACAAAATTGCTATTCGTAAAAAGTTCATAGCTGATGGTTCATAGTTCATGGGAGAAGAAAAGAAAGATTAGGCTCTTGGCTTTTTGTGTGCGTACACTTTCTTTTGCCGGTTATTTAAACAGTGGCTTCACATCTTAAAAAGTTTGTTGAAAGGAATAGCGTTAGAATTATTTAGATGAAGCGC
Source organism: Mucilaginibacter sp. OK098 (assembly GCF_900142915.1). Classification (GTDB taxonomy): domain Bacteria; phylum Bacteroidota; class Bacteroidia; order Sphingobacteriales; family Sphingobacteriaceae; genus Mucilaginibacter. The sequence goes on from NZ_FRCM01000003.1 coordinate 371,088, forward strand.
CCAGAGGCATCGCCCCGACCTGTATTGTAACAACGGATTTTAATCCGTTGACGATATAAAGGGTAACAAAAAGAACAGTATGTTCGATCCATTTACATCATATTGGCCGTGCCTATGGCACTTGGTTTGGTGAGTTTTATCTGCGCTGGGTTAAAACCCAGCGTTACAAAATATTTCGAGCCCATGGCTCTATAAAGAACCATCACGCAAAATGACACAAGTACCCAAAACTACAACTTACCATCACCCATGAACCAACGGACAATTGCAACCGCCATGAACGATCAGCAGGCTTTTTGAGATGGAGTATTCAGAGGCATCGCCTCGGCCTATCTTGTAACAACGGATTTTAATCCGTTGATGATGTAAAGAATAACGAAAAGAACAGTATGTTCGATCCATTTATGCCATATTGGTCGTGTATATGGCACTTTGTTTGGCGAGTTTTATCTGCGCTGGGTTAAAACCCAGCGTTACAAAATATTTCGAGCCCATGGCTCTATAAAGAAATACCACGCAAAGCGACATAGAGTCTTAAATTGCTACTTACCATCATCCATGAACCAACAGCCAATTGCAGCGGCCATGAACTATGAACCATCCACTATGAACTGCCTCCATTAACTTTTTACTATGAACCATCAACTATGAACCATGAACTACCTTATATTTGTTCCCGTGAAACCTGCAGAGATCAATTTAAAATGGAGCGCATTACAACAGCGGATTGCTGATGAGTTTGATAATGAAAAACCGGATATAAAGGTAATGCTATTCCTTATTGGGGTGCAGGAGCTTGGGCAGGGCCCGCGCAAGTTCAGCAAGCGTCAAAAGGAAGAGCTGATGCATATAGCCAACTGCAAACTGTTTAGTATGATGGGCTTTTATGAGCTGGAGGGACTGGACCAGGATGGCTGGCCGCACTGGAAACGGGTAGGCGTTATCCCTAATTATACCCTGCTTGAACAGGAAATGGTGTTGAAATCATTAATAATTGATTACTTCCAGGAGTTGGGATTGGTGGAGTGAGGAGAAGCCGGAAAAGTCCGGAAGTCCGAAAGAAGCTGCGGTTGGTTAATGGGTATGTGTGTTCTTTATTGTTAACCCATCCCTGTCTGGCGGCTGGCTGTGAGGACACAGCCAGTGGGGATATGAATAAAACAACCTGTCATTGCGAGGTACGAAGCAATCGCATGCTATACAGAGCGAATAGAAAGGTGTAAAACTTGCATTGGCGGTTGTGTACGGCGTGCGGTTGCCACGCTACGCTCGCAATGACAAGGTTTTTAGTTGTTTTTTGAATAACAAAATCACAAATATGAAAAAACTGTTTACTACTGCCCTTATTTTACTGGTTATTACCACCGCTTTTGCCAAAGGACCAAAAAACCAGTATGTGCGGATAAAAACCAGCTATGGCACTTGTATAATCCGCCTGTATAATGAAACCCCAAAACACAGGGATAACTTTATCAAGCTGGTAAAAAAGGGGTTTTACAACGGAACATTGTTTCACCGGGTGATCCAAAACTTTATGATCCAGGGTGGTGATCCGGATTCGAGGGACACGACTAAGGCAAAACCCGGCGCCGAGCTTGGCAATGGGGATGTTGGCTATACTATCCCGGCCGAATTCAGGGATAGTCTTTTCCATAAACGCGGCGTATTGGCAGCAGCAAGGGATGATAACGCAGCAAAAGCATCAAGCGGGTGTCAGTTTTATATTGTTGAAGGCAAACGCTTTACCGATGGCAAGATGGATACCCTGGAAAATACACGCTTAAAGGGATTTAAAATACCGGCCTGGCAAAGGGAATATTACAAGTCAGTTGGGGGCGCGCCACATCTTGATCATGGCTACACCGTTTATGGCGAAGTAGTGTCAGGCATTGATATGGTTGACAGGATAGCCGCTGTTAAAAAGGACGGTAATGACCGTCCAACAGAAAACGTAGCCATGACGGTTGAATTGCTTAGTAAAAAAGAATGCAATCAATTGGATGAATTACTTTTCCCCGAGGCCAAATAAAATTTAAAATCCGAAATCGAACATCCGAAATCCGAAATGAAAATCATCACCTATAACGTTAACGGCATCCGCTCGGCAATAAACAAAAACTGGCTGGCATGGCTGCAGGCAACCGATGCAGATGTAGTTTGTTTGCAGGAAATTAAGGCAACGCCTGATGTACTTACCGACTTAAAATTGGTTGAAGACCTGGGTTACGAGCATTACTGGTACCCTGCCGAAAAAAAGGGATACAGCGGTACAGCCATCTTTACCAAACAAACACCAAAACACATTGAATATGGCTGCGGCATCAGCGACTATGATCGCGAGGGGCGTAATATCCGGGTTGATTTTGATGAGGTATCCGTGATGAGTGTTTACTTTCCATCGGGCTCAAGCGGGGATGACCGACAGGCTTTTAAATATCGTTTTTTAGATGAATTTGGCCGCTACCTGGAGTTGCTGCAATCACAATGCCCAAAGTTGGTTGTATCCGGCGATTATAATATTTGCCACAGGCCAATTGACATCCATAACCCAAAATCAAACGCTAATTCATCCGGATTTTTACCAGAAGAGCGGGAATGGATGGAGAATTTTATTGAGTCGGGCTATATTGATACCTTCCGTCATATGAATAAGGAACCGCATAATTATACGTGGTGGAGCTTCCGGGCAAATTCGCGCGCTAAAAACTTAGGTTGGCGGATTGATTATAATATGGCTACCCGCACGCTGGAAGGGAATATTAAAAGAGCCGCTATATTGCCTGAAGCAAAACATTCAGACCATTGCCCGGTGCTGTTGGAGCTGGAGTTTTAGCGTGAATATTCGTGCTTTTTTGAGCGTCATTGCTGTAAAAGTCAGATAATTTGGCAACAGAATTAGATTTGAAATATAATCTAATAAGTTATGCCAATAAAAACAAACGACAATCGGTTTCAGCAGCGCTACCTGGATAAATATCACTTTATGATCAAAGAATATGAGTTGGTCAAATCAAAGCAGCATCCAAAGTTTAAGTTTGCGAAGGAATTTTACCATGTGCATGATACCGACCCGCGCAATTTTCTGCGGTATTATAATAGGTTTAAACAGTCGGGAAAAGAGATTGACCTGCTACCGGGTAAACGTGGCCCTAAGTACCGTACGCGCCGGCCCATCCGCTTCATAGAGAACAAGGTGCTGGAATTGCGTGAAAAGGGTAATAGCAAATTAGAGATCGTAGATATTCTTAAACCGAAATTACATAAATTCACCCCATCTGCGTCCGGGGTATATAATATCTTAAAGCGTTACCAAAAGAACCGCTTAACACCCAAACTTAAGCAGAACAAACGTAAGATCATTAAAGAACGTATGGGACAGTTAGGCCATATTGATTGCCATCATTTAAGTAAAAGTGTTATTCGGGGGCAAAACCGTAAGCTTTACCTGGCTTGCCTGTTAGATGATTATTCAAAGCTCGCCTGGGCAGAGGTAACGGAAGACATCACGGCTCTGAGTGTAATGTTTGCGGCTCTGAAATGTATGAACTACCTCAATAATGAATATAGTATTAAGTTTGAGGAGATCATATCTGATAACGGCCCCGAGTTTGGGCCTGCTCAAAGTAAAAAAAAGCATGGACATCCTTTTGAACGATTACTCATCGAACTGGATATCAAACACCGTTATACACGTCCATACAGACCACAAACCAACGGCAAGGTCGAGCGTTTCTGGCGGACTTTAAAAGAAGACTTGATTCACGAAACGGACTTTGATTCGCTTGATGAATTAAAAGACGAGTTATTGCAGTATTTAGTTTATTACAATAATGAGAGGCCACATCAGGGTATTGATGGAAAAAAACCTAGCGAAATGGCCTCCCTAAACAACAAAAAATAATACTAATTCTATTGCCAATTTATCAAACCTTTACAATTGCGAGGTACGAAGCAACCGCTGCGAAGGACAATCAATGCACCTTAATGCTGATGGACCTTACAGCCGCTGATTGGTGGCCACATAACTAATTGCTCAATTACATGCATAGTTCAGAGATTGCTTCGAAGCCGGTTGTAAGCAACCAGCCTCGCAATGACGTTATTATTTAAAGTGTTACTCCGCTACCCAAATGGCATCAGTAAACCAATGCTTACTGTCAAAAAAGTGACCAACAGGTTTAAATGAGGCTTTTACAGCCATCTGGTTAACCTGTTCAACGGTAAATTTCTGCGAGATCTCCATAAAAATGTATTCATCTTTTTCAAAATGGATAGTTTCCATGCCATTTATCCTTACATCCTGGTCAATCAGGCTAACCAGGTAGCTTTTGCAGGCGCCTGTTTCAGGGTCATAGGTTGGATAATGCTCAAACTGGTTGATATCAAAATTGGCATTCAGCTCACGGTTTATCCGCTCTAACAAGTTAAGGTTAAATCTTTTGGTGATGCCTTCCTTATCATTATAAGCTGCTAAAACAGTTTTAGGATTCTTTTTCAAATCGACACCAATCAGCAGCATATCGCCCGGCGATAAGTGATTGCGCACATCCTGGCAAAACTTTTCAGCAACATCAACCGGCATATTACCAACGTTTGAGCCTAAAAACATAACCACCTTGCGTTTATTTGAGATAGAGGCCGCTTTTGTAAGCATATCAAAATACTCGCCGTTAAGGCCAGTCATTTGCAGGCCGGGCAGCGTTACGGGCAGGGTTATGTTTAAGTATGATATTACGTTAGATGAGATATCAATAGGCAGGTAACTAAAATCAGCCCCTTGCTCTAAAAGATATTTTAATAAATAGGCGGATTTGGTGGCATCGCCGGCGCCTAACTCTATTAGCTCGAAGGCATCACCGGCGCCTATTATTGCATTACAGATCTCAGCAGTTTTTTCAGAAAAGATCTCCAGCTCGCAATTGGTTGGATAATACTCTTCGCAGTTCATCAGCTCCTGGAAAAGTTTATCGCCATTTGCGTCGTAAAAATACATCGAGCTCAAAAATTTAGGTGCTGAGCTTAGCCCGCATATTACATCCTCATAAAACAAGCCTGTTCTACAATTTGAAAGCCCGTTTACTTCGGCCTTTGCTAACGTTGGTTCAATGTTCTTCATTGGTGGTAGTTTGTTACTTAGCCAGCCTTATGCTGGTAAATTGCCATCTTAAATTAGTTTGAAAAAAATTACGATAGGTAATACGACTATGCCCCGGCGATGTAACTTCCGATGCGCCCCGCAATACCTTTTGATTAACCATAAATTTGCCATTATACTCCCCTATTGCACCCGGCGCTTTGGCAAAGCCCGGGTAAGGCAGGTACGAGCTTTCTGTCCATTCCCAGCTTTTACCCCAGCTAAATTGCGGAGCGGCAGCTTCCCATTCAAACTCTGTGGGTAATCTTAAGCCCTTCCATGCGGCATAGGCATATGCCTCGAAATAGCTGATGTGGCAAACGGGTTCTTTTAAGTTTAAAGGCTCCAAACCATGATAGGTATAGTGGTGCCATTCTTCATCAATTAAATGCCAGTAAAGCGGCGCTTCAACCTTATTGGTTTTTACCCAATCCCAGCCCTCGGCATGCCAGTGGCGAAAATCGTGATAGCCGCCGTTGTTTATAAATTCAAGGTATTCGGCATTCGTAACCAGGTTTGGGCTGATCTCAAAAGCATTCAAATAAACCTTGTGCGGGTTTAGCTCGTTATCAAAACAAAAGCCCTCGCCTTTAAAACCTATTTCGTAGATGCCTTCATCCAGCTTTATAAATTCACCACCTTCATCCTGCTTAATCTTTGGCGATACATAAGCTTTTGAATAAGCCGGGAATAGGGGATTATGACCTAAAATGTATTTAATATCGGTATACAAAAGCTCCTGGTGCTGCTCTTCGTGGTTAAAACCCAGGATCAACAACTCTTTAATATCATCGCCTGGCTCTTCGCATAAAAACTTAGCCATGGCTTCATCAACATACTCACGGTATTTGTAAATTTCAGCTACGGTTGGTCGGCTTAAATTACCCCTGTCGGTGCGGATAACGCGGTTGCCAACGGTTTCATAATAACTGTTAAATACGTAATTGTAATCAGGGTTATATTCCTGGTAGCCCATAAAGTAAGGCTTAAGGATAAAAGTTTCGAAAAACCAGGTAACGTGGCCTATGTGCCATTTAGGAGGACTAACATCAACCACGGGCTGCACCACGTAATCCTCTGTTTGTAATGGACTACAAATTTGCTCCGTCCGCTTGCGCACTTTTATATAACAGTCGGCTATATTCATGATTGTTATCTATCCAAATATCGTTTAAGGTTAGAAATTGTTTTAATATTTAAACCCTTTGCTTGTTTTTTCCTCATCATTAAAGCATAGGCATTATTAAAGCCAATTGGCTTTAGCCATTTTATTTTATACTTTTTTTCAAACTCCTTTTGCACATAATTATAAGTTTCATCCTTGCTGTGCGTTAATGAATCAATTGTTTTTGGCGATGGCTGTAAAATGGCCAGCAAGCCTGTTCCCGTATATTCCGGGTAAAAATCAATCTGATCATTTGTCAAAGCGTCAAAACAAATTTTAGTTCCGCCAAGGCCGGTTTTTGTAGAAGTATCATAATTGGTATAACCTTTTATCAGCATGCTGTAAATACTTGCCAAAATATATTGCTCGCCAAATATTTTTGATCCTATCCTTACAATTCCGTCATTTCCATTACGTGCCGGCTTCCATAATTTATTAGCAACTAAAAAATCTTTTGCCACCCGCTCTGGGCTTTGGTGAAGATAATCAGTCTTATAATTTAAGGCAGTCATAGTGCTGTCATTTATTTTTCCAGCTAACAAATTTAGTATTTTTTCCAACAATGCAAATTTTTTTAGCGAATTTTCTCTCACAATTGGAGCGGCATAATAAGGCGGAAATATTTTTTTATCATCATCCAGAACCACCAGGTCATATGCTTTTAACCGGCCGTCTGTTGAATAGCCGCTAATCACATCCAGTTGTTTTTCATAAGCAGCTTTGTACATTACCGCATCATTTATAACCAGGGTTTGAATTTTTAATCCATATTTGCTGATGAGCCCGAGGTTGCCATCCTGCCTGCCCATAAACTCGGGCGTAAAGCCGGCTTTAAGCTTGGTCCCATAGGCTGACGGGATGAAGTATAAGGAAGAGAGGACGAGCAGTAGCAGCGGTAAATCAATAGTAACAGTTCTTAGTTTTTTTATATTGAGTTTATGCAATCGCGACAGCAAAAAATCAAAAATAATGGCTAGCAAAGCAGCCGGAATAGCGCCTGCCAGGATCATGTTGGTATTGTTTAGGGAGATACCGCCGAAAATAAATTCGCCCAAACCACCAGCGGCAATGTATGATGCCAGCGTAGCCACACCAACCGTTATTACCGTAGCCGTGCGGATCCCGGCAAATATCACGGGCATTGCGAGGGGCAGCTCAACCTTAAAAAGTATTTGCCATTTGCTCATGCCCATTGCAGTGGCGGCCTCCTTAACTGCTGCATCAACCCCTGTTATTCCGGTATAGGTATTACGGATAATGGGCAGCAAGGCATAAAGCAGCAAAGCCACTATAGCAGGTTTGGCGCCAATACCCAAAAGGGGGATCATAAAGCCCAATAAGGCAATACTGGGCACTGTTTGCAGGATGCTTGCTATTCCTAAAACAGGACCAGAAAAGTTTTTTTTCCGGGTGATAAAGATTCCAAGCGGCAAACCAATCAAAACGGCAATAAATAACGATACAAACGTAAGCCCGATATGCTGCAGGGTTTGGGTAAGCAGCTTATCACTTTGCTGTTGCATAAATTCCCATAAAGTTTGCTGCTGCTCATTCATGGAACTGCTGTTTTTTATATTGATAAAATGCCGACATCAGTTCCTCAAAGTTCGCTGACCACGTTTCATTATTTTCCTTATCAATGACATTCAACTCATCTACCCCATCAAACTTAAAGTGTTCAAGGACACTCCAAAAGCTAACGTCTGCCGAAATATTATTCACTTTTTGCCCCACTCCTTTTTCAGCCTCCCCTTTGAGTGGCCGGGAGAGCTGGTTTAGCTTAATGGCCTTAAACTCCAATTGTAGTTTTTGCTCCTGCAAAAACTCCTTTACAAAACTATTTTTGGGGTTGAATAAGAGATCAGCCGGTGTACCATCCTGTATTATTTTGCCTTGATCCATCAAACAAATATGGTCGCCCAGCTCAAAGGCTTCCTGCACATCGTGGGTTACCATGATAATGGTTTTTCTTTTCAGCTCGTCAAGCGCCTTAAACTCCGCATGAATTTTTGAACGGGTAACGTTATCCAGCGCACCAAAGGGTTCATCCATCAGTAACACTGCCGGATCAGCCACTAAAGCTCTTGCCAGGCCAATGCGTTGCTGTTGCCCTCCGCTTAGCTCATTGGGGTAAACGTTCAGGTAGTCTTTTGTGAGATGAAGCTTTTCAAGCAATTCGGCAACCCGCTTTTCTGTTCGTTTTTTATCCCATTTTAGTAGCTGTGGTACAATAGCAATGTTTTCGGCAACGGTATAGTGTGGAAACAACCCATTATTTTGTAAAACATACCCTATCCCCCGCCGTAATGTTTCAGGCGATTGCTCAAATATGTTCTTGCTATCAATAAAGATATTACCTGCAGAAGGTTCAATAAGGCGGTTAATCATTTTTAGCGTGGTGGTTTTACCACAGCCGCTTGTACCCAGCAAGATAAGGTTCTCATGCTCCTTAACTTCGAAAGAGATCTCATCCACAGCTTTAACCTTGCCGAAGTGCTTGCTTAGCTTTTGAACCTTTATCATAAAAAGCAGTTAATCCTCCAATGCCAGGAAAAGGTTATTTAATGATTCAGCATACAGCGGGTGGGCAAAAACGCAGTAGCGGATCTGCTCATAAGTAATATTACCCATCATGGCCATTTGCAGTACGGTCATGATCTCGCCGCCTTCCTGCCCCAATACAGCTGCGCCCAGGATCTTTTTAGTATCCGGGTCAACCACCGCTTTCATAAAGCCGCGGGTATCACCGGTTTCAATGGCACGGGCCACATGAGCCATAGGCAGCTTTGCTACTTTATACTTAATGCCCAGCTTTTTTGCTTCGTTTTCGCTCAGACCTATCCGGCCCAATTGCGGATCGGTAAACATGCAGTATGGAACCGGCCTGTCTTTTATCGTTAGTTTTTGTTTCTCTATTAAATTGCGGTAAACTATAGTGTAGTCATTATAGCTGATATGCGTAAATGCCGGCCCGGGCTTTACATCGCCCAAAGCATAAATACCTTTCACGTTGGTTTCCAGTTTATCGTTTATAATGATAAACCCCTTATCATCAACCTTAACCCCGGTTGAATCAAGGTTTAGCGATTTTGACTGCGGTGTGCGCCCAACCGCTATCAACACATGCGAGCATTTTATCTTTTCTTCCTTACCGTCTTTGCTGATGGTGGCTACTATATTTCCACCGGTTTTCTTTTTAAACCTGGTAGCGCTGGCATTAGTATGAATGGCGATCTTCTCATCCTTCAAAATTTTGGTTAACGCCTCTGAAATATCCTCATCCTCGCGCGATACTATCCTGCCTGATCTTTCAATAACGGTAACCTTGCTCCCAAACCTGCGGAACATCTGCCCAAACTCCAGCCCTATGTAATTACCGCCAATCACCAATAAATGTTCCGGAATGTGATCCAGCTCCATAATTGATGTTGAATCAAGGTAACCGATATCATTTATCCCTTCAATTTCGGGCACAAAGGGTTTGGCGCCCGTATTTATAAATATCAGGTCGGCTTTAAGCTCTTTTTCCCTGCCACTGTTTAGCTTTACCGAAATGGTTTTTTCCCCGGTAAATACCGCCTCGCCAAAAAGCAGGTCGAGGTTTTGAGTTTTTTCAATGCCCTTTTGGTTGCCCTCACGCGCTTGGTGAACAATATCGTCCTTCCGCTTTTTTATCTTCGGCATATCAACCGAAAAGTTTTTTATTTTAACGCCAAGCGGCCCGCTGTTAGCCGCCAGGTAAGCCATTTTAGCCGATGCAACCATGGTTTTGGTGGGGGTGCAGCCGTCATTAACGCAGGTGCCGCCAACCCATCGCTTTTCAATTATCGCTGTCTTTTTTCCGGCAGCAGCCAACTTTCTTGCCAGTGGCCCGCCAGCCTGTCCGGCGCCAATTATAATTGCATCGTATTGCTTCATGTTTATTCGGTTATTTTAACACCTTTCCAAAACGCCACATAGCCGGTTATGTTTGCTGCTGCGGGTTTAGGCTCGGGATAATACCATGCTGCATCGGGGTTTTGCATTCCGTCAACATCCAGGCTGTAGTATGATGCCAGGCCTTTCCATGGGCAGGTAGTATGCACAGGTGAAGGCTTAAGGTATTCGACCTTTACACTGTCTATCGGGAAATAATGATTATTTTCAACCACAACGGTATCATTGCTTTCGGCAATTACCTGGTTGTTCCATGTAGCTTTCATAATTAGTATGTATTTATTTATAAAGATAGGTGGTTAATTTGAATTTCAAGTCGGAAAAGTCAGCAAAGTCCGGAAGACCGTAAAGTCAGGCCGGTAAAAAAGAAGAGACCGGAAGCCTGGAAACTGTAATGGAATTGCCACATTTTTCAGCTTAAAATGCAGCTTCTTCCGGACTTTCGGACTTTTTCGACTTTCGGACTAAAAAAATTTCAAATAATATTTTTAATTTATCATTAAACGTATATCTTTGCAATCCCAAAATAAGGGTTACCAAATCCAAAATCATTGGGAAAATGCCTTAAAAAGGCCCGTTCGTCTAGGGGTTAGGACGTTAGATTTTCATTCTAGAAACAGGGGTTCGATTCCCCTACGGGCTACCAGAGGGGAAAGGTTATCAAAAGATAACTTTTCCCCTTTTTTTATGCTTCGTAACTGCCTGTTAATCTGCAAGATAAACTCAAGTAGTTCGCTAAGTCGAGGGGTTCGATGTGCCTTTCCGTCGAAACACAGATTTTTAGGGTACATCGAACCGATCAGTTTACGCTTTTCAACGATACCAGCAGATTTATAATGCAGCTGTATGTTGGAATATTTTTCGATAACAATATCCAATAAGCCTTCGATAGTTTTCATTCCATCGGCCTTATTAGGCATGTCTGCAAGCTTTGCTTCCAGTATCCTTAAGGCTTCGCTGCATTCTGATTTAATTGCCTTAAAGTCCTCCGCATCTATATCTTCCATCATAAACCGCTTACGGGCATCGGAGAGTATTTTCTCCTGTTCTTCAATATGCTCAGCTATAACTCTGCGTCCGTCTGATCCCGTTTTATGTTCTGATTGAAAGACATCCATTACTATTTGTTTATAGAAATCACCGATACCGGGAGCAAGCTGAAAGTTCAACAACTCGTTCTCAAAGTACTCGTTGACAGTTGCCGCCTTAAAGCGGCATTTGCACTTGCCTGTGCAATGGTAATAGTGAAAGTAATTACCATGCCTGCCTCTTGATGCGCTGCCGGTAAGCATCCGCTGGCAATCAGGGCACTCTAAAAAGCCCCGTAGCGGCAACATATCTCTCGAAACGAACTTAGTAGCCGTTTGTCTTTTATTTCCGTTCAATACGTCCTGAACCTCATAAAACAAGGCCTCAGATATAATCGGCTCATGCTGTCCCTTAACGAACTGGATTTCTTCATCTTCATATGGTGGAACAACGATGGTTCCGCAATAAATAGGGTTACGAATGATTTTCCAAAAGTTATTTCTTTCACATTTCAAACCTTTGATACACCGCCGATTCAGAGCTATTTCCATTCGGGTAATTAGTTGGCCAGGGTAATTCACTCACTGCATCTCATCTAAACAGGGATTTACGGCGTTGACAATCTTTTGTCTTCCCAATAAATAACCAGTTTTCTTTTTACAAACAGCCATAGGTTATTTTGACGGGTATAAGTATCATAATAACGAATAGCTTCTGTTTGTAATGTCCTTTTCCCGTCTTCAAAAAAGATATGATGGGCAAGACATTGGACGGTCCCGGTTGTATCATCCCCGAATTTGATCGAGTTCTGTCCGTTAAGATGAAACGTCATATCATATTTTTTTAGGCCATTGAACACTTCTTCTAATTGTTTGCGCCCTTTCAACACGAAAACAGGCTTACTTGTATCGGGCTCTGACCTATAAATTTCCAGCGTACCATTTTCAACAAAAAGAGCCGCCTGCCGTTGAGCATTGGTCCTGTCCGCATAATAGGCAAAACTGTCAACTAACTGGCGTATAGCCATGTAATTTCTGAATTCATTTGAATTTAGTTGCGTTACGGAATCCGGGACGGACTGCGATTTTACAGAGAAAGCCTGTGTTATAAATAACAGAATGATTGTTACATTTTTCATATGGTGGATTTGAATTTGCCGACCCTCAGCTTTTATATATCGTCCTGGATCATTAATCTATTGATGATTTGTTAAGGAAATTTTCAAAAACTTAATTCGTTAGTTTCAGTGACCGCTAACATCCTGTCAGCGGTTCGTTGTTATTGCCTGTCCACTGTGTAATTCAGTTCAGTTACCCCGCAAGTAAATTGTCGGGTAGTCAACAGGTTTAGTTTTATTTTGTCTTTGATGTCAGTAAACAATGGAATGCCTTGTCCAAGAATAATTGGATTAACAAATAGCCAGTAGCCATCAATTAAGTTCTGTTGAATAAGTGCATGTGTGGCTGTCGGGCTGCCAAAAAGCAGGATTTCTCCACCTGCCTGTTGTTTTATTTCGTTTATTTTATCCGAAACGTTGTCGCTGATAATTGTTGTATCAGTCAAACCCGCGTCTTTCATTGTTTTCGATAAAACAACCTTGTGAGCTTTGTTATACCACTTTGAATGTTCCATGTCGTGCTTGCTCGCATCCGGCTTGTCTCCTGCGGTGGGCCAGTAATTTTCCATCATCCGGTAAGTTACGCGTCCATATAACGCCGTATCGGTTTCGCCTATCCGCTTACCGACATGATCAAAAATTTCTTCACCAAGTTTGATCCAGTTCATCTCTCCATTCGGTCCTGCCACAAAACCGTCAAGCGATATGTGCATAAATGAAATTATCTTTCTCATATTTTCTATTTTTTTTGGTTTATTAATGGGTTTGTTACTTGCTAATATTTTAATATAGTTTTCAAGTCGATCTAAAGTCTGCTTGGCGCCTTCAATGGCCTTAACCCTTCTGTTTAATTCTTCAATAATTGCTTTTGACTTGAACACTGACTTCATTGTCAATAATGTTTTTCCTTCAACCTCCTCAAATAAAATGGACACTGTAAAGTTGTAATCTTCGCTTTCCCCGAAATGTTTATAAGATAAAAGGGAAGGTTTCATTACTTCCAAGTACTCAATTTTGTTATCAAAATCCTGCCCCCAACCATGCATAACAGAGTCCAAAATTTTGCCGGTTCCTACATTCATTGATCTTATAGTTAGCGAAAACCCATCCGGCCCCCACCATTCCTTGATATGTTCCGGGGTGGTCCATACTTCCCAAACCAAATCCCTTGGGGCATCGAGAATCTTTGTATGTATAAGCATGTTCTCTTCTTGTTTGAACGTATTATACTTTTCCATTTTTCTATTTCTTCTTTTTTTGAATTTTAGCCAGATAGCTTTCCAACGAGTCCAGTTTATTGTCCCAAAATTTTCGGTATTGATCTACCCAATCCGTGACTTCACTTAATTTTTCGAGTTTAGCTTCGCAATATCTTTCCCTGCCTTGCTTTTTGATCACAATAAGACCGCAATCATTAAGGTATTGGACATGTAATGAAACTGCTTGCCGGGTAATATTAAACTCCTGGGCAATAGCATTAACATTGAGTGATTTCTGAGCCAGCATACCTATAATTTGTCTACGAGTCGGATCTGCTATTGCTTGAAAGATGTCTCTTGTTTGTATCATAATGCGCAAGTAATTGCTTGCAAATATATGCGCAAGGCTTGACTTGCGCAAATTTATTTTAACTATTCCTATAAAAAATAGACCAATTATCGTTTTCGGGCTTTGAGACAATACACTATACAGGAATTTGTTCCTTTTTCTAAAACGATGCTGATGCTGCACTTCCATTAATGCGCTTACGATTTCAAAAAATAATTGACTACCGCGTACAAAACCAAGTAATCACATAATACCGGATTCCGATTAATATTTCAGCTTGCTAAAAGCCGAAAATTTTGCAAAAAGGGGTTCGAAAAGCTTCCCCTAGGGGCTACGAAGCCGCTTTACGAAAGTAGAGCGGCTTTTTGCATAAATGTTATCGCGAGTGTGGACACTCGCAACTATTTTTCGGTTAAGCGTGGACGCTTAACCGGGCGTGCGGAAATAATTTCCTGATAATCAGTAAGTTATTTTTATTTTAGGCCTTCCTTAAAAAAACCGAACCTGAATTTTTGACTATAAAATCCAAGTAAAACAGGCCATCTAAGCTCTAAAACGGACTATTTTCCAGACCTCTTAATCAAATCTTCCAAAAACACTCAAAATTAACTTGCGTCTTTACTACGTGTTTTTAATTTAGAAAGACGCCTTATTTACCTTGTAAACGATTGTAATAAAGTCATAAACAACTTGGATTGGAGATTCTGATGAACCAGACCACCTGATTCCGGCACAAGCTGACCATCAATTCCGGGGCAAACTGTTAAACGCTCATTGGGGCGTTTTTTTATTGCTTTTGGGGCTTTCTGAATCTGATTTCAAAAACATTTCTGTAAGTTAGTATCGGCTGTCCTGCTTTAAATGGACGGAGGCTAAATGAGTACTATAGAAAACAAGAAAGATGCTCCCATCAAATCATTTGCGTCTGCAAGTACGTGGGAGGAATGGCTTGCTGCCAATCATGCAAAGTCAGACGGTATCTGGCTGCGCATTTTCAACAAAGAGTCGGGTGAAAAAACCGTTACATATGCAGAAGCACTCGACGAAGCACTCTGTTATGGTTGGATTGACGGACAAAAGAAGAAAGTTGACAGTGATTCCTGGATCCAGAAATTCACGCCGCGCCGGGCACGTAGTATATGGTCTAAACGAAACGTCGAACATATTGAACGGCTTACGGACGAAAAGAGAATGAAAGCCGCCGGATTGGAGGCCTTTGAAGACGCAAAGAAAGACGGGCGACTAGCGGCCGCATATGATTCACCTTCCAATTCGACAACCCCTGACGATTTTCTCAAACTCCTTGAAAAAAACAAAAAGGCAAAAGCTTTTTTCAACTCGTTGAACAAAACCAACAAATATGCAATCACCTGGCGGCTTCAGACCGCCAAAAAACCGGAGACCCGCGAAAAGCGAATGAACATTATCCTGGAGATGCTGGCTAAGGGCGAGAAATTTCATTAGGTAAAAGAAACAGAAAGCAGCACCGGATTCTCTTTTACTCCTTCGTCAGCAAACCCACCTGGCAGTGATTGAGCTATATTTTAGACAAAAATCGCCTGAAGAAAGATTACTTGAGCTATATAAAAGTGTCGAGGGTATTGAGCAAAAGATACCGGAATTAATAGCTGCCATAACTAAAATAGTTCCCATTCTCGCACTCTAAGCACTACTAAAAGAGAAACCCCTCAAGTCGGAAGATTTTTTTGGAGGATTTACTACTATAGCTATGAGCGTAAAGCAACTCATGATACTTCAAACCCAACTCATTGCGTAAGGTGCCAGGATATGTGCTACTAAGAGGGATATTCGCGGCGCTGATTATCAAAACCTTAACATTATGTTAAGTAAAAAACGCAGAAATTTGAAGCCCTGGAAAAAGAGTACCTTGAAAACCGCACATAACACATTGAATGTCAGCGAGTAAATACTTAGGTTTGAAACCTTAAAAACTCACTAATCGTTTCAAATCTTTAAGAAAAAAGTTCGAGATTCTGCCACTCACGGCTACAAACCATCACAAACAAGTTGCTAACAATCTCATTATTAGCAACTTGTTTGTTTTATGACCATCTCCGTCCCCCCCCCTTCCCCAATAAGCTATAATTAATTGATAGTCAGTTAGATGGTTGAAAATTAGGATTCCAATTTCCGTATGGGCTCAATTGGAATTGTATTAGGACACCCGTCATTTATCCATGTTATTTTCTTCAGATAAATCGCCATCCTCTTCACTCATAATATGGTTTACAATTATTTGAGCGATCAGAGTCATTAACTTATCTTCTTCGTTATGTTTCGAAAAAAAGCTTTCATCGTTTTCTATAATTCGTTTAGTAGGCCTTTTATTTTTCATTTTAAGGAGCCTATAAAATCTAAAGAAAACAATTGGATTGATTCAACACTCGTGATTGGCATATACATTCTAAAGCTTCAGCATAAAGCAATCGCTATAAACGAGCGCAAGTTGGAGGCGTTAGTTTCTGTAAGATTGGTAAAGTAACTTTATAACTTTTACATTATCATTTTATGTTATTGAACGAATTTGAGCAATTACTAGATCACAACAAAGCAACAGATTGGATGATAGCCCCAGGGCTTTACGTCCCCGAAAGTTTAAATAATAAAGATTACATCGTTTTCAAGTGCAAAACGTGCGGTTCGATAAAAAGACATTCAGTAGGTAACGTTAAATATTCATTACTTAATGATCCATATCATTGCCGCTGCCAGATTTGTAGGTTAAAAATAAACCAAGAACTAACTAGTTTAAGATTATTGAAAAAAGCTGAGGCAGCTATGGCTGAATCTGCCGGTTTTCCATGGTACTTAGATGGATCTAAAATAAACCATGATGTGTTCTATAATGTTAAAACACCCTTGCCATTGCTTTGTAAAACATGTAATAATTTAAAAATGCATAGCTTTAGCAATGTGCTCACAGCCATCAAAAAGCCTGGCCATATTATTTGTCAACCTTGCTCGGAAAATCAAAGATTAAAACTTAAGCTTGAGAAATGGAGGCAAAAAGTTAACTTGATTACCTGTAATGAATATGATCTTGACACCTCAATAACAGCCAGTGGGTATAAAGTAATCCATCTGCTATGCGGGAAATTTTATTATATAAGGGTGCCTAATTCTTTAAAAAAAGGATTATGTCCATTTTGCAAACAAACTAACACATCCATATTTCAAAGACTTAAAGATGAAAATCAACTTATTACATACATCGCTCAAAAAACAGCTGATCAATTAAAACTTCACCAGGTAAACAAGGCCGATAAGATTTTAGTAGTTTCATGTAATTTACACCCCAAGCAGGGCACTTACCCGCTGCCCTGGAGTTCTTTTGTAATTTCTCATAGAAAAAAAGGGCCGATGCTCTGCCCATTATGTAACAAACAAAGGCTCAGAAGAACAACTTATGAGCAATATAATCGGCAGCTTGAAAAGATTCAGTTAAGGATTGAAATGCCTGCAGAAAAGGAAAAGATTGATACGAAAGAGAAAGTTCTGCATTGGTGCACTGCCAGGCAAGGTCATCCTGCCTTTTATGCAAGTCCTTACCAGGTATTGTCTAAAAATAAAAGGTGTTTGTTCTGCTATGACAAAGTTTCCTTTCATAAGAACTATGATTTTATTAAGATCTATACGGAAATGGATGACGATCGATTTTTTACACACGCTGGAAAAAAGTTCAGGCTTTTATCTTCAAAAGCAGAAATTGAAAGCCAGATAAAGCCTTTTCAACACATTGGCCAAGTATCTATAAGACTTAACGAATTAACATGTCACTTACACAACGAATATAATGTTACCTGGGGCAACTTTTACTATAATAATGCAGCCTGTGCCAAATGCACACGAGAGAACAATGTTTCATATGCACACAGCTATTACCAGGCATTACTTGCCTATTTTAATTTTAATTACATTCCGGAATTCCCTATAAAGATCAATTCAAAAACGACTTACAGAATAGATTTCAAATTATCAACGCAACCTAATTACCTGGAAATAGATAGTAGCCTTCATGTAAATAAAGGATGGGATAGAGATCAAAAAATGATCAGGGCTTATACAGAAAGAGACAGGATAAAGGATAGCAAATTAGGTGGCAATATCGAGCGCATTAAGTTGTACAATAACAAAAATCAACACCTGCCTCTAAAAACTCAAATACAAATAATTGAAACGGCTTTCTTAAATAGGGCTTTGCAAAATAATATTCCAATAATGGCAACTGATATTCAAACTGCAAAGCGGGATCCTGTTTTTTTTCGAAATGCACGTATTGTTAATTACATCAGAAAGCTTGAATATTACCATCAGGGACACATTGAATTTAAAAATAAGACCCATCTCTCTGTTTTGAATGCATTGGAAACCAATGAATCTGAGTTCTTCTGTAAAATTCATCAGCAAGCTTTTGTCAGGAACCTTTATTCTGTGGCAAAATTGGATTTTTTATGCCCAATATGCAGGAACAAAATAATACTTGGGCAGCAAAAAGACTATTATTTAAGTCAGGATAAAATTCAACAGATATCTGAATTTGTTGATGTTCGGTTTGACGGAGACTTTGCTATTGATACGGATAGATGGGCACAGGATGTGCATTTTTTCCAAACCATTGTTTTTCCTGCCCAGTGGCATTCCGAAAAAAGAACGGTTTTTATATCTATCAGGGAATTAATTAGTTTACCTGTTGAAGATGTGTATAAAAGATTAAAGAAAACTAAATACATATCTCCTTACATAAAACATAAACGCTATTTTAATAGCTATTGTCCTGTAGAAATTAACAGTATAGAATTTACAGAGCGGCTAAACGCTAACAAGAACAGTGAGATTATGTTGAGTAGCTATCAGCATGAGGCCAAATTAATTAACAGGTTAATGAAAAAATCAAATAAAGGAGGTTATATTGAGCAGTTGATTGATAATAATGAAAAAAAAGCCCTGCCATACACTCATAAAACCGCTGATAACGCTAAGCTTTGTTTGGCTACGTTTGACAGAAAAATAATCCCCTTTTTTGCCGATTTGTCTGATATTGAACTGTTAACCCCCAGAAAGAATTATGCATATAATAAGCAATATTTACTTTTAAGAGATTTAAGATGTGGCCATCGCTTTTATTGCAGCTGGAACTGGATAACAGTCAGAAAAAAGATGAATAAGGGTATCCAATGCCAGCACAAAGATTGTTTTGATGTTTACTATAAGCAAGCTTATAGACCCGGCAATAAAATGGCTGACAAAAAAATACTGGAGTATTTTAGGAATTTATTTAACGCGCAATATTATCCAGTTTATCCAGACCAGATAATTAAAATAAGAGAACCTATTGAAGTTTCTCATTTGCCTACAGGTAGAAAATTTAAGACGAGCGTCGACAATTTCAGAAGAGGGAAATTTAGATGCATATTCAAGAAGCTTTCCTCAATGGAGTTATCACAACTTTTTCCGTTGCAGACAACCAATAATATCAGATAACCTCAGGCACGCACTAGTATTTAAAAATAAAGGCATAGCTTCCGTTGATTACTTCTTGATTTACAATCATTGATTTAGCGTCAAATTACAGGAAAGGCCTATTGTACCATAAAGCAGAATTATATAAAAGCAGGTAAAATCAAATCCTGCTTTTAGTATCTCAGTCATCGCCATCTTTAACCGGGGATAATTTCACAAAGGCGCTCCTCCGCGGTTCCGGCATCCGCTGCTGTGATCCTTTCACCGCTTTCCAGATAATTTCGTTTAACAACCGGTCGGGAGCGGCATCTGCTTTGGCAAAGTTAAATGATGCCGATTGTTTGGCCTCCTTATTCCAGGCGGTATTCCGTTGACTGATGTCAACAGTAGCATCATGGGCTGTGTAGGCAGTGCTATCGGGGATAGCTTGAAAACAATTCCACATGGGGGTGGCAGCGGCATCGTACTGGCTCATAGGGGGCAGCCCAAGGATCAATTCAATGGTACGGAGCAGCCCCGAAGTGGAGTACATCGTGTGGTTAACGCTATGGCGTTTAACAAAAGGGCTGATTACCCAGGCAACGGAACGATGCGCATCTACATGATCCGGACCGTCCTGGGCGTCATCTTCCAGGACAAAAATGGCCGATTCTTTCCAGATAGAACTATGTGATATATGCTCCACCAGCCTTCCGAGTGCCAGGTCGTTATCTGCTACCTGCGCTATTGGGCTATAAGCCCCCTTCGATAAGCCACTGGTATGATCATTAGGCAAATAGATCGTGTTAAAATGCGGAACATTTTGCTTTACCAGCAGAGAATCAAAGTCATGTTCAAAAATTTTTTCTCTGTATATATCCTGTATAGCCAGGTTCCAGCCGGGATATGCCTTGCAATAATGTTCGTCCTCCCTAAGCAGGCCAAGGGTAGGTTTACCAGTGTCCATAAACTCCCCGTAGTTTCGAAAAGAAACGCCGGCACGCTGGCAGTAATTCCATATAAACCCCAAAGGTGGGTTTGCAATCGGGCGACTGCCGTCAAAGTCATAATTACCTCCCCTGCCTGCATAATTGGAAGGCCAGTTCTTCTCCACAAAATCAGTAGCATAGGCAGCCATCGACCAGTTGTGGCCATCGGCACTTACCTCAGCGTCTACATAAAAATTATCAAACAATACGTAGTCCTGCGCTAATTTATGGCCATTAGGCGTTATTTTCTTTCCAAAAAGACAAAGGCTGCTGTCTCCATTACCCTCCGGCATATCACCCAAAACCTGGTCGTATGTACGGTTCTCCTTCAATACATAGAATACATATTTAATTGGAGAAGTGCCACCGACTTTAACAGGAACCGGATTCCCTGTTTCGCCTGAAGGAGCGAGTTCCCGTTCTTTAGAATAGGGCGTATTATCGTAAACCTGTTGGCTATAGTTGCTTTGGATAGCCGGGGTTGGGACAGGGATTACCGATAAGGTGCCTTTAAACATACTCCCAATATATTTTATCGGGCTGACTGGTGATTGAACACTGTTATTGCTCTTTTTATATTTTGCATCATCAAAAGATGGCTTTGCGCCAGGCTTGTACGGATTAGACATAGAGGACATGCCTTTTCCGTTGGTAACCAGGATTTGTTTGCCCCACACACGCACACAAGTAGGATACCATCCCACAGGAATAAATCCCAGGGAACGACTATTGCCAGGATCAGATACGTCAAATTCGGCAAGATAGTTATTATCTGCATTGGCAATATAAAGGATTTTCCCATCGGCAGACAAAGCAACACTGTTAGTAGCAGAGCCTATTGGCGCATCAGGTGATAATGCCGTATGAAGTGTTTCAACTACTTCACGGGAGTTCAGGTTAATAACCGATACGGAATTAGAGCTGGCATTAGCAACATATAGCCATTTACCTTTTGCATCAACTGCCAGATCTGTGGGATGTTCTCCGGTATTTACAGAATCTTTTAATATGTTTTTTTGGGTATCATATATCCATACTTTCTGACCGCCCCATGCGGAAATATACAGCTCCTTTTTTACCGGGTTCAGGATGCATGTATAGGCCTCAGCAGATAGTGCAACCTTATTCAATACCTTCATCGTTTTAGTATCGCATACATACAAGGAGTTGTTTTCTTTAGTCACTACGTACATCCTTTCGTGTTTTTCGTCAAGGGTAAGCCCTGTAGGGCTTATCTTATCATTAGGCCAGGGGCGGCCCAGTACAAGCGTATCTTTATTAATGAGGCTTTTTCCGGTATATTGATACCTGATAATAATATCATCATTACCACCAGAGGCGTATAAATAATGTTTACTGAAGGCAAGCCCCAACCAGGCATCATTTACATTCATAGTAGCCACTAACCTTTGTTCCTGCAAATTGATCAGATCAATTGTTGGGTGTCCGTTACCATTGTTTGTTACCGCTACATGGATGCCATCCGGCGCAATGACCATATTGAGCGGCAGATCGCTGCTTAACGGGATTGAATTTCCGGCAGGTGAAAGGAACCAGCCATTTGGAAGCTGAACCCTTTGCGCAACAAGCTGATTGCTTAGCAGCAAGAAGCCACCACAGATAAACCAAAAAAAACAATTTCTCATAACTATAATATTAAGTGGCTTTTTATTTCAGTACTTTACTCAAGACAAATTTAATTTGCCTTGAGTATTATACCTTATAAATGAGTATTGCCTACGTTAAAAGACAAAGATACTTTGTAAAAGTAAACAGGATATTCCCTGCTTGTTAATAAGAATGCGGGAAGTATTCATTTTCAACGGTTCCATCATCATAAAAATTCAATATCGCATAACCCGGCGGGGTTTCCAGGTAATAGCCGGGTCCGGCTGATTCAGCATCGCCTTTGCCCCACCAGAACCCGCTCATTGCGCCATTACAGCAATATAAAACATCGTTATAACGGGTTTGATCGGATAAATGGTTGTGCCCGCTTAAGCAAATTTTCACTTTGTCGCGGTGTTTGTAAAACAAATCTTTTAACTTTTTGCAATCTGAATGGCCCCCACCAACCAGCACCTGCGTAGTACCTAAAATTGGATAATGTGACATGAGCAATACAGGAGCAGACGAAGGTATTTTTTCCAGTTCACCCTGTAACCAGCTATACTGTTCCTGATCCAGCGAAATATTGCTGTTGTTACCATCAAGCACAATAAAATGCCAGTTCTTTTTGGTGAAGCTATAATACCGGTGTGGAATTTTCAATCGTTTAACCACATATTCTTTCCCGTACATTTCATCCTCTTTAGAAGGAGCCTTCCACCATGGGTCATGATTGCCGATACAGCTATGCACCTCATATTTATCAAGTAATGCTGTGCATTCATCCCAAATGCTCCATTGCCGGATCACCTGGTCGTGCTTTACGTCATCATAAGATGCATCATTAATAGAATCCCCTCCATTTAAGAAAAAATCGGGCTTGTGCTTTGTTATGATGTGCTTTAAGCAGCTTTTAAACCTCTCCGGTGCATTATCCCCCTCCCTAATGTGTACATCAGTAATATGCGCCACGGTGAGCACTACCTTTTTACCTTTTTTTCCTTCGCCGTTATTTATGGAAGCCAGGGCAGGCAGCCCGCCGGTTACCACCATGCCGGTGGCCAGTCCCGCTGCCTTTAATAAAGATCTCCTGTTTAGTTTCATCATTTCATTTTGTATCATAAAACAGAACTACTTACGGCCTGTTACCAGCCGAATATTTGTTTAAGATTTGGATTCAGTATTACCTGCTGTTGTGGTATGGGGCGATAATAGTATTTAGGTTCCTGAAAATCGCGGGTTACCGATTCGGTTACAATGAAACTCCCGGTATTAACATTTTTTAAATACACGGTAGCGTCAGAACCAATTGTACCTGTGCGGTAATAAATTAGCGGCACCCCCAGTGAGTTCTTTTCCTTTTTGTCTTCCGCCGGGATGGTTGAAGATGCGTCTATCAAAATAATATCTTCAATGCCATCACCGGTTAAATCGTATTTTCCCAAGCCTGCGAAATACATTCCTTCTGGGCTTTTGGCTAATAATTTTCCGGCCTTCCACCTCATCAGGTCATCATACCTTGTATTTTCAAATGCAAATTCCACTCTCCGCTCTCTTCTTATCTCTACTATCACTCCAATGTTTGATCCTATATTACCAAATTGTTGTTGTAATAATACATCGGGAGACGAATTTGCCTGTGCCATATTAAGATCGGGTAATCCAGCTCTTCTTCTGATAAGGTTCACCGATGCATCAAGTTGTTGTTGCGTTAAGGTACCCAGTTCGGCAAGCGCTTCAGCGTAGCTTAGCAACACTTCTCCATATCGGTATACAGGGAAATCCACCCCATTTACAGTACTGGCATCGGTGCTGTTCACGTATCCCTTTAATTGGTGATAACCTGTAAAATTTTTATTTAAACTCTGGATGTACGGCTGTGTATTCGGAACCCTGATCCATCCCGGATAAGCCATCGTTTGGGCAAGCCTGGAATCACGGTTCTGAAACTCATTTACAAAATTCATTTTATCATAATTTGGCTGATCTGTAAAACGGCTGCCATCTTTCATCAGGTAAGTTTGGATCAGGTCTTTAGCGGGGGCTTGCTCATAATCGCCAAAAACCACCCCATTTACATTTTGGCTCCGGCTTTTACTAAAGTCAAAAATATTGGCCAAAATAACTTCCTTATTTGCGGTCAGATCCTGGCTGTTGAACAATGCAGCATAATCCTGATCAGGTTTTCCTGTATTATAAATAGCGAAATTTCCTGAGGCCATAATATCACCAGCTATTTTAACAGCGGTTGCAAGAAAAGTATTTGCAGAGCCTGTTAAATTTAGTTCTGAGTGATATTTACGGTAAGTGCCTTCATAAAGCGCCGTACGGGTATAAAACGCAGCTACTGCCCATTTCCCGGGTGTACCTGGCGCAACGCTTTCCCTGACATGCTGATAGGCAAAATCCAGATCAGCCATAACACTATCCATAACCAGCGCCCTTGGGTCACGTGCCTTGTATAAAGCCTTATCACCCGGGCTCAAAGTACCTGAGTACCATGGCACATCCGAAAAGCGTTTAATTTTATCCATGTAAAATAATGCACGGTAATATTTAGCCAATCCTACATAATGATTTTTTATGTCCGCGCTAACTTTTGCTTTATTATAGTTTTCTAAAAAGTAGTTAATATCACGTAACCTGCTCCAATCCCACCCCGTTGTAATATTTTGTGAATTGGCACTCCCTGCCATCACATTTTTCACTTCTACATTAGCGGTAGTTGCAACGTTATCGCTGCTTTGATCATTCAGGTAGCTATTCCTGTCTGGCATTGAAAGCAGGCCATTAACGTATAACGCGAGGTCATTTTCTGTATTAAAGAAAAGATTTGGTGAGATAGCCGTTTGCGGAAAACGGTCGAGTCCACTTTTTTTGCAGGCAGTAAATGCGATTGCAATAAACAGGATATATATAGTATATTTCTTCATGACTGATTTTTTTAATAATTATTAAATCATTTAAAAATTAAAGATCTAAGTTTAAGCCGATTGCATATTTTCGCTGGAATGGATAGGCCCATGCACTTGAGCCTTGATTTACCGCCTCAGGATCTATATATTTCTTTATAGCCGAGAACTCGTAAAGGTTATCGCCGGTCACAAAAATGCGAAGGCGGCTAATACCTGCTCTCTTTGTTAAATTGGCAGGTAAGGTATAACCCAATGAAACATTTTTTATCCTTAAATAAGCGCCGTTTAAAAGGTACTTTGTTTGTGGGATATCCAATCCGGCCCCATAATTAGCATCGGCTAGCCATGATTGCAGTACAGGATAGTAAGAATTTGTATTTGCATCGGCAAGGCCTGCTGCGATATAAGATTTCGAATCCTGAGCTCTTTGCGCAGGCGTCTCAGGTGTGGCACGGTAGAAATTAAGATTCCACGGGTATATATTGGCATAAGGCTGCTGGTAGGGCCCCCAAAACAAATAATGGTGTGGGTAAAAATCTCTTTTTAATACGCCTTGCAGGAATACGGAAAGATCAATGCCATTCCAATTCATATTTAAATTGGCGCCAACGCTATAATGATCGGCGCTGTTACCAATAATTTTTAAGTCTTTGGAATCATTTGAACTTAAACCTCTTTCAATTTTATGATTCCCATCCAGGTCTTTATACTGGGGCCATCCCGGAACAATACTTAAAGCACCCCAGGGTATAATACTCGATTCATCAAGCGCATTTATTTGGGCCTGATTCTGGAATAAGCCATTATTTTGCAGTCCCCATATCTCTCCAATTTTCTGACCTACGCGGTAGCTGGAAAAAAGATTCTGATCGTTCTTGAATTTCGTGATTTCAGAATCAGAATTGGAAAGGAATATTTTGGTTGAAAAAGTAAAAGGTTTAGAAGCCAGCGTAAACCTGTCCTGATAGGTTACTGATAGTTCCCAGCCTTTTGTTCTTAAATCAGCTGCATTTTGTTGTGGCACAGCGGTTCCAAGCACGCCCGGCAATTCCTGCCCTCCAGTAAGCATCCCCCTTGTATTGCGGATATAATAATCAAATCCAACCAGAAATTTATCATTAAGAAGGCCAATATCAGTACCTATATTAAATGTAGATACCCTTTCCCAGGTATATGTATTAGGGTCAACGGATAATCCGGGGGCGCCATTAATAATCGGGCTTTGATTATTGCCACCTATTAAATAACCAGAAACACCTGTTTGCAATGATTGTATATAACCGAAATCGCTAACATTTTGATTGCCAAGGTTGCCGTATGATGTGCGCAATTTAAATGTAGATACCACAGGAGCCAAAGGCTTAAAAAAATCTTCAGCACTTGCTATCCATGCTGCGGATGCCGATGGGAAAAAGCCATAACGACTTTTTGTAGGGAAACGCGATGAACCATCGTACCTGCCGGTACCCTCTAAAATATAGCGCCCTTTATAAGTATAATTTACCCGGCTAAACGTGCTAGCGGTGGCATAGGCTGAATAGTTTGCATTTACTGATGGGGTACCATTTGTAAGTGTAAGATAAGGTAATGAAGATGATATAAGCCCATCCTTTGAGGCACCTATAGTTGAATAATTGTAATCTTCAGAGTTATACCCAACCATAGCGCTAAAAAAATGGTCGCCGATGGTTTTTTTATACGTAGTATATAAATTGAAAGCATTATTATACAGATAGCCGTTATTTTCGGTTACGCCACCCGTACCACCTTCTTGCCTCACATCATTTGGCCCATATCCAATATTATACGTATTTGCATCAGAGTGGTATTTCCACAATTCTCTTTTAAACGAAGCATCGCCATTTACCTGCAAATCTCCGTTTAAGAATGTAGCTGTTGCACTGGTAATATTTTGAAAACCAAACATAGTTTGAAGGTTATTTCCGCCATCAACCAACCTGGCTGCAAGCCTGCCGGCGCCTGTATTGGCCCAGGTACCATCCGGATTTTTGGCTACATCGGTTGGTTGCAGGTAATAAATATCTGTAATGCTATTAAGCGGCTGGGCACGTTTAGTTTGATAAACATTGAGGTTATTATCTATTTTTAGCCACTTTAAAGGCGAAAACCCAAGCCTTGATCTCAAACCATACCGGTTCCAGAAATCATCTGAAAGTTTATTCAGGCCATTTTCTTTGGTATAATCTGCAGATAGATAATAAGTTAAGGGCGTGCTATTTACATTGGCGCCTCCCGAAAGCGTTAGTGTATGATTTTGTGATAAACTGGCATCATTAAAAAAATATTTATACCAATTGTTGCTTCCCATGTAATCCCATTTGGTTGGATCAGATGGATTTAGCCTTGTATCAGCAATAGATGGATTATCAGATCTTTCTTTGGCCCACTTGTAATGTTCATCACTATAATTCACGTAGTCCCACGGCGTATTATTTGTAGAAGTTTCGAGCACCTTTGAGTAGATAAAAGGGTCAGTTACAGGTTGCGGCAAAATGGTAGGTTTACCCCATGAAGACAACGCATTGTAACTAATGAGCTGATGACCTACAGAACCTTGTTTGGTTGTAATTAATATTACGCCAAAGGCGGCCCTTGCCCCGTAAATAGCCGCTGATGCGGCATCGCGTAATATGGAAATAGATGAAATATCTGAAGGGGTTAACCGCAACATATCATCATTACTTGATGCCGGGATACCATCAATTACAATTAATGGCGAGCCACCATTAATGGAAGTAAACCCCCTGATATTGATTGTTGGAACAGTACCAGGCGCGCCACCAGGGTATGTAATATTCAGACCGGGGCTAAGGCCCTGCAAGCCTTGCATTACATTCGCGATAGGACGTGATTCCAGCTGTTTACCCGAAATTTGATCAATAGCGCCCGCAATATTTATTTTCTTTTTGGCCCCAAAGCCAACAACTATAACCTCGTTGAGGTTACCGTAATCGGGAGTTAGGGTCACATTTAATTGTGTTCGCCCGTTCAGGCTGATCTCCTGGGGTTTATACCCCATAAAGGAAAAAACCAGAACAGCCCTGGGGTTTACATTGGCAAGAGAGTAAATACCCTGTAGGTTTGTTGGCCCTCCCTGGGTTGTTCCCTTTACCCTGACATTTACCGAAGGAAGAGGTCCTTTGGTTTCAGCATCCAAAACCTCACCGCTTACAGTGATGTTTTGAGCGAAACCCTTTGCTACAAAGAACATGAAGCAGATCAATAGTAATTTTTTTTTCATAATTGGGTTAATATTTAACAGTTTAATTTTCATTTACCGCATTATCTAAAGCGCGGCTAAGGTCAAGTTCTTATGTTATCAATTGGTTATCAAAAAATTAATAAATTAATTGAACAACCAATCAATTTATAGTCGACAAATAAAGCATTTATAAACAATTAAAGTTTTACGTTTTTACCCTATTATTAAGTGATATTGGGATTTACAAGCCAAAAACGTATACAAATAGGCTATCAAGCTGAATTTTAAATATTCCTGTTCTGCAATTCTTAGTCCCATGAAATTTTCATTATTAAAATCAGTAAATTAATTGAACAATCAATCAATTTATAAAATTTCAGAAATAAGATTACTTTTGAGTAGTTTAGTCGTTTCAGATATTATTAACATGGGTAGAAAGAGCCTTAAAGAGATAAGACAATTAGAAATTATAAAGACCTTTTACAAGGTTGCTAAAAAAGAAGGCTATGAGAATACTTCTATAGCCAAAATAGCAAAAGTGATGGATATTAATCCAAGCCTTGTCAGTCATTATTTTGAAACAAAGGAGGATCTTACTTATGCACTGATAGATTATATACTCGAAAGATATCTGCTGATCTACACGATTAAAAATAAGGAAGAGGTTACGCTGGCAGATTTGCAAAAAACGATTGAAATGCTTTTTTCTAAAAAATGGAATTTGCTGTTTGATGATGGCTTGTTTTATACCTTCTATGCGTTAGCATTCAGAGAAAAAAAAATTAAAACAAAATATAAAACCATACTTGATTCTCTTCGGCTTGCACTTGCATCCATGATTGAGCAATGCAATGAAAAGCAATTAATAAACGTTCCAACTCCTAAAACTGCGGCTGATTTAATTTTTGTACTGGTAGATGGTGCTTATTTTTATCTTTCATTGGAAAATGACAAAAAGGCGTATGCAGAAAGGCTTGAATATTATAAAAACAAAGCCTATGAAATTTTGGGCATGGATCACTTAATCAGTTCCGGCAGCGCCCTGAGTTCTTAACTGACGCCCCAAAGCATAAACTCCAATAAACATCCACAGCAGGTTAGCTACTGCATTTGGCATATCATTACTTTCAACAGCGGTGGTCACCAAACACAGCCCACCTAAAATATTCAATAACTGAAAGCTGCGCGATTCCGCCTTTATCACTTTCATACTTAATAACAAATAGCCTACAGTGCATAAAATCACTCCCAGCCATCCAATACTTGTCAATATAATTTGCCTCATAATTCCCGTTAATATTGCTCCTTACTGAGCTGCCTATAAATGTTTTTGTATGTAAGTAGAATATATTCAGGAACAAAGGTGATTTATTGAGAGGACATTAAAAAATTTATAACTAAACCATAAAAAGATATAATCACAACAAAAATGTAATTCACGCCGGGACAAGAATCACGGTCATAAAACGCTTGCGATTGTGTTTTTTAATGGCTATTCCAAGACTTTGCCAATAGTTATTTCATCCGTGAGAAGGTAACGTAAATGCCTTGATGATTATATGAATCCGATTAGAAAATGCCCTTTTTAATAATTGATAAGAACCCGAAAATTTGATTACACCATTATTGACAAAGAATAATTCCCCGGGCATGTTATCTGTTTACATTAATTTCTTAAGCATTTTTAAGACCCAGCCCTTGTTACCATAAGGAGGATATACCAAGCTGGACATGTTTATGGCCGACTGAAATACAACCGCCCTTTCATGAGAAAATGTTTTGAAGCCGAAAAAACCGTGACAACTTCCTGTTCCGCTTTGGTTAACCCCGCCAAAAGGCAGATTAGGATTAGAGATGTGAATCAATACATCATTTATACAGGCACCGCCTGAACTGGTGCTTTTCAGCAGGTGCTTTATATTGGGTTTGCTTTCGCTAAAGATGTACATAGCCAGCGGGTTGCTTTTCCCGTTGATGATCTCAATAGCGGCTTCCAGATCAGTATAAGGAATAACTGGCAATATTGGACCAAATATCTCTTCCTGCATAATTTTACTGTCGCCTGCCAGGTTAGTCAATACAGTTGGGTGAATTGTTTGATCGGGTAAAACAGATTCACCTCCCCAGGTTATATCAGCTCCTTTTTGCAGGGCATCGGCAATTAAACTCATAAGCCTGTCATAGTGCCTCAGATTGATGATCTTAGCATAAGAAGAATAATCAGGCCTTTTATCTTCATCAAGAAACATATCAGTTGCTGAGGATTTATAATACTTTATAAATTCTTCCAGTTTAGATTGATGAATTAATACATAGTCGGGGGCGATACAGGTTTGCCCTGCATTGATCAGCTTACCCCAGGCAATTTTTTTTGCCGCATTTTTAATTACAGCAGTTTCGTCAATAATTACAGGTGATTTACCTCCCAGTTCCAGCGTAACCGAACTGAGATGCTGAGCGGCCGCTTCCATAATCACTTTGCCTACTGTAGTACTTCCAGTAAAAAAAATGTGGTCAAACGGAAATTTCAGCAAAGCTTTTGAAACCGATTCATCGCCTTCAAAACACGCTATCTCGTTCTTATCAAAGGCTTTTTCAACTATTACGGCAATTATTGAGCTTGTTGCAGAACTGTATTCAGAAGGTTTTAAAATCGCACAATTACCGGCAGCAATAGCCGAGACCAGGGGGCTCATCATTAATTGAAAAGGGTAGTTCCATGGTGAAATGATGAGGCAAACGCCTTTGGGTTCATAATAAATTCTGTTTTTGGCTAAAATATTAACAACGCTTTTACCAGCATGCCTGGGGTTCATCCAGCTATTCAAATTTTTTATGGCAAAATCTATTTCACTATAAGTAAAAATCAGCTCGGTTAATGCTGATTCAAACTTGCTTTTTCTTAAATCGGCATGGAGCGCGGCATAGATTTCTTCTTCATGTTCTTTTATAACAAATTTCAGCTTATTCAACTTTTTGATCCGATCTTTTGCTGAACTTAACCTGAGTTTGTATTTGTTTTTTTGCTGGGCATCAAAAACCTGTGTTATTGTCTGCATCATTACCTTTAGGTATTAAATTGAGCGTTGAAAATAATGTTAATATTACAAGTATGTTTTAATATGCAAAAAAATACATAAATTCATTGCCCATGTTTTAAGTGTTTGTTATGGCAACGATCAGATCTTTTATGGTTAGCTCCGGTTTAAAAAATTTGTTAACCCATCGTTTCTCTTTACTGAATACTACTTATGATAAAATTATATTTATCATAATAACCGCGGTTTTCAATTTGCTTTTCATGGATACCTTCGTCCCTTTTAATATCAATAACTGGTATGATTTAAGTAAGCTTTCCTTATTGGATATCATCATTGCCTTTTCCTTTTGTGGAGCTTTAACCCTGCTGTTTACCCAATTCGGACTGCGGAAATGGCTGCGTCTTAAACAGCTTAGCAATGCACAGTATTTTTTGTGGGCTATTGGCGAGATCATGCTGTTATCAATGGTGATGTTAATGATTGATTGGTTGCTGAATAAACATCCCCCAATATCTGTAGATTATTACCTGGTTACTTTTAAATATACTTTACTTATCGCTATTCTTCCCTATATCATTTCTTTGCTGATTTTATTTGCCAGGCAGAAAGCTCAACTGGCTCAAAGGCTTTCCAGAATGAATGTAACAAAATCAGTTGCAGGCAATTTACTAATTGAAGATGAAAACGGAAAAATCATACTAAGTCTTCATCCAAAAAACATTCTGTTCTTCAAATCGGAAGATAATTATGTAGATGTACATTATTTGCTGGGAGGCAAAATTAAAAAGGAGCTTATCCGGACTACGTTAAAAAAAATTGAATCAAAATGCAATTATTCCTCCCTCATCAGGGTGCATCGCTCATATGCCATAAACATAGAAAATGTTTCCTCATCCAGGAAAACACCTAAAGGTTATATGCTTCAGTTTGATCTTTTGCCAGATTTGCAGATCCCGGTATCCGCCTCACATCAAAAACAATTTGAACAATACCTGGTAAATATATCCACTGATTTCCCTTTCACCCCATTATAGCGCCACTTCATCCCAAACCAGGCCGGACCACATTGTATTGAAGCTTACATAATTTATCATTGCGTTAACCAAACGTAATTCTAAATTATTTGAGCATGAAAAAAAACGTGTTGTGCTTTCTTTCTTTCACCCTTTTCATCATTGGCAATTTACAGGCACAAGTTATAAAAGGAACCCTTAAAAACGAAGCAACTCAAGAACCAGCCTATGCGGTATCCATCCATGTAAAAAATTCAACCGAAGGAACTTATTCAGATGACCGCGGAAGATTTCAGCTAACCATAAAAGAGAAACTACCTGTAACCCTTATTGTCTCTTCAATTGGTTTTGAAACCAAAGAAGTACTTGTACAAAGCTTTTCTGCGTCAGTTAATATCATCATTACTCCCGCCCCTGTACTGGGCAAAGAAGTAGTGGTATCTGCAAGCCGCAGTGTGCAAAATAAGCTTTCATCGCCTGTTACTATTGAGCAAATCAGCAGTAAAGAGGTTGCTAATTCTCCCCAGTTAAATTATATGGATATGATCCAGGGGTTAAAGGGAGTAGACGTAACTGTATCAAGTATTGGCTTTACAAGTATAACTACCAGGGGGTTCAATACCAGCGGAAATACCAATTTTACTCAAATAACCGATGGAATGGATAACCAGGCTCCGGGGCTCAACTTTCCGCTTGGATCAGCCATTAGTTTAACCCAACTGGATGTAGATAATATAGAAGTTCTTTCGGGTGCATCATCTGCATTATACGGTTCAAGGGGGCTCAATGGCACCATGGTTGCGACAGGAAAAGATCCCTTCAAATACCAGGGCTTAAGCGTGCTGATAACGCAAGGTATAAACCACGTAAAGAACTCCGCAAGTAATGACCCCGTAGGGCCGTCACCTTATTACGACTGGACCATCAGGTACGCAAAAAAAATAAATGAAAAGCTGGCTTTTAAAATTAACACACAATATACGCAGGCAAAAGACTGGGTAGCCACAGATTCAACCAACAAAAGCGGCCTGGGCACAAGATATACCGATCCGAACTATAATGGCGTAAATTATTATGGCAGCGCAACATCTACAGATATCAATCCTTTTCTGCAAGGAGCATTGGCTGCAAATCCATCACTTGCTCCTATAATAAACCCTTTGCTGGCAAAACCTAACTATGTTGCCCGAACAGGCTACCCGGAATACGGTTACCTGGATAATACAGCCAGGTTATTTAAAATAAATGCCGAATTAAGGTATAAGATAAACCCCAAATTAGAGGCAATTGTATCCGGCACTTATGGTACAGGTAATGTAGTATACACCAATGATACCAGGTACCAGATAAAGGACTTTAAAGTGGGGCAATATAGGGCGGAATTAAAGGGTGATAAATGGTTTGTACGCGCTTATACCACCCAAGAAAACTCCGGCCAAACCCTTATTGCCGGGCCTACAGCTCAACTAATTAATGAAGCCTGGAAACCAAGTTACGATCCCAACAGCGGCAATGGATGGTATCCTGATTATACTACTGGTTTGTTAACAGCCCTGGCAGGCGGGGCCAGTATTAAAGATGCCAATCTTACAGCAAGAGCATTTGCGGATCAGGGCAGAGCACAATTGGGAAGCCCTGAGTTTAATAATCTTAAAAACACCATTACCAATAAGCCCATTTCTGAAGGTGGGACCTTGTTCCTGGACCGCAGCAAATTATATAATGCCGAAACGCAATACAACTTTTCAGATATTGTTAAATTTATGAATGTAATAGCTGGTTTTAATTGGCGGCTATACAGTTTAAACAGCAAGAACACCCTCTTTCCTGATACAAATAAGCCCATTAATGTAAATGAATATAGTGCTTATGTCCAACTATCAAAGAAACTGGCAGATGACAAATTAAACCTTGCTACCTCATTCAGGTATGATAAAAACACTTTGTTTTCCTCTCCTGAAGTTACTTCCAGAGCTTCCATAGTTTATGAACCGATGAAAGAGAATTTTATTAGGTTCTCGTACCAGAATGCTTATAGCTTTCCTTCGAATATACAGGCACTACAAAACACGCTTAACGGCTATAACAGTTTTTCTTCGGGCGGTTCTTCCTTATTACTTAATGATACTTATCATTTTAATAAGTATGCTCCGTATACCCTTGAAAGTGTGCAGGCTTATCAGCAATCAGGCGATGCAACAGTATTGAAGAAGTTTGAATATAGCGACATTAAGCCACAATCAGTAAATTCTTTCGAGCTGGGTTATGCGGCCCTTATTGCAAAAAGGATCGTATTTGATGTTTTAGGTTATTTTTCTACCTGGAAGAATTTTATAGGCTATGCAAACGTAGCGAATACGCCGGGGACAAATGACGTGGCGGCATTTAAGGACCATAGTACTTATGTTCAATACAACATTGCGTTTAACGGTGGGCAAACAGTAAACACTTACGGTTACGCAGCTAGCGCAAGTGTTGATTTATCCCATAATTTCCTGGCCAAAATCAATTACTTCTCTGATTTTCTAAAAAATAAAAACAACAGCCAGATCAACAATTTTAATACGCCACATTATCATATAAACATGGAGTTTGGTAATAATGGTTTTGGCAAAAAACAAGTATGGTCTTTTGGAACTACGTTACGCTACAAGCCAGGGTATTACTATGTAGTATCAGGTGGTTTAGCTGCCGGAAATGTACCGGGTTCAGCAGTAATAGATGCCCAGGTAAGTTATAAATTGATCAAAGCCCATTCAGGGATAAGATTGGGCGGCACTAACATTACCAATAAATACTATTCAACCGGGTTAGCTAATCCAAATATCGGGGCAGTGTATTACATAACTTATGCCTATAACATTCTTTAAAACTTAATTCTTTAAACATCTAATAATATGAAACGTCTATTTCCACTTATCTTTCTTATAGTAATGATTGTAACAACTTTACAATTTTCCTGTTCAAACCAATCTGTTAATAAAAATGGATATAAAACAACGATAAGTTTTAAACCCGGAGATGAGAGCAAAATTATTGACGCGTTTTTATCAATAAAGGATAGTACCTGTATTATATTAAAGAGCGGCACCTATTCATTTGACAATTTAAGCATCGCCCAGGTAAAAAACATCCTGATACAAGGTGAGGGATATGACAAGACCATTCTTGATTTTAAAAAGCAAAGCGAGGGCGGTGAGGGGATACGGGTAACCAATGTGAAGCATTTTGTAATTGATGGTATGACCATCCGCGATTCGAAAGGTGACCTGCTTAAGATTACCAAGAGCAGTGATGTAACCATTGCCAACCTTCATGCCATATGGAGTAAAGCAGACTCTACCAGCGGCGGATACGCTATTTACCCGGTGATGTGCAAGAATGTGCTAATAGAAAACTGCTATACCGAGGGTTCGTCAGATGCAGGTATTTATGTTGGCCAAACAGATAGTGCGATTGTGAGGAAGTGTACGGCGACCAAAAATGTGGCTGGCTGCGAAATTGAAAATACATCAAACGCACAGGTTTACGACAACGAATTTTACAATAATACCGCAGGCTTCCTGGTTTTTGATTTGCCCGGTCTTTCAAAAAGGGGCGGACATGTAAAGGCTCATAATAATAATATTCACGATAATAACTTCAGGAATTTTGCGAAAGCCGGAAGTTTTGGCACTTCATGGGGCGTCGGTAATGCTTCACCAGGCACTGGGGTTATCATTCTGGCTGCTTCTGATATTGAGATTTATGATAACCGGATCATTAACAACAATTCCTCAGCCATAACCATGGCATCGGGTTTCGCTGTTGATGATAAAGCTGCAGAAAAAATAAATGCCAATTACTTTCCTATTTCCAAAAACATAAAAATCCATGGTAATAAAATAGAAATGGGGCCTGCTTTTCCTAAGCCGGCATATGAGCATCATATAGGAAAAATGCTGGTAGCCGTGGAGCAGCAATTAAACAGGCTTGATCCTTCAAGAAAAAATAAGCGCATCCCGTTAATTATGTATGATGGTATTTCAAGCAATGTGCTCACAAAAGGAACAACGGCTAATCCTGATTCAATATGCATACAACAGGCGGGAGATAATGTATTTGTAAATGCTGACTTTTTTAATATTACCAAGCCTCAAAATTGGCATCCAACAACAAATATGGCAGCCTACACCTGTAAATAATCATTATTGAATTAAGAATAATCGTTCTAATTATACCGTATAAAATGCGTAAGACTTATCTTGTTGCTGGTTTAATCCTTTTTACTGCCCTACTTTTTATGGTAAGTGAGCAAGGCTGCAAAAACAAACCAGCTAAAAATTCACAGGTAACAGAAAAAGAAGATTTTCAATTTAAAGAAAAGCTTTCCGAGTATGGTTTTTTTAAAAACAAACTGAATGCGCTCGATCCTAAAGAAGGTGTTTTGAGTTATGAATTAAACACCCCCCTATTTACAGACTATACCGTTAAAAACCGGTTTATTGTTTTACCTAAAGGGGGTGTTATAAAATACGTCTCTGATGGGATCCCCGCCTTTCCTGATTCAACCATTATGATTAAAAACTTTGCTTACACAAATGTTGAACATCAAAAAATAATGATTGAAACCAGGCTGTTGGTTAAAAACCCAAAAGATAAAGCCTGGAAGGTGATGGACTATCTTTGGAATAAGGAACAAACCGATGCGGTTAAACACATTACCGGCTCAAGGAGCCCGATCACTTTATTGGATAATGATAATAATAAAATATCTACCATTTACCAGGTGCCTAATACAAACGACTGCAAAAGGTGCCACATTAATAATGATGTGCTAACTCCGATTGGCCCCAAAATCCGAAATTTAAATCTTACCGTTGCCGGCCAAAATACAAACCAGCTTCAGCAGTGGGTAAAAAAAGGATTATTATCCGGCCTTCAGGACATCGGCAGTGTAAAACAGCTGCCTAACTGGTCAGATAGTAAGCATTTTAGTTTAGAACAGCGGGCAAGGGCTTATTTGGATGTGAACTGTGCACATTGCCATACTAAAGGAGGCGATGCTTATAACACAGGGCTTTTTTTAGAATATCAACAAACAGATCCTAACCATGTGGGGATAAAAAAGTCGCCGGTTTCTGCCGGCGGAGGGGCCGGTGGGCTTGATTATGATATTGTGCCAGGTGATGCCGCCCATTCCATTTTGGCTTACAGAATGAGCAGCGTAGAGCCGGGAACTGTAATGCCGGAACTTGCACGCACTGTTAACCATAAGGAAGGCGTCAAATTAATTCGGGAGTGGATAAACAGCTTGGCCAAAAATCATTAATTCACTTGTTTGTTTTTGGCTAAAAATTCCTTTTGATAATTTAAAGGACTTTTACCTGTAATTGACTTGAAAAATTTATGAAAACTTGCAAAGTTGTTATAGCCACACTCATAGCAAATTTGTTTAATATTTATATTGTCTTCAATAAGTAATTTACAAGCATTGCCAATTCTTATTTCGTTTATAAACTGAGTATAGGTTTTTTTTGTTTTAGATTTAAAATACCGGCAAAAAGAATTTGGGCTGATATTGGCAATCTCTGCTATTTCTTCCAGCCTTATTTGACTTTTAAAGTTCTTTAGTGAATAATCATAAATTGCATTTATACGGTCTTTATCAGAATCTTCAAAATTATGGTTAAATACAATAGACGATAATTGTTCATAATTACTTTGCCCTACAATAATTAAGGCCTCTATCAATAAAATAATTTTATTTGATCTTCCCTCACTTACCAGCGCATCAAAAACGGCTCCGAAATCCTGTGGCGTATTTACTTTTACCGATACGCCTCTTTTCGAACAATCAATAATTGATTTAATTAATTTATTTTCAGGTAAGTTGATGAAATCCTTACCCCAAAAATTTTCATTGAAGTGAATAACCCGCACATCGGCAACAGCCTTGGTTTCATCTTTAAAATACACGTCATCAAACCTCCAGTAATGAGGTAAAAAGGGGCCAACCAAAACAACATCACCCGACTGAAACCGCTTTATACTATCGCCTACAAATTGAGTTCCATTCCCATTTTTAAAATAAATGAGTTCAATTTCTGAATGATAATGCCAACGATTATTTACTGATGGAACGATATCACGTCGTACGCTAAATGAATTTACACTATTGTTATTTAGTTTTAGCAATTGCGGTTTCATACTTAAATAATTGGTTAAGTAATTTACCACAATTCCCTAATTTATATTAATCAAACACAGCGCAAACGTTTGCGTTAACGCCAGGCATTCAGATTATTACCTGTTATAAAATTTCTTTTCATTACTCTATTGTCAACCATGTATAATTTTCAGGTTCAATAGTTACTGTTACTTCAATTTCATAATTCCTGCTAAGGCTATATATACTGGCTGCCTTATCTTTTTCTTTTACAGCAGCGGTAGTGCTTAGGCCGGTATAATACAATGGCAGTTTTATTTTCCTGGTAATTTTTTCTTTGGTTGGATTGAACAACATTGCAAAGCCTTTTTGTTTTAATTGAGGGTTTACATGAATAATACCATCCCAATCCCTCCCATCTGCGCGCCTAAGATGGATAATGTTTGAATTAAGGATCTCCCTATATTTCTTGTACCATTCTATTGTTTTTATTACTAATTGTTTTGTTTTATCGGTATCATACAAACGTGGCCCCCTGTAACAAGCTTGTACACCAGCGCCATAATATTGCATCATTAATTGTTCATAATCTTTCAAATGATTTCCAAGCGGCTCTAATACGGCTTCTTCACCACCACCCTGGTACCGGGTAAGCGGAACAAACCCCCAAACCATTGAGGGCATTTCTTCCCAGGTTGCATCAAAAATATTCTGACGGTTCAGTATCTTTTGCTGCTCTCGTGGCAACGAAAAATTCACCTCACGATATCCTAATGCAATTTTGTTAGTTCCGTCAAGTAAATACCAATCAGGGGCATTAACGTAAATACCATGTTCGCTGCACCAATGATATAATCCTTTTTGTAATTCAATTTGTTTCCACTGCGAATCGCCCAAGCCCGAATGCCCCGGATGGGAGGTTGAGGCACAAAGATCGCCTGCATATGGGCCATCATTTTCGAAGATATCGAAACCTGTATTCTCCAAAAAATATTTCAGTTTGTTGATATAGGCAAGCCCCCATTTGCTTCCCATACATGGTGCATGCCCAAATAAAGCTGCAGCATCCGGTTTACCGCTTACGGGGTCGATTACATCATCTTCATCACTAATTTGGCGGGAGCTGAACAAGGAATAGCTGCCAATTTTTAATCCCTTTTGATGCGCCAGAATTGCCAATTGCTTCCATTTCCTGATGTTTGCAGCTGTTGTATCCTCCATGTTACAGTGACTGCCAAAGCTGAGTATCAATGCTTCATAACCGGTTAAAGCGCATTGTTCTATCGCACTTTTCACCTGTTCATCATTCCTGCTTACGAGGTGCATAAATATGGGGTTCTCAGCAGTCCAGGGGGCAACCGTAGTATACATTTTTCTAATGGCAAGCCCGCGTCTTTCCCTGTCATAACTGTCAAGCAATAGTTCATGGGTGCGAACGGAGTTAAAAACTCCGTTTGGCTGTAATTTAACATCGGTAACCTTTTCAGGATATACCTCCAATACGCAAGGAGTTTGATAATTATAATTTACCTGTGATGTATAAATCGAATCCGTTTTCCAATGGGTGGTTTGATCGCTCAGGTCATAGCGCATAGCATTGTTAAACGCGTAGTTTGTTTCTATATAAATGCCATGTTGTTTTTGCATTTGTTCCGGGGTTCCCACTACAGCACTTTCCTCTTCAACCAAACCCAGTATTTCATTAATGGTCTTATTTATAACTATTGAATGATCACTGTTATTGATTACTGACAACCACTTTACAATTAAAGGGATACCATCGTACAATTCATAATGAACGGCTATATCGATACCTTTTAATGAATTCGACTGAAAATTCAACGTAAGCATCTTCCCTGTAGAGTTCTTAACGTTGCCGGCCCAAAATGCTTGCTTCCATTTAATAAAGGGTTGAATTTCGGATACAGAATAGGACTTAAACTGGAAATCATTTGCATTTGCAGTAAAAGAGTCAATCCATTCAGGCAACAGGTAAGCATGTTCTTTTTGCCCATAT
Organism: Mucilaginibacter sp. OK098; assembly: GCF_900142915.1. GTDB lineage: Bacteria > Bacteroidota > Bacteroidia > Sphingobacteriales > Sphingobacteriaceae > Mucilaginibacter. The sequence continues at coordinate 411,431 of NZ_FRCM01000003.1, forward strand.
AAACCGCCTACATTGATTTTTTTTTCATCAATAATTAATGCAGCTTCGGGCTTTACATCCCGTAGCAATTGTTGCCCGTTACTCAAATTTTCATAGCTGATACACGCTATATTAGGTTGTATGCGAAAAATTCTTTTCAACAACCCATTCGACAGAATAATGTCTTTTCCGGTTTCCGATTTTTTAACAGAGGCGACATAAGCTTTATTGTTGACAAGCCAATCATTTTTTTGCTTTTCATTGACTGTCTGCCCCTTACCAAACAAAGCGATAAGAATCAAAGAAAAAAAGATAACTGATTTTTTTATGTTCATTGTTTTAGAATCTGTTTTAAACCTGAGTTTTAAATATTAATTTTTACCGCATTAATTTACACCTCAAAGCCTTCAATAGCGAAAAGTATTGTTTATTGTAAGATCTCCATTTTGTGACTTAAAACAAAACTGCAATTTGGGCTTTTAAAGTCGGCCTGGCACTGAAAATTGGTATACAAATGAAAGAAATGTCAAAGGCTTAAAGTTTTACGTTTTTACCCAACTATTAAGCACTATTGGAAATTGCTAATCAAAACCTGCTTAAAGTAGGGAGAAGTAGACATGCAGGAAAAACGTTAGCTTACCGTTAAGCACCTAAATTTGTTTATTCAGGTTTGAATCCGATGACTTCATTGGCTATAGTTTTGATCGTAAAACGGGAACCTCTTGCGAATTCAGCATTTTTTCCGTTACGGACTATGCGGATGGCCTTTCCGGGCCAGGGATTAGCAAAGGTACAAGGCATCCCTTTTTCACTTACTATTTTAACATCTGAAACCACCCCATTTGTTAATCGTGCTGAAACCAAAAATGCACCCCAGGTTCTGATATTTTTAAAACTTGCATTTTGATTTTTGGGGAAAACACTGAACAACCGGATAACATTACCTGCGCTCATGCAAAGCATTTCGTTTAGTGCATTGGCCACCGTACAACTGTTTTCTATACCATGCGGATTGTTTAATTGAAAGCCATTGGGATAGATATGTAAAGCATATTTATGTAACTCATTAATGATAACGGATGGATCATAACCAACCCGGATACCAGCCACAAAAAAACTATTACTGGTATTTGTATCCTGCCAGCGCTGCATTTCGTCAATGGTATTGCGGGCTACTGTTAGCAATTCCTCTTTGCTGTCAAGCGTAATGGCATTGGCCGGATAAATTTGTTGAATGCCTAAGCCGTTGCCATCCCACCAATCAACACCTTCTTCGGTATAACGGAACACTTTTTTGCCATTTCGTATTTGAACCGGGAAATCACTGAGTTTACTTAAAATATCCTTCCATTTTGCCTGCCTGTTTTCATCTACTTTCAAAGTAGAGCTCAAATCAATGATCAGGTCTAATGCATTACGAATGAGCCCAAGCGATAAAACCGGATTTTTATCCTTTCCGGAACCTTCATGAATTGCATCTCCGTAAATAACATATCGGCCATTTTCAAACTTTAAGTAATCCTCCCAGAAATTGGCAATTGCCAAAGCATAAGGATAAATCTTTTTACCATATGCTATGTCATAGGTGCAGCGCCAATGCTGGGCCATGTTTATCAATCCATAGGATGCATTAGAACGTTGCCCGTAAAACAGACCCTCCTGTTCAATATCTCCTTTTTTTTGATAGCCCCCCACTGCAAAGTTCCTGGTTACTTCAATTCCTAATGGGCCAATCCCTACAGGATATAAAATACCTCGTGTATTGGTTACATTTTTTGCATACCATTCACCTCTCGGTATAAAATCAATTAACGGAGCATCATGCGGTTCTCCCTGCGCCACGCGATTGGCTGCAAACAGCCCGTAAAACGGTGCCTGAAAATTATAATTTAAATGATAGTCGCCATTCCACATGGGATTGTCAGTAGTAGTCCAGCCAAATATTCCCGGAGGAAATCTTTTATCACGGCTACAAGACGCCATTGTATAAAGTCCCTGGTAGTAGGCTTTCATCAAAACAGTGTCTTCAACAGTTACGGAAGATTTATCCCAATAGGTTTGCCACCATTTATTATGCTGTTGCATTGTTGTTTCAATAGCGTTTTTATTGAGTCTTTTTATTCGGCCCAATACGTATTCCAATGGTTCTGGCTTTTTAAACTTGCTTTCAATTGCGAGAGCAATAATCAATTTTTTGCCTGGTTGTATTACAACGGTATCGCCTGTATAATTAATAGTTTTTAAAGCTACTGCTACTTCAGTTTTGATATCTACACTATCAGCAAAAGCACGGGTGAGCCAATAAGTATCGCCTGCTTTTCCTGTTTTCAATTTCGCATATTTGTTTTCAGGTGCAGTTAAATTAATAGAAACTTTTGCCGCTTTATCTATCGCGCTCAATTCAATAAAAACCAGGTTGTCCGTTGCCGATACCCACGATTTCGTTTCTATCTTTTGATTGTTTTTATTCAATAAGCAAGTGGTAATGCCGTTGCTGATCTTTTGCTCGGCAGTAAAGGCCGCATCACTAAAATCTTCAATTTTTATATCAACAAAACCTACCATTCTTGGGCCTGATAAGCCATCCGCTTGTGATCGTAACCGCCAAAAATCATTTTTAGATAAGTAATAGCGCAAACAGTCTCCTTTGTAACCCACACTCATTGTTACATCGCCATTCCCCATTAAGGGAGCATCAATCGAAACATCATTTGGGATATGGGATGGCGGCTTCGTCCAGCTATTTTTATATCCTCCGGGCTGATCTATCCCAGAGATCTTTTTTTGGGCAGAAACACCAATACAACAGAAAAGTAAGAAACAACTTAACTTGATCTTGTTCATATTTTAAAATCATTGAAAAATTTCTTTTCTATTAAAATCCGGGCAGACAAGAAGGCCCAATAGGTTCAAATTTTTTATAGGTTAAAATAAATTCCTGGTGCCCCAGCTCTTCTGAACAACTTTGCCCGCCTTTTGCTACCCAAATAACTTTATTTACAATTTCATCTCCTACTTCATCAAGCGTAGCATTTCCATTTAATATTTTACCTGCATTAATATCCATATCATCGCTCAACCTATTGTAAGTTTCAGGGTTAGCACAGATCTTAATTACCGGCGAGATGGCAGAACCAACTACTGAGCCTCTTCCGGTGGTAAATAAAATGAGGTGAGATCCGCTGGCTATCATTTCCACAATCTCCGCGTTATCATTGATGTTAGGAAAACCAAATACGGGTTCACCATCAGGCACAACATCCATCAGGTACAAACCGCCCTGCGCGGGTATATCGCCAGGTTTTATTAAACCTGTAATAAGCGAATTTCCACTTTTGGAATAAGCTCCCATTGATTTCTCTTCGATGGTAGTCAGACCACCGTCCGCGTTACCGGGGGCAAAACTACCGTGCCCCATTTTGGAATAATAGATGGCCGCTTTTTCAACAGATTTTTGCAACTCTCCGGCCAATGCAGGGGTCCTGGCCCGTGTGCTCATCATATTTTCCAGCCCTATCATTTCACCCGTTTCTTCAAATATGCATACGGCTCCTTTGGCTACAAGTGTATCAAAGGCCCGTCCTACCGCAGGGTTGGCGCTAATACCGCTGGTAGCATCACTGCCCCCGCAAATGGTGCCGATTGATAGTTCATGGAGTCCCATATCAACCTGCGGAACTGATTTAATTTTTTCCACCGTTTCACTTACCCATCTTTTTCCTTCATCAATTGTTTTGCGGGTGCCCCCTGTTTTTTGAATACCTATCAAATGAACAGGGCGACCTGATTTTTCAATGTTATCTTTTAGTCTGTTTCTGTTAAAACTTTCGCAACCCAGCGATACCAGCAATACGGCGCCAACATTGGGGTGGGTACAAATGGAATTCATTATCCTATCAGCATATTGATTGGGGTAGCATCCCGGAAACCCGATTAAATGGACTTGCCCGCCGAAAGAAGAACTGATTTCCCTGGCCACATGGTGAGCGCATTCCACCAGGTACACTACGGCTATTACATTACGTATGCCTTTGCGCCCATCCTGGCGCTGATATCCTTTGAACGTTGAGTTATTTGTCATTACCAAATTCTTTTTCGAGTGTATAAGTGGGTAAATAGTCGCTTTTCATATTGTGCAGGTGTATGTGAGTTCCAACCGAAATATTTTCAGTGGCAGAACCAATAGAGATGCCGTACTTAATAATCTGTTCGCCCTGCTGGATATCCCTGGCTGCCACTTTATGGCCCACCTCTATTCCCTTTTTAAAAAGCAATAAATTGCCATTAATTACAACCTGTTCGCCCGCTTCAATTGATTTACGGACGATAAGTACATTATCCAGTACATGTAATAAAATAAGTTTTTCCATTTGGTTAGAGTTTCCCATACTTTAAATAGACTTTTTAAATAAACCGCCGTCCATTTATTCAATAATGTAAACAGTTGCGCTTCTTGCTCCATGCGCTCCAATCACCAGCGACTGTTCGATATCCGCCGTTTTGGAAGGCCCGGCTATGAATACGCCAAATCCTTCCTGTGCAGTATCAATTTTTGCATAAGCGTGATGCATAGTTGGCACAATATCTTTTTTATCAATCACTAATACCAGGTGCTGACAAATAAATGGCACCAGCCTGTTTAGCATCTGGCTTTCGTATATCCATACTGCACCGTTTTCAGCCACGCCGACAGTTCCTTTTATATAAGCCTTTTCCAGTTTTTCCAGTTGCGCTGCTGATAATGAAGAAACATATTCATCCACTTCGCCCAATGCCTCTATGGTATTGACAATAAATTTTCCAGTTGCTTTATCAGCGTTTACGCTTTCTTTTAATACCTGGAGGTCCTGAATGCACACTGCTTTGCCACCAATACTTTCGAGCATGGTATTAAATTGCATACCAACATCGTTATAACTAATCACCGTGTCCTTATCTATCACCGGTAACGGCACCGCCTCGGGCTGATTGGCGGCTATGGCATTCAATATTTTTTCTCTTGCATTCATGCTTTATATCTGCTACAGTTATTGCCTGTTATTTCCCCCTGTTTTTCAGATACCAATCTCTGAATGATTGTTTGGGAACTTCCGGCATTTCGCGTTGCTTGTACCAGGCATTTAATTTATTGTTTATCATAAAAGGAAATGTCCGCATTACCCATCTGCCCATTTTTCCTGCAAAGCGGTACATGCCTGGTTTTGCCAATATATAAGCCATCCCTCTCATGCCTGTTTTTTTGCTTGCATCCACATAACCTTCCGCTACAACCACCTGCCTCCATTTCCATAACTGTTCGTGTATATCAATTTTAACCGGACACACATTGCTGCAACTTCCACATAAGGTAGATGCAAATGGCAAATCAGCATTGGCTTTCATATCCATGTTCGGGTTGATAATAGAGCCAAGAGGCCCTGCCACTGCCGTATGGTAACTGTGCCCTCCACTACGCCTGTAAACCGGGCAGGTATTAAAACAAGCCGCGCAACGGATACACTTCAATGAATTTCGAAAGTCTTTTCTGCCTAACTGTTTGCTGCGGCCATTGTCTACAATCACAATATGCATCTCCTGTCCGCGTCTTGCTTTAAGAAAATGGCTGGAATATGTAGTGATGGCTTGCCCGGTTGCACTTCGGGCCAGTAATCGCAAAAACACGGCAAGATGCTCGGCTTTCGGAATAATTTTTTCAAACCCCATACAGGCAATATGCACAGCTGCGGTATGCGCACCCATATCAGCATTGCCTTCATTGGTGCAAACCACAAAGCCACCTGTTTCAGCAACGGCGAAGTTAACCCCTGTTATAGCCAGCTCCGACTGAATGAATTTATCACGCAAATGCTGCCTGGCAGCTTCTGTTAAATATTGCGGGTCGTTATTACCTTTCTCGGTTTGCAGGTATTTGTGAAAGGTTTCGCTAACATCCTGTTTTTTTAAGTGAATAGCAGGTAACACAATATGGCTGGGCGGTTCTTTCCTAAACTGTACAATCCGTTCACCTAAATCAGTATCCACCACTTCAATTCCCTGGTGCAGCAGGTATTCATTCAAATGGCATTCCTCTGTGAGCATACTTTTGCTCTTCACAATTTTTTCAATATTGTGTTTGCGAATAATGTCATGAATAATTTTGTTGTGCTCGTCACCATCGGCTGCCCAATGAACAGTTATGCCGTTAGCTTTTGCCTGTTGTTCAAACTGCCTTAAATATTTTTCAAGGTTAGAAAGCGTATGATTTTTTATTTGAGACGCCAACTCCCGTAATTGCTCCCAGCCCGGCAAGCCATGCGCCGCCTTATCTCTTTTTTGCCGCACAAACCATAAGGTTTCATCGTGCCAGTCTGTTCGTGGCTCGTCGGCAATAAATTTTTCTGATAAAGCAGCATGTTTTGCCATCACAATTTTTTCCTTTATGTACGTCTCTTATTTTCAGTATTTATAATTCGCTATTCAAGATCTCCGCAATATGAATGGTCTTTACGCTACTCCCCTTGCGTTTCAATATTCCCTCCAGGTGCATTAAACAACTCACATCTCCACCAGTAATATACTCCACCGCATTCACTTCGTGTTCTTTTATCCTGTCTTTTCCCATTTTCACACTTACGGCTTCTTCGAACACGCAAAAAGTCCCCCCAAATCCACAACATTCATCACGCCGTTCCGGATTGCTCAACTGAATTCCCTTCACCATGTTCAGCAATTGCTCTGGCTTGGAAAAAGCCGGCAGCATTGTTTCCGTCATAGAAGACAGATGCAAACCTCTTTGCCCATGGCAACTGTTGTGAAAACCAACACTGTGCGGAAAACTGGCATTGATGTGCTGCACCTTTAGTATATCTGTTAAGAATTCGGTTAGCTCATAAACGTTATTGCGGATCCGTTCTGCTTCCTTTGGGTGTCCCTGATCTTCCAAATGTTCTTTTATATGCAGCACACAACTTCCGGAAGGCGCCACAACATAATCAAAACCTGAAAAATTTTTAACAAAATTTTTGTCACATCCTTTACTTAAACCGGCAAAGCCACTGTTGGCCATAGGCTGGCCACAGCAGGTTTGCTGTAATGGGAAAGAAACGTTACAGCCCAATTTTTCGAGCAATTGCAGCGTAGCTATAGCCACCTGCGGATAAAACTGGTCGATATAACAAGGGATAAATAAACCAACTCTCATATCTTGTCTTCAATTTAGTATTATGATAAAGCCCTGTCCAGATGTACATACCCTCCATCCACGTAAATAACCTGCCCGGTAGTATGACTTGATACCGGGGATAAAAGGAAGGCAGCCGTATTAGCAATCTCCTCAACTGTAGTCATTCTTTTGCCCAGGGGAATATGATTACATATTGTTTCCAATTTTTCCTCCGGGTTTGCCACAGTTTTGATCCAGCGTTCATATAAAGGCGTCCAGCATTCAGCTACAGCGATAGCATTTACCCGGATACCGTGGGGAAGCAGCTCCACAGCCCACTCCCTGGTTAAAGCATTCCGGCCGCCATTAGCTGCCGCATAAGCTGAAGTTCCACCTTGCCCGGTATCAGCAGTTTTTGAACTGATATTCAGGATACTACCTCTTGATTTTATCAATTCGGGTAATGCAAAATGCGTCACCATGTAATAATGAACCAAATTTTTATGCAGCGATAGCATAAATTTTTCATAATTGCCGCTTTGCAGGCCAACACCATCATTTTCTCCGGCATTGTTAACCAAACCATCTATCCGGCCAAATTTAAGTATAACTTCATTAACAGCCCGCTCGCAAGCATCCGGACTAATAAGATCTGCTTCAACCTGGAAAGCTTTGCCGCCAAACATTTCTATTTCTTTAACAGTTTCAAGGCTTTCAGCCTCAGTCCGGCTAACAATAACGGCCGTGGCTCCTTCCCTGGCAAGGAGAGTAGCGATACCCTTTCCGATTCCCCTGGCCCCGCCGGTTACTATAATTATTTTATTTTGAAGTTGTAAATCCATATTGAATCTAACTTGTTTAATCAATCATTTAAATGGTACAAAATACCCTTATTGCTGAAATTTAAAACTTTAATCATCAGTGCTGAGATTGTTAATGTCTGAATTCAACCTTTACTGCAGATGAACTGTTCCCGTTTTTTACCCGGTAGCCTTTCCAACCATACCAGGCCACTATCAAAAAGCAAACCATTGGGATAATATAAGAAGTAGAGGTACTGTACTTATCTGCCAGCATTCCCATAGCAACCGGTACCAAAGCCCCGCCAACTATTGACATGATGATAAATGACGATGCTTTTTTAGTATGATGCCCCAGATCTTTTATCCCCAATGCAAAAATGGTGGGAAACATGATCGATTCGAAAAAGAAAATAGCCATTAAAGCATAAACCGAGATCCATTGATTATTCCATATCACAATAGCACACAGCAACACATTTATCAGGGCATAGGCAGTGAGTAATTTATTGGGCGCAAGTATCCGCATTAATGCGGTGCCTATAAAGCGGCCGGCAGTAAATAATATAAGCCCGATTGAAAGTAAGGCGGATGCTTTGCCGTTATGGATCCCTACGCCGCTTTCTGTGCAGTAATTTATAAAGAAAGCGGCAATACCTACCTGGGCAGCAACATAAAAAAATTGCGTAACAACCCCAAATGTGAAATTATTGTGGCTGAACAATGGTTTTTTATCAAGGGCAACAGAAGAAACTATTTCGCTTTCATTTATCTCCGGCAGGGTAGTCCGCATAAATAAGCCGGCAATAATCAATACCACTATACCAATAATAACATAAATTATCTTAACTGAATCAAGGTTGCCGCCTGATGTGCTTTTAGTGCCTCCAAAAAACAGATAAGCTGCAATAATGGGTCCCAGGAATGAACCAACACCGTTAAAACACTGTGCAAGATTCAACCTCGACTCGGAAGTTTCGGGGTTGCCCAATACGGTTATATAGGGATTGGCCGCTGTTTCAAGGCAGGCCAAACCTGAAGCAAGGATGAACAATGCCAGCAAAAAGAAATTGAAACTTAACTGTTGCGCAGCCGGATAAAACAGAAAAGCACCCGTAGCATACAGAAACAAGCCCAATATGATACCTTTTTTATAGCCATACTTCTTCATGAATAATCCGGCAGGTAATGCAATCAAAAAATAGGCGCCAAAATACGCGCCCTGTAATAGAGTCGATCTTGTTTTGGTGATATTCAGGGTCTCCTGGAAATGTTTGTTCAAAACATCCAGTAAACCATAGGCAAATCCCCAAAGAAAAAACAAGGAGGTAACTAGTAGTAAAGGTAAAAGGTATTTACTTTTTGGCATGAACTTTAGGTTTTTAGATCCAGGTTAACCCTGAAAAACTGGTATACAAATAAAGGAGTTATTAAAAACCTAAAGTTTTATGTTTTTATCCAATTATTAAGCGATATTGGAACTTATCAATTAAAAATAAACAACTTTGGGTTATTACGTTGAATTTTTACTATTTTCAAACTACCAATTATTTCATTATGAAACCTCAGTTATTAAAAGTCTCTAAAGACCTGGTAGATTCATTCAGTGCGAGACAGGATAATATGCCTGATGTAAATAACCGCTGGCATTATCATCCGGAAGTTGAACTTGTTTATTTTAAAAAAGGTAAGGGCACACAATTTATTGGCGATAGCATTAGCCCGTTTCTGATGGGTGATATTGTATTGGTAGGTACTAACCTGCCTCATTACTGGCAGTTTGACGATTGCTTTTTCCAAAAGCACCCTGATATGACTGCTGATGTAAGTGTTATACATTTTAATGAAAACTTTTGGGGTGACTTGTTTCTCAATTTGCCTGAAAACCAGTCGATCAGGACAACACTCGAAAGATCAAGAAGAGGCCTTCATATCTGCAGGCAGTCTGGTGAAAATATTGGGTGCCTGATAGAAAAAATCATTTGTGCCGAGGGCTCCCGTAAAATCATCTTGCTGATGGAAGTATTAACAGCTATCAGCGAATGCCAGGAAAGCAATCTGCTGGCTTCCATTGGTTTTCAGAACAATTTCCAGGAGTCGGAAAAAGATCGGATCAACTCTATTTATAATTACTCTATCGCCAACTTTAAAAAGCATATATCATTGGATGAGATAGCTAAAATCGCTAATATCAGCCCTAATTCATTTTGCAAGTTCTTTAAGTCAAGGAGTCGGAAAACCTATTCCCGGTTTATAAATGAAATACGCATAGGCCATGCATGTAAGCTTCTTATCGCAAACAAATTAAACATAAAAGAGATCTGTGATGAGAGTGGTTTTAATAACTTTTCCAGTTTCCATAAGTATTTTAAACAGATAAAAGGAAAAACTCCTTTAAGCTATCAAAAGAGCTTTTTGAGAAGCGATAAATAGCCGGTTAACGATCAATTATTAAAAATCAGATATTTCATTTTACTTTATTTTATAAGGATTTAATAGACTTCCCATCATTGTTAATGAGGAATAACCGGGTCATTCCTTCTTTAACTTCAACTTTTGGCCACTTTAGAAATGCGGTGTAACCCAGCGGCTTTTTAGAATCCGCTATGGTTTCGGCAAAAACTGAAATATTCGCATCATACCTGGTCGGGTTTGTAATTGAGATAACAAGCCCCTCTTTGGTTCGCCTTAGTATCCTGGATTCAACAGCGTCATAAACATAAATTTTACCCTTATCTGTTTGCAGGTAAATACCCGGCAACTCTAACGCCATCAGCATTCCATTGGTTTCTGTCCAGGAATTTCGGGTATTAATAAAATTACCAACGCTACCCCTACCCTCTGCATCACTGGGCTGAATCCGCTCCATCGATGAACCCACCAAATTGTTTGTCGTAATATGATTGGGGGGCATATTGACCGCTTCGGCCTGCGCATGCTGAATATCCCGTATCAAAGCCGCATAAAGCATATTTCCGGTAGCCCGATAGAGCTTAAAGATATAATCACCTGACGAAGTGCAAATGCCGGGAGCAGCATGTTTATTCTGAATACTCGCCCATACAGCACCCGCCATATTACACCCAAGTTTTCCAATCTGGCTATTTGGTGGAAACACAGGATCGTAAGAAAGAGTCCAGGTTGAACAAAGAGCAGCCTGTACTTCCGCCTTTTGCAACCAGGCCTTATCAGCCGTATAATCGTATAATAATACAATGCCATCAATGATTCCAGAAAACCAAAAGCAGATTCCGAATTAGCGTCCATCGATATATCGCCACAATCGCCACCGGTAAGCCCCTGCTTAACTACATCCCGTCTATAGTAGAAATTGGCTGCATCTTTGGCAACTTGTAACCATCCCGGCTGTTTAAAATAATCGGAAGCAATGGCTAACCCTGCCGGAGCGATAGCACCTGCTGTTGAATTAAATACGGCAATCTCTCCGGTTTCAGGTACAATGTACTGGCCAAAATCGCCATGCTGATGCCAAGTCCAGGCAAAAGCTGCTGCCAGTTTCTTTGCGGCAGTTTCCCATTCGGGTTTTATCATATTACCATAACTTTGCGCCTTAAAAAGCATTAAGTGCTTCATCATCCAAAGCAATGCATCGCAATTTTTGCGAACCATAGCCTGCATAGCCGGAAAATCGGGATGCATTTTTTCCGGGAGCAGTTCGCCGTTAGCCTTTATGCCACCATAAAAATACCCGCTTTTCCCTTGCAGCTTACTCACTACAAAATCGAGTTCTGCAGCTACCCGGTTACGCTCGGTTTCGTTGTTAAGGGCAAGCATGGGGTAGCTATTCATCATACCGCTAACCCACCCTAGCTGAAAATCATCATTGTTTTCAGGTTTGTAATAACTTCCCGCCGGAACTTTTATAAAATTGTTACTGCAAATAGAAGTTCCAGCAGCCAGCAATTGACTCATGGGTAGCTGATTGCGGGGATGATTAGGTCCTGTTAAATCTTTGCGTACCCGCATGAATTTTTTTAGCAGGTCGGGGATGCTTTTAGCATCAAACACATATAATCTCAAGTGTAAGGTCATTTTATCCCCTGACTTCCAGTTTGGCGCCTGATCGCCACTATTGTGGAAGTCTCCAAAGCCCGCCGCCAACTTCCGAACAGCAGGCGCTGAGATAGTAAAGTTGCAACTATCCTGTTTTGCGTTTTCAGCAATGGTTAATCCGCTGTTGCCAAATTTTGTTTGCTGTGTGGTAAGCACGATAAAGCCTTTGTTTTCAGCGGGTGAAAAAAAACACATTGCAGGTGTAGCGGCATTACCTGTTTGTAACTCAACCAGCGAAGACTTATCCGTTTCAACTGAAAGCCGTGGATTGTTTGAAATGGTTAGAGGTACACCAGGGTTGTAATACATGTCTTTGGGGTACGCTGGATTATAGCCGTCTCCAATGGAGTGATACCTGTTACCATTGTACATGCTTGCAGGCACCATAACATAGTTCTTTCTACTCCATTCGCTGAAATCAAACGAAACAGCCGGCGCAGTAGAATATGCTCTCCCTTCTTTCAGTATAAAATCTGCATTAATGTCTATTACTTCATGGTTTACTACTGTGCGCTCATTTAATAGTATTTGCCATTGAGCACTATCTGTTTGCAAATGGTTTTGCTTAAATTCATATTTATTGATTTGCCTGGTACCTTTGTATTGAATTACACTTACGTGCATACAACCATGCAACTGTTTTAACAGGGCTTGCGCCAACGAAGTTTGACTTACCTGTGCATTTACCTGTTGCAAGGTAGAGGCACAAATAATAAATGCCAAAGCATATTTTCTTTTATTCAGGATCATTTTAAATTTTCTCTCCTTTTCCAATCATGGAAACAACTAATTCAAACTTTATATTGTCATTACCACTATGTAATGCACTAACCTGGATTTGAGATTTACCATTTGGCAAAATCATTGGCTTTACAACTGGTATTTCTTCAAGTTTTTTTCTGTTTTTGTCCGCGGTATAAAGCGTCCCGTTTTTATATATAATAAACTGACCGTTAGAAAGCTTTTTATCAATCACCAGTTCGATCCCATTTTGCAGATTTATTTTAACTCCGTCAGCCTGTACATCCTTAGGCGCATAAATGCGAATAGCCAACTCCGGTGACTGAGCGGCAAATTCATTATTCAGTTGGAACGGCTTTGTTTCGGAGGTATATGGCTGATTAGCAAAGCGATTTTCTTGTACCGAATACAGGATAAATGACTTTTCACCAGTTTGTTCCAGGTGAAATTTGTAATTCAAATCTTTTAATTTCTCTTTATTTACTTTCGTAAATACATCTGCAGCGCGTGCATTTTCCCAGGTTCGGTAAGCGTTAAAGATTGCCTCTTTTTCGGCACAGTTTTCTACTGATTGCTGGCTAAGCCCCAACATATAGGTAGCATCCCAACCTATAGATTTAGCCTGAAGGTTTTCAGCATCATGCAAGCTCCAGTCGCTGTTTAAACTTATAATACCAAACGTAGCCGGCAAATAACTGCTTTGAAATACATAACGCATATCCTTGCCCTCTATTCCCCATTTATTGAGCACAGGGTTAAACATATTATCTCCTCCTCCAACATTGCAAACACTCATATAATGCCAGTTACCCTCGCCTACAGCACTACCCATAACGCGCAGGTATTTACCCCCATTTTGTTGGTAGCTATCGAACAACTTTCTAAAAAAACGTTTATAAGAATATTGGCCCTGTCCCTGGTACATACAGCTTTCCAATCCATCAAAGTCTATATAATCCATTCCGCCTTCGGTCAGCCATTTGCCATAATAGTTTGCATATACATCCTGTAGATTCATATCAGGCGCAAAACCACGGTAACAATTGGGTTGTAGTTTTACAATGGTTGTTCCTTTTTTGAAAGATCCTTTTTTAGTACCATATAAGCCTCTTTTCACATGCAAAAAAGTGTACGGTTTTGAGGTAGTAATACCATTGTACTCTATTAATTCTTTGCCAATTTTTAAAACATTGGTATGATTGCCTTCCCATCCACCAAACTCATTAAAATAAGCCTTATCAACCACAGTAATAATCGTGTCATGCTCAGAGATCTCTTTCGTAATATTAGTACGTTGCATAATAGCAAGGCTATCACTGGGAACAGGCGCTACGTCACTATTATTATCGGGCTGTAAAAACTCACAAAGGGTATGCAAACCATACCGGATTCCATTTTTTTTCATCAGCGCTCCGTACTCAGGTATACTCATGACATTAGATCCATTGAAACTGATTTTCTTGTTAGTCCAGCGATTAGCGGGGTTTGGATAATATTCGCCCCAACCCTCATCCTGTACAGATTTGATCCCAAGCCTGCTGGCATAGTTGATCAGGCTATCATGACCACCCCACCAGGCAATATCAGGGCGGTATGCTTTGGGATCCTTAATCCACTTCCCGTCTATTTCCGGATGCGGCAGACCTTCGGCGAGTACAATTTTTTCAATTGTATTTAAACCTAGCGAATCAGGACAGGCATATAATGCGATTGCTGATCCCATAAAGTCCGCATTTGTTGGCGTAACTAACTGATAACGGGCCGAATTAGCTTTACCATCCAGGTTGTCAGGTAAAACAGGGAAGCGGATCATCTGTTCCTTTCTGCGGTCTCTTGAATGCATACATATTGTTGACCCAAAAGCCGGTTCCAGTGTGGCCCCATTTCCATAGTTCATCCGATAATATTCTTCCGGATGTGAATAAAAAGCCACATCATTAATTCCGTCGCCACCTATGCTGAAATTTTGCCCTTCTTTAAGATTGGGTGGTAATGGATATTTCTTAGGGTCGGGTGAATGAATAAAATAATACAGGAAAGACATATCGCCGTCTAAAGGAGGCCCGCCTGTTGTGTTATCGTTCAATCCAAGCATTCCGATAGCAAAATCATCGCTCCTTACTACTCCAATAATGTCACCAATTGTTTTTGAAATATTGGTTTTATAAGGCCCCCAAACTACATTGTCGACCCCATTACGATTAGTAAGTGATATTAACTGAAAACGCAAATAGGTAGATTTTTGTTCCGCCTTAACCACAGCAACTGAGCCATTGGGGTAATGCAATAGAATCTGTTTATTGGCAGTATTGAAAGCAGCATACCTGGGCAAAATATAAGTTTTGTTTTTATACAAGCTAAGTAATGCTGATGAATCACCGCGCGGGCAATATTCTTTTTTAGATACTTTATCCTTAATGCTTTTAATATAGCCGCTTTTACTGATACCGATAGTTACATACCTGGTACTAAGTGTATAGTTCTGCGCAAAAAGCGGATGATATAAAAAAAGTAAAATGGCAGAGACTATCCAAAAGCGATAAATCTGATTTGTTTTTTTGAGTGGATTATTCATTTGAAAAAATGTAATTATAGGTCATAAAACAAAACTGCTGCATGACTCGTATTTTCTTTTTTTTTAATTCAGACTAACGCTGAAAATGGGTATACAAATAAAGGAGTTGTTCCCTTCTTAAAGTATATGTTTTTACCTGGTTATTGAGTGATATTGGACATACTAATTCAACTTAGTAATTTCAACATACTTAAACTTAATACAATAAAATATAAAATACCCGGAACAGGTCTTATATAATCATAAGCTGCTCCGGGCATTCTTTTTAATTGTTAATTAGCATTTTGGGGATCCTAATTTTTTGTACAATTATTGAATTACAGGGTTAAAAGAACCATTGTCCCAACCCACATTTTGTTGTAAGTTTTTATTCTGTAATATGTATTGCGGATCAATAGGGCCGAAGTAATAAGAATCAGGGATTTGAATCTGATTAGTTGCACTTAGGTCTATCGGCTCATATACAAAATTAGTTATTGCTTTTAGAAAGCTATTACGATCAAACGAAGCAGGCGAGTTTACTATAATATTAGAAAGCTGGAATGCTATTCCGCTGTTACTTTGGGTAATATCAACACCATATTGGGTCGATGCTGCCGTCCTGTTTAAATAGGGACCGTAAGCATGCAGCGTACCAAAACTGTTCAACACACTAAACATCCGTCTTCTCCGCAAATCCCAGAATCGTTTCCCTTCAAAGGCAAATTCTATTTCTCTTTCTTTCATAACGGCATTCAATGTGCTTTGGTAATCTGCGCCAACAGACGTTGCTAACCCATAATTACCTGAACCAAGATCAATATGCGCCCTTTTACGAATTTGAACGATGTAGTTTTTGGCGTCGCCTGAATGGCCTGTTTCGTTTGCAGCTTCGGCAAGGTTTAACAAAACCTCAGCATACCTGATAATAGGCCAATCAAAAGCCTGATGGCTCCATCCTACTGCTCCTAATGTGGTATCTATGCCTTTTCTGCAATAAAATCCGGTAATATTATAATTAGCAGTAGCCTTGTACGCATCATCACCTGCAATTCCGTTAAAGATCCATTGAACACGGGGTGTTATATCAGCAAAATCATACCTTGCTCCATTATAAACAATAGCCGTATAAAAACGCGGATCCCTATTCTTCCAGAATTCTGTAGGATCGTACCCTGAATTTGGATCTGAAATATCAAGCCCATTTTTCATAGGATATTCTTTTACCATTTCCCAGGTAGGGTCGCAAGACCCAGCTGCACCTGAAGTTTCTGTCAGCGGTCTTTGCCCTTGTTGAAAGCCATTGGTTTTTTCGGGATAGTGAAAACGTACGCTTAAGATCATTTCCTTAGCAGCTCCGGCTTTATCATACCACATATTTTCGTTAGTTTTTGCGGTATTATCCGTATATAAACCATATCCATCAGCATCCAGCTCAGTTTTAGCGGAAGCCAGCGCCGTATATGCATCGTTCCAATAGCCGGTGTTTGGTGATTTGCAAAATAATGGGCTGGCTTTTAATAACAGCGCTTCGCCTTTAACTGCCATTGCAGCACCTTTGGTAACCCTACCGGTATTATCTGCATCATAAGAAACCGGAAGTAAATTAATGGCGCTATCTAATTGTTTATTGATAAAATCAAAGCATTCAAGAGAGGTATTTCTCTTCACCAATAAGGTGTTAATATCGGCCGTTGGATCCTGAACAACGGTAATAATAGGAACGCCGCCTAATACTTTCACCATTCTATAATACAAATAAGCCCGAAAAAAGTATGCCTGCCCTTTCAAACTTTTGTAATCAGCATCAGACAAAACCGATTTACTTTTATCAATATTGGCAAAAAAATTATTAATACCGCGTAATGATGCCCAATCCCAAACTCTGTCAGGGTACCCGCTTTGAGTTGTATATTTGCCTGTAAGAAAGAAATTAAGGGCATTCCCTCCTGACCCACCAGAAAATGCCTCTGCAGAAATTTCCTCGTTCCGATTCCATGAAGGCAGGATATTATAAAAATTTGTTACGTATCCTTTTATAAAATCAGGATTTCCCCACTCCTGCTCAGGTGTAATCGGGCCTCCGGGATGATTAACATCAAATACTTTTTTACAAGACATTGAAAGCACAATCAATCCCAATAAAACCAATGATTTATTGAATTTAATTTTCATACTGTAATATTTTAATTTTTTTAAAATGTCGCATTTAATCCAAAAGTGAATCCCTTTAATATCGGGTACGTTCTAAAATCGCCCCCCAGTTCCGGATCCCAGTCTTTAGTATGGTTCCATTCATGCAGATTCTCGCCGCTGAAATAGAATTTAACAGCTTTAACTGTTGAGTTCTGCAACCATTTTGATGGTAAACTATAATCAACTATAAGCGATTTTAACCTCAGAAATGCACCGTTTTTCAACCAAAAAGTCGAGCTTTCCTGGCTATTATCCGTACCCTGCCAATCATTCATAATTGCACTTGGCATTGTGGCTGTGGCTGCGGTTTGAGGTGTCCACGCGTTTTTCCAAATGGTCAAATTATCGTTGCCTGGTAAAGGCCGCCTGTAATAGACATCTGTAGGCATAATGTCGTAACGCCCTAAGCCTGAGAATATAGCGCTGAGGTTAACCCCTTTCCATCCCAATGTGAAGTTGAATCCATAGTTAACACGTGGTATTCCATTTTTTGAAATAACTTGTATGTCGTTCCCATCAATTTTCCCATCGGGGGTATCTGTACCTAACGGGCCCCGGACATCTTTATACATCAGCATTCCAGGCTGTGGTTTACTACCGAATATGGTGAAATTGGGGCCATTAGCCCTTAAAATATTATCCACATCCTGCTGCGTTCTGATAATCCCTTCGGATACATAACCCCATATAACTCCACTAGTTGGAACATTATTAATTGACCCACTCAATGGTTGTCCTATCAAATTTTGGTAGTCACGAACCGATGCAGCCTGGTCAACCTTCAGATATTTATTTCCTGAATATGCCCAGTTAGCTGACACACGATAGAAAAAATCTTTTATATGCCTTTCGTGACTAACAGATAGTTCAATACCTTTTGCTGATGCAATTCCATAATTAACTGCCGGCAAACTTGCTCCAACCGTGCTGGGAACTGAGGCTGAACGCGCACCAAGGATATCGGTGGTTTTTTTGTACCATAAATCTACCGAACCAGTAAGCAATTTCTTGAGTATTCCGAAATCCATCCCCAGGTTATAATTCTTATTCTTTTCCCAGGTAATATTGGGGTTAATTGTGGAACCCAGTGTTGTAGATATAGGAAGTGAAGATCCAAGATAGATCCCTGAATTTGAATTAAAATTATAGGTTTGTTGCCATTGCCATGGAGCCGTGTTGTCTGTGCCGGTTATACCGTATGAAAAGCGCAGTTTCAGGAAATCAACATAGCGTGCATAATTAGAAAAGAAAGATTCTTTAGAGATATTCCATGCTGCTGAAACAGCCGGAAAATACCCCCATCTTTTATTGGCCGGAAAAACATATGAACCATCTGCCCTAAAGGTAAAGCCAATCATATATTTTGAAGCATAATTATAATCTATTCTTCCGAGGTAAGAAGCAAATCCTGTTGGTTGATTTTCATCTCCCCTGATGTACCAATCAGTGCTTTGTGAAGAGCCTCCGTTAATTTGCTGATAATCAGGATTACTATAATTATCATCCCAGATAGTTGAATAATGCCCACGGTATGCTGATTGCTCATATCCTGCAAAAGCGGTAATATTATGCAGCCCGAATGAACGATCATAGTTAAGCATTAAATCAAGTTGATAATTGGAGGATTGACTGTAGGATTCCTGCAATTCTGTAGGTGCTCCAATTCCTGAAATCTGAGCCTGATCCAATATTTTATATCCGCCCGACCGATTATAATCCAATTTATCAGTAACAATATGGTTATTAGTTCCGGCTGTTTGAAAATAATAAACATAAGGCGCATTACGCCAGGCCTTTGTATAACTATTTGTTGTATTATAGGCAAAGGTACCTTTAGCAGATAATCCTTCTATTCCCGGAATTTGATATTTTAATTGAAAAGTCGGGGTAATATTATTATTAGTCGGCCTGGTATACCCTCCATTTCCTTTTGCAAGATTAGCGGTGTTTGTGTTATCAAAATTACCAACAGGAAGGCCATTAATAAAAGACGGCCTTCCGGGAGTTACCATTAAGAGCCTGTTATAGATGTTTGACAAATTAAAGTCGCCATAATCATAAGCCCAAAAAGGACGGTCCCCGTTATCCCATTCTGTTAGAATGTTTAGGTTAAAGCTTATGCGATTGGAAATCTGGCCATCTAATTTTGCTGATAAATTGTATTTGTTAAAAGAATTAGATGTAGCTCCTTCCTGTTTGATATAGCCTGCAGATACATAGTATTTAGTTGTATTTGCCCCGCCGCTTACTGATAAATTATGAGCAGTATTCCAGGGATTTCTCCATGTATCTTTTAACCAATCGTATGAATGTGTTTTAAAATAGGCTAATTCATCCGGCGTGTAGTAACTCGGATCAGTTGCGGGCAAGCCCTTTTGTTCATACACCTGATTTGCAAAAGTATATGCATCAAAAGCATTCATCCTTTGTGGCGTTATTTCACGCGTATTCATGGTGTAGGAGGCATTATAAGAAATATAAGTTTGATTAGCCGTACCATGTTTAGTTGTTACTAAAACTACGCCATTACCTCCTCTAACCCCATAGATTGCTGTAGAAGCAGCATCTTTTAATATACTGATATTATCAATATCAGCCGGGTTAATTTGGGAAAATGCAGTAGCATTTCTTACAAAACCATCAATTACATACAAAGGATCCGATCCTCCCTGCCAGGTTGAGGTTTCCCTGATTTTAATGTTAGCGCTGGCCCCCGGATAGTTACCTTGTGTAGTTACTGTCATGCCTGCGGCCAATCCCTGTAATAAGTTTGCAGGCGATGTTGTAGGCCGGTCGCTTAATGATTCTGATTTAATTACACCTACGGCGCCGGTAAGATTCTCCTTCTTTTGGGTACCGTATCCAACCACTACAATTTCGTTTAGAACTGAAGGTGCGGCTACCAGCTTTATGATACTAATATCCTCTTTTACAGAAATTTCCCGGGTAACATAACCTATAAATGAAACTGTTAAAATAGCATTATCCGGTACATTTTTAATTTCAAATTCGCCCTGGGCATTTGTTATAACACCCAGATTTGTACCTTTAATTTTTACAGAAGCACCTGGCAAAAGTTTTCCTTTGTCATCAACAACCGTACCTTTTATATTAATTGACAGTACGGCCTGTTCGGGAGAAGCAGTGGCCAATTGAGGTTTGATCGCGCTTTTTATAACAATTATTTTCCCGGAAAAACTGTAGGTTAAGGCTTGATCATTTAAAATCTGGTCAAGAAGAGGTATTAGCGCTCCATCCTTTACATCAATAGTAATTGCGTGTGTGTTTTTTAAGAGTGCATTTTCATAAAAGAAAGTATAGCCGCTTTGCTTCCTTATTTTTTTAAGGACCTTTTCGAGCGGTGCATTTTTCTCGGATAAAGTTATTTTCTGAGCATAAACTGCAGCATTAACCTGGAGCGAGGTGGCTATAACTAACAATAAAATTATCTTCATAATTAGCAGATATTTGCGATACAAAAACACTGGATCATGACATTTTTTATCATGTAAATAAAATTTCATACATTTAAACTGTTTTGGGTTAATAAATTCGATGAATTGAGTCACATTTCTAAGAGTCCTAATTCAAAGCTTTCTGCGTGAGCAGACTATGCCGGCCGTGTTGTAGCACTTCCGGCATTTTTTATGAATTAAGATTTTGGGGTGGGTTTGATGTATACTATTTCTCCATATTTTATAATTTAATGTTTACTTATTTAGTTAATTATGATTTAATTATCACTTTTAAGGTGATACAATAACTTTATTACCGTCTATTTTAAAATTAATATTACTTAACTCAAGTGCTTTCAGCACTTCAGAAAGACGCGAATTTCTTGGCATATCACCGGTAAACGATCTCAATTCCGATATATTCCCGGTAAACCTTACATCAACATTATACCACCGGGCAAGTTGGCGCATAATGCTTTTTATATCAGCATTTTTAAAAGTGATAAAGCCATTTTTCCATGCAACTACATCATCCACATCTACATCAGCCACCAGGATATTTCCATTTTCTAGCTGTGCCTGTTCACCAGGTTTAAGCATTTTATTTTTATCCCCCGATGTTACTTTTACGCGTCCCTCAAGAAGGGTGGTTTTAACCGCATTTTCATCACTATAGGCATTAATATTAAAATGTGTTCCTAAAACTTCAACCTCCTGGCCGTTAGCAATTACTCTGAATGGTTTTTCCTTATTATGCGCTACTTCAAAGTAGGCTTCTCCTGTAAGCTCTACCTTACGTTCATTGCCATTAAATGCCACGGGATATTTGATGGATGAAGCGGCATTTAGCCAAACTTTGGTTCCATCAGCTAAAATTAACTGGTACTGGCCGCCACGTGGAGTGGTGGCTATATTGAATCCATTATTTTGTGAAGGTGAATCATTTTCCGAATCGGCATAAACAATCTGGCCATTAGTATTTTTGCTAATTACCATACTGCCCTGATTGGTTAGCTTCCCGTTCTTTGCGGCGCTTAAATCAATCGTACGCCCGTTTGTCAGGGTTAATATAGCTTTATTACCACCGGGGGCTATGTCATGCGTTTGAGCAGCTTGTTGGGTTGATTGTTTTTTGTGTATAAGGAAATAACTACCTATAGAAATACATAAGAGAATGGACGCTACAGCTGCAATGCGCGGCCAAATAGCAACAATACGCATAGGTTTAGGCAATAAATCAAATACTTCCTGTAGATCCTGCCCAATCTCTTCCGCTGATAAAGCAGATGGTTTTTCATTAGTATTTTTAATATACCAGGTTTCGAGCAAGGCTTTTTCCTCGTCGGTTGCCTGCCCTGTGTTATATTTATCAAGTAATGCCTTTATTTCTTCTTTGTCCATATATACAGTAAAGACCTGTAAGAACACTGAAGGGCGTAGATGATTTTAAAAAAATAATCAGGCATGTAAATAACACAAGCCGATGAAACAATCTCACCTTACTTAACGAGGCATAGTCTGACAATAATAATTGCCTAAACCTTTTACACAAAAAAGCGACTTACCATAAGGCAAGGGCTTACATAGTGCGTAACTAAGATCATGTAAATCTTATCGGAGGCATTATTAAATAAGCTACGTAGCGCTGTCAGTTTGTTTTTGCTTTCTGCCTGGGTCGGCCCAGCATCTGCAGAATGGACTCATAATACTCCTCAATTGGCCCCAGGCCAACTTCTTTTCTTCTTTTGTCTACATTTTCAGGGTCGGCCAGGTCAGGCGGATATATAATCTTGTTGTTGCTGTCGAACAGATTGCCGCTTTTATCATAGGTAGGTTGCGTGCCATAAAGCTGTTTCCCTCTTGTATTACATTGCACGCGGTCATATAGGTATGCATAATCCTTCCGGGAAATATTTGCATTTTTAGAAAGCATGTCCAGTACTGGCAGCATTTCTACCTGGAAACGCGGATCGCTGTCCGAATGCTGGATAAGCACGAAAAAATGATGTGAAGCATCTTCACCAACCATTTTTTCCGTCGGATAACCATATTGTGCATAGATCTTCTTCGATAGAAGAAGCCCGTTCATATAGGTGGCTTTTTTTAGAGAGTCCTGCATCTTCAGGCTATCTTGAGGTGCATGCCGCTCGTACATTTCCTTCAATCTGAGCTGCACAGATTGATCAGCTTCATACAGGCTGTCAATAGTTTTAGCCAACTTATGGTTCACCTGGGCACTTGCCTGAGCGGCAAAAAGACAAAAAAGTATAAAGTAGTTTTTTTTCATTTTGAACAAATTTGTTTCCATGTTTTTGCAAATTTAGCTCTTCACGAAGCCCTTTAATTGTATAAATGGAAACTACACATATAGCCAAAGATTATCTTTCCGGGCATCCACCTTGTCAAAAAACAGCTTCGGAGTGAGGGCGGTTAATTCTTTAAAATTCTTAATAAAGTGAGATTGATCATAAAAGAAGTTGCCGAGGCCCAGCGCAGTCAAATTTCCGTAGCCGGTTTTAGCCCTGACCACGTTCCTGAAGCGATGGATCTTACGGTATGTCGCTGGCGTTTTTCCAAAATTTTTCAAAAAGAGCCGTGAAAAATATTGTCGCGAAAGATGTAAACTGTTAGCGATTTCCGCTACAGCTTTCCCGCCTTCCATTTCATGCGCGATACGCAACAGGAGCGGCTCAGGCTCCCGCAATTTTTTTGAGATCCAATAGCCCTCCAATAAAGTAATTTGTCGTTCCCGGTCGTTAAGATGAAGGATACGCATCATCACTTCCTGAAAATCCGCGAATGGGTCGAAGTCGGTAAAATTGGCAGTCTGATTACACCACGTAACAGCAGGAAAAAAGGCATGAAGTCCCAGGGGCTTAAAATAAATCGTCAGTTCATTGAGCTGCCCGGTATATTGTATCAGTAACGGCTCAGTATAGTTATAGGTCAGGTTAGCCTGAAAACACTGATAGGCTGCCGGGGTACAAGTTACCCGGTTTCCCTGTACAAAGATCTGCGCATTTTCGAGTACCGACACAATTAAAAAATTATTCGGAAATGTGTAATAGCTTAATTTAGCTTCCGGTGCGGTCCCACTTAAAAAATAATAGCCCTCGATAAGATCTGAAAGTAACGGATGGCGTGGCCGGTAAAAATGAAGTTGCATATCAAATCTTTTCGTACAAGTAAGAATAAGACGCCTGCAAACCGATTTTGTTGCAGCTGACCTGCACCTACTCTTTTAGGCTTTACATCCGTAAAAAAATACAAGACTGTTGTGACCTTAAAAGGCCGAAGATAATTGCTTTATATTAATCTCAGATACCTTTTAAAGGTATAAATGGCTCAATGGCTTTGGTTAAAATGTGTCATCGTCTAAAATTATTGTGACGACAACTAAAATTTAATGAAAATCAATAAGCATGTAAGTAATCCCAGTTTGGCCCGCAGTATTTTTAAGGCATTATTAACCTGTTTTTTGGCAGTAGACTCTGTGATGCCGAGTTGCCCGGCTATTTCCCTGTGAGATAAATGTGCTTTACGGCTTAACAGGAAAACCTCTTTCATTTTCGCTGGCAGAGATTCAATTTCATTTTCAATGATGACTGCAAGTTGATTTTGCCGGGTTAAATGATCCGTTATGCACTCCCATTGGTTTGCATATTTCT
Organism: Mucilaginibacter sp. OK098; assembly: GCF_900142915.1. Taxonomy (GTDB): domain Bacteria; phylum Bacteroidota; class Bacteroidia; order Sphingobacteriales; family Sphingobacteriaceae; genus Mucilaginibacter. The sequence goes on from NZ_FRCM01000003.1 coordinate 436,039, forward strand.
GAATAGAGGTGATATATTGCGCTTCTACCTCTTTACTTGCTATCTGCTTAAATACCCGGTTCCTGATCGCCGTATAAAGGTATCCGGATAGACTAGTCTCAATTTTTAATTCTTTCCGCCTATTCCAGATGTTTGCGAATAGTTCCTGTAAAATATCTTTAGCTTCTTCGCGGTTTCTTAATTTATTGTAAGCATGGAGATAAAGCATACCGCTGTATCGTTTATAAATTTCTGCATAGGCAGTATGATTGCTCTCCCTAAGCAGAGATAACAGTTCCTGATCCGCATATGAACTTATATTTTCCATCCTTTACAAACCATGCCTTTCCGAAAGCTAACCTATTAAAAATTGTCAAAAGATAAAAAGTAAGCCTATCAACTCACTCCAGTTGATGGGAATAAAAAAAGTGCATATAAAAGTTATCCCCTAAATAAACTCAGGAAATGATTGTTGAACAAGTAAACATTTACACCTTTTTCAATTATCATTAAACTTTCTCATCAATATAAAAAATCAAATTCTTCCTATTTACTTTCTATTGTTAAAGCCGCGCCATCTAATCCAACACTTTCTGCCTTTACAGAAAACTTGCCTTTCTTTCCTTTTACAATTACCAGCACCATTCCGTTAAAGGCAGGCCGCTCATGGCTTTGAAAGGGTACGAAACTGGTAGCATCACCATTGTCGGTGGCAACGATTTCCCCGGGCCCTTCTACAGAAAATTTAATCAGGGGTTGTGAACGCGGTACTACCAATCCTTCTTTATCAGTCACCTTAACAGTAACATAAGATAAATCATCTCCATCTGCTTTGATAACAGTACGGTCGGCAGAAAGTGTAAGCTTTACCGGTTCGCCGGTTGTTTTCACCAAATCGGTAGCCCATTGTTTTCCATTTTTATAACAAATTACTTTCAGCTCACCGGGAGCATATTTTACAGAATCCCAAATTAACCGGAAATCTTTTCCCGGCGTTTTTATTTTGCGCCCCAGGCTCTTTCCGTTCAAAAACAATTCGGCTTCATCACCGGAAGTGTAAACATGCACAGGTGTTATTTGTCCAACCCTTTCTGCCCAGTTCCAATGCGGTAAAATATGCGCCATGGGGTAACCAGGTCTCCAATGTGATTGATAAAGATAAAAGCGATCTTTTGGAAATCCGGCCAGATCTACAATACCGAAATAACTGCTTCGGGAGGGCGGATTCTTTTTGCGGATCTCATCGAGTTTTGCCTCCAGTTCTTTCTTTTTTTCAGGATCATTGCGAAAATTTTGCAAATTAGTTTCATCTGAATTATATGGAGTTGGTTCTCCTATGTAGTCAAAGCCCGTCCATACAAACTCACCTAACAGGTGCGGATACCTGGCATTGGTACGAAACTGTTCATCCGGAGAGCAACCCCAACCCGGATAGGCATTATCATAAGAAGATATTTGCCAGTTCTGGTATTCATTTCCAAAGAAATATTCGCCGCGAGATGATACACATGAGGAGGTTTCGCTGCCAATGGTTGGTTTGTTTTTATAGCGTGCATCGGCATCCCATTTGGGCTGCTGGTTGAAAAAATAATTCACACCCATAATATCTAAACCTTCCACCGCGCCAACTTCACGCCCCCCATCGGGATCGTTGTATCCGTTGGAAACCGGGCGGGTGGGATCTTCTGCCCGAACAATGTCGGCCAAATGTTTTGTCATTACTACGTTGCGCTGATCCATTACCTCATTTCCAATTGACCAGATGAACACAGAAGGATGGTTACGATCGCGATGAACCATTGCTTTTAGGTCTTTTTCATGCCATTCTTCATAAAGCCTGTTGTAATCCAATTTCCGTTTGCCATTTTTCCAACAATCAAAAGCTTCATCCCAAACCAGGAACCCCATCTGGTCTGCCAGTTCGAGCAACTCGGGCGCAGGGGGATTGTGTGAGGTACGCAATGCGTTACAGCCCATAGCTTTCAGAATTGTTAATTGCCGACGTAAGGCACTGGCGTTAAAGGCAGCGCCTAAAGCCCCTAAATCATGATGGTTGCACGTTCCCTGGATTTCAACCCTGCGACCATTTAGCAAAAAACCATTTCGGGCGGTAAATTCAATAGTGCGGATACCAAATGGGGTGTGATAGGTATCAACCACTTTACCATTTACGCTTATGGTAGTTTGGGCAACATAACGATGAGGCGAAGCAATATCCCAGCGTTTTGGATTCTTAACTATGGCCTGTGATGTTATGATAGTACTCTTTCCGGGTCCAATTTTTACAACGGATTTATTGAAAGAAGTAACTTTTGTGCCTTGTTTATTATTTCTATCTAATTCAAATACATCTGTTTGAATGTTTGCATTAACTACTGATTTGCCTTGATTATCAACAGTTACATCCATTTTAACTGTTGCCGAAGCTTTCGAAACTTCAGGAGTAGTAATGTAAGTTCCCCAGTGACCAACATGCACCTGTTTTGTTTTAACGAGCCAAACATGGCGGTAAATACCGGCGCCCGGATACCAGCGGGAATCCCAATTTTCAGTATCAAGCCGAACAGCCAATACATTCTCTTGCCCGGCCTTGATATAAGGCGTTAGATCCATTTGGAAAGAATTATACCCATAGGGCCATGTTCCTACGTAATTGCCATTAAGCCAAATTTTTGCATTGGCCATGGCTCCGTCAAAATCTACAAAAATCTGTTTGCCTGCATCTGCAGCCGGGATGGTAAAATGTTTTCTGTACCAGCCTATTCCTTTCCAGGGCAGTTTGCCTGTTGCTCCTTCAAGCTCAATCCTGAACGGGCCTGTAATGGCCCAATCATGGGGCAGGCTAAGTTTTTTCCAATCGTTATCATTGAACTTAACACTTTCTAAATTTTCAGGTTCTTCAATCCTTGTAGCATCAGCTTGCAACCCATACCGGTTAAATAACCAGCCTTCATCAAATGACCGCGTATCAGCAGCACCCATCCTAATAATAGACTTATTTTGTGAAAATGATGCTGTTGCTACCACCAGCCCCAGGATAACCAGGGCAGCTGCTTTGATGGAATACAAACGATTGATGAAATTCATTTAATTTAATCCTCCCTGGCCGCGGTACAATTGTACAGGTTTATCTAATTGCAATTTAATAACTGTCATATAAGGGTCCTTATCCTTTTCAGGCACATTTATAAAAACAAGGCCGGGTACTGAGCTCCAGGATATTTTTCCCACAACTTTCGGTTTTAGGTGAACATCAGTCCCCACCACCTGTGCATCTTTAATTGTGTTCACCAATCCTTTCAACATGATGTTTCCAGCAGTTTGTCCCGGTAAAAAAAGATAAATAACTGTTGAATCTTTTGATAAGGTGGTAGGCCCATAAAAATGGCCCTGAGGTAAACCCGGTAATGTTCCAAAAATCGCTTCCCCATTTTTCTTGTTCCACTTTCCAAGCTCTTTTAAAATGTGTACTTGTTCTGCAGGGATGGTTCCGTCTTCTTTGGGGCCGATATCTAATAAAAGATTCCCTCCATTGCTAACTGCATCTACAAAAATGCTGATTACTTCAAACGGCGTTTTATAATTGTTATCATCAGGATGAAAACCCCAGTTGTTATTGGTAGTCATGCACAATTCCCACCAATTAAATTTCGGGCGGCTAACCGGGAAATTTTGCTCTGGGGTATCGTAATCGCCATAGCCCTGCAACCTGCCATTAATAATAGCCCCGGGATGAATATTTAAAATTTGTTTCCGTACTTTTTCCGCCTGCCATTCGTCGGCGCTGTGTTCCCAGTCGCCATCAAACCACCACAGGTCTGGTTTATACGCTTTATTTACTTCATCAATTTGTGATTGAAAAAAATGTTGGAAACGCTGCCATTTTTGAGGGTTATCAGCAACCTTGTACCTGCTGCTGTCTTTTAAAAACCCGGGGTAATCAGGATGGCTCCAATCTATCAAAGAAAAGTAAGCTCCGCGTTTGATGCCTCTTTTATCTAAAGCTTCATAAAAGGGTTTTAATACATCCCTCTTTGCGGGCGAATTTTCAACCACATTAAAATGATGCTGCTTTGTGGGCCATAACGCCACCCCGTCATGATGTTTGGTAGTGATAACTGCATACCGCGCTCCGGTTTCTTTAATCAAATCAGCCCATTCTTCCGGATTATACCTGGAAGCAGTGAACCCCTTTATTTGCTTCATGTAATTTTCATAGCTGATTTTTTTATTATGAAAACTCCAGCTTTCATCAATACCATTTACCGAATAAATACCCCAATGAATAAAGATGCCAAGTTTAGCGTCGGCAAACCACTGCATTTTTTCCCGGATCGAGTCGGGGTTTGTTTTTTGCTGAGCGCAAACAGTTGCAGAATAAAAAAAGAGGTTGGCAACTATTAAAATGCACAATGAAACCTGCTTTTTAAGCGTAATAAAAAGTTCAAAAATAAAATTCATAAAAACCTGTCAGGATACCGATTATACCTGCAATATTTTTTTCCAAAATAAAGGTCATCGGATCCAATTTTTTTAAATAGTTAAATAAATGTGGAGACATTAAATAATGTAATCTCCTGTATTTTAGGCCCTAAAACAATACTGTTTTTAAGCATAAACCTGGGTTTTAAAATCCAGGTTATCCCTGATATAATTGGTATACAAATAAAGGTGTTGGTACAAGCTTAAAGTTTTATGTTTTTATCCTATTATTAAGCGATATTGGAATTTATAAGCCAAAATCTATATAAATAGGGTTATCAAGTTGAATTTCATTGTGAACCGCCTTTATTTTCTTTTGTTGATACAAAGAAATAGAGATACTGTACAGTGTATTTAAGAAGGTTAAATTATTTTGAAAAAAGTTTGATTTTTTTCAAGAGTGAAGAGAGACTCGAACTCTCAATGGGCTATGGGTTAGTATATAGAAGTCAGGGTTCGGGGCCCATCATTTACCCCAAAGGTAAAGTTGCTAATGGCATGGGGAGCCTGTCTTGTCCTGAAATAGGTTTACCAAACCAGGGAATTCTTTGCACCTTGTTAAAGTGTTTATCATTCTCAAAGTGTACTATCCTGAAACCCAATTCTCCCTCAGCAGGATTTCTAACCATCATGGCCGATTCTGTTTTCATAATTTAAGAATTAATGTTCTTTAGCTTTTTATTCAGACACCCTCTCTCATTTCTGCCCTTGCCATTCTTTACCAGGCAGCTGCAATTGCAACCACCCGGTATTTATTTCTGATGATCGTACCATCCTTCCCAAACAACATCCATTCATCACCGTTCATGCATGATACTTTCACCCGAAATAAGAATGGGCAAAAGGCATTACCCCCCTATCATTATTGATAGGAAACAGTTAAAGCAATAGGCACACTCAGCGCCTTGGATACAATACAATTGGCTTTAGCACCTTCTGCAATTTCCTGGAAAGCTTCGGCAGATACGCCATCAATCAATGATGCTTTCAAATCCAAATGGATGCCGGTGATCGTAAGATTAACGAAATCCACATCCAGGGTAGCTTCGGTGTTCAGGTCGTTGGCCAAAAAGCCTGCGCGCTCAAGTGTTGCACTTACCGACATGGTAAAACAGCCTGCGTGTGCCGCGGCTATCAATTCTTCGGGATTGGTACCAACACCCGACTCGAACCGTGTTTTAAATGAATAGGGTGTTTGGTTAAGGACGGTGCTTGGGGTAGATATCTCTCCTTTACCTTCTTTAAGGTTACCGTTCCAATGGGCTTTTGCTGTACGTTTCATGTTGTTTGTTTTATTTGGTTAAAAATTATACAACAAAATACGGCAGTAAAATTCAGGTGGCTATGTGACCTATATCACATTTAAAGGCAGGCAATATTTATGTGATATAGGTCACTTTTCAGCCATGGTAAAACCCGTTAAAGTCAAAACAATACAGATTTTTGCTTATCCCTGAAATGTATAAGAGATCAGTTGAAACGTATAAATCGGGCAGCATCCTTAATAACACCTTTGCTTTATAAATTAATAATAAAAAGCAATGAAAAAGACAGTATTAATTACAGGTGCATCATCCGGCTTTGGGAGAATGGCCGCCAAGCTATTTCATACAAAAGACTGGAACGTGATCGCTACTATGCGTTCACCCGAAAAAGAAGTGGAGCTAACTACACTTAGCAACGTTTTTATTAGCAAACTGGATGTAACAGATAAGCTAAGCATACAAAACACGGTTGCAGCCGGCATCGAAAAATTTGGCAAAATAGATGTATTGGTAAACAATGCAGGCTACGGTGCATTAGGCGCATTGGAAGCTGCAACCGAAGAACAGGTTAAACAACAGTTCGATGTAAATTTGTTTGGGTTGATAGAAGTAACCAAAGCTGTATTACCAGGTATGCGGCAACAAAAATCCGGTATTATCATCAATGTTTCTTCAGTTGGTGGAAGGATTACCTTCCCGTTCTGCTCCCTTTATCATGCAACTAAATTTGCGGTGGAGGGGCTAACAGAATCGTTGCAATACGAATTAAACCCGCTTGGGATCCGCTTAAAAATAGTTGAACCGGGAGGTTATAAGACCGAGTTTGCAGGGCGTTCGATGAACCTTTTCGGTGCTAATGATTTGAATGATTATAAACCCGCATTTGATAATTTCATCGCCATGTTAGATAATTGGCCTATGTCTGAAAATATTGGCGAAGTGGCCGATGCCATTTATGAAGCAGCAACTGACGGAACTGAAAAATTGCGTTACCCTGTAGGTCATGACGCCGCGCAATTGATAGAAGCCAGGCAGCAAATGGATGATGTGGATTTTAAAAAAATGATGACTGCCCAAACAGTTATCTAAAAAAATGTGGCTGCCAACTCAGGGCAGCCACATTTTTTTAGATAACTTTATAACAAGTAAAAAACATGACGGATAAATACATTGATCTGCAATCTATCAGCGATCTGCACAAGCTGGTTAAATACGCGCCGCCCAGGCATCCCCTGGTAAGCCTGATAGACCATACAGACTTTTATGCAAAACGCCCCAGGGAGGATGCTTTTTACCGCTTTGGCTTTTATATCATTTCCTGCAAAAAATTCGAGGGCACGTTAAAGTATGGTAAGGGATATTACGACTTCAATGAAGGTTCCCTAATGTTCACCGCACCCGGACAAGTCATAGCGCCAGGTCCGGATGTTATCGTTGATGAAGGTTGGGCACTGTTTATTCATCCCGACCTGATCCATGGTACCGATTTAGGCAAGAAGATCCATCAGTATTCCTTTTTTAATTATGAGGTTAACGAAGCCCTGCATATTTCGGAAGAGGAAAAACTGATCATTAAAGATTGTGTGGCAAAGATTGAAAGGGAGTATTCACAAAATATAGACAAGCACTCGCAAGGCCTCATTGTCAGCAACATCGAACTCTTGCTGAATTACTGCAGTCGTTTTTACGACCGGCAATTTTACACCCGGGCAAAAGTTAACTCAGATGTGGTGCAACAGTTTGAAAAAATATTAAAAGATTATTTTTCGCAAAGCACCCTGATTGAAACAGGCCTGCCAAATGTTAAATATTTTGCCTCCCGGCTTAACCTGTCGCCTAATTATTTGTCTGATCTTTTAAACAAATTCACAGGCAAAACCACACAGGAACATATCCACCTGGAGCTAATAGATAAAGCAAAATCGCTGTTGTGGGGTACGAATAATTCTATCAGCGAAATTGCGTACGGGCTTGGGTTTGAGCACCCTTCGCATTTTACAAAAATATTCAAATCAAAGACCGGAAAATCGCCAAGCGAGTACAGGCATATTAATTAACAGCAACCCCTATATAACCGATTCAGATCTGTCAAAAACGGTTCGGACATGTTGCTCTACAGGCCATGAAGCCGCTTTACGAAAGTAGGGGGGCTTTTTGTTTATAGGTGAGTAGAATGATTGGTGTGTTTTAGGCCGGGGTTATAAACTTTGACCGATGAGAGGAATTAAGCGCTGGTGATTTCATCTATCTTAAAAAGCTGATTTTTAAGTGCGAACAAAATTAATCCTGGGCGATTTTTTATACCAAATTTGTTAAAGATAGCACCTCTATAGCCATCTACTGTTTTTGGGCTCACAAACATCTTATCCGCTATTTGCTCATATGTCATATCGGAACAAGCCAGCTTGATGAATTTCCGTTCAGTCTCGTTAAGTTTTTTCCAAACGAGATTCTCTGACATTTCATCATTTTCGTTCTTTTCAGAATGAGCATTTTGAAGGGAATCTATCAGTTTTCCGGTAATGAAATCCGTATAGTAATGCCCTTTGGAGCTTATAGCCTGCAAAGCTTGATGAATATCTTCTACCTCTATATCCTTTGATAGATATCCTTTGACACCCAAACCCATCATTCTTACTATCGCTTCCTCGGTTGTTATCATTGAAACCACCAGTACCGCAATTTGAGGATAATGTATCCGCAGCCATGCCATTGCCTCAAAGCCATCCATGTCCGGCATGTCAATATCCAATATCAAAATGTCCGGCAATGCCTTTTTATCAATTTTTTTCATCATATCTTTCCCACTCTCGGCTTCGAGAACCACTAGATAATTTTGTTTGTCGGCAAGTTTAATGAGAGTAATTAACCCTTTACGAAAAAGGTTGTGATCATCTACTAATGCAATTTTAATTGGGGGTTTGCGGTATGACATGATTATTAATTTTCTATTGGAATAGTAACTTCAACTGCTGTTCCATCACCCGGACTGCTATGAATATTAAGATTAGCGTTGATCAGTTTTGCTCGTCCTGCAATATTTAGCAAGCCTGTGCTTTCTTTCTCGATGCTTCGCTCTTTAACAACATCAATGTCAAACCCAATTCCATCATCTTTAATTCGAATGGAAAGTGCTGTTTCTGAATAATCAAGTGTGATGTCCACTGTCTTAGCTTGAGAATGTTTAACTATATTATTTAAGATTTCTTGACATAACCTGAAAAGAACAATTTCCTGGCCGGAAGGTAAACGATATGGAACTCCGTTTTGAATATAAGATACTTGATATCGCCCTGTCTTTTTTAACCGCTGAAGCTCATTTTCAATTGTCTTATGAAAACCGGCCTTCATAATATAATCAGAATTCAAAGATACACTCAGAACCTTAATTTCACTCATTAGCTGTTTAGAAAGCAATTTAGTTTCGCTGATATGTTCTTTAACTTCACCAGAACTTTCAGCGAGGATGGCTGAGAGATTTATGTTAATTAAGGAAACCAAATGACTAAAGTTCGCATGTAATTCTTTTGCAATATGATCCAATGTGCGTTCCTGAATCTCAAGTTTAGATTGGAGGATAGTCTGATTGAATGACTCTCTAAGCTCAAAAACTTCTTGCTGATGCAGAAATCTTTTTTTTTGCTGCTGAAAAAAAAAGTATGTGATCAGGCAAACGAAAACTAACAGTAATGACGTAGAAATTATTATGGTTAAAGCTGTTTCTTGAGATATGGTTGTTTGCATAAAAAGGCCATTAAGTAAAATGAATACATAAATATATTCAATGCCAATAGTATATTGAATAGCACTATTGCCAATGGAAGATTTGTTCTGCTTAAGTAATTAATTGAAATGAAATATGGTAAACTTACAGTATGAAACAAAAAACCACCTAGTGCTATCCAAAAAAGTGGTTGTTTCGTAACAGGCAGTGGTTCTTTTCGGTTTATTTCCTGTGCAAAATAAGAAAGCGAACCAAGTAAAACCAAAGCACTTCCTGAAACGATAGTAAAGGTATTCAACTGTGCCATCGATTGAATAAAGAACATATTTACCACCCCGAACAAGGCATAGCTTATCAATACAGGATATCGAACTTTGCTGAGCCATTTACTATCTAAAGCCATGGAGTAGAAAAGGAAATAAAACAGGTACTGGGGTCCTAAATAGATATTGTATATCCACAAGTTTGATTGGGAATAACTCCAGTACGCTGTTTCATGTAATGACAGTTTCCAGCTTATGGCAAAGAGCTCTACAAGCATTGTTACCATTAAGAATATTGAAAATAATCGGTATGGCAGCGCCCATCCATTTTTGAATGTTTTAATACTAAAAATTATACTTAGTAAAAGGGGAATAAGGTAAATGTAATGGACAAAATTTGGCATCCCTTAATATACATCTTATTTCGGATATGCCATGCCTAAAGTGCAAATTGGCGGGCAAGGGGACCCCACATTGAAATCCCTCGGCTTCTTATTGTTCACAGATCTGGCTTGGAAGTCAGGCGCATCCTCAATGGTGATATCAGATTGAGCACCCGTTTCTTGTTCCTCCTTTGTCATCACCATAAGCAAACATAACTGTCCACTGTAATTTTCACTCTCACCATACTCCCCCAAATAAATCCTTAAGCCATCCGCATTGGCGTGATCCATTTCTTGAAGTAACAGCGCGATGTGCTCCTTGGTATACCAAACCGCTTTCGTTTCCGGTTTACCGAGTTGCTCGCTTAATAGTGCATGTTTGTTTGTTGAAAACCTTGAAACACGTTGATTCGTAATCGTTGTTCCTACATAGAAATAAGGAAGTGGCCTCGCGGCATCTTGTTTTAACATGATTTTTTTATTTTAAATGTTTAAAAATGAGCTGCAAGTTTACATTCCGGAAGGTGGCGAAGTCAATAGATTGTTCATCACAACAAGTCCCAGAGCTCTGTTTTGGCTATAATTAGCATGACTAAAAAGGGTTTCCCCTGTATCAATTTAGGAAAAACCCTTGGAGACCTATTCCTATAACTTGTGGATTCGCCTTCCGAATGATCTCATCGTCTTTTAAAATCGCACTTTAACTAGCTTCAAACGTATGTTTTCGCATAATCAGGGTTTTTCCTGTCAACTTCAGGTTTTTACCCAACAACATTCCAAATACTTTTGAGCCATTCAAAAACAAAAAAATGGCTTTATACACAAGTAACTATTTAAAAAATGTATCTCGCAATAAAACATCAAATGAGCGGATAAATCTTTCTGAACAACGCAACATCTCTCACGGTAGTTTCGACATATTTCTATGTCACAGCTATTTGGACAAAGAAGAGGTAGAAGGGTTGTATCTGGAATTAACCAAAACAGGATTTACAGTTTATGTCGACTGGATAGTTGATCCCCAGCTTGACAGGAGCAATGTTACCAAGGAGTCGGCAGAACTTGTTCGCAGAAGGCTACGTACTTCCAAGACTTTATTGCTTGCTATTTCTGCCAATGCAGCTCTTTCTAAATGGATGCCCTGGGAACTAGGTTATGTAGATGGTAACACTCAACTGTGCGCATTAATACCGGTTGCCCCCGGTAGTTCACAAATTACATCATTTACAAGGACAGAATATTTGATGCTTTATCCTTACGTCGAGAAGCCTAATGACTTGACTCGCTTCAGAGATAAATTATGGACAGTGGATGGTGCTAATAGCTACGTTGAATTCGACAATTGGATCAGAGGTCGTAAACCAACGTATGAGTCCCTTAGGTTCTTTTAATAAAAAAACATAAAATTATGAGTGATAAAAAAATAATATTCATTGCGTTTGCCATCGAGGATGAGCGTCAACGCGACTTTCTAACAGGACAATCTTTATTAAACAAGAGCCCTTTTGAATATATCGACATGTCGGTTAAAGAACCTTATACCAGCGAATGGAAAGAAAAGGTTCGTACCCGGATCCGACGTTGTAATGGTGTAATCGTATTAGTAAGTGAAAATTCTCTGACCTCTTCCGGGCAGAAATGGGAGATCCAATGCGCCAAAGAAGAAGAAAAACCCATTTTGGCGATATGGGCATACAGTGATGACCGAACTACGCTTACAGGAGTTTCTACAAAAGTTTGGAACTGGACGACAATCGGTGATTTTATTGACAACCTATAATTATTAAAGATGAAAATAGCATTAATTGTTGGTATCGATCACTACACACATGTTAGTGGGCTGCACGGCTGTGTTAACGACGCCTATAGCGTTGATAGTATGTTAAAGCGTAATGATGGGGGATCGGTAAACTTTGAAACCAAGCTGATGACCTCCACAGGTCCAAGTGATTCTATATCTAAAAGTGAATTAAAAGATTCGATCAAACACCTATTTACGCAGAAGGCCGAAATTGCGGTATTTTACTTTGCGGGCCATGGCCACATTGAATCTACCGGTGGCTATTTGGTAGCTTCGGATGCCCAAAGAGGAGATGATGGCTTGGCTTTAAATGAGATTATGATGCTTGCAAACCGATCGCCCGCAACTAACAAGCTAATTATTTTGGATAGTTGCCACTCCGGTTACGCCGGTGCATCTCCGGAAAACGTTGATGTGTCTACTCTGGCTGAGGGTATGACGATTTTAACAGCTTCGACCGCAGAGCAATATGCTTCAGAAGAAAATGGCAGTGGCATTTTTACATCACTCATGGTAGATGCCTTAAGTGGTAGTGCCGCCAATCTAGTGGGGCAGATTACACCAGGTAGCATCTATGCTCATATTGATCAATCACTCGGTGCCTGGGACACGCAAAGACCTGTTTTTAAAACTAACATAAAAAGTTTTGTGTCTTTAAGGGATGTGACACCACCTATTTCCCTTGAGGATCTTCGTTCAATTATAGAGTATTTTCCAAAAGCCGGTTTCGAATATCAACTTGATCCAACGTATGAACCGGAGTTAAGAGGACGTGGCAAAACAATGCCTAAGCCCTTAGAGGAACACACCAGGATATTTGCCAGATTGCAAAAATTTAACAAACTTAATCTATTGGTTCCAATAAACGCTCCGCACATGTGGCATGCAACTATGGAAAGCAAAACTTGCAAGCTTACTGCTTTAGGTGAACATTACCGTAGGCTTGTTGCAAAAGGACGTTTAGGTTAAGCTTCAAGAAATAAAGGCTAAACCTTGCAGAACAAACAATCATGACAATAGGCATTACCGGGCACCAAAAGTTGCCAGATGGGTCAGGTCTTGAATGGCTTAGAGGAGGATTAATATCTGGGATTAAAGATTTCAAAAGTATCATTTATGCTTATAGTTCTTTAGCGGTTGGAGCAGATCAGCTTTTTGCAAAGACTGTGCTTCAGATGAGTATTGATTTAATAGCTGTAATACCTTGTTTGCATTATGAAAAAACATTTAAGGGTGCTGATCAAAACAGCTATTTCGAAATGTTGTCGAAGTGCAAGACTATTGAAACCCTTGACTTCTCAGAGCCCTCCGAGGTGGCATTCTTTTCGGCGGGTAAACAAGTGGTTGTTAAATCTGATGTTCTTTTTGCGATATGGGATGGAAATCAAGCAAAGGGCTTGGGAGGCACTGGTGATGTTGTTCAATATGCATTATCACTTAAAAAAACCGTCGTTCATCTTAATCCGATCTCCAGAATGAAGATTATTCATAATTAGTTATTAGTTGACAAATAATTTAATCCCATTAAAAATAGAAATATGAGTTTAAAAATTCACAGTGTTGTAAACGGCAGTTTAGCCAGTCAAGAACATGTCTGGCTAAACACAACTGAAGCCGTAAATTTAAAATGGTATGCCGTGGTGGACCGTACATTCACTGCAAATGGGCAATTGTCCAACGAATTCAGGCATATCTTTGTATTTCCAGACAAAAGCATCGAAAAAGATGACTGGATTCGGCTCCATACATCAGCTGGACAATATTATAGGGAGAAAATAAATAATGGCCCAGGCTATATCCATAATTTTTATTGGGGATCTGCTCATCCCGTTTGGAACAATAACGGAGGGGATATTGCCTCCCTTATTAAGTACAGCCTTGTAAATGCAGTGACTGTTCCTGCTGTTGCTTAAGAGAAAAAATAACGCGTTGGAGTATCCCAGGGACGTTACTTTTCAAACATATTTAGCTAGCAATGAAGCAGGATTTCCTGGGCTTATCTCAAAGCAGGGTGAATACAGAACCATATGGTCATTTTGCATCAAAAATTTACCGAAACGATTATTAATAAGTTCAATGGCTGACAATCAAAAAATTAAGCTCTTACAAGCCTTGATAGACGGCTCAGTAAAAATCAAGGACAAAAGCAGTAATGACGCCGATTTTAAAGCATGGAAGACTATGGTCGAAAAAGACCTCATTAAAATTTTTGGCATTGATTCTATAGAGTTGAGAGAATTCAAAAAACTCAATTTTTTCTATAAACCACGGCATCGGACTTTAGGTAGCAATTTTACGCGTGAGGATAGGCAAATATTTACCCGCAATCTTGATTCATTGGTAAAGTCACTGAACAGCTATATTCTGGAAATAAAAGAAACTGTAGACGATAAAGAAATTCCTATAGACCGAAGCCATCATCATACTCCGAATAAAATATTTATTAGTCATGCATCTTCGGATTCACGCATTGTCGAAGAAATCATTGATCTGCTTGAAAATATTGGATTAGGCAGTAATCAAATTTTTTGCAGTTCCATTGAAGGATATGGAATAAATTTAGGTGACAATTTTCTTGAAGCTATTAAAAGCGAAATAAATGATTCTGTTCTGGTTCTTTTTATTTTAAGTAATAATTTTTACTCCAGTCCTATATGCCTATGTGAAATGGGCGCAACTTGGGTTATGTCAACCCAACATATCCCAATTTTGATTCCCCCTTTTGACTTTGCGAATATTAGAGGCGTTATTCCATTCACACAGGGTTTTAAAATTAACGATGCAAAGAAATGGAATCTATTGAAACAGCAGCTTGAGACGGCGTTTAAACTTAACCCATTGAACCTATCTACATGGGAGCGTAAAAGGGATAAAGCCATGTTGATTATAGATGATTTTATAAGTAATTAGCATTCACCCCGCTGCCGCAAGGGTCTCCCTTGTGGCCCGCAGGACAGGCACCCAACAAGCGAAGTAGCCTGCTACACAAACAACCTGCAGGCTATTTTACTATATAAATTATATGCACAAAACTGCATTTTTCAAAACATGAGCGGTAATCACTTTAAAATTCTGTTCCACTTGTTTCAAAAGGCATAATTTTGTTCCTCTTGTTTCCCGTGCGCTCGCTCTTTTGCGGAACGACATATATCTGCGTCTTTTCCATACTGTTATATTAATAAAGCGTTGGAGCGCAATAATTCTGCAAAATCCTCCATATGAATTTGAAAATGTATTTAATGTATGTATGTTTGTACATAATATTATTATTACGCACAACCAATCATTTACCTTTAACGCCCTTTTTTCTATGAAGCTATCGCTATCTGCTTTCCTTATTTTGTTATCCGTGTGTTCTTTAAACGCCCAGGTCCAACCCAATAAAGCCCAGCTTGCAAAAACCATATTAGCAGATGCCCGCTTAGATACCATACAAGCGAGGGGACTAAAGCTGCTTTCGGGTTTTTCGGCCGGTACATCATACGCCGAGGTTTGGATCCGGGATTTTAATACTTTTATTAAAGGCTCGCTAAAGGTGCATCCCAAAGAAGAGGTAAAGAGCAAGCTCCTGATGTTTTTTAAGATCCAGGGTGCTGATGGTAATATAGTAGATGGCGTTGTTGACAGTGCTACGGCTAACGTGGGTTATGTGTACCGTTATTCGCCATTATTGCGTGGTTGGGCGGCTCATAAAAACACAGTAGAAACAGACCAGGAATCGTCATTAGTGCAGGCTGTTAAAAAATACATTGATGTTACCGGTGATGCCACCATACTTGATGAGGTTATTGGCAATAAAACCGTTATGCAGCGCATGGAAGATGCGTTTAACTATATTCAAAAAGATAGATGGTCGGCAAAATATGGTTTGGTTACCGGGGCCACCACTATTGATTGGGGCGACGTGCAGGCAGAAGGGGGCTGGGGCGTAGCTATTAATGATAAAACCAAGTGGTGTGTTGATATATATGATAACGCCATGTATGTTAAGGCTCTTCATGATTTTATAGCCATGAAACCAAAGAACTACAAAAGCACTAAAAATTGGGCAGCTGTGGCAGCCGGCATTACCAAAAATGTACGCAAGTATTTATGGGATGCCAAAGTGCAAAAATATCATCCGCATATTTATTTAAATGGAAGCCCTTTTCCACCCGGTTTTAATGAAGACCAGATACTTTATTTAGGTGGATCTATCTGTGCTATACAGGCTGGCTTTAATACACCTGCCGAGGTTAAGGAAATAAACCGGCAAATGCTGGCTGCTGCGGCCAAAGAAAAACATGCTACCATCGGTATTACGGTTTACCCTCCATATCCTAAAGAGGAGTACCCGAATATGGCCCCTTACAATTATCAAAACGCCGGCGACTGGACATGGTTTGGCGGCCGGATGATAGCCCCTTTGCTATCATACAGTATGCCCCTGGATGCTTACAACGAACTATCGCCCATGCTGGAGAGGGTTATCGTTAATAAAGGTTTTTATGAGTGGTACAACGTACAAACCGGCAAACCCGAGGGTTCTGGCGATTTCAGGGGCGAGGCGGGTGTATTATACGAGGCGATCACCGCCATAAAACAATGGGCCGAAAAGAATAAATAATCATCCGCCTGTCCAAGCGTGTCGGTTGGGCACAAAACCACATTTTAAAACCTGAGCGGTAATTGTAAGTTCAATAAAAGGGTACAAATGTTAAGCTTTACTTGCTTTTATAAAGCTATTCCCCCTTCTCTCACTATGCAGCGGCAGGTTGCAAAGGTGTAGGGTACTAGTGCGCCGCAATTAGGTAGCCAGCGCGCAAAGTTGTACAATCAGTCAAAGGCTATTTCCTCTTTTTTAAGTTAATTAATTGCCTATCAAGATGTTTCATGAAATTAAAAATGCAAAACCTGGAAGCGCTGATTATCAGCACATTGTAACTTGTAAAAATTGAAACAATTGATAATCAGCGTGTTTCACTGCGTTCCACGTGTTCCGTGTGCAAAAATGGAACACTTGCTGCTTTTATAAGTTAATTAATTGATTATCAATATGTTTCATGGTATTAAAAATGCAAAACTCAGAAGCCCTGATTACCAACACGTTACAATTTGAAAAAAATCTAAACAATTGATAATCAGAATGTTTCACTTCGTTCCGCGTGTTCCGTGTGCAAAAATGGAACGCTTGCTGCTGCCGATTCCCTGCCATTTATTTACATAACCACATCAAACCCACAGGCTATTGCACCATTATATTTTGTTTAACGCTGCCAGGGATCTTAATATTTTTTAAGCTCTGGCCGCTTACTTTATTGAGCAGTATCACCGGTTGCGCTTTTACCTGTTTGATGTTTATGCCGTTTAAGTTTAGCCCTTTTACATCATCGGCAATAAAGGCAGGGCGGTAATCAGTTCCTTTACAGGTTAACACCATGTTTTTAATTTTGATGCCATCAGCATGCCTGATGTAAAAGCCCCAGGCGGGCAACTCGCCAAACATAGAAAACTCCGGGTAATTCGGGATCTTTTCCGGCACTTTTTCAAGCGTATCTATACCGAAATATGCCCGTTCTTTTTTTGCCCCGCCTGCATAATTAATGGTGATATTTTCGAGGGTTACGTCTTCAACCCGGCTGCCGGGGATGCCTGTAATAGATGACGGGAAAACATTATGCGGAATGGTTACCAGCGGGCCTTCCATCGTGTACCCAGCGTCGGGCTTGCCGGCGGGCACATCAACTTTTACATTACCGATATAGATCCTCCGTAAAATTCCCGCAGGTGCTTTTTGGTTCCGGCGACCAAGCCTGATCACCAGGGCATTGCCTGTATTGGTGGCTGTAATATCGCGGATATCAATGTCTTCAAGTGTTGCTCCGTCAACCGTTTCAATCGCTATGGCCGACCGGTAAGTATCATAAACGCTGATATTCCTGATGGTGATCTTTTTAAATCCACCATGTGAAGCGGTGCCAAATTTTACCGCGCTCGCGCTCGAACGGATCCTGCAATTCGCAATATAAATATTTTCACAAGCGCCATTCCGGTCTTCCGATTTCAGGCAGATCCCATCATCGGCAGCGTTAAAAAAACTATTGGTGAGCTTTACATTTTTACAATCAACTAGATCTATCCCGTCGTTATTCCAGTAAGTCACGCTTTCAACCTTTATGCTGTCGATCACCAGGTTTGAACAATTTTTGTAATTCTGGATCCAGCACAGGCCATTTTTAATGGTTATATTTTTGATCTGCACACTGTCGCAATTTTTAAATTCAATAAGTTTTGGGCGATTGTCTTCAGTTGGCCGCATCTGGTGCCACGGGTTGGGGGTTTTCCACTCCGTATCCTGTAAAGTCCCGGCATTTAACCGGCTATAAATATCCTTTATTAAGTCATCTCCCTGCCCGTCAATAGTCCCCTGCCCGGTTATGGCAATATGGTGCTGGTTGTTTGATACGATCAAGGGTGAAGCCTTGCCTTCGCCATAATCAGCCCGGATGGCGCTTCCCAGCAAAAATGCGCCTTTATCTACGTGCAGTTCAACATTTGATTGAAGAGTGATCACCCCGGTAATAAACTTACCGGCTGGAACAACAACCCTGCCTCCGCCCCTGCTTGAGGCTTCATTAATAGCCTTTTGAATAGCAATTGTGTTATTTGTTTTACCATCGGCAACAGCGCCATAGGTGGTAATGTTGTATATTTTTGTTTGTGCCGATGCGGTAATGCTGATAAAACCGCCCACCAAAACAAGCGCAAGTGATTTGAAAAAATATTTCATAGACATAATTGACTAAACTTTTAAAAATAATTTATTGCGATACAACAGGTATAAAAAAATAAGTTGCACCAGGGTAACACTTACTGCCGTCCACACGGCTTGCCATGCCAGCGGGGTTAGGTAAATCAGTCCGCCGAACACGTAGTTTGCCGTATAGCCGAAATTAACCAGGCCCTCCGAACACAGGTAGATGAGGATAGAATTGGTGCCGATCCACACAAAAGGGATGGCCCATTTTTTAAACCCGGCCACATCAATTACAAGGTAGAACACGGATAAAAACACCATGCTCCAGCCACCTACATACAATACAAACGAGCTCGACCATAAACGTTTATTGATAGGGAACTCCGGGTTCCATAGCCAGCCCAATCCTATTAACACCAAACCTGCTCCAAAAAGCAGCAGCCCTTTTTTGAGCATAGGCCAGCGGGATGAATCCCATTTTAAAAAACTCCCGGTAAATATGCCCAATAATGCGGTGCCTATTGCCGGGATTGTTGAAAGCCCCCCTTCAGGGTCGTGGATCTTATCATGCAGCCTGCCGGGTAAAAGCAACCTGTCGATATACGATTCCAGCGAACCCTGCATAGTCAGCACCCCTGCTCCATAACCCGGCACCGGGATAAACAGCATTGCGGCCCAGTAGCCTGCCAAAATTCCAACAAGCCATACTATTTGTCCCTTAAGATTGAAATTCAGATAGATAATCCCTGCAAAAAACCAGGCGAGGCCTATGCGGCCAAGCACGCTGGCAAAACGCGTATTTTCATAGCCATTAAACTTAAGCACGCCATTTACCACCATGCCCAGCAGGATTAGGATCACCGTACGCCGCAACATAGAGAGGTAAATCCCCCGTTTGCTTTTTGCCGGCAGTTGATTAGCTGATTGAACCCCCGCTTTAGCAATTTTATTCCCCATTGAATAAGGCATGGACACACCGGCTATGAACAGAAAAAGCGGAAAGATCATATCATAAAAGGTGATGCCATTCCATACCGTATGGTGTAACTGGCCCGAAAACCATAAAAGCACAGGCCATTGGGTAACCTTCGCAAGTGTGTGAATGATCTGCTCGCCGCTCATGATCCAGAACATGTCAAAACCGCGCAGTGCATCGAGCGATAACAGTCGTTTTGTTGGTTGGGCAAGGGATGGTGTTGTCATTTTTAAATATTTTATTGATACGCCGCTTCTATCAGCTTACGATACTTGTTGTAAATAATATTAGCCTGGCTCGCACTGTTGCCGCTTGCCTGTAGCGGATAGCTTTTATGGCTGTTTACCCATTGCCATTCCCATTGGCTTATGGTATGGTCAAAATTCTTAAAATCAGCTTCCTTGCCCTGTTGCAATGCATCTTCCAGCAAAGTGAAAAACTTCTCCCATCGTACTTTATAAAAATCATTCAGCAAACCGCTCCACTGCCTGCATGAATATTCATGCAGCGGACTGTTAGCATCGCCCCAAAGCGTTACCAGGTCGCGGGCATTGCGTTCGTAAAGGTCTTTTTCATCGGCTGTATAGCCTTGGTTTCGGGCATCAGCCAGCCAGGGGCCTAATAAAAAATCTTTCCGGGTTGCCAGCAGCGCGTCTATATCGCCAATAAGCTGCAGGTATTCCCCGCTATATTTTTTAAACCCGGCTATGTTTTTTTGGCGATATGCATTTACCCACTTGCTTTGCAATGGCAAAGCATAATTGGCCAGCACCTGCCGGGTTACATCTACCAGGTCGTACCTAAAGCCGTCACTATTGCTGCAGGCGGGAACAGCATTCATCATCGCATCCCAGGCTGGCAAAAGATCTTTTGGTTTATAGTTAAAGGTGGTACGCGTCCATACGGTGATAGAGTCAAGCGTTGGGCGACCACTAATAATAGATTCTGAACCATCCCTTATGATATGTCCGCCGCTGTAAACGGTGTTGCGCAGCACTTTCCAGGCTTGTTCAGTATATTTATTAATGTGGCCATACCGGTTCAGCTGGTATTGTTTTATCCATTCATCAGGGTTAATGGGCTTATCACGCCATGTATTAGCAGTCATAAGCTCATAAAGCACCGGGTTTTGTTCTATGGCTTCCATAGTAAGGCCTATGCCTTCCAGTTGTTTTGATTTGGGATCTTTAAGCGCGGCAGCCGGACCAGCAGCCACTTCGTTCATCCTGCCAAAAAGCACAATGTTGCCGCCAAAGTTGTGCAGCATATTCCAGATCCATGGTTTGCCGTAAAAAGCATCGGTACGCTTCCAAACCGGCTCAATTTCTGCGGCCAGGTCAAGGATGATCATGTGTTCATTAGGTACAGCATCCAGCAGGGCTTTGATCTGCGGGGCGTTCCAAAATTTCCTGTCGCTGTAAAAAAGCCAGCCCTGCATTACCCATGTTGCTTTGGGGTCGGCATTGCTCATAGCCTGGTACACCCTTGAACTCAAAGCGGAAAGATAAGTGGTATCGTTGGTTGGCGGTTCGTTTTCGTTAAAAGTATCGGCAGAGTATAGATGATCCGTTCCGTATAGCCTGGTTTGGGTTTCAATAAACTTGCGGCCAATTTCGGCAAAAAGCGGGTCTTCAGTATCCAATATATAAGTATCGGCAAATCCGTTTTTCCAGTTGGTTTTTTTAAGTTTCGATGCCGGGAAATGTTTTTGAAATGATGGCGGCACATGCCCTGTGAATGATTGTAAAATGGGTTTCATGCCAAGTTCGCGCTCTCGCTGCAATATTTCTTGCTGTAAATCCCGATGGCTTTGCATCCAGCTTAGCGGCAACGGACCGCCCCAGCCATCAAGATTGCCCATCCAGAACCAGGAGAAATATGCAGGGCCGCAGAAAAACTCGTTCAAATCAGCATCAGAGAAGCCCATGCTTTTGTAAACTTCATACCAGGTATATTCCTGCCCGGTTAGCGCCAGCGGCATGTTGACGCCATGCAGGGCCATCCAGTCAATCTCTTTTTGCCATCTGCCCCAGTCCCACCAGCTCATGCTGTAATTAAAGGTGCAATAATTAAGATAATAGCGGTATTGATATGGCGTTTTTTTATGCACAAGGGATTTAACAACAGGCAATTTTGCAGGTAAATTCAAATTAACGCCATTCCAGGTTACCTGGCAATGGGCATAATTGGTAAGATACTCATATAAGGCGGATGCAACCGAAACGCCGTTCGTCCCTCTAAGGATGATCTTGTCTTTACGACTTTCAATTTCAAAAGCGTCTTTATCGGCGCCAGGCAGCTGTTCAACCACAAATGAGTAAGCCCGCTGCGGGATCACCCTTTTTATAAGGGCATAGGATGCAGGGATATTAACTTGCGCAGTTACGGTAGTATTGCTCAAAACTGCAGCAAGCAAAAAGATGACAATGAATTTTAAGCAATAACTTAGGTTATCTTTCTTCATAAACAGGAAACGTAAAACTGGCGTATAGTTAGGGCCGGATACCAAGTTATTAAATATAGGTAAAGAATAAATAAAATATGGGCCGGAGCCCACATTCTATCTCAAACAACTAATCAATTATTATTTTTATTAATATCCCGGGTTTTGCACCAGCTTGCTATTCAACTGCAACTCAGGAGTAGGGATAGGGAAAATCCGTTTATTCGGATCGGCATCTGTTTTTATGCCCCAGGCGTTTTCATACATCCCGTACCTTATCAAATCATTCCTGCGCCAGCCCTCGTCAGCAAACTCTCTTGCACGCTCTTCCAGCAGGGTTGTTAAAGTTACCGATGTAAATGCAGTAGCTTTTGCCCTGGTGCGAACCTGGTTTACTAATGATAATGCTGTTTGTCCATTGGTAGCGCTTGCCCCCCGCAATATGGCTTCGCCTTTTTCAAGTAAGATATCTGCATACCTGAAAAGCGGCACATCATTGCTTTGGTTACGGGTTGAGGCAAGGCTGTCCGGGTAAAACTTGTTGTTCCGGTAACCTTCTTCATTGGCAAGCTCGTCATTGCCAATATCAAATGTTGCATTGTTTCTCCACACAATATTTGGAGTAAACTCCAGCTGATGTACTACTGTAGCGCCTGGATTAGGCCCGCTGTAACTGGCATCAAGTCCGATATTTGTAGTTGTTATTGTAATCGGGGTTCCGTCATTATAATATTGTTTCCCGGTTAGGTATTGTCCTTTGCGGATATCACTCGGATCATTAAAATACGCATAATACGATGGATAAGTATAAACCGGCCCATCAGGTGCATAAGGCATGCTGTATTTTTTCTTTAAAGCCGGGTGTAAGGTCCAGCGGGCGTAATACATATACTGTGCATGAACGGCGTCATATGGAATGGCATAAATAAAATCGGTGATCTGTGGGCCATTATTAGGCTTAAACATCCCTAAATAATCAGCATCCAAAGCATATTTACCACCCTGGATAATGTTATCGCACATGGTAACACAATCCTGGTACCTGGCGGTACCTGTGTAATAGGCAGCATTAAGGTACATTTTAGCTAATATGGCATAAGCCAGGTATTTGGTAGGCCTGCCATACGTAGAAACTCCCACGGTAGTGCTTAAGTTTGGAATTTGCGCCAGTAATTCACTTTCAATAAAGGTGAAAACCTTTGCCCTGGGTTGTGTGCCCAAATTGGAAACATCGCCAAATGTGGTAGTTATCGGAACATTCCCGAAATTATCCATCATGAAAAAATATGCCAGGGCGCGCATTGTCTTTATCTCGGCAACGGTTTGGGCTTTAGTAGCGCTTTCGGGTACTGAATTAAACAGCGATAAAACCTGGTTACTGGTACTTATAGTTGTATATCCCCATTGCCATATGGTTTCGAGCATGCCGTTATCAGCCGTATAGGTATGCAGGTTCATGGTAGAGTAGGTGCCGCCATCAAACCAGTTTCCGCCGCGGGCAACTAAAACTTCCATATCTGTACTAATGTCTTCGGTTAACCACCACTGCCGCCCCGGGGCGCCGCTAAATGCCGTATAAATAGGGCCTGTGGCAGCTACAAATTGTGCCGGGGTGGTTGGGAAATTTGCCGGAGTAAGTGTAGAAACAGGGGTTACATTCAATTTTGTACAGCCCGACAGGTAAACTGCCGCTATACACAGAGCAGTAATGCTCAGAAATATATATTGTTTAAAACGATTCATCTTGATTGATTTTAAGGGTTAATTATAAATCTACTTGTACACCTGCAAGGAACGTGCGTGTTTTCGGGTAAAAATTATTACTGTCGACACCGATAAACTGTCCGCTTGCCTGGTTATTCAGCGTTAAATTCAACTCCGGATCAACACCTTTATATTTGGTAATAACAAACAGGTTTGTAGCTGTGGCATATAAACGCAAGCCATGGATATAATTACCCTGTACTTTTAGTCTGTATGACAGTGTTGCATTGCTTAACCTTACAAATGTGCCGCTTTCAAGGTAGCGGGTAGAGTATTTATTCGCATTTACATCAGTAGATGGTTCGCTTAAAGTAATCAACGGAACATTGTGTGTTGAAGCGGATGATGGCGTGTTAAAGTTTGCCAGCGAAGCATCCATTATTTTATTGCCGCCTTGTCCCCTGAAAAAGAAGTTGAAGCTGAACTTTTTATAGTTAAGTGTATTTCCCCAGCCAAATGTATAAGTTGGCTGTGCATTGCCGGCGTAAGTTTGGTCGGCGCTGGTAGGGCTGGTGGTAGGCTTGCCATTGGCGCCTAAATAGGTAGATACCCCATTGGTCATCCCGATATATTTAAGCGTATAAAACTCGCCAAGCGGATAGCCGGCCTTTATAATTGAAACTTTGATCCCGCTTTGGCCAGGTCCTTCAGGATCGCCCGCAAAAATTTGGGATATATTATTACCCAGCGAGGTGATCCTGTTTTTATTAAAAGAGATATTTCCGTAGCTATCCCATGTGAAATCAGTTCCTTTTACCGGGGTGCCGTTCAAGCTTATTTCAACCCCTTTATTGCTCATACTGCCAACATTTGCGGTTAAATTACCTACCAAATTGGTAACAGTTGAAACAGGGATGGAGTAGATCATGTCGGTAGTTTTTTTATTATACACATCAACCGAACCGCTTAAACGCCCTCCTAGCAATGAGAAATCAACGCCGGCGTTCAGTGTTGCCGTAGTTTCCCATTTTAAATTGGGGTTAGGGTTTTGAGTAGGGCCGATAGCGCCTATCCATTGCCCGTTATAATAAAATGTGCCTGTTGTGCCATACTGGGTTAAAGGTGTATAAGGATCAAAACCAAGTGCGTTACCGGTTTTACCATACCCTACCCTAAGCTTAAGGTCATCAAACAGGGTTTGTGATTTCATAAATGATTCATCACTGATCCGCCATGCGCCGGATACTGCAGGGAAATACCCCCATTGGTTGTTAGTACCAAAAGCATTTGAACCATCACGGCGTATGGATGCCTGCAAAATATATTTACCCAGGTAGCTATAATTTAAGCGGGAATAAAATGAAACTAATCGCAGGGTTTCATCTAAAAAGTTTCCATAATTAGCAACATAGCCTGCCGGGGCTGTACCTAAGGCGAGGTTGTGATAGCTTGTGGCGTCAGACACGAAGTTTTCATTACTCGACTGAAAGCCATCCCCTGTCTCAGTTTGATCAAATGAATATCCAAACAGCGCTTTAAAGTTATGCGCATTATTCCAGGTATGCTCATAGCTCAGGTAGTTTTCAAATAGTTTCTTGGTGTCTTCATTTTGTGAGCGGGTGGCTACACCTCCAAGGTTTTGAGCTAATTCTGATGCTGAATTAAGGTATATGTTATTTGTTGTGTTCCTGTCCTGGTAAGCTACGTTTAAGTTATACTGAAACCCAAAAGGCAGTTTTAATTCGGCCTTTGCATTGGCTAATAAGAGATTAACTTTTTGTTTGTAAGTGTTGGTCTCAAGCAGGCCCAAAGGGTTATAGCCTAATACTAAGGTAGGGTCATTATAAAAAGTGCCATCGGCATTATAAACGCTGCGGGTGGGTAGCGCCTGTATTGCTGACCGGAACACATTTGGGTTAGCACCATTTGCGCTATACAAAGGAATATCGTTTACAAAAAGATTCTGGCTGGTTATTGAATTGCTTAAAGAAAAATCCAGTTTCAATTTGTTATTTAAAGCCTTTTGTGATAGGTTAAGCCGACCTATAAACCTGTTTAATCCGCTGGTTTTAACAATACCCTGGTTTTCGAGGTAATTGATGCTTCCGCCAAATACACTCTTATCAGTACCGCCGCCAAATGATAAATTATGATTTTGAGAAAACCCCTGATTACGTTCAATTTCTTTCTCCCAATCGGTAGTACCATTATTATTTGCCGGGGTTAAGCTTTGCCCGTTAGCAGCCAAAAAGGTTTTTAACTGAGCTGCGCTGGCCACCTGGAACTGGTTAGCTATTTTTTCAATCCCTGCATAAGCATCGTAGCTCATTCTTAACTGACCTGCTTTAGCTTTTTTTGTGGTAACGATAATAACGCCGTTGGTGGCCCTGCTACCATAAATGGCTGATGCCGATGCGTCTTTTAAAACATCCATTGAAAGAATATCCGACGGCGCAATAAGATTAATATCAGCATCAGGAACATCGTCAATAACATAAAACGGTGATGATGCAGCTCCGGCACGCAGCGTTGAGGGGCCCCTGAGCGTAACAGTTGCCTGGCCGTTGGGGTTACCGTCATTGGTAATGTTAAGGCCCGCAACCTTGCCTTCAAGCAGGTCGGCTGGTGATGCCACTACGCCGGCGTTAAAATTTTCTGCTTTAACAGTTGTAATGGCGCTTGTCAATTGCCTTTTACTTGCGGTGCCGTAACCTACCACAACTACATCATTTAGTGCTGTTTGACTTTCGGTAAGCGTTACATCAATGTGGCCCGCATCTCCTACTGTTGCATCAAATGGTTTAAAGCCGATAAAACGGAACAGCAATACACTTCCTTTATCAGCATTGATAGAGAAATTTCCATCAACTGAGGTTGAAGTAGATTTGTTAGTGCCCTTTACTTGCACCGTTACGCCCGGCAATGGGCTGCCTTTTGTGTCCTTTACAGTTCCTTTAACAACGCCGCTTTGTGCCGAGGCGTTGCTAAAGCAAAAGAACAATAACATGAGTAAGATACCGAACAGATATCTTGTCATAAATAGTTTACGTCTAATTGTTATCATATTGGTTTGTTTAATTGGTGGCTTTTTAGGGTTAATTTAATTTTTAATAAAAGCATCATTAATAACTGTTCTATAAACAATTAATCATTGTTTATAGCATTGATTAATTACAGGCAGAAGATTTATAAAGCATTTTTCAGGTTCAACAACTATCATTTAAAACTCGTTTTTTATGACATTTAAATGATTAAGTTCTCTAAAAGTGAAAAAATTAAAACTTGCTTTTATCAAATAGAAAGTATTTATTTACGTAAACGTTTACGGAATAATCGTACATTACACACTAATAAACTATTCCAGGAAATGGGGGGAATCAATATAAAAAAGCTTGCCTGTGAACTGAATTTATCAGCGGCAACTGTTTCAAGAGCTCTCCGCGATAGTCACGAGATCAGCAGTGAAACCAAGGCCAGGGTGCTTGAAATGGCCAAAAAACTTAACTATGAACCCAATCCATTCGCCAGCAACCTGCGGGGGCAAAAAAGTAAAACAATTGCAGTAATAGTACCTGAAATTGCCAATAACTTTTTTTCACTTGCTATTAACGGTATTGAAGACGTGGCTCGTGAGCGTGACTATCATGTATTGATTTACCAAACGCACGAGAGCAGCGAAATTGAAACATCTTTTCTTATGCGTCTTTTAAGCGGGCGCGTTGATGGAATTCTAATATCACTTGCCTGTGAAACTGTTGATAAAGAACATCTTAGAAAGGTGAGCGATCAAGTACCTGTGGTTTTTTTTGATAGGGTACATGACGACATTGAAGGCGTAAAAATTACCACCGACGATTATGAAAGCGCTTATAATGCCGTACAACACCTTGTTGAAAACGGTTGTAAAAAAATAGGTTACTTATTAGCGCTTAACACTTTATCAACCGGTAAAAAGCGGCTCCAGGGTTACCTTGATGCCTTAAAATACAATCACTTTCCGGATGATAGGAAATTAATTGTGGAAAGTGGTATAAACAGTGATGAAAACTACGCGCTTATTAAAAATCTTATTGCTGAACAAAAACCCGATGGTATATTATCCTCTATTGAGGACCTTGCCATGCCATGTTACTATGCCTGTAAAGAACTGGAATTAAATATACCTGCTGATTTAAAACTCATCAGCTTCTCAAACCTTGCTCATGCCGAACTGCTTAGTCCATCGCTTACCACCATTAACCAGCCTGCTTTTGAAATAGGCGTGGAAGCGGCAGGCATTTTATTTAAAATATTTAATAAACGGTGGTATGAGCCTAATGAAACCATTATATTGAAATCCAACCTGATAAAAAGGGAATCTACAAGGGCCGTCTTCTAAAAGTGACTCAAAACCGTACCATAGCAGTGTATCTAAGCTGTTGTTAGATCATCATTGTTTAGTACCAGCCATCAGGTTTGACTATATCCGGAAATGGCAGCGTTATCGTTTTAAGAGTTATATAAGACTCAGCTTTCAACCCTCAAACACTCACTAATCGTTTCAGTTCTGTTATTAAAAAGGGGGGCGCCAATATTCAATTCATCCGTGTTTTCTCTCCCCTAATTCAACAACTGCTCAAAAAAGCCACCGATCTTTTTTACTCTGTCCACAAAGTGGATCTCTAAGATCCAATGCCTGTTGTTGCCTTGTTTGTCTGCCTGAAGTATATCACTATGGTTGTCGGGGTGGATATCTAAACCCAGATCATCCGGCCCGAGTTGCTCGTGTGGGAAATGCCCTACAATATGGCCGCCTATTTCTCCGGCATACTCCCAGCCATATTTTTTTGCAAGGCCGGTCAAATAGCTAAAATATTCCGCACCTGTAAGGCTGTTTTCTCCGGCATGCCAGGCTTTCGCTTCGTGCCAGGCTGCTTCTATATCTTTCTTCAACTTCAGTTTTAAAGGGTCGCTGCCAATAACATAGGTTCTTCCCAGGTCGGCCTCCCAACCGTCGTAAATGGGACCAAAGTCTAAAATCACGATATCATCTTTTTGAATAACCCGGTCGGGCGGATTTCCGCTATAGGATTGAAGCGTGTTGACACCTGCCCGTACAATTTTTTTATGCCAGAAGTTTTCTATTCCGAACTCATTTTTGGCCAATTCAACTATTTCTTCCGTCAACTCACTTTCCGATTTGCCGGGCGCTATTAATCCCCGTTCCTCCACCGCATCAAACAATTCTTTTGCCTTCTGTTCGGCAAGGGCAAGTTTCTGTTTCGCTTCGTTCATAATTTCATTTTACTGGTTAGTTACAAAACAAGCGTGTTTACCTGATAAAATAAAATACTTAATTTTGATTAATTGATAACTTATTCTGATCAGTATGGATATCCAGCAAATCAAAAACTTCCTGGTTTTATGCAACACGCTAAATTTCAGGAAAGCCGCTGAGCAGATCAATATTGTGCAACCGGCGCTGAGCCGCCAAATCCAATTACTTGAAAATGAAATAGGCGTTCTGCTGTTTAACAGGAGCAAACGAACCGTTACTTTAACCGAAGCCGGGATCTTTTTTCAAAAAGAAGCGGATAGAATTTTACAGGATTTGAGCAAAACAATTACCCGGACCGCTCAAGTGCACAACGGCGAAGCAGGTGAAGTAAGGGTTACACATGCAAGTTCGGCTATGAATACCGTAGTGCCTTCTTTTTTAGTTAAGGTGAAGCATAAATGGCCGCACCTAAAAACCATTGCACAGGAAACATCAAACTTTCAACAAATTGAAATGTTGCTGACCAGGAAAACGGATCTTGGTGTTGCTCCTAATATTATGTTGCCCCAGGAAGTAAACTCCAAAATTTTATACAGGGAAAATTTTGTATTGATTTTGCCTGGCGATCATCCTTTATCAAAAAATAAATTTGCTGATCTATCCGTCTTAAAAAACGAAACATTTATTTTACCGCAGCTTTCAACCGGCGTTGGTTATGTTGAAGCAATATTGCAGATTTGCCAGGACGCTGGCTTTAAACCAAAAGTGGCGCACGAGTCGGCACATTCCATAGGTGTATTGCGCCTGGTAGAAGCCGGCCTTGGTATTTCAATTGAGCCCGTATCTTCTGTTCGTGGAACAAATATGAATATCGAATTAATTGAATTGAAGGATCTTCCTCAAAAAGTAACAATGACACTTTTTTGGCTAAAGGAACGCGAAGAAGAGTTAGATAGATTTATAAAAATGTTTTGAGAACCTAATCTCTGTAAATTCAGGAAAAAGAGGCTGTATCAATAGTCATAAACCTAAAAAACATTCAAAATATTATTTGATCTCTGTGATCTTCGCCCCTTCTTTGTGTACTCTGTGGTTTATTTTTAACCACAAAGCTCGCAAAGTAAGCTCAGAGAAACATGGAGCTTTTATTATCCAAAATTTAATTTTGTTTAGGATCTTATGATTTTACTTTTGATACAGCCCCATTTTTTCACTATTCTAATGCCTGGCACTCAAAACCTTTATCCGCCAGTATTTTAATAATGTTTAATGAGCAAAACTTTTCGCCTTTAACCCTTAATATGCGGTCACAATCGTCAAGATCAAAGTTGATTTCAGTGGAGGAAAAATGCTGATGCAATAAGACAAGTAAACTTTTTGCTTGTCTTTCATTTTCAACATTAGTTTTAAAAATTTCAATCATAAGAAGATCTTTTTTACTAAAAAGTTCCGGCACGTAATGCGACCGGAACCCTCTTTAATTGTAAACTGATTTTTGGGATAGATGCCTGTTAAAAAACGTAGAAAATACTTGCCTGGATACTATTATTTTTGATGTCCCCTAAGATAGGCGAAGGTGTTTCCTGAACTTTTTGCAATCCATAAACATACCTCGCGCCGATTCCTAAGCCCATTTTAGATTGGTAGCCAAGCCCTCCGGCCATAGCAAAATCAATTTTTTTAGCAAATTTGCTGTCTGTTATCCCTCCAAGATCTTCCTTTACTTTAAAACTTGCCTGCGGGCCTGCTTCAACATAAAAGCCGGAATTAGTACGGTATTTGAAAAGGATTGGAACCGAGGCATATGAAAGTTTAATCTCTTGCCCGGCAAGCGTTCCATCTTTAACTTTGGCTCCCTGCAGAGAGTAGAGGAATTCTTCCGATACCAGAAAATTGTCAGTAAACTTGTAAGAAACAGTAAGTCCGGCATGGAAACCAGGAAGTGGGTCAGTAGCAAAATTGGCCCCGGTAAAATTACTGTAATTACCACCTGCTGTTATCCCGAATTCTAATTTCTTCATGAGTTTTTTACCGAAACTTTCATTTTCGGAAGTTGTCTTAGTAGTTGTCTGACTAAACCCTTTGGCTGATACTAAAACCAAAACAACTAACATTAATAATAGCTTTTTCATAAATTCTTTTTTTTGTTTGACTTTTTTTAAGTGCCGCCTGCGAGCGGGCTGATTCATTTAAGTCAAAGGTGCGTGTCAACCCGGCGTCTAAAAAGGAAAACATAACCGAAGCGGGCAAAGTGAGGGCGGAAAGGGCATAAAGAGAACTCAAGAGAACCGGGGAAAATTTCATGAAACGTATTAAAGGGATACTCAGATGGAGCCCAAACTGGGAGATTGATTTTAATTGGGGCTATGACCCGGAGGGCAATGTCATATATTAAGAGAATGTTGGTGATAACAAACCACATAACAATGTCCAGTAGCCCCACCTAAATCTCCCTCGGTTGGGAGGACTTGAAAAAAAACAAACGCAGGCGAAGCTAAAGTCTCTCCGCTAACCAGCGGAGGAGATTTAGAGGGGGCTACTAAGCTTTTGAGGAGGATCACGCTTGTGTTATCCTACTATTGCATTTTTCTACAAAGGGGCAGATCCTCCTGGTCATTCTTGATTTTTTTGTGTTTTATACCAGGAAGTTGCCATCATTAGCATAAATGCCGACCAAATTCAAAAAGACATATACGCACTGTAACTTCCCAAAGGAGGGAGTCGCTCTGGTCCATGCTTTTTTACAATCTTTCAAACACCTTTGACGTTAGGCTTACACTGGGAAATATACTGTATTATATCAGCCTTTAGCCAACCAGTTCAGAAACTGAGCGGCCTTCCCTTTACTTACAATTACCTTTTCATTGAAAGGGATGTTGAGGTTCAGTGACAATTTTCTTGAAAAAAAGCTGGATACGTCAATGATAGCTTTCCGACAAACCAGGAATTGGCGGTTGGCCCTGAAGAAGTAATTTCCGGATAACCTTTCCAACTCGTCAAGATTTTTATTAGGATAATAATTTTTACCCGAAAAGGTAAGGAGGTGGGTAACCTCATTCTCCAGGTAGAACATAGCGATATCCTGCAGCTTTACGGGAATGATCTTATCCTGGTGATACACCAATACAGAAGCAGCCGTTTGCTGTTCCCTGTTTGCTAACAGTTGCATCAACGCATCGTACTGGGGCGTTTGATCCGCTGAAAAGATCTTTTTTAGCTGCCTGTATTTTTCAAGGGCGCTATCAAGGGTTTGCCTGGTAAAAGGCTTTAATATATAGTCTATTCCGTTGGCTTTGAACGCATCTAACGCAAACTCGTCATAAGCGGTACAAAAAATAACGGGCACCGAAACCGGGATCTCAACAAAGATCTCGAAACTCAGGCCATCGCCCAGCTGAATGTCGCTGAAGATCAGATCAGGGGCCTCTGCTTTTTTGAAATAAGCAATCGCTTGCTTCACAGATCTGAGCTGGACAATGTCCACCGGTTCTTCTATCAATTGCTTGATGTTCAATTCAAGTTCATCTGCAACAACCCCTTCATCCTCAATTATTACTATATTCATTTTTTAACAATTTAATACTTACTGAAAATGAGTCACGCCCTTCTTTGATAATAATTTCATCTCCCGACCAAAGACGGTATCTTTCTGCCAGGTTAGCCAGTCCATAATTAGTTGACGGGGCCTTCATTTTTTTCTTCTGCAGATTATTGCTGATGATCAACCGTTCATCTTTCTGACTAATTTGTACCCTCAACGGATCTTCCCGCGTAAAATCGTTGTGCTTAATGGCATTTTCAAGGAGCGGCTGCAATGAAAAAGAAGGCAGGTAATAGCTTTTTAATGTTTCTTCCGGTAATGTTATCGTACAGTCCAATGCTTCACCGAACCTGATCCGCTGCATTTCAAGATAGTCGCTTAACAATCTTACTTCATCTTCCAGGGTCGAGATCCTGGATGCATGATGAAAAATGGATGCCCTTAAAAAATTAGCCATATGAACAATATACGTATCCGCTGCATGCGTGTCTTTGTGATAAAGCGCTTTTAAGGTATTAAGCGCATTAAACAAAAAATGGGGTTGGATCTGCTGTTTCAAAAGCAGGTTAGAAGCTTCTGCATTCGCCGTTTTTAATTTGGAAAGTTCCAGGTCGGCATACAATTTATGTTCATATAACAACACGGAATTGTGCAACAGCATGATAAGCGTATTGATGACGATACCAGACCCGACAAATGCGAAGAACGAGCCAACATCCCAAAATGACCATGTTCTGCCTGATACGTAAGAAAAGCAGGGCCTTAAAAGGAGATAGATCAAGACACTGACAGGATAGGTTAACAGGACACGGTAAGTTGAAAATTTTCGCGACCTGATCGAAAAGTATTTTGCCAACAACATCATCAAAAAGATATCAGCATGCCCCACCAGCAAAATACCCGATGTTGTAAGCAGCGTAAACGGGATGATATGGCCCGGTGTGTTGCTATTATAAACAACCAAATAGAAGATAAAACCGATGATTATAGCCTGTAGCCAGGTAAGGCGGCTTAATCGTTTTATTGGTAGCTTCTCTTCCATAATAACAAATGTAGGCAATAGATATAATGTTATTAACGATTGTTAACCGAAGCGGGCAAAAGCAGGCCCGAACCGTTCAAACTTGAGTTGAAATGGTACCGGGACAGTTACAAATGCCTCACCTAAGCGGCACAGCCCTCATGAACGTCTAAAAAATAAACAACTGTGAATAATCCTCCGCGGCTGGGAGGCCTCAAAAAAGCGCGAAGCTAAAGTCTCTCCGCTAACCAGCGGAGGAGATTTAGAGGGGGCGACAAGGCTTTTGGGGAGAATCTCGTTTATGTTATCCTTTAACTTAATGACATTGGGCCCAATCAGTGGCCCATACTGCGTTTTTTTCAAACTATCTATAATAACGTTGAGGTGTTATTTTGCCCGCCTCACTATGTTTTTAATAGCCCGGCGTATGGAATGCCGATACTTTCGCTTCAAAATAAATGTCAAATTAAATTTTACAACTATGAAAAAGACAACTGTATTAGGTATTAACCTGCTAATTGGCCTGCTGTTTATTTTCCTTGCTTCTTATATCCAGGCACAGGAAACACAGGTTAAAGTTACCGGGATCAGATCCCCGAAAGGAAAGATCATACTCAATGTATTTAAAGACAATGCGAGCTATGATGATGAAAAGCCTTATAAGACATTCACGTTCGACAAAACAGGCATCACTGACGGTACACTCGTGTTGAAATGCAAACTCGAACCCGGAATTTACGGGTTCACCATGGTGGACGATGAAAACAGCAATGGCAAGATCGACAAAAATTTAATCAGAATCCCGAAAGAAGGATTTGGCTTTTCCAACTTCTTTATGGAAAAGATGAAAAAGCCAGCGTTCGATGACTTTAAAGTCGATCTGAAAACCCAGTCTAAAATTGATATCAGGGTAAAATACATGTAAGCAGGTCGCCCGGCTTATTTAAACAACAAACGGATTAGAAATCAACAACAACAATTTAAAATGAAAACAACATCAATTTATAGCAAACTATTCGCAGGCCTGGCCCTGCTGATAACGGCAGGATCTTTTTCCTCATGTAAAAAAAATAATATAGACCCTTCAGGGCAATTTCACCTAAAAGTCGTGAACGCGTCCGCAACTGCCGGCCCGCAAAGCTTTACACTGGCAGGAACTGTGTTGGTAAGCGGCGGACTTAATTTTACCGATGCCTCCGCTTATATCACAAGTCCTTCCGGAACAAGGTTGGTTGCAGAATTCAAAAACGACGGAACAAATAATGTTTATGCTTCCGGCGAGATCTGGACGGCAAACACTATAGACCAAACGGTGTACCTGGCCGGAAATGGTTCAAAGGCCCGGGTTAAAGTGTATACAGACGATCTGGGCGTTCCCAACAACGGCAAGGTAAAGATCAAATTCATCCATTTAAGTGATGACGCACCTTCTGTTATCACCATAAAAAACTCATCAGGAGATGACCTGGTGACTACTTTGGCCAGGGATATTTCCAGCGATTACAAATATGTAGACCCTGGAACCTTTTCTGTCCAATTTTATGGCTCCGCGTCCAGGAATAACATCGGGAACTTTAATGTGACGGATCTGCAAGCCGGTAAAATTTATACCCTGTACCTAACGGATTCCGCCAATGGCAGCCTCCTTCTGAACAAGGTTCTTCATAATTAAGGAAAACAAAGCCGGCAATTATGTTATACTTAATATAATTGCCGGCTTGGCTGCTTTTCCACAGTGACCGGCATCTACAAAAATTGAATTATAGTCTGATGAAAGCAAAGTTCCATCAGACTATTCTACATCAGTAAAAACATTAATATCAAAGTGAATAAACATGCCGTATTTGTGTTCCATCTGATCTTTCCCTGGCTTAACGGAAGGAACCGGAGTAGATATTCCTGGCTGGGCGAATGAAATACCTGGTAGAAGATACAGCAAATATATCAGTGATAATTTTTTCATATTTAGCCAGGAATATTGACAGCTGTTAAGGTTTCTTTTCCTCCAATACTGTATTTTTAATCGGGGATTGCTGACCGAAAATATCCGTTATCTGCAAGGTGATATAATAGTTTTGATATTTTAAATTCAAACCTTTTACTCCAATTGCTATACTGTTCAAATCGGGATCAGTCCCTTTTATTGATGCCAGGGGCTTTCCGCTGTATGAACTGTTATCAAATATTTGCACCTCATAACTTAACTGTGGTGTGGCTGTTTGCAGAATACTCCAGTTAACAAATATCTTTTTTTGCGAATGGTCATAATAAGAAGCAAGGTCATAAACATCCGCAGCGATGGTCGCTGGATTGTCTTTTTGAATTACAGGATAAAAAGTCTTCTTTTGCCATGGGCTTGTTCCGCATGAGGTTACTTTTACCCCATCATTACCATATCGTTCTGCCTTCCATGAACCATCACCGGCTTCGGCTACCAATGAATCAGGGTGCAGCCATTTATGCTGATCACTTAGCATCCAGTAAGATTTGTATATAGCTACCCTGGAACTTTTCTGCTCATCTGCAAAATTTTCAAGAAAACTTCCAATGTCGCCATGCAACATAGCCTCCTTTTCTGGCACAGAAAAAGTCACATAATGTCTGTAAGTTTTTTCACTTTGATCATATATCCAATAGCCAACAAGTGTTGTAGAATCATTTACTGACCATCGCCTTACAATGTTGGTATACCAATGATCCGGCTTCCATCCAAAGTCGGCATGCGAGTGCAATCCTGTGCCTTCGCCCCCAAAGCCCCCAACAAAAGTTAGTGGGTCTTTATATTGATCGGATATCTGTATTTTATTGGGGAAATCCCAAATAGAGAATATGTTATTTGGCATGCGTGTTTCTGTTAACCCTGCCTTTTGAATGCCACAATAGCCGCCACTTTTCCCTATGCCAAATTGTACTGAACAGGCGTAAGTGTAGGGCGCCATACCATCAGACGGAATCATCACATCAGCCATCATAAGCACGGCATTATTTTTCGCCATGTGTACTGCTTTTACATACGGCCCCCATTTCGGACAGCTTTGCTGGGCAAAGCTATGTGATGATAAAGTAATAATTAAGATGGCTATTAAAAGAGGCTTAATTTTTGATTTCATTTGATTTGCATGTTTTTAAAGAGAATTAAGTAGGTTGAAGTAGAGTTCCGCATTTTTTACATTCTTCCAGGTTTATTTATATAAACAACCCACTAAATAGTATTATTTAGCGGGTTGTTGAACAAGGTTAATTCCCAAATGGAACTAATTTTGTGGTTATTCATTTACATAAATAATGCTCCACAGTTTCATTATTTATTCGCAATGAAAATTGCAGGTGTATTATGCGGCACTGCAGTGTAAAGGCCAGCCCGTTCCACCACAAGGGTTATTACATATAGGATACTTTGGATCTTTGCAATCTGTATCATCATAACAAATATTTTCCTGGCAAGGACCACCGGTAGTTGTGGGACTACTTCCCCCCAACACATTTTTCATTTGTGCCCTGGTAAGTATTTCAGTTGCGCCGAATTCCAGCGCTTTTAATTTTAACTTTTTCATTTGATTATGTTAGTTTTTTAAAAAAATATGTTTGTACTAGTTTACTTTGGGGATTACTTATTCTCCAACCCGTCTACTTCCCGCGTATACAGGCTTATTTTTCTTTTAATTTCTATTTTATGGCCTCCTTTCTTTATTGTTTTCCGGTTTAAACCATTAACACTATAGGGGTGCAATTACAGCCGCTTTTATTTATCTAATATTTAACTCGCAAATAAGCTATTCTTCTATGGCACATGCGTTACATCGGGGAACTGCATGGTTACCAGGTACGATCCGGGTACATATATACGTATCGGGAATCGCGGATTCAGGCTCCACATTCCATCCGGTTGTCCGTCAATATGTACAAGATTTGTAGGTATCCTGTAATAGGCATTAAATCCGTTTGGTAATTGATTTAATGGAAATGGCGTAAAAGGAAATTTAAAGATCATTGCCTGGTCCGTAATAGAATAGAAATTAGTAAAATCCTGGAGTGTTTGTAAATACGGGGGGCTGGGATTTAAACCCGTTGCGGGCCTTCTTTGAATTTCGCCCTTTTTGGGATTGAAATACACGCCGTTTTTATCTAAAAATTGAACAGTTACTATATTTGGTGTATCAGCCACCCTTGTAATTGTAAGAACAGGAACGCCTGCTAATTTAGAAACGCTTTCATTTCCAACTTTAAACAATTTATCATATTGTGTACCCAAAGCCGGAACAGCATCATAGGTAGTAGTATCTCTAAGTATAAAATCGCCGATTTTAGGATATACTCTTGTACCGGTTTCATTTTTTATTTCTAAATCAAATTGATATTCCCCCCCCGGCAGCTTTAAAGCGCCATAGTTAGCAACAATTTGACCACTTGCAGGATTAACTGAAATTGGTGCTGTATTAACTGTTTTAAGCTTAGCATTTATCAGTTGCAGGGTTGTATCTGTTTTAGGGTTATATAATCCTGTCCATATCTGCACCGGAAAGGTTTTAGCAAAAAGCGTGTCTAATACTTTACCCGTTGCTTTATCGTAATAATGAAGCACCCTGACAGAAAAAGGCTGTGACGTCCCGTCGCCATTCAATCCAGCACTAAGAAAGGCACGTCCCTTTGGAATTAATATGGGGCTTTGCTCATAATGAATGTATGGACTAAGAAACCCATCAGTAGTTTTTTTACAAGCATACGTTGCTGCAAAACATATTAATAGCGATGTTATATAAAAAAATGATTTACGTTTCATATTGCTTTTAGTGTTTAAAAAATAAAACATGTGAATTACTAAGAACATTTAATTGACCTGTGGAAGTGGTTAGCCCTGATGTTTGACATAAAACCCTGACGCCAACGGTATCAGGAATTTGTGATGCCACAACTACCGGGGGTAAGTGCCCTTTAATAAAAGTATAATACTCAATACGTGGCGCCGTGCTTACAGCCGAAGTATACCCCAGGTTTGTATCGAATGTTTGTTCGTAGGAGATAACCGCCTGGCTTCCGTTTTTTGCTGTATTAAAAACAACTCCGCTTTCTGTAAGGGAGCTGGCAATAATTTTTTGTGGTATGATATAAGTATTAAGCGAATCTTTGAATGTGTTTAAATCATATTTGATCAAAGTATCAATGCTATACCTGGCAAACGGATTATTTTTTTGGGCGGCAATCGTTTTTGCCTGCAGATAATTATTAATTGAGAAATCTGTAGGGGCGTAAAAAGTTATTCCTTTTGCGTTAATTACATCCTTTAATCCGGCTTTATCAATTACCAGCAATAAGGTGTCAAACATCTTATACCTGTTATTTTTCAAATAGTCATAAGTGCTTAATGTGGTGGTAGCGTTTTCCAGCTTGCCACCTATAATATAGTTGTCCTTTTTGCATGCAACAAAAACAATATTGGCCAATGCAAAAACTATAATGAGTTTACTAATATTTTTCATCTTTTCTTTGTTTAAGTTAATTATTGACCAGCTTGTGCCCACCATGGGTTTTGTGTTAATAAGGGATCCTGTGGCAAAAGCGTTCTTAAATCCAGCGGCCATTGATAACCTTTGTTAGCAATCCTGGTTGGCAAATAGCCATCTATAACATTGTAATAATTAGGATCATCAATAAGGCCTGAGCGCACCAGGTCAAAGTACCATTGGCCTTCGCCATATAGTTCCCTTCCCCGTTCGTCCATAATAGTATAAAGCAGGTCGCTGGGGCTGCTCGGAATGTATGGGCCAGTACCCGCCCGCTGCCGTACCCTGTTAAGGTAAGTTAGTGCAGTACCCTGGTCGCCTAAATCTATCGCTGCTTCTGCTTTTATTAAAAGTATATCGGCCAAACGTAACAATACCATATTATTACTCACAAAAGGCAGTGTTTTTTGCGATGGGTTCTGATATATTACATTGGCGTATTTAACCATTAAGGGGTTAATAGTTTGCAAACCATAGAATGTTGATTTAAGACGGGCATCCTGTGTTGAGGTTGTGTCAAACAGGCTGTTTACCAGGTCTAAATTCACTACCCAGTTGTCGCCCGACTTACCATTTACAAATGGAGTTGATAAAAAAACCGAGAATACCCCAACGTTTCCATATTGATCAGGCTTTCCGTTCTGAGCTTCATTCTGGTTGGGTGAATAAAGCATATTCATTTCAAAAATACTTTCCTGGTCATGCCCCTTATAAATATTTGCCAGGCTTGACCCTGATTCAAGTGTGTATTGGCCATTCTGGATTACGCTATCAGCAGCTGCCGATGCCTGGCTGTACTGTTTTTGCCACATGTACACTTTTGATAAAAGCGCAAAAGCAGAACCTCTATTTGCCTGAACAGCAATTTTAGAGGCATCAGAATAGCCATACTTTAGCAGGCTGATACTCTTTTTGAGATCGCTTACAGCCTGGTTAAAGCCATCTGCATCACTGCTGCGGGCAATAGGTTTGGCATTGATCGGGTCAGTATAAGCCTGGGTAACTATAACAGGCTGCCCCCAAACCTCTGTTATATAATAATAGCAATAAGCCCTTATAAAATAGGCTTCGCCTAAAATTTGATTCCTGGTTGCTACCGGGTCATCTGTGAAATTGGCCGCCGGGATAGCCGGCACTTTATTTAATATCAAATTACATTGACTTATAACCTGGTAAAAGCTCGTCCAGTTGTGGAGTACCCCCTCATTGTATGGCACGTAATTAAAGTTCCATCTGCCGGATGAACTTATGCTTCCAAGTGTCCAATCACTGCTGTAGCTGCTAAATTCATTGGCTGTAGCATCACCGAAAATAAAGTATGCCTTATCGCTTGTTAAAGAGGTACGCAATAAACCATAAGCTCCGGCTAAGCCACTTTGTGCGGCTCTTTCTGTAGTCCAGAAATTAGCATCTGTTGGAGTATCAATTGGCCCCTCATTAATATATTTTTTGCACGAAGTCAGTAATCCAACACTGCAAAGAAATATTATTGCAAAGTATTTACTTATAGAATTTTTCATTTGTAATTTCATTGAATTAATTAAAACTGAACATTTACGCCTACGGTTAATTTTTTCGGAATTGGGTAGGTGGCTCCATCATATATACCAAAAGGGTTTAC
Organism: Mucilaginibacter sp. OK098; assembly: GCF_900142915.1. GTDB lineage: Bacteria > Bacteroidota > Bacteroidia > Sphingobacteriales > Sphingobacteriaceae > Mucilaginibacter. The sequence goes on from NZ_FRCM01000003.1 coordinate 476,736, forward strand.
CTGTTCTGCATCAGGAACTTTAGCTTTCTGGAAAATGTACACATTATCTAAAACCGCGTAAAAACGGCAGCTGGTAATTTTCAAAGCATCCAGGTATTTTTTAGGAAGTTTATATCCTACAGAAACATTGGTTATTCTGAAATAAGCCCCATTCTCATTAAACATGGTTGAAAAAGGGAAAAACTGGTAGAAGTTTGCGCCATTTGGGTTCAAAGCCGGAAATTTAGCATTGTAACCACCAGGGTTTTGAGCAGCCTGGGCTGGGTTCCAAAATCCTATTTTTGATAAATCGGGGATTCCTGAATTGGTAAAACTATATTGGCCGTTTGTCCAATTAGTAAATTGGTTTGCCTGCAAACTATTAATTATATCTCTTTTCAGGGTAAAGGTTGTACCAATACCTAATGAGAAGTTTTTATAGCTGAAATTATTATTGAATCCACCTGTTATTGCAGGATTCGGATTTGCGGTTGGTAACAGATCTCCCTGCGCATTCCCTTTATCTTCATCAGACCAAACATCATAATCACCATTTACGTCTTTCCATATCGGATAGCCTGGTTTAACCACATAGTTACCCTTAAAATAGGTTAGTAACTGGCCTGTATATGGATTTACCGGCACTTGCGACTGTGAGTTATAAACTCCCTGGTAAATCATCTGGTTTAAGATATACAGGGGTTTTCCAACCTGGAAAATGTAATTCACACTTAACCCACTATTATAATCATTATAACTTGCATAGATGGTACGGTTGCCATTTGGAAGGCTGAGTATCTTATTTCTGTTATAAGAAAAATTGAAATTGGTATTCCATTGAAGTTTACTTGTTGGCGAAAGATTATGTGTATCTATATTAACCTCAATACCTGAATTACCAACTGATAGTCCTGAATTAGAGGTTTGTTGTGTATAACCTGTGTAAAAAGCCAGCGGGAAAGTATAGTATTTATTACTTTGAATTTTATTGTAGTAATCAAAAGTGAAGTAAATGCGATTATTCAAAAAAGCCCCGTCAAAGCCAATGTCGAGCTGTTTGGTTGGCTCCCACGTAAGATTTTTATCGGTTACCCCATTTCCTGTATTAAAGTTTGGAGTACCCATGGCAGTACCATTATAATAACCCTGTGTTAGATTATACCCATTATACGGGGCATAAAAACTGGATGGCTGGTCGCCGTTTACTCCATAACTTGCTCTTAGTTTTAATAATGAGATCCAGTTTATTGATTTCAAATATTTTTCGTCCGAAAGAATATATCCTACGCTAACCGAAGGGAAATATCCCCATTTATGATTTGCACCAAACCTGGAAGATGCATCAGCACGCATAGTGGCATCAAATAAGTATTTTTCTTTATAATCATAATGTACCTGCGTAGCATAAGATAGCAGGGATGAGGCCTGATAATCAGTTGAAGCGCTCAAACTGGATTGCGGCACACCCTGAACTACCTTAATATTATCATTTGGAACATTATCGCCATATATATTAGTACTGTTCACTACATCCCTTTGAAAGTTTTGCAGTACCAAAACATTAATGTTATTGTTAGTGCCAATTTTCTTGGTGTATGATAAAACGTTATTGATGTTGGCCGAAACAAAATTGCTGCTATAATCATAAGACGTTGCAATGCCCTGGGCTGATAAATTGGACGGGGAACTGAACTGGTTATCACTCATATTGGTGTTGGCAGAACCTTCTATTTTATAAAGTAACCCGGGTAGAATTTGATAATGCAAGCCAATAAATCCGGTTAGCTGGTCATTCCTGTCCAGATTTCTTAATTGACTATACTGCCCTTTTAACCTGGAAATATCTGTATCGTTGACATAATAAAATGAACTTGGCTGATTAAAACCGGATAAAGGGTTAATAGTGTGAGGGTTATTTCCTAAACCGGGTTGCCTGTCTATCCGTGAAATACTGATATTCACCTCAGTACTAAGTTTTGGGCTGATCTGGTATTGGATGTTTGACCTAAATGAATACCTTTTAAAACCAGTTGCCTGTAACACCCCATCTTCATTGTAATTATTTAAGCTAAAACGATAATTTAAAGCATCAGTAGCTCCGGCTACGGATAAATCAACATTATGTAAATACGCCTTACGATAAAGCATCCCCTGCCAGTTTGTAGCATTATTGAAAGCAGGGTTTAAACTATCAGTTAGCATTTGAGGCAGGGTAGAAATAGGATGAAGCCCTGCTTGAGTAGTTAAAAAATCCAATTTTTGATCTCTTTCAAATGAGCCGGTAGCTGTTTCCTGCAGCTTAGGTTGTGCAGAAAACCCACCATAAACATTTAAAGTAACCTGGGGCTTTCCTTTTTTAGCCTTTTTGGTTAAAATTGTTACTACACCATTCGCCCCTCTTGATCCCCATATAGCTGTAGCAGCTGCATCTTTAGCTATTTGTATGCTTTCAATATCATTAATATTAATACCTGCAAGCACATCTGTTTGTGTATTATCATAATTGCCCAGGTCTGTAATACTTGTTGGCACACCATCAATTATAAATAAAGGGGTGCTCAAAGCATTTGCTTCTGAAAGATTTGTTGACAGTGCCGAATTACCCCGTACGGTAAAAGTGTTTCGTACTCCCGGCTGTCCGCTAAAGTTTTGAATGTTTACCCCAGTTACCTTTCCCTGTAAAGCAGTTGCAAAACTCGGCGCCGGTAAATTTTCAATATCTTTCCCGGATATTACAGTTATGGCAGCTGTAGTTAATCTTTGTTTAACGTCATGATAGCCAACTACCACAACATCGTTCAGGCTACTCAGTTTAGGGACTAATCTAATAGTCATGTTTGAAGAAATTTTAATTTCCTGGGTTGTATAACCTACAAATGAGACAACTAAAATTGCGTTTTCGTTGAGCCCCTTAAAAGCAAACCGGCCATTTATATCGCTCGCCGCTGTTGATCCGGTTCCCTTTACCTTAATGGTTGCCCCGGGAATAGCCTTCCCATTTTCATCCAGTACAATTCCCTGCACATCAACAGCAACTAAAATATTCTGCTGTACTCTCCTGGTAATCAGGATTGTTTTTTCATCAATTGCATAGGTAAATTTATCCTGGAGACAAACTTTCATTACCTCATCCAGGGGTGTATCGTTAAAATTGGCGTCAATCCGGACTGACGCGTCCAGATTGTCTGGCCTCCATAATACATTGTAACCGGTCTGCTTGCGAATTGTCTTAAATACCATGTTAAGCTGTACATTCTTTTTGTTCATGGTAATATTCTGTGCAAGAGTTTCGGCACTTAGCTGAAGCATGGAAGCAATGATTAATATTATTGTCAGCTTCATTACATTCAGGATTTTCTTCATGCAGGAAGAATTACTGCATATAAAATTTGTAGAATTTTTATACATTTGGTTGTTTGGGTTAAGACTATACTTAATTTGTTTTACGACATTTTTACAGATACCTGAACAATACTACCGGTAGTGTTCACAGCACTTCCGGTATTTCTTATTCAGCTACGATCGTTATAAATTATGGTCCCGATTGCTGATGATTTTTCATTTTTTTTTGTTTGTTAGGTTTGTAAATCCAGGCAGCTTCTCATTGTGCCCCTGTATATTTTTAATAGTTTAAAAAAGAAGATTCCGTTTTATATCTGTATTTATTTTCTCATTACGATGATTTTATGAGGTTCCATACGAAACGATACACCTCCCAGAGCTTCCAGTTTTCTCAACACCTGAGAAACCTGGGCAAAACGGGAAACTGTGCCGCTAAACATTTCCTTTTTCAGCACCTCATCTTTAAATTCCACATCCACATTATACCATCTGCTGATTTTTTTCATTATTTCATCTAAATGATCATCATTAAACAGGAAAATTCCATCTTTCCAGGCAATCGCGTCATCTGCGTCTACATTGGTTACATTAATTCCAATATCCGACAGCACAGCTTCCTGACCGGGCTTTAGCAGTTTAGTAATATTTTTATCAGGCTGTGATACTTTAACAGAGCCTTCCAGTAAAGTGGTCTTTATATTTGCATCATCTGAGTAGGCGCTGATATTAAAATGGGTTCCCAGCACTTCTACATCCTGTCTGTCGCACTTCACATGAAAAGGCATTTTTTCATTATGAAACACTTCGAAATAGGCCTCACCTTTAAGCTCCACATTTCGTGTGTTACCTTCAAAGTGCTCAGGATATTTTAAAGAGGAAGCGGAGTTTAACCATACCTTTGAATTGTCAGGCAATATAATCTGCCATTGTCCTCCCATGGGTGTTGTAATGGTATTCCAGTTTATATTCTTTTTATTATCAGCTGTAAATTCAACAGCGTTCAATACTTTATAAATCAACTGGCCATTTTTTGATTTGATGACCTTTATTCCGGATTGTTGCATAATAACGCCATTAACGGTATTTGTCAATGAGATTTTTTTACCATTTCCAAGGGTCAGTGTAGCATCATTTTTACCCGGAGCTATCTCGTTTTTTACAATAATATTTGTGGGAACCTTGCTTTTTGAGCGCACTAAGAAATAACCTCCAATAGCAACAAAAATCAATATGGAAGCAGCAATAGCCAGGCTGTAGCTTAAGTTATTTTTTTTTTTGGAGCTTTGGTTCTTCTGTATCATAGCCCATATCCTATCCACGTCTTCGTTTCGGTCGTCATCCGGCATTACATAGGGAGCTGATTGGTTATGTGTTAAATACCAACTTTCTAAAAACGCCTTATCTTCCGGAGTAGAGCTGCCATTTCTGTAACGCTCTAATAATGCCTTTAATTCGTTATTTTCCATGTTAATTAAAGGCTAATTCTGCCTTAATTAATTGTAAGGAAAGATCAAAGGATGAAACAGGTAGAAAAAAAATGAAAAAGCTAATTTTATAATTGACTTAGCGATGCATCATCAAAAACAAATAGATCAAGATTCCAAGTTTTACTTTAAGAATCTTTAAAGCATTAGTGATTTGCTTACTGACGGTTTGCTCAGATATCTCCAGCTTCCAGGCAATTTCTTTGTGAGTCAAATATTCCTTTCTGCTCATTTCAAATACTTCCCTCATTTTACGCGGCAATAATAAGATCTCCTTTTCTATGTAATATTTAAGCTGGTTTTCTCTGATCAGGTGATCGGTTACCACATCTCCCTGCATAGCAAACGCTTTAATGGAATCGAAGTATTTTTCCTGGACTTGTTTGCGGGTTACTTTGTTTAATATCGCGTGACGGATTGCACCATAAAGATACCCAGATAAACTTCCGGAAAACTGAATTACCTCGTGTTTGGACCATAAATAGGTGAAAACTTCCTGAATAATATCCCTGGCCTCTTCACGTTCACGAAGTTTATTTACAGCATGTGCATGCAAAATGAATTTATAGCGGTTATAAATTTCGGTATAAGCCGGATGGTCCCCTTCTTTTAGAAGAGCAGCTAATTCTGTGTCAGTTAATTTACTATAATTGGTCATTTACCATTTACCTTATACTCAGCGCAATAAAACCAAATACTGATCTACAATGTAGTGGTTGTTTTTTAAATACTTCAGCAAAACAATGCGCAAACGTTTGATAAGCAAACGCATCAATAAAATATGATAACAGATCCAACCGTTTAAAACAATCAACATATTTATAGTCGCCATCCTTAAATATTTAATATTGTAAGTGGAACTATTTGATCTGTTTAAATTAGCTGTTCGAATGCTAATTAAATAATCATTTTACATGGCTTCGTAATTTTAGAAGCATAAAATCTACGCAAACGTTTGTCTTTGAATCTAAAGCGCGTTATAAGATTATTCCCTGAAAAAAATTTGCTTTTCCAACATTCTGTTAAGCAATAAAAAGCAGGGTTTTCATGCCTAAAATTAAAGAATCATACCTAACCTATTGGATTTGCTACTTTGGCTGGCATCAATTAACCTATAACGTAATTACCAACTACCGGCTTGGCAAACGGCTTAGTTATCATTATGCTTTAAGCGGCCAGGTCTACTGTGGCAATTTTACCTAAGCTATTTGCTATCCCGGATGCAAGGCCTCCGCTTTGCATGTCTCCTCTATGTCCATTGAAAGTTGTTTAATTTATGTAAATTATAAATAAACATCATGTATTTTATAAGTATAATTTATGTAAATCATAAACAAATACTATGTAAATTATAAATAATCATTACTTTTGTTTAAGTTTATCGTTATGAGCAGGTTTATCCAAAGGCAAATTGCACCTATAATAGAAGCCCAAAAAAGCAAATTTCCAGTATTGGCGCTTACCGGGCCAAGACAATCAGGTAAGACAACTTTGCTAAGGGAGCTTTTTAGCGACTACCGGTATGTAAGCCTGGAGAATCCTAACACACGTTCATTTGCCCTGGATGATCCTATCGGTTTTTTGAACCTGTATGATCAGAAAGTTATTTTAGATGAAGTGCAGCGAGTGCCGGAGTTGTTTTCCTATATCCAGGGCAGGGTTGACGAATCTAAAATGATGGGGCAATATATACTATCGGGTTCTCAGAATTTCCATTTATTAAACAGTATAACTCAAACTTTGGCAGGTAGGGTCGCCTTATTTAAATTACTGCCTTTAGATTTTACCGAGTTAAAACAACCTGGCTTATTGGCAAACTCTTACACGCAAGCAGCCGCTAAGGGGTTTTATCCAGCCATATTTGACAGAGATATTGATTCGACTATTTTTTACGCTAATTACATTCAGACGTATATAGAAAAGGATGTAACGGAACTTTTGAATATAAGGGCTCTGAAGGTATTCCGTACCTTTTTAAGTTTGTGTGCAGGTCGCGCCGGACAATTACTGAATTTCAGCGCACTGGCTAACGAATGTGATATATCTTATAATACGGCCAAAGCATGGCTGTCTATACTTGAAAGCAGTTATATCGTATTTCTTTTACAGCCTTATCATCAAAATTTCAACAAACGTTTGATTAAAAGCCCTAAGTTGTATTTTTACGATACGGGGTTGCTAACTCATTTGTTGGGAATAAGAACTGCTGAAGAACTGGAAGAAAACAGGTTGAAAGGCCACATCTTTGAAAATATGATGCTGGCCGAATACCAAAAGCAGAACCATCATTTATATCTGCATCAGGATTATTATTTCTGGCAGGATAGTAATGCCCATGAGGTTGATCTGCTCATGAAAAAGGGACAAGGCTTTTCCATTTTTGAGATCAAGGCAACACAAACCATAACCACCGCCTTATTTAAAGAAATGGATCGGTTTGAAGAAATTGCCGCTCCAGCAAAAGTAAATAAGACGCTGATCTATGGTGGGTCCGAAAATGAGCTAAGAACAAACTATAATGTTCTTAGCTGGCAAAATATCTCTGGGAATGTAAGCTGATTTTTGGTTTTTTTCCTGCTTAGCAAACAGTTCAGTTATTGCTCTTCTTTAATCGGCTTTCTATGCCAATAATTAGCCAGTAATGATCCGGTGGTATTCATAAGCGGACCAAATACCGCAGGCGCCAAGCCAACAGTAGCAATTTTACCCATTGCTTTTGCCAGTCCTGATGCCAGCCCGGCGTTTTGCATCCCTACTTCTATAGCCATTGTGCGGCAATCCCGTTCAGACATTTTAAATAAACGGCCCGACCAGTAACCCAATGTATACCCCATTAAATTATGGATCAGCACCAGTAAAACTAACAAACCGCCAATATTTAACAGGCTATTCCTGCCGGCAGCGGTAATAATTACGATAATAAACGCTATTCCGAACATTGATACCAGTGGCATAAGTGTTTCCAGCCATAACGCCCGCTTAAGTAAATATTTATTAAAAAGAATCCCTGCCCCAATAGGTAAGATCACTATTTTTACAATATCCCACATCATGCTAAGGGCATCGATCTTAATAAATTCCCCGCCAAGCAGCTTCATGAGCAATGGCGTAAAAATGGGAGCCAGCATAGTAGAAACTGCAGTTATTGTAACCGATAATGCCAGGTTGGCCTTGGCCAGGTACGACATTACATTGGAGGCCATACCATTGGGTGAGCAGCCTACCAGGATTATTCCGGCAGCGATCTCCGGCGGAAAACCACTTAATTTGGCTAAAGTAAAACCAAGCAGCGGCATAATTATAAAATGGCTCCCAACACCTATAAACACCCCTTTCGGCATTTTGATAACCCCGGCAAAATCCCCGAGGCCCATTGATGTGCCCATTCCAAACATAATAAGTTGTAAAAGCGGTGTAATAAGCCCGGAGAGTTTAAAGCCATTTACTACAACAAAATATTGCGGATAATATAAGGCGGTTGTTACTGCAGCAAAAATGATAAGCGTGTACGAAAATCCTTTTGACAGTTCTGCCCCGCGGGCTGCAATGGATAACAGAATAAAAAATGCGATGATAAAAGGGCCGGCAAAGGCAATCCCATCCTGGCAAATGCGCCAAATGGCGGCAAGCAGGCAAAGTGCTGCAATACCTGCAACAATTTTATAAATACCAATATTTTTCAAAACTTAAATTTAGGTTAGGGTTTATTACCAGGTACGTTTTTCCATAAAGGCATCTAATTGCGCCCTCGTTATTTTTGTTTCATTAGGGTTTTGGTCAAGCCATTTCATAAAAGCATCTTTGATCTGGTTAGTCCATTGGCTGTCTATTTCGCCGGTGGCAAATGTGCCTGCTTTAAGCATAGCATGGCTAAATTTGTCGCGCAAGTCAATAAATTCAGCTATAGCTATTACTTTTTCGGCTAAATGAGCCGGGATAAAAAGCACACCTTCTTTTTCAGATAAAACAAGATCGCCCGGCAACACTAACGCCCGACCTATCCTGATAGGTGTATTCAGCCCCATCAATACCATTTCTTCAAGGTATGAAGGATCAAAATCGCGTACAAAGGCATTAAACCCCTTGATCTCTTTCAACCCACTCAAATCCCGTGCGGAGCCGTCAAAAATTACACCGTTGCCCGATTTGCTAAAGATCGAGTTTCCAAGGTTGTCACCTATCAAAGTTCCTCCCCTGATCTTACCGAAACCGTCAGCTACATAAACATCTCCTTTGGTCAAAATATCTATCGGCCACGAATTGGTATTTCCCTTTCGCCCTTGTTTTGCGCCCCGCTCTTTAATGCTTTTTTCTACATCGGGGCGGCTTGGCATAAACATGGCGGTAACAGCGCGGCCAACAACCGGTATGGTGTCATTCACCAATTTCCAGCCGCCTTCAAACTGGTTATTGTATCCCTCGTTTCTTAACACCGTCCAGGCTTCCTCTATGCCGATCTTTTTTGCCCTTTCAATCAGGGCGTCCGGAATTTTTGGCCGGCCATCAGCGAAACGCTCGCCTTTCCATTCAGATGTAAAAAAGATCAGCTCATCTTTTGAGATGGTTTGCGCTTTAGCTTCGCGGTAGCCGCCTATACTTGCAATAAGCGCTAAGGTTAAAAGTTTATAATATTTCATGGTTTTTATTAAAAACAAAACATACTTAAATTAATGATCTTCGCCCTTTAATGCCGCTTGCTTACTTCTGGCAACATTCCTGGGCGGATAAACAGGCGTTGCTATCCCGTTAAGATCGTATACAATTTTACCCGCCCTGATGGTAAGCTCACACTCCAGTTTCTTATTGGTTTCCATCTTATAACCGGTATAGTCGTATAAACCGAATTTACCATCACGAATATTTAGTATAGCCACATCTGCACCAGACCCTACAGACAGGTTCCCCAGCTCCTCGTGCTTTATTTCTTTTGCCGGATTTGAAGTACTGGCCTGTATTACATCATGCAGCGACATCCCCATCGCCAAAAATTTAGTCATACAGGTAAGCATATCCTTCATGGCATCATTCATGCTGCCAACGTGAATATCGGTGCTGATGGAATTAGGAAAGAAACCTTCTTTCATTGCGGGCAACGCCTGCGAATAAGCAAAGCTGATACCTCCATAACCCACGTCAAAAATTATCCCGCGTTTCCTGGCTTCATAAACAAAAGGTTTTACCTTATTGGTTTGCAGGTCTACCAGGTACTCCCGGCTGCCCAGCTGACCAAAACAATGGGTAAAAATATCGCCCGGGCGCAGGTGTTTCATAAACAACTCTTCAATTGAAAGCGGTGGGTTACTCCCGCCAAAGTCGATCATAACCGGGATACCTCCTGCAAGTGTACCTGCTTCCACCGCACGGTCGGCAGGCGTCCAGTCGTGTCCTTCAAAATGGGCCAGTTTAATGCCTACTACAATGTCCCTATATCTTTTGGCAACCAGGGCGGTCATCTTTGGGTCCATGTCGTTAACGTTTTGCTCATAGCCGCCACGCATCCCCTCGCCAACAATATTTAAAAGCGCCAATACCCGCGTTTTTGAAACATCAATGGTTTGTGATTTAAAAGTGGGGAACGTCCGCCAGCCTGAGCTGCCGGCATCTACAACCGTGGTTACACCGTTTCTGAAAGTAAAGCCATCAGGGGATATGCCCAGGTTTCCGTCTTCATACTGGTGATCCGGCTGCGTACCATAAAAATCATGCGTGTGAATATCAATTAACCCGGGCGTAACGTACATCCCCTTTGCATCAACTACCTGGATTCCTTGTTTTGGGTCGATGTTTTGTGAGAGAAGGGCTATTTTACCATTGCTAACAGCAATGTCCATAACAGCATCTATGTCATTTTTAGGGTCGATGATGCGACCGCCTTTGATCACAATATCATACGATTGCGCCATAGACACCTGGCTGAGTATGCCCAAAAGGATCAGTAATAGGAAATAGGTTTTTAGCATTTTGAATTTACTAGTTAATTCACGATCAAATATTATGGTTTATAATTCCGGCTTATCAATAATAAGTATAAAACATTGTTAGGTAGCCTGTTGCAATATAGATTTTACTCTTCCTGCCACAACGTCAACCTGGTCAGGCCGCAAAAGCACTACGCCAATGGTCAGGTGATCTTCCCTCCCGTTAGCAACAATACTTGGCGTACCATCTTTCAGGGCCTTTACCACCTCTTTGGGTTTAATTTTAATTTTATTTTGATCCCAGGTTACGTTAAGGCTCGGAAAGGCATTAGCCGGCCCCGGGTCAACTACGGTTTCGGTTTTAACACCTGGTAAGCTTTCCAGCTGAGCGCCGATATGTTTGGTACGCTGAAGCCAGTCTTCCCATTCTTTTTTATGGTCTCTTTCAATATAAGCTTTCAGGGCGGCATACATGCCAAACATTTCTTCCTTATTTACCTTCATAGGCCTGCCAATAGGCGCTTCGTTGGGGCTGTGATTAAGGCGGGCAGCGGTGATCAGGTCTTTACGCCCAAAAAGCAGACCTGCGCTTTGAGGGCCGCGGATCATTTTACCACCCGAAAAAGTCACCAGATCGAAGCCTATTTTCTGAAATTTGAACAGGTTTTCAACAGGTGGCACATCCGCTGCTGCATCTAAAAGCGTTGGGATCTTATGCTTTTTAGCAACTGCTACAAAATCGCTGTGTGAAATGCTGCTTTTATTTGCCGCATTAAAAAACAATGCCATTACTGTTCTCTCATTAATGGCTTTTTCCATTTCTTCAGCACCTTCAACCTCAATAATTTTAGCTCCGGTTGTAGTTACAGCCTGGTCAAAAAGATACCTGTGTGTTTTTTGCATTATTACCTCTGCACGTGGCCCTGGCAGGTTTGGCAATAGTTTGATCTTTTCAGGATCGGTACCGGTTATGGCGGCAGCGGTGCTCAGTAATATGGCACATGCTGCACCCGAGGTAACCATGGCCGATTCCACCTGCAGCATTTCAGCAATTTTAGCGCCTACTTTATCCTGGAGCTGGTACATATCGGCGAAATCGTGAGCGGTTGAATTAATCGCCTCCAATACTTCAGGGAGCATTAGCGAGCCTGATAAAAAAGTCATAGTTACCGATGCATTAATTACCGGTGTAACGCCGAGCTCTTTAAACAGGTCGCGCCCTGGTGCTTTTAATGGGCGTGAGGTGGTCTCTCCAATAGAAGCTGCCTTGCTCACCAGGCCGCTTGCCAATGGCAATAGGGTAAGGCCTTTTAATATATCTCTGCGTTTCATTTCAATTTTGTTTATATGTAAGCAATACAATCCATTTCTACCAATGAGTTGCCCGGTACGCCTCCTTTGGCTACGGCAACAGTGGTACGTACCGGCGGGTTTTTGCCAAAGCGGCCTTTATAAACCTCATTCATGCCCTGGTAGTCTGCAATATCATTCAGAAACACGCCTACTTTAAGTACTTTTTCCATTGAAGACCCAGCTTTTATCAGCTCTTTTTCCAGCTCTTTCAGCACAATCTCGGTGTGGGCCTTAATTTCAAACGGCTCAACATGCGCCCCTTTGCCGGCAATAAAAACCATGTTACCCAGTTTGGTTGAACCGGAAAATAATGGCACATCCTGGAAGGTTGTTACATTGTTTGCTACCTTTTCATCAGCAGGCGCTGCTATTGCATCTTTGCTTATTCCGAATACAGATAACCCGACCACCGAGACCAGCATTGTTTTCAAAACAGATCTTCTTTTTTCCATGTTGTTTAAGTTTTAGTGAACGTTTGTATGATGTTTTATTTTCTATTGCTATTCATGCTTATTTTGAGATGACCGGGGGACTCTTTGAGTTCAACGTAAGAATATATTTTACTATTTTATTGGCATCAGCCAGGGTAATTGCCGGATGGGGGGCCATTGCAACGGGTCCCCAAACACCGCTGCCGCCACTAATTACTTTTTGCGAAAGCATATCTACCGTACTTTGGTTCTGCGGATATTTTTCAGCAACGGCATTATATGCAGGTCCCACCAGTTTGGTGTCTATTTTATGACATGCAAGGCAGTCAGATTTAGCAATAAGTGCTTTACCATCTTCAATTTCCGGTGCTGTGGCAAACGGTGGCGGAGGTGTTGTTTTAGCTACTATGACAGGCGCCTTCTTTTTTACGATGGCTTTTTTCTTTACCTGGGCCGATGCATGGCCGACGAATACAATAAATGTAATGCATAAACCGGCTGTTACTAATTTTTTGATCTTCATATTATAATTTCTGTTCTTTAGCCATCTTCCATTCACGACCGGGATCAGCAACCCTGAAAGTTTCCAGGTTGCCCTGGTCCTGTAAGGTAACGTATATGGTCCTTCCATCGGGGCCGCCAAAGGCAACATTGGTTGGCCGCTTACCGGTGAGTGTTATTTCCTGCAGGATCTTTCCGTCAGGCGATACCTTGGCTACTGTCCCTTTGCCAAACCGGGCCTGGTAAATATTTCCTTTTATGTCGCATCTTAATCCGTCCATTCCAAAATCCGTAAATTCAATTACAAGTCGTTTATGGCTTATTTTGCCTTTGGATGAAAGGTCATAAGCCCATATTTTACGTTTTTCATTTACATACAAAGTGTGATTATCGGGGCTTACATCAATTCCGTTAACGGTGGCCATGGTATCTAAAAGTGTTACTTTACCATCCGTATCAATGCGCCAGATCTTACCCGTTCCGGCCTTCCAGTTCGGGTCGCTGGCATAAAGCCTGTCTTTGTTATCAATGGCAATATCATTTGGCTGGCTCATTCCATCCTCATGGGCAAAAACACGTTGCTGTTTGGTAACCATATCAACCTTAATAATATTGTGCCCTGTATAGTCTGCAATGAACATATTGCCATGGCTGTCAAACCTGATCCCGTTGCCAACACTGCCTTTAGGCAATTCAATAAATATGCTGGTTTTTCCATCGGGCGTCATTTTTCCAATGGTGCCATTATGGTCAAAGTTAACAGCATAAACATTGCCTTCTTTATCAACTGCGGGCCCCTCTACTCCGGTGGTAAAGCTTTTAACAGGTGTAAACAGCGATGACTTAAAAAGTGCGGTATCTGCAGATTGCGCATTTGAATTTAGTGCGATAAATAATGCAGGCAGCAATAACCGCCCGGATTTGAAGGCCGAATTAAAAAGTGATTTAATCATGGATTTGGTTTGATGTCTTTTTTCTTACAGCACTTACTTGTGCCGGTGTCACAATTTCTGGTATATTATTAAAATTTGATTTTATATAGGTGAGCACTTCGGCTATCTGGTCGTCTGTTAAAAAGCTGCCATGTCCTGGCATTACTTCGTTGTACGATTGGCCTTTTACCTGTACTGGTCCCTTAAGGCCGTTAAGCACCACGTTTATCAGCCTGTTGGTATTATAATTTACCCATTCTGATTGCGCCAGCGGAGGGAAACGGTTCCCATCACCCTTCCCATCATTTTGATGGCATGCCACACAATAAGTACTGTATACTGCCGATGTTGTTGGCAGGTCTTTAAACAGGTTGTCTTTGATCTCATCGGGTGTTTTGATATTGGATGCCGTCATCTTGCGATTTTCCATAGCAGCCAGCTGGGCTGTCCCGAAGATTTTTTTATCGCCTTTGTAGATAATCCGCCAGATCTTTCCCTTTTCGGTATCGCTTACATATAATGAGCCATCAGGCCCTTCGGCCAAACCCATCGGGCGATATACGGCATTGCTCACATTTACAATAGGTTCAACTCCGGCAAAGCCATCTGCGAACACTTCCCATGGGCCAGAAGGCTTGCCATCTTTAAACGGAACAAATGCAATAATATAGCCTGCCTGCGGATAAGGGGCGCGGTCGGTAGAGCCGTGAAAAGCAACAAAAGCACCGTTTTTATACCGGGCCGGAAATTGTTTCCCTTTATAAAATAATAAGTCGTTGGGTGCGAAATGAGCGGGGAAAGCCATTATTGGCTTAGTTAGTTTTGCGCCGTTGCCGTCTTTTGTGCCGTCACCGCCAAACTCGGGGTTAAGCAGCTTTTTATCCTTGATCTCATCGTAATAATAATAAGGCCAGCCGCCGTCAAGACCTTCATTTACCTTAAAAAACTCTTCGGCGGGTTGCATCGCGCTTTGCCAAGGTGAATAAAGATCCGGCCAAAGCATGCGGAGATCATCGCGGCCATGACTAACCGTATAAAGCGATTTACTCTTCGGATCCCAATCCATAGCAACGAGGCTTCTTAACCCTGTTGCATATTTTACGCCATCCAATTGATGCTGACTGCTTTTATTAACATCAAACATCCAGATGCCGCCATGGTCTATTAACCAGGGATTCCCTTTACCGGGCGAAGCTGGGTCTCCAACACCGGGAGAACCCGGTAAGCGATTTTTTTCCTGCCCCGCGTTTGATCCCGCACCCCAGCCCACAAAAATGTGCCCTTTATTATCAAACGCAATCGGCTTGGTCTGGTGTTCGTGATAGGGTGGATTATCAATCACAACCGTATCCATCTTGCTATTCGGAACTAATTGTCCGCGTTTAAGCTTCATTCGGTAAACCATTAGCTCTGAGCTGAAATACAGGTAGCCATCATGGATCCGCATAGCCGTTCCGTAGGTATGACCGTCGTATTTACCGAAGGGGGTTATAATATCGGCTTTACCGTCACCATTTGTATCCCTGAGTGCGATATTACCATAACCGCCATTTGCGTAATGATTCCTGGCTTTTACATAAATATCGCCGTTTGAATTAACAGCTATATGCCGGGCCTGCCCCTTTAAACTATCAACAACTACCAGCGCCTTGAAACCGTCAGGTAAAAAAAGTCCACCATTGTCGGCATCGGCGGTTAAACGGGTATTATTCAGCGAAAAACCCATTATGGTAAGCAATGCCCCTGCAATGATAAACTTTAATGAATGTGAACGAAAATAGCGCAATGCATCAGTTATAGCTTTTCGAGGGCTGTTTGTAAGCTTCATTAGGTAAAAAATATATATAAACAAATAAGTCGATCCGGCGGAAACCGGACAGAGGTTTTAATATTTTGATCTGTTAATTTAAATAAACTAACGGGCTCATATTTTTTATAACTATTGAAAACGACGCCAGGCAAATATGTATGCTGCATATGCTAACGGGATAGTGTCGGGCTTATCCGATAGCAAACATCATATTGCCGTTGTGTTATTACACGCGGCTCGATTAATATTAATTCAGAGTTGTATAAATTGCAGCAGCAAGGTAAGAGAAAATATTTGTTTTTTTATAATTTAAACACACTACAACTGCACTACATGTAATTTGAGCAGCTGACTTTACTTAATAAATCGGGGGTTAAGCCTGTGGTAACCAGGATGAATTGAACGGAAACACCTGACCTATGACCGGTTTATTATCTTTTTAATAATCGCTGGTGCACAACCTTCATTACCATTTCCCTATAATTACGGCTTATCGGCAATGGCTTGCTTCCAATCTTAATTTCGTTGCCTTCTATTGCATCAATTTTTGAACAATTCACCAGGTAAGATTGATGGATCTTAATAAATTCGTCAAATGGCAGCTGACATTCCAGGCTTTTCATAGTAAGATAAGCAAGGATCTTTTTACTTTCAGTATAGATACACACATAGTTGCCCACACTTTCAGCATAAAGAATATCCTTTAGTTCGACTTTTTCGATCCTTTTTTCGCTTTTGATAAAGATATACGAAGGCTGCAACGTAGTTGCTGCCATATGTTTCATTTGATGGTAGTCCTTTGCTTTTTGTACGGCTTTAAGAAACCGGCTAAAGGCAAAGGGTTTTAAAAGATAGTCGATGATATCCAGCTCATATCCCTCAAGGGCATATTGAGGGAAAGCGGTCGTCAGTATTACCATCGATTCGATGTTCATTTTTTGTAATAACTGCAGTCCCGAAACCTTTGGCATCTCGATATCAAGGAATATAATGTCGGTAGTATTACTCTTCAGAAATGCTTCTGTCTTGGTCGCATTCTCAAATTTTCCCTGCAGATCCATAAATGGCACCTGTTCCACAAACTCGTGCAATATTTTTCGCGCAACCGGCTCATCATCAACAATTATACAGCTGAGTTTTTTCATGTTGTAAGCGATAAATGAACCTGATACATGTTTTGTTCTTTTTTAATATCAAGCTGGTAACGACCCTTATACAATAGCTCCAGCCGTCTGACGGCATTATTGAGGCCGATCCCACCGGATGAAGTTTCCGCTTCATCATAAGAATTATCACAGGTAAAATCAATCCGGCCCTCTTCTTCAGTCAGCCCGATGTTGATGCTATTGATGGCATTATCCTCTCTTGAAACATACTTAAAGGCATTTTCAACAAAAGCCATGAAAATAAGTGGGGCAATTTTTACGGCGCCGTTCTTATAGTTTATTTTTAACTCCACCTGCATATTATCATTACTGCGGGCTTTTTGCAGGGCAACGTAATTTTTCAGATATTTTATTTCCTTTTCCAGCGCTATCAGGTCCACATCCGCCTCATATAAATTATACCGCAGCAGGTCTGAAAATTGCACCATCATGTCCCGCGCCTGGCTGTTGCTCATATCAATATAACCATAAACCGTGTTGAGGCCATTAAACAGGAAGTGCGGGTTGATCTGCGAACGCAGGTATTTCAATTCCGTTTGCAACTGGTTGATCTGGCTGTTTTTAACCTGCTCCTGCTGTTCCGACCATTTTTGTGTGATATACAGCATTGAGGCAATAACAGTACAACAAAGGGCATACACAAAATTATCCCAGAATCCGGCGCTGGTGCCGATACTCCGATCGTGAAAAAGAACGTTATGAATAAACCCGTTATACCGGCTGGTGAAGAAGGTATAGAACCAGATTGAAGCGATGAGGCCCGAAGCGTACAAGCCGAACTGTTTCTTTTCAAGCAGGTAAGGGATTAGCAGCGCATTATTGGCCAATATCATTAATGTAAACAGCGAAAAATGTACAATAACAGTAAACAGGTAAGAAAAGCAATCCTGCACAGTACTTCCTGAATAAACAGGTTTTTCAATGATCACGGCCCCGATATACGCGATAAAAAAGAGTAAATAAGATATGCGTTTTTTTAAAAACATGGCGCCGGGTCTGTCTATAATATATATAAATATATCCCATTGATTTGATAACCGGAAATAGCGCTTTCATCCGGATGCAGTTTATCACGGAAATAGGTATAGTTATCATGTAAGCCGCACATATTATCACATAAATTTTGATTATAAACTGAGCGGACAATTTTTTATTTTTGATAGTACAGCCCTGGAAATCAGTGAAACATTAAAACAATTAGATATGTCAACGCCATCCAATATCCGCCTGGCAGTGCCGTTTTTTATGGTGCGCGATATGGAAGCTTCGCTGAATTTTTATGTGGATAAGCTTGGTTTTAAAATAACTAACCAATGGACACCCCGTGGTAAAATTGAATGGTGCTGGCTGCACCGCGAAGCTGTTTCCCTAATGCTCCAGGAGCAACTGGACAAGGAAAAATTTGACCACGAAGGCCCGAAGGGAAAAGGAATCTCTATCTGCTTTCAATGCGTTGATGCGCTTGCCCTATATCATGAATTTACCGCAAAGGGCGTTGAAATCAAGGAGCCATTTGTAGGAAATAATATGTGGGTGGTTGCTTTCCCCGATCCTGATGGTTACCGCCTTGATTTTGAAAGCCCTACGGATGTGCCCGAAGAAACAAAATATTCGGAGTGGTTTAAGTAATTAATTCTTAGTCTTTTCCAGGCAGATCTCCGCCTCGCATCGTCCGTAGTGATTTCATGCAAAACCTTCCTGTTACGTAGAATATCCATACGGCTATCACAATATTTTTTTTATCTCACAAGCCTCCTGTACATTTATGAAAAGATAGCGGGACATCCACTAATTAATCTTAAATTCTGTAACAAAAGTTCCTGTAAATCATTTAATTATAACAAGCGATATTCATATGAAAAAAGTTATACAATTTGGCGAAACTGTTGAAGGATATGATATTCCTGTTTTAAATGAAAGAGAGATAAGAGCAGCGGCCGGAATCCTGTTCTTAGTTATTTTTTTCTCTTTGATGCTTATCATGTTTAACAACAATTTTTTACTGGCAAAGTATTCGATAACAATATTCCTGACAGATTTTATCATCCGGGTATTTGTTAATCCTAAATTCTCCCCCTCCCTCATCATCGGGCGTTTGATCGTCAGGAACCAGGTTCCGGAATATGTTGGTGCTAAACAAAAAAAGTTTGCGTGGATCATCGGTGTGGCTTTGTCTGGTACTATGTTTATTTTCATGGTGGTAGTAAATTCATACAGCCCTATTACAGGTATTATTTGTTTGATGTGCCTAATATTCCTGTTTTTTGAATCGGCATTCGGCATTTGTTTAGCCTGTAAAGTTTACCGGATGGTTTATGGGGAAAAAGCGCAATACTGCCCGGGCGAAGTTTGTGATGTAAAGGCAAAGCAAGACATTCAAAAAACATCAAAAGCCCAGGTTTTTATTGTTTTTGGATTTATAGCTTACATTTTCCTCATCAGTTATTTAGTTGGGGATAATTTAAGGAAAACTCCCTATGACCTGTTTGGCATTTTTTCTGCAAAGTCTAAATAAAAGATGACCTCAAAAAGCGCATTGGAAAATTTCTTTTCTGCCTTCCGCAGAAACATCATCGGCTATAACCAAACCTTTGAATCCCCTTTTGGGAAGAAAGCAATAGTTTATGCCGACTGGACGGCAAGCGGCAGGGCTTACCAGCCGATTGAAGAATGCCTGCGAAAGGAGATCATGCCTTTTGTGGCCAATACCCATACGGAAACTACTGTCACCGGGAAATTGATGACCAAAGCTTATGAAGCTGCTAAAGTTATTGTTAAGGAGCATGTACATGCAGATGACGATGATGTACTGATTTTTTGCGGCAGCGGAATGACAGGCGCAGTAAATAAGCTGCAAAGGATCTTAGGGCTGAGGATGCAGGAACGGCTAATGGATTATGTGGGTAATGCCCCGCAAATAAATGAGGAGCTACGGCCTGTTGTGTTTGTAACCCATATGGAGCACCACAGCAACCAGGTTACCTGGCTGGAAACTATTGCAACCGTTGAAATAATCAGGGCTGATGAAAACGGAAATGTTGATTTAGCACACTTCAGGAGCTTATTAGAGCAATTTAAGCACCGGAAGAATAAAATAGCTGCAGTTACCGGATGTTCTAACGTAACAGGGGTCCAAACCCCGTATCATGAAATTGCAAAAATGATCCATGAATATGGCGGGTTATGTTTTGTTGACTTTGCCTGTTCTGCTCCCTACGTTAATATGGACATGCATCCCAAAGAAAAAGGTGCCCATTTAGATGCTATTTATTTTTCGCCCCATAAATTTCTTGGTGGCCCGGGTACATCGGGTGTGCTGATCTTTAATAAAAAGGTTTATAACAATACAATACCTGATCAGCCGGGAGGAGGCACTATAGTGTACAGCAACCCATGGAAGGTTCATGAGTATATCGCAAATATTGAATTGCGGGAAGATGGCGGCACTCCGCCTTTGTTGCAGGGGATAAAAGCGGCAATGTGTATCCGGTTAAAGGAAGAGATGGGTGTTAAAAATATAATGCTGCGGGAAAAAGAAATATTGCAGATCATCTTTGACAGGTTCTCGAAAATGAAAAATATTGAAATACTGGAGGGAAATATAAAAAAGCGGCTCGGCATTGTTTCATTCATTGTAAATGGAGCACATTATAATTTGATAGTTAAAATACTGAATGATCGGTTTGGTATTCAAACAAGAGGGGGATGCTCTTGTGCCGGGACGTATGGGCACATGCTGCTGCAGGTTGACGAGACTAAATCTTATGAAATATTGAATGCTATCCGTTCCGGCGACCTGTTGTGCAAACCGGGGTGGATCAGGCTATCTGTCCATCCAACCATGACCAATACCGAAATTGATTTTATTATGGATGCGATTGAATTGACCGCATCTCATTTTCAAGAGTGGATGAAAGATTATACCTATGATCCCGGATCAAACGAATATTTATTTAACGGGATGGCAAGGGAACAGGACAAAGTAGCCGATTGGTTTAATGCTTCCCTGTGGAATGACCCTGCTGCTTTAATCTTCAGCGATGATGCTCTGCCTGGTTTTGCAACAATACGATCATGATGAAATTATAAACGGAGGATTTAAAATGACAAACAATACTGCCGAAAAACCACAGGTGCGTTATGCAAGACTGGCCGGCTTTGCGCTGCTACTTTGGTTTCAGCAATTGGTATTTCAACGCTTTTTAAGTTTTAACCTGCTTTTTATATTCAGAGGGGGTTTTGCCCGTAATTGATCTGAAAAACTTATTAAAATTGGTAAAATTATTATACCCGCATTGATAACATACATCAGCAATAGTGTTCTCTGCATTCTGTAACAATTTACAGGCGTGCCCTATGCGTAATTCATTAATAAAGCGGGTGAGTGATTTTTGTGTGCTCGTTTTAAAAAATCTGCAAAATGAGTTAGTAGTCATATTACAAAGATCAGCAACTTCTTTAAGCTCAATATCACGATGAAAATTCTGCATTAAAAATTGATAAACTTCATTAATTCTCTTTGTATTCTTTTCATCACATAAATTCTTAAAGGAAATACTTGCCAGGTAATTATATTCCTGGGAAACTGCTAGAATTTCAATGGCTTGCAGAAAATGGATTATTTTTTTAAACCCTTCTTTTTCGGATATCCGTGAAAGGATCTTTGTTACTTTTTTATTTGTTTCACCATAAAACCTTAGTCCTCTTGCCGACCGTTTAATAAGCTCTTCAGTTGGGTTTAAAATATTCTGCTCATCAGTTAGGTTCAAAAAAAAATCCGGGGGGAAATATATAACAGTCGACTTAACCTTATTTCCACTTATTTCGTGTTGAAATATTTCATCATTTAGCCATATATGAGGAAGATCGGGCCCCATTAACACCAGGTCACCTTCCTCAAAGTTGTCAATATGATCGCCAACAATGCGCTTGCCATAGCTTTTTTCTATCCATACCAATTCGCAAAGATGATGGAAATGGAAAGGGGAAGTAAGATTGGAAGTTTCGAGTTTTTTTATCCGGATGGTTTTAGTGCCGGATAAGTTTATATCAATTAATTGCGGTTTCATGTAACATCCTTCCCAGTTATTATTATTAATAGCATGCACCCTTTATCAATGTGCAAGTCAATCAACCAAACTATAGTTTTTGTTTAAAACGAATTTATCCATATTTTTTCATCAATCAGGCATATAGGGTAAAATAGTTTAACAATCTGCTAACCTAATTTTAGAAGATGGTTTATAAATGATCTACATTTATCCTGATTAATTTATCTGCAATAAGTATAAATAAATCAAGTCCCAAACAAGAGATAAACAGTTATGGAAGTAAATAATAAGGAAAAAGCACAATGGCTTTGGGATAGCGATGAAGAACTCTTTCATCTAGTTCGCAAAGAGCTTTATACTGCGGTGGTAGGAGATATTATGGATAAATTAGGGTTTTTGAACCAATTTTTACCACCACAAATAATGCCGCTAAGTGAAAGTTCTTTTATAATAGGCAGGGCAATGCCGGTATTGGAAGCTGATGTGGTTTCTGAAACAAGTCAGCATAACGTTATTTTAAATAAACCTTTTGGTTTGATGCTCGAAGCCCTTGACGACCTTAAAAAGAACGAAGTGTATATCTGTACAGGTGCATCACCCAGCTATGCGCTTTGGGGGGAGCTGATGAGTGTAAGAGCTAAAAAATTGGGGGCCGCAGGCGCTGTAGTCGATGGTTATTCAAGAGATACTAATGGGATCCGCAATATTAATTTTCCGGTATTCTCCCATGGCCGGTATGCTCGGGATCAGGCTCCACGTGGTAAAGTAATAGATTTCCGAGTACCTATTGAGATAAAAGGAGTGCACATTAAACCCGGTGACATTGTATTGGGGGATATAGATGGCGTATGCATTGTTCCAAAGGAAGTGGAAGAAAAAGTATTCAATTTGGCTATTGAAAAAGCAAGAGGAGAAAAAATGGTACAGCAGAAAATTGAAGAAGGTATGAGTGCAAAAGAAGCCTTTGAAAAATATGGTATCCTGTAATAATAGTTTATACGCTAAAAAATTATCATTTATTAAATACAATCAGAATGGTTAAAACCAGGTTTCTTACTAAATTTTATTTGCCTTTTTTACTTTTTTGCTGTCCCGTTTACTCTTTTGGGCAAAACATAATTAACGGCTTTGAAATCCCGAGGATTTCACCTTTACCGGCAGCTGTTGCAGGGACACAACAGGCACAAATTTCGTTAAGTGGTAAATGGGATTTCCAAATTGAAGGCCAAAATGTAAAACATACCATTAATGTGCCGGGCGAGTGGGAAATGCAGGGATTTACAGTTAACGAAGGAGAAACGGCGGTATATAGCCAACGACTTGAGATTCCTGCAGATTGGAAAGGTAAGCGAGTAAAAATACGTTTTGACGGTGTAAGCTCGCATGCAGCCATAAAACTTAACGGTGTTAAAGTAGTAGAACACGAAGGCAGCTTTGTGCCCTTTGAAGCCGATATTACCAACGCGCTTAAACCTAACAGCAATATATTGCAGGTAGATGTGCAGGCATTAACCATTAGCGACAGGCTGGCCTGTACATCTCAATATGCTGTACATACCGTTGGCGGTTTGTTGCGTAAAGTTGTTCTTTTTGCAGTGCCGCAAACAAACATCGCATCAAACGTTGCAACAACAACATTTGATCCGCAGTTTAAAAATGCCATTCTAAAAATACAGTCAGATCTTGCTAATGAATCTGCATCCCCGGCATTGGCTCAGCTTCAATATGTTTTAACTGATGCAGCAGGTAAAGTGATCTTTCAAAAACTGTCGGCTATTGAAAAAGATTTAGTTCCCAATGGTATTGCAAACACACAAACAACTGTCAGTGTAAAACAGCCGCAGCTATGGAACCCTGAACATCCTTATCTCTATCATTTAAAAAGCACGCTGCTGGTAAACGGAAAAATGGTGCAAACTATAACTCAAAATCTGGGTTTCCGGCAAATTGAGATCAGGGGTAATCAGCTGCTTGTTAATGGGAGAGCAATAAAGATGCATGGCGTAAACCGGCACTCTGTGTACCCGCTTACTGGCAGGAGTATTAGCCCGGAGTTAGACCGGAAAGATGCAGAATTGTTCCGCAATGCAAATTGTAATTATATCCGCACTTCTCATTATCCGCCATCCGAAGAATTCCTGAACGCTGCAGATGAATTGGGATTATTTGTTGAAAGTGAAGCTTCATTATGCTGGATAGCGCATGGTGCGGCGCCTGTTTGGAAGAAATGGGATTATAAGGATGAAAGGTTTTTACCCTACATGGTAAAAGCCGACGTTGAAAATGTATTGGCGGGCCGTAACCATCCATCTGTCATTATCTGGTCTTTAGGAAATGAATCCATGTGGAGCCCGTTATGGGAAAAAGTGCTGTCTGTTGTTAAGAAGCTTGATCCTTCACGCCCCACTACTTTTCATGATCAGTGCTGGGGCGGCTATAATAATGCGCATAGCAAGGCAGATATCGCAGTATATCATTATCCGGGCATTAATGGGCCGGCGGCATCTGATACCATGAAACGCCCTGTTCTTTTTGGAGAATACGCGCACATTTCCTGCTATAACCGGCGGGAATTGTTAACAGACCCGGGCATACGCAGCAGCTATGGTAAACCACTTGAAACAATGTACGATTCCATTTACGATCATAAAGGATGCCTTGGGGGAGCAATATGGAGCGGTATTGATGATACGTTCGATATGCCTGACGGACGTATTATTGGTTACGGCCCATGGGGGCCTATTGATGGCTGGCGCAGACCGAAACCCGAGTATTTTGGCATGAAAAAAGCCTATTCCCCGATAAAAGTAAAACACATTGCCTGGCCGGCAACAGGTAAAAAATATATTGAATTAAGTGTAGAGAACCGTTACGATTTTACCTCATTAAAAGAAGCGAATATTACTGCCATTGTAAATGGGGTTTCGCAAACGGTTAAGGCCGATATTGCTCCGCGTAGATCCGGTATTATAAAAATACCGGCCGATGATGCAAAAACGCTGCAACTCATATTTAAAGATCCAAGGGGCTTTATTGTTGATGAAGAAAAATATGAAACCGATGCTAACTCAGTTGATACGAATGGTCAAAATACAGCGGTTTCATATGCAGAAAATGAAGCAGCTTATTTTGTAAAACAAGGGAACGTACGATACAGCATCAGCAAGATGACAGGAATTATTACCTCTGTAAGAAAAGGCGATACTGAAATTATGAAGCAGGGACCGGTATTCGGCATAGTACCTATGAATGAAGAAGATGGTGGTAAACCTAATGTGGGGGGAGAAACTTATCAGAACAATATATATCCTGTTAAAAATTACCCTTTATACACGCTATTTGCCAGCAATCTTGTCGCACAAAAAATCAACGATGGGCTCAGGTTTTCTATGGATCTTTCCTATATTGACTGTAAAGGGAAACAAACCTATTTGTTTACAAACGATGGCAAACTAATAACTGAATACGAAGTTCAATACACAAAGGCCAATATATCCCCTTATCAATACGGACTAATGCTGCAATTGCCAAAAAGCTTTGATCAACTTAGCTGGAAGCGAAAAGGTGAGTTTACCGAATATCCTGAAAACGATATTGCAAGAACCCGGGGAACGGCAACACTTAATGCGAAGCATGTAAATAACGTGGAAGAGTGGGGCGTTGTACCTAACGGCGATTGGAAAGATGATGCCAATGACTTAGGCAGCAACGATTTTCGTTCAACTAAACGCTATATCCATCAAGCATCATTGCAGGATAAAAACGGGAATAGTGTTACTATACTTTCTGATGCTACGCAGGCATCCCGCAGCTGGTTGCAGGATGAGCGCATTAACTGGCTGATTGCAGATTATTGCAACAACGGTTCGGAACCATTTTATGGTTCCCCGCACTCGGACGGGCGAATTAAAATAAAAGATAATACTTTAAAAGGTAAATTAGTGCTAGTAGTACGATAAGTTGGAAAACATGAAAATTACGGATGTAAAAGTATGGTTGGTTGAAGGCGTTAAGTATAACTGGACACTATTAAAAATATATACTGATACCGGGCATACAGGGGTTGGTGAAGCTACCAACTGGCCCGGCAGCCCCATAGTTTATAATGCTGCAAAACATGTTGGTGAACGCATTATCGGGCTTGACCCCATGAAAACGGACTTTATCTGGACAAAACTCTATCGCGATCTTAACTGGATAGGGCCTTTTGGAGCCAGTATGTGTGCCATCAGCGGCATTGATATGGCATTACTTGATCTGAAGGGAAAAGTACTGGGCACGCCTTGTTATGAATTGCTGGGAGGTGCATTCCGAAAAGACATTCTGTTGTATGCCAACTATTGGTTCACAGGTGGCGGCCATAACGCAGATGATTATGCTGCACAGGCAAAAAAAGTAAAAGAAGCAGGTTTTACAGGGTTAAAGTTTGATCCTTTCGCTCATACTAATTATCTGTATGGTGATGATCTTTCAAGTAATCTTAGCCTTACCGCAGGGCAGCAGGATCTAGCCTTTAATGTAAGTAAAGCTGTCCGGGATGCGGTTGGCCCCGATTTTGATATTATGATTGAAACCCATGCCATGCTTAATTATCGGGTAGCAGTAAAAATGGCTCAGCGTTTATCAGCGTTAGATATCACTTGGTATGAAGAACCGGCGGGCCCTGAAAGTGCAGATACCTTGCGGGCCATGCGCGAACGAATCCCTTCCAATGTATCTATTTGCGTTGGCGAGCGTCATTATACCAGGTATGGTATTCGCCCGGTATTGGAAAAAAACATTTGCGATATCATGATGCCTGATATTACCCGTTGCGGCGGCCCTTCTGAAATGAAACGAATGGCCACCATGATGGAAGCGTATAATGTTTTACTGGCGCCGCATAATCCAAACGGCCCATTGTCGACCTTGGCATCTGCTCATGTATGCGCATCGGTACCAAATTTCTTCCGGCAGGAATTTATGTTTAATGATGTACCATGGAGAGATACTGTTATTACCCACCCTATTAAAGATATGGTCAACAATGGTCACCTGCAACTAAGTGATCGCCCTGGTTTAGGTGTTGATCTGGTGGAAGAAGAAATGGAAAAGCATCCGGGGATCTTAATTCCACGGCCTGGCTTTTATGTATAATAAAAAGATATAGTATGTTTCAGATTGATCTTACAGGAAAAACAGTATTGATAACCGGTGTTTCATCAGGTATCGGAGCCGATATTGCAAAAATGTTTGCAAAAGCCGGCGCAAATGTTTCTGGTTGTGATTTATCTGAAGAGAGTGCCGGATTTATAGATAGTATTGAACAAAATGGCGCCAGTGCATTATATACCAAATGCGATGTTACTAAAGCAACAGAGTTAAAACACTTTATAGATAATAGCGCAGTAAAATTTGGCAGCATTGATATCCTGGTATCAAATGCCGGCCAGAATTTCTTCCAGGGAGCTGAAGAATGTGATGAAGACCATTGGGCCCAAAATATTGATCTGAATCTTGCTTCGCACTGGCAGCTTGCAAAATTATGCAAGCCATACCTGGAAAATAATAACGGCGTGATCATAATTATGACATCAAATCATGCTTATCAAACCATTCCCGGATGCTTTCCTTACAATGTGTCCAAAACGGCATTAACCGGATTGGTAAAAAGCCTTGCCATAGAATGGGGGCCAGCCATCCGGACGGTTGGCTTAGCTCCTGGTTTTATTGACACGCCGGGTAATCAGCAGTGGTTTGATTCAAAACCTGATCCCGCAAAAGAACGAAAAAAAACAATTGATCTTCATCCGGTCAAAAGGATAGGAACTGCAGAAGAAGTAGGTGCGTGGTGTGTGTTTTTGGCAAGCGATTATGCAGCTTTTGCATCCGGAACCACCTATCTGTTAGACGGGGGGAGAAGTGCGCTGATGCAGGATAGTTGATTAATTTGGCTTTACAATTAATCACATACACTTTATGAAAACCTGGAACGCAAAACTGCTTTATAAAACCGAACTACTGTTAGGAGAGGCTCCTCACTGGCATCCGGAATGGAAAAAGTTTTTGTTTATAGATATTGAAGGCATGAAAGTTGGCTGTATTGACCCTGTTACTAAAATAGTTGAAGAAAGGGTTTTTGATAAAAAGATTGGGACAGTTGTTCCATCTGCCGATGATAAGCTGATTATTGCATTTAAAGACACCATTGAAGAATTTGACTTTTATACGGGAGAGTTAAAGGAGATGACAGGGATAGAAAAAGACAAGCCTGGCAACCGTTGCAATGAAGGTAAATGTGATTTTGCCGGCCGTTTATGGGTAGGAACCATGAATATGGAAGAAAAATTAAAACAGGGGGCCTTATATTGTTTTGATGGTTCTTTACAAAAGAAGTTAGATGGGATCAGTATCTCAAATGGGATTTGCTGGTCGAAGGATAATCGTACGATGTACTATATTGATTCATTTGATTATAATATTAAAGCTTATGATTTTGACCTAACAACAGGCAACATTTCCAACGAACGGGTTGTTGCGGAAGTAAGTGAAATTGGATATACCCCCGATGGGATGGCAATAGATGAGGAAGGTATGTTATGGGTGGCTATGTGGGGTGGTGGCTGCATTCACCGGTACGATCCGGCTAATGGCCGCCTGATCGGCAAAGTGGAAGTGCCGGCGCCTAATGTTACTGCATGTACATTCGGCGGAGAGGATAGTAAACAATTATTTATCACCACTGCCCGGACTGGGTTGAATGCAGATCAGTTGCAACAATATCCCTTGAGTGGTTCGTTGTTTTATGTAAACATAAATATAAAAGGAGCCGCAATGAACAGGTTTCGTTTAAAAGGAAATTCTTGCTCATGATTTATAAAATTTTCCAGGCTCATCATTCGTAAGCGGTATAAGTTCGCCTATTCGATATATACATTTTAGGCATCAAATAATCGCTTTAAATCCCTAATAAAAAATCCGGGTCACTTCCCATAAGGGTTACCAAACTGCTTTGCGAAAGAATGGAGCTTTCTGTTCCTATTTATTGGTTTATCGATGCGTGATAATATCAATATAGACCGGCTTAAATTTTTATTATCAGACCATTTTAATACTTCCGAGTAAAATAAACTTTCACAACTCAAAAAAATAGTACATTCAGGCACAAATAATTTATAAACCTTATTGCATGAAGAATTTTTATCTATTTCTATTAGCAGTTTTTATACTGCCATTATTTTCATTTGGCCAGAGCAATTATAAGCCCGGCTACGTGGTTACTTTAAAGGGTGACACCGTAGGGGGATTTATTGACTACAGAGAATGGAATTCAAATCCCACCTCTATCAATTTTAAAACGACTGTTACCGATACGAAAACTCACAAATATACGCCGACAGAAATTAATTTCTTTACTATTAACGGAATGGAGGCCTATGTACGCTATTCGGGACCCATTACTATGGACGCTACTGATATAAATCATTTATCCACCAGCAGGGACACCAGTTTTCGCCAGGTAATTGTTTTTTTTAAGATATTACAAAAAGGTAACAACCTGGCCTTATATTCTTACACGGACGATATAAAATCGCGTTTTTTTGTTGGTGAAGCTCCTGGTTATATTCCTCAAGAGTTAGTGTACCGGAGATACAGGGATGGTTCAACAATTAATGAAAATACTTATATGAAGCAGTTGTTTGCACTTGCCAATAAATACCAGGCACTAAATCCATCTCTCCAATTGGATATTGAACGCATGGGATATAATGGAGCTGCTATCCTTGATATTGTAAGTAAGATAAATCATATTTCTGCGGCCGATGAAAAAAGGGATAATAATAAGGCTTCTGCATTTAATTTATTTGCAGGGGTTGCGTTAAATATTACTAATTTTAGTGCTGCCGCAGGAAGTCCATTTTACAATGCGGGTGGCAGGTCAAATAGCTCTTATCTTGCTGCTGCATCTTTTGGCATTAACATATTTGCAAACCCTAATACCCGGCGGTTACAGTTCAGGATTGAAGCAGGCATAGCCGAAAGCCGGTTCAAATCATTGTATACAAGTAAAGTTTATCCTTATATTCCATTCAGGGCGTCCTTTGATGCGCAAACATTTAGTATTACGCCGCAAATAATATATAACTTTTATAATGGAGATAAATTTAAGGTTTATGGCGGTTTAGGTATTTCGTTTAATTATTTTACATATTCAAATTCATACCTGGGATCACAAAGCCAGCCTAATTCGGCCTCGGATGTCGAAGCCAATGAGCCTTATCTCTTTAACTCCAGTGATGATTCAATTGTGATTAAAGCCGGGGTGCAGCTTGGAAAGCATTTCGGTATATTTTCGCAATATTTGTCCAGTATAAATATTAATAAGAATGCTTATTGGCAATTGTCCTTTACTTCCGAACAAGCTGGCATTAACTACTATTTTTAAATAGGCGCTGGACATTAATTGAAAGAATTATACGCAATTGGTAGTTTTGCCCGGTCATCATGGTGTATTTATGGGAACAGCAGAGTCTAATGCTGTTAAAGGCAGCAAGTTGCCTGAAGTAGCCACCGCCTTGGTTGTAGGCTTTTTAAATGAGTAACCCTGTTTGCTTTTCATTCAAAGTCAGGACAACACATAAAACAACCGGGGGTTCCTTGTTTATGCCAAACCTTAATTATTTAACACTTTATATTGTTAAATAATTAAGGTTTGGCGTTATCATCATATCTCTTTTTTGCTTGTTATGCCGCCACTATCTCTTTCAGCACTTCATTCCCTTTCATAGCTTTTAAACCCTCTTCATAACCAATCATATAAATTTCATCGGCAGCATCGGTGTCAAATATACCGTAGCCACCCAGGCCATGTGGCTCAATAACTATATCGCATAAATTTTTATGGGTATTGAGGCTTGCATTAATAGCTATCATAGCGGCCCTGTCAACCAGGCCCCCAAAAGATTTAATTTCCGTAACCACCGGTAAATGGTTACATGACGAGCCAATTATCAGGTCGCAATTGCCCACCAATGGTTCAACCGGGAAATTATTGAGGATCCCACCATCCACGTACATATGGTTGTTAATAATAATGGGCCTAAAAATACCCGGTAAACAGCACGATGCCAAAATTGCCATGTCAAGTTCGCCATCGGTAAAATAAACCAGCTTCCCTTCACCCAGATCAACAGACGCGATAGTAATATGCGTTTTGAGTTTTTGAAAAGAATTATGCGGGATATATTTATTAATTAAAAAACGGGCCTTTAATATAGAAACCAAACCAGCGCTACCAATTGCAGGGCGCAACAATTTAATCAGCCTGGTATCTTTAATGAGCTGTAAGATTTCTTTAGGCGAATATCCTTCAGCAAAAAAAGCTGCGGCAATTGCTCCCGCACTTGTGCCTGATATATGTGAAAATTTAATGCCGTGATCGGTCAGCGCCTGCATTACACCTAAATGAGCCACTCCTCTTATGCCGCCTCCTGATAGCGCTAACCCTATCTTTTTAGACTTATTTTGATCGGTACCTGTATCCATTTAATATTCTTTGTGTCATTATCAGCCATTATCATACCAATTATTAAATTTATCTGAAGATGAATATTCGCATGTTATTTTACTTCAAATAAGGTTAAAAAATCTGCCATATCCAGTTTTACCTGTTTTAATCTCTTTTACCGGAGGGTATTATTCACTTCACAATATAGAAAAATAGCAGCGCTTTAATTTATTATTTATTCCAAACTATCTGCGTCAATATAAACATGAGAACATGGGGACTTCTAACCTATATAGAAACAGGTATTATTATTCAACAAAGTGGAACAGTTAAATAACACGCAGCCTTGTGTAGCGGAACGGGTCAATGAGCGGACTTCCAAAAAAAATCAGCTAGTGAAAAAAGGGGGCTTATTGGGAAGGTTTTGAGCTTTAAAAGCAGTCTAATACAGTGGCGGTTTGCACTCTTTAAACATTGCAAACCGCCGCTGAGAATAAACTTTATGGGAATTTAACCCCGTTATAATCAGATACATTGGCCAAAGGTATGGAAGAACCATACTTTGCATTAATAGCCTTTATAAATTCATTAGCCACTATAGCGTATCCGCGTGGCGTAAGGTGTATGCCATCTAATGAAAATAAGCCGCCGCTAATATAATTTAAATTTAAACTTACCCCATTCACTATTAAACCATTCTGCTTAACATTGTTCAGAAAGGCATAGGAATCAAACACAGCCAAACCTTTTGCTGCCGCGATAGATTTAATGGTCTCGTTATATGATTGTATGTAGTTTTGTGTAAGGGCAACCTCGTTCGCATCAAGCACATACTGATTATCAATAGGCGTATACGGCGTTAAACCGTAAGGAAGCGTGCCATAAGGCGTAGTAACCGGCTGACCGATCTTGCTGGTTGGGAAAGTTAATACGATCAAATCTTTAGCAGTAGCAGGCCTTGGGGCATAAGTGCCGCCTGATACAAGCGCGTTAATAAAAATTGCCTGTACCTGCGGGTTTGCCTTTTGCACAGCACCTAAAACTGCGCCAACTGTTATCGTATTAAAATAAGGGCCAAAGGTTACGTCAGGTATAGTACCCACAACACCTTTTTGCCCCGAAGCGGTCATTTTGCTGATCAGCAGGCTATAAAGCTGGGCAAATGTGTTCTTATCTGTCAGTACATCGCCCGCGCCGCCTGATGTGGCATAGCCCAAAGCATCATTATTCCCTAACCAATTGGAGAAAAAAGTAAATGGCTTTGCAGTCACAAAATCAAGATAAGTAGTGCTGTTAGTAGGTGCGCTACCTGTTAATAGCCGCTCATAAAACCCGTTCAGGTTTCCGTAAGGAGCATAAACTATGTGTAATAACTTTATTCCGGGCACGCCGTAGTTGTTGATATCACCGGTATATTTTGTGTATAAGGTTACATTACCAAATCCGGGGACAGGAAGAATTCCCCTGATAGCCAGGTTAGAGGTAACCGGTGTGGTAATAGGCGTTCCATCGGCATTAAATCCGGTAAGTGATAAATATCCCGATCCGTTTGCCTGGTCGGTACTGAACAATGGCTGGGTAAAAGAGCCGCCACCCACTGATTCCATTTGTTTGGCAATAATGCTTGGATAGGATACCAGCTGCCCGGCGCGATATAAGCCACCATCGGCATAACCGGCGGTTAATGAATTACCGATGGATATGTATCTTGAAAAATCAGCTGAACCTTTGGATGGTTTAGGTGTATTAATCTCGGGCTTGCAGGCACTAAGTAAAAGTAACCCTGCAATAATATAAATATGTTGTTTAAACGTTTTCATGTATTAATTTCTTTTAGGGTTACCAGTGATAAGCAAGTGAGATACCGGGTATGTATACATTGGATTTAAAGGCACCCGCTAACTGCGATTCGATATTGGTTTGTGTACGCTTTAATACGCGCTCAAACTCAAAACCGAGATCAATATCGAGATGTTTGGCCATGGTATAGCCTAAACCTACAGTACCATATACCCTGTTAGCATCAGGCGCTTCGGGTGTTACATAGCCGTCCCGTACAGCCGTGCCTACGTACCCGCCGCCAAAACGTAATGCCAGGTTATCCGAGGCTTTATATTGCGCGCCTCCGCGTACATTAAGCGCGTCCTGGTAGTTTCGCGGAGAATGGGTATCCTGTAATGCCGGTGTATTTGAAGCATAATCAAACGATAATGTTTTGTAAACACTCCAGCTAACCACGTTAACATCAAGGGCCAGTATCCATTTGCTGGAAGGATAAAATCCAAAACCAATAGCATTAGTAGCCGGCAATGGTATACTTGCGTAAAAAGTATTGGGTTGTGGGAAACTGCTTTTTAGGGATGCAGGCACATTAAAAATGGCATTGCCATCAGGAATGGTTGTGTTTACCTCTGAGCGGTGGGTGATGCCTACAGTAACGCCAAATTCCGTTTTGAAATAAATACCGGCATTCCATCCATAACCTTTACCGCTTCCTTTTAGTTCGGCCTGGCCTACTTTCTCATTTCCGTCAACTAACGGAATGGCCCTGGTAAGGTCCACACTACCATGATTGTATACAAAGCCTCCGCCTATGCTCACAAAGTCGGCCAGCTTAATACTTAAAGTAGGCTGAAAATAAATGGCTTTCAGGTTAAGGCTTTCCAGCACATATTTACCCTGCCAGTTATTGCCCCAGTCGGTTAAACCGCCGAAAGGCGTATAAACACCCATACCTAATTTCCAGAAGGATGATTTAGGGCCCCATACTGCATAAAATGAAAATGGAGTTGCAATTTTATTGGCAGTTTGATTTTGTACTGATGTTCCTGACGGATTAAAGTCAGATTTGAAGAGCAAAGGGCTGAATGCCCCCTGTACATAGTTTTGCGGCAGCATAGCTACGGCGCCGGGATTAAAAAATACAGAGGCGCCGTCCTGTAATATCCCTGTTCCGGTATGGCCCATACCTATTTGCTTCTGTCCTTCCACATTTACCTGGAATCCCTGAGCAAAGGCTAGCACTGGTACCAACGCGAGCGCCAAAAGTAAAAGTTTTCTCATAAAAATAATAATTGGTTCATAATAGGTAATTGTAGATGAATTACAACCAGCAGCTATCAGGGATAAAATTAGTTTGGATTGAAAAGAAAAAAAGGGCTATAATGCGGAGATTTTAGTCAAAAAGTCGGATAAAGTTTAATTTTAATACCAAATGCTAAAAACATATAGAAAAGCATGCTGTTTTTAGGTTGAGTTTTTAAATAAGTTCAGCTATTAAATTGTATATTGAAAATGTATGAGTAAAAAAATCGGACAATTAAGCTTATCTAAATTTGCAGACCTTTATGCAGACAACCTGGCAAGTGCTGACTTTTTTGTAGTTGATGAAAAACAATTATTAAGTTTGAGCGAATACCCCTATCGCTCAGACGGTTACATTATAGGAATCTGCACCCGGGGAGCAGCACAGGTGGAGGTAAACCTGCAGATTTACGAAGCCCGGCCCGACGCTATGCTTTTGGCAACACCGTTTCACGTTTTAAGGATCTATAACAGCAGTGCTGATTTTTTATGCCGGTTTATTGTTTTTAGTAAGGCCTTTTTAATAGAGAATAGTGTCAACAGCCACTTCCTTGAATCGTTCAGCTACTTTAAAAGCGCATCCATCCCCGTAATTTACCCGGATAGCAAGGATGCCAGGATGATATTGGAAATTTATTTGTTGATACAACAAAAACTTGAGCGTGGCGGGCATCCATACCATGTTGAAATATCAAGGAGCATTTTAATAACGCTGCTTTATGAAGTACAGGCAATTTACGAAAAGCAGCATACCATAATAAAGGGCAAACAAACCCGGAAACAAGAACTGAATGTGCTTTTCCAGGAATTTGTTTTTCATCGCTATAAAGAGCATCGTAATGTGCAATACTATGCCGACGCGCTTTATGTATCTCCGAAACATTTAACAGAAACTATTAAGGAAGTAACCGGCCGAACGGCCGGAGAGTGGATAGACGATGCTGTAATACTTGAGGCTAAAGTATTATTAAGAAACCATGAGATAAGCATTGCCAGGGTAGCCGACGACATCCACTTTCCCGATCAATCTTCATTCGGTAAATATTTTAAAAAGCATACCGGCATGTCTCCGTCAGATTACAGGGAAGTATCTGCTTATTAACATTGCACGGTTAAATATGATCGACATTTAACCAAACACAACACCTTTATTATTAAGCCGAATATAATATATATCAACCACTGTGTTTTGTGCCGCAGTTGATCTTATATCCCTCTTTCCGACTTTTTGACTAAAATCTCCGCATTGCAGACCTTTCTTTGATTTAATAACGCTTCTAATTTTACTCCTGATTATAAAACTAAAATTTATCGCTAAACCGTATATGGTTTTACGCGATAAGTAATAGATACGCACAATACGCTATCGCAACCCTTTTCAGGCAATCACTAATAGATTGCTTGCGATGATTAAATAACTGTGAAATTAAATTAAAGATCAAAACATTAATTATTTGTTATGAATGCTACTGAATCTATAAAAGCTATAAAGGGAGGCGAGTTCCTGATCAGGGAAACTGCTGCTGATAGTATTTTTATTCCGGAAGAATGGAATGAAGAACAGCTAATGATTGCTGAAACCTGTACTAATTTTATTGCACAGCAGATAGCTCCAAATCTGCAACGCATTGATGACCAGGAAGCGGGCTTAATGCCGCATTTAATGGAAGAAGCCGGCGAACTCGGCTTATTGAGCATATCCATACCGGAAGAATATGGCGGCTTTGGAAAAGATTTTAAAACATCAATGCTGGTAACTGAAAAACTGGGAGCCGGCCATTCATTTTCCGTTGCGTTTTCGGCCCATACAGGGATAGGTACGCTGCCTATATTATATTATGGTAACGAGGCACAAAAACAAAAATATATTCCAAAACTGGCCAGTGGTGAATGGAAAGGGGCTTATTGCCTTACTGAACCCGGCGCTGGTTCTGATGCCAATTCGGGCAAAGCAAAGGCAAAACTATCAGCGGATGGGAAGTATTATCTCATCACCGGTCAAAAAATGTGGATCACCAATGCGGGTTTCGCCGACATATTTACCGTTTTCGCCAAAATTGATGATGATGAAAACCTGAGCGCTTTTATTGTTGAAAAAGATTTTGAAGGCCTTTCTTTAAATACAGAGGAACACAAAATGGGCATTAAAGGAAGCTCAACCCGGCAGGTGTTCTTTAATGATTGTAAGGTACCTGTTGAAAACCTGCTTTCTGAACGCCAGAATGGATTTAAGATAGCAGTGAACATATTAAACATTGGCCGCATAAAATTAGGCGGGGGCACTGTTGGGGCCAGTAAGGAGGTTATTACATTAGCCGTACGTTATGCCAATGAACGTGAGCAATTTGGGCGACCTATTGCAAAATACGGGGCTATCCGGTATAAACTTGCAGAACAGGCCATTCGTACTTACGCCTCTGAGTCGGCAATTTACCGGGCCTGCCAGAATATGGAAGAAGCAACCGAAATGTTAATGGCATTAGGCCTTGATGAAACAAAAGCCAAATTGAAAGGAACAGAGCAGTTTGCCATTGAAGCGGCAATTCTAAAAGTTCACGCTTCAGAAGTTTTGGATTATGTGGTTGACGAGGGTGTTCAGATCTACGGCGGCATGGGATATAGTGCAGAAGCGCCTATGGACAGGTCTTATCGCGATTCAAGGATCAACCGGATCTTTGAAGGCACCAATGAAATTAATCGAATGTTAACGGTTGACATGATGCTTAAGCGCGCCATGAAAGGCGAACTCGACCTAATGGGCCCTGCTCAAAAAGTTGCAGGCGAGCTGGTAAGCATCCCCGACTTTGGAGCGGCTGAAGCCGAAGGCTTGTTTACAAAAGAGAAAAAATATATTGCCAATTTTAAAAAGGCCATATTAATGGTAGCAGGCGCGGCTGTTCAAAAGTTAATGACGCAGTTAGGGAAAGAACAGGAAGTGTTGATGAATATGGCTGATATGCTGATTGAGCTGTACGTGAGCGAATCGTTACAATTACGGGTAGAGAAACTGGTTGCTTTAAGAGGCGAAGAAGCTTGCAAAGAACAACTGGATATTATGCGGGTGTACATTAATGATGCTGCCGAGCGCATAGCCAGGTCAGGTAAAGAAGCACTGAACTCATTTGCCGAGGGGGATGAAAGAAGAATGATGATAATGGGCCTTAAACGGTTCACCAAAACCGAAGATATAAATACTACACAGGCACGAAGAAATGTTGCCGCTAAGCTGATAGCCGAAAACAAATACTGTTTTTAATTTACTCACCACAGTCTCCCTATAAAAGAGAGTGTGGTGATCCATCCGCCAATTGGCGGAGAAGATGTGGCGGGTCTGCCCGCCGGGTTTGATGATATTAAATAGTAAAAACAGTTCCAAAAAAACAAGAATTTAATAATGAAAATATTAGTGTGCATAAGCCAGGTGCCGGATACCAGTACTAAAATTATATTAAAAAATAATAACACCTCGGTTAGCAGTGATGGAGTTACCTATGTAATTAACCCCTACGATGAATGGTATGCATTGATCAGGGCGATTGAACTAAAGGAAAGCGGGACTGCCAATGAAATTCACCTGGTAACTGTAGGGAAAGCAGATGTTGAACCTATAATGAGAAAAGCGCTGGCATTAGGTGGCGATGAAGCCATCCGTATTGATGCAGAGAGCAATGATCCGAATGAAACCGCAAATCATATAGCGGCATACGCCGCCGGGATTGGCTATAACCTCATTTTATGCGGTAAGGAATCAATAGATTATAATAATGGCACTACCGGGGTTATGCTGGCCGAATTGCTCGGCATGGATTTCCTTGGCTTCGCAACTGATATCCAAATCGAAGCAGGCACAGCCATAGTAAAACGGGAAATAGAAGGCGGTGAAGAAACTGATGCCTGTAGTTTACCGATGGTTATTTCCTGTCAAAAAGGCGTGGCAGAGGCCAGGATTCCAAATATGCGGGGGATAATGGCTGCACGTACCCGTCCTTTAAAGGTGATCGCACCTGCTGCACAAACACCTTTAACTGCTATTTTATCTTATGAGCTACCTCCGGCGAAGACGGGCATTAAATTGATAAGCCCGGATAATATGGACGAACTTATCGACTTGCTGCACTCTGAGGCTAAGGTTATTTAATTTTATTTTTTGACCCGGAGGCTTGCCGGGAACATCTTAACTAAAAAACTTAAAAATGTCTGTAATTGTATTAATAGAACATACTGGGGGAATTATAAAAAAGAAAAACTTTGAGGCTGTGCAATATGGCGCACAGATAGCTCAAAAAATGGGGACTACTGTAACTGCTCTTGTTTTGGGCAGCATTGCTGAGGCTGAAATGGAAAGCCTTGGCGAATATGGCGCAAAAAAGGTATTGCATATTGCCGATGGCCGATTGGATGAATTACATGCGCGAGCCTGCGCCGCCGCATTGGTGGCCGCTGCAAAAAAAGAAAACAGCAAAGTAATTATAACCTTACATGACATTAACGGCAGAACCATTGCACCGCGGGTTGCCGTAAAATTAAATGCAGGCCTTCTAGCCGGTGCGCTTTCATATCCTGATACGGAAAACGGATTTGTGATAAAAAAAGCGGTGTTTTCAGGTAAGGCATTTGCCTATGTAAATATCATAAGTGATGTAAAGGTAATTATGCTGATGCCTAATACCTTTCCGCCAAATAAAGTTGAAGGGAAAGCAGTTATAGAAAAATTTGATGTAAGCTTTGGCGAAAAGGATTTTGGAATAAAAGTTAAAGAAGTAAACAAAGTGAAAGGTGAAGTACCTCTTTCTGATGCAGAAATGATAGTTTCAGGAGGCCGTGGCATGAAAGGCCCGGAAAACTGGGGTATATTGGAGGATTTGGCAAAAGAATTGGGCGCCGCCACAGCATGTTCACGCCCTGTAGCCGATTCGCACTGGCGGCCGCACCATGAGCATGTGGGCCAAACAGGTGGTACGGTTCGTCCTAATTTATATATCGCGGTAGGGATCTCGGGTGCCATTCAACACCTGGCAGGGGTTAATGGTTCAAAAACTATTGTGGTGATTAACAAGGACCCCGAAGCTCCATTTTTCAAAGCAGCCAACTACGGCGTTGTAGGCGATGCACTGGAAGTTTTACCCCGGCTAACAGCTGCCGTTAAAAAGTTTAAAGAACAGCGTAAATAATTCAGATTATGGATTTTTTCTATGAAGGGCAGGTATTATGGTCGCAGATTGATGCTAACCAGCACATGCGGCACACCGCCTATGCGGATTTTGCTGCACAGGCCAGGCTAACTATGCTTGAAAGCTTAGGCTTAAAGCCATCAACTCTCTATAAGTTTAAAGTCGGCCCTGTGTTATTCAGGGAAGAGCTTATTTACTTGCGTGAGATAGGCCTCAATGAACACATTAAGGTAACCTGCGAAGTCACTAAATCACGCCCCGGTGGCTCCCGCTGGTCTATCCGGCATGAGTTATACCGCGGTGATGGCGTTAAGGCAGCGGTAATTACTGCGGATGGCGCCTGGATTGATATGGAAAAACGGAAACTGGTTATACTGCCAACCGAGCTGAGTGATTTATTTATGAATGCACCCCGGAGCAGCGATTACGTTGAAGAAGCCGGTAAGGCTTAACTAAATCTGACTAATAAAAATAAATAATAATGGATCTGAAAGATGCTTTTGAAAAAGCCGTTAAAGAAAGTAAGGAATTACCATCCAAGCCGGATAATGAAACATTACTGCGCTTATATGGGTTATATAAACAGGCAACCGAAGGAGATATAAATACAGAAAATCCTCCGGGAATGTTTGATTTTGTGGCTAAGGCAAAATACGATTCATGGTTAAAGCTAAAAGGCATTACTGCCGGTGATGCTATGCAACAGTATATCAGCCTTGTAACACAATTATCAAATAAAGTTAGTTAACTTTAAAGTTCCGAAATATTGACAAATGTTTCCGCCATTTAGACCTTTATAAAACGCTGCCAAAAAGGATATTTGTTACTATAAACCAATACTAAATTATTTAATCATTTATAGTTCTGTCAATTTTTTTAAGAGATAGCAACTTATACAGGGAGCTATAGTTGGCTGGCTCTGTAAGTATGCATATAACTCAAAAAAGAGGAATCAGATTATTTAACATTAATACCTAAAACAATGTCAGTAACAAGAAAACATTTTATCCGGTTGATATTAGTCATATTAACTTTTATTTCGGTGAATATCAGCGCAAAAGCGCAGGCTGATAAAATTGAAGGGCTGTGGTATAACGATATAAAAAGCGCCAAAATACAAATCACAAAAGAGAGTAACGGTAAGTTTTATGGCAAAGTGGTATGGCTTAAGGAGCCTTTAAAAAACGGCAAGCCTAAAGTTGATGAACTGAACGCTGATGAAAAACTACGCACCAGGCCGAGGTTGGGTTTACAAGTGCTGACTGATTTTGTAAAAGATGGGGATAACAAGTATACCGACGGGAAAATTTATGATCCGAACAATGGTAAAACGTATTCCTGCAATATTACTTATAAAGGTAAAGCATTAGCGATCCGCGGATATATTGGCATTTCACTTTTCGGGCGCACAACTACCTGGACGCGTGTAGAATAAAAGCATAAACAAAATTAAAAATCTAAAAAAAACCAGCATATTCTATGGATGCTAAACGAATAATAAAAAAGGTTGCGGTATTGGGATCGGGAGTAATGGGCAGCCGGATTGCCTGTCATTTTGCAAACATCGGCTTACAGGTGCTATTGCTTGATATTGTACCTAAAGATGCCCCTGGGGATGATAAAAAAGCCCGGAATAAGATTGTTAATGATGCGCTGGATTTTGCTTTAAAATCAAACCCCTCGCCTATCTACCTTAAATCATTCGCCAAACGTATAGTAACCGGGAATTTTGAAGATGACATGCCCAAAATTGCGGACTGCGATTGGGTAATTGAAGTAGTGGTGGAACGTTTGGATATTAAGCAAAAGGTATTTGAAAACGTAGAAAAACACAGGAAAGCCGGAACGCTGATCACTTCAAACACATCCGGCATCCCGATACATTTAATGACCGAAGGCCGCAGCGCTGATTTTAAGCAGCATTTTTGCGGGAGCCATTTCTTTAACCCGCCCCGGTATTTAAGGCTGCTGGAAATCATCCCTACTAAAGATACGCTACCTGGAGTAGTAGATTTTTTAATGGAGTATGGCGAGAAATACCTTGGCAAAACTATGGTGTTAGCCAAAGATACGCCTGCATTTATTGGTAACCGGATAGGCATTTTCAGTATCATGAGTGTTTTGCACTATGTGGAAAAAACGGGGATGACCGTTGAGGAGGTAGATAAGCTTACCGGGCCGGTAATAGGGCATCCAAAATCAGCAACATTTCGCACAAACGATGTGGTTGGGTTAGATACGATGGTGCACGTTGCCAATGGGTTATATCAAAATGCACCAGGTGATGAAGCAAGGGAATTATTCAGGATCCCTGCCTTCGTTGAAGGTATGGTAAAAAATAATTGGCTGGGAAGCAAAACCGGCCAGGGCTTTTATAAAAAAGACAAGGTTGACGGCGTAAACCAGTTTTACGCGCTCGATCTGAAAACACTTGAATATAAGCCCTCGCAAAAAGTAAAATTTGCGGCACTTGAAACCACTAAAGCAGTTGAGAGCCTGAAAGAGCGGCTAAAAATTCTTGTTGCGGCTAAAGATAAAGCCGGTGATTTTTACCAGGCTACCTTTTACCAGCTATTTGCTTACGCCAGCAACCGGATCCCCGAGATTTCGGACGAACTTTACAAAATAGATGCTGCTACCAATGCCGGGTTTGGCTGGGAAATGGGCCCCTTTGAAAAATGGGATGCCCTGGGCGTTGAGGATACATTGAAACAGATGGAAGCGGCCGGGGATAAACCTGCAAAGTGGGTATATGATATGCTTGCATCCGGTGCAAAAAGCTTTTATAAAATTGAGAATGGTAAACGCCTGTATTATGATATCCCATCAAAAAGCTACAAGGTAATTGCGGGTACAGAAGGTTTTATTCTACTGGATAATATCCGCGCAACAAATACGGTATGGAAAAACAGCGGCGCCACCATTACAGATCTTGGCGATGGCATACTTAACCTGGAGTTTCATACTAAAATGAACACGATTGGCGGTGAGGTGATTGAAGGCATTAATAAAGCCATCACCCTTGCCGAAACAAGTTACAAAGGCCTGGTTATCTCCAACGAAGGTGCAAACTTCAGTGCCGGCGCAAACGTAGGCATGATATTTATGATGGCTGTTGAACAGGAGTTTGATGAACTGAATATGGTAATAAAAGCTTTTCAGAATACCATGATGCGGGTTCGTTATTCGTCTATTCCGGTTGTTGTTGCCCCGCACCAGATGGCATTGGGCGGCGGGTGTGAAATATGTTTGCATGCGGATAAAGTAGTTGCCCATGCCGAATTGTATATGGGCCTTGTGGAGTTTGGAGTTGGCTTGATACCAGGCGGTGGCGGAACAAAAGAATTTGCCTTGCGCCTGTCAGACGAATTACAGGAAGGCGATATCGAATTAAATAATTTCAGGGACAGGTTTTTAACTATAGGCCAGGCAAAGGTATCAACATCGGCGTATGAGGCTTTCGAATTTGGGTATCTTAAAAAAGGCAGGGATGTTGTAGTTGTATCCCGTAACAGGTTGCTGGCCGAAGCAAAACAGCACTGCCTGATGATGGCTGATGAAGGATACGTACAGCCAATCCCGCGCAGCGATATCAGGGTGATGGGCAAACAAGCTCTTGGCTTGGGCTATGTAGGCGCCAATACCATGTATAGCGGTAACTACATCAGCGAGCACGATGTAAAAATTTCTCAAAAACTGGCTTATGTACTTTCGGGCGGCGATCTTTCGCAGCCTTCGATCGTAAATGAAGAATACTTATTGGGTTTGGAGCGCGAGGCCTTTGTTTCGCTTTGCGCCGAAAAGAAAACGCTTGAACGGATCCAATCTATTTTAACAGGCGGTAAAGTATTAAGGAACTGATTTTTTGACTGATAAAACTTAAAATAAATGAATGCATATATAGTGGCAACCAGCCGTAGTGCTGTTGGAAAAGCTACCCGGGGCGGATTTAGGTTTACCCGGCCGGATACGCTTGCCGCGGATGTTATTAAAAATTTGATAGCGTCGGTACCGAACGTAGATAAGGAGCAGATTGAGGACGTGATTGTAGGCAATGCTACCCCCGAAGCAGAACAGGGCCTAAATGTAGCCCGGCTGATCTCGCTGATGGCGCTGGATACCGATAAAGTACCAGGGATGACCGTAAACCGCTACTGCGCTTCAGGTTTGGAAACTATCGCCATCGCGTCAGCAAAAATACATAGCGGCATTGCCGATTGCATTATTGCCGGTGGTGTTGAAAGTATGAGCCTGATCCCCATGGGGGGCTGGCGTATTGTTCCCAATGCTGATGTTGCTCTTGCACATCCTGATTATTACTGGGGTATGGGCCTTACAGCCGAAGCCGTTGCAAAGGAATATAAGATCAGCCGTGAAGATCAGGACCAGTTTGCTTATAACTCACATCAAAAAGCTATCAGCGCCATAAAAGAAGGCAAGTTTAAAGATGAAATAGTGCCTGTAAATATCATAGAAACCTATGTTGATGAGAACGGCAAGAAAAAGAACAGGGAGTTTAAAGTTGATACAGATGAAGGCCCGCGCAGCGATACTTCAATTGATGCATTGGCTAAACTTAAACCGGTTTTTAACGCAAAAGGTGTAGTTACAGCCGGAAACTCATCGCAAACAAGTGATGGGGCGGCTTTTGTAATGGTAGTTAGCGAAAGGTTTTTAAAAGCGAATAATTTAAAACCTATTGCACGCCTGGTTAATTATGCTGTTGTTGGCGTTCCGCCGCGCATTATGGGTATAGGCCCGCTTTTAGCTATCCCCAAAGTACTTAAAATGGCGGGCATGAAACAGCAGGATATAGAGTTGATTGAATTAAATGAGGCCTTTGCTTCACAATCCCTGGCTGTAATTAAAGGATTGGACCTTGACCCGGGAATAATAAATGTAAATGGCGGCGCTATTGCGCTTGGTCACCCGCTTGGCTGCAGCGGCGCCAAACTTTCTGTCCAGCTTTTTAATGAACTTAAAAGGCGGGATAAAAAATATGGCATGGTTACCATGTGTGTTGGTACGGGGCAGGGCGCGGCGGGAGTGTTTGAATTATTATAGGGATAACC
This sequence comes from Mucilaginibacter sp. OK098, assembly GCF_900142915.1. Taxonomy (GTDB): domain Bacteria; phylum Bacteroidota; class Bacteroidia; order Sphingobacteriales; family Sphingobacteriaceae; genus Mucilaginibacter. Next base: position 521,517 of record NZ_FRCM01000003.1, read on the forward strand.
TTTATCTAAATAACAGTTGCACGCATGGAAAAAGCGACAAGATTGTTTGATTGCATAGCAGCCCAGGCCAAAGAGCCCAAAGCTGATCTTTTAAATGCAAAAGTGAATGGCGCATGGAAATCATACAGCACAGTGGAAGTGCATGATATGATTTACGAGTTAGCCGCAGCACTTTTGGATCTGGGTGTTTCGCAGGGCGATGGCACAACGGAAGGGCGCGATAAAATTGGCCTGATCAGTAACGGGCGGCCAGAATGGTTAATAACCGATTTGGCGGTACAGCTTATTGGTGCGGTTTTAGTGCCCTTGTATCCTAATACCAACACGAAGGAGATTGAACAGATCTTAAAAGAGGCCGAGGTTAAATATGTATTTGTAAGCAATAAAGACCTTTGCGATAAAGTAAATGAAGTACATATAAATGTTCCATCGTTAAAAGCAATTTTCACATTTGATGAGGTAGACGGCTGTACCAATTGGACTAAACTATTTAAGCCGTTGCAGGAAGTTTTCAGTCAAAAAATAATAGCGATAAGCAATACCATAAAAGAAGATGATGTAACAACTATTATTTACACGTCAGGCACTACCGGGCGGCCTAAGGGCGTGATGCTTACTCATAAAAACATTTTGAGCAATGCCATTGCTTCGGGGGATGTACTAGCCCAGATCCCGATAGCAGAAAAACGTGCGCTGAGCTTTTTGCCAATGAACCACATTTTTGAAAAGATGTGCACCTATATCTATCTCTTCTTTGGATTTTCCATTCATTATGCCGAAAGTATGGATACCATCGGCATCAACATGAAAGAGGCAAAGCCTTATATTTTTACCGCTGTACCCCGGTTGCTGGAAAAAGTATTTGAAAAGATCATGATTGAGGGCCAGAAGTTAACCGGCATTAAAAGAAAGATCTTTTTATGGTCGATAAAAGTGGCCGAACAGTTTGAAATTAATAATACCAGCGCCGGGTATAAAATTAAGTTAGCCATTGCCGATAAATTGGTTTATAGTAAATGGCGGAATGCAATAGGCGGAAATGTAAAAGCAATAGTAATAGGAAGCTCTGCCTGCCCAATTAAGCTTGAAAAGATTTTTACTGCTGCAGGTATGGTTGTTTTAGAAGGTTACGGGCTTACTGAAACTTCGCCGGTAATTGCCGTTAATTACTATGATAAAAAGGGCAGAAAGTTCGGCACCGTAGGGCCCCTGCTTGGTGGTGTACAGGTTAAGATTGCCGATGATGGCGAAATACTTTGCAAAGGCCCCAATGTTATGGCGGGATATTATAAGAACCCCGAATTAACGGCAGAAGTATTACAGGACGGATGGTTTTATACCGGCGACATCGGCGTACTGGACCAGGATGGCTTCCTGAAAATAACCGACCGCAAAAAAGAGATCTTTAAAACATCGGGGGGTAAGTATGTGGCTCCGTTGCCTATTGAAAATAAGATGAAAGAGAATCATTTTATTGAGCAAATGATGGTTGTTGGCGCCGAAAGGAAATTTACAGCAGCGTTGATCGTACCTTCTTATACCAATTTAAAACCATGGTGTAAGCAAAACGACATCTCTTTTTCATCCAATAAACAACTCATAGAGGATAGCAGGGTAATTGCTTTATACCAAACAATAGTAGATGCTTTTAATCCTGAATTTAATCATGTTGAGCAGGTAAAGAAAGTTACATTACTCGCTGATGAATGGTCAATAGATAGCGGCGAACTTACCCCAACAGGGAAAATGAAACGGAAAGTCATCACGGAAAAGTACAAAGCCGAAATTGACAAAATGTATGCCGGCCAGATAAGTGAAAACCCATCCCTTGTAAATTAATTAACCCGATGAGCACATTTCAAATAACCATTAACGAAGGACTGGCCGTAATTACGCTTGACAGAGGGCGTTCAAACCCAATAAACCATCAAATGGTTAAAGAGTTAACCAGCTGTATAAAAACACTGGAGAACGATGATAGTGTGGGTGGTTTGATTTTAACAGGCAAAGAAGGCTTTTTCTCTTCGGGGATAGACCTGATTGAAGCTTATGATTACAGCGAGGAGCAAAGCAGGGAATTTTGGGTTGATTTTTTAGCGCTGCAAAGTGTATTGGTGGCTTTCAAAAAGCCAATGGTAGCCGCTATAAGCGGTCATAGCCCTGCAGGTGGTTGCATATTGGCCATTTGCTGCGATTACCGGGTAATGGCAGAAGGAAAATTCATCATCGGGTTGAATGAAATTCCGGTAGGGATTATCATTCCGGATACTGTTTTTAATTTATATTCATTTTGGCTTGGGCAGCGCAAGGCCTATCAATATTTGATGGAGGGTAAACTGCTTAATATAGATGAAGCGCTTGAAGCCGGGCTGATAGATGAAATCAGCACTCCCGAAAACTTAATGAATGCGGCTGAGGTTAAGATTCGGGCTTATATGAAATTAAATACGGTTACCTGGGGCCAGAGTAAATTAAATTTACGCAGTGGCCTGATCAGCAGTTTAAAAACAGATCAAACCGATACTTTAAATAAAATGCTGGAACAATGGTGGGCGCCTGCAACCAGGAAGGGCCTGCAAATGATGATCCAAAATTTAAAATCAAAAACCACGTCTACTAATTGATTGATAATGACTGATCCTACAACTATAAAAGATACTACAGCGCCTGAAGCTGCTAAAGGAATGCTAAGGGATGATGCTTTAAAAGGGAAAACCATTATAGTAACGGGCGGCGGTACCGGCCTGGGCAAGGCTATGGGCACTTACTTTTTAAGATTAGGCGCTAACCTGATTATTACCAGCCGGAAGCTGGACGTGTTGAAACAAACAGCTGCCGAAATGGAAGCTGAAACCGGGGGAAAGGTATTACCTGTTGCCTGTGATGTGAGGAAGTATGAGGAAGTTGAAAAGATGCTGCAGCAATCTATTGAGGCTTTTGGCCGGGTTGATGTATTGTTGAATAATGCGGCAGGTAATTTTATTTCACCTACAGAGCGCTTGTCGGCAAACGCATTCTCAGCTATAATTGATATTGTATTAAAGGGTTCGGCCAATTGTTCACTGGCATTGGGTAAATATTGGATCAGTGAAAAAATCCCCGGCAACATATTGAATATTATAACAACCTATGCTTTTACAGGGTCTGCCTATGTTGTACCGTCGGCTTGTGCAAAGGGTGGTGTTTTGGCCTTAACCAGGTCATTAGCGGTAGAGTGGGGCAGGCACCGGATCCGTACCAATGCCATTGCTCCGGGGCCATTTCCAACCAAAGGGGCATGGGAAAGGCTGCTTCCCGGAAACATGGCTCAAAAGTTCGATTTTAAAAACAGGGTACCCCTTAAGCGGGTAGGCGAACACCAGGAACTGGCCAACCTGGCAGCTTTTCTGGTGTCTGATTTTTCAGGCTATATAAATGGTGAGGTGATCACTATCGACGGCGGCGAATGGCTACAGGGAGCGGGTCAGTTCAGTGCACTTGAAATGATCCCGCCTGAAATGTGGGATAGCATTGAAAAATCTACCCGTTCTGCATAATCCGGCATATTTTTATTTAATCATTATCCCGGCATCTTTAAAACCGGCCAGGTCAGCCAGGGAGGGATCTTTTTCAGTAATAAGCACATCAATTGCATTGGCGGCACATACATAATAGGGATCAGAGGCGCCTAATTTTTCGTAGGTGGATAAAGCTATGATATGTTTTGATGTTTCGATCATTGCCCTGTCAACCAAACTTTCCTGGTGGTCAAATCCGGTTATTCCTACTTTTAAATCAATGCTGCAAATCCCAAGCAGGCATATATCAGCCCTGAAATTGCGGATAGCTTCAATGGTTTCGTACCCGGTTGTTGAAAAACTGTGTTTATTTAGTTGGCCGCCGATAAAAAATACCGTTACATTAGGGTAATCTTCTAAAATTGACACAATTGGAAAGCTGTTTGTTATAACAGTCAGGGCTATTTCCTTTGGCAGGGTACTTACTATCGCGGTTGTGGTAGTTCCGGCATTAATCAAAAGCACCTGGCCTGGTTTAATAAACTCCAGTGTTTTTTGAGCAATTACTTTTTTATGCTGTGTATCAATATTTTGACGCTCCTTAAAATGCGGATGTACTGGAGAGCCTATAATAGCGCCACCGCGAACCGCTTTCAATAAGCCTTTATCCGATAATTCTTTAATATCCCTTCTTATTGTATCGGTTGATACGTTAAGCAGCTGGCTTAAGTCGTCAAGAATAACTTTGTTATCTTTTGCAATTTGTTCAACTATTTTTTGAAGTCGCTCGGCTTTCAACATAAAACAAAGATAACAACAAATTAACAATTGCAACACTTTGCATTATAATTATGTTTATTTGCAAATATTTGCATAATATTGCGACATGAAATCATTAAAAAGAATTGCGGTAGATATGGATGGTGTTTTAGCAGACACCGATTCGCACTTTATAGCATGGTATTACAATATTTATGGCATTAAAGTTCCGTATGAAGAATTACTGGGCAAACCCGAAGGCGAAGGCTTCCCTGAAAAAGGCGCTGCTCGAAAATTTGCATTCACACCCGGTTTTTTCCGTACGCTTCCGGTAATGCCAGGCGCAATTGAGGCCATAACCGAATTGATGAAGGATTATGAAATTTATATTGTATCGGCAGCTATGGAATTTCCACAATCACTTCCTGAAAAGCACGAATGGCTGCAGCAGCATTTCCCTTTTATATCATGGAGAAATATTGTTTTTTGCGGGGATAAGAGCCTGATCAATGCAGATTATATGATTGATGATCACCCTAAAAATTTAGATAATTTTAAAGGAACAACCATTATGTTTCATGCTGCGCACAATGCAAACATTACCCATCACCAAAGGGCAAATACCTGGAATGAAGTTATGGCATTGCTAAAAAGCGATAATTAAAATCTAGCGGGATTTTTATTTATTTTTATAAAATCAATCCGCATTAATTTTATAAATGCCCCATCTATCTAGCCGCTTTAACAAAACACGTATTGCCCCCACTCCCAGTGGGTATCTGCATGTGGGTAATGTACTATCATTTGCGGTTACTGCTTTACTTGCCCGGAAAAGCGGGGCAAAAACATTATTGCGGATAGATGACCTTGACCAGCCCCGTGTAAATAAACTGTATTTGCAGGATATCTTTGACACGCTTAACTTTTTGGAAATCCCCTGGGATGAAGGCCCGCGTAATTTGCAGGAGTTTGAAGCTGGTTATTCGCAACTGCATCGAATGCCTTTGTATATGCAAGCACTTAACCAGCTAGCTGATGAAAGGCTTGTTTTTGCATGTTCCTGCTCACGCAGCCGGTTAGACGCAGGCGACGAGTGTTTATGCTTTGACAAGCAGATCGCATTATCTTCAGAAAACACAAGCTGGCGATTGTTAACGACCAATAATAATGATATACAGGTTAAAGGTTATAGCGGCAACATTATTAAAACTACTTTACCTGAGGGTATGCACAATTTTGTTGTTCGAAAAAAAGATGGTTTCCCGGCGTACCAGCTTACTTCAGTTATTGACGACCTGTTTTTCGGGGTTGATCTTGTCGTAAGAGGCGAGGACCTGTGGCCTTCAACATTAGCGCAGCATTTGCTGGCAAATGTGCTGGGGGAAAATAATTTTGCTGATGTTACTTTTTATCACCACCCCTTGCTGATGGAGGCTGGTAAAAAGATCTCCAAATCTTCAGGAGCAGTTTCCATTCGCTACCTGCGCGAAAGCGGTAAAAAACCAACTGATATTTATATCATGATTGCCGGCATGCTGGGCATTAAAGACCCCATAAACAATTGGGAGGAGCTTGCCGGAAGGGTTATAATGGAAGTGAAACTATAAACGAAGTTCCGCCGCCTAATAACGACCGTACCGTTATAGTGCCATTCATATCTTCAATGGCTTGTTTAGTAAAATACAAGCCAAGTCCAGTGCTTTTTTTATTGATCCCCGATTTAAAGTATTTATTAAAAATACTGCCACGCTGGTCGGGTTTTATACCTATGCCATTATCTTCAATTTCAATAACACAACGCTTGTCATTTTTATATGACCGCACCTTTATCCATTGTTCAGGCTTGCTGAAGTCGGCATATTTAATGGCATTTGAGATCAGGTTATTAAACACCGTTTTTAAATTAGTGATATTACATTTAAGCTCCCATACTTCCAGCTCGCTTAAAAATTTCACCTTCTTTCCTTCGGCAAAAAAACTGTTCTGGCTTATTACGTCGCTTACTATCACTCCCAAATTACAAAGCTCGGCATTCGTTCCGCTATCGTTACGGATGGTATGTAACACATCCTGGATATGCTGATCCTGTAACTGGATGCTTTCGCGCATCATTGCGGTATAGCTCGAAATTTTGGAAATATCCTTTTCGCGTTCCAGTACCGAAACCAGGCCGGTTAAGGATGAAAGCGGCGAGCGCAAATCATGCGTAAGGGCATAAACAAACTTATTTATACGTTCGTTCATGTTTTTAAGCGCCAGGTTTTGTTCTACGATCACCTTTTTTGAAGTATGCAGCTTTCTCAGCATTATCCCGGCCAGTAAGGCAGAACATGCCAGGATTATGATGGAGATCAAAAGATCCGCAATGAAAACGTAATGGTCAACAATACGTGAGGTAGTCCCAAGCAGCGCCGAAAAACTCTGCTGGTTAATGGTTAAATTATCAGATATGGTATTTATCTGTAAAATAAGGCCTTCTTTGTCAATTGGCTTACCCGAATGGATGTTTCTATAAGCTAGTGAACCTATTGCATTTAGTTTGCTTACCATCACATCAGCCTGCTGCCACGATGCAATTGCTTTTTTAAAGAAAGCCGCATTTTTAAACTGTTTAAAAAACCAGATCAGCTCAGGCAGATCATCAGGATGGTTGCCAGCCAACAAAAAACCTATCCGCGCTATTCTTATATCCTTTCCCGCTAATAGTGCCTCGCGGGCAATACTATCCCCTTTAGGAATACTGATATCATTTTTAAAATACAGGTAATCCGTTTCTTCGTGCGAATAGATATAGTTCATTAAATGCCGGGTGGCATCTTTTTGGCCAGTAGAATATTGCGATTCAAAATTGGTGTACGCCCTGCTGGCCGATAAAATCTTTACCGAATAATAGTGCGTAATACCAATTGCCGCGGTAGCAACTAATACTATTGTTGTTAAAGCAATAATTACTCTTTTCATGGATTAAAAACATTGCCGTGCCACACTTTTCTATCTGCGGAGCTTATACTATTTGCCGGCTAATGCCCTTATACGAAATGATAGCTGTTTAGGTTATAAAATATTGAGCTGTTAAAAATAAATTTCAACCCGCTTAAGCTATTCAGCTCACGGGCTTTGCGCCGGATGGCTACTGCTGCTTTTATAGCATGGTAGCTAATGGCAAGTAATGCTATTGTTGCAGAAAAATCACAAATTATAAATTAGCCCACCCTTGAAGGTGCTACACCATAAGCCTTTTTAAAAGCAAATGAAAAATGCGAAAAATCTTTAAAGCCAACCTCCATATAAACGTCTGATGTTTTCCAGCCTTTTTCTTTGATCAGGAAATATGCGTCATTAAGCCGCTTATGCTGTAACCATTTGTTAGGCGATGTATTAAAGATCTTTTCAAAATCCCGCTTAAATGTTGCAAGGCTGCGGCCGGTAAGGTAGGCAAAGCGGCTTATATCAACATTAAATTTATAATGCTCATTCATGTAAGCCTCGAGGTCAATTTTGCCCGGTTCGCTAAAGTCGAAAAGAACATTCTTTAACTCCGGATTGCTTTCCAACAGTATCATAATGGCTTCCTTAACCTTTAAATTGGTCAGCATTTTATTGGCATTGCCCGAGCCATCCATATATGGCGCTAATGATTCAATATAATTTTTGAACAGGCTATTGGGTTGCAGCAATAGGGCGCTTTCGCCAGTGTAAGGGCCGGTCATTTGCTGGTTCATCTCTTCGATTACACTGCGCAAGGTATCCTTATCCATCACAATAGATATGGTTTTAAACTCGCCGCCCTTTGGCGGGTGCTTGGCAAACTTAGCCAGCTGATTTTTACGAATAAACCTGAAATCGCCCTCCTTAAACACATACATTTTGCCATTCATATACAGATCCGAGCTGCCCGACAGGATATAACCGAACACATGATCAGCAATAAACTGCTCACCCTCCCGGCTGGTATGAGAGTAGCAGGAGTATAGTATTTTGGGTGATGTTTTTTCTTTTACAGGAGGCATGATTATCAAATTTAATATTAATGTGCGGATTGGAAGATGATGTGCGAATGTGCAGATATGCAAATGTGCGGATGAAAAATAGAAAATGCCATCGGGTTTTTCATTCGCACATCCGCACATCCAAAATCTGCACATTACTTTATATTCAAGATCGCTTTTCCTGCGGTTGTATCTAAAAAGTCCTCTGCCTCATCATGGTCTGTTGAAAGGCTTACGGGCAGCCATTTTTCAAGCTCGATCCGGCGGGCTTCATCGGCCAGCTTTAATAGGCCTATGGCTTCGCTGCCTAATACCAAATGTACCGGTGGCTCGGGGCTATTGGCAAGGTCAACCATTGCTTTTGCTGCTTTGTCAGGATCGCCCATGGGCACAAATTTGCCGCTTGAAAAATAATCGGCACGCTGACCCGCTGTAGTTTCATAACCATCCAACTTCGGGGCAAAGCTCATGGATGCGCCGGCCCAATCAGTACGAAAGCCGCCGGGCTCAACACTGGTAACAAATATGCCAAGTGGCGCAACCTCTTTTGCCAAAGCTTCGGTAAAACCTCCTAAACCAAATTTTGCAGCCTGGTACACGCTCAACCCCGCATTGCCTACGCGACCGCCAACAGAACTGATCTGTAAAATGCGGCCCGAACGCTGCTTGCGCATGTACGGCAGTACCGCACGGGTAATTTCGATAGGGGCATACAGGTTTGTTTCCAGTTGACTGCGAACCTGTTCATCGGTAAATGCCTCTGCAGCACCAATAATCCCAAAACCCGCATTGTTTACCAGCACGTCAATTTTGCCGAAATGAGCCACCGAATCTGCAACTGCTGCATAAATTTCGTCGTGATTTGTAACGTCAAGTTTTATTGGATAAACCTGATCCGGGTATTTTTCAACCAAGTCGTTTAATGTGTCTGTATTTCTTGCTGTTGCTGCAACTTTATCGCCGCTTTCCAGCACTGCTTCTGTAAGGCTGCGCCCTAATCCGCGGGAACTGCCTGTTATAAACCAAATTTTTGTCATCGCTTTAAATTTTATTTATACAAAGGTAATTCGTCCAGCAGGTGAAAGTTTTGTTGAAAGGCTCAATCTGTTTTGTTAGAAAGCTCATCCCTTTTTTTGTAGCGATGGACCCCAACCCATTGAAAATGATCAAAAAAACAAATTAAAAAACTATTGCGTAAGTGAATGCTTACATATATATTTGTAAGCGTTCACTTACACATTAATTAAGCTGATGAGAAGAGATGTTTTCCAGGCCATTGCCGACCCAACCCGTAGAGAAATAATAAACTTAATAGCGTTTAACCCATTAAATCTGAATGCTATTGCAGACAACTTCGAAGTAAGCCGGCCGGCCATATCGCAGCATATCAAAATTTTAATGGAGTGCGGGCTGATCAATATTAAGAAGCAAGGCCGGGAAAGATATTGCGAAGCCAGCCTTCAGCAGCTGAATGAGGTATCAATCTGGATTGAGAAATACAGGCTGCTTTGGGCCGAAAAGTTCGACAGGCTGGATAATCTGCTGGATAAAATGAAAAATGACCCGCCCTTATAGGATGTAAGGGCGTATTGCATAAGCCCAATAGCAAGGTAGGATTTATACAGACGTTTAAAAGTGGATACAGATGTATAGGGACGTATGCGATACGCTCCTACAGATAAAAATAAACAAAATCAAAAACATAAAATTATGGCAACTAAAAATGAAACCAGCATTAAAGCCGAACCAGGCAAACAGGAAATTTTTATAACCCGTGAGTTTGAAGCATCACGCGAGATTGTTTTTAAAGCATTTACCACTCCCGAGCTAATTGTTCAGTGGCTTGGCCCGCGTGAGCTTAAAATGCGATTGGATAAGTTTGAACCCAAGAGCGGCGGCTCCTATCGCTATGTACATATTGATCCGGCGGGTAACGAGTATGGCTTTCATGGCGTAGTGCATGAGGTACTGGCTCCTGAGCGGGTTATCCAAACATTTGAATTTGAAGGACTACCTGAAACAGGGCATGTAGTACTTGAAACTGCAAGGTTTGAAGCATTGCCCGGCAACCGCACCAGGTTGACAATGCAATCGGTATTTCAATCCGTTACTGACAGAGATGGGATGCTGCAAGCAGGTATGGAGCGTGGAGTAAACGATTCACATGCGCGTTTGGATGAGCTTTTTGCTAAAGCATCGGTTAACTAGCGGGTGTTTTTAAATGGCGATTTAATGAGATCTGTGATGTAGAGACGCGGTGCATCGCGTCTTTGACCAACATATCCGACCGATTTTATAGGAGATTTAATTCATGCCGGTTACTTGTCTGCAGGAGACGCGATGCATCGCGTCTCTACCTCAAATAATTTCCAATAGGATCTTAATTAATGCCTTGCCCGTTTCTTTAAGACGCCACCGGCAGCTTCTTTAATGGTGCTGGTAAACACAAAAGCTTTGGGGTCAATTTCGTGGATCAGGTTGCGCATGCGCCGTACTTCCAAACGGGTTACTACGGTAAAAATAATATCAACCGGGTGATGAATATCAAAGCTGTCTTTTAAATAGCCGCGCTCGCCTTTGTAAACGGTTATGCCCCGGCCGAGGGTCATTACCAGCTGTTTTTTAATTTGCTCGCTCTCGCCCGAAATTATGGTTACCCCGGTATATTCTTCCAACCCCTCAATAACAAAGCTGATAGTTTTTGAGGCTGTATAATACGTAAGTATTGAATACAGTGAGGTAGGCAAGCCAAGCTTAATTGCCGCAATAAGGAATATGATAATGTTAATGCCCAGGATAATTTCGCTGATGGTAAAGCTGATGCGTTTGCCGGTGTATAATGCCAGTACTTCAATACCATCCAGTGCGCAGCCACCGCGGATAGCCAGTCCAACTCCAATCCCCATAAACACCCCGCCGAAGATTGATACCAGTAATTTATCAGAGGTTATTTGTGGGTAAGGAAGATACAACAGGCACAGGCCTAAGCCTATCACAGCGGCAAAAGTGCGGATAGCAAATGTTTTATTAACCTGGAAAGCACCCATAATAATAAACGGGATATTGGCTATGATAATAATATAGGCTATGTTTAAATGATAAAGTTCATGAATAAGCAGCGAGATCCCGGTTACCCCACCGTCAAAAAAACTGTTGGGGACCAAAAAGCTTCGTAATGCAAATCCGCAAAATAAAATTCCGCATACTACATAAATGGTATCCTGGAGCCAATGAGGTAATTGTAAACTTTTCATTTATGAATTCACCTGTGCTTTAATGCGCCCTAAGTTAGCATCCTTTTTAGCTTGCCGCAAATTAATGGCGCTTTTGGTAAAATATTGATGTTTTTCAATGAAATCTATTTGCTGCTGGTTCCATTCATTTTTATCACCAACCTTGCCAAAAAAAGAATTTTCAAGAAATAATTTATGGGAGATCTCGAAAAAATCATCGCGCCCAAGATTATCCAAATCGGCATCAGCTATAATTTCTTCAAGGTGATTTGCAGGCGATTGCGGCAGTCTGGTAGCCATTATCATTCCGCAGATCCTATCTATTTCATCCTCATTATAACCATAACCGGGCAAAGCTTCCCGGGCAATTTTGCATGATTCTTCTTCATGCCCTTTTGCCTTTATTAAAAAACCGGAATCATGGTAATAGGCGGCGGTTAAAAGTAATTGCATTTCATCTGCTGTAATCCCCTCGGCTTCTCCAATCCGTTTTGCAGCCGTGTAAACATCCCTTGTGTGGTCGGCATTATGGTAATACAGATTGGCAGGCAACTCGTTACTCAGCTTGTTTAAAATATAACTTCCGGCCTTTTCAGTTTGCATTTTATAAAAAATTTGGCGGCTAATATATTTAAATGTTTTGTGTTAATTTCAACCATTAGCAAGCACAGCTTTTAATATTTAACTTTAGTTCGTAAATTTTTAATTTTAAGGCATGACTTTTTTTTACTACCTGGCAGCATTTTTATTGATCAGACGCTTAATAAAGCGACTGAAATATTCTATATTATATCCAAAATGGCGAAGTTTACTAACAACCTCCAATTGGGTAATAATAGTACTTTACTTTGCTGTTGCTTTTACTGTTGATGACGGTGTAAACGAGTTGATTGCCAGCGCAATATTACTGACTTTGCTGCTGTACGTTGATAAAGAACCCGATTTTAAATCGCAAAAAGCCTATGTACAGGCAAATTTCCCCTTGGTAGGTGTGGGGTTTTTAAATGGTTTAGCTATACTTTTTGCTTCTAAATTTTATGATAAGTACGATACTTATTTTAACCTGGTAACGGTTGCCGCCTTTGTTTGGATCTTTGGCAAATGGGCAACCTCAAACAAACAGGAAGAGGAATTACGGATAGTTGCCGAACGCAAGGCCGAGCTTGAAGCACTGGTAAATGAACGAACAGCCGAGTTGGTTAAACAAAAGGAAAACCTGCAGGAAATAGTTGAGGAACTGAAAGCTACCCAGGATCAGTTGATCCAATCAGAAAAAATGGCTTCCTTAGGTGAGCTTACTGCCGGTATTGCGCACGAGATCCAGAACCCGCTAAACTTTGTTAACAACTTTTCGGAAGTAAGCATGGAGCTTATTGAAGAGATGACAGAGGAATTGGAAAAAGGGGATAAAGACGAAGCCATCGCGATTGCTGCCGATATTAAACAAAATTTGGAAAAGATCCGTCACCATGGTCAGCGGGCCGATGGGATTGTTAAGGGGATGTTGCAGCACAGCAGAGCAAGCAGCACCACTAAAGAGCCGACGGATATAAATAAACTGGCTGATGAGTACCTGCGCCTTTCATATCATGGCTTAAGGGCAAAGGATAAATCGTTCAATGCAAACCTGGCAACCCATTTTGGCGAAAATTTACCTATGGTAAACATGGTGCCACAGGATGTAGGCAGGGTGCTGCTTAATTTATTCAACAATGCGTTTTATGCCGTTCAGCAAAAGCAGAAAACTGCAGGACCCGATTTTAAACCAACGGTTGAGGTAAATACAACCACAAAAGGCAAAAACCTGGAGATAAAAGTTAAAGATAACGGTACCGGGATCCCTGATGAGATAAAAGAAAAAATTATGCAGCCGTTTTTTACCACAAAACCAACCGGCGAGGGCACCGGCCTCGGCTTATCTTTAAGCTACGATATAATAGTAAAGGGGCACCAGGGTAAAATTGATATTGCAACTAAAGAGGGCGAATACACAGAATTTACTATTTCATTACCCTTATAGTTTAAACTTATCGCTAATTTTAACCCATTGCCATGAAGATATTAGTAGTAGATGACGAAGCAGATGTTCAGCCCCTCTTTTTACAGCGCTTCAGAAAAGAAATAAAGAATAATGAAATTGAATTTTCATTTGCGCTTTCGGGCGAAGATGCGTTGCATGTTTTACATAATGCCCATTCAGAAATTGTATTGATCCTTTCGGATATTAATATGCCCGGCATGAGCGGGCTGGAGTTACTTACGCACATCCGCGAAGATTTTAATGCCCCGCCCCCGCCGGTTGTTATGATGATAACCGCCTACGGCGATGAAGAAAACCACAGGCAGGCTATGGAAAAAGGCGCTAACGACTTTTTAACCAAGCCGCTTGATTTTATTTTATTAAAAGAAAAACTTAAAACATTTAGTGAATAATGGCGAAGATATTAGTGGTTGATGATGAAGCTGATTTGGAATTGTTGGTAAAGCAAAAGTTTCGCCGTAAGATCCGTGAGAATGTATATGAGTTTGTTTTTGCACAAAATGGCGAAGAGGCCCTTGAACGCGTAAAGGAACACCCCGACCTGGATATTATTTTAAGCGATATAAATATGCCGGTAATGGATGGCCTAACCCTGCTTAGCCGCCTGCCGGAAGCTAATCCTATGGTTAAAGCCGTAGTGGTATCAGCCTATGGCGATATGCAGAATATCCGCACCGCCATGAATCGCGGTGCATTTGACTTTGTTTGCAAACCTGTCGACTTTGAGGATCTTGATCTCACCATGGAAAAAACCATAGTACATGTGAGGCAACTACAGGCAACCATGAAGGCCATTAAGGAAAACAACATCCTTAAAATGTATGTGGATGAGAATGTGCTGAACTTTATGAACCATAAGGAGTTTGAAGGCAGCCTGATGAAGAATGAGCTGATTGATGCAACCGTTGTTTTTATTGATGTTTGTGGGTTTACTGCCATTACCGAGCAGGTACCTGCCAACACAGTAGTAACCCTGCTTAATGGTTTGTTTGATAACATAGTAAAGGAAATTCTTGCCCAGGGCGGCCATGTGGACAAGTTTATGGGAGATGCCGTAATGGCGGTTTTCAGGGGCGAATATCACCTTGACAAAGCTATTGATGTGGCATTGGTGGTAAGAGAGCAGTTAAAGAACATGGAAGAGATAAAGCTGGGCGATGTTTCCTATAAACCTGCAGTTTCTATCGGTATAAACTCCGGCGAGATGGTTTCAGGCAACATTGGTTCTGCATCCTTAAAACGCCTGGATTATACGGTGATAGGCGATACTGTAAATTTGTCGCAACGCCTGCAATCTGCTGCAAAAGCCGGTCAGATCATTATTACCGAAGAGGTGTATCACAAAGCCAAAGAATCATTTAAATGTGAAAAAATTGGTGAGGTTACGCTAAAAAACAAAGCCAAACCGGTTACTATTTATGAAGTATTGGAGTAAAGGATGTTTTTAAATTTCTTTACCAGGTACTTAAGCTAGCAATACTGCAGCCGGGATCCCCAATTTGTGGTGGAGAACTTTGGCTATTCTTAATGTAAGCGGCTTTTTCCCGCTAAGAAGCGCAGATACATATCCTTTACTTCCTATCCAATTAACCAGGTCTTTATTTATAAGCCCTTTTTCATCCATTTTCAGTTTTACAACGGCTATAGGATCGGGAGAAGGAATAGGGTAATGCAGGTCTTCATATTGCTTGATAAGTAACAAAGCAATTTGCAAATGCTGACCTGCCTTACTTTCAGGGGCTATATCCAAATCAAATTGGCTATCAACCCATTCCAATAAATTCTGATACTCTTTGTCGGTTTTAATGATTTGCAGATCCATGTCGTTTAATTTTTAAATTTAATTGCAGCCACATCAATCATATCATATTCTTTATGTGTACCAAACCACTTTATTTGAATAGTCTTATAAATAAATATGATACGAATTACAAGTCGGTAATGGTTACCTTTTATGTTTATTACAACTCGATTATCTCCAACCAGGCTTGCACTTCCATGAACAGCCTTTAATTCCTGAAAGTTTTTAAAATCAGCTGATAGGAACTCATAGTACCACTCAAACAAAGCATTTTTAGCGTCAGGATATTTTTCGCCATAAGCTAAAAGAGTTTTTCTATTAATAATATTAAACATGTACCCGCTGAGTTTACTAATAGTGAACAAATATATGAGGTTTTCTATTGGTAAACAAAAGTTCTTACTAAAAGCCGTTAAGTATATTCCGTAATCGCAGATTCCTATGAGAGACCCTGTGGGAACAGAAATGGATTTTTATTACAATAGCTAATTCGATCTTAATTATGATACGCTAAACTTGCCGCACCAAGCCTGCAAAATTATTTTTTTTGCAGCTGTGCAGATACTTTTATCTTTGGCGCCATAACCCTTATTCAACAATGAAAGCCCTTCTTATTTTCAGCCTTACAATTTTATCTTTTACTGCATTTGCCCAAAATTACGGGAATAACGAGCATACAATAACCATTGGACTAGCGGGGGGTTCGAACTTTGCTTTTTTACAAGTGAGCTCGGCTCACCGGCAAGAGGTGTACACGGATGCTGCAACCCCTTTTTCAATAGGGATAAATGCCGATTTTAAGTTTAGTGATTATTTCTCTATCCGGCCGGGCATATTTTATTCAGGCAAAGGTGGAACAATAAATGCGGTTTATGATGATGATATGGGGAACAATACCTCTGTTTATGATGAATATAAATTGCATTATCTGGAAATACCCATTAACTTAATTGGTCACTTACCGGTTGGGAATGGTGCAAATATTTTTTTAGGTGCCGGGCCGTATTTTTCACTGGGGTTAAACGGCACAAATAAGCAAACTCTTTTTACAGACGACCCGGTGATTCGTAAAATCACTTATGGAAAAAATGGAGATTTTAAATCAACTGATTTTGGCGCAAGCACTGTGCTGGGTTTTCAGGGTGCAAGTGGATGGGCTATAAGCGGGAATCTCGAATTTGGGCTTACGAACATACTTCAAACCAATAATTCTGCTTTTGATGCCACCAAATTTAAAACAATTACATTTTATCTTTCGATTGGGCAAAGCTTCTAAACTATTGGAGTACCTGTTTCTTTGATTTATCCATCCATTAACTTATTCAGCGCCGCATACTGCAACAGCATAATGGTTTTTGCATCTTTAATTTCCCCGGTTTTTATCATGCCCAATGCCTGGCTAAATGAAAGCTCCAGCACCTCAATGTTTTCCTGTTCTTCTTCAAGTCCGCCACCTTCTGTTACCCTCATTTCCTTAGTGTATTCAGCTATAAAGAAGTACAGGATCTCGGTTACCGAACCGGGCGACATATAGGCTTCAAAGATCTTCTCGACATGGGTTACCTTAAAGCCTGTTTCTTCTTCGGTTTCGCGCCTGATGCAATCTTCCGCATTATCAGCATCCAGTAAACCAGCGCAGGCTTCAATTAAATAACCGCTGGCATTGCCGTTTATATACGTAGGCATGCGAAACTGGCGGGTTAAAACCACGGTGCCGGCATCTTTATTGTATAGCAAAATAGTCGCCCCATTGCCTCTGTCATAAGCCTCTCGGTTTTGCGTAAGCGCAGTTCCGTTATATGTTATTTCGTAAGTTACCTTTTTCAGCGTGTACCAGTTATCAGAAAGAATTTCGGTATTCAATATCTTAACATTGTTCATTTTTGATATATTTTGATTATTTTTGATCAAATAACAGAATTTTTATGATATTTCAAAAAAGAAAACAAAAAATTCTGCAAATACTGGAACAAGCGGGTGAAGCCGACATCCACCAGCTTGCTGTTGAATTGGGCACATCAGAGATCACCGTGCGCCGTGATTTGAACAGTATGGCGGCTGATGGGATGCTTTACCGCACCCATGGTGGTGCTACAAAAATTGACCCTTTAATGGGTGCAAAGGCTTTTGAAAATAAAGCGGCTGTTAATGTAAAAGCCAAAGATGCTATCTGCCGCCGTGCAGCTGATGAAATAAATGATGGAGATATAATTTTTATGGATTGCGGCAGTACTGTATACCGTTTATGCCAGTTTATCCGGAATAAAAAGATCAAAGTAATTACCAATTCATTACCGGTAGTTTATGAATTACAAAACAGCCAGGTTTCTATAAATTTAATTGGCGGGGAGGTGGACCGTGACCGGCAAGCCGTCCATGGCAAAATAGCTGAAGAACATATCGGCAAATATCGGGCAGCAAAAGCGTTTTTGGGTGTTGATGGCATCTCTGTAAACGGCCTGTTTGCCCAAAGTGAAAATGAGGCATCAATTACTTTAGCGTTAGCCACTAACAGTAAGCATACCTATATTTTGTGCGATGCTGGTAAAATAGGCAAAGAAACTTATTTAAAATTCGCCGAACTAAGTTTGGTCAACACTATAATTACTGATTATGATGGGCCTGAGGTTGCGCTTTTTAAAGAAAAGGGGGTGGTGGTTTTGCTGGTTGGAGGAACTTAATCACCGCGCTTATTTTTTAATTCCATTCTTTCTCCATCACCCCAAAAACGTCCAGCATAAAACTCGGCTTACCTTTTGCCCCTGCGCCATATTAATGGTTTTAACATCAAGCGCTTTAACCTTTTTCAGTGCTTTATGAACTAAAGGCAGCGTTTCCTTTTTTGAGACCAGCGTTGTAAACCATTTGCAGCTGTCCGGTGTAAGCGCACTTTCATCAATCATCCGGGTAATAAACGCGGCTTCACCACCGGGGTACCAGAGCTCGGTTTTTTGTCCGCCAAAATTGAGGGCGTTATTTTGTTTAGGGTTGATGCCGAGCTTTTTCCATTTGGTGTCGGTTGCTGATTTTGCTTCCAGTGCGGATGAGTGGAAAGGCGGGTTACAGATGCTTACATCAAACAGCTCACCCGGTTTAATTATACCATTAAAAATACTCGCCTTACTTGTTTGGCGGCGGATCTCTATTTTATCTTTCAGCTGCTTATTTAACGCAACGATATTTTTTGCAGATGCCAGCGCAATAAGGTCAACCTCGGAGCCGACAAATTGCCAGACGTATACGCTGCTGCCAATTAACGGGTAAACACAATTGGCTCCCGTTCCAATATCCAGAATTTTCACCTGGCTGCCTGTGGGAATAACACCATTATTATTTTCGGCCAGCAGATCGGCAATGTAATGGATATAGTCGGCCCTGCCGGGTATTGGCGGACAAAGATATCCTGCCGGGATATTCCATCCCTCCACTCCATAAAAGTGTTTTAGCAATGCATTATTTAGTGCCTTAACGGCTTCCGGATTAGTAAAATCTATCGACTCATCCCCGTATTGATTAAGTGACACAAATGCCCTCAATGCCGGGCTGCTTTTGCAAAGCTGCTTAAAGTTATATCGCTCCCGGTGCGGGTTGCGCGGGTGCAGGTTTTCTTTTTCTATGGGTTTTGCTTCAGGAGGCATCAGGCAAAGTTAACCTAACTATCACCAAAAACATAAAATGATGCTATCCCTTTTGGAGCGATTGCTTATATCAACCATCTTTACAAATTAAAGAATGAACATAAAGAGCTATGGGCGGGTTGTATAACCTTGAATGTTGAAACCTTATCAATAACGCAAGCCTTCGACCTGCGCTATTGTATGTCGCCCTTTCAGGGCTTGAAATTTTATTTTTCCGGCCCTTGCAGGGCCCAATACGTCAGCGCAGGGCAACGCCCTGCGTTAAATTCAAGGTTGTATAACCCTTTAAAAATGTAAGTTAAAAGCATGGAAAATTACAGCGTCGTTATATTTATCCTGGCCATTATGATAGGCCTGTCAGCAATTGCCAATAGGATAAGACTGCCCTACCCGGTACTATTGATCGTTGCAGGCATTGGCATAGGGTTTGTTCCGGCTATCCCGGATGTTGTGTTAAACCCCGAGATCGTTTTCCTGATCTTTTTGCCACCGCTGTTGTACGATGCCGCTTTTAATATTTCATATCAAACATTTAAAACCAATATTAACACCATTGGCACCCTGTCAATTTCACTCGTTTTCATCACAGCATCGGGCATTGCTGTTGCCGCGCATTATTTAATTCCGGGAATGACCTGGCCGCTTTCTTTTGTTTTAGGTGCGATACTATCTGCAACCGATGCCGTGGCAGCCATGAGCATTACCAAAGGGCTCGACCTTTCACACAATACCAATACCATACTGGAAGGCGAAAGCCTGGTGAACGATGCCTCGGCATTAGTGGCTTACCGTTTTGCAGTAGCGGCTGTAACAGGTACCGCATTTGTGTTTTGGAAAGCATCGTTAGAATTTATTATCCTGATGGTGGGCGGGGTAGCCATCGGAATAATTATGGGCGCAATACTGGCCTTTATTATTAAACGGGTACGGCAAAACAACCTGGTAATCATCAGTTTTATGTTGTTGATGCCCTTTGTAACCTACCTGGTAGCCGAGGATCTGCATGTTTCGGGGGTTATTGCCGTAGTTATTTTAGGCTTAAGCATTGCCCGCTTTAGCAAGAAGGTTTTCCCTGATCAATTAAAAAATCAATCAAAATCCATCTGGGATATTATCATTTTTTTATTGAACGGATTGATCTTTATCCTGATAGGGTTGCAGTTTCCCTTTGTAATAAAAAGCATCAGCAGCGCCAAGGTTTTGCCCTATATCGGCTACGCATTTATGATAACAGTTCTTGCTTTGGTATTACGGATGGCAAGGGTGTTTTTGCAAAAAATAAACCTTCAGCGCGCCTTTAAAAAAGGGAAACACAAAATTACCGAAGATGCGCTGCTTGATTTTAAGAGCAGCCTGATCATCAGCTGGTCGGGAATGCGGGGGATAGTTTCGCTGGCTATTGCTATTGGCTTGCCGGTTACCCTGGCAGATGGCCGCCCTTTCCCGGAACGAAATGCCATTATATTTATTTCTGTAGTGGTGGTACTGTTTACACTAATTGGCCAGGGCTTAAGCCTCCCCTGGCTGGTGAAGCGCTTAAAAACTGATAAGTAAAAGGTACTATAACAAAACAAGCCTGATTATATTTTATAACATACCAGGTAGTCAGTTTTTAATTTTAAAGACCTTCATAAAGGTGTGGGTTAAAAAGTAGCCGTTGCGGTTAAAAAATGCATTATCTAAGATTTTTTGTCACTATTTGGCAAATTTTTTATCTAACTATAAAATAATAAAAAACAGAGTAAGGGTAAAGCATGATCAACGTGTCGTTATACGCGCCGGATCATACTATCAATGAAAGGCCTGTCCAAATTATAAAACAGAAAAACCTGATGACTGTAAATCGAAGACTAATAACCAACACCCTGTTACTTTTTATACCCCTGTTTTTTTCCACCAAATTGCATGCTCAAAGCAATTTAATGAAGCAAATATCCATTGGTGAGCTAAAGCAGCAACCCATGGCCAGTGTACTGAACAAAATAGCCAGCAAAGAAAATTTTTACTTCGCCTATAACAATAAAATTGTCCCGGCTGATAGCCTGGTATCTGTTTCAGGCTACCGGGGAACACTTTTTAGTTTGCTTGAGAAACTGCTGGGCGAAAACTATGAGTTTAAAGAGGTGCCCGGATACGTTGTATTGAGATATGCACCCCGCAAATTGTTTATTACCGCCGAGGTTGGTAAAGACCAGGGAAAACAAACCGTGGTAAAAGGATATGTGAATAATGTTGCCGATCAAAAAGAAGTTGCGCAGGCCAGCGTGTATGAAAAAAACTTACTAATATCAACACTTACTGATGATAACGGCTACTTTGAGCTCAAGCTAAAAAACTACACGGGATCAATAGTGCTAACAGTAAGCAAGGAAAACTATCGCGACACCTCCGTGTATGTGCTGCCTGTTGTTATTGTAAATGAAAAGCGCGCCAATAGCAGTAAAAATTACAAATACTATCCGGATGGTGGTCCGGATGCCGGGGTGGAACATAGCAGGTTTGCCCGGTTTTTTATCAATTCAAAACAATTGGTGCAGGGGTTGAATCTTGGCAATTTTTTCGCCTCCAGTCCGTACCAGGTTTCGCTCACCCCGGGGTTAAGCACCCAGGGCATGTACAACAGCCAGGTAATTGATCATTTTTCACTGAATATTTTAGGGGGGTATACCGCGGGGATAAATGGCGTTGAAATGGCCGGGATCTTTAATATTAACCGGAAAGACATGCGCTTTTTACAGGCTGCCGGCGTCTTTAATTTTGTTGGCGGCAGTGTAAAGGGGATCCAAATGGCAGGTGTTTATAACAGTGTGCTGAATGATGTATTTGGACTACAGGCTGCAGGCTTTGCAAACAGGGCCAACCATTTCACCGGCGGGATGCAAATGGCGGGCCTGGCTAACATTGATAAGCAGGTGGCTGGCTTTCAAGTTGCCGGCCTTATGAACATTTATGGCATCGGCAAGGGAATTGCCTTTGCCGGTTTTACCAATGTTGCCCGTGATAGCAGCGGAACTCAAATAGCAGGATTTATGAATAAAGGCGGTAATGTTTCGGGTTTACAATTGTCTGCATTTATGAATACGGCCCAAAAAGTTAAAGGTGTACAGTTTGGACTTATAAATATTGCCGATAGCAGTGATTACCCCATCGGCATCATCAACCTTATTAAAAACGGCGAAAAAAGTATTGGTATAACTACCGATGAATCCGCGTTTGCACACGTTGATCTTCGTTCCGGCGGCAGGGTGTTATATGGCTTGCTTGGAATTGGTTATAAACCGGGGGCCGAAAAAATCAAATACGCACTTGACCTTGGGTTTGGTGCGCACATCGTTAACCACAAAAAGTTCTTTTTAAATGCCGAATATGTTGCAGCGCTTATTACTGACATTGACAAGACTTCTTATCAAACAAGCTCATTCAAATTATTACCAGGCTACAAATTTAATAAACACTGGGGCCTGTTTGCTGGGCCAAGCATCAACCTTACATCAACAGATACAGGCAATGATGTGAAAATTAATGGCTGGGTACTGGGCAGATCTGTTACTGACAATCATATCAACACTTCATTTACAGGAATAACCGGCGGGGTGCAATATGCCTGGTAGCAGCAAGCGTTCCATTTTTGCACACGGAACACCCGAAACGCTGTGAAACACGCTCATTATCAGTAGATTTACTTTTAACAAGACCGCAACTAACTAATAATCAAACAATAGGAAAACCAGGGTTCCTCTTTCGTTCTGAAAAAATTTCACATTGTGCACGCGGACCATAAGCGTATTATCATATCCTTGCTTACTTGATAATAATGTTGCCCCCGCTTTTATCTATATGCATCTCAGGAGTTGTTTCCTTTATTAAATTTAATATATCGGTAAGTGAATCCTGCAGCCTGATGGGAATCGTTATTGGGGTATTGCGCAATACGTTGTTTTTAATTTTAATATCAGCGCCATAAGCTTCGTTTAGCACAGCAATCAGTCGCCACAATGGTGTTTTATTAGCAAAAAAGGTATTACTTACGTAATAGTTGTATAGCTCATCGGGTGTCTGTTCAATTTTAAACGCTTTGTCGCCCAACTTTATGTTTACCATTTGCTGAGCCTTTAGCTGTACCGCATTGTTGTTTTTGCTCACTTTCACTATTCCGCTCTCCACAATAACTTCGGTATTATGCAGCCTGCTTTTTACATTAAAAGCCGTACCTACGTCAATGATGCTAATATCATTTACATGCACGGTAAATGGCGCGGCTTCGTTATGCTTAACGTTAAAAAACGCCTCTCCTGTAAGCCTGATCTCCCTTTTTGATTTAAAATTGCCAGAATACGATATAGCTGAGTTTTTATTGATGTGCACTATTGATCCGTCTGGCAGGGTATCTATCCGTACCGAATTTGTGGCTTTTAAATTCACCCAATCAGCTGATGTGCCTTTTTGCCCGCTGTATAAATAATAGCCTATCCATCCGCCTCCTATTAAAAATATAACCGCTGCGGCTATTCTCAACCAATTTGTATTTGCCGTAAAGGGAATAACCCTGGCGGGCTCATTTTTTGCCGCGGTTCTTTTGTCTTTGAACTTTTCCCACGCCTCAACTTCACCCAGCGGACTATCCTGCGCCAGGCGTTTGCTGGTTTCAAGGATAATTTTCACCTCTTCCAGTTTTTTGGCATTAGCGTTGTTTGCCGCTGCCCAGGCTTCAACTTCAAGGGCTTCGGCAGGGCCTCCTTCTCCCAAAAGGTACTTGATAAGTATATCTTCACTCATACGCTGTTTCATGATCTGAACATATTAAGTAGCATTAATGCAATTATTGGTAAAAACTCTTTCATTTCTTTCCTCAGGATTCGCAATGCCTTACCCATGTGTGTTTCTACTGTTTTTATGGAGATCTCCAGCTGACTGGCGATTTCCTGGTATTTTAATTCCTCAAAGCGGCTCAGGTGAAATATGGCCCGGCACTTTTCGGGTAGTTTGCTTAAGGCCTGTTGTAAATGCTGCTCCAACTCGCTCATTGTTAATTTTCCAGCGGCATCATCAGTATGGTTCTTCATTGAATAAGCGGTTGTTGTTTGATACTTTAACTGAACCTTTTGCCCCCGCAGGTAATTAAGGCTATCGTGATATACTGATTTGTATAAGTATGACTTGATGGACGTTCTGATCTGCACTGCCTCATTTCGTTCCCATAGTTTAAGAAACATGCCCTGCACAATTTCTTCCGCAACATCCCAGTCCTTCAATAAGGAGAAGCCATAAGCATGGAGCTCCCTGAAATGTTTTTTGAACAAGTGCTCAAAAACAACTTCGTTATTAGTGCTTAAATCGTCCGTTACTGCGTTATAATTCATTAAGAGTTATCAGGTATGGCAAAGTAAGTGTATTGATTGGAAACGGACAGGTAAAAAACACCTGTCCGCTTTATCAAACTTAATTATTATTGAAATTTAAAACCAACGCCCAGGCTGAAGATATTTGATTTTTGGCCTAGGTCCTTATTAAACTTACTTAAACCAAGGCTGTAACGGGCATCAAATGTTAAGCTGCCAATATCAACTCCTGCATTTACAACACCGCCGGCTGTAAGGTCTTTATATTTGAATCCTCCCGGAGCAATAGGCTTTTTCAAATTGTAATACAGGTCGGGCCCTGCAGATACACGGAAGATCAGCTCATCGGTATTTACTATTTTATAACCTACCATTAAGGGTAAATTTAATTGCCTGAACTTAGCCTGGAATGCGGTACTGTTAAATTTGTAATTATCGCTAAACGATACGTAATTAAGCTCCGGCTGAAAGAATAGGTCTTTACCAATCCTTGCGAAGACGCCTACGTTGAAGCCTGTTTTACCCGATTTATCGGTAACGGCATTTAAGCCTGTTTTTAAGGTTGAAAAGCTAACGCCAGCTTTAACACCAAATTCAATTTCTGGTGATGACGAAGATGAAGAAGAGGCTGTCGTTGTTGTTGTTTGCGCTTTTACCGAACTGATGCCCAGCGTAATTAAAATAGCTGTGGCGAATAATTTAATAGTTTTCATTTTCTGGCTTTTGTTTTTAATGGTTTTCATGTAATTGTTATTTGTTATTAAGATCTGTGTTATGACACGCGGCTCAGCTTTTACCCTGACCGCTTTTATTTAAATAATTTGATTGGTGGCTATCTCTAAAAATGTACCTGGATGCCGGCTGTGTAACCGAAATAAAATCCATAAAAATCGCGGTCGTTATTCCTGGTCCAGCTGGATACATAGTTTTTTATCATGTTCCTCCCTTCCTCCGTATCCGTATTTATAAAGTTGAAAGATGGTCCGGCGAATATTTCAATCGATTTAGTAATTTTCAAAGCCGGCAGCAGGTAGAATGATGATTTTAAGTATTCGTCCCCTTTAAAGCTTTCCAGCCCGCTGCTAATCAGTTCAGTTTTCAGGCGGAAGATGCCGGCACTTAACAAATGGGCGCCAATACCAGCCTCGTAGGCATATTTTTGTTTCTTATTATTAAAATTGTGGCCAATGCCAACAATGCCATAAAATACATTCCCGCCCGAGCGGAAGGATAACATGGTGGTTTGGGTTTCATCAATACTTAAGCCAAAGCTTTTTTCGCTGTTTTTCGCAAGGTTAATTATGCCCAACTGGGTGCCTGCGCTATCGGCAATGTTTATAAATCCTATCTGGGTGCCTTTTGATTTTTTAGCAATATTAAGGAAACCGGCTACTTGCGTTCCCTTTAAATCGCGGGCAACATTCATAAAACCGGCTACCTGCAGTGAAGAAATATTCCCGCCTTTATTCAGAAATCCGGCTACCTGTATGCCACTGCTGTTGCGGGCTATATTGGCAAAACCTGCTATAGCCGTACCATTTCCTCCAGCATAAGTATTTAAAAACCCGGCTACCATAACACCATCCGCATTGTTGCCAATATGGTTTGAAAACCCGGCTATCTGGAAGCCCCTTGCGTCATGATGAACAACGTTAGAAAATCCCGCTATTGAAAATCCCTGTTCTGCTGCTGATACCCCGGCTATCAGGTTAAAAGAAAAAGTATTGGTATCGCGGGGGGCATTTCTGCCGTTGCTGCTTAACGGATAAAACAAGCCAATATTTGTGCGGGTACGGTCGTTATTTTGGGCAAAAATGTTTTTGGTGGTTCCCATCATTAATAAAAGAGCCGATACTTTTATTATGGCTGATGCGATGCTGTTTTTGTACGGTTTTAAATTCATCTGGGTACTGTTTTTGTTTATTTACAGCAATGACACGCTGTACAAACTTTACCCTTACTCGTTTTAAAAGAAATTTTGTTTTATGTGATAATTAACATGATCATTTCTTTTTAATGAGATATTTTACCGATAAACGGTTTATGACAGTGCAATCAGGCCTCTTAACCTGATTCCGGGTCGTTATGAACCTTTTAAATTGCCACGTTAGTTTTGTCATCATTAATCACAGTCCAATTGCGCTATTAACGAACGCCGGGTGCACGTTTATGATACATTGCACTACCGCGCTGATAAGGTAACCGTAAAATAAGATCATTTTAATATTATTTATTTATCTTATAATCAATGGCTTATATTTGTTTTTATTTAAATACTAATTAATTAGTATTAATCTTAATCAATTAGTATTGTTTTTGATAGTTGAACAGAATAATCAACAAATAATGCCGTTCGCTTTAATTCAAACCTAATAGTATCATTATGATAAAGAACTACATTAAAACCGCCTGGAGGAATTTATTAAGGAACAAATTCTATTCCGCGATCAATATTGCCGGCTTAACTGTCGGGCTTGCGGTAGGCATCCTGATCTTGTTATGGGTGCAGGATGAACTAAGCTTTGATAGCTTCCATAGGCAGGGTGCCAACATTTACCGGTTAGAACATTATGGCGGCACAGGTGCGAGCAGGCAGATCTATGGTATTGATGTTGCCCCGATAGGGCCATTGGCAAAAGCGCAGATGCCGGAGGTAAAAGACCAGGTACGCATAAGAGGAAATTATGAATATTCGCTTTACAAGTACCAGAACAAGACGTTTGCCAATGAAAACGTCGTTTTTGCCGACCCTTCATTTTTCTCGATGTTTGATTTTCACCTGATCAACGGGAATTCTGCACTCCCCTTCGCAGATAATACTTCTGTTGTCATCACCAAATCGACTGCCGAAAAATTCTTCGGGAACCAGGATCCTATCGGTAAAGTGATCAGCGCAGATAATAAAACAAGCTTTTCAGTCAGCGGGGTGATCAATGATTTCCCTAAAAACTCCGGCATGAACTATGATATGATCATGCCGATGGATTTTCATATCCGGGCGATGCTGGCCGATCACCAGGATGTGAACAGTGATTTTTCCTATCTGGATTATGAAACTTATTTACTGCTTAAGCCGGGCAGTTCCTTAAAAGCACTGGCGCATAAATTATGGCAGTTCCATCAGCAACATAACCCCGGGCGTTCCAGCGGCGAATATCTGTTGCTGCCATTATCAAAAATGCATTTATATAATGCTGATCTAAGCGATAAGGGGATGTCAACGGTGCGGATCTTTATCATTATTGCCTTATTAACCTTGTTGATTGCCTGCATTAATTATGTAAACCTTTCAACAGCCCGGTCTATGCTGAGGTCGAAAGAGATCAGCATGCGCAAAATAATCGGGGCAGGTAAAGGTCAGCTTTTTGCTCAATTTATTGTGGAAACCGCCTTACTTTTTTCATTAGCCGTTATATTGGCTTTAGCGTTGGTGAATGTGTTGATGCCGGTATTTAACCAGCTGGCAGGAAAACAGCTGGCATTGAACCTGGCTGATTACCATATCTGGCTGATCCTGCTGGCTACCATAACTGGCACACTGGCTGCTTCCAGTATTTACCCGGCATTGTTGCTTTCCTCTTTTGAACCCTTAGCGGCGCTGAAAGGGAAGATCTCAGCGGGTATAGGTGATGTTCTTTTCCGTAAAATATTGGTCGTTACCCAATTTACATTTTCTATTATCCTTATCATCGGTACTATTGTCATCACCAGGCAGCTGGATTATATCCGTTCGAAAAACCTGGGTTATGACAAAACAGATGTAATCACGATGTGGATGCGCGATATGGGCCCGCATTATGATGCAGCAAAAGCTGAACTATTAAAGGAAACCAGCATATTAGGTGTAACCCGGTCGGCCCAAAACATTGTACGGAATTTCGCTTTTTTCGGGGATGCCGACTGGGACGGCAAGGATCCAAAACAAAACCTGATCTTCCATCCCATAGGGATCGATAAGGACTTTATATCTTTCTTTAAGATGAAATTGGTTCAGGGGGTTTCTTTTACCGGTGCGCTAATGGATACGGCGCACTTTATTTTAAATGAAACGGCGATCAAAGAGATGGGGATCAAGGACCCTATTGGTAAGCAGTTCAGGATGGGGGCAACCACCGGAACGATCATAGGCATAGTCCAGGATTTTCATTATGCATCGATGAAGGAAACAATCGCACCGGCCGTATTTTGGTACGGGCCTCATTCTTATTACAGGATGTACATAAAAACTACCCGTAAGGATGCTCCAAAAGCTATAGCAGCGCTCGAAAAGCAGTTTAAAGCATATAATGGCGAATTTCCCGCTGGCTATGAATTTTTGGATGATACCTTTAACAGTATCTACCGGGACGAACAACGTGAAGGAAAGCTGTTCACCAACTTTGCTGCCATCGCTATATTTATTTCCTGCCTGGGCTTGTTAGGATTGGCAGCATATACCGCGCAGGTACGTACGCGCGAAATTGGTGTCCGTAAAGTATTGGGGGCCAGCGTGAGCCGCATCGTCGGGCTATTAATATCTGATTTTATCAAACTGGTAATTTTAGCGTTAATAATTGCCGCCCCTATCGCCTGGTTTGCTATGAATAAATGGCTCCAGGGGTTTGCTTACAGGACAAACATCAGCTGGTGGGTGTTTGGGCTGGGAGGAGCAACCGCTATATTGATTGCATTTATTACTATAAGTTTTCAATCTATAAAAGCGGCCGCCGCCAACCCGGTTAAAAGTTTGAGAAACGAATAAAAACCGCAATCATAGCGTCAATGCTATGATTGCGCTAACCAGATTCTGATAGGACTAATATCAATGCTCCTTAATTACCAGGTTTGCAAAATCATTGGTAAGGCCATCGGAATAAAGCCCGAACAATCCATCCGCGCGGTCACTGAGCATAGTTACAGTGAGCGATGGCGTTGTTGAATGATCAACGTACACGGTTAGCTGTTTGCCTTTAATTACAATGGTAGCATGAAACCACGCATCCATATCGGGAACCGGGGTTACTTTGTTTTCATAAACTCCGGGATGCTCTTTACGCAGTTTTGCATAATCATTATCCGGGATGTGCATATAAGCCACAGACCATTTATGCCTCGAAGTATCGGCATGCTTGAAATTAAAGGGACGAAAATACAGGATATCGCAGGTTGTTGTATCAGTGCCATGAAACGCCACACCCAGGAAGCTTTTCAGGAACTCATTTTTCCCGCGAAGATCAATATCAATCGTTCCCTCCTTAAAGTTTATACCTTTGATCCAAACAATCCCTTTAGTAGTAATGGCCCCTTTTTTTGTACCATCCAGTACTTTTGTTTCGTGCCCGGGAACAGTTACAATTTGATCTTTCTTTAATAGTTGCTGCAAATTGTAATGCCGGGTTTGGGCATTAACAACCAGTGTGCCAAGTGTTGCTAATAGCAGGCAGAGCTTTAATTTTAATAATAATGTTCTTTTCATTTTCAAGCTTTTTAAAATAAACGTGTTATACTGCGGGAAAGGCCTTATTAAAGAAAGCATCCATCAAATGCTGATCTTCGGGAAAATTAAACACCCTGCTGACCATCCCATCCTCAAACTTCCATAACAAGCACGACATCCGCTCAATATTATCCTCATTTTCCAGGTTACTCCAGTTTAAGTGGCAGTCTATTACATAATCATCACTCACCCCCATAACAATGGGCCTTGCCTGAAACGCAAAACCTTGTAGCTGTTTAAAATATTCCAACACCTCATCCACCCCGTTTTTGGTGCCGCTTAATGGGTGCCGGCCGGGAATAAACCATTTAATATCAGGCGACAGGATCTCCCTGATGGCTTCCAGGTCATTTGCGCCATAAGCCTCAAAAAAGCGGTGAATAATTTGTAAATTAGGGTGTGCCTGGTTCATGGTGTAAGTTGGTTGCGTTTGACGGGCTTAATAATTAGTTTGTTTTAACTGAATGACTTATATCATAGAAAAACGTGACAGACAATTAAGGATTTATTGAATTATTCACAATTTCACTAATTGCTGTTTAATCAAATATTGCATTGCCTCTTTTACAGCCTGATCCGGTTTTTTAGGATCAAAGCCCAGCTCTTTTCTCGATTTTGTCAGTTCAAAATCCTGCTGTAATCCTGAAAACATAGCAATGTCCTTTACACTTAGTAAGGGGGCTTTGTCACTTATTTTACTTCCTAATTCCATAAACCAGGCTATAATGTACAAAATTGACTTAGGCACGGCAACCGGCAGCTTAATTTTTAATTCGGGAAAAAGTTGCTGTGCAATTTTAGTTGTATCCTTAATAGAGGTGCATTTTTCATTAGCCAGGATATACCTTTCGCCGTTTAGGCCCTTAGTTGCCGCTAAATAACAACCTTCGGCAACATCCTTTACATCCACCCAATTAAGCGCTATGTTGGTTTCTACCGGGATCTCCTTTTGCAAAATTAACCTGAGAATATTGTACGATACGTTTAACGGGGCAAAAGCTTCACTTCCTATCATGGCTGACGGCAAAACGGCCACCAACTCAATCCCATGTTTTTTCGCCAGTTCAAAAGCCAGTTTTTCTCCGTCATTTTTTGAATTGTAATACACGTCCCTTCGATCAGGATTGTAGCCATAGCTTTCTTTCGCCGGGATGGTGGTATAGTTTAATGCAGCTATTGAGCTCACATAAACAATTCTTTTAACCCCAGCTTCCGCAGCTGCCTCAACCATGTTACTGGTACCACTTATGTTCACATCATAGATCTCTTTTTGCGGATCTTTTGCCCAAAGCTTAAACGCGGCGCCTACCGCGTAAAAAGTTTCTACCCCTTGTAATGCCTTTACTAACGATTTCTTATCGGTGATATCAGACTGAACCACTTCACAATCCAACCCCATAAAGGGCTCTTTGTTATTGATATTCCGTACAGCCGCGCGTACCCGGATGCCTTTACTAATGAGGAGCCTAACTAAATTATTGCCCAGGTGCCCGTTTGCTCCGTTAACGAATGATAATTGCTGATTTGCCATTTTTTTAATAATTAATGGCACAAATGTGCTGACTGTTAAACCGGAACCACTTGACAAATGTTAGGAATTCATCCGCTTCCTGATCCGGCTTAAGCTTTCGGCTTTCATTCCCAGGAAGGACGCAATATATTGCACCGGTACATGATGGACTATGCCGGGATAATTTTCGATCAGCTTTTTATAGCGCTGTTCTGCGGTTAATGTCGCCAGTTCTTTTGACCTGTTTTCATTGTAAGCGATAGACTGTTGAAATACGCCGATACTAAAATCTTTAAAAACAGCGCTTTGGCTGGTTAGCCGGTCTAAATTGCTTTTTGTAATCCTTAGCAGTTCACAATCTGTTATACATTCTACATTTTCATCTGCTTTAGTTTGATCAATAAAATGAGAGTAGGAGGTTAAGAAGCCCGGCGGACAGTTGATATGGGTAGTTACCTCATCACCATTTTCATTATAATGGAATAAGCGCATAAAGCCTTTTACAACAAAGTACAGGTATTTCGGTATTGTACCTTCTTCTTCAACAACCCGGTTTTTAGGAAACAACACCGGCTCAAAGCAGGCTTTGCATAAATCAATATCAGCATCAGTCAGTGAAACCTTTTGGGATATTATATTTAACAAATAACTATGCATCCGGCCAAGTTATTAATTATTTTATCGATAGTGATCCGGTATCAACTTTGAATTTATTTAACTTAAAGCTAATTTTTATCCTCCTGATTTTCTATCTTTAATCATCAAACCTTAGTCTTATGAAAAATTTATCCCGGTTACTATTATTAATCACACTGATCTCTTCCTGCGTTTCTACACAGAAATTATTCGATAAGGGAGAATATGACAAAGCCTTTTATGCTGCAATAAATGATCTGAAAAAGAAGCCTGCTGATGCAAATGCCTTAAAGATTCTTCCCGAGGCCTATAAAGAAGCGGCCTCCAAATATGAGCAGGATCTTATTATTGCCAAAAACAGAAGCGACAAGAAAACAGAGAAGTGGGACCAGATCTACAATAGCTACCAGTCGTTACAGAAAATGTATGATACTTATGTAAATGCAGGTGTACAGGTAAATTCCTTCAGCCCCAAAAACTATAGCACCGAATTTGACCAGGCTACATCTGACGCTGCTGCAGCACATTATAACAGGGGCATTACTTTATTGCAGCGCAACAATCGCGCTGGCGCCAGGAAAGCGTATGATAACCTAAAAATGGCTGACAGTTATATTCCTGGTTATAAGGATGTAATTGCGAAGAAACAGGAGGCTTATGATGCTGCTATTACAAATGTGGTGGTTAGCAAACTGGATCAGCGTTTTGGGTATTATTCCATCAATGGTGATTTTTTTGAGCGGGACATTTTGTGGAATCTGAATACAATTGGCAATACCAATTATTATAAATTTTACGACGCAAACGATAGCCAAACACAGGATTTGCGGGTTGATCAATACATAGAGCTAAACATGTACAACATATGGTTCAGTAACCTGGCTACCAATAATTATTCTTATACCGTATCTAAAAAAATCCCCGTAAAAAGCGATAAAATGGCTAACAGCACCAGTGTTATTACGGTTTCGGCTACTATACAGGCAACAAGGCGCGTGCTTAATTCCAGTGCAGTAATGGATTACCGCATTACAGATGCTGTTTCACAGAAAATAATTGCTGCTGACCAGGTTCCCGCTCAATATACATGGGAAAGCCTTACTGGCAAGTATACCGGTGATTCAAGAGCCTTGAGCGAAAAAGACTGGGCTATAATCCGCGGCGGCTTTAATAACCGGCCGGGCCATGATGAACTGTACCGGGAACTTTCCAGGCAGATCATGACCCAGTTTAATTTCAGGATACGAAGTGTTTACCGTTAAAGCTTTCCCCGTTACAAATAAGCCAGCCACCATTGCTGGTGTGATCTTTTATAATTGGCATACCATTTACATGGAAAATAAAGGACTATCAACACAAAAAGCCAAATTAAATAAACTACCCATAATGGAAAGCCAAATGCCGGGGCCTGAAACACGAATGGCGAGCTTGAAGTCTTCAAATTAAGCCCCGATGCAAAAATCAGGGCAATGTTTATAGCCCTGAGGAAATAAAGGTGCAGCACAAAGTAAAAGAATGGCACATTGCCATATACCAGGCAAATAGCGCTGAGTTTATTTTGAACGCGTTCAATAAGTGATAACAGGATTAGCGCGGGGCCAAGCGTCATACCCAAAAACAATAATGAGGGCGGGTATTTACTGGTATTTAAAAAAGAGAGCAATGTGTGGGCGGTATTCCGTTGTGCTGACCATGGTGCGGGATCGCCATAAATATTAACAACCCGTAAAAAAATAAACAGCAAGGTTAATAAAACACCTGCTACCAATAATATTTTCTTTCGGCGTTTAGCATCAAAGCCCGATTGATAAAACGAACCAAAAACATAGCCCATCAGCATTACCCCCGTCCACGGGATAATGGCATACCCATCAAGTATTAAATGATTGCTGTTTATTGGCAAGACCGTTCCGGTTGCAGTAAAAAATACGGTTAACAAAACATGGCCTGGTCCGCTTTGGGGCAATTGCATGTAGTCGAGCACATTATGTCCAAAAAAGATAATGCTGCCAATAACCCCGATAACTACTAAAGGTGCACGTACCAGCAAACCAAGAATGATCATACTGCAGCCTATTGCCCATAACACCTCCAGGATAACGGTGTTATACAACGGGTTAAACGAAAACATAAAATTTATCACTATTATATCCATCAGCATAAGCCAAAGCCCCCTTTTGATAAGAAAAATGCTTAACTCGCTTTTTGACCGTTTTAAACCCGCCAAATAAGCTGACACACCGCTTAGGAAAACAAAAACCGGCGCGCAAAAATGAGTGATCCATCGGGTAAAAAATAACAGTACGGTGGTGGTTGCCATATTGGTAGGGCTATACTGGCTTCCCTGGAAATGGAAGAAATCACGACAATGATCAAGCGTCATTATCAGCATAATAATTCCGCGCAAAACATCAATGGATTGTATGCGGTGCTTTAAGGGTTCAGACGGTTCCATATTGAAAAATTGGCTTGTCTAAAATACTAAAAATCATTATGCATGTGCCTGGTTTTCTTTGCTTTCAGCGCCATTTAACATTCATTTTTCTTTTTAATTTTTATACAACCTTTTCCTATCTCCCTACGTAATAACAATTTGGGGGAAATAGGGATGAAAAAATTGCTGATAATAATTTGGCTAATGCTTCTTCTTTCTGCGGTGAGCGCTTTGTTTTGGTATAACGAATGGGTATACCATTTGCCTACTCCTGTTCCCGAAAACTACAAACCAGTAAGCCAGGGAAGTATTATTAAATTAAATAGTCTGTTAGAGGCTGATCACACAAAACCCCTGTTTCTTCATTTCTTTAATCCTGATTGCCCATGTTCCAGGTTTAACATTACAAATTTCAAATCGCTGGTAAAACGCTATGGTCACAAGGTGAAATTTGTGATCGTGGTTATGAACAATAATTTATATTCAGCTAAGCAGATTCGCGATAAGTTTGATTTGGATCTTCCTGTTTTATTCGATGCTTCTCTTGCTACATCCTGCGGGGTTTACTCTACGCCGCAAGCTGTGCTGCTTGACCAGGATCATGTATTATATTATAGGGGAAACTATAACAGCAGCCGTTATTGTACGGACGAAAAAACCAGCTATGCAAAAATAGCACTGGCAGGGCTGTTTAATAATCATGAAAAAATATTTTTTAACCAACTGGCACTAAGGGCATATGGTTGTAGGTTGCCCAAATGTACCGGGCAATAACCTTAACCTAACCTTTATTATGAATACTCAGCCCGCAGCATTCGGTAACCAAACCATCGCTTTCCAATCTGTAGTAAAAGAAAGATCGGATAGGCTGATGAACTATTTTCTGATCAGTTTTTTTTTAGTTGGGTTAGCATTAGCTTTTTTTTATGATACATGGCTGATTGCGTTTGGTATAGGCGGGCTTTCGCTGCTGGCCTACTATTCTGCAAAAATGGCCTTACCTCATTCTTCCTTATATCAATATGTTTTAAGCACCGTCTTAGGTGTTTTCATGGCCCAGTTTATTTACCAGATGCATGGGCTGTTTGAAATGCACTTTTTTGCCTTTATAGGCAGCGCCATACTCATTACTTACCAAAAATGGAAACTCCAGATCCCGTTGTTGATAGTAGTGGTTATTCATCATGCTTCTTTAGGGTACCTGCAGAACATCGGCTTTTCCACTGTTTATTTCACGCAACTTGATTATTTTACCATCCAGACTTTTATTATCCATATTCTGCTGGCTGCGGCAATATTTTTTATCTGCGGACTATGGGCCTACCAGCTAAAAAAATATAGCGAAGTTCAGATCCTTCAAACCATACAAATGGCCGAACTGCAAGAGAAAGCCAAGCTTTCTATTGAACATGAGCGGGATACCCTTGAAAACTCTAATCAACAGCTCAGACAATTAAACCAGGACCTGGAAAAGGCCCGCCATGAGGCCGATCAGGCCAACCAGGCAAAGAGCATTTTCCTGGCTACCATGAGCCATGAGATCCGCACCCCGATGAACGGTGTGATAGGGATGGCCGCTTTGTTGAATGAAACCCATTTAACAGATGAGCAGCGGATGTTTACCGGAACAATTACTACTTGCGGCGAAACGCTGATCAACGTTATCAATGATGTTTTGGATTTCTCCAAAATTGAATCGGGTAACATTGAACTTGAAAGTGAAGATTTTGATCTGCGCCACTGTTTAGAGGATGTAATTGATATCTTCAGCTCTCGGGCAGGGCAATTAGGGTTGGAATTATTTTACCAGATTAAGGAAAATGTGCCTTTGCAGATAGTTGGAGATCATTTACGCCTTCGGCAGATCTTAATCAACCTTGTGGGCAATGCAATGAAATTTACTGAAAGGGGAGAAATTTGCATCTTCGTTTATTTACAAAAAATAGGAGTCGACGGAAAAGTTGAATTAAGGTTTGATGTATTGGATACAGGGATTGGCATCCCTGAAGATAAATTAAACCGCCTGTTTAAAGCATTCTCGCAGGTAGACTCATCTACCACAAGGAAATACGGTGGCACCGGGCTGGGTTTGGCAATCTCTGAAAAACTGGTCGCACTAATGGGTGGGGGAATCAGTGTAAAAAGTATGCCTGATAAAGGATCCACCTTTTCGTTTACGGTTATGACCAAGCCCGGCACCAGGGTATTGGAACCTTATACGTACTATAACATGGCTGACATTGAGGGTGCGAGGATACTGATAGTTGACGATAATTCAA
The DNA here is from genome assembly GCF_900142915.1 of Mucilaginibacter sp. OK098. Lineage (GTDB taxonomy): Bacteria > Bacteroidota > Bacteroidia > Sphingobacteriales > Sphingobacteriaceae > Mucilaginibacter. Next base: position 558,149 of record NZ_FRCM01000003.1, read on the forward strand.
CTAATCTTACTATTTTGAACCGCCAGTTTGAATCCTGGAAGTTAAAGTCAATCCCTGCAGGCTCCGGTCAGGAGGCCTTAACTATCTTATCAAAGAAAATTGAAATAGACCTTGTAATTACGGACATGCAAATGCCGGGCATGGACGGAATAATGCTGGCAGATCTCATCAGGGAAGAATACCCAACCATTCCCATTATCCTTTTAAGTTCTATTGAGGTTGAATTTAAAAACAACCAGCGCCAGCTCTTCGTTTCTGTTATGTCAAAACCGATTAAGCAACATATCTTAAGCAAACAAATTCTTAATGCGCTGCACAGGCAGATCTCCCTTAGTGAGGAAAAAGTTAGCCCGAACAGGTTATCGGCTGATTTTGGCGGGAAGTATCCCCTAGCTATCCTGATAGTGGAAGATAACCAGATGAACCAGCGTGTGATCATGCACATTTTGAATAAAATGGGGTATCAGCCTGATTTAGCTAAAAATGGGCAAGAAGCTATTGAAGCAGCAAACCAAAAGGATTATGGAATAATATTAATGGATATGCAAATGCCGGATATAGACGGGCTGGAGGCAACAAAGGTTATTCGCCAAACAGTTGTAAAACAACCCATTATCATTGCCCTTACTGCCAATGCGATGGCAAATGACAAAGACGCCTGTTTGGTGGCCGGGATGGATGACTATATCAGTAAGCCTGTTAAACTGGAAGACCTGATGAATAAGCTTAAAAAATGGTATGAGATCATTTTTTGAAGCGAAAAACCAGGTGATTCAGATAGCTAAAACGGAATAACCATTTTCTCAATTCACATAAATTTAACCCTGGTTCAACCGGTTGAAAGCCCCCTGTAATTCATCGGGATTTGCTTTAGCCAAGGCCGCACTAAATCCAAATGTAATTTCAGCTTCCCCTTCTTCTAACTGTTGAAATACAGCTTCAATAAAATCACGTACCGGCGGCGCAGCATCGTGCAAGCCTTTACCACCCAGGTCCGTATTAAGTGCTGGCGGAATTATTTCAATTACATCAATATTTTTTGATTTAAGTAATTGGCGTGACGATAGCGTAAAGGAATGGAAAAATGCTTTTGTAGCGCTATATACAGGTACTTTTGTGAACGGAACAAATGCTAAACCTGACGTTACGTTAATAATGGTGCTTAATGCCTTTAAGTTACTAAACAACGCTGTTAAATGAATCGGTGCTTCAATATTAGTAGCAATCTCCGTTTTAGCGCGTTCAAAAAATCCCTCATCCGTTATCGCCATCCATTGCTGGACCCCTGCATTGTTTACAAGTACATTTAAATCGCTGTGATTTTCTGAAACCCATTTAAATAGTTCTGTGCGTTCTGCTTCAACAGATAGATCGCAAACGTTGGTAATTACAGCAGGAAACTTATCAGCAACCTCTTTTAAGCTTACTTCGCGCCTTCCGCAAATAATAACCGTGTTTCCTTCCTTAATAAATCTTTCGGTAAGCCCCAGTCCAATACCACTTGCGCCACCTGTAATTAAAATTTTGTTGTTTGATAACTTCATCATTAATTGTATTAGTTTTTGAGATCCAAAATTGCGACAAAAACAATGCGGTAGTTTGCAAAAATCAATCTGTTAATTGCAAAAATCAAACAAATTGGGTTATCATCAAATAATAAAGCTGCAGATTCTGATAAACTTCAAAAGTGCTTTATAACAGTAGTTTTACTGCTTACTGTTTGTGCGCTGAAGTAGCCTATACAGCCCCCGGTTATATTTGATGTTGGTGTTGCCGGGGCCACCAGGTTGCTATTATTATAGGCTACATCTTCCGCTTCTTTTAAAAAATTAAACGCACCGGCGTCAAGACCAACTAAACTAACCTTTACCATATCACCATGATGAAAGGTGCCGGTATCACAATCCAGGTTATCCCTAATATATCTTCCGTTCGATAACCGGTCATCAAAGGTTTGAAAATGGTTTACATGGATCCCGTTTTTTTGCATGGAGTATTTGTAATAATTTTTCTGATTTGCAGGGTCCTGGTAATTTGCAGTTGGCCTGATGTTATTTGATACCTCATAGTCAACTGTCACAGAATCCAGCAAAACAGGATTCGGCATCGTTGATGTTGCTGTATACGTTTTACCATCAAGCATTACCTTCATCTGGTAGGTATCACCCGGTTTACCTACAATGGCATGGGTAACATAATCTCCCTGAGCGGCTTCTGTTAAAACATCTGTTATGTTTGTGGTAACATCTGTTATTACTACTGTAGCACCGGAAACTGCTGGATAAACATTATCAGAATAAAAATTGGCCGTTTTTGAAATGCTGACATGGTATGGGCCCGCCGTGTCACTAACCGCTCCTTCAATTACCAACCGGGTTGAATTATTAAGCGAAGGTGTGATGGTTTTAGTGCAGGCGGAAAAAGTAATAATAATGGTAAATACTATTAAGAATGCTGGTATATTTTTCATCTTATTAAAATTTAAAGTTGTAAGTAACTGACGGAACCATTTTAAAAAGTGTGGTTTGCTGCACTTGGGTCTTATTCATATTTGCAGGGTCTGCCTGGAAAACAATCGTATATGGGTTTGACTGGCCATAAACATTGTAGATAGAAAAGTTCCAGCTGCTTTCTACTTTTCTCGTTTTCTTTACCGTAAGGGTGGCGCCAAGGTCAAGCCGGTTATAGGAAGAAAGCCGCTGACTGTTCCTATTACCGTAATCATACACAGGAGATCCGTCTACTGGGAATTTTCCATCGGGCCAGGTAATAGGGCTCCCGGTGCTGTAAACAAAGTCTGCAGAAAATGTCCACTTTTTACTGGCCTGGTATAAACCAACTACAGAAAGGTGATGTGTTTGATCCTGTGATGCGGGATAATAATTGTTGTTATTGATCCCGTTTATTTTCCTTTCAGATTTAGAAAGGGTATAACTTATCCAGCCGGTTAGCCTGCCATATTTCTTTTTAATATAGGTTTCCCATCCATAAGCACGCCCTGTTCCAAATAACAGGTCGGCCTCTACGTTTTCATTACCAACCAGGTTGGCGCCGTTTTTATAATCGATTTGGTTCTGCAGGGTTTTATAATAAATTTCCGAGCTGAACTCAATGCCATTCTGATGAAAAGTGCGGTAATACCCCATAGCTACCTGGTCTGCAATTTCGGGCTTTACCACATTTGAACTTGGCAGGTAAACATTGGTTGGAGACGTAGCGGTTGAATTATTCAACAAGTGAATGTTCTGAACATTCCGGTCATATGACAGCTTTATCGAGCTGCTGTCATTAAGCTGATAACTTGCTGCAAAACGGGGCTCGGGGTTAATATAGTTTTTTACAATTTTTCCGCCGCTGTAATAATTGTTACTGGTAATACCTCCTGCGGCGTCATAGGTATAAAAGTTTCCAGGTCCCAGCACCGCCAGGTCACTCACCCGTAATCCATAAGTTATTTTTAATTTATCCGTTGCTGTCCATTCGTGCGAAACGTAAGCAGCGCTTTCAAGGCTATACTTTTTTTGCAGCACCACGCTATTATACTTGGAGGTTTGGCTGGTTACTGCGGCTCCAGGCTGTGTAAGGTGGAAAATACTTTCAAGGCCCACATCCAGCTTGTTGGTAGAGTTAAGATAATAACTGAAATCCTGTTTGATGTGATAATCAGTAATGGCCGAGGCAACCGTGATGTTGTTGATGTTACTTTTATAGGTAGTATTATAATTAAAATTATTATAAATCAGGGATGTATTGGAGAAAAGGTTGTTGTTAAATATATGGTTCCATCTGAAAGTTGCTGTTGAATTGCCATAATTAATGCCATCGGCGTTCCTGATCTGCAGGTAATCTTTCCCAAAATAACCAGACAAAAAAATACGGTTGTTTTTATTAACCTGGTAGTTCCCTTTTAAATTGAAATCATAAAAATACAGTACAGTTTTTTTAACATTTGTGTCGGGTACCAGCTTTGTAAATAAGTCGGCATAGGTTCTCCTGGCACTCACAATAAATGATCCTTTATGATCAAAAAGCGGCCCTTCAACAGTTAGCCTCGATGCAATAAGGCCAATACCGCCACTCATACCAAATTTTCGGTTATTACCATCGTTCATATGAATATCTTCTACCGAGGATAGCCGGCCACCGTAATCAGCAGGCATGCCGCTTTTATAGATCTGGATATCTTTAATAGCGTCTGAATTGAACACGGAGAAGAAACCGAGCAGGTGCGACGCATTGTATACGGTTGCTTCATCCAGCAGGATCAGGTTTTGATCTGCATCACCACCACGTACAAAAAATCCGGATTTCCCATCACCCGCAGCTACAATTCCGGGCAACAGCTGGATCGTTTTTAAAATATCTTTTTCTCCTAATAACACGGGTACATTCCTGATGTCAGAAACAGTTAATTTTTGCGCACCCACAGGTGATACTAAAATATTATTGCTTCGTGATGAGTTGCTGCTGCTGATCTTAACTTCTTTTAACTGGTTTGATGAGGCTTCCAGGCTGATATTTTGCTGCAGGTTCGCCTTTAATTCAATATGCAATGTCTCGGTGCTGTAACCTGTATAGGTTGCCAATAGGGTATAACTGCCTTCGGGAACGCTGACTGAATAAAAGCCATAGGAATTGGCAGAAACACCAACTCCCAGTAACTGCAGGAAACTTACGGTTGCGCCGGGCAGGGTTTCTCCGGTCGCTTTGTCTTTTATGGTTCCTGAAATTGTTATATGCTTCTTTTGCTGTGCCAGGGACAAGCCCGGTAAAAGGAAAAAGAAAACGGCAACCAGGTTGATTGATTTGAGCATTTTTTGTGATCTAAAGTGTTGAAGAGCGCTTATTAATATGAGATTGGGTTGGATTGGCAGGAATTTCTTCTAATGAATTTCCTTTACATATTTAGCCAGGCAAAAGGTTTGGGTAATTCCATCATCTACCCTCGTAAATATTAATTGATCCGGGGATAATTTGATAATTGTGGCAACTGTTTTCTCTTTGGCGTCGTCTATAAAGTCTACCGTTTTACCATCATTGCTCATTACCCATTTTCCTTTATGCCCCAAATACGATAAATAGCCATCTTTACTAAAAACAAATGTTGTTTTCTTTAGCCGGCCGGTAAGATCCTTAATGTCAGCTTCAGCCGCAGATTTTGATTTACCCATCATCGTTTTAGGATATTGCGCTGTAAGGCTTTTCAGCTTCCACGATCCGATTAGAGTTTCTGAATGCTGTACCTGGAAAGCTCCCAATATTAACATTGCCAGGATAGGGAGTAAATAAGTGCTGATTTTAGCTTTCATTTTCTAAATAATTTTAAGCGTTAAGTTTTTATTGAAACAATGATAGTTTTTGGGACACTAAAAAATCATTGAATACGAATGAAGCGGAGATAAATGCTTATGAACCGGAGTTTTACCCATATGGAATTTGGTAGATCTTTGAAAGATCTATCCCTGCAGAGGTTGCGATAAGAGTATACCTGGAGATTTATTTATTTGGAAAGTAAAGAATGGACGGTCAAAAAGTTCAGGAATAACAGTACTCTTATAGAACAAGTTGTTTACCTGTTGAGCCACAATTTTAAATAATGCGATTTGTCTTTGCTGACAACGATACCGGTAGAAAGTTCAGGAGTTACATAAACTTTTAGCTTGCCGTTAAAATAATTATGAACGGCCTTAATAGCGGGAAAAGAAACTATATATTGCCTGTTAAGCCTGAAAAACAGTTGTGGATCAATCAGTTTTTCAAGTTCATCCAATGTATGATCCAGCATATATCTTTTTGCTGCGGTGGTATTTAAAAAGGTGAGCTTATCTTCAAAGCTGAAATAAGCTACTTCTGAGATTGGAACAGGGATAAACTTGTCGCCGACTTTAACAAGAAACCTGTTTTTAAATTCGGATTGGGGTTGCCGGTTCCTATAATTGGTTACCAGTAACGATTCCATCACTTCCTTTAATTTTTCGGGCGATGGCGCCAGGGTTTTGTATTTTTTTAGGGATGATTCAAGTAACAACGGCTCTATAGGCTTTAACAGATAGTCAATGCTGTTTACTTTAAAGGCCCGGATAGCATATTCGTCATACGCGGTAGTAAATATGATGGGAACATTTACTTGTACCTGTTCAAATATTTCAAATGACTGCCCATCCGCAAGCATAATGTCCATAAATATCAGTTCCGGGTGAGGAAAATCCTTTAGCCACTGCACAGCATCTTCTATGCTGTCAATAACGCTTATAACCCGGATGGAAGGATCATAACTCTCTAATAACAACTGCAACCGGCGCGCCGCCGGCGCCTCATCCTCAATAATCAGTACTTTCATAAATAATCACTATCATAAATAAGCGGAAGGGATACGCTGAAACTTGCGGAATCAGCCACAACTTCAACCTTTTTATTGGTAAGTAATTCATACCTGTTGGTAATATTCTGCAATCCGGTGTTAGTAGACTCTACGCCTGAGGTCTTTATTTGTAAATTATTTTTTACTACAATAAAACTCCCGGTCTTACTGATGGTAATAACAAGTGGTTTTTTACCCGATACAATATTATGTTTGATAGCATTTTCAACAAGTATTTGTAAGGTAAACGGAATCACTTTTATTTGCGCCAGGTTTTCAGGGAGCTGGTAAATAACGTTTAAATTTTCACCGAAACGCATTTTATTCAAAAATATATAATCATCCAGGAATTTTAATTCTGTTTCCAGGTCAATAACATTTCTTTCATTGTAATTTAAAACATGCCGGTATACATTGGAAAGCCGCTGAATAAACAGTACTGATAATTTAGGATCTTCGGGGACTAAAGTGATCAGCGCATTTAAGCTATTAAATAAAAAATGCGGACTGATCTGGTTTTTAAGCAATTCTAACTGCGAGATCAGGTTTTCCTTTTTTAAACGCTCCGACTCATAAAGGCTATGCTCCCAGCGCCCGAAAAAATAAGCGCATTCATAAAGAACCGTTATGATCCCCAACAAAACCAAACTTTTTTCAAGTATATCGTAAAACTCTGATAAAAAATCTTCTTTTTCTCCGGTAGGATAATAATAATTGATGGACGCAATAACACAGGTCGCAAATAAAATAAACAGGGAAATTGCCAGGCTTTGAATGGCTATTCTTTTTGCTGTTTCTTTTAAATGCGGAAATTTGTTGCGCATATAAAGAAATATAAAGCGACTGCATTCCCAGTAGCTTATTACATAAACAAAATCTTTTGCTATGTTGAAAATTAAAATTTTATAATTCTCACCTTTTATGGCACTATCCCTCGTAAGCAGCAATAAAATAACAATAACCGGGATACCGATTATTCTTGCCCATTTGTCATTCAATCCATTTTTCTTTGCTGCAATCATATGATAGTCCGGCTCTTTCCCGGCAGTTCCCAGCATCGGCACTTTCTAAAGAAGACGGGCAAAGATGGGCATACATTATTTATATAAACATCATGAATTATATTTACGGAAACAACTAATATGGAACGAAACGGAAGATTTAGTATTTAAAACGGCTATAATAATATTTTAAGTACTAAAAGAAGGCAAGAAGCCTTTCAGGGTTAAAAAGATTCTATATGTAATAACGATATCCCTAACGGGAAAGATTCAAAAAAAGCAGGCATTGATCAATGATCAATGCCTGCTTTACTTGTAGTTTTTGTTTTTTCAATTATGGAACTACCTTGTCAAGTGGCGGAATATTACTTGCTGAACCGGAATATCCTTTATTTTGATTGATATGCCCGTTTACATTTAAGTCGATCTCATTTTGGGGGATTGGCCACAAAACATGGTAAGGAGAAATGGTAAAATGGTTTCCCGAATTTGTAACAACATTCGGATTCTTATAAAAATCGTTCTTTTCCATAATCCTGTCATAAAAGAAGTTATCGGTCGAGAAACTGGCTGTGTTATAACTTTTTCCGTTATATGCCGCTATTCCCGTTTGCGCAAATATGTATGCTATGCGGGTAAGCTCTGTTTTACGCGGCTCTTCCCAATATAGCTCACGCTGGCGCTCATCAAGCACAGTACCGATGTTAACAAGTGCCGGGTTGGTTAACAATTGTGCATTTGCCCGGGCCCGCACCTGGTTAATATCAGCCATTGCCAATGCATTTTGGCCCTTCCATAAATAAGCTTCGGCGCGTAACAAGTACGTTTCAGCCAGCCTGAAAACATACCAATCTGTATTGGTACCGCGTGGCGGGCTCCACCACTTATCTATTGCTATCGGTCCTGAGCCAATAAACACTTTATAATGAGGCCAGCCAAACCAGGTACGGATGGTATCTTTCGCCCCGTTTAAAAACCTTTGGTTTACATTGGCGGCTGTATACTGCTCCAGGTGTTTGCCATACCAGGCAGGATCGCCTGTTTTTAGGGCTGGGCTGTTGTAAACCAGGTCGGTCATATTCATCCAGTTACCGGGGGCATGCCTTAAATCGGTATTGTCCGTCCAGATGTATTTGGTTGCATACGGTGTACCGCGTAACCGGCCTATCCCCCTGCCATACCATAGGGTAAGCGGAAACTCTTCGGTAACCTTGTCAGAGATCCCGGGTTTAAGGGCGCCGGGGGTAAGTATTGTACCATTATGCCACATAGGGACACAATTTCGCATCACTTGCGATCCGTTTGGCGTGGCGCCATCAAGCGTTTCCCGGTCAATTACCACGTACAGTGCCTCGGAATTTGATGCCAGGGATTTATTTTCCGGGCGATGAAGATCCCAGATCACATTCCTGGTGGCGTCGTTTGCAACAATACCAAAACGGCTGGTCATCAGGTGATAGGGGCCATTAATAACACTTGACGCGGCTGTAATGGCATCATCAAATAAACCAAGTGCAAGATCAACCTTTGTTAATAAGTGAGCTGCTCCGCCTTTTGATATATCGCCTTTATTATTGGCATCTGTTAAGTTAGCCACGGCAAATTCAAGGTCGGTTTTTATTTGCTTAAGTATCACCATTCGCTGGGTGGTAAAATATGCCGTATTTACACTCGTTTCCTCCTTAAGCACCAATGGCACATCGCCAAACTCATGTACCAGGCGATAGTAACGATAAGCCCTGTGAAATAAAGCGGCGGCCTTTACCTGGTTTTTCTGGACATCAGAGCTCCAGGTAGCGTTATTAAGCCTCGACAGGATTACGTTAGCACTATGAATGCCCTGCCACCATGCGCTCCAGTATTGGCCTATCTTGTTATAATCGTTGCTGTTAAGGTTAGCTGTTGGCGTTATCCTGGCGTTCAGATCCTGGGCCGGTGTAGTTTTATCCGTTGTACCTTCAACAGCCGCGTCGGTAAAAATCGACTCTGTAAGCAATGGTGCGGAATCACCAAAATATTCAAACCGGACACTAATGTTTAGTGCTGCTAGTGCGTTCATGAATGCCGCGGGGGTGGTAAGCGTTACATCAGGTGTAAATTTTGAAGGGGCCTGCGGATAAAGCTCGCTTCGTTTTGTGCATCCTCCCATTATAAATATGGTAGCCGCCGTAAAACCTGCTATGATATTTTTATTTATCTTTTTCATATTAAATCTTTCCTTTTAAAAAACCACGTTAAATCCTGCTGCTAAATACCTAGGTGTAGGACCGTTGTTTTGCGGATCCCACAAAGGCCAGCTTGAAAAGACATAGGCATTGGTTGCATTGATGAATACTTTTGCACTTGAGATGCCAAGTGGTTTGATCAGCTTTTTGCTGAAAGTATAACCCAGGGAGGCAGTTTGCAACCTTACAAATGATGCCTTGCGCCAAACATTGATGGTTGTACCCGATGAACCGGAATTAAGGCGTGCATAATCATTTATTTGGTTATCAGGTGTCCAGTACGGTAAAACGTACGAGTTCATCCTTGAAAAACCTACGCTGCCCGGGTTGTTCAGGGCTTCATTATACTGCCTTAACTGGCCCATACTTGATACCAGCATAAAAGCAAGATCAAAGTTTTTCAGGAAATTGAATTCATTACGTAACGACCAGTTAAAACGGGGATTGGTAGTGCCAAGAAATTGTTTATCATCATTGGTAAACTTAAAATCACCGTTCACATCCTGCAATTTAAAATCGCCGGGTTTAGCACCGTATTTTGCAGCTTCTGTAGCCTCGGCTGTTTGCCATACACCCAGGATCTTATAGTCCCAAACAGCATTGATATCTTTACCAATAAACCACCCGTTACCGATATCGTCCTTCTCCACATTGGTGGTAACGCCATTGGCACCAGTAACAGGGAAGGCGCCATAAAGATGAACTATCTTATTGCGGTTAAAGAAGAAAGTTCCTGAAGCATTCCAGTTAAAGTTTTCGCTCTTGTAGATCTTTCCTTCAAGCGAAATTTCCATTCCTTTATTATTTACCTCACCAATGTTGGTGTAAACACTTGAATTATTTGAGCCGCCGGGTATATCATTTGAAGAATTAAAGCCCTGTATATCAAGTATGCTGCGCTGAACAAGCATGTCGGTAGTTTTACGGTTGTAAACATCTATCGATCCGCTGAGCCTGTTATTCAAAATGGCAAAGTCCAAACCAATATTAGCTCCTGTTGTGCGTTCCCACTTAAGGTTGTTGTTCTGCAGCGAGCTAACATAAATGGCGCTGTTATTAACTACAGTACCAGATGGGGTTATTGTAGGGTACTTAGGCGTGCTTAATAATGCCAGTGCGATGCTTGGGTCGGCAGTACCGGTAGATAAACGGTTGCCATTTGCACCATAGCCAAAACGCAGCTTACCAAAGTCGAGCCATTTGAAAGAATCACCTTTCGTGAATTTTTCATCGCTAAAAATCCAGGCAGCTGCTGCGGTAGGATATACAGCGCGCGGATGCTCTAAACCAAATGGCGAATAACCATCGCGGCGAACGGTAGCGGTTAAAATATATCTCCCTAACAGGGTATAGTTTATACGGCCCATTAATGCGTCGGCAGTATAAATACGGTCATCGCTGCTTTCTACAGGCAAAGTACCGGCACCAATATTATGATAGCCTAAAACATCGCTCGGGCTAAACTGGGTATTTGATGTGCTTGTATACCAGGTTTGGTACTTTTCTCTATTGAGCAGGAAGGTTGCATCAAAATTGTGGATCCCAAAGGTTTTGTTCCAGCTTAACACGTTATCAATATTATACCTGTAACGATTTTCCATAGTGCGGATAGCGGTACCACCTGACAGTTCATTGGGGTTAGCTACAGGCCGGAAGAAAAAGTTGCGGTAAGACTCAATGGTGGGAGAAAAATTCAAATTGTACTTAATGCCGAACGGAAGGTCAACACGTGCAAAAAGATTGGAGAACAACGTGTTCTGAATTGCCACGTTACTGTTATATTGCGCGCCAAGGAAAGGGTTGCGCTGGTTTAACCCGCTATCATCAGTATCAATCCGGCGTAATGATCCATCCGCATTATAAACATTGCCATAAGGTGATGAATTGATGATCTGTGTCCAGTCGGCTTCGTGGCCATCTATTGCCTGGCCGCTTAGCGGTGTACTTGAATCGCCTTCATTCCTGCTGGCAAACTGGGCATTAACGCCAACGGTTAAGAACTTAGCCACCTTGCCTTCTAAATTTACCCTGAAGCGGCCATCGGTATAATCGCCGCCCTTTATCAGGTTTTGATTTTTTGTATAGTTGCCAGACATGTAATAGCTGGTATTATCCGAACGGCCGGACATGCTTGCTGTATAATCCTGGCGAAAACCGTTCCTGAAAATTAATTTAGACCAATCAGTTACTTTCCCAGCCTGGTAGTTGGCTATTTCGTTCGGGAACAGCCCTAACCGCTGAAGCCAAACCGTAGTTGGGTCGCCGGTAGCTCCATTCAAAAATTGTTGAACGGTTATACCCGCAGGCAGGTTAGACGGATTGCTGTAATAGTAATATGGGTTAGAAGTGTTTGAGCTCCTTGCCCCGTCGGCACGCCAGTTAAGGAAAGCTGTGCCCTGGTAGTATGCCTGGTTTTGCAACAGCTGGGCAATCCCAAAATTGGCATTCAGCACAATTTGCGGTGCGCCCTTTTTACCCTTTTTTGTGGTAATTGCAACCACGCCACCGGCAGACTGTGCTCCGTATACGGCAAGCGCACTCGGATCGCGTAACACATCCATCCTGTCAACATCATTTGGGTTGATATCAGCCAGCTGGCCGGGATAGATAACCCCGTCTAAAACAATTACAGGCTGGTAACTGCCTGACAGAGACGCCCGGCCGCGGATTTGCAGATCGCCTACACCACCGCCTTTGGCAGATGTATTTAAACTAACCACAATACCAGGAATACTTCCTTTTAGGATGTCAGTTACACTGGTTGGGTTATCGTTTTCAAACTTCGCGGCTTTTACACTGGTAATAGCGCCGGTAACATCTTTAACAGCACGTGTGCCGTAACCTATAACTACAACTTCATCAAGTTGCTTGTTTGACTCAGCCAGTGAAATATCAATTATAGTATGGCCGTTTACCGGTTGCTCCTGTGTTGTATAACCAACAAAGCTAAAAACCAGGGTTGCATTACCTGATGCTGTAATTGTGTAGTTACCCTTAAGGTCAGTTACCGTTGCGGCCCCGGTTGATTTATTTTTTACAGTTACACCAGGCATGGATAACCCCTGGCCGTCTTTAACAACACCTTTTACAGTAATATCCTGTGCAAAGGATATTGTTAGCGTTGTTATTAGAAAAGCAAAAATTAGCGTAATTTTTTTCTTCATAATTCAATTATCGTTTAATTAGTTAAGCAGCCAGGCTGCCGAAATTTGCAAACAGCAAACCTGGTTTGCTCCATGCCTGCGCAGATCATACTGCTGCGATCAAAGCGGTTACCTCATTGTCAGCCCTTTTAGTTAAAATGGTTTTTGAATAATAATTGCCCTGTAAATTTAATGTGGAATAAATGACAATTGCAAATGGTTTATTCTTATAAATAACTGAAAATAAGCAACTTAAGTTTGTTTTGATACGTTTTGATCGCGAGAGGCAAACTAGCTAAATAGCTGTTCTAACGGCATTTAGGCTAACATACATCTTATCCGTTTTTCCAGCTGATACGCTTGTTGAACAATAAAAAAAGATGGAAAAAAAATGAGAAAAAATTGGTGGGCAGGAGTATAAAATAAGCAATGGGCATGCTTAATAAGAAACAGGGTAAATTTGTAAGGAATTAGCAGATCATCTACCCGGATTTTGAGCTTTTTGGGATGAATTATACACCTGTTAAAGGCTATAATATGTGCCAATTGCGGGGATTTTGGGCTATAATTACTTCAGCAGACCAGTCATTTCCTGCCAGTGAAATATTTTTACTTTTTCTTTTTGGTTTTTTGCGGCATTCATCATTGCTGTTGCAATGTCCTGACCAGTTATGCCACGGTATTTTTTTAGTGACTCACCTATTATAAGCGGATTAATAAAAGCCCAAACTTTAATAAGTATTTTTTCAAATCTTCTACTTTCCTTCCGCTCTCCCATAATCATTGACGGGCGAAAAATGCAGGTATACTCAAAATTTAGCGAAATAATGTCCCGTTCCGTCTCCCCTTTGGTTCTGATATAAAAAACACCGGAATTTGCATTAGCGCCAACCGCAGTTACCATGAACACTGATTTTGCACCAGCCTCCATGGCGATTTTAGCAGCCTCCACCGGGTAGTCATGATCAATCTGATAATATTGATCTCTATCGGGCGTCTTTTCCCTGGTAGTTCTGATCGTGATAAAAATTTCATCTGCGTCGATCTGCTCTTTTAACATGTGCAGGGTGTGGTAATCAGCGATTAGCTCTTTTAATTTCGGGTGATTAATACCAAGCGTCTTTCTAACTACAACGCTTACCTGTTCGTAATCCTTATTGTCCAGGAGATCAAGTAGCAGACAGGATCCGATAAATCCGTTTGCGCCGAAAATTATTGCTTTTTTCATGTTGTGAGATCATCTGATCAATCGAAGTTCGCGTCAAAGTATACGTTATTAACCTGAGCTCAATTAATAATTGAGGAAAAGTTTGTCAATTAAGGGAGTTGTAAGATCTATTTAAATATCTTACAGTCAAAGTTACTCTTATTCGCAAGAGATTTAGGCGGGTTAAGAGTATCTTCTAACAGGCAAGGAAGCGTGGATCTGATTACATCACTAAAGTGCTCCACCCCTGCTCGTGGCTTTTTTTCCTGGATCTTCTCTTATCCTGCATCACTTTCCTAATGCGGATGGCATAGGCCCAGCACGTGCTTTGCCTGATATTCAGTTTTTCAGAAAGCTGGTGGGAGGATATGGTACCGTTGGTACTGTAAATGAGGTATGTTAAATAAAAAGCTTTATTTATCGGGATACGGTTGTTTTGAAAAATTGTATTATGCAGGGCCGATTCTTCATAACTGCATTTTGTACACCTGCGGCTGTGCGGGAGTCGTCCGGCGCAATAGGTACTATTTTCACAGCGGGTACATGTAAAGCCATCTTTCCATTTTAGAGCAGATAAAAACCTGAAACAGGTTTCCTGGTCGGGGTATTTTGCACTAAACTCTTCAAAGTTTAATTCTGTTGATAAAGCTCTCGACTCCGTAACTTTCTCAATATTTGTTTTCAGCTGCACATTATCTTTCTCAAGCAATACGTTCATCCTTGAAATCTCGCCTGCCTGTTGTTCCAGTTGCTGGTTTACGATCAATAAGATCCTGTTTTGTCTTTCTATGATCTCTTTTTGATCCTGTACTTCGTCTGATTTCTCAACCAACTCCCGGGTCCTTACATTTACCTGTTGCTCAAGCTCCCGGTTGATAGAATCTTTAAGGCTGTTGTTAAGCTCCATTTGATAAATGGTTTGTTCGCGGGCGTCATCCTTTTCTTTTCTTAATATGCGCACCTGGTCGCCAATAGCAAATGATAGTAAAATCATTTCAACAACAAAACAAAGGCTAAGGCTGTAATAACTAACCGGAGCAGGAAGAAAATAGGTATACCCCAGGGCACTAAGCGCCTTTACCGTAAACCCAAGAAACAGAATGGAATAAGCAAGGACGAAAAACCTTGCTGATTTGAATCCGTTTTTATAGATATACACACCGGTAATAAACGCTATGGATAAAGGGATGATATCTACAAACTTGTAAGCAAACAGCGATTTGTTAAAAAACAGGCAATATAAAAAGTAAGCTGTCCGTACTGCAATTACATAATTAATAAGCCAGTAAAACCGGGGGGCTCTTTGTTTAACCTGTAACAGCTCTTTACTAAAGATCAAGGCAAAAATACTTGCAAGATAAAGTGCAATACCATTACCATAATGATTAAACATCGGGTAGCCGGGCCATAGGTATTGAAATGCTATACCATCTGCGCTCATTTCATATAGGCCAATACTTAAAATGTAGAATACGTAGTATAAGTATTGTTTCTTTTTAACAGCAAAAAACATCAACAGGTTATGGAAACAAAAAATCAGGATCATTCCATAAAACAGGCCAAAGGTTAGGTACTCATTCAGGGCGTAATGAACAAAGTAGTCCATTGTGCGGTATACAATAATTACGTTAACCACGTTATGCGACTTTACTTTAAAATAATAAGTGTAATCTCCTTTTTGGCTGTCTTTTATTAAAAATTCAAAGTTTTTGTGATGATAAAGCCTGCTGCTAAAGTCATGATTAGCACCTGAAATACTTTCAGTATAATTTCCGCCTGCCTCGGGCAGATAAGCCTTTACCTCGTCCGTTGTTTGATCAAAGAGCTCTATAATGCTATTGTTAATGCTCATTGACTCGGTAAAACGAACGTTAACACGAAACCAGTAAGTATACTCATGGTTATTGTTCCGGGGGTAATAAGTCTGATTTTTTTGGAACCCGGAACGGAGCTTTTTAATGTCAGAAAAAGTTAAGCGGTTGGTGTTGTCTTCCAGGTACTCAATCTCATTCAGCGTAAATTTGTGTTGCTGAACACTTTTATCGATCCTCAGTATAGGCTGCGCATGCAAGGAAAACACGGCAAAGCACAAATAGTATATAAACAATAATAACTTCTTCAATTCAGGTAGCGGTTAGTTCAAATTTTCATACTGCTTATGGTACCGGTGTTAGTAATATGGCTGTCTCAAAAACACAATAATATTGTTTCCAATCTTATTTGAAAGGGGATTAGTTTGGAGACTAAAATATTTACTGAGAACTGGTTTATACCTATCAAATATAATCAATTGCGAATTATTTATCCTCATTTTATGATGGATTTTTAACCCATTACCCCAACTAAAGGCAAATATTACAGTGCGAAGCAAAACAGGTTTGATTTCTTTAAAGTAAAATGTGCGGCAAGCGTATCAAAAGAAAAATTTTTAAAAAAAATTTAAACCGATTCCGCTCTACAAATACTTTTCTATCGCTTTATCACCTTGCGCACAAAGCGTATCAGTTGATTTATATCTTGTTAGTAATCAATAACTTACAGTATATTTACTTTATGATTTTTTGTATTTGATGAACATATTACCGATTTGTAAGACCGCTTCTCCTTTTAAAAGGCACTTCAGCAGGGTTAAAAAAAGAGCGGCAAATACGGGCACAATAGTATCACATTCGAAAAACCATTATTAACCAAAAATTAACCAATATTAATTATGAGAAAGCAAAGGTTTAATTATTTTATCAGTGCAGTTACCGCTGTGTTTTTAATTTCGGTATTTCTGATAAACTGTACAAAAAAAGAGGCTGCAGACCAGCCTGCTCCAGGTAGCGAGAAAACATCAACAAAATTAAAAACTGATGCAACCGGTTTTATACATCCCGGCATCCTGAACACCCAGGCAAGCCTGGATTTTATTGCCGGCGAAGCTAACAACACTTCAACTCAGCGCTATACCGATTACACCAACACGGTACTTGTTTATTGTAACAGCCACTCGCCAAGCGGCCAATATAAAAGCAATGTGGTTGTTGCCGGGGGTGTTACCACTCCTGATGAAATAAGTTTCAAAGGCGATGCCTTGTTAGCTTACGCGCTGGCACTACGCTGGGCCAAAACAGGCACTGCTTCATACGCTACTACGGTTAAACAAATTTTGGACGGCTGGGCAAATGCCTTCAGAACTATGAGCGTTAGCAGCGGTAATGCCGCTCAGGCTACTCTCGAAGCATCATGGGCAGCGCCAACATTTACGGCAGCAGCCGAAATTATTAAGTTTTATATCCCTGCCAGCGGGCAGGGCGCCGGCTGGACCACTGCAGAGAACACCCAGTTTACCACCTTTTTAAACCGGCTAAAAGATCAGTATATTAATCATGTTGCCGACCAGCATTATAACAATAACTGGGATGTATCTTCAGGTTATGCAAAAATGGCTATTGGTATTTTTGAAGACAGCCAGACTGTTTACCAAAATGGTTTAACCATTATAAAAAATATGCTCCCGCTTGTTATTGCAGCAGATGGCTCAATGGACAATGAGATCTGTGGCAGTCATAATGATTGTACACATTTTCAATATTCCCTTACCGGTTTTACCTACGCTGCAAATATTGCAACCATACAGGGCGACCCTTCTGTTTATACCGCAAGCAATAGCAGATTGCTTACCGGGTACAATTATCAATATGGGCTTTATCAGGGTACGTCGCATCCAAGTTGCGGACAATCATGCTCGCCTAACGGAGCTACAGTATGGCCAGGAATTGAAATTGCAGACAGGCATTATCATACAACTGAAACCTCATATATCAGAAATCTTGATGACCCATATGGACTTCCGGGTGGGGATCTCGGCTTTCTTGGCTGGACTACTTATACACATCATAACGTTCCGTGAAACCGGAACTATTAAAATTTGAGATCATTTAAACAAGATAGTGCTGGCTAACCAGCACTTATCTTGTTGCCTTAAAATCAAATAAACATCAATTCTCATTATGCATAACCGGCACTTTTGTATCGGTTATTGTATTATCAACCAGCGTATTATTAAAAGGTGCAACATCCTGTACCGTGCGCGATGGGTATTTAGCCGTATCAAACTTCCCTGTCCAGTCGGCGTTTTTGCTATCGCCCAGTAAAATGCCGGTACCGCAGTAGGTAATATGGTTGCTTTTTACCAGGCAATCGCTCGCTGCAATATAAAACCCGATCTCTGTTTTCCCTTTAGCCATGCCGTACATCAGCCTGATCCCCGTAGGTAATTTATTTAACCAATTATTGGTAATGATATGATGTGTTCCGTTTATTCGGATCCCGCCTTTGCCGCCTTCAAACGTATTACTGTCTATCAGGCAATCGTGCCCGCCGCGCATAACCAGTTCGCCATGGCAGTCTTCAAAATAGTTATGAATATAGCTGTTGCCCGAGCTTTTGTTACTGATAACTTCCGGCTCCGCGCTGCAACGGATAAAGCGGTTATCACGCACAATGCTCCGGGTGTCCTGGTTACCTAACAATACCGGGTCCTGGCCTATCTGTACACATTCGCCGCCATTGTAAACTTTCCACGTTACGCTGTCTTTATCTTTAAATTCGTTATGGTCAACCATTGTAAATAAGGGGGCTGCCTTGGCTGTAACCTTAACCTGTAGCTCCTGGTTATTTATGTTGCTTATAAAATTACAATGGTCTACCCTGTTATGCTCTCCTATTCCTGACACCACAACAATTGGCATAAATTGCGTTTTTACTTCATTTTTGGTGAAAGTGCAATCAGTTATACGGCAATACTTTGAATCTTTCAGTTCAATTAAAACACCGGTATTCCCTTGTCCTTTAAACAGGTTACAGCCGGTAAAATTTAATCCTGAAATTACCGTATAGCTTCCCGTTAGCTGAAATACAGGATTATTTACCTCTCCTGAAAATATAACCTTTCCGGATGATTGAGCCCTTATGATAACCGGTTTAGCAGCCGTTCCGTTAATTTGGGCAACTGCCTCCCAGGCATTATAGTTACCATCGGCAATTACAATTTCATCGCCGGCCTCCGCTGTACCAGCTGCTTTTTTAAACTCATCCGGGTTGCTTACTTTATAAATTTTGGCTGATGCGCTGGTAAGGATGCAGAACAGGCAACTCATCGTTAATAACAAATTCCTCATATTAAGCTATTAATTTGTTTAATTTAAAACCAAATCAGTGGGTGTCTTACCGGCAAATTTCTAATTATCTCTTCATCCTGCGGTTCATGATCAAGCTGCTTCCAGGTTGTTAACCAGTCAGTATTTTGATAAGCCATTGCTCCAAAAACAAGAGATGGCCCGGCAACCGGCCAGCTTTCCCAATGCATTACATCATGTGGGTAAGGCCATTTATTTTTATCTCTCAAATAGGGATCTAAAAACTCAATGCCTTTTTTTATTGATTTGCCATCACTGGTGCTATAATTCCACAAGCTATTTTGTTTAGTGTTGAGGATGCTGCAGATGGTTGTCATAGCATCAAGGTTAAATATTGAATAACTGTATGGCTTTGTGCGTTTAAGCTCGAGCGGGAAACTGCCGTCGGTTGCCATTTGGGTTGGCAACAGTATTTCCTTATAACGATCTGTGCAGAGCAGCAGCAATTTATTATTTTCTGTAAACCTGGCAAAACAGGCAACCTGCATTACCCAGCATGTGCCATGGTTATTTTTGGCATTCATTTCATCTTTACCATACGGGTGTGTTGTAAGCCATTTAAGATATTCATCAAACCATAATTTAATAACCGATAAATTTTGTTTGGTTATGGCTGATGAACCCTCCATCGCCATGATGCCCTGCGCCACTTCCATTAATTGTATCGTATCAATAATACCTATTCCCCTGCCGGTTGCCACGCCTTTAATGGCCTGGGCATATTGCAGGTTTGGGTTCATCAGTGTTTCAGGCTGAATGAACCAGGCCTGTAAATGTTTTACAGCCTGTTTTACATATTTTTCATCATGGGTAATTTTATAGGCCGATGCCAATGCACCTATAATACGGCTAAAACGGATCATAGCTAAACGGTGCGCTACAAAATTCTGCAGGTTGGTCATACCATCTTTCTGAAGATAAGGTCCATCCGGATTGGAAGGATCAGGCCACCAGTAATCGCCTTCAGAATAATAATCATGTTTTCCACCAGCGCTTCGCAGACTTGTTTCTGCTGTAATAGTTACCGGCTCCTGCATTAAGGCCCAGGCCGCTTCTTTCAAAATATATGGTCGTAACGTAGCTTCAACCTGTTGTTTAAAAGAGTTGCCGGTTGTAAAGCCACAAAGCAGAAATACAATAAGGCACAAAGGAAAAAGGATTTTATGTCTCATTATTTATAAGTTTAAAAACTGCACAGGCGCATTTTATAGCGCATGTTTACCAGCTGAAACCCATCTGTTTAATTACCTGAGAAATTAAAACCAGGATAACCGACCCTGCTTTACGCAAGGCCGGTAAACTGGCAATTAAATCGACTACTCAATATTTTAATAACCGGGGGCAGCTTTTTATTAGCATCAATTTCTGGTTGAGGTAATGGCAGCAACAGTTATTCCTTCATTGCCATAATCAAGTTTTATTGAATTAGTTTAATGTTTATAGTGGCTATTGGCAAGTGCGTAATTGACCAGGTCAATGGCCGCCTTATCATTATCAAAACCTATCGGCAACCGGCCGTTAACATATTCATTGTACAGCCATGGGTCGCCTACGGCAAATACTGTCCCCTTACCATATTTACTTATAGCAGCTATTACAGAGCCGTTGGCCGCTTTTAACGCGGCTGTTGCGCCTCCTTTTAAGCCGATGCTGCAAACATCTTTCATGAATGCTTTTTTAGCTGTTTTAAAAATGGGGTTATTGTTTATTAATACTGCCCCGTCATCAAAGTGGGCATCATCAATAACATGGTTTTGCAGGTCGTTATTAAAGTGCATGCCAAAGCGCTCAGCAAGTGTGTTAAAATGCTCTAGCTCTACATTTACGCTATCATTTGCCATTAAGATAAGAACACCGCCTGCTTTTACCCATCCGGCTATTTGTTCTACATCGATTTTTTGAATATAATTAGGTTTAGGGTTATCTTTTAAATTATCCGGGTCAACAATAATGTATACTGCTGTCGCCCGTAGGTTTTTTGCCGTTGGCGCAGCATCCAGGCTGGCTAAAACAGCTCCTTTTGATTTGAAGACTTCACCCAGAACAGAGAACCCTGAATTGGCCGTATCCTCCCACATATAATGAAACCTTTTTACCTGGCCTTCTTTTGTAATATATGTTTCGTGGTTAAAATAGTAGTCGAGCGTTACGGTTTGCGCCGTTGCGTTTTCTATCGCAATTAAAAACACGAAGAGTATAGTGAAGAGCAACTTTCGTTTCATTTCAAATAAATATTTAATAGGGAGACAGGGTTTATAATTGGAATATGTATAACTGCTCTTTATCAAAAATACCTTGATTACATTACTGTTTGCAGGCTTTTGAAATATTTATTTACGATATCGTTTTCGCTGTTGCAGATAAACCGTACAAATTGAGCATGAAATAAAA
The DNA here is from genome assembly GCF_900142915.1 of Mucilaginibacter sp. OK098. Classification (GTDB taxonomy): domain Bacteria; phylum Bacteroidota; class Bacteroidia; order Sphingobacteriales; family Sphingobacteriaceae; genus Mucilaginibacter. Next base: position 579,660 of record NZ_FRCM01000003.1, read on the forward strand.
GAAAGATTGCCCTTTTACTTCCGAACACTAAGGCCATTTGGAACTGAAAAGCCCGCGGTTAATTTTTGCGGGCGGTTGACATTCGGATAAACAATTGTGTGGGTAATACGAGTGTTTGAAATTCAGTAACCGGCCTTTTGCTTAATATAAGATTTAAAAGCATTTCTGTTGCTTTTACACCCATTTCAAAACCAGGTTGGTAAACAGAACTTAATGAAGGGTTAAGCACATCAGCCAGCATGGTATTCGTATAACCTATCAGGGCTATCTCTTCAGGGATCTTTATCTTCATCTTATTGAGCAGGTACAGGGTGGTGGTGGTGATCCTGTCTGATGTTGTAAAAATGGCCTCAGGTTTGTCTTCCAGAGAAAGCAGCTCATTTAATGCGCTCTCAATTTCATTCTCATCCCTGCCTCCGTGCGAGCAATGTTTAATGTAATAATCAGGAATAGAAATTCCGGCCTCTTCCAGCGCCCTGTTATAGCCGGCAAGCCTTTCCCGGGTGATTGATATATTTGGCGGACTTGTAATATGAGCTATCCGGGTATAGCCTGATTCAATCAGGTGGTGGGTAGCGTCGTATCCGCCTTTAAAATTATCGGCAATTACTTTGTGCGTTTCTATCTCGTCGCTTACGCGATCAAAAAAAACGATAGGCAATCCCTGGCGGTGTGGTTTTTGTAAGTGTTCAATATTCTTGGTCTCGGTGGATAAAGATATAAGCAACCCATCAATAGAACGATGCATCAGGTGGCCCACATTTTTTACCTCAAGGTCAAAAGATTCATGCGTTTGCGTAATAATAACGTTAAACCCGGCGCTGTACGCAACAGATTCAATACCATTGATCACCTGCGAGAAAAACTGGTTCTCGATAGTGGATACAACAATACCTATTGATTTGCTATGGCCCTGTTTTAAACTTTGAGCGATAGGGTTAGGCCTGAAGTTATGTTCTTCGGCATAAGCATTTACTATTTTTTTTGTGTTCTCACTAATTTCATGGCTATCTCTTAATGCTTTTGAAACTGTTGATACTGACAGATTGAGCTCTTTGGCAATGTCCCTTATTGTTAGAGCGTTGAAATTCATAGCGGTTAGCTGAAAGCAATCGCGACTATATTGTGCTTAGCTGTTCACCAATATAAATAAACTTAAGTATATAAGGAAATTAATTAAGGTTACAGCTTTACCACCTTCATCCTTGGGGTTAATAAATGCATGATCACCCAGGCCAGCATATATGCTAAACCGCAAATAATGAAAATGATATTATACCCGGCTGTAATATTACCGGCTTTTTTGGCAGTATCCAGTATAAAGCCAATAAAAAACGGGAATAAAGTCCCTCCTACAGAACCGGCCATCCCACCGATCCCGACTACGGAGCTCAACGCTTTTTTAGGGAACATGTCAGACGCTGTAGTAAATATATTGGCGCTCCAGGCCTGGTGTGCTGCCGCCGCAAGGCTAATAAGCGCTACGGCCTGCCAGATATTGGTTGCATAACGCGCGCCAATTATAGGAACAACGCAAACCGCAAAAATAAACATAGCTGTTTTTCGCGCCTTAAAAACAGGCCATCCTCTTTTTATGAAATAGGATGACAAATAGCCGCCCCCAATACTGCCGATAGTAGTTGCGGTGTAAACAATAACCAATGGCAAGCTGGGTTTTTTAAGATCTAAATTAAAGGTGCTTGAAAAATAAGAGGGCAGCCAAAACAGGAAGAAATACCATATTGGGTCGCTTAGTAATTTACCAACAATAAAGGTCCAGGTTTGGCGAATGGTGAACAGCTTTGCCCATTTAACTTTACCGGTTTCGGGTTCGGTAATGTCCTCATCAGTATCGCTGTCGATATAAGCTATTTCTTCCGGGCTTACTTTTTTATGTTTAGCCGGGATCTCGTAAAAAAACCTCCAGAATATAAGCCATATAAAACCAATGGCGCCTGTTATAATAAATGCCATCTGCCAGCCATAAATACCCAATATCCAGGGCACCATTACCGGGGCAACCACCGCACCTATATTAGCCCCCGAATTAAATATACCCGTTGCAAACGCGCGTTCTCTTTTGGGGAACCACTCGGCAACTGTTTTTATTGCAGCAGGGAAGTTTCCGGCCTCGCCCAAACCTAATAGGGAGCGCACTACGCCAAAACCGAATGTGCTTTTTACAACTGCGTGCAGCATAGCTGCCACACTCCATACCACTAACGAAAGCGTGTAGCCAAGCTTAGTGCCTATTTTATCAATAAAATTCCCAAACACTAACAAACCAATTGCATACGCTGCGCTAAAAGCCATTACGATATCGCCGTAATCAGATTCTGTCCAGGCAAATTGCTTTTCGAGCGTAGGTTTTAACAGGCCGATCACCTGCCTGTCCAGGTAATTAATTGTTGTGGCAAAGAACAATAAAATTACAACCACCCACCGGTAATTCGTCTTTTTATTCCCGTTCATATGATTGTATTTTAATAGCCTTGTCCACCATATTAATTGTAAAGTCTTAGCGCTCTTTCTATAATTGGTTATCTTATTTCTTCAATACCGATGGCATCCATGTCGGTATAATCCAGGTTCTCTCCGGCCATACCCCATATAAAACTGTAGTTACATGTGCCCGAGCCTGAGTGCATGCTCCACGGCGGAGATGCTACTGCGCCATAGTTATCAATCAATATATGCCTGGTTTCTGTTGCTTCGCCCATATAATGAAACACGCGCTGCCCTTTGGGAATATCAAAATAAAAATAAGCCTCCATCCGGCGGTCATGTACATGCGGGGGCATGGTGTTCCAAACACTTCCCTCGTGCAAAATGGTTAAACCCATAACCAGCTGGCAGCTTTGAATCCCCCCGGTATGGATATATTTATTTATGGTGCGTCGATTGGCCGTTGATTCACTGCCTGCGCTAAACTTTTCGGCCTCTTCTATCGTCATTAACCTGGTTGGCCAGGTTTGATGTGCCGGCGATGATAACAGGTAAAATACCGGCGGATTTGCAGCATCCTTCGCAATAAAAGTTACTTGTTTGGTTCCTTTGCCTATATAAAGACAATCCAGTTTTTTTAACTGGTATATGGTACCGTCGGCATTCACCTCGCCGTCACCGGCTACGTTAATTATGCCTATTTCCCGTCGCTCTAAAAAGTATTCCGCTTTAAGATTAGTGTAGTTTTCTAACGCGATAGTTTCTGTAACAGGATGCGCCACTCCAATTATCATACGGTCATAATGCGTATAAGCGCAGTTTACCTGGTTAGGGGTTACCAGGTTATCTAATAAAAAACGATCACGTATTTTTTCTGTCTGATAAGATTTAAAATCATCAGGGTGCACACTATGTAGTACTTTCAAAGCCAGAGCTGTTTAAGGGTTAAACTTTTATAATTGTTCAGCAAGTGTACAACTATGACATTTGAATTTGAAACAAACGGCCCGTTATTTCTACGCAAACGTTATCGAAAACTTTTGATGTGCCAAAACCAGCGGCATAGGGCCTAACTATTACGTTTGCGTAAAATTATTGCCTAAAACGCAATTGATTTACAGGAATACATTGTAATATTGACCGGTAGTGGAATTGTTTTGCTAATAACAAACACTATTACCTGATAATAAACCAATTATTGAACATGAAAATTAAACCTGTATTTCAGCTGTTTTTGGCTGTAATGAGTTTTGCAGTTATGAAAAACAATGCGACCGCCCAGCAAATAAAAAATGTGTCAGTTAATCTTTCCGTTGCCGAAAAATGGCTAAAAAGCAAGGAGTGGAACGGGCATATCAAGCTTAATGTTCATGAGTCTGTTAACGCGACTGAGTTTTATGAGCAGTACCATGCTAATAAGGCTGTTTGGGATAAAGTGTTCCTGTTTTTAAAGACGCATAACCTTGACACGCTTAGTGCCGGTAAATACCCTATTGATAGCGAAAATGCTTATGCCAGTATTACCGAAGCACCTTCTAAAGAACTTGACAAATCTGGCTGGGAATCGCACAAAAAATATATCGACCTGCAATATGTAATTAAAGGTAAAGAACAAATTGGCGTGGCCTCGGTAAGCACTGCAACCGTTACCAAACCTTATGACGAGGCAAAGGATGGAGCTGCCTACACTGCAGAGGGAACCTATTATACAGCGGAACCCGGAACATTTTTCTTGTTTTTTCCGCAGGACGCACATCGCCCGAACATTAAGGTTGCCGGGTATGATGTCGTAAAAAAATTGGTGATAAAAATTAAAGTGGCTAACTAAGGCCACGTTTTTTATTAAGATATACCATGAAGATGAAACACCTGTTGATACTGGCTCTGCTAAACGGTTTAACTCTTAGCCTTTTTGCACAAAACAATGCTGATAAAGCCTTTGCTTTTGCACAACATCAAACCAAATTACTGCTTAATGAAACAGATAAAGCCAAAAAAGCAGGTACCAAACCCAACCTGTTATCGCCCCGGTCACTAACCCCTAATGGCGATTTAATTATTGTTGCCCCGAAAGATTGGTGCAGCGGTTTTTTTGCGGGGAACCTTTGGTTTTTATATGAATATACCGGTGATAAATATTGGAAAGAACAATCTACACCTTATACTATTGCAATGGAAACAGAAAAAATTGATAGCGGAACCCACGATATGGGTTTTAAAGTTTACAACAGTGTTGGCAACGCATATCGCCTTACGCATGACCAACAGTATAAAGCGGTAATTTTACAGTCGGCCAAAACTTTAATTACGCGTTTTAACCCGGTTATAGGTTGCCTTAAATCATGGGATAACCGCAAGGAGTGGAAGTTTCCGGTGATCATAGACAATATGATGAACCTGGAACTTTTGTTTGAAGCAACCAAGTTAAGCGGCGATTCCAGCTTTTATAAAACAGCTGTAACCCACGCCAATACCACCATGAAAAATCATTTCAGAGATAACTATAGCTCCTATCACGTTATTGATTACGACCCGGAAACAGGCAGGGTGCTGCATAAACAAACGCACCAGGGGTTTTCCGATAGTTCATCCTGGGCCAGGGGGCAAGCCTGGGGCTTATATGGATATACCATGTGCTACCGGGAAACAGGCAATAAGATTTATCTTCAACAAGCAGAAAACATTGCCGGGTTTATTTTCAGCAACCCGGCCATGCCTGCCGACCTGGTGCCTTACTGGGATTATGATGCCGCTAAACTACCGGGCCAGCCCCGCGATGCATCAGCGGCGGCAATTGCTGCGTCGGCCCTTTACGAGCTGAGCACATACAGTAAAAATGGCGACCTGTATAAAACAATGGCTGACAGGATACTGAACAGCCTTGGCAGATCATACCAAGCAAGGCCAGACAGTGCCAGGGGCTTTTTACTGCTGCATAGCACCGGGCACAAACCTGCTAAAAGCGAAATAGATGTACCGATAGTTTATGCCGATTATTATTACCTGGAAGCATTACTGCGACAAAAACGATTGGCTAATAAAAAAGCTGTTATAAATGTGGCCGGTAGTTTAAAAAACTAATGATATGATACAAAGCAACTTGTTTCAATATGGACAGGACATTGCCTGGGAAAAAGCCGGAGACGGTGTGCAACGCCAGCTTTTAGGGTTTGATGATACGCTGATGCTGGTAAAAGTAAAATTTAAAAAAGGCAGTTGCGGTGCTTTACACAGCCATATGCATTCGCAGGTGAGCTACGTAGAAAGCGGCATTTTTGAAATGACCATGGGTGATATCGTAAAAATAATTAGTAAAGGGGATGGCTATTATGTTCCGCCACATACCGTTCACGGTTGTGTTTGTTTAGAAGAGGGCATCCTAATTGATGCCTTTAGCCCTGCACGGTGGGAGTTTATCAACTTAGAAGGTAAAGAAACCTCTTTATGATCCCTGCATAATAATAAAACCATTTTAACCTGGGCACGCAGTAAAACTGATGAAGAAAGTTATATATATTTTAGGATTATCAAGTATCATGACATTATCTGCCAGGGCTCAACTGGTAAGCCTGAATAATAAGGAAGTAAGTTCAATGCGCAAGGCGATAAATCTTGACAAATACGAACCATCAACCTACAGAAAGGTTTTTAACCCTTATTTGAAAGCTGCGGATGAGGCATTAACAGAAACACCTAACCCTATAGCAGAAATATTATCGCAGGGGCTATTAGAAGGTAATCCTAAAAAGACCGCCAGCCTAAAGGCTGTTGAAGATGCTTATAAAACGTATGCTTTATCATTAGCCTATAAGTATAATGGGGAAAAGAAATTTTTAGATAAAGCAACTGAATATTTGCTGGCCTGGGCAAAAGTCAATAACGCCACAGGCGACCCGATAAACGAAACTAAACTGGAAGATATGGTTACAGCCTATGACCTTACCAGGAATGACATACAGCAAGATAACAGGGTTGTGATTGACCATTGGCTGAGCAGTATTGCTGATGCCGAAGTAAACAGCGAATCGGCAAAGCCGGGTAGAGGCACGGCAATCAATAACTGGAATTCGCACCGCATAAAAATGATCGCGCTGATCAACTATACTCTGCACGATCACAAATATGACAACCTCATAATCAGCGAACTGGAAAAACAACTGGCTGTCAATTTAAATCCTGACGGAACCACTCATGACCTGGTGGAAAGGGATGCCTTTCATTATCACACTTATGATCTTGAGCCATTACTAACTACCTGCATTGCCATTTACAGGGCTACCGGTAAAAATTACTTTACCTTTCAAACTGCAAATGGCGCTTCTATCAAAAAATGTGTGGATTATATGATCCCTTTTATGACTGGTGAAAAAACACACCCGGAGTTTGTAAACAGCACGGTTCCATTTGACCAGAAGCGCGCTAAAAACAATGAGAAAGGTTATGCCGCAGGCACACTGTTTAACCCTCAAAACGGGTTACAGGTGTTTTCATTAGCCGAATTTTTTGATCCCGGCTACTTGAATGTAATTTTCAAAGCTTCAAAAGATGGGAACCAATATTTTAACTGGCGCATGGCGATGAACAAGTTTACAAGGAATGATAAAAATTAGTTCAGGAACATTATGATCCCTTGATCAACTCCTGCATCTTTAAGTTAAAATTTGTTTTGTTTATCCCGGTAAGCTTATCAAGCGCCTTAAAATAATTTTCATCACCTGGTTCTTTCTTACCGCACCCCAATAGCTCCATAACAACCGGGAAGCCCTTTTCTTTTTCTATCTTTTGCACAATTAAGGCGTTCAGCATGTATGATATTTTTAATGTTTTATCTGTTCCGACAAAGTTACTTCCATCTAAGTATAGCTTTAACCAATCTGCATTCGGGTTATCCGACACATACTTTTTAAACTGGGCCAATATTTCGTTCCAGGTAAATCCCCAGCTTCCCCCATATAAATAAGCGCATGCTTCATCAACCGGCCTGTTAATTACGCCTGGTGATAATATAATCCGCAGCCTTGCATGCCACAGATCATGCGGATCAAACCGGCGCGTTTCTGAGTTCCATCCATTTACAACTAAGGTTGTATTATTTCCACGGGTGTCAAGGTTAATTGTTTTATAACCTGCATAATCCTGCATGTATTCAATCCCCGTTAGTTGCTGCACTTCCAAAAAATTATCACATAAGTAAACTTCAACAACTTGTTGCGGCGCTTTTAACTTATCATCATAAAAATTCACCTTTTTTTGATATGCTTTTGCGTTCACTATATCTATGGTATCGCGAAAATAATACGTGATATTATTAAACTTCCTGGTTTTCCAGCCAATGGTATTTTGCTTTAAGGGCGAATAAAAACAAAACTGTGTGCCCTCTCTTTTTGCCAGCAGCCTGTAGCTTGCGTGTAAAACAGGGGTATGTTCATCAATACTCATATAGGAGATCTGCGCAACGAAATTATCGTTATCCAGCCGGGTTAGGTTTGTCAAATAGCATTTATAATAATTGCTATCCTTTAATTTCCTGCTCAGCCCTGATCCTTTCATTGCGTCTAACAGGATCTCTGTTTCCAGTAATCTTTCCTTTAAAACAAAATTATTGGCATTGTTTGGCTTTTCCTTTTGTTTAAGAAATCCATTCAGCGAGGTTATTACCTGGTTGTTGGTAGTTGTATCCTTTGGCAATAGGATCCCGCTTTGTATAATAACAGATTGGGCTGAACAAAAACAAGTAAAACTTACTAAAATGAAGGTTAAGGTGAGCCTGTGCGATATGATAAGCATGGTTAAGGATTTTAGGCTTCAAGATAAGAATATAATTAACCAGGAAACGAATTTAAGTATTCCAAATATCATGATCAGTTTATTATCGTAATCGCTTCATATCCTGGCATTTCCGATCCATCTTTAGGCAGGATCAGGAAAGAATTGGTAAAGAAATAGTAACCCCAGGCATCCGTTTAATTCCGCAGGCCTTCGACCTGCGCTGGCGTATTACGACCTTTCAGGCCTTTTGGCATTGTGGCAGAACCACAAGTATCCAGCCCAGAAGAGGCAACATATAATAGCAAAGGTTGAAGGCCAGCAACAGAAGTACGCGAGTTGTTATAAAAAACAATTATCACAGCGTTCATTTCTTGCCAATTGGCAAGAAGCCCTTGTGTTTATTGCTGTTCCTTTGTTTTATAAAAAACAAACAAATGGAACACTTACCAATTTATATCAGCATTGTATTTATGCTCACCACACTTCTTGCCATAGGCCTGTTGTACAAAGCCGCTAACCATTCAAAATTTGTATTAATAGCCGCAATATTGTGGCTGGCACTTCAGGCGATCGTTGGCCTGTCCGGATTTTATACCGTTACGAATGTAATTCCGCCAAGATTTCCGTTATTGCTGATGCCACCGGTAGTATTCATCGCAGCCCTGTTTATTATTAAAAAAGGAAGATTGTTTATGGATGGCTTTGATGTAAAAACACTGACCCTGCTCCATATCGTAAGGATTCCTGTTGAACTTACCCTATACCTGTTATTCCTGCACAAGCTGGTGCCCGGAATAATTACTTTCGAGGGCCGGAACTTTGATATCCTTTGCGGACTAACCGCGCCAATTGTTTATTATTTTGGATACATTAAAAATGTGCTGAACAAAAAGATAATAATAGGCTGGAATATCATCTGCTTACTGTTCCTTGCAAATGTTGTTATCACCGCGGTTTTATCTGCTCCATTTCCTTTTCAAAAATTCGGGTTCGACCAGCCTAACATTGCGCTTTTTTATTTTCCGTTTATCTGGCTGCCTTGCTTTATTGTGCCTGCAGTGTTATTCGCCCACCTGGTATCATTAAGGAAACTGATAAAATAATCCGATTCGAAATGTACCTTAAGGCGTTGTTTAATTATTAAAGGTTAATGAATTTAATTGGGTGTTAATCGTTTTATTAACCGGTTTTTTAATATCCGGCATCTATTATTGCGATACCAATTAAACACACCTTTACTATGAGAAATCTTTTTTACATTTTATTTATTGCTTTAGGTTTTGCCTGCATGGGCTGCACTAAAGCCTATCAATTACCGGCACCGCAATCAGTAAAACCTGCGCCAGCTACCGTTATCACAAATTTTACATTGAAAGATGCGGATGCAGCTTACACAGCCTTCAACACTTATTTTTATAACCCAACAGCCAAACTATATTACAACGCTACCGATAAAAGCGGCATAGGAGCCATATGGACCCAGGCCATTTACTGGGATTTGGCCATGGATGTTTACGAACGGACCAAAAGCCCGGCCCAGTTAACAATGGTAAATGATATTTACACAGGCGGGGCCAGCCAGTACGATAACTACAACTGGAACAATCAAACTACCTGGTTCATTTACGACGATATGATGTGGTGGGTAACTGCTTTGGCAAGGGCCAACCAGCTCACAGGCAATGCAGCCTACCTGCAAAATTCAATTGCGGGCTTTAACCATGTATGGGCCGGTTCATATGATCCCATTGATGGTGGTATGTTTTGGGATTTTCAGCACAGCGGTAAAAATGCCTGTATTAATTATCCTACAGTTATTGCGGCTGTCCGCCTGTATCAGATCACAAAAGACACCAGCTATCTTGCAAAAGCAAAATCAATTTATGCCTGGTCGAAAACAAATTTATTCAATGCAACCAATGGTGAAGTGGCCGACCATAAAATAGGCAATAACCCACCCGGCTACCAGGATTATACTTATAACCAGGGCACTGCCATTGGCGCAGCGGTTATGCTTTATAAAGTAACAAACGATGCCACTTACCTGGCTGATGCCAAACTGGCTGCCGATTATACCCAAAACAGCATGTGTGTTGACGGCATATTACCTGCCGAAGGTGATTTTAACGAACAGGGCGTGCTGAAAGCCATATTTGCCCAATACATAATGATGCTGATAAACGATGGCGGCCAAAAGCAATATTTAACCTGGATCCAGAAAAATGTTAACACAGGCTGGACAAACCGCGATAAAGCCCGCAATTTAACCTACCGCAACTACGCAGTAGCATGCCCGACAGGGATCATACAATCATACGAAGCAAGCAGCGTGGTAACGTTTATGCAGATTTGTCCGCCATCTGAATAATTTCATCAAGGCATGTTTAGGGCTCAATTATTATAACAGGACTTACTAATAAATTACTTTACCCAATAAGCATCGGCTACACCATTTTTGTTAAAGTATTTGCCATCGGCTTCCAGCCTGATCATTTTAATGGCAGGTACCTGACCATCAGTTAGCAGGCACAGATAGTCGCTATCATCAGCAATCAAATCTTTAACAAACAACCCTGATTTTAAGAGCTCTACTGATGTTTTATAGGTAAACCATTGGCCATCTTCGCGCATATAGCTGATCTGTACATGCGGCGGGCTGCCAAAAAAGGCCTTTATTTTGCCTGCAAGGTTATATTGGATCTCCAGCTTTATGAAATTGGCCTGGTTGATGTCTACAGGATCTTTTAAAGAGAATTCCTGCTTTTTCAACGGCGTAAATTGCAACGGGCTTGTCTTGTTTTTTCGCTGTAGCACCATTCGCAACCTTTCATTTGATGTAAATGAATCGATGAGGGTGTAGTTATTCAGGATGAACAAATTAATCAGGCTTTCATCGTTAAACGGATAGCGGTTATCAATAGCATCGTAATTATAAATCAGGATATCGGGCGCCTGCTTTACGTAATAGTCGTAGTTGGTTTTTTCCAACGCCGCTGTATACACTGAATAAGACTGGAAGACAGGCCTTGGTCTATAATTAAGTTTGTTTTCCATCGCATATTCGCTATCCCATGGAAAAACATCAACTGTTTTATTCCCTATGTTATTCAGCACACGCTGTGGTATGTACCGTTTATCCTGCTGGTTAACGTAAATGAGGGAATTATACTCCCTAAACTGCTTTATGTATGCAGCCGGCCCCGCAACCCGCTTTGCGAATGATTCATCAATTGTCCTGTTCTCCGAAACAAAGAAAAGCGCAAACAGGATAATAACCAGTAAATATTTTAAGTGCGGTTTCTGCTTTTCACCAGTTGTAAATCCGCACAATAATATAAGAGGCGCAAAAGAAAAGTATTCATACAGATGTTGTACATCATTCCTTAATGTGGCTTGCTTCTGCAATAAGAAGATAAATATGATACATGCAATTGTGTATATGATAAGGCTATGCTTTTTCTCCCTGATCTGCCAATATAATTTATAGAAAAACCACAGCAGCAGGGCAAAGAAAAGTATATACAGGCTATGTTCTATATGGAAGTGTTCTTCATCAAGATACATAACATCGTTATAACCTTTTATTATTTCTAACGAACCGGCTATATAACTGATAATGGAAACATTCAACAGCACAGCCGAAGCAATAACGAGCACCATAAAGGAAACACAGCAGATCAGCAGTTTTACCGGTGTTATTTTTTTGCAAACGAACAAGTTTATAAAATGACCGCATAGAAACACCATGGCAATAAGGCCCGTATTCATTTTAATATAAAAAGCCAATACTGTTAGTACTATTAGCATGGCCAGGAAAAATGGCCGCTGATCATAAAAGGTTTTCATCATCCAGTAAATAATGAAAAACAGGAGCACCCATGACAGGTCGGAACCAAAATTCTGGTTAACAACCAGCATTGTGCAGATAAGTATGGATGCCGCCAGGAACTTATCAATATTGGTTTTAAGAAAATCAATAAAAACGAAATAGAAGTTAATAACTATAAATCCGTCAAATAACACAAAAAACCATCTTGAAATTCCCCAGCCTGTTCTTGTTGCAAAGTAAGCCAGCGGCCCGTAGGTGTATACAATATCCTTTCCCCATACCAAATGTTTTATAGATGCGTAGCTCAGCGTCATTACCCAGGAAACATCGAGGCCAAACCAGCTTGGGCCCTTATCCACCAACTGGCTGCGTACGGCAAACGGCGTATTAATCATCAATAAGGCCAACAGGGCAGCAAAGGATTGCCAAAACAGAATGGAAGAAAAATTTTTTTTCATTTAATGGATTGAGTACTGTGCATAGCAGCTAATGAGTTAATAATAATGATACTCCATAAAACTGCATCCGGTTGCTTTTTCGCCGGCTGATAAGAAAATAAATATGCGCTGAATAAAAAATCAACTTTTGTACAGGCCCTTTTTTATAAGATCTGGTTAAACTCCAGCCGCTCTCCGTCGGGACCTAAAATATTAAAGTATTTACACCCGTTTTTCCAAAAAGGGAGAAAAACCGGCGCATCCTCAACGATGCGAAATGTGGCGTTTTTCAATTCACTGAACGCTAAATCAATATCATCTACATCAAAAGCTACATGATCTACATGGCCATCTACCCGGTTTCTTATTTCATCAAGCGCCGGATCCGGAAACTGGTAAATTTCAATGATCATTTCTCCTTTTTGCATCATAGCCATTTTACCCTTGCCGCCATTATGATCAAATCCCGATGCCATTACATTTTCAAATCCCAGTTTCTTATAAAATAATTCAGATCTGTTTAAATCAGTTACGGGGATTCCTATATGCTGGATATGGTTGATTTTAAAGTTCATAAAATAAAGGTAGTTGTTTACAGAATAGAAAGCCTTCAAAAAAAATCGCCCCAACAGCGGGCTTTCATAGGGGCCCCTTGGGGAAACTAATCCCGCAATTTAACCTACCGTAATTCCGCGGTTGCCTGTCCAACCGGGATCATACAATCGTACGAGGCCAGCACCTTGGTAACTTTTATGCAGATTTGTCCACCGGCCAACTAATCAATATTCATACAGGGCTATCCCGGGTTGAAATATTGAGAATAGCCCTATAATTTTGAAAACATATTTGCCGTGCCCTTTTTATTAGAGCGTCCCACCCTTAAAAACTTGTTGTCAAATTTGAAGGGGATAAAATTTTTAATACTATTTATGTAATTCCAAAACTCCTGATTAGGTTCAGTAAAAGGAAAACATAAACTTACGCTAACACAGCTGCTTTTTGTAAGCCATATTAAAAAGCTAGAGTCATACTGCTGATTTGGCAATTCAACTCCGCTAATGGGATCGATCAATTTAAAATCATATGATATAATCAATTCAATTGGGCCAAGATTATACTTAGGATAAGGCTGTCCGTCTATTAAATATTTGATTGCTTTTTCCAAATCCTGCGCGGTTAACTGCCACTCTGTTCGTGTTTGTTTTGAAGGGATGTTTGCCGGATATAAATAACTAACTGGTTGGGTTTCCCCGGTCCCGAAAATGTTTTTTGCGTTCTCAAGTATTACATCTGCTAATTCCGGTGTTTCTCCATGATCTTCATCAGCTGTATAAGCGGTCAAGTATATATTCCGCGGTTCGTTGACTTTTGTAGTAGTGCAAGCCGTCAAAAAAAGTGTTACATTTTTCCAAACCTTTTCAATTTTACCCCCGGTAAGTGCCTGCGTAGTCCGGCTAACCGGCAATTTGTAGATTACATAAGGCCTTTGAGCTATCATTTTGTTTATATTAACTCACATAACTAATTTATAATTTATTAAAAAAAGCCTTCAAACTTTCATTTAAAGGCTTTCTTAACTTCATTTATTCCGTGTGATATTTAATTCGCCGTCCACGTATTATTCTTCATATCGGCATCCACAAAGATGCCACCGTCAAGCGTTATTGATTTTACGTCTTTTGTGGTTTTGATCTTTACCGAAATAGCTTTCTGATCCTTTTCCCAAACTATAGGTGTTTGGTGGATGCTTTCAGTTGTACCATCTGCGTAAGTTACAATTGCATCAAACGGAACTGCAAAGCCACCGATATTCTTTATCGATAAAGTATAGCCACCATCAGCCTTTTCCGCTTTCTCCAAACTCAGATCGATATAATAAGGAGTATAGAACCAGTTATAAAAGAACCAATCAAGGTTTTTACCTGATCCGCTTTTCATGGAGTTAAAATAATCCCATGGGATAGGGTGCTTGCCATTCCAGTTATTCATGTAGGTATGCAGTGCTTTTTTAAACAGCTCATCGCCCAGCATGTCCTTTAAAGCCAGGTAGCTTAATGATGGTTTGCCATAGGCATTGTTCCCTCCGCCAAAAGTTACATCAGGCGATGGCGTAATTATCGGCATTTCCTTTTCGTGCGGGCCATGTGTCCACCTGTTAACACGGAACTGTTTATAAAATTCGTCAGCCACTTTTTTGCCTTTTTCGGCAGTGCCTATTAATAATTCAAAGGTGGTTGCCCAGCCTTCGTCCATAAACGCGTAGCGGCTTTCGTTGGTACCCATATAAAACGGGAAATAGGTATGCGCTATCTCATGGTCCTGTACTAATTGCGCAAAAGTCAGGTCTTTTTCATGACTGTCATTCACCATCATCGGGTATTCCATATCGGCATAGCCCTGGAATGATGTAGTTTTTGGGAACGGGTAGGGAACTCCCGGTAAGTTATGTGAAAACCAGTCTAAAGAGTTATGCGCAAATTTCACATATTGGTGAAAATCATTTGAACTATCAGGGAACGCCGCCTGTACGCTTGTGCGGCGTTGTGCTTTGTCATCAACAATAACACTTGCAGCATCCCAGTCATAGTGGTCGCTTACACCCAGGGTAACATCGGTAATATGGGTTGAGTTCCATTTCCAGGTGTTGGTTGCGTTTTGTGCCGTAATATTTTTATTAGTCAGGTCCTGCGCGGTAGCAATGTGTATGGTTGAATCGCTGGTCATTGATGTTTGCAGGCGTTTAGCAAACTCAGGCTGTAAAACCTCGCTTGGATTTTGCAGTGTCCCGGTTGCCCACACAATAAAGTTTTTAGGTACGGTTACGCTCAACGCATAGTCGTTAAAGTCATTATAGAACTCAAGGCCGCCTGTATGCGGCTGCAGGTCCCATCCTTTATAATCGTCATAAACTGATACCCTTGGATAAAAATAAGCCAGGAAATAGCTGGTAGAATCAATTGCACCATCGCGTCCGCGCCCTGTAGACAATTGATAATGCCACTTGATGTTCATTTTTAACGAATCATGCGGTTGCAGCGGCGATTTTAAGTCAACCATTTGGTTAGTGGTTACTGCTTTTTCGTTATCCCAATCAGCCTTGGCGCCGTTTATGGTTATCTCTTCAACCGTTATACCCTGGGGAGCATTGGCAGCCGTTGGAGTCCGCCCGCGGTGAACGTTTACAATCAGCTTCATGTTCAGGCTGCTCAGTGCATCAGGGCTGTTATTAATGTAAGTAATGTCTTCAACACCAGTAATGGTTTTATTTGGTGGTGTCATGCTTACCGAAATGTTATAACGGCCATGGTTTTGCCAGTATTTTTTACCGGGCTTGCCATTTGTTGAGCGGGTGCCTTTGTCAAAGGCCTGCTTTATTTCGGGAGGCATGGTTAGCGTTTGTGCATTTACCTGTACTAATGCCAGGCAAAAAATGGCGGCGAGCGTAATTGGTTTTAACATAAATGATTGGTTTTTGTGGTCAGTTGCCCAAATCTATAAATTTATATTCATTGTTAATAGTCATTTCCCTAAGCCTTGCTTCAATATCAAAATTGTTGCGTGATCATGAGGTCCTTGCGAGCAATGTAAGTTACGGTAATGCATAATTAATTCTGCCCACAAACTTAGTTGCCTCACCCTGCCCTCTCCAAAGGAGAGGGTTCTAAAAGATCGAAGTTAAAGTCCTCTCCTTTGGAGAGGATTTAGGTGAGGCCAAATCGTAAGGGTAACCTTAACTTGATGACATTGCCCCAGCCTGTTTAAAATTTGGCGAAATTATTATTATTCGGTATCCTTGGAGCCGTACGCAGCCCCAACGTACATTTTGCCATTAAATTTAACCCGATCAGCAGAAATCAATGAACACAAAAGCGTTAAGCACTGACATTTTAAAAACCAAACAACATTTTGAAATTCTTGACGGATTAAGGGGTGTTGCGGCTTTGGCGATTGTAGGCTTTCATTTTATGGAAATAGTATATTCAGACTATAGCAAAAACTTCATCGGGCATGGCTTTTTAGCCGTCGACTTCTTTTTCTGTTTGTCCGGGTTTGTAATTGGCTACGCTTATGACGACAGGATCGGGAAAATGGGGGTTATCGAGTTTTTTAAATCGAGACTGATCCGGTTGCACCCTTTGGTTATTTTGGGTTCCGTATTGGGCTTGTTAGCGTTCTTGTTTGATCCGTTTGGCGGCCACCCGGAATTGTATTCCGCTGGTAAAACTATCCTGATATTTCTTGCTTCTGTTTTTCTGATCCCCTACCCGGTAATGCCTGATCGTTATTTTAACCTGTTCAGCTTCAATGCGCCAGCGTGGTCGTTATTCTGGGAATATATTGCCAATATTTTTTACGCTTTCATCCTCTGCAAGCTCGGTCGCCGTTATTTGCTTTTATTAACAACAGTTTCAGCAGCAGTGCTTTGCTTTGTTTGTTACCGTACAGGGAACCTGATGGGCGGCTGGAGCGGCGGCACCTTTTGGGACGGCTGCGCCCGCATTTGTTTCTCCTTTTTGGCGGGGCTATTGGTTTATCGCTCCAACTGCATCATTAAAAACAAGCTGGGCTTTTTGGGCATAGCGGTATTGCTGGTGCTGGCATTTATCTCGCCTTTTTCAAAATGGAACTGGCTAACCGAACCTTTCATTGTATTATTCTATTTCCCTTTACTTGTCGCATTGGGAGCCGGTGCGACGTTAACCACGGGCTTTAAAAAACTTTGCGCGTTTTCGGGGAAGATCTCCTACCCCATCTATATGACGCATTATGCCGCACTATGGATGTTTGGAAACTATTACGCCAGCCACAAACCGGGAACAGCCCAATTGGCTTTTATTATAATAACAGGGATGATTCTTTTGGTTAGTGTGGCTTATTTAGTAATGGTAATTTATGATATTCCGGTAAGGAAATACTTGAGTGATAAAAGAAAAGGACTGTTGCAATGAGAGAACTACACGCATACTGCAACGCTAAACCCTTTATACCGAAACGCTGAACGGTTTCAACGGGCTATTTCAACCCGGAAAATAAGGTAAAATCACGCTCATAAATCCCGTGTTTTTACGCTGGTCAAAGTCCCGTTAAAATTTTAATATTATACTTTAAAATTTAAAAGCATGTCAGACAATCCCAAACCAAATCCAGCATTTCAACTTGGCATTTGTATGGCCGGCGCCGTGTCAGCCGGCGCTTATACTGCCGGTGTTATGGACTACCTGTTAGAGGCGCTCACTACCTATGAGGAAAAGCGCGGTAAAGACGGGTTTCCTTCGCACAAAGTCGAAATTCCTGTTATGGGCGGCGCGTCTGCCGGCGGTATGACCGCTATTATTACTGCTGCCGCTTTGCAGCAGGGAATTACCCCAATAACAACGCCCTTAAGCGACCCGCAGGAAGAGCGGCCGGAAAATATTCTGTATCATTCCTGGGTGGATTTAACTGCCCGTGATATGTTTAGTAAAATGCTGGACAATGGAGATATCGGTACTGACGTTGTTTCCGCGCTTAACTGCCAGTTTATAGACGAGGTAGCGCAACGGGCCATCCGCCCTGCCGGTACTGTTAAATGGCAGGAAATGCCCGCTTTCTTTCCAGGGAAACTCAAATTATTTACCACCTTAAGTAACCTGGAAGGCTTTACTTATGATATTGCGTTTAAGTCGGCTGAGCCGAGCTCTTTTCATCCATATTATATGCAGCTTCATAATGATTACGCTTGCTTTGAACTGCTAAGGCCGGGAGAACAACCAACTTCTGACGGATGGATGCCCCTTAATATCAATTCCGGTGAAAACACCCGCGCTGCGATGGATGCAGCTATGGCAACCGGGGCTTTCCCGGTTGGTCTTCGTTCCCGGATTGTGAGCCGGACAGAAAACACAGCTAATAACAATCCTTTGTACGACAATAAAACACTTAAAGCCATCAAAATAGATCGCGACCCATATAACAGCCTGAATGTAGATGGCGGGATGATCAACAATGAGCCTTTTGATAAAGTACGAGAGCTGTTAATGGATATTACGGACCAGCGTGAGCAAGATGCTTATGAAAGCTATGATACCTTTAAGTCAACCGTGTTGATGATTGCTCCGTTCCCGAGCACAAAACCACAGGCAATAAGCCTTGGCGATAAGCTGCTGCATGTAGTGGGGCTTACACTTTCAGCGATGATCAGCCAGATGCGTGCCAAAGCCTCACAAATTAAAGATGCCATGAATCCTACATGTGCCGGGCAATACCTGATCGATCCTTCGCGCACTATTCACAAAAACACACCAGAGCAAAAGACCATCCAGGGCGAACGCGCAATTGCCTGCGGCGCACTTGGCGGTTTCAGCGGCTTTTTGAACAAAGAATTTCGGGTACATGATTATTTTCTTGGCCGGTATAATTGCCAGGTTTTCCTGCAGCAATATTTTACTATCTCGGCAGCGTCACTATCAATTAATCCTATTTTTAAAGAAGGATATGCCGGAGTGAAAGATCTTTCGCCATTTACCGCAAAAGATGGTGGCATTCAAATTATCCCTGTAGGGAATCAGCCCTTAGCAATGCCCGATATAAATTTTAGCGGTGGCAACAAAAAATGGCCCGAACAAAGCTGGGACAATATTGAGCAATATTCTGACGCACTGGAACAACGCATCCAGAAAGTGATCATGAATGTAACTACTTACAACCCTGTGGCTAAATTCTTTCTCGGGATCGGAACCTTTATTCTTTTACGCGGGATGCTGGCCAAAGCGGCGCTTAAAACCGTGAAACAGGAACTTACAAAATGGCACTTGATAAAAGGGGCAGAACCTGAAGCTGTTAAGGATCCTAAAACATTTCCTGTAGTTATTTTCAATTCAACAGTAACCGGTAATTTCAGGTATCTTGATTTAACCATTAATGGTGAACCGGTTCCTGTAACAAAAACGGGAATTTCCTATCAACAGCATCTCGACCATCCGGTGCTTATGGTTGTTTACCATTTTTCGGGGAGTCCGGGAGATTTCATTATTAATTATAACTGCAGCAAGGATGGTATAATAAAATCCGATAAAAACAATCCGCCAGGTATCCATGGTAAAATTGGGCCCGAAGGACATCATAAATTTACCCTGGAGATTCCGCTGAGTTAAATGATGAATACAAAAGAACCCTTATCTCAAAACTTGATGATAATGTGTTTTGTTTATAGATGAATTACACAATGCAACGCGTTTAAATTGTGGCATAATTCCTATATTTGAATCAGGCGGTTCCAACACCACCAGCTAAGTTGATGGCAGAAACTCAGATTTCGAGAGCAGAATTGCTTGCTTACTATGATCAGCTGGTGGCCGTGCATCCCCATGCTGTACTGAAAGGCGATACGATGCCTTATACATCACTTAACGGGCATATGTATAGCTATTTTACCAAAGATAATTTTTTAGCACTCAGACTCCCTGAAGCAGAAATCGAAAAATTCCTGGCCCAATATCAAACTACGTTGGTGCAGCAATATGGCATCATTCAAAAACAGTATGTAAGTGTACCCGGCGGCCTTCTGCAAAAAACGGATGAACTGTTATATTGGTTCGCTATGAGCTATGCATATGTGAGCACGCTCAAACCTAAGCTGACTGCTAAAAAGAAAGATTAGTGCTATACTGATAGATAATTTATTAAAAAAGGAGATTGGTCTTTTGTATATGTTTCATCTTTCCTTCCTGATTTTATCGCGGTGCATGGTACCCCAATCTGCCAGGGCAAGCAATACATCACCCAGTGTATCTGCATAATCCGTTATCTGGTATTCAACCACTACCGGAGTTTGCGTATGGACGATCCTTTTAATTAAACCATTCAGTTCCAATTCTTTCAATTCACTTGATAATACCCGGGCCGAAATGCCATCAACTGTTCTTTGTATTTCATTAAAGCGT
Organism: Mucilaginibacter sp. OK098; assembly: GCF_900142915.1. GTDB lineage: Bacteria > Bacteroidota > Bacteroidia > Sphingobacteriales > Sphingobacteriaceae > Mucilaginibacter. Next base: position 600,062 of record NZ_FRCM01000003.1, read on the forward strand.
TTATTGCCCTCACGCAATGCTGCAATTACCCGCAATTTCCATTTACCGCCAATTACATATAGCGAATCACCAATCGCGGTCAAAAGACCTGCGCACCCCTGGGTGCTTACCGGCACAGTAGAATTCATAATTATTTGATTTTAAGTGAACTATACAAAAGGATAGCACTAACCTTTTGTATACTACTAATATTTTATAAGCAAATGTAAATAGATTTGGCCTGATAAAATTAAAACGATGAAAAAAATACTTCATATTATTTCAAGCCCAAGGGGCGAAGCTTCTCTCAGCATTAAATTGGGAAATGCTATTATTGAAAAGATCAAAGCCGAACACCCCGGTAGTACTCTGAAAGAAATTAACCTGGTTACACAACCATTTCCTCACCTCGAAGAAGCACACCTGGCCTCTTTTTTTACTCCGGCAGAAAACTGGACATCTGAAAATATAGCAGCCATTAAATATTCGGAGGATGCCATACAGGAAATCCTGGATACAGATATCATTGTGATTGGCGCGCCGCTTTATAACTTTAGCATTCCTTCCAACTTAAAAGCATGGATAGATCATATTGTTAGAAAAGGGATCACTTTTAAATATGATGAAAATGGTGCTGAAGGGTTAATAAAAGGCAAAAAGGTTTATATAGCTTTATCATCAGGCGGAATTTATTCAGATGGCCCAATGCAGCCTTTTGATTATGCTGAACCCTATTTAAAATTTATATTAACTTTTATTGGGCTAACTGATATCAGCGTATTCAGGGCAGAAGGCTCGTCCATACCAGGCATGCAGGATGCCGCCCTGGAAAAAGGAATCAGCAGCATTCATCTGAATTAAGATTGATGGCGGCCTATAAAAAGCACGGCAATACTCAGTACTACCGTGCTTTTGTGTTTCTTACACTGCTCACTATAAATTGCGATCCAGGAACAACACTGGCAGACCAAATACCCCCTTCAATTTTATAAACTGGTGAAAATATCCAGTTTATAAATATTATCATCTTTGGAGAATGCAGAATGGAGCCAACTTTGCAAAGCGACCTGGGCAGTACAAGGCCCATAGGTGATGATTTTAATTTTTCTCTTTAGTGATTCTTTCCTTAAAACCTCTAACACCTCTTCCATTATTTCGCCCTTGAAGGGTGTAAACATAAAAAACACAGTTCCTTCGGAATAGTCTGCTTTCCGTGCATCAACATTTATAAAGGTCACATTGGGTAAATTAAGGCCCGCCGCGCAATCCCTCGCAAAATTGCAATAGGCCGGCTCGAACTCTACACCTTTGACGGTGATTCCTGCGAGAAGATTTACCAGGATGGCCGCCTGGCCCAAGCCAGCGCCCAGATCAAAAAAAACGTCTTCTTTCATGAAATGAGCTTTCTCAACAAGCTCGAAAACGACCCTTGCCGACGTTTTCTGATAGTATACCATTTCCGGTTCCAGATCTTTAGTCTGCTCCGGCATAGCCTGAAAAGGGGAAAGCCCATTGATAAAGACATCAAGGTTATCATACCCCGGTTCTTCCTGGTGTTTGTTATCGTCTAAATTACAATCGATGTATTCATTAATCAGGGTCTTGAATTCTTTTCCTTTATATCCCCCTGTTCGGATATTTGCCTGAAGTTTTTGAAACAGGTTAATATCAATTTCTTCCAGTTCAGCTATTACTTTTTCAGCACGATATTTCAGTAAAATCAATTGAGCTGGTTGAATTGTTTTTAGCAGGAGTGTTTCTATCTGACTAATAACTTGAAACTCAATAAAGTCTATAACTCCAATACGTGTATCAAAATTTTTCTCTTCATAGGGTAAAGGATCTTTCTCTATTTCCTCAATATATGATTGTATTTCATAGATTTCCGGCAGGTTAAAATTAATAGTACATGATTCCTTTTTAGTCAATTTAATATTTTGATTTTAAATATGGTTATCCTCTGAATTTCAAACGCACGTTTTATTCTGCAATATTCTACAAAAGAAAGACTTTTCTCATTAAAGAAAAACCAATCGATGTTTAATTAGATAATCGTTACGTGCGCGTAGATACAGGTAGATATGCGGGGCCGGGCGGGCGTAAAAGCTTTTCCTTTGCCTGAACAAGATTAAAGGCTAACCTATATTATTAATTATGAAGATCTTTCAGTTGCTTACCAATTATTTCCATAGCCTTTGAGAATGTCCAGGCCGTACCTGGTTTTCTAACCAATGGTACGGCTTTGGTTTAATTGATAAGCAATACCGATCCGCGCCTTATACAATACCTTTATGCTTTGCAAAAATACCTTCCCCTGTAAAACGCTGTTAAAGACATTTTTTTTACATTATTTTTTTTACGAAAGTACAATCCATTGCTGCTACTACCTATGATTGGGCAGGAGGGACCAGCGCTAATTGGGCACTAAGAAATATAAAAACGGAAAATATGTATAATGGTTACGATGTAAATACAAAACAGGACTTATGGTATTAAAAGCGAAGAGATCACCCTGGCAAAATTAAAAACGTGTTTTTATAATTACCCGGAGTCAAAGTATTTTATTTAATTATAAGAAAAAATATAAAATGATTTAGGTAACTTACATTAACCACTTATCATTTTCCATAATGATTTCATTTTTCAGAAGGAAACTGCGGGATATTACCATTTCCATGAAATTGTATTTCACGGTTGGTATTATGGCATTACTGGTAACAATTGAGTTATGTACCCTTTGGTTTGCCATTAATACCCTTTCATCGGTGCGGTCATTTGTAAACGGTGAGGGGTTATGGTCAAAGGCACAGAAAGATGCGGTTTATAGCTTGTTTATTTATGCCAATTCGCATAAAGAAGCCGATTACCAGGCATTCAGGCAGTTTTTAAAAGTTCCCCAGGGCGATAATAAAACCCGCCTTGAGCTCCAAAAGCCACAACCTGATATGCGAATTGCGCGGGAGGGTTTTATTGAGGGCCGTAATCATCCTGAGGATGTTGATGGCATGATCCGCCTGATTACCCGTTTTCACAATATCTCCTATATCAACAAAGCAATTATTGCCTGGGGTAAAGCAGAAATAACCATGGAGCAATTGATCGCCATCAGCGACAAGCTTCACAATATGATACGTGCTAATGTTGTTTCGCAAAAAGAGATTGATAAGGTTATGAGGGAGGTTAATGGGTTAAATAGCAAAGTCACGCTTCTTGAAGACGAGTTTTCATTTACGCTGGGTGATGGATCCCGGTGGCTCGAAAATATTGTATTGAGGCTATTGCTGACCCTGTCGCTTACTATCGGGACAACGAGTATCCTGATAACTATTTCAGTAAGCCGGGGTATTGAAAAAGGGGTTAAAGCAATAATTGAAGGGGCAATACTTGTTGGTAAAGGAGTATTAAATAAACGGGTAACAGTGTACTCACGGGATGAGATTGGGATACTCGCTGATTCATTCAACAGGATGATTGATACACTTGAATATAGCCTGTACAACATCCGCAAACTTAAAGATACGGAGAGAAAGCTTAAAAAAGAGAAGGAAAAGGCAGAAACATCGGAAAAAACGAAGCAACTTTTTTTGGCTAAAATGAGCCATGAAATCCGCACCCCAATGAATGCTATCCTTGGATTCGCGAAGTTGCTGGAAGAGTCAATTGAAGGCAAAGAGCAGCAAGAGTTCATCCGGATAATTATCAGATCAGGGGATGACTTGCTGGTTATTTTAAATGACATCCTTGATTTTTCAAGGATGGAGGCCGGCAAGCTTGTTTTTGAGAGCATCCCGATCAGTCTTAAGGAGATTATCAAGACCAACATTCTGATGATAGAAACGAAACGGAAGCAAAAAAACATTGAGATTAACTACCTGATTGATGAAAAAATTCCGGATGTAATAATGGGAGATTTGGTGAGGATGAATCAAATATTATTAAATCTTATCTCAAATGCGGTGAAGTTTACTGAAAAGGGCCAGGTCAGCATTTCCGTTGTCTGCATTGAGCAGAATGAAGAAAAGATCGTACTTGACTTCGGGGTCAAAGATACCGGCATTGGAATTCCCGGGGAAAAGCTGGGGCGGATTTTTGAAAGTTTTGAACAGGCAACTAATGATACAGCCCGCAAGTTTGGTGGCGCAGGGCTCGGGCTAAGTATCGTAAAACAGTTAGTGGAATTGCAGCACGGAGAAATATTTGTTAACAGCAAACCTGGATTTGGTTCCGACTTTCACTTCCGGATGTCTTTTTTAAAGATTTGCAGCCAGGTTAAAAAAGATGTTGCTGAAAAACTTGCAACAGGAGTTCAGCTTGGAACCGGCATTCACATTTTGGTTGTAGAAGACAACCTGATCAATCAAATGTTGGTAATAAAAGTATTGAAACAACGGGATTTTGAAACAGATGTGGCGGAAAACGGGCGGATAGCGCTTGACAAATACGAGAAAAATGATTTCGATATCATTCTGATGGATGTGCAAATGCCGGAAATGGATGGCTATGAGGCAACTCAAAAAATACGGGAGCTAAAAACGTTTAAAAAGAGCATTCCAATTATCGCAATGACCGCTCATACTATTAAAGGAGAATATGAGCGTTGCCTTGAAATGGGAATGGATGACTATATTTCAAAGCCATTCGACAAAAAAGATCTGTTTGAAAAAATATTTAAGCATTTAAAAAGAACCTGAAATTAACCGGTTTCATATTAAAAAGATGATGCCTGGTACCCTATTAAACATAATTAGCTTACTTACCTTTTACTTTCTTAAAAAACTGATCTTGTAAATCGTTAAGCTCCGCATCGTATCCTTTTCTATCTATAAAAGCATCCGGATTATAACCATCGCCGGGGTTGTGTTTGCGATGAAGCTCAAACTGGCTGGAATGCGATGCAAGCCAAATATCGAACGATAGTTTTTTCATGGCATCTAAAGTGTAGGCATAATCCCTTTCTATACCGGGATAGGCGGGAATGTCAGAAAAGCTTTTATCCGTAACTATGGTAGGCATATTGGCTATCAGTACTCTATAAGTCCGTTTTTTATCCTTCACATCAAACAAAAAACTACAGGAGCCTTTAGTATGCCCAGGATGATGAAGCATAACCAATTGCATCCCTCCCAATTTTATGGTGTCGCCATTATGTAATAAACGGTCCGCCTTTACCGGTGCATAAGTGCTGGTGTTTCCGCCTAATGCATAATCCGAACGGCCTCCATCGGCCACGACTTCCGCATCTCCTTCATCCACCATCATTTTGGCGCCTGTTAGTTTTTTTACTGCTGCCATTGCCCCCATGTGATCATAATGCGCCTGGGTTGTTAAAAGGATTTTGATATCGGCAAATTTAAACCCTAAAGCTTCAATGTTTGCTTTAATCATGGAGAACGAGGCGGCAAGCCCGGTATTGATGAGCATATTGCCTTTTGGTGTTACAATAAGGTAGCAGGCCAGGTCATAAGTACCCACATAATAAAGATTCCCGGCAATTTGAAACGGCTGATAGGGTCTGGACCATTCGGGGTGCGTGTCTGCAGGCGCTGCCGCATTTTGCGCAGGTGCCAAAAAGTTCACAAATAATAAGCTGATTAACAGCAACGTCCTTTTAAGTGCAGATTCCGACATATAATTGATAAATGAGGACTAAATATATGCTTTGTTATTGATATCGGGATTGTTTAAATAGTCATTTTATTTCCCTGTTTTGCTTAGGTCTATCAATTCCAAAACCGAACTCTTTTATGCTCTCCCGTGAACAGGTTTATTTTGACCCCGGACTATAATTTCGCTAACATTGATAATTTTAAATAAAATAAGACCGTTCTTCCCTGCCAATTGTAGCGTGCCCCGGTATACCCTTAGCAACTCCGGAAATTTTGCCATGCAAAAATTTATCAAAGAAGCAAACAAAGACGGCTCGCTGTATTCCGCATAGATAAAGATGAGTTTAAGGCCCAGGGTATAAAATTCCCAGCCCTGATGCTTCAGGATTTGAATGACTTTCATATTTGATGTCTGGCTTAAACGAGTGCGTAATCATAGTTATCAAAGGCCTGCCGCATAAGGCTGCCCGCATCCTTCATGATCGGCCTGCCGCGCCCGAAAACCATTTTATCAAAGTCAAGGTCTGTTACTTTCAGGATACTGCTAATGCCTTCCGCCATGTTTTCATAGATGACGCTCAGGCCCAGGCCGGCGCTGTTCGACAACAGATCGCCTGCTATCAGTACCTCTTCGTTTTCTGCCAGCAGGGAGATATGGCCCCTGGTATGGCCCGGAGTGTGGATTACGCGAATGCCGCCCAGCAATGGCAGCAGGTCACGGTCATTTAACTGTTCGTCTATGACTAGCGGCTCAATATTGATGCCGGAGCGCTTGATGGCCAGCTCGTAGATCAGCCAGTTTTTCAACCCGGGGGTCAGGCAGATCTCTTTGCGGCAGGCAATCCCATAGCGCATTATCTCCGCATCCTCGCGGTGTGCCATTACCGGAACCCTCAGCATCCGCTTGATCTCCTCGGCACTTCCTGAATGATCCGGATGTGCATGTGTCAGGATGATCCGTTTGATAGCATAAGGGTTCATACCACTGTTCTTAATTGCGCTGAAAATTTTTCCTGTACTCCCTTTGGGACCGGTATCTATCAGGGTGAGGCCGTTATCATCTATCACAAAAACGTTAACCCAGCCTAAGCTGATCTGGTATATATTATTGCTGATCCTTTTCATACGATTATTCATGTTTGAGTTAAAAAACTTATTGATTAATGCGTAAAAAATGCGTTCATAGCTCTTGCTTTCGGGTTAAAATATTTATTTAACGGTCATTGTTTGTTCCTGCCGGTTGTCATTTCTGAAAATACCTAAACGTTGTTTTATGCTACAAAAGTTCAAAAAGGGGGTGTTAACAAATGTTAAAGTCGACGACCCGGTGCATTTTGCCGATCAATAGCTAAATTAAAGCGACGGTATCCGGCTAACTTTTTTGAAGAAACAGGCAGTGTCAGGAAATAAACAGGCATGGATTCCTGTTAATCCTTTGAATGATTGGGGGGAAAGTGGGTTTACATGGGTTAACATAATTTAATGTTAACCCATGCATAATCAATTGCATATCAAATATTTATATTGATTTTAGAAAAAAGGGTGGGTTTACATTTTTTGATAGTTTCTTTGCTACCACATTCCGATTATGGTCTATCGTAGCGTTAGTTTGGCGCGTTTAGGTAGTTCGCTTTATTATCGAAGCGGATTATTTGATAGCGGGAATTTGTAGTTTTAAAATTAGTGGTAATACACAATTAATGCGCCCTCCCCTGTTCACTATCAGCGCCACCGGTCTCGCGTTTTTGAGGCGTATTGGTTGACTTGCCAAAACTATAGGTAAATGCCAGGGTTGCCACCCGGGTATCTATAAAGTTGTGGTAGGTTGCAGTGGCGTCCACAATATTGGTAATGGTGCCGCTTGGGCTAAACGAGTGAAGGATATCCCGCACATTTAATTTGATCGAACCTTTATTATTCAGTATTTTTTTCTGAATAGCTGCATCAAGCATACCGGTTGGGATAGAAACAAACTGACCGTAAGTGCCGCTGGTATTAAAAAAACCGCTTAATTCGGCGCTCCAGGTTTTTGATAAAGAGAACTGGTTATTACCATTGGTCGAAAATGTATATTTGGATTGATTGAGGTAACCGGTGTAAAATGCCCCCTGGTAAGTATTCTTATATACCTCGGCATAAAGATTAACCGACCACCATTTGGTGGGCTGAAAATTGGTATTAACGGAAAAATCCAGTGTTTTCTGTTGCCCAATGTTGCCCTGTGTACTGATAAATATATTGCCGCTTTTGTGAATAGTTTCACCCTGAACATCGGCTGTATGGTTATAGGCAACTGCAACGGTAAACAGGCTTCTGAAACTATAGGCTAATTTATAATTATCCGTAAATTGCGGTTTCAGGAAAGGGTTGCCTGAAAAATAGGTAAACTCGTCCACAAAAAAGGTAAAAGGGTTTAGGCTTCCGTAATTGGGCCGACCTATCCGGCGGCCATACGAAAGCACCAGCACATTATGACCCGCGGTATCAAGATTATAGGAAAAATACGCTGTTGGAAACAGGTTTGTATAATGATTTATAAACGATGAATCGGCTTTTTGGGCATTACCCAGCTGGTGCCCGTTGCCATTGGTGTTCTCTACCCGCAGGCCTGTTTGCAGCGAGAACCTGCCAAAGTTTTTATTAAAATTCACGTAGGCCGCATTTAAATTCTCTTTATATAAAAACCGGTTGGTATTGTTATAATCAATTGTGCTTACACCATCAATCACATTAAAGTAATTGGCGGCGTTATCCGTATTTACATAGCTGCTCTTAACACCGGCTTCCAGCTTTGACTTGCCTTTTAGCGGGTGGGAATAATCGGCCTTGGCGGAGTAAATATTGGTCGTAGCAGGCAAATTATCATTCAGGGTCCGTGAATTTGTTAAAGTGCCATCGGGCAAAAAAGTATTATTTACAAACATTTGGTTACTGCCCGATACATCGCGGATGTAATCCAGATCAAAGGTAAGCGCCCTGCCGGTACTATCATACTTATGGGTATAGTTCAAGTTTACACCTCCGCTGTTAAACTTATTTTTGGAAGTGTTGAGGGTATTAATAGTTGAATCTAATCCGCCGTTTTTATCATATAGCAAACTGTAAACCGGGCTGCTGTCATGATCGTGCGATATAGTGCCGGTAAATACTACCCCCCAGGTTGTTTTCGGCGATACATAATAATCCATTCCCGCCTTGATATTGGTATTGTTACCTTTTGGCCTGAAATAGGAAATATCCTTTAGCGACGAGGTTAAGTCTCCGTTCGCATCAAAATAATCCCTGTCAATTTCAAGCCTTCTGAAAGTTTTTTGTTCATTATAGGCAAGGTTAGCAAACAGGTTAACTTTATCTACACGGTAATTGAGGTTAATGCTCTCATTGGTACGGCCATAAAATCCCTGCGCGTAATCGGCAGACACCACGGCATTAAATCCCCTGATGGTGTTTTTTTTAGTTTTGATGTTGATTACGCCAGCATTTCCCGCTGCATCGTATTTTGCCGGCGGATTATCCATCAACTCTATCTGATCTAATGACGAAGATGGTAAAGAACGCAGGTAAGTAGCCAGGTTTGCTGCCGACAGATAAGTAGGTTTATCATCAATCATCACCAATACACCGCTTTTTCCCTTAAAGGTAATATTGCCATCGGCGTCTACCTGCACGCCAGGCGTCTTTTCCAGCACTTCCAAAGCATTAGCGCCTGTATTGGAGATCAGCGCGCCTACATTAACTACAGTGCGGTCAATTTTTTGCTGGATATATGATTTTTGAGCGGTTACAGATACTTCCTTCAACGTTTTTCCAGCCGACGATAAAACAAATGCAGGTAAACTAACCGGCTTTTGCTGGCTTACGACCACATTGCCGCTCCGGTAATTTTTATAGCCTATATAAGTTACCTTTACCAGGTAAGTATTATCCTTCAGGTTTTCAAAGGCGAAACTGCCATCCCGGTTAGCCAATTGGGTGCCTACAACTGTTGAATCTTTTGCGACAAGTAAAATCACGGTTGCGCCATCAAGGGGCTTTTTAACATCGTCTAAAACTGAACCGGAAATTTTGCCGCCCACAGTTTGTGCATTGGTAAAATTGAACAGTAACAGCGCGAATAAGGTTAAAAAAGGTACTTGTTTCAGTTTCATGTTTACAAGACACATATTGTGGTGAAATGGTTACATGAAGGTTACAATTTAAAACATAATTTTAAGTAACAAAGTTGTGCTAAAACGGAATAATTATTAGCCAACCAATAATAACCAGGTCAATATCTGGTGGTGAAATAAAATCATTGATTGGATTATTTGCAGAGTGCGGCGAATTGCCTGCCTGAGATCTCCGGAACATGGTGATCAATGGTTCCATATTCTCTCGGTTAATTACAAAACAGTAAAAAATCAAAGCTTTTATACGCTTTTGTCCGGATCTTAAAAATTGGAATGTCTTTAGTTAAAAACCTTAAATTCATTCAATGATTAAGAGTAGAGTTCCTTTTAAAACTTGAAAGATTATTACCCTTAACAAGCTAGTTTTTAAAACAATAAAAATTAAATAATATGACAACGAATGAAATCGCGCAGAAACTTTATGAAAACACCTCCAAAGGTGACCATGCCAGAAATTATGAACTTTTTTCGGCTGATGCCATATCGTACGAAGATGGTCCTGATCCTTCAAACAGGGAGACAATAGGTCTTCAGGCTATTATCGCCCGTTGCAATAAATTCGGCGAAAATATTGAAAAGGAGTTGAGCATAGCGATGAGCGAACCGCTGGTAGCCGGCAATACCATTGTCTACAAATTAATCATTGAGTTTGAATTTAAAGACACGGGGTACTTTAAACTGGAAGAACTTTGTTTATATAAAGTTAAAGATGGTAAAATTGTATATGAGGAATATTTTAATCAATAAATACAAATTATATATTTGGTAAATAGATAGTTAAGCATGCCTTCAGTACACTTTTTATTCCGCCTTGCCAAAACAACCGCAGTGATTGCAATTGGTTTAATGGCTTTATTGATAGTAATTGGTAATACAACAGATTACTTTACAAACTATCTGTTTGTTGAGCATGTGATGAAAATGGATACTATTTTCCCTGGCAGTCATTTACAATACAGAAGTGTTAACAATACCTTTATGTTTCACACAGGATATATCCTGCTTATCATCATGGAAGCGGCTATGGCATTTTGTTGTATAAATGGAAGCCGGCTCCTTATTAAAAACCTTAAAAGCAGCGCAACTTTGTTCCATGCCAGTAAAAACTGGGCTGTTGCGGGTTTGACGATCGGTATAATAATTTGGTTTTTAGGGTTTGAAGTTATAGGCGGAGAGTGGTTTGCCATGTGGCAAAGCAAAATCTGGAATGGATTGGCGGCAGCCGAGCGGATCCTTAGCTTTATAGTATTAGTGCTCATTCTTTTGCATTTAAAAGAAGAAGATTATTAAAAAACGCAGTCCTTCGACCTGCGTTATTGATAAGGTTTGAAACCCATCGCTATACCAGGAATAAAAACGCTTATTCTGCAACGCAGTCCTGTTCCTACTCATCCATCGGTTCCCAAAGCTCAATAATATTGCCTTCCGGGTCGAGCACATGGACGAATTTGCCATAATCATACTCCGCTATCTCATCAACAATCGTCACATTGTCCTTTTTCAATTCGTCAACCAGCGCAACGAGGTTTTCTACCCGGTAATTGATCATAAAAGGCTTTTCCGACGGATCGAAATATTTGGTATCATTCGGAAATGCACACCAGGATGTCGATCCTTTTTTTGACGGATCATCATCTTGCCGCCATTCAAAGGTTGTTCCGTACTCGCTGGTAGGCAATCCAAGATTTTTGACATACCAGTCTTTCATGCCTTTCGGATCATTGCATTTAAAAAATACGCCGCCCAGGCCCGTTACTTTTTTCATATTTAATCTGTTTTATTTTAATCTATACATTTACAGTAGCCGGTTTAGCATTCTTTTTAAGTATAAGCGCGGCTATTAACGATACCACGACGCCAATCGGCGCAATTTCCAAATAAGTGAACATCACTCTAAAGAAGGCGCTTGATTTATATTTCGCCATCGAGGATGTTATTTCAGCTGCCTGCCTTTGTATTTCCGCGGCGCTTGCCCCGCTTGCCTTCAACTCGGCTATAGCCTGGGCCTGGTATTTGTCGCCATAATCAGGAACGAAATAGCTATAGTCAATCATCCAAACCACCACATACACAGTTGACGCGATAAGCGTTATCAAAAGGCCAGTCCCAAGCGCTTTGCCAAAAGTAATTTGGCCGCTATTATAATTATCCCGGTAATTTTTAATGGCTACAAAAATGAGCGAAAAGCCCAATAACATAGTTACATAGCCAAAAATCATCTTGGTGTTCAAGCTAAGACTATCGCTCAATACTGCTTCGCCAAGCACCCCCCATGATACACTTATAATACCGGCTATTACTCCGCAAACCCAAATTATCTTTTTCATTTTGTTTATTGTTTTTAAGTTTAAATCCGCCTCAAAATTGAATTAATGGCACGTGTTTTTAGTCATACTTTCGGGTGATTTTAATAAAATTAGCAATTATCACACTAAAGAATGATGTGCATCAGGGTATCAGTCCTAACCTTTTTGCCATTTCAATAGCCTGCGTACGGCGCTCCACTTCCATCTTTAAAAACAGGTTTGATGTATGGGTTTTTATGGTGTTTAATGATACAAACAACCGCTCGGCAATTTGCTGGTTACTCAGGCCGTCGGCCATTAATTGTAAAACCTCCAGTTCGCGGGGGCTTAAACGCAGTCGTTTAAATTCGGCTTCGTTTAAAACAAAATCGACACCGGCAAACACCTGTTTTTCAATTATTACGGTTTTTACTTTGGGCTTTATCAGTTTTATGGCAAGCCAGATACCCAGGCCGGTAAAAACAACAGCTATGGCGCCGGCATAAATTTCAAAAGCATGGTTAATAATAATAAAGTGCCACTCCAGCCATTTTAATAGCAGCAATAACAAAGCAAGCGATACGCCGTAAATTATAATTTGCTTGTTCTTTGCAGAGATCCTAAATGTCATTGCTCGTTATTGGGTGTTTAAAAATAGTCCTTTATGACGAATATATCATAATGTTATACCCCCTAATTAATTGTGCAAAAATTCGATTCAGGAAGCTGACCAAATTAAAAAAGTCAACCCGTATTTTGAGTTGACTTTTACTGAATTCAGTTTTTATGTTGTCCTTAGACTATAAAACCCGAACTCTTAATGAGTGATTTGGGTAATGAGGCGGGATTGGAGGATAAATTGAATCCCTATTGTGTTTGCTTTAATAGCTCAAATTATCTTTTTGGAATGAAGCCCGGTACGCCTGTATTCACCACCTGATTAAATCTCTGCCTTGTCTGAATGCGGTTGATTTCATTAAAGGCGTCTTCGGGCAGCGGAGAAATGTCAAAATTCTCCCGCGCACGGGCCGCACTTTTGGCCGTGGTAAGTAAAGCCGTGCCACGCTGCACCGCCCAGGCCAACAGCACCTGTGCCGGCGTCTTTCCAACTCGTGCCGCAATTGACAAAATTACAGGATCTTCGAGCGGCCCCGGCTTTATTCCGTGGCCCAATGGCGCAAAAGCTAAAAAAACAATGCCCTTTTCCTTGCAAAATTCTAAAAGTTCTGTTTCCGGCAGATACGGATGCGCTTCGACCTGGATCACGGCCGGCTTGATTCTAGCCGATGCATAAATAGGCAACAGTTTGTCCAGGGTGATATCAGCCAATCCGATGGCCCGGCATTTGCCACCGTCCACAAGGTGCTCCATCGCCTTCCAGGTGTCGGGCAAATTCACGCCGCTGTCATAAATAACATTGCCGTTTTGATCCCTCGGATCCTGCTCATCCCCCGGTTGAAACGCAAACGGAGTGTGAATGAGATAGAGATCCAGATAATTGAGCCGAAGCCTCTTTAAACTCTCCCCGAATGCAGGTTCTACCCGCTCGGGCCTATGATTTGTGTTCCATAGCTTCGTAGTAACAAAGATCTCTTCGCGTGCAATTCCTAAATCGGCAAGGCCTGCCTGTAACGCCTCTCCTACCTCGCTCTCGTTTCGATATCGTTCAGCACAATCGAAGTGTCGGAATCCAGCTTCCAGTGCGTCCCTGGTAGCACTTATCGTCACCGCCGCATCGGGGATCAGGGTGCCAAACCCGAGGGCGGGCATAGGGATGGTCTTATTTATTGTCTTCATTTTTATGATAATTTATTGTGCCTTTTTTATTGACTAATCCGGTTGATGTTGCTTTGGGTACTTAAAACATCAAACTACACAACAAAGTTCGGCAGAAAATTTCAGGGAGCTGTGTGACCTATATCACATTTGAAGATTGGCAGGATTTCGATTCAAAAAACGTATTATTTATGGTCAATTACCGGCGTTTTAGTGGCCTTTAGAATACAAAACCCTACCCCTTTTATGGTTGATTTATAAAATGCAGCGGGTTTAGAGGATAATTTGGTATAGTTTTTAATTGCCGATATTTCAAGCTAATCCCCGTAATATTTGCAATCTATTATCAGGAGCATTTGGCGAGAAAAAGTCTGGGATAGTATTTTGATTTCTTTTCGGGCGACTAAGAAACTCAACTGGCCATTCCGTTACTCTTTGCTCTTTAACATGGATATAATTGCCCGGCTCAGCCTCATCTATATACTCCTCTTGCAAAATAAGAGCCAATGGTTCCTCTGATCCTGCATTTTCTCCTGAAAATTCAAAGGCGCCTTCATAGCTGTCAAAAGCATAATAATAATCGTCTCCTTCATAAATATCAAGAGCGCCATCGTGTGGATGGCACCAAACCCGGTATTCCAATACTTCATCCCAAACGTATCCCCCGCCGGATTTTCCAAAAGCAGGATATGAACCAACTAAATCTTTATTTTTTACTTCCGGATAATTTGTCATTTGCCTTTTAATGGGGGTACAACTACGTAACGAAAGTAAAAAGAATTAAAATAAAAAGCCTTCGGATTTTCATCTGAAGGCTTTTTGAATAGCATTCCATACTTAGCATACTCTGGTCATTTTGTGGTTTAGGAAGTGGCGCGGAAGTGGGTTCGTAACATTACTAATCGCGGGCCCGGGAAAATGCGCCCCGTTTTAAAGTGATCGCCGCAACTTCGGGCCACATACCGATTCGCCCTTTCAATCCTAAAAATCCAAAACCGCGGTTAACATACAAATACCTTCCGGCATCCTGGTAAAGCCCGGCCCACTGCTTGTAAACATATTGGATAGGGCTCCACTTAAATCCTAAAAAATCGATGCCGAATTGCATGCCATGAGTATGCCCTGATAGTGTCAGATGGATTCGCTGTTCATGTTGCAGCGTTACGCCCTCCCAGTGTGAAGGGTCGTGCGACATAAGGATCCTGAATGCATCACCGCTTATGTGCGCGGTCGCCTTTTTTAGATCGCCATACTGATGAAAGCCGCCTTTACCCCAGTTTTCCACCCCGATAAGCACAATAGACTGATCATCTTTTTTGAGCGTTACCGCTTCGTCCAGCAGCAAACGGAACCCGATCTCGGAATGAACTTGTTTTAAGCGGTTCAGATTTGCCAACTTTGCCCCGGCATTTTCCCATTGGATATAATCTCCGTAATCATGATTCCCAAGGATAGAAAACTTGCCCATCGGGGCCTTCAGCCCGGCAAAGGCCGGGATCCATTGATCCATTTCCGAAGCCCGGTTATTAACCAGGTCACCGGTAAATAAAATGACATCGCTTTGCTGCTCATTCACCAGGTCCAACCCTTTCTGTACGCCTGCTGCATTGGTAAAGCTACCGGAGTGAACATCCGTTATTTGTGTGATCGTAAAGCCATCGAAGGCCTCCGGCAGATCCGGGAACCAAAGGATCTCACGCCGCAGGCGATAAAAATGCCTCCCGCGTGTAATACCAAACAGTACCACCAGGAACAGTATTGCAGAGATACTTAGTGCCAGTTCACTCACCCAAAGTTGCCTTGGCGGAAAACCCCGAAACAGCCGTGAAAAATCTTCGATCAGCAGAACAGGCACGGAAAACAAGCGTGGAATGAACGCCAACAGCATTAACCCCATCACCCAGGTGATCAGCCTTTGCTGTACTTGTGAACCCCGCCGTACAAAAATCACAGCGGCCAGGCCGGCCATTAATACCAGATCAATAACCCAATAGACCCATAAATTATGAGCAGAACCTGTAAAAGTGTGTAAAGCCTGGTAAAAATAAAGGTCGGTACAAAACCAAAGAAGAATAATTAAGGGAAGTCTTTTAGCCATTTTAATAATGATATATGAAACAGATATCACTATGTAGACGATTGAGTTGGGGGAATATTTTAAATGGGGGAAATATGGGATTTATTGGGTGATATAACAGGAAGCCTTCAGACTTTCATCTAAAGGCTTTTTAAATAATTTTTCCCACCATATGCGAAATACAACGATTAGTGTTTTTTTATATCGAAACTAAGGTAGATTTCTTAACTTCGGTTACCATAACCGTCTCACAACTTATGCGAAAACCGCTTATTAAAATATTGCTTGCTATACCTTTTCTTGCTATAGGCATTTTAATCTATTTTTTATTTAAACCAGTAGAATTAGAAAATTTCAATTCTTCATTTATTTCTATATCGTTAACAATAGCGACCTTTTCGATAAGTTTTTCTTTTTTACAATATACATTTTCACCTTATAAATCTCTATTACGTTCAATAAGTACCCGACAATTAATATTTACCTACGCAACACTGATCGTAGCGTTGGCTCCAATCGGCGGGCTGGTCATTAATAAATCATTGGTTCCCCAAATTAGTTTGTTTACGATACCGCTCCTTGCTTACAATATTCTATTATTATGGACAGTCGCTTATGAAGAATGCAACCCAGTATTCCTGTTAAACCGGGCAAAACGTCCTAAAAAGCTGCTTTCATTTTTACAAAGATTTAAAGACGACATAAACCAGCAATTGATAACACAGGAGAGTTTTAATTTTTCAAAAGGAGATGAGACACCTTCTCACGATTGGGGCGATAAGTATTCTGTCACGGTACCTGGCGACCCTTTTCATCTGGCCAATATGATTGCTGAACATGCTTTAAAGAATGGCGATGTATTAATGTACGTTGAAGTTGTGAGATCATATGGAACGATAATCGATGCTATGTTAGCAAATCCTATGGTGAAAGAAATGGATTTTCGTTTTAAGATCGAGCGATTGGTTGGTTATTCTTTTCGTAATCTGGTCAAGCTTAGTGGAAAGCTATCTGATAATCCCGTGCATCGTAATGAATTGATC
Organism: Mucilaginibacter sp. OK098; assembly: GCF_900142915.1. Taxonomy (GTDB): domain Bacteria; phylum Bacteroidota; class Bacteroidia; order Sphingobacteriales; family Sphingobacteriaceae; genus Mucilaginibacter. The sequence continues at coordinate 616,997 of NZ_FRCM01000003.1, forward strand.
CTAAGCATCAGTAATTATTTGCGTGAAAAAGCGCTGCTATACTTACAAACGCGGAACCCATTTGAAAACATAGCAGGTATCCTTACCGATTTTGCAGAAGAACTGGTTTCTAAAGATAGGGATGCGGTTATTCTGGTGTTGTCACTTCATCGGCAACTTTGTCAAAAAGGCATTTACGACCCGCCGCCAGAACAAGGGCACGAATTTTTTAAATTACATCTTCCTGTCTATCCGATGTATATCAAACGTATTGGGCAGGCGGCGATTAGAGATGGTTCCTCGGAGATGATGTATCGTTGCTTGGAAGAATTAGGTTACTTAGGCTGTTCTGCGGTAAAAAATTATCAATTTCAAGTGATCATCGAGACATTGCAATCCATCGTACAGTTGGGACGTGAATCAAGAGCTGCGGGTTTGGTATGCTTTGACCAACGTTGTACGCTTGACCCGCCTGCTCATGCCAAAGAGCGTCTGTGGTGGATGCTTAGTTGGATTCATCACCTATCGGATGACAAAGTACAGTTAATACATCGTTCGTTCGAAACCGCTTATTCTCGATTAAGTGGCTTCAAAACGACTATCGTTATGTCAAGAGAGGGCGACCAGCCGGTATTCGATATAAACGAGAGTAAGGAACCACACGTCGAGGGGTATATATCTGGAAACCACCCCGGAAAGATCGACTATTCTGATCCCAAACAGATTAAGGAATATAAATTATATTGATTGTCTTAAATTTATTAACTCGAAACAGTCTTGTCGATACTTTTTAATGAAAACTGAATGGTATAAAAGTTGCCAGCTTGCCTAAAATAGTTGTCCCGACGAATCTTAAACTTGCTTAGCAAACAGCTATTTTACAGGACGTTATATGCTTTGATAAAAACGAACGCCAAGAATGACACAAGTTTCTATTAAATTTATAATTCATACAAATTAGGCAACATGATTGCCTGCTCATACGATAAATCTTAAATTAACGTGAGTTCGATATAAGGCCGGCATAATAGTGTCTGACTATCAATCACTTACAGCTATTTATGCGCCGATAAAAAGTGAATCATCTGATAATCAACATGTTTCACAGCGTTCCAGGTGTTCCACGTGCAAAAGTGGAACGCTTTGCCGGAGTGGATACACAACTTGTGCTTCACCTCAACACGGTTGGAGAAGGGTTGAGGTGAGGTGACCATTTGCTTATGTCGAACTCACGTTAAATTAATGACATCAAGCCTCTGACCCTCAAAACACCCCTCTGCTCCAAAACTCCGAACACGGTCAGATCAAGTTCGAAAAACGCGCCGCTATGGGGCTCGTCGGGCATGTGGCGTCGCTTCCATTCGTCGATAGCGGTGGCCACCCTGGCGGCAAGCCCTGTGGCATAAGCCTCTTTCGGTAATAGCAACACCGGCATGATCACCGGCATCCCGGGTCCGACTTCATAACCATATGAGACGGTCAACCGCAGCCAGCGACCGGTTGTGTCGCCGAACAGTCGGGTGAAAAACCCGTCGATGCGTTTGGCCAGCGTTTGGCCGAAACCCGATATGTCGATCGGATCCGGTGCGGCCAGGAAAGGCGCAGCGGCGGCACCCGGGCCCATGAACCCGGTGCGAAGGGCGAAGTCGGGGTTCGGTGTCTTTCCGTCAACCGGCAGCAGGTTGCGCTCGAGCGCTAGCTCGGCGCGGGCGCTTTCGACCCCAAGTACATCCAGCTTTTCGAAAACCAGGCTACGCAAGTGCCAGTTGCGGTCTGCAAAGGACAGGTAGCGCTGTGTGGAGTCGGAACGGAACCTCCAGTCTTCGCCTGTCTTTTCGGCAGTGTAGCCTTCGTAACGCGGCAACAGCTGTGGCACGCCCGGCCCTTCAGGCCCGGTGATGGCGACGCGCAATGTGCCATCTTCTCCTTCGGCTTCCGCGATGCGATACGACGCCTGCTGTTTCATCCTCATCATTTGGGTGCGATACATCCAGGTATTGCATACGTTCAATGCCAGCCAGTCGAACGATTCGCGGGCCTCTGGCATCACGTCTTCCTGTTCCAGGTCGGTGCGGAGCTGCGCATAGGCCTCCGAAAATTCGACCAGGGCGTCGAAGAGGTCGGGCCTCGGCGTAGCATTCACTACGGATGCACCCGTATTGCCGGTATCGAGCCGCACGATCAGGGTGTCCTGAACGGCTGATTGGCGGTCGTAGGCGATGCGGTAATCCCACAGTCGTGATTCGAGCAGTTTTGCTGCCGCATCGGCTGCAGCGTCGCCTTCCGAAGCCAGCGCCTGCTGTTGCAGGATGATTGCCGGCATGGGCAGGGTTTGAAGCAGGACGGGAACGCTGGCTTTCAGCAGCGGCCCGCTGCCTGTCGGCAATGTAACGGAATGGCAGAGGCGGATGTCGCCTTCTCTGTAAAACGGATTGGCGGCCCCGGTTACCCGAATGCTGCACTCAAGCGGCAGCGCCTTATGGTCAGCACGGTCGGCAGTATCAGCTGAGCAGGCAGAGATAAACCAGGTCTTGTTTTCCCGGAAATTGAGAAAGCCCTGCGACACCGCAAGCATTTGTCCGGCATTGACCGGAACGGCTTCCGCCAGCAGTCCGATGCCCGCCGGAGCTTCGACACCACCAAGTTCCCCAACGAGCACGGCCACCAGCGTATTGGCACGGCCAGACTTTTCTTCAAGCCACCCCTGCAACCACCATTGGGCTTGTGCGAGCAGAGCTTCATGTCCTGTGTCGGTGAAAAGCGTCGCGAGCTCCTGGCGTGCACGCTGGCTGGCAATGGTCTGGCGCGCGGCAGTGACGGCATCAGACGGATGCCTGTCAAGCGCCTCGACGAAGCTTCCGGCCAGGACGTTGAGGTCGATGTCCTTCACTGACCGCTTTCCGATGACCGTATCGTGCGACCAGAGCGATTGTCCACTCACGTATTGCCGCACCGGCACATCCGGCCTCGACTGCAAAGCAGCCGATAAGGGCCGCAGCCCAAAAAACGCAGGACCAGAGAGTGAGCACCCGTCTTCGATCGTCCGAAAGGGCACCAGCCATAGTATTTTCCGTCCGTTGTTCTCCGAGTATCCCATCTTCACATAGGGCGTTTTGTTTTCGTACGTCGTCACCCATGCTTCGAGCTCTGCATCCGGAATTATGTCGAAAGGCAACTCAAAGCCTGGATTTCCCCTGGTCGGCGTCGGCCCGAAAGGATCCGGGCGCCAGGGCCTGTCCCAAAGATACAATGCGAGCGGCCTTAGCCCTTTGAGCTGGCTTGACAGCGCGGCGGAAGGCAGGCTGATCGACTTTGTAACGGGCTCAGGGCGACTACCGTCGTTGAGCATGGCGTAGAAGGCATCCAGCACGGCCCTGGCAAAAAACAGGATGTGGTGGGCCGAGTCCCAGGCCGCGACATCCGGCACTGCCAATAGCAGGTGCCCCGAATGGGAAAGAGCGTCTTCAGCTTCGGAATATCGGTAAAGGTCCATAGCGGCCTTTTCGGTGTCGATGGGAGGCCCTTCGGTTCCGGCTTCGGTGAAATACGGAGCGGTATCGAACCGGAGATCGATCACGAAAGCGTCGGGCAGCAGGCGGGCACTGTAGGTTAGATTGGGCCATTCCGCGAAAGGGGGAATTTGTTTATGCTGTCCGGAAAGATCGCGGGTTTGTGTTTGTATCATGGTCAGGTTAGTATGGGTCTTAAAGTCGAAGGGAAGATAGGAAAAAATAAGGTAAGAGTTTGGAGTTAACGGCCCGCATAGCTATGTTTGATTCAATATGGTGCTTTTGCTTCCTGCCGGAACTGGCAATTGACGTCTAACTAACCAATAACGCAAGTTCTTCAAATTATAATTTACAAAGCGCACCACATTGCTGTGTTTCTTTCAGCGCTCCCGACGAGAATCAAACTCATATCTATAGTTTAGGAAACTCCCATTCTATCCGTTAAATTACCTCGCTTAAGAATAACATTACAGGCAGTACCTTTCGCCAACAGCAATGTTAGGCGGTTTTATTTGTATGCTACTGCCGCGCTTGATGGCCCTGCTAACGGAAGAAGTGAGGTTGATTTAAACCCGGCAATATTTGCCCACCTGTTAAAGTCGGCAAATGTGTAATCAAACCCTGTTCCTGTTTCAATAAGCATATTCAAACTCATCATCATACCAAAAACGTTTTGCTTTCTTTCATCATCTATTATGCCTTCAATTGCCACAAATACCCCGTTGGCAGGGAGTGTGGCATAAGCTTTTCTCATTAATGATATTTTATTTTCTTCGTCCCAATCATGAAGGATATTTCCCATTACAACAACGTCTGCATTGGGTATTGGCATAGTGAAGAAGTCGCCGTTTGCGGTTTTTACACGATCTGATAACCCAAATTGCTGTATGGTAGCGTTTGCAATAGGCTCAACCGGCGGCAGGTCAAAACTTGTACAATGCATATGAGGATTATGTTTTGCAACCATAAGTGAAAGCAACCCGGCCGAACCACCTACATCAATTAGCGTTTTATATTTTGTAAAATCAAATTTTTGAGCAAAGGTTATAAAATTACCCATTTGGATCCCGCTCATTGCACTGGTAAATTCCTTTAATTTTTCAGGGTCATTGTATATCAAACCGAAAAAATCTTCGCTTCTTTTTGCTTCGTTTTGCGGAAGCCCGGTAAGCAGCCCCTCGCCCAGGTTACCCCAAAATCCATATAAACGATTGTTCATCATTTCAAGGATCCCTCCAATATATGATGGTTTGTTTTTATCTAAAAATGTATCCGTATCTACGGTATTTGAATAAATAGCGGTTTCCAAAATACCTTCACGCTTTAAAAAGCCAAACACGGTTAAAGCATCTAAAAAATCATAAATATTCCTGTCTGTGCATTTAAGCCCTAAAATGTCTTTGACATCTTTGGCTTTCATCGTTTTCTTTTCAGCAAGTTTGGTGAATAATTGAAAACTCACTGCGGTTAAAAGAATTTTTGAGGCCCAAAAGCCGGTGCCAATTTTCATAATGTTTTCAGGCGATGGCTGGTTAGTTTGCTGTTCCATTTTTTTCTTATTAATTATCAGGTTTAATAAATTGGTAGCGCCTTCCGGAAAATTATCGGAGGCAGGAAAAAATCAGGGTATTTAAAATTACGGCTATTTAATTTGATATAAGAATAAAGGTTCATTTAAGAATAATTTTCCCTTTACTGCTCAAATCAAAGCTGTTAAATATGGTAAAGGTTGCTGTTGTATCTCTGCAAATAAATTACGGATCTTTTCCAGGTGGCCTTTCGTTGCGAAGAACACCACGCTGTTGGAGCACCAAAACGATGTTCCGCCTTCTTCTTCATCCGGCGATTCAAGCCCCACAGGAATAGCGCCAGGATCCCAAAGCCGACCGCTATAACTGGAGGGGTGTTTTGGAATACAACGCCCCCATGAAAGCACCAGTCGAAATGAAGCAGGTAAAAACCAGGTAAACGAACGTTTTCATATATAAATACATTTAGTGAGTTAAATATTTCTTTTCTAAAAAGGTGGTAGGATCATGTATTTATATATTAAATTTAACATTAAAATAAACCAAGTCCTCCGTGGTACAAACTGATAGCCAAACAAATATTGAATTGGGATCGCAAATTGAATCCAAGTGTAATCAGATGACAAAAAGACTCCTAACACTCGCCTTCGTGATCTTTAATTGTGGTGTACCATCCCTCTTTGCACAAACCCAAAGTGCCACTGATTCAGCCTATGATAGTTACAATAAAATGTTAGCGTCGCCGCCACAAACACCACGTGAGGTATTTTACCAGTTGCTTGATAAAGAACATAAGCTGCACGATAAAGCGACAACACTTAAAAAACAAGGCGATATCATGGGCGCGTGGGAAGCCTTTTCGGAGATGGTACAGCTGGATCCTGCCCCGTTAGATGCCCGGGTGTTTTGCCATTACAGTTTTGACGCTGGCAAATACAGGGACGTGGTTTGGTGTGGCCAACGCATTATGGATGCCATAAATGCCGACAAAGTAAACGCCTGGATGATGGACGCACCGGTGCAGATGGAATGGGGAATATCATTAGCAGTTTTGGGCGATTACCGGAAGGCTGATTCTGTTTTGGTAGACGGTATTGAAAAGCTGCATACCGCAAACAGCGATTTTGGCTACGAAAAAGAGTGGCTGGATTATTACAGGGAATGGCATTATACGTTGAACTACATAAACAATGATTTTTCATCCACGCTTATATTGGCCGAAAAAGACAATACTATAGCGACAGACGGACATCAAACTGCAAACTTATACAACCTGCTGGCGCGCGATATATCACATCTTGTCGGGTTGGCGCAGGGCCAGGGAATGAACTACCCTCTGCTGAGCCATTGGAGTGCGCTCCATCGGTTAGTCCGCGAGGATATGGTGGTGGATTACGCTTTTGACAAGAGCGAAAGCCAAAGAAGTAAAAATGAAGGCATTGTTACCGGCATTGCCTGGCATGCAATTGATGTTTATAATGGGTTGCCACTAAAACCTTTGCCGCCTGCTGATGTAGCAAGAGAATACCAGGATGCGATGAATGTGATAGCCACAAAACCTTATGGCAGTTGGTACGATGCTATCCAAAAACTGATAGATGTTACCCGCAGGGTGCCTTGGTGGGCGGAAGTGCATTATAACCTGGCCAGCATTCTTAAAACCGATAAGGTTACCATCAGCAATTATTATTGCATAGAGTATACCGGCGCAAACATCGACAATAAAATTGTTGCACAGGAGCTAATATTTTACCTTGCCCTTGAACCAAATGGCGAAAAGGCAGGTGAAGCTAAAAAAATACTCAGATCATTAAACCAACAGATACCTGGAGAATGAAGAAGTTAAGATATATGCTCCCATGCAAAAAGCTCGTCCTCGGAATGGGCATCAGTGCGGCCATACAACTTTTGTTTGTCAGTGCAGGATTTTCACAGATTGATTTTTCGGTATTGGATAAATGGAGGGGCAACCAGCGGCCGGCCTTCACCCGCACCATAAATGTAGCAAGGGAGCGGAATGAGCAGGTTAACAATACCCCGGTAGTACACCAGCCTACGGAAAAAGAGATAAGGCAGGCAAGAGCGTATGCCGAAAAACAGGCTGCAGAGGTCCGTAAAAATTTAATTACCCCAAACGCCAATACGTCATCCGTAACTTATAGTTTAACTACAGTAAATACTGTTCAAAATGGTGGTTATTTAAATAGCACGCCGAATGGCGGCGGGGCTTTCTATGCCTTCGCTGCTGACACCCGCAACACAAGGGCTACCGCGATACCTACTGTCGCGATCAGGCGCACCGTTGCAATACTTGCAAAAGCTTCAGAAGGCAGTGCTGAAGACATGTTTTCACTTGCCGAACAGGCATCCATAGCCATGCAGGGCGGCGACTTGCAGGTAAAAGTTAATGATAATGCCATCAACTCAAGTGAAAAACAGGAACAGCAGTTCAGGGACCTGGTGCAGGAGCTTAGCCAGGACTACCAGGACATTGAATTTGTAAAAAAGGAGGAAGACCTGATAGACAAGGAGGCAAACAACGTTGATGCCGATGTTTACGCCGGAAAAATAAGCAAAGAAGAAGGCAAAGCAAAGTTGCTTGACCTTACAAAGCAATTGATAAACGCAAAGACAAAAAGCGAGAAAGCTAAAGAAGACATAAAGAAACTACCTAAAAAAATAGAAACTATCTATGTACTTGTGCACTAAAAACAACCCACAATGATATGCAGCAATTAAAACGGTGCTTTTTGAAGATATTATTGGCCATACTATTTGTTTCGAGGGCAATTCCCGCGCCGGCTCAACAGCCGCCCGGCACAATTGAGGTCGGGCGATCGGAAACTGACGGCAAATTATCCATATTCATCAAAAGAATTAGTGAACTTACATTTGACGAATTAAAGAAATTAACATCCGATGCCATAGCGTCGTTAACCAGGGCCGACCGCGATAGTTTAAAAATGCGTTCGCTGGAGTTAAAAAAGGAAAATACACCGTTGAGTTTTGCTGAAATTACCGATTCATTAAAATACAGGGGAAGGTATTATACCATAGATTCCTCGAAAAATTATGTGGAGGACAAAGCTCATAAAGATGATAGTTTTTATAAATGGGACCCGGCCTGGAACAAGTTTATTGCGGATGAATTAGTTAAGCACTCCATTTTTTTGGATAATTCAAAACTTCCGCAGGATGATATAAATTTACTTTACCCGGATTTCTTTAAACCAACCACATCCGACAATGAAAAAATAGCCTTCTGGACCTTACTGCTATCATCATTGACTGTCCCAGAATCGCAGTTTAACCCCAGCGCTCAATTCAGGGAAAAGAGTGGCGGCATGAGCGAGGGCCTGCTGCAGTTGAGTTATAACAATGCGGAATGGTACAGTGAGAAATACAGTCTGGTTTTATTGGATGAAAAAAAGAAAAATATTTTCGATCCGCAGGTAAATCTCCAAACGGGCGTGGTGATGCTTGCATGGCAATTGGAAAAGAAACAACAACTATTTGGTCTCGACGGAAAGGGCGGGTCTTTCAAGGGGCATTGGAGCAGCTTTAATATTCACGACAAAGACCATGTTGACAGCGTGGTAAAGTTTTTCAAAAAACATAGTGCCGACCTGAAAAATAAATACAAGTAGGATTGTGTATTTAATTCGCATTTGATCACTTTGTAATTGTTGAATTGAACTCCTGAATTACTCACCTTATTATATAGGAAAAGCCAGAAACTTACTCTCTTTTTAAAAAGAAAAAAGCCTGCAAATATTTTATTTGCAGGTTTTTTTCTGTTTTAATTGCTTTTATCCGTGGTCCCGGCTTTACAAATTCTTTAAGCAACCCGAACGATTAGTTAATAATTAAGGGGTGGCCCGACAATTTTAACTTGATTGATTTACAATGTTTTAGTTGCAAAACCGCATATCCCTGACAAGATTGTCGTAGTTTTTTCGTGTTTTTTACTTAACATAATATTAAAGGGAGGAGTAATACCGTTCGTTGTCTTTTTTTCCGAGTATTTTTCAAAAGAAAAAGAGGAAAAGAAAGCCATAGGAAAGGCCGGACGCATGGCAAAAAGGAAACGGAATAAGTGCCGGAGGCCGGCTAAGCGAGCAACGAGCGAGTCTGTTATGCCGTAGTCTTTTTGCTTACTCCAAAGAGGAAACCTGGCCAGACCCTAGCTGCGCTTTTTACCCGTTTCGATGGAAAATAGTAGTTGCCCTGATTTAAGGGTGCTAAATCAACGAAAAACTAAATTTCAGAGCCGCGCTGGTTCCTCGTTAATTAATTGAAAATACCGTAAAAACACCCTTTGCAGGATATTTTTAAAGTCTTAATTTAGAGAAAATTAACTTCCGTCAACCACATTTAACGGATTATATACCCAAACCATGTCACTATCCAAGCTAAATTACATTGATGTTGGTGCCAATGGCACTTTTAACCCATCCGGCAACCCGGCCTATGATTCCACGCCTGCGGACGTGGACCAGATTTTCGCGGATCTGCAGCAAAAAAATCAAAAGAAAATTCTCCTGTATTTCCATGGTGGACTTGTCGGTGAAGAAAATGCGATGGCTTCAGCCATATTGATAACTGATCAACTTACAACGGGCACGGATGTCCACCCGATATCATTTATATGGGAAACCGATTTGCTTGAAACAATTGAACAAAACCTTGGAAATATCGCAAGTACCGATTTTTTTAAAAAGTTGCTGGAGAAGATCATTAAGGTGGCGGGCTCTAAATTGGGTATCGATGTTGATTCTGTGGTGGGCAAGCGTGGCGTAGGCAATCTTTCCGATGAAGAAATACGATTGGAACTGCAGAAAGAAGCGCCTTTCGACAATTATACCATCAACTCCGGCACGAGGTCAGTTAATGTCACTACCGGCAATGATAGGTACCTGACGGACGAAATTGAAGTCAGTTTCGAAACCGAGATCGGCGATGATGACGAGTTCAATAACCAGCTTATTGACCGTTTGACGCCATTGCAGCTTAATTTGATCAATAAGGATAAAGTTATCAATGTCCCTCAACCTGGTGCCAGGAGTATATTATCACTTGCAAAAATCATCAAATCGGCCGTAACTATTATCTTCAAAGTGATCAAGCGGTTCGTTAACAAACGTGATCATGGATTCTATCCGACGGTGATGGAGGAGATATTGAGGGAAATATATGTTGCCGATGTTGGAACCGCATTGTGGGGATTTATGAAGACCAAAGGGGAGATGATGTGGCTTGAGGACCCTGCTGGCACCTCAGGGCTGAACCAGCATGCGGGAAGGTATTTGCTCAATGGATTGAAATCTTATGCTGACGCAAATCCCGGCGTAACGATTGACCTCGTCGGTCATTCCGCCGGCGCGATTGCTATTTGCTTCTTTATGCGGGAATATTTAAACATGGGCATCAATGCGCGTGTCCGGAATATTATTTTCATGGCCCCTGCATGCCGCTCCGATTTATTTGCAGGCACGATCGGGAGCAATAGAAATTCTTTCGACCGCTTTCGCATGTTTACCATGAGTGACTTTTATGAATCGCAGGACCGGTGCGTACCCTTGATCTATACACGCTCTTTGCTCTATATGATCTCGGGCATCCTGGAAAAAGATGAATTTGACGCATACATATTGGGCATGCAGCGTTATTTGCTCAAAGACCCGCCGTACGATACTGACCCTGACTTGCTGGCAAATATCGACTTCATGGCCCTGGCGTCTGACAGGATCGTTTATGCAGTGACGGATGACAACGCCTTGCCGGGACTACAATGTACAGCTAAAAAGCATGGTGACTTCCACGATAAGAAGTTCCTTACAATGGACAGTATTGTTTACATGCTCAATCATTGAAGGTATGCCGAACGACAGAGATTTCGCTATAATCGTCGGTATTAACGAATACCAGGAGCTGCCCACTTTAAATGGCCCGATTTCGGATGCGCAAGAGTTTCAGAAATGGCTCATCAACCCGTCAGGCGGCGATGTGCCCGAGGGCAATTGTAAGTTCATACTGGCCGGAAAAAATCCCTTTATTCCAACTCAGGACCTGATCGATGCTGCATTGGATGAAATTATCAGTGATGGCAATCAAAAAAGGCGTCTCTATTTTTTCTTCGCCGGGCACGGCATCGGCATCGACTGGAACTCCAACGGGTTATGTCTCCCGAGTTGGACGACGCGTTTCCGAAATAAATCCATTTCGTCAAAGGAATACCTCAACTATACGGTTGGCTCAGATTTTTTTGAAGAAATCTATTTCTTCCTGGATTGCTGCAGGGACAGACTGATCAACGCTATCGCGTTGCCACCAACATTAGGCCTTGCGAAGCCACGGGGTGACGGGGTGACCAGCCTGGTATTGTATGCATCGGATTTCGATAATCCGGCAAATGAGGCACCGGACAAGGACATGAGTTCTACGGTCAGGGGCTACTTTTCACAGGCGCTTGTGGGCGGGTTAAATGGCGGGGCGGCAGATGCAGACGGAAATATTACGGTTAACAGTCTGATTAATTTCACCCAGTTGAAAACAGCGGAACTTGCGCAAGCCGACCAGCAGGTACAGACGGTAACCCATCAATTCAACGGTGCCGGGATTACAATGGACCAGGTATATATCAAAAAAGGCGTAGCACCGAGGATCACGGCAGTTACTTTTAATTTCCAAACTGCCGGGAGGGTTGAGATACTAAACTCAGACTTGCAGCCAATATATGATCAGGTCGTTATTGCCGGGCAATCGGCCGGGCCATTTCCGTTAAAAAAAGGTTTATATGAGATCAACAATCTCGATACAAACCAAACAATGAATTTTAAGATTGACGGTACACTAGATGAAAAAAGCTATGACTTCTAACGAAATATATCGGTTTACGGCAACAGCTTCAGGTGTATTAGCAGATTTTTCGCATTTGACGCTGTACAACGGCAACCTGGATACCGTTCTCAAAGGGTATGGAAAGATCGAGGGTACATTACCCAAAGGTCTTTATAAACTCGTGATGGTATTGAATGACACGATGACCGAAAAATACATCAAGCTAACCCAGGATACCAATGAAATGCTTACGCTGGATGCGACTTCTTCGTCAGCATTAGCGACCGGTTTGGGCAATACGCACGAATATTATAGTGAGACAGCCAAGATGAATTATTCCGTGCCCACAACCGTGAAGGGCAATAATTCAGCAAAAGAATCCATTTTTCTTTTTTTTCGCTATCCGGACGATGTAACATTCAAAACACTAAACCCTTCTAAGGAATCGCTGGGAAAAAATTTCAGGTTGCTGGATCAAATGCGAAGGCCTATTTGCCTGCTTGCGGGCAAAGATATCAAAGAAGATGTGAAGGATTCCGGGTACTTGCTATTTAATATCAAACTTCAACCGGGTACCTATTACCTTAATTACAGTGGCAGAAAGGCGGATAAAAGCAGCCCGGCTAAGCCATCGCTGCCGGCAAGGGAAATTCCGATCACGGTGTTTGCGAATTGGCAAACCCAATGTTTCATAACTTTCGGCAACGGACCCATTTTTAAATCGCTTTTCGTGGCCATGCGCAATGTTGAATACAATAGCCTTTATAATCCGGATACCAATAGCTTGTACGATATTGAGGGAATACTCCAAAAATTCAATAACGGAATTTATTATTTACCACCCGCTGTACTGGAGACGCTGGCTATCGGCAAATGGGAAAATCCGATTTTGGGTCTGTTAGCGGCTTACGCATATTTCAAAAGTAACCAAACCGGGCAAGAGCAATTATTTCGTACGGTGGTGGCAAATTTGTCGCGAATGCTCGGTAACGAGACGCCGGACGTTGTTGCACTTTCGGTTCTTGCAGCAAGTCATTTTAATGAACTCGTTCCTTATAGTTGGCAAATGTCGTCGCCCTGTATGTTTCTGCCAGGGATGAAATCGGTCCTTGAATCGATGGGGAGCCTCATTCAGCCTGACAGTATCGCAGAAAGGGTTGTCGACAAATTTTACCAGGATATGGTATGGACCTCTTATTTACCACCAACAAGTTTTAGAGAGATAACGGTAAGGAATAGGACGTCGGGAAAAAAAGGCTATGCTTGGGACGACGATATTAACGTTCTTTTTGATCGGGATGATGTCGGCAGGAGCAGAATTTTTGAGAAACTAACGGGCGAAGGACATGAAATCAAAGGACGGCAGGGGTCATCCGAAAAACATCCGTCGAGAAAAAGAATTACTAATCCGAGGCCAAAAATATTGAGTTCGTGGATCGCAAATAGTGTGATGGATATCCTTACCAGTGCAAAAGATCCTATACCAAATGCAGAACAAATGGCCTCCCGGTTGAAAATTACGCCGAACATTTTGAACCAGGCCGTCGATGAACTCCTCGATAACGAGGATGCAATTTTTGCTTATTTATCAGGGAAAAAGGCGAGTGTCGAATTCGAAGCTTTCAATATCACAAGTTTCAGGCGGCTTAAGCTTTTGCGTTTTGACAGGCTTGGAACTGTGCCGGCGTTACCGGAGTTGGAGCCAGCATAAAAAAGTGCCGGCAAGCCAAATTACAATAGGGTAGAATTTTTGCATTAGGGATTGAAACGGCGTCACCCTTATTAATTTTAACTCTACAATCAATAAAATGCAACAACAGATTTATAAAAGCCCTAAGGCTTTTTAACATAAAAAAGATTCAGTTAATCAAGCTATCAAAATATTAAACCGAAATGGAATTCAAACAAACGGAGAGCAGGCCAAAGTAATATTAAACTTTCTCTATTTACTTGCCAAGACATTTAAAAACATCGAAATTCAAATAAGTTATGAATAAAAAAACGCGGTGAGAATCAAACTCCCAAATCGTCGTTTAAACCACAAAAAGGCACATTTTCAGAAAAGGAGACTTCAAATTTTAATCGCTTCAGAAAGTGTCGAACACCATTTTTACGACATGAAAAATAGAATAATCGACTATTAATCAAATAGTTGAATGCACAAAAAAAGAAACATTCTGTTAAGAATATTTCCTTAAGTGGTCCTTAGACTACAAAACTCGAACTCTTTTATGGCTGATTTGCATTGTGCGGCGGGTTTGAAGGATTGTGATTACGATTCTGAGACATTCTTTAGAGGTTAAGTGTCTGGATTTTTTTGTCTTTTCGACTTCTTAATTCCGCAGTTTCATATTCCAATAATTCGATAAACAACTTATCCACTTTATTAAAGATGTCAAGTTCATGATCCCATCTATAAATTCTACCCTTTTTATTAAAACAATATACATCAGCGTCTCCAATGACTTTCATGAAGGGAATATAATCGTTAGTAGCTTGCTTTGTAAAGGCGTCTGTTTGAATATTAATATCCATCCATTCTGGTATATCAGCTGCAAATCCAAAAACTTCCAATCCATAAAGAAAAGACCAAAATGGACCAACTTCTAACTGTTTAGGTCGAGGCCAAATATCCTCTTTAACTTCAATGCTAAGTCCACCTAATGGCGAAAGTGAATAATCCTTAAAATCATTGGGTAACTTGATTTTATATCGTTTCTCAAATTTATTTAAAACATTACGTTGAGGTGCGTCTTTGCTACAAGCGAAAAGTGAAAAGTCTTCATCTATATATTTAAGAAGCATTTTTTCGTAATCGAATGGTTTTTTGAAAAACATCATTGATGATTGGGATTTAAGCCTGAAGTAAAGATAAAAACTATCTCAACAAAAAAACCCTCAGATTTTTATCTAAAGGGTTTTTAACAGTCTTCCCATGTTGTTCCCAAGGGGGGCATTTAGTGGTCCCGGCAATACAAAACTCGAACTCTTTTATGGGTGATTTGCGTTGTGCGGCGGATTTGGAAGATATCGTCAATTAACTTTTATGAATACTTAAACCATTACTGAAGTGCAATTTTTCGAATTGTATTATTACCTGTATCAGCAACATATATGTTGCCCGAGGCATCGACAGCTAAACCAGTAGGATTGTTAAACGTTGCTACTTTACCATCGCCATTGTTAGATCCTGCATCAACAGTTCCTGCGATTGTATTTACATGCTGATGATCAGCGCTTATAACAACTATCTCGTTATTACCCGACACATATATATTACCTTTAGAATCTACAGCTAAACCGTTAGGATTGTTAAAATGAAAAAAGGCCGCAATTGTTGAGACTGTACCTAACAGGTCAACAGATCGGATCTTATTATTGTTGAAATCCGCGACACATAACAGACCTGACGGGTCGAACACCAAACCAGCAGGCTCCCAAAAATTTCCTGGTTTACCATCGAGAGAGCCAGGAGCGCCACTACCCGCGAAATTAGTCACAACCCCACCGGGCGTTATCTTATGTATCTGATTCATCCTATAAATAGACACGTATAAATTCCCCGAAGCATCAATTGCTAAACCAGAAGGATATTCAAAACTATAGCCTGGAACAAATTCTCCGTTTATAAATGTAGTGGCTACAGCACCCGGAGTTATTTTACTTATTAAACCTTCATAATCACTCACAAAAATATTGCCTGAAGAGTCAAAGGTGATAGCGGTTAAATCACCGAATGAGGCTGATGTTCCTGTTCCATCCTTCTTCGGCCCTCCTGCTCCACCAGCAAAAGTTGTTACTGCACCCGCAGGGTCAATTTTGCGAACGAGTCCGTAATACTCGTCAGTCACAAATAGGTTACCGGCCTTATCAAACGCAAGACCCGATGGGGTATAAAAAGACGCATTGGTGGCAGAGCCATCCTGATTTCCTTTAGTCCCGTTCCCCGCAAATGTGCTGACAACATACGAAAGAACATAATTAAAAACGGGACCAATTGTACTATTTCCATTTACGGTCACCGATACATTTCCAGTGCCCGCTCCCAATGGGACTGTCGCAGTTAAACTGGTACCACTTGCAGCAGTTATAGTAGCTTGTTTGCCATTGAAGCTAACTTTATCTTCCGATTTAACAGTACTGAATCCTGTGCCGTAGATTACTACAGATGTATTGTAAGCTCCAGTATTTGTACTAATGGATGATATAGACAAGGATGGGCTAGTTTTACTTTTTGAACAAGAAAGGAATACGCATCCTATACTAGCTATAATAATGTACGTAATAGATTTCTTTAACAGATGATTCATTGTGATAAGGGTTATGGTGGTAAATTAATAATTTATCTTAAAGCAACACACGATAGAAATTGGTTCACATATAATTTACGTTAATACGAACATGCCATTAATTATGCGGAATTATTAGTTTCTTCGCGTTTTCGATGTTATGAAAACTCTGTAACTCTTAAAAATCAAACAATATAAAGTTAATATTTTCCGACATAATATTCACTCACTTCGGCTGAAACTCGCTTATTGATCCAACCGTATTATTTTCCCCTTAACGAAAAACCGCAGCTTCCGTGCAGGAAAGCTGCGGTTTTTGTGGTCCCGACGAGAATCGAACTCATATCTAGAGTTTAGGAAACTCCTATTCTATCCGTTGAACTACGAGACCTGTTGTGAATGTGCAAATGCGTGGATGTGCAAATTCAGAATTCTGCAAAGGTGCGAATTATAGATGATTTGTCAAAACCATTTGTGCTTCATCCGCACATCTGCATATTCGCACATCTGCTCATCAAAAAATCATCTCACCACTGATCCATTATGCATCTCATCCGCAGGCGAAACAAAGCTTAGCTTGCCATCGGCATTCTCTGCCATCAGGATCATGCCCTGCGACAGGATGCCTTTTATTTCCCTTGGCTCCAGGTTTACCAATATGCTTACCTTTTTGCCTATGATGGCTTCGGGTTCAAAATATTCAGCAATGCCTGACACGATGGTACGTACGTCAATCCCTGTGTCAATGCTCAGCTTCAGCAGCTTTTTGGTTTTGGCTACTTTTTCGGCGGTTAAAATGGTGCCTGTGCGAATGTCCATTGCGGCAAATGATTCAAAAGTAATATTCTCTTTTGCCGGTACAATAGTTGGTTGAGGTGGCGCGGTGGCGGCTTTTTTATCCAGCAGTTTTTGAATTTGTGCATCTATCACCTCGTCCTCTACCTTCTCAAACAACAATGCAGACGGGTTAAGCTGGTGCCCGTTCTCAAATGCCATCTCCTTGTCAAAGGCAACTGCACTGAAAGGAAGGTTAAGCATCCCCACTATCTTTTTAACCGTAGCAGGTAAAAACGGCTGCAGGCAGGTTGCTAAGTGGCCTATCAATATTAAACTGTTATGCAATACTTCTTTAGCTTGCTCCGGGCTGGTTTTTATAGTTTTCCAGGGCTCGTTCTCGGTGAGGTAACGGTTGCCTAAACGGGCAATGTCCATTACACTTTGCAGCGCTTGCCTGAATTTGTAGGCTTCTAGGTTAACTTCTATCTCGTCATAAAAACGGCTAAGCTCTGCATCAAGGTGTTTATCGGTAAGCACAATTTTTCCGGCTTCGCTTTCTATCTTACCCTCATAAAATTTGTGCATCAGTATCATCACCCGGTTCACATAGTTGCCTAAAATAGCCACCAGCTCGTTATTTACACGGGCCTGGTAATCTTTCCAGGTAAACTCGCTGTCGCTTGTTTCGGGAAGTATGGAGGTTAGCACATAACGCAGTTCATCCTGCTTGCCGGGGAATTCTTCCAAATATTCATGCAGCCAAACCGCATGGTTCCGCGAGGTGGAAAGCTTGTCGCCCTCCAGGTTTAAAAACTCGTTGGCAGGCACGTTTTGCGGCAGGATATATTCGCCGTGCGCATGCAATATGGATGGAAAAATAATACAATGGAACACAATATTATCCTTACCGATAAAATGGAGCAAACAAGCTTCATCAGCCTCATTCTCCTGTTTTTTCCAGTAAAGTTTCCAGTCTTTTCCATTATCCAAAGCCCATTGTTTGGTAGCCGAAATATAGCCTATCGGCGCATCCATCCACACATAAAGCTTCTTGCCTTTGGCTTCTTCCAATGGCACATCGATACCCCAGTCGAGGTCGCGGGTCATGGAGCGTGGTTGCAGGCCTGATTTAAGCCACGATTTGCATTGACCGAATACATTTACCTTCCAGTCGCCTTCCTTGGTGTCAATCCATTTTTCAAGCCATGGCTGGTACTTATCAAGCGGCAGGAACCAGTGTTTGGTGAGCTTTAATATTGGCGGCTTTCCGCTTAAGGTTGATACCGGGTTTATCAGGTCGGTTGGGTTTAATGATGTACCACAATTTTCGCACTGATCGCCATAGGCATTTGGATTGCTGCAATTAGGGCAGGTACCGATGATATACCGGTCGGCTAAAAATTGCTGGTAATCTTCATCAAAGTATTGTTCCGAAAATTTTTCTATAAACTCATCCTTTTCATACAGGTTCAGAAAAAACTCCTGCGAAAGGTCATGATGAATTGGCGATGAAGTACGGTGATAAATATCAAATGAGATCCCGAACTCTTCAAAGCTGTTTTTTATCTGGTTGTGGTATTTATCAATTATAGCCTGCGGGGTAGTATTTTCCTTTTTGGCTTTTATGGTTATGGCGGCGCCATGCTCGTCTGATCCGCAAATGTATACCACATCCTTATGTTTAAGGCGCAGGTAACGTACAAAAATATCGGCAGGCAAATATGCGCCGGCCAGGTGCCCTATATGCAGCGGACCATTGGCATATGGCAGCGCTGAAGTAACTGTAAACCGTTTAAATTTATTAAGCTTCGACATTATTTGGCAAAGATACTTTTTTTAGTCCGGAAGTCGGAAAAGTCAGTAAAGTCCGAAAGACGATTTATTGGGCGTACAATTGAAACCCATTGCAGGCCTTCGACCTGCGCTGGCGTATTTCGCCCTTTCAGGGCTTAGGCATAATGTATAACTTGCATTTTCTTTTTGATTGAAACTTAATGATAGATAACCCACCAAACGCAGCTTCTTCCGGACTTCCCGACTTCCGGACTTTCGGACTTCCTTCCCCCTTAAAGGCCGGTGATAAAATTGCAATTACCTGCCCGGCTAAAAAGCTGCCAAACCCTATGACGGATGCCATAAAGCTGCTGCAATCATGGGGATTGGAGGTTGTTTTGGGCGATACCGTTAATGCTTCATACCATCAATTTGCCGGTGATGATGCCTTCAGGGCAAAGGATCTGCAGCGTTTTATTGACGATGATGGCATTAAGGCTATTATTGCCGCCCGCGGCGGATACGGAACAGTCCGGATGATTGACCTGGTTGATTTTGGCCGGTTTGCTCAAACCCCGAAGTGGGTAATTGGCTTTAGCGATATTACTTTACTGCATGCCCATTTGTTCGCCAATTTTAATGCACCCAGCATTCATGGGCAAATGCCTATGACCATTCCTGATGCATCGGCACGTTCATTGGATACTTTAAGAAAAGCCCTGTTTGGCGAGGAGATCCGCTATCAGCTTAAACCAAATGCTTTAAACCGCAATGGTGAAGGTCAGGGTTTATTAATAGGCGGCAACCTGTCTATCCTTCTTTCTGCATCAGGCTCGGTTTCAGATATGGATTATACGGGTAAAATATTATTTATTGAAGATATAGGAGAGTATTTATACGCCGTTGACCGAATGCTGCGGACACTTAAACGCGCCGGAAAACTGCAGCATCTTAAAGGCTTGATTGTTGGCGGATTTACTGATATAAAAGATAACGACATCCCCTTTGGACAAACCATACCCGAAATTGTTATGGATGTGGCAAATGAGTATAATTACCCGGTATGCTTTGATTTCCCGGCGGGGCATGTAACTGATAATTGCAGCCTGGTATTAGGTAAAATGCTAAGTTTATCGGTGACGGATCAAGAAGTAAATATTTTTTACCCTTAATATACTAATCAAAATTTAAGCACTTAAATTTGTTTCTCCATTAAATCTTCCGAACTAAGAACAACTAATCTTTACAATATGGCACTATTTGGCAAACTTGGTAACTATAAAAATTTTGGCCTGCTTATCATCAGGGTTGGGCTGGGTATAATGTTCATTTTTCACGGGTATCCCAAATTACTTGGCGGTGTTTCTATGTGGGAACAATTAGGCGGCTCAACGAAGTATATTGGCATTCATTTTCTCCCCGCGGTTTGGGGCTTTTTATGTGCGGCAACAGAAACCTTTGGGGGCTTTTTACTGATACTGGGACTTGCATTCCGGCCTGTTTGTATCTTACTCCTCATAAACCTGGTGGTAGCTGCTTTATCACAAATTGGCGCCGGTGGTGGTTTGATGGATGCGTCACATGCTATTGAGGACGCTATTATGTTTGCCGGGTTATTATTTGTTGGGCCGGGCAGATACAGCGTAGATAAGAAATAGGCTATCAGTTAGTTATAAACAAAAGGAGCTGCCTTAAAATAAAGCAGCTCCTTTTGTTTCACGATTATGGAAATACGTTATTTACTCAAGCTACTTCCTAAATCCTTCACATATTCCTCATCAACATCTCTTGATCCCTGTGAGGCAATAAATGTATCGGCATCGCCAGCTAATAATTTCTTAAGCGTGCTCTTTTTAAGTGAAATTGATTGTGGTTTGCTATCTGCTTTATTTATAAATACATAACGCTCAACATCTATATATTCGTCATATCTATGCCCCATCTCTAATACGCCATCTGTATGGAAATCGGCACGTTGAAGTTTTGAGTCAATCTTTTTATAAATTTTATATTTAGGTGTACTTAACAAAACCTCAACAAAGGGCTTGTTATTTATTTCAGGGGCGCTTTCAAAAGTGTGTGCTTTTCCGTTTTTATCATACAGATTAAAAGAGTTGATTTGCAGTGGAGACACACCAGCAGTTGATTTGCCGTCATTTGTATAGATCAGGTTACCGTTTATTTTATCATAATTATACACATTGGTTATCTCGTTTACAACAGAGTCTTTTTTGGTGATCCCAAACCCGGGCACCCAACCATTAAAAAGATACCTGCTCCCCCTGGTTTCTTCCTGATTAAAACCGGATTTCACGGTAAGCACAGTCGATCCACCACCAGGCGCTGAAATCATGCTTCCGCTAAGCAGCTGCTGTCTGGTGGATATAATGGGAATGCCTGAATTTGCGCCGTCCGTTTTAGTAGTTGAAATAGATGCTCCATCAGCCGCTCCGGTCGGCATTACAATATCAACTTTGGTTTTATTTTCGGTTTTCACTTCTGTGGTTTTATAACTAAGGGCAACTACCTGCAGGGAGGAAGCCGGATCTGCCTTAAGCATAAAAGTTCCTGCTGAATCAGCATAGGTTGCATAGTTATGATTAACATCCCGCACAAAGGCAAATGGAATCGGCTGCCCTTTTTGATTATTTACCGTGCCGCTTACGGATATAACCTGGCTAAAAGCAATTGTGTTTGTAAGCACAAGCAAGCCTATAGTAGTAATAAATTTCATATAATTTTTCTTAAATCTTTAAGTTTTAAAGATAAAATTTTAAAGCTTAAAAAGCCAAGAGAAGGATGGTGAACAAGGAATTATTCTTTCTTAAAAAGTAAAAAAAACGTTACAAACCGATAAAAGTTAAACAATTTTATCAGTAACAAGTAATGGCCATGCTATTGAGGCAGCTTAAGGTTAAGCTCACGCAGGTAATCGTCATTAATATCCAACGAATTATGGCTGGCTAAAAACTTATCCGCATCCCCGGCAAAAAGCTCCTTTATAGCCTTCCATTTTAATGAGAATTGCTTTGCGGCCCCGTCAGGCAATTTCACAAAATAATAATGGACAACATCCTGGTACTCATCATACCTGTTGCCTGTTTCGATCACGCCATCGGAATGAAAGTTAGCCCTTTCCAGCCGGGTGTCGGTTATCTTATAAACCTTATACTTTGATGTATTTACCAACAATTCAACAAAAGGTTTCTTACTTATTGCGGGTGCACTTTCAAAAACATGTGGGTATAATTTCCCGTCCGATAAGGAAAAATATTTTACCTGCTGTTTGTTAACCTGCATAATAACATTCTTATCCCGTGTAAACAACAGGTCGCCGCTCATTTTATCATAGTTATATAGACTATTTAAATCAAATAACAGGGAATCACCTTTACTTACAGCAAAACCCTGCACCCAGTTTACAAACATATAGGGACTGCCTTTTGTAGGTTCCTGGTTAAAGCCGGCTTTAGCAACCTGGGAGCTCCCTACCTGGGCTACTAAATTCTGCCTGTTAACAAACATCAGATTGTTAGAAGAGTTCCCAGTGTTTCCCGAAATGCCGGAACTATTATCAGATGATGAGGTGCCTTTGGCCATTACTATGTTAATGGTTCCTTTATTTTCAATAGCTACTTTTGTATCAGTATATCCCAGGGCTATGGCAATAAGCGATGAAGCCGGATCGGCCTTCAGTGTAAAGGCGCCTGATGAATCGGCATAGGTTGCATAATAATGCTGTGCATCCCGCACAAAGGCCACTGGCACGGGTTGTCCCTGGGCGTCCTTCACTGTTCCGCTTATCGAAATAGTTTGGCTAAAAGATTTTGTTCCACCAAAGAAAACCAGAAGAATAAAGCAAATATTTTTCATAGCGATTGGTATATATTTTGTGAGAAATATGATACAGGATATAAGAAAACGATAAAGGGTATAAACAACTGAATATAAGTCATAACGGAATTATTTAATTAATTATTGTTATCTATAAAATCTTGTTTCTGGTGGGCCATAAAAAAGCCGCTCCTAAAATGAAGCGGCTCTTAAATTAATTTTAACCTAAGCTAACTATCGTGAACCTTTATAAGTATAGGTTTCATCAAAATGACATCTGTCAGTGCCGTCGCTTACCATTATGTATTTAACTTTTATAGTTTTTGTACCGGGGTCATATGCGTTTTCACCAGATGGGTCAAGCTTAGCTGACCGACTGTGTGCCCCTGAGCCCTGCCCGTAATGATTAACCACAGAAATAACTTTATTTGTTGCAGGATCAAAAGCAAATTGCGGTGCCCAACTTCCATATTCGCTGTTCCCACTACCAGTATTAAATACAAATCCATACGTTGCAAATGTTTTGTTGTATACATCGTTTGCTGTTGCAGATATGGTTTGCAAATCTACGTTGTATGGATAAATACCTGTATACGCAGCGTTGGCTGCATCAGTATAGCTACCTGTCACATCATAGTTGCCATCATATTTATTTTTGATAGCTACTGTAGAAAGTATCGTATCAGTACCCACCTTTTTCGTAAAGCCACCAAAATTCGTTATAGCATAAGCAGCAGCATATTGTTTTGAAAGGTCAACTTTGCTGCCATCAACAAAAAAGAATACGTTTTTGGCAAATTCGCCAGGAGCAAAATTAATTGTAAAACCAGTGGCCGTTTGTGTTATCCCCTCTGACCCCGTAAAAGCACCCCCAGAAGCAATATCTGCTGCTGTTGGCAAAGTATAGATATTTGTACCGATCAGTGATGTATACCCAGAACCCAGCCCATCCAAATAGCTTTGCGGTAAAGCAGTAAGCGTAACTGTTCCAGCTTTTTGTAAATCAGCGTTGCTCGCAGCGTCTCTGCGTATTACAAACATGTTTACTGTTTTAATATCGGTAAATACATCAAAAAATTGATTTTTTACCGGAGCTTCAGTAACCCATACAAATGTCTTACCAGATTGAAGCGTTTCAGTGGTTTTTATCCGATCCTTACGGCAAGCGCTTAAAAGCACCATTACCGAGCAGGTCAGGAACAAATATTGTAAAAATTTCTTTTTCATTTCGTTAATTATTTAATGTTTAACTTATCATGATCAGGCTTCATTCGCAGAACCCTGATCATGACGTGTTACAATATTATTGTTTATATAAAATATTATATATGATCTCTATTACCGTCCAGGGTCCCACCATACTGTGTTATCCTGAGAATCTGTTCCTGCATTGGGGCCTTTTTCACGTGCCACAGCAGCTCTTACGTTTGCCTCGTTGGTGGTATATTCATTTGTGTTATATACAAACCTTCTAACAATCTGTTTTGAAGAGTTTGTTGCTTCGGGCGCAGGGCTAAGCACAGGAAAACCTGTTTTACGCCATATATCCCAACCATAGTGACCATCGGGATAAGCGGCTATCCACTGTTGAGTTGCAATGTTCTTTGCATTGTTTGCCCCGCCTATGCTTATTACAACGTTAGCATTAGTGTAATAAGATGCTGCAGGATCTGCAACGCCCCATTGCTCAAATGACAGTTGGATACCTTTTTGATAATTACTTAACATAGCAGTATTCGGAATCCAGCCAATGTTAGCACCTTCCGTTAAAGCCAGTAAAACCTCGGCCGCGCTCAGGGCAACAATACTTGAAGCCTGCGTACGGTAATCGGCACGTAAAACAAGTGCCCAACCCGGATTAGCCGAAGTAAAGGCGATTGTTTTAGCACGGTCATATCCGTTTGGCACACCAACATTTGAAGTTATTGTACCACCCTTCACCTGGTTTGGGTCAGTAAACGAACCACCGAACGGAACAGTTCTGCCATCATTTAAAGAAGCAGTCATATCAGTCATGGTTTTACTTTCAGCCCAGTCAGTTCTGCCATTGTACAAATTATACCATGGAGAGTTATAGTTACTTGTACCACCAGGCAAGCTTAATTTAAAGTTTTGCGAATTATCAGTGATCAGACCAGCTGCATCGCTTGTTGCCTGAACAAATGCGGCTTTTGCAAAATCATTGTCAGCTGCCTTTGATGCCTGTAAAGAAATAAGCAGTTTTAACGAATTGGCCATTCTTTTCCACGAAGCAGCATCACCACCGTAACATAAATCTCCTGGAACTGATCCGCCATCCATTGACGCGATTGCAGCAGTAAGCGTGTTTAATAACCCTTTGTAGATGTCTTCCTGTTTGTCATAAACCGGGTTAATTGACTTAATACCTTGTAGCGCCTGGCTGTATGGAAGGTCGCCAAAACTATCGGTAAGAATCCAAAAGTAGTATGATTGAAGTATTTTAGCTGCTGCTACGCTATTTTTGCTTTGGTTAAGGTTAATAACATTCTGCAAATCATACAATGGCCCATTATAAACACCGGTAAAATCAACCTGCGGAAGGTTATATAGTGATGTTCCGGGATATTGTGTTTCAGAAAAATACTGGGCATATGCACCAGGCCCAATTGAATAGGTATTGGTTGTTACATAAGGCCCAAAGCTATTTATTGCGTTTGCAAACAACGCAGCGGGTATAGGTATATTTACGGCCTTGGGGTCAACGTTCGTGCTCCCAAAGTCATTCGGTTTTTTACAGCTAGCAGCTCCCCATAAGGCCAGCGATGCAAGTGCGTATATATATATCTTTTTCATTTTCTTATCTATCTAATTTAATTTTTTTAAACTACTCCAGATTCTCAGAAGCCAACTCTCAGGTTAAATCCAAAACCTCTTGTTCCTGGTAACTGTCCTGATTCGCCCTGTACTGCACTGATCTGTGATGGATCAAAATCTTTTGTTTTAGCATAAATCAGCCAAAGATCATGAGCATCTATCTGTATTGAAGCACTCTTTATTGCGCTGCCTAAGCCCCATTTCTTAACAGGAAGACGGTAACTCAAACCAACTTCACGTAATTTTATGAAACTAAGATCGTAGATAAACTCATCAGTAGTTTTGGCGTTGAAAACATTGTGATAATACGCCTGGGCATCTACATACGTGCTTACCGGCTTACCGTTTGCGTCAACACCAACCATGTGAATACCACCGCCATCAGCAGGAGCATCACGAACAGGGTTCCCTTTATCATTTAAGGCAGCAGTACGCGCAGTTAACCCGCTGAATGAGCCAAATGCGTCAGACAATGAAGCAAATTTACCACCAAACTGATAGTCGATATTAAAGTTAAGTGACCAGTCTTTCAGGAAAGTGAATGTATTTTGAACACCACCTGTATGCTTAGGTAATACACTACCAAAATAAACAGAAGGATTGTTTTTGTAGAAACCATTATCATCCAGGATAGGTACGCCGGAAGCATTACGAAGGATACCGCCGCCGAATAACTGTCCCCAGGCCATTCCTTCTTTTTGAACCAATACCGGCAGGTTACTAAATGTATTGCCACCACCGGATACAACCACTTGCGTAACCTTATATTTTTTACTTACCTCAACTACTTTATCCTGCAACAGGTTTTCGTAGCTTAAGCTAATGTTCCATGAGAAGTTTGTGCTTCTTACAGGGTAGCCATAAGCCTGGATATCGATACCTTTTTTGGTAACCAAACCAAAGTTGGTTAATATGGTATTGAACCCGCTGGCGCCGTTAACAGTGATATTTTGAGGGATCCCTCTTTCATCTCCCCAGAAATAAGTACCGCCTAATCCAATCCTGTCATTTAAGAATCTAAAATCAGCGCCAAGCTCCTTTTGAGTTACAACTGAACCATGGATCTGAGGATCAACATATGCGTCAGGCGTATTCATCAGCAATTGCCCGTTATAAGTAGTGGTATTAACACCATATGAAAGCCCGGGATACCTGTAAGCTCCAAAAGTTTCGTTGCTTGTACCTAAAGCTTTAGGGATCTGACCATAGGTGGCCCTCAGTTTACCATAGCTTAACCAAGGCGTTTTATCTTTCAGCAGGTCGCTGAATACAAATGACAAACCGAATGATTTTGACAACACGTCATTATTTGCCTGCGGTAATGTTGAGAACCAATCGTTACGTACTGATCCATCGAGGAAGATCATATTTTTCCAGCTTAAAGCCAAACGACCTAAAACAGCATTATATTTTTCAGATGTCCTGGAGTTTATAAGGTTGGGTGCGGTAGCACCGTTGTTAACTGTATAAAGGTCAGGAATTAATAAACCTGCAATAGTTGAGGGATTTGAGTTGGTAGAAGTCTGTATTGAAATATCTTTGTAAGTCCAATTAAATGAGTCAGTACCTAAGTTGGCATCAATTCTAAAATCTTTAAAGGTTTTGCCATAAGTAGCTAAAAACTCGTAGTTCTCACGATTTGAATAAGTGCTTTGTGTATAATAGTTGCCAAAAACACCTGTTTGTACAGCGCTGGTTTCCAGTTCAGTAGGAATTATATTTTCTGTCCAGCTGGTAACCTGTTGTTTACGATATGTTGCTTTGAAGCTTAAATCGTTATTAACTTTATAAGTAAATGCGATATTTCCATAAAGGCGGTCGCGGTTGGTATTATAGTTTAACAACTTCTGATAAGTATAAAAGTTATACCAATAGTTTGCTCCATAAAAAGCAGTGGGGTTATCCGGGTTCCAGGTACCGGGATCATTATGGTTCCAGGTTGCATATTCGCCGGGAGCATATTGTAAGCCACTAAGCTCTTTCATGATTCCCATGTCAAGATCCCGGTGAAACCATTGGTTAAATGAACCAGAGCTTTGGTTTCCGTACCCGTCATTAAGCTGACCATGAATTTTCTGATTAACATAATTAACGTTTGCGCTAAATGAAAAATGTTTGCTCAGATCATAGTTATAGTTAATGTTTAAAGTATTTCTTTTCAGACTCTGCTCTGGAATAACACCTTTTTGATAAACGTTACCATATGACAATTTAAAGCTGTAATCATCACCTGCCTTGTTAAACGTTATGCTGTTATCAAGCAGCACTCCTGTTTGAAAGAAATCTCTTGAATTGGTAGGCTGTGGAGTCCATGAAGCAGTTTTACCGGTATATTTTGTACCAGGGTACCATGCATACCATGGAATATATTCCTGTCCAACCATTTTAGGGCCCCAGCTGCTATCATCTGAATAATCGGGATAGTATTTACCGCTTAAAGATTTCCATGCATCAGGATCGCCTGCTTTCCAAACATATTGTTCAAAGTTTGCATCCGCACCGCCACCATAAGTATTTTGGTATTGTGGCAATATATAAGCTTTATCCCAGGTTGCGCCTAATTTCAGATCAATACCAAGGCCGCCGTTCTTTTTAGCTTTGCTGGTAGTGATAATGATAGCACCGTTAGCACCTTGCGAACCTAATAAGGCAGCAGCAGCAGCACCCTGTAATACAGTAACGCTTTCAATGTCGTCAAGATTCACATCATCAGAGTTTGGCAGCACAGTACCGTCAACCACGTAAAGTGCGCCTGAGCCTGAACCAAAGCCTGACGCACCGCGAAGCCTTACTTCAGTGTTACGGCCCAATGCAGCAGCCGACTGGCTGCGAACCTGAACACCCGCAACCTTACCTGCTAAGGCGTTGTTGATGTTAGGCTGGCGAACAGTGTTCAATTCAGTAGCCGTTACAACCTGTGCCGAATTTGAAGTTGAACGAACTGATTGTTTAATGCCGTAACCACCGGTTACCACAACTTCTTTCAACTCATTTGCGTTTGCCTCAAGTGAGGCATTAATAAGGTCAGTTGCACCAATTGTAGCGGTTATTTTTTTAAAGCCTACAAATGTAAATGCTAGTGATTTTGCCGATGCCGGCACCTTGATGGTAAACTTACCATAATCGTTGGTTTGAGTACCAACTTGAGTTCCAGGTACTGTAACACTTACCCCAGGAAGCGGCAAACCGTCATCCTTTGAAGTAACTGTACCAGTAATTGTTCGATTTTGTGCAAAAGCCTGTGTTATACATAACATCAGGAAACACAAACTTACTAGTAAAAGTTTTTTCATTTCGTTAATAATAAGATCAGTTAATAGTTAATTAATGTTAAAAGTAGTGTTACATTATCAAATTGTCAAGGGAAATCTTAAAAAACATTGCTTTTTTTTGAAAAAAATCGCACTTTAAGTATAAATGAAATATTTTTAGTACTATGTATTGCATAATACAATTTAAAACATATATCTTTGTAGTATGATTGTTGAAAACACACAAACCCAAATGCGGAAAGGGATACTGGAGTATTGCATTCTTTCCATAATAGCAAAGGGCGAAACATATGCATCAGATATAATAGCTGAGCTAAAAAAAGCCCAATTGCTTGTAGTTGAGGGTACTCTGTATCCTTTGCTTACCCGTTTAAAAAACAATGGCCTGCTTACCTACAATTGGGTTGAGTCAACATCAGGGCCACCAAGAAAGTATTATATCCTATCAGACGAAGGCAGAAGTGTGCTGGAGCAACTGGATAAGACCTGGGAGGAACTATTATTTGCTGTACAAACAGCTATTGGGAACAGAAAATAAAAAAACCTGAAATTATTATCATCATGAACAAAACTATCATTATAAATATAAACGGCATCGTATTTCACATCGAGGAAGATGCCTACGAGATCTTAAAAAACTACATGACGGATGTAAAACGTCATTTCTCAAACTCGGCTGATAGCCTTGAGATAACAACCGATATTGAAAACCGCATTGCCGAAATGTTTAGCGAGGCCCTTGAAAAAGAAAACAAGCAGGTTATTGTTGAACAGGATGTTAACAGCATTGTTGAACAAATGGGAAGCGTTGCTGACTTTGAAAGCGCCGAAGGTGAAAACAATAGTCACACTACAACTAATGCTTATAATACTGAAGGCCGCAGGCTATTCCGCGACCCTGACGATCATTTGGTTGCAGGCGTATGCTCCGGAATTGCCAATTACTTTAATATTGACGCTGTTTGGATAAGGCTTGCCTTTGCATTATTTACACCGGTAGGCGGTACCGGTTTTTTGCTATACATTATATTATGGATTGTTGTGCCCAAAGCAGTGAGCCGCGCCGATAAAATGGCCATGAAAGGCGAAAAACAAAATCTTCAGGGCTTTAAAAAGAATTTGGAAGATGAATTAAGTTCTGTTCGCCAAAACCTTTCAAATTTTGGCCATGAGGCCAGGCCATTTGTATATAAGGCACGCGACTTTGTGGGCGATTTTTTTCATCACCTGGGGATCTTTTTTAACGGAGCAGGCAGGGTGTTTATAAAACTGCTGGGCGTAGCTATATTGCTGGCCGCTTTTGCCGCTGCTATTTTCCTGGTGGTGGTTTTTGTAGGCACAATAGGGTTTGGTGCTGAATTTGGCGACCATATACTCCCATTCCGAATGGCTTCAAGCGAGCTTGCTGATAACGTTTTAACAGCTGGCTTCCTTACCGCTTTAATACCCCTTATAACCATTATACTGGCAACCATTAAAGGGATATTTAATGTAGGCAGCATTGGCAGATCAACAGGTACTGTTTTATTAGTATTGTGGCTATGCTCATTGGGTATGCTTATATTTTATGCCACTAAGATTGCTTCGGGTTTCAGGGAGCAGGCCAGCTTTACCGAGACCGTTAATTTAAAGCTTACAAAAAACAACACCTATTACCTGAAACTGAACGATATAAAATATTTTTCGCACGATGACAGCGTACGGCTTGATATTAAAAACCATTTCCGCAACATGGTAGTTACCGATGAAAATTACAATGGCTTTCATAGCGAGCCACGCAGCGTTACCTTATATATTGAAAAAAGCGATGTTAATCATCCAGTGCTTGAAGAATCGTTCAGGGCTAACGGCGGCAACTATGAAGCAGCTTTATTTAACGCCCGCAACACCTCTTATATATTTGCACAGCAGGACACCGTTTTAAAGTTTGATTATACCCTGCGTAAAAGGCCAAATGCGTTATGGCACGCCGAAGAGGTGGTGCTAACCTTAAAATTGCCTTTAAACGCTAAAGTTATAATTGACCAAAAGCTTGACAATTATTTACAGGACGTTAATTTATATGATTGCCGTAATTTAAACAAAACGGACAATAAAGCTACTTCTTCAATTTTTAACATGACTGACAACGGGCTACAATGTAAAGTTGATACCATTGTTACAGCTAAAAAGGATAGTGTTAGAAAAGACAGTGTTAAGAAAGATAGCGCGCAGTAGGCAGTAAAAAAGTTAGCAATTGGCAATTGGCAGTTTGCGGCAGGCAGTTATTGGAGAATTATATCTGCAAACTGTTTTCTGAAAACTGCCAATTTTTTTTCTGCCTGCTGAAAACTGCGAACTAAAACCGTTGACCGATAAAAATTGGCTGCTTACCGATGAAATCCGCCCATTGACCAAAAAATCAGGTTTAGCTGTAACCTTGCACCCTCTTTTTGCATCTTACAAATAACTAAAACAAATTTAAAGCACTAACCGGCGGCCCAAATAAGCTGCCAATTAAAATAGGTCAAAAATCCTTATGGGAGTTTTATTGCCTTACAACAACTAAAACATATGAAGCAAATAAAATATACATTCTAATACATCAGCCACTGCCTGGTAAATAACCGGGGAATTCAAAAACTTAACAAACAAATTTTTAAAAAGAACAACATTCTTTAATGGGCAAGTTATTGCCTTAAAATTAACAAACCATGAGACCCATCGCCATAAAAATATTAACCATAATACTGTTTGCCATTGCAGGGATATCCCTGGGATATGCGCAACCGTCAAAATCATCAGCCAAAATCACAGGCGCGCTGCTTGATGAAAAAGGTAAACCAATGGATTACGCAACGGTATCCCTTCTTAATGCCGCCGACTCATCAGTAGTTAAAGGTACATTGAGCAATGATGCCGGCACTTACGCCTTTGATCATATAAACACCGGTACCTATATTATTAAGGCTAGCGTTGTAGGATATGAAAAAACTGCCAGCAAACCTTTTAGCGTAACTGATGGCTCAATTGTTACTGTACCAGGGTTAAAAATGCAACAGGCCAGTCATGCTTTAAATGCAGTTACCATAACAGCGTCAAAACCGCTGATTGAACATAAGATTGACCGCACCGTGATGAACGTTGAAAACAGTGTAATTGCAGCAGGTAATACCGCTCTTGAAATACTGGAACGCGCACCCGGTGTTTCTGTTGATAAGGATGATAACATCAGCATAAAAGGAAAACAAGGTGTTACAGTAATGATAAATGATAAGCTTACTTATCTTACTTCAACCCAGCTGGCTACGTTGCTTCGGTCGACCGATGGAACTACTATTCAGTCTATCGAGATCATTACCAATCCTTCTGCCAAATACGATGCAGCGGGTAATTCAGGTATTATAAATATCAAGCTTAAAAAGAACAAGCAAAGCGGTACCAACGGCAGCGTAACACTTGGAGCAGGTTATGGTTCTACTTTTAAGGATAACGGCACTTTAACATTGAATCATAAAGAAGGTAATTTAAATGTGTTTGGCTCATTTAGTCATGATGACCGTAAACGTGAACACACCCTGAATATTAAAAGAATTGTTACTGACAGCACAGGGGCCAAAACCTATTTTAACCAGTTCTCGTCAATTCCGAATGATAACCATAATAACAGTTATCGCTTAGGCGCCGATTATGACATCAGCAGCAAAAACACTATTGGCTTTTTAGTGAATGGATACTTTAATAAGGAACAGGACGATAATGCTAATAAGACATACATAAGCACACAGCCAAATGTTGTAAATTCCTACCAAACCACAACGTCGCAAATTAACCAAACCTATAATAACATTGCCCTTAACCTTAATGACCGGTATAAGATAGATACAGCCGGCCAGGAACTTGCCGTTGATTTGGATTATTCGAAATTTAAAAACAACTCAGCCGCTCATTACGATACCTATTTTTATTTACCTGATGGCAGCACAATGGCGCCGCCTGTATTTTTACGCAATCAAACGCCATCGGTTATTACTATCCGTACCGCTAAAGTTGATTACACTTATCCTATTAATAAAATACTTAAGCTGGAAACCGGCTTTAAACTGAGCGATGTAAAAACCGACAATAATTTACAGGCACAGAAACAGGTAAACGGCAGTTTTATAAATGATACCACGCTTACAAACAGGTTTGTTTATACCGAAAAAGTTGATGCCGTTTATGCAAACCTGAGCCAGAATTATAAAAACTTTTCAATACAGACAGGGCTAAGGGGAGAGTACACCAGCTCAATTGGTAATTCGATCACTAACAATCGGGTTGTTAAACGCCATTATTTTGATCTTTTCCCCAGTGTTTTTATAAATCAAACCCTTAATGATAAAAATGAAATGGGATTATCTTACAGCCGCCGTATTGACAGGCCGGGATATGATGACCTTAACCCATTTGTATATTACCTTGACCAATATACTTATCAAAAAGGTAACCCTTTCTTAAATCCGCAATACACTAATAACTTTGAGTTTAATTACACTTATAATAAATCAATTACATTAACATTGGGCTATAGCCATACATCAGGCGCAATAACCCAGATCTTGTTAACTGACCCAAAAAGCAAGGCCACTTACCAAACAAATTTAAATTTACAAAGCCAGAACAACTATAATGTAAACCTGTACGCACCTTATACCATAGCCAAATGGTGGGAAGGCAATGTTAACGTTACCGGGTTTTACCTGAAGTTTAAAACGGATACACTTTTAGGAGGTAAACTTGATAATGGCAAAGCTGCCTATCAAATCCGGACCACACAAACTTTTATGATAGCCAAAGGCTGGAAAGCTGAACTGTCAAACTATTACAATTCAGCAATGACTTACGGCATTTTCAACATCAAACCACAATATGCAACAGATGCGGGTATCAGTCATTCATTTGCCAACAAAAAGGCAAATATCAAACTTTCAATGAGCGATATCTTCAATACCCGCCGTAATGATGTTACCAGCTATTACCAAAGCAATAACCTGGACATCAAACAAAAAAATGAAAGCCGGATTACCCGTTTAACATTTACTTACAACTTTGGTAACAATAAAATAAAGGTACGCCAGCACCAAAGCGGCGCCGATGACGAAAAAGGAAGGGTGAAGGGAAATTAGTAGAAAGTTGGCAGTAAGCAGTGGACAGTTTAAAAAAGCAAGCAGTTTGCAGTGAGTATGACACTGCAAACTGGCAACTGCCCACGGCCAACTTTCCCCTACTGCCCTACCATAAATACAGCATTGCTTAATAATAGCTTACCGTTTTCCCAGAAGCTGCGGAATATAGGATCATCAACCATGTATATTACAGAGCCACGGCCCATTGACTGGACACCAAGCAGCAGGCCATCTTTAATTTTCTCTTTACTTTTTTGCCCTACAAAGCCTGATACAAGCCCGTCCTTTTTAACCGTACCCACATTCCAGCCCTCATCACCCAAAAAATCATAAATATCATCGCTCAACTTTATAGAGTAATAGTAATTAGGCAAGCCAAAACCGAGCGGGTGCGTGTTATCAAGGTTCAATTTATAAATAGCGCCCGGTACGCTTGAGCGCAGGGCGTCGCGGTCGCGGGAATCATATAATAATATAGGCAAGTCCTTACTTTTTATGTCGGCCTTATCCTCTTTCTTTTCCTCTTTTTTCTTTATCAAAAATCCTTTTTTATCAACCAATTGCGCTACCGCATTCTGGATAGCTATCAGCTTACCGCCATCGTGGATCCAGCTTATCAGTTTATCGGATGGAAAACCATCATACTCACCGTCAGGAAATATGGCAACATCAAAGTCGGCAAGCCTGGCCCTGCTCAGGTCCTTGTACCTTACCAGTGTAATGGGGTAGCCTATCTGTTGTTCAAAAAAGTGCCATACTTCGCCCATCGCTTCTGAGTTTACATCATCACCTGCTGCAAGCATAACCCGGGGCTGGCGGATATACTTTATAACATCCGACCCTAAATCATATCCCTTTTCAACAAAGCCTGATGTTAGGGGGGTAAGATCCTGGTTAAGATCTGTAGCTATGCGGGCAACGGTTTCATCAAAATCGCCACGGTCATTCCCTGCTCTGGTTACCAGTAACGACCCGGCTGCAAACTTTTTGCCGGCTGCCTGGAAAGGCCGTTCGGAATAACGTACTTTAATCCCGCTTTTTAGCAGCGTTGCCAAAAACTTTACATCATTAACCGATTGCCAGGTTGATACATAAGCATAAGCATGCGTGTTAACCAGCACCTGCGGTTTTGAAGCGCCGAATGTTGCAGCAGCCGGTTTTAACGATTCTTTTAAAGCGTAAGCCTTTAAGCCGTAAACATAAGGGAGCGACCATGCTGTTATGTCATAAGTGTTTGAGTCGGCCACAAAGGTTTTGGGCTCGAGCAATACATTTAATAATACTGACTTTGACTGGTAGGCATTTATCACCAAATCATTGGGGCCAATGGTGTACTGTTCGGTTTTGTTGGTAGTATAATTATACCCGGTAACATTATTTTTTAAGCCGAAGCCATATTGAATGCCATTCCTGTCGAGGAGTTTGGCCAGTGCATTTACCTTATCTACGTTATCATTTTCAATAACGTATGTTTTGTATTCGCCGGGAGGATTGGCTCTGCTGTTATCATAAAACCTTTTAAACTCATCCAAAAGCTTTAATGAATATGCCGATGCCGATTCAATGGTGCTTAAACTGGTTGAATGATGATGTGCAACCCTTTGTACCAGCGTTAATGTATCGCCACTACGGGTAAGTACGGCAAGCCCAGCGCTTATTCCGCCTTGTTCATACGTCATCCCTATTGAGCCATTGTAGATAGGGTAAGTATCGCCATATGATGGATATAAAAGATCAAATTCCTGTTTGGTAAAATACAACCAGCCATTCTGATCAAAATATTTTGCATTGTTTTTACCGATGATTGTTTGCATTTCGCGCTGCCATGAGGTAATCACCTTGTGAAAGGGTTCGGCTGCCGGGGCAAAGTAGTAAGGTGAATTATAGCCCTGCTCGTGGTAATCAACATGTACCTCGGGCAGCCATTGATTAAATAATGCCAGGCGGGCCTGTGTTTCTTTTTGCGTTTGCCATGCCCAATCGCGGTTCAAATCGAAATAATAATGGTTTATCCTGCCTCCCGGCCATGGTTCGGCATGTTCGCGGGCAAACGGGTTGGCATCGGGCTTATCGCCTTTAACCGAATTATAAAAATTCACATAACGATCGCGTCCATCAGGGTTTAAGCAGGGGTCAATAACCACTACCGTGTTTTTTAACCAGGGTTGTGTGCGTGTGTTTGCCAGATCAACTATATCATACAAAGTCCACATGGAAGCCTCCGAGGATGCAGGCTCATTTCCATGTACGTTGTAGCTTAACCAGCAGATCACGGGTTGGTTTGAGGAAGGTGCAGTTGCATTAATAGCAGCCGTTTTCAAGCTATTGTTATTGCCACTACCTGCTGCACCTATATTTAATCCGGCAAGCTTCAAATTGTTCTGACGGATCTCTTCAAGCCGGCCTATGTTCTCGTCTGATGCAATGAACATGGCTAAAAGAGGCCGGCCTTCGTTAGTTGAGCCGTACTGAACCAGCTTTACATTTTTCGACGCCTGGGCTATGTATTTAAAATATTCTACAATTTTATAATGTGGGGTAAATTGCTCCCCTAATTTATAACCTAAAAACTTTTCAGGCGATTGGATTCCCTGCGCAAAGGCAGTACAGAAAGAACCTAATATTATAAATGACAGGAGTAGCTTTTTTATCATGGATGTGGATTAAGTAAAGGCTAATATAAAATTAATTTGTTTGAACTGGAACTATGCTAGTTAAAGAAGGGGCAGAATTTCATTTTCCTAAAAATTTTAGCAAAAACAATTGAAAATTCTTAAATTCGAAAAAAATCAAGGCCCCGGACAAAATCAAATCATAATGACACCCATACAGGCACTGCAAAAATATTTTGGATACAGCGCGTTCAGGCATCAGCAGGAAACAATTATCCAGCATATTTTAGATAAGAAGGATGTGCTTACGCTAATGCCTACAGGTGGTGGTAAATCTCTATGTTACCAGCTGCCTGCTGTACTGCTGGATGGTTTAACCATTGTGATCTCGCCGCTTATTGCATTGATGAAGGACCAGGTTGATGCCCTGAATGTTAACGGCATCCCGGCGGCGTTTATTAATTCAAGCCAATCTACACAGGAACAAATAGAAATAAGCACCCGGCTAAAAAACAACCAGATAAAGCTGCTGTACCTTGCCCCTGAGCGTTTGTTTGGGAAAGAAAGCAAGCTGATGGACTTTTTAAAATCTCTGCCTGTTGCACTTATTGCTATAGACGAGGCGCATTGCATTTCGCACTGGGGGCATGATTTCAGGCCCGAGTATTTGATGCTTGCCGGTCTGAAGACTGAATTTCCAACTGTGCCGGTTATTGCGCTTACCGCCACAGCCGATAAACTTACCAAAAAAGATATCCTTGAAAAGCTGAACCTTAAGGATCCGGAGGTATTTATCTCCTCATTTAACCGTGAGAATATTACATACCGCGTTATCCCAAAAAGAAACAGTTTTAACCAGTTGCTTACTTTTTTGGATGAACGGAAAGAGGATTCAGGCATTATTTATTGCCTGTCGCGGAAATCAACCGAGAGCCTGGCCGCCGACTTGAAGGAAGAAGGCTTTTTAGCGGAAGCTTATCATGCCGGTTTACAAAATGACGTTAAGGCCCGTACGCAGGAAGCTTTTTTGCGAGATGACGTACGGATAATTGTTGCTACCATAGCCTTTGGCATGGGCATCAATAAATCGAACGTGCGCTACGTGGTGCATATGGATCTGCCAAAAAATATTGAAGGCTATTACCAGGAAACGGGCCGTGCAGGCAGGGATGGGTTACCGTCAGACGCTATGCTGCTCTTCTCGCCGGGCGACGCAATAAAACTGAAACAGTTTGCCATGGTTGAGGATAACCCGGATCAAAGCCGCATCATGCTTAAAAAGCTGGATGACATGGTGAATTACTGCCAACTGCATGCCTGTCGCCGGCAATTTTTACTCAAATATTTTGACGAAGATTTTCCAGCAAATTGCGGCTCATGCGATTTTTGTTTAACTGAGTTCACCAAATTTGATGCAACGCTGATTGCTCAGAAAGCGCTATCGGCAGTATCCCGGCTTAAAGAACGTTTTGGCGGTGCTTACGTGGTTGATTTTTTAAGAGGATCGCGAAGCGAAAAGATCCGCGAAGAGCATAAGCAACTTAAAACCTATGGCATAGGCGCCGATATCAGTAAACCGGAATGGCAGCGTTACCTGCGTGAGCTAACCGCCATGGGTTATTTACAGGTAACTGACGATATGTACCCGGTTTTAAAGCTCACGCCAAAAAGCGAAGCGGTACTAAAAGGACTGGAAAAGGTTGAGCTGGTTGCATCGCAAACTATTGAAGAACATCAACCCGCAATAGAGGCCCTTCCATTTGAAGCTGCCTTGCTAAACGAGTTGAGAAGCATAAGGCGGGATATTGCGCAACATGAAAATGTGCCTCCGTATATTATCCTGTCTGACGCCAGCCTGCAGGAAATGGCCACCTACCTGCCCCAAAGCCTGGATGAGTTGCGGCTGATCTCCGGTTTTGGTGATATAAAACTGGCCCGTTATGGCAGGGAGTTTTTGCTTCCGATTAAGGATTACAGCGCAAAAAATGGACTGTCATCCAAAATAAAAAACAAAGTGCCCAAGCGTGAACGCAAAGCTAAAACGGGAAGCAACAGATCATCAGATACGGCAAAGGAAAGTTTTACCTTATACCGGGCTGGGAAACCTATCAGCGAGATCGCCACGCAGCGCGGGTTAGCGCCAACCACTATTGAAGGCCATTTAAGCTTTTACATATATAAAGGCGAAATGGAGGTGACCGAGCTGGTAAAACAGGAAAAGATCCCCGCCATTAAAGATATAGTTGAAAGCTACGGGGCCGAAAAACTGGCGCCTATAAAAGAGGTTTTGGGGGATAACTATAGTTATGGCGAGATCAAAGCAGTTGTAGCCTGGATGCGGAAGAACGGGGACATTTAAAGATCTTTTTGGCGGTGTGTGTTATGCTGCTGCTAAAGTTAAGGGAACGCTGGCTATAACAAGCCACAGGGCAACACCCAATAGCCCCACCTAAACGGCAACGCCTTCATGAACGCCCATAAAAAACAAACAACCGTGAATAATCCTCCCCGCTAGGCTACCGTGTACCCACAAGTTTTTATAAAACCCATGCGGGGTTCAATATTGGTAGAAAAATGCCAAGAAATATTTTTTGTGCCGGAGGTACAACACCTATTCCGCCTTTTGGCTGGTTAACGAAAATCCGTGGTAAGATAGTTCAATAGGTTTCGCACCTATGGAGCGAAAATTGATTGTTTTTCTATTTTTCTACCAATATTTTGCTCCTAACGGAGCAGCCTTTCTTTATAATTAATTGAAATAAAAGATGTGGGTACACGGTAGCCTACCGGGGGAGATTTAGAGGGGGCTACCATGCTTTGGGGGGAGAATTACATTTGTGTTACCCTTTTTCTACAGACGTTTTGCACCTACGACTTATTTCTAAAACGGGACCTCTTAACTTAATAACAGCTAACCTGCAGCATGCACCTATCATTTAAAAAACGTGCATTCAGTTCAAATTATTGGCGCTGCACTTTTAAAGCCGGATGAACCGCATTATCAACCATATCTAACTTTAGTTGAGCGGGTTCTGTAACATAT
The DNA here is from genome assembly GCF_900142915.1 of Mucilaginibacter sp. OK098. Lineage (GTDB taxonomy): Bacteria > Bacteroidota > Bacteroidia > Sphingobacteriales > Sphingobacteriaceae > Mucilaginibacter. The sequence goes on from NZ_FRCM01000003.1 coordinate 656,436, forward strand.
ATTGCCGACTTACCTTTATAATCAACCACCTTGCCGGTTACACAAACAGCCCTACCTTTAAAATCAGTTTCAGGGTGCCATTTAAATTTTGGATTTTCGGGTCCTTTAACCACTACCGTTAAATATTCCCCGGTTTCACTGCCAAGGTATAACAGCGTTGTATTTGAGCCAGAAACCACTTCGGTGCTGTAAACCTTATCGCAGATCATTACACTTTCGCCGGTATGTATAGCCGCATCCTTAGCGGCAATTTTTTTTTGTGCCGAACAGCTAAATGCCAGCAGCATTATAAACGCGGGGATTAAAATTAATGGTTTCATTGAATAAAGTTACTGAATTGAAGGCGTATGTATGAACGTAATTAACCGGGAAGAATTGTACCCCGGTTACCTTATTGCATTCCCGCATTTTATAATGCATAAAGAGGCCGCCTTATGTAAATTATAAGGCGGCCAAGGCGGCCTCTTTATGAAACAGATAATTAGTTCTGTTTTACAAGCGTTGAATCTTTCTTCTTGCCTGTTGAATCCTTTTTCATTGGTTTGGTTTTCTTTTTCTTGGTGGTATCTGTCTGCATTGTTGATTTAACAGGATGCGGAATAGCATATACACTTCCGAAAGAGATTGCTGCTAAAGCAATCATGCTGATTATCTTTTTCATAGTTTTTCAATTTGTTATAAGGAGGTAAGCATAATGATGCCAGAAAAGATACAATACATTAATTATCTTATTATCAACTCTTTAATAAACCTTGAACTTTTATCAACCTGTGGAGTTTCTCCACAGGTTGACGACAAATTCAGCATTACTTTGCGGCAGCTATAAAATATATTAATAGCTTTGAGATACAGCATAATCAATTTATGAGCACCATCTTCTGAAAGATATTTTCTGCGATCATTACCCGATGCAAATCTTTCAGAAAATTCTATTATGTTTATTTCTTCAAGCATCTTATTTCAATATCGATATCTATTAATACCTATAAAAATAATTATTTTAGAAAAATGATTTATTTATCAGCCCAACCCGATGACTATTATTTTCTCTGGCAGTTACAACTGCAATTATTTAATTTTCACTCGCTTGGTATTAAATCTGAATCTATACACATACTAATTGGATATAACCCCAAAAAAGGGTTAAGTTCGGAATTTGAGCAATGGATTAAAGAAAACAGCTTGGCACAAATCTTTATTTATCCGGATGAAAGGGTTAATCCTCAATATCTCTCCTCTATTCGTCCGCATATTATTGCCAGGCATTTTGAGACACATCCGGAACTGAAAGAAGAAGTGATTTTTTATCATGATTCGGATATAGTCTTTAACCAATTACCTGATTTCGATTTGCTTATGCATAACGACGTTTGGTATGCCTCCGATACCCGCTCATACCTTGATTTAAATTATATCAAAGATACGGCTGGTGCAGAAATATTAAATGAAATGTGCCGGATTATTGGTATAAACAAATCAATGGTTGAAATAAATGACAAAAACGCCGGCGGGGCTCAGTACCTGTTAAAAAAAACCACTGCTGAATTTTGGAAAAAAATTGAAAAAGACGCTGAGCAACTTTTTCAATTGCTAGAAAATCATAACGCTAATCAAGCATTTAATGACAATAAAGGATTGAAAATTCAAGCTTGGTGTGCTGATATGTGGGCTTTGTGGTGGAATGCGCTGCTATTGGGCAAACAATTTGAAATACATCCGGAATTGGACTTTTGCTGGGCTGATAGCACTATGGAGCATTTGGGATCACGTAAAATATTACACTATACAGGTTCTATAGCTAAAGAAGACAAGCAGATCTTTCGTAAAGGGAATTATGTAAACTATTCGCCATATTATGACGACTTGAATGAAATTAGTGAAAATACTTGTGGCTATTTATTAAAAGATATAATTAAGAAATACTGCCATTCTCAAAAGGATAAAAGGATTGATTTAAGTGATGTTTCTTTCTTGATTCCTGTAAGAATCGATTCTGAAGATCGTTTAGAAAATGTTTATGCTATTACCAATTACTTAACAATCCATTTTAACACTTCTGTTTTAATAACGGAAATTGATTCATCCTCCAAAATTAACATCAAAAAGTTACCGGAAGAGGTGCAATATTATTTTGTTTATGATAACAACAAAAAGCTTCATCGTACAAAGTATAATAACCAATTAATACGAAGAGCATCAACCAAATTTATTGCACTTTACGATACAGATATGATTGTTCCCGTAACGCAGGTAATTGAATCAGTTGGACTATTAAGAGAAAATAAAGCCTCCATGGTTTCGCCTTATGCAGGGAGCATCGCAAATGTAGACAGGTTGTTAAAAGCAATGTTCATTAAAATACAGGATGCGGAATTTTTGCGGTCTAATCAAAATAAATTGGCAATAGGGGTAAAACGTTCGTATGGGGGTGTAATGTTTATGAACAAAGAACACTACTCAGAAGCGGGAATGGAAAATGAAAACTTGACATCATGGGGACCAGACGATATTGAGCGGGTTAAACGAATGGAAGTATTAGGATATAAAGTAAAAAGGGTGAGGGGCGATCTTTATCATTTACTGCATGAACGGGGACTTAACAGTTCCTATCAATCAATTAACGAACGGTGCGTTATGATGAGCGAGTATTTAAAAATATGTGATATGGAGAAGTATGAGTTGCTAAATTATGTAGAAACATGGCATTGGAAAAATTAGATACTCAAGAATTTAACATGGAGCTATCAGTTGAAATAAAAGAAAAACTGGAGGCTTTTGAGTTAAAATGCGGAGACAATTTCAGCTTGTACCGGGGAAAAACTGGCCTTTGCATGGCTTATTTTATATTATCTGCGGCTTGTGATAACCCAGCTTATAAAACAAAGGCGCATGAATTATTGGATGAGCTGAGCGAAAATATGGCTGATGTACAGAAACTGCATTTTGCTGCCGGCATAGCCGGGATTGGCTGGGCCGTTGAATGGTTGGTACAAAATAAATACATAGATGCCAATACCGATGACATTTTAGAAGACCTGGACGATGAAATATACAAAGCTGTTGTATATGAAAAGTCGCCTGATCTATCAATTGCAAATGGCACCTTAGGTAAGGCAATGTATTTCTATAGAAGACTGTTGGCACAAAATCCAACCACAAACCGTTACAGGACCATTTGCAACCAGGAATGTTTGGTGTTATTAACTGACGAAATAAACGAAGTAATGCTAAATGAAGAATCCGGGTGGTTATGTAATAACCATGTGCCTACCCCAGATCAACTCACACAAATAGCGCAATCCATCATTTTTCTTAGTAAACTGACCCCATTCAGAATCAATATAGAAGTTTGCAAAAAAGTAACCTCCTCTATTATATCATTTATTAAAAATTGTTGCGAACAGGATGATTTCTTTCACTCTGAAAAAAGTGTAGAAAAGCTTCACCTGCTTTATGCAAACTACATGGTTGCTATTGGCTTGAAAAACGATGCTTTAATAAAAGATGCTTCAAATTATTACTCTCGTTATTTATCAAATATTGATACAATAGGTATTATTGAACCTTTTGAATTTTATATACGGAAGAAGCTGGCTGGATTATTAAACAAGGATATACCAGGTAAAACATATAGTAACATTGCACATATTTTTGATGTGATGAATTTAATAAGTGGCCCGGCAAAAATAAATGATATTGATTGGGATGAAGCCTGGGGCTTATGATGTTAAATTTCCTTGAAATGCTTTTGTGCTATTGAAGGATCCGCACTTTCGGGAAGACATTGGCAAACCGGCTAAACCAATCCGCTTTGATGATAGCTTTACGGGGGTTGAAGAACATCTATAATCTGAGCCACGAAAGTGTAATGGGGCAATGAGCGGATGTTGATCTGTGGAGAAGGTATTATAGAAACCCGTAAGGGTTTTGATTCCGGGATAACCTATTGATTGAAAAAATTGAATTCGGTTTGAATTGGATTGATGAGCAGGCACTTGAGTTTACTTACATTTTTCAAATAATAGTGCTTTACATTTAAAATATCCATATTCACCATCTTCTCTTGCTATAACTTTACCATTGGGATCAATAAGGATAAATGTTGGAAATACGCCTACATTATACACCGTTGTTATACCATTGATGTCCTTTTTATCCTGGCTGCTCCATAAATTCACCCAATTCATACCCAGTTTACTAACTATTTCTTTACATTTATTTTGGTTGGCATTGTAATCATCAGCTATGCTCACAAATGCAATATCTTTGTTTTTATATTTTTTATTCTCTTCAACTAAATCAGGTAAAAGCTTTATGCAGGGCTGACACCATGATCCCCAAAAATCAATCATAACATATTTGCCTCTTAATGATAATAAATTAAAAACCTTATTATTAATATAATCCCTGCTTATAATATTAGTTGCCATGGTACCTACTGAATTCCCTGCTATTTTAGCTATATTAGTTAAAAGGTACTTGCCATTTATGCTGGCCTGGAGTATGGCGCCCATGTTATTATAAATTTCGTTTAGCTCTTCCACTGTATAATAGTGATAGTGTATAGCCAATAGGTAGGGAGTAACATATGACTTGGGGTGGCTTTTAAAAAAATCATATTCAACAAGATGTTTCTGTTTATTATAAAGCACTAAGCTATCCTCATAGTTTTTTAGGTTAATAGTATCTTTCTTATCTGGTGTATAGTTTAAAACACGAGAAAATATTTGCTTTAAATCATTGTCGGCATTCTTCCACGCCATCAATTCATCATGTGTTTTTGAACCTTGAACCTTTACAGTTGAAAGTGGCTTATCAGTTAACGCTACATTAATCAAGGTGGGTTCTAAAAATATGTATTGTGATGTGTGATCAATTGCTAAATTATTGGACAATTTTAAGTAACCAATAACAGGGTAAGCTATTTTACCGGAAAATTCGAAATTGCCGTTAACAATTTTACTACTATCAACAATTGATTTGTTGTAGAAATAGTTAAAATATATTGTTCCTTTATCCAGATTAGCAATATGGCCTTTTATTTTAAAGGCACTGTCAGGCGCTTGAGAAAATACATTACCAGCAAATAAAAGTAAAGTTATGTGTATAAGATTCTTTTTCATAAGGCTCCTTCTTTCTAAAAAATGTAGGGATACATTTCCATTATCCCTACATTAAATATTTATTTAATAACTTACATACACACGTACCCGGTTTGAGCATTGCCATTATATAAACACCTTCCGCTTCCACAGCAGTCGGTTTCTTCAGTAACCGGGCTGCAAAGCCAATCCCGGTGGAGACAGCCTGGGTTGGTAGATAGCGCTTGAACGCCACCCAATACATTTTTCAATTGGGCCCTTGTTAGCACTTCGGTAGTACCGAGTTCCATTGCTTTTAATTTCAGCTTTTTCATTTTTCTAGATTTTGGTTTATAAAAAATTTATTGCGCCCCTATTTAAAGCCCGGGAAGCATTAAGGCCCAACCCATTAGCTATCGTTTGCAACCAATAACTGCAGGTATATCTATAAATTTCTTTTCTATAGTTTAAACAGAAAGAAAATATTTCAAGTCGCTCACACTGTATATTTCGGGTAATTGATGTCCGTTTATAAAAAACGTAGGCGTAAAATCTATCTGTGTTTTATCGCACCACTCCATCATGGCATTTACTTTATCGTCCTGCTGTTTTAATTCACCGTTCATAGGGTGTTTGGAAGCAAAGATCTCATAGTCTTTCTTGTCGGCTAAATACCAGTCGTCCAGTGCCTGTCGGGTTATGGTTTCACCGCCTTCAGCTATAGCCAGCAAATGTTTAACCGGTGGGGCCTTTGTGTCACCTTCATTATTGGTTGCGGTAAACAGAATTTGTATTTGTACATCGGGGTTGCTGTGCAGCAGCTCTTCCATAGGTGTATGCGCTTTGGCGCAAGGCCCGCAATAAGGGTTGCAAACCTTTATTATTTTATGGGTTGCATTCGGGTTGCCTAGTATAATACCTAACCCGGCAGTGTTTTCCGTTACCCGCTTTTGCTTTGCCAGTAACGCTTCAAATATCTGTGGGTTATGTTTAAGGCGTTGCAGTTCAGTTTTATTGCGCTTGCTTTCTTTTGCAGAACGATATGCCGGCAATAACAGGCTCACCATAATAAATGGAATGGTATAGGCAAACAGAACAGGTATAATTATTTCGGTGCTAAATGCCTGGTTAACTGGCATTGAGGTATGCCATTGGGCCGTAAGCGCAGTAACCAGTTGTAACACAAGTACCCCCTGCACGCACAAACACAATACGCACCATTGTTTAGCTATGTGCCATTGGTAATAAACAGAAAAAAAGACATACGGGATAGCCAATACGTTAAACCAGGCCAAAATAAACAAAGCGCCGGCATTTGTTATTCCTTCAAACAGTAAGGTAAATAACCCTCCGGCAAAGTAAGTAAATCCAATAGCGCTCCAGCTAATGCCTGCTATTTTGGAAGCTTTTGAGTTAAGGATCGCTCCACAGTTTACTTTTTTCCCTGCGCTGCATATTTGCTGCAGTATAGGGTTGTACTCATCCAGCTCATACCAAAGTAACAGGCCGCCCATTATACAGCCAAATAAAGTAAGCATCGTGAAAATTATTGGAAAACCCTCCGATGCACCATACTTTGCAAAAGCCAGTACACAGGCAAGGATAACAAATACAGGCAAGGCTAACCAAGTGGTATATTTAGCAATGTTCACCTGCTTTTCTTCGCGGCGTTTACTAATAAAATCTTTTTCTCCCCTGGCATCTTCAGCCCCGGCCAGCAATACAATACCTGAGGGCCAGTTTTTTTCAAAATCTTCTATTCCAATATTTTCCCATTTATATTTTTCAGGATGGTAGTAGCTAACTGTATGATCTTTTATCGATCTGATAACCGTAAATAAATTACTATTTGATTCCCCTTTTATAGGGACAATGCAAGGCATAGGCATTTCAGCAAGTTTATCAACAGTGCTTTTTATCGAGATGTTCTCAACGCCATATCCTGCAAGAACATCGCTTATACTTAATAAGCTTGGATAATCCGGATGGTTATATAAATCATTTTCTAAGGTAGTAGTGGTAACGGTTACATTTAATGTCAAAAGTAATTTGCTGGCTGCTTTAATGCAATTTTCTTTGTTATTAAACAGAGGGCGAATCTTCATAAATTCTATGATTTAGGTGATTATACTACTTGGGACAATAAAGTGCGTCTTGAAGTTTTTTACAGATATTAGGTCAATGCAATACTAATGGTTTAGTTATACTGCTTATCAAACATGAGCAAATTTGATTGTATTTTTAAAATTAAAGCCACACAAACGTTTGCGTTATGATTATCTGATAGTTAAATATTTAATAGTAATCAAATGGGGCTTGTGGGGATAGTTTTTCCACATCATAGGGTTTCATTGTGCTGAGCGGCGCAATCGAAACAATTTTATGGCTGTGCATATCTGTTGATGATAAAACTGCACAAAACTTAAATTTATGATAGTGTTAAGTGTTAACAAACGTTTGCGCATTATTAATAAATTTATAGAAGGCGATGTTGGTTATAGCGTTATAAAATCCCGAATAACATGAACCAATCCATGCTCAGCTAAGTCTAACTACGTAAGCAGCCTGTCATGCTGTTTGTGAGCACAAAGTCGTCAACTCACACTCGCTTTCTCTGTATTTGAATCAGTTTCTCTTATGCTGCGCTCTCACTTGGTTTGCAACCAGGCGAAACTTACGGCGCTCAACAAATTCAAATCCAAGCGCTCATCTATATTTTACTCGCATACACCCGACGAAAAAGGCTTCAGCCCTGTCATGGCTTTTGATATTCCCTTAGCACAGTCTAATAGGTTCAAAAACAACGCCAGGCCTTTGTGAAGCATTCTTTGAAGTCGCGCAGTGGCGCTTTCCCTTCAAAGACCTTGTTCGTTGCTCATAGGACGGCTCACAGATATTTAGTGTTGCTCGTTGCAATCCCTTGGAAAGTAGTAGTAACATCTTTTTTAATAATATAATCACATTTGAAAGCTGCATTTTCTTGTATAATTGCAGTAGCCATTAGAAGCAATATTTACAATAACCTTATCGTGAAACAAACACTCTCCAGTAATATAACAATAGCAACATGCTATTGCTCCATCTATACTCAAATTTGACATATCTAACCTCATTAATAACTTAAAAGCTCATCATTAACATGAAAACTTTTTTAATCACAACCTTCACTTTTTTAGCAATTTCAATAACCTGTAAAGCGCAATGGACAACGTCTAGCACCAACATTGTCCCTCTTCCAGCAAACCTTGGCTATAATGTGGGTATTGGTACAACCACACCGGGATTTAAGCTTGATGTAAATGGAGCTATTAACTCAAACAATGATATAATTTCCACAAATGGAACTATAAAAACATTTTTATCAACATCCAATTCTTATAATACAGGTGTAGTAGGTACTCAAACCAATCACGATCTGGCGTTTTATATTAATTCATTACCTGTGGCAAGGTTAACTACAAATGGTAATTTTGGCATCGGTATATCCAACCCAACAGCTCCGTTAAACGTTCAAGGTGGAGGGGTAACAACGGGTATAACTAATATAGGATCAACGCTAACAGCAAGATTTAATACAGCAAACCCTCCTGTTGTTCTGGGCATAGGTTATGTGTCATCTGATAATCCTTTCATACAAGCTTTTAATAGTGGAACAAACTCATCCAATTCTCTTATTTTTAACCCTTTTGGAGGTAACGTTGGTATTGGAACAACCGGCCCCACATCAAACCTGCATATTTGGGAATTAACAGATAGTAAGCCTGGCGGTGTTACCGCGCCTAACAAAAGTATTCTTAAACTTTCCAGAAATGGGACATCCAATTATTCTTACAATGAAAGTGCTGAATTTAGAATTGGCCATGGCGGAGCAGGTGTATGGGGCTCCCAATTAGATTTGTTTTTGAATGGAGCGTCCAACATTAGTAATGTCCCCGATCAACAAGCAATGACCTGGTTATATAACGGCAATGTAGGTATTGGGACAACAAATCCTCAAAATAAATTAGATGTAAACGGTACTATTCATTCCAAACAAGTAAATGTTGACATGAACGGTTGGTCTGATTATGTATTCAAACCGAAATATCATCTCCCTTCATTAACCGAAGTAAAAACCTACATCGTCAAAAATCAACATCTACCAGAGATGCCATCAGAAAAAGAGGTTGTTAAAAATGGCGTTAACTTAGGTGAAATGGCTAAGTTACAGACTAAAAAGATTGAAGAGTTGACCCTATATCTTATTGAAAAGGATAAACAGCTAACAGATCAACAGAAAAAGAGTGAGCAACAGGATGCACGTATAGCAGCATTAGAAAAAGCGCTTACAAAACTAACAGCTGGCACAAATAATTAATAGAGCTAAATTTGAATACTAGGCAAAATGCTTTAAAGCAGCGAATGAGAAACAATATGAGCAGCGGGCTCAATAAAAATCTCTTTACATTCACAGCATCGCCGGCGAAGACTACGTAGAGCAAATGACCCAAAAGAAGTTTGAACTAACCGTACGCGACTATATAGAAGAACCAGGAAAAAGACTACCGGATTTTAAGATTACTCATGAGGCACAGCTGGCCGACAGCGAGGCGAAGATTATGAGCCCGGTAGATTATTAAGACAATAAATTACCTATTATGGCAACAAATATTTCATCTATTATCATTAATGCATCAACTCAAAAAGTTTTTGAGACCCTAACAAACCCCGAACTTATAAAGCTTTGGCAATACGGGCGGGTGGTAACAACGGATTGGAAAACGGGCAGTGAAATAAAATTCAGAACTGAGGGAGGGGGGAAAGCATTAGAGCAGTGGGGAACCGTTTTAGAAATGCGAACTAACGAATTGATAAGATATAATTTGTTTACACCAGCACCCAACCTTGAAGACAAGATGGAAAATTATTGTATAACGAGTTATGTTTTAACAAAGGACGAAGGGCAAACCAGGCTTGAACTTATCCAGGAAGACAACAGGCCCAATGCTTTTGCACCGGGAACCCTTATGCCAATCCTGGAATCGCTCAAAAAAATAGCTGAAACTAATTGATACGCGATCAGGAATGTTTCTAATCCTGGCAAAGTGATTTTCGGAGAATTTAATGTTAAATAATTGTAACAAGAATGTTGCACAACATGGCTTTATTTTGTATCTTAGTTACTTCATATGGCGGGGATTCTTCCTGCCTATTGTGATAAGGTTTAGGTTAAGGCATCCAAACAGCGAGTGTGAGGATGCCTTGTTTTTTGCACAGCAGCTCAGTTAAAAAATTAGGTTCAGATTGCCCGGTGTTATTTCTTTAGCCGGAAGTCGAATTTTTGTCTTTTTTGACTTAAGACTAACGACTTTGGACTGTTGACTTAACACAGGGCGCTTATCACAATCAGCACTAAATACATCAAAATAAAACATAAATTTAACTGTACGTTAATAGCATTTAACTTAAACTTGTTATCTAACTTATAAATTACATTTATGAAAATCAAACAGTTACTATTCACCTTATTCACAGCTGCATTTTTCTTGTCCGCCTGTCAAAAATCAGCTGTTGCCCCGGCTTTTAACAGCCAGGCATCCGGTCAGACCTCAGCGGGAGAAATAACCAAGAGCTTAGCAATAACGCAAACTTTTGACGAAGGCTTTGAATCTGCCTCCAAAACAGGCTATGCCGACGGCAATGTAACTTTTACCAGCGGATCATGGGATCTTAACGATGCCCTGGTTGGCACAAGCAGTTCCGACGCTAAGACTGGCAGTAAGTCTGTCCGCATTCGCAATACGGGCACATTGGGAATGAATTTCGACGTTAGCAGCGGTGCATCAACGGTAACCCTTAGTTATGCAGTTTATGGCTCCGATGGCTCATCTGCTTTCCAGCTCTGGGTTTCTTCCGATGGCGGGGGCAGCTACGCACAGGTGGGTACAACATCCATAACCGCAAGCAGCACAAGCCTTGCAACCGCAACCTTTACCGTAAACCAGGCTGGGGCGTTACGTTTTCAGTTAAGGAAAACTACCGGGGGCACAAACCGCATTAATATTGATGAATTTACAATTAACAGTTATAACAGTGGTTCCGGCGGTGGTGGAACCGGGGGCGGCTCAACGGGCGATAATACAAACCTATTGCTGGGTAACCCAAGCGGCGCAACCAGCAACATTGTAAATGCCGATAACTACCTTATTGACCAAACCTATTATACCGAGAGCTATAACCGGGATAAAGGAGAACCAAACTGGGTGAGCTGGTATGTTGGCAGCACTACCTTAGGTTCACAAAGCCGGGCCAATGATTTCAGGGCTGATATCAACCTGCCTTCCGGTTGGTACGAGGTACAGGCAACCAGCTATTCTGGTTCGGGTTTTGACAGGGGCCACAATTGCCCAAGCGGCGACCGTACATCAACCACGGCAGCCAACGAGGCTACTTTTTTGATGGATAATATGATCCCGCAGGCTCCACGAAACAATGAGCAAACCTGGGCTAATCTGGAAGAATATGGCCGCAGCCTGGTAAACGCCGGTAACGAAATTTATGTTATAATGGGCAGCTATGGCTCGGGCGGCACCGGATCTGCAGGGTCTGCAACAACAATAAACAGCGGCAACGTGGTGGTGCCTTCAAATATCTGGAAAGTAATTGTTGTAATCCCCAATGGCAATAACGACCTGAGCCGCATTACCTCATCAACAAGGGTAATTGCCGTAAACACCCCAAACATCAATACCATCAGCACCGATTGGACACAGTATATAACCACAGTGCAAGCTATTGAAACAGCTACAGGCTATAGCTTATTAACCAATCTTCCTGCCGCAGTAAGAACAGCGCTTGAAACAAAAATTGATGCCGGAGCGATATAGGTAATAAATAAAAGTATGATTTAAACGCCGGGCTTGGGGCCTGGCGTTTTTGGTTTTATGTATTTGCGGGGGGGGGGGGTGCGGAGGCCTTTGTTCAACAAAATGGCATCATGTTTAAGACAGCTCTTGAAAAGGAGCAAGTGATCCTTAAGGAATAGCATAAAGAGTAAGAGATCCCCTTTTTGGGTTTTTCTCTTAGGTGACCTTTTTCGTTGCTAGTAGGACGGCTCGCAGACCTTTAATGTTACTTGCCGCAATCTCCAGGAAGATAATCGTAGTATCTTTTTTAACAGTATAATCATATTTGAAAACTGCGTTTTTATTGTATAATTGTAGTAGAAATATAATCGAAGTAGACATTAATTATTGCTTATAGAAGCACTATTTACAATAACCTTATCGTGAAACAAATAATCTCCTGTAACATAACAATAGCAAAGTGCTATTGCTCCACCTATACTCAAATTTACCATATCCAACCTCATTAATAACTCAAAAATCCATTATAGAATGAAAACCTTTCTAATCACAACCATCGTATTTTTAGCATTCGCAATAACCTGTAAAGCACAATGGACAAACACCACACCCAATATTAATAACACCAATAGCGGTAACGTAGGTATTGGAACAACCAGTCCTGTTGCAAAACTTGATGTAAATGGAGCTCAGAGATTAAATGGAGATTTAACATTTGCAGCAGACGTAACAGCATATTTTATTCATGGACCTGCAAATGGAGGGGCAATACGCATTCGTTCAAACGCAGGTAACGCAATTGATAGAAATGTGCAGTTTGGCAGTATAGATAATAACGGCACATGGGCCAGTTTTATGACAGTTGATCAAACCGGGAATGTTGGCATTGGCACAACAGCCCCTCTTACGCCACTGGATATTAAACTTACAACTAATCAACACGTACAGTTTGCGGCTAATTTAAACGGTGGTTATCCCGGTCTATCGGGTATCGTTTGCCTTAATGATGCAAACTCGGGTTACACTCCCCTCGGCTTTTTTGCCAGCAATTATTACTTTGGTGGTGGCAATGTAGGGATCGCTACAACTGACACTAAGGGCTATACATTTGCAGTAAACGGCACAGCAATAGCAACTTCAATGACGGTTAAAGCTTATGCCAACTGGCCTGATTTTGTTTTTAAGCCAACCTATCAATTACCCTCTTTAACAGAAGTAAAAACCTATATTGATAAAAACCACCATTTACCTGATGTGCCATCAGCAGCCGAAGTTGAAAAGAACGGCCTTAACCTGGGAGAAATGAACAAGGTATTGATGCAAAAAGTGGAAGAGTTAACGCTTTATTTGATTGAGAAAGACAAGCAAATTAAAGTATTAGAACAGCAAACGACTCTCTTTCAATCCCTGCAAAAGCAAATTGATGACCTGAAAAAAAACCAAAACAACCTGAATCATAAAAACTGACAAACAAAATATTTAAACTTACCTACCGGATATTCTTGAAAATCACCTCATAAATATATGTGGCTCTTTCGGGATGTAACGTAGCCCCATAGCAAATCGCAAAAATTACACTTTTTTAGAAAGTTAGCTTCTTAAAGGGCAGTAACTGCGCCTGTAAGGAAGTTAATTAAATAACCTTTATAAGAACCATCATTATTTTTAAAGTACACCTTTGCTGTATTATCTGGTAAAAACAAGATATACCCACTATAATAGCTAGTGTTGCCGTCAATGCTTGTGGTTGCATCTTTATCAGCTTTCGTGGTACTAAAGTCTGCTCTTCCCAACACAAACACAGGGTTTCCGGCAGTACGTTTAGTAGCAATATCATGCAATTGATAGCTGGTTGCCAAGTCGTGGTATTCTGTAGTAGCCCCTCCACTAAGTTTCGAGATATGTGATGAGTTACTGGTTGTACCGCCAACGGTAACATAAATGTACTGAACATCCGTTGTTTTTACCACATAATTTAGGGTAAGGTAATAACTGTTGGCAAAGCCGGTGCCGGTTTCGGTAGTTTTCAAAGTATCAGACAAGGTATAGGCATCTATATTATAGTTATTGTGAAGGTATCCATTGCACATATAAGTAAATATAGAATTGCCCACATAATTGCGGGTGGTATCGCCGCTTACAACGGTGTTGTTGGTTGGTGTAGTAACCACTTCGCCGCATCCATGGTCATTGTCCATTGTTGTAAGGCCGCCATGGGCTTGATTTGTTTTTAAATTATTGGATGCGCTTACCCCGCCCGATAATGAGTGATAAAGACCTAACGCAATCTGTTTGCTCATATCGGTAGTATTAATCGCTGCTTTATTTTGAGTAGATACAGTCTCACTTTTTTTGCACGATATGTACAGGCACGTCGCACCAACTAACAAAGCCAGGATAATTTTAGGTGAAGTTTTCATGTAGATGTTTAGGTAATTGTTTTCTTAAGCTAATAAAAATGTTTTCAGGCAATTACTTATCAAAAAGAATACCAGTTGTTTAACCCTGTATAAGCAATATTAATATTTTACCATTGGGGATTTAATGGGGAAACTTATGCACGAATGAATGGGCATACCACCCCGTATGATAAGAATCGGGATTGGTGGAAAACTAAAAATAAATGCGGTAATATCAATTGGCATTATGGAAGCTATTAAATAAAAATAGATTTGATAAAGGCTTTTACTTAAACGTCAACTTCTAATTTAAGCGAAGTCAATTATTAAAAAGTACAAAAACAGAGGCTATGATTATCAGCTACTTACTTAAGTTTTGTCTTTTATAAAATATCAACACATTGATAATCAGCATCTTTCACAGCGTTCCGGGTGTTCCACGTGTAAAAATGGAACGCTTTTCCGGTATTGCACTAGTGAAAAGTGTAAACCAGCGGATCATAAAGTGCTGCCATAGGTTCAGCTAAAACACGCAGAACCATCAATTTTAAGCAACTCAAGAATGGAACATGTTGATTATGAATAAATTACAAGTGTTAAAAATATAATATTCTAATAATCAACGTGTTTCACAACGTTCCGGGTGTTCCGCATAAAAATGGAACGCCTGGAACGGCGTTATCCTAGACAAAGAAGTAATTATCATCGTAGCTAAACAATAGGAGTTAGCGGCGTTTAGCACTAAATAAGAAGTTGCACGAATTTTTAGGAATTTCTGCCGGATAATATATATTTGTAACCCTTTCGGGATGTAGCGTAGCCCGGTATCGCGCCAGCATGGGGTGCTGGAGGTCGGAAGTTCGAATCTTCTCATCCCGACGGATTAGTCAAAAAGTCTCAAGTCGAAAGTCCTGAGACTTTTTTATGGTATCGCGTCCCGATAGGACCGGGAAGGTCGGAATAATGATGCGATTCCTGAAGTTGCTCTATTGTTTTTTAGGCCAGTATGACCACAGGATAGCGAACAGGCAGGCAATAAGAACGACGCTGTATTCCATGCCGTTTCTCCCGCCGCCCACAACAAACCAGCCATCATGCATATGATCAAGCAGGATCCCCATGAAAAGAACGATCATATGACAAATGCAGGCGGGGACAACCATGCGGCGGATGATAAGTGCAACGCTGGACGCAAGTGTGGAAAGGGTAATAAGCCAGGCGAGCGCTACACCCAGCGGGAAGCCAATAGAACCAAGGTATTCCCCAAAACCAGTGACATCTCCTGCGATTATTCTATAGATGGAATGTACACTCAGGACAAGCGCTACAACGATG
Source organism: Mucilaginibacter sp. OK098 (assembly GCF_900142915.1). Classification (GTDB taxonomy): domain Bacteria; phylum Bacteroidota; class Bacteroidia; order Sphingobacteriales; family Sphingobacteriaceae; genus Mucilaginibacter. Next base: position 672,096 of record NZ_FRCM01000003.1, read on the forward strand.
CGAACAATATCCAGGCTACGGTCTGAACGGGTTGAGGGGGTGATGAGCCAATTTTGTGCCATACAATCTTTTCGGTTTATTGATATAAAAATTATGTGGAACGAAGATAGCTTCCGAAATAGAAAGGGACATGTGCAGAAATGCTCAATTTTAACTAACCGGCTGCCCTGTAATGAAGCGGTGAAACGCCGTATGCAACCCTGAATGCCCTGCAGAATGCGCTTGAATCTTCAAACCCGCATCTCCAGGTGATCTCATGTACGGGCGTGGATGTATGTTGCAATAACCTTGCGGCATGGGAAAGCCTTACCTGGACGAGATATTGATGAGGCGTTATGCGGAACACCGTCTTGAATTGCCGGATTAGCTGAGGAGTGGATAAACAGGCGGTATTACTGATTAAGGAAAGATCCGGCTTGTTCATAAAGGATGAATGCAGGAGATCCCTGGCGATGCAGAGGCGTTTAAAGATCTCCGTTTTTGTAGACCGTTTGATCGCATCCACGCGGATTGTACGATCCGTCTCCGTTTTGTGTACCCGGATCAAATGCTGCAACAGGAAGAACAGGCGCTCATCCACCATATCGCCATCGTAGCCATTTTCATCCAGCTCGTTCATCAACCCCTTCAGATCTTTCTCCAATATAGGATCGATATGGTCAAGCGCCTGGAAGAATTCAAGTGGGCGGGCCGGCTTGTCAAAGGGATTGTCAAGTAAAGCCTCCTCTTTACAAACAGCATCGTGGAATACGGCGGAGGCAAACTCCTTCCTGAAGAAGACGGATTGAACCCGTACCTGCCCTGCTGTATCTATCCTGCAGGAATATTCCTGATCGTTGTTGAGGATGAGTAATTGTCCTGGCCTGACTGCTAACCGGCGGTGGCCTATGCCATACCACTCTTCGCCGCCAGATACCGTTTTGATAGAAAGACAACCCACATGGCGATCGCAATGGCTTTTGTTAGAGATGGCATTGAATATGATATTTTGGCGCTGGAATTTGCTGAAATGCCCGGGCTCGTCAAAGTCAGGGCTGTTATGGTCTGGCAGGCTGGTGAAGTACATATTGCATGATTTGGGGACAGTAAATTATACTTTTTTTGGCAGTTTAAAAAGCAGGAAGAATTTATTGCTTTGATTCGAAGATTAGGCACATACGGGGCAATCGCTTTAAAAAATAGCAGGACCAAAAATTGATTAGAAAACTGCGATGACTAACTATCAGATTTTGTTAGTATACTTCGTACGCCTTCTCGCGCAGACCTTCGACCTGCGCTGAGGTGTTTCGCCCTTTCAGGGCTTGAAAATGTGAATAAAACCAAAAATATTAAGCCCTGAAAGGGCGACATCCAACAGCACAGGTCGCAGGCCTGTGAAATAAATGGTGTTAGAAATTCTAAAAGCGATTGCCCCTGCAGGCACATGGTCAAATGCCATTGTTTCACATCGCAGCAACGGCCCGGTTTTCAATCAGTATACTGATCTTTGTGGCAATTAAGCAACCAATAATTCCCAAACTTATCGGTAAGGCCGCCAAATACCGCACCCCAAAAGTTTTTCTGTAAGGGGTGCGTTACCTGCCCGCCTGTCGATAGTTTTTTAAAGCAGCTTTTGAGTTCTTTTTCGTTCCCGGAATTCAAAACAAGAGAGACCGCATTCCCCCTGATCAATCCTGTTTCCGGCACCATATCAGAACCTACCAATAGCAGGCTGCCCTTAGTAAGGGTAGCCTGCAGGATAAAGTCTTTCATTTTTTTTGGCATCTTTTCAGATAATGGGGATTCTCCAATGGTTTGAAAAACCAACTCGCCCCCCAGGCATTGCTGATAAAATGTCATGGCCTCCCGGCAATTGCCGCTGAATGTAAGGTATGAATTGATCGTGCTCATCTTTTACAAATAGCTTATATTAAATTACTTCTCATATTGCCAAAACCTGCCTTTTCCTTCGGCTATCCATTCTAACGATTGTTCCATTCTATTTTGGCGCGTAGCTTCTGTTTTTGCACCTGTTATCCAAATCAAATAGTCTTTGCGAAAGGATTGGGATTTGTTTTCGAAAATTTCTTTCGCCGCCGGATTTGTTGCCAGCTTTTCACTAAAATAATCGGGCACCTCAATTACTTGTGGCTTCTCAGATTTTTCAGCTTTGGGCTTTGTTTTTTTCACCCCGGTTTCATTTAAAACCATGGCTTCTTTTATATAAGCAACCAAAACAGCCTTTTCGGGTAAATCAGATAAAGAGGTGAGCTTATCCATATTTCCCATAGTTTGCCCTGGTTTGGCGTTTTCCTTCAGCTTTGGGTTGCTCATTAGCTCCGCTTTATAAAGGCTGAATGAGCAATGTTTTTTATATGCCGCAAGGATGCACATCATATCGCCTTTGTAATCGAAATGCGGAAGCCCCCATTTCATTATCTCTTCAACTCCCGGGCATGTTTCGTGAATTATTTTACGCAAATATTCAAGGATTGGCTTTGCAAAATCTGCCGATTTAGCGATATAATCATCGAATTGTGGATTTAATTGTGGCATTTTATTTAGAATTTGGTGGATTTTGCAAATATTTTAGTTGATATATAATTGGATCTTTTTACGCCTGCTCTGTCGGAAATTTACTCATGTCCATGTAAAAGATCTCCCAGGTATGTCCGTCAGGATCTTCTATGTTCCTTTTTTGCATAAAGCCATAATCTATAAATGGCACGGGTTCAACACCTCCGGCCGCTACCCCTTTATCAGCGAATTCATTTACCTTATCAAGGCTTTCTACTGATAGTGCAAATAATCCGGCAACATTATTCTTTGTGTCTGCAATGGGTTTAGTTACAAAAGTTTTAAACTTTTCGTGGGTCATGATCATTACAAAAATGTGTTCGCTCCACACCATACATTTAGTGGTGTCGTCTGAAAATTGCGGATTGTTTGTAAATCCTACCTGGGTGTAAAAGTCCAATGATTTTGTTAGATCTTTTACTGCTAAATTGATAAATAGCTGAGATGCCATAATTTTAATTTTTAAATTGTTGTGTTATAAATATATTGACAACACAAAGATGGCAGGAAAAACAAAAACAGGTGCTGTAGGTCTGTGCCAAATAAAGGGTATTTTACGACAGAAATGTTTTTACCTTTATTGCGTGAAAGCATCATGAGCCGCCATTCAAAAACAGGAATAAGTAAGCTCATGATAGCTTCATTACCATTAAAATCGAATAATCACTCCAATGAAAAACGTAAGCATCCTGGTTCCGGAATCATCAGTAATGCAGGCCATTGCCGACCCACAGTATCTTTTTTCTGCTGCTAACCAGTTCCTGGTGGCAGCGGGCAAGGCTCCATTATTCCATGTGGAATTAGTGGGGGCAAAAAAAGATGTGAAATTAAATAACGGATTATTTTCTGTGCATACCGATAAGCAATTGAAGGACGTAGTGAAGACTGACCTGGTTTTAATCCCCGCATTGTTTGGCGATATGCAAGCAGCCATATCAAAAAACCAAACACTGCTGCCCTGGATCAATGAACAATATGAAAACGGTGCTGAGGTAGCATCACTTTGCGTAGGTGCTTTTTTGTTAGCCTCTACAGGACTATTGAACGGAAAAAAATGCTCAACCCACTGGGGCTTTCAAAATGAATTCAGGCAAATGTTTCCGGAGGTAGAAGTGGTTGACGGAAGTATTATTACGGAGGAACATCGGATCTATTCCAGCGGCGGCGCTAATTCTTACTGGACTTTGCTATTGCATTTATTAGAAAAATATACCGACAGGGCAACTGCCGTTCTTGCCTCTAAATATTTTGCTGTGGATATTGACCGGGACAGCCAGGCGGTTTTTGCGATGTTTATGGGTCAGAAAAATCATGGTGATGAAAGCATAAAAAAAGCACAGGAGTATATTGAACAGCATACCCAGGAAAAAATTTCTATTGATGAACTGGCTGATATGGCTGCCGTAGGGAGAAGAAGTTTTGAAAGAAGATTTAAGTTGGCTACCAATAATTCAGTATTAGAATACATCCTCAGGGTGAAGATAGAAGCTGCCAAACGCCAGTTTGAAAACAGCCGTAAAAATATTAATGAAGTAATGTATGATATTGGTTACACAGACACCAAAGCATTCAGGGCGATGTTTAAAAAATTAACCGGGCTAACCCCTGTTGAATACAGGAATAAGTATAATAAGATGGCCACCCCTGATTGAGATTTTATTTTTGAGTAAGCAAAGAAGGGTTTAATTCCTCCATAGGAGTTCTTCGGACTTTACCCATACACTTAGTGTACACTAAGCATGCGGGCATGTCCTGTGGGGTGCCGAAATAAATTCGGCATGACGTGCTTTTTTGAACGCTCAAACTGTTAATACTCTCATTCAATTACCCCCTTCAATGTAGTTACCGAGCGCGCCGGGATCAACATTGAACTTTTAACAACTGTGATTTTTCCTGGTTCCAAATCAGCAGTTTGCGAGGTAGTGTAGGCCCGTATAAACCCAACTTTTCCGTTGCTGATGTTTAAATGGATAAATGTGTCATCAGTGTTATTATTTATAATGATGGTGGTGAGATCTTTCCCGTTTTTAAATGCCGAAACAAGCAACGGGCTTTTTAAATCCTGTCCGCCGGTGGCATCTGCATCAACCCTTATGGCGCCGGGCTTTACGAAGCGGCTGTAGTTGCCCATTGCCCAGAGCATTTTGCTGGCATAATAATTACCATCCGTTTTATTTTTATCAACGTAAATCAGCCCGTCTTTATAATCGTAGGCAGATATTGCGGTCCACCATTGCCATGCGGAGGCATTTGCAGCTGTAAGATCAGTATGGATAACCTTAGCCAGGTACAGGGCGGCATTAATGCCAAGGTCGCGTTTATCGCCATTTATCTCGCCCGCGTTATCCCCTAAAATACAATATTCCGATTGCCAGAAACACAAGCCCGGGATGGCAGTAATGCGCTCAGCAAGTGCATTGCGCGTTTTTATGGCGGCTGTAATTGGCGATGTGGTAAAATAACTGTGCGCGGAAATTGTTTTGCTTACATTTTGCAGATCGCCGATATAATTGTGCGAACCCGGTTTAAAAAAATCATTTACCTGGTTGCTTTTGTCCGGTTTATCACTTGCAGCTAACAGGTAATTAATGCTCCCGGCCTCCGCTACCAATATTTGAGATTTGATATGCGCTTTAACAAACGTGGTGTTAATGCTTCGTACCAGGCCAGCAATTTCATTATTGGTATAAGGGCAGCCTTCCTGTCCGCCATCACTCCAGCCCCATTGCGGTTCATTAACCGGGCTTATATAATTAAATCGCACCCTACTTACCCGCTCAACACCTTTTACAACATCGGCCAGGTAAGCGGCAAATGCATTGTATTTATCGGCAGCGATATTTGTTTTCCCACCACTGGCATAAGCCTTGCCATTTACAGTAAACTGTACCGGCGGACTATTATTGAAGCCCAAAAACTGACTTACTCCGCGTTGTTTGGCAGCCTTTAAAAACCAGATTTGTCCGGCTTGCTTCTGCCAGTTATAGCTGCCGTCTGTGTTTAAAAATGATTCCGCCCGGCGCCATTCGTCCTTAATGCCACTTTGCGCTCCCTGTTCTGTGCTGCCGGCGCCAATATTGAAACGCCATAGCGATAAAGCAATCCCTTTAGGTGATCCATTAGCCAGGGTATCGCTGCTAAAAAGCAGGTCGGCAATTTTATTTCTTTTTTCATCGGGCCATTTCCCTATAAACTGGCACGACCATGCATCGGATGCGCCAAAATTATTTATGGTTTGATGGGTTTTTAAAAGATCGATGTTTACCGTAATTGTTTTTTCCTGGCCCATTGAGAATATAGCAGACAGCATTAGCGGTAAAACAGCCGGAAGGATTTTTTTAAATGAAAGGTTCGATATCATTGTACAGGAAAAAATTACAAGAAGGCGCTTTTGCCCCCCTCTTTTCATAGCTTATGTTTACCACAGCCGGTAAACTATCAACCAAAGTACATATTATTTTGAAAACAGAAAGTTTAACAAAACTTTAAATAATAATACCCCCATCTGCAAATGATATGTTGTTTTAGAAGTACTAAATGTAACCTCAAAAACTTAATTTAAGCAATAGTGTTTTAATCTTAACCCGGCATGAAAAAAAGAGAGGAAAGGAAATATTTTGATAAAGAGTGGAAAGGCATGAAAAGCAGCCTTATAGCTTTTTTCAAAAAAGAAGACCAGGAGGACCTGCACCGTTTCAGGGTGCAGGTTAAAAAACTGCGCGCCTTTTTGATCTTGTCAGACAGTGCAGGTCATCAGCCCAGTTTGGCGCTGTATTTTAAACCTGTGAAAAAGATCTTTAAAGAGGCCGGCGAAATCCGGAATGCTTTTATGAACCAGGAATTGGCAAAGGAATACCAAACAGGTAATAATGCTTTTATAAGCAGCCAATGTCAGTTGCAGATAGATGCCACCAGTAAGTTTAAATCAATGAGGGTTAAATACCTTAAAAAAATAAAGGATACTCATGAAACCATTAAAGGAGAAATAAGGGCGATAAGTGATGTTCACATCAGCCTGTTTTATCAAAATGTGTTGCAGCAAATATCAGGTACTTTAACAAACCTTAAATTTAATGAGGAGTTGCATGACTGCCGGAAACAGGTTAAAAACTTAATGTACAACCATAAGCTGATCCGTTCTGGCCTGGCTATTGGATTTAATATTAATTATATGCACCAGGTGCAAACAGTAATTGGCGACTGGCATGATAACGCGCTGGCAATAGAACTTTATCAGGGAGATAAAGCAATGGTGACTGGGTTAAAAAAACAAGGGGCAAAACTAAAAAGAAATATCACCTCCCTTACAAAAGACTTTTTTAACCAGGCAACAACGGTTGTTGATCTGCCGGTTGAACAGCTAAGCTAAAAGCGATGAATGCAAAAAATCCGCACACCTCAACAGGCATGCGGACTTCAAACAATACAAATCAGGAACTTATTTACCTTTTGATGCGTTTTCGGCAGCGGCGATAATTACTTTGGCAACTGCTTCCGGTTGCGACATAAACACTACGTGGCTTCCTTTTATCTCGGTAACTTTTGTGTTTGAACGTTTGTACATAGCGCGTTCAATCTCAGGGTTTATGCTTTTATCTTCTGTAGCTACAATACCATAAGCGGGTTTATCTCTCCATGCGGCGTGGGTAATAGGGCTTACAAAACATTTGGCAGCAAAAGCGCCTTGTGATGCGTACATAAAATCTGCTTCTTCAACGCTAAGGTCGCCGGCAAAACCTGCGTGAAATTTGGCTTTGTCATAATAAACTATGCCTTTATCGTTTGGAGGCAAAACACCATTTTCAGGTGCCGGAGGAGCAGTCTGGAACCATTGCAGGGCAGTTTCGGCATTGTCAGGCTGAAATGCAGCTACATAAACAAGACCGGCAACTTTAGGGTGATTTCCTGCTTCAGTAATTACAACGCCGCCCCATGAATGGCCTACCAGTATTGTTGGTCCGTCCTGGTTGTCTAGTACAACTTTGGTTGCTGCTGCATCATCTTCCAATGAGCTTAATGGATTCTGAACAATTGTTACATGGTAGCCTTTTTTAGTAAGTATGGAATAAAGGGCTTTCCATCCCGAGCCGTCTGCAAAGGCGCCATGCACCAATACTATATTTTTAACGGTTTGCGCCTGTGTTTTTGAAACTGAACCAAATATGGCTGCTGTTGCAATTACTACGGCTAACAAGCCGCTTCTTAATGTGTTTTTTAATGCTGAGGTTTTCATTTGTTTGGATGTTGATGTTTTATGTTTGAATCAACGATACAAAGATGCCCCTTAAGCTACCGCCCAATAATGGACATACTTCCCGAAGAGTTGTAATTATTTCCCATCAAGTACAGTTTCCTTGCTGCTTCTGAATTCTAAAGGAGATAACGAGGTATGTTTCTTGAAGAAGTTACTAAAGTAGGCGGGGTCCTCAAAGCCCAGCTCATAGGTAATTTGCTTAACCGATTTACCTGTATAGTAAAGCAGCCGTTTAGCTTCTATTATTATCCGCTCCTGGATAACCTGCAATGGCGTTTTGCTATTATACAGCGAAAAAATGTTGGATAATGTTTTTGGCGACTTATTTAAAAGCCGGGCATAATAGTTTACAGAATGCTCTGTGTGGAAATTACGCTCAACAAAAATATTAAACTTGCGGAACACGTCCAGCCGTTGATCCTGCAGTTTGGGGTCGGGGATATATTTTGATCTTGCCAGCCGGGTTATGGTAATAATAAGCCGTTTTAACAGCATGATCAGCATGTCGTTTTGAATATTATCACGGGTGTTTAGCTCTTCAATAAAAACGTTAAGCAGCAGCTTCAGTTTATATTGCGCCGGATCATCAAGACTGATGAACAGCTGGTCGCCCATGCCAAATAAAAAGCCTACGCAACTTACTTCGGCATCATGATCAATAATGCAATAAAACTCCCGGTTAAACTGCCAGGCCACAACATCAGCAGCGCGTTCAAAATAAAACGACTGGTTGAACATGAGCGGGATAATGGTATGCGGCATAAAATTATGCGCCACACCATCAATGGTTATGGTTTGCTTTTCACCGTGGTTCCAGGCTATGGTAAAGTATTTCTTTTCCTTATCGCGCGAATAAAAAAGACGGTCGAAGTTTTGTTCGCCGCTAAAAAGCAGCAAATCGCCCCCGGTTTTTTGATCTGTAATTGTTAGTTTCATCAGCGAGCGAAAGTTATATTAGTTTCTCAGCAATATTTTTAGCAGTTTGTACGGGCCAGGCCCCGCCATGCACCTTATTAGTAATTAATGCGCCATCAAAAAGCATATATAATTCATCAGCGAGTTGTTCTTTTTTCATGGGCTTCAGGATTTCGGCAAACAATGCCCTTACGTTATCTTTTTGTTTTTTAATAATTGCGTTTGCCCTGCCACTATCAAATGGGATGTCTGAAACCATATTCAAAAAACTGCAACCACAATAATCAGCACGTGATGAAAGTACAGCCAGGAAATCAAATAAGGCCATTACTTTTTCTTTGGGGCTATTAAACTTATCCACTTCCGCTTTAAGCCAGCCATCGGTTTCATCGCTTATGTTGGTCAGGTATTCAACCAGCAGGTCCTCTTTTGAATGAAAATGTTCATAAAGAGTGGTTTTGGCAACACCCGATTCTTTTATTATCTGGTTTATTCCCGTAGCAACACAGCCCTGCTGGTAAAACAGCCTCGACGCCGTTTCAACAATCTTATCCCGTGCCTTGCTCTTTTTCATATAACGAATATAAGGGTATAATCATAAAACCTACAAGTCTGTAGGTTGTGCTTATAAAGCAAATGCCTGAATATGACACAGTGTAAATAGAAGTCCGGTTTTTCAGCAATACTTTCGATCTTATATAACAGACCGGTCGGTAGTATTTTAAAACAAATAAACTTTTAATCATGTCAACAGAAAATCAAACAATCGAATCCGCAAAACCTGCAGCAGGTTTTAAAACAATTCTTTGGTCCGGCTTGGTAGCCGGCATTTTAGACGGTATAGCAGCTATTATAGTTTTGCATACCTGGTACAAATTAACCCCTCCCCAGGTAATGCAATGGATTGCCAGCGGAGCATATGGTGCAGCTGCTTTTACCGGTGGCACATCAACAGTTATAGCCGGGATCTTTTTCCATTTTGTAGTGGCTTATGTTTTAGCAGTCATTTATTTCTTTGCTTTTCCTAAAATCAAATTTTTAAGTGCCCGGCCGGTTTTATCGGGCCTCCTCTTCGGCCTTGGGATCTTTTTAGTGATGAATTTGCTGGTTATCCCGGCATCCAATATTCAAAAGTCGTCTTTTGACCCGGGATTGGCAGCGGTAAGCATTATCTGGCACATGGTATTGGTAGGTTTGCCCATTTCCCTGATCACTAAAAAGCACTATGCCGAAAAGAATGCCTGAGGGAAATATTATTTCACATTATTATCATCAAAAAAAATGAAAACACCATTAGAACTATTAAAGGCATACCTGGATAATGTTCAGGATGCCGGGCAGGCTGCTGCATTGTTTGCTGAAGACGGCGCGCTTGAATTGCCTTATTTGGCCACACTTGGCTTTCAACCAAGAGCAGAAGGGCCTGAAGAGATCAGGAAATTCCTGGAAAACGTTTTATCAATTTTTGCAGACTTTAAATTTCACAACGTGAAGATCTTTATGGAAACAGCCGACCAGGTTTTTGGGGAATACGAGGTAACAACAACCGTTGTATCAACCGGGAAAGAGATTCACCAGCTTTATATGGGGCGCCTGGTGGCAGAAAATGGCAAAATAAAGCTGTTACGTGAGGCTCTTGATACAGCTGCCACCGCAAAAGCTTTTTCTGAAACGGATATTTAATTACAATTGAAGACGGAAAAACTAAAGGGGGGAGCCGGGTGTTGAACCACCTGGCACATCCCTCTTTATTTTTTTAATACCGGTTTAATATCAATTACCGGTGTTTGATCAAGCGCTTCAAGCCCCGAAACCTTTATTATACCGTTGGCTGACACCGAAAGGATCTTTACCGGATGAACGCCTATTGGGTTTGGCCGATCAGGAGACCGGGTTGAAAATACGCCCATAAACGGCGCATCATAATTATGCCAGGGATAACATTTAATAACCGTTCTGTCGGCCAGGTGGAGCCAGGTTAATAGCAACACTTCCTGACCGGCGGCCAGGTCTTTAATGCCTTCAATAAATTCCGGGGAAATTATTATAGTGACTTCAGGGGCATTTTCAGCGCCTTGTAAAGGGCAATCTTCAATATTTTTTAATGCTGATTGAATTTTGCCTATAAATTTTATTGCTGGTTCCATCCGTTTATTATTTTTTATAAGGGATCTAAAGTTGAAAAATAAAATGTTATCGGGTTAAAAAATATGTTTTTCTTAACTCAATAACATTTTATATCGGGCTATATGCCAGTTGATTAACCTTGTTTTAACAATTATGCAAATGCGCCAACCTTGTAAGTGCCAACAACCGGAGGAAAGGCAATATTGATCCGGTTGTAGCTGTTAATGGTTATAACCGCCAGGGTAAGGTCAATTAGTTCCTCTTCTGAAAACTGTTTGCGTGCTTCGTCATAAACCTCGTTGGGAACATTACCGCCTGTTATTTTGGTAACGGCTTCGGCCCAGGCCAGTGCGGCACGCTCGCGTTTAGTGTAAAAAGGAGCTTCTCTCCAGGCGTCCAGCACAAAAAGGCGCTGTTCGCTTTCGCCTTTTGCAAGCATGTCCTTTGAGTGCATATCCAAACAAAAGGCACAGCCGTTTATTTGCGATACCCTGAAATAAATTAACTCTAAAAGATGCTGTTCTATTGGCGATTTAGCAAGATAAACCCCTAAACCATAAAGCGCTTTCATTGCGTTTTGACCTTTTTCGAAAACATTAATTCTCTGTTCCATTTTGTTTTTATTTTAGTTATTTATTGAATTATACCCCAATGACGAATTGGGTGAAAGAAATGGGACAGGGAAAGAAAAAAAATTGGAGAGTTTTAAAGCTTTATTATTTCTTTATAATAATCCTATGCGCGAGCCGGAAAGCCGTTTCTTTAAATAAAAAAAGCCACCATCACCGGTAGCTTTTTCTATTCAATATGGGGTACCAGGGTTACCGGCCATGGATATTATAAAAATTATAATCGGTATTAGGGGCATCGGTAAAACCAAGGCTGCGGCCCATGGTTATAATTTGTCCGCGGTGGTAGGTGCTATGGTTCAGAACCTGCATAATGTATTCAAAATTCTGAAAATCGCATTGAAACCATGGGTTAATAACCATATTGTTTTCTTCGATTTGCTGGTCGGTCATTGATTCAATATAATCTGCAAACTCATCAGAATGTTCAACAAGGCTTTTAAAGGCGTCTTCCAATGTGCCGTTAAATTCGCCAACATTTTCCGGTTCGGTTCTTTGTATGGTTGATAACCAGTACCGCTGTGTGTTCCAAATATGTACAATGGTTGCTTTTATAGTTGTGAAGCTTGATGGCACTTCCTGTGCTAAAACATCAGCCGGTTTGGTGCGCAGCCAGTTTACAAGGGTTGCATTTGCCCAAAGATTATAGCCGGCATAGTTTTTCATTAAATAAACAATAGGCGATACACTTGTTTGGATGGTTGATTCTTGCTGTTTCATTGTGGTTTTGTTTTGATCTTTATACAAAGAAAAGGCAGGCCAGTGACAGCCCTATGTCAGCAGTAAATTTAAAAAAATAAAAATTAAGAAATCAGCTCACTCTTTTCGCACAATCTGGCTGTTCACTTCAATTTCTTTCAGCAATCCGGCCGAGTTGGAGGTGGTACTAAAGGCTTTATCGGGGTTGTTTTGTGAAAGTTTATCCAGGTCATTATCGGTTTGGTCCAGCTCTTTAAGCAAGCTGTTGATCTCTTTTAAATGCGAATTAAAGAACTTTACCTTGTTATTATAAGCATCAATTTTATAGTTGTGGTCTACGGCCGCAGGGGCTTTAGATGTATCCTGGGCCATATTAGTATACGGCGACAGGTTGTTTACCGTAGTTTGAATAGGTACTATAGAAGGCTCGGCATCTTTTGGATCAAGCGCCTGCAGGGTTAGCTTTACAGGATCGGGGTTATAGGCTACCAGGCTTTTGTATTCATCAACCACGGCAGCTATAATTTTATGCTGATCGGCACGGGTATTGGCAATGATCTGGTTCCTGGTATTTTTTTTGAAACTGTTAAATAACAGCGACGTAAAATCATACGCTTTGGTACGCAAAACCGCGTTTTGAACCGAATAATAATTGCTCAGCGTTTTATTTTTGGTGTACATTACCCCCAGGTTGGTACTAAAAACTTCTGCCGGGGTACTTAATGACAGATCGGCTTCGTTCCCAAAATTGTAATATTGTTTTCCGTAGATCTCCAGGTCATCAATCCGTTCATAGGAGGATAGAAAGTAAAGCCGGTAGCGTTGGTACTCCTGGTCGGGGCTATCAATCTGGGCGTAGCAGTTCTGCAAAAAGGTTTCCACAGCCTTATCATTAAAAACCTGGTAAATATTGGCCGTAGGCGTAGGTTTCCACCGGATTAATGAAAGCTTTGCTTTAAATTCAAGCTCAGCGGTGTTGTTTACCCTTAGCGAGTCGAACATTTTTGCCACAAAGTAGGCCACCTGAGCGCTGGCCATTCCGCGGCGGTCTTTATTTACCATTGCATATAAGCTGTCCTGTATCGTAAGGTAATTTTCACTGCTGTTCCAAAAAGAGGGCTCAAGCGGGGGCAGCAACAGCCGGTTTGATTTTACATCAACAAAAATGAAAGTGCCAAGGGGGTAAACATTCTGAAAGTTTTTCTCCAGCATTGAAAGGCTGCTCATTGATGTTGAGTCCATCTTCAACAAAAAATTCAATACCTTATTGTGCTCAAGCTTTACGCTCAACCCCTCCAGCGATTCAAAGTTTGAGGTTTCCTTTTCTGGGATTATAATAGGGATGTATAATAGCTGATCCTTGTTTTGATCAAGTAAAGCAAAATCCTTTTTTATGGTGAGCGAAGTTTGGTCCTCAGCATCCTGCCCATAAAAGGCGATCGTATCACCTTTGCTAACCGCAACTTCTTTTATTTTTTCTTCGCCGGGCTTTAGCTTTAGCAAAGCCCTTAATTTAAACTTTCCTGATTTTTCGCTAATCTTATAAAACACAGCTACGTTTGTTTTGGCAGTGTTCTTTATCTTGAATTTAAAGCCTTTGGCAATTACAAGAACAGGGAAGCTCAATAAAACGATCAGCAATAATTTTAATAGGGATCTACGGTTGGCCTTCGGGGTAAATAAAGCGGAAAAGTTCATTAAAGTGTTGTTATTTCATGTGGGATGTACAGTTAGAACGCCTTTTAATGGGATTTAGTTTTTATGATATATAAGCTTATTAAACTACTTTAGTTCTAAGTATGAAAATCCCCACTATAACAGGAATAATAGACAGGCGTATCTTAGTTAACTTCACAGTAGATCCTGAGATTGCAAAAGCTGTTGTACCATCTCCTTTTAAACCTAAAATTGTTAACGGAAAAGCAATAGCAGGAATTTGCCTGATCAGGTTAAAGCATGTTAGGCCCAAGGGGCTACCTGCGTTTACAGGTGTGGGGTCTGAAAATGGAGCCCACCGGTTTGCAGTTGAATGGGAAGAGGATGGACAGCTGAAAGAAGGCGTTTATATTCCCAGAAGAGATACCTCTTCATTATTTAATACAATAACGGGCGGAAGAATATTTCCAGGCAAACATTACCGGGCAAAATTTGATGTAAGTGAGGCTAATGGCAATTATCATGTAGCATTTACAAGCACTGATGGTACCATCATTAGTATTGATGCTACTATAAAAGAAACGTTTGGGGACCAGTCAATATTTAAAGATCTTAATACAGCTTCGGATTTTTTTAAAGCAGGCGCTACCGGATATTCACCTAACCGAAACCAGTATGAGGGATTATTGCTCAAAACAGATAAATGGGTGGTTAAACCTCTTGAAGTAAGCAATGTGAAATCCAGCTATTTTGAAAATGAACAGCTATTTCCAGCAGGGTCAGTTAAGTTTGATAATGCCTTGCTTATGGAAAATATACCGCATGAGTGGTCGTCAGTTTTAAATAAAACACGTTGTTAATACCTAAATAACAAAGCACCCATGCGGGGATGACGTTAAAAATTAGCTTTGGCTTCCCGGGCGGTTTTACTTACCTGGTTAAGCGCATCTTCGGCATATTGCTTAGCCTTATCGAACCAATCCGGGGCATTTTCTGTAAGGTCGTCAATTATTGAGCGGCCATCCGCGTTCTTTTTGGTGATGTAATTAATCCCGAATCCTACGGCAGCACCAACTATAATGAATTTTAATATGCTCATGATTTTAAGTTTTTTAATAGAACGGGATTAGGGAAAGAATGTTTTGTTGATGTGAGTTGGAATATGTTGTAAGGGTTGTAGAAGTTGTAAGGGTTTTTATAAAATGAGGCTAAACAAAGGTCTGCCATGTGTTTATGCCCCTCAATAATTCACATATTGCTCGCTAAAACTTCCATCGGCATAAAAATCTATTAAACCATAGCCGGGAGCTGTTTCGCGTTTATTGCCTTCCCACCAGGCACCGCTTACCGCGCCGTTGCATATATAGGTTACGTTGTTGTAAACCACCTTATCGCGCAGGTGAATATGGCCACTCAGGCACAGTTTTACGTTTTGATGCCGGTAAAACAGGTCAATTATTTTAGCGGTATCGGTGTGCATATCCCCGCCAAGGATCTCCCATTTATTGCTCCCGGCTGCAATATCATCAACCATTAAGGTTGCCGAAAGGATAGGGATATGCGATAACACACAAACCGGCATCGTAGCTGGCGTAGTCTTTAGCTCATTCTCCAGCCAGCTGAACTGCTCATCTCCCAACTTACCAATGTACCAGGTGCCGTCAATATCAAGGTGAACACTATCCAGCATAATAAATTTCCAGCCATTTTTTATAAAGCTGTAATAGGGTGTGGTAAGCAGCAGCTGGTCCATGGAATATTTTTTACCATAGATGGCTTGCTCCTTATCATTCTCATTCCACCAGATATCATGATTGCCCAAAACATAATGCATGGGTATACTGGAATCTGCTTTTATGGTTTTATGCCATAAATTCCATTGTGTATTTATGGTATCCATGTTCTCCTTATTCATATCAAAAACCACATCGCCGCCATTCAGTATAAAGTCGACGCCTTTTTGTTGCTGTACATGGTGCAGGCATTTTACAAAACGCGCAGGCGCATCCCATTTATCTTTTAAATGGATATCGGTAAGGTGAGCCACGCGTAAAACGGG
Source organism: Mucilaginibacter sp. OK098 (assembly GCF_900142915.1). Classification (GTDB taxonomy): domain Bacteria; phylum Bacteroidota; class Bacteroidia; order Sphingobacteriales; family Sphingobacteriaceae; genus Mucilaginibacter. The sequence continues at coordinate 687,991 of NZ_FRCM01000003.1, forward strand.
CTTTATGTCGGCAGCTGTGCTTTTAAAAGGCAGGGCGGGGATCAGCAATAGTCCGCCAAGGTTTTTCAGGAGTGATCTTCTTTGCATAACAGAACGTCTTTATAGTAACGCGAAAGTAGGGATACAAAGTAAAATTTGAATGAGCTTTATATGAATAAAAATGCTGGTCTTTTGAATTTTTATGGCGCGAAGAGTAGTCTTGAGTCAATTCATGATTGACGCTACACTGGTTTAATTTTTCTTCCCGAAAAATTAACATAAACATAATTGCATAACTATTGCTATACGGCAAACCATACCGTATATTTACATTCATCAGATGATACGATGAGCCCAACCCTTATAACACGCAAATCATTAGCCGATGAAGTGGCTGCCAAATTACAGGAACGCATACTTAAAGGAACCTATAAGATAAATCAGAAGTTGCCGGTTGAAGCAGAATTGATGAAAGCTTTTGGCGTTGGCCGGTCAACCATCAGAGAAGCCGTTAAAATTTTAGTGAATTCGGGCTTTCTGCGGGTTCAGCAGGGAATAGGCACTTTTGTTGAGGATAGCTCTGGCATAAACGAGCCGCTCGGTCAGCGTTTAAAACGGGCCTCAGCAAAAAACATTGATGAGGTGCGCGAGATCCTGGAAATGAAAATTGCCGAGAAGGCTGCAATGAACCGTACCGGTAATGACATTTCAAAACTGGAGCATTTTTTAAAAAGACGAACAAAGGCCGCCCATGATAATTTGATTGAGGATTGTATTGATGCCCATGTTAGCTTTTATATTGCACTGGCCGAGGCTTCAAAAAACGATATCCTTGCCGACCTATACAAACAATTTGCCGTGCAACTAAAAAACGACCTGCTGATTGCACATCCGGATACCACTTTTTTTAAAAACGCGCCGGATAATCACCATAAATTACTTGACAGCGTACTGCGCGAAGACCCCAAAATGGCTTGGTACTGGAGCGCAAAAATTACCGGGCAAATAATCAAATAAAGGTTTTATGCCGCTTTCCACAATCACAGGGCGATGCCCAGTGCTATTATATTTCGCCCTTTCAGGGCTTGGTATTTTCATTTTTCCGGCCCTGAAAGGGCCTAATCCATCAGCGCAGGGCACCGCCCTGCGATAATGATAATAACGTGCAGCGTAATTTAAAACAACGAGATCTGCTGCGATTTAAATTCAACAACCCGGCTTTGTGTAGCTGAAGAAGCAGCAGCCGTGTGCCCGATATAATAAACTTCCGTTTCTGCATATCGCGAAGCCACAATAATATTTACGCCATCAGCACAGCTATCAAACAACTCCTGCACCAATTGTGGGTCGTTATTGTTTTTGGATAGGTGTGATAACAACAAATGGGTCATAAACACGGGTTTATGGGTTGTAAAAAGCTCAAGGGCCTGCTTGTTTGATAAATGGCCATGTCCCCCGCGGATGCGCCGTTTTAAATGGTAAGGATAGCCGCCCTTATCAAGCATTTCATCATCATAATTAGCCTCCAGGAAAGCCGCATGGCACTGACTAAAATGATGGATGAGATTTTCGCAAACAATCCCGATATCAGTAAATACGCCTACCTTGATATCACGGCAGGTAATTAAAAAGCTGTGCGGGTTGCTGGCATCATGCTGTTTAGGGAATGCGGTGACATGCAGCCCGCCTATGATAACTGTTTCAAATGCACCAAAAGAAATAACCAGCTCATTATCCAGCCTTAAGCCACCCCTTTGCAACGTTGGGGGCGTAATATAAACCGGCAGGCGGTATTTTTTGGCGATTACCGGAATGCCGTTGATATGGTCGGAATGCTCATGCGATACAAAAATAGCTTTTACTTTTTGCATGGATAGGCCCAGCCGCAGCATGCGTTTTTCCGTTTCGCGGCAGGAGATCCCGGCATCAATCAATACAGCCTCCTGCTCATTACCCACGTAATAGCAATTACCGTTACTTCCGGAATTTAATGATGCGATGAACAGCGACATATAATTACAAAGTAACGTGATTATTTCGGATGTCGGATGTTCGATTTCGGAATTATTAAGGTTGAATTAGTGATTGGCTTGACCGCAAATTGCAGAATTAACGAATTGATTTTGAGCGAACCCATCCATTCCGCCATCTACATTCCGGCTTCCGCACTCAAAAAATCCGAAATTCAACCCATTCCGCAATCGGCATTCCGACTTCCGCATTGAAACAAATTCCGAAATCGAACATCCGACATCCGAAATCAAAAATATATCTTTACTCCCATGGACTCACCAATAACTTTACCTGTACTTGATGCTGAGGAACTTCGTGTGCTTGGCGTATTAATGGAAAAAAGCAAAACCACGCCCGATTATTACCCCATGACCATTAACAGCCTTACCCTGGCCTGTAATCAGAAAACGTCGCGCAGGCCGGTTGTTAATTATGATGAGGATACGGTTGCCCAGGCATTAAACACCCTTAAAAGGCGCGGATTAATATCAACTGCTACAGGCGGCTCTATCCGCAGTGTAAAATACAAGCATAATTTTGCTATTGTATTTCCTGTGTTGCCCGCTGAGGTTGCCATTATTTGCCTGTTAATGTTGCGCGGACCACAAACACCGGGGGAAATAAACACCAACTCGGGCCGGATGTATGAGTTTGAATCAATAGAAGAGGTGCAGGAAAAACTGGAAAGGCTAAGTAGCGCTGAAATGCCGTTTTTAATGCAGCTGCCCCGTCGGCCCGGACAAAAAGAAGTACGGTATGCCCACTTATTATGCGGAATCCCCGAAATAAACGATGACGATTTTAATGATGATGCGCCCGCAGGCAAAAGCGGCCTTGAAGCACGCATAGTAAAGCTGGAAACCGAGCTTGCAGAACTAAGGGAAGCTTTTGATAAGTTGATGAAAGAGTTAAGCTAAAGTTTTAAAACGATCAAATATTATTTATTAGTTAAAACTTTGTGGGCGTATAATTTGTTGCTATTAACACACAAACTATATACCTATGAAGAAGTTAAGTTATGCGATCATGATCGCACTTGCAGCCTATGCATTGCAGGGTTGTAACACCACTCCAAAAGACGCTAAAGCAAACGCCGACAGCTTAAACAAAACCAAGGATACTACCACTAATGCTGCTGCTACAGGCGGCATAGCGGTAACGGCAGATGATGCTAAATTTGCTACGGATGCCGCTAACGGAGGCCTGGCCGAAGTTGCTTTAGGCAAGCTGGCCCAAACAAAAGCCACCAATGCCCATGTTAAAAGCTTTGCCGACATGATGGTTACAGACCATACCAAAGTAAACGATGAGCTTGCGGCTATTGCCAAAACAAAAAACATTACGCTTCCTGCCGCTCCTGATGCCGATCATCAAAAGAAACTGGATGACCTTTCAAAATTATCAGGTAAAGATTTTGACAAGGCTTATGTTGATGCCATGGTTGACGGGCATAAAAAAACGCTCGATTTAATGCAGATGGCCGCCAAAGATTGCAAGGATGCTGACTTAAAAGCATTTGCCGCCAAAACCGCACCTGTTGTACAAACACACCTCGATGCGATCAATAAGATCCACGATAGTATGAAATAATATTAGCGAAACTCGCTGCTGTGGGGGAATGGGTATTATACCTGTTCCCCCCTTTTTTTACGGCCCCTGGCCAGCAATTTCCACTCATAAACACTGTGAACCAAATTGTATCATCTTGTACGGAGTTGTATAACCCTGATAACTTTTGATGTGTTATTTTTGTTATAGAGGTTTACAAAAAAGCGCTAGCCGCTTCATAAGTTTGGTGGGGACACGGATAAGTACAGGGGCACAAAACATACTTAATTAGTGTTATTTCAGCTAATCCCACCGGGCAGGGTTTCTTTAAAAAGAAGCCCTGTTTTTTTATGCCCTGTTTTAAGATATTGATTGCTGTTTTTAAATTCCAATATATTTGTTGAAGTGATTGGATGCTTGAAATAGCTTTAGTTCAGAACCATCGATATATATTATGAAAACCCTTAACGACCTCCTTTTATTGGGCGATCCCCGTTTATACGAAACCTGCGAAGCTGTTTTAAAAACAGAATTGCCCCTTGTTAAAAACTGGGTTGCCGATATGGATAACGTAATGAAGGAGATAAGGCTGAAATATAATTTTGGCCGGGCCATTGCCGCGCCGCAGCTGGGCATAATGAAAAGGCTGATCTATATGAATATTGACCGGCCGGTTATATTTATAAACCCGCAACTAAGCGGCTTAAGCGATGAACTGTTTGAGCTTTGGGATGATTGCATGAGTTTCCCCAATTTGCTGGTGAAAGTAAAAAGGCATCAGTCATTAACCATAAATTACCTGGATGAGAACTGGGAGCCGCATGATTGGAAAATGGAGGGCGCCCTGTCTGAACTTTTACAACATGAATATGATCATTTAAACGGCATTCTTTGTACCATGCGGGCTATTGATGAAAGATCTTTCAGGTGGAGGAGCTAATTATACCTTACTATATTTATTCTATCTTTAACATCCGTACCGGGCAACGCCCTTATAACCAATTATGAAACGTTATTTATTCATCCTTCTTTCTACTACAATGCTTACAGCTTTTAAACCCGTTCAAAAAACGGAATCATTTGATAAGTACCTGGTGTATTCCGGGAACGATCTCGGGGTTATTTATTCGCCACTAAAAACGTTTTTTAAAGTATGGGCTCCAATGGCTTCTGAAGTAAAACTGAGGCTGTATGATGCGGGCAATGGCGGGCAGGCCATTAATACCATCAGCATGGTTAAAAGTATTGAAGGCACCTGGCAGGCCATCATCAATAAAGATCTTAAAAATAAATACTACACCTTCCAGACCTTGCAGAACGGTAAATGGTTGCTGGAATGCCCTGATATTTATGCCAAAGCCGTTGGTGTTAACGGTGCGCGCGGTATGGTTGCCGATATGGCATCAACCAACCCGGCTGACTGGCAAAACGATAAGAAACCTGCGCTTAAAAACTTTACAGATATTGTGCTTTATGAATTGCATATCCGTGATATTTCTATCAGCCCCAATTCAGGGATAAAAAACAAGGGCAAGTTTTTAGGCCTTGCAGAAACAGGAACAAAAAGTCCGGCTGGCGAAGCAACAGGGCTCGATCATATCAAACAGCTGGGCGTAACGCATGTACACCTGTTGCCCGCTTTTGATTTTAATTCGGTTGATGAAACAAAGCCGGAAGCCAATAAATACAATTGGGGATATGACCCGTTAAATTACAATGTGCCCGAGGGTAGTTATTCAACCAACCCTTATGATGGCAATGTGCGGATAAAAGAATTTAAAACGATGGTGCAGGCCTTACATAAAAAAGGATTAAGAGTAATACTTGATGTGGTTTATAACCATACCAGCGACACCCAAAACTCAAACTTTAACCAGTTTGCTCCGGGGTATTTTTACAGGCAAAATGCTGATGGCTCTTATTCAAACGCTACGGCCTGTGGTAACGAGGTAGCGTCAGAAAGGGCTATGGTGCGTAAGTTTATGATCGAGTCGGTGGTGTACTGGGCAAAAGAATATCATCTTGATGGTTTCAGGTTTGATTTGATGGGTGTGCATGATATAGAAACCATGAATCAAATTAGTACTGCCTTGCATAAAATTGATCCTACTATTTTTATTTATGGCGAGGGGTGGACAGCCGGGAACAGCCCGCTGCCGGAAGATCAGCGGGCCGTAAAAAAGAACACCGCCAAACTGAGTGAGATAGCAGTTTTTAGCGATGACATCCGCGATGGCATAAAAGGCGGCTGGAGCGACCTGAAAGAGAAGGGTTTTGTAAGCGGCGCCGTAGATAAAGCTGAAAGTGTGAAATTTGGCATTGTTGCATCAATCCCAAACCCGCAGGTTGATTATACTAAAGTAAACTATTCAAAAGCGCCATGGGCGGTCGAACCGTTTCAAACAATTACCTATGTATCCTGCCATGATGATAATACTTTGTTTGACAGGTTGAAAATTTCAAACCCCACTGCTCCGGAGGCCGACCTGGTAAAAATGGATAAGCTGGCAAATGCAATTGTGCTAACTTCACAAGGCGTTTCCTTTTTACATGCCGGGGTCGAAATGCTGCGGACCAAACAGGGTATAGCCAATTCATATAATTCGCCCGATTCTATCAACCAGATAGACTGGAGCCGGAAAACAAAATATAAGGCCATTTTTGATTATTACAAAGGCCTTATCGCTTTGCGAAAAGATCACCCGGCATTCAGGATGCCATCAACAAAAATGATCCAAAGTAATTTAAGATTTATAGATATAGGTGATGCCGGAATAATTGCCTACCAGCTCAGCAACAATGCTAATGGCGATAGCTGGAAAAACATTATAGTTGTGCTGAATGGTAATCCATCTGCCAAAACAATTAAAATACCTGCAGGGAAATGGAAACTGGTTGCGGATGAAAATAAAATTGAGGTGAAGGGCATAAAAGATATTTCAGCGGGAGATATAACGGTGCCTGGTACAGCGGCCTATATTTTATATAGCAATTAGAAACCTTAAAAAAAGATCGCCATGCGTATTATCTCTGTAAGCGATTTAGGAGACAAGGACACGGGAAACACAATACTTTGCATCTTTAATGATTTAAACAAATAGTATGACATCAACAGAAATTATCATTTTAAATTACGAAGAGGTAAGAAGGCGCAGTATTAAATTATGGACGGGGATTCCCGAAGAGTTTTACAATTGGCAGCCCGACCCAAATGCAATGACCATGATTGAAATGGTGCGCCATGTTTTGGAGGGCGAGCATGCGTACCATGAAATTATTGAGCGCAGGGGATCGATAGGTGCCGACTATAAGTCGCCCTGGGAAAACCGGCCTTATACAACCATTGCCGATGAAATAGCCTTTGCTCAACCCTATAGGCAACGTTACCTTGAAATGGTCCGATCGTTTTCTGAACAGGATTTGTCGCAAATTGAAATAGTCAGGGCTACAGCCGGACAAAGGAGAAAACTTGGCGATTACCTGTTAAGGGTTGCCTACCATGAGTCGGTACATGCCGGGAACATAATTTCGTATTTACGAACCCTTGATGTTGACAGGCCTAAGATCTGGGATTAAAGTGCCGCCCTTATTTCACTCATTACAGCAGCATGCGAGCTTACCCGACCGCTTTTTATGTCTGCCAGGTTTTCCTGGATAGCTTCCTTCAAATCAAGATCACACTGCAATTCAAATAATGCGGTTTGAAGCTGTGTCCTTTCCTTTTTATTTAAATTGGGCAGGTGGTCAATTATATCGTTGATATTCATTTTTGTATCGCTTAAATTATTCAGCCGAACATACGATTTTATTTTTATATCCCCCCTTGCCGGGTTAAATTTATTTCGGTCCGGGTGGTAAGTCAACAGCCTTAAGTCGAAAGTATTAAGTCAAAATTTGTTTTTTTCTGATGAACAAGCCCCTTGTATGCATGCGCGATGTTGGATTAGCCGAAACGGGGTTAGGCGGCTCAGATGAAGCCCAGCTCTGAAGTCTTCTTCTTTCAATATTTTCAGGATCGGATAGCAATTAAGTACCCCATTGGGGACCTTGATGCGCGCTTGCTTTACAGTTATATTTATATCAGTTTAAAGCATAACAGTTATGAAAAAGCTTGTGTTTCTGTTACTCGTCCCTGTTATTTTCTGGAGTTGCAAAAAAAGCGGCTCTTCAGTAGATACTAAACTAACCGTTGCCCGCCAGTTAGCCGGAAACTGGACAACACCAAATCCCGTTACTTTTTATTACAGCAGCGATGGTTGTGGTGGCTATTCCAGGTATAGTTCTTTTAAAATGAAGGTGAACTGGCAGATCACTTCCACCAGCGACAATTCAATAAGCGTTACCTGGAGCCTGGTATCAATAGGCGGGCAGACCATTGTAGGCAGTAATTGCGGTTTGGGCGCGCCCCCGATTACCTTTCCGCAGGATTTTGTGGGCATTGTTACCGGCAGTAAATTTTCAATGGATCAGAACCAGGCACTGCAGGGTGTATTTAATTTTACAACAGATAATATAACCGGAACGATGTCTGAAAAAGACTGCCTTATTTATTGCAGCGGCTACTCAACAGACCAGAATACCTTTATATTAACCCGGGTAAATTAGCATTTCGTTTTGAGTTGGATAGAAAAACGTTGCAACGTTTTTAAACAGTACGGCCCTTAATGAGGCCGTTTAAAACTGTTGCAGCGGGTTAAAGCTTCAAAGCCAGCGTGGCTACTTCTTCGCCCACTAAACTTCCCATTGCAACGCCCATTCCATTACATCGTACTGCGCAGAAAATGTTTGGTTCAACCTGTTTAACAATGGGCCTTATATCATCGCCAAAACCCATAATACCGCTCCACCAGTAATCAACTTCAAAATTTTGGCCGGGAAGTATTACTTCTTTCAAGCAGGAAATGAGCTTGTTTTTAACAGTATCCGTATGGCCGAAATCCCAGGTTTCTTCGGCGGCATAGTCAAGGTTGCGGCCGCCGCCAAACAACACCCGGTTATCAATATTTCTGAAATAATAATAGCCTTCGTTAAAATGATAGGTGCCCTTTAGTTTTAACCCGGCAATAGGTTTTGTTACCAGCACCTGCCCGCGGCCAGGCGTAACTTTAAGCTCAGGAAACAGCTGGTTTGCAAAAGCGTTGGTGGCCAATATTACTTTGCCGGTTTTAAAATTCCCTTGCGATGTTGTGAGCTTTACCCCAATGCCTTCATTTTCAATTTTTTTTATCTCACAGCCATTTAAAACCATTACGCCCAGGCTGTACACTTTATTTAATAAGGTACACATCATTTTACCCGTATGCAGCTGGCCTTCATAAGGGTTATAGATCATCCGGCTAACCTTACCAAGCCCAAAACCTGCTATTTTAGCATCAACAACTGAATAAATGTCAGGTTTGCCTATAGCTTGCTTTAATAAATTGTTAAAATACGTTAATTGCCCAATGCTTTCTTCAGCCCTGCCCGGCTCATCATCCATAAATAATTCATAGCCACCGTTTTGTTGGTATTCTATATTTTCATCTCCCAGGTTTTGCCGAAGCCGCTGCAGACCACGCCATTTATAATCAACCATCCGCAAAACTTCGGCTTCAGATGATTTTTTAAGATAGGCTATTTGTTCGGAAATGGTACCAAAGCATGCAAAACCCGCATTTTTTGTGCTGGCTCCGGTTGGTAAAAAGCCGCGCTCCAATACCAGTACTTTTAAAGCCGATTGCTGTGTTTTTAAATGCAGCGCGGCACTTAAGCCAACAAGGCCGCTGCCGATAATAATTATATCGGCATTGTCAATAAATGCGGTTCGTTCCCAATATGAAAATGTATTTGCTTCCACTGCGTTATATTATTTTACGGAATGCTTTTTGTTTGTTGGTCATTGGTCAGTTGTCATTAGTCATTGGGGGGTAAATGGAAGACTTTGATTCTTGACTTCAGATCATACAATTATCTAACAAAAATATAAATATGAATCACATATCATTTATTACAGGATATATAGGCTATAATTCAGCCTGGTTTTTGATGATCGTTATAGCAATAATAAGCTTTATTGTTCAATGGCGGTTCAAAAGCAAATTTAAACAATATGCAGAGATCCCGTTGTTATCCGGCTTATCGGGCCAGGAAGTGGCTGAAAAGATGCTGCGCGATAACGGCATTTATGATGTGCAGGTAATATCTGTTGAAGGGCAGCTTACCGACCATTATAACCCCGAAACCAAAACCGTTAATTTAAGCCCGGATGTATTTTACAGCCGCAGCGTGGCCTCTGCAGCTGTAGCGGCTCATGAATGTGGGCATGCCGTTCAGCATGCCAGGGCTTACAGCTGGCTGAGCCTGCGTACGGCCATGGTCCCGGTTATTAATATAGCATCAGCCCTAACCCAATGGACCTTGTTTATTGGCGTTATCCTGTTGTTTTTTGTCCATAGCCCATATGTGCTGGCTATTGGTGTTGTGGCGCTGGCAGTTGTTACTACTTTTAGTTTTGTAACACTCCCGGTTGAGTTTGATGCCAGCAACAGGGCGCTGGCATGGCTTAATAATAATTACACCGTTATGCAAACCAGCGAAGAGCATGAACAGGCAAAAGACGCCTTATGGTGGGCCGCCATGACCTATGTTGTTGCTGCGTTAAGCGCATTGGCTACCCTGCTTTATTACGCTTCGCTTTTGTTTAACAGGCGGAACTAAGCTCAACTTTTAAAGAATGCTTTTTAATGGATCCTCATTTGATAAATCAAATGGGGATTTTTTTATAACGTTATATACCTTATGCCATCCGAAACATAATTACCAGCTGATTGTCTATAACTTATTAGCATATCCCAATGAAAAAAATAGTTATAATATTCATCCTGACAGGTGTAATGGGTATTTGCATGCCCGCGATAGCAAATAATATCAAGTTCCAAAGCACTAAAACCATTCAACATACAGATACTGTTAAACGCAAGATTATTAAGAAACGGAGAAAAATTGCAAGCCGGCATGTTTCAGCCGCGCGCAGCCAGCGGATGCAAATACAATTGAGGCAGGCAAAAAAGCATTTAAAGGAGGACAAAAAAGCTGACAGCGCCCAAAACGCGGTCAAAAAAGAGCTGCACCCTTAAAAAGTAATCAGAAACAGCGGAAGTGTTGAACTGCCCTGTCCATTATAATTTACCATTTATTATAAAAAGCTCCGCCATGTATTTTAGGCGGAGCTTTTTTATTGGCATACCTAAATACTCAACATTAGGATAGCATTAGAATTTGCTTTTCAAGGCTTTTAGGCTAAACTATTCTTATTTCAAATTGTCATACAACCGTTACAAATAAACAATAGCATGAAAACAATCGGAAAAATATTGACCCCCTTATGTATAATCTTTTTGTTGACAATGACAAAAACGTATGCACAGATCAGCGTAGGTGTATCCATAAGGATAGCCCCGCCGGCATTACCTGTTTATGTTCAACCCGCATGCCCCATTGATGGCTATTTATGGCAACCTGGCTACTGGGCCTATGATGATAACGATGGATATTACTGGGTACCAGGTGTATGGGTATCGCCCCCCCGCCCAGGTTACTTGTGGACCCCGGCTTATTGGGGCTATGAAGGCGGCGTTTATGGATTTCACTCAGGATACTGGGGAGAACATGTAGGTTTCTATGGCGGTATAAATTACGGTTTTGGATATGGTGGCGTTGGTTTTGGAGGCGGAGCATGGTCTGGAGGAGCATTCAGGTATAACACTGCCGTTGTAAACGTAAATACAACTGTTGTTCACAATACTTATATTGACCGTACTGTAATTGTAAATAACACAACTATAAATAACCGTACAAGCTTTAATGGCCCTGGTGGGGTTGCAGCACAACCCAGGCCCGAAGAACGGGCGGCTATGAATGAACAGCACATTCAACCTACTTCCCAACAGCTATCACATCAGCAAACTGCAAGCAAGGATAAAAATCAGTATGTTTCTGCAAATCATGGCCAGCCGGCAGCAACCGCCCTCAACAAAATAAATGGCCGGCCGTTTGATCAGCAAGGGCATACAGCCAGGGCCACATCGTTTGGCAATGCAAGGCAGAACGCTAACAACAAGCCGGAGGGCAACCTGCCAAATGCGGCCAACCCGGATAAAAATCAAAAAGCAGAAAACGGCAAACCGGAAGAACTAAAAAATAACGTTCAGTCAAATCCCCAGGCACAACAACATTTGCAAAACCAGCAAAGGGTGCAACAGCAACAACACCAGCAAAATCAGCAAAGAACGCAACAACAAAGGGTACAACAGCAAAGGGTGCCGCAACACCCAAGGCAACAGCCATCAAGGCCACATAATGCACCCAAGCCCGAAGAGCATCACAGGTAAAATACTTATCAAACAAAAACCCCGGCTGTTTATATGACCGGGGTTTTGTTTTTATTTATATTGAGCGACGGCCCCAAAGCCGAACTATGTAAGAACCCACATTTTATATTTCCCCCCACATTTGTAGTTGACAATCGGCCGGCCAAACATTATCTCTGCTGATTGCCGCATAATTAACTATAAATCAGCCAATAAAATCAGAACTTAAAGACTGCTTATGCTTAATTCCCGATTTTTTTAATTTATTTTTGTGGCCGTAATATTATTACTACAAAACTATTGATCCCTTATACCCTGATTAAATGAACAGACCGTGGTTTGTGGCCATCGTATTGGCAGTTAGCTTTTGTGCATGCAAAAAGGCTACATTTGATACAGACCCGCCGGTACAACACAATCAGCCTGCTATTCCTGTTACCATAATATTAGACCAAAACCTTCCGGGTTATACCATTCATCACCAGTTTGAGGGCCTTAGCTATGAAACTGCTCTTTTAACAGAAAGCCCGGGCTATCTTAATGAAAACAACACTGTACTTATTCAACTCATAAAAAACCTTGGGAAAGGGGTTTTACGCATTGGTGGTAACAGCAGTGATGAAATTGACTGGGGAGGTGATGACCCAGGTACCGATACCCTCAAAAGAAAACTTACAAAAGCCGATATTGACCGCCTGGCAGCATTTTCAAAAGCCATTAAATGGCCGGTTTTGTTTGGCCTTAACCTGGCAAACAATAATGCCGCACAAGCCGTTGACGAGGCTCATTACGTTCACAATGCGCTTCAAAATAATCTATATGCCCTGCAGTCAGGTAATGAGCCGGATGTTTTTTGTTTTGGCCCCCGTCCGCGCACTTATAAATACCAGGATTATCAGCGTGAGTGGAATAAGTATTATACGGTAATAAAACGCATGGTGCCCGGCGCAAATTTTGCGGGCCCGGATATTGACCCCTTTAACACCCAGTGGTTCAGCGAATTTACCAGGGACGAGCATCAGAAGGTTAACCTGCTTGATTCGCACTATTATAACTACGGCCCGGCATCTGATCCTGCAATAAATATAAATAACGTTTTAAGGCCAAATAAAAACATGGGTGAGTTTTTGCGGGGAATGGATAAGATTGCTTCGGCGCATAACCTGCCCTTCCGCATATCAGAAGCCAACAGCATTTGGGGCCGAGGCAAACCCGGGGTGAGCAATACTTTTGCATCCGCCTTGTGGGCGCTTGATTTTATGTGGAGCGTTGCTGAAAATAATGGACAAGGCGTCAATTTTCATGGCGGGGGCATCCGCTTTGTTTATACGCCAATTAATATAGATAACGGCATTACTACAGCTCGCCCGGTGTATTATGCTATGCTGGCTTTTAAATACGGAGCAATAGGCGGCAAGATAATCCCGGCCCGGATTGTTGGCCGCGATGAAAGCAATAATTATAGTGTGCATGCCTGTGTTAATGCAGATAATTCCACCTCGTTAACTTTAATAAATAAGGAGATCGGGAAGGATTTTTCATTTACCGTTCAACTAAGTAAAACGGCATCGATTATAAAAATAGCAAGGCTTAACGCACCTTCAATTACCGCATTAAACGGAGTTACTTTTGCCGGAAGCACAGTAAATACCGACGGGGTTTTTACCCCAGCTATTACCGAACAATATCGCACCGATCAAAAAAGCCTGGTAGTAACTGTTCCGGCGGGAAGTGCGGCAGTGGTGGTGATTAAGTAAAGTTAGAGGTTAGTTAATTAGAGATTAGGGGGAAGCCAATGGATTACCACCCCTTCTTCTAATCTCTAATTAACTAATCTCCAATCGCTAACCCCTACCTGTGTTTCGCTCCCATTACAAAAGTGATCTCGCCGCCGTTCATAATATCGGCATGGGTTAAAAACAAGCTGTTATGCGGCTGGCCGTTAAGGGTTATCTTTTGGATATAAACGTTTTTGTCACTTTGGTTTTTTACATTGATGGTGAAGGTTTTGCCATCGCCTACCTGGATCACCGCATGGCTTACTGCCGGGCTGCCTATGGCATACTGATCTGTAGCTGGAGCAACCGGGTAAAAGCCCAGGGAGCTAAAAATATACCAGGCGCTCATTTGGCCCGTATCATCATTACCACCCAAACCATCTGGGGTTGGCTTGTACATTTTAGGCAATATCATCCGGATCTTCTCCTGTGTTTTCCAGGGTTTGTCGGTCCAGTCGTACAAATAAGCTACATGGTGCGATGGCTCGTTGCCGTGCACGTAGTTGCCAATTATCCCGTCTTTGGTAATATCTTCTGTTTCGGCAAAGTATTTATCCGGCAGGTTGTAGCTGAAAAGGCTATCTACATACGTTACAAAACGCTTATTGCCGCCCATCATTTTTATCAGCCCTTCCGGGTCCTGCGGAACATACAGTGTGTAGTTCCAGGCATTGCCTTCAATAAAGCCCTGGTTAATGGTGGTAAACGGGTCAAAGTTTTTGCGAAAGGTTCCGTCAGTTAACTTAGGATGCATAAAACCGCTTTTAGGGTCGTACACATTTTTCCAGTTTTGTGAGCGCTTGTTAAAGTCCTCGTAAATGTCCATCCGGTTTAGCTTTTTAGCTATTTGGGCAATACAAAAATCGTCATAAGCATATTCCTGGGTTGATGATACCGAGTTACCGTTCTTTTCATCAGGAATATAGCCCATATCCATATAATAGCCAATCCCCTCATAATCGCGGTGGCGGGCGGTTGCTACACAGGCATCCAGCGCTTTATTAGCATCAAAAGGGGCATTGCCCTTAACCACAGCATCAGCAATAACAGATACGCTGTGATAGCCGCTCATGCACCAGTTCTCGTTGGCGCTATTGCTCCATATGGGCAGCATATGCTCCGGGCTCTGGTCAAAGTGGGCCATCATGGATTGAACCATATCCGAGTTTCTTTTTGGGTCGATGATGTTAAACAGCGGGTGCAGGGCACGGTGCGTATCCCAAAGGCTGAAAGTAGTGTAGTTGGTAAACCCTTCCGCTTTGTGAATGTTCTGGTCAAGGCCTTTGTACTGCCCATCCACATCCATGTAAATGGTTGGGTTTATCATAGCATGATACATTGAGGTGTAAAAGTCTTCCTTTTCGTCCTTGCTGCCGTCAATCACAATTTTATGCAGCTCGGCTTCCCATTGTGCCTGGCCATCGGCCTTCACTTTATCAAAATCCCAACCCGGAATCTCGACCTTCATGTTGTTCAATGCGCCATCAATGCTTACCGGCGACAAGGCAAATTTTATTTTGATCTTTTCGCCTTCTTCTGTTTTAAAATCGAAGTACGTTTTTAACTGACGGCCAGCCAAATCAGGGAAGTTTTTCACCCTTGCAAACTTGCCCCAAAAGCCGCCGTACACTTCGCGTTTATCAAATTTTTTATACCCCATCTGGATAAATGGCTTATTAAACGTCATAGCAAAATACAGCGTGCGGGTACGAGCCCAGCCATTGGTTTGGCGGTAACCAACTACGGTGCTATCATTCACCATGCGCAAATAGGTCCACACGTTTTTATCCGGGTAGTTATAAATGCCCGCCATCAGATCGAGAATAATGTGCGCATTATCTGATTTCGGGAAAGTATACTGGTGAAAGCCAACGCGGGTGCTGGTGGTCATTTCAGCAATAATGCCGCTGGCATCAAGCTTTACTTTGTAGTAATTTGCCGCGCTCACCTCGTTATCATGCGAGAAAGCAGAACGGTAGCCGCTGCCGGGCTTATCTGCTGTACCCGGATTTAGTTGCACTTTACCAACGGTTGGCATAATCAAAAAGTCGCCAAGGTCACTATGCCCTGTACCGCTAAAGTGGGTATGACTAAAGCCAACAATGGTTTTATCATCGTACTGATAGCCGGCGCAATACTTATATACATCCGGGTTGTATTTTCCATTAAGCTCATAGCCCGCGGTATCTGTTTCGGGGCTAAGCTGCACCATACCAAATGGCACCGTAGCGCCCGGGTAAACATGCCCCATCCGTTGTGTGCCTATTATAGGCTTAACGTATTGAATTAAATTGTCGTTGGTTTTTGTTTGAGCCGACACGATTACGGTTGCGCAGCTAAAGAGAGCGGTCAGTATTTTCTTCATTTGTTGAGATCAGTAGTTAACGCCCAAATATAGTATTAACCACTGATTTTTTTAATTGAAGGATTGCGTTGATTCTGTAACAATTGTAACATCTGATTTTTTTCTGATTTATGTTTTTTAAGTCAAAAAAGCAATTGAAATTAATCCCGGTGATCCTTAAATCCAGTAAATCAAAGTTCAAAATCATACCTTTGCGGCCTTAAAGCATCCGGAAAGCAGATGAATGAGGAAATAAAGAAACTACAGCAAGCGATTGAGCCATTAAGGCAGCAGATAATTAACCATAAAGTTTACGGCTTAATAACCAGTATTGAAGACCTCGGCATTTTTATGAACCATCATATTTATGCCGTTTGGGATTTCATGTCGCTGCTGAAGGCTTTGCAGCAAAATTTAACCTGTACGGCAGTGCCCTGGTTTCCGGTTGGTTCGGCAAATACGAGGTATTTAATTAACGAGATTGTAACCGGAGAAGAATCCGACGTGGATAGCGAAGGCAATCGTAAAAGCCATTATGAAATGTATTTGGATGCCATGCAGCAATGCGGTGCTGAACCAACGGCTTTTCTTGATTTTATTGCTGCGCTTAAAAACTCCGGCGATGTTAGCGCCGCCTTTAGTACTTTAGATGTGCCGGTAACTGTACGAAACTTTGTTGAGCATACTTTCGAAGTAATAAACAGTGGAAAATCGTATTTACAAGCAGCTGTTTTTACCTTCGGCAGGGAAGATCTTATCCCTAACATGTTCCTTTCCATAGTTAATGATCTTAACAGTAAGTTTCCCGGACAGGTCTCTCAATTTAAATATTATCTCGACCGCCATATAGAGGTAGACGGTGATCACCACAGTTACCTTGCATTGGAGATGACTGCAGAGCTGTGCGGTAATGATCCTCAAAAATGGGAAGAAATAACAGCAGCAGCTATCATCGCCCTGCAAAAGCGGATAGGCTTATGGGATGGTGTTTATGAAGAGATTTTGAGCAGCAGGGTAATGGCATAGTCGGGGTGAGTCAACCCGCCATGCATTTGCGTTAATATCGCGCGCACATTTACCCACCCGGTCATTGCTTCACTCGACCTCCCTCCCTTCGCTGCGCGTAAGGAGGGAAGAAGATTCTTTGGCTTAATAATATTATCCATAGCTATTTATACGGCAGGAAATTTTCATCTGCCTACTTTTCTTTCCGGGAAACATTTTACGGTTCCGGGCGTTTGTATCGCATAATAAATAGTTTAGTTTTGGATAAATATTTTTAGATGCAGCGCCCCAATCTTAAAAACATACACATTAATCCTAAATATATCCGCATAGCGGCAATTGTATTAGCTTCCCTGTTTGTTTTGCTTTTGATAGGTGGCTACATTGCCTATTCAAAACGCGAAACCCTGCTTCAAAAGGCTATCGCCAAAGCAAAGGCGACTGCCCGCAGCACTTATAATTTAGACCTGGAAATAGGCTCGGCGCATTTTACAGGGCTCAGCACAGTGGCATTTACAAATATTACAGTCGTGCCAGACCATCGCGACAGCTTATTAAGCATCAAAGAGTTCCGGGTAAGCATTAAGTTGTTTCCGCTGATATTTGGCACTGTTAAACTGGCCGATGTAGAATTACAACAGGGCCATTTAAACCTAACCGACATAAAGCATGTAAAAAACTTCGATTTTCTTTTTAAAAAGAAAAGAGATTCTACCATAAAAACAAAGGTTGATCTTGCCGAGCTATCTCATAACCTGATCAACCAGTTGCTTTACAAGATCCCGGATAACCTGAAGCTGAATAACTTTTTGGTATCGTTTAAAAACGACAGCAATAGTTTTACGGCGCTGGCACAATCGGCAATAATAAAAGACGGACAGCTAACCTCAACCATCAACATAAATAATGGCCTGGCGCTTTGGCATTTTGACGGACGGATGCACCCGTCAGACAAAGACATTGATGTTAAGCTTTATGCCGATGGTAAAAAAGTGGAGATCCCATTTATTGAAAAGCGTTTCCATTTAAAAGTAACATTTGATACGGTAAGCACCCGTTTAAGCAAGGTTGAGCATAGCGATGGAGAGACCCGCATTTATGGTTATTGGGGAGTAAGCAACCTGCTTATTAATCAGCCCGGGCTTTCAGGCAACGATATAGTTATCCCAAACGGGGGTATAGACGCCAACTTATTTGTGGGCCAAAATTATTTATCGCTGGATAGCTCATCAACCATTCATCTGAAAAAAATAACGGCACATCCTTATATAAAATACACGCTTAACCCGGTTAAAATTTACGAGCTAAAGCTTAATACCGGCTGGCTTAATGCCCAGGATATTTTCGATTCATTCCCAACGGGGATGTTTGAATCGCTGGATGGAATTAAGGTTGCCGGCAAGCTCAATTATAAACTCAATTTCTTTTTAAATAATGCGAGTCCGGATGACGTTCAGTTTGATTCGCGCCTGGATAAGGATGGGTTTAACATTATAAAATATGGCAAAACCGATCTGACCAAATTAAACAAGGTTTTTGTTTATACGCCTTACGAAAAGGGGAAACCAATGGGGCCGCACATAATCGGGCCCGAAAACTCTTATTACACCCCATTAGAAGACATTTCGCCCAACCTGCGCAATGCGGTAATGACAGCCGAAGATCCTTCTTTTTATAGTAATCATGGCTTTGTTGAGGAATCGATCCGTAAATCGCTGGCTACCGATTTCAAGGATAAAAAGTTTAAGCGGGGTGGCAGCACTATATCTATGCAACTGGTTAAAAACACTTTTTTAAGCCGCGAAAAAACGCTTTCACGTAAAATTGAAGAGATCCTGATCGTTTGGATGATTGAGAACAACCGGATAATGAGCAAAAACCGGATGCTGGAGGTTTATTTTAATATTATTGAATGGGGTCGTAATATTTACGGAATTGGCGAAGCATCAAGGTATTATTTTGGTAAATCGCCGGCAGAGCTCACCATCGGCGAAAGTATTTATTTGGCAAGCATTGTGCCACATCCTAAAACCGGCTTATATTCATTTATGCCCGATGGCACGCTAAGGCCGGGACTATCGGGCTATTTTAACCTGATAGGAAACCTGATGGCCGGGCACGGAAAGGCACAAAGGGATAGCAGCAACTATGGTTTTTATGACGTGCGTTTGCGGGAAGGCCTGCGGCGTGAGGTAGCCCCGGTTAGTACTACTGTAGCCGATAGCCTGATGAAGCAAAATGATGACGATGCTGCTGTTCCATTGGTTCCCGTTGAGCCGGAAGTAAAGAAGCCAACATTTTTTCAGCGATTATTTGGCAAAAAGGATACCACAGCCAAAAAGGAAGAAATAAAGAAGGTTGATGCAAAAGAAAAGCTAAAGGCGGATATTGAAAAGCTGAAAGACGAAGAAAAACGAAAAGAGGCATTAATTGATACCGCCGGAAAAACCAGGAAAGACATTCGCCAGGAAAAGAGAAGGCTGCGAAACGAGGAAAAGGACGCTGAGAAAGTTTTGAAGGAACTGGTTAAGGAGTAGTTTTCAGTTGGCAGTTAGTTAATGGTTTATAGGCACTTGCCTTGGTTAGTTCGCCTTTTCTTTACTGCAAACTGAAAACCGGCAACTGCAAACTATTCTTAAGATCAACCACCTGATGATTTCCTGATAAACAGCTTCGACTTCAACACATGTTCTTTTTTGCTGACGGGTTGCCCTTTACTTTCAAGTTCATCAAACAACAAGGTGGCTGCCTTAATACCCATTTCATAGGCGGGCTGGGTAATGGTTGAAAGCGGGGGGCATAGTAATGGCGCAATACCCAGACTGGAGAAGCTGATAACTTTCAAGTCGCGGGGGATATTGATGTTCATATCATTGCACACGTAATAGGTGGCGAAGGCCAAGCGTTCAACAGAGCTAAAAATGCCATCGGGTTTAATCTCTTCCAGTACCTTTTTAAGTATGGTGTAGTTTATCTTTTCGTCATTACTGCAATCAATTATCAGCTCATCATTAAATGGAATATTGTGCTTTTGTAAAGCATCAACATAACCCTGCATCCGCACTTTACCAATTGAAATACTTTTGTTTACAACTAAATAAGCTATTTTTTTACACCCGGTTTTAAGCAAATGCTCGGTGGCGTCAAAGCTGCTGTCATAGTCATTAGTGGTAACCTTTGCCGCTTCAATATCTTCGTAAACACGGTCGAAAAACACTACCGGGATGTTTTTTTGTTCAAGCTTGCGTAAATAATTATGGTCATTAGCCTCGCCGGATACCGACATGATGATACCGTCAACTTTGCCATTATTGAGATAATTTACGAATGAAACTTCCTTTTCAAAAACATCATCGGTACGGTAAAGCAAAATATAAAAACCCTTTTTGCGGGCAATTTCTTCAATCCCATTTATAGCCTGAGAAAAGAAATCGTTGGTTATTTCAGGAATAATTACGGCAAGGGTACGGCTCTTTTTATCGCGCAAGTTACTTGCGTAGTGATTTGGCAAAAAATTATGCTCGCGGGCATACGCTAAAATTTTCTCTTTAGTGTCCTTATTAATATCGGAATTGCCATTAAATGCCCTTGAAATAGTAGAAGTTGAGATATTTAATTCTTTAGCAAGGATCTTGATATTAATATTATCCATTTTTCGGGCCGGCTGTTTTTGTGGTTACCAAATGTAGTAAAAGTGGTTTATTACGATACCAAATCAATTTATTATTGTGTAAATATAGTCAGCGCATTGTTAAAACATCAAAATCAGGCAGTTATATCTTCTAATTTTTACATGTGGCATATCATTTGCGCTATATATAATACCTGCAATATTAAGCAGAAATACTATGGCAAAGAAAATATTGATAGTTGACAATAATTTGTTAATGATTGAGGTTATGACTTACATATTGATCAACAATGGCTATGAAGTATTTGCCATATCCAGCGGCAGTGAAGTCTTCGATCGTATTAAAACAGCGCATCCCGACCTTATTATTTTAGATGCCACACTACCGGGGATAAATGGAAAAGAGATCTGCCAGTTAATCAAGCTAAATAAAACCACGCAAAATCTGCCCGTTATCATATGTTCGGGCGATGAATCAATCAATGAGTCGTTAAAACAGAAAGGTGCGCCGGATGATGTATTGCAGAAACCCTTTGATATTAATTGTTTGATAGAGAAAGTGGAGTACCAACTGGCCGCATGAATATAGGAAGCATTGGCTCTTTTGCCCTCTGGTTTTTTAATCGTAATTTCTAACCAGCGTTTTATCCATTCATTGCGTAATTGATTAAAAGAGATTTATATAGGTCGCTTTTTAATCATCATCCAATGGCAGTATTTGTAAACCAATTAAAAAAATATTTTTCGTTCGACTGGGTTTTCTCAGAAAGTGATTACACAGAAAAAAGAGAAAGCGTTCCCTGCAGCTTATTTTTAGAAAACCGTGAAAACTATACCGGCTTTTATATTGATATAGGCACCCTTCACCCTTACCCATTTTTACGAAATATTAAGTTGACCCTGCTGGTACTATTACGCAGCAAAGTGATGAAACGCTGGGTAATAATGAAATTATTTTTATAAAAAGAAAGTAATGGCTTTTAGGCGGATGAATGCAACACATATTACCCAATTGAAAAACGCAGAAATGCCCCACCTCCCTTTCGCGTATGCTGCGGTGGGTACGCCTCTTTAATTATCTGAACAACTCCATTAAAATTTCATTACGCTATTTCGGTTTATTTCACATTTTCATTCCAGCCATACTGTTATCACTCCCATTTTTAAATATGGCTTCACTATTCAATAAATAAGCACCATTAGTAACCACAATATCCCCGGCATTTAACCCTGAAATAACGGGCACGTAGCTTTGATTACCATTTCCGGATTTTATTACCCGGGATGAAAAACTACCGTCTGAATTCTTTACCCATACTTTGCTGCCATTGCCATCTGTCAAAATTGCTGTTGCAGGCACGGCTAAAGAACGGCTTGAGCCACCTGCAATCGAAATATAGGCCAGCATTCCGGGCCGGATCAGTCCTTGCGGATTGGAGATACTGATCCTTACCAAATCCACTTTGGAGGCCTTTGATAATTCAGGATTTATAAATTCAATTTTACCATTAATTACCTGGCCGCTCAAATCGGGGAAAGAAACGCTTACCCGGGCATTTTCCTTATAGTTATTTGTTTCACTGGCATACAGTTGGGCTTCTACCCATAAATCACTTAATGTTTGTGTTTTCAGGATAGACATCCCCTCAGTTACATAGTCCCCTTCATGAACCGCTATCTCACTAACGGTCCCGCTAACTTTACTTAATACAGTAGTAGTAGCAGATACTTTTCCGGAAGCTGCTATGTTCCTGATCTGCGCCGGCGACAGGCCCCAAAGCTGCAGCTTGTTTTCGGCAGCACTAATCAGTTGCTGATAATCCACATCCGGGTTATGCAACATTTTTTGCTGTTGCTTGGCCAGCAGGTATTCTTTTTCCGCTTCTTGCAGGTCTTCACTGTAAATGGAATAAACCGGCTGGCCAACCGATATTTTCTCGCCGGTAGTTCTCACGAATAATTGCTGTACCCGGCCAGCTAATCTTGCACTCAGTTCTTCCGCTTTATTTTCGTCTGTAGTTACTGTTCCTGTTAATGTTTTTTCGCTCCCTACGTTTTCTTCCCGTATCGTGTCAGTTTGGATCCCTGCCAGTTGAATTTGTGTGGCTGTTAACCTGATCTTGGTCAGATCCATATTATTCCCGGTCACTTCCACTTTGATCAGCTTCATGCCGCAGATGGGGCAGTTGCCCGGATGATCTTCATGGATCTGCGGGTGCATGGAGCAAGTATAATAGGCTTTGTTTGATGCCTTAGCAACTGTAGTTTTTGGTTTTTGGGTGCAGGCTACAAAAAGCACCGCTGTCAATACCATAAAGGCTAAAAACGCGATTGTGCTTAATCTTAAAAAATGTTTCTTATTCATGGCTTTGCGTTTTAATAAAGCTTTCGCTGTCTGTTAAATATTGGGCATTGGACGCCAGGCTATCGGTTGCGGATAAGCCTTTTGTGATTTGCGTTTCGTTACCATTAGTTGCGCCTGTTGTTACCTGGTGGGCCTTGTATGACGCACCGTTTTTTAGCCAGACGACTTGTGTTCGCCCTAAATCAACCAGGGCAGATCGGGGTATCCATAAACCATTTGTGCTGCCGGTTTGTATAGTAGCTTTTACAATGCTGTTTACTTTCAAACCGTGATCCATATTGTCCAAATAAACCCGAATGCTGGTTGTTTTATCACCATCCTGCAAAACAGGCTCGATAAAATTAACCTTTCCGGTGATGCTCTTACCCGGCAAGTCAGGCAACGTAATGGTAACCTGCTGGTTTAATTTCAAAGCAGCAACAGCTGAGCGGTCAATTTTCAGGATAGCCCAAAGCTTGTGCGGATTGACCACATTAAATAAATTCTGCCCTTTTTCTACATACATTCCCTCTCTGACAGATAGCGGCAAATTGTTTGCAAAATCTGATGGCGTCTCTGTTGATGCAGCACCTGCCATCTGGCTATGCGCCACATCGTGTACATGGCCCGCATAGGGGCTGTAAATCGGCAAGCTATAAAAGGCTTTCCCGGTTTTAACAACCTGGTTAACCTGTTC
This sequence comes from Mucilaginibacter sp. OK098, assembly GCF_900142915.1. GTDB lineage: Bacteria > Bacteroidota > Bacteroidia > Sphingobacteriales > Sphingobacteriaceae > Mucilaginibacter. Next base: position 711,678 of record NZ_FRCM01000003.1, read on the forward strand.
ATAGTTCATACCCAGCAGCAATAATTTTTGTCTTGCAGCATCTATTAATCCTGTTTCCTGTGCTGAGTTTTTTGTTAAATAAATTAAATCCTGCTGAGCAGTTACTAAATCAGGGCTATATATATCAAAGATGCGCTGGCCCCGGTGGATTTCCTGGAAGGCATATTTGACGTACAACTTTTCAATGCGGCCCGAAAAGCGGGAAGCGATGTTGTTAAATGTCCGTGTATCGAAGTCAAGGTAACCCTGTGCTGAGATTGTTGCCGGGATTTCCTTTTGTTCGGGTGTAATAGCAGCTACGGCTGATAAAACAGCTGTATTAACCGGTTGTAAAACCGTATTGAGGCTGATGCCCGAGCCCTCACTGGCCTGGCCGGATTTTTTTACCAGCGTCATTCCGCAAATCGGGCAGCTGCCGGGATGGTCTTCCATGATCTGCGGGTGCATCGGGCAGGTGTATTTTACATCAGTTTTAACCTGCGCTTTAGCCGGTTCTTTTTTTTGATCAGAACAGGCAGCGAACAACAACGTGCCTAACAGCAGGCTAATCGTTATGATTTTAATATTTTTCATTTGTTCTGATTGTTTAGTGGTAGTGCCGCAGTTTCATTTTCCCTTTCATAAGCTACCTGTAAGGTTAAAAATTCCTGTAAACGTTCTAAGGCGTTCATTCTCGCTGTTTGCAGATCCTTAATGACGAGTAATACAGATGGCAGGTCGCCGGTATTCTGATCGTAGGCCAGCAACGCCGTTTTATAACCATTCTGCAAGGCAGGAATAATATTTTGCTGATAGTTTTTTAACTGTCTTTTTTTGCTCCCCATTTCCGACCTGAAACCAGCCAGTTGTCCTTCGGCCTGGTTGAGTACATCCATTTTTTTCTGTTGTAATTCTTCTACTTCGTAACGGATCCCCTTCAGGTTAGCTTTATATTCTTTAGAAGCCCAGGGAACAATGGGTATGGTGACGGAAGCCATTAAGATATATTGGTTAGCATAACCGCCATAGCTGATCATGTGTGCTGCCTGGATGCCGAAATCGGGCTTGCGTTTGCTGTATTCCATTTGCGCATTTAACCGCTGCAATTCAATATTCCGGTTAATCCCTTTAATATCACTTCGTGCATTTGCAAGTGCTGCGGTATCGGTTAGCTCACTTTCATATTCTCTTAATACAATAATGGTATCCACTATAAAGGCGGTTTGCTTATCCCTGTTCATCAGCGTATTGAGCGCGATGTTTTTTTGGCTGATCTCATTGTTTAATTGCTCACGGGTATTGTCCAGTTCGAACAGATCTGCTTTAGCTTTGTAAATATTGGTCAACTTCTCCTTTCCATAAGTCAGCCTGATGTTCGCATCTTTGAGCATATATTCCAGCAGGCTTTGTGTGTTCTGCAATAAGATGAGTTTTTTCTCCAATACTACCCGTTCATAGTAATACTGTTTCGCCTGCGCGATCAGTTGATTTTTCAGATAATTCTTGTCCTCTGCTGTTACTTTAGACAGCCCTTTCATATAATCTTCTTTTGCCCGCAACTTTGCCGGGTTAGTGAACATCTGTTCGGCCTGGATCATGAATGAACCTCCATTAGGGCTAAACTGATATGGCACCTGGTACTGGCCTGCGCTAACCTTCGGTGCATCCAAACTTTTTGCACCGGTTGCATAGGCATCCTGTGCGCTGATCTTTGAATCATAAGCCTGCAATGCCGGATTGGCGGCAACTCGAACCAAAACACTGTCTAATGGCAAACGCTGAACCTGTGCTTTTGCTGACACTACAGCGAAGCAGGCGAGCAGCGTAACTATAATTTGATATTTCGTTTTCATGTTTTTACTCCTTTACATCTAATACATCCAGCTTGCCGTATTTCTTCAATTCGTACTCCTTAACCATCAAAAAAATGAGGGGAGTAACCAGTAAAATATGCGAGGAAGACGTTAAAACCCCGCCGATCATCGGCAATACAATAGGCAGCATCACATCACTGCCTGTCCCGGTTGCCCAAAGTACCGGTACCAAACCAAACAGAGCAACGCAAACGGTCATCAGTTTGGGGCGCAGGCGTTTTACTGCACCGTTCATTACATAGGTGCGCAGGTCTTCGCGGGTAATCATTTCTTTGGAATTACCCTTTAAGGTAACCAATTGCTGCATGGCATCATTCAGGTAGATGACCATCACAATACCCGTTTCTACCGCTATCCCAAACAGGGCGATAAAGCCCACTGCTACCGCAACAGATAAATGCACGCCAAAGAAATACACCATGTAAGCGCCACCGATCAATGCAAACGGAATACTGATCAGGCTAAAAAATGCTTCGCGGATTGAATGAAAGGCAAAATACAAACAGGCAAAAATGATGAGCACTACAATAGGCAGTATCAGCTTTAAGGTATGCTCTGCACGGATCAAATTTTCATATTGGCCACTCCATTCTACATAATAACCTTTCGGAAGCGTTTTCACCATGCTGTTTAGCCTGTCCTGCGCCTCCTTTACCGTACTGCCCAAATCACGGTCACGTACATTGAACAATACCGTTCCTCTTAATAGCGCATTTTCAGACTGGATCATAGCCGGGCCATCGCTGATCTTAATATCAGCAACGGATGATAAGGGAATTGGCCCGTTATTAGTTGTTTGTACCAATGTGCGTTTGATTGCATCCAGGTTGTTGCGGTAATCCTGCGCCAACCGCGCGTTTACGCTGAACCGCTGCCTGCCCTCAACCGTGGTGGTCAGGTTCATGCCGCCCAGGGCGCTTTCTACTACTTCGTTCACATCATCCACACTCAGGCCATATCTGCCGATAGCCTCTTTATTTACCTGGATATCTAAATATTTACCTCCGGTGATGGGGTCAACATATAAGTCCTTTATCCCGTTAACTCCCTGCAAAGCCTGTTTCATTTGGTTGGATAAGGCATAGATCGTATCGAGGTTCTGTCCGTAAACTTTTAGTCCCACGTCAGTTCGGATACCTGTTGAAAGCATATTGATGCGGTTAATGATTGGCTGTGTCCAGCCGTTAACCACGCCCGGTATTTGCAGCTTTGCATTCAGCTCATTGATAATATCTTCCTTTTTAATGCCCTTGCGCCATTCGCTTTTGGGTTTTAAAAGGATGATGGTTTCCGTCATACTGATCGGTGAATTATCGGTTGCGGTATTCGCCCGCCCGGCTTTTCCTAATACATTGGCCACTTCCGGTACGCTTTTAATGATCTTATCCTGTACCTGTAAAAGCTGCTTAGCTTCTGAGTTGGACACATCAGGCTGGGTAACCGGCATAAACAGGATCGTCCCCTCATCCAAAGGCGGCATAAACTCGCTACCCAAACTTAAAAGCAGCGGTATGCTGATCACTAAAGCAAGGATATTAATACCAAGCGTTGTTTTACGCCAGGTCATACACCAGTTCAACAAGGGGTGATATACTTTTTCTAAAACCCTGTTCAAGGGGTTGTGATCATCGGTCCTCAATTTTCCTTTCAGGAAAAAGGAGATCAGCACCGGCGCTAATGTTACCGCAAGGATAGCATCTATAGCGAGAATAAACGATTTCGTCCAGGCCAGCGGACCGAACAATTTGCCTTCCTGTCCTTCTAATAAGAATACAGGCAGGAATGAGGCTATAATAATCAGCGTGGAAAAAAACACTCCACGCCCAACCTGCTTGCAGGAAGCTTCTATAATTTTAATTCTTTCTGCTGTGGTCATGATCTTTCTTTTTGTTGTGCGATGGATAAATTCCTATGCGAGTTTTCAACCATTACAATGCCGTTATCTACTATCACGCCTATTGCTAAGGCAATTCCGGTTAATGACATAATATTTGAGCTGATACCAAAAGCATTGAGCAGAATAAAGCTTGCAGCAATGGTGATCGGGATCTGAATGATAATGCTCAAAGCACTTCGCCAGCTGAACAGGAACAGGATCACGATGATAGATACGGTTATCATTTCCTCTATCAATGTATGTTTAACCGAACCAATAGCATTTTCAATCAGTTCACTGCGGTCATACGCAATCTTGAATTTTACGCCCGACGGCAATCCTTTTTGAATATCGGCCATTTTATCTTTTACCGCGTGGATCACCTTATCCGCATTTTCACCGTAGCGCATCACCACGATACCACCGACCGCTTCGCCGTTTCCATTCTGGTCAAATATGCCCAGGCGTTCGTCGCCGCCCATCTGCACTGTTGCCACATCTTTTATCTTTACCGGGATGGTATTGATCGCACCAACCGGGATGTTTTCTACATCGGCCAATGTCTTGATATAACCCAGGCCTCTAACGATATAGCCGGTGCCGTTCATTTCGAACTTGCGGCCGCCTACATCGTTGTTATTGCTTTTAACGGCTTTGAGTACCTGCGACAGCGGTATGTTATAGTAATTGAGCTTATGCGGATCTATAGTTACCTGGTATTGCTTTTCAAAGCCGCCGAACGAAGCTACTTCACTAACACCCGATACGGTTTGCAGTCCTAGCTTCACATACCAGTCTTGTAACGCGCGTTGTTCACCAAGATCCATTCCTTTGGCGTCCAGCGTGTACCATAAAATATGGCCGACGCCTGTGCCATCTGGCCCGAGCGTCGGGGTGATCCCTTGCGGTAACAGGCGCTGAGCATAATTTAACCTTTCCAGCACCCGGCTCCGGGCCCAGTACACATCGGCCTTATCGTCAAAAACAATATAAACAAAGCTCATCCCGAACATGGATGTTGCACGGATAGCCTTTACTTTTGGGATGCCCTGAAGGTTGCTCACCAGCGGATATGTAACCTGGTCTTCCATAACCTGTGGACTGCGACCCTGCCATTCGGTAAATACGATCACCTGGTTCTCCGAGAGATCGGGTATGGCATCAATGGGATTTTCCTTAACCGCATAGGCCCCCCATCCAAAAAGGGCGACCGCGATCAGTAAAACGATATACCTGTTTTTTAAAGACAGGGAAATAAGTTGATTAATCATCGTAATGGGGTTTAATAATCCCGTCCGCCAGTTGGAGACAGACGGGATTAAATCATTTTACATTTTCATTTTAGCTGAATCTGTTTTCTTTTTAGCCGGTTCTTTTTTTACCAGGGTCATACCGCATTTGGGGCATTTGCCGGGTTTATCGCTTAACACCTCCGGATGCATCGGGCAGGTATATTGCACTTTTGCAGGTTTAACCTTTTTGGTTGTGTCAGCTACTGCGGCATTGGTGTGGGCAGCAAAAACAGTTGCGGCGGAGAACAGGATGGCAATTGCCATTAACATTACTTTTTTCATGCGTTTTAATTATATGATTTGATGATTAATTGCACTTTTATAATTAGGCGCGGTCAGCTTTTGATAGGTAATAGTTGACCCTAAATTCGTGATGTATCCTGTCAAAAGAAAGCAGGTCGCTATCGGTACTGAAATAGGTATCCAGAACGGTAAAAGCCTCCCCTTCCCTGTAGATCTTTTTAAGGTTTTCCAGGGTAAACAGGTACACTTTATCAGAGCCTTTTACACTAAAATAATGTGTAATAACCGGCTTGAAAAGATTAAGCTTATCACCGGGACGCTGACGCTCATAGATAATGATTGGGCCACTTTCCAGGATTTTATACTCGGAAAGATGAGGATGTTTAACTGCAAGGAGCGAATCGTGAGTTGAAGTAGTATTTTTAGCATTAAAGCTACCGGCTTGCACCAATGACCTTGAAAAAAGCAGGGCAAGCAAAACGATTGAAAATTTGAACGTTTTCATTTTAAAAAAGATTAAAATATGTTGATGCTGAATCATTCAGCAATAAATGGATTAAGAAAAAAATTTAATAAGTGGAGTGGTCTAATTCGCCGTTGATGGCAATTAAACAAATAGTGGAGGAAGTACCGGAGGTATTAAATTCTGTAGTTAGAGTAGAGGATGTAGAGTGGATCGCGCTGGACTGGCGGGGCCTGGCTATTGTAAGCGCTTACCTCCCTAAAGCTAATTCTTCCCGGCGAAGCAGGAATGAAAAATACAGGAGTAATTAAAGCAAATGAACTTTTTAAGGTCAAATCCGTTTTGGCCGAAAAGTGATTGTCTTTTACTTTAAAGCTTGTTTTAATGGTTTTGCAGCATCCTGAACCAACAGATTTACTGTCACTTTTGGATTGGTAGCTGGCAGACACAGATACATCAGCTAATTTACCACAGCAATAAAAGCTGTTTATGGTAACTCCATAAACAGATGCTGAGTAGATCAGGGTGAGTAATATAACTGCTATCTTTTTCACGATGCTAAATTATAAAAGTTCTTTATGCTATTTTTATATAATTCTGTTTTTTATTTATATCCTGTTGTATGATAGAAAATCATCAGGATGAGATTTTATCAATAGGTTTCCGTGTGGCTATTCCTGATGTCCTGAACTGGCTTGGCGTTAACCCGGTGATGCTTTTAAACTGCGTGGATAAATGCGCGCTGCTGCTATAGCCCATCAGGTAAGAGATCTCATTAAGGTTCAGTTCCCCGTATTCCAGCAACTCCTTTATTTTTTCTACCTTCTGTTCAATAATAAACCGTTCAATGGTCATGTCCTGCGAGTTGGAGAACAATCGGCTTAGATAGGTGTAGTCTTTTCCCACCCGCGTTGCGATCACGTCAGAGTAGGATGTTTTCAAGCCGGATAGGTCAGAATGGTGTACCAGTTCGACAACGCTGTTTTTGATTGCCTCTACGGTCTTATCCGTTTCCTTATTGATCAGCTCAAACCCCGGAACTTTTAAAGCCGCGGCAATCATTTGCAATTGTTCCTCATCGGGTTCGGGTGTGATGTCCGCATGACCCAAAGCGATTTCTTTCACCGTAAATCCAAGGCTCTCCAGTTGCGGTCGGATAATCATCATGCACCTGTCGCATACCATATTTTTAATATGAAGTATCATCTTTTTTGATTACGCTGTAAAGTTACGGGATAGATTGTGCATTATAACAAAGCGGCCTGGCTGAATTTGCTCCGATATTCTAACGGGGTGATCCCCGCCACCTTTTTAAAGATCGTACGAAAGGCTTTAACATCTGTATAGCCAACACCATACATCACCTCGTTAATGTTTTTCCTGCCCGACTCCAGGCCCCTTTTGGCCGCCTCCATTTTAACGCGCTGGATATAGTCGACAGGCGAGATCTTCGTTGCTCTTTTAAAGCGCCGCGAAAAATTGATCCGGTTCATTGCGCAACGGTCGGCAAGGAAGTCAACGGTTACTTTTTCTTCAATATGATTCTCGATGTAGTCCTGCACCAACCTGATCTCATCGTCGGGATGCTCTTTCAATCCCTCAAAAACAATAAAAGGCGATTGCGAGTTTCGTTCGATATCTATCTGCAACACCTTTGCGCAATACAGCGCCACTTCCCGACCGTTATATTTTTCAACCAGGTAAAGGATGAGGTTCAGACTGGAAACTGCACCTCCAGCGGTATAAATCCCCTTATGATCGGTAATGATCTTATTGGTGGTTAGGTTCAGTTCGGGGAAAAGGTTGCGAAAATGACCTTCCGCTTTCCAATGGGTTGAGCAGGATTGCCCCTTCAATAATCCTGTAGCCGCTAACAGGAACGCACCGGTACATAAGCTGGCTACTTCCGCGCCCTCTTTATATTGTGCGGTAACCCATTCCAAAGCTTCCCGGCTGCTGTTAATGGCGAAATCATCCCGCGTATCAAAACTCGGTAAAATGATCACGTCTGTTTTTTTAATCTCCGCAAGATCCTGCAAACCCTGGATTGAAAACAAAGTATTGAGTAATTTTTGCTGCAGGTTTACGCCTGCGAGCCGGATGTCATAGAACGGTCGCTGCCCTTTGTTTTCATAAAACTCGTTTGCTTTCTGGAAAACCTCTATCGCTCCAAACAGGCAGCTGGGCTTGAGTACACCATCTGCCATTAAAAATGTCACCTGTTTCATAGTGCAAGTTACAGCGATCCAGCTGCACAAACAACCCCTTAAATTGTTAAATGTGCACCCCACACAGGTCGAATACAACAAGTAGGTTTGCTACTGCAACATTAAAACAGAAAATCAAATGGGAAAAGTAATCAGTTTAATCAACACCACGCCAGATGGCTTTGTAGACAGTCAATATGTTATCGCCGATGCCGAATTTCATGAATTCGTACACGGCCTGTTAGCTAACGCATACAGCGTAGCGTTTGGCAAAAATACATTTGAACTCTTCCAGCAGATCTGGCCGGCTATATTGGAAAAAGAAGGATCGGCAGCATCGCAGGTTAAAATGGCCAAAGCATTGGGTGGTATCCCTAAGATCGCCTATTCTTCCAAACTTGAATCAACTACCTGGAGCAATTCCAGTATCGCTGAGGCTATTAATCCGGACCAGATCAGCCGGAAAAAACAGGACAACACCAAAGACCTGCTGAGCATCGGCAGCCCCGGACTGGTTGCCGCGATGACCACATTAAATCTCGTGGACGAGTATTATTTCTGCATCCAGCCAGTGATAGCCGGTAGTGGCAGCGTGCGCCTTTTTGATAAGATCGGCCTGGACGCCAGGCAACCATTAAGGTTTGTTGCAGCAACTCAATTAAAATCAGGTGTTGTGATCTTACATTATCAAAAGGTTGGGTAATTATTCAGGAAAAAATCATTTCGCTAGCGCACGCGTGTCGCATGTGCTCCGCGTGCAGGGTACTGGAATGTTAATCGGAGGAATATTGGTGACTTGTCTACGTGCACACGCGGCACGCGTTCGCTAGCGGAGGAGCAACCCATCACACCGTCTGCATCGGGTGTTCTTCTGCTTTTAATACCATGTCTTGTTCACGTTTTAATTTTTCGCGGTGAAGGTAACGCCAGTGCAATAAACCTATCAGCAATGCGGCAATACCCTCAAACATTAACGTATCTGCCGGGCCGATCCATTTTGAAATAATACCGACGAGCAGGCCACCCAAAGGCTGCATGCCGAAAAAGGCCATGGCATAAAAGCTGATCACCCTGCCGCGCATATCGGGTTCAACTGTGGTTTGGATCAGGGTATTGCTTACCGTTATTTGCGACATCATCCCAAAACCCGCAAGGGTGACAAAAGCAAGCGCAAGAGGATAACTATGCTCATGCGAAAACAGGATAAGTCCGATGCCAAATACTATTGTGTTGATGAAAAGGATCTTTTTTAAGTTGGCCCCAGCTTTTTGCGATGCCAGGAAGATGGCTCCTGAAAAAGCCCCAAGCCCTATAAAGCTGTCAATAATGCCAAAGGTGGATGCCGTTCCGTTAAAAACATCTTTTGCATAATAAGGGATCAGGGTGCTGAACGGCAATACCATTAAGCTGATAAGCGCCAGCATAATTAATACAAATGCAATTGACGGGGTTCGTTTTATATAGGCCATCCCCTCTTTAAGCTCGCCAAATACGTTTTTCTTATGCTCCTTTTTTAAGTATTTGGGCAGCTTCATCATCAACAGCGATGCAATAACCGCAACAAAGCTCAGGGCGTTCAGTAAAAAACAGACCCCATCGCCCAGGCTCTCCAGCACGATCCCGGCAAGGGCCGGACCTACTATGCGCGACAGGTTTACCATTGATGAATTGAGCGCAAGGGCATTTGGCAGATCGTTTTTATCCTCCACCATTTCATAAACCAGCGATTGCCTGGCGGGTACGTCGAAAGCATTGATGATACCAAGCACTACACTGAGGCTAATGATCTCCCAAACTGCATAGTGTTTCATTAATATTAAAATAGCCAGCAGCACAGCCTGGATCAATGAGGCTACTTGTGTGGTTAGCAATACGCGGTATCGGTTATACCTGTCAGACACTACACCGCCGATCAATGAAAATAAAAAAGACGGGAACAGGCTGGCGAACAGGGTTAGACCCAGCATAAAGGTTGAATGCGTTAGCGAATAAATTACCCAGCTAACAGCGGTTTTTTGCATCCATGTCCCTATGAGTGAAACGGATTGCCCTGCGAAATATAAACGGTAGTTGCGGCTTTTAAAAGCCCTGAATGTTCTGAATGATTTTATTGTTTGTGTTGTCATTAATTAAATCTTTTTTCTGCTTCGTTGCGCTTTACTTTTATTCTAAACCTGTCATTGCGAGGAACGAAGCAGCCTCTGCTAAGGACAATCATGAAGAATAGTTACCCGGAGCCTCGAATCTGCAGGCTGTTTGATTGTCACATCACATTCTGGTTCATGATTTGCTAGTGCAACGTTTGCTTCGTTCCTCGCAATGACGCCCGGGTAATCATTAACGTTGATATCACTTCAAATCAACCACCTTATTCAAAGGTGCTATTACCTTCCTTAACACTTCCTGTTCATCCGGTGCGCAGGCTTTTGCTATTGCATTTGCCAGCCACTCATCCCGCTCGTGACGGAATTGCAGCAGCGTGCTTTCGCCATGTTCAGAAAGGGAGATATTTACTTTTCTTTTATCGGTTGTTGATGCCCTGCGGATGATGTAGCCCAATTCAGACAAGTGGTTAAGCACCTGCGACATGGATTGATTGGTGATCATCTCAGCTGCGGCAAGCTCACTGGGCAGCATTTCTTTATTTTGATAAAGTAAGGCCATGGTTGAACGCTCGGTTAACGAAAGCTGTGAGCCGGTTGGCGATTCCTTACGGAGCTTTTTTATCAACCGGGTTATTACGTTCCGCAGGTCTGAAGCAAATTGAATATCGTTATTATCGTTCATTTTATAGTAAGTTAAACTAATAAGTTTGCCTTACAAAGGTATAGACATTTATTCTTTTAAGAAATGGTGTATTATCATATTAGCGTAATTGTTTCCTTTTGTTTAATTTAATGTAGCGTTAGATAACGTAAGGTTAACAAAACCATCACTCCCTAATAATATTCTGTTTATGCTGATATGCGTTTTTTACAGTAAATATTATACAGGTAAAAAACTATCCCCTTATGAAACGTAATCTGCTTTCTTTAAAAACAAACTCCTTCGCGGCGCTCACTATTGCAGCGCTGATAGGCTCAACCTTTGCCGGTTGTAAAAAGAACGATAAAAATGAGCCGGGAATTAATAAGGTAAATCACGTGGTGGTTATTTACCTGGAGAACCACAGCTTTGATAACCTTTATGGACAATTTACAGGCGCAAACGGCTTATCAAATGCTACCGCCGCCAATACTACACAGGTTGATGCTACGGGTAACGCCTATGCTTCATTGCCGGCCATTCCGGGCACAAGCGCATTCCCAACCAACCTGGCCAATAATTATTTCAATATAGATCAGTACATCCCCGCCGACCAGGAAACACCGGATGTTTTGCACCGTTATTACCAGGAGCAAATGCAGATTGATGGCGGTAAAATGGACAAATATGCGGCATATAACAGTAATTCAGCAGGATTATCACAGGGTTATTATAAAACCAGTTTATTGCCCTTATTGCCAATGGCCCAGCAATATGTGCTTTGCGATAACTTCTTCCATAGCGCATTCGGTGGTTCATTCTTAAATCACCAGTGGCTTATTGCTGCTGCAAGTCCTACTTTTCCTAATGCACCAAAGGCACCCAACGTAGTTGCACAAGTTGACGCAAACGGTGTTGTGACCTCCGATGGCTTTGTTACCCCTGATGGCTTTGTTGTAAATACCAGCTATAGTGTTAATATACCTCACCCTGCTGCAAGTACAAACCCTTCAAGTAGCGCATATCCGGCTAACCTTATTCCTAACCAAACTAATCCAACCATTGGCGACAGACTAAGCGACAAGAATATTTCATGGGCATGGTATTCAGGTGGCTGGAATGATGCTATTGCGGGTCATCCCGATCCAACCTTCCAGTTTCATCACCAGCCATTTGCCTATTATGCCAAATATGCCGATGGAACACAAGGCAAAAAAGATCATTTAAAAGACGAAACTGAATTTATAGCTGCAGCAAAAGCTGGCAGCCTTCCGGCTGTATCATTTATTAAGCCGTTGGGTATTAACAATGAGCACCCGGGGTATGCAGCCCTGGCAACTGGTGAAAACCATACTGTGGAATTAATAAATGATGTTTTGAGCGGACCAAATGGCAAAGATGCCGTAATAATTATTACCTATGATGAAAACGGCGGTTTCTGGGATCACGTAGCGCCACCGGCTATTGATAAAAAATGGGGCCCAGGCACCCGTGTTCCGGCTATCATCATCTCTCCTTTTGCAAAAAAGGGTTATGTTGATCATACGCAATATGAAACCGTGGGGATCCTTTCGTTTATCGAGAAAAGATGGGGCTTAACCCCGCTTGCTGATCGTGATAAAAACGCCAATCCGCTTACCAACGCTTTTAATTTTTAAACCTTTTCATAGCCTGCTAACCAACAGGCAACATTTTTATTAACACGAATAAAGGGGAGAGCTGAAGGGCTTCTCCCTTTGTTTATTTTTTGAAGCTTCAGCTTTCTGTTAAAGTGTTTGAGTAAAGAATATACAGGGGAGACCATCGGAAATGACGAGAAGACCCGGGCGTGAATATCGCGCGCAGATTTTACCAACCCGGTCGACTCAGCTAGCCAGCGGAGGGACCACCCTCCCTTCCGCAAGCCGGAAGAAAGGAAGGAAGACAAATTATTAATTAATGAGGAAATTTATTTTTATACCCCTTTTGATCTTTGCCATTACAGGTTATACGTTTTACGCCTGCAAACCTATTAACGCAACGCCAGAGAAGGTAATTGCACAAACACTGCTGACTCAAATTGACAGCTTCTCGGCAGTTAAGAATAAACTGCTGATTACAGCGCAAAGCGGCCGTGTCAATGAAAAAGAACTACAGCATCAATTTTTGCAACTGCGGCTTGCCTATAAAAAATTTGAGTGGGCTGCCGAATATTTTAACCCGGCGGTAGCCCGGTTTGTGAACGGGCCACCGGTGCAGGAGGTTGAAATGGTAAGCGGACAGGTATTTGAGCCTGCGGGTTTACAGGTTATTGAAGGCTTGCTGTTTCCAAAATACAACATCGATAATAAAAAAGAATTGACCCGCCAGCTTGCATTATTACAGGATGGGTGCGACAAATTTAAAACCTATTATGCCAATATTGATATTTTAGACTGGCAAGTATTTGATGCCGCAAAGTTAGAAGTTTTCCGGATCCTGGCATTGGGGCTCACGGGCTTTGACAACCCGTTTACCCTGAAAAGCATGCAGGAAGCGGTGGTAAGCTTAGCGGGTGTAAAAGAGGCCCTTGCCTGGTATGAAGGTAAAGTTGGTGATGAAAATTTGCCGGGGGAGATTGATGCGGCAACACATTATCTAAAAAACAACACCAATTTTAACGCTTTTGACAGGGCTGCCTTTATTACGCAATTTGGCAACCCTATTACCACAAGCATTACTAACCTTGAGCAAAAATTAAAGATCCAAATCACCAGGTATAACCGTTTACTTAACCAGGATGCCAAAACCCTTTTCGATAGGGATGCCTTTAACGTGAACGCTTATGCACCTGATCCGGAAAGCTTTTCGACGGAGAAAAAGGTGGCTTTGGGGCGGGTTCTTTTTGCAGATCCTATCCTGTCGGGAGATAATAAAAGGAGCTGCCAGTCCTGTCATCAGCCTGAAAAAGCATTTACGGACGGAATGGTGAAAAACACAATGATTGGCAGTAAACAATTGCTTAGAAGGAACACACCTACTTTAATAAATGCGGCATTACAGGCATCGCAGTTTTACGACCTCCGCGCCAAAACGTTAGAAGACCAGGCGATAAGCGTTGTACAAAACAAGGAGGAAATGCATGGCTCTATGGCTGTGGCTGTTAACGGCCTTTGGCAAAACAAGGGTTATCGGGCGCTGTTTTCGGCGGCTTTTCAGAAAAAGAACAGGACCGGCATAGATACGCTTGAGGTAATGAATGCCCTTGGTTCCTATGTGCGCAGCTTAACTTTACTTAACAGCCGCTTTGACGAGTATATGCGGGGAAATAAAACCGCCATGAACCAGCAGGAAATTAATGGCTTTAACCTGTTTATGGGGAAAGCCAAATGTGCCACCTGCCATTATATGCCGCTTTTTAACGGGTCGTTCCCGCCGAGGTACGTGCTGATTGAAAGCGAGGTTATTGGCGTGCCGCAAACTACTACAAAAGCTGCAATTGATACCGATATGGGCAGGTATAACCAATTAAAGATAAACGCTTTTAAACACGCTTTCAAAATAACCACGGTACGCAATGCCGCACGCACCGCGCCATATATGCATAACGGCGTATTTACCACCTTGCAGCAGGTGATGGATTTTTATAATAAAGGCGGAGGCGCCGGTTTAGGCTATAAAGTTGATAACCAGACGCTGGCTGCTGACAAGCTGAACTTAACCGATAAGGAAAGTGCGGAAGTGATTGCGTTTATTAAGAGCTTGGATAGTAAGTGAACCGGGATTTGGGGGATTTTCTGATGCTTTGATCAGGGTAATCCCTTAATCCTAATAATCATGGTTCAAAAAAAGCGTCGGGCGTTATATTTAAATAATTTCCCCTGCCTTGTATGGCACTATAAATGTTTGTTTTACGCGGGTGGATACATTTAAATAATAGGTCCAGATAGCGGCAACAATTACTGCCTTTATAATTTGCTTAACTCCATGATTTGAGAAATCATTTTGAACAAATGCGTTAAAGAAGTACTCCAAAAAAAGGAATGCAACCATAAACACATAATACATTTTTATATAGTGCGGGGTAATATCTCTTTTTTTGAACATAAGCACCATGCAGAAAACAGAAAAGCATATAAGCGAGATATATCCTGTTACATCAAATACCAGGAAAGCCTTGTGCATTTTGCTAACCGTGCCGGTATTAATAGAATCCCAGTGGCTTGTGCTGTAAAAACCCTCATCTACTAAATAATTTATAATGCCCAGCGCGGTTGAGATCAACACGATAACAAGCCAAATAAGCCAGCCGCCCAGTGCAGGGGCTTGTGTTAAATATTGGAGCTGCGTTGTCTCTTTTTTAAAGATCTTTAATCCGCCATAAGCAAAACCGCAACCTATAATTATAGTAATTATCAGCATTAAATAATTTAGCCGGAACGGTACTTTCTTAAGATCAGGAATGTAATAAAAGCTGAACTCGAGCTTATCATTTTTCAGATCTTTAACATCCTTTTTAAAATCTGATAGTTGGTTTATGGGAATATAATTTCTAAGGTAAGTAAACCGGTATCGTAAAGTGAGGTCGGTACCCGAAACTGTTTTATCACCAATAAATTTATATGCATCCCGGCTGATCTCATCATGTCCATTGTTCATATCCCAGCCATACGGCAGGTTAATTTTAACGGTATAGTCCGTGTTGTATGGATACGTTACTGAAACCGGGGTGTTTACCTGGCCATTTACGTCTGGCAACTGGCGCGAGATATCATCTGCATAAAAATCAGCCGTATACTTCCTGTTAACGGAATCGCGTTTAAAAAAATTGGTTATCTTATAGCTTTCAATAGTAGTAAGCTCATTTTTTGATTGATCGTCTTTTATAATGATCGAATCTGCTGCTTCAATTTTGTTATAGGTTTTTGAGTAATACTCCAGGTAGCCTTTCTCTAGCTGGGCTATCCCTGTTGAAGCAATTTCATCTCTTATATCATCTGCCCTGTCAAGTGTATATGTTGAAGTAACTTTAAATTTAACCACGGCAGATTCATCTTTGATATCGTATTTTTCAACAATGGTTGCTTTGCCGGTTTTTGATTGTTTTATAGCTGTAAGGCTATTGCCGCCTGCCTTTAAAACCAGGGCTTTAAGATAAGGCGGAAAATAAAGATCGGTTCCTTTTCCCCGTTGGTTTGACATGGTGGCATCAACCCATACTTGTTTTCCATTTACGATAGCAACTACCACGGCATGATCAAATATTGAGGGTGAGGGAATATATCCATCTATTTTATCAAGCAGATCGGTATTCAATAACGCCATGTGCGCCTCAATTCCACCTGCATTCAGGATGGAGGCCAGCAACAGCGCTTTATCTTTACAATCGCCATAGCGTTGTTTAAACACTTTAGCAGGCGTATTGGCTTTGTGCGAATACGGGCCGGTTTCAATGCCCATATACCTAACCTCGTCCTGTACCAGCATTACTGCAGCCCTAAAAAACTTCTCTTTATTATTTCCGTATTGCTTTTGCAGGTTTGTAACGCTATCTGCCAGCTCGCTGGTAAATGAGGTTTGGATTGGGTTTATTTTTAGCCCCCAATCAATTACCTCTCGCCAGTTGTTATATTCGCTGATCTGCGCATGTGCATACTGGTTAACCCATTTTGGCTGTAATTTATTTGTTGAGATGCCAGGCACCTGGAAATCTTCCCACTCATAGCGTTTGAGCCCAGCGGCAACCGATACTTTAGGTTGCGACAGCAGGTTATAGCATTTGATATTCATGCTCCTTTCGGCCGAGAACAGCAGCGTGGTGTATTGATGCACGATAAGGTCAGATCCCTGGAAATAAATGCTCCGGGCAAATTTATCATTGAAGATGGGGTTTCTGCCCGTAACGGTATATGAATATTCTATCCGGTCGCCTTTGCGGATATCGGGCAGGATATATTTTGCTGAATAGGTGCCGTTGTAAATAAATTTGTCGAGCTCGCTTTCATCCGGCAGCATTTTAAACGCGGTTAAATTTAGCCGGTTTTGCGGCTTGTTATTGCGCCATACCGTTAGTTCATGAAAATCCAGTCTTTCAAAAGAAGGATCGAAACTTACGGAAACTTCGGAGTTGCTTTGTACACCCGATTCTGAAACTATAGCAGTAATAATATGATTGTAGGTTGCTTTTTCTTCTACGTTAACCTGCTCCTCAACAAGCTCGCCATAGGCCCCGTTGCGGATATTTCTTTCCGGCGGTTTTTTATCATAAGGTTTGCATCCCGAAATCCATGCCGGTTTAGGGCTTTTATGAATAACAGGTGCGTTGGTTTGTGCGTTTGCACAGTTAAAAGCAATAATAAACAGGCCAAACAGGAAATTAATTACGGGGATAAGAGGCTTTTGCATTTGGAGATGAATGTAAAAAAAGATTGTGAATTTAGTGCGATTTTAGGGATACCTTTCGCTTTTTAATGATTAAAAAACTGTCATCATGTTTTTCAAATCTAAAAAATCCTGGTTTCATATGATATTTGCAGTATTTTCGTTTAATACGCTATATTGTGTGGGAATATGAACACTACCGATAATTATGAGCTCTTAATAGATAAGATCAACATCTTTATCCGGAAATACTATTTCAATAACTTTTTGCGGGGATTGATATTTTTGGGCGCAGGCATCTTCTCGGCCTATGTGGTGATCACCCTGAGCGAATATTTCGGAAACTTTAATATTCTTTTCCGCACGTTGCTGTTTTATTTATTTATAGTACTGAATATTGGGCTGATTGCCTGGCTGATCATCCCATCTTTATTAGCCTGGCTTAAGCTGGGTAAATCTTTAACGCATGATGAGGCTGCTGAAATTATCGGCAAGCATTTTAACGATGTGCATGATAAGCTGCTGAATACCCTTCAGCTTAAAAAACAGGCGGGCGAAGATGTGCAGCACCGGGCGCTTATTGAAGCCAGCATCAACCAAAAAATAGAAACTTTAAAACCTGTTAGTTTTCCATCGGCCATAAACCTGAAGGAGAACCGTAAATATTTAAAGTGGATCTTGTTCCCGGCCGGGGTGATCTGCATTATTGCTTTTGCAGCGCCATCCATTTTAACTGAAAGCACCAAAAGGCTCATCAGGCATAATGAGTATTTTGTGCCCATTGCACCGTTTAGCTTTATCGTCCAAAATAAAACATTGTCGGTTGTGCAGGGTGAGGATCTGAAGCTGGACTTGAGGCTTGAGGGTGATAAGCTGCCTGCCGATGTGTATGTTGAAACTGCCAACACCACTTTTAAGCTGGATAAAGAAAATATCACCAAATTTCATTACCTGTTTACTAACCTGCAGCAAAACACCGCCTTTAAATTAACAGCCAATGGCTTTACATCAGCGCCATATGAAATAAAGGTTAACCTGCGCCCGGCGTTGCTGCATTTTGATGTGGCTTTGAATTACCCGGCTTATCTGCATAAAAAAAATGAAACTTTAAAAAATGCAGGCGATTTAACCATCCCCGCAGGTACTTTTGTTACCTGGAGCCTGCATACCCAAAATGCAACGGCACTGTTGTTTAACATGAATGGCGCAGGCGGCAGCGTAACTTCAACCGTGCCTGATGTATTTGAACACAGGGAAAAGATCATTAAAAACAGCATCTATAAAATAACGCCCGTAAATACGCAGGTAAACCACAGCGACTCGGCCAGCTATCGCGTTAATGTGATCACGGATGAAATGCCATCCATCCTGGTACAAGAAAAACAGGACTCGGTAAGCTTGAAAACACTTTATTTTAACGGGCGCATCCAGGATGATCATGGGTTTTCGGCTTTGACCTTTCATTATGCGGTTGGGGCGCCCGGGGATAAGGCAAATGTGAAAAATTATAGCAAGCCGGTTAAAGCCGACTTGGCGCAGACACAAGCCGACTTCTTTTACTTTTGGAACCTGAAAGACCTGGGCATAAAACCCGGCGACCAGGTTACTTATTATTTTGAGATTGCGGATAATGATGAGGTGAACGGGCCGAAAAAGGTGCGGTCGCCGGAGCGGACGCTGAACATTCCGGATGCTAAGGAGCTGAACGAG
Source organism: Mucilaginibacter sp. OK098 (assembly GCF_900142915.1). Classification (GTDB taxonomy): domain Bacteria; phylum Bacteroidota; class Bacteroidia; order Sphingobacteriales; family Sphingobacteriaceae; genus Mucilaginibacter. Next base: position 730,406 of record NZ_FRCM01000003.1, read on the forward strand.
CAACTGAATGCCGGCACGCAGGCCATCAAACAAAAAATGGAATCGGCAATTAAATTAGCGGGGCAGATAGAAAAGGATTCGCAAAAGCTTAACCAGCTGCTGCTGAATAAAAACACGCTCTCGTTTGATGAGAAAAAACAGATTGAAGACCTCTTACAAAAACGTAAAGACCTGAACGACCTGGTAAAAGAGGTACAGGCAGATAACAAAAAGAACCAGTACAATCGCCAGGAAAACCAGCAACAGGACAAGGACCTTACCGACAAGCAAAAGCAAATGGACCAGCTGTTGAGCAACGTTCTTGACCCTAAAACGCAGGAAATGCTGCAGCGCCTGCAGGAAATGATGGAGCAGGAGCAAAAAGAAGGTACAAGAGACGAGTTGCAGAAAATGCAGGGCGACAACAAATCGTTAAAAAAGGAGCTGGACCGCATGCTGGAGCTTTATAAAAAGCTGGACTTTGAACAAAAGCTGAATCAGAATGTTGACCAGCTTAATAAACTGGCGGATCGGCAGCAAAAACTGTCGGACCAGGGGCAGCAGCCAAATGCCGATAAGCAGGGATTGCAAAAAGAGCAACAAAAGCTGAACAATGATTTCCAGGATATTAAAAAATCATTGGACGACCTGCAAAAAACAAACGAACAGGCCGAACATAAACAACCGTTTGAGGATCCAAAGAAGGAAGAACAAAGCATTGAGCAGCAAATGGAAAAAAGCAGCGATGAGCTGAAAAAGAACGACACGAAAAAAGCAGCGCAACCGCAAAAGCAGGCCGCTAAAGAAATGAAGCAGCTGGCTGATAAAATGCAGCAAAAGGAATCGGAGGGGCAAGAGAGCGAGAATGCGGTTGATGCGCAGCAATTACGCGAATTGTTAAAAAACCTGGTTAATAGTTCATTTGAACAAGAGAGGGTGATGCAGACGCTGAAAACGACGAATCCGACAGATCCGAACTATATTAAACTGGCGCAGGATCAAAAAAACATAAAGGATAACCTGAAAACAGCGGAAGACAGTTTGTATGCTTTGAGCAGGCGCATTCCACAGATCCAGAGCACGGTTAACACGGAGGTTACCTGCATAAACAGCCACATTGACGAGGCCCTTGAAAACCTGGGCGACAGGCGCACGGCAGAAGCCACTCGAAACCAGCAATATGCCATGACCAGCATGAATAACCTGGCCCTGCTGCTAAGCGAAGCGCTTGACCAGCTGCAGAATATGCAGAAAAAAGGAAAGAGCGGTAAAGGGAAAGGAAAGCAGCAATCAGTATCCCAACTGGCTAAAATGCAGCAGCAGCTAAACCAAAATATGCAGAAGGCAAGGGAGCAAATGCAGCAAGGAAGCATGGGGGGAAACAAGGGAAAGGGCCAAAATGGAAATAATGGTAGTAATGGTAATATGAGCGAACAATTAGCTAAATTAGCCCGTCAGCAACAACAGATCAGGGAGGCGTTACAGCAAATAAACCGCGAAGAAAACAAGGACGGAACGGGCGGTTTAGGGAATTTGGATAAAATTTCGAAAGAAATGGAACAAACTGAGCGTGATCTCGTAAACAGGAGAATAACGGAGGATGCCATTAAGCGGCAGCAGCAAATTCAGACCCGGTTATTAGAGGCTGAAAAGGCAGAACAGGAGCGGGAACAGGATCAGCAGCGCGAAAGCAAAGCGGGCAAAGATGTTCCTCCGGGATATATAAAAGCATTGCAGGAATACCAGCAGGCCAAAGAAAAACAAACAGAACAGGTGCGGACCGTTCCGCCCGAATTAAATTTTTATTATAAATCAAAAATAAAATCATACTTTGATCTACTCAACGCAAAATGACATGGACCAATCAAATGTTCAAGCAAGTGAACTGTACACTTTACAGCTTCCTTCAAAACAAGAAAGCATAACTTTGCTGGAGAATTTGATAGAAGAGATTGCCGATAAACACAACATAAGTGAAGACACCTTCGCTAACATGATGACATGCCTTAGCGAAGCCGCCAACAATGCTATTACCCACGGCAACAAGCTTGACGAAAGTAAAAAAGTTATTGTGAACGCCGATGTTGAAGGCCGCCGCATTATATGGACAGTTACTGACGAAGGCAATGGCTTTGACTATAACAACCTGCCTGACCCAACAGCTCCCGAAAACCTGGAGAACCTTACCGGCCGCGGTGTGTTTATTTTAAAACACCTGGCAGACCAATGCATATTTAACACCAAAGGAAATGAAGTTGAACTTCACTTTAAGATCTAATGCCGGCTATCCAATTTTTTGAAGAAGACATCACCTATAAATTAAAAAACAAAACAGCTGTAAGGCAGTGGATCACCGAAACCATACAGTCCGAAGGGTATAAGCTAAAGGAGCTTACCTATGTTTTTTGCTCAGACAGTTACCTGCTGCAAATAAACCAGCAGTACCTGGATCATGATACGTATACCGATATTATAACATTTGATAATTCAGAGATCGCTAATACCATTATTGGCGATATTTTTATTTCTATCGACCGCATCCGCGAAAACGCACTTAAATTTAGCAAGACAGAGGCTGACGAGCTGCACCGCGTGATCATCCACGGCGCACTGCACCTGCTGGGCTACACCGATAAATCTGCCCCCGACAAGAAAAAAATGACATTAAAAGAAGATTTCTATTTGAATAAGAGAAGCTTTATTAGCTAATTTTACTTTGGATATACAATTTTTAAATTTGGTTGAAAGGCAACGCGTTTTTAAAAACATCCGTATATTCTTATACACTAAAACCAATTTTTTAATATCATGAAAATACTTGCTTTAATTTTTGTTTTTATGTTTGTCACCGCGCCAAAATCGGTTTATGATTTTAAACTTAAATCAATTGACGGACAAGCTTTTTCCCTGGCTAAATACAAAGGGAAAAAAGTACTGGTAGTTAACACCGCTTCAAAATGCGGCTTTACCCCACAATACAAAGAATTACAGAAACTGGCCGATCAGTACAAAGACAAGCTGGTTGTTGTAGGTTTCCCGGCCAATAATTTTGGTCAGCAGGAACCAGGTGCAAATTCTGAGATCAAAACATTTTGCGAAAAGAACTATGGTGTTACTTTCCCGCTCAGCGAAAAAGTTAGCGTTAAAGGTGATGACATTGATCCGCTGTTTAAGTACTTAACAGAAACACCAAACCCTGATTTTACAGGCGAGATCAAATGGAATTTTGAGAAATTTTTGATTGACGAGAATGGTAACCTGATCCACCGTTTCCGCTCTGCTACAACTCCGTTATCTGCTGATATTACAAAGTATTTGTAATTAGGGGAATTGAACTTATTTAAAGGCTTCCGGAGTTATCCGGAAGCCTTTTTTTATACCTGCCAATAAAAAATTTATGCCTTGGTTGGTGTTATCACTACTAGTATTCGGAAGAATCAAAAGCTAAGAGAACGTTGGTTATAATTAACCACATGACAACGTCCAGTAGCCCCACCTAAATCCTCCCCGGTTGGGAGGACTTGAAAAAACAAACGTGGGCGAAGCTAAAGTCTCCCCTACTGGGGGAGATTTAGAGGGGGCTACAAAGCCTTTGGGGAGAATCAAATTTGTGTTATCCTTACACCTCCCAGGTTCAGAATCGCACTAGCCCCGCTTTTTTATGCCTGCTGATAAACTTTAAAGAATTTGATGAACTCTATTTATTTTACTACTTTAGTAATTAATTGACCACCAAACCTGTTACAAATAATTACCTATGCCCTCAAGAACAATTTTTACAGACGGGAGCGCAACACCGATCACGCTTTCAGTTAACGAAGTTTGCGGACAACGTATTACGACAATTATAGATATTGACGGAGCAGAACTCCCGGCCATCCAGAGTAATTTTAACAATCTTCAGATTGGAACCAATGCCAGCCTTGCAGGTACTACTGTAAATGTTACTACTACCGCAATGAAAGTAACACCCGCAGGCAACTCCGAGGTTGATTATACTTTGAAAGGTTCCGGGCCGGATGTACCTGATTCTGACGACCAGGACTTTGATGCGGCAGGGGATCCTATTTCGCATCTAATGACCTACATAATGTTTTAAATTGACTAAAATGAAACTTAAACATCTACTTTTATTTCTCCTTTTAGTTGCGGGAGCAGCACCCGCTTTTGCACAACAAAAAGATACGGTGGTAAACTTCGATCAGTTGAGGGCACCGTCTTCGCCGGCATTCAACTTGCTTGGGATCTCGCCAAGTGACATTGAACGCCCAAAAAACCCTACCGACTTCGCCATCTCGGTGGCCAATGCCAGCAATAACCTTTCTACCGTGCCCAAAAGCTACGCCCTGGAAATTGCCCCTTTTTGGGTTTTTGGCGGAAAAAGCAGCTTTGAGCAATTTATTGATAATAAAAATGTGGGCAACAACATTAAACAGACATTCGTTTTTTCATTGGGCTCAACAACAGCAAAGTCTGCTAAAGATTCGTCTGAATTCAGGCAGATCGGCATTTCTGTTAAATTTTCTATCCTGAGAGGTAAGGTTGGGAAGGAATTTACTAAATGGGATTCAACCGTTACCAAAGTTCTTACCCAATACACCGAAAGCAGTAAAAAAATCAGGGATAGCTTAAGGAATGCCGACACCGCTGCCATCAATCAGTTAAGGAAACTGCGGTTACAATCTGTAACCAGCGATCCGGACAAAGCGGCCGCCATAGCGAAAGCCATACAATCAATGGTTGATGCGCAGAACACAAAAGCACTGGCGCTGATCCATAAAAACGACAGCACAAAGAACAAGGTTTATGTTACTCAGCTAAGCCAGCTTTCAAATCAAACATCGTTCAGGCGTTACGGGTTTTCGATGGATTGGGCGGCGGGTACTGTTTTAGATTTCCCGGATAGCTCGTTTAACCATTCGTACCTTTCGAAGTTTGCTACCTGGCTTACTTTTGGCTATGAGGAGCAGAACGGGAGCAACGTTATGTTTTTAGTGCGATATGCCGCCAACTTTAACCGCTTTTACAAAAACGACCTTAACCAGGTGGTAAAAGATATTGACGTTGGCGACCTTGACCTGGGCCTGCGTCTGTATAAAGATTTTACCGATAAGCTTACCCTTTCGGCCGAGTATATTAACCGACTGCCATTTTACAGCAATGCCAACTACACAGGCAATCATGTCTCCACCCCGTCGAGGACGGATAAGTATGATTTTTCGCTGAATTATAAGGTGGGGAAGAATCAGAATTTATCATTTACCTATGGTAAAAACTTTGATAATACGGTGGTTAAAAGCGGCAACCTGATTGCAGCGGTTAATTATATGATTGGGTTGGGGTCTGCAAGGGGGTTGAGTCGTTAAGGGGGTTGGGAGAAGTTGTAAGGAGCAATAACCACGTCATGCTGTCCGCCAACTGGTCGGATCAGCACCCCACAGGACAGGTATGCGCTATGCTTAAAATGTTTGTGGTATGTAACCGGATGCACGCAGAATCTCCCCTATGTCTTTAGGTTATCGCGGGTTACTTCGAAGCTATATTACCTCTTAGAACTTAAGCATCTTCCCGCTCATAGCCGCGGAGGCTTAGTTCTTTTTTGTCTTGATACAAAAAAGGACCAAAGACCGAGCATGGCGAGATAATGAGTGCCTTAAAAAAACAAACAACATACGAATAACATCAAGACAGAAAAAAGCTTTCCCCCGCAGGCCAGACTCCCCGGCCCGCTTTTCTGTCGTGCCTTTGCCCGCTTTTGTTTTTGGTTCGATTAGGGGTTGGTTCTTCGATTGGGTCCATTTGCGAATGTTGGTGATTTGAAGTGAAAGGGCATAAAAAGTATGTCATGCTGAATTTATTTCAGCACCTCACAAGACGGGCGTTCGTCATGCAAGCGGGGTAGGTGAAATAAATAAAGAAGAACTACCTTTTCCCTCTTTATGCGCAGCAAAGTGAGGGTCGGCGAGCGAAGCAATGCCGGGGTGAGTCCACGCCGCCATGCATTGGCGCCAATGCATTTGCGTTAACGCCGCGCGCATATTTCACCCACCCGGTCAACGCTGCGCTGGACCGCCCTCCCTTCTGCAAGCGGTAAGGAGGGCAAAAAAACCTTAAGTTAAAATTAAGGACATTGGAGCGCGTGCCACATAGGCTTTCTGCGCCTTGAACTTCGCCATTATTTCCCCGCCTTTTTCTTTACAATCAAAGCATCCAGCGAAAAAACACCGCCGCCAGTGAGGATCAGTGAGATCAATCCGGCTATGTAGAGGAGGTTGATCTCGTAGCCCGGGGGACCGAACAGGGGGCCGTGCGGGGTTAAGCCGATGGTTTTTATAGCGCTGAAGCCATAATTGATCTGCACCGTGAGCATTGCCGACAGCATTACTATTATAAGCGGGATGGCGGTGATGCTTACAAACAGGCCTAAAAACATTGCCAGTCCGCCGAGGAGTTCTGTGAGGGGGACGATCCACGAGCTGATGTGCGCAAACGGGACCCCTGTCTGCGCCAGCAATTTTTCGAATCCGGCGGTACCGCGGCTCAATTTTGCCCCTCCGTGCGCCATAAACCCAAAGCCAATTATTAAGCGCAGCAACAATGGCCCCACCTGCCGGTAATTTTTCCTGGTTATTGAAAATGTTTCAATGATCATGCGTATGAAATATATGGTTGTTGGGGGTTAGTCGGGATTGGGGGAGGAACCTTACAGGGGTAGGGAGGAAATTGGGATGTTGTTACTGGAAATAGGCTGTTTTGGATTTATTGGGAAGAAACGGCGTTTGAGTTGCGCAAATTAATGACCCGGTTGTTATTGTATAGCAAAAGTTGCCGTGCAAGAGGCTTGGTTGCTTATCAGAAGCTTTTTTTGATTTTAAGCGCGATTCCCCGAACGCGGGTATGACCTCCGCTAAGCGCAATGGCTCCTCTTGCTTCGATGCAGAAGCATAAGCAATTTTTTTCAAAAAACACTGACACCAGTTTGTCTGTACTTTTCACATTTTTTAGGACAGCAAATAAGACAAAAAGTGTGCTGTTAATGCAGAAACAAGCTTTTTAGCACGCGGTGGTGACCTTTCGCTGTTTCACCCTGTTCACGTTGTTCCACTGTGAACAGCAACGTAAAACTATACTATAATACAAGTATAGCTTGTTTGCATTACATCCATCCCCATCACTGCTTTTTAAGTTTATAAGTATACGCCACATTTAATACCGTTTTGCTAAACAACAGGCTATCGCCCTTGACGGTATAATTATAACTATTGCTCAAAGCTGCCGACGAATTAATTGATGTATTGTCGGGGAAGGCTTCCGTATCGGTAAAATTTAAAACGCTTGTGCTTGTCTGTACGGTACCTGCCCCCACCGTAAGATAAGCAGTGCCCTGCCCCGACTGGAAATTATTGCCTGAAATAATTAATTGCACTGCGAATAATGTAGGGGGTTGCTGTATAACACTAGGGGTTGTTTCACTGAACGACCCGGTGTAGGTTCCGGTTAGTTGAGGAGCCTTTTTTTCTTTTTTGCAGGCGCTCGCCAGTATCATTACTGACAGTATTAAGATGGAGATCTTTTTCATATAATTTAGTTTTTTACCGTTACGCCGGAAATCAGCCAGGTGATACAAATAAAATGCGGATTTCAACCAATGCCCTGTTTTTTTAAACGGATGCCCGCTTTTAAAAAAGTGGGCAGTTCCGGGTAGGCAGTGGGCAGGTGAAAATGACAAAGTACAATCCCCTTCCTCCCATGGACCATCGACTTCCCACCCTCCGGCGATGAACTATGAACCATCATCCATGAACTCCCCCCCCATTAAAATAATAGTTAAAATTCCTCTTTTTAAAATCAAAAGAATGTTATAGCTTTATGCTTAGTATTCTACTAATTAATAACCTAATCCTATGTCGAACCAAAATCTGCGGTTTCATGAGAGCCCTATTACCAAAGCCGCTTTAAATGAAAAACAGGCCCAGCCTTTTACCGTTGCCGATTACCTTTTAACCCGCTTAAAACAGCTTAATGTTACGGAAGTGTTCCAGATCCCCGGCGATTATGTGAAGCATTTTACGCAGGCGCTGGAGTATTTCGACGGAGTTACCGCCATCGGCGCCGTTAATGAGCTGGACGCTGCCTATGCCGCTGATGCCTACGGGCGTACCCGCGGACTGGGGGCCGTTTCGCTGCAATATGGGGTGAGCACGTTCAGCGCGCTTAATGCCATTGCTGGGGCCTATGTTGAGCTGAGCCCGGTGGTGGTGATCAGCGCTTGCCCTGGTGCGGATGCGCGACAGATCGGGAGCATGTATAATGTGCTTTACCACCACTCAACCGGCAACCTGCAAGCCGACCAGGAGGTGTATTCGCACGTTACGGTTGCGGCCATAACGCTGAGCACTTCGGTTGGCGCAGCCGAGGCGATAGATAATTTGCTGATTGCGGCCATCACCCATAAAAAACCGGTCTATATTGCCTGTTATAAAGAAGTTTGGGGCGAGCCTTGTCCCCCGCCGCCGAACGAGGTTTTAAGGCCGCGGGTTCCCAAGAGTGATCCGCTGGCGCTTCAAAACGCGGTGGCGCAGGCCTGGGCACAGCTAAGCGCTGCCAAAAAGCCAATGATATTTGCCGGTGTGGAAGTGCTGCGGCACGGCCTTTCCGGTTTGCTGCAAGAGCTGATTGATGCCAGCGGCTATTTATACACCACCACCAGCCTGGGCAAAACGGTGCTTGACGAAGGGGGCGATAAGTTTATCGGCACCTATTCAGACGCGGCATCCATAAAACATGTAAGGGACCTGGTTACCGCTTCGGATTGCTTTTTAACCCTGGGGACCATTATTACGGATGATTACCTTGTTTTTATTGAAAGCAAATATGCCGATATGGTGCTGGCCACCACCACGCAAATAAGGGCCGGCTACTTTATTTATGAAAATGTTACCATGAAGGATTTTATGGAAGCATTGCTGCTACGCTTTAAGGCTACCAAGGGCTACCCACTGGCAACAGTGGCCCCCGCGCAACCTAAATACCCGGAGCCATGGCTCTCCAACTCCGACCCGCATTGGGACGATAAGCCGGATACCATTACCTATAACCGTTTCTTCCAGCACTCGATGAAGTTTTTAACGGATAACAACCTGCTGCAGGAGATCGTGATGACGTATGGGGTTAGCTCGTCGCTGTATGTGGCTACCAATGCTTACGGACTGGCGCAAAACAGCTTTATCTCGTCGGCGGCGTGGCAGTGTATCGGGTTCGAGACCGGGGCGGCATCGGGCGCACAGCTGGGCAGCGGCAAACGCGCCTGGACGGTTGCCGGCGACGGCGGCTTTATGATGGTTTGCCAGTCGCTTTCAACGTTGGCTCGCAACAACCTCAATGCGGTGATCTTTGTGATCAGCAACGGCGTGTATGCCATTGAGCAGGTGTATGTGGATATGGATTCGTTTGAGCCGGGCCCAGAGCACAAGTTCGACGCTTTCGACATTTTGCCAAAGTGGGATTACCTGGCGCTGGCAAAAGCGTTCGGCGCCGAGGGCCATACCGTGAAAACCATAAAGGAGCTGAATGCGGTACTGGAGAAATTAAAAACGCCATCCACCAAGCCCACGCTGGTGCAGGTGGTAATCCCGGAGAAGGATCTGCCGGGGCAGATGCGAAGGCTGGGGCTGGAGTAGGGAGCATGTATATGTAGCCCCCTCTAAATCTCCCCCGGTTGGGGAGACTTTAGCTTCGCGTTTGTTGAAAGTTTTTTAGCCCTCTTTCCGCGCAGCGAAGAGAGGGCTGGTCCAGCGCAGCGTCGACCGGGTGAGTAAGATCTACGGCCGATATGAACGACAATGCATTAGCGCGAATGCATGGCGGGTTGACTCACCCCGCCGACTCCGCTAGCCAGCGGATGGGCACCCCTCTCTGCTGCGCAAAGAGGGGAAAGGAAGAAATAAATAGGAGTAAAAATTAAAAGAAACTAAACATATACATAACCTAAATCCAATGAAAAATAAAACTTATTCTATTTTCGGTGCCGGGGCTTCCGGGCTTTACACTGCATGGCGTTTGCTGAATGGCGAACCCAATGTTGAACAGGACCAATCAAAACTGCTTAACAAGGGCGACACGCTCGAACTGTACGACTGGGGCCAGTACGATTTCTCGAAAGCGCACAAGGGTACCCGCGCTGCCGGTGCACGGGTTTGTACCTGGCATTATGAGGATAATAAAAGCAATTCGTACCTGGAACTGGGCGGTATGCGCTACTCGGAGTGGGATGGAAAAAACGAGGCCATGAGCGGCGGCCACCGCCTGGTTACCACGGTTATTAAACAACTTGACCTTGATCAGTATTCGGTGCCGTTTAATGAGTCGACCAACCCGTTGTATTATTTGCGGACCAAAAACATGTATTATAATGATATCAGCAAAACTAACCCGGCCCCGTATAATGTGAAGAACGACGGTGCAAGTCAGCCGCCTGATAATGGGTTTAATATTGTTGAAAATTTGGCGGTTACGGAACATACCGGCCCGCAAACCCGGGCCGAGTGGTGCAAGTTTTACCAGGACGGGCGCATTACCGCCGATACCCCCGCATCATCCGTTTTCCAGAAAGGTGACCTGCTGAAAAATATAGGCTACTGGAATTTGATGTTTGATCAGCTTGGGTCTGAGGGGTATAATTATACCAATGACGGCAATGGCTATACTTCCAATGTGATCAACTGGAACTCGGCGGTGGCTTTCCAGGCCAATAACGAGTTTACGCCGGGCACGGAATATAAAACGCTTACGCACGGTTATTCCAGCATGTTCAATGCGTTGTTTGACGCCATTGTGAAGCTGGCCAAACACAAAGGCGTTAATTTTGAGTATCACCCAAACACCCGCCTGCATTCAATCCTCGAAATTAAAGGTGTAATTCATTACAGCATTGCCACACGTGAGAAACCAGATAAAAAATCGGCCACAAAAACCACTTCGGCTGCCTGGCTGGCTATGCCCCGCGGTCCGCTTGATTTGGTAGCGCAGGCAACCCGTTACGAGGATCACAAAGGGCTTGATGTGCTGAACCACCGGAAGGTGCAATTGTATTTAGAGTCGGCCGTTTTGCAGCCATCCTATAAGGTGGGGATGTTTTTTGATTCGCCGTGGTGGATGCCTAATGTGGTAACTCCGCCGCCTTACCCCGCTCCTATCATCAGCTACGAAGTAACAACCGATGTGCTGAAAACGCTGGCTGCCGAAGGCTTTCCGAAACCTTACCTGGTTGAGATAGAAAAAAGCAAAAATCCGGTGATCATGGAAACCCCGTTTGCTGCCGCCTCTCTTTTGATAAGCAATGTTGAAACGTGCATAGGCGCGCCGCTTTCTCCAGCACAGCAGACCCAGCTGCTTAGCGCTGCCGAACGCAACACTATAGGGCCAAGCGTTACAGATACCCCCATAAGGCAGGTGGTTTATTTTGGCAATAATGCGCTCGATAAATCTGCCAAGCCGGTTTATGGTATTTTGGCCAGCTATGATGACGAGCAGTTCACCAGCTTTTGGGAGGAGCTTGAATACTCGACCGATTCGGTTGAGAAAACGGCGTTTTCGGAAAACTATCAGCCACTGGTTGGTCCGCGTAAGGCTCCGGAGGTGATGGTAAAAATGCTGCGTCAGCAACTGGCCGCCGTGCATTTTGGTCCGTATGCCGATTATAGCGCAGTGCCCCAGCCGCTGGAAACCCGGTATATGGATTGGTCGCTGCCGCCGTTTAACGCGGGCTACCATGCCTATGCGGCGCATTATGATATCTGCGATGTGCAGCAGAAGATCCGCAAGCCATCGCAACTGATCAAAGGTGCCGACACCAATATTTTTATTGTAGGCGAAGCCTACTCAAACGACCAGGCCTGGGTTGAAGGCGCCTTTTGTACAGCAGAATCGGTGCTGAATGATTTCTTTGGTGTAAAACCCATTATTGATAATACGGAATATCCTTTTATTTGTCCGTGCAGCTGAGTTTAAAACAGTACTGATCTTATAATAAAGCGGGGGTTAGTGGTTACCTCCGCTTTTTGTTTTTATTTAAGTTTATTGATCCGATCCCGGTTGAATGAGTGCTTTTCGGGGGTTGCCTGCGGCCGGGCTTTACGCTCATACGCCTGCAGGCCTTAGGCGCGGCCTGCCCTGAGGCTCCCGAAGTGGCCGGTATCCGCTTCAATCCCTAACCCGGAGGAAGGTTCTGTGCATTTATGCCTGGTTGCGTAATATGAAAATAGCCCGCAGGTTCTTTGTCCTGCAGGCTACTTTAACTGTTGGTTACTTGAAGTTAAATTTAATCAGCGGTCCGATCTATTCTTGCAAAAACATATTCGATGTTACTCGGTATTCTAAAGTTAGAAGGAACATTTATTATTATCGATTGACTCTTGATATCTTTAATGGTACTCTTATTGATAATGAAGCCCGGACCCTCATCATCAAAGTACTGTTTACCAGGAGGCCTGTTCACATCGAAAACAAACATTGAATCTCTGCCATTACCTCCCTTGCAAACATACAAATTTACAGCAGTCAGATTGCTGCTATTTAATTTTTTCATTGGATAAGCATGTAACAAGGTAACAACCGTAATGGGATTATTTGGATCACTAACCATCAATCTATAATGAACAATGTTTAATACTTTGGGTTGTAGATTGTTATTGCCGCAAGAAAGAAATAATCCTGTAAGGATCACTAGCACTGACAGAGTTCCTTTATTATTTTTCATAATTTTTTTATTCTTCGATAGGTTGACCAATTGTATTGAGTTTGTGCTTAGAATATAACTCTTGCATTTGTTCTCTACTTGGCCCTGCTGCCGCAAGCGTCCCCGGCTTGTGGCCCGTATGCTAAGTGTTCCACTGTTTAATCTATAAATCTTCCTGTAATTTATAATTACGGCTCATTGATTAAAAGTACAGTTTTTGTTTGTACTTTATATTGCAAAATAGCCTGCAGGTTGTTTGTCCTGCAGGCTACTTTGCTTGTTGGTTACCTGTCCTACGGACCACAAGCAGGGGACGCTTGTGGTCCGCTACTTGGTAATCAGCCGATAGGCAGTCCGCTTACTTAGTAATTCAAGTCCGGCTGTTGCATACAAATCAAATGATTTTGTTGTAATAAGCACTATCCTGCTTTACCTAATGGCCACCTAAACGCGGGCCACAAGCGGCACGCTTGCGGCAGCGGGGGTTTTTTATCAACTGTCAATAATATTGGCTTTGGTTTATTAGGGTCATCTACTCCCATCCCATCAGGATCAATAAATCTAATGGGATTATCAATTCCATAATTGTATGGTGACCATCTTCGATACTTCTCCGATAACGGATCAACCGTCGTCCATCTTGCAATTACCGGATCGTAGAACCGCGCGCCATAATCATACTGCCCTAACTCCTCCTGTAACTCTTTCTTATTGTAAAGATATTCATTTTTAGGGTTTAATACATTCCGGTTTATTTCCATACCAAAAGGCATGTAGTCATCATTTTGATAAGATACCACAGCGCCTGTTTTTGTACCAAAGGTTACCCTCGTATTGCCCAGGTTATCGCCCAGGTAATACTGATAATCATACCCTGCTCCGTTTGGTACCGCCTTGCCTTCCTCGGTCTGGATAAAGGTCAACGCCGGGGTTGTCGTTCCGTCATACTGGATGCCACTGATATAGTCGGTATTGCCGGTTGCCGGGCTTACCCTTCGCAGCTTATTTCCGGCTGCATCATACGTGTAGGTAATGGTTTTGCCACCTGTTATGCTTTGCGGCAGGTTGAGCAGGTTATAGCCTATAGTAATGCCCTTGCTGTTATCGATTCTTACGTTTCCGTTGACATCATGCACATAGGTATGGCTGCCG
>NZ_FRCM01000001.1 GCF_900142915.1 Mucilaginibacter sp. OK098
AATGCGTTAAAAGACCACCTGCTGGAAGAACTGGGCTGGGTAAAAGAAGCGGAAGAAAAAGTGATACCGGCACAGGCAAACCATGACCATGAGCCGATAGCGGTGATCGGGATGGGCTGCAGGTTCCCGGGAGCGAAGGACCCGGAAGCGTTTTGGGAGCTGTTAAGGGATGGGGTGGATGCGATCAGGGAAGTACCGCGTGAACGCTGGGATGTGGAGCATTATTATGACCCCGACCCGGACAAGCCGGGCAAGATCTACACCCGCCACGGTGGCTTTATTGACAATGTAGACCAGTTTGACTCCAAATTCTTTGGCATTGCACCCAACGAGGCGGATTATATCGATCCTCAGCAGCGTTTATTGCTGGAGGTAAGCTGGGAAGCGCTTGAAAATGCAGGGATCCAGCCTGATCATTTAAATAATACGCCAACAGGGATCTTTGTAGGCATAGGACAAAATGATTATGGCCAGTTTCACCTGGAAAATTCACGAACAAATGATATTAATACTTACACGGGTACCGGTAATAGTTATAGTTTTGCGGCAGGGCGTATTTCCTATTTTCTTGGTACACAGGGGCCGTCCATCAGTATCGACACAGCCTGCTCTTCATCACTGGTAACAGTAAATATGGCTTGCCAAAGCCTTAGGAACGGCGAAAGCAATTTGGCGCTGGCTGGGGGGGTACAGCTTATGCTTACCCCGCAATCAAGCATTTTCTTAAGTAAAAGCAAAGCATTGTCGCCTGATGGTAAGTGCAAAACTTTTTCTGATGATGCTAATGGTTATGTGAGAGGGGAAGGCTGCGGTATGGTAGTTTTAAAAAGACTATCGGACGCCATCAGGGATAACGACCGGATACTAGCAGTAGTGCGTGGCGTTGCAATTAACCACGATGGGCGAAGCAGCGGGCTAACGGTGCCTAACGGTCAATCGCAGGAAACGTTGATAAAAAAGGCAATGGAGATTGCAGCGGTTAACCCGGGTGAGATTTCGTATGTGGAAGCACATGGCACAGGTACATCACTTGGCGACCCTATTGAAATGGGAGCTATTGCCCGCACACTGGCCGCAAACCGTGGAGATAACGAGCCGCTGTTAGTAGGCAGCGTTAAAACAAATATCGGGCACCTGGAGCAGGCTGCAGGCATAGCAAGCCTTATAAAGGTAATGCTTGCTATGAAGCACAAACAGATCCCCGCCCATCTGAATTTTTCAGCTCCCAGCAGTCACATCGAATGGTCTGAAATTCAGGTGAAGATCCCGGTTAACTTAACAAATTGGTCGCCAAAAAGCGGACGTCGCATAGCTTCAGTCAGCTCTTTTGGTTTAAGCGGCACTAACGCACATATTATACTTGAAGAACCCCCTCTTCAGATAACGGAACATCCGGTTGTCGAAAAACCTGTTCAACTTTTTGCGTTATCAGCAAAAAACAATGAGACATTAAATAACCTGGCAGCCAATTACATTCATTTCTTCAAAAATAATGATGACGCTGATTTTTCTGATATCTGCTACACGGTAAATACCGGACGGGCAAAAATGCCTCATCGTTTGGCATTTTCTGCCGAAAATAAAACAGAGGCAATAAATAAATTACAGCTATTTATTGAAGGGGATACTAAAAAAGGCATTGCTTCAGGTAAGCTTCTTAATCCTGCAAATACTACAACCGCTTTTCTTTTCTCCGGGCAGGGTTCTCAATACCCGGCTATGGGCAGGGAACTGTTTAACGCGCATCTGGTATTTAAAGAAAACCTGTTGAAATGTGAAACCGTTTTAAATGATTATTTAGACATTCCGCTGTTGGAGATCATTTTTCCTGCCAATGGAGATGAAGAGCTTATTCATCAAACCCGGTATGCTCAACCAGCCATTTTTGCGTTTGAATATGCCCTGGCAAAACTATGGATGTCTTTAGGGATAAAGCCGGCCTATATTATGGGGCACAGCCTCGGCGAGCTTACTGCCGCATGTATTGCCGGGGTATTTACTTTGGAAGACGGGCTTAAACTGGTTGCTAAAAGGGCACAGTTGATGCAGGGTATTTCCATAGCGGGTGGAATGATGTCGTTATTGACATCTGTTGAAAAGGCTAAACATGTTATAGACCGCTATAAGAATGATTTAACAATAGCCGCATTTAATGGGCCGGAGCATTTTGTGCTTTCGGGAAGTGTAAAAGCGCTAAAGGATGCAGATGCGGAGTTGGACAGCGAAGGCATCCCTCATGTTATGCTGAATGTATCACACGCCTTTCATTCTTCGCATATGGACGTGATACTGGATGAGTTCCGTAAAACAGTGGCCGACGTACAATTCAACGAGCCGAATATTCCTTTGGTGTCAAATATTACCGGGAAGATTGCAGGAAAAGAGATAGCCGGACCTGAATACTGGGTTTCGCAAATAATTTCACCGGTTTGTTTTTTACAGGGCATAAAGGAACTGGAGGTAAAAGATTGCGCACTCTTTTTAGAAATAGGCCCTGATGCCTCATTGCTTACGATGGCAAAAAGCTGCCTGGCATCACCTGAGAAAATAAAATTCATGTCATCAGCAAGGTATAAAGCCCATGCCTGGAGGCTCCTGACCGATAACCTTGCCGAATTATTTGTTGCAGGCTTCCCGTTAGACCTTAAAGAATTTGATGCACCTTATAAACCACATCTTGTTGGTGCGCCACTCTACCCATTCCAGCGTCGCAGGCATTGGAACGGGCCATTGCCAACGGAACCTGTTGCAGGGCCGCCAACCCATGTTTTAACATCACAATCAATCATCATCCGGGACGCCGCTCCTGGTATTAAAATGAGTGAAATGAAAGTTTCTGAAACAGACACACAACCCGATAGAAATGCCATAATAAGGATTCTATCAGATATGGTAAACAAATTTTCAGGCCTTGATGCCGGCGAGGATGATCTGACTATCAGTTTTATGGAACTGGGGCTGGATTCGCTGATCCTCGTAAAAATGATTGACGCCATTAAGGATAAATTCGGGATAAAGCTATCAATGAAACAGTTTTTTGACGAGCTATCCAGTATTGACGCCCTTGCCAATTACTTAAGTGCAGCCGGTATCAGTATTGAACAGCCTACAGATCTGGCTTTACCTGCCCCCGTTATTATCGAAACTTTAGGGAGCAACGCGTTAAGTTCAGATCTTTTAAAGAAACTGGAAGAGCTTTCAAAACGCATTGAAAGCCTTGAAGCATCACCCGCAAAGGTGTTAAATAAAAGTACGGTTGCTCCGGAACCCGGCAAGCCATCAGGTAAGCTGAATTTTAAGGCTGTAAAACTACATGAGGATGTACCCTTTACAACGGTGCAATCAAACTTTATAGTATCGTTTGTACAGCGTTATAACAAACGTACTGCGCTATCTAAAGCTTATGCTCAAAAGCACAGGCATGTACTGGCAGACTGGATAAACTCAATTGATTTCAGGTTATCTCTTAAAGAATTTTTATACCCTATAGTTTCAGAATGGTCTTCAGGTTCCAAATTCAGGGATATTGATGGAAATAATTATGTAGATATAGGCCTGGGGTATGGTGTTAATTTTTTTGGTAACAGCCCTGGGTTTATTAAAGAGGCCATACAGGCCCAATTGATTGAAGGCATGGAGCTGGCCACACAAAGTGATATTGCCGGGGAAGTAGCACAATTAATACATGAGCTAACCGGGGTTGAGCGCGTAGTGTTCAGCAATACCGGAACAGAGGCGGTTATGGCGGCCATGCGCATAGCCCGTACAAAAACAGGCAAAAAGAAAATAGCCATTTTCACAGGCTCTTATCATGGCACCTTTGACGGTGTATTGGCGCAGATGGAATCAAGGGGCGATGAATATTTTGCATCTCCTATAGGCCCGGGTATTCCGCAGGGCTATGCCGATGATGTTTTGGTGCTTACTTTGGGCGCCGAAGAATCTTTTAATATTATTGAAAAATATGCGCATGAGATAGCCGCGGTAATGGTTGAGCCTGTTCAGAGCAGAAGGCCAGGGTTTCAGCCTGTTGAATTTCTTAAAAAACTGAGGGATGTAACCCAAAAGAATGGGATTGCACTCATTTTTGACGAGATTATTACTGGTTTCAGAATTCACCCCGGAGGTGCACAGGCGCATTTTGGAATTTATGCTGATATAGTAACTTATGGTAAAATTCCAGGCGGTGGTATGCCGATAGGTATTGTTGCAGGTAAAAAAGAATATATAGATACAATTGATGGTGGCTGGTGGCAATATGGAGATGACTCATATCCACCTGTTGAGATGACGTTTTTTGGCGGTACTTTTTGCAAGCACCCGCTTACAATGGCTGCAGCAAAGGCTTCGTTGCTAAAAATGAAACACGAAGGCCCCGCATTGCAGGAAAGGGTTAACAAGCTAACAGTATATTTTGCGAAAGTATTAAATAGCTTTTTTGAAGAGATATCCGTACCAGTAAAAATTGTCCATTTCGGGTCGTTATTCCGCTTTGAATCATTTGGAAAATACAGCCTTGTTTTTCAGCCAATTGAAATGAGCCTTCTTTTTTACCTGATGATGGAAAAAGGGGTTTACACCTGGGAAAGAAGGGTTTGCTTTTTCTCCACAGAACATACTTATGAGGATGCAGACAAAATTATAGAAGTTGTAAAAGCGTGTGTTCAGGAATTGCTTAATAATGGTTTTTTTGCCGAAAGGGAAATAATTGCAGCCTTACCGGTTAAAACACCGGCGTCATTTGCAGCCCCGGTTACATTCAGCTTAACAGATGCACAAAAACAGTTATGGCTGCTTGCAGAGCTTGATGATGCCGGCTCGCAAGCTTATAATGTATCGACCACGCTGCAATTAAAAGGGAAATTGAATAAACAATTGCTTCAAAACGCATTGGATAAGGTAATAGCCCGGCATGAAGGATTAAGAACATATATTAGCCCTGACGGTGAACACCAGGTTGTTTTACAAAAACTGCCCTATACGATTGTTTACACCGAAGCGCATGGAACGGATAATAAAGGAAAACAGGAATATGCTGATAAATGGATAGAGGAAGGTAGCCTGGTTAAATTTGAACTCGGAAAAGGCCCCTTGTTCAGGATCCAGGTGTTGCAACTGTCTGATGATGAATATCTGCTGCAGTTTATTGCCCATCATATCATATTAGATGGCTGGTCGTTTGGTGTGGTTTTGTTTGATCTTGGTGCTTTCTATAATGAATCCGCTTCAGGCAGGCAGGCACAATTACCCGAAGCATTATCTTTCAGGGAATACGCTGGTATGCTCGACAAATCACTTGCTGACCCGGCAATGGATGCAATGAAGGTTTACTGGAATAAAAAGCTTTCGGGGAAGACAACACCCCTGCAGTTGCCTGCCGATTTCCAGCGGCCTGCAAATAAAAATTATAAAGCAGCAAGGTGTACACGAAAATTCCCCCAGTCATTCAATATAAAATTAAAAGATTTTTCAAGGCAAAATGACTGTACGCCATTTATGCTGATGATATCGGCCTATGCCGCATTTCTACATCGCTGCTGCGATACAGATGAGTTGATAATAGGCATGCCGGTAAGCGGCCGCAATTTTGAAAATGATAAAAATGTAGCAGGTTATTGCGCAAACCTATTACCATTTTTAAGCCGTTATGCCGATGACGGCTCTTTTATTGCTTTCCTTAAAAATTCAAAGAAAGAGCTTATTGAATGTTTTGAAAACCAGGCGTATCCTTTTGCGAAAATTTTGGACGATCTAAACCAGAAGGGAAACCGCCTTCAATCGCAACTGGTAAATGTTACGTTTAATTTAAACCCGGTTAATGAACTGCCATCATTTGCAGCATTACAGGTTAACTGGATACAAACACCGTTAAGCTTTGCACCATTCGACCTGTTTTTTGACATTACAGTACTGCCCGACGAAATGGTGCTTGATTGTGACTACAATACCGGCCTTTTCCTTCCTGAAACTATTTCGGGTCTGCTCGAAAATTTTGAAACATTTTTAACAGGGGTGCTGACTGATCCGGGTACACCGGTTGGTTTGCTTCCGTTAATGCCACTGCAAAGCCGCAAGGTTATTATTGAAGAATGGAACAATACAAGTAAATATTTTCCCGCCGGTGAAACTGTTAACGGGTTGATAGATAAGCAGGTTATTGCTAACGGATCAGCCATCGCTTTAATTGACGGATCAAAAAAAATATCATATACTGACCTTGATAAAGCAGCTGGGAATGTGGCTGCATCCCTTTTAGAAAACGGCTTAAAAGCAGGTGAAACGGTAGGGATTTACATGGATCGTTCTGCTAATTGGGTAGTAGCTATTTGGGGAATACTGAAAGCTGGAGGTGTGTATGTGCCATTGGAAATTAGTCTGCCCGAAATACGCCTCAAATTTATTGCTGAAGACGCTGATATAAAATGGACATTGACTGATACCCTGAGTTGGGACAAGGCAACAAAGCTCAAACTTAACGCATTGGCCATAGACAGGATAAAGACGCCCCCCAAAGCTGAACTAAATACTGATTTCCCAGAAAATGACCCGGACAGAAACTGTTACATTATTTATACATCCGGCTCAACCGGTACACCCAAGGGCTGTGCAATAACCCATCGTAACCTGGTAAATTATTTATTATGGGCAAAGGGATATTACTTTACACAAGATAAGCCCGTAAGCTCAGCGCTATTCACCTCGCTTTCCTTTGACTTTACTGCAACACCAATATTCTGCTGTCTTACTTCAGGTGGCCAGCTGGAAGTTTTCCCCGAAGAAAAAGAAGCTGCGGAGGTAATGGAAGCTTGTTTTAAGGGGGACAAAAAATATGACTTTCTGAAACTTACGCCATCCTATCTCGGTTTGATTGAGGGTATTGTTCATGGGCAGGAAAATATAGGCTGTATCATTCTTGGCGGCGAGGCTGTATTTCCGGTGCACTTCGAAATATTGAAAAGGCTGTTGCCAAAGGCAAAGGTTTATAACGAATATGGACCTACGGAAGCAACTATTGGTTGTATTGTAAAGGAATTGAATGAACATGATCCTTTTATACTGATAGGCAAGCCAATTCATAATATGCAGGTTTATATTATTGATAAAAATGAGCAGCTTTTACCTGTTGGAGTTCCCGGCGAAATTTGCCTGGCAGGCGCGGGCTTGTCAACAGGATATCTTAACAGGAAAGAACTAACAAGCCAGAAATTTGTGGCAGATCCTTTCAATCGCGGGCAGGTGATGTACAAAACGGGTGATACTGGCCGCTGGCTGCATACAGGTGAAATTGAGTACCTGGGCAGAATTGACGAACAGGTAAAAATAAGGGGCTTCCGCATCGAACCCGGGGAATGTACCGATGTGCTTATCACTCATAACCATATAAAAAAGGCTGTTGTAGTAGCAACTAAGGTTAATGATGCAGAATATGAGCTAACAGCTTATTTTGTTCCCAAAAATGAAGATACAATTCCTGCGGCAACAGAACTGCAAGGCTTTATGGCATTAAAACTGCCATATTATATGGTTCCTGCCAGGTTTGTTAAAATTGATGAAATTCCGCTTACCACCAATGGCAAGGTAGATAAAGTAAGCCTGCCGGTTTGGATGGACAATCATCAACCCCAAATTGACTTTATTGCTCCCCATACCTATTCCCAAAAAACTGTTGCTAAAATTTGGTCAGACATATTGGGTGTAAACAGCCCGGGGTTGCTTGACGATTTTTTTGCATCAGGAGGGCATAGCCTCAAGGCAGCCAAAATGGTAGCCGCTATTTTAGGAGAAACAGGCATTAAAATACCAATCAAAACAATTTTCAATGCAAAAACGCTTGGCGAACTTGCTAATATAGTTGAACATACCGAAGCAGAGGGCTATGAACCTATTCCGCAATTACCGGCTGCTAATGATTACCAGCTTTCTCATCCCCAAAAACGGATCTGGATAGCCAACCAGCTTTCTGAAGACCCGGGAATTTTTAATATGACAGGTTTTTATGAAATAACAGGCGATCTGGATGTTAAAGCTTTTTCTAATGCCCTTGAATTAATTGTGGAGCGCCACGATATTTTACGGACTGTTTTTACCTCGTTTTCTGCCGAACCTAAACAAAGAGTGCTAAGCACGAATGAATATGGTTTCAAAATGAAAACGGCTGATCTTTCCGGGGAGGCGAATGCTTCTGAAAAGGCTATGGAGCTGTTGCGGGAAGAAAATAAGCTCCCTTTCAACCTGGAAAAAGGCCCTTTGCTTCGTTCATTGCTTTGTAAGGCAGGTGATGAAAAATATTATTTTTCAATAAGCCTCCATCACATTTTATTGGATGGTTGGTCTACAGGTTTGTTCATTGGTGAGCTTTCAGAAAATTACGCCCTGCTAATCGCCGGAAAATCAATCTCTCGGGAGCCACTAAAGGTGCAATACCGGGATTTTGCTGCCTGGCACAGCAATCATATTGCCTCAAAGCAAACAGATGCATCCAAAACTTACTGGCAGCAGCAATTTTCAAAGATCCCGCCAAGGCTGAACCTGCCGGTTGACAGGCCGCGGCATGATTATTTAACCTACGATGGCAAGCAATTGTCCATGACGATTGAACCTGAACTGCACAGCAAATTAAACGCTGTGGCAAGGGAGCGCGGGGTAACGCTTTATGTAATTGTATTATCGGCTATTTATGTAACGCTGTTTCCCTATGCAAATGGGGAAGATATTTTATTAGGTGTTGAAACAGCTGAGAGACGCCATCCCGACCTGCAAAAAATGCTTGGCTTTTTCCTGAATACCGTTGTGCTGAGAGCCGGGTTTAATAAAGAAGATGATTTGCTTAAAGTAATAAGTGAAGTAAATAAGGTGGTAAATGATGGGTTGGCACACCAGGATTACCCTTTTGATTTATTGCTGCACGAGCTAAAGATACCAAGAGAGCAAAACCGGACACCATTGTTTGATGTGCAGGTGGATTATGTACCTAATATGTATGACAATAATTACGATGATGGCATTATGACTGGGCAAGGATTAGAAATGAAATACATAGTACCTGAAGTAAGGGTTACCCAGTATGATATTTCCTTCCTGATTACTGATAAAGTGGATTTTCTTAAAGTAGATGTTGTTTATAATAACCATTTGTTTAGTGAACACACAATAGCAACTATAGCAGCTAACTATAAAGAAATTTTGACAGCTATAGCAAAAGATCAAACACTAACCGTTGGCAGTGTTATGCCGGAAAATAAAAAAGAGAGTCGGTCAAAAAAAATAAGCCTTAAACTGAATTTTTAAAATTTAACAGCATACGTTAAACTAATGAGCAATTTAAATACACCCGGAACCAATTACAGTGAAGCAGCAATTTTCTGGAAAGGCCAGTTTGCCGCGTTGGGTACCAATGAAATAAATATGGGGGAAACCAATTTTCTTCCGGATGAGAGAAGTGGTTTTTTAACCTTGGAACTTACCTTAAGTGATGATTTCAGGAATAGGTTGGCCACTATAACAGATGACCCGCTAACCACTTTTGGTATTATTACTTCAATGTTCGCCTTATTATTTAGCCGCTATCAGTCATCGTCATCGGCAATTTTCATGGTGCCATGTTTGAAAAATGAAAGCACTGATGACCGATTGTTTCCATTACTATTGCAAAGGGAAGAGGGTGATACCTTAAAAAGCTATCTAAACAGGTCGTTACAATTGATAGAGGATTGTTTCAATTATGCTGATTATCCGTTTGAAGTATTGGCAAAAGAACAATTGGGATGGGAAAAAACCGATGTAAGTGATATATTGATCTTTACCGACCTTCATTCACTTTCCGGGGATAAGCACAGGTTTGGAATAAATATACATGTCGACCCTGTAACTTGCAGGATAAGGTTTGAATATAATCCTCAGATCTTTCCTGCCTACAGGGCCAGGCTGGTACAGGGCCACCTGGACCAAATTGAAAAAGCTTTCGGCGATTTTAATACCCCAATAGAGGGAATCGGGCTGTTAACAGCAGATGAAATAAAATATTTGGGCAGCCTAAATCCGCCGGTAAATGAAACAAGCAATCAAACTTTTATTGACCTTTTTAACGAAAGCGTAAAAAAATACCCCAACCAGATTGCCCTGCGCTTTGAAGGAAACACGCTTACTTATAAAGAACTGGATCTAAAAAGCTCAAAGCTTGCAGCATATTTTAAGCGGGAGCTGGGAACACAAGCAGGTTCAACTATAGCATTGCTTGCAGAAAGATCAGAGCTGACGATAATAGGAATATTAGGCATCCTTAAATCGGGCGCAGTTTATGTACCGGTGGATCCGGCTTATCCTAAAGAGAGGATTGAATACCTGTTAACAGCTTCTGGTGCAGAAACGCTGGTAACAACTTCATCCTATTTATTCGATATTCCGTTTTTTGCGGGGAATATCTTTGCAATAGACCTCCAATTGGACGAGCTCCCGGAAGTTGTTGCCGGTTTTAATGTTTCCATCGATGCACAGTCGCTTGCATATATCATTTTTACCTCGGGATCAACAGGCAGACCAAAAGGTGTTGAAATAAGCCATGCAAATGTTTTTAATTATTTAAACTGGGCAAAAGATTACTATTTCCGCCATAACCCTGACGGCGGAAGTTTTGCTTTA
Organism: Mucilaginibacter sp. OK098; assembly: GCF_900142915.1. GTDB lineage: Bacteria > Bacteroidota > Bacteroidia > Sphingobacteriales > Sphingobacteriaceae > Mucilaginibacter. The sequence goes on from NZ_FRCM01000001.1 coordinate 10,639, forward strand.
TTTACACCTGTATCTTTCGATCTCACCATCACCTCTATTTTTGTTCCGTTAATACGGGGAAAACATATCGAGATTTTTGGCGACAGAGACACCGGAGAGATCTTAGCAGAAATATTTGATGAAAATGGCGGGGTCGATACTGTTAAACTAACGCCGTCGCATATTTCTTTATTGGCCCAACTACCTGCAGGTAATAACAATGTACGCACCTTAATTGCAGGCGGCGAAGCTTTGCGGGATGACCATATTGTAATAATTAAAAACAAATGGCCAGGCATTTTAATTTTTAACGAATACGGGCCAACAGAAGCCACGGTGGGCTGTACAGTAACAGAAGTAAGTACCGGTAATATTACTATTGGCCACCCAATTGCCAATGTATCAATTTATATACTTGATCACAACCGGAGGCTTTTACCTGCTGGTGCTGTTGGTGAAATTTATATTGGTGGGGTTTGCCTTGCCAGGGGCTATCGGGGGCAAGCGGAGCAAACCCGTTCAGTATTTGTGGATTCGCCGTTTACAAGTGGAGAACGGATATATCGTACCGGCGACCTTGGCCAATGGTTGGAAAACGGGAACCTGAAATATATGGGTCGTAAAGATAACCAGGTTAAAATAAGGGGTTATCGTATAGAAACCGGGGAGATAGAAAGCACCTTACTTGAAATTAAAGGAATTAAGGATGCAGCAGTAGTGCCTTGTTTTAATAACGCCACAAGCACAAGTCTTACCGCGTTTTATACGGTTACCGGCGAAGATGCGCCAAAATATGAAGAAATTGAGCACATACTTGCCCAAAAGCTGCCGCTTTACATGAGGCCTTCATTGATTATATGCCTCGAAAAGCTGCCGCTTACCCCAAATTTTAAAATTGACAGGAAAAAGCTGGCTGAAATGGAGACTGGTGCAATCAATGAAAACTATACAGCTCCGGTTTCAGGGACAGAACAAATCCTGGTCAATATTTTTGCGGAGGTTTTGGGCCGTGAAAAAGTTGGCATAGATGATAATTTTTTCGCCATAGGCGGTGATTCAATAATAGGCATACAGATTGTTTCGCGGGCAAACAGGGCAGGCATAATGATAACCCTGAAACAGTTATTCAAACAGCTTACGATTGCAGGGTTAGCAGCCGTAGCAGAAAAAGCCGCGCCTGTAGTTGCCGAACAGGGTCCTGTTTACGGGGATATTGAAATTATCCCAGTTCATAAATGGTTTTTTGACCAGTGGCAAAACAAAATCTCACATTATAACCAGTCTGTTATATTAAAAGTAGGTACAGGTTTCGATCCTGCCTGCATGGCTCCGGCTTTGATGAAAATTATGGAACATCATGATATGCTCAGGATGCGGGTAAGGCTGAAGGATGGTAGCTATGAAGAGTACATTCCGCAAACTGTCGCTATTGATCCGAATTTCAGCATTAAAGAATTTGCCGGCGCCTACGGGACTAATCTGCAAAATCAATTACTGGAAGATATGGCTTCATTGCAGGCAGGGATGGATATTTTTGACGGACCCATTTTAGCAGCAAGATATTATAAACTGGAGGATGAAAAGGAATCGCTGTTATTTTTAGCCGCGCACCATCTGATAATTGATGGGGTTTCATGGCGGATTTTGCTGGAAGACCTGTCTGCAGTTTACACGCAGTTAAAATTAGGGCAGGCTGTTCACCTTCCGGAAAAAACGGATTCATTTAAAAATTTTGCGACTAAGGCATTACAATACTCTTTCACCAACAAGCTGGTAAATGAATTGTCTTTTTGGGCAAATGAAAACAGGATGGAAGCAGCAACCGAGCTACCTGTAGATCTGAATGGCGACAAAGAAAAAAACACCGTGAAAAATGCACTCACGCACACGGTAAAACTTGATGAGGAAACTACAAAGGCCTTAATATCAGCTGCCCATACAGCTTACAATACCAACGTAAACGATCTGCTGCTTGCAGCGCTGGTTAGCGCTTTTGGTAACTATACCTCGCAGCGCAGTTTATTAATAGCAATGGAAGGACATGGAAGGGAAGATGTTTTTGAAAATATTGACGTCAGCAGAACAATAGGCTGGTTCACTTCAATTTATCCTATTTTACTTGAACTCGATGATACAAACGGCCCTTCATCGGTCATAACTTCATTGAAAGAGCAATTAAGGCAAATTCCTGATAATGGAATAGGTTACGGATTATTAAAATATGGCAATACAGAGGATTATATTAAAACAGCTTTATCATATTTGCCAAAACCGGAAGTTATCTTTAATTATTTAGGCCAGTCTGCACAGGCGCTGCCTGACGACTTAGGGTGGAAAATATCGCCCCTGCAAACAGGCAGCGATCAGGACGGCGATGCTGCCCGCAATTATTTAATAGAAATTAATGCTATAGTTATAGATGACAGCCTGGTTGTTGACTGGACATACTGCCCTCAGTTGCATAATGAGGATACCATTAAAAAACTTGCCCATGACTACCTGGAAGCATTAAAGGAATTGATAACACATTGCCTTGAAGCAGGTTCAGGTGGGTACACACCATCAGATTTCCCGGAAGCGAATCTTGAACAGGACCAGCTTGACCAACTTATTTCTCAATTTAAATTTTCAAACTAGCGATGAATAAAAATACCATAGAAGATATTTATGCGCTTTCGCCCATGCAGGAAGGGATGTTGTTTCACCTATTAGCCCATCCTGACTCTGAGGCTTATTTTGAGCAGGTAAGCTGCGATTTGGAAGGCAGCCTTAATTTACCGGCATTTAAACAGGCCTGGCAGGAAACTGTTAATCAGTACCCGGTATTTCGTACTTCTTTTCATTGGGACGGGCTTGATAAACCAGTACAAGTGGTGCATAAAACTGCCGAACTGCCGTGGGAAATATTGGATTGGGGTGGGTTTGAAGGAGAGCAGGTAAATACAAAGTTTGAGCAATTGCTTCGTGATGACCGCAGGAAGGGCTTTAATCATGAACAGGCGCCCCTGATGCGCTGCGTGTTGGTTAATACAGCAAACAATTTATGGAAATTTATTTGGAGCCATCATCACATGCTGATGGATGGATGGTGTACAGGGATCATACTTAGTGAATTATTTACAAGGTACCAGGCTATTGTAAATGGGAAACCTGTGCATTTCCCGACTAAGCCGCCATTTAAAAATTATATCTCGTGGCTTGGTAAGCAGGATATGAAAAAGGCAAAAGATTTTTGGGACAGCGGGTTGGCAGGTTTTGATACACCAACACTGTTGGGCATAGGTGATGCGGTTTTAACCGATAAAAATCATGGCGGCCACGGCTATGCCGAATATGCATACAATTTTTCACCTCAGCTTTCAAATAAACTTTTTGAGTGGACGAAGCAAATCGGTATCACAACAAATGTTCTGATCCAGGGAGTATGGTCAATATTACTTAGTAAATATAGCGGAGAAAATGAAGTTGTTTTTGGGGCAACAGTTTCCGGCAGGCCACCTGAATTGCAAAATGTTGAGTCGATAGTCGGGTTATTTATTAACTCGTTGCCTGTAAGGGTCAACATCAGCTCCGGTATTGACATAATTAGATGGCTCAAAGATTTACAGGTGGAAAGTAATGAGAGAAATGAATTTACATATACCCCACTTGTAGATATTAAAAAATCTTCGGGAATATCAGGGGATATGCCACTATTCAGAAGCTTGCTTGTTTTTGAAAATTATCCCTTCGATGCTACTAATCAACAGGGTTTGTATGGGCTGGAAATTAAAAATGTAAAATCATTTGAGGAAACCAATTATCCGCTCACATTGATGATAATTCCCCGCGATGGCCTTTTGAAATTTCAGTTGAATTATTTTAAAGACTGTTTCGGGCTAAAAGAAATAGAAAGGTTATTCTGTCAACTCGAAATAGCTGTAAACTTCATTCTCGATAACCCTTCGGAATCTCCGGCAAAGGTTTCTTTATTGAGCTCCGCCGAAAGGGAAAATGTACTTGTAAAATTCAATGATACATCCGCCCCTTTACCATCAGGACAAACAATACTAGATCTGATAAACGAAAATGTCATTAAATCGCCCCATAATGTAGCTGTTTATTCGGAAACCGGGTCAATTTCTTACGCCGAGTTAAACAACCGCGCCGACGCAATAAAAAATACTTTGCTTTTTTATGGTGTAAAAAGAGGGGATAAGGTTGCCATATTGCAGGAAAGAAACACGAACTTAATTGTTTCAATATTGGCTATTATGAAAGCTGGTGCAGCTTTTTTGCCAATTGATGTTTCGTTGCCTCACAACCGGATCCATTCATTAATAAGCGAAGCAGACGTTAAGGTATTGATTTCTGCCAACGCTGATCTGTTTCCGAAAAATAGCAATGAACAGCTGACAATTATTCATCCCGACTTTGCACACAATACTGTTGCAGGTAACAGGGTAAACGATGGCCCGCAACCGGATGACACTGCTTACGTGATTTATACGTCAGGCTCAACTGGGAAACCAAAAGGGGTTGAAATAAGCCATTTAAGCCTGCTTAATTATATTATATGGGCTAACGATTATTATTTTACTAATAATCCGCATGGTGGTGATTTTCCATTGTTCACTTCTCCGGCTTTTGACCTCACGCTTTCAAGTATTTTTATTCCGTTATCAAAGGGGAAAACAATTAGTGTATACGGGGATAAGGAAGTGGGTATAATTATGGAGGAAATTTTTGGCCCGCAGGGAACGCTGGACTCCGTTAAACTTACGCCTTCGCACATTACATTATTAAAAGACATTCCGGAAGGAAATGATAAGCTGCTTACATTGATAACTGGCGGTGAAGCATTGAAGGAAGAGCATGTAAAAATAATAAACGATAAATGGCCGGGAATAACTATTTACAATGAATACGGCCCAACCGAAGCAACAATAGGTTGTACGGCCACTGCTATTTCTGCAGGCAATATAAATGCGGGTAAACCTGTTGCTAATACGTCCATTTATATTCTTGATAAAGCATTGATGCCGGTACCCATAGGCATAAAAGGAGGTATATATATCGGAGGCGCCTGTTTGGCCAAAGGATATTTGGGGCAACCCGAACAAACCGTTCTGAAGTTTATAAATTCTCCGTTTGCAAACGGAGAAATAATTTACCAAACAGGAGACACCGGGTGCTGGCTGGAAGATGGTAATATTCAGTATTTCGGACGGGAAGACGACCAGGTAAAAATAAGGGGCTACCGTATTGAACCCGGGGAAATTGAAAATCAGTTAGTCAAATATCCTGGGGTAATTCATGCTGCTGTAATACCCGTAAAAAACCATTCAGGCGAATACAGTCTTGTTGCGTTCATTGAGGTGACGGCACCGGATGTTTTTGAGCTGGAAAGCTTAAAAGAAACGTTGGCAAAACAGCTCCCTGCTTATATGTTGCCGGTGCAGTACCGGGTAATTGACAGCTTTCCGCTTACCCCAAATGGAAAAACCAATAAAAAAGCCTTATTAAATAATTTTGATGCGGGGCCGCAATTAAAAACCACCTATCATGCACCCACTAACCCAATTGAAGAAATAATTACTGCCATATGGGAAGAAATACTTAAAATAGAAAAGCCTGGAATATTCGACAATTTTTTTGAGGCAGGCGGGCATTCGCTTAATGCAACTCAGATCACTTCCCGTATCCGTAGTATTTTTAAAGTTGACCTGGGGGTTAAGGATATAATGGAAAACCAGACCATTGAACATTTGGTAGTTTTGATAGCAAAACTAAAGCTCAAAGGTTCAGGTGAAGGTATGCAGCCGGTTATTCATGTCACCAGGGAAGAAGGGGCACAATTGTCTTTTGCACAGCAAAGACTTTGGTTTTTAGACAGGCTGGAAGGCGCATCGGCTACCTACAATATCCCGGAAGCTATAAAAATTGAAGGCAAACTTGATATAAATATTCTTCAAAATGTATTTACTGAAATTATCAGCAGGCATGATATTTTGAGGACTAACTTTCATGATGTTGATGGAAAAGCATACCAATTGGTAAAAGAGCTTCAACCGTTTAATATCTCCATAGTTGCATCTGAAACTAATGGGCCTGAGGTTTTAGAAAAACTGATAGCTGATGAAGCAATAAAGCCATTTGACCTTGAACGCGACGCATTAATACGGGCAATCTTATTTACCATAGCAGACGACAGCTATGTTTTATCTGTAACGATGCATCACATTGTTTCTGATGGATGGTCATCGGGCATATTTATCAGGGAACTTGTTTCACTGTATGAAGCATTTATTTTAGACAAGCCGTCTCCACTTGCTGCTCTTACTGTTCAGTACTCGGATTTTGCTTACTGGCAAAGATCGCTTAAAAATAAAGGTGTGTTTGGTGAGCAGTTAGCCTACTGGAAAAACAAGTTATCAGGCGCACCATTTATACTCGACCTTCCAACCGATAAGCCAAGGCCATCTGTACGTACTGAAAATGGGGATACCTACAGGTTTAGCCTTTCGCCGCAATTATCTGATAAACTAAAAAGCTTAAGTAAAAAATCAGGGGCAACCTTGTTTATGACGCTTCTTTCAGCTTATTCAATATTATTATCAAGGTATAGCAGGCAACGTAAAATATTAATAGGGTCATCAATTGCAAACCGTAACAGGCTGGAAACAGAAGCATTGATAGGTTTCTTTATTAATGTGGTAGTTTACCGGGTAGACCTTGAAAATACAGACACCTTTCTTTCTTTAATTGACCAGGTAAGACAGCTTGCATTTGAAGCTTACGCCCACCAGGACGTGCCCTTTGATCAACTTATAGACGAAATTCAGCCTGAAAGAGACCTGAGCCACAGCCCTGTTTTCCAGGTTGCATTTGATATGCAGAATATGCCTATGCCGGCCCTTGAGATCTCCGGACTAAAAATATCACCGATGGAGGTCAAAAGGTCAATTGCCAAATATGACCTGTCGCTTTCGATGGAAGAAACTGCCGATGGTTTAGTTGGCGGAATGGAATATAATACCGATTTGTTTCATCATTCAACTATAGCGCAGATGGTTCGGCATTTTCAGGTGCTTTTGGAAGGCATAGTTGAGAACCCTAAACAAAACTTAAGGCAGTTATCGTTAATCAGTAAAGATGAGTTCAGGAAAATAGTATTTGAGTGGAACAACACAGATATGTCATTACCTGAAGATAAAACCGTATTAGCTGTTGTTAAAGGAGTTGCTAATGAAAACCCGGATAAGATTGCTTTTGAGTACGATGGCTTATTACTTACCTATGGTGAGTTAGAAATAGAATCGGAGAATTTTGCCCGCAGGCTTTTAGCTATGAATTTAGTTAGCGGAGACAGGGTTGGGGTTATTGCAACCCGTTCAATCCGTACCTTATCGGCGATTCTTGGGGTAATGAAGGCCGGTGGAGTTTATATACCTGTAGATCCTGAATACCCGCGTGAAAGGATCAGTTATATGCTTAAGGATTCAGGTGCGGCTTTGCTCATAGGGGAAGGCAATATCATACAAGAATTTGATCTTCCATTTATAGACACTAAAGAGGCGGAAGTGTTTGCTCAACCAGTTGGTATAACAACAAATTTGCTTACACACATTAAACCCGGGGCCCTGGCTTACATAATATATACATCAGGTTCAACAGGCAACCCGAAAGGGGTTATGATAAGGCACAGGGGTTTGTTAAACCTCTCGTTAGAGCAAATCAAAGCTTTCAGGGTAAATAAACAAAGCAGAACCCTGCAATTTGCGTCGCTTAGTTTCGATGCGTCTATTTCAGAAATGTTTGTGTCGCTTTGCGCTGGTTCAACGCTGGTAATGGCGCCAAAAGCTAAAATGTTACCGGGCCCGGATCTTATTTCGCTGTTAGAAGCTGCGGCTATTACCCATGTTACTTTGCCCCCTTCCATTCTTGAAGTGCTTCCTTATACAGAATTACCTGTATTAAGCACGCTGGTAGTAGCCGGGGAAGCATGCCCCCGGAAGACGGCTGAAACATGGGGTAAGAACAGGTATTTTATTAACGCTTACGGCCCTACAGAATACACGGTTTGTTCAACATTAACACCTTACACTCCCGGTGAAGGCCCGCTGCATATAGGACGGCCAATTGGCAATACGGTAGCTTATATACTTGATGAAGATTTTGTCCCGCTACCGCCCGGGATCCCGGGTGAACTGTTTATAGGCGGTGTGGGCGTGGCTGCCGGATACGTAAACCTTCCTGAACTTACCGCCGCGCGCTTTATTACTGATCCGTTCTCCAAAAAGCAGGGTTCCCAAATGTACAGGACCGGCGACCTGGCAAAATTTTTACCGGATGGCAATATTTGTTTTCTCGGGCGTATAGACAGGCAGCTGAAGTTGAGAGGGTTCAGGATAGAGCCCGAAGAAATTGAAACAGTGCTCAAACAACATCCTTCGGTTTCGCAGTCGGTTATTCAGGTGCAAAATGACGAAAGCGGGCATCAAAGACTTAACGCTTTTGTAACGCTGAAAGATGTATTGCAACCTGATAATAGCCCGCAGCACGAATGGTCTGCCGGGCCGATGGAGCTTTGGCCGTCAGTAGCCGAATTTTATGTTTATGATGAATTCCTTTACTACGCCATGACACATGACGAACGACGGAACGATGCCTACAAAAAAGCAATTATTGCAGAAGTTCCCGGTAAAATAGTGGTTGAAATAGGTACAGGTAAAGACGCCATACTCTCCCGGTTTTGCGCAGAGGCCGGCGCCGCTAAGATTTATGCAATTGAACTGAACGAAAATACGGCAAAGCTTGCAAAAGAAGCTGTAGAACGTGCAGGTTATGCAGACAGGATAACCATTATACACGGCGATGCATCAAAGGTGATTTTACCTGAGCTTGCAGATGTTTGTGTTTCTGAAATTGTTGGCGCAATAGGAGGTTCTGAAGGCTCGGCAGTTATTATTAATAACAGCAGGAGGTTGTTAAAAGAAGGTGGAAAAATGATCCCCGAGCGCAGTAATACCATGATGGCCGCCGTATCGCTTCCTGACGTTATTAATGAGAACCCGGGTTTTAATAAAGTGCCTGGGCATTACACCAAAGAAATATTCGACCAGGTAGGATATCCTTTCGATCTTCGCTTGTGTATAAAGAAATTCCCTAATGATCACTTGTTGTCTTCAAAGGATATTTTTGAAGACCTGGATTACACAAAACCTATTGATCCCGAAACAAGCCATACTTTCCGTTTTGAAATACTCAAAAAAGGGAGAATGGACGGGATACTGGTTTGGCTTAACCTGCACACTACAACAGGTGTAATAATTGATATTCTTGAACATGAATATTGCTGGCTTCCTGTATTTCTTCCGATTTTTTGCCCCGGTGCAGAGGTTGAAGCAGGAGATTATATTACAGGAATTTGTACCCGTACGCTGTGCGAAAACGGGCTTAATCCTGATTTTTTACTCGAAGGGACACTGGTAAGAATGAATGGTATTGAAATAAATTTCTCCTACAATTCATGGCATTATAAACAGGTTTATAAAGAAAATCCATTTTACCAAAAGCTTTTCGCCAATAATAAATTTGGCTTACTGCCCCCTTCTGTAAATGAAGATTTGCCGGGGCTTGAAGCATTTTTGCAGGATAAGCTGCCTGCTTACCTGTTACCTAATTCAATTATTGTTTTAGATGAGATCCCGTTAACAATTAACGGAAAAATTGATCAGCAGGCATTAAAAGAATATACAAAAGCCAGCAAAAGGGTTTTAAACGAATACACAGCACCACATACCGAAAAGGAGAAAATACTTGCCCTTATATGGCAGAATGTATTGGGTATTGAAAATGTTGGCATCCATCATAACTTTTTTAAACTTGGAGGCGATTCCATCCTGAGTATCCAAATAGTTTCGAGGGCACGGTCTGCCGGTTTGGAATTTACCCCGCGCGACCTTTTTGAAAACCAAACCATAGCCCAGCTTGCGACAGTTGCACGTATAAAAACAAAAACCACAGCTGAACAGGGCCTTGTAGTTGGTAATATGCCTTTGTCGCCAATTCAGTCATGGTTTTTTGAGCAGGATTTTATTCATCCTCATCATTTTAACCAGGCTGTTTTATTGGAGACGAATGAGCAGCAGCAACCGGAAATTATCAGGCAGGCAATTACAAAATTGGTTTTGCACCATGATGCCTTACGGATGCGCTTTTGCAAACAGGAAATAAATGGCGAATGGACACAGGAAATGATGCCTGAAATTAAGGATGATATTTTTAACTTTTACAACCTGGATCTTGTCCCCATTGAAGAAAAAGAGACCAAATTTCTAGAGACAGCAAACAGCATTCAATCCGGATTAAACATTTATGATGGGGTAGTATTTAAGGCTGTATTTTTCAGAATGGGTGATGATATTCCTTCAAGACTACTGCTCGTAGCTCACCATTTAGTAATTGACGGGGTTTCGTGGCGCATTTTACTGGAAGATTTTCTCCATTTAACCCATGAACAGGCATCAGCAAAATTACCTGAGAAATCACATTCTTTCAAAAAATGGATAAATGCATTGTCTGCCTATTCCAAAACGGGGCTTTCGGCAAGTGAAATTGCTTACTGGAAAAAAATAAGCAAAATGCCGGTGTCATTGATTCCTTTAGATCACCAGCAGCCAATAAATGTTTCCTCCGTAATGTCTCCAGGTATAACTACGGTTTATTTGAACGGGGATAAAACAGATGCGCTGCTTAAAAAGGTACCTGCTGCCTACCGCACACAAGTACAGGAAGTTTTGCTTGCTGCATTTATTTTATCTCTTAATCAATGGAGCGGAAACAGGACGGCAATTATTGAACTTGAAGGCCATGGAAGGGAAGATTTGTTTGAAGAAATCGATATTTCGCGAACTGTAGGTTGGTTTACGGCTGCCTATCCTGCTGTTTTTAGTCTTCCTGAAAATTGCGAGCCGGGAGAAACCCTGCAGGTAATTAAGGAACAATACAGGGAAATTCCAGGTAAAGGAATTGGTTATGGGTTGTTAAAATATTTATCGGATGATAAGGGGGATTTCGGGATGCTGCATGCCCCCGAAATTGTTTTCAACTATCTTGGCCAGGGCGATTCCGTAATTACCGGGAACAATAATTGGAAGTTCTCTGACGCTGATTGTGGTTTTGAGCAAAGCCCCGGAAACCACCGCACCCATTTACTGGGAGTAAACTTAATTGTACTTAACGGGCAACTTAAAATAGGCATAGGTTACGATAAAAACAAACATCGGGAAAGTACCATAAGCAAACTGGCAGGTTATTTTATTTCAAATCTAAACATACTTATAGATCATTGCCTTCAACCCGGGACCGGTGGCTTTTCCCCGGCAGATTTCCCATTGTCAAACCTGGGCAAATCGGGCATGAACACGCTTGCTGCCCAAATAAAGGATGCCGGCTATCCGTTAGTACAGGTTGCCGATATTTATAAACTATCGCCCTTACAGCCAGGTTTGCTTTTCCAGTCCCTGCTAAACCCTTCGTCTGTTTCTTACAGGGAGCAGCTAAGTGTTATATTGAAGGGCAAGCTGAACCCGGCATTATTTAAAAAGGCCTGGCAACTTGTAATTGATAAGTATGATATTTTGCGTACGGCATTTTTTTGGGAAGGGATTGATACTCCCGTTCAGGTTGTTTTAAGCGAAACCAAACTTACATGGAATGAAGACACATGGAATTGTGAAAACGATGCTGAAGGCAAAGTAGCTATCGAGCAATTTCTTGAAGATGATCTCAATCAGTCATTTTCGTTTTCAAAGGCGCCGCTTATGCGGTTAACATTAGCTAATATACATGATGACCAATGGTTTTTTTGTTGGACACATCACCATATCCTGATGGACGGCTGGTGCCTGCCAATTATCATCAGGGAGGTATTTGACAATTATGAAGCCCTAATTGCTGATAGAGACCTGCAGGTTGTTCCGGTAACGCCTTATGCTAATTTTATAAAATGGCTTGGCAAACAGGATGAGGGAGCAGCAAAAGAATGGTGGGCTAATTATTTAACAGGATTTCATCATCCAACTCCATTAGGTATTGATCAGCATCAGTCTTCGGGTCGAGCCGGTAAAATGCAGGATTGTGCGACAGAACTGGGGGCTGAATTGGAAAATCGCCTGAAACAGTTTGCACAAAATACAGGCGTTACCTTAAATATTCTTATTCACGCTGCATGGTCATTGTTATTAAGCAAATATGCAGGTACTGATGATGTGGTATTTGGTGCTGTTGTTTCGGGCAGGCCACCTGAACTGGAAGGGGTTGAAAAAATGGTTGGCTTGTTCATCAACTCGGTACCGGTACGGATCAGTGTAAATAATGACAGCAAGTTAGACGAATGGTTACAGAATATTCAGTTAAAACAGCTGGAACGGGATAATTATTCTTATACCTCGCTTACCAAAATACGTGAATATTCAGGAATGGACGGTAACCAGCAGTTATTTGAATCGCTAATCATATTTGAAAATTATCCTGTTGATAAATCGGTTGATGATGGGATTAAAGGATTAACTATCAGTTCGGCAAAGTTTTCTGAACAAACACACTATCCGGTTACGTTAATGGTAGTTCCGGGAGAGGGCCTTAGTTTCCGGATCAGCTATGATTCTTCAAAGTTTGAAAAAGAAACTATTAACAGGGTACTGCGTCATCTGTTAAATATCTTAAATGGTTTTTCTGCAGATGCCGATCAAACTTTAGGAGAAATATCGCTTATAGGTGAAGAGGAAACAGCGTTTGTTTTAAATACTTTTAACGCACAAGCTCCGGTTGTAAGCCATGTAAAACTTGTTTTGGAAGAGTTTAACAAACAGGTTCTCGTCCACCCGGAAGCTACAGCGTTACTTTTTGAAGGGGAAAACTATAGTTATGGCGAAATAAACCTTCGCGCTAATCAACTGGCTAACTTGTTATTGAATTGCGGACTAAAGCCCGGTGGCCTTGCCGCCTTGTGTTTAGACCGTTCTCCGGAAATGATAATCAGCCTGCTTGCCATACTTAAAACAGGCGCGGCTTACTTGCCTTTAGATCCCAAATTCCCTGTGGACAGATTGCATTATATGCTTGACAATTCAGGAGCTGCCATGCTGCTTACTGAAGAGAAATACAAAAATATGTGGCAGGGAGAAAAAGTACAAATGCTGGTGATAGAAGAAATTAAGCCTGTCCTTACAAAAGAAAAAGCTGATGAACCGAACATCACCATCAAACCCAACGACCTAGCCTATATTATTTATACTTCGGGCTCAACTGGTAAACCAAAAGGGGTACAGATAAGCCATGGCGCATTGGGGAATTTCCTGGCATCAATGAAGATACAGCCCGGTATTAGTTCGCAAGATATACTGCTTGCGGTAACAACCATATCTTTTGATATTGCCGGGCTCGAAATATTTCTCCCTTTAACAAGTGGTGCAACGGTGGCATTACTTTCTGAAGAGGTTTCTGCCGATCCGGAAAAGCTAACGGGCTGTATGAACCAGGTTAAACCTACCATAATGCAGGCTACCCCCGCAACCTGGCAAATGCTCCTGAATAACGGCTGGAACGGTTCGGGCATTTTAAAAGTATTATGCGGGGGCGAGGCTTTGCCTAATGAACTGGCTGCTGAACTGGTGAGATGTAATAAGTCATTGTGGAATATGTACGGGCCAACCGAAACTACCATTTGGTCGGCCGTGTTGAATATTGATCCGCAGCAACATCTTTCATCCAATGGTTACGCTTTAATTGGCGGACCAATCGCCAATACGGCTTTCTATATACTTGACGAGGCCCGCAAGCCTGTACCGGCAGGTGTAGCAGGCGAATTGTATATAGGTGGTGATGGTGTAGCAAAAGGCTATTTAGGATTGCCCGAATTAACGGAAGAAAAATTTATTCCAGACCCATTTTCAAAACAGCAGGAAAGCCGTATTTACAGAACCGGCGACCTTGCTAAATGGGCAAGCGACGGAAAAATATCCTTTTTAGGCCGCATAGACCAGCAAGTTAAAATACGCGGTTTCAGGATCGAAACGGGGGAAGTGGAATCGGTAATTAAAGAAATAGCAGGGATTAACGATGCTGTAGTAACGGCGGGAAAGGATCATCTGGATAATGATTGCCTGTTAGCATTTATAATAGCGGAAAATGGCGAAAGTATTTCTGCGGCAGCAATAAGGGAAGTTTTGCTGACCCGGTTGCCTGTGTATATGATCCCGTCGGCATTTATCGCGCTTGATAAGTTTCCGCTTACCCCAAATGGAAAAACTGACCGCAAAGCGCTGAAAAACAATTATAAAGGACAGGTTTTAATAGCGGATGAAAATTATGTAGCCCCGGTTAATCAACTGCAGGAAAAAATTCATGAAATATGGGCCGAAGTGCTTGGCATACCGCAAATAAGTATTAAAGATAACTTTTTTATGCTCGGAGGGCACTCACTTTTGGCAACACAATGCATATCAAGGGTGAGGACCGGGTTTGAATTGGAGGTTCCGCTAAAAATGCTGTTTGATCATCCGGATATTGAAAGTTTTGCCATAGCCATGCAACAATTTATCAGCGAGGCTGAGCAAGCGCAAACAGTATCAGACGATGACAATGAAGTGTTTGAATTTTAAAAACATTAATAGATAATGAATAAGGCAGCAGATTTAATTGTTGATTTAGAAAAACGAGGCATAAAGCTTTGGGAGGAAGAAGGTTTGTTAAAACTATCAGCCCCGAAGGGAACGTTGCCTGTTGAAATTCGCACGGAAATAAGCAAAGCCAAAGACCAGATCCTTGAGATTATCAAGGCAGCTTCTAATAAGCCTGTGCATGTTTTGTCGGCTGGCCAACGATCAAATACCAATCTTCCGCTTTCATTTTCACAACGCCGTTTGTGGTATCTTAATCAACTGGAGGGCAAAGATGGTATTACGTATAACATGCCTGCCGCATTACTGCTTAAAGGCACGTTGAACGAAAAGTTATTTGTAGAAAGTCTTAACCTCATTATAAAACGGCACGAAGTGCTCCGCACCTCGTTTATCAAGGTAGGGGACGACGTTTTTCAGCACATCCTGCCTCAGCTTATCCTTGGGGAAGAGCTTACAGACATTCAACAGCTTGAAAACGAATCGCAGGAAGCAGCGTTGAAGAAAATAATGGATGATGAGGCTCGTAAGCCATTTGATATTGCATCCGATCCGCTGATCCGCTACAAACTGATCAGGCTTAGTAAAGAAAAATGGGCCTTCCTGCTTACGCTTCATCATATTATATCCGATGGTTGGTCGATTGATGTTTTTATCAAAGAGCTAGCAGCTATCTATTCGGCCTATGTTAATAACAGCAGGCCGGAAATGCCTGCGCTCCCAATTCAGTTTGCTGATTTTGCCTTATGGCAAAAAAAATGGCTCTCGGGGGCAACACTCAACAGGCTACTGACTTTTTGGAAAAACCAGCTTGATGGTATTCCTACACTAATCTCCTTGCAAACCGACAGGCCGCGTCCTGCTGTGCAATCTTTTAACGGAGCCCTGGAAAAATATTCATTCGGGGCCGAAACAGCTAATAGTGTAAAGGACTTGTGCCGGCAATATAATGTAACGCCTTTTATGGCGCTCATTAGTGTTTATGCTGTTTTATTATCCCGTTGGTCGGGCCAGGATGATATTGTTATTGGCAGTGTTATAGCCAACCGCAACCGGAAAGAAATTGAAAACCTGATTGGCTTTTTTGTAAACTCACTTGTATTCAGGATAAAGATAGCCCCCGGGCTTACGTTTGTTGAATTACTAAGCGAAGTACGACAGCTTTCCCTGGATGCATTTGATCACCAGGATCTTCCTTTTGAAAAATTGGTAGAAGAAATAAAACCGGAAAGAGCGCTAAGTCATAGCCCATTGTTCCAGGTAGCTTTTGCATTACAAAACACCGGAAATGAAAGCCTTGATTTACCGGGACTGGAAATCAGTGATCTGAATACCCATAGTGGCACATCCAAGTATGATATTACTTTTTTTGCAGGAGAATCGGCTAACGGAATTGCAGGAGCTGTAGAATATAATTCTGATATTTTCGACAAGGGCACTATCCTTCGTTTTATCAATCAGTATCACAGTTTATTAACCGGGGTTATACAATTTCCGCAAAGAAGGATAGCAGATATCAGCATTTTAGATGCTTACGAAAAGCAGCTGATTCTAAATGAATTCAGCGGTTTTGTTACTGATGATATTACCGGTGAAACCATATTAAATATTTTTGAAAGATGTGCAGCATTAACCCCTAATGCAACAGCTTTACGCTGTGAAGGTGAAAACATAAGCTATCGGCAACTGGATGAGCGCGCTAACAGGCTTGCTAATTTTTTAATACAAAAAGGGTTTGCCATAAATGAAAAAGTGGGGGTAATGGCTGGTAGGTCTGTAGTTCAGATCACCGGGCTACTGGCTGTTCTTAAAGTTGGCGGATGCTATGTGCCGCTTGATCCCGACTACCCTGAGGAACGTCTGAACTTTATTATTAAAGATTCGGGAATTAATATAGTCATCACACATTCCAGGTTTGCCGGGATCGGTTTAAGTAAGGAACTCCAGGTTATTACCTCAGATACAGAAGCTATAGGTATTGACGCTTGCAGCTCTATAAAACCGGACATTAAGATCAGCCCGGATGCCGCTGCTTATATGATCTATACATCAGGATCAACCGGTTTGCCTAAAGGGGTAATACTGCCTCATAGCGGGTTGTTGAACATGGTGGAGCAGCAGATCAGTGTTTTCAAGGTAACAGCCCGGAGCCGGGTTTTACAATTTGCCTCGCCTGGTTTCGATGCTTCTATAAGCGAGTATTTTATGGCGCTGGCATGTGGTGCATGCCTGGTAATGACGGGTAAAGACAACCTGGTGCCAATGCCACAGTTTAATATGCTGCTGACAGACGAAGGTATTACACATGTTACACTCATCCCCAGTTTTTTGGCTATGTTGCCTTATGAACCACTGCCGCAACTAACTGGTTTAATAGTGGCCGGTGAGGCCTGCAGCATTGAGCTGATGAAAAAATGGGCGGTTGGAAGAGATTTCTTTAATGCTTATGGCCCAACTGAATCTACAGTTTGTACTTCTATCGCAATTTGCAATCCAAATAATGAGCAGATTACTATAGGGCGGCCAATTGGTAATATTTTAGTTTACATCCTGGATGACAATGGCAATATTAGCCCTGTCGGGATCCCCGGGGAATTATATATAGGCGGCCGGGGATTAGCAATTGGTTATCATAACAGGCCTGAACTAAATAATGATAAATTTAAGCTGCTTAACATTAATAATGGATTGCCTGTGCGATTATATCGTTCGGGCGACAGGGCAAGATTTCTTCCAAATGGAGAGATTGAGTTTTTAGGCAGAATAGACGAGCAGGTAAAAATAAGAGGCTTCCGCATAGAACCCGGTGAAATAGAAGCAGTGCTCCGTTCACATCCATTGATAAAAGATGCAGCTGTGGTAATAAATGAAGATAGCAATGGAGAGAAAAGACTTTTTACCTATGTATGCGCTAAAGACAGCTGGGAAAGTGAAATAAATAAAAACAGCAATGGCGGATTACTGGAAGAGCAGGTAAACCATTGGCGCGAGATTTTCGACGACTCTTACAGCGATAATATACCCAAACCTGCCGATGCTACATTTAATATTTCAGGATGGAACAGCAGTTATACAGGATTGCCTATTCCAGAAGATGAAATGCGGCAATGGGTAGACGATACGGTTGAATGCATTAAAGCTTACAAACCCCAAAATGTACTCGAAATTGGCTGTGGTTCTGGTCTGCTATTATTTCAGATAGCTCCCAATTGTGAATATTATCTTGGCACCGACTTTTCTGCCAATGCAATTGATCAGCTTAAGCCTGTATTAAAGCAAAATGATTTTAATAATGTTGAATTGCAGCAATGTGATGCAATAGCTATAAAATCCGTTACCGAACGGAGGTTTGACATGATAATTCTGAATTCGGTTGTTCAGTATTTTCCGGATCAGGAGTATTTATTGCAGGTGTTAAAAAATGGGCTGGACCTGTTAAAGCCCGGTGGTCATTTCTTTATAGGTGATGTACGGAACGAACAACTTATTGAGGCATTCCGCACATCTGTTGAATTGTTTAAAAGTAGTAAAGACGCTGACGCTGTGCAGATGCTGCAAAAGATTACGCTGAACGTACAGCAGGAAGAAGAGCTGTTGGTGAATCCGCAGTTTTTTGATGTATTGCCCGCTCATGTCCCCGGTATAAGCGGCGTAAAAACTTTATGGAAAAAGGGACGCTATAACAATGAGCTGAATAAGTTCAGGTATGATGTGGTCCTTGAAAAAGAAGGAAACATTAAAGCAATAATTACAGAAAAAATTGATTGGAACATTGAGAAGCCGGCCCCTTACCAACTATTACCCATGCTTGCCGGAACGCCATTAATACTTGAAGGCGTTAAAAACAGCCGCGTTCACAGGGAGTTAAAAGCGCTTGAGATTTTACACTCGGTTGGAAAGAACAAACCTGAAACCTCGTTTTTCGACCTGTTGGATACCGCGGAAACGCATAGTTTATACCCGGAAGATTTTTATGAGCTGCGGTCGGATATTCCATACAAAATTGAAGTTTGCTGTTCCACCTCAAATAAAGAAACCTTTGACGTTTATTTTATTCCTGGTAATGATGGCATTCCTCCTTTTTATTCATCAGGGCAAAAGAATAAAAATAGTCAGCCATTAAGCGCTTATACCAATCACCCGTTGAGGGGGAAATTCCTGCAAAAATTAGTACCTGTTCTTAAGGACTTTTTGGCCAGGAGCCTGCCCGAGTATATGGTGCCTTCATTTTTCGAATTAAAGGAATCATTACCGCTTACGCCTAACGGGAAGACAGACAGGGCCTTGCTTACAAAAAATGCTGCCAATATAATGGTGAGGGGCGCTTCAAATTATGTTGCCCCGGGTAATAAGGATGAACAGGAGCTAATGCTGATCTGGCAATCATTACTAAATGTTAGCCCGGTGGGTATTTATGACAACTTTTTTGATATTGGGGGACATTCCTTATTAGCCGTTCAATTGATAAATCGCATTAATACAGCTTACAGTTGTGAAATGACCCTGGTTGACCTGTTTGGCAATCCTGACATTGCTTCCCAGGCTGCTTTTTTAAACGGAAAAGCAAGTAATGGTAACGGTACAATACTGGTTAAATTTAGTGAAGGCAATACACAGTCACCATTGTTTTTTGTGCCGGGTGCGGGTGGGAGTGCACTTCAGTTAAGTGAACTCGGCAGAGGCTTTGAAGGGCAAAGGCCGTTTTATGCACTATCGCTTAACGAACTGCCGGAGGATATAGGGTTAAATACGGTAGACGCCATTGCACGACAAAACCTCCGGGAAATAAAAAAATTACAAATGTCGGGGCCTTATTACCTGGGTGGGCATTCTTTTGGTGGATTGGTGGCTTATGAAATGGCTTTCCAGCTTGAATCAGCCGGCGAAGAGGTGAGCTTTCTCGGGATTTTGGATTGTTTGGCCCCGTTGACTGATCAACAGGTTATTGGGGAAGACTGGGACGATGCCCGGTGGCTGCTTGAATTTGCAGCTTTGAACGGGATATCACCAGCAATAAGCCGGGATTTTTTTGAACAACTTTCGGAAGATGAAAGACTGGATCATTTAAAGTCATTACTTGAAAAAGCAAATATCATCGAAGAAAGTAAAAGCCATGGTAAGATCAGAAACCTTGTAAAAATTCTTAAAGGCACCCTGGGAGCGATATATGAACCAAAAGGGCTAAAGCTTAAAACCGCTGTTCATCTTTTCAGAGCATCGGTTTCAGAAAACAGCACAGGGGGTGCGCGGCAGGCCTGTTACACAGGCGGATGGGAAAAGCTTTCAGACCGGGTTAATGTTATTACTACGGATGGTGATCATTTTTCGATGCTAAAGTCGCCGGATGTAAAAGGCCTGACAAACAGTATTAAACACCTTATAGGCAATTAACAAGTTAGTATTTACATAAAAATTAAAGCAATCATGAACATCAAACCACGAAAAGGCTATCCATAATAAGCTTAAACATCATATTTGATTATTTAAGTAAAATAAATTTTAACTAATCCTAAACCATAAAAAATCATGAAAATTAAACCAGACAAACCATTATCATTTAAAAGGCTGTTGCTGATAGCCTCAATGTGTATGATGCTGATGCCGGGATTTTTGCAGGCACAGACCCCCAAAAAAGCAAAAGTACCTGTACGCACAACTTATAAAATAATTGATTCAATAATTGAGCACTATGTTAAACAAGGTAACTTTAGCGGTGTAGTAACGCTTGCCGAAAAAAACAAAACAACTTATAACAAGGCCTACGGCCTGGCAAACATGGAGTTAAATGTAAAAAATGACACCTCCACCCGGTTTGAAATAGGCTCAATGAGCAAGCAGTTTTGCGCAGCCCTTGTTCTTATTGCCGAATCAGAAGGAAAAATAGCGCTGGATAGTCCTTTATATAAATACCTGCCTTATACAAAGTCAGCATCTTCTGGTTTTGGCTTTGTAACTATTCACCAGTTGCTTTCAATGAGGTCGGCGATCCCATCTTATGATAATTTCCCCAATTTTATCACCACTGTGGCCCGTAAAAACTTCAGGTCGCATGAGGAGTTTATCATGGATCAATGCGGATATCCGCTTCAGACTACTCCTGGTACTGCTTTTAGTTACTCTGATGGTAATTACTATATTCTTGGGGAAATTTTGGAGATTCTGTACGGATCTGCCTATGCAAAGATTTTGGATGACAAAATATTTAAGCCTTTGAAGATGGACGACAGCGGGTTTTTAAAATTGAGCGGGGATCCCAATGGCGGCGATATCGTTAAAAATCTGAATGAGGGTTACCAACCTATAACCAATACTTATGACCCTGTTACCGGGCTCCCGATCGCTTCACACTACCAGCACGGCTCGTGGACAAACATGAGCGATATCGCCTTTTCATCAGGCGCTATTTATATGACAGGAGCTGATTTTATTAAATGGACCGTGGCGCTGAATAATAACACGCTTTTTCCTGCAAAATATAGAGAGCAAATGTTCACCTCTTATTCTGATAAAGGGGTTCTTGAAGGATATTATCCAACAAAACCTGGCTGCCCGCCAACTGGTTATGGCTTTGCTATGGTAATTGTGCACAGGCCAGCACTGCCGGGCACAACAAAACCGTTGAAAATATTTACGCATGGCGGCCTTACCCCGGGCTATTCATCGGTTGGGGCAATGGTTGATGGGCATGAAATTTCAATTTTTATCACCTCAAATATAAACTCAGACGCACCGCTGTTTATGTGCTGGCAAATTATGAATACCCTGCTTGGCGTTCCGCCAAATTACGGAGGTATTCCATAAATAACGGCGTAAATTAATTAAATGCTCATTACACAGCATCAGCAGGAGAAAAGGATAGCTTTTCCTGCTGATCTGTTAAAAAATATATAAAATGAAATCCCAGGAATTATATCTCCGGTCGAACGTGATTGCACAACCCTTGTTCCAGGGCTGGTATGCGTGGGCTTATTTAATTGCCCCTGCTACTGCTGCAATGAATATTGAAGGGCGGCATGTTAAAATAATGCAATCATACATACAGGCGCCAATGATCCATGCTGCCGCATGTAAAGACCCTAAAATGACAGGCGGCCCGTTTATGGATTATGGCGGAAAACGCCTTGATGAAGTAAAAGCGCTGCTCGGATCAACCCTTGAAGAACAGGGGTATATGGTAGCACTTTCTAAGGCAATAAAGGAACTTACCCGGATGCTGAAACAGGAAGCAAAAGGCTATTCTATTGAATCATTGTATGAAAAGGTTCCGGATATTCTCCGTGGCTATGTGGAACTTTTTTATGATCTTTCAAATGCTCCTGGTTTCAGGTTTATCGAGCCGCTGCTTTATCATAGCAAATATTACAATGAAGCCTTTCAATCACTTTCATTGTCATTAATTGATAGTGACCATCGCCCGTTTGTGCTGAGTACGCCGGTGCTTAATGATGCTGATAAAATAAGCATCAACCTGCCTTTCAGGGATAAAGCGCTGGATGAGTTTTTTATGATGAACAGGATCCCAAGGTCTTTTGAAGATATCTGCGGTATGTTAGATATTGTGCCTGAGCAGCAAGAACTGTTTCGGTCGTTTTTTACTGAAGAAGAGCCTGAGCCATATGAAAAATATACAGGCGAAGGTGCAAGGTTAAGATATTTTGGCCATGCCTGCCTGTTGCTGGAAACGGCAGACTTATCCATCCTGGCCGACCCGGTGATAAGCTATGGCTATGATGCCGAGGTGTCGAGGTATACTTATAATGATTTGCCAGATGTGATTGATTATGTGCTGATCACCCATAACCACCAGGATCATGTACTGCTCGAATCGTTGTTGAAACTCAGGCACCGGATAAGGCATATTGTAATCCCCGGCGGGGGAGGAGGTTCATTGCAGGATCCAAGCCTTAGCCTTATCCTTGAAAATATAGGGTTTACAAATGTTATTGAATTAAAGGAAATGCAGACCCTTAAAATGAAGGGGCTTAACATTACCGGGATCCCATTCCTTGGCGAGCATTGCGACCTTGATGTGCGTACCAAATTGGCCCACCTGGTTGAAATAAATAATAAGAAAATACTTTTTGCAGCTGATTCATGTAACATCGAACCTAACATGTACAGGCTGATACATGAAATAACAGGTGACATTGACGTGCTGTTTTTAGGCATGGAATGCGATGGTGCTCCAATGACCTGGCTTTATGGGCCGCTGCTTTCAGAAGATCTTCCGCGCGATAAAGACCACTCCAGGCGTTTGGCGGGTTCCAATTACCAGCGGGGCGTTGATATTATGAACAGGTT
Organism: Mucilaginibacter sp. OK098; assembly: GCF_900142915.1. GTDB lineage: Bacteria > Bacteroidota > Bacteroidia > Sphingobacteriales > Sphingobacteriaceae > Mucilaginibacter. Next base: position 33,585 of record NZ_FRCM01000001.1, read on the forward strand.
TAATTTTAGCGAAGTATATGTTTATGCGATGGGCATGGAGCCCTGGCTAAAATATATTATGGCTTATGAATATACCGATGAATCAAATCCCATTATTGCCTCTAATGAATTATTGAATACCTGTAAAAGCAGGGGGATAAGAGCCGAAAGGCTTTTCGGGGAAAAAGAGATACTCTACAAAACGAAACCGGTTTTAGTTTGATTTTAAATATGAATATATGTTTGGAGAAGTATTCTTAAAAAACAATATTGAAAATATATTCAACGCATTTGGTATTTGCGATGATATTTTTAAACCCGCACTTACGGTTAATGACCTTTGTATTTCCTATCGTACAATTAATAATTGGGAGTCAAATGGCCTGATGCTAACAGGGAGAAAGAACAGCCGCGACTGGCATAAATTTTCGTTTGTCGACTTTATATGGCTAAATATAGTTTTTGAATTGAGGCAGCTTGGCTTCCCTCTTAAAAAAATTCAAAAGCTAAAAGCCTTTTTAAATGAAAATATTGACGATGAAAGCATATTTGCTATAAAACGGCTTGAAGCAAGGGTGTTTTTAACAAACACAAATCTTAACAGGCTGGTATTGCTGCTTGCCGAAATATTGTATAATAAAAATCACATTGCATTATTGTGCAATAAAGCAGGCGGTTTTTATATCTATAATGAGCAGCAGGTAAAAGCGGATAATTCAGATATTGATCTTAGCAAGTTCCTTTTCAGTAATTTCGTATCGGTATCATTAACTGATATTATTATTAAATATTTAATTAATGTGAAGCTTGAAATAATTGAGAGTTCAAGAATTATTGACGGATCATTTTTAATTATACTAACCAGGCTGCGGAACAAGGAATTAAACCGGCTGACTTTTCAGTTAAACGAAAGTGAAAATATACAGATCCATAAGCAATTGTTTAAAAACTACGATGAGTTTGTAAACGCTACAATCAGGCTGATTTTAACTTTAAGGTTTGAGGATTTTATTTTTGATGATTAAATGAATAACAAAAAGATCCTACTATTGGCGCTTCCCTTTGCCGGGGGTAATAGTTATAGTTTTAATTTTTTAAAGACGCTGCTGCCGGGGAACATCCATTTGGAAACTTTGGAATATCCCGGAAGGGGTAAAAGGTCAAAAACTACATTGATAAACCAAATGGATGTTTTAATTGATGACCTGCTGTCTCAATACAGGGCGATAATTAATGAGGTTGATCCGGGTAAAGTGGTTGTTTACGGCCATAGCATTGGCTCAGTTATTGGCCTTGCCCTTGTCCATGCTTTAAATAGGGACGAGGATCTATTAAAGCCTGAAATGGCAATATTTTCGGGACACGGCGGTCCGCAGCTAACCCCAAAAAGGATGCTTTCATCTTTGCCTTCCCGGGAATTGATCGCTTATTTTGAAAGCATAGGGAGCCTGCAAAAAGAAATTGTGAACGACGATGAATTAATGGATTATATATTGCCCATTTTGCGAAACGACCTTGTTTTATATGAAAATTACACATCGGTTTATGCAAATAAATTGACCATTCCGCTGGCTGTTATTAATGGCAAACAGGATAATATACTGCAAAAGGATATAGATGGCTGGCAGTTTGAAACCACGGCTCAAATTGAGTTTTACCAAATGGAAGGGCATCATTTTTTTATGAGTCAGTTCTCTGCAGCCTTTTCAGGATTAATTATTAACCTGCTTACAGGTTCAACCGCAAAAGTATTTTCCGGCATATATGAACGCCAGGCATGATCCTTTATGTGATAAGTGGTTCCTGCTTGTTGTTTTACCAAATAAAAAATGGCTGCCTTTTTTAAAAAAGCAACCATTCATTTATAATTGGTCAGTTAATAGCAACCGTGCCTTATTCTTTTGATTTTGTGGTGCCCAGATCTTTAGCTTCCTTTATTTCTTTGGCAACCTCTTTAACTTCTTTTGAATCAGAGTTTTTTGCTACTTCGGATACTACAGTATGGCCTTTTTTAACCAGCGCTATGTAATGATCTTTTACAGCAACCGGATCAAAATCAAGGATGGTACCGCCTGATTCAAAGTGAAGAATAAACACCTGGCCTAAAGCATAAGTAGTAGCTGCTGCAAAACCCGGAAGCACAATCAGGCTTGCAATGCCGCCAACAAATGGGATAGCGCGAACGATGTTCATTCCAATGCCAAGTCCAAGTGATGTTGAAGCATAGCCACCAACAAGGGCGCCGATAACTGATTTGCCCCAGTTTGCTGAAAATTCTTGTTTGTAGATATCGCCTATCTTATTCAACATTGCCAGCTGAATTGCGCTAATAGCGGCAGTATCAATAATAGGTAAGGGGATAATGCCGGCTGCGCCTGTCCACATCATGTAGTTTCTTACTACTGCTTCTGATGCTATTTGCTGCAGACTGTCGCCATGCTCCAATTCTGTTTTAAGGGTTGTTAAATTCATATTCGTGATTGTTTTTTTGGTTCAAACAAATATAAATCCGTAGCAAACCTTAACCAAGCGAAAACGAATGTAATTAATAGTATTATACCAATATGTATGGTTTAACAGGCAATGAAAAGAGTGGGATTGAAATATTGTGATACAGTGGTTTAGCTAGTCGAATTTAGCTTCAAAAGGGTTCTTCTTTGGCTTATCCTTAAGCAGGAACAGGAAAAGAAGTGTAAGTATTGGGGAAAAAAGAATACTGAGAAAAAAAACACCCCAAAAACCTATCCTGGTACGAATCCCAAAAAGCCCGGTAATGGCTGCAAGTATTAAATACGGAATTACAAATTCAAGTATCATAACTAAATTTTTTTATAAAAATAATCTTATTTTCAATATTATGCTAAAAATTTAAAAGTATAATTTACTTAATTATTAAGAAATCCCGAAAAAAATTTAGCCATAAAGTGTAAAATAGTAGGTGTGTTTATGATGTAGTTTTTATATCTTGCATCCTGTATTTCCTAAACATAGAAACTGATTTATCACAGAAATCCATACCTGTTAAAAACACATGAATGTAAGTCTTCTAATTGATTTTATTAAAAAGGAATCCCGGGATAATTCGTATAAAAACATTCTGGCAATGACCCTTATATCCGGGTTATCAAATGCTTTGTTGCTGGCTGTAATAAATTATTCAACGTCCAAAATTGTTCATGGAGACTTTAACTATAAATTTATTTTAATTTTCATTCTCATCTTTTTAATTTTTATAATAACAAAAAACAGGGCATTAAAACTAACCGCTGTTCTGGTTGAAACAATAGTGTTCAGAGTAAGGGAACGTATTGTAAAGTATTTGATGAATACCGAACTGCTTGAATTTGAAACCCTGGGCCGGGCTGAAATTTATACCCGCCTTACAAAAGATACCAATGAGATCAGTAATTCGGCTACTTCTATCGCCAATGGAGTTCAAGCGGGTGTATTGGTGTTTTTTGCTATTATTTACCTGGGCTTTATAAATATAACAGCATTTGTAATTACTATTATTATGCTGGGTTTAGCCATTTCTAATTATTTTTTTAGCAGTAACAAAATACAAAAGGAAATAGGCGAAGCGGTGACCTTAGAAACTGTTTATTTTGAGAAAATTAATGAGGTAACCGGTGGTTTTAAGGAAATTAAAATCCATCAGCAAAAGAAATTTGATCTTTTTTTGGGTCGGATCCAGGTTATAGCAAAGAAGCTGAAGGATAAGAAAATTATTACTTCGTCAAAAATGTCGTTCTATTTTGTTTTTGCACAGGCCTTTTTCTACATTTTGTTGGGTACTATGGTTTTTGTTATCCCCGTTTTAGACCAGGCGGTATTAACCGATGTTGCAAAAATAACGGCTACTATCCTGTTTATTATCATGCCCCTTGGTGATGCTGTAGGAACTTTTGAAGTACTCAATAAAGCAACGGTTGCTGTAAACAATCTTACAAATCTTGAAAAACGCTTAAAAGAAAATACTTTTGGCGTTCTTGAAGACCCCGAGCTGGGCGGCATATTTGAGAATTTTGAAAAACTTAAATTTAACGATCTGCACTTTGGTTATCGTGATAAAAGCGGGAAAGACCAGTTTAGCATCGGCCCAATCAATTTTGAGGTAAAAAGAGGTGAAATTATTTTCATTATTGGTGGTAATGGTAGCGGTAAGTCAACACTTGTTAAGCTGTTAACGGGCTTGTACATGCCAGATGCCGGTGAAATACTTGTTGATGAGGTAGATGTAATCCATGAAAATATTCAGGAGTACAGGGAATTGTTTAGTGTTATTTTTTCCGACTTTTTCCTTTTTTCAGAAATGTACGGAATAAAAAACCTCGAAAACTCAAAAGTGCTTAAATTGCTGAAGCAAATGCAGCTGTCTGAAAAAACAGGATTTAAAGATGGTGCTTTTACCAATACAAACCTTTCAACCGGTCAGCGGAAAAGATTGGCTATGATTTCAGTAATTTTAGAAAACAAGAATGTTCTTGTTTTTGATGAATGGGCTGCCGATCAGGACCCTGAGTTCAGAAAGTATTTTTATAACGAATTAATTTACGATTTTCAAAAATTAGGTAAAACTATAATAGCCATAACCCATGATGATCATTATTTCAATAAGGCGGATAAGATCTACAAAATGGATTATGGTACGTTCAGGGAATATAAGTCAGACCATTAATTTAAAACCGTGAGTCAAAGAAAAATAAATATTTTAATTACACTGCTTGCTTCGCTGTTATTGCTGGTGATTTTTTTAGATCGCTTTATAATGGTGAACGGGCCTGCAACATCTTCAATTGTGTTCAGGCCATTTTCCGGAGGTGTAGACATGCACAATGTGTATGGCGAGGGCATATTTTTTACTGCCCCATGGAACAATGTTTACAGGTTTAATACCAGGGAGCAGATGGTTGAAGATACCATGCACATAATGGTTCTGAACGGTGTTACCGTTACTATGCGGGTTAATTACAGGTACAGGCCTATTGTTGACAGCTTGCCTGTTATTTTCAGACAATACGGGATTAATTATGATAAAGTATTTATAGACCCCCAGATAGTTTCAAGTACTAGCGAGGTGATTTCGCACTTTACGCCCGAACAGGTGTATTCTTTAAGAATTGATTCTATCAGGCAGGTTGCTTTAGGAATTGCAAGGGGCAAGCTTCACCAGGGTAATATCTTCCTGGGCGACCTGGTAATATCAAATATTAAGCTGCCGCCAAAAGTTGTTGACGCCATTGAATACAAATTGCGGCAGGAGCAATTGGCAATTGCCTATAATTACAAAATTATTATTGCCCAAAAGGAGAAGCAAATTAAAATAATAGATGCTGAGGCTACAAAAAGTTCACAGGCGCTTGTTAACCCGGGGTTAACACCGGGCTACTTGCAATTGAGGCAGATTGAAGCACTGCAAAACCTCTCTTTGTCTCCTAATGCTAAAACCATTGTTGTTCCGCGGGGTAATTCCACTCCAATTATTTTAAACAACGGACAATAAAAGCGATAAGTTCAGGCTGATCTGATTTTATTCGCCGAATGGGATTTTTTTAATAAGCGGAAAGTGCTAATTGTCCCGGCAGAACAACCATTTTGAGGGCCTCTAGATCAATTTCAACATATTCTGAATAGCCAAATTGTGATACATTATTAAATTTAACCATGATAAATATTTTTGAGGTTAGGTAAAGTGTAAAAAATGCATGAGCCGGTATAAATCACAGTTATTGCTAAGTTTGATTTTATACTGGCTTTTCTTAATGGATCTATTATTTTGTGCCCTTGCCCGCTACTACGCTGTCAATCTCGGTTTGAGTGATTCCGTATTTCGCCATTCGTGTACGGTGATCGGCCGAGCCCAGGTACTCGTGAAGTTGTGCATTCACAGCCTGTAGAAGCCCATGATTGCTCTTGCTAAATGAGAAGGCGCCGACAGGTGCTTTTCCATCTTTGCTATTCGTGAAAGGGATTGCTTCCAGTTCCGGGTTAGCATTTGCAGTGACATGGTTTCCAACCGCTGTGGCTGCGAACGCATCAATCTTTCCGGTCAGCAATGCGGCAGCAGCCTCTGGTTGGCTATTAAACAGCACGATTTGGCTATCGCTCACGCCTGCCGACTTTGCAGCATTGAACTGCACTTGGCCGGGAATAAGCCCAAGCATCGCATCGCCATGCATCACCACCGATTCATAGTTCATCAGCGCCTTCGGATTGCCATGATGCACGACGAATCCATCGCCAAGCGACCATACCGGCACGCTGAAAGCTACATCCCTTGCACGTTCAGGTGTAACGAAAATGGGCACGTTCATATCCCAACGTCCAGCCTGGACACCTGGTAAAAGCTCCTCGAACGTAGTAAACTGATATTCGATGGACGTTACGCCAATTGCCCGCAGTACTACTTCGGCCAATTCGATGTCCGCACCCTTTACGAGATGGTTTTCGTCAGTCCAATAGAAAGGTGGTTCCTCGATATATGCGATTCGCACTTTCATGTCTTTATTCCAGAACGTTAAAGGTGAATGTTCTGAGATTGATGAAGAACCAGGTCCTGAAATTTCTGTTTCCATTTGGCTTGTCGTTATCTTGTATGCTTGTTGTATTTATAAGGTGTCTTTCACAATGACCGCGAATTACTTATCAGCATTCCATGTGAATTAACTTTGTAAAGTTACGAGTATAAATAAGGCTATAACAGATACAGATTTTGAAAATTTAAGCATAATAGATTGGAAAGAAATAGGTAGCAGCCTTTTAAGGTCGTCCATCAGGGTTACCCAACGAGGTTCGAACTCAAAAAGTGACTCTATCGTGCAGAAACGCAATGTCCAAAAAAGTATAAAAGCAAAACCGCCTTTAATTGCATTAGAAGCGGTTTTAAATTTTCAGTGACCGATAATGTATAGCCGTCGAACTCCTTTATTGAAGATTGTAAGGAAAATTGCAGCTTTGAAAGAGAAAAAATAAAAAGTAATAGTTCTATAGTGATAGAACCTTTATTTAATGAGTTTCTTCAAATCGGCAGTCGTAACGATTATATTTACTCCTTTTTTAGCTAACCCTTTGGAGAGTACTTTATCGCCTGTCCATAATTTGGCACTAAGTTCTATCCCAAGCGCTATAAATGGAGTATCGTCTTCATCAATATCTTTTGTCAAGGCAAATGCCTGAAACCATGATTGCTCACTGATCGACTCTTCTGAAACAAAATTTATAGTTGATAAAACCAATTTTTAGATATCGGATAATGTCTTCGAGTCAAGCTTAGAATAAGTTGATATTTTGGAAGCGTATCTTTTTAATTCTTCCTTAAGAAGCTCAGGTGCAAAGAATGTAAACTCATCCTGTATATCCATCAAAATTTCCCCAATTGTAGAATGGGGATTTAACAGCGTACTAAATACAATGTTAGTATCAACTATTAAATTCACTTGATAAATTTCGCTTTATTTTCGGCCCACCAACGCTTTTTCGATTCATCTGCCAATTTATTGGCTTGTTCCTCTGTGCCCTCACTTTTTCTGATAGCTTCCTTATATTTAAGGTAATTCACAATTCGTTGAAATCCGGTTGTGTCAATATCGGCAGGTAAGCGGAATATAATTTCGTTATTTGTTTTCTCAATCACCATATAACAAAAATACTAAAATTATTATTAACAAAAACTTTCGTTCTATCACACTGTTTAATTAATTCCCTTGGATTACTTATCCCTGGAAATGATCTATGGCGGCAAAATACATCATTAGTAAAAGAAGTAAATTTTCACTGATTAGTATTGAAATAGCAACAATTTCTATTTTTTCTTCTTATTGGTTGTGTAAAAGATTTAATTGGGATTGGATTATTGGTGTTGCTGTTTTTTTAGGCAGCAACCTGTTAATTGGATGGCTCTTTTTTCAACTGCGACTGTTTCGCTATATCTTATCAATTTTATTCTCTTTCTTTTGGGGTTTCTTAGCTTATACTTTTTCAACGGAAATAACTAAATCAACAGCCAGTCCATGGGTAGCACTAGGAGTGGTTTTTCTGATAAGCCTGGCACTACACAGAAGTTATTTTGATTTTGAAAAAAATGCCAGACGGATTGAGTATAAAGATTCATGAAATTGCTTTTTTAGAAAAATGAAGAATTTAAGAAAGTAAAGCCGGTAGGCGGAAACCAACGTTGAGGAAGTTTTTAGTTTTACTCTAAAAAAGAACCACTGCTTAAGTCACGTTCTCCCTGTATATTTCTTCGAAGGGTTTGTTTTTTTGCTTTTGGTACATTCCCGAAAAGCGTTTATCTATAGGTGTCAACAACTGGATGCATAGTTGTTTATCATTGTCAGTAAGATCGTGAACTATCATTTGCGCTACTTTTAACACCAGGTCTTTTGCTTTCTGAAGGATTTCTATTCCTTTTGGTGTTACCTCGAGCCTTTTAACCCTTTTATCTTCCTTGTCATCGTATTCGGTAACAAGACCTCTCTTTTTCATCCTGATCAGCATGTTTGTGCCACTTGATAGTTCGATGATGTTGTTGTAAATGGCTGTCGATTTAATAGGGTTTCCCATATTATATATAGTAACCAGGATCCCAAATTCTTCGATCTGATCCAGCCCAGAACCTTCAAGAGCCTTGTTTGAATAAGCGATATGAAATTTGCCAATTCTTCTGAGCAGTATAACAAGCCTGCCGTTAAGGTCCGGTATAAGTTTGTCTTCCGGCTCAGCCCGTTTTTTATGTTCAGCAGGTATAGCCAGGCGGTGGCGGAAAAAGTCTTCTAATGAGCAATCCGGATATTGTTCTTCGAAAGCTCCCCATTGTTTAACCAACTCTACAGTATTGTTCATTTGATTGCTGCCATTTGGGAGTAAATTTAAATAAAAAGTGGATAATCTGTTTTTTATTGCCAAACGATATAAGTTGATATTATAAATATTGCCTGCCCGGTTTGCATCACGCAAAGGCACATATTTTAATTTGTAATAATTTCTTTACACTAAGTGTGCTATATTGCAGCATATTTCACCGGAAGCTCCCTGATAATTATTAAGAAATACACTGAACTGTGATTACCCATGAACTTATTCATCGAATTCAGTTTAATGACGATGAATCTGCGTTCAATGAGCTATATAAACACTATGTAGTTAAATTGTACCAGTTTACATATTCGTTTTTAGACGACCGGGAAGCAGGAGAGGAAATTGTAAACGATGTTTTCCTGAAGATTTGGGTAGGGCGCAAAAAGCTTGATTCGGTAAGGAATTTACAGGTTTATTTATACGTCGCGGTAAAAAATGCATGCTTAAATCACCTGCGAAGCATTTCATCAAAAAAGATCAGGGAGTTAAAAGTAACAGAAGCATATTATTTCCATTTATCTGTTGATCCTGCCCAGCTTCTAATCAGTAAAGAGTTGCAAAGCGAGGTTTTAAAAGCTGTTAATGAATTACCGCCAAGGTGCAGGCTGATCTTTAAAATGGTAAAGGAAGATGATCTATCATGCAACGAAGTAGCAACCATCCTTGGCCTTTCAAATAAAACAGTATTTGCCCAGCTTACCATCGCCCTTAAAAAGCTTGACCAGGCGCTTCGTACGTAAGTGATTGGGCCAAATATTTGCAGCATCAGGGAACTGTTTTAAATATTTCATTTTTTTTTCAAATCCTTTTAAGAAAATCTTCACTTAGCTGTGTCCTTACGGCAGAATACCAATTATTATGGGAAAATCCAGGTTTATTGAGCTTATGGCTAAGAGTATTGGCAAAACGGCCACTGAAAAAGAGTTGGAAGAGCTTGAAGTATTTCTTGACCGTTTTCCTGAATATAGAAAAATGCAAAAGGTTACCGATGCGTTAAAGAGTGATTTAAAACAGCCGGATCCCACCACAAAACAAAAAGATCTTAGCGAAAGGATTGAAGAGCTTTGGTATAAGATCAAAAATTCGGACGAAAGCCCGGTTACCTTCACCGAAAAAAATAACGTACGATCAATAATTTATTGGCGATGGGCCGCTGCCGCTATATTGATATTTGCTGTAGGCGGTGTGTTGTTTTATACCAACAGGCAGCAGCCGGTTAATCAGCTGGCAAAAGTAATGGTTCATCATATTTATGTGCCCTATGGAAAAACTACCGGGATAGTATTGCCGGATGGTACTAAAGTAAAGTTGAATGCAGGCAGTACATTTTCTTATCCGGAAGTATTTTCAAAGACTACCCGGGAAGTAAACCTTGAAGGCGAAGGTTTTTTTGAAGTGACCAAAAATGCTAAAAAGCCGTTTTTAGTACATACAAGTACACTTACTGTAAAAGTACTCGGTACGGTATTTAATGTGAAAGCTTATCATAATGACAAAAATATTGAAACAACCCTGTTAACCGGCAGGGTACAGGTTGAATTAAAAGATAAACCAGAGAAAAGCATAATACTGCTGCCAAATGAAAAGCTTATTGTCGACAATAATTTATCAGGTACACCAAATGCAGCTACTGCAAATACCCGGGAAGCCAAGATAGAATACCAGGTTACAGCGTTACCGCAGGTTAAAGCAGGAGATATTAAAGAAACGGCCTGGCTTGATAACAGGATAATATTTACCAATGAGAGTTTTGAAGAGGTAGCTAAACAAATTGAACGGAGATATAATGTGCAAATGGTGTTTGAAGAACCATCACTTAAAAACGAACAAATAAGCGGCGTATTGGAAAATGAATCGTTAGAACAGGCGCTGCAAATTATACAAATGACAACGCCATTTAAATTCAGGATAGATGGACGGGCTATTTACTTAGCGCATACTGGAAAAGCAATCAATTAATTTATTCACTCAAACTTATATTATTATGAAAAAAACTTACTTACCAGATTCCTGAAGTGCTGCATAAACAAGGGAAGAGGTGGTACTCTTCCCCTTAAAAATCGGGACAAAATAACAGGAGTAAAAGTTTTCAGACAGCTTACTCCATTCCTTAATTTTCAAAAACAAATGTAATGAAAAAACTAATAAAGGCATTTGCGTTTATATATGCACAACCATGCTTTAAATTCATTTTGCTAATGAAAGCAGCATTTTTAATAACACTGGTTACCTGCCTGCAGGTTTCAGCAAGTGTTTACTCTCAGCAAAAATTCTCGCTCGATGTTAAGCAAAGCGACGTAAGTAACATACTTACCAAAATTCAGAAACAAAGCGATTATCGTTTCTTTTATAATTACGCCAGTATCAAAAAGCTGGGCAAGGTAAATTTGCAGATAAAAGACGCTACTATTAATCAAATTTTAGATGCTATTATAGAGAATAAGCTTCCCTATAAAATAGCAGACGATCATGTGGTTATTATATTTAACCAGGATGATATTAACGCGCAGATTACGGTAAAAGGAAAAGTTGTTGATAAAAACGGCGAACCGCTTATTGGTGTAAGTGTAAAGTTACAGGGCACTAATTTGGGTGTAACTACCAACGTTAACGGCGAGTTTTCAATTGCCGCACCTGAAAACGGTGTTTTAGAATTAACCTACATAGGTTACGAGAAGAAAATTGTTCAAATTGATGGCAAAGCAAGTTTAGCCATTACCATGACTTCTTTACCTTCTTCACTCACCGAGGTTGTAATTGTAGGTTACGGAACAAGTAAAAAAGTTGATGTAACGGGTTCTGTAGCCAGTATTAAAGGTGCTGATATTCAAAACCTGCCGGTAGCATCTGCCGCCCAGGCTTTGGATGGCCGTGCAAGTGGTGTTAGCATTGTGCGTAACGATGGTTCGCCGGGAGCCGCGCCAAGTATCAGGATCCGTGGTACAGGTACCATCAATGATGCCAACCCGCTTGTGGTGATTGATGGAGTACCTACCACCAATGCCGATGCTTTAAGCGATATCAACCCCAACGATATCGCATCAATCGACATTTTAAAGGATGCCTCTTCTGGTGCTATTTACGGTACCCGGGCTGCTAATGGGGTGGTTTTGGTAACTACTAAAAAAGGTACTTATAATCAAAAACTTTCAACATCGGTTAATTTTTACAGCGGTTTATCTAACTCAACAAAATATATCGATCTGCTTACCGCGCCTGATCTGTACAAACTGAAAAGAGAGCGCTATACCAACGATGGCGTAGCTATTGATACACCATGGACTAATACTTATTATGCAACCCAAAGAACAGACTGGCAGCGCGCCATTATGGGTACAGGTCATGTAACCAATGGCGACGTTACCATACAAGGGGGAAACGATGCATCCAACTATTATTTTTCACAGTCGATTTATAACGAGGATGGCATCATCGACAAAACCAATTTTAAGCGTTACAGCACCCGGGTTAATTCGGAGCATAAAATAACCTCGTGGTTAAAGCTGGGCGAAAATATTCAATTAACTTATGGCAATCAGAATGGGTTTAACAATAATGATTCTCAGACGGGGCTCATATTTTCGGCGCTCCGTTTTAACCCGGCTATACCGTTGGTAAACCCTGATGGTACTTTTGGCACATCAAAAGCTTTTGGTAATCAGTTAGGCGATATTAACAGCCCTTATGCTACTATACAGGAAACCGATAAGTACACTAAAAAGTATAGGGCGCTTGCCAACGCCTTTGCAGAGATTTCATTTTTAAAAGAACTGAAACTGCGCGTTAACTACGCGTTTGACGGCTCGTTAATACGTAATTATAACTTTAATGTTGCCGACGTTAACCAGGCCAGACAAAATACAACATCTACCTTAACACAAAGTGAAGAGGAAATATCGTCACAACTGCTGGAATCTTTTCTTACTTATGATAAGGTATTTGGCAAAAGCCACATGACCTTTACAGGCGGTTATTCTTACCAGAATTTTAAAGATTATGGCTTTACCGCGAAAAGGATTGGCTATGATGATACAGATCCTGATCAAAGGGTACTTAATCAGGGTACCATCCAGCTTAACTCAAATATAATACCGCAACCAACATCTCTTCAGTCGGGTTTCGCCAGGCTGTTCTATGATTATGATAGCAGATTTTTGGCTACTGTAACTTTCCGTGCAGATGGATCTTCAAAATTTGCCCCTGGTAAACAATGGGGTTATTTCCCGGCCTTTTCAATAGGCTGGAGGCTTTCGAACGAGCAATTTATTAAAAATATAACCTGGATAAATAACCTTAAATTAACAGGAGGCTACGGTGAACTCGGGAATCAAAACGTCGATCCATATCAATACCTAAGCTTAATTAAGATTAACAATACTTATGAAAACAATGGCTATGCTTTTGGTGGCACAGGTGTAAGCGGTGCCGCGGTAAGCAGCATTGCCAATCCTGATATAACCTGGGAGCGTACTGCGATGACCAATATAAGTCTTGATGCGGGTTTCCTAAATAACAAGTTAAATACAACTTTGACCTATTTTAATAAGGATACTAAAAAGATGCTTGTTCCTTCATCAGAAGTATCTACCGTGGGGAGTGTAACAATTCCTGATAAAAATATAGCCAACATGAATAATCACGGTATTGAAGTGGAGGTAAATTACCAGGGTGGCGACAAAGTGAAGTATACAATTGGTGCAAATGCCTCATTTATCAAAAATAAAGTGACCAAACTTTACGGCGCGGGTGCATATATTGGTTCGGTTGTTTACGGACGCTCAAGTCAGGATATTTCGAGAACTTATGAAGGGCAGCCGATAGCTTCATTTTATGGATTTAAAACCAATGGATTATACCAAACCCAGGCCGAAATTGACAACGATCCGGCCCTTAAGAACGATTCAAGGAAGGAAAGCATTAAGCCGGGCGATGTTCGTTTCCTTGATATAAATGGTGATGGTTTAATTGATGATAACGACCGTACCAACCTGGGTAACCCTAATCCAAACGTTACTGCAGGTATACAAGGTAGCTTGTCATATAAAGGCTTTGATTTGTCTGTAAACTTTACAGGTGTATTTGGCGTAAGCTTATATAATGCCGACAGGATGCAGGGTATCGACCCAACTTACCCATTTAACCTATATGCCGAAGATTTGGGCCGCTGGACAGGTGCGGGAACAAGCAACACCATTCCAAGAATGTCGCTTGACCGTGCGAATGACAACTACCGCACCTCCGATCTGTTTGTGGAAAGCGGTAATTATTTCAGCCTTAAAAATGCCACTTTAGGCTATACTTTGCCGTTAGCATGGTCTAAAAAAGCGGCATTAAAAAGTGTAAGGCTGTATGCTTCTGGTCAAAATGTCTTTATCATAACCAAATACAAAGGCTATACGCCGGAATTGGGTTATACAGATGGCAATAAGCAAAGAGGGGTTGATGTGGCCCAATACCCATCAGTAAGGACAATTACATTCGGTTTAACTGTTAAACTATAAAATCATGAAATCGAACAAAATATTATATATAGCATTAGTACTGGCTTTATTTAACAGCAGCTGTAAAAAAGCACTCAATTTAAAGCAGCAGGGGGTTTATACTTCTGATAATTATTTCAGGAACGAAGTTGACGCGGTTAATGCCGTTAACGGAATATACAGCCTTTTAGAAGAAGAAGATTACATAGGCCACGCCGAAGCAACCTTCGATACTCCTTCTGACGATTATTGGCGCTCTGGTGATCATGGTGAGGATGAAGGCATAGAAAACTTAACCTATGATGCATCAAACCCGGCTATCAGATACCCTTATAAATGGAGGTACGAAGAGATCAACCGCTCTACCAATTGTATCATCAACATCCCTAAGATCACTGCTATTTCTGCGGATGTTAAAAGCCGCAGCATGGGCGAGGCCTATTTTTTAAGGGCCTTTGGTTACTGGCGCATGATGATCATTCATGGCGATGCGCCAATCATTACCGATGAAGATTATGCTAAACAATTATTTAACGTACCTAAATCGCCGATTGAGGATGTTCGTAAACAAATAGAAAGCGATTTACTGAAAGCTGTTGATTTGCTGCCCGAAAGCTATGGACCTGCCGACCGCGGCCGTGTAAGCAAAGGAACAGCACTCGGTTTTTTAACCAAGCTTTATATGTATTGGGAAAAACTCCCCGAGGCAATTGCAACAGGCCAAAAGGTAATCTCAAATTCACATTATGCGCTGGCTGCCAATTACCAGGATAACTTTACCCGCGCCAATGAGACCAGTACAGAGTTATTATTCTCTATCCAGGCAGTACAGAATGTTGTTCAGAACGATTTTACGGTTTATTACATTCCAAGGCCATGGGGCGGGTATGGTTTTAGCCAGCCTTTACAGGGTTTGTCAAATGAATTTGAAGCTAATGATCCGCGTAAGGCCGCTACTTTATTAAGCGTTGGCGATAAGGTAGATCTTGGTGATGGCAACGGATTGACTACTTTTACAGCCGATCTGTCGGCAACTGGTTTTGCTTTTAAAAAGTATGCTGTATTTAACACAGCTGCAGCCGGTGGCGGTGTAGACCATACCTTCGCAGTTCCATTAATGCGGTCGGCTGATATTTACCTGCTGGTTGCAGAGGCCCTGATCCGCACCCAGGGTGCCGGTGCAGGTGATGCATTGATAAACCAGGTAAGGCGCCGTGCTTCAACTTTATTGCCGCCGGTTTCGGGTGCAGGGATGACACAATTGATCCATGAACGCCGCGTTGAGCTGGCCGGAGAGGGTGAGCGCCACCAGGACCTGATGCGCTGGGATAAAGCTAAAATTGTTGACATTGCAGCAATATACAACCTGTCGGTTTCAAAGGCGCCCATTGATCAGTCAAAAACGGTAACATTTATCAGGCCTAAAAATTATTATTTCCCTTTACCACAGGTAGAAATTGATAAGAGTAAGGGAGTTTTGGTGCAAAATCCAAACTTTTAAAAAACAATGATTTAAATTGCCGGTAGCCGCCATATCACTATTAATAAATAGATTTATGCTGGCTACCGGCTTTTATCATTAAGTTAAAATTATACTAAAGCCCCCTCTAAATCTCCCCCGGTAGGGGAGACTTTAGCTTCGCTCTTTTTTAAAGCCCTCCCTTCTGGGGAAGGTTGGGTGGGGCTACGAGGCTTGGTCCGTGGCGAATTAAAGTTCATAATTAAAGGATTAGATATAGATGAGAAATTGCTTGTTAATTTTTATTATTAGTGTATTTGGTTTAAACACGTATGCCCAGGTTGATCAAAAAGCTTCCCATGATTTTATTGAAAGGGTTATTCCGGGTCGGTCGGCCTCTTTCATTGTGGAAGCCATAAGCCAGGATAATGGTAAGGATGCATTTGAACTTAATAGTCGCGATGGTAAAATAATTTTACGCGGCAGCAATGGCTTATCTGTGGCGGCAGCCCTAAATTATTACCTTAAGCATTACTGCTTTTGCGATATCGGATGGAATGGCACCAATTTAAAACTGCCTGCAAGTTTGCCCTTGGTTTCAACCAAGGTACACAAATCTACCCCATACCAATATCGGTATTACCTCAACTATTGCACGTTTAATTATTCAATGGCCTGGTGGAACTGGGAGCGGTGGCAGAAGGAAATTGACTGGATGGCGTTGAACGGGATTAACACGCCGCTTGCCATTACTGGCGAAGAAGCTGTTTGGCAGGATGTATATAAAAGTATGGGCTTTACCGATAAGGAACTGGCTGCATTTTTTAGTGGTCCGGCCTATTTCTCGTGGTTTTGGATGGGGAATATTGATGCATGGGGCGGCCCGTTACCGCAGCACTGGATGGATAGCCATAAAGCATTGCAAAAAAAGATATTGGAGCGTGAGCGCTCATTCGGGATGAAACCCGTATTGTCATCATTTACCGGGCATGTGCCGCCGTCATTTAAAGACAGGTTTCCGAAGGCAAAAGTTAAAAAGACCAACTGGGACGCCGGATTTCCTGATGTATATATTCTTGATCCGGATGATGAAATGTTTGAAACCATTGGTAAGAAGTATATCGAAGCGCAAACTAAAGAATTTGGAACAGATCACCTTTATTCTGCCGATACATTTAATGAAAATGTGCCTCCAACCAATGATTCAACCTACCTGGATGGGATGAGTAAAAAAGTGTTCAGGTCGATGACTGTTGCTGACCCTAAGGCGGTTTGGGTTATGCAGGGCTGGATGTTTCACTACAACAATAAATTCTGGCAGCCCCAGCAGATCAAAGCTTTGCTGAATGCTATTCCAAATGATCAAATGATTATTCTTGATTTGTACAGCGATGCTCACCCGGTTTGGAACCGTACCGATGCTTATTACGGCAAGCCCTGGATCTGGAATATGCTGCAAAACTTTGGCGGTAACATCAGCCTGTTCGGGCGGATGCGCCATGTGGCTGCCGACCCTGCTATTGCCCTTCATGACCCGGAATCGAAAAATATGATGGGAATTGGCCTTGCACCGGAAGGGATAGAACAAAACCCCGCATTATTTGAATTGATGCTGGAAAATGTTTGGAGAAACACGCCCATTGACGCGGATGAATGGGTGAAAGATTATGCCCGCAGGCGCTATGGTCAAAAGGATGCCCGTGCAAATGAGGCCTGGCATATTTTATTAAATACCGTGTACAGCGGCGGCCTTACAGAGGGCGGTCCCGAATCAATTATTGTGGCAAGGCCAACAATGCTGCCAACTATTGACCGGGTATTAACCAAACTAAACTACAACCCTAAAGAACTGATAAAAGCCTGGAGTTTACTGATAGCAGCAGCCGACAGCCTGAAAGAAAGTGACGGTTTTCAGTATGATCTTGTTGATGTAACCCGGCAGGTGCTTGCCAATTATGCAACACCATTACAACAAAAAATGGTTGCAGCTTACAAAAGCGGCGATAAAGAAGGCTTTAAAAAATACAGCGCCGCATTTTTACAGCTGATGGATGATCTGGATGCCTTGCTGAGTACCCGTAAAGATTTTTTATTGGGCAAATGGATCAACGAAGCCAGGGCAAATGGCACCACTGATGAAGAGAAAAATCTTTACGAATTTAATGCGAGGGATTTGGTGACCTTATGGGGCGATAAAGAAAGCGGACTCCGGGAATACTCTAACCGCCAATGGGCAGGGCTGATAAAGGGCTATTATAAACCACGCTGGGAGTTGTATTTTTCACAGCTGGAAAAAGCAATGGCTTCCAATACACAGTTTGATGATAAGGCATTTGACAAACAGGTGAAAGACTGGGAATGGCAATGGGTAAATAAACATGACAATGCCTACCCGGATGTTATTAAAGGCAATGCCGTTGAACAGGCTAAACTGTTATTTGCAAAATATAACAGCATTATCCAACAAGGCTATTAATCCGCAATAGATGATGATCAAGAAAGGATACTTGTTTTTAACGGTGCTGGTTTTATTGGCTTGTAATGTGGCGCTATATGGGCAGTCGAGCAATGACCATATTTTCCCGGCATCGGCAACTGCCAATCCTTATATTGATTTTGACAGCAAAGGATTTTTGGTTAATGGTAAACGTACTTTCCTGGTATCTGCCGGTTTGGAATATGCGCGTGTACCGCATCAGCTTTGGTACGACAGACTTTTGCGTTTAAAACGTGCAGGTTTTAATTGCGTGGAGATTTATACGATGTGGAATTTCCATGAGCCGCAGGAAGGAAAATTTGATTTCAGCGGCGATCATGACCTGGGCGCATTTTTAGTACAGGTAAAAAAACTTGGCATGTACGCCATAGTAAGAGTCGGCCCTTATTATTGCGCTGAATGGGACAATGGCGGCTATCCCATATGGCTCAAATTTAAAAAAGGCCTGCGGGTTCGGGAAGACAATAAAGTATTTGAGCAATATGTAGACCGCTTTTTTGATAAGCTGCTGCCAATAGTATTCAATAACCAAATTAACAAGGGCGGCCCGGTTATAATGGTGCAGTTAGAAAACGAACATCCGAACGGTTGGGGCACTGTTATGCCCGACAACTACTTTAAGCGTTTGCAAAGCAAGGCATTGAGCTTAGGGCTGCAGGTTCCCTACTTTTTTAGCGGCCTGCACCATTCAAGTGACCCTGCCGGAGACGGTGAACTGGACGATCCTAACCGCCCCAATCCCTGGTTTTCAACCGAGTTTTGGAGCGTATGGTATTCTCAATATGGTTCAAAACCTTCTGATGCTGCGGCGTACGACCGGCGCACCTGGAAAATAATAGCTCATGGCGGCAATGGCTATAATTACTATATGGCGCATGGCGGATCGAACTTTGGATATACCAATAACGATGAAGATGCGGCATCGTATGATTATGGCGCTGCGGTTGGCCAGGCCGGTGATCTTCGGCCGCTTTATTATACTTTTAAGTGTGCAGCTTATTTTTCGCGCACTTTTGAGGAAATCCTTGAAAATAGTACAGATGCAACCGGTTCATTTAAAAATATTACGGCTGATTCTGGCATAAAAGTAACTGCACGTTCGGGTAAAGCCGGCGATCTTGTTTTTTTGGATAACCCAGGGGCTACTACTCTAAAAGCAAATCTTAAGATAAACGATCTCAATTCAAACATCAAGATCAGCATTGGGCCCGGTGAAATTTATCCGCTGGTGCATAACTTTTATCTCAATAAAGATGTAAACATTGATTGGGCATTTACACGCATCTATGGCATTGTTAAGCAAGGTAATACCACTACAATTTTGGTTGAAGCGGAACCGGGTGAACCCATTTCTTTACATTTTTTGGTAGCTGGTAAAGCCACTATCGCACAAAGTTCATCTGCCATTAAAATAACCGGGAACAAAGTTGATGTTAACGGCACAATGAATGGGAGTGGAGTACCTGCGGAATATTCCTTTACAACAGGCAAACAAAAGATCCGCGTATTAGCCATGAACAGATCAGCCTCGGATAAAACATGGGCGGTGGAAACACCTTCATCAGATCTGATCATCAGCGGGATATCTTATTTAGGAAACGTTGAACTTAAGAATGGAAAGGTACTTGCTGATGCTGAATATCCATTAACATCAAAAAAAGATGGCCCAGCCAGGGTCTATTTTGAGAAAAGTTCCGCATTGCTGCTGAATGAGAATCAAAGAGCCGTAAATGCAAAAGCAGTCGTGAAATTATCACCCCGGGAAATTAAAAATGCCGCCGTTGCAGCCGCAGTTGGTTATGACGATAAAAAATGGTTTAAAAGTACATCGCCATTACAAATGGGGGCAGATGGTGATTTATCGCCTTATGCCTGGTACCGCACAAAGCTTAGCGTACCAACAACCGGAAAATACACCATGCAGGTTGATGGCGGCGATAACGGAACTGCTTTTATAGACGGAAAACGCGCCGCTAAATGGAAGATTCGCGACGGTGAAGTCTCTTTTGATATTAAAAAAGGCGAACACACCCTTGCCATCTTTACTGCCCATGATGGCCGTGATAAGCTTGCAGCCTACCTGGGGCCTATTGATGAGGTAGACAAAAAGGGCTTATCAGGCAATGCGACGCTGAAAAATGGCGGACCTTTTATTAGCACTTTAACTAACTGGTATTTTATAAAAGCAACAAAGGTTGACGAGATAAAACAGGGGCCGCCGGTTTTTGACACCGCTCAATGGAAAAAATATACCATCGGCGCTGATGCCTTTGGTCAAAAAGAGGGTTTTGGCTGGTTCCAAACCACTATCCCCGCACAAAGGGAAGGCCTTACGAAACTAATATTGAATTTCAGGAGTGTTGACGAAAATGCCACTGTATTTATTAACGGGAAACAGCTTAGCCATCATGAAGGGTGGAATACACCCTTTACCGTTGAAGTTAATGATCCGGTTACCCTTAAAAAACCGATGACGCTTACGGTATTTATAGAAAATTACTCTAATGAAGGTGGGATTGATCTGCCGGTAAAAATAAACAGTATTGGTGACGGAGTTTTATTAACAGGCTGGAAAATGCGCGGTGGGCCGGGTAATCCGAATGAAGCTACGGGATGGGCTAAACTAGCCAAAAATGGTTCACCTGATGGACCGCAGTTTTATCGCTCGCAGTTTACTGTTCCGGCAATTAAGGGGCAGCACCTGATCTGGCGGGTACACACCAACGGGCTCAGTCATGGTTCTGTATGGGTTAACGGGTATAACCTGGGCCGCTATCCCGAAAAGATCGGTAACGACATCGGTATGTATATTCCCGAATGCTGGTTAAAACCGGGCATCAATAAGCTGGTAATTTATGACGAGGATGGTAAACGGCCGGATAATGTGCGTATCCTATCAGAACAGGCTGCCGGGAGGGTAACTTACAAACTTAAAGGTAACATTAATTAAAAATTAGAATTTTAGCTATATGGCATTAACCAATAACAGGTTTATAACCCTTGATATTTTTAGAGGGATGACCATTTGTTTTATGATCATTGTAAATGCGCCGGGTTCGGGCGCTGTTCAGTGGGCGCCGCTTGATCATGCTGCCTGGTTTGGTTTTACACCTACCGATTTGGTTTTTCCGTCTTTTCTTTTTGCTGTGGGCAATGCATTAAGTTTTTCAAAAAATAAGTTCCAAAGCAACAGTGAGTTTTTAGGTAAGATCTTCAAGCGCACAGCTATAATTTTTTTATTGGGATACCTGATGTATTGGTTCCCGTTTTTTCACCGGGAAAATGGAAGCTGGGTATTTAACCAGCTTGGTCATACTCGGATTATGGGCGTATTGCAGCGGATTGCGCTTTGTTATTTTTTCGGGGCGATAATTGTTCATTATTGCTCTAAAAAAGCAGCGGTTATTATTTCGGTGTGCCTTTTAATAGGTTACTGGGCATTTTTACTGCTGTTTGGCGAGACCGGTAAAGAATATACCATGCTGGGTAATGCCGGTACGCGCCTGGATATTTTAATTTTAGGGAATGACCACTTGTACCATGATAAGGGTGGCCCGATAGCTTTTGATCCGGAAGGATTGTTAAGTACCCTAACGGGGATAGTAAATGTTATTGGCGGTTACCTGGCGGGAGCATACATTCAGCGGAAGGGAAGAAACTACGAATCTGTAGCCAAATTATTGATGTTCGGTGTGTTGCTTATTTGCGGGGCTTTGTTTTGGGCGCAGTTTTTCCCGATTGCCAAAAAGTTGTGGACAAGCTCATTCGTATTGCTTACCATAGGGATTGATCTGTTATTATTAGGGATACTGGTGTATGCCATCGAACTAAAAAACATAAAATGGGGAACAAACTTCTTACTGGTATTTGGCCGTAATTCATTGGCTATTTATCTGCTGTCGGAATTGTTGTTAACCTGTCTGCAGCTGATCTGGGTAAAACCAGGCCTGAGCTTTTACGACTGGATCAACAATGTTTTTTACCAGCAAATATTCCCGGGAGCATTGGGCACACTTGTTTTTGCAATATGTTATATGCTGCTTTGCTGGTTTGTAGGCTACCTGATGGATAAAAGAAAGATCTACATCAAAATATAATTAAAGCCGCCAGCGGATTTTGTAAGGCTGAATGCTTTTTGTTAATTTATTAATGAATTTGATTTGAAAACTCCCTTTAAGTTTGCCTTTGTTGCTGTTTTAGCATTGCTATTTTGCGGTGGCGTTTCGGCACAACGCACAAACCACCTGCAATATGTAAACCCGTTTATTGGTACGGACAAAAGCAATGTAGCAACCAAATGGGGCAGCGAGGGCGGTACTTATCCCGGAGCGGTAGCGCCATCCGGATTTATACAGTTAAGCCCCGAAACAAGGTTTGCAAAAGGCTATAATTACGAAGACAGCGCTATTTATTATTTTAGTTGTTTCAGGCACATGAGTGGCTTTCCCGAAGGTTCATCGGGGCATTTTTATGTAATGCCGGTTAATACCGGCGCAGGGTTTGAGGCTCGGAAGTACAGTCGGAAATTTTCGCACGCGAACGAAACCGCAGTTCCCGGGTATTATAAAGTGGTTTTTGATGATGACCATACTATTGCCGAAGCAACAACAACAGCAAGGGCTGGGTTATTCCGTTTCACATTTGCCGCTGGCTCAAGGCCTGAGATCTTCATTGGCGATGCAATGGAAATCAAAGCAGTATCCCCCAAAGTATTGCAAGCCTCAAATGGTAATACCGTTATCAATTTTACCCAAGCTTATACAAATAAAAAGCAGGTTAATGACGGCTGGATCTTCACTTTTGCATCGGCCACAAAAGGTGAAAAAGTTATCGGGCTTAAGTTGAGCGCATCCCCAGTTGGATATGCAAGCGCTCAAAACAATATTGATAAGGAAATCGGTGCCTGGACCTTCGAACAGATCCGTAAACATACAAGTGAAGAATGGATTAAGAAACTGGCTGTTATTGATGTAACTGACGGCAACGAACAAAACAAGACTGTTTTTTACACAGCGCTTTATCATTCGTTGTTGATCCCCTGGATTATAGACGATGCCGATGGCAAATACAGGGGCGCCGACGGTGAAATTCACCAGAAAACAGGCGCGTATCAATACGGAGCTTTTTCTCCATGGGATACCTTCCGTTCCCTGCATCCTTTGCTTACCCTGCTTTACCCTGATAAGGAAAAAGATGTGATTTTATCCATGCTTGAGATCTATAAGCAAACCGGCCACCTGCCAACCGAATCAATGACAGGTAACCACGCCATCCCTATTATTGTAGATAGTTATCTGAAAGGTATTACGGGCTTTGATAAACATTTGGTTTATACAGCCATGAAGAAGAGTGTTTTGGAACCGCCATTTATCCAGCCGGATATGGAGGTTTATAATCAAAAAGATTATATTCCGTTTACCCGCTCAGAATCCGTTACCCGTACAGTAGAGTACGCTTATGATGATTGGGCATTATCGCAATTTGCCAAAGATATTATGGGTAATCATAAAGATTACCAGCTTTTAGTAAAACGGGGCAATAATTACCGCAACCTATTGAACAATGACGAACTGCTGTTCTTACCCCGAAATAACGAAGCGTTTAAACTCCGGCCAGGGATGTCAGGCTATAAGGAGGGCGATAAGTGGGTGTATTCTTACTTTGTGCCACAAAACACAAAGGATTTAATCAATCTTACAGGGGGTAACCGGCAATTTGCAAACAGGCTAGACTCGACACTGGAAAATGAGGTTATCCTTTTTGATAACGAAACCGTATTTCATTTACCTTACCTTTTTAACCAGGCTGGCAAACCGGCGTTAACGCAAAAATGGGTGAGGCAAATTATGCTGAACCGCTTTAGCGCCAGTCCCGGTGGCTTGCCCGGTAATGACGACCTGGGCTCAACCTCCAGTTGGTATGTTTTTAGCGCTATGGGTATTTATCCCGTTTGCCCGGGCCGCCCGGTTTATGCTATTGGCGCACCGTTATTTAGTAAGGTAGTACTGCATTTACCAAATGGTAAGGCGTTTAGTATAAGCAACAAGAATCCATCATTATCAAATAATTATGTACAGTCATTAACAGTCAATGGCCATTCATGGCAACAACTGATCATTCCTCATTCCGTATTAACAGGTGGCGGAGAAATGTCATTTAATATGGGAAGCCGGGAAAGTAATTGGCCGACTGACAAAGACCCAGTAATATTATCAGAAACAAAGAAAAGCCCCGGGTTTAAGATCCTGAATTACTTTGCGTCAAAAAGTGCGGTTGTTCCGGATGAATCTCTTACCATACATTTTCGTATTGCCAATATGGGCACTACGGGAGTTAAAATTGTGACGCTGCTGGTAAACGGAAAACCATACATTAGCAAAAACTGCCTGGTGCCTTCGGGAACCGTTAAAAATGATTCGTTGGTTTGCCGCCTTTATCCGGTAGGTAAAACGGAGATCAAGCTAGAGGGACAGGATCCAATTGCGATTAATGTACTAATGCCGGAAAAACTATCCGACCGTTTATTTAAAATTACCGGTCTGTCGGTCCGCTCCATGATAAAGATCAATGAGCAGCAACAGTTAGCTTATACTATCCAAAATATTGGCGGGATTAAACGGAGTTTTAATATCCCTGTAACAAAAAACGACACCTTTCTCTTTACCGATACAGTGGTACTTGAGCCAGGTGAAAAAAAGCCGGTTAAACATATGTTCGTGGCTACATCAAAAGGGTTTCAAAAGATCTCGGCAGCTGATCAAATGGTAAGCTACAAGGTATATAAGGATAATACGGAATCACTTTTGCTTGATCTTTCCCCGATAAATTATTCAACGGATAATTTGGTAAAAGATAAATCGGGGTATCAAAACGACGGTCATCTGCTGATCACCGAAAAGCATAAAACCGGCGGAAGACTGGAATTTGATGAATATACTTTTGTTGAAGTTAATAACGCCCCCAACCTGGATAATATGGACGAAACCATCACCATGATGGGCTGGATCTATCCCACAGGGAATGAACAGGGGCTGGTAGACCTGATAACTAAAGGCGATAGCCATGTTTTACAGGTAACCGATCATAAAACACTTACCTTTTTTGCAGGCGGATGGGGCAGAGGAGACTGTACTGTTAATTTGCCCGCAGGCTGGAACAATAACTGGCATCATATAGCAGGCGTGTGTACCGGAAAAACACTAAGTTTATATATTGATGGCGTATTAGCCGGCCGTACAGTAATGGAAATCACAGCAAACCTGTCTGTGAGCAATAAATGGACATTAGGCCGCAATGAAGAGTTTCCGTCAGAAAGGATTTATCATGGCTATATGGATAAGGTGAAAGTATTTAAGGCTCCTTTAACACCCGAAGAAATACAGGCAATTGTTGTTGCCGAGCATGGGGATTTTTGAGCCTAAAGAACTCTCATTTTTAAGTTAATGCTTTTTTAATCTTTTATTAAGGCGGGAGAATTTATTTGCAACATCAATTAACCAATAAACCAGTATGCAGGAATGCATGGCCGGATAGTCGCCGGCATAAATCAAAATGAGTAAAAAAGGAATACAGTTAGCGGCAGCTATTTTATTGTATATGATGCTGCCTTATGCAGGCTTTGCAAAGCCGGTAAATGGATTAAAAGGCCAGGCGCCAGTTGATACCCTGCTTGATGCTTATAATGTTAGTTGGAATTCTCCCGGCCCGGGGTCGGCACAATCCATGCCTTTGGGTAATGGCGATATTGGCCTGAACGTTTGGGTGGAGAAAAATGGCGATCTTGTGTTCTACATCAGTAAAACTGATGCATGGGGTGGCGAGCTTGATGCCCCGAAAGACCCGTGGATGAAACAGGGCGGGGTGCTAATGAAATTGGGGGCTGTAAGAATCTCGGTAAATCCTAATCCATTGGCTAATAGTTCTGTTTTCAAACAAATACTTAAACTTAAAACAGGTGAAATACTGGTCCAGGAAGGGGAGGGCAGTTCGGCAGTGAGCTTTCTTGTTTGGGTTGATGCAAATCAGCCGGTGATCCGGATCGAAACTAAAAGCGCCGGTCTTTCAACTGTGAGCGTAAAGCTTGAAAATTGGCGCGCAGGCTTAACCGATACTATTTTAAATGATCAAAATGGCCGCATTGCCTGGTATCATCATAACTCACCGGCAACTGATCCGCATTTGGCTAACCTAACTTTTGGCGCTGTTATAAAAGGCAATGGATTGATTAATAAAGATAAGGTGACATTGCAATCGGCAAAAGCAATTACATCACAGTTGATCTCTATCTACCCTTTAACATCGGTTTCGGGCAGTGGTGCTCATTGGCTTTCCAAACTGGAACTGCAGATAGGTAAAATTGAAAAGCTAAAGCTGGAACAAACACGCCTGAAGCACCGGCAATGGTGGCAGCAATTCTGGCAGCGCAGCTGGGTTTTTCTGCATGGCGATGAGCAGGCTCAACTGGTTACTCAAGGTTATGTTTTGCAACGCTTTGTTACGGCATGCGCGGGCAGGGGTGTTTATCCTATAAAATTCAACGGGTCTATTTTTGTGGTGGATAACCCTGCAAAAAACGAAAACGCAGATTTCAGGGCATGGGGCGGACAATATTGGTTCCAGAATACAAGGCCGATGTACTGGCCCAGGCTTATGGCCGGAGACTTCGATATAATGCTGCCATTATTCAAAATGTATGCAGCTATTTTACCCGCTAATAAGGCGCAGGTTAAACAATATTATCATCACGAGGGCGCCTATTTTGCAGAGACAGCGCCTTTTTGGGGAGGGCTCAATTTTATGGGGCCTGATGTTAAAGCCAATTATACCAACCACTACTTTACGCCCATATTGGAGTTAAGCATGATGATGCTTGATTATTATGAATATACCGGCGATAAAGCATTTGCCAGGGAAACTTTATTACCTGTTGCTACTGCCGGGCTGCAGTTTTTTGACCAGCATTTTGGCCGCGACGCTTCAGGTAAACTTTTGCTTGATCCGGATAATTCTATTGAAATGTTTTGGAAGGTGCATGACCCCGCACCCGATATTGCCGGTTTGCATGCCGTGCTTAGCCGGATGATGAAATTACCCGCAGGATTGGTAGATGAAAAAACACTTTTGAAATGGCGAATGCTTTATGATGACCTGCCTCCTTTGCCAACCACAAGCGAAAATGGTAAAACTTTGCTTTTGCCTTATACCGGGCCTCAAACTGCAAAGGCATTCAATAGTGAAAATCCTGAATTATATGCAATATACCCTTTCAGGCTTTATGGTTTAGGTAAGCCGGATCTGGATGTAGCTATAAATACGTTTAATGCCCGTAAACAGCGTGCGAAAGGCTGCTGGGTGCAGGACCCTATCCAGGCTGCTATGATAGGCGATGCCGACGTAGCTAAAGAATATGTAAGCTTTGCGCTTACCCGTAAAGATCCCCATTTTAAATTCCCGGCTTTTTGGGATAAGGGTAATGATTATAGCCCCGATGAAGATAACGGTGGTAACGGTGAAAATGGCCTGCAGCAAATGCTGATGCGGGTTGACGGGAAAAAGATAATGCTTTTGCCTGCCTGGCCTGCCGGTTGGGATGCTGATTTTAAGCTTAACGCCCCGTATAACACTACTGTAGAAGGTAAAGTTGAAAAAGGTAAGCTTATTAACCTGAAAGTGACGCCTGCCAGCCGGTTGGCTGATGTTGTGGATCTGACTAAAAAATAATTTAAGCCCGATGAAGCTCATTTTAAAAATATTCTTAGGCTTACTCATTTCTATCCCTGTGAAAGCCATAACCAGGATAACCTGTATTGGGGCAAGCATAACCTACGGGGCAACGCTTAAAGACCCTGCAACGCAATCATACCCGGCACAGTTGCAGAAGTTATTGGGTGCTGGTTACACGGTGAGTAATTTTGGTGTGGGCAGCGCTACCATGTTACGCAAGGGGGATTTGTCTTATTGGAACACGCAAGCGTGGCAGCAAGCATTAAAAAGCCGCCCTGATGTTGTATTTATTGACCTGGGCGGCAATGACAGTAAGCTTATAAACCGGGTTTATTTAAATGAATATGAGCACGATTATCATGATATGATCCGGTCTCTTGCACAGCTGCCCTCACATCCGCGGATTGTGCTGTTGTTGCCTATCCCTGCATTTGTAGCAGACACCAACCAGATAAATGACAAATTTATTGTTAACAACATTATCCCCCAAATAAGGCAGGTAGCTTATGACGAGCATCTGGAAGTGATTGATCTGCACTCTCTTTTCGTTAATCATGAACAGTTGATGCCGGATAAGATCCATCCTGATCTGCAGGGAACTGCAATAACCGCCAAAAGGCTGTTTGATCTTATTGTTCAGCCCCAGGATCTTAGTTTTGATATTTTCCATAAAATAAAAGAGACATATAAAACAAGCAACTTTTACGGATACCCGTGTGCTGAATTTACATTTGATAACAGGGATAGTAAAGTGGTAAAGCCTAAATGGTCTGCAAAAGGCCATCCGTGGGTATGGCGGGCACGTTTCTGGGGACACGAACCCCAAACGGACATCGCCCTGCTTGAGCGTGGTTTCCATATTGTTTATTGCGATGTTGCCGAATTGCTTGGTAACGATGAAGCGATAGGATACTGGAATGATTTTTATAAAATGCTAAATAAAGCCGGTTTGAATAAAAAAGCAGTGCTTGAAGGCATGAGTCGCGGAGGGATCTATATTTATAATTGGACAGCTATAAACCCGGGGAAGGTGGCCTGTGTTTATGCTGATAATGCTTTGCTTGACCTGCGTTACTGGCCTGATACGGCCATACTTAAAAAGGATTATCATTTAGTCTACGCCGGGCAAATAGCCGCATTAAAAGCAAGTCCGATAGATAAAGTATCCCAGATAGTAAAAGGTAATTATCCCATGCTGCACCTCTCGGCAGATGATGATGAGGCGGTTGATCCTTCAAAAAATACGCTTTTGTTCGAACAAAAGATAAAAGCGCTTAATGGATCTATAACTGTGCTGCACAAGCCTGGTTTTAAGCATCATCCTCATAGCTTGCCAAACCCGACACCTATAGTTGAGTTTATTTTACAGGCAACGGGGTTCCGATAACGGAAAGGCAGAGATTTATTTTTCCAGATGACTGACACAGAGTGAATTATTTCGGAATTTTTATTAAACTTGTATTATCGGCACCCCAAAATTGTCAATGCCTTGGAAATGGCAATTAGATGGACGTAACAGTATCATTGTTCGCAATTAGTAAACAGATGATGCCCTTGTTAAAGTGTTTATAAATAAAAGTAATTCCTTAAAATGGAGTACAAAGTATTTACGCCACCCTTGCAATTAAAGGACTTAGTGCAATGTTTTTGGACACTGGAAAGTACCCACGACGAAGTTACGCCCAAAGACTATTTTTTGATGGCGGACAGCTGTCCTGAGATCATTTTTCAATACAATGAAGGCTTTCGGACTTATTCCGCACAGAGTGCCCGCATCCGCTTTCAGCATTCCATTCATGACAGGTTCACGGTAGGGAAGAAGGTAGGTTTCTTTGGGGTACGATTATATCCACATGCGGTAAGTCAATTATTAAGGATGCCGGCAAGCGAGGTGGTAAACGATGTTTTTGATTTTTCGGATTTATTCAGGGAGCAAGGGACAGACCTGGCCGACCAGGTATATAGTTCGGTAAATACGCTTGAGCGGATTACCCGGGTTTCAGATTTTCTTTCAAAAAGAGCAGCAGTGAACCAGGTGGACACCATCAAATATTTTGTTGACCAGGTAATCAAAAGCACAGGTCAGGTTGATATTTCAAGCATGCAACGGGAATCCGGTCTTTCAGTAAAACAATTTGAAAGAAGATTTAAAGCCGTCGCCGGTTTCCCCCCAAAATACTTTGCGCGGATAGCACGTTTCCAGGGAATAAAAGATAGATACAGCTCAAGCCAGTTTCAATCAATGACCAGCCTTGCCTACTCCTGCAACTATTATGACCAGTCGCACTTTAACCGGGAATTCAAAGAATTTTCGGGGGTGCAACCGCTTCAATATTTTAAAT
Organism: Mucilaginibacter sp. OK098; assembly: GCF_900142915.1. Lineage (GTDB taxonomy): Bacteria > Bacteroidota > Bacteroidia > Sphingobacteriales > Sphingobacteriaceae > Mucilaginibacter. Next base: position 63,921 of record NZ_FRCM01000001.1, read on the forward strand.
TACCAGGCCAGGAAAATACTGAACTCCTTAAGCCGGGCAAAAATTCTTCCAACGCAATTGAGCAGCGCCAGTTTAATGGATATCTGCCTTGTGGTTGGTTTGTTTAGCCCAATGCTATTATTTAAAAGCCAACTCAGCCACAAACAATTCCTTTCTGCTACCTCCCGGGGTTCTCTTTATTGGGAAGCCGCAACCTGCCTTTTGTAAATTTATTGGCCAAAAAGCGGCCGGCAAGATAAAGGGCGTTATGATGACGATTTTGTACAATTTTCAAAATAATTTAAAAAATACCTTGCGTACTTAAATTCAAATAAAGCAAATCAAGATTAAGTACAACACAAGTGAAATTTAATTATTAAATCCATGAAAGAAAAATCAATCTTTTCGCTATGCATTACAATCGCTATGCTAATGGGCGCCATACTAATTTTTCAGCCTTATTTCGGGTTTGCCCAGCAATCCACGACACCACATAATGGCCAGCATGATTTCGACTTCAATTTTGGCAAGTGGAGAACGCATATCCAAAGCTTGCAACACCCGCTGAGCGGTTCAACTACCTGGGCGAAACTGGAAGGAACGGTTGTTGTGAGGAAAGTATGGGATGGACGCGCCAGCCTGGAAGAAATTGAAGCGGATGGTCCTGCAGGTCATTTTGAAGGCACCACACTGTTCTTATACAATCCAAAATCTCACCAGTGGAGCCAAACTTTTGCCAACAGCGATGCAGGAAGCCTGGAAATTCCCGCAATAGGCGAATTTAAAAATGGGCGCGGCGAATTTTACAGTCAGGAGGTTTATCATGGCAGGGCTGTTTTAGTTAGGGGGATATGGTCTGAGATAAAAACTGATACGCACAGATTTGAGCAAGCCTATTCGAACGACGGTGGTAAAACATGGGAAACAAACTTTATTGCAAACCTTGAGCGATATAAATAAAGGGGATTATATAAAAAGAGAAAGTAGTAAGTTTTTGTTTGATTTTAAAGTACCCCCAAAAGTACAGGTGTGGGACTCTTTTATTGCAGGCGTGAAGAAAATTATAGCGGTAATTCTAACTTACCCGTCTGAGAACTTTGAGTTCACTACGGGTTGTAGCATCCATTTTCTCCATGGCGATAGTAAAGGCAATGCTGCTTATTAATTTTATATGTGCTTTTAACCAGGGAAGTGTTTCGTCCGGGTACACGGTATGCAATTCGCGTAGCGACCATCCAACGCCTTTCTGCACATAATATTCTTTGTCACCTAACAATGGACTGATAAGTTGTTCAATTTTATTGAATGTTAAAAAAAGCTTCTTGGTACGGCTGTAATATAAAAGAGATACTACTGATTGCCTGCGCTTCCATAAATCCTGGTCTGTATTCCATGTTTTGAGCTGCTCGTAAACGGTGATTGCTTCCACTTCCAGGATCTTGGTGTAAATTTTAGCTAATGCATCACAAAGCCCCCAGTCATTCACCTGATCCTGCCAGCAGACTATGACTGGCCACATTTCCTGCAACTCACTATCTTTTTTTAGATGACGCTCTAAAAAGAAAAAAGCATGCAGTTTTATCCAGAAGTCATTCTTAGTACGCCACAACTCATCCCAAACCGCCATCTGCTCTGCAAACGGCCATGTCGAAAATGAATATACCCGTCTCGATTCCCGCCGGTGCAGTGGAACATTTCCCTGCACGCTATTGAGATGGGTTAGCACCTCCTTTAATTGAATAGGATAATTAGATGTTACCATTTGATTGCGAAGCTATTAATTTCGCTGTCTATATTGGAAAAACTGTCATTAGAAATATCGGCTAATAGCGTTCAGGTAGGCTTCCTGGTTTGATCTTTTAAAGACAATATTCCGGCATTGGTTGAATTTAGCAAATGCCTTTAGCGCCTCAGCAATTTCCCTTGTCATAGTTTCGCTAATCTCTACTGCCTCAAAATGAAAGTTATGGACTATGAGCTCCTTTTTCTTCCGGTCAGCCTTGGCATCCATCCGTGCAACGAAAGTATCACCTACCAGTACCGGCAGAGAAAAATAACCGTATTTCCGTTTTGCAGCCGGTACAAAACATTCAATCTGGTAATCAAAGTCGAAAAAGTCCCTTAACCGGTGCCGGAACACATTTAGAATATCGAAGGGCGAAAGGATAAAGGCCTCGCCCGACAATCCGATCTCCGTTTCCTGGTCATGCAGCATATAAAGTGGTGCGTTTTTCTGTCCTTCGATCATAACTGTTCGCACTTCGCCTTCCGTTACCATTTTCGCCAGTTCCTGCTTAACCAAATGCCCTTTCGCGAAACGGGCGCGCCAGGCCATTTCTTTCAGGTATGCGATTCCCAATGCACCCAAAGTTCGCCGGATCACAAAACGGGCAAATTCTTCGGCAGTCGGCACCGCCATATCCGCATCCACGGGGACCAGGTTCTCCGGCAAATCATATACTTTGTGAAAACCTTTGGTGCGAGTGATCATCAACTTACCTTCAAAATACAACCGTTCGAGTGCTACCTTGGCCGGCCGCCAGTCCCACCAGCCGGAGCTTGCCTCCAGCCGGTCATTCTCAAAGTCGCCTACCATTAATGGGCCTTCTCGTTCTACCCGGTCAAGCACCTGCTTCATGATCCGGATCTCGGCCGGTGTAAGGGGTTTTCTGTTTATGACAAAACTTTCTTTGATGGGCAACGAAAAGCGGAAGTCGTGCATTGGGAGATAGCCCGCATCGGAAGTGAAAAACTCAAAGATGCGGCCATCCGTTGTAAGTTCTGCCAGCCAGTCCGGCTTATAGTCTGGTACCCGCGCGGCCATAACATGGTGATGCGCCCGCTCCACCACGTAATTCGTATCCAACTGTACAAAGCCCAGGTGATCTATCAGCCGGTAAACCGCCTCGCAGCCTGTTCCGAACTGAGACCGTTTGGCCAGCCCGGCAGCGTGCAGAATGATCTTTCGGGCTTGTGGCTTTGAAAATATCAGTGGTTCCATCAATGCAAAATAGAAAAATATTTTGGGTAATGCAGGTGTGCCTTTCTTATCGTGTTAAAGCCGATTTTGGTCAAAAAGGAAAAGCGTCATTTTTGACGCTTTTCCTTTTTGAGTGACGGTCCGACCGCAATTCTCGAACTTTTTCCTTGAGGATTTGAAAAAAATAGCTTCGTTATAGAAGACACTGCTGGTTTTGGCACGTCAGCATTAATTCAATAGCGCGCCTCAACGTCGGAGGCCATCTCAGGTATCACTTACATTCAAAAGTCACTGGACGAAGCGCTTCTTTGAGCACCAGCGGTAAGCAACAAAATCCCATCAAGGGCATCACCGTTTAAGGCTGAGTAATTAATGTACCGGGCGTTTGGCCGAACTTTTTCTTGAAGGCGTGCGAGAAATGGGAGAGGCTTTCAAAACCGAGGTCAAGATAGATGGCCGAGGGCTTCTGGTGTTTGCTTTCGATGAGGTGCCGGGCTTCGGTCAGGCGTCTTTCCTGCAGCCAGTGCCGCGGGGCCATATCAAAGGTTTTCTGGAAATCACGTTTAAAGCCGGCCAGGCTTCGACCGGTCAGCTGCGCGAATTTTTCGACCGGGACGTTGAATTGATAGTTGCTGAGCATGAACTTTTCCAGGTCGATCTTATGCGGTTCCGAAAAGTCGAACAAAAAGCTCCGCAGCGCGGGCATAGCGTTCATCAATAGCTTGACGCCTTCCTTTATTTTTAAGATACCCATTTCCTCCGTTAATGCCGCGGATACGCTGCGGGCATAAGGCACAATGGATTGGAAATAACCCTGCAGGTAATCATTGGGGGGGATAAGGATGTTAGGCGGGCCGATATATTTCTGCCCGCCCTGTAGCTTTTCTTCCAGCGCGATTTTACGCAAAAGGTCTTCCTGCAGGGATATAATAATGGTTTCATAGTTACCCCCTGGCAGCGGTGTCTTGGTCAGTGTACCCAGCTGGTTTTTGCCGATCAGCAGCATTTCACCGGCGTTCATCGAAACTTGCTGGCTGCTGGTTTCTAACCTAAACTGACCGGAAACCTGTAAGACAAGGGTATGATGGTTCCAAAAGCAAACTTTCTCCTTCCGCTCGGCGGATAGGTAAGCGTAGAAGATCACGCCCGGAAGTATTTCGGCTGGATTGGTCATTTAGCGTTGTAAATAGGTGCCGCCTAATATGGTGCCCGATGCAAATGTAGTGTTTAACTTTTCCATTTCGCCCGCGCTGAACGTCATCTCCATCGCAGCCATATTTTCGGACAACCTTGACCTTTTACTCATGCTCACCAAAGGCATGATATGATCGCCCTGCGCATTGACCCAAGAAATAGCTAATTGCGTTGGCGTTACTCCTTTTTCAGCAGCAAGAGCTTTTAATACTTCAACTTTCTCTAAGTTTTTGATCAGGTTATCGCCTTGAAAGCGCGAGAAGTGGCTATGATAGTCGTTCGCTGCCAGCGGCGCCTTCATCTCACCTGTCAGTAAACCCTCCGCTGTATTGGCAAAAGCCACTACACCAATACCCAGCTCCTTAGCCGTTGGCAACAACTCACCTTCAATCTGTCGGTCAGCCAGCGAATAACCAATCTCCAGTGCGCTTACCGGATAAACACTGTTAGCGGTACGCAATTGCTTCGACGTTATTTCTGAAACACCAAGATACCTCACTTTGCCTTCTTTGATCAAATCCGCCACTGTACCAATAATATCTTCCACCGGCACACTGCCATCCATCCGGCTGGGCTGGTATAGATCGATCGTCTCAATACCCAAACGCGTCAGCGAATAATTAATAAAGTTCCTGATCGAGATCGGCCGCAGATCCATACCGAGCCATTGCCCGTTATGAAAGATCGCGCCAAACTTCACACTGATAAAGGCGTCGTTCCGGCGACCCTTAACTGCCTTGCCAACCAATAACTCATTATGACCAGCACCATAAAAGTCACCCGTATTCAAAAAGTTGATCCCGTTATCCAAAGCCGCGTGGATCGTAGCGATACTTTCTGTTTCATCCGGCGTCGGCCCGCCCCAAATTGAAGACATCCGCATACATCCCAGCCCCAGCTTGGAAACCAGCGGACCGTTTGTGCCTAAATTGATTTGCTCTATGTTTTTCATAACACAAAGATCGGCAGAAATGATCATGCCAAATATCGCAGGCAGCTCAATTTTCTTGCGCGTATGGCTCAAGCTGCGAGTTGTCAGAAAAATTCTAAATTTAAGCTTCTAAAATATCAAACCTCATATAATGTCGCAAATATCTATCAATATGATAGTAATTTAGGGGCTGTAAACCTTAACGAGAAATCGAACTATAAAAAAATAGCTTGATTGCATTCCTGACACACTTTTAAACCGTTACCAATTAACGGTTCAGGAATTTCTTTGCTAAAATCGAACTACAAAAAGTCTGATTGTAATTATCTGTTTAACAGATTTTTATTAGCATAAAAAAAGGAGGCAACACTAAGATGTTGTCTCCTTAAGTGACCTGGGAGAGGATCGAACTCTCGACCCACTGATTAAGAGTCAGTTGCTCTACCGGCTGAGCTACCAAGTCAATTTATTTTTTTCCGGGCTGCAAATAAACGGTTTTTTTTTGAAGTCCGGAAGTCTGAAAGACGGAAAGTCCGAAAGAAATGGAAAATAGTGATTAGAGAGCGGAGATTAGAGATCAGTTAATATTTTTTTCCTAACCTCTGCTCTCTAGCCTCTAATCTCTAACACCAACTACGCCAACGCGTAGAGCTCATCTCTTTGTTTCTGTACTACATCGCTGTTGATGTATTCATCGTAGGTCATCAGCTTATCAATAGTGCCGCCTGGGGTTAGTTCAATAATGCGGGTGGCAACGGTTTCTACCAGCTCATGGTCACGCGAGGTGAACAGGATAGTGCCGCGGAAGTCCTTCATGCCGTTATTTAGTGCAGTTATTGATTCCAGGTCGAGGTGGTTGGTTGGTTCATCAAACATCAGCAGGTTGGCAGATTGCAACATCATACGGCTAAACATGCAGCGCATTTTTTCACCGCCTGACAGTACATTGCTTTTCTTCAACACTTCCTCGCCAGAGAACAGCATGCGGCCTAAAAAGCCGCGGATAAACTGGTCATCCTTTTCACCGGGTGAATACTCGCGCAGCCAGTCGATCAAGTTATCATTTTTACCTTTAAAATATTCGGCATTGTCAATTGGGATATCGGCAGGGTTTATGGTTACACCCCATTTAAATTCGCCTTTATAATCCTTATCTCTGCCTGTTAGTATGTTATAGAAAGCAGTGGTAGCCAAGCTGTTTTGTGAGAGAATAGCTATTTTGTCGCCTTTGTTTACCATCAGGCGGATGTCGTTAAATAGCACTTCGCCGTTTAATGATTTACTTAGGTTCTCTATCTGCAGAATCTGGTCACCGGCTTCACGACCCTGATTATTGAATATAATTCCCGGGTATTTACGGTTTGATGGCTGGATCTCGTCAATGTTAATTTTATCCAGCGCTTTTTTCCTGCTGGTTGCCTGTTTTGATTTGGAGGCGTTTGCGCTAAACCTGCGGATAAATTCCTGCAGCTCTTTTACCCGGTCTTCGGTCTTTTTGTTTTGATCCGAACGCTGTTTTAAAGCCAGTTGACTTGATTCGTACCAAAAGGTATAGTTACCGGTATAGATGGTCATCTTGGCAAAATCAATATCAACAACGTGGGTACAAACGGTATCTAAAAAGTGCCTGTCGTGCGATACTACCAATACAATTGCCTCGTATCCTGCTAAGAAGTCTTCCAGCCAGCTTACGGTATGGATGTCCAGGTCATTGGTAGGCTCATCAAGCAATAATATATCGGGTTTACCAAAAAGCGCCTGTGCTAACAATACACGTACTTTTTGGGTATTATCCAAATCTTTAACCAATTGGTAATGAAATTCTTCTTTAATACCAAGGTTACTGAGTAGGGTAGCGGCATTGCTTTCGGCATTCCATCCATCCATTTCAGCAAAAAGATTTTCAAGCTCACCGGCACGTTCGCCATCCGCATCGGTAAAATCTTCTTTCAGGTAAATAGCGTCCTTTTCTTTCATTATGGCATACATTTCTTTATGCCCCATCATTACGGTTTCAATAACCGTAAATTCATCAAATGCATAATGGTTTTGGCTCAACACCGCCATCCGTTCGCCGGGTGTAAAACTTACTGCACCGCTTGAAGGATCAATCTCGCCCGACAGGATCTTTAAAAATGTAGATTTACCTGCACCGTTGGCCCCAATAATGCCGTAACAATTGCCTTGTGTAAACTTAAGATTTACATCTTCAAATAATGTACGCTTGCCATAGCGTAGTGATAAATTAGATACCGTGATCATTCCTGCTCCTTTAATTTGCTGCAAAAGTACGGTAATTACCCAAACTTATTAACATTGCTTTACTTTATCGTTATTTAAATTACGCCTCAATTGTAACAAATTGGTTGTATTAACCGTTAAATAGACGTTTTATGGAATATTTTGTTAAGTAGCACGTGTGGAAATTATGTTAATAAATTAATTAAATTATTTTCGCACAGTCTTTGAAATTAAATATTACGTAATTATATTGTACTGGTTTTTAATCCCTAATTAATTAACTAATATGGTAATTGTAGTAACATTATTGTTGGTTATCAATGTACTCACGGTAATACTTCATTTACGGGCCAAGAAAGAATATTAATTCTTGTAATCGTAAGTAGAATAAGTATAGTGTACATTAACTAAACAGAAAAACTAAACTATTGGTTTCGTGTTCGGCAAGTTTTTTTAACTGGCCGGACACGGCCATTTTCATCATCATATTCAGATCGGCCATTATTGTAAATGCTACCTCAGTTTGATCGGTAGCAAACTGTGTAAGTTCCCATTTTAACTCCAAATTAAAAGGAGGTTTTTCTGCCGGAACAATTTTTATTTCTTTATCTTCAATCCTGCTTTCAACCCTCAGGCTAAGATTTATCATGTTTTTTATGCTGAAGCTGGCTTCATCATAGGTTGATTTCCAATTCTGGATATCTTCAGCAGGCATTAATTTCTGGTGATTGTTCAAATCGGCCAAAAAATCAAATACTTTATTTATAGGTTGCTGTATAGTTGCTTTACTTTCAAAGGTTGTCATTTCAGTTGGCAGGTATTGATTTTAGTCCGAAAGTCGGAAAGTCCGAAAGAAAAGATTTATAATTTATTGTTTATTAAAATAGCCAGCTGTCAGTTGGCAGTTTTTAGTTAGCAGTAGAAATTTGCTACATCAAAGTGCTAACTGCTACTGCCAACTTCTTCATTTCCCCCAAACAGAAGGGTCTTCACGCCATTTTTTTAATACATCCACATCGCTGTCTGATATGTATTGATTTTCACCGGCATATTTTATCAAGGCCCCATAGTTTGATAATGTATAGAAAGGGCAGTTTGCCTGTTTAAAATTATCTGTGGCTACATCAAATCCGTAGCTGAATATGGCTGCAAGTCCTGCCACGTCATATCCTGCATCGCGTAAGGCTTCAACGGCTTGTAAACTGCTTTTTCCGGTTGATATCAGGTCTTCAATAACTACCACTCTTTTGCCTGTTAATGACAGATCGCCTTCAATAAGGCTGCCAGTGCCATGATCTTTAGGTTTTGAACGTACATATATAAAAGGGAGGCCAAGGTCCTGTGCTACAAGCGCGCCTTGTGGTATACCTGCTGTGGCCACACCGGCTATACAGCCAACCGAACCGAATTTTTCTTGTATTAATGAGGTTAATTGCTGCCTGATGTAGGTGCGGATAGTAGGATGGGACAACGTAATGCGGTTGTCGCAATAAATTGGCGATTTCCATCCGCTTGCCCATGTAAAAGGGTTGGCAGGTTGTAATTTAATTGCTTTAATTTGCAGCAGGAATTCAGCAACTTGCTGCTCTATTTCACTTTTATTAAACATGGCCCAAAAATACAGAATTTATATTAACGAAAAAGTGATTCTGCTAACAGAATCAGAACCTAAAAAGACGCAAAATTACAAGCAGATTGATGCAGATGCTTTTGAGCTGAAAATACTTTATACCTGGGTTTTAAATCACCGGAGTAAGTTTTTTTATGTGCTTTGTGATGATGCAAAGGCTTTTTTAAAAACTGTTGCTAAAAGTGTTTTGCTGATTAAAGCTGCCGGCGGCCTGGTTAAAAATGAATATGACGAGTATTTATTTATTTACCGGAACGATAAATGGGACCTGCCAAAAGGAAAAATAGAGAAGCAGGAAGGAACCAAAGAAGCTGCCGTGCGCGAAGTAGAAGAGGAGTGTGGCATAAAGGTAAGCAAGCTTGAAGAAAGGATCTGTAAAACCTATCATTCATACATATATAAAGGCGATGTTGTGTTGAAGAAAACGTATTGGTTTAATATGCGCTGCAAGGGGCAGAATAATTTGAAACCGCAAAAAGAAGAAGGAATAACAGACGTTCGCTGGTTTAAAAAAGGGGATATAAGCCCGATAGTTGAAAATACTTTTCCATCAATTATGGATGTGCTGGTGAAAGAGAAGCTTGTAGAGGGGATTAAAGGTTGAGAGAAGAGAATCAAGAATCAAGAGGTCAGGAATCAAGAAGAGAGACACGAAAGCAAGAATCAGGATAAGTATCTAAAAATATTGATTCTTGACCTCTTGATTCTTGACTCTCTATAAATACGCCAAAGCTTCCTTCGGTATAAACTGGCTTACATCTCCATTATAGCGCATAATTTCGCGTACTATGCTTGAGCTGATGGATGAATAGCCTGGTTTGCTCACAATAAAAATGCTTTCAATTTCCGGATCGAGGGAGTGGTTCATTTGGGCTATTGCTTTTTCGTACTCAAAATCTGATACAGTACGGATGCCGCGGATCATGTAGGCAGCGCCAATACTTTTACAGAAATTTACAGTCAGGCCCTCATAAGCTACAATGTGGATCCTGTCGTCGGTTTGGAATACCGACCGCAGCATTTGTTCCCTTTTTTCAACGCTTAATAATCCAGCCTTTGTGCTGTTAACGCCAATACCTATATAAACCTTATCAAAAAGGCTTACCGAGCGTTTTACAATATCAACGTGGGCCTTGGTAACCGGATCAAATGATCCGGGAAAAAGAGCGATCTTCATTATAGCGGGTGTTTATAAAACAAATTTATAAATCATTATTCAATATCATCAATTAATTGTCGGCAGGTTTGTTAATTGATAAAGTTAATTCAAATGCGGGTGTTTATTTCAGTAAATTAGACAGCCTAAATACGTCACATTTGCAACTCTTAGGTGCTTAGGTTCGTAATAAGCTTAATTAATTGCTGATGAAATATTATATAAAGCTCTTACGTCCTAAAGATTGGGCTAAAAATGTTTTTCTTTTTATCCCTTCCTTTTTTGCGAAGCATATTTTTACTTCTTCAAAAATTGAATTGCTTTTAGCCGGATTTGCTGCATTTTGCTGCATAGCGAGCAGTATTTATATAATTAATGATTACCGCGATATTGAAGACGACCGCAAACACCCGGTTAAATGTAAACGCCCGCTTGCATCAGGTAAGGTTAAGCCCTCGCATGCAATAATTATATGCGGGTTCCTCATTATAGCAGGATGTGCCTTTGCCTATGTGGCTAATCCCGGGTTACAGCTCCTATTGGTGCTGGGGGTATACTTTTTTATGAATCTTGCCTATTCATTCGGTTTAAAAAACATAGCCATTTTGGATATGCTGATCCTGGCAGCCGGCTTTGTGTTCAGGGTTAAGGGCGGGGCTATTATTACACATACAGATAGTTCCGACTGGCTAATTATCATGACCTTTCTTTTAGCCTTGTTTATGGCAATTGGTAAACGACGTGATGATATTCTTTTAAGGGAATCATCAGGTACCGAAATGCGTAAATCAGTAAGCGGTTATAACCTTGAATTTTTAAACACCATGCTGGGGCTTTTCAGCGCCATAATTATTGTAGCTTATATAAGCTATGCGGTTTCGCCAAAAACAATTACCAGGCTGGGCACATACAGATTATATTATTCAAGTATTTTTGTAATAGCTGGCATAATGCGATATATGCAAGTAGTTTTTGTAAAGCAAAAATCAGGCTCACCAACTGATATACTCTATAAAGACCGTTTTATACAGATAACTATTTTTTTATGGATAGTTAGTGTTTATATACTTTTATATTTACCGAACTCTCCAATTTTCAACGCTGTATTGAAATGAAAAAGTGGCTGTCGGGTTGGGGTAATTACCCGGTTATAGAAAGTAAGGAAGACAGCTTTGTTTTTACAGACCAGCTTGCGCCTTTAATTGAGGATGAGCTGCCATTTATTCCGCGTGGTAATGGTCGTAGCTATGGCGACTCCTCACTTGGCGAAAGAACTATTTCGACATTAAAATACGATAAGATCCTTTCTTTTGACACCGTTAATGGTGTTTTTGAATGCCAGCCAGGGATTACTTTAAGCCAGGTATTAGAAGTAATTGTGCCACAGGGATGGTTTTTGCCGGTTACCCCGGGTACTAAATTAATTACCATAGGTGGTGCTGTGGGCAGTAATGTGCATGGGAAAAATCATCGTAAGGAAGGCTCTTTCTCAAAGTATATTATTGATATGGATGTGAGGCTTGCATCAAACGCGGTTGTTACCTGCACTGCCAGTGAAAATGCCGATCTGTTTGAAGCTACCTGCGGAGGCATGGGCTTAACAGGGGTTGTAACCCGCGTAAAATTCAGGCTTAAAAAAATTAATACTTCTTACATAAAGCAAAAGCAAATTAAGGCCGAAAATCTTGATGAGCTGCTTTTACTTTTTGAAAAATACCAGGACTTTAGCTATACAGTTGCCTGGATTGACTGCCTTAAAAAAGGTGAACAGTTTGGCCGTAGTATTTTAACAGTTGGTGAGCATGCCACTTTAAACGAGCTTAATGACGAACAAAAGAAGAACCCGTTTCAGCTCCCTGCAAAAAAGATGCTGAATTTTCCATTCAACCTGCCATCATGGGTATTAAATACATTTACTGTAAGGGCTTTTAATTTTTTATACTATACTAAGAACTTTAAAAAAGAGATTGACTCAGTTGTTTTGTACGACTCTTTTTTTTATCCGCTTGATGCTATAAATAACTGGAACAGAATGTATGGAAAAAATGGTTTTGTGCAGTACCAGTTTGTGTTGCCGCTTGAAGCTAAGCAGGGCCTGGTAGAAATACTCAACCGGATAAGCGACAAGGGCATGGGATCATTTCTTACCGTGCTTAAAGCGCTTGGCAAACAGGAAAGCATGATCTCGTTTTGCAGGGAAGGCTATACGCTTGCGCTTGATTTCCCCCTGAGAAGTGGCGTGCTTGAGTTTTTGGACGAGTTGGACGAAATAGTGCTAAAATATGGCGGAAGGATTTATATAACCAAAGACGCCCGCATGAAACCGGGGATGCTGGCTAATTACCCTGAGCTGGAAAAATTTAAAAGCATTGTAAAAAAATATAACCCGGATGGAAAGATCAGGTCTGCCCAGTCTGACCGTTTATTACTAACAGATATAAAATAATTATACATGGAAACCGTACTTATACTTGGCGCAACATCTGATATCGGCATCGCGATAGCAAAAAAATTTGCAGCCGGTGGTTACAATATACAATTGGCTGCCCGTACCCCGGCACAGCTTGAACCGCTTAAATCTGATATAGAGATCCGCTACAAGGTTAATTGCGGCTTATATGCTTTTGATGCGCTTCAATATAATACCCATGCTGCTTTCTTCGCCGGTTTAAAACCCGATGTAACTATCACCATATTCGGTACTATGTATGAAGAGGAAGATGCCTTTAATGACTGGGCGCTTGCTGAGGGGATGATAAATACCAATTATACAGGCGCGGTATCAATCCTTAATATTGCAGCCAAACATTATATCGGGCAGCAAAAAGGCTCAATAATTGGGATCAGCTCGGTAGCTGGCGACAGGGGCAGGGCCAGCAAGCTAATTTATGGGAGCTCAAAAGCTGCATTTACCGCTTATCTGGCCGGATTAAGAAATAAATGTTTTAAAGATAATGTGCATGTGATGACAGTTAAGCCCGGCTTTGTTTATACCCGGATGACCGAAAACATACCATTGCCCAAACCGCTTACATCAACACCGGAAGAAGTTGCTGATATTGTTTATAGCGGCTTTACAAAAAAGAAAAATACCATTTATGTAAAATGGTTTTGGCGATACATAATGCTCATCATTAAAAACATTCCTGAGTTTCAATTTAAAAAAATGAAACTGTGAAGAAAATAGCTTTTTTTGATTTCGACGGCACTATCACCACAAAAGATACCTTGCTTGAAGTGATTAAGCACCAAAAAGGCAAGGCTGGTTTTTATGCCGGTTTTTTGCTGAATGCGCCTTTTCTTGTTGCGCTTAAAATGAAGCTGGTATCAAACCAGGCCGCAAAAGAGCGGATGCTTAGCCATTTTTTTAAGGGGATGGACCTTAAATCCTTTCAGCTTGGCTGCGATCAATTTATTGATAATGCATTACCTGCAATGATCCGTCCTGGCGCCTTAGAAGAGATAAAACGGCTAAAAGATGAAGGGTTTGAGGTTGTTGTGGTATCAGCCTCACCTGTAAACTGGATAAAAAAATGGAGCGATGCAAATGGCCTGGGCTTAATAGCCACCAAACTGCAAGCAGCTAATGGGGCGCTCACCGGTTATATTGATGGCATTAATAATAATGCGGAGGAAAAAGCCGTAAGGATAAGGGCTGAGTTCAATCTGCCGGAATATGATGAGATCTATTGCTACGGCGATTCAAGCGGTGATAAGGCAATGCTTGCGCTTGGTACAAAAGCATTCTTTAAACCTTTCAGAAAATAACAAAACATAAAATATTGTAGAGACGCGATGCTTCACGTCTTGCGCCAGACAGGTTACCAATATGCGTTATAGATTTTGTGCCATAATATCCGCCTTACGGATCTCAAATGACATCAGCGTATAGGAACCATTTTTAAAGATCACCTTATCCGTAGCAAAAGCAGGGGTTTTATACTTTGCATAGTCCTGGTTTGTTAATAAAATCAGGCTCACTTTATAATCATTAAATAACTTTGCAGCATCATCCGGTGCGCCTAAGCTCAGGTATGTTAGCATTTTATTCCTATCACTTTCGCGTTGTATGTAGCTGATATAAGGATTGGAGAAAAAGGTTTCAACGGATACCATTTTTATACCTGTGGGCATCACCGGGAAAAGCGATAATCCGTGCTCACATAAAAGAACATTATCAAGCGGGATGTTTTTTATGATAAAATTGTATACGTCTATCTTATCCTTTTCATTTCCTTTTTGGATGGCTTGTTCCCTTAAATCAACAAAATCTGCCCGTTTACTATAAATGGGGTAGTAAAAAAGAGCATATAGTAATACGCATATAATAACCAGACTATTTGAAAAGTTAACTGTGAGATTTTTTTTCTTTAAACTGTTTATCCATTGCACTAATTTGGATAACAGGAATACAAACCCAAATCCAAAGAAAACAGACTGCAAAGCTTTCAGGTAAAAGAAATAGTGAAATGCAGGTATGGTATCCGGAAGTTTAATATGTAAAATATGGTTTGCTGTAGGTACTGCCGATTCATAAACATACATAACAAGGCAGATGAAAAACCAGTTCCAAACTATTTTGCGAAGAGTTGGGTTCTCGAATTTTTTATAAAACCATACCAGGCCAATAACTGAAATTGGTAAGGAAAAGGTAATATTTAACTTAAGCAATGTTAACGTTTCCTTTCGTGCAAAGATGCCTGGGGCACATTCCAAAATTTCGCGGTTGATAAAGTGGAAATGATATTTACCGTAAACATAATAAAGAAAGGGAAATGCGAATATGATAAATGGGATTATGGTCACAAGCCCTTGCAGAAAGAATTTGCCAATGGCAGGATACTCCTTCGCTATTAAAGCTTTAATAACCCTTTGCCCCTGGATAGAGATCATTATTAAAATAATAATAAAAACTGGCGCCGAATGGCCAAGAAAGGTTAAGCCGATGGAGGCGCCTAACATTATAAACCAAAATAGCTTTTGTTCGGCAAATGCCTTGTAGCAAAAGAATATGCTTATGTAAAATAAAAACTGTGAAAAAGTATCAGAAATAAGCCATGGTGAATAAGTAGCCCCGCCCCAGCATGGTAAATTACCATTTACCAAAAATAAAAATGAGAGCAAAGCCGCCAGGCCAACTCTAAAATCAAAAAGTTTTACGGCCATAAAGAAAAATGCGATAGGGCTAAGCAGGTTTATAAATGCCCCGGCACGTGCAACAACAATGTTTATGGGAATACTTGTGAGTTTTACAATTAACGTTTCGAACAAAAAAAGCATTGGATTATACCACATGTACTGACCCGCTATATTGGGATCCTGGCCATAATTGCCGTTAAGCGTACTATGAATATACGCTATGTCACGGTCAAAATCGGGCTCGCTTGCCCAGTGAAGGTCATGTACTGTTCTGTAACACTGCACAAAGGCAGCCAGTATCATAACAATACAGGCTAGTAAATATTTAGTGTTATCCTTTAACTGCATGTTTCCAGGTCCGGGTTTAATCATCAGGGGGTATGATTTTAAAGTAAATTAGTAAAGCCTTTTATACTCCTAATTTTGCTTTTAAGTTACATTTAATTGTTGAAAAACGAAAATGATGAATGACCATATTTTCGTTGCTCGCTAAACGCTGGATGATTGCTCAAATTTTGCATGGACTGGTGCTCAACAATCAGTAAGCCACCAGGTAGCAGCAGGTTTTTATCAAATATGATCTTCGGGATCTCGGGGATCATGTTCATGTCGTAAGGCGGATCAGCAAATATCAGGTCGAACTGCTCCGTTTCCAGCTGCAGGTATTTAAAAACATCATCCTTAAATGCTTTAATACTGGTTAAGCCATGCTGGCGGGCAGCATCTTTAAGGTAATGTACACAATGAATACTGCGGTCGACAGATATTACCTGCTCAGCCCCCCTTGAGGCAAACTCCATAGAGATGTTGCCGGTACCGCTAAACAGATCGAGTACCTTAATACCTTCAAATTCAATTTTGTTTTGCAGGATATTGAACAGAGCTTCTTTGGCCATATCGGTAGTGGGGCGTACCGGTAAGTTTTTTGGCGGATTAAGCCGTAACCCTTTTAAACTGCCTCCGATGATCCGCATAGTGATAAAGCGGCAAGAGCCAGGAATTTATGTGAAGCCATTTGACCGGGTAATTCCAGCACCTTTAGCTCGTTCAATTCAATTTTTGGGAAAAAGTAGGCCAGCCTGCTCAGGTTTTTATCGCCTGCAGCAACGTCACCACTTACAAAAAGGGTGATAAATTGGGGTTTTAAACTAAGCTCGTCGGCTACAAAAGATGTAAAGTAAGCCAGCTCATCTTCATTTTTAAAGTCGAATGTATTATAAAAGCGCAGTGTATTTAACGCAAAGTATAGGAATTGTACCTTGTCCTTACTAATCTCGAGATATAAATTATTGTTTGGCGGGCTGCTTTTGGCTATAGCTTTTATCCATCCTTTGGCGGTATAAACCGTATTTTGCAAACCAAATTTCTCTACAGCGGAAACCAGGTTTTCATTCGTTTTATAAATGATGGCGTTTACGTCATCAAGTGTTTGAGCAAAAACCTTTTCATTATCTTTCACATCCAAAAAACGGGCAAAGCCTGAAACCTGCTCTTCCCTGAATAAGCTATTTGGGACAAGGGTTAGCCCGGAAGCAGGCATACCAATAATGATTTTTTTATAAGTGGCCGATAACAGATCGTTTAATGCCCTGGGCTGGGTAAGCTCCTGCAGATCGCAGTTTTGGGCCGAAACCAGTAAGTGGGTGTCATTAACAACCGCATAACTAAATGAAGTAGCCTCAAGCTGTAATAATAAAGTATAACTGTAAGCCTGGTACAGGTTAAAGTTATTATCGGTATAGTTGTTATTGTCGCTCATGCAGATAAGCAAAAGTAACTATTTTTTGTTATTTGCTATCTGTATTATTAATAAGGATGTTGTTTTCGCTAAATATACCAATAACTTGCTTTTTAAGTGTTGCTTACCGCATGAACGGACACTGTGGGCAGGCGTAAATCATGCCCCTTAGCCAGCGTGTCCGGTTGTTTAGGTTTCTTAAAGTACTTCATTACAACAGGCTGAAACCAGCTTTCGAGGCCGTAAGCAATTATTAAAATAATAGGTAAACTAACAAGCGCATAAATCAACACATTATGAATTAATTTCGAAAAAATAAAGAGGATAGTGTAATGGCTAATGTATAATGAATAGGAATATTTACCCATAATAGCACCTGATTTACTTATAAAATTTATCAGCCTGTCTTTTATTTTTAATACATCAATAAGGTAGCCAACCCCCATATAAACATAAGGGAAGGTACTGTACACTATAGCATTTTTTAAAGGCATATAACGTATTGTAAGTGCAGCGATAACAAAAATGGTATGCGGTATTATTAAGTAGATCATTTTTGTTTTTTTGCCTGCCGGAGGTAATTGTAAGCAATACCTGAAAAAAGGAATGGCAAATATGGAAAAGATGAAATACTTTAAAGGATCGTAGAAATTGGGAGAAAATTGCATCCTCGAAATTAAAGGCAGGATGCCAAGCCCGAAAAGGACTGTATATTTCTCGGCATAAAAATAATCGCGGTATTGGTAAATGTAATAACCTACTATCCATACTGATGAAAATGCGAATACGGCTATAATATGGGTTAAAACATCCCGCTCAAGCCTGAAAAAATAAAGCGGTATGGAGATAAGGGAAAGTATAAACCAATAAAGTATGGCCTTTTTTTGATAGCGGCCAATGGTAAATGCAAACAGAACATAAAAGGCCACTTCAAATGAGAGCGACCATACGGGAAGGTTACTCTGAATACTCGGTACAACATAGCCCATATAATCTTTCATGGTACTTACCATAAAAAAGTTACCTATAATGGTTTTTAAGGACGGGAAAGCTGTATTTGTAACATAAAGCGCTACAAACGCTAACAGCATACCTACAATAAATTGCGGATAGATCCGGATAAACCTGTTGCTTAGAAATGCTTTAGTTGACTTTGGCTTTTTACTTTCGGAAAGATTAATTACAAGGCCCGAAAGCATAAAAAACATTATTAATGCATCAGTACCCCAATAGGCCGTAAGCCTGGTTGGATGACCTGTAGGGGCCAGGAAAGCCATATGCCATCCCAGGATAAATACGGTTGAAATTCCTCTCAGGAATTCGAGATAAATTTTTTTCATACGGACAGGTTATCGGGTATTTGAAAATCATTCATTAGTGCTTTTACGAAAAGACAGCGGAATAGTTACGTTGATTTTAAGCCGGTTAGTTCCATAAGCACGCTTTATTTTTCAACTGTAAGCCTCATAATTGTGTTTTATTCTGCCCAATTCTTCATGGCACCACTCATTAATTAATTCATAAATTTGCCTTCTTAACTTATTCAACTCAATCCAACTTAGTTAACTCAATCAACCTGTGTCAGACCATATCCAAAAAGCATTTCCTCACGAAGCCACACCTCAACAGCTGGAACTGTTTGGCAAGCTGCATGAGTTTTTGCTGAGCGATAATGGCGACGAGTGTTTTATATTGAAAGGGTATGCAGGTACGGGTAAAACTACCATAGTAAGCGCATTGGTAAAGGCCTTGCGCAGCTATAATTTTAAGTATGTTTTGCTGGCTCCAACCGGGCGTGCGGCAAAGGTTATTACAGCATATTCCGGGCGAAAGGCTTTTACTATCCATAAAAAGATCTACCGTAAAAAATCAGCAGTCAATGTTGATGAAGGATTTTTGATAGGAGATAACCTGGCTGAAAATACCTTGTTTATTGTTGATGAAGCTTCCATGATCTCGGATGATATTGGTATTGGCAACAAATCATCATTACTTTACGATCTTATAAACTATACCTACAATACTAAAAACTGTAAGTTGATGCTGGTTGGCGATACGGCCCAGCTACCACCTGTGGGGTCGGATGATAGTCCGGCGTTAAACCCTAAGTTGGTGAAGGACAGATTTGGGCTTGATATTTTTACTTACGAGCTTACGGATGTGCTGCGCCAGCAAAAAGATTCGGGCATTTTGTTCAATGTTACCCGTGTGCGTGATATTATCCGCAGGGGGAAAGAGAAAATGCCCCAGATAATTACCAAAGGTTATAAGGATGTTTATCGCATGGGCGGCGATATGCTGGAGGAAGGCCTTAACTATGCATATAACAAGTATGGTAACGATAATACGCTGATAATTTGCCGCTCGAACAAAAATGCCAATGCCTATAATAAGCAAATCAGGAACCGCATTTTATATCGCGAGGAAGAGTTAACCGGGGGCGACCAGGTAATGGTGGTAAAGAATAACTATTTCTGGATGCAGGAAAAGGAGGAAAGCAGCACCGGTTTTATTGCCAATGGCGATATTGCCCGGATAAAAAAAGTACGAAGATTTGAAGATATGTACGGTTTCCGCTTCGCTGATGTGCAACTGGAGTTTATTGATTATGCCGAAGACCCGGTGATTGATTGTAAGATAATGCTGGATACGCTTTACTCCGAAGCCCCTGCGTTGCTGCCCGATGATCAGAAGCGCTTTTACCTGGAGGTGATGAAAGATTATGACCATATCCCAAACAAGCGTGCCAAATGGAACGAGTTGAAGCTTAATCCCTATTATAACGCCCTGCAAATAAAGTTTGCCTATGCCATTACCTGTCATAAAGCCCAGGGCGGTCAATGGGACGCCGTGTTTATTGACCAGGGTTACCTTACAGAAGAAATGGTAAATACCGATTTTCTCCGCTGGTTTTATACCGCCTGTACCCGGGCGGTAACCGAATTGTACCTGGTGAACTTTAATAAACAGTTTTTTGTAAAGGGAGAGGAGGGGGATTAGTCATTAGTCATTAGTCATTAGTCATTAGTCGTTAGTCATTTGGCATTGGTTTGGGGATTAATACAGGTGATTGATATAGACGGTTTGGGTTAAACTAATATTCAGGCTTCGCCAACTAATTGCCTAAAACCTTGTTGTAATCACAAGGATGAAATCAAACGTATTTATTTACATCTCTTTAGCTGTTGATCTGCTTATTGCGGCGTCAAAATTTACTGCGGCGGCGTTTACAGGCAGCTCATCCATGATCTCGGAGGGAATTCATTCGGTAATTGATGCCGTGAGCCAGGTTTTGTTGATTTGGGGGATAAAAAACAGTGCCCGCAAAGCTGATCTGAGCCGCCCGTTTGGATATGGGAAAGAGCTGTATTTCTGGTCGTTCATCGTTTCGCTCATGATCTTTGTTTTAGGCGGATGTGTTTCCGTTTACCAGGGCATAGTGAGGATTCAGCACCCAGTGCTTGACGGTAATGAGGCCTGGGATTATAGTGTTTTAGGCATAGCATTCATATTTACATCCATATCATTGTATTGGGCCTTTAAGGCTTTTAACAAGCAACGCGGCAATGTTTCCTTTTGGAAGGCGGTAAAACAAACCAAAGATCCTTCAGTAATAATTGTGCTTTTGGGAGATGTAGGTGATATATTAGGTTTGATAGTAGCTTTTTTAGGCGTGTTTTTAAGCCATTTGTACAATAATCCTTACTATGACAGCATAGCATCCGTGCTGATAGGTATTATATTGATCGCCATATCAGGTGTATTGGTACGTGAAAGTAAAAGCCTTTTACTGGGCGAGTCTACCAGTCGCAAAACGCTTAAAAAAGTAATCCAGCTTGCACAAGCCGATGAAGCTGTAATAAAAGTGAAAAAACATTTCAGCACCTATATGTCGCCCGAAGAAGTGTTATTGCAGCTAAACACTGTTTTTAAAGATAACCTGACCACCCTACAGATCACAGATGCTATTGAACGTATCACCAAAACCATCCAAAAAGATTTCCCACGGATAAAACAGATCTTTATTGAACCTGTGAAGGGGTAGAGCGTTGGTTGTTAGTCATTCCCGGTTTTGTTGGTGTTATCTCTATAGGATAGGTGTTCAGAATGGCAAAACGTGGGGTTGATACAAAATTTACTTTAGCAGGATAATAGATGTTTAAACATGTAATATATTTGCGCTTATAAAAGAAAAAGAATGTATAAGCTTAAAATAATATCCTCAACAGTAAGGCCGGGTCGTAAGGGGCCGATAGTTGCCGGCTGGGTAACTGAAGTGGCAAAAAGTCATGGCTTTGAAGTGGAGCTGCTTGACCTGGGTGAAATTAACCTGCCAGTAATGAACGAGGCCATTCATCCCATTATGCGCCAGTACGAACATGCGCATACCAAACAATGGAGCGCAAAAATTGAAGAAGCCGATGCCTTTATTTTTGTTACCGCCGAATATGATTACAGCTACCCTGCATCATTAAAAAATGCGCTGGAATACCTGGTACATGAATGGGCCTATAAACCTGCCGGAATTGTGAGCTATAGCGCAGGGCCATTTGCCGGTGTAAGAGCCGTTATGAGCCTTAAATCAGACTTGTTATCATTAAAAACAGTATCACTTGGCGAAATGGTAAACATCCCGATGCTGCACCAGTTCATTAATGAGGAAAACCAATTTGTGGCCGATGAAAAGTTAAATACAGCAGCAAGCCTAATGTTTAAACAATTAGCCCGCTGGACAAAAGGCCTAAAGACAATTAAAGAAGATAAATAATGGGTTTATGGATATTAAACTTACGAAGTTTAACTCGAAGTTTTATGTTTTTAAAGGCCTCGTTGAGGGCTTTGCCGTTTCAAAACTTCGTAAGTTTTTCTTTCTTTTCGGCTATGAACCATCAACTATGAGCTTTCTCACTTCTCCAGCTCAAACCCCCAGTCTTTCCCTTTATCTATAGCTGGTACACCTTTATCAAGCCAGACAGGCATAGGTGCGCCTTTTAAAAAGTGATCGAAAAATTGTTGCTCGCGGATAGAGATATCCTTGCGGTTTTGCCTTTGAACAAGGTTATGCGCTTCGCCATTATATTGTAGCAGCCAAACTGGTTTGCCAAGCCTGCGTAAGGCAGTAAACATCTCGATCCCCTGGTACCACGGCACGGCCCCGTCAGCATCGTTAGACATGATCATTACAGGGGTTTTTACTTTTGGCAACTGGAACAACGGTGAGTTTTCTATGTAAAGCTCCGGCTTTTCCCAAAGGGTAGCGCCAATGCGGCTTTGTGTTTTTTCGTACTGGAACTGCCGGTTAACACCGGTTTCCCAGCGGATGCCGCCGTAAGCCGAGGTCATATTGGCAACCGGCGCACCGGCCCATGCTGCAGCATACATATTGGTTTGGGTAATTAAATAGGCCACCTGGTAGCCACCCCAGCTTTGTCCCTGGATGCCTATGTGCGCAGCATCAACCCATGCATTCTTTTTCAAAGCTTCAACCCCCGAGTTAACAAACTCAACCGCTGATGCCCCGGGGTGCCCGGTCTGATAGCTGATATCCGGTGCAAATACTAAATAACCATTACTTACAAAGAACGAGATAGGCAATCTCGACGGTGTAGGAGCAGGAGGAATATAATTGTAAAGCCCATCCGACAGCTTTTCATAAAAATAAACAATCATCGGATATTTTTTTGTAGGGTCGAAATCTTCCGGTTTGTATAATATGCCTTTGGAATGATAGCCTTTGGGGGTGGTCCATTCAACCAACTCGGCAGTGCCCCAGTTGTATTGAGACTGCTGCGGATTGGTGGCGCTTAAGCGGGTTTCTTTCTTTAGGTCGGATGATACATACACATCTGGCGATTGCCGGTAACTGTATTTGGTGTAGATAAAATCGGCTGCATTTTTTGCTTTTTGCAGTCCGCTGTATCCATTAGCCGCCATGATGACCTTTTCGGGTGCTGCATCACTGCCCAGCTCTTTTTTATAATACCCCCATTGCTTGTTGCCTTCGTTTTGAACAATTAACCAAAGCATTGTTTTGGCAGGGATAAATTTTTGTTCGGGATCTGTATAATTGTAACGGAAGATGATCTTATTCTTTCTGCCAATACCTTTTGTTAAATTAAGCGCATTACCGGTAGCGGGGTCAATGCTCCAGATATCGTAACGGTCATAGATCAATACGTTTTTATCATGCTGCTCCCATGCCGAAATACCATAGGGCGACGGATCATCAGGAACATCATTCTCCTCTTCGCCCATTTTAACGCCGGTACTGGCTGTCAAATTTATTTTTTTACCGGTTGCAATTGAATAGCTGTGCCAGTTTTGGTCTTTTACATCAAACCAAACAACATACTTACCATCCGGCGAAATGCTGTATCGCGCCTTTAACCGGTCATTTATACGCACCCTGCCGCCAGTTCGGGTATTTATTAAATAAGCTTCCTGGCCTGATCCGCCTTCCCACTGGCTTTGTACCCGTGCACCCGTATCTGTTAAACCTAAAACAAAGCCAGCGTCGGTATTATCAGGCACTAAAATATCCCGCATATCTATATCGCCCAACTGGGTAAGCTTTTTATCGCCCGAAACCGGTCTTATAACAGCAAGGTAACCACGCCTTAATTCGCGCTGCAAATTTTTTAATTGCTGGGGTTGTAAATAATCGTCTTTATAATTCCAGATGTCCAGCTTTGCTACCTCAAAATCAACTATGGTGGTATCAATTGGTTTTGGAATAGGCGCGGTGCTAAAAAACAGGCTGCCGCCGCTTTTGCTAAAATATACCTTACCATCACCGCTTACCGCCCATTTATCTGGCATGCTCAATGAGTTAGGCGCCGCAATGGCTTCGGCGCTATCTTTCAGGCTATTGTAATAATAAAGCTTAAAAGGTTTTACGAGCGCCTTCTCCGCATTTTTTTCTGCTGTAAAGGCAAGTTGTTTACCTGCGTCATCAAAAACAAGGCTGCGGTAATTTCCCCTGCCTGTACTTACCATTTTTAAAGTATCCTTATCAATATCATAAACATAGAGTCCCGATTTTACACGTTTTGATTTTTTTGGAGCTGTAACCGCAAAGGCCAGCAGCTTACCATTTTTTGTAAGCTGGTACTCGGTAACATATTGAAATGAACGGGTTTTACCGGTAAGCAATTGTTTTACAGAAAGCTCGGCACCTTCGCGGGTAGGTGGGGCTATTGTGCTGGCAATTGCTTTTTTTGAAGTATCGGCAGCTGCCGGTTTCTTTAACGTATCGGCAGGAGACAGGTAGGCAACTACAGGCGCTTTTTCAGCTATTTTGAATGATCTGATAGCCGGTATTTTTTCTACATTGTTTTCACCAAGTGTAATTATACCTAATGTATCTTTAGGAAACTCGGCAGGCTTTTTCTTTTTGATCTTAGCCTGGCGAATGTCCTTAAAAAATGGCTTGATCAGCATTACCGCATATTTTGAATCGGCGGTAATGCGGGCGGTATCAGCTCTTTGTACCCGGAATTTACTGCTGTTTTTCGCATCGGTTATTACAAGCTGAGCATCGCCTTCCTGCGGCTTTATTACGTATATTATCCATTTGCCATTATTGCTGATATGCTCATTATCAATACTTTGCCAGCCATCATAAACAGTATGATCAAGCGGCTTTTTTTTGACACTTTGAGCCGATACATTATAAACAACGAATAAAATAAATGCGGACAGTAAAAGTTTCTTCATAGCTTGTTGGTAAAGGAAGATGCAAAAACAAAGATGCAAGAATCAAGAGGTCAAGAATCAAGAAAGACATAAGAATCGAGATCCATCAGATAAATTTTCTTTTTCTCTATCTTGATTCCTGACTCTTGACTTCTTGCTTCTCTTCTAGATTCTTGCATCTTAAACACTTAAATATGCTAAAATTATAGCTGTTAAGTTTATTTGACGCGAAAAAGTTACAGTAGAAAGAGTAAATCATGGTAAAAAAGAAACCCGCCACCAGGGCGGGTTTCGACCAAATAAATAATTAATCCCTAAATTAATTATAAGAAGGATGAGCATTGGTAATTAAATCGGCAGTCAGTTTTGTTGCATCTGTTGCAGCAGCAAGGCCGCGTAAATAAACAGTGTACACAAAACCGCTATTTAAGGTAACATTGCTTAATGATGCCAGCACGGTAGATGTTCCGGCTTTCCTGATCTCAAATGAATAGGACTTTCCTATAATTGGTTTAAAAGTTGAGAATCCCTTAAAGCTTTTGTTTGCCACAAACACATCACCATCTTTTACAGCAAAATCAACAGCGGTAGCATCAGGGCTTAAATTTACAAAGCGTAAAGCGGCATTACCTGAGGCAGGCTGCGCAATTGTATCTTTAAGCAATAAAAATTGCGGGGTGCTTGGCAGGTTAACCAGGCATAATGTATAAGCCACGTTTTGTTTTAGCGTTGCGGTATCGCTAAGAACGGTTGTTCCTACTCCATTTTTGCTAAACAGAAATGTTCTTTGGCCGGCATAAGCCTGGAAATAATCAAGAAAGCCTCCGTAATTTATTGCACTTGCATTAACCCTGTTGCCATTAATTGAAAAATCCAAAGCCGGCTGCCCGGGAGAATCCTGGACAACAGACAATAACGCTACCGGTGGAGTCGGCGTGTTAGAGCTGCTGCCTTTTAAGCATGACGACAGCACAAAAGATAGCATGCAAACGGCACTGATCCCTGCTACTAATTTTTTTGAAAGGGTTTTAAAGTTTTTCATAATCTATATTCCTCTATAATTTATAATGAACATTACGGATGAAAAATAGATAGCGCTACACAGTTACTTAAAAAAAGTTAAAATATTTTAAATGGCTTTCATTCAGAGTTAATATAGTTATTTGTTTTTGTGATATTATGTTTTTAATAGAAAAATTATATATTAAAAGTTAAAACAAGGGGAAATGTTTTTGGTTATTTTATTACACAAATAACCATTTAAAACTAAATAACATGGAAACTAACACACCGAACAGAGGGCGTGCCGGTTTAACCGGCAAAATGGAAGACTCAGAATTTCATAAATTCTTTGTTGATGAATTGAAAGACATTTACTGGGCCGAAAAACACCTGGTAAAAGCTTTACCAAAAATGCAGAAGGCAGCAACCAGTAGTGATCTTGCTGCAGCATTTAAAAAACATACCGGCGAAACCCAAACGCACATTGACAGGCTTGAACAGGTGTTTGCACTGCTGGATGAAAAAGCAGTAGCAAAAAAATGCGATGCGATGGAAGGTCTGCTGGCTGAAGCAGCCGGTATATTAGAGGATACTGAAAAGGGTACGCATACTCGGGACGCAGGTTTGATACTTGCCGCGCAAAAAGTTGAGCATTACGAAATAGCCACTTACGGCTCACTAAGGACTTTTGCAGAAACAATGGGACACACCGATGTTGCCGAACTGTTGCAGCAAACTCTTAATAATGAAAAGGCCACAGATGTAGCTTTAACCCAGGCTGCCGAAAGCATAGTGAATGAAGCCGCCGCAGCTGAATAGAAAATCCAATTAAATAAAGAAGCCGCCCCCTGTTAATCTATGAGGCGGCTTCTTTGTATTATGATGATATTTAAATCCTATAATCCGTCGAATACAAATGTTCCTTTTTCTAAAGGTTTGCGTGGTAACAGATCAGTGCGGTTGCTGGCCTGGTAAACAAACGACGCTACTATAATAGCAGCTTGTTTCAGGTCTTCAATTTTCAGGTGATCGTAATTATCCATATTGCTGTGGTGAGTACGGGTTTCATAATCAATAGGGTCCTGGATAAACTGGAAACCCGGGATACCTGCCCAGTCGAACGAAAGATGATCTGTTGAGCCTGTGTTTTTAAGTGTTACCGTGCTTGCGCCAAGGTCGGCAAATGGTTTAAACCATTCTTCAAATATTGGTTTTATGGCAGTGTTATCCTGTGCAAAAATACCGCGGATCTTGCCGGTCCCATTATCAAGGTTAAAATAGGCCGATACTTTAGCCTGCTCTGGTTTTAAAGCAAGGTCAACTCCCCTGAAATGGTTTTTAACATAACCGTATGATCCTAAAAGGCCCTGCTCTTCGCCGCCCCATAAAGCTATGCGGATGGTGCGTTTTGGTTTTAAGCCCAGCGAATCAAGCAGGCGTACAGCTTCAAGCATTACAATACAGCCGGCTCCGTTATCGGTTGCCCCGGTTGATGATGCCCATGCGTCCATATGGCCGCCAAGCATTACCAGCTGTGCTTTTAGTTTAGGATCGGTTCCCGGTATTTCGCCAACAACGTTGTAGCCTTTTATGTCCGAGTCGTTAAATTTAGCCTTTACATTTAAGTTTAGCTCAACCTTTTGGCCCGATGCGATCAGCCTTTTTATCCGCTGCGCATCTTCAGAAGCTATTGCTACTTTAACCACACTTTCGCTAGTGTTGGTTTTATATCCCATAAGCCCTTGTACAAACACGGTTCCGTTCCTGTTTTCACCGCCTGAGGTTATAATTGCCAACGCTCCTGATTTTTGGATTAATTGAGGTACCCTGTTAATGATGTTAAAATATTTAAGGTAACCCTCTAATACTTCCCTGCTCAGCATATAGGTATCTTTCATGTTAGCCAGTGCGGTATCTGCCAAACGCTCTGCCGATGGTTTAAAATCGGGCTCATAGGCGGGTGCACCTGCTACCACCAAAACAAATTTTCCTTTAAAATCGGCTGAGTGCTTAATTATGTAAGCCGTATCCATAGCGTTTGCCTGTGGTAATATAACAACCTCGCCGCGGATCTCGCCTTTGGTATTGCCGCTCCATGGTTCAGGGTATGCGGTAATTGACTGCGAGTATGGCGCCTTTAACGAGATGCTGAAATCTTCAATTTCCCATCCTTTACCAAAATCGCCCCATGGCTCCATTGCTGTATTTGCCATTCCCCATTTTTTCATGGTTTCAACGGCCCACATGCCTGCTCTTTTATAGCCGGGAGAATTGGTTAAACGCGGTCCTGAAACGTCGGTAATATAATGAGCGATGGTAGGAATGTGTGAATTTGTCATTTCAGCTTTCCTGATCTTACTGAATGCTGCGGTATCAACAACTTCCTGTTGCGCATAAAGACTTACGCTGGCCAGCATCAGCGCAGCAAAGATTGGTTTAAAGTAAAAGTGCTTCATTTTTTTGTTTTATGATAATTGGGTCAGTTAATTACAGTTAAAACTAGGAGTTTGTCCTTATAACTACAACTTTATTTGGGCAGTTAACTTTAGAACAGACTTAATACTAAATGTTACAACAGGATTATGAATTTTAGTTAGCCTGGAGTTTTTTGATATTTCCATCCTGTAGTTTATAGAAAAAGGAAACCATGCAAATTGCACCGATTGTTGCAAAAAGCATATCTGATTGTGTATCCCAAACATCGCCCTGGGTGCCTAAAAACGAATCGCCGGATGAGCCTGAAGCAACCGAAACAAACCATTCTAAAAATTCATAGCACATGCTGATGCTCATACAAACTACTATCGTCAAAAACGGGATCCATGTTTTCTTTTGAATGATATTTTGACGGATATAAATTTCACGCACTATCATTGCGGGAACAAATCCCTGTGCAAAATGGCCAAGCTTATCATAGTTATTACGGCTTTGATGAAAAACTTCCTTAACCCAATCAAACAACGGGACCATTGCATAAGTATAGTGTCCGCCTACAAATAATATGCAGCAATGGATCAAAATCATGCAGTAAGTTAAATAGGTAAACCTGAACCGTTTGAAGGTTACAAGCAAAACTATAAAACCGATGATTGCCGGAAAAACCTCCAGGATCCAGGTAAAATAATCATGCGGGTTAATTGCTGAGCCTATCAATGCGGCGAAGAAAAGAATGATAAGGATATAGTATTTTTTCATTTACTAATATGTGGATTAAAACTGAAGATATAAATTTGATTTTCTCAGCGCTGCTTTGCGCATCCCTCCGTGAACTCCGGGGTAAAAAACTAACCACAGAGTACACGGAAAGAAACATATAGAGGCACAGAGTTTTGATGTTTTAAAATTTTAGATTTTCCTGCCCGGTATTTTCTGTATTTCCTTTTTCACTTTGTTCTGTTACCAATTCTATATCTGCAAATAATTTCCTGTCTTTACTTAATATTGGGGCTACCCCGAATATGCCGATACCTGCAACTGCAAGTATCATAAAAAGGACCAGGGCGCAAAGCCTCACTACCTTTTTTAGATATTTCATATGCTTATTGTTAAAAATAATTGATGGTGCCGAATGCGCTTCAGCAGCTTAATAAATGGATTTTACCGCAAGGCGGTTAAAAAGAAGGATTACACTAAAGCGATAGCAGGATCGTCGCTTGTGTTTTGCGGGATGGTTTTATGCTGATAAAAAAAGAAGGTTTGCAGGCTGAGGATGTTGAGTGCACGATAATAAGTTAGTTGCACATTTGCTTTCCCGTTGTGAATCTCACTCAAATTTATTGAGGATATACTGAAAAAAGAAAGTGTATTGAGTTTGTTTTTTGTGTGTACTAAGGCTCTTTTATAAGCAATGCTTTTTACAGCCCGGCCTGGGGCGCTTTGCAGCAAAGTTGTTTGCGTGGCATTGGGCTTTACCTGGGTTTGAACAACTAATCCCGAAAAAGTAAAAAAACTCAGCAGCAAAACGGCAGCAAAAAGCCATTTTGAAAATAAGTTTTGATAATTATGGGTCCGGATATTTTTCATTCCGGGAATAAAGATACGAAGACTTAAATAAAAATCGGAATTTTAAAAACCTCGTACCCTTGATGTCTTGTCTATTCTACAATTAAAAATATAACTTTGAGATTCATAAACCGCAAAATCAACAATGAGTGAAAAAAAGCTGAGAAGCAGCGACTGGTTTGGCAGAACGGGTAAGGACGGCTTTATCTATCGTTCGTGGATGAAGAACCAGGGAATCCCGGCACATGAGTTTAAGGGGAAACCTGTTATTGGCATCTGTAATACATGGTCGGAGTTAACGCCCTGTAATGCTCATTTCAGGGAACTGGCAGAATCTGTTAAGCATGGCATTTATGAGGCGGGTGGTTTCCCAGTTGAGTTCCCGGTTATGTCGCTTGGTGAAACGCTTATTAAACCAACCGCTATGCTTTACCGCAATTTGGTGAGTATGGATGTGGAGGAGTCAATAAGGGCTAATCCGCTTGACGGCGTGGTGCTGCTCTGCGGATGTGATAAAACCACGCCATCGCTTATTATGGGCGCGTGCAGCGTAAATATTCCAACTATTGTTGTTTCGGGTGGGGCCATGCTTACCGGCAAATACCAGGGAAGGGACATCGGCACATCTGACGTTTGGCGATTTTCGGAAGCGCAGCGGTCTGGAAGGATGTCGGAAGCGGAAATGAATGTTGCCGAGGCTTGCATGTCGCGCAGCAGGGGGCATTGTGCCGTAATGGGGACTGCCTCAACAATGGCGGTAATGACAGAAGCTTTAGGGCTTTCGCTGCCAGAAAATGCAGCTATCCCTGCAGCTGACTCGCGCAGGAAGGTATTAGCGCATTTGTCAGGGATGCGGATAGTGGATATGGTTAAGGAAGATTTGAAGCTATCGGACATCCTTACCTTGCAGGCATTTGAAAATGCGATACTAACCAATGCAGCCATTGGCGGCTCAACCAATTTTATTATTCATTTACTGGCTATTGCAGGCCGGATAGGCATTAACCTCACCATTGACGATTTTGATACAGCGGCTAAAGGCATCCCATTACTTGCCAATTTGCAGCCATCCGGTAAATATTTTATGGAGGATCTTTATTATGCTGGGGGAATTCCCGCTGTAATGAAAGAACTGGATAGTTTTTTAAACCGGGAAACTATTGCGGTAAGCGGTAAGCCAATAGCCGAAAATTACCAAAACAGCGAATGTTTTAACCGGGATGTGATAGCCACGGTAAAAGAACCATTTAACCCCGCTGCAGGCATCACCGTTTTAAAAGGGAACTTGTGCGAAAATGGGGCAGTAATAAAGCCATCCGCAGCAAACACTACATTGATGCAACACACGGGTAAAGCCATTGTGTTTGAAAATATTGAAGATTACAAAGCAAGGATAGATGATCCCTTGCTTGATGTTGATGAGAACAGTGTACTGGTATTAAAAAACGTAGGGCCAAAAGGTTATCCGGGCATGCCTGAAGTGGGCAATATGGCTATCCCCAAAAAGCTGCTTGAAAAGGGTGTAACTGATATGGTACGCATCTCTGACGGGCGGATGAGCGGCACAGGCTTTGGCACTGTGGTTCTGCATGTTTCGCCGGAGGCAGCCGCGGGTGGTACCATTGCTATTGTGCGGGATGGCGACTTAATCAGTCTTGATGTGTTTAAT
Organism: Mucilaginibacter sp. OK098; assembly: GCF_900142915.1. GTDB lineage: Bacteria > Bacteroidota > Bacteroidia > Sphingobacteriales > Sphingobacteriaceae > Mucilaginibacter. The sequence continues at coordinate 95,277 of NZ_FRCM01000001.1, forward strand.
AAAACTTTACATATTGGACTTTCAGATGCGGAAATTGCCGAAAGGAAGAAGCAACTGCAACCTGCTCAGCCATTAGCAAACCGGGGTTATACCTGGCTGTACCAGCAAAATGTTGAACAGGCACATTTAGGAGCTGATTTTGGCTTTTTAAAAGGCGGCAGCGGCAGCGAGGTTTTGAGGGATTCGCACTGAGGGGAGAAAGAGTCAAGAAGTTAAGAGTCAGGAATCAAGATAAGGGGGTTGAAGATTAATATTGCTGTTAGTGGTTCTTTCTTCTGATCAATACATACTATTCACAATGACAAACAAAAAATTTGCAGACCAGGTAGCAATTGTAACAGGGGCAGGGCAGGGGATAGGTTTCGAGATTGCCCGGCAGCTTGCTTTGGAAGGTACTTCGGTTATCCTTAATGATATTGACGAGGAATTAGCTAATACTGCGTCCGCAGAAATTAAAAAACAGGGCGGCATTTGTCATGCTGTTGCCGGTGATGTTTCAAATGTTGAATTCATCCAGCATTTGGTTGATGAAGCAGTTGACAAATTCGGGAAGCTTACCGTCGCGATAGCAAATGCAGGCATCACCACTTTCGGTGAGTTTTTGGATTATCAGCCGGAATCACTAAAACAAGTAATGGATTTAAACCTGTATGGCACGTTCTTTTTAACGCAAAAGGCAGCTCTCCAAATAAAAAAGCAGGGATCGGGCGGCAGCATATTGCTGATGTCGTCGGTAACCGGTCACCAGGCGCATAAAAACCTGGCAGCCTATGGAATGACAAAGGCCGGGCTTGAAATGCTGGCCAAGAGTTTGGTGGTTGAGCTGTCAGACTACAATATTACCATTAACACCATTGCTCCCGGGGCTACTTTAACAGAAAGAACATTGATGGATAAGGAGTATATGGAAACCTGGTCGAGAATTACACCTTTGGGTAAACCGGCTACGGTTGGAGATATAGCCAATGCTGCGCTGTTTTTCGTATCTCCGGCTTCCAGGCATATAACCGGACAAAGTTTGGTTGTTGACGGAGGATGGACGGCTACGAGCCCGTCGCCGTATTGATATGATTTGCAGGGCGCACTATCGCAGCAGGGCGTTGCCTTTCGCTGGCAATTAGACCCTTTCCTATTAAATTTATAACAAATACCCAAGCCCTGAAGGGGCGACATCCATTAGCGCAGGGCAAGCGCCCTGTGTGGCGGTACCCAATAAAAAAGCCTGCGATGACACAGGCTTTGCGTTTGTTTCTATGAAATTTTTTAGATGCACCGGTTTTTGACCGGTGCTATAATTGCCTACAAATATGATTGCAATGCACCACTGCGTGATGATTGTTTGATCCGTTGTAGTGCCTTATCTTTTATTTGGCGAACCCTTTCGCGAGTAAGGATAAATTTCTCACCTATCTCTTCAAGCGTATGGGTATGGTTGTTTCCTAAACCGTAAAATAATACCAATACCTCCCTGTCGCGCTCGCCTAATTTTGAAAGGGAACGGTTAAGCTCGGTAGCCAGCGAATCATGGATCAACATACTATCAGTTGTTGGTTCGTTATTCTGCATAACATCCAGCAAAGTACCTTCTTCGCCTTGTTGAAAAGGGGCATCAATCGATACCTGTCGGCCTGAATTTCTTAATGAATCGGCAATTTTTTCAACCGTTGTTTCAAGGCTTTCTGCCAGTTCTTCAGGTGTCGGGTCGCGTTCAAATTCCTGCTCAAGCTGTGATTGTACTTTTCTTATTTTGCTTAAAGTGCCAATTTGATTCAGCGGCAAACGTACGGAGCGTGACTGATCAGAGATCGCAGAAATTATTGACTGCCTGATCCACCAAACGGCGTATGATATAAATTTAAACCCTTTAGTTTCATCAAAGCGTTTTGCAGCTTTAATAAGGCCAAGGTTACCTTCATTTATCAGATCGCCAAGGGTAATGCCCTGGTTTTGATATTGTTTAGCAACAGATACAACAAAACGTAAATTTGCTTTTGTTAAACGCTCTAAAGCGGCCTGGTCACCATCCCTGATCTTTTGTGCCAGGATAACTTCTTCCTGTGCAGTAATCAGATCTACTTTACCAATTTCTGTTAAATATTTATCAAGCGATTGGGTTTCGCGGTTAGTAATGGACTGAGTTATCTTAAGCTGTCTCATTTAATAATAGTTATGCCTCAAAGAAAGCCAGGCATTGGGTGATATGTTAAATCTTTCCGTTTGGAGAAGATAAGCTGTTGATTAACAGCGAGGAAAATAAAAAGCATTTTCCGTTTTAGGGAAAATGCTTCACGATTAATTATTATAGTTTTAAGCTACTTTTACTTTTACCGCGTTAGGGCCTTTTTTGCCTTCTTCTACTTCGTACTGAACTGTGTCATTCTCGCGAATGCGGTCGATCAGGCCTGATGAGTGTACAAACACTTCTTTGCCACCGTTACTTGGGGTGATGAATCCAAAACCCTTTTCTTCATTAAAAAATTTTACTGTTCCTTCTTGCATTATATTGATTTTAAATAGTTACAAAGATAGCTATATTTATTCACTTAACATGCATAGTATTAGGTTGTTTTATTTTAATGACTTTTAATTGATTTATTACACCGTTTATAGGTAAAAAACAACGTTTTTAAATTAAAAAAGCAGCAAACACACCAGGGCGCCGGTAAGGGTGTTCAAAAAATTCACTAAATTATTGCCAATTAAATGCTTACGTTCCACCGTTGCGCCCAATATTGAATCGGCCAGGTTGCCAATAATTCCTGCCAGGATAATCCATAATAATTCACTATTCCAACCATGACCAATGGAATAAACTCCCGCAATTATTGCCGCCCCTGCTGCACCTGTCAGTGTGCCTTCCACGCTAATTACACCATCCAACCCTGGCTGATCTTTTTTAAATGTGATGATATTATAAAACCTGCGGCCCAGCAATGTACCAAGCTCTGATGATAACGTATCGGCTGTGGCTGCGGCAATGCTCCCGGCCATCATCAACTGCAATATGGGTGTTAGCCCGGGTTTACACCATGCAATTGCACCAAGTACGGCTGCAACGCCACCGTTTGCCAATACCTGCCCAGCGGTGCGGCGGCCTTTGTTTTCATCGGCTGCACCAAGCGCCTGTTTCTTTTTTAAGCCAATGCTTGTAGCGCCTGATCCTAAAATAAAAAATAGGGCAAGCATGATAATGCCTGTATAGCCACCGCCCTTAAAAACTAATAAACCAACTATACCACCAAGTAAAGCAGCCTTAACGGTTAACTTATGAGTGATGATGCTAAGCGCCACACCGGCAAACAGGAAGAAATAAACCAGGTAATTATAAAGGATCATACATAAGGCGATACCCAATATATCGCTTTCCTAAAGTATGAAATTCTTATTATATGGAAACGGCAATTCCGTTGTTACGATCAAGTGATTTTTCGGCAATCTTACTCATCTGGTTAAAAATAAATGAGGGCGCCAAACGGCTTAATAATGCCAGCAAAGATGCTATCCCCGGAAAAATTTGATATTTATCCTTTTTCATTCCTTTTATGGCGGCAGTAACCAGTTTACCGGGCTCCATTAACATTTTAGGGTCAACATCATCTAGAAATTTATCATTTAAGGGCGTTTTTGCTCCGGGCGCTACCAGTTCAAACACCTTAATTCCATCCTTCTTTAGCTGAACCCGTAAAGATCGTGTGTATGATTGCAGGCCTGATTTGGTTGCTCCATATATGGGCGCCAGCGGAAATGGGACAAAGGCTATCCCCGATGTTACATTCATAATTGCGGCGTTGTTTTTGGTTTGCAAATGTGGTAGAAATTGCTGTACCATCCTTACAGGGCCCGACAGGTTTATTTCAATTTCGTGGGTGATGTTATTTAAGTCGAGGGATTTGTCATGAAGATCGAGCTTTCGCATTTCACCTGCATTGTTTACCAGGATATTCAGCTCTGGAAACCGGTTGACCACCTGGTTATATAAGTTCATTATTGCTTCGGGATCACTCACATCACTTTTAAAAGTATGAATTTGGGGCAGCTTCAATTTGGTTTCATCAAGCTTAGCCTGGTCGCGCCCGGTAATTATGACCGTATTGCCCAGCGCCATCAATTGGGTGGCAAACTCAAGACCTAAGCCACTTGTTCCGCCGGTTATTAAAATTGTGTTATTATTGAGTTCCATCTTTGTTTAAATTTTGTTGAACAAAGATCAGGGGCAGAGTTGTTTACAGTTTGCGAACATCAATCCATTGTTTGCGAAATTCAAACCTGTTTCGGCAGGATTAAAGGCCTGCAATTGGAAATCATGTTTTCGCACTAAAAAATCCAGCCAAAAAAGAGAATATTTATTTAACTTAACGCTTTATTGCATTAATTATGAAACCAACCAACAGGCGAAAATTTATAGCAACTTCGGCGGCGCTTGCCGCGGGTACGGCGGCATCTGCAATCCCTTTGAAAGGGGCGGGTAATAAATACCCGGTTATTCATCATGTGTTTTTCTGGCTCAAGAACCCGGCATCTAAAGAAGACCGGGATAAGCTGGTAGCGGGTGTAAAAACCTTATCAAAGATTGAAACCGTGCGCGAATTGCGCGTGGGCATTGTTGCATCTACCGAAAAACGGGATGTAGTTGATAACAGCTGGGCTGTATCTGAGCTGATGTTTTTTAGTGATCTTGCCGGGCAGGCAACCTATCAAACCCACCCTGTACACCTGGAGTTTATAAAAAATTGCAGTCACCTGTGGGAAAAGGTTATTGTGTATGATGCGGTGGATGCGTGAGGGGTAGAGCCAAGAATCAAGATAACAAGAGTCAAGAGAAGAGAAATAAGATTTTAGAGTCAGGAATTAAGATAACAAGAATCATGAGGGAAGAATGAAAAGATAGATAAGTAGCTGATTGAAAATATCTTAACAAGTTGTTTTTTAATCTTGACTCTTGACCTCTTGATTCTTGACTCTTTTTTAACACTATGTCTACAGTAGCGCTTCGCAGTTCCGCAGGTAAATGGATCATGGTTTCGGCCATTTTGGCGTCGTCAATGGCGTTTATTGATGGTACGGCCCTAAACGTGGTTTTACCGGCATTGCAAAATAGCCTGCAGGCCAGCGGGGCCGACCTGTTCTGGATCCTGAACGCTTACCTGCTGATGCTGGCTGCATTAATACTCATTGGTGGTTCATTGGGGGATAAGCTAGGCCGTAAAAAGATCTTTATGGCCGGGATTTTTATTTTTATCTGCGGATCAGCACTTTGCGGGATTTCGCCCGGGGTAACCTGGTTAATTATATTCAGGATAATCCAGGGCATTGGCGGTGCGTTGATGATCCCCGGCAGCCTGTCGCTTATTTCTTCATCTATCGATGTAAAAGAAAGGGGTAAGGCTATTGGTACCTGGTCGGCATTTACAACGGTGGTGACTATGGGTGGCCCTGTTTTGGGCGGCGCTTTGGCCGATGCCGGTTTATGGCGGTATATCTTTTTTATCAACGTGCCGATAGGCATAGCTGCTTTGGTAATGTTATGGCTTAAAGTAAATGAAACCAAAGATGAAGACGGCGACCATGCTATTGACTTCCCCGGAGCCATTGCCATTGCGCTGGGACTGGCACTGGTTACCTTTGGCTTTTTACGCATTCCTGCAGTAGGCCTGGATAACTGGCAGGTTTACCTCTCTTTAGCTGTGGGTGTGTTATTGCTGATAGCTTTTGTAGTTATCGAAAAGAAAAGTAAACACCCCATGATGCCTTTACAGCTGTTTGCAAACGCAACCTTTACAGGGGCCAACCTGCTTACCTTCTTTTTATATGCCGGGCTTGGAGCGGGGATGCTGTTCATGTCGCTAAACATGGTGCAGGTGCAGGGCTATAGCCAGCTGCAAAGCGGGTTAACGTTTCTGCCTTTTACGGTTATGATGATCTCCCTGGCGCGTTTTGCCGGCGGGCTCGCTGATAAATATGGTCCGCGGCTGTTGCTTATTTGCGGACCGGCAGCAGCAGGAACGGGTTTGCTGATCCTGTCTTTTATTAAACAAACTAACGGCCCGGCAGATTACTGGACAACTTTTTTTCCGGGAGTGATAGTTTTTGGTTTGGGGGTGTCGTTCACTGTTGCGCCTTTAACAACTGCGGTAATGGGTTCGGTAAGCGATCATTTTTCGGGAACTGCATCAGGGGTAAATAATGCCGTATCGAGGATAGCCGGGGTTTTTGCCAATGCCATATTTGGCGCACTTGCCGTATTGTTTTTTGCAGGTGCTTTGCAAACGCAGCTAAACCATGTAACACTGAATACAGCTGAAAAGCAACAGGTAATTGCCCAGGCTGCAAACCTTGGGAATGCAAAAGTACCGGAAGGGATCAGTACTGATAAAGAGGCAATTGAAAAAGCCTATCACGAAAGCTTTATAAATGCCTACGCTAAAATTATGCGGACATCGGCAGCGCTTGGGTTTTTAGGGGCCTTGATGGGGATGGTGTTTATTCGGGGAGTCCGAAAGTCGGAAAGTCCGGAAGTCCGGAAGTAAGTAAGGTTTTTTTCTTCCCTCTTTACCGTTTACGGAAGAGAGGGAGGTCCAGCGAAGCGTTGACCGGGTGAGTAAATATGCGCGCGATATTCACGCCCATGCTGCCCCGCAACTATATCTGCGTAAACGCATGGCGCAGAGTTGACTCACCCCAACGTTGCTTCGCTCGCCCTCTGTGGACAGAGGGAATAAAATTGCTTCAAAAAGGTGATCACCACCTATTTACAATCACCAATAGTTATATATATTGCTGTTTTTAAACTGACCTCAATTTGCAAAACGTTTACTTAATTCCATTTATAAAAAAAACGGCCTGCATGGGTGTGTTGTTGCTGTTTTGTGCAGGAGTTTATTGTCAGCCTAAAACAGAGAACGCCCATAACTTTTCACTTGTAGTAGTAAACGAAAAGCTGCAGCCTGCTGATGGCGCAACGGTTAAGCTATTGAAAGATAATAAACTGCTAAAAACTGTTGTAACCAATGCAAGCGGAATGGCAAGTTTTGTAAGCATTCAAAGGGGTTCCTATACCTTTTTAGTAAGCAGCACAGGTTATAAACCACAAACCAGCCGGGTTTATCATTTTCCTGCCGATGTAATTACTGATACTATAAAACTGCAACCGTCAACCACTAATTTGCAGCAGGTAGATGTTACAGCGCATGCCCCCGTTATAGAAATGAAACAGGGAAAAATGGTGGTTAATGTTGACGCATCAGTTACCAACGCGGGCTCAACCGTGTTGGAGGTGCTGGAGAAATCGCCGGGGGTTACGGTGGACAGGAACGGTGGCATCTCCCTACAAGGGAAGGCAGGTGTACTGGTAACCATTGACGATAAACCCACCTACCTGTCGGGTGCGGACCTGAACAATTTACTAAGTAGCATGAGCTCATCGCAGGTATCGCAGATTGAGTTGATAGCCAATCCAACAGCCAAATATGATGCAAGCGGCAATGCGGGCATTATCAACATAAAAACAAAAAAGAACAGGCAGAAAGGCTTTAACGGCTCGTTTACCACTTCGGTGGGACAGGGCGTTTATCCAAAAAATAATAACAGCCTGGTGCTCAACTACCGCATCGGGAAGATCAACACCTTTTTTAATTACAACTTTAACTATGTTGAATACCTGACTAATCTGTATGCGCTCAGGAAATATTATGATGATAACGGGGCTGTAACCGCCATGTTGCGGCAGCCCTCTTTTTTTAGCGGTAAGTTTTTTAATAACACCATTAAAACCGGGCTCGATTATTACATCAGCCCAAAAACTACCATAGGCATTGTGCTAAGCGGTACCAGTATTCACCGTTATGGCAACAATCTTGCTACAGCCACCTGGTTAGATCCGGCAGGTACGGTTGATTCGGCTATAGCTACCGGGAACAAAAACGATAATAAGTTTAAAAACGGTGCGATAAATTTAAATTTAAGGCATACGCTCTCTGCATCACAGGATCTCGCTGTTGACCTTGACTACCTGCATTACAGCCTCAATACTAAGCAGGATTTTAATAATGAGTTGCTTACGCCCGGCGGCTACCAGGATGAATCGCGCGGAAATATCCCTACCACCATAAAGATAGCTTCGGGCAAGGTAGATTATACGCTGAAGCTTGGTGAAAACGGTACCCTGCAATCGGGCGTAAAATCGTCATACAGCAATACGGATAACCTGGCGGCCTATCAGAACTTTGAAGGGGGACAATGGGTTGATGACAATACCAAAAGCAACCATTTTTTGTATAAGGAAAATATTAATGCCTTGTACTCATCTATCGAAAAGAAATATGGTAAATTAACCTTACAGGGCGGGGTTAGGTATGAATATACCAGCTATAAAGCAAACCAGCTGGGTAATGCAGTTCAGAAAGATTCGGCCTTTTCACGTAATTATGGCGAGTTTTTCCCGAGCGGTTACGTTAGCTACCAGGCAGATTCGTCACATAGCTTTACGCTTACCGCAGGCAGGCGGATTGACAGGCCCGTGTTTCAAAACCTTAACCCGTTTTACTTTATCATTAACAAATACACCTATGAGACCGGTAACCCCTACCTTTTGCCTCAGTTTAGCTGGAACTTTGAGTTGAGTCACCAATATAAAAACCTGCTCACCACCAGCGTATCATACAGTAACATACAAAACTATTTTTCGCAGCTGTTTTTGAATGATGCGGCTAAAGGCATCTTGCTATATACGCAGGGGAATGTGGGGCATACCTATAATATCGGGGTGTCGCAAGCGGTTTCGGTATCGCCGTTAAACTGGTGGAGCCTTACGGCGCAGGCTACCTTTAACCACAAACAGCTGCGCGGCTTTAACGGCAATAATTACACCAGCGAAATTAATCAGCTTAACATCAGCGCAAATAACCAGTTTACCATAGCCAAAACCTATACTGCCGAGATCTCCGGCTTTTATACTACCCGGGCACGGAACGATGTGCAGGAATTGTTGTACCCAACCGGGCAGCTTTCGGCAGGCATAGCAAGGCCGGTGTTGAAAAAGAAAGGAACTTTGAAATTTAGCTTACGCGATATTTTATATACCAATGCAATGGAGGGCTTTACATCCTTCCCAAACGCTACCGAATACTTTAAAATTAAACGGGATAGCAGGGTGTTTACGCTCACCTTTACCTACCGATTTGGTAAAACCTACAAAACGGTAAAACGTACAGATGGCAGCGCAAGCGAGGAAATGGAAAGGGTAGGGAATGGGTGAGGCTTAGTCTTGAGTTCTAAGTCAGGAAAAGACAAAATTTTACGTCCCCGCAGGGTCTCGCATCGCGGACCCTGCGCCCGCATGCAAGGTGAACGTGCGACTTTACACGCCAATATTACACTTTGCAAGCCACAAAAACACCTGGAAAAGAGCCTAAAAAGAATAAAAAATATCCATAGATTTAAGCCACTTATTTAAAGATATTTTTATTTGTTTGATCTTTTACAATGTGGAGAGACCCTTACCTAAAAATGCTCAATAAACTGTATAAAGAGGGAATAAATAACCCCGTCGATATTACCGATTATAAGAGCCAAATTGCCAAATTAAACCCTAATTATAGAAAAAGAGATGCTAAACAACGAGGTGAAATTCTATTAAAGAGAATGCAAGAAAATGGCCATATATCGTATTATCTCAAAGATGATGACAACGGCCAAAGAAGAGTATTAGCTGAAATACTGCCATTTGGGCACGACTTTATGGAACAAAAAAAATCTCGTGTAGGTTCACTTTCTGTTGGACGGTTCGCTGTAGCAGTGACTATTATTTCTGTATTATTGACTGCATATTTTACTTATAAATCTAATAATTTAGAAAAGCGTATAACAGAGTTAGAACAGAAAGTAAACACATTACAACAATCAATATCAAATTTAAATAACCTTCCCTCTCAATATAAAAAAAAGAAAGATAATCGGTAAATTCAAACCAAATAATAGAAAGCCGTTTTTTAATGTTATCCCAATTCATATGTAGATCCCCCCTGCAAAATAGTATACGGTGAGTTCGCCTCATTTCCCACTACCACCCCTTCCAAATACGCCTTCAACCACCTCAACCTTTCCAGGTATACTCTGAACCAATCCTTATCATGATAACGTTTTACAACTACCAGGTGACTATCGATAAATAAACGCACATCCCTGATAACCGAACACTTGTTTATGCGGATAGGGCCTTTGGGCAGTTCAATGCCGGTAAAATAGGCTTCCAGTTCATCTATCTCTTTATTTTGTATTGGCTGGGGTTTAGGGATATTAAGCTGCCAGAACATATCACCTGCTTTACAATTAAAGGTATGCGCTATTGCCTTTACAATATTCTGCGGTTCATTAAATGAAAACTCAGGTGTTGGTTGTACGTCGGGGGGAAGTTGGCACTGAGCAGTAGGCAGTGGGCAGTCGCTACCTTCCTGCTTTTCGCTTTCAGCTTTTACCTTTTCGCTTTCAGCTTTCACGCTTTCAGCTTTCGCCCTAAATTCCTGCCAATCAAACTTTAATAAATAGTCGGCTACATCCTGGCCTTGTTCCCGTTCCTGGTTGTTTGCCACGGTTTCGAGCAGGGCAGAGGTTTTAAAGTTGAGCTTAATGCTGCGGGCTTTTTGCTCCCATTTATCAAAACAATTCAGATCGGGGAAAAGGGTTACGTTTCTACCCTTTAACACCCCGCATTTATCAGCATTTAAATTACTTAAACTACCCGCTGCCAGCCAGATAAACTGCGGCCAGTAAACGCTGGCAATTATTGCCGATTTTTCGCTTTCAACAATAGCCACAGGCGCCAGGAGGGCTTCTTTAAGTAAATGCTCACCGAACAGGCATTGTTTTAGATGGAAGTCCGAAAGTCCGGGAGACCGAAAGTCCGAAAGATGATTTGTTTTTTGAGAAGGGGAGCCGTTGTGCCTGTCAGCGTTTATTGCAGCTTCTTCCGGACTTTTCCGACTTTCGGACTTGCGCAGCAACGCGTGCACCCAATTTATATGATTATACGGCTCTTTAATCCGCTTGCCATTAGCGCCATACAACATTATTTTACCGGTGCGGATGTTGCCCTGCTCATCAACCTGCCAGAACACCGTTGAGCCCCGCCAGTGTTTTGATGTGCCAATTAAATATTTACTGATCAGGCTGCCGGTAACATCCTCCCCAAATAACTTTATCAGCCAGTTGGTGAAATTATTTTGATGATAATTACTGAGGGAGCGCGCAAACAGTTCATGGTTTATAGTTGATGGTTCATAGCCATTTTTAGTAGGTATCAACCTTGCCCTGTCCAATTGCTTCTCATCTCCGGCCATCAACCATGAACCATTATCTATGAACCCCTTTCCCAACCATTCCTTTGGCTTAAAATGATATCCGCACTTGTCTTCCCTGCTGCAACGGCCCACATGGCCGGCAATATGGTTGTTGGTTTGGGTATCAATATAGCGGCTAAAGGTTCGTTTACTATTGCATTCAGGGCAGGTATAACGGCTTGCCGGTCCGTGGTAGGGTTCAAGGGTATAGCGGTGCATGGGGTTGGAGCTTAGAGAAAGGTGTTCGGAAGATATTAATTTGTCATCCTGAACGCAGTGAAGGATCTTCTACGCGGGATATGAACGCAGGACAAGTATGGCGGCGACTTATCAGTTGGATAAGATCCTTCACTGCGTTCAGGATGACAAAGGGGTAATTTATCATAGGGTTTAGCAACAAATAACAACATTAGCAACACTTGTTGTTAGTGTTGCTATTTGTTGCTATCCATGTTTTTAACTATGCGGGCAACTTTAATTGTAAAGCTTCTGAATTTACTTTCATCGGTACACAATTTTTTGGCTATAGCATAAACAGTTATCCCCGGTTCGGCGGCAAGCAGTTGGGTAATATTATCTTCAAGCTCGCTTTTATCAGCCTTTACTTTTACTTTCAGATGTTCGTTTTCAGTACCAAAGCCCATAAACTCAAACAGTACAAAGTTATAAGGCTGATGTAACCTGCATTCAACCACGTTATTACTATCATATAACATTTCGCTGCTGCGCGATTTTATTTGCTTAAGGTACCTGGCCTTACTGTCAACCTGGCTCTCACCAATGGTAAAAATACTATCCGTAAGGTTTGATAAATGTTTACTACCCTGCAAATGGTTACGCGTAATGGGCTGCGACAGGTCGCGCTTTGGCGTATGTGCCAGTATCATTATCGAGAGCTTGTATTTCTTTTTCAGCTCAATCAAACCCTTCATTAGCGGCAGGGCATCCTTTGCCTGTTCAGTCTCTGTTTTAAGGTAGGTTATATTATCAATAATAATAATCTTAATACCGGTTTCAATAATATCCTTTTCAAGCTCATCATTTAAATAATCTTCAAAAGTATCAAAACCCTGTTTTTTATAATCAGTACTATCAGCGTCTATTTCAGCACGGATCAGGTCTTTATTAAATATATAATGATTTTTATAGTCAATTGAATAGCGTCCTTCAAACTGCTTATCACTCAGCTCAAAATCATAATATAATACTGGCTGCTTTGCGGCTTCAAACTTAAAGCCTGCAATAGGGAGGCCCAGGCTTATGCTGTTGGCTATCTGCACGGCCAGTAATGATTTGCCTACGCCGTTCTCGGCAAACAGTATGCACAGCTCGCCCTCAAACCAAAACGCATCAAAAAGCATTTTAGGGATGGGCCGGCCTTTTGCATCCTCAATCCATTGTTGCGCAGGTTGTTTTTTAAACAAACGGTTGTGGCGTACAGGTGTTGGCATAGCTATCATATCATTTACATGTTGGGTTGCTACAGCAGGAGTAATGGAGCCGATGCCCCTTTTCTCGAGGTTAAATTCAGGTTTTAGCATGTTTTTGGGGAGTTTGAAAGTTGTAAGGTTTGAATGTTGAAAGGTTGATTAATGGATTTTGTTATGCCGGTTGGCATAGTTTGTTTTTGTGGGATAGGATTATCCGCAGGTGGGGATGTGTTTGTGATCATTATATTTTATTGATGATTGTTTATCGAACCATACTTACGGTGAGTGCCGGGATGGTTGTTAATTGAGGTACAATAATACAGAATAATTCTGTATTATCAAAGAAAATAAAGAATTATTTATTGGCGATGATTAGCAACATTTAACAACATTGACAACAAGTGTTGCTATTGTTGCTAAATGTTGCTATTTATTGAATTATTAACAACGATACATATTTGCCTCATCAGGGCATTTTTTAAAATGATAAGGGGTATTACATTTTGCAATCCACAACGGAGGGTCCGCGATGCGAGACTCTGCTGGGACGAGAAATTTTAAGATGTGTTGATTTGAAGATGAGAACCGGACTCACTTTTTTTACAAAAGCGGAGACAACAGCCGCACCAATTTTTCGGGAAGCTGTTTAAACAGGGTGCGTTTTGCCCATGTTTTTGGGTTTAGCTTAACTGCATCTTTAATATCATTATAAAAAGCATCGCGCAGTTGCCCGGCTATTTGGGTATCATAAATCATACTGTTTACCTCGAAATTAAGCTCAAAGCTGCGGTGATCCATATTGGCAGAACCAACTATAGCCAGTTTACCGTCGGCAACCATTGTTTTGGCGTGTACAAAGCCCTTTTTATATAAATAGATCTCTGCACCAGCATCAAGCATTTCGCCGTAATATGACCGTGCCGCAGCGTTAACTAATGCAGAATCTGACTTGTAAGGCACGAGCAGCTTTATTTTAACCCCGCTTAAGGCAGCTACACTCAGGGCATCCAGGATGCTTTCGCCCGGTATAAAATATGGAGAGGTGATCAACAGCTCATCACTGGCCATCCCTATAGCTTCAATCAGGGAAAACATAATGGTCGGATTATCAGAATCAGGGCCACTGGCGGCTATCTGTATTATGGCATGCCCCTTTTTGCTTTTGGCGGAACAAAAGAATTCTTCTTCGATCTTCAGTTCCTGGTCGGCACAAAAATTCCAGTCGCAAATAAACAGGTATTGCATGTAGTACACACCGGGCCCGTTTATGCGTACATGCGTATCGCGCCAAAAAAGCTGTTTTTTATTTATTCCGTTAATGTATCTGTCGCTAAAGTTTATCCCGCCAATAAAACCGGTGCAGCCATCAATAACAATTATTTTGCGGTGATTACGGTAATTTGTGCGGTTAGACAGGGCAATAAAAAGGATCTTATAAAAAGGATAGGCCTCAACCCCGCCCGCTAACAATTCAGGTACTATATTTTTGCGGATAGAGCGGCTGCCAAAATCATCATAAATAAAACGAACCTTGACCCCCTCAGCCACTTTTTGAATTAAGATGTCTTTTACCTGGTTACCTATATCATCATTCTCAAAAATATAGTATTCCATATGGATGTGATGTTTGGCAGCCTTTAACGCCAGTATCACTTCGGGGAATTTTTGCTCGCCATTTAACAGAAGTGTAACCTCGTTATCACCGGTTAGCGGGCTGTTATCGTTCAATAACATCCGGGCTAATTTTTTATGGCTTTTAACCTCTTCTGCCCCTGTTTCCCATGTTTTTTCAGACTCATGAACTATTTTGTTCCTAATCTCGGCCAACAGTTTATTATCATTAATTATTTTTTTACTGTAGAGCTTATTTTTCCGGTAATTGGCGCCAACGGCAAAGTAAATAATTATGCCAACTACGGGCACCAAAATGGTAATCAGCAGATAAGCAAATGTTTTACTGGTTGAGCGGATATCATACAAAATACGCAGGCATACAAATATTACCAAAAAAACATAGCCTGCGCTTGCTAACCAATACCAATGCATATTATTTGTTTAAGATTTGGGTCGTCTATTTTACTGACCGGTAATTGCTGTAATATACAATTTAACAGGGGTTTTGTTATATCCGGCAAGCCGTATTTCCAAACGCAACAAAACCCGGCCAAAGCCAGGTTCTATCAACATATATCAGTGAAAATAGGGCAAATTAAGGATCGATCATCAGCCATGTTTTGGGGCCAATAATGCCATCGGGCACTGCACCATGCTGAGATTGAAATGCGCGGACAGCAGCTTCAGTACCGGGGCCGAAGTCTCCGTCGGCGGTTAGGCCCAGTTTGGTTTGTACAATTTTAACCAGCGCAGGGTCATTTGGTAAACCCCTGCGAAGTGTAGCGCGTGCCGGTTGAGTGGGTGTTGCAGGGGCAACCACAGGGATCAGCACGGGTGCAGGGGCTGCGCCATTCAATATATCGGTTACCGCTGCGCGGAAGACGTTCATATCAAAATCGGGGTCGGATTTTCGGCCCGCCGGCAATGCATATTCTTTATGCCCGGCGCAAAAATCGGCGCTCTTGCCAATATGGCTCAGTATAGCTGCTACACCACGGTGGTAGGCATCCATCTGTACCGGTGGCCATGGCGAATCATCACGCCCGCCTGTGTTTTCGGCCTCAATGCCAATGAAATTGCTGTTTCCGCTGGTAACGCCGCGCCACAAACCTGCACCGGCATGATAGCATTTGCCGGCGGCTACAATGTAATAGGTTCCATCCCTGCCCAGCCCCAATTGCGACAGTGGCCCGGGAAGGTCTGGCCTCCCTGTTATTAAGGTATTAAGCGTGGGCATATTGCCGCTGTTTTTACCAGGTGTTGCCGTGTGGTGGCAAAGTACACCTAATATATTCCCCATATCGCCATGGCCACGGGTTTCCCAGCCTGGTGATTTTGCTACTTTTAAACCGGCGTTTACTAAAACATCCGGTAGCCATGTTAATGAAAAAGCCATATTATATCATTCCTCCTTTTGATTCCGGCAGATCTGGATCTCCCGTTAAGTCTGTTGTTGTTACACCGCATCCGTCTGGTTCAGTATCGCCGGGTGCCGGCGGATCTGGTGGCGGCGGCGGGTTTTGATCTGCCGCTCCGTCAGTAACCCCGCCATTTCCTCCCGTTGGCGGCGGTGTAGTGTTTATAGTAATTACCTGTGGTGTTTGCGAATCTTTTGGAGCCCCTTCACCGCTCTTTTCATTCGGCTTAATTGTTGACCTTACTACCATAACTTTGTTCAGCATATCAAACCAAAAGGGCGCGCCCAGGGTAGCCGCAAATGCGGTAATCAGCCAGCCTAAGAGCGGGCCCATAAAAGTATTCCAAAAACTATTTGGAGCGCCAGGGTCCATTTTGGCAGATGTGAGGCAATCATTATCCCAGCCTATTGGCAGGTTTTGTGCATCAAGCTGGGTTTGTGCAGCCTGGTAACCTATATTCTTGCTGGTATCTTTTGCGGCAGATTCTGCGCTTGCAACCAGCATTTTGCGCTGCGTATCGTTTTTTGCAAGATATTTAACAACCTTAATGGTATTTACATTCAGCGTTATGGTTACCACAAGGGCTATCCATAAAATAACCCACTGGGTTGAGCGCTTGTACCAGCCCGAAACCCTGTCCATGCCGCTGTTATACCAGTCCTCAATATTGGCCTGGGCTTTATTCAGGTCGCCCTTTGCAGTATCAATAGCGTAAAGCAATACCCGTCTTATTTCGGGGTTTTGCATTTCGGTTACATTTTTCCTTACCGAAGCAAGTGTTATTACCGGTGTTCCTGTGGTGGCGTCTGTAGCATTGGTGCTAACACCCTGGGCAGCAATATCCATTAATGCCGCAGCAAAAGTTTTTGATGGGATATAGGAGGGCAGGTTGCTGCCCTTTGCCAGCAGGTCAGGACTTTTGTTTTGTTTACCGGCAGTATAACCACCATTAAAAAGCCCGTAAATTAAAGGATGCTCGTAAAGCGCTTTGGCAAGGCCGGTGCCATTTGTATCATGTAAAAGCTGGCGGATGCCCTGTTCAAGATAGGCGGCACGGGTTTTAAGCTTAGCCTCTATTCCTTCGCGGATGGCGGTACAAATAGTGCTCACCAGGATAAATACAAATATTATCCCTATTGCGATCTCTAAAATGTTTGATCCGAACATGTTGATTGTGGTTAAGTGTTTTAGGCCGATTTATAGCTTAGTTATTATTAATTTAAATGACAGTTATCATTCAAAAAAATAAATTATTATAACTATAAGTTATGTTTGCAGGCATTTTATGAAGTGATGTCAGGTTTGTGTTTATTACCAATAAATATCTGATAAAATATATTGGCTTACAAGCTTTTAGTAAAATTTATTTATTATCATTAAATATGCAGCAGCAAATAGTAATGGTATTTATTAAAACTTATTTAAGGGATATTGATACATGAATGGCAAATATTTCGTTAGTTAGAGCCCGGAATTATAAACCGTGGTTGTGTTGTTTAATTTGCATTTTATTATTCCTTACCGAAGTGAATTATTGGAGCATTGATTAATCAGCCAGATACTTATATTTGCACACTTACTGTTTAATTATATATGATCAAAATATTTGTGGGTGGCTTCCCGCTTGATTTTACAGAACTTGACATCGCGATGCTTGTTGGGTTACATGGCGACATCAGTACTATTAAAATTGTACGGGATAAAAAGACGAGGATTTGCAAAGGTTATGCATTTGTAGAGATGATGAGCAAAGACGGCGCCGAAAAGGCTGTTGAAGCGCTTGACGGCATTGAAGTTGGCGGCAGGCAATTAAATGTAAAAATAAGGGAAGAAAAACCTGTTGCAGCACCCAGAAATTATTCTTCAAATACGAGGTCATCTTCATTTTCATCAGGCAGCAGCTTTGAAAAAAAGAAACGCCCAAGAAGGCCAATTTAAACGCCGAACTCTAAAGCCAGGCTTTTTACCGCTTCATCATAGCTTTTGCTTTCAATAGCCATTACAAATTCTATCGGCCCGCCTTCTTTGCCGCAGCCAAAGCATTTAAAGATGTTTTTGGCCGGCGATACCATAAAGGAATCAGAGCTATCTGCATGAAACGGGCAGTTAGCCTTTAAAATACGCCTGCCTGTTTCAAGTTTTAAATGTTTTGATACGATCCGGGTTAAATCAGTTTGGGTTTGTATAAATTCTGGCGACATAATATAGTACGACAAACATACACAACCATCAGTAGGGCGCAAACCAAAGCCGTTGAATGTTGAAAATTTTAATGATGTTAGGAAATTAAAATATAAATCCTCTTTTTAATCCCGTTAAGTTAAAAAAATCATTAAAAATCCAGGACACCTCGCAAGAAATACCGATTAATGAAATGATTTCGGCATTCAAATCCTTTATCCCATAATAACAAATTCCCGCTAAGTCATTCAATATTGGTGCTAACGGCATATCCAATGATTGGTTTCGCATATTTCGCTTTTGCTTTGCTCAATACATTTGATAAAAAAAACAGCAAAATGAGAAGCAAATTTTTTAAGGTTTTAATAATAGGTTTATTATTAGCCTTTACAGGTAAAACATATGCCGGTACCGGTCCGGCCGATTATAACAAAACCATCCGCGATTTTATCGACAGCCATATGAACTCCAATTATAAAAAACTGGATGCGGTAATGGGCGAGGATGCCACCTTTAAGATTCCCCGTGGCGAAGTTGTGTTAATCCAATCAAAAGCAAAACTTGTTGCGCAAATGCAGCAAATAGCAAATGTTACGCAAAATTGTGATGCAAAATACGAAGTGCTTGCAAAAAGCGACGCCCTGGTTATTGCCCGCGTTGATTTTAACTACGAAAACACTATACAACATAACTTTTTAATATTGGAAAAGAACATAGATAAAGAGTGGAAAATAACCCAGGTGTGTAAGGTTTTTGATGATAAAGAAGTAACTGAACCTCAAAAAGTAATAGCCAGGAATTAGAGACAAGAAGTTAAGAATCAAGATGCAAGAAGTTAAGAATCAAGAGACAAGAAGTCAAGAATCAAGATGCAAGAAGTCAAGAATCAAGAGACAAGAATCAAGAGTCAGGACGTCAAGGATCAAGATATGAGTTTATATCGACAGAAGCTTATACATCAAAATTGACTGGCCTCAATTATTTTCATCTTGATTCCTGGCTCTTGACTTCTTGCTTTTAACTGGTCTTTAATTAATCACCCCATTGGGGTGATTTTTTATTACATTAGTATTAGCTTAATTTGTATACATGGTTATCAATTAAGCTGCGAACCACACTTATGTACCTGTTTTGAATAGATCAACACATTCTGTACACCTCCCATTAATTTTTGTTTGGGTATTTTGCATTATACTTATTTGTGGTAATAAGGCAACGGCGCAGAAGTATGCATTTGCGCATTATGATATTGAGGATGGGCTTATTCAATCGCAGGTAAACAGGCTGTACCAGGATAATACCCACCGCTTATGGATAGCTACGCTCGGTGGTGTTAGCCGTTTTGATGGCCACGATTATTATAACATCTCAAAAACAACAGGCCTGCCCAACAATTTTGTATATGAAATTTACGGCGATAAAAAAGGAACGGTTTGGCTGGGCACCAACATGGGCTTGTCATCAATAAAAGATCAAAAAGTATATAACTACCCCATACCTGCTGATGTAAAAAAAACTTGGGTGACACATATTGCCGAAGAACAGAGCGGTGTGATATGGATGGTAATGGGCAACCATTTGTACAAAGCCATTAATAACAGGATGCATAGGGTACAAATGCCTGACAGTCTTAACTATTCGGTTAGCTGTATTGTTGCAGATAAAACCGGGAGCTTATATGTATCATTTATAGATAAAGGAATTTATAAGCTGGAAAACGGCAAGTGGGTATTGTACGCGCCATTTACAGGAGAGATAAGATCAGCTTACGTATTTAAAATGCAATTTGATAGGTTTGATAGTAAAAAACTGTACCTGCTTGCACCAAGGGGTTTATTTATAGCAATTGATAAACAGGTAAGCCGGTATCAAAATAAAGATGTTGATGCCAATGCAGGCCCGTTGATGAGCTTTGTGCAGGATTATGATGATAACCTATGGTTAGGAACGCAACGTGGCGCTTATTTTGTAAGCAAACAAAAAACCATTCATTTTACCGGGGGTAATGGCTTAACCAATAATGCGGTATCTGATATTTACTGTGATAACGACCATAATGTATGGTTAGGAACAAATGGGAGCGGGATGTTCAGGTATGAAGGCGCGGGCCACGTAATTTATGATGAGTCGCAGGGGATAAATGTAAACCAGGTGGTAATGAGCATGGCTCACGATAAAAGCAACAATATTTTATTAGGCACCGCGGGCGGTGGTATTATGAAATACAGCAAAGGCGTATTGAGTAAACTATGGCAACCGTCAATGGGGCCTGGCATATCAATTATTCAAAGTCTTTTTATTGATAAAGATAAAAATGTTTGGATAGGGGCAGATCATGGTGGTATCTGGAAATATGACGGTACAAGCTTTAAGCTGATAAGCGGAACTGAAACCCGGTCGATCAATTTTATAACGGTTGATAGCGATAATACCATGTGGATAGCAACCCCGCAGGGATGTTATTATTATGAAAACAATGAAATGACCTATCTGCAGGGATTAACATCTTTTACCTCTGCAATTATTCCGTGTGGAAAAGATTCAATACTGATAGGAAGCCAGGAGGGCGTAAAACTTGTTGTAAATAAGAAAATTGTGCCCGGGTTTAAGCTGGGCAGGTTAAACGCATCGGCCATTCTTTGCATTATGCAGTATAAGGATAAGATTTTAATTGGTACAGACGACAGGGGCTTGTTTATATGGGACAAACACAATAAGCTCCAAAATTATGCTGTAAAGGATGGGTTTAAAGCCAACAGCATATATAGCCTTGTTACAGATAACAACGGCGTTATATGGGTTGGCACAGGGCGCGGTATAAACCGGCTGACCATTAAGCCGGGCAGTATGGAATGCAAAGTTCAGCAAGCCGGGACCTCAAAAGACCTTGTAGTAGAGGCTAACCAGAATGCAGCCCTTTACGATGATGGGAAAGTGTTTTTTGGCACAACCAAAGGCATAATTGTATTTAACACCAACATTGAACCATTACCTGAAAAATCGCCGCATGTGTTGATACAGGGGGTGAAATTATTTTTGGATGGTAACAAAGGCACACAATCAATAGACGAAGATCCGGGTGCCAATATAAAACTATCTGCATCGCAAAATCATTTGGTTATATCCTTCCAGGGCGTTTATTTGAAAAACCCGGATGAGGTAACTTATCAGTATAAGTTAACCGGTTTGGACGACCAGTTTTGCTGGCCGGTAAAAAGCAATACGGTCGACTATCCATCCCTGCCACCGGGTAAATATACCTTTGAGGTAAAAGCGCTTAGCCCCGAAGAGAAGATCTCATCAAAAACAGCTGTTCTTAAATTTGAAATAGTGCCGCCTTTTTATCAAAAGACAATATTCCGTGTGCTGGGGCTGGTCTTTTTAGTTTTATTGGGATTTGTGATCCAGTACTTTTTGCATCAGCACCAAATAAGCAAAAAACAAGCCCTTGAAACCCTGAAACGCGAAGAAAAGCAAAAGCTAAGGCAGCAAACCGCAGAAGATTTTCATGATGACCTGGGGAATAAATTAACCCGGATTACCGTACTGTCTGACGTGTTGAGCACCAAGCTAGATAAGGATAAGATTGATCAGAAAAACCTGGTAGAGCAGATCAGGCAAAATGCCACCGCTTTGTATAATGGAACTAAGGATATACTTTGGGCGCTTGACCCTAAAAGCGACAATTTATACGAAACGCTGATGCATGTAAAAGAAACAGGTATTGAAATGTTCCAGGATGTAAATATTGATTTTAATTTTGACGGGATTACCGAGAGCTTTAACGTGGTGAAACTTCCGATGGAGTATAGCCGTAACATTACCATGATATTTAAGGAGCTTTTAACCAACGTGCTGAAACATGCTGACGCACAGAATGTTGAGGTGAGCCTTGAACAACCTGATAAAGCCCGGCTTATCATCAGGATTACAGACGATGGTAACGGTTATGATGAAAACAAAGCAAAACGCGGGCACGGCCTTGTAAATATAAGATCGAGAGCTAGCCGTATAGGCGCGCAATTTAAAATAGGCAGCACAGGCGAAAAAGGTACAACTGCCGAATTGCAGGTTAAACTGAATGCTAAAATGTAAATGCTATGAACCGTAACATACAGGTAACTATAATTGAGGATGACGATACTATCCGCAATGGGTATTCATTTTTAATAGGGAATACAGAAGGATATGAAGTGGTATCATCCTATTGCTCTTATGAATCGGCTGCGCTGAAAATTGCAAATGATAAGCCGGATGTGATATTGCTTGATATTGAAATGCCGGGTACAAATGGTATTGATGCTATCCCCAAACTGAAAAAGCTTTTGCCGCATGTTTACATATTGATATTAACGGTTTATGAATCAGAAAAATTAATATTTGAGGCGCTGGCAAATGGCGCGGCAGGTTATCTTACCAAAAATACACCCTCGGCAAAAATAATTGAATCAATAAAAGAGGTTAAAGAGGGTGGTGGGCCAATGAGCATCAATATAGCCAAAATGGTGATCAAATCGTTCCAAAAAAACCAGGAATCGCCATTATCAAAACGGGAAACCCAGATCCTGGAACAGGTCTGCAACGGTAAAAGCCGCAGCCAGATAGCAAAAGAACTATTTATTGACCTCGAAACCGTGCGAAGCCATATTAAAAATATCTATGTTAAGCTTGACGTAAATTCAAGGGCCGACGCTATAAAAACCGCCCGGGAGAATAAGCTTATTTAGGAAAGAAGCAAGAGTCAAGAAGTCAAGAATCAAGAAGTCAGGAGCCAGGAATCAAGAGGTTTTTTTCTACTTTTTTATTTTTCTTGAATCTTGACTTCTTGATTCCTGACTCTATTTCCATTTCTTGACTCTTGACTTCTTGCTTCTATTATCCCCAACGCTATTCTTCAAAATTCCCCCTAATAGGGTGATACCATCCCCTTTTTATAGCATTAACTTTGAATCGTACTATAACTGATCTCTCCTAAGTATATTAACCCTATAGACATTGCTGTTTATAAAGGCGTTGCACAATCAACCATACTTTAACACCTAAATTAAACATGAATATTAAATATATACCGATTTATACCGATGACGTTGAAAAACAACTGCTTTTTTTTACCGAAAAGTTAGGACTTGAGATCTACGGATGTAAAAATATCTTATTCGGCCAGGAATGTACCATTATAAAAACCAGGAATCCGGGTGTGTTTATATTGGTACTTAAACAGGCACAAAGTAATACTAAAACTCCCCCTATAATTTTAAATACTGATGATTGTTTAAATGACTATCACAGCCTGAAGACTGCCGGAATTGACTTTTATAACGAACCGGAGTATTCGCCAATTGGCTTGGGGGCCGAATTCTCAGACCCATCGGGTAACCGTTATTTATTAATTGAAGAACGTATTTATAGTTAACCCTAATTAAATTTAACCTGCTATGGAATACCTGAAAATATTAAAAAACAATAACGTAATATACAGTGGCACAAGGAGCCACAAACTTACCCAGCAGTCCAATACTGATTTTAGTATAAAGTTTGTGTTCTCGGGCAATGAAAATTACAGCATCGGGCGGCGAAATCTATCCATTTACCCCGACTCCTTTTTAATATTAAACAAGGGAACCAATTACACAAGCGCTGTTGATTGTGCGTTACCTGTGCACTCGTTTTCAATAAGCTTTGATGAAAAGTTTATGGATGATTTTAAAAATTGCTGGCAGCTAAAAGACGATACCCAGCTTAAACCAAATTATAACAACAAGCAGGAAAGTGAATTTAGTGAAACTATATATCCGTTTAAGGGCGATCTGTTTTTTAATATTAAACATCTGAAATATCACCTTGATCACGGTGTACAGGACGAAATGCTTATTAATGAGTATTTGCACCATTGCCTGATCAGCTATTTTAAATTATATAACGAAGAGATCTTTCAAAAAGCGGAGCGTCTTAATTTTTTAAACCGGAGCACTAAAATTGAAATATTGCGCAGGTTAAACCTGGCGAAAGAGTATTTATATACCAATTATAACAAAAACATTAGTCTTGATGATTTGGCTGAATATTCGTGTTTATCTGTTAATCATCTTTTACGCACATTTAAACAAGCATTTTATTTAACACCGCACCAGTTTTTGGTGCAATTACGCCTGCAACGGGCACGGGTACTGTTAAAAAATACTGATTACCCTGTTAACGAGGTAGTAAGCCTGATAGGATTTGAATGCCCCAGTTCATTCATCAGGCTATTCAGAGAACATTTTCAAACAACTCCTCTTAAATACAGGCAAAGTGCCTGATTGAGGGGGTATTGTAAGGGCGACCGGTAGTTTCACAGCTGCCGGTTTTTTTATGCCCTGGTGTGTCAAAATTATCATAATGGTGATTGCTGCACATATGAGGGTGATTGCCGCACACCAGCCCGAAACCATTATGGTTAATATTACAATTAGGCACTTACCGGCCCCGGTAATGTTGCTATTTATTAATTATTAACAGGCTACATTATGATGAAAAGTGCACCCACATAGCAAAATGCCAATGCTTTGAAAAAATACATTCAGCTTACATATTCACAGTAAGCCATTACACATCAATAAAAATAATATGAAAAAAAAATTACTTAGCATATGCTTGCTGTTATTAGCAGGGGTTTCCTTAGCAATAGCACAAAGCAAAAAAATCACTGGTAAGGTTACCGGTGACGATGGATTGCCGCTGCCGGCAGTATCCGTAAGGTTAGAGGCAACTAACCAGGGCGTATTAACAAATAACAATGGCGATTATGAAATTACAGCCAGCGCCGGGCAGGTGCTTTCATTCTCATATATTGGATACACAACTTTTAAATTAACCATTAGCGATGGCAGTTTATATAACGTGAAATTACTGGCCGATACCCACCTGCTTACCGAAGTTGTTGTAAAGGACAGCTATGGTTCACTTGCTAAAAAAGGGTATACAGGAGCCGCATCTGTTGTTAACGGGCGGCAAAACGAGAACAAGCCCTTCAGCTCGCCTATGGAATCGTTACAGGGTGAAGTTGCAGGCTTAAATATCACATCAAACTCGGGCCAGCCAGGCGCTGACGTACAGGTTCGTTTAAGGGGCGTAGGCTCAATTGGAGCAGGCTCAAACCCGCTTTATGTAATTGACGGAGCCATAATAAACTCAGGCGATCTGTCGTCCCTTACTACCTCAACAAACGTGCTTGCCGGTATAAACCAGGATGATATTGATAACATCACTGTGTTGAAAGATGCAGCCGCAACGGCTATTTACGGTTCGCGGGGCTCAAACGGCGTAATTGTAATAAATACCAAAAAAGGTAAGAATGGCAAAACCCAGGTACGTTTTGACACAGAGATAGGACGGACAAACAACCTGCCGCTACCTGAGGACGGTAAGCCGTTAACAGGGCCGCAGTTTAAAGAGTTGTTTATTGAAGGTTTAAGAAATTATGGGTATGGTGATGCTGCAATTGCTTCCGTATCAAAAAGCTATGGGTTGAACGGGCGCTATAATAACTGGTATGACCTGGTTACACGTAACGGCAGCCAGCAGCAATACAATTTGTCTGTATCCGGCGGAAGCGATAATACCCGTGTTTTTGCGTCTGGTGGCTATTTTAAACAGGATGCCACTACAATAGGTTCAAAACTTAAAAGGATAAATGGCTTGCTGAACATTGATCATAACATCAGTAAACGTGTTACGCTTAACCTGAACATAAATGCATCAAACATCATTCAAAATACACCAACTAATGGCGGAGCGTATGCAAACCCTATTTTAGCAGCCTATTTTTTGCGTCCGTTCCAACTGGCCCGGAATGACGATGGCTCTATCAATTCAAAAAGTTCGGGTGCAACAAATTTCTCCAGTACGTTTAACCCGTTATGGCTGGTAGGCAATGATAAAAACCAGGCTAATATTACCAGGATCTTAAGTACCGGCTCGGTAAAATGGAACATTTGGGATGAGCTTAATTTTACCTCATTTGCCAGTATTGATTATGACGCTTTAGAAGAAAATGTATATAATAACCCGATACAGGGCGATGGCGTATCAAGCGGCGGCAGCGCATATGATAACTATACACGTTATTTTAATTTCATCACCCGCAACCAGCTCGACTATAAGTACAAAATTGGCGGCAGCGAAGATTTTACAATCAGTGCAACGGTAGGTTATGAAGCACAGAAAAACCAGGCTTACTTTTTGGTAACCAATGCAAATGGTTTCCCGGTTAGTCAGCCCACCCTTATTACCTCTATTAATGCTTCGGTTCCTATCCAGGCACAGGCCAGCTTTGGTAACTATACTTTTGATGCTATTTATTCAAGGGCCAGCATAAACTTTAAAAACAAGTATGTGCTTAGTGCAACTTACAGGCGGGACGGTTCATCAGTATTTGGCAGCAGTAGCCGCTATGGCGATTTTTACTCAATAGGCGGTACCTGGAATTTGGATGAAGAAGATTTTTTCAGAAAACAGAGCATCTTTTCATCAACCAAGCTTCGCAGTTCGTACGGTACTACCGGTAACGCAAACTTTGGTAACAATAATTATTATTTTACCCAAACAACGGCCGCGTATGGCGCAAATTATGGCGGCGCGAACGGCCAGAACTTTAATAATATAGGTAATCCGAATTTAACCTGGGAGTCGGCCCACAAATTTGATGTCGGTGTTGATTTTGGGTTTTTTAACGATCGTTTAAGCTTTGATGTTGATTATTACCACAACAATATTAATAAACTGATCCAGGCTGTTCCAATCTCATTAACTACCGGCTTCCCTACAATTACGTCAAATGTTGGCGCTATGGTTAACAAAGGGTTTGAATTTGAAATTAAAGGCGTACCCGTTAAAACGAAGGATTTTACCTGGAACACCAGCTTTAACATCGCCCTGAATAAAAATACAGTTACCCAACTATCTGATAATTCTCCATATATCAGTGGTGTGTTCAGGGTAAATGAAGGCCGGGACTTTTATACCTATTACATGCGCCAGTATGCCGGGGTTGACCCTGCTAACGGTGACGCACTATGGTATACCGATGCTTCGAAAAAAGCTACCACCAACAATTATAGTGACGCAGCCCGTGTAGCAGCTAAACAGGCAGACCCGAAAGGATTTGGAGGTTTTAACAACACTTTTACCTATAAAGGCATCACGTTATCTGCAGATGTATATTACAATTTCGGCAACTATGTTTTTGATAGTTTCGCTTATTACCTGGCCGATGGTACTTATTTGCCTAATAACAGGTACCAGTATGTTTATACCCGCAGGTGGACTACCCCGGGCCAGATAACTGATGTTCCGAAAGTTGTGCTGGGCGGTACAAATGATGGCGAATCGTCAGATATATCATCCAGGTTTTTATATAAAGGTGATTATATCCGCCTGAAAAACCTTACAGTTGGTTATGATTTTAAAAACATTGATTACTTGAAGAAGGCAGGAATAACCAGGCTGTACCTGTACGGACGGGGAACCAACTTATTTACTAAAACCTATGATAAGCATTTACCATTTGACCCTGAAGTAGGTGTAACAGGTATAAGCAACCTGGAAGTTCCGCAGGTTAGAACATTCACAATAGGTTTAAATGTTGGACTATAAAAAATAAGAAAATGAAAAAATTATATATCTGTTTGTCACTCGCGGCTATAACTGCGCTGGCATCCTGCAAAAAAGAATTCCTGAACCAAAGTCCGCCGGCGGCTATCCCAATAAGCGGAGCTATAAAAACGCCTACTGATTTAAATGAAGCTGTAAATGGTATGTATGCCGCCATGAGCCGTACCAACTTCTTCGGGCGTGATATCCCAATATTGGGCGATTTGCTGGCTGATAATATTTACATCAGTTATAACAACTCGGGCCGGTACCAGTCCGAAAATAATTATACGTTTACTGCCACTAACGGCGAGGCTAATGATATTTATTCGCAAGGATATTATTCCATATTACAGGCTAACCGCATTATTGCCGCAAATGTGGCTTCAAACGACGATGTGAAACAGCTTAAAGGCGAAGCTTACGCGGCAAGAGCTCTTTGTTACCTTGAGCTGGTTAACTTTTTCGCCAAACCATATACTGTGGATCCGAATGCGGATGGAGTGCCAATTATAACAGCGCCAACAAGCCCGGCAACAGCGTTTACAAAACCTGCAAGGGCAAAGGTATCTGAGGTGTATAATAAAATAATAAGCGATTTGGACAGCGCTTTTATGCTTATGCCCGAAGCCGGAACATCATTACATAAAACCAATTCTTATTACATAGCCAAGCATGCGGTTAAAGCTATTGAAGCCCGGGTATATTTGTACAAAGGCGATTATGTTAATGCAAAAACAGCCGCGCTTGACGTTGTTAATAACGGTGGATATACGCTAACAACTGCCGATAACCTTGTTGCATACTGGGCAAATCCAAGCGGCGTATCAAACGGTATGGAAACTATATTTGAGCTGGCCTTAACAACTGCTAATAATAACAATTTTGATGGTTTAGATTATTTTTATTCGCAGGATGGTTATGGAGATGCACTGGTTACGAAGGACCTTTATAGTAAATATGCCGTAACGGATGCGCGTAAAGGATTAATATATGAAGGTGATCACCTGGGCGACCCCGCATTGGTAAACAATAAGTATAGTAATGTTACTAACCCGAGCGATAAGGATGATATTAAGATTATCCGTTACGCAGAAGTATTGCTTACCCTTGCTGAAAGTTATGCCCACACTGGTGATAATGCCAATGCTTTAATTTATTTGAATCAGTTAGCAAAACAACGCGATCCGGCATTTACAGGGTACGCTTCAACCGGTGCACAACTGATAACTGATATACTTAATGAAAGAAGAAAAGAGCTTGCCTTTGAGGGCTTGAGGTACTTTGATTTTACCAGGTTAAACCTGCCAATTGATCGCCCTCAGCAGGATGATTCAGCACCATCACTTGAAAATATCCCCGTTGGGTTTAACAAACGGATCTTGCCAATTCCGCAGGCCGAAATTGATGCCAATTCAAATACAAAACAAAACCCCGGCTATTAAAATTGATAGTGAAAAAATGAAGCAGGCTGATTATCAGCCTGCTTTTGTTGTTTTTATAATGGATGTTTATATTACTTTTTATAGGGTGATTTTCACATGTTTAGCTAAGCGCCAATAGTTTATGTTTGCAATACCACCAGATAGTTTGTCGTTAAACATTTGGTCAGTTAATAGTTAATAAAAAAAGTCAGCCACGCGAGGTGGGTGACTTTTTTCGTGTATATATAACAATGAATAGTATTGATCCGGCGAATATGAAAGGTGCTGTGACCAATGATTAATTACCAATGGCTAACCAGCAATTAACTAGGCTTTTGGCGATTTTTTAACACAGGTGGCCCTGGCAATTTTATTTTGATTGCAGCAGCATTTTTTAACAGTAATTGTTTTATGGTCGGCATGGTAAAAAAGATCATACTTTGCCAGCTGACTACACTCCAAAAGCGAACTGGCAAGCAAGCCACCGGTTACTGTGATAAATATTAAAGCTTTCATGTTTGGGTTGATTTAGTTTATATGACGATAATTATTGAAAATAATTACAATAAATGAATAAATAGTGATTTTCGCATATTATTTACTCTGTTTTTAAGCTCTTTATCGGGTTAGCAAGCGCTGCTTTTACCGATTGGAAGCTTACCGTAAATAAAGTGATTGCTATAGCGCCCAAACCGGTTAATACAAAGATCCAGCCGGAGATTGTAGACCTGTAATCAAAGTGCAGCAACCAGTTGTGCATCAGGTACCAGGCAACCGGGGTTGAGATCAATATTGAAATGGTAACCAGCCTGATGAAATCAGTGGATAACATGCTCCAAAGATTAAATACCGAAGCGCCTAACACTTTGCGCACACCAATTTCCTTTACCCGCTGTTCAGCCATAAATGATGCCATCCCAAATAAGCCAAGGCAGCTGATCAGGATAGCCAGGCTGGCAAAAAATGCAGCCAGCTTACCCACACGCTGTTCATTACCAAATTTTTTGGCATAAATCTGGTCAACAAAATTGTATTCAAACGGTTGCTCGGGATTAAAGCGCTTAAATATTGGCTCAATAGTTTCCACAGCTTTATTTGCGCTTATTTTAGGGTTTATTTTAAGCAATACTGTGCTCCCCGGGCCCTTGTTAAGAAAAAATACTGATGGCTTTACCTGTCCATATGGCGAATCGACAATAATATCCTTTATTACACCCACTATTTTGAATTGGTTTCCGTAATATTTTATATAGTCATTCACAGGGTTTTTAAGCCCCATAAATTTCACCGCAGCTTCATTAATCACCACTGCTGATGAGTCGGATATGAATTCCCTGGAAAAATCGCGGCCACCTTTAAATTGCCAGCCGGCTGTTTTGCCATATTCAGGTGATACTGCCGCTTGCTGAAAATCCACACTAAGGTTAGGGTCCTTATCTTTCCATTCAATAGCGCTTGTGCTGCCTGCCGATGAAGTAGGGGCAACATCGCCTTCGGCCATAGAAACTACAGCACCTGTTTTAAATAGCTCGTCTTTTACCGCTTCATAATTTTTATGGATATCCTGTGTCCCAATTGGAACAGATACCAAACCGTCGCGGCTATAACCCACAGGCCTGTCCTCGGCAAACTTTATCTGGCGGAAAACCACTACAGTACCAACAATAAGCGTGATTGATACTGTAAACTGAACCACAACCAGTACTTTGCGCGGGATGGCGGCAAATCGCCCAACTTTGAATGAACCCTTTAATACTTTAACAGGCTGGAAAGAAGAAAGGTAAAACGCCGGATAACTACCTGCTATTAACCCTGTAAGCAAGCTAAAGCCAATACTCAGCACCCAGAATAATGGCGAACCCCAAAGAATGCTCATTTGTTTATCGGCCACTTCATTGAAAAATGGTAAGCTTAATTGTACAAATAGTACTGCCAGCAAAAAAGCAATAGCCACACATAAAAGGGATTCACTAAAGAACTGGTAGATCAGTTGTCCTCTCAGCGAACCTATTGCCTTGCGAATGCCCACCTCTTTAGCGCGTTTCTCTGACCGTGCGGTGCTTAAGTTCATGAAATTAATACAAGCCAGCAACAGTACAAATAACCCTATAATACCAAACATCCAAACATACTGGATGCGGCCGCCAACGTTTTTTCCACCTTTAAACTCATCATATAAATGCCATTTGTTCATTGGTTGTAAAAAAAGGGCGGGCTTCTTTTTGGCAAGCATCGCATTTACTTTATGCAGCTTTACATCCCTTATTTTTAGTGATGTAACGGCCATGTCGGCATTGTCGGCCATTTGTACGTATAAGGTACAAAAATTAGGTCGCCAAGGCTCGTTCATTGATTTTATATCATTGGCATTATAAAACATTTCCCACGACCCGATAAAGCCAAGATCGGCAAAGGTTGAGTTTCGGGGCAGATCCTGGTAAACGCCTGCTACTTTTGCCAGGATCTGGTTATCTATTTTTAATGTTTTATTTATAGGATCGGCATCACCAAAATAGGCTTTAGCTGTTGATGCAGAGATCAGGATAGATGTAGGGTCCTTCAAGCCGCTTTTAGCGCCTTTCAGCATCTCAAGGCTTAGCATTTCAGGGCCCTGCGTTTCCATAAAGCCACCGTTGCGGGTGATTTTTTTATTGTCAAGAGCTAATAAATGATTGCCCATACCTACCGCCATTACCACATATTTAAAATCACTGCCATAGCTTTTTCGCAGTTCAGCAGCCAGGGGGTAGGGTACCTGTTCCCAGGTTTGTACCTCGCCGTTATTGGTAACGTTTTGTTTTACCTGGGCAATGTGATCGTAATTTTGAAAAGATTTATCAAAAGACAACTCATCCCAGATCCAAAGACCGATCAGTATAGCCACAGCCATACCAACTGATAATCCTGCAATGTTAATAAAGGAGTGTACTTTGTTTTTAATAAGGTTACGCCAGGCAGTTTTGAGGTAGTTTTTGATCATGGTATTACGCGTTTGAGAATTAACGCTGCTAAAATTTCATGCCATGTTTGTAACGCGCTGATAATAATTATTTTATATGTTTTTTTATTGAATAGGATGTATCGTTTTCGTACGGTAGATTGTTCGGTTTTGGGTGGGAGAGGAGGTTATAAAGCTGTTTTGAAAAAGAGCCGACTTTTATATTGAACCCGGTCGTTAATATGCCAACTTCATACCTGGGAAACCAGGTTTGAACGTAGCATAAGCCGGTTAAAACAACAACAGCGCTTGAAACTGATCTTAAATCAATTTCTTAAAACGACATTGGCCCATGACCGCTGCCAAACGGAAACTTATTAACCCTGCCATGTGAATGATCACAATAAGAGTGATCCCGATATAATTTCTGAAATAGAATAATTGTATGAGCCGGTGATTCTGGTTTACTAGCTTCAGTCTTATCAGGCTGATTAACTATAGTAGTTTTCTTCTTCATGATAACATCCTCTGAATAAATAGGTTTAGAAAATTGGTTATACTAAGTTAAGCACAAAATCACGCATTTCAAATAACTATTTTAATTAAAATTATGTGACTCTATTAAAAAAGTTTAATGAAAATTTTGCCGCCGGCATTTGTGTTGATTTCTATGATATATTTGTAAAAACCAAACACCACAATGAAAAAATTTCTATTTAGCATTTTACTTGTCTCTTCAGTTGTTTTTAATGGATTTGCACAACAGTTTGAGGTGGCCTACGCTTCATCATCTAATCAAACATTTACCGGGTACGTTGTCCTTTACTTATCCAAAGAAAATAAGATTCCTAAAAGCAGTATGGTAGGGTTTGGGTCAGATCCTTGTTTTTCTGTTTATGTAAAGAATGTAAAGCCCGGTGCTACGGTTAAAATAGATGATAAAGCAGCCGGTTTTCCAGCTCTTTTATCGGACATTGAGCGCGGCCAATATTATGCACAAGTAGTGTGGGATAAAAACATGGGTGGCCGCACAATAGCCGAAAGTCCCGGAAATTTTTACAACGATCCTGTAAAGATCGATATAAATAAAAACACTAAAACAAGTTATTACCTTTATGCTGATAAAGTGGTTGCAGAGCTTCCCGCTTTTAAAGAAACTGAATTTGTGAAAGAATTAAAGGCTCCCTCGGCGCTTCTTAGCAAATCCCAGGGTAAGCCGGTAACAGTTGATGCGGCAGTTATCCTTCCCAAAGAATATAATACAGAGCCCGACCGGAAATTCCCGGTCCTTTTCAAAGTTTCAGGTTATGGTGGCGACTATCATCGTTACTCAGGATATGCTATGCCAAGCACTCCTATTGATAGTGTGCCGGTAATAGTGGTTTATCTTGATGGTAATTGCCCTTTAGGACATAGTGTTTATGCAAACAGTGATAATAATGGCCCATGGGGCGATGCTTTAACTACCGAGTTCATTCCCTTATTGGAAAAACAATTCAGGTGTAATGGCGCAAAGTTATTAACCGGGCACAGCAGCGGAGGGTGGACGGTAGCTTGGCTGCAAACGCATTATCCAAAGGTTTTTGATGGATGCTGGTCGAGCTCACCTGACCCTGTTGATTTCAGGAGCTTTCAAAAAATTAATATGTATGCCGACAAAAATATGTTTTATGGTAAAGACAGTACTTTAAACCTGGTTGCAACAGTTGCCGGCTTTTTCCCATGGGCTACCATGAAAAATGTTTACCTGGCCGAGCAAGTAATCTATCGCGGTGAGCAAATGCACTCTTTTAACGCTGTTTTTAGCAAAAAAGGGGCCGATGGATTGCCATTGAGCATTTGCAATAGCGCCACCGGTGCCATTGATACCGCTGTTTTTTCTAACTGGAAAAAGTATGATATCTCTTTATATTTAAGAAGTAATTGGGAGCAAATAAAACCTGACCTGGAAGGCAAGCTCCGGATCTCGGTAGGTAAACAGGATAATTTCCTTTTGAACTATGCTGTTGTAATGCTGGAAGCGGAAATGAAAAAATTAAACTCAACGTTTCAGTTTGCTTATTATCCCGGGGATCATTTTACCTTATCAACGCCTGAATATGTAAAAGATGGCAATCACTTTTTAAAGCAGAAGTATATGGAATGGCAGGCAAAATCAAATAAGAACGGTAAATAGTCAGGACAAACGCATTAAAATAACTCATTTTTCTTATGGTCCGCTAATCAAATTTGCAGGAGGCTCCGATGGAGCCTTTCAAACTTTTAGCAATTGTCTATAAACAGTCTGCTCCTCCGGAGCTTATTAATTGATTTTTCACTCCGGAGGAGTATCCTGTTTGTAGAAAATCGTAATATTCCTGTTTTGGCTCCATCGGAGCCTCCTTTTAATGCGTTTGCCCTGAGTAAATAGTTATAAATCGCGAATGGCTAAAGTTTAATGCTACCTTCACCGGATTGGAACTTATATTTAATGAACTGATAGATAGTTACCTGGCCGGCCAGGTGGGTATTGCAAAGGATTTTTTAAATAGTACGCTCGCCGCTCATTTAACCCAAAATCTGCATGATCTTTATTGTGGCAGGCAACTGCTATCAGCAGGAACGGGGAATGATCAAATTATAAACCATGACAAGCTGTTAAGAAGCGATAAGATCTATTGGTTGGACAAGATTCATAATGATCCTCATGAAAATGACTTTTTTAACCTTGTTGATCTTTTTGTAGCCTATTTAAACAGTACCTGTTATGCAGGCATTACTGGCTATGAGTTTCATTATGCACTTTATGAAAAAGGAAGTTTTTACGGGAGGCATCTTGATCATTTTAAACATAATGGAAACAGGGCTTTTTCAATGATAATGTACTTAAATAAAGACTGGGTAAGAGCCGATGGCGGCGAACTGCGGATCTATCACCCCGGTAAACTCCAGGATATCGAACCGATAGATGGTAAAAGTGTCTTTTTTAAAAGTGCTGACCTGGAGCACGAGGTGTTACTAACAAACAAACCACGGATGAGCATCACCGGCTGGTTAAAAACAAATTAGTACAAAGTCAGTCTTAAGGCGCAAGTCTTAAATCAAATTTTGATTTTTTCTCACTCAGAACTCAATACCTTTCGACTCAAGACCAAGTTGCTTAGGCAATAAACCGTTCGCGGTTGAAGCGATTTGCAAAAAAACATCCTTCTTTTCTTCACACAGATATTTGTACACCTTATCACCAGGTTGAGTTTCTTACCAGCATTGTATGATCAGTAAACTGGTTATCCCCAAATTGTTAGCAAGTCAGGTAAATTATTTTTATAAAAATAATTTGCATGTATCGAATTTGTTACTACCTTTATTTTAAGAATAGAACAGAATAGAATAGATATTACAAACCAATTTAATTAAACCCAATTATGAAAAAAAAAGTACCACCTAAAAAATTAGGCCTGTTTGCTTTATGCTGTATTTTGATGCTGTGTTACCAGCAGGCTTTCCCCCAAAAGATCAAAAATGTTACGGGCCATGTTACAGATGAGCATGGTTTGGCATTAGCGGGCGTAGGCATTTTGCTTCAGGGCACCTCAACAGGCACAACTACTGATCAAAATGGACTCTATAAAATTAATGTCCCTGAAAGTAATGCAACCCTTATATTCACCTACATAGGGTATATAAAAAAGATCGTTCATGTTTCTGGCCAATGGAATGGAGATGTGGCAATGGAGATTGACAGGAAATCAGGAGATTTGGGAGAAGTTGTTGTTATTGGCTACGGAACCAGGAAAAAAGCAAACCTTACCGGTGCCGTTAGTACCATTAAAGGTGCTGAGCTTGAAAAATCGCCGGTTGCGAATGTTTCTAACACGCTTGCGGGTGCTATTTCGGGGCTTATTGTAAATACACCCAGCGGTGAACCCGGTGCTGATGACGCCACTATTTTGGTTAGGGGTAAAGGCACCCTTGGTAATACCAGCCCATTGATTGTAATTGACGGAATCCCCGACCGTGGTTTTAACCGGATCGATCCGGCTGATATCGAATCTTTTACAGTGCTCAAAGATGCTACCGGAGCTATTTATGGAGCAAGAGCTGCCAATGGTGTAATTTTAATAACTACCAAGAGAGGTACTGCAGGAAGACCGACATTATCCTTTACCTCAAATTACTCCCTTACCCAGCCTACAAAGGTTCCTAAAATGTTAAGTTCATGGGAATTTGCACAATCTGCTAACGAATATAGTCAATTAGTAGGGCAGCAACCGCAGTATACGGCTGACGACATCCTAAAATATAAGGATGGCTCAGATCCCCTGGGGCATCCAAATACCAACTGGTGGGATGCGGTAATGAAAACATGGACACCGCAAACGAATAATATACTGTCGTTAAAAGGCGGTTCCGATAAAATTAAATATTACATCTCGGGGCAGCATCTTTATCAAAACAGCATGTATCAGGGTGGAACAGACTATTATAAAAACGACAACGCCCGCGCAAATATTGACATTTCAGCCACGGACAATTTTAAAATAGGTGTTGATGTAATGTACAGGGATGAGTATAAAAATGGTGAAGCTCCGGGCTATGATGCAAACGGAATCTTCAGTCAGCTTTGGGCTGCATACCCATACCTGGTTCCGGTATATCCCAACGGAAAGGTAGGTGTTGGCATTGGCGGAGGGCCACAAAACAGTATGGTATATGTTCTGAACGGCGGTTTAGGCTTTACCCACAATAATTATGATTTTTTACAGACCAAAACATCATTTAACTGGGCCTTACCAAAAGTTACACCGGGCTTACACCTGGATGGCTATTTTGCCTATGACGTAAATTCAACCCAGTATAAAGGATTTAATGCAACACCGCCTCCAGCCTACAGCTATAATACAGCTACAAGTGGCTATACGGAAGTTACTTCCACTATTCCGCCGAATTTAAGTATTGGCAACAGTCAAACTACCAGCAGGCTGATCAATCTTAAGCTTGGATACGAACATAAATTTCAAAAAAACGCAATAGAAGCATTTGTTGCCTATGAGCAGCAACAACAAACTTATACCGAGCTGGACGCTTACCGAACAGGATTTTTAAGCAATAGCGTTACCGAGTTATTTGCAGGCAGTACAGTAGGCGAAACCAATAATTCTGTTACCACACAGTTTGCGCGCCAGAACTTTATCAGCAGGCTGTCTTATAATTACGACAATAAGTATTTATTAGATTATAACATGCGTTATGATGGCTCACCGAATTTCCCGGCCGGAAAACGTTTTGGTTTTTTCCCTTCATTATCGGGAGCCTGGCGGGTTTCGCAGGAGAGTTTCTTCCATTCATCTGTTATTGATGATCTGAAGCTGCGGGCATCATGGGGAAAAACAGGTAATGATGCGGTTAACGCCTTCCAGTATATCCAAACCTATGGTTTGCAGGCCGGCCAGATCTCTCAATATTTGGGAGCCGGGTATTATTACGGACCAAATGCCACACAGGTACCGGGTTTTTTATTAGGCCCAACCCCTAATCCAAATATCACCTGGGAAGTGGCTACAACAACAAACATTGGTATAGACGCGCAATTGTTTCATGCATTATCTGTAAGTATAGATGTTTTTCATTCTTCGCGAAACAACATTCTTGTAGCGCCGGGTGCGGCAGTACCAGGTTATACCGGCCTTACTTTACCGGATGTAAATTCAGGCAAGGTTAATAGCAAAGGCCTGGAACTTGATCTGTCTTACAGCAAGAGAGTGAACAAGGATCTTTCCTTTAATATCAGCGGGAACTTGACGTATGCGGTTAATAAGGTTATCTATGGTGCAGAACCCGCCAACGTTCCGGCTTATCAGAAAGTAACGGGTTATCCTACTGATTCCTATCTTCTTTACCAGGCAGACGGCATTTTTCAAAACACTGCTGAGTTGAATGCCTATCCTCACCCAACAGGTACAGGAGTAGGCGACATCAGGTATAAAGATGTGAACGGCGACGGTGTGATCAATGACTTGGACAAGGTTAGGAATACCTTATCAAGCACCCCCCAGATCCTATACGGCACCACAATTGGCGGCCGGTACAAAAACTTTGACATTACTATTTTTTGGCAGGGACAGGCAAGAGCCCAGGCCCTTTTAATGCCCGACGGCTTAAATATGGCTGAAGAGTTTTTTACGGGTCGCTGGCAAAAAGAGGGTGACAATACCTATCCAAGAACCTTTAATGGCCCCACAGAAAGAACTTATGGCTCAAATGCCTATCCGTCAACTTTTTGGTTGCGCAGCGCTGCCTTCATGCGTTTGAAGAACGTGGAGATCGGGTATAATTTTTCAAAGGACCTGCTAAGCAAGATCAAGGTGCAGGCAGCCAGGGTATTTATAAGCGGAAACAACCTGTTTACCATTGATAAATTTGGTCCGTCCTTTGACCCGGAAAGCGCTTCAAACATTAGCTCTTTACTAAACCCGGGCTCTTCTTTAAATTATGGCAGGTATTATCCGCAGCAAAGAGTGATAAACCTTGGCGTAAATGTTACATTTTAAATGATTACGGCGATGAAAAAAAAATATATAATTTTAGGTGTGATGCTGCTACTTTTTACGGGAATCTCCTGTAAAAAAGTGTTAGACCTGCAGCCAACCGGCTCCTTTTCTACCAATAATGTGTGGACGGATCCCGCTCTTATCCAGGTGTTTGTTAACCAGATCTATAAAGAATCGGTATTTGCCTTTAAGGATGGGGGCTTTGGATGGGGCTCGCAGACAGATGAGTTATACAGTAATTTTAACTGGTGTCATGAAAATACCTATGTATTAGGCCAGGCTACTCCTGATAACCAGGGCAGCTCTTTTCCGCTGAACTATAGTTCTACACTTAATTACTGGACAACGTTATACAGCACCATCCAGAAAACAAATCAATTTTTTCAAAATGTTGGCATGGCAGATACCGTGGGCCATGGTTCACAGATCAATAACATGAAAGGAGAGGTTCATTTTTTAAGGGCTTTGTGCTATTTTGAACTACTAAAACGCTTCGGCGGGGTGCCTTTAATTACCAAGGTATACACCGTTAATGATAAAACTTTTAACGAGTCGAGAGCTACATGGGACCAGACCAGGGATTTTATCCTCAATGAAATATCCGCTGCTGTTGCTATACTGCCCAAAACTTATTCAAGCGTTGATTACGGTAAGGCCACTATGGGGGCGGCACTCGCGCTCAAGTCACGTTTGCTGCTTTATGCCGCAAGCCCTACTTATAATACAACAAATGATGCAGCCCGCTGGCAGGCAGCTGCTGATGCTGCAAAAGCGGTGATTGACCTTAATATTTATTCTCTTCATGGGAGTGCTTCCACTTATAACACCATTTTTACCGATTTCTTTAACAGCGAGGTTATCTTTTCACGGGTATTCAGCGCTACCGTTCAGGAAGACCGGTATAATACGCTTTATCGTGATCTAAGTCCAAATGGTTATAATGGATATAGCGCCTATAACGTATTGGAACAAATGGTAGAAGACTTTGACATGGCCGATGGCACTCCTTTTAGCTGGAGCAATAGTGGCACAAACCCTTACCTGAACAGGGATCCGCGTTTTTATTCCGATATTCTTTATAACGGTTCACCTTTCCAGGGCCGTTCAGCACAATTTTACGAGGGGGGGCTTGATTCAAAAGAGAGTTCCTTATCACCATGGAATGCTTCGAAAACAGGCTATACGATCCGAAAAATGGTTGACGAGAGTTATAATTTCAATATTCAGCCATACAGTTCCTGTCAATGGGTAGCGTTCAGGCTGGGTGAAATTTATCTTAATTATGCCGAAGCAGAAGCTGCACTGGGTAATAATGCGGAGGCACTAACCTACCTGAATAAAATCAGGGAAAGAGCCGGAATGCCTGATGTTACCGGATCGGGAACAGCATTGATGAACCTGGTGCGTCATGAAAGAAGGATAGAGCTGTGTTTTGAAGGGCATCGCTATTTTGATCTGCGCAGATGGGGAATGGCTGACATTGGTTCAAAAGACGCTTTGGGCATTACTATCACACCAACATCTCCTGCAAATACCTCGTTTACTTACCAGGTTATTACTATGCAAAAAAGAGTATGGGTGTCCAGTTTTTACTATTATCCGATTCCCCGTAAGGAGATTCAGATCAATCCTTCATTAAAACAAAACCCCGGTTACAATTAAATATATTAAAATGGAGTAAAAAGGCAGCATAATGGCTGCCTTTTTTTAATTTGGCTAAAATTAAGATTTAATGGATAGAATTTTTGAGGAAATAAGAAAGCTGGCAGAAATACCTTCTTATTCAAAGCATGACAGATTTGTGCAGGGCATGATCAATGCCATTGACGAAAAGATAGTTGGGCAGGATGAAATGCTTCCTTCTGTAAATAAATTGATTAAAGAACTTGGTTTTTCAAGAGAAACGATTGTTAAGGGTTACAAAGATCTGATCAGCCGCGGCATTGTCGAAGCAAAAAACCGGTTGGGATATTTTGTTGGTAACGGCAACACCGGGCAAACTTTGAATGTAGCTCTTTTAATGTATAACCTTGATACATTTGAAGAACAGTTTTACCGGAATTTCAGGCATGAATTGGGCCAAAACGTCCAGCTTACCACTTATTTTCATCACGGTAATATTGAGATCTTTGAAACTATCCTTTTGCAGATAAAGGGTAAATACGGGATGTATGTGGTAGCGCCAATTCCGCACCCAAGGACAAAAGAATTGCTGGAAACTATCCCCCGCAATAAATTCCTGATGTTTGACCGTTATGAACACCTGGATGGTGAATTTAACCACATTACTCAAGAGTTTGGGCAGGCTTCCTATGCCATTTTTTCAAAGCTGGCTCCAAAAATAAAGCAGTACGATGAGTTTGTGTTTTATCATTCCCAAGGTTCTTTAGATCCTGAGGAGATTGTAGAATCATTTAAAAAGTTCCTTAAGGATTTTAATATCAATGGCCGCATTGAGGAAGAATATATAACCGGTTCTGTTGAAAAAGGGAAAGTATATTTTACGCTGGATAACTTTGCTTTATGGCAAATAATGCGCGATTGCAAGGCCAAAAAGTTAAAGCCGGGTAAAGATCTTGGGGTGCTGTCGCATAATGATGAACCGGCTAAAGAAATAATCGGGATTACCACCTTTTCTTCCGATTTCTCGCAAATGGGGAAAATAGCCGGGGAAGCTGTTTTATCAAAAGAAAAAATACAACTCACTGTTCCTATGATCTTATTTGACAGGCATACACTTTAGGCATTCGTCATGAATTCCACAATGATAGTTGGCTTTCTTTTTTTTATCGCGATCATCGCTTTTACATCGTGGTATAAATCAAAGCAAAGTAAGGTCAGCACTTTAAACGGGCTGTTTCTTGCCAACAGGAGTCTTGGCTTTTTGCTGGTAGGCGGGGGGCTGTTGTTTACCAATATCAATACCGCTTCAATTATTGGAGAAAACGAGTTAGCCTATACCAATAACATGACAGTTATGGCATGGGGGATAACCTCGGTGCTGGCTATGCTACTGGTTTCAGAGTTTATAATGCCTTTTTACCTCAGGCTAGGAATAGCCACAACACCCGATTTTCTTACAGCCAGGTATGGGCAGGGGATGGGAAAAATAGTATCTCTTATATTTTTGATCAGCTACATTGTTAATTTGCTTCCTTCAGTACTATATGGCGGGGCAATAGCTTTTAATGGATTGTTCCATTTTTCGGATGCCTGGAAAATGGATTACTGGACAACCATCTGGATCCTGGTATGGATAATGGGTACAATTGGCGGACTGTATTCCATACTTGGCGGACTAAAAGCAATCACCATATTGGATATTTTGCTTGGTGCGGGTTTCTTTTCCGTGGGGCTTCTGTTGCCGGTTTTTGGCTTAAAGTATTTAGGGCATGGCAGCTTTCTCCGGGGTCTACATATATTTTTAAGCACACACAAAGAACACCTGAACAGTATTGGCTCATCTGCGGACGCTATCCCGTTTGGTACATTGTTCACCGGTATGCTATTGGTAAACCTTTATTACTGGGGCACCGAGCAATATATAGTGCAACAGGTGCTTGCTTCAAAAGATCTTAAAACTTCACAGAAAGGTATAGCTGTTGCATGCTTCGGAAAGCTTATTTCTCCTTTGCTTTTAAATATCCCCGGGCTTATTGCAGTACACTTATTTACCAAAATGCACAATACGGCGGAGGTATTTCCACGGCTTGACAGCCTTGTATCTCCTCCTTTTATTGCGGGCTTTATTGCTGCAGTAGTTTTTGTGGCAGCTTTAACAACTTTTAATGCAGGCCTTAACAGCTCAAGTACTTTGTTTGTGCTGAATATTTATAAACCGTGGCTTGAAAAACGGTCACAGGTTATTTCGGAAAAGACACTTGTAGGAACAGCTAAAAAATTCGAAATTATTGTTTGCTTAGCAGCTATGTTTATTGCCCCTTTTATCATTTTTGTAAAAAACGGCTTTTACACCTATATCCAAACGGTTAATGGATTTTTTAACGTGCCTATTTTTACTATCATGTTTATGGGTTTCATCACCAAAAAAGTTCCGGCAATAGCTGCAAAAATTGGACTGGCCTTTTTTATCCTGTGCTATGGTTTAACACAACTGGTTTTTGATCTTCACATTCATTTTCTTCATATCCTGGCCATTTTGTTTGTGTTAACCTGTGGTATTATGTTAGTTATCGGCAGGTTATACCCAATGGATGTCCCGTACACTATTCGGCTGAATAATTTGGTTGATATAAAACCATGGAAAAACCGGCATATTTATACCGGGATCTTATTATTACTAATGATCTTAATGTTTATTTTGTTGTCTCCCCTTGTACTGGCAAAATAAATTTGCATGGATAATAGAAAATTTATAATTTTATAGAATAGAACAGAATAGACCCTGTGCTATTAAAAAGCTTTTTCTGTTTCAACCAATTAATTCATTGAATCTAAATTATAAAAAATAAAATATGCACATCATTGGTTTGCTTAAATACAAAGCGGGTTTAATTTTATTTTTACTTTTCATCTGTTCTTTCACCAATGTTATTGCACAGGAAAAGGGCGTTACGTTTACCTCGTCAGACAAAGCTGTAGAACAAGCATTCAGTTGGGCAAAAGAAATGGCGCTGCATTATAAAGGTAAAGCAGGCGACCCAGTTGGTTCATGGTACGAATCTGCGCTTCCACCCAGGGATGCATTTTGTATGAGAGATGTATCCCACCAAAGTATAGGTGCAGAAATATTAGGCTTGAGCAAGGAGAATAATAATATGTTTAACCTGTTTGCAAGTAATATTTCCGCCTCAAAAAACTGGTGCTCTTATTGGGAAATTAATAAATATGCAAAACCTGCACCCGAAGATTACAGGAACGATAAAGAATTCTGGTACAATTTACCGGCTAACTTTGATGTGTTGTGCGCTACCTGGCGTCTGTATTTGTGGACGGGCGACAGTCGTTATATTAATGACCCTGCTTTTGTTAATTTCCGGGAAAGATCAGTAAAAGATTATATAGACAGCTGGGTGCTTTCGGCTGATTCCATGTTAACAAGGCCGGCGCATCCTAATGCGCCAATTCCTTTTAATGAAAGTGATTCCTTTCATCGTTGCCGCGGATTACCATCCTACTCCGAAGGGGTGCCTAATTTGAAAACCGGAGCTGACCTTGTGGCTGCGCTATACAGAGGCCTGCTCACCTATTCCGCTATCCTGTCAGAAAAAGGACAAAAAAAGAAAGCTGCTTTGTATGCCCAAAGGGCAGAGCAATACCGCCAGCGCCTGGAGGCTGATTGGTGGGACGGGAAAGATGCACTGTATTATACTTATTATGGTAACGATAATAAATTCGGCAAGGACGAGGGGGAAGCTTTTTTGCTTTGGTTTGATGCTTTAAAAGATAGCACTCGGGTAAAAAAGACCATCGCACATATTGCTTCAAAAACCTGGAATATGGAGACTACTTCTTACCTGCCATTCCTGTTTTATAAGAATGGTTATTGGGATAAGGCGAGAAACTATATTCTATATCTTTCAGATCCGTCTACTGCGAGAAGAGAATATCCTGAAGTTTCTTTTGGGGTAATTGAAGGAATAGTTCAGGGTTTAATGGGCATTACACCTGATGCTTCAAGCGGAACGATTAACACCGTTTATAAATCAAACGGGCCTGGCAATGCCACAATTAATCATTTACCACTTCTGCATACCACCATTGATCTGGCTCATTTAAGCAAACAGCAATCAGTTATGACCAATACCGGCGCACAATCATTTAAATGGACGGCGATGTTCTATGGCACTTATAAACGGGCCTATGCAAATGGAAATTTGATTTCGGTAAAAAAAGGAACAGATCCACAACAAAAGAAGATCGCTATTGTGGAAACAACTGTGAAGCCCGGTCAGAAAGTAAATATAAGAGTTGAGTATTAATGCTACCGAAAGCCCTATCTGTTACATTTATGAAAGCCTGTAAAAACAAAGTCCTTTTAATTTTATTTATTTTATCTACCCAATTTTCACTCCGGGCGCAGCAAATAGCATTACCCAAACAAACGGACAGGTGGTCCATAGAAAAAGATGGAAGTATTACCTGGAATATTGGCGACAGGTTGCCGCATGCCGATCATATCGAAATGTCGGGCGAAAAAGTTTCTTTATGGATAGCCTATTCCGTTGATAGTTCAGGGATGTCAAAAATTAGCCGGACGGTGGTTTTCCCAACATTCAGGATGCTACCAGATGATACCAGGAGCCACATTGCCTACACTTTTAACGACAATGAATTACCGCGAATTTATATTAACAATCGCTTGCTTA
This sequence comes from Mucilaginibacter sp. OK098, assembly GCF_900142915.1. Classification (GTDB taxonomy): domain Bacteria; phylum Bacteroidota; class Bacteroidia; order Sphingobacteriales; family Sphingobacteriaceae; genus Mucilaginibacter. The sequence goes on from NZ_FRCM01000001.1 coordinate 140,104, forward strand.
GAACCGATGTTGCAAAAAACGGGGAGGGTAATGATCTGGCATTCCGGGTTAAAAGCATCAATCAGCATGGCATAATGCGGATGATGGCCGAAGCAGGGAATCCCGCACAAATAAAAATTGAGCGCAGCCTGTTTCCATCAGTTGATAAGCCTTTGGCTATTGAAACATTCAAGTTTACAAATATCACTAATAAACCGGTTACCGTTTCGATGGAAAATTTGAAACGTGAAGTAACTACAGATACAGCAAAGAGCAAGACGGCTCCTCATACTGTTATTATGAAATCCGTTAATGATGGCAGCCGGACCTTACAACCCGGCGAATCAACAGCTTTTTCAATTTGTTATTTAGCCACTGACCACCCGTCGTCCTTAGCGCATATTTACCCGGATGAGGAACAACAAGCAAGGGCAAACCGGGTAGCCGAGATTTTAGCGCCCTTACAATTGGAAACGCCGGATACCATTTTAAATACTGAATTCGCCTTTGCCAAAATACGTGCAACCGAGAGCATTTATAAAACAAAAAGCGGATACATGCACGGGCCGGGTGGTTTGTCTTATTATGCAGCCATCTGGGCCAATGACCAGGCGGAATATGTTAGCCCGTATTTTGCTTTTTCGGGCGATAGGATAGGAAATCTGTCGGCCATGAATTGTTACAGACTGTTTGCCCGTTATATGAACCCGGAATACAAGCCTATCCCAAGTTCAATTGTAGCGGAGGGTGATGCGACCTGGAATGGTGCCGGAGACAGGGGCGACCAGGCAATGATTGCCTACGGCGCTTCAAGATATGCACTTGCCAATGGTAATGCTGATTCGGCAAAAGCCCTATGGCCGTTAATAACCTGGTGCCTTGAATACAGCCACAGGCACATTAACCTGCAAGGGGTTGTAACATCGGATGCAGACGAACTGGAAGGCAGGTTTCCCGCAGGAAAGGCTAATCTTTCTACAAATTGCTTATATTATGACGCATTGATCTCTGCCGCCTTGCTTGGCAAACAACTCCATGTTCCCGGCAAGCAAACTGATAGTTATACCAAAGAGGCAAACCAACTTAAGATCAATATAGAAAAGTATTTTGGGGCTACGATAGGTGGTTATAAAACCTATAGATATTATGAAACAAACTCCGTGCTGCGGGCATGGATCTGCATGCCCTTAGCCACGGGGATTTTTGACCGGAGTAAAGGTACTATTGATGCCCTATTCTCGCCGCAACTATGGACAGCCGACGGCCTGGCTACACAGGAAGGCAAAGACACCTTTTGGGATCGTTCGACTTTGTATGCCCTTCGTGGGGTGCTGCAAGCAGGTGCTACTGAAACTGCAATGAACTTCCTGCAATATTATTCCCGCCGCAGGTTGCTGGGCGAACACGTGCCTTATCCCGTAGAGGCATATCCCGAAGGGAACCAAAGACATCTTTCTGCAGAAAGTGGGTTATATTGCCGCATTTTTACCGAAGGACTGTTTGGGATGCGGCCTACAGGGTTTAATAGTTTTGATTGCACACCCAGGCTGCCAAATAACTGGAACCGGATGGAATTAAATAATATTCATTCATTCGGGACTATATTTGATCTGAAAATTTCCCGGCAGGCAAATGGGAAAATATTGGTTAGTGTTTTAAATGGAAAAAATCAGCATACTTATACCCTTACAAACGGGGAGACAGTTCATGTTCAATTATAATGATTTCCCGGATCAGGACTTATCCTATGAATAGAAAGATTTATTACTTTTTTTTATTGCTTATACTGCTATCTGGCAGTTCAAGCATACTGTATGCTCAACAGCCTTCCTTATATCCCTCATTTAATAGTCGTAAGCTTTCCCCCGGTAAAACCACTTATTACATTGATCCTGTAAAAGGTAACGATCAAAACAACGGCACAGCTATTAAAACCCCCTGGCGAACCTTTAACAGGGCTAATCAACTAATATTTTCAGCCGGCGACAAGTTAATGATCATAGCGCCAGGTTCGTTTCATCAATCACTGGTAATTATGGCTAATGGAATTAAAGCATCACTCGTTACCATAAGCTTTGCACCGGGCAGGTATGATTTTTATCCCGACAGATCTTTTAAAACCCGTTTTAATATTTCCAATACCAATGATACTCCGCTTTCCTTAAAAGCCATCGCCTTATATGTTGTTAATTCAAAATATGTTAAGTTAAATGCTCCGGGAGCTAAGATTGTTTTAAGAGGTAAGATGATAGAAACCTGTGTTGATAAATGTGAAAATATCAGTATCAATGGCATCAGTTTCGACTACGAGCGACCGACGGTGTCAGAATTAAAGGTGGTGAATGTGAACGATCATTATGCTGATCTGCAAATTCACCCGGATTCAAAATATAGCATTAAAGATAGTGTGCTTACGTGGGAAGGGGAAGGCTGGCGCCATCAGCCGGGATGGTACTGGCAGGTGTTTAATCTCAAAACGGGAGATCTTTCCCGGCAAAGCATGGAGCTGGGTAAGGTTAAATTCGAGAATAAAGACGGGATGCTGAGAGCTTGGTTTGCACAAAACCCCGGATTTAAAACCGGTTTAATTTACCAGAACCGTGATGTGGTAAGGGATTGCGCCGGGATCTTTATGCAGCGAAGCAAAAATATCTCGCTGAAAAATATCCGCATCTATTTTATGCATGGAATGGGGGTGGTGAGCCAATTCTGCGAAAACATCAGCATGGATTCCGTTGTTGTTAAACCCGATGAAAAGTCCGGCAGAACCTGTTCTGCATGGGCAGATATTCTGCATTTTTCGGGCTGCAGGGGATTGATCAATATAAATAATTGTTTTCTGTCTGCTTCTAATGACGACGCTGTAAATGTGCATGGTACACATTTGAAAATTGTAGAAAAACTATCCCCAACTCAAATTAAAGTGCGGTTTATGCACAACCAAACTTATGGTTTTGACGCGTTTAAAGCTGGTGATAGCATTGATTTTATCCACGCTGAAAGTCTGTTGGCCTTTGGAAATAATAAAATCATATCTGCAAAAAAGTTAAATGATAAAGAATTTCTTTTAACGCTTCAAAAATCGGTTTCATCAAATATTCTTGATAATGATGTTGTGGAAAACATCACCTGGACACCTAGGGTATGGATTCACAACACTATGATAACCAGGATTCCTACGAGGGGTATTTTAGTTACTACTCGCCGTAAGGTTGTTATTGAAAACTGCACTTTTCAGCGTACCTGTATGACAGGCGTGTTGATAGAAGATGACGCAGAAAGCTGGTACGAATCGGGCATGGTAAGGGATCTGACCATTCGGAAAAATAATTTTGTTGAATGTGGTGAGCCCGTTATTAGTATCCATCCTGAAAATAAAATAGCTGAAAGCCCTGTTCACAAAAATATCTCCATCATTAATAATATGTTTACGTTGAAAGATTCAAAAGTCTTCGGAGCACAAAGTGCGTCGAATATCATATTTTCGGGGAATGAAATTAAAGCAAGGGTAGTTACAGATCTAAACAAGTTGATTGAATTAAAGAATTGCCAAAACGTTAAGACATCAGATAATACGATCTTGCTAAAATAGCAGCCTTATTGGCTGCTCAATATTTATTGATAAACATAATTATTAACATGAAACTTAAACTAAGTATTTCCCTGGTTACTTTATTAGCCGCGCTTTATTCCGGCGCTTTCGCCCAATCAAAAAGCGAAAAAAATACAAAAGATGAAGTTGAATATGTTAACCCGCTGATCGGCACAGCTATTACCGGATTTGCCAAAGGTTTAGACGGTGGCGGCACCATGCCTTGTGTAAATGTACCCTTTGCCATGACTAATTTTGTTGCACAAACCGGTGAGAATAAAATGAGCCGGATGTGCTACCAGTACGAGGATAAAACCGTTATTGGCTTCACGGCCACCCACCAGCCAACCGTTTGGATGGGCGATTATGGCTATGTTTCCATAATGCCGCAAACAGGCAAACTAAAGGTTTTACCTGAAGAACGCATATTAACTTATGATCATAAGGATGAAATTTCCAAACCTTATTATTACTCTGTTAAGCTAAATGCCGGAAATAACACAAAAATTAAAGCAGAAATTGCCGGTGCCAATACCTGCGGGATGTTCCGGTTTACTTTTCCCGAAGCCAACCAGGCTCACCTGATTATCCAGGGGATAAATTTAAACCCGCTGCTGGCAGATTCGGCAAATGACTACACTTCAAGGATAAAAAACTTAAGGGGTTATGTTCATATTGATACCATCCATAATGAAATAACCGGGTATAATCCCGACAGGCAATCCGCCCAGCTTGGCCCGGAACTTAAAAACTTTAAGGGCTATTTTGTGATCAGGTTCAGTAAAAAGATAAGTGCCTATGGTACCTGGGATAAGCAAATTGTCAATAAAGGAAGCAAAAATCAGTATGGTACACGCATGGGTGCCTATATTTCATTCAGTACAAAAGCTAATGAAGAAATTAAAGTTATCGTAGCCACTTCATTTATTAGCCTGGAACAGGCAAAAGCCAACCTTCAAAAGGAAATTACCGGCTGGGATTTTGAGAAAGTGGTAAAAGCAACCCGCAGCCAATGGCAGCAACAGCTAAAAGTGATAGGCGTAAGCGGGGTAACAGATGAACAAAAAACTATTTTTTATACAGCGTTGTATCACACACTGTTATTTCCCCGGCAGTTTTCTGAATACGGAAAATATTACAGCGCATTTGACGATAAAATACATAATGGAACGTCCTATAATGATTATTCTATCTGGGATACTTTTAGGGCGCTGCATCCCTTGCTGATTCTTACCCAGCCGCAAAGGGTAAATGGCATGGTACAGTCACTGCTGCAGATGTACAAAGAGGGCGGCTGGATGCCCATGTGGCCTAACCCAACTTATACGAATATAATGATCAGCACGCATGCTGATGCGGTGGTTGCAGATGCTTATGTAAAGGGCTTTCACGGGTTCGATCTTAACCTGGCATACCAGGCGGTTCATAAAGATGCCTTTACGCCACCCGATGGAGATACCAAAAAAAGCTGGGGCGATCGTGACAGGTGGACAAGCTTTGAGGCCAGGGGCGGCCTTACCAATTATCATAAACTTGGGTATGTAGCGGTTGATAAAACCAAAGAGTCGGTATCGCGCACAATTGAATACTCCATTGACGATTACTGCGTTGCCCAAATGGCAAAAGGAATGGGTAAGACAGGCGATTACCAAAAAACAATTGCCTGGAGCAAAAATTATAAAAACGTGTATAATAAGTCAACCGGTTTTATGGCTCCCCGTAATTCTGACGGCAAATGGGCATCAAACCCTAATGTTGGCTTTACCGAAGGAACAAAATGGACCTATACCTTTGGCGCTATGCATGATGTATCGGGAATGATCAGCCTTATGGGCGGCAAGGAGAAATTTGCTGAAAAGCTTACGGAGAACTTTGAAGGCGGACATTACCGCGCGGATAACGAGCCCGGTCACCATTACCTTTACCTGTTTAATTATTGCGGGATGCCCTGGAAAACCCAGGAACTTGTTAGGCAGCATAGCTCTTCAGAAAACTTCAGGAATGCGCCGGTTGGTATAAATGGCAATGACGATTGCGGACAAACCTCTGCCTGGTACATTTTTAATACCATGGGTTTTTACCCGGTAAGCCCCGCATCAGGATTTTATAGTATAGGCGCTCCCCAGTTTTCGAATATGGTACTAAATCTTGCAAACGGAAAAAAACTTTACATCAATGCAGTGGGCCTGTCTGAAAAAAATAAATATGTGGCAGAGGTAACGTTCAATGGCAAAGTGCTGAAAGATCATTTAATTTCGCACAAGCAGATCATCAATGGTGGTGTACTTGCTTTCAAAATGACCGGGAGTCCTCAAAAAATATAAATCATTACAATCACAAACCAGTGTAGAGACGTAATACTTTGTGTCTCCCGCATGTAAATTCAACCTGGCGTATTCGCTCTGTATGGTCTCAGACGCAAAGTATTGCGTCTCTACAATTCCTTCTGAAAATCCATCAATTTTTGGTTGATTCCCGCATGACAAGCCTGGATGGTAACACAAAGTGTTCTTCTTCCAGCTTGATATAATTATGCGATAAATATTCAAAAAGCAACCCAATGGCTTTTTGTCCCATTTCATACGCCGGCTGTAAAATGGTAGTAAGGGGCGGATCTAAAACCGGGGCAGTGATCTGGTTGGTAAAACATACAATCTTTATATCCTGCGGGATGCGGAGTTTCATTTGATAACATGCCAGGTAGGCTGACGTTGCCAGGTGCTCAACCGTTAACAAAAGGCCATCCGGCCGCGCCGATACCAGGTGCTCCCTGATCAGGGTAATATTTTCATCAGTATACTTATTTGTACAGTAAACTATATCAGGGCTGCCGGTAACAACAGCCTTGTCCAGCAACGCTTTCCTATAGCCTTCCTCCCGTGAAGAAAAGATAGAAACATATCCCTGTACCGTTATCAGCGAGACCTTTTTGCATCCCTGCTCAACCAGGTGGCTTGTGGCGAGGTAAGCGCTGTTAAAGTCGTCAGTTGTAACACTGGCGGCAGGAAGCTGGGCGCAATCACGGTCAAAAAAAACGATGGGAATGCCTGCCTGTTGCAGCTTGCTGATATGTGCAGTGTCACTGGTATTGCTGGCAACTGATATAAGCACACCATCTACCCGCCCGCTTGTAAATTCATTCAGAATACTTACTTCGCGTTCATAACTATCATGTGTAAGGTAGATCAGGAAGTGATATTTCTCCCTGCCTGCAATACTTTCAATCCCATTAATTACCTGGCTAAAAAAACTGTCTGCTATTTCAGGGATCACTATGGCAATCGTATTGCTGAGGTGTTTTCGCAGGCTGCTTGCATGCGGGTTAGCAACATAATTTAACCGGTTGGCGGCCTCTTTAACCCTGGCTTTGGTTTGTTCGCTTATATCATAACTGTCCCTTAATGCCTTGGAGATGGTAGCGGTCGACAGGTTCAGCGCTTTAGCCAGCGCTTTCATATTGATCTTTTTACCGCCTGTATTGTCTTCCATCTTTTTTATAATAATTCAGGTATTTGGAAATTTTAAAACTCACCCCGTGATAAAGTTAAGAGGTTTTAAACTGGTGAAGCAATATAGAAAAAAACGCGTCTGAATAATTTACTGATTTGCCCTTAAAATCATGTTATTTACTTAAACGTTTAAGTAAATAAATCCGGCTGTTTTATAAAAAGTAACTTTTTAAATCAGGAAATTTGATAGAAAGCCTTAAGAGTTATTACCAATTAATCCTTAATCAAAATCATCATGAGCAAGACCTTAAATACACCGGAGCAAAATCCGCTGGCATCTATTGACGAATGGGAGGATGACCTGTTAGTTCGCTATCCCGACGCAGAAGCAATAGCAGCCGGGCGGGATACAGCAGCCTATCGTAACTATGAAGCTACACTTAAAGATACCGTAAGAGAATTTTATCGTTTACAGCATATCAACCAAACTTATGATTTTGTTCTGCAAAAAAAGGAGCAATATTTAAAGTTTGATAAAAAGGAAATGTCGATATGGGATGCGTTTGATTTTTTAAACCAGCTGATTGACGATTCCGACCCTGATACCGACCTTGATCAGTTTCAACACCTATTGCAGGCCTCGGAAGCTATCCGATTGGATGGACGGCCCGACTGGATGGTGCTTACCGGCTTATTCCACGACCTGGGAAAAGTGCTTTGCCTTTTTGGCGAACCGCAATGGGCAGTAGTAGGCGATAGCTACCCTGTTGGATGCGCTTTCTCTGACAAAATTGTTTTCTCTGAATATTTTGCAGATAACAAAGATCATCACGATCCGCGATACAATACCAAATATGGTGTTTATGAGCCTAATTGCGGTTTAGAAAACGTACATATGACCTGGGGACATGACGAGTATATTTATCACCTGATGAAGCCTTATCTGCCCGAAGAGGCGCTTTACATGCTCCGTTACCATTCATTTTATCCGCAGCATAGGGAAAACGCTTACAGCCACCTGATGACACCACATGATCATCGCCTGTTTAAGGCGGTAGCGCAGTTCAATCCATATGATCTTTATTCAAAAAGCCCGGTAATACCTGATTGGAACAAACTCCGTCCTTATTATGAGGATCTGGTTGCCAAATATTTGCCGGCTACTTTAAAATTTTAAAACTATAAGGAAGATCAGCTAAAAGACTTTTTAATTTTTTCATTTGACCCGCGCCGATGTTCCATTTGGCCGGGGGCACTCAAGGGCAGCTGAAATAGCTGCCTTTTTTCTTTCAATTATACTCTCCGCACACAAATTCGTTTTGTAATACTTTGGCTTTTTAATAAAGCGCAGGCCGAAACTGGTTTTCATTGTCTTTAACGATTAAAAAGTAAAGTAAAATTGGCATTGAAGATCCTTCGTTGCTTGTTGTTCATGTCCTGCCAATCAATTAGTTAGTTATTATCCGGTAAATTATAATTTTTGAAGAAGTTTATTTATCAGGGGGTATTCGCCAGGTAAATCTACTTATTAATAATAATGTGCAATCGATTGTATAATAATCTGCAATCGATTGCAAAAAAGTTATGGTTTTAGCCTTTTCGGGGGAAAAATTAATGAATTAGTTGTCTTTTATTAATTGTCTGCTCTTGATTTGTAATCAAATTATAAACCAGGTACAGACCGTTTTTGCCGTCCATTGGTAACGGTTGATGTACTGAAATTAACTAAGTAAAACCATGCATCATTATCAAACCTATCCACCGTAGGTATGCCGTCGCATACACCTACTATTACCTTAACCAGGTAGCCAAACAAATTAACCTTAATCATTAAAGAGAAGCAGTATGAAAAAACTTAAATACTTATTTATAATATTTTTTCTTTTCCCGCTTAGTTTATTAGCCCAGCAAACTAACATTGGCGGAAAAGTAATTGATTTTACCGATGGGACTACACTTCCGGGGGTAAGTGTAAAGATCAAAAATACAACCATTGGTACCGTTACAGATAAAGACGGAAAATTCCAGATCAGTGCCCCGGGTCCCGGTGCATATATACAATTATCATATCTTGGGTATGTAACCCAGGAAATACAGGTTAGAGACCTGAAAGATGGTATAATTGCACTAAAAACCACCAACAAGAGCCTTGAAGAGGTTGTAGTTGTAGGTTATGGAACGCAGAAAAGAGGAAACTTAACCTCAGCGGTTTCAACTGTTAATAACAAGGAACTTACCGTTACCAAAAACGAAAACGTTTATAACATGTTAACCGGTAAAATACCGGGCCTTGTTATACAGCAGCGAAGCAGCGAGCCGGGTGGTTTTGACGACAAAATTGACTTACGCGGTTTTGGCCAGCCCCTGATAGTTATTGATGGTGTTCCTGACGGAGACCTTTCACGCCTGGATCCAAATGAAATTGAAAATATTTCGGTTATAAAAGATGCTTCGGCAGCGGTTTACGGGGTTCGCGCGGCTAATGGGGTAATAATAGTTACCACCAAAAAAGGCGGCAAGAACAAAGACGGAAAATTCAATTTCAGCTACACGGTAAATAATGCCTGGCAGCAGTTCCTGAACCTGCCAAATAGTGTTGACGCCCTTGATTACATGATGCTTAAAAATGAGCAGCGGAAACGTGATTTTAACAGTAATTATTTTACGCAATCAGCCCCTGCATTTTCGGCGGCAGATATGAAGCCATACCAGGATGGTACACTTAAAACTTCAAACTGGAGCGACGCGGTTTTTAAAAAGACAGCCTCAGAAATTCAGCATAACTTAAGCATGAATGGCGGAAGCGATAAGGTTGATTACTTTTTTAATTTTGGTTATCAGAAACAGGATGGCGTTTACAAAAGCGGCGATTTAAATTATGATAAATATAATTTCCGTTCAAATGTTACCGTAAGGATAACTGACCGCCTTAGAGCACAGGCTTTGATATCAGGCAATACTGATACCAAGAACCAGCCAAGTGCGCCATTGTGGACAATATTTAAGTACACCTGGAACCAATTACCAACCGACCAGATCTACGCTAATAATAATCCTGATTATTTGCATGTTGAACCTGATAATGCTAATCCGGTAGGGATAACCAACTCTAAGTACGGTGGTTTTGGAGTAATTGGAAATAAAAACTTCCAGGGCCAGTTGAGTTTGGAATATGATATTCCGGGTATAAGCGGTTTACAGGCTAAAGGTATGTTTAACTATGGCTATGGTATGAATGATAACCGGTATGTAACAAACAGCTACAACCTTTATAATTATGACACTCAAAACCAGGTTTATATCCCTACGCTGATTAATTCTCCGTCAAATACAACACGCCAGTTTTTGGAAAGAACAAAAACATTGGCACAGCTATCATTAAGCTACAACAAATCATTTGGCGGGCATAATATAAGCGCCTTATTGCTCTATGAAGAAAGCGATCAGAATGCCGACAATTTTAGCGGATACAAAGAATTGTCATTACCGGTAGATTATCTTTTTGCAGGTAATTCACTCAACCAGGCTGTTGGCCAGAATAACGGTTTTAATAACCTTGGTGAAATTGTAACCAAAGGTATAATTGGAAAGGTTAATTATGATTATAAAGGTAAGTATTTGGCCGGTTTCAGTTTTCGCAGAGATGGGTCAAGTAAGTTTAATCCAAATGTTAGTCAATGGGGTTTTTTCCCTGCGGCATCATTGGGATGGCGCCTTAGTGAAGAATCATTTGTTAAAAGTTTGATCTCACCCGATATTTTGAACAACCTTAAGTTACGGAGCACTTATGGCAAAACCGGAGATGATGGCGCTACCCAGTTTCAATATCTTTCAGGCTATAGTTACCCGTCGGGAGGGTACTTGTTTAATGGCAGCCAGGTAAATGGCGTTTCAGCATTGCCTTACGCTAATCCTAACCTTACGTGGACAACGTCAAAAACGTTGGATGTTGGTTTGGATGTTGATATGTGGAGAGGCCTTTTAGGCGTATCTGCCGACTATTATGTAAGAAACCGGACTGGTTTGCCTGCAACAAGGAGCACTGCAATTCCCGGAACGGTGGGGATAAATTTACCGCAGGAAAACTTAAACAGCGACCGCACAAAAGGTGTTGAGTTTGTACTTACGCATCGCAACCGCATTGGCCAGGTTGGTTATAACATCAGCGCCCAAATTTCATCAAACAGAACGATGAATGTTAATGTGCAGCAAACCCTGGCAGGAAACTCTTACGAAAACTGGAAAAACTCACAGTCAAACCGGTACACCAATATCTGGTGGGGAAAAACGTACGGAGGCCAGTTTCAAAATTACAACCAGATCTACAATTATAAAATTAACACCGGCGGCGGTAACAATAACGTAATACCAGGCGATTATTACTACCAGGACTGGAACGGTGATGGTGTAATTGACAGTAAGGATGAGCACCCTATCGCCACAAAAAATTTACCGCGAATAAATTACGGTGTAACAGTTGGTGTTAACTATAAAGGTTTTGACATGAGTATGCTATTGCAGGGTGCAACAGGGGTATATGTACAATATGCCGAGCAATTAGCCGAGCCATTAATGTATGGCCGCAGCGCACTTACCCAATTTTTAAGCAGGTGGCATACCGCTGATCCTACGGCTGATGTTTTTGATCCTAATACAGTTTTTGTACCGGGCAATTATCCTGCAATGGGTTCGCCTATTGCCGAAGGAACAAAAGCTATCCAGAATGCCAGCTACTTAAGGATCAAAACACTTGAGTTGGGTTATACCATCCGTAAAAATTTACTAAAAAAATTGGGTATAGCCAGTTGCAGGGTTTATGTGAACAGTTATAACCTGGCAACCTTTACCGGCCTAAAGGGTGCTGACCCTGAACACCCTGGTATAGAATATAATGCTGATGGAACGCAGAATTTTGACGCTTTCCTGGGCGGTTATAAATACCCAGAGAACAGGACATTCAACATTGGTGCTAATATTACCTTTTAAAATATAAATGTGATATGAAAAGATTTAAATATATAATAACAATAACAGCAGGGCTTATTTTAGCTTCCTGCCATAAATTAGCGGTTACTCCTTTAAACATACTTAGTGATAACGCTGTATTTAGCAGTGCAACAGGTGTAACTGCATATTTTGCAAATATTTATTCATCATTACCAATTGAGGATTTTAAGTATGAGCAAAACAATGGTTTTAACCAGGACTGGCAAAATTTTTACCACCCGGGAGCGCTTTGCGGAGAGCTGGTTGGTCCTTACGGAAGCACTTATGATGGCGCCGGGGGCTTTGGCTACTGGCCTTATGATAAGATCCGCACGGTAAATGTATTGATTGAAACTTTACCCAAGTACGCTTCAAGCTTTACCGATGTTCAAAAAAACCAATGGTTGGGCGAGGCTTATTTTTGCAGGGCTTATTTTTATTTTGCTTTGGCTAAACGCTATGGCGGAATCCCCATCATTAAAACAGTTCAGTCTTATCCCGCACCCATTAATGAGCTGCAGGTACACCGCGACAAAGAAGTTGACGTATGGAAATTTATTGAAGATGACCTTGATAAGGCGTACCAGATGATGCCTGAAACAAGTGTGCGCGGCCGGGCTAACCGATACGTAGCTGCCGCACTTGAATCAAGAGCTATGCTTTATGCTGCTACAATTGCCAAATACGGATCCACAAATTTTGTTGCCGGTGATGCAAGGTCCGCAGGTTTTGTAGGTATTGCCGCTTCAGAGGCTAATGCATTTTTCCAAAAGGCTATTGATGCAGCCAAACTGCTTGAGGGTAAATACAGCCTTTACCAGAAAAGTGCAGATAAAGTAAAAAACTATACTGATGCGTTTTTGGATCATGATAGCCCTGAAAATATCTTTGTTAAAGATTATTCATTACCAAGTAATACAGCCCACAGCTGGGACGCCACAATGTCGCCCCGTTATATGACTGCTGACGGTCTTTCGCGCGCATATCCTACCATGGAGTTTGTTGAGCGTTTTACCAGTCTTTTAATTACTAATGCCGACGGCACCCCAAAACGTTTTACCAATACCGGCGACTTGATGACCGGCCTTGAGCCGCGTTTGCTGGCCACTGTATATTTTCCGGGAGCAACCTTAAGGGGTCTTACATTTGATACCCAAAGGGGCCTTTACGAGCACTTTACAGGCACAGCCGCTGCTGAATTATCCTCAAATCCGCCTAATCAGCAATTCCGGCACCTTTCCGGCAGTACCGATGCCTTGTTTAATGGCAAACGGATAATTGGCTTTACTGGTGTAAGTACAGATGGAGACGATAAAACACGCACCGGTTTTTATGTAAGAAAGTATATTGATTATAACAAAGCACAGGCTGATTGCGGTTTATATAAAAGCACTACAAGCTGGATTGATATGCGTTATGCCGAAGTATTATTAAACCGTGCCGAAGCCGATGTTGAATTAGGTAATACCAGCGATGCGCTTACCACTATCAACCAGATCAGAGCACGCGGAGGCGCCACTTTAGCTACTCCGGGCGATATTACCGTTAATTACGTACGGAACGAACGCTGTATGGAGCTTGCTTTCGAGAAACAGTACTGGTGGGATATCCGCCGCTGGAGAATTGCTGACCAGATATTGGATAACACCCGGTATCATGCCCTGCTTCCTTTCCTTGTTCTTGACGAGGGTAAATATATATTTCTTAGAGACAATGAACCTTTCCAAAGGTCGTACACTTTTGAGAAGAAATATTATTATGAGCCGTTACCGGGTGGCGAGTTAAATAAAAATCCAAACCTATATCCAAACAACCCCAATTATTAATTAAAAACAATATATCATGAAGAAAATAATAAACGGATTGTTAATCGCTTTGATTTTAGTTGCCGGTTTTTCCTGCACAAAGGTTGACAATTTGCCTGGCCCCAATGCGGGTTTTAAAGGAAGAATAATTGATAAAACAACATCGGCAAACCTGATTACCGAAACATCGGGAATGCAGATAAAGCTCGAAGAATTGAGCTACAGCGCCACGCCCGACCCGCAATACATTCCAAGTAAACAGGATGGGACTTTTGAGGACGATAAATTGTTTAAAGGACATTACCGCGTTACTCCTTACGGTGGGGCATTTTGGCCTGTTGACGGGGTGGAGCTTGATATCAACGGAACTACTTCGCATGATTTTGAAGTTACACCTTATTTGGCCATCAAAAACCTAACCAATAGTTTATCAGGAACTACGCTTACTTTAACATTTAATATGGTAGCCCCGATACCCGATGGTTTACCCCAGATTATTGATGTGAAGCCTTTTGTAAACGATACACAGTTTGTTGGCAGCGGCGCCAATATCAATAACTATAGTGATGTTAACAGAATAACGCTCAACAGTAATTATAGCGACGTAGTTGGTAAAACATATACATTAACTATCCCCAGCCTTAAATCAGGGAGAACATTTTATGCAAGGGTGGGTGTAAGAGTTAACGATAGTTTTAAACAGTATAACTACTCTGATATAATTGAAGTAAAAGTTCCCTGATTAAATTGATGCTTAAACTTAACGTGAGTTCGATATAAAGGTTGGTAGTATAGTGTTTGATTATCAGTTAGTTACATTTATATAACCATCGAAACAAAGCGAAATGTGCTGATAATCAGCATGTTTCACTTTGTTCCATGTGTTCCGCTTGCAAAAATGGAACGCTTTGCCGGCGGTGGATTCACAAACTTGCGCTTCGCATCAACGCTATTGGAGAGGGGTTTGGGGTGAGTGACCGTTTGCTTATGTCGAACTCACGTTAAACTTAAGGAGAGGGGCTGCATCTTCTTAAGTTTATGTATTAACCATCTTTCTCATCTAATCTGCCTGTAAAACAAATTTAATAATGTATTAATCATCCATAAAATTATGATGACATTTAAAAGAATATTTACCTACTTATTGCTGTTCATAACGGGATCTGTCTTCTCTGCAAAAAACAGCTTTGCACAAACAAATCCCTTTATTACCGATATGTACACTGCTGACCCATCAGCACATGTATGGGCCGATGGCCGGTTGTATGTGTATGCATCGCATGATATTGCTCCGGCGCGTGGCTGCGACCTGATGGATCAATACCACGTTTTCTCTACCGACGATATGGTGCACTGGAAAGACCATGGCGAAATACTGCGCGCCAGCCAGGTTGCATGGGGCCGACCCGAAGGCGGCTTTATGTGGGCTCCGGATTGCGCTTATAAAAATGGCACCTATTATTTTTATTTCCCCCACCCAAGCGATACCAAATGGAATGACAGCTGGAAAATAGGGGTGGCCACCAGTAAAAGCCCTGCAAGCGGCTTTAAAGTGCAGGGATATATTAAAGGCCTTGAATCAATGATCGATCCCTGTGTGTTTGTTGACGATGACGGGCAGGCCTATTTTTATTATGGTGGCGGCGGTACTTGTAAAGGTGGCAGGCTTAAGGATAATATGACGGAGATTGACGGCGAAATGAAAAACATGGAAGGGCTTAAAGATTTTCATGAGGCAAGCTGGGTACACAAAAGAAACGGTGTGTATTACCTTTCTTATTCAGATAATCATGACGTGGCAGGCAAGCACAACCAAATGCAATATGCTACCAGCAAAAACCCGCTGGGCCCATGGACGTACCAGGGCGTATTTATGGACCCTACAGATAGCTTCACCAACCATGGTTCAATTGTGCAGTTTAAAGGGCAATGGTACTCTTTTTATCATACCAGCGAGCTCTCACACCAGGATTGGCTCAGGTCTGTCTGTGTAGATAAGCTTTATTACAATGCTGATGGCACTATCCAAAAGGTTGTTCAAACAAGTGGCATTAAAAAGTAGGTTTTTATTTAATAAATATTAACAGCTAAAATCATGAAAAAACTCAATGCGATATTTTTGATTGCCCTATTTGCACTAACAAACAGCTGTTCAAAAAGTGGTGCAGGCAATTCAACGACCCCTGTTGTTGATAAGCCCAAAACGCCCATTGATATAACCCCTTCACCTGTTGGTGATGTTGTAGGAAAAATAACAGTAGGCTACCAGGGCTGGTTTGCTGCCACTGGTGATGGTTCACCTATTAATGCCTGGTGGCACTGGACACAAGATTGGTCAACGGCGCCATCACCAGGTAATCTTGGTGTAAAATCATGGCCTGACGTGCGCGATTATACAAGCACCTATCAAACAGCTTTCGCCAACCTGAATAATGGAAGCCCGGCAAAGCTGTTTTCTTCATTTACTGACCAAACAGTTGATACCCATTTTTTGTGGATGCAGCAAAACGGAATAGACGCTGCCGCTTTGCAGCGCTTTAACCCAAGCGGGCAGGAGGGCCCTGTACGCGATGCCATAACGGTCAAAGTGAAAACAGCTGCCGAGGTTCACGGGGTTAAATTTTATATTATGTATGATGTAAGCGGCTGGACCAATATGCAATCAGAGATCAAGACCGACTGGACTAACAAAATGTCGGCATATACCGCATCATCTGCCTATGCCAAACAAAATGGCAAGCCGGTGGTGTGTATCTGGGGATTTGGATTTAGCGACGATAACCATCCATGGCCGGCATCGGTTTGTTTGGACGTGATCAATTGGTTTAAAAGTAAGGGCTGTTATATTATTGGCGGTGTCCCTACACACTGGCGCAAAGAAGAAAGCGATTCAAGGCCCAATTTCCTGGCTACCTATAATGCCTTTGATATGCTATCGCCATGGATGATTGGCCGGATTGGCAATGCAAACGATTCAGACAATTTTTATACTACCATTAACCAACCCGATCAGGCCTATTGCAATGCTAATGGAATTGATTACCAACCCTGTGTTTTACCAGGCGACCTGCAGGAGCACCAAAGAGCGCACGGCGATTTTATGTGGGGGCAGTTTTACAACATGAAAAGGACCGGAGCACAAGGTATTTACATCTCGATGTTTGATGAATATAACGAGGGTAACCAAATTGCCAAAACAGCTGAGACCTCATCTTTTATACCGGCAGGGTCAACATTTGTTACGCTTGATGAAGATGGTACAGCTTGCTCGGCAGATTATTACCTGAGATTAACCGGTGATGGCGGTAAAATGTTTAAGGGAACAATTGCCTTAACAACAGTACGCCCAACGGCACCAAAACCATAAGTTGATTTCTGAAATATATTAAAGCAACAAAGCCCGGGATGACAGATCCCGGGCTTTGTTGCTTTACCATTAACACTAACCTGTTTATTAAAATAAATATGCCCGGCTCTCACCCCGGGCACAATTGTTACGTAATCTGTAACATCAACTAAATCCCGGATCAAATTCAATTACTCCGGAAGATCTTATGTTTGAACAATGATTCTACACATCGGTTTTATCTTACATAAAAGCTGCCTCTTTGCCTGATATCTTCTGATGAACTGCCCACCATAACTCTAAACTCACCCGGCTCAACAACCTGTTTCATCTGCCGGTTCCAGATCATCAGTTCTTCATGGTTCAGTTTAAACTGCACTTTACCGCTTTCACCCGGTTTTAAGCTGATACGACTAAATCCCTTCAATGATTTTACAGGTGTGGTAACACTGGCAACAATATCCCGGATATACAGTTGCACCACCTCTGTACCCTCAACCTTACCTGTATTTTTTACAGTAACGCTGATGTTGGCCGAACCATTAAGGGGTAAATGCGCGGGTGTAATAGTTAAGTTCGAATACTCAAAGCTGGTATAGCTCAACCCATGTCCAAACGGGAACAGGGCCGAAGTATCCTGGTCAACATAAACGTGCCTTGAGGTAGGCTTATGATTATAATAATAAGGCAATTGCCCAACCGAACGTGGAAAAGTCATAGGTAGTTTTCCCGAGGGATTAATCTTGCCCAGCAATACATCAGCTATAGCCAGGCCGCCGGTTTCGCCTAAAAACCACGACTCAACAATGGCGGGGATCTTTTTAGCTACCCAGTTTATACATAATGGCCGGCCATTAAAAAGCACTACGGCAACGGGCTTGCCTGTTTTTTGAATAGCCTCAATAAGCCGGGTTTGTTTTTGATTAAGCTCCAGGTTTGACCTGTCCTTACCTTCTCCTACCTCGCCTATATCCTCGCCAAGTACCACTATCGCCACATCTGATTGATTTACCAGGTTAACTGCTTTTTGCAGGCTCCCGTTTTGCTTTTCGGCTGATGTATCTGCAGAATAACCGGCTTCATATTCTACTTTCATATCATTACCTGCTTTTTGCATTAGTGCATCAACAATGGCTACGCCCTTGCCATCTTTATTGGCATAGCCACCAAGGTAAGTACTGGCAGCCAGCGGGCCAATAACGGCTACTGAATGTACGTTAGCACTAAGCGGTAAAAGCGAGTGGTCGTTTTTTAACAGGCTGATGCTCTCTTGTGCGGCTTTTAAAGCCACCTGGCGGTTTGCATCAGTATGATATACCTTTTTAAGCAATGACTGATCGATGTAGGGGTGATCAAATAAACCAAGCATAAATTTAATTCTTAATACGTCTGATACCGCCCTGTTAAGCTCGCTTACTGCCAGTTGTTTGCTTTTTAAGGCTTTGATAATAGCATCCGAAAACTCAGCATGGGGAAAATCATAAAATTGCATATCGAGCCCGGCGGTAAGTGTTTGTGCAAGTGCATCGGCAGGGCTGGCCGCTATATGGTGACTTGTTAACGACATCTTGATCGCTCCCAAATCAGACAATACAAAGCCTTTAAATCCCCACTCTTTGCGTAATACATCTTTAAGTAACCACTTATTATCAACACAGGGAATGCCATCAAGCTCGCTGTAGGCAGCCATCATGCCTAATGCGCCCCCTTCTTTAACGGCTTTTTCAAAAACATATAAAAATGATGAACGCGCCTCGCGCTCACCCATATTTACGGGGGCTGTATTACTGCCCGCTTCGGGGATCCCATGAACGGCAAAATGTTTAGGTTCGGCAAGTACGGCATCAGGGTTGCTCAGCTTACTTCCCTGCAACCCTTTTACCATGGCAACACCGTTGGCGGCGGCCAGGTAAGGGTCTTCGCCATAAGTTTCTTCTACTCTTCCCCACCTGGGGTCGCGCGGCAGGCAAAGCACAGGGCCCAATACCATAGCAACACCATGCGCCCGCATTTCGGTGGCTATTATGCGCCCGGCTTTGCGCACCAGTGCGGTATCCCAGGCGCCGGCCAATGCAATAGGCACCGGGAAAGTGGTGCTGCCCAGTCCTTCATAGCCATGAAGGCCCTCTTCAATAAACAAAACCGGGATGCCCAGCCGCGTGTGTTCTACCGCATAGCGCTGTATTTGGTTAGTAACATCGGCAGTTAAGGGATAAAGATCATGCACCGAACCAATACCTTCCGTACCAATACTTATCCTGGCGCTGTCTGAATACGATGCAGCTTCATGTCCCTGCATATTGGCCACTTCATGGCCCCAATACATATCCAACTGTCTTATTTTTTCGGTGGTGGTCATGCGGCTTAATAAATCAGTCACTCTTTTTTCAACAGGCAAAGCGGCGTTCTGATAAGGATATTTAATGGGTGCTTTCGGCTTATTAAATGAGCAAAAGGCCATTATTAAAAGAATCATCGGTATAAAGGCGTTCTTTTTCTTCAAAAAATTCATAGTATTATAAGGGTTAAATGGCTTTATGTGTTACAGGTTCAGTCGCATTTAAAGTAAACAGACCGGTTAAAATAAATAGTGCGGGCTTCATTATTTGTTGTGATTAATAGCGGCTGGTATATTTACCTGCAATGGTATTTGTTTCCTTAGCATTTTACCGGCGTACCCGGTTAAATACAAATAATAATCATTGGGAATCTCCTCCTCAATAGTTACAAAATTGCTGAGCCCTACCGGAGGGTTCTTTGAGGTTTTAAGTATGGCAGTTCCTTCATCAACCTCATCAAACATGGCTACATACAGCATAGTGGCGCCGCTCTTTATAGCGCCATACAGCTGTTTCCAGTAAAATTGCCCTTTGTTACGCGGAATTTGATTTTGCGGGCTCCGCGGGTTCATGTTATGCCAGCTAAACCCTGGGAAAACGGTTGGCACATAATCAACCTTGTTTGTTTTACACCAGGCAATATCACCAACTATGCGGCTTTGAAACTGCGGATACGAGGTTTCATTAAACCGGCCCACAAACCAGGGGTGTATAATATCAACCTTACGCAAAATATCATGCAGATGCGGGTCTTTTTCAGTATCATTCCCAAAGTCGCGCCAATAGGTGGGTACCCCCAGCAAAATTGAACAGCCGCCATACACCGGGTCGTTCTTTAAAAAATCAATTATTCTTTCTATTTCCGGCAAACCGTATCGCCTCCCGTCCGAAAAGCCCACGCCCCATACAGCAACCAGCGGTTTACCGTTATGATACAGATAGGTCTGCTTGTTGCCTTGCCGGGTTAACTTTAAACTGTCAACCAGGTGCTTAAAATCATTGATCACCAAAGTATCGCCACCTGCCCTCATCCCCGACAAGTCATACATCAGCGCCAATGCCCTGTGATATTTTTGCGATGATCTTAATGCGTTACCTAACACCACATCATTATGGTTGCGGCCCGGGCCTTTTTGTACATCAGCTATAAAACGCTGTACAAATACACCGTCAATGCCATATTGCTGCATCCACCTAAAGTGCGTATCGGTTGATGATGCGTCATGCGAGCTGTACACATAAGCATCACTGCCATCGGCATGTTTAAAGGTGGTTTTATAGGTCTTTGCATATTCACTTACATCAGGCCACAGGTCAATATTAGTGCTGCCCGGCTCAAATTTTCCATGCGAGTTATAATGATTCCAGCCGCGGCCTGTACCATCACCAGGTGCATTGAACCAGCCCTGGTAACCCGCCATAACCAGGCCTTTATAGCTTTTAAATGCAGATGTTTTACTATGTAGCAACTGGCTGTAACCTACCGCGCATAGCAATAGCAACAGCGCGGTTAATAGTTGTTTTCTCATTCCGATAAAATTTTAATGCTGATAAATTAAATACCCCAGTTTTTATTTGGTTTTGGCCCCATTTGCAGTTCAAGCAAGCCACCCGAAATGAGCTGTTCATGCGTAAACCAGGGTTTATTTAATACTTTGCCATTAAATTTGGCGCTTTGGATATATTTATTGATCACAGAGCAGCTATTGGCCACCAGCTTAAACTGCTTGCCATTAGGCAGGTTTACAGTTACCTTGCTAAATACAGGGCTGCCAATAGTATAAACTGGTTTGCCAGGTGTAATAGGGTAAAAGCCCATTGAAGAGAACACCACAAAAGCCGACATGCCCCCGCCATCTTCATCACCGGGGATGCCAAATATGTTATCCTTATACCATACATCAAGCAAAAAGCGAACGCGTTTTTGCGTTTTCCATGGTGCACCGGTGTAATTGTACAGGTAGGGGATATGGAAACTTGGTTCGTTACCCATAGAGTATTGCCCAACCAGGCCTGTTGCATCAGGAAATTTAGCCCAGAATTCATATTTGCTGCGGCCCAGGTCTTCGCGGAACAAACGATCGAGCTTGGCCTCAAAATCGCTGCTTCCGCCCATTAAATTGATCAGTCCGTTAATATCATGCTGCACCTGCCACAGGTAGGTCCATCCGTTATTTTCATCATAGTAATCCCGGCCACCCATGCCACCATCAAATTTGGGGTCAATATTGATCCAGTTGCCAGCCGAATCTTTTGGGATGAACATTTTTACATCGTTATTCCACAAGTTTTTATAATTGGATGCCCGTTTGCCAAATAGCTCCTGGTCGTTTGGCTTCTTTAATTCCTGAGCAAGCTGGCCAACTGCCCAATCATCATAACTGCCGCCAAGCGTTACAGCAACAGCTTGTCTTTTCTCAAATGAGTGCACCAGGCTCACCGTTTCCTTTTCGCCTTTGGCAAGAGCGGGGAAATAACCTTTGGTGTGATAAAAATCATCCAGCGTACACTTGGGGCCATTTTCCCAGGGTAGCATGGTGGCTTCGCTGGCATTTTTAACAACTCCCTCGTAAGCTTTTTCCACATCAAAACCACGGATCCCTTTGCGGTAATCATCCAAAAACATAATGGTGGAATGAAAACCGTTCATGCACGGATTATCGCCAAATAAAACCGGGAACGTAGGCATCCAGCCGCTCTGCTGGTACATGTTTACATAGGAGTTTAACATGTCAGCCTCCATAGCCGGGTTCAAAATTGCCCTTAACGGATGCAGTGCCAGGTAAGTGTCCCAAACCCAGTCATCCACATAAAATGGCCGGGTGGTGGCATGTATTTTCTTATCATAACCACTGTAATAATGCCCGTCTTCAGTAATGTTTACCATGCGTTCATTACAGCGGTATAGCGCGGTATAAAAAGAGCGTTTTTGCGCTTCGGTACCACCTTCTACCTGGATCTGGTTAACCACTTTAGCCCATGCGCTTTTACCTGCCTGCGCTAAACCGGCGAATTTTGTACCAGTAAATTCCTCTTTAAAATTGGTTTGGGCCTGTTGCACACTTATATAGGATATGGCATATTTAAATTCAATAGTGTCTGGTGTCCCGCCCGAAAAGCTGATCCATGATTTGGCGCCATTGCTTTCAACAGCAGCTTCCTTCGTTAATTGCCCATCCTTAACTACCCCGGCATTACCTTTGGCATTAAACAAACCGTACACATAAATTTTAATATCGCCATGATAGGTTTCCATGCCGGTAACCTCGTTGCCGTTGCTAAATTTCCATGAAGCATTGCCATGGTTGTACACGTTGAAAAGGATGCTTTTCGTTGGGGTGTTTGCCGGGAATGCAAAACGGTACATGCCCACCTTTTTGCCCGGTGCAAACTCAACCGTAATATCCTTATCTATTAAATAAGTTGAATAATACCAGGGCCTGGTAATTTCAAGGTCATGATCATAGGGCATTCGCTGATCCCATGATGCTATGGTTAATGGCTGATCATCCGGCTTTATAGAAAAAACCTCGCCAAGCCTGTGCGATACCATGTTGAGCGGGAAGCTCGAGATTTGATCATCAATGTAGCTGCTTCTTAAAGGATACATCCTTATCATTTGATTGGGCAAATGCATAGTTGGCCTTGTAGGTTCCAACAGTTGCCCTACATTGCCTATCCGCGGATCAATGTATTTGAGGTTGCCATCCCGGTTTGTTTGCGCGTTGGTTTTAGTGATACAGGCAATACAATACAAAGCCAGTAGAAGTGCCGGCTTTAGTACCCGGGAAAGCTTAAATAGCCGGTTAAAGCAATTGCAGCTTAACGGCATTGTTGAGTTATTGGACATTGGTTTATAATAAAGATTATAAAACCCAAATTTGTTGTCAGCACTTAATTAATCATTAAAAATTGATTAATTAAAATACCATTATTGCCTTAAACCGATTTATTATTCAATAATCGAATGAAAATCGCGTTCAAAGGCTTCACCATAGATCACCCTATACTCTTTGTTGAAGTTTTCAAAAGTGTTTTTTGCCAGCGAATGTTTACCTAAAAAGGATAAGGCTTTACACTTTAATATCATGGCCTCTTCGTTAACCGGGTCAAAGTAAAAAATATCATTGGCCAGTTTTATTAAAAACTCCGGATCGTCTGCAATTTTAACAGAGTCTGCAAATTGTATATAGGAATCGGTTATTTCGTTTGATACCTCTGATTTAAATGCGTCAAGCCATTCATATTCAATGTTTGATAAAAAATTACCTCTTTGTGTAATATCCGTAAGCTGTAATATTTTTTGCTTGCTTAACTTACTTTTGTTTGATACAATGCACAGGTAATTATGATAATCAACCATGATTTCATTATAGTCGATTTCAATTTTCCAGAACCCGGTATCTTTTGATAAGTGGCAGTGCCCCATTTTATCAAGCAGTGATTTAAGCTTTGTTAAACTTACCGAGCGGTTATTACGGGCGCTTTTTTCTGATTTATCAAACCAAAGCATTTCAATTAGCTTTTCTGAACTCACCCCTCTGCCTAATTTAACCGAATAAAGCAAAATAACCAGGAACAGCTCCTTTAACAATGGCGTAAAATACTTGGTGATCTCGGTGCCTTCGGGGGTAAAAAGCTGCAGGTCGCCAAATAAAAATATAGCGTTCTTATTGCGGTTTAGCCTGTTTTCAGTTTCAGCTATTTGGGGATCATGTTCAGCATAATGATTAATTGCAGCATCGGCTCCAACTTTTTTGTGATAGTGATGGATCGCATTTTTTTTGCGATAGATAATGACTCCAGCTATGCCCAAGCCAACTATAAGTACCCCGCTTATCCATAAAATATAATTAATGCTTTCATCACTGATCACACTGCTATCCAGCGGCTCCGGGGGATTTAAAAGCGAGTATATTTTAATTTTTGTTTGTTCATTCTCCTTAAAAAGAGTAACCGCTAAGAATTTATTGCTGGCAGGGCAGTAATATACATCGGCATACGAATGTACATCATGAAATAAGTAGGGGATAGTGTCGCCAACCGTTTGGTAAGCAGGTTTATCTAACGAGCCACGGATCAGTTGCAGGTTGGAGTTATACTTATGCTGCGGAAAAATAAGGCCGTAATACGTTCTTTCCTTTTCATTTATTATTAAGGAGTTGGCAAATACAAAGTCCTCTCTTTTAGGGTCAATAGTAAATAGTTTTTTAAAAGCTTTATCCTTGACTGTAAAGCGCATCATATCGTACAAATTCCTTGGGTTTACAATCTGCTGCCCCGAGGCGCTCCCATAGCCACCCATTACATAAGCCGTATCGCCAGTTGCATTTGTACCTAAACCGGCCATATAACGCGGGGTAAATTTATCGCCATTAGTTTTTATATCCTGCCACGTCCTGGTGTTCACATTGTATCGTTTTACACTATCTTTATAAACCAATTGTCCGTAACCGCCAATGGTATATATAGATGTATCTGCTTTACAGAAAAATTTATTTAAATGCCCTGAATTAGTAGCCAGGGGCATAGTTTTAAAGCTCTTATCCCACTTTTTATTTTTAATACTATAAGTAGCTGTTATTTTTTGGTCAATAAAAAGATAATATAGCTTATCATTATTAAAAAGGGTTTGGTCACCGGGGATCAATTGCTGTTTGCCTGTAAGGTATGCGTCATTTTTTAACTGTGGTGCTTTACTTACTGAATAAGATAGTAATGAATCGGCAGTAATAATATAAACAGTTTCAGTAGCCGGGTCAAAGGCCAGGCTTGCAGTTCCGGCAATAGTAAGCTCCTTTTCCATTTGCCAGTTACGATGGCGCGCTTTTATCCATAACGGATTGGTAACCGATCCGTTATTCTGATCAATAATTTCATGTGCCACATCTCCGTGCCACTCACTAAGTGGCCACCAGGATAACAGCTTGTTGTTTTGCAGCACCTTTACATCCTTCAGTTTAAATGGCGGCAGATCTGTAGTTTGATATCTATTATAGGCATTTGCTCCAAAAAGCATATGGTAGCTGGAGTTTTGTATTAAATGTACGCCGGTTTCGCTGTAGGATGCCTTACCTGAAAATACGGTAAGCCTGTCATTTTTAAAGTCTATCAATATCCGGAGCTTGCTCCAATCGCTATAGAGAAGTTTGTCGTCAATATTAAATGAAATTTTGGAGAGCTTTTCACCAATAATGATCTTGAAGTGTTTAACATTAGCCTGGTTATCATATACCAGGTCGATATTCTGCTTATCGTCACCAATCAGTCTTAGTATATAGCCGAAGTATATTTGCTGGTTGGGTATAAATGAAAGGTCAAATGTAAACTCCAGGTTATCTTTTGGAGCAATATCCTTAATACCAAGATCTAACGTTGTACGCTTATCCTGTACTACCTCATGACTATAAAAACCGAGCCCGTATGATTGTGCATAAGCAGGTGGTATAAATAGTATATTTAAAAAAATAACTGCAAATATTCCCGATAAAAAAAATCTCATGTTGATCAGTACAAGATAAGTATTAGAACTTAAGTACCTGCGCTGTAATTTTATAATTTAGGTCAAAAAAACATACCTGTGTTTAGATGACGGCAATGGCTAAATTACAATAAAAACACTTTAAATTCAAAGATTATGTGATTATATGAGAATAATTAGCAGCACAGGAAAACAATATATAATATGGACAACGCAAACAATAATGAAACACTGATCAGGCAACTTGTTGAGAACTGGGCCAAGGCAGTCCGCAATAAAGATCTTGACACTATACTTGCTCACCATGCAGACGGCATAGTAATGTTTGACGTACCCGAACCTTTTCAATCAGTGGGGATTGACGCTTACCGCGATACCTGGGATTTGTTTTTTAAGTACACAGAACCTGGTGTGTTTGACATTCAACAATTAAAAATAGTTGCTGATGAAAATGTTGCTTTCTGCATTGCAACAATGAAATGTTCAGACAAAAGCAGTAGTGCCGACTTTGTACCACTGGATTTTAGATTAACAATAGGATTGGAAAAAATAAATAATCAATGGACAATCGTTCATGAACATCATTCAATTCCTTCAAAATAAAAACTAATAAGAACATTGTAACGAGGATCCCATCATGCCGGGAAAAGCCTGAACTCTTTTTTTAGTGGAGTCGGGAGCTCTATGATTTGGTTGATTTCTTCGTGAAAAATGTGCGTTTTTAACGCTTAATAAATTACATAGGTTAAATTGATAAAATACATAGAATTGTATATCTGCCATCAAAACAAAGTTACCATACTGCAAATATCCTCGCTATTCCCCCGGTTGCCCCGCCTACTTTTGGTGCGCCGACAATAAGGATGGCTCCTGTTACGGGTACTTTTTCTAAGTTCGCCACATTTTCCACCGCCCATTTTCCGTAAGAAAAAAGCATTTTATGGGTAGTATAATTATTGTCCATACCAGGATCGAACGATATCGCGTCAGCGCCTATACCTGCTATAGCCCTGTTTTTGGCAAGAAACTGTACAGCAGCTACTGAAAAGCCTGGAAAATGTTTATTACCGCTACTGTCTATGCCCATATAAACAGGCGTTTTTACATATTTACCCCAACCCGAAAGCATCATGACGCAACTATGGGGCTGTATCCGGCCATTCACTTCTTCAAACTTTTCGATATCGCTAACCGTAAGTTCTGCATCTCTATTCTTTGCAGTCTTTGTCCTGATATCGATCACTATCATTGGCACAATAAGGTCTTCCGGCCTTATTTGGTCTACCGAAATGCCGTTTGGCTGAAAGTGATTAGGCGCGTCTATGTGTGTGCCTAAATGTTCATGAATAATCCATGTATTAGCGTTCACACCATTTTTTTTCAGCGTGGCCATCGGTTTTAACCGGAAAGGAAAAGTTAGTTTGTGAACAGGTATATAAGGAAAATCCTTTGTTAATGTATAAGTAAGATCCTCCAAATGGCCGTAGGATAATACTTTATTTTGATAAGACTGTTCTTTTTTCTTTTTACAGCCCCCAATAAATGCGAAACAAAAAATTATGAGCGCCAAAGCCGAACCTATATTTCCAGCACCGATTATCACTATTTTCATAAAATTCAATAAATTACTGTAATAAGCCGGGCGTCAAGTAGATGCCCGGCCATCAAATGTAATTCATCACAAACCTAAGGTCAATAACTAACCAAAAAGTAGGCTGCTATTAAATTTGGTGTTTAAGATCACCGATAATTAAAAAATGAACTATAAGCTGCTTAATAAGTTTTTTATCGAGACTTACTTATAAAGATGCTGGTCTTTAATATAATCTATATTATTTTCCATCAAGTAATCAATTCCCCACTTGCTGATAAATTCATACAGTGGGCCTAGCGATTGTCCTCTTTCTGTAAGGAAATATTCTACACGGTTTGGTTTTATTGAAAGCTGGTTTTTGGCTATTAATTTATCTCTTTCCAGTTCCTTCAATTGCTGTGAAAGCATTTTTTCAGAAATACCAGGAAGATTAGTTCTAAAGTCTTTATAACTTTTTTTAGTAAAATAGTACAGATGGAACAAGATCAGCAATTTCCATTTACCGCCTATCAATCCCAATGTCACATCTACAGGGCATGTATATATTTTTTCGTTTAATGCTATCATAACCAATCACCGTATAACGCTTCAGTTAATTTAAAGATAAAGGTGTTCCATATCCCGTTAAATTTCCTGCCAAAATTTAATCTTGTCAGCTTGTAGCAGTATAAAAGCGTTCCATATGATTTTGAAATGCCACTTTGCCATGCGCAAATAGCTCCCTCAGACAATTCTTCATAAAGCGTAATCACCTACTTTTTAGTTAGTTATTGACTTTGCATTATTCATAGAATACTTTTGAGCTTTCCCAAATTAAAAAACATAATGAGTATGAATCTTAATTTCTTCATGCAAACCAGATCCTGTGGGATGGATCTGACTGCACAAAACTATTAAATATGACCATAGAATATATCAGGTACAAAATACCTTCAGAAACAAGAGCAGCCTTTATCAATAGTTATCTCAAGGCCGGTGAGTCGCTAAGGGCATCGGACTACTGTTTGGGTTATGAACTTACACACGGAGAGGAAGAGCCCGAAAATTTTATACTTCGCATCAAGTGGACTTCATCTGAAGACCATATTAACAAATTCCGCAAGAGCGATGTTTTTAAAACTTTTTACCAGGATGTTGCGCCGTATTTCGGCAACATACAGGAAATGAAACACTACGATCTTACCGAAGTGTATTGGAAGAAATGATCCAATGCTTATATAGTAATAAAAACATAATTATGAACGACAATAAACCTATCCCCCCGCTTTATGAATGGGCCGGCGGAATGCCTGTATTTGTGGAATTATTCGCTAAATTTTATGATAAGGTATTAAGCGACGATATATTGGGACCTGTGTTTAAGCACATGTCACCGCTGCACAGGCTGCACGTCGCTCATTTTGTGGCCGAAGTGCTGGGTGGTCCGAAATTGTACAGCGAGCGTGAGGGCAGCCATTTCGAAATGATCCGCCATCACCTGTCCAAACATCTTACCCAGCAGCACCGCCAGCGCTGGGTGGAGCTGCTACTGCAAACTGCCGACAAGCTGAAACTCCCTGACGATCCCGAGTTTCGCTCGGCATTCCTGGCCTACCTGGAATGGGGAACGCGTATAGCGGTTATTAATTCAAACCTGGACAGCATCAACGAATCACCCGATCTGCCTATGCCAAAATGGGGGTGGGGAGTACCTGGCGGACCTTTTCAAGGATAGGGTGCGATTAATTCCACAGGGGGCAAAGATCAAATATTATTAACAATAGTTCAGCGGATTGGGATAATTGTCACTTTGGTCTTCTACTGTATTATCCAGGCACTGAAAATCTTTCTCTATCAATAGGAATAAACCATTGTCTGTGTGGTTAAATCCAACTTTGTCGGTGAATGCCCATTCCCTGATCATGGCATCCGGCATCAGCAGCGTAATTTTGTTGTTTATAAATGTAGCCGAAAGATGGTCATCAAAACTCCGCTGTAAAGCATATGATAATACATTGCTGCCAAAGTTTGTTGTTTCTTCAATATAGCCATTCTGTGAAAAGTCATATACATCTCCTTTGGTTAATCTGTATCGTATTGAATTTCCTTTTATGCGTATTTTCATGATTTAATCGTTTTAATTAATTATCCCGGTTACTTCACCTATAATAATAATTGCCGGGTAGGTTAGCTGCTTGCTTTCGGCTATCGCAGAAAGGTCTTTAACCATCCCTCTTGCCGATTTTTGTTTGGGTAATGAAGCATGCTGTATAATTGCAGCTGGAATATTTCCTTTACCTGCTGCTATGTATGTTTCGGCAATTTCATCCAGTTTCTTCATCCCCATATAAATAACTACTGTTGCGTTGCTTTGGATAGCCAGCTCAAGATCTGCAGATAGCCTGCCATCTTTCTTTGTGCCGGTTACCATCCAAACACTTTCACTTATGGATCGATGAGTAAGCGGGATATCTTCAAACCCCGATGCCTGCATACTTGTAATACCGGGGATAAAATGTGTTTTAATCCCATTTGCGCGCGCATATATTATTTCCTCAAAGCCCCTGCCGAATATAAATGGGTCCCCGCCTTTCAATCGGATCACTTTTCCTTTTGTAAAAGCAAAATGTTTTATCATTTCATGGATCTCTTCCTGGGGAGTGTTTTTGCCATAAGGCTGTTTGCCAACATATATTTTTTCACAAGTATCAGGCGCCAGGTCTAAAAGCTCCTTATTGGCCAAATTATCATATAATATAACATCAGCCTGCTGCAAAAGCTTATATCCTTTAACAGTTATTAGCTCAGGATCACCGGGACCTGCCCCCAAAACAAATAATTCAGGATTTATGCTGATATTTTTCATTGATTTCTAATTATTTGCGTAAATTTTACTGTTTTATTCCTTAATTATTCATGCAAAATTCAAATTTCGCAATTATTGAATCAAAAATATAAAAATTACATGACTAAAATCATATAAAAATCAATTTTAATCAACAATAAATGATAATAAATATGATTTAATTAATAATTTTTTTGTTTTTTGATTTTATTTTTGTAAAATTGCTATTGTAAACGCATTCAAGGTCGCAATTTGGTGTGTTTATCGTTTTTAAGCTTTAACAATCTAATAAAATCAATATGCACAAGCCAACAATTGTTGTAGTTGGGAACGGCATGGTAGGCTATAAGTTTTGTGAAAAACTGGTAGCCAAAACATCAGCGTTCAGGATCATTGTATTTGGCGAGGAATCTCGCGCTGCTTATGACCGTGTTCACCTCAGTGAATATTTCAACGGAAAATCTGCAGCCGATCTTTCTCTTTCAACCGAAGCGTGGTATGCTGAGCATGATATAGTTTTACACCTTGGCAATCCCGTACAGGAAATAAACCGGTCGACAAAAACCGTACATGCATTGCTTGGCGATACTTTTGAATATGACTACCTGGTATTGGCAACAGGCTCATCTGCTTTTGTGCCTGATATACCGGGAGTAGAAAAAGAGGGCGTATTTGTTTACCGCACAATTGACGATTTAGAGCTTATCAAAGCTTACGCACCTAACGTAAAAAAAGGCGCCGTGATGGGCGGCGGCCTGTTAGGGCTTGAGGCAGCCAAGGCCTTAATTGATTTGGGGATTGACGAAACACATGTAATTGAATTCGCTCCCCGCCTTATGCCAAGGCAAATTGATTCTGCAGGCAGTGCTATGCTGCAATCAAAATTAACAGATCTGGGCTTAAATATCCACCTGAATAAAAGCACCGCTTATATTGGCGGCTCGCACAAAATAGATGCACTACATTTTAACGACGAAAGCGCGCTTGCTGTTGACATGCTGGTAATATCAGCAGGAATAAGGCCTCGCGATGAGCTGGCAAAACTGGCAGGCTTGCACACCGGCACCCGCGGCGGCATTTTAGTGAATGAAAAAATGCAAACCAGCGATGAAAATATTTTTGCGATAGGTGAATGCGCCTTGTATGAAAATATGATCTATGGCCTGGTTGCCCCTGGTTACGAAATGGCTGACATTGTGGTTAACCAGCTAACGGGCGGCAGTAAGTTGTTTTATGGTTACGATATGAGCACCAAGCTAAAACTGATTGGTGTTGATGTGGCAAGTTTTGGCGATGCCTTTATTACCGAGCCGGATTGTCGCACCATAGTTTTTGAGGATACCCATAAAGGTATTTACAAACGGATCAACCTCAGCACCGATGGTAAATACTTATTGGGCGGCATTTTAATCGGCGATGCTGATGCCTACAATATGTTATTGCAAACCGTTAATAATAAAATGATCCTTCCGCCTAACCCGGAGGACCTTATATTGGGATCAAGGGGTGATGGAGAAGCTACAGGCGCAGGCGTAATGAGCCTGCCTGATGATGCGCTGATCTGCTCTTGCGAGGCCGTTACCAAATCAGCCATATGCGGAGCTGTCAACGATGGCGCTACTACTGTTGATAGTATAAAAAAATGCACTAAAGCCGGCACAGGTTGCGGCGGATGTATTCCACTGGTAAAAGACCTGGTAGCAGGCACCCTAAAAGCCAATGGCGTATATATTAAAAATGTAATATGCGAACATTTCGATTACTCCCGCCAGGAGTTGTTTGACCTGGTTAAGATAGGGCAAATAAAAAATTACGATGTTGTGCTTGATCATTTTGGCAAAGGCGATGGCTGCGAAACCTGCAAGCCGGTAGTGGCAAGTATCTTGTCGAGTCTGTGGAACGAGGTAATTGTGAAACAGGATACAATACAGGATAGTAACGACAGGTTTTTGGCCAATATTCAAAAGGGAGGCACGTACTCCGTTGTGCCAAGAATTCCGGGCGGTGAAATTACTCCCGATAAATTAATTGTAATTGGCACCGTAGCTAAAAAATATAATTTATATACCAAAATAACCGGCGGGCAGCGGATTGATCTGTTTGGCGCTCACGTAAATGACCTGCCTGCAATTTGGGAAGAATTAATTGATGCCGGCTTTGAAAGTGGCCATGCTTATGGCAAAGCTTTACGTACCGTTAAAAGTTGCGTGGGTAGCACCTGGTGCCGTTTCGGCCTGCATGACAGTGTTTCATTTGCAATTGAAATTGAGGATAGATATAAAGGTATTAGGTCTCCGCATAAATTAAAGGGCGGCGTTAGCGGTTGCGTTAGGGAATGTGCTGAAGCACAGTCAAAAGATTTTGGAGTTATAGCCACTGAAAAAGGCTGGAATCTTTATATATGCGGCAACGGCGGCTCAAAACCGCAGCATGCCCAATTACTGGCTACCGATATTGATAAAGAAACGCTGGTAAAATACCTGGACAGGTTCCTGATGTTTTATATTAAAACGGCTGATCCGCTTACCCGTACCGCAACCTGGTTAAATAAAATGGATGGCGGGATGAGTTATTTAAAAAACGTAATTATAAATGACAGTCTGGGGATAGCGCCAAGCCTTGAAGAGGAGATGCAGCAATTGGTTGACACTTACCATTGTGAGTGGAAGGAAGCTATTTCAAACCCAGATATGCGCAAACGTTTCTCGCATTTTATAAACGCGCCCGAAGAAAAAGACCCGAGCGTTCAGTTTGATACAATGCGCAGCCAGGTAAAAGCAAAGGATTGGTAATAATTAAACATACAACATGGAAACGTTAACAGAAATAAATTGGATATTGGCATGCTATACAGATGATGTTCCTGAAAATGGCGGAGCCTGCATAAAACATGGTGACGAACAGATAGCTATATATAATTTTACGCGGAGGCAGGAGTGGTATGCAACCCAAAACCTATGCCCGCACAAGCAGCAAATGGCTTTATCAAGAGGCATGATCGGGAGTGCAGGCGAACATTGTGAGCCCAAGGTGGCCTGTCCGTTTCACAAAAAAACATTTTCGCTGCTTACCGGCGAATGCCTGAGCGATGATGATAATTGCCAAATAAAAACTTACCCCATAAAAGTTGATGCCGGAAAAGTTTTTATAGGAAT
Organism: Mucilaginibacter sp. OK098; assembly: GCF_900142915.1. Lineage (GTDB taxonomy): Bacteria > Bacteroidota > Bacteroidia > Sphingobacteriales > Sphingobacteriaceae > Mucilaginibacter. The sequence continues at coordinate 173,654 of NZ_FRCM01000001.1, forward strand.
AGCTTGTTGAGGAAAGAATCAAGATAATAAGAGTCAAGAATCAAGAGCGAAGAAAAACCAACTGCTTCTTTCTATCTTGACTCCTGATTCTTGCCTCCTTAAAGAGCTTCATCGTTTGTAAGCTGCCTTAATCTTTGCTTATCGGTAACTTTTATGTTTTTATTCTGCAGGGAAATAATATGTTCATTGGTTAGCTCATTGATTACCCTAAAAACAGTTTCATAAGTGGCTCCTGTAAACGAAGCAAGATCCTGCCTGGATAGTTTTACATTAATAAAGCCATCATAGGTTAAGCCAAATTGGGTTTCAAGCAACATCAAAGCTTGAGCTACGCGCCCTTTAACTGACATGTGCGCCAGGTTGCGCATTTTGTTTTCTGATTCCTGCAGATCCTTTGCAAAAAACATCATCAGCTTATAGGCGAAATCGTGATTAACTTTTAAGGTGCTTTCAAAAAAGTCCATATCAAAATAACAAACTATTCCTTCCTCTATCGCAGTTGCCGATACCGGGTAAATTGATTCGCCCATGCCTCTATGCCCAAAAATTGCCCCGTTATTGGCAAATCGTAAAATGATCTCCTTGTCGCTACCCCATTTTTTGTGCACTTTAACATTCCCGTTCAGAACAAAATAGATGCCCTTTACCGGATCGCCCTCTTTAAAGATAACCTCGTTTTTTTTAACGTGAAAATTACTTTTATGCGAAACGATTGCATTTTTCCACTCCGGCAAGCAGTTTTTGCACAAAAAACAACTGTCTGCGTTGCACTTTATTAAATTTTTCTTCATTAAAGGGTAGTGTTTACACTAATTAACAATCAAACTTAACAATAAATCCCAATTCAATTAAAAATTATAAGTTTTACCATTAATAAAACATGTTAATTGGTTATAAAACAAGTTTTTATTAAAATATCTAAATTTTTATTAGGTATCGTAATCATTATTTGTATTCAGTATTAAAATAAGCTGATTTTTCGTTGTAAAATTTCTATTTTTTGATCTGTTTTTACCTTGTATATTACTTAAATCATAAAAATGACTCATTTTGAAATAAAAAATTGCACTTAAAAACGATTTTGGTTATATTTATCGAAGTAAAGTAAAGAAATAATCACTAAAATATAAAAAGGATCGCTTATGAATAAACTCAGACATTAAAAAAAAATAAAAAAGCCCTGCCGGGAGGTCGCATTCCCAGACAGGGTTAAACAGTTTTATCGCTTTAACAACTAAAAAACCATTTCAAATGTACAAAATTGTATCAAATCAATATACAATTACTCTAATTGTATTATTTACATCATTTATTTTATCGTTTTCGGCCTCTGCGCAGCTTTCTTTATCGGGCCAGCTTCGCACAAGAGGCGAATTACGTGATGGCTACGGAACCTTAGAACCGACTTTAAATAAAAACGCAGCATTTATCTCCCAGCGTACCCGGCTTACTTTCCATTATAACAGCAGCAAGCTTATTTTTCATACCTCATTACAGGATGTAAGGCTCTGGGGCCAGGATGCTTCAACCATTAGCAGCACCGATGGCAACAAACTGGAACTACATGAGGCCTGGGCCGAAATTATTTTATCAAATAAAAAGGATACCGCATTTAAACATTCGCCCTTTGACTATTTTGGAATTAAAGTAGGAAGGCAGGAACTTGTTTATGATGATGAACGGCTGCTCGGCAATTCAGACTGGATTCAGCAAGGCCGCCGTCATGATGCCATTGTTTTAAAAATGGTTGAAAATGGCTGGAAAGTTGACCTCGGTGCAGCCTTTAATCAAAATAGCGATGCTATTAATTATAACGGCACTTATTACACCCCTGCCAATGTGCCGGCTACTATAAAAGACAACAATGGCAATTTGGCCAATACGCCCGCAGGCTTTATTCCGCTGGTTAACAGCGCCGGTTTAAGCGCTAAAAACGGAAGTCCGGTATTTGCAAATTCACCCGGCACAAACGCACTTACCCAGAATTACAAAGCGCTTGAATATCTACACGTTGAAAAGCAATTTGAAACCACAAAAATATCGGCCCTGTTTTTAACCGACCAGTTTGGAAAATACAAGCTTGATTCAGTTAAAAATGTATCCGGAACTGATATTGGCTATATATATGGCCAGCATTTTAACCAAAGCGGTGTAAATACACGTTACACTACAGGCTTGTTAATAAACCCCGTATTTGGAAGTAATAACGAATGGGGACTAAACGGAGAATTTTATTACCAGGGCGGCCGCGACAGGAACGGACTTGCATTAAGCGCTTACACTTCAACAATTTCCCTGTTATATAACTTTCACAATTTGAATTTGACAGGCGGCTGGGACTATTTATCAGGTAATAATTCCTTTTCAACCTCAACAACCAATCATCGTTTCGACCCGCTGTATGGAACGCCCCACAAGTTTTGGGGATATATGGATTATTTCTACGCAGTTAGCGGATCGCCAACCGGTGGCTTGAGCAACCCTTTTATAAAGGTTAAGTACACTACAACTAACAAAAGGTTTTTTGTTCAGCTAGATAATCATTACTTCCTGCTTGCAAACAATCAAAAGGATCTTAGTGGTGCACCGGTAAGCAAATACCTGGGGACAGAATTTGATCTTACAACCGATTATAAGCTCAATAAAGTTACATCGGTTGATCTTGGCTTGTCGTACATGTCAGCTACCAGCAGCATGCAATATGCTAAAAACATCACACCCGGCACTGCAAAGCTAAGTCCGTTTTGGGCCTATCTGCAGATAAATATTAAACCAGAATTTCTTAATAAATAATAGATCACCGTATTTAAAATTTAAAGATCATGGAAAATCAACTAACGAAACTCAACATATTTTCATTTAAGGGCGTGCAAATGCGCACCTTTCATATTACCTGGCTCATGTTCTTTGTCTGCTTTTTTGGCTGGTTTGGCCTTGCGCCGTTAATGCCAACCATAAGAGCCGAGCTGCATTTAACAAAAGCGCAGGTTGGTAACACTATTATTGCATCTGTTACTGCAACCATTATTGCCCGCTTGCTGATAGGCAAGCTTTGCGATGCCTGGGGGCCGCGTAAAACCGCTATCCGCTTGTTGCTGATTGGTTCTATCCCTGTTTTTTTTGTAGGGCTGGCGCATGACTATACCACCTTTATTTTATTCAGACTGGCTATTGGTATAATAGGCGCTTCGTTTGTAATTACACAATTTCACACCTCAATGATGTTTGCTCCTAATATTAAAGGCACCGCAAACGCCGTAACCGGTGGCTGGGGGAACCTGGGTGGTGGTGTAACCAATATGGTAATGCCCTTAATATTTGCAGCAATTGTAGGCTTTGGCTATACAAAAGCCGATGCCTGGCGATATGCCATGATAGTGCCGGGAGTAATGATGCTGATTATTGCATTTTTATATTATAAATATACAAAAGACACCCCCAATGGCAATTATGATGAAATAGGGCATAACGCAGCCGACAAAAAAACAGATTGGAGTGTACTTGCTGACTGGCGCGTGTGGGCTTTAACCATAGGTTATGCCATGTGCTTTGGTATGGAGCTAACTTTTGATAACGTAGCATCGCTGCACTTTGTTGATAATTTTCACCTCAGCCAAAGCCAGGCTGGTTTTTGGGCCGGCATCTTCGGTTTTATGAATTTATTTGCCAGGGCGCTGGGCGGTATTGTGTCTGACAAGGTCGGCAGAAAATTCGGCATGCGCGGAAAAGGTTTGCTGCTTGCAGGTGTTTTACTGCTTGAAGGTTTAGGGCTTATCCTGTTTGCACAGGCAGGCTCATTAATGGTGGCTATAATTACCATGCTTTCGTTTGCGCTGTTCCTGAAAATGTCAAACGGAGCTACTTACGGGATAGTTCCTTTTATAAACAGTAAAAATGTAGGTATGGTAAGCGGCATTGTTGGCGCAGGAGGTAATCTTGGCGGAATGATCTTTGGCTTCCTGTTTAAGTCGCAATCTATAACCTACGTACAGGCCTTTACCTATATCGGTTTTATAGTGATAGCAGTTTCTGTAATCATATTTATTACAAAGTTTAGTAAACCTGCCCATGTAAGCGAAAGTGTTACAGCCGATTCGGCATTAGCAGGAGTATAATCAAAAAAACATCTAAATGCCGGTAAAAAAGCAAAACATAAACACCACAACCTCCACCTGCTGTTACTGCGGGGTAGGCTGTGGTGTGCTTGTGCATAAGAGCAATAATGGCAATGTTTTGGTTGAAGGTAATAAAGAGCATCCTGTAAATAAAGGGATGCTTTGCAGTAAAGGCCTTAACCTGCACTATACGGTTAATGATAAAAGCGACAGGCTGCTTTATCCTCAAATGCGGTACAATAAAAGCATGCCCATGGAGCGCGTTAGCTGGGATGATGCGCTTGACCGAACCGCTGCCGTTTTCAAAACCTTTATTAATAAATACGGGCCCGATTCTGTAGCATTTTATGCATCGGGCCAGTGTTTAACTGAGGAATATTATGTGATAAATAAGCTCATGAAAGGGTTTATCGGCAGTAATAATATCGACACCAACTCCCGTTTATGCATGAGCAGCGCTGTTGCTGCGTATAAAATGGCCCTTGGTGAAGATAGCGTGCCGCTTTGCTATGACGATATTGAGCTGGCCGATTGCTTTTATGTAACCGGGGCAAACCCGGCATGGTGCCATCCCATTTTATGGCGAAGGGTTGAAGCCTATAAAGCGGCTAATCCATCAGTTAAACTAATTGTTGTTGACCCAAGAGTAACTGATACTTGCAGCATTGCCGATCTGCACCTCCAGATTAACCCGGGAACAGATATAATCTTAAATCACGCTATTGGCAGGGTGCTGATAGAAAACGGAGATATCGACATTGATTTCATCACTAACCATGCCGAAGGCTTTGAGCAATACAGTGCAATGGTGTTTCAAAAAAGCGTTGCTAAAGCTGCACAGTTATGCGGGGTAAAAGAAGCTAACATCCGCCTTGCTGCAAAATATATTGCTGATGCAAAGGGCTTTATTTCTATGTGGACCATGGGGCTTAACCAAAGCTCGGTTGGTGTAAATAAAAACCTTAGCCTAATCAATCTGAACCTGATAACCGGGCATATTGGCAAAGCAGGCTCGGGACCGCTTTCTTTAACGGGGCAGCCCAATGCAATGGGCGGCCGCGAAGTTGGCGGCTTAGCCAATTTATTACCTGCTCACCGCAATTTGGATAATCCCCTTCACAGGGAAGAGGTACAAAAGTTTTGGGGTGGTGGAGTGATCCAGCCAAAGCCCGGTCTAACGGCCACAGAAATGTTCGAGGCGCTGAACGATGGCCGGTTAAAAGCCATCTGGATCCTTTGTACTAATCCGCTAACCAGCCTGCCCAATGTAAGACTGGCTGAAGAAGCATTAAAGAAAGCCAAATTTGTTGTGGTACAAGAGATCAGCTGCAAACCCGAAACGCTGGCTTATGCTGATGTAATATTGCCGGCAGCTGCATGGGCGGAAAAAGAGGGAACAATGACCAACTCTGAACGCCGTATTAGCTACCTGAATAAAATAATTGATCCACCCGGCGAAGCTTTGCCCGACGCAGAGATCATTTGCCGTTTTGCCAAAAAAATGGGCTATAAGGGGTTTGATTTTAAAAATGCCGCAGCCATTTATGCAGAACATGCGAAGCTTACGGCTAAAACCAACATTGATATCAGCGCGCTTAGCTATGAGATATTAAAAGAACATGGAACAGTGCAATGGCCCTTTAAAAAGAAAGGCCCTGAAAAAGGATCACCAAGGTTATTTACGGATAAGCGCTTTTATACCGCTACAAAAAAAGCCATAATTCATCCTGTTGATGATGCATTTACAAGTGAAATGCCCGATGATAATTTCCCATTCATCCTTACCACCGGCCGTATTCGCGATCAATGGCATACCATGAGCAAAACCGGGAAGGTGAATAAACTAAATCAGCATTACCCGCAATCGTTTATTGAAATTCATCCGCATGATGCCGGTCTGCTTCAAATAAATGAAGATGATGTTGTTAGTGTAACATCCAGGCGGGGCGAGGTAAGGGTAAAGGCCAAAATATCAACCCAAATAAAGCAGGGCGTTGTTTTTTTACCGATGCACTGGGGCAAAATACTGGGCAATGACCTGCACAGGGTTAACAATTTAACATCAGATAAGGTCGATCCGATTTCAAAAGAGCCTGATTTTAAATTCTGTGCTGTTAATGTGGTTAAATATAAAAAGCCATTTCAGCGGATTGTTGTAATTGGGGCGGGTGCGGGTGCCTATGGTTTTGTAAAATCATACCGCGCGCTTAACCCTGATGACGAGATCACTATTTTTAGTAAAGAGAATTTTCCTTTTTATAACCGGGTTATGCTGCCTGATTATATCAGCGGCGAGCAACAATGGGAACAGCTGGTAAAAATGAAGGATGAGGACGAACCGGGTTATAACATCAGTTTGTTAAGAGGGGTAAGTATTGAAAAAATTGACCGTGCCAACAAGCAGGTAACAGATTCAAGGGGAATAAGAACCAATTATGATGTATTACTGATGGCAACCGGAAGCCGGTCTGCTATCCCTAAAAATGTCCCTAATTTACCGGGTATATTTTCAATGCGTACCAAAACCGATGCTGATAATTTCAAAAAACACCTTCCTGCTAACGGGCATGTTGTAATTGTGGGTGGTGGATTGCTTGGTTTGGAAATGGCAGCCTCGCTTAGGGAAATGGGCATAAAGATCACTATCATTCAGCGTACTTCAAGATTTTTGAACCGTCAGCTGGATGCGCTGGGCAGCCAGTTGCTGCATGAAGAAATGGTTGACCAGGGCTGTGATATTTATTATGATGATGAAGTACAGCTGTATTACGGGCGGTCGAAATTAACCGGCATAGGCTTAAAGAGCGGCCGCAAAATTAATTGCGATGCCATGATCCTTGCCATTGGCACAACCCCCAACCTGGAGATTGCCAAAGATTGCGGGCTTGACTGTCGCAGAGGTGTTACCGTAAATGAGCGGATGCTAACCAGCGACCCGGATATTTATGCCATTGGCGAAATAGCTGAGTTTAATGGCATTATGTACGGCATAACTGCAGCTGCGGAACAACAAGCCGAAGTGGTTGCCGGCTTTATGAATGGCGATATTGCCAGTTATTATAAGGGCAGCTTGTTTATGAACATCATTAAAATTCATGGTTTTGACCTGTGCAGCATCGGGATGCCGGAATGCCCTGATGATAAGGCTTATGAAGAAGTTGTTTTTATTGATAAGGCCAAAAGATTTTATAAAAAGTGCATTATTCACCAGGACAGGCTGGTAGGCGCGATACTAATTGGCGATAAAGGTGAATTTCTTGAATACAGGGATCTGATTGCCAATAAAACAGAACTAAGTGAAAAAAGGCTGCAATTATTACGCAGCGGTAAAAAAACAGACCCGGTATTGGGTAAACTGGTTTGCAGCTGCAACAATGTAGGTAGCGAAAATATCCGGAATAAAATAGCGGAAGGCTGCAATACCATGAAGGATTTGTGCAACGTTACCGGCGCAGGTACAGGTTGTGGTTCATGCCGGCCAGAAGTGAAGCGCCTGCTTGATGAAGCCCTGATGGTTGCACTAGCGGGGAAAGGAAATTAGGATATGGCAGATAGTAAAAATCATTTGATTAAGATCAACCTGCCCGGCGGCTTTGCATCGGCGGGCGATCTGTATGAAATATTGCTGATAGCAGAAAATGCCGGGGCCTCGCAGATCCGTTTTGGCAACCGCCAGCAATTATATTTCACTATAAATAATGATAGCCTTGAAGACCTGGAAACAGAAATGCTGAGGGCCGAAATAAATTACGAAACAGATAATGATCTGCATCCAAACATTGTAAGTTCATACGTTGCCGATACCATATTTAACCAGGAGGGCTGGCTTAGGGAAGGTGTTTATAAGGATATTTTAGACTTGTTTGATTATCAACCCCGCTTAAAAATAAACCTGGTTGATAACCAGCAAACATTTATCCCTTTTTTTAGCGGGAATATTAATTTTATTGCGGCTGATACTAATAATTACTGGTTTATATACATCCGTTTTCCTAAAACAGGTAAACAATATTGCAGTCCGTATTTAATATATTCTGATGATATCCCGCTAATAGCTAAAGCTGCAGAACGGATCATACTTGATAATAAACATTTGTTTTACGACCAGGATGCAGCAAATGAGCATTTGTTTTTTAAAATGCTCTTCAATCAAACTAAGGCAACGATTCAGCCCGTAACGGAGGCCTTAAAATTGCCCGGTTTTTATTTGCCTTACTATGAGGGATTCAATAAATACAATAACAAATATTGGCTTGGGATCTATCGCAGGAATGAACTTTTTTTAATTGATTTTTTAAAGGATGTATGTTTGCTTTGCCTTAAAACCCGGGTTGGGCAATTATACAGTACGCCCTGGAAATCAATTATAATTAAAGGAATTGACCCGGCTGTAAGGAATGAATGGGGAATTATTTTAAGCAAGTATCACCTTAATGTCCGGCATGCGGCAAACGAGCTAAACTGGCAGATAGAAGATATTTGCGGGGAAGGCCTGGAGTTAAAAAAGGAACTGGTGCGTGAATTTGAAGATGCCGATCTACGCACTTACCAGCTTTGTTTTGCTATTAAAACACAGCCTAAAACAGGCTTGTCGGGTTCAATAATTATAAAAAAGGATAAAGATGGTTTGTTTGATATTTTGCACACACAGGATTTTAACCCCAACTCAAAAAACTATATAACTTATAAAAAATGTGTTAACAAAAAAGACCTGGGGAGCCAGCTAATTAGTTTATGCCATATATACCATAACTCTTTGTTTAACGAGAATGAATTCCCAATCTTAGACGCAGGAAATATAAAGGAATTACCCAAGAAGCAGGATCTGATTTATGAGTGCAAAAATTGTAAAACACAGTATGATAAAAGTTATGGCGATGCAATAAACGGAATAGCCGCTGGAACTAACTTTTTGGAGATTGGTGATAATTACTGTTGCCCGGTATGTGACTCAGGAAAAGAGGATTTTATACCAATTGAAAAAACTATGTTAGCTTTATAAATAATTAACTTATTTTCAACCAATGAGTAGATTAGACAAGGCATTTGATCTTTTTGATGCTTATAATAAGCAAGATCCCCGGAATTTTACATGGGAAGGAATGAGTGAGCCGCAGGAATATTTTTTTGCCATTAAATTATATGAATGGGTTTTAAAACTGGATCCTGATGCTGATGAAGAGTTATTATTAGCATCCCGAAGTCAGCATATCGGAAGATGGGAAATTCCTCGCGAGGATTACCCGGAAGGACGTGAGCCTTATCTTAAATGGCGTAAAGATCTCGCCCTGCACCATGCTGCCATTGTCGGGCGCTTAATGAAAGAAGCCGGTTATGGCGATGAAACGGTAGATCGCGTTAAGCAAATCATCCTGAAGCAACGAATTAAGGTTGATCCTGATGTTCAGACCATGGAGAATGCACTTTGCCTGGTGTTCCTGCAATTACAATACGAAGAGTTTCGCAAAAAATATGAGCGTGAGCCAGAGAAAATAATAAACATTCTTCGCAAGTCATTATTAAAAATGGATGAGAACGGGCACCGGCTTGCACTGACATTACCTTATTCAACAAACGGATTTGAGTTGATCAATAAAGCATTAAACAGGTTGTAGTTAATGGTGTGGTCGTATCAATGGCTACATTTGAAATTCTCTCATCCCAGCAAATCCTCCCGTCCCAGCAGGGTCTCTCATAGAGGACCCTGCTGGGACGGGAGGAAGATTTTTTTGGCATGGGATAATTTTCTACTGGATACCTAGCAGGCAGGTGCAGGATTAATTCACATCAAACCAAAGCTTTGTTGTAAGCAGGTCAGTTCCCTGGTCGGCTATCGCGGCTTTGTAATTTGTTCCGTTTAACGATTGCTCAGTACCTGGGTAGATAAAACGAACCGGGATCTTGCCGTTAAGCGTACCGGCTACCGCAGGTTGTAGTTGCGGATAGTCGAGCCTGCGCCATTCGGCAAAGGCCTCGAGGCCCTGTCCAAACAGGGCGATCCATTTCTGTTCGCCAATTGATTTTTTGAAGTTAGCAGCATCATATTTTACAGCAGGTAATGCCGTATAAGTATCAACAGCGGTGCCCTGGATGCCATATTGATTAAGTGAGGCTGTTACAGCCTGGTTATACAGGCTTGCAGCATCCTCAGCGGTAAGGCCGCGTGCGGCAGCCTCAGCCCTGTCAAACAAAACCTCGGCATAGCTTATTATAACAGCAGGTGCGTGTGGCGCTAAAAAGTAAGCTCCCGGCCGTGATGTTTTTGTAAAACCGAGGCTGCTGGCGTCTCCAACCAGTAAGCCGTTAGGGATCCCTACATAAGTTTGCGGCGTTGCGTCCTGGGTTTTACTTGCGTACACAGGTAAGCGAGGATCATTAAGAGAAACTAATTTATCAACTATGGTTTTGCTGATCCGGTAATCATCGCGGGTGTCAAAAAGATTGCTTACAGGGTTTTGGTTTGGCGAATCCAAATATACCAGCTGGGCAATTTCAGCATTTGAGCTGATGTATGCGCCGCCTTCGCTTTGGATATCAGCCAAAACTTGTTTGGCTTTAACGGCATCGCGGTCTGCAATTCGCAGGGTTATGCGCAGGCGCAATGAGTTGGCAAACTTTTTCCAAAGCGCAATATTATTGCCATAAATAACATCGCCCGCAATGGCCTTTCCTGCCGGATCAAGCGCTGCCTGTGCTGTCTTCAAATCATCAAGCAGGGCGTAATAAACATCCTTTTGGGTATCATAGGCAGGGGTAAGGTACTGATCAATATTAGTAGCCTGCTTGTATGGAATATCGCCATAGGCATCAGTTAATAAAGTAAATACCCATGAGCGCAGCACCAGGGCAACGCCTTTGTAATTACTGTTTGATTGCGCATCTCCAAGTTTAATTATCTGGTTAAGGTTTACAATACTTTTTGAATAGCCAACTGTCCATAATTCCTGGAAGGCACTGTTCGAATAGATATACCTGTCGGGATCTGTATACTGAATTTTGGCCCAGTATTGCACAAACAACAGGCTCGACTCCATGGTATTGGCAACACCCCAGTAAGTATCCGCCGTAGCCTTTGTGGCTGCGGTAAGCAAGTAATTGGGCTGTGCGTTTTGTGATGCGTTAGGGTTCTGATTGATTTTTACCAGGTCTTTTTTGCACGAGGATACTAATAGTAAGAGTGCGCCTGATAATAATATAGTTATATATTTTAGTTTCATGATTTTAAAATTTAAGGTTGATGTTAAACCCGATATTGCGAACGGTTGGTAAAGTAAGGTCTTCCAAGCCTTGTCCGTTGCCATTGTTAAAGGCCGTTTCAGGGTCGATGTTTGGTGCGTTTTTATGGATGATCCATAAGTTACGACCAACAACCGATATAGTAGCCGATTGTAAACCGGTACCTTTTACCCATTTAGATGGTAAGGTGTATCCCAGCTTAACTTCGCGCAGCTTTATGTACGAGGCATCGTAAACAAAAGCTTCGTCAACGTTTGTAAAGCCTTTATAGTAGGATTGCGCAGGTAATATGGTTGTGTTTTTTGAACCATCGGCCTTTACTCCGTTAAAAATAACGCCATCATGGTAAACAGTTACCCCATCAGGTGCGGTACCGTTAACCTGTACAGCAGTGGCAGAAGTGTTGTTACCCGGGTAATAATAGCTTAAACCACCATTTGCCGCGCCACGACCCGGTAAGGTTGATGCCAATACGCCGGTATAAGTCCCGGTGCGGTTTGTGTTTGAATAAATTGATCCGCCAATGCGGGCATCAACCAGGAAACTCAGGTTAATCCCTTTATAAGAAAAACTATTGTTGATGCTTCCAAGCCATTTAGGCGTAAACTTGCCCAGGTATTGTTTGGTAGGGTTAATAACCGGCGTACCATTGGCGCCAACAATAATTTGTCCGGCCGCGTTGCGCTGATAAGCGTTGCCAAACAGCGTTCCGTAAGGCTGGCCTATTGCTGCCAAAACCTGTACAGTACGGTCGCTGCCAAGAACATAGCTTTGCAGCCTTCCTTCGGCATCAAGCGAAATTACTTTACTGCGATTGAGCGAGTAATTGGTTGTGATATCCCATGTAAAGCCATTTGCCTTTATTGGGGTTACGCCTAATTGAACCTCGAGCCCTTTGTTATTAATGCGGCCGCCGTTTATCAGTTTTTGGCTATAGCCGGTTGTCGGGCTTACATCCACGCTCAAGATCTGGTTAACGCTGTTGGTATTGTAAGCGCTTACATCAATATGCAACCTGTCCTGGAAAAAGCCGAGCTCAAAACCAGCTTCGGCAGACGTTGTGGTTTCGGGTTTTAAGTTAGGGTTTAAATCAATACTGGCGGCACTTTGCTGCGGGTTGGCGCCAAAAGGAGCTGTAAAATTATATGTGTTAAGAAGCTGATACGGCAGCGCTGCTTTCCCCACTTTCGACCATCCGCCCCGAAGCTTTGCATAGGTTAACAGATCGCTTTTTATTCCAAGCGCCTCTGAAAGCACAAGGCTACCGTTTACCGAGGGGTAAAAATAGGAAAGGTTAGCCGCAGGCAAGGTAGATGACCAGTCGTTACGGCCGGTTAAGTTAATAAATGCGTAATTTTTGTACCCTACCTGTGCTGAAGCAAAATAGCTGTAGGTTTTGTATTTACCATAGCTGTTTGATGACACCAGCGGATCGCGTGAGTTACTTAAAGTATATAAACCCGCTACCGCCAGTTTTGGCGCCACCTGGTCATTTTCCTCATTCAAAATGGTGCTGATGTTGCCACCGCCTAACAGATCTAAACTGAAATCATTGTTCAGTTTTTTGGTGTATTGCAGCCTGCCTTCGGTATTGGTTTCATTTACGGTGTAAGCATCTTCTTCGTACGAGCCAAACGGAGTTCCGTTGGTGCCGTAAGCCACTTTGATCTTGCGCTTATCGTTATAATAATCAGTACCGGTGCGGAAGTTGGCGCTTAAACCATCAATAATTTTGTAGTTTAACTCCACACTGCCTATAATGCGGTTTTTATGCTGCCCAACTGTATTTTCATAAGCCAGCCAGTATGGGTTACTGTAATAGCTGTTGTTCCAGTTAAAGGTATTGCCATTGGCATCTTTATAATTTTTAAGCTGGCTCACATCAACCTGGCGGCCAAACCAGGTGAACTGCAACATGGTGCTTGTCGCCCTTTTGCCGCCGGCGCCCGGCAGGTTATCGGCATCGTCTTTTATGTAATTAGCTATAGTGGTTACGGTTAGCTTTGGACTAAGCCTGAAGGTGGAGTTTAAGGAAAACGAGTTTCTGCCCTGCGATGTATTCGGGATAATCCCCGTTTGGTGCAGGTTATTGTATGACAGGCGATAGTCGGACTTGTCCGAGGTGCCTGACAACGACACACTGTTATTTAAGGTAACACCGGTTTTAAAGAAATCACGCACGTTATTTGGGTGCGCCACAAATGGTACAGGCTTTCCGTTAGAATTAAATTGTGGGATCAATGAGCCATCCAGGGCCGGTCCCCAGCTTTCATCAACGCCATCGTTTACGCCGCCGCCTTTACCATCAACATAGCTGAACTTACCATTGGAGCCCTGTCCATATTGATTTTGATATTTAGGCAGGAGCTGCACGGTTGAAAAACTTGTGTTTGAGTTGATGTTAATCCCCAAACCCTTAGCGCCTTTACCGGTTTTTGTTTTGATAAGGATAACGCCTGCTGCCGCCCTGTAACCATATAACGCTGCTGCATTGGGGCCTTTAAGCACGCTTAAAGATTCAATATCTTCCGGGTTCAGATCGGCTATCGCGTTAGCAAAATCCCTTGATCCATTTGTACCTAAAAACTGGGAATTATCAACAATGGTACCGTCAACAACAAACAGCGGCTGGTTATTACCCGCTATAGAGGTTTCGCCCCGTATAATGATGCGTGCTGAACCCATGTCGCCCTGGCTGTTGGTAACTTGCACACCTGCAATTTTGCCTGCCAGTGCGTTTACCAGGTTTGTTTCCTTGGCTTCCGAGATATCTTTTGACTTTAGTCCCTGCACCGAATAACCCAATGATTTTTTGTCTTTGGAGATGTTTAACGCCGTTATCACTACTTCATTAAGTGAATTGGCCGCATCTTTTAACACGATCTGCAAATCTGTTTCATTTTGCTTTACCGGGATTTCCTGTGTGATATAACCTATATAAGTTACCCTCAGCACATCATTCACATTAGCGGCTATGGTGAATTTTCCATCGGTATTTGTGATTGCGCCGGTTGTGGTTCCTTTAATAGCTATACTTACGCCGGGTAAGGGCAAGCCGTCTGATTTTGCGGTTACCAACCCGCTTATTTTAACGGTTTGCGCAGCAACCGTTTGGACGAGAATAAAAGGCAATACTATTGCCAATAGTTTGTAAATTTTAAACATGATAATAAAGTGAAATAATTTTTAATACTCATACAGGTATTAAAGCAGGGGGGTATACCATTTTTTGGATATAACATATCCATTGCCGGCAGGCTTAGTAACTGTAAAGAATTGATTGTTGAAAAAGGTTAACCGGCAAGTTGTAAGCTGCAGACTATAACGCGATGAATAACCTTAAAAAAGAAAATTAACAGCAACAATGCATGTTATACATGGAAGTAAAAATGCGATTGGCGCCTGCTTCAATAACTGAAACAGATTGTGAAGCGGCACAGGTTTGTTTACAAGACAACGCTTTAACAGGCAGACTGGTAAACGGGAGTGAAGAAGTAAAAAGTAAATGTTTAGTATTCATGGTAATAAATTTTTATCCTGCATTTTATTGCAGGAAGAATGCACTTAAAACTAACTTAATAAGAACATCAGCCTTGATATTAGTTGCTGTGTGATCATATTTAAGTATGATTTCGGATGCAAATATATAAATAATTATATAATGTCTATGGAATTAGTAGAATTAATTATTGGATGAGATTAAGAAGGGAATAAGCGAAAGGGTACTATAATAAATGCAAACATAATGCTAATTATATTAGTTTTTTTCTTATATTTGTTAAGCGCTAAATTATATTTTTGGTATGCCTTCTGACCGGTTTTTACTTAACAGACACGTCATTGCGAGGAACGAAGCAAACTCTGCACAGGACAGTCAACCAACCGAGAAGCCGATGTGACCTTGTAGCCGCCGTTAGGTTGCCACATGGTTTTATACTCCGGCGCATGCATGGTTCAGAGATTGCTTCATGCCTGGCTGCGAGCAGTCAGTTTCGCAATGACGTAAAGTGATATTCATCCGCACATTTTGCATGTATACACAGGCTATTTTTAAAAAGGCCCCAACAACTAATTTTTATAAAATATAAATCCCCATCGTTTTTGAAGCCCAAAATGAGCTTTTTGGGAGCTGCGTTCTTTAAAAAACTTCGTTTCCATGCAATAATGGCCATTTTTATGCCATTCTGCCTAGAATGACCTAAACCGCTTTTGCCCGTTTTTTGCCTTTTTTAGACACAACCTAAATGCTTTTAGCCCGTTTTTAGGGTGTTTTCAAACACGACCTAAACCCGTTTTGCCCGTTTTTAGGGTGTTTTCAGACACGACCTAAACCTTCTTTTTTCATAGACAAACCTGAAAATTATGTATAAATCACTAAAAGACCGGTATAAACCGGAGCGGTCATGGCCCGCTAATTCTGCCGATCCATTTCCATTTGAGGGCGACATCCCGGTGTTGCAATTTATTAATACCTACCGCAACCGCGGCGGCATTCACCGCAAAGATTACCTGGAAAATTATGAGGATTTTTTAACCTGGTGCAATGAATTTAATATAGTAGACCTGGAAGATTACAACACCCTGAACTTTGAGGCTTATTGTAACCCGCATAACGCAAACCCCGTTTGGCAGCGGACCATTAGGCTTCGAGAAACAATTTATGAGTTCATCAACAGCACCCTGCGCGACAAGCAGATCCACGAAGATGCGGTAACTTATTTTAATGAAATACTTAGTGAGGCCAACGCCCACCTCCGTTTTGAACTGAATGGCAATAGCTTACAGGTGATGTGGTTTAATACGCACGAAGAGCTGGCCGTTCCGCTTTGGATACTTGTTAAACAGGCAACGGTGCTGTTGCAGTCGGCCAAATTCAGGGACATTAAGAAATGTCATTGCGGGAAATTTTACCTGGACACCACCAAAAACAAAAGCAGGCGCTGGTGCAATCCGCTGGTATGCGGAAACGCTGTGCGATCAAGGGAATATAAGGAGCGGAAGATGAAATTGGTTGTTGAGATTGAGGGGGGATGTTAAACTTAGGGGTGAGGGAATTTGGCTTGGGATATATTTTGCCCTTGTTGGTGTTGTCACCAACAAGATGGATGAGGCCGTGATGCATACCTTGCGGAAGAATGCATTGGCGGGCTATGTTCACCTCACAAACATCACGGGTTGTTGGTGACAACACCAACAACGGCGGCTGAAAGTGCTTCCAATAGTCTCCACCTTCAATAAACCTTTGACAAATACGGCACCTGCCTCAACAACTTAAACAAATTTTCACATTTGGAAACCCCGTCCATACCGTTGATCTTAAAATACCAAAATTCTTCCAGGTCGCCGTCATTCATGGTCATTTGGGTGAAGCCCTGGCTTTTGTGTTCGGCAATTTCCCAGTTGGCTATTACTTTATAGTTTACCCGGTTTTTATAGCTGAAACTTGCGGTTCGGTCAACTTTAAATAATGGGGTATCTGTTATGGTTTGGGTTTGCGGGTAGCTTGTATACTGGTTAAACTTAAATGTGGTATCAACTTTGTTTTGCGTTATCGCTCCTAAAACTACAGGTCTTTCAGCAAGGGGCAGGGCGGCTATTGTGTTTAAGGCTAAAATGGCTGCTGCTTTATGCTCACCATGGGTACCGGGTTCGGGTAAAAGCGTAAATACAAAATCGTAATGTTTTTTCTTTAAAAGTTGGGTTAAATGCCTTTTAACCAGCGTTGTGTTCCAGGTGGAATCTAAGGGGCCTTTTTCATCCAGGCCGTAATGTGTATCTGGTTGATCCTGGAAATAGTATTGGGAAACACCGAGAATTTTGCCTGCGTTCATCAACTCTTTTTTCCTGATGCGGGGGAGGTTTATCCGGCCAGCTTTTTCATCAGTCAGGTTTACACCATAGTACTGCTCGGCAAGTGTGCAGTATTTAAAACCGGCTTCCCCATTTGTAATTACAAAAAGATCAACTGTGCCATGCTGTTCTTTCACAATTTTATACAGCGTAACTGAGAAAGTACTTTCATCATCAGGATGGGCAATAACCACCAATACGCGCGGACCCACACCGGTGCTCTGCGCTTTTAAGCAAGTCCCAGGTAGTAAGAAGATGAGAATAAGAAAGATTAAACCGCGCATTAAAATCAATTTTGCATTTAAATGAGAGGCGTGAGAGCGGATTCGAACCGCCGTAAAGAGTTTTGCAGACTCCCGCCTAACCACTCGGCCACTCCGCCTTTTACAATTAGTTTGTGGAGGCTGCTGGTCCGTCTGCCAGCGACTTTATTACTTTCAGCATTTGGCCAAACTCCTGTTTATCATACAGCCGGGTGAGGTAAACAATTTTGCCTGCAGGGTCAATAACCACGTTACGCGTAACCCCGCTTTTTTTATTGGCAAACCTGCCAAAAATATCCGCACCCGGATCCAGCGCTAGGGGATAAGTAAGCTGCATATCATCATGAAACTTCTGTACTTTGGCCAAAGGTTCATCCCGGTCAACGCCAATCAAAACAACATTTTTGTTTTGATACGCTTTCCATACATCACTTTCCAGGTGCGGCATTTCTTCCCGGCAAACGCTGCACCAGCTTGCGGTGAATTGCAGGATAACTATTTTACCCCGCAGCGCTTTAAGCGAGGTCTTATTACCGTTATTTAGCACCAGCTCAAAATCATCGGGGGCCTGGTCGCCTACTTTTACAATATATCCCCTGTCTTCATCTTTTTGCGATGACTGCGCCTTTGAAGCGCTTAATAAAAAAAACTGCAGGAGGGCTAATGCCCCATATTTAATTATTTTCATATGTAATTGTTTTTATCTTTTAGATTCACCTATGCAGCTACTGTTTGATAAACAGCTGCTATAATTTCTGCTACGTGGTCTATCTCCTGCAGGGTATTAAACTTGCTGAATGAAAAACGAATGTTATCCACATTGTTTTCAATCCCCAACGCTTTTAATACATGTGATGATGAACTGTTTCCGCCTGATACTGCCACTTGGTTATCATCAAGGTATTGCAAAAGGTTCCGGTTAATGTTTGCAGGAGGTAGGTTAATACTTAATATAGTAGATATACTTTTTGTTGAATTTTCGGAATCTCCGTTAAATGTTAATGATGGCAGACGTTCAGATAATTGTTCGATCAACCTGTTCTTTAAACCCTGGATATATTTGCCCTGTGCCTCAATTTCGCTGTAAGCAATAGCCAGGGCTTTGTCAAGACCAATAATTCCGGGGATATTGTCAGTTCCCGAGCCATGAAGGGTAGGGGTAAGTCTGGTTCCCCTACGGCAATACAAAAAGCCAATGCCTTTAGGGCCGTGGAACTTGTGGGCCGATGCTGCAAGGAAGTTAACTTTTAGCTTGCTGAGATCATGATGATAACGGCCAACAGTTTGCACTGCATCTGAATGAAAAAGCGCCTTGTATTTTTCACAAAGCAAGCCAATTCTTTCTATATCGTTCAAATTCCCGACCTCGTTATTAGCGTGCATAACTGATACCAGGTTGCGGGTGTTGGTACGGAGCAAATATTCAAGATGAGTCAAATCAAGGTTTCCGCGCTCATCGTGCCTGATGTAGCTGATCCGGATATCGTGTTTCCGTTGCAGCGCGTTTAAGGTTTTAAGCACGGAGGCATGTTCAAACGGAGTAGTAATAATATGATCAATAACTGCGCAGTTTACCGCAGAAATAATGGCTATATTATTGGCTTCCGTACCGCCTGAAGTAAAAATGATCTCTTCGGGCAGGGCGTTTAACAGCTTTGCGATATTTGCCCTGCTGGTTTCTATGGCTGCTTTTGCATCCCGGCCATATCCGTGATGAGTGGATGGGATGCCATACTGATCCAGTAAATAAGGAGTCATGGCATTATACACTTCTTTGTCAAGCGGTGTGCTTGCAGCATTGTCAAGGTAGATCTTCATCGTGTTCCGTCGTTAAATCATTTTGATCTGGTACCAAACCGGAAAAATGAATATTTTCATCTTTCCGGTGTCAGTAAAACCTATATAATCAAGTAAACGGAACAAATGTATATAAAATCTATAGATTTTATATACATTAAATTAAAAAAGTAATTTTGTATTTAATTTAGCTATGGTACGAAGATTATCTTACCGGTACTTTGTCTGCTTTCCAGGAGTTCGTGTGCTTGCCTGCCGTCAGAAAGTTTGAAGATTGTTGGTTGTTGAATTGTAAGATCTTTATTGTTGATCCATTGAAATAGCTGGTTTGCTCTTTTTATTCTTTCCTCTTTCGAAATAAGATAATTCCACAAGTCGCCGCCTGTTAATGTCTTCGAGGTGTCCATTAGCATTCTTGGATCTACAAAATCCGGATCTCCGCCGGCCATACCAAAAAACACCACTTGTCCGCATTTTTTTGTCACCGAGAAGCTTTCAGTTAAAGTACTGCCAATGCTGTCATATACAACGTCAACACCGTCCGGGTAAAGTGATAATACTTCTTTTTTCCAATCATTGTTATAAAGAAACACGTTATCAATCCCATATTTCATTGCAACGGCAGCCTTGTTATCAGATGATGTTAATCCTAATACTTTAGCACCTAATAATTTGCTGATCTGTGTTAATAAAAGCCCAACACCCCCTGCGCAGGCATGAATAAGAACAGTTTCACCTGGTTTTGTTTTGTGGCTATCTGTGGCAAGGTAATGTGCGGTGAGCCCTTGTAATAAAACAGCGGCAGCTATTTCAAAGCTAATGGTGCCGGGTAAAGGAATAGCATGACTAACAGGTACAGCTACCATTTCTGCATTTGAAAACGGGACATCGGCAAAACCTATTCTGTCGCCGGGTTTAAATTCTGCATTATTATTGGCATCTATTACAACACCAGCACCTTCATAACCGGCAATATAAGGGGGATTGCCTTTCAGGTGATAATTGCCTTTTCGCCGGTAAATGTCAGCATAGTTTAATCCTATGGCTTTCATTTCAACCAAAATTTCATCGCTCCTCAGTTCAGGTGCGGGTATGTCCAGGTATTCAAGTACATCTGAACCGCCAAATGCCGAAAATGTTAATGCTTTCATCAGGCGGTTAATATAGCACTCTTATTTTACAGGCATCAAATAAATTACCAGGTAATTTTTGCACAGCTGTACCTGATCCTTTATCATTCATAAAAGCCCTCATTATTAAACCTTGTATAATTGTAAAAGCTATCCTGGTATAGTGGCCATTCATCGGCATTTGACGTAGTGGTTGTATGCACTGTTTTAAACAGCCATGATAAACTAAACCAATTCCTGATCCTTTTCCAAATCATGCCTGTTCTTCTTTTACCTCTATCCTTAGCTGGTGTGTATTAAAAACGTTTGAATAGGGGGCAACGCTTTTGGTTAAAAATACACTGCCCCCAATAATGCTGTCATGACCTATAACAGTCCGTCCGCCAAGAATGGTACTGCGGGCGTATATGATCACATTGTCCTCCACAGTAGGATGTCTTTTAATATCTGAAAGAACTTTGCTCACTTGCGATGCCCCTAAGGTTACGCCTTGATAAATACACACATTTTTACCAATAATACTTGTTGCGCCAATAACAATACCGGTACCGTGATCGATAAAAAAAGGTACGCCAATTTGTGCATTGGGATGAATATCAACCCCCGTTTTACCGTGCGCATGTTCGCTAAGGATGCGGGGCAAAATGGGTACTGATAATTGCGACAAGCGGTTAGCAATTCGATAAACTGCAGTTGCATAAAAGCCCGGGTATGAAACTATTACTTCATGAATACTGATGGCAGCCGGATCTTCTTCATAAATTTTGGTTGCATCAAGTCTTAAGTTCTGGTATATTTCTTCCAGCGAGGCATAAAACTTGTAGATAACTTCATCTATATTTATGTTGGATGGATCAAGATAGCTCAGCAAAATATTCTCCAGGTCAATCTGGTTCTTTTTAAGCTGACCTTCATAAATAGACTGCTTATTTAAACGGTTGTTTGGAAACAGGAATTCAAAAAGGTCAGATAGCCAGTCAACAGCCTGCCTGAAGGAAGGGGTTGCTTCCCATTCGGCTTTGTGAACCTGGTAAAGGTTCTCTATAAACGAATTTATCTGGTTGGTTTCCATTTATCTTTTCAGGCGATGAAGTGTATCAATCAATAAATCTACCTCGGCGCAGGTATTATAAAATGCCAGCGATGGCCTTACCGTACTTTCCAGTCCGAAACGGCGAAGGATGGGTTGTGCACAATGATGGCCTGATCTTACAGCAATTCCCTGTTTATTTAATTCAGCGCCAACTTCTTCTGTTTTATAGCCATCAAGTACAAATGAGAGCACGCTTGCTTTATCGGGGGCTGTACCTATTAACCGCAATCCCGACACTTCTTTCAAAAGCTCCGTAGCGTATACAAGCAGGTAATGCTCATATTGTGAAATGGCCTGCATCCCTAAGCGGGTTACATAATCAATGGCGGCGCCTAAGCCAACGGCATCGGCAATATTCCCTGTTCCGGCTTCAAACCTGCCTGGTGCATTATGATATTTTGTTTCCTCAAAGGTTACATCCAGTATCATATTACCGCCTCCTTGCCAGGGCTGGGTTTCGTTTAGCAGGTCTTCCTTACCATAAAGTGCACCAATACCTGTTGGCGCAAACACTTTGTGGCCTGAAAAAACAAACCAATCCGCATCAAGCGCCTGTACATCAACAGGCATATGCGAAACAGACTGTGCACCGTCAACCAATACTTTTGCGCCGGCTAAATGACCAAGCTTAACAATTTGGGCGGCAGGGGTAACCGTACCCAATGCATTTGATACCTGGGTAAAGGCAACCAGTTTGGTTTTAGGGCCAAGTAATTTGATATACTCATCTATTATAAGCTGCCCGTCGTCATCAACCGGGATCACTTTGATTTTGAGATTTTTCTTAGCGGCCAGCTGCTGCCAGGGAACAATGTTGGCGTGATGCTCCAGGTGACTGACAATAATTTCGTCGCCTGCCTGCAAATTTTGCTCGCCCCAGCTTTTGGCAACCAGGTTAATGGCCTCGGTGGCACCCCTTACAAAAATGATTTCGTTTGTTGATGCTGCATTCAAAAATTGTTGCACCTTTTTACGGGCGCCTTCATAAGCATCCGTTGCCCGTGCTGCCAGCTCATGTGCCGCACGGTGAATGTTCGAATTCTCATGCTCATAAAAATAGCTGATC
This sequence comes from Mucilaginibacter sp. OK098, assembly GCF_900142915.1. Taxonomy (GTDB): domain Bacteria; phylum Bacteroidota; class Bacteroidia; order Sphingobacteriales; family Sphingobacteriaceae; genus Mucilaginibacter. The sequence goes on from NZ_FRCM01000001.1 coordinate 196,204, forward strand.
CGGTCTATCACCTGTTTGGGCTTTTGCGTGGTGGCTGCATTATCCAGCCAAACCAAAGGTTTTCCGTTTACCGTTTCGCCCAGGATTGGAAAATCGCGCCTGATGATATTTACATCAAATGGAGCTGTAATAATTCCGCTCGCTCCTTTAGGTCTCTCTGCTGAAAATGCCGCCGGAACCTTTTTTAGAAAATAATAAGAAGGTTCAGGAACCTGTGCATAGGGTTTAAACGGAATTTGCGGTACATGCGGAAAAGCGGTGATTTGATTTAATACCGCCTGTAAATCTTTTTCAAACGATTGCTCCTGCTGATAAGGCAGCTGCTTAAAATTATCTGCAAACAGTTCAGTGCCTGAAAGGCTGAAGCCTGTTAAATTTTCTTTAGAAGATGGCTTTGCGGTATTCAATGCCGGGTCGTCAAAGCTGGTTTGCGGATCTTTTAAGTCGATCACGTTTCCCTGCGTAATTGCAGAAGGAGAAGCGCCAACTCCAGATACCGGACTTGACTGCGGATGACCACCTGACAAGTTTATCGGCAGGCCACTAGCTCCCGGTACAGCGTCCCACTGCTCAATTGATGGATGATAATCGGTGTACGGTGCAGGCGAAGCAGCCGGATTTACCGGGGCTTCCCCGGGAGCAGCCTTAAAAAACTGGTTGGCCAGCTTTTCAAGTTCCCCTATGTCTAACAAGCTTTCGGGCTTAGTATTTGTACTCATAATAATTACCTAAATCCACATCTTCTAAAACTGCAATTGCATCATCAACTAAAACAGCCAGTGAGCAGTATAGCGATACGAGGTAGGAGGCAATAGCCTTGTTATTGATCCCCATAAAGCGTACTGACAGGCCTGGTGATTGCTCGCCCGGTAAGCCCGGCTGAAACAGCCCTACAACTCCCTGACGGCTTTCGCCCGTTCTCAGCAAAATGATTTTTGATTTATTATTTTCTATAGGTAGTTTATCCGAAGGAATAAGCGGAATTCCCCGCCACGTTATAAACTGCGACCCAAACAACGATACAGTTGGCGGCGGAACACCCCTGCGGGTACATTCGCGGCCAAAGGCAGCAATTGCTAAAGGGTGCAGCAGGAAAAAACCCGGTTCTTTCCAAACTTTTGTGATTAGCTCATCCAGGTCATCCGGAGTTGGGGGGCCGAGTCTTGTTTTTATCTTTTGACCGGCTGCAACGCTATGCAGCAAACCGTATTCCTCATTATTGATCAGCTCGCTTTCCTGCCGCTCTTTAACAATTTCAATAGTTAAGCGCAACTGCTCGCTGATCTGGTTATAAGGCTTACTGTAAAGATCAGATACGCGGGTGTGCACGTCAAGCACTGTGTTAACAGCGCTCAGGTTATACTCGCGCGGATCTTCTACATAGTCAACAAAGGTGGAAGGCAGCTCACGCTCGTCCCTTGAAGAGCAGTCAACCTCTACGTTTTCTGCATCTTTAACTTTATTCAGCCTGTAAACACCCGATTCAACCGGTACCCAGTTTAGCAGTTGGGGGAGCCAGCGCGGTGTAATACGTGATAATTGAGGGACCGTACGCGTAGCGATGGCCAATTGCCTGGCGGCTGCGTCGCCTAGGGCTGTCTGTTTTGTTTTTGGATCTGCCATTTTTGATGATCGGGAATTATGAATGTTTAATAGTTTTTACAATAATATATAATTCCTATAGAATTACTATACTATTTTTAAATTTTCTTATAAATACCAACTAAACAGCATAATTAATCCATCAATTTGGCAAGGCAAGCGGCTCAACTAGTACATCCCAATGGGCAATTAGCAGCTCAAAACGGTGCTGCTCTGCTTTTTGATAACTTTCCAGGTCGGGGAATAATTGTTTTTTAAATGGATCTACAATGCTGTAATCCAATGCCAGGTGTTCATCTTTAAAGGTTATGGTTACCTTAAAATCCCACCGGCTGTCTTCACTGCTGTGAATCACCGGGCTTTCAGCTTTAATGCTGATGATATCACCTTTTTCCTGAAGCTTTTTTAAAAGAGGGTAGTGGTTCTTTTTCCATAGTGAGATAAACTCATCGGCATAACCCCATTTAACCTTATAGTAACTTTCAATTGTAAGCGGTTTTGAGGTTGATTGGGCAAAAAGGATACTGCTAACAAGAAGGTTAACAAATAAAAAGAGTATTAATTTTTTCATGTTGTTTTAAATTTAAAGTCACCTGGAATGTAACCGCTGCAAAAAGAAACACTAAAATAGTTAAAGGTTTTCAGACCGCGGAATTGGAGGCGCTTATTATCGCATTGCTTACCCTAGTCGCTTTTTTCATCAACACAGCGGTAAAATCTGGCGTTTTGATATTCTCAAGGACGGCATCCCGGAAAAAAATGAAGTTCAAAAGCCAGTCGGATGACAATCGAACATTTAATACCTGGTTTGACAGCCTTAAAATGGGCAAGCATCATTTAAGACCCAATATTTTGTTTGATATTTTTTGTTATTTAAGTTTGCTCTGAACAAAAAATATACCATGGTTATGTTTACTATCGAACAGATAAATGATGTACACGAAAAGTTGGGTACAATGAAGGACTTTTTAAGCTATATAACAGCGCTTAAGTTGCTGGGTGTTGAAAAGTACGACTCGTATTTGACTGACGGGCATTCTCAATACTTCGGAGCAGGGGGATACCGTATTGAATCAGAGCCTGTTCATGAAAAATTGCTCATTGCGGACAATGGTGACAAAGAAAGCTTTCTCCGGCATCTCTCTTTACACGAAGAAAGAAAAACTAATTATATGACAATGTCCCGCGGCCTGGCGGAAAGCGGCATAGAAAAGTGGACGGTAGATACTAATGCCGTAACCATCTCTTACTATGACAAAAAGGGGAATCGGCTGTTGGCAGAATCAATTGTTTAAAATTCAGGTAAATATAATATCGGCACCGTAAGAGTTCGGACCTCTTTGGCAACGTAACTGATTCTGAGTTTTGCAATTTTGGACTGTTGGCAAATGGTGTTAAAGATTATTATTTCGGTTTCTTTAGAATTGGCCGTTCAGGATTAAACTTTCATTGAATGAAAATAGATTGCGTAAATTATTAATATTAGCTTTTAGCCTATAAATTATGAATATATGACAGCATTAAACCTACTGAAAAATGTGAAGCATTGGTGTTTATTGGATTACCAGCTAAAACATTGCTCTCGTTTGGGTTATCAAAGTTGATATACTGCGGATATTTATTAGTAGTACCGTATGATAGTAACAACCCGGTACGGAAGTTGAATTTCCGTTTCTTGATGTTGGCACCTACCTGGCAATGATAAATATTATAATAGGCTGTATTGGAGGTATAACCGTTATCATCTTTATACAAACCATTATTGGCATAATTAAAGTCGGTATGTAATGATAAAAAGCCGGTTACATCAGGCTGTAGTAAATAACTTACCCCTATCCCAAAATTCAACACGGATTTCCGTACATCCTTAAATTTAAGCGACGAGGAAGAAAAGTTATCTAAAGGTAGATCTCCCCTTATAAAGTTTTGGTCACGCGGCGTTATCAAGTTATATTCATTCACTTTGTTAAAATACTCGGCAGCAAAATAAATTTGTCCGTCTTTTAAATCATAGGCATAGCCAAAACCTATGCTCAGGGGCATTTTATAGGTAGCCTTAAGCTTTATCTGCCTGGAATTGGCTAAAAGGTTAAGTGTATCGCTGCCAAGCCTTAAATTATTGACTACATTATCGCTCAGTATGCTTGCGCTACCAGCTACGTGCAACAGCGGCGAGGATATAGTGAGCCCCAGGTGGCTCCTATCGTCGTCATATGACAAACCCGCCTTAAACCTTATCCCTGCATGAAAGTAAGATGCCAGGTATGACTCTTCTACATTGGTAATTGGTGGCAGGCCTGAATTACTGCTGTTATTAAACAAAGCCCTTGAGCTGAAATCAGAATTGAAGCTTTGCTTACGCAGCTGCCCCTCTGCCGAGATACCTACTGCAAAATGGTCTGATGCTTTAAATCCACCGCTGATAATGCCAGAGGTTTCATTTATACTATTAAGCCTTTTATATTGCCCAAGGAAAGATTCATTACCCGGACTATAGGAGTCATCAAGCACATTGAACCTGGCATCGCGCTGCTGTGTGGCCTGGTAGCTCATTACCGGATTGTGGGTAAGTGCATAACCAACTGTAAAGGGATGTTTGCCTTTTAATGATATAGTTGCAGATATCATTTGCGGAATGATACTAGCCGTTGTTGATTTAAGATCAAGCCCGGTGCCGGCCCCGTTCTTTATTTTGATATTACCGTACTGGTAAACCGATCCGCTAATTGATGCCGTACTTTTATTACTGTAAGCCAGCAAGGCCGGGTTAAGGAACATCACCCCGCTATCGCGGTTAAAAGCGATCACTGCTCCTGGAGTTAAGAAACCGCCAGGGTTATAGCTTGATGACCAATAGTTTGCATCTTGTGCTTTTACGCCTTGCAGGAGTAACACAAGAAATAAAAAAGTGATAATAATTTTTAGCATAGGTTAGTTTTTTAACATAAAAATATTATAAATTCACGATAAAGAAAAAATATTATCCAACAATTTATAATATTAGGGGCTATTTAATATGTCTTACTGCCTATCTAAACCTGTTTTTTATGAAGCTTTTAATTATTAGTGCAACACTCATTTTATTTCTGATTTTATCAGGATCAAAAGAACTGCGGGCTCAAAGCCTGAGCTTTAGTCAGCCTGTTGATTTTTTACCGGCCGCCCGTACCGATAAGGCTATTGATATTACTAATTTTAAAGGTGGCTATTTTGTTACCTGGAAAGATGCCGGTGCTACCGGAAATATTCACGTGTGCTATTTGGGCAAACAGTACGATACCAGGTTTTCACAAAATGAAACAACGGCAGGTACAGAAAAAAGTGCTTTCGCACCGGTTTTAAGGGTAGTCAATAGTCATATATATGCCTTATGGCTGGGTATTGATGGTTCATTAAAATACATCATTAATAACAGCGATACCACCTTTAATACCCAGACCATAAATACTGTTGGCTTTGAAAACTCTCCTAAGCTAAAATCTGGCGTTACGGCAACAACCATTAACGGCCGCCTAATGATAGCATCACATGCTGATAATAAAAATGAAATGGTGGTAGCCGTAATTGATGCTGATAACAATGGCCTGCTTAAACCTGCCGTTCTGCAAACTATTCCGAATAAAAAAAGTGATGTATACCCCTTTATAGTTACCCTATCCAATAACACGGTTAGGATCTGCTATAAAGATTATAATGACCAGGGTATTTATTATACTGATCTTAATACCGATACCAAAATATGGACAAATCAACTCCCTGTTTACAAGTCAAAATCAAAGGTCTCGCCGGCTGTGTACCATGCATTTAATACTAACCGCCTTTTTTATATATGGAAAGGAAGTAAAAAAGACAACCGCATTTATTATACTACTGATGATGAGCAAAACAGACCAGCTGATGAACATATTTTACCCGACTATTTTAAAACGGCCTATCCGGTGTCTATTTGTAATGTGGATACCAAAAAGTTTATCATGGCTTTTACAGGCGAGGATCAAAAGCTTTACTTAAGCTATTTTACCAACTATAACCCTGCCCGTTGGATGGAGGATACGTTATTTCCGGCTAAAGGAAGTTTGACGCTAAAAGATATCGTGATCCCCGGATCGCACGATGCAGGTATGTCGATATTAAACGGCACAGGTGGCACACAGGGTAGTTCCATCAATCCCTGCAATACGCTTACACAAACACAAAACATTGGCAAACAGCTTAATGCCGGCATCAGGATGTTCGATCTGCGGGTTGGCTCTTTTAAAAACGGCATTTACACAAAACACAGCTCATCAGACTGTATGGCCGATGCCGTTGGCGGTGGATATGGTGAACGTTTTAAGGATATCCTCGATTCTGTTAAAGCATTTTTAGACCGTAATAAAAAAGAATTCATCATTTTAACATTCAGCCATTTTTGCCCAAAAGAGGCATCAGCTAAAAATGTAGCCGATTCAATTTTTCGTGCGCTTGGTAAAGAATATATTTACAATAATCAGTCAAAAAGTATTGACCGTATCAAACTTAACGAACTGGCAGGTAAGGTAATAGTGACCTTTGAGCAATATGCCAATCCCGACAAGCTCATCGATTCCAACTCAATGGCCGATAAAGGAAAAACATTCCTCAATATCCGAAGAGCTTATGCAGCCACCAATCAGATCAATAAATTATTGAATGCAGAAGAGTCGTTTTTTACATCAATGCAAAGCGGCGTAAACAAAAATGACCTGATACGGCTCGACTGGCAACTTACCCAAAGCAGTGATGAAGCCGGCTTGGTATGTAACGATTTTCAGGATGAAAAGGTGAGTCCTATAATTAACGGAATGATGCTGCTTACTAATGTGATCAAAAAAAACCAAAGCATAACAGACCTTGCCATGTCTGGCAATAAGTACCTGCCCGCAAAAGTTAATGAATGGATAAATACAGGTGTCATCAACAAAAACAACAAACCCAATATTTTATATATTGATGTTGCCGGCGCATGGGTAACTGATTATTGTATTGAGCTGAACCGGATACCTGTTTATAATTAGACCTGCTCAAGTTTATTATTTCTTTGTAATGGAGTATTATAAAAAACATATATTGAATTATTATCTTAGTAATACATTAAACTTAACTTATGAAAACGATTAAATTGTTCGCTTTTTTAGCATTTATGCTTGCAGCTTCCCTTAATGTTTTTTCGCAAGACAAAACGGGGCAGGTTTATTTAATCCGCTCTACAGGATATACCGGTTCTGCGATAAATTATAGATTGTATATTGATGATCAGTTAGTTTGTAAGTTGAAAAATAAATCTTTCTCTGTTCATGATATAGGTATTGGCCAGCATACTGTCAGTGTTGCTAGCGGAGGAATATCAAACGGAAAAAATCAGCACCATTAACTATAACGGTGGTTGAAGGTAAAGCAAACTATGTCAGCATCGTTAGTACTCAAAGCGGTTATGTAAACAAAATAACCTGCCAGGAAATTACCCAAAATTCAGCTGATCCTCTTTTGGCAAAAACCACCCAAAATAAAAATTGCTTACCGGCGAAATAAAGTAAGGTTGTTAGGTTAACCTAAACCGTACGTTCGATTCACGTTTTAAACAACGTTTGTGGCTATTTATTACTGGGCAGGGGGGAGTTGCGCCATTTTTCCGGTCAGTTCGGATGGATTTAAACCACTGTATTTTTTGATTTCCCGTGTTAAGTGAGAGTGATCGTAGTATCCCATATCAGTAGCAATCCTCAATAGGTTATTTCCCGATGTATCCCGCTGTAGTTTTTTCGCAGCATGCTGAAAACGGATGATGCTGATAAATTCTTTAGGAGGTATGCCGATATTCTTACTAAAAATTCTTTCGAGGGTTCTGATGGTTACATGGTGCGTTTGCGCGACATTGTCAACAGAAATCAAGCCTTGAAACTTTTCGATGGTCTGCGTGATCGGAATTATCGTTTCATACTTTCGATTTTTAAGCCTGCCCGAAAAAAACTGGTCTAACCTGGTCACTACCTGTCTGTCCAGCTCTGCAAGTGCATAAAGCTCTTTATCCGGGAATTCAATTATTTCATCAACAATTTCATCAAGTGGTAAGTTATAGAAAACAGAAAATCCGGACGGCTTAAAACGAATACCCAGGAAGCGGCTATTAGGTACGCTATTCAGCAAATTCGACGCGGTCATTGTGCCGCCCAGGTAAATGTTCCCGGGGTAAAGAATGGTGTAATTATTTACAACAGGTTTCGATTCACCAAGGTTAATGAAAATCTCTGTGCAGCCATCTGCAAAGATACGACGGGTGACCGGCTGATAAAGAGCACCTGTTTCCAGGGTATAATAAGCATCAATATAGGGTGCTAACTGCAGCCCGGGTTTATATTCGGCGTACTTCATGAAATTTCAAAATTGTCGTTTTTATACAAAGTCATTTTTGAAAAGGGTGGTTACTTTGAATAAAAGTAAGAATACAAAAATCAAAACATCGTATGGTGAAAGTCATTTAAATATCAAATATGATTTAGCATCAAATATCATTTATCAATAACCCAACTAACCAGAAAAAAATGAAAAAGTTATCCATCAATTTATGCTGCATTATTTTATCAATGATTGTTTCTTTTGCCGTTAGTGCAAAAGCCCCTGAAATAAATAAACCAGATACAGCCGCAATAAAAGCCGCCCTGCACCAGGTTAATTTATCCTATGGCCAGGCTTTTATTAAAGGCGATTCCTCCTTATTTATGAATTGCTATACACCTGATGCCTGCCTGCTCCCGGTCAACTCACCGGCGCTTTGCGGTGTACAGGGTCAACTGGGGTTTTACCGGTTCGCATATAGGGCAGGCGTGCGTAATATCGTATTTACAACATTGAATCTTTACGGCGCTACTGACCTGTATGTGACTGAGGAAGGTAATTTTGAAATGTTCGGAGCGAATAATGTTGCACTGGGAAAGGGGAAATACCTGGTTGTCTGGAAAAAAACAGCAGACGGTTGGAGAATGTACCGTGACATGTTTAACAGCAACAGTGCTCCAAAAAAATAACTTCAGATTTGATCTGCACCTATTTTTAATTTGTCGTATCTGTACAAAACACAGTCAGGCAGCACCGCTAGTTTTATTGAATTATCCGTAGTTAAATTCTTTTATAAAATCCTCTAAGTTTATGACAGCAACATCCATTTCTCAAACGCTCATCACGCTATTACGCAATCAGGAGTTCCTGAAGGCTTATCAAGACCTTTTTAGCGAAGATGCAGAAAGCATTGACCCGATCAATCCGACCCCGGGGCCCATAAAAGGCCTGGCAAAACTAATCGAATTGGAAAAACAGTTCCTTGCAAAAGCAAAGATCCGGGCCATTACAATTTCTGAGGCTATCCACTCAGAAGCTTATTTTAGCATCAGGCTATTCATGCAATTTGATATTAATGGAAAAGAAAGCAGTATTAATGAATTGTGCGTATATAAAGTTAACGCAGGCAAAATTATTAGTCAGCAGTTCTTTATATCATAAATATCAAACATAGTAATCCATTAATTCATCCTTATTGTTAATGCAAAAAATATTACAGTCAACCGTCAAAGTCCGCTTCCAGGACTGTGACCCATTTAATCATTTATACAACACCCGTTATTTGGATTATTTTCTTAATGCCAGGGAAGACCAATTATTGGAAGCGTATAATTTAGATGCTTTCGGCGGCACTGCCGATACCGGGTTAGTTTGGGTAATATCCAGTAATCAAATTTGCTATCTTAAATCCGTTTTCAGGGGAGAGGTAATAATCATTGATTCCCAATTGATAGAAGTAAAGCCCAGATCGCTTACCGTTGAAATGCGCATGTGGGACGAAAATAAAGTGAGTTTGAAATCAATGCTTTGGACAAAGTTTACTTATTTCAATATTAAAACTCAAAAACCGGCTTTGCATTCAGACGAGTTAACCAGTTTGTTTAATGAAATAATTGCTCCTGTAGGCCAAACTAATTTTGATGACCGGAAAACCGCGCTTATACAGGAACTTCGTTTATTAAATTCTATGGCATAGTTTGTTATAGCCCGGATTACTTGATTTGCTCCCTGTGATTTAAGCCCCATTCAACCAGGCTTTCCGTTACCGGGAAAACGCTAAGGCCGTATTTTGTAATTGCATAACTTACCGTTATGGGCCTTGTGTCTCTAACTGTTCGGGTTACCAGGAGATTGATCTCCAGTTCCTGTAGTTCTTTGGAAAGCATTTTGGCGGATATTCCTTCTATTTCCCGCTGGATTTTCTTAAAAGTGTTAATTTGATCTATATGGTTATTGAGGTGTCTCATAATCCTTAATTTCCATTTTCCACCTAAAATCTCCAGGCTGTCACGTATTGCCGCCAGTTCTTTTTCGCAAATGGCGTCTCTTTCATCAGTATTATCCATTCTTCAAATATAACATAGTTAACAAAAGGTAACTAGTTACCTTTTGTTAACCCATAAAGAAAATAAACTAATACAAGCTAATTTTGGCACAACTTAAAGCTAAGAAAATGAAACAATTGGATTATTATGTACTGGATGTGTTTACAGACAGTCGCTATAAAGGAAATCAACTTTCTGTTGTTTATATAGATCATGAACTTGATTTGGAACAATACCATAATATTTCAAGGGAATTCGGATACTCAGAAACCTCTTTCGTTTATTATGCTGAAGAGGAAGGCGTATTTAAGGTGCGATCGTTCACACCCGCTAAATTTGAAGTTACCGGCGCAGGGCATAACCTGTTAGGAGCCGTTTGCCTGGCGCTTTTAAAAAAGTGGGATATTTTTAAAAAGCAGGATGGTGCACAATGGGTAAAAATTGAGGATCTTAAAATTCCTTTAAAAATAACCGAAGAAAATGGCCTGCCGTACGTGGGGATGAAACAAAGGCCTGCCAGGGTAATTGGAAAAGTTCCAACGGAAATTATTGCGGAAGCAACGGGTTTGGAAATCGGGGATTTTGAACTGAACGGGTGGGCTATTAACATCGTTCAAACGGAGGTTGCACATCTTATGGTGCCCGTAAAAAGTTTATCGGCACTAAAAAATGCTATTTCAAATAAAGCGCTGTTAAAGAAAGCTTCAGAGCAATTTGGTTTTGAGGGATGTTATTTGTTTACTACAAATGATCCGGCAAGTGAGATCCTGGCGGAGTCCAGGTTTTTCAATCCAAGCGTTGGGATTGATGAAGACCCTGCGACAGGGACAGCAGCCGGCCCGCTTGCGGGCTATCTTGAACAGCTTGGCTATATCAACCAAAACCAGGATTACCGGATTTTGCAGGGTACCTATGTAAACCAACCGTCAACAATACGTGTAAACGTTGCGGCTGATGGTATTTGGGTCAGTGGTTCATCAGTCATTGTAATGGAAGGTAAATTGTTTCTGTAAATATTTTCAGATACACTTATTCTTTGGGATATTAGCCATGAACTATTTTATTGCATTTTATCTAAATCTACACCTTAATACAAATTGTACATCCATTTATATTAACAACGTAAATACTATTGCCAGCTGTTTGCCAAATTACAAATCACCATGAAAAGAAAATCCTTTTTTACACTTGCCTGTGCGCTGATCCTGAACGTATTCTTTGTAAATGCTCAATCTTCGGGGCAACATTATGCCGGAAAGATTATCGACATGCACGAGCACATTGCTTTAAATGACGGAGAACAGCATAATATGAGCGCCGAGCGTAATAATACCGTAAAGGATATCCTTGCAAATATTTCCAACGGGCACCTGGCGAAAGCAGCTATTATTACCATGGCGCAAAAAGGCCAAATGGATCAAACACGTTTAAGAAATGACAGTGTTATTCATTTAAGCCAGCTTTATAACTCGCTGATACCTATATGTTCGGTTCACCCCATGGATGGTGCGGAAGCGCTTGCAGAAATGGAAAGGGTGCAAAAACTTGGTGTGAAAATAATTAAGCTGCACCCCAACTCTCAACAGTTTGACGTGTCATCACCCGATGTGGCAGCCATAGCAAAAAAAGCAGGGGAGCTTAAAATGATCCTTTTATTTGATTCCTATAACCCGGTAGATGTGAACGAGGATGGCAAGTTAATTATGCTGGCAATTACCCACCCCGATGCAAGGTTTATTTTTGCTCATATGGGCATGGTCAATTTTCCTCAATTTATAACCCTGGTGGGATTAGATAAATATCCATGGTATAAAAAGAATATGTGGTTTGATCTTTCGGCCATAGCACCAATACTTGGCGATTCTCCATTCCGGGACCAACTGGTGTGGACAATTCGTAAAATTGGTGTGCAACAGTTCTTATTCGGCTCAGACTTTCCAATGTTTGATCCGCCGTCAACCATTAAAAGTATTTATAAAATGAAGTTTACCAAAAAAGAAGAGGCTCAAATATTTTATACCAATGCCTGTAACTTGTTGCAGATTCGCCCTTGAGGATAACAGCTTATTTAGTAATTAAGAATTTAAACACATCATCCAATGTATATCAGCGGGGAAACCGGTGAACAAACAGAACACAGGCTCAGGCACGTGATCAGGAATGCCCAGCTGAAAGTTTATGACGGATTATATTTCTTTAAAGAAATACCCATTAATAGTTTTGAGTTTGATCAAAATGCGTTAGCAATTGTCAGAGATCACCAGGTATGGAGCTACCTGGTACCGGTTGAATCTGATCTTTCAGAAAACTTTAAGGTGTTTAGTTTCCATTTTCAACCTGGGGCTGATAACAGCGGTTTCGTTGGTTGGCTGGCTTCTTTAATAAAGGCCCGCTTAGGTTCAGGCGTATTTGTTATATGCGGCCAAAACTCAAATTCCGGGGGGATATTTGATTATTGGGGCTGCCCGGCATTATTGACGCAGGAAATAATCGGCTTAATTAGCGAATTGAGGGGATAACCAAATCTAAGGGCTTTTCAGTGAAGGCATGTTATGAGTTATTTTGAAGTGCTGATAGCCGCTTCTATAATTAAGCGGGCAACCTCTTTTGGATGCGATTCAAAAACGGAATGGCTTGCGCCTGCTATTTCTATGGTATGGCTGCCGGCACGTTTGGCATACATTCTTTCCAGGTCCGGATTAATGATCCGGTCGGCCATTGCCACCATGTACCAGCTGGGTTTAGTCCTCCAGGCTGGGTTTTTAATTAGGGCGTGAAAAACCTCGTCGGCTGTAGGCATCTGCGCATTAGCCATAAACTGCGCCTGTTTTTCGGGCAGATCGGCAGCGAAATCAGCAGGAAACTGTGCAGGATCAATATAGTCGAAACCGTTAGCTGGTTTTTGCAGGGATTTGTAAGCCGAAGGAATGCGCTTGCCATTGTCTGCTTCTGATTCGCCTTTATCAGGGGCATGGGCGGCAATATAAACCAGCCCGACTACATGCGGATCATTTCCTGCTTCGGTAATTAAACCACCACCATAGCTGTGACCGACTAAAATGCAGGGGCCATCCTGAAGATCCAATACGCGTTTTACAGCTGCCAAATCAGCATCGAAAGAAGTCAAAGGCTGCTGTACGATACTCACATGATAACCTTTGTTTACCAGGATCTCGTAAACCGGTTTCCATCCCGACCCGTCTACAAATGCGCCGTGTACCAATACAATATTTTTAATAGGTGCAGCCTGTTGTGCACTGGCGGATGAAACCAATAATACGGCAAATGCTATGCTGCCTGCTATCATCGCCCGGGTGATTTTTTTTAATATATTTTTCATGATCTGTTAAATTTAATGTTAAACTTTTAAGCCGCCGAAGATGCTAAACATCATTACCGACAGTACAACTAATGTAATACCAACATAAAGCCGGTCTTTTTCTATGATAAAACCAATCAAAGAGAAAAATATCCTCAATATGGGGGTTGCAATCAGCACAACTACGCCAAGCTGGATAATTCCCCGGGCCTTTATGGCTGTCACACCATTCCAGATTTCCCTGCCGGTTTTCAGTCCTGCTTTTTCGCCTATAAAAAGCTGGTAATGAGGTAATGCCAGGCTCCCTGATTGCAGCAGATATAACAGTCCGCCGGTAAGTACAATCAGGCTTGACAGCAACACACCAAATCGGAGCTGAAGGCCAATAAACAGTTCTATATCATGGTCTGCCAGGTTTTGTTTTGAAAGAATCTTTTTCATAACGTTGATAGATTTAAAATTTGTGATTATATCCGTTGTAGATCATTTCTACTGCCACAAACGCTATAGCGGTACAAAAGATGTATTTTAATACCCGTGCATCCATTTTGGGCAAAAGTTTAGAGCCGGTAAATGCGCCGCACAATACACCCAGCACCACCGGAAATGCAATGCCTGCCTCCATATAGCCCCGTTGCAGGTAAACCACAGCGCTGGCCGCAGCCGTTACGCCGATCATAAAGTTGCTGGTGGTAGTGCTTACTTTAAAAGGGATGTGCATGGTAGAGTCCATGGCCAAAACTTTAAGCGCGCCCGAGCCTATGCCTAATAACCCCGAGAAAACACCGGCAATGGTCATAATAGAAAACCCTGCGCCCACATTTTTTAGCCGGTAGCTTACTTCACCGTTTGTTGTGGGGTAGCTATTGTTTAGTTTAAGTTTGTTTGCAAAATTGCTGCCAACCAATAGCGCTCCCTGGTTCTTTTTCCGGAGTGTCATCGCTGCCGAAAACAGGAGGATGCTCCCAAAAAGTATGGCTATGGTATTGGTTGGCGTATATACCGCAATTAGTGCGCCCACAACTGCACCAATGGTAGTCGCAATTTCCAGGAACATCCCTAGCCTGATATTGGTGATCCCTTCTTTAACATAAGCGCTGGCAGCGCCTGATGAGTTGGCAATAGAGGCCAGCAACGCCGCGCCGATGGCGTAACGGATATCTACGTGAAAAACAAGTGTTAATAACGGAATAATTACCACGCCGCCGCCTAACCCGGTGAGCGATCCAACCAGCCCGGCAAGATAGGCACCGGCCAGCAGCAACAATGTAAATGTTAGAATAGTCATAATATTTAGTAATTATTGTTTAAAATGTTGGTGATGATCTCACCCGCCTGTTTTTTCTTTCTTGCCTTTATAGCGTTAAAAAGATCCTCATGAAGATGGTGGCTCATCGCAAAATGACTGATGCCCCGCAGTTCGCGCTGCGAAAAAAATGAGCGGATAGTTTGGGTGAAACTTTGATAAAGGGTAGCCAGCACACTGTTTCCTGAAGCTTTTGCAATGGCCAAATGAAAAGCGATATCTGCGTTGGTACAAGCAGCGCCGTCTTCTGATAGTATAGCCTGTTTACGATTGGCCAATTGCTTTTCCATAGCAGCCAGGTCATCGGGGGTATGTGAGTCTGACGCCAGTCTTATTATCTCTACTTCCAGCAGTCTGCGAACTGCGTTGATCTCTTCAAAGCTGGCATTCTTCAGGCGCTGTTCCATAGGCTGCTGATCAACATCCTCATTGATATAAGTACCGTCGCCTTGCTTTACCTGTAAGACTCCGGCAATGGCCAGGCTTTTAATTGCTTCACGCACTGATGAACGCCCGACAGCGTATCTCATCATCAACTCAGGTTCAGCGGGTATTTTCGTACCTGCCTTGTATTTGTTGTCTTTAATATCCTGCCTGATTTTGGTTGCCACCTGGTCTGAAAGTTTTTCCCTTTTCATATTCCTGATTTAATGATGCAAACATACGATGTATATTTAAACATCTGATGTTTTAATTGAAAAAGCGATTAGTGTTTACACTGAAATGACATTCAAACCTCTTGCCGGATATGCGGCACGTTTGGACAGCCGGAGTACCTACGGACAGCAGGTTACACGCCGGCAAGCGTTCCATTTTTCACGCGGAACGGGGGTGGAACGCTGTGAAACATGCTGATTATCAGTGAATTTAAGTTTTGATAAAATTTAAGTATCTGATAATCAGGTGTTACAGGATTTGTGCTTTTTGGATGTGTTGCTGTAATTTATTTATAATCAGCGTGTTCCACTTTTTAAGTTGATTGAAATTAATGGTTTTGCATGTTTCTGAACAATGTGGCAGCACTTTATAAACAACATAGCCAGGCTCCAGGTTGGCTACTTAGCGCGCGGGGCACTGGTGGCCTTTTCGCACATCCGGCCCGTTATAGCGCAAGATGGGGGTTAGAATATTCTCTTTAGTAAAAAAGAGGCGAATTGTATCTGGAAAACTACAGAAAAGCATGCTGAAAAACCTTTTTTTTATAAAATTTGGAATTGTAATAAACCTGGAATAGTTTTGTTGGAGTGTTGGAATTTAACCATAACAGGAGACCAAATCAATGCCGCTCGAATGCATCAATCCCCAAGATCTGCCTACCCCGCAAACGTACAGCCAGGTCGTCGTTGCGACGGGAAGCAAGATGGTATTCGTCTCGGGCCAGGAGCCCGAAGACATAAATGGCAAGCTTGTTGGCCCTGGTGATCTTGCTACTCAGGCGCACCAGGTGTTTGGCAATCTCGGCCGGGCACTTGCTGCTGCCGGTGCGCGGCCTGCGCAGGTCACCAGGATCACAATCTACGTCGTCAATTACAACCGCGACGAATGCTTGCCGATTATTGAAAAGGCCCGGATAGCGCTGTTCGGAGATCACAAGCCAGCGGACGTGGTGCTCGGCGTAGCGACGCTGTCCCCCGGTTACCTGATCGAAGTTGACGCGATCGCGATCATTGATTGACCATACCACCGAGAGCTACACAATTGCATAATAATTGTCTACCTGTAGTCCGAAGTTTTCAAACTTCGGGCGACTATGCTTGTAGTTTGCAACTACAATACAAACAACAAAACCCGCCTATTAGCGGGTTTTGTTGTTCAGTGGAGCCGGAGGGATTTGTATTTCCCTTATATGGATCTGATATTCAATATTTTACAATGGCTTAATTTCTTACTCACCGAAACACTCATCATTTTTTTGAGCACAGATTAAATTGCAAATCTTATGAGATAAAGATAAGCTTTTTGTATACTTATTGCGGATATAAATTACGCTTTCAAGTAAGTTGTATGGGAATGGCCGATTGACATTTGAGTGTGGTCATCGTATTGGGTTAAACCATTATCTGTATCAAGGTCCTGTTGCAAATTTGTATGGTATTCGATAACCTGACGGTTATCCCCCCTTGTTGATTAATGCTCCTTAGGGTTTTTAGGAAACAATGAACGGTTAAGCGCCACGACTTCTTCATGTGTGGGAGGTGTTGAAAATTCCATAAATTTCCCAATAACATAGTCCCGCAGATGTGCAGCTTCTTGTTTTTCACCACCTGTAAGAGCTTGCATAAGTTCTGCCACAGTCAGTTCTGTACAATAAGCCGGTGTGCCTGGTTGATGCCTCCAGGAATCTGCCAGTGTACCTGCGTCCACAGTATCGAACCCCACATCATTGATCAAGGTGGATACTATTTCTTTGGCCTGTTGATCGTCGCCTGACACCGCCATCGCGATCCGGTCTTTGGTGCCTTCAGGCTTGCCACCATATTCAAGGCTATGCGCCAGTAAATTGTTAAAAGCTTTGATCACGGGTCTTCCCATGGTTTCCGAAACCCATACACTTTCGACTTTGCCATTCTTCAAGTCTTCGATCTCGCCATCCCGGAACGGATAATAGTTCGACGTATCAATCACGATCATCTTATCAGAAACTTTTGCGATAAGATCTGATAATTCCGGGACAGCTATTGTGGGAACGGATACGATAAGTACTTCAACATCCGTTATGATCTGGTCTTTGGTGGATGGCATAACGCCCAGCTCCCGAGCCCTTTCTTCCAATTTTTGCTGACCTCCTGAGCTGTAAACCTTTACCTCGTGACCGGTTGCAGCTAATTTCTTTGCGATGATGCCGCCGATTGCGCCGATACCTATAATTCCTATTTTCATTACGCTTGTTTTTAAATTCTCAATAAATTCTTTTGCAAAATTGGTGAATTTATACTTTCCTTTGTATAGTACTTTCCCAAAGGAAAGTGGAATAGTTTTAAATGAGGTTTTATGGCAACTAAAAAAGCACATTGTGATTGCATCGAAACGATAAAGCCCGTGAGGGATGCACTCGACGTGATCAATGGTAAATGGAAACTACCCATTATCATTTCTGTAGGTGTTGGAAACGATCGGTTCACCGATATACAGGAAAGTATCCCCGGTATTACACCCAAAGTTTTGGCAAAAGAACTGAAAGACCTGGAACAGCACCGTTTGATCATCAGGACCGTGATCGATGGCTATCCGGTGAAGATCACCTACCAATTGGCTCAATATGCTGATACGCTCACGCCCATCATTTATTCCCTGAAAGACTGGGGGTTGAATCACCGTAAAAAGGTCACGGGCCGGGAATAATGATTGGCTTAGTACATATTTGCATTTCGTAAAAACGTTTCATTATTGCCTACTTTTATATCAGAATAGCTGTATTAAATTGGCAGAACTTTGTCCTTATAAATATTAAAAATAAAATAATGGCAAAAATAATTTTTATAACTGGCGCATCCCGCGGATTCGGCAGGATTTGGGCAGAAGCGTTTTTACAACGTGGCGATAATGTAGTTGCGGCTGTTCGTAACCCTGAAACATTAACAGAACTTACAAAAGAATTTTCTGCAAATCTATTGGTACTAAAACTTGATGTTACTGATAAAAAAGCAAGTTTTGAAGCGATTGAAACTGCAAAAACTCACTTTGGCCGCATCGATGTATTAATAAACAATGCCGGCTACGGGCATATTGGAGCTGTAGAAGAGTTAAACGAACAAGATGTTAGGACGCAGTTTGAAACTAATGTACTGGGTTCATTATGGACTATACAAGCGGTTGTACCTATCATGCGTCAGCAAAAATCGGGGCATATTATTCAACTTTCAAGCGCTTTGGGCTTGAATACAGTATCATTAATGGGACTGTATAGTGCATCCAAGTTCGCTGTTGAAGGCCTTACTGAAACACTGGCTGGCGAAGTAAGTGGTTTTGGCATTAAAGTAACCATACTGGAACCAGGTGGTTTCTCCACAGATTTCTTCGGTACCAATTCCCTTGCATTAAGTGAATCGATACCGGCTTACGATGGCATACGAAAAGATTTTTATGAGCAAGCTAATGAACAAGATTCCGGTAAGCCTGAAGCAACAGCCAAAGCGCTACTTAGTCTGGTTGACTCGGAAAATCCGCCATTAAGATTGCTATTGGGTAAAACTGTTTACCCCTGGGTAAAATACACTTACGAAGAACGCCTGAAAACATGGGAATCATGGCAGGATGTTTCTGTCGCAGCACATGGTTAATAGAAGTAACATTAGCGGGATCCGGGTTTGCCGGATCCTGTTTTTATAATTGCGAACAATATGAAGCATTTCAAAAAAATCAGCGATTTGCATGAAGTTCTTGGTGTGAAGCCGCCTGAACACCCCCTTTTCAGTGTAGCTTACGGTGAAAGGGATACATGCACAAGCATAAGCGAACTTGAATTTTTTTCAGAATTTTACATCATTGGATTCAAAAAGCTAAAATCTGGGCAAATGTTTTACGGAAAAACCAAGTACGACCATGACCTTGGCTCCATGTCATTTATCAAACCGCAGCAGAAAGTTTCTTTCCAAAATATGGAATTAGAAGAGAAGGGGTTTCTGATCATCATCCATGAGGACTTTTTACCTGGAACGTCCCTCTACAATGAAATTAAAAAATACAGCTATTTTGACTACGAGGTGAATGAGGCACTACATCTTTCACCGGCAGAAGAAAATATTATCTGGAACCTGTATTTCAGCATAGAAAAGGAATATAACAACAATACGGATGAACATAGCAAAGCGATCATCATCAGTCATATTGATTCTATGCTCAAATATGCACAGCGGTTTTATAAAAGACAGTTTATTCACCGGACAGAATTAACCGGCGCGACGCTTACCAGGTTCAATGCACTACTCGCTGCAAATTTCGAAGAAAGAAAATTGAAAAATACCGGGCTGCCTTCTGTAGCCTCCCTGGCAGAAAAAATGCATATATCACCCCGCTATTTAACTGATCTGCTTAAAGAGGAAACGGGTAAAACAGCGTTAGAACTTATTCACCTTTTTTTGATCGGTGAGGCAAAAAATATGCTGACAGGGGGCGATATGAACATATCGGAGATTTCGTCGTCGCTTGGCTTTGAGAATCCAACTTATTTTTCGCGTCTGTTCAAAAAAGAGGTGGGGAGTACTCCCAATAAATTTAGGGACCGCTTATTGAATTAGGACGGTTAAATCTTGTTTAGGATCAGGTCAACTGTTAGCATCTTGTGGTAAATCTACTTAAGCCTGGTGCAACGGTTATTATCAAATGTAATATTTAAAAAATGAAGCGTACAGCAAAAGCATATTGGTCAGGGACTATAAATGAAGGGAAAGGTGAACTGACCACGCAAAGTGAAATCTTGAACAAAACAAACTTCAGTTTCAAATCCCGCGTCTCTGCAAACGAAAAAGGTACAAATCCTGAAGAATTGCTTGCGGCAGCACATGCAGGATGTTTTACCATGGCTGTTAGTTTTGCCCTGACGGAAAAAGGCCTAAACCCTACATCATTGGAAACGGCAGCCATTTTAACCATGGAAGGTTTTGCTATTACGGGAATTCATCTTGCGATTACCGGTTCTGTATCCGGCATAACTGCAGCCGAATTTGAATCCATTTCAAAAAATGCAGGGAAAAATTGTTTAATCTCTAAAGTGTTGAATATACCGATCAGTTCGGAAGCACATTTATTTTCTTAATTGACGGGAGGATACAAAACCCTAATGAACGGTTTCGCAATCAGTGCCAAAATCATGATGGGATTTTTTCTCGCCCTTGTTGGAGTTGTCACCATAGGTGTTCGGAAGATTACAGAAAGCCTCCTTTGTCATCCTGAACGCAGTGAAGGATCTTATCCAACTGATAAGTCGCCGCTATACTTATCCGAGTTTATGTCCCGCGTAGAAGATTCTTCGCTCTCGCTTGAATGACAAAATGCGAGATTAACAATCTTCCGAACACCTGTGGTGACAACACCAACAAAGGCGGAAATAAAAAAAAAGTATCGATCCAAAGAAGTACTTGCCTTTTCCCGACAGGAGGTTTCGACTACCAAACATAGTGTCAAGATTTTATTTACAAAGTTTACATTTTAATTTACGATACAAATTCTTTAGGCCAAAGGATGTCAGGGTAGATTTGCTGAATCAATTTTAATAAGATATGAAAAATAAAAGAAATGTTTTGTGGGGTCTGGCTATCATCATGGTTGGACTAATTTATTTTCCTGTACTGGCTCAGCAAAAAAATGGCACTCATCGCGTTAGCTTTTCTGGCGAATGGAGAGCCAAAGAGTCGATAGCTATGGGCGGAAATATT
The DNA here is from genome assembly GCF_900142915.1 of Mucilaginibacter sp. OK098. GTDB lineage: Bacteria > Bacteroidota > Bacteroidia > Sphingobacteriales > Sphingobacteriaceae > Mucilaginibacter. Next base: position 217,204 of record NZ_FRCM01000001.1, read on the forward strand.
GTTTGCTGCTATAACTCGGGTGACCGTATGCTAGCTAAAACGATGAAAATAGCAGAGCAGGTAAATTTTCTAGCCGTAGAGGTGTCAAGTTCGTTTCTGGGTACAGCTCCTGTTACCAGCCAGGAGAAAATGGCCTTCGACGGTAAAGCAAGCGAAATTGATAATGGCCCGGGAAGAGGAAAAAAGTCTACCGTAAAGTTGTCAGCTGATGGGCAAACGATGACTGTGAACTCAATTGTACATCTGATGGTTGCCACTCCTTACCATGTAAATGTTCAGAAACAAACATTTGTTTACATAACAGAGGTTTGGAAGTTGAGCAATGATGGCCGGTCTATTTCTGTGCAGGCCAATGCAAAATCAAGCTTATTTGGCGCCGGGCGTTCCTGGAAGACGGTATTTGATAAAGTCGGTTAGTATTCAAAAACTTTTTTGAAAAAGCCAGACTTTGTTGGGGCTAATGGTTTTTTCTTTGAAATGAAGGGGTAGTTAGAGCACCTTGGATACATCCGGCCTTCAATCATAACTTGCTGATTTTGAGACAAAAAAGACTGATCTTTGTGGAGCAGCCTAATCAAAATTCTGGCGGAATCCCGTGTGGTGGAGCCGGAGGGATTTATACTGCCCTTTTATTGGTCTTATATTCAATATTTTATGTGGATATAAATTCTTACTCACCGAATTACTCACCACTTTTCAGATACAGATTAATTGCAAATCTTATGAAATAAAGATAAGCTTTTGAAGGAATTATCGCAAGTAGTAGTTACTATTTCAGAAGTTGTAAAGGTAACCAGCTTCCACCTCGCTTGAAGTGGTTAAGTCAAGACATTACGGCTACGTGCGCTCAGGTGCGTTCGATGCCCTCGAAGGTACACAGGACCTCAGCCGCGTGGGCGGTGGGGTTGTATGGTGAGTTGCCGATGCCGTGTGAGTTGGGTTCCGCTGTAACAGCGTTCCAAAGCCGGTCGTAGTTGCCTGTGGCGAAGTTAAGGAGGGCGTCGAGGACGAAGGTGTCCCGGGCGGCTTGCTCATCGCTTTGTCCGGGACGTTGCTGGCCGACGATGCCGTACATCTCGGTACCGTGTACCGCGTGTGCTCCCTCAACAGGGCCAACGCTGAGCAGGTAGGCACTGCCACCTGCCGCGGCGTGGGCGAGAGCTGCACGGGCGGCGGGTAGGGTAAAGAAGTAATCGGTGAAGAGCGCCCCGCGAACCTCAACCGGAGTGCGTCCATTGACATCGTAGGCGGCGACGATGCGCCGGGCACGGCTTCGGGGAATCCGCGATTTCGTTACTAGTTCGTTGACGAGGTTATCGATACTGCCCGGGTCGAACTTTTCGGTCGCGTTGATGACCCACCAGTCCGCTTCATTCGTCGCAGTGCTAAAGAGAATGTCGATGTCGCGGTGACGTCCAGATTCGAGGATGCGCAGCGGCGTGTCAGCGAGAACAGCCCCAGTCTGAGCGTGGTCGTTCACGATGCCAATAGTCGTGTTGTCGATGCCGTGTCGGTCGCCGATATCGCGCGGGCTGACCTTGATGAGAGTCTCGGCGAGGAGCTTTGCATCCAGGGTGAGCAGTTGTTCGGGATCGTCCGCAACGCCAAGTTCGTTCAAAAACTTGATCGCTAGTTCTTCGGCCCACCAGGCTGGAACTATCCGGGATGCGCCGCCGGAGAACGGAGCGAGACGCTGATAAAGGCCGTCGGCGGCCTGAGCAGCGAGGAGCCCGATCGTGGAGTATGCGCCTGCGCTGTGGCCGGTGACGGTGACGTTCTGAGGGTCGCCGCCGAAGCGGGCGATGTTCTCCTGTACCCATCTGAGCGCGGTGATGATGTCCTGCAGGCCGAGGTTGGTGGCGTCTGCGAACTCGCCGCCATACTGGGAGAGCGAGAGCCACCCAAATGGCCCGAGCCGATAATTCAGTGATACACCAATGGCGCGACCTGTAGCAGCGAGCCCCGAGAGGTTTGATGTGGTTTGTGTGTTCGAGCCGAGTTCGAAGCCACCGCCGAAGATGTAGACGATGACAGGGAGCAGTTTGTCTCCTGTGTCTTCAGGTGCCCAGACGTTGAGGTTCAGGCAGTCCTCGCTCAAGCCGTTATCGGCCTCGAGCCAGCTCGTGTCGCCGGCCTGGAGTGGCGCGGGACCCTTTTGGTCGTAAGGCAGGTCCGGGTTGAACTGCAGCAAAATGGGCCGGCGGAAGCGTTTTGCTGTAGCGTAAGGGATGCCCAGCCATGAGCAGATAGCTTGGGTAGCGGTAGTTTTTTTTCTACTCATAACATTTTAAATTTATACTAATCATTTTTCCATGGATTAGGGATAACGACTTACACATTAACAATGGTTTATATAAAATTGAATATTGTAAACCTTTTAACAATTATAAATAGCTATGTCCTTGATCATCTGTTTTCTGTCTTATTATGCTGATGTACCTGCTGCTACAAGTTTGTAAGATTTTTTTACAAGATCTTTTAACATTTCCTGGGAAATACTGCCATTTAAACCAACGCTGATCCAATGTTTTGGGCTCAGATTAAATGGTTTGCTGATATCCTTATGTTCTCTGAGTTCGTCAATAATTTCAGGATCACATTTTAAAGTGCAGTAATCGAATTTATCCAGGTCAAAAAGACAAAACATTTTCTCGCCCACATAAAATACAAGGATTGAACGTGAATTCTTGAAAAAGCCCTCAAACGGCATTCCTTCATGGGTATTAGGCAATGACAGACAGAACACTCTGAACTCTTCTACATTCATATAATATATTAGTCGATCTTGTGGCGAGATCGTATGAAAACCATACCACATCCTTATAGTTTTGGATGCCCCTAATGGACATCCCAAATAGCATTTTTATTACTTTATGAACTGGTGCCTAAAAATATCCCGGTACAATTTTAAAAGCTAATTCCTGTAAGACGTTTGCATTTAAACAATTTCTTTGCTTTTAAAAACACTGAAATCCATATCCATGGGACGTATTATTGACCATGTTGAATGGATCACATACCATTCACCGTCGCCCTCTTTCTGAAATACCTCAATGCAATTATAATCCACATCTACCAGGTTTGTTTGGGAAAAAAGCTGATAAGTTAATACTGCCATATCTTGCCCAAACTGCACTCTGGGGTCACGAACCTCGAAGTTTTCAGCCTTTAATTTTCCTTCAACCCTTTTTAATAGAGCGGCCATGTCTTCAAACTGCTCGATACGCTTCGGTTCCACCGCATCAAAATAGGTAAAGCTGCGTTTTGACCAGAGTCCTGCATAGCCCGATACATCGCCGTTAAACCACTTTTCAAGCGCCGATTTTTCCAGGCCTATGATATACTCTGCCATCTGTTTTTCGTCATCATTTCTATAATGCCAAATTTTCTTTGATCCTTCGTCTTTCATAATTACCTATGTTTTACGTGTGCACAAAGTTAGCCTACTTATTAACGGTCACCTATGAATTTAAAGGGAAAGAAATGTCACTTTTCAGGACAAGTTTCCACATTATCACTACTTTTATAGGATACTAAACAATTGATAAATGAAATCAATACATCAATATAATTTCTATCGGAAAAAATATGCTATAGATTTACTCATTGACGTGGTTGCAATCAAAGATTTCAAAAAGTTTATCGAAAAAAATCCAACCCACCGCTTATCTTATTTTGATTTGACATTTATTGTAGAAGGCAATGAGGAATTGGTTATTAACGATTCCAAAATGATAGTAAAGCGGGGCGATATTGTGTGTTCAATTCCAGGGCAAGTGTGGAGTTGGCAAGAAAATACTAAACTTGAGGGTTATGCATTAGTCTTTGAAGAGGACTTTCTCCTTTCCTTTTTTATGGATAGGTATTTTTTGAGAAATCTTAGTTATCTGCAAGTTCATCGTCCATCGCCATTATTAACTGCAAATGAAGAGCAATTTGAGATACTTCTGCAGCACTTAAATTCCCTAAGATCTGAAATATTAAAACTAGCTGACTGCAACACTGATATTTTAAGGGCTTTGTTATACCTTATTTTAAGCCTGTTGGGAAACTGCGAATTGAGAGCCTTGAATAATTCCGAACAAAAGCCGGTCATAATCATATACCGGTATATTGAATCGTTTACCAGTTTGGTGGATGCTAATTTTATGACAAAACGTGATCTTCCATTTTATGCTGATAAGTTATTTATCACGACCAACTACCTGAATAAAATAGCAAAAGAGGTTCTGGGATCAACAGCGAAAAAATACATATTAAATAAAACAATCCAAGAGTCTAAAAATTTACTCAACTACACTAGTTTATCTATTGCCGAAATCAGTGATAAACTCAATATAGAAACTCCGTCTTATTTCGTCCGTATGTTCCGCAAACATACCGGTATGACACCAAAAACATTTAGAAATAATTGTTAAATCTTGACGATCCGATACAGCTTCAATAGTCCGGAAAAGTGACGCTTTAATCCTTATTTATGTTTAAAGGAAGGAGGAATTTTCACATAATTTTACATTGAACGCATTGAAACATTTTTGTCGAACTATGACAAATTTCAAAGAAAAATATACGACAATGAATATCGAAGAATTTAGAGCATACTGTTTGTCACTTAAAGGGGCTCATGATAAGATGCCCTTTAACAAAGCAACTTCCGATTATGATAAAAACATATTGACTTTCAGCGTAATGGATAAATGGTTTTGCTTTGTTAATATCGAAGAGTTTGATTTTTGTGACCTGAAATGCGATCCAATAGAATCAAAACGACTTCAAGAAGAATACGAAGGGATCACTCCAGGCTATCATATGAATAAAGACCATTGGATAAGTGTTCATTTTAAAAAAGATGTTCCAAAAAGTAAAATTGAATCTTTAGTACAGGATTCGTATGATTTGGTTATAGCAGGGTTGACTAAAAAACAGCAGAAAGAGTTAGAAAAAAGTCCAAAATAACATGACAATATCTAATTTCTCGAAGGGTATTTGTCAGATTCTTCTGAGAGGTTAACTTTCATACCTTAAACTAACAAAATCATAGATTCAAATTATCTTTTACCTATTTGTTATATCGTTGTGTTCTATTTAATTATAGAAGTCAGGGACCTTTTTAATAGTAGCCATTGTTCGCTGTCATGCCCCAATATATATACGCTGGTTCGGCAACAGGAGGATCGCGTATGAATTTTTCTGGGAGCCCGGTATTTACCAGGATATTTTTACTATCTTCCGTCTGGATCAAATAACCCGGTACCGGTGATAGCTTTAAAATATCCGGCAAACAAACCGGCCTTACTCAAATAAGTATCACTTCATATTTCCGGTATAAAATATGATTCAGTATTACCGTGGTAATACCTCGCCAGACTCGGAAAAAGTACCAGTTGGTCCATTGGCATCCAGCAGGGCTAATGCTACGCCTGTTTTCGCACCGTCTTCCGCCCTGTCAAGCGTCATTTCGCTTGCCCGTAAATAATATTGAGCGTCCACGCTCAATAAAAAAGCCTTCAGAAACTAATCTGAAGGCCTTCAGTGGAGCCGGAGGGATTCGAACCCTCGTCCAAACATGGTATAAGGTAAGCTTTCTACATGCTTAGCTTCTGTTTAATTGTAGGGAAGGGGAAGGCCAGTTGCTTGCCTGTACCGTCTTCCTTAGGTGCTTTATCTCGCCCGCTATGCACACCTTAAGCAGGCCAGTTCCATCTGTCGATGCCCCTGATGCCGATCCGATGAAACGGAAAACCGGCGGGACAAAAGCTAGCTAAATTCTAAATTAAGCAGCTAAGGCGTAGTTATTTTCGCCATTTGTGATTTTGAGTGTTCTGATTAGAGCGCTAATTCACCCAACGCGCTGCATGCTTACTTACTTATCTCCATCCTGTCAATTCCGGTCGACCCCATTTTTTAGAGTTTGCAGTTGCCCGTGGGCAATTAGCAGTATTTTGATAAGGGTACAAAGATACACTATTGAGGTGAAAGGCAAAAGGATAAAGGTAAAAGGTATTTTCTTTTTGCCTTTCGCCTTTTACCTTTCCGCTTTTACCTCTTCCACGTCAACTGAACGTCCCGGATACACCTTCAACGCTTCATCCAGGCAGATCATTGCTTTTTCAATATCGTTGTTGTTCAAAACGTATGCCATTCTAACTTCGTTCAAGCCGGCGCCAGGGGTGCTGTAAAAGCCGGTTGCCGGGGCCATCATAACTGTTTGATTTTCATAGCTGAAACTTTCCAGCATCCACTGGCAAAATTTATCGGCATTGTCTATCGGTAGTTTTGCTACCACGTAAAATGCACCACCGGGATTGGGGCAATAAACGCCTTCCATTTTATTAAGGGCGTTTACTATGGTGTTGCGGCGGCCGGTATATTCTTTATTTACTTTTTCAAAATATTCATCAGGGGTATCAACAGCTGCTTCGCCGGCAATTTGCTCAACCATTCCTGCGCTAAGCCGTGCCTGTGCAAACTTTAAACCTGCAGCCAACACAGCTTTGTTTTTGGTGATCAGGCAGCCTAAACGCGCACCACAGGCGCTGTAACGCTTGCTCACGGTATCCATCACAATTACATTTTCTTCCAGGCCATCCAGGTGCATTGGCGATATAAATGATTGCCCGTCATAGCAAAACTCGCGGTAAGCCTCATCGCTGAATAAATACAGGTCGTACTTTAATGCCAACTCTTTTAATGCTTCCAGTTCCTCTTTAGAATATAGATATCCTGTCGGGTTATTAGGGTTACAGATAATAATAGCCTTGGTTTTATCAGTTATCAGCTTTTCAAACTCGCTGATAGGAGGCAGGGCAAAACCATTTTCAATATATGACAGAATGGGCTTAACCACAATATCACTCTGGCAGGCAAAGCCATTATAGTTGGCATAAAAAGGCTCAGGAATTATTACCTCATCACTCGGATCTAGGCAGGCCATCATGGCTATAGTAATAGCTTCCGATCCGCCTGTGGTAACAATTATATTTTCGGGCGTAATGTTATAGCCCAGTTTGTTATAATATTCAGTAAGCTTTTTGCGGTATGATAAAGTTCCTTCTGATGGTGTATAAGCCCAAACTTTAAAATCAATATTTTTAATGGCGTTAAGCATCCCTTCCGGTGTTTCAATATCCGGCTGGCCTATATTTAAATGATAAACTTTTTTACCTGCAAGCTTAGCCTTATCAGCAAAAGGCGTTAATTTACGAATAGGAGAGGCAGGCATTTGCTGCCCTTTGTGCGATATTTTTGGCATGGCACAAAATTAGTAAATTTAGTCCGAAAGTCGGGAAAGTCCGAAAGTCCGAAAGAAATAGTTTGAAGTTTTTGAAAAACAAAAAAGACGCGGATTATCTCGTCTTTTAAAATGTCTTTTTTTCAAGTCTCTCCGCTAACCAGCGGAGGAGATTTAGAGGGGGCTTTAGGAGAATGCCTTTAATTACTGCTCGCCGGTTTCGCAACCACCTCGCCAACAATTTTAGTCCGGAAAGTCCGGAAGTCCGAAAGAAATAGTTTGCTCAGGTAAATCTTTCTAAAACAAAAGAGACACGATTGCTCGTGTCTTTAAAAGTATCTTTTTTTCAAGTCTCCCCAACCGGGGGAGATTTAGAGGGGGCTCCAGGAGAATGCCTTTAATTACTACTTGCCGGCTTCGCAACTACTTCGCCCACAATATTTAAATTTTTCTGCGGGGTTTCAGCATTTGAAGTAACAACAATTACCTTATTAAACGGAGCGGCAACTGCAGCGTTATAAGTAATTTTTATATTGCCTTTTTCACCGCTTTTAACCGGTGTTTTGGTGTAATCAGCAATGGTACAGCCACATGTAGGCCTTACATCGGTTAAAATAAGTGGCTGCTTACCTACATTGGTAAATTCAAATACGGTAGTAACAGGCGTTCCTTGTGGTATTTTACCAAAGTCGTGTTTTTCCTCGTTGAATTTAAATACAGGTTTTTCACTATCTTGTGCCGATGCGGTGAAAGCGAAACCTAAAATTACTGCGAATACTAATAAAATCTTCTTCATAATGTTGATTTGATAAACACAAATATAAAAGGTTTAATGTAATAATAAAACTATTACTGAAACTGTATGTTTTATATGCAATAATGCCAAATACAGAATAGAATTTTATAATTTTACCCCCTAAACAAAATATTATATGCCCGAAACTGCAATTAACGCTACCGGCCTATTGAATACCGCAGAGCTCAGTTTTGAAGATTTTAAGAAAGTTGTGATCAATGATTACCGCATAGGCTACGAAAGCAGGCAGGCGAGTTTGATTGGTCGCAGGGAGGTGCTCACCGGTAAGGCTAAGTTTGGAATATTTGGCGACGGTAAAGAAGTTGCCCAGCTTGCTATGGCTAAAGCTTTTAAAAAGGGCGACTGGCGTGCAGGTTATTACCGCGATCAAACGTTTATGTTTGCGACGGGTATGAGCAATCTGAACGAATTTTTTGCCCAGCTTTATGCTTACCCCGAAATTGATAAGGACCCGGCATCAGCTGGCAGGCAAATGAATTGCCATTATGCTACGCGCTTTATAAATGAAGACGGCAGTTGGGTAAACCAGGCCGAAACCATGAACTGCTCGGCCGATATTTCAACAACTGGCGGTCATATGCCGCGTTTGTTGGGTTTGGCCTACGCCTCAAAGCTATACAGGCAAAATAACCAACTTGAATATTTGAACAAATTTTCGGTTAAAGGTAATGAAGTAGCTTTCGGAACAATAGGTAACGGATCTACATCCGAAGGCTTGTTTTTTGAGACTTTTAATGCCGCCGGTGTTTTACAGGTACCAATGGCTATTTCTGTTTGGGATGATGCCTACGCAATATCGGTTCCGGCTAAATTGCAAACCACTAAAGAAGATATATCTGAAATATTAAAAGGTTTTCAGCGCGAAAAGGGTACCAACGGCTACGAAATCTATAAAGTTAAGGGCTGGGACTATGTAGCGCTTTGCGAAACCTATGAGCGTGCTATTGCGCTGTGCCGTGCGGAGCATGTGCCGGTTTTGATCCACGTTATTGAAATGACGCAGCCGCAGGGCCACTCTACATCAGGATCGCATGAGCGTTATAAATCAAAGGAGCGCCTGGCCTGGGAAGAAGAACATGATTGCCTTTTGCAAATGCGTAAATGGATGGTTGCTTCGGCAATTGCTGCTGAAGCAGATATTGATGAAATTGAGGCAACTGCTAAAAAGTATGTACGGGAAGTACAAAAGCAAGTATGGAACGAGCTAAGCAACGAGATCCTTTCTGAGTTAAATGATGCGGCGCGATTAATTGAGAGGCTTGCCCAGGAAGTTCCCGAGCAGGATGAACTGCTGGGCGTAGTTGCTGAACTGCGTGATTGTGTTGATCCGGGTCGTAAAGATGTGGTTGCGGCTATCCGTAAATCGCTGCGCCTTACTGTAAAACATAATACTGCTCAAAAACAGGAGCTGATAAGCTGGCTTGCTGATGAAAATGTAAAAAACGAAAAACGTTATAGCTCTAAATTATTTACCGGAACGCAGTATTCACCTTTAAATGTTTCAAACGTACCGGTTAGGTATTTCGAAGATTCGAAAGCTATTGATGGCCGCGAGATCTTAAACGCTTGTTTTGATGCCAATTTTGAGCGTGATAAAAGCATTGTGGCTTTTGGCGAGGATGTAGGCGCAATTGGCGACGTAAACCAGGGATTTGCCGGCTTACAAAGTAAATACGGCGATCTGCGTTTAACAGACACTGGCATTCGTGAGGCTACAATCATAGGACAGGGGATGGGCCTGGCGATGCGTGGTTTAAAACCGATAGCCGAGATCCAGTATCTTGATTATCTTTTATATTCAATAAACGTTTTGAGCGATGACCTTGCAAGTTTAAGCTATCGCACCCGCGGTGGTCAAAAAGCGCCTTTAATTGTGCGTACCCGCGGGCACCGGTTGGAAGGTATTTGGCATTCAGGCTCTCCGCTGGGGCTGATCTTAAATTCAATGCGCGGCCTGCATATTTGCGTACCACGCGATATGACACAGGCTGCAGGTATGTACAATGTATTGCTAAGAGGCGATGAGCCGGCATTAGTAATTGAGTGTTTAAATGGCTACCGTTTAAAAGAGCGGTTGCCGGCCAATGTTGGCGAGTTCACTGTGCCCTTAGGGAAAGCTGAAATTTTGAATCAGGGTACTGACGTTACCGTTATATCCTACGGGTCAACTTTACGCATAGTTATGGAAGCTGTTAATGAGCTTGAGAAATTGGGGATCAGCATTGAAGTTATTGATCCGCAAACGCTATACCCTTTTGATACGGATAATGTTTGTGGTAACTCTTTAAAGAAAACCAGTAAGCTATTAATTGTAGATGAAGACCTGCCCGGCGCGGCTTCCGCTTATATTTTACAGCGGGTGATTGAAGATCAGAAAGGTTATTACTCGCTTGATGTTCAGCCAAAAACGCTTACCGGAAAAGAGCACAGGCCACCTTACGGATCAGACGGAGGCTACTTCAGTAAACCATCATTGGACGATATTATTGAAGCTGTTTATAGTTTAATGAACGAAACGGATCCGCATAAATATCCGGCCATTTATTAGTTAGTGAATTGGTGAGTTAGTGAATTAGTGATGGTTGAATATTTAATTACTGAGTTAGCTGTTTGTCATTAAATCTCATTTATAACCCCATTTTTTATAATAATCTTACTTTTGCGTCCTGGTCAAAATGACCAGGACGTTTTTATTTTACATCATATGGACACTACATTTTCAACGATAACAAATATTATAAAAAACCGCCGCAGTGTTAAGGCACAGGCAATGAATGGGAATAAGATCCCCAATGGACATATTGCCGCTATATTAGAATTGGCCAACTGGGCGCCTACACATGCTTATACCGAACCATGGCGGTTTATAGTTTATGAAAACCCTGCTGAGTTTTGCACGCAACATGCCGAGCTATACAAACAAAACAGCATGGGCGATAACTTTAACCCAACGGTTTATAATAACTTAATGCACCAGGGTGATAAAGTCTCGCACCTAATTGTAGCAGTAATGAAGAGGGGTGATTTAGCTAAGATCCCGCCTTTTGAAGAAATTGCCGCAGCATCATGCGCTATCCAAAATATGCTGCTGGGTGCAACTGCGTTAAATATTGCTTCGTTTTGGAGTACCGGTGGTATGGCGTTAAAACCAGTTTTGAAAGAGTTTTTAGGATTCGGCGAGGATGATCTGGTAATGGGAATCCTCTATTTTGGTTACGCCGATGAATACCCCGAAGGACAAAGGAATACTGGAATAGAAGAAAAAATAACCTGGGTTAAATAATAATTAATTAATTCTACAGTTTATTGTAAAGGTCTACCTTTATTAAATTTTTATATTAGAGTTTAATATTGATAGATGTAAATTATCTTAAAAGATATTTTTTTAATTATTAAAAGATAGTTTAATTTGCGATAAATTATAAATAGTGGCGAAAGAACAGAACCTAATTTTGTTTTTTACGTATAAACGGCCACTAATTGATTATTGATTTAACCCAAGTAAAGAATGAGAAAACCTCTAGGCGGATTTTTATGCATTTTATTGATCCTTGCACTTGCTACTATAAGCTGGAAACCGGCAGAAATTAATAAACATACCATCGATTTTAAAAAGGCTTTCTCCGCCAGGGAATTGCTCGAAAAGTACATCAGCAATATTTATGAGTCCGCACATTTACAGAGTTCAGGCTTGGAACTGGATGTTTTTGATAAAGCCGTAACCGGTTTTATGAACTTAAAAGCAACCAACAAATTGCCGCAAACCAGCTCAATTCTTACCGTTGTCGACCTTACCAAATCAAGCCACGCAAAGCGGATGTGGATAATTGACATGCTTAATAATGAATTACTTATAAATACATGGGTATCACACGGGCATGGCAGCGGTGACGATATGGCCACCAGCTTTTCAAACAGAATTGACTCGCATCAAAGCAGCCTGGGCTTTTATATTACTGATGATGTTTACTATGGAAAAAACGGCCGCTCCTTACGTTTAGATGGTATGGATGCAGGTTTTAACTCTAACGCCCGCGAGCGTGCTATCGTAGTGCATGGTGCCGATTATGTTGGCGAAAACGCAATAGATCAAATTGGTCGCCTTGGCCGCAGCTATGGCTGCCCCGCAGTTCCGCTTGATATGTCAGACAAGGTTATAGATATTATCAAAAATAAAACGGTTATGTTTATTAATGGTAACGATCATCGGTACAACTCAAAATTTCTGGATCAGGATCTGGCTGCAAGCTATGTTTTCCCTGGTACAAATAGTAGTGTATTAGCAAGTCTATAAGAGCACTAATTTTCACGAATTGTTTCGAATTTCACGAATTTGATTTGGAAAACCTGTCGCCTTTCTAAATTGTTTCATTTCTCTAATTAGACGATATAACTCGTGAAATTCGAATAAATTAGTGCAATTCGTGTTCAATGGCTCACTTAGTTTTTTGCTACTAATTGATTGGTTGGTTGCAGAAATTTTTGCAAATGATCATACAAAACGATATCCTGCCCATACACATCATTTCTGAACTGTAATTTGCCATCTTCATCAAGCCAGCAGGTAACATAAGTAATATAAACAGGAACTTTTTTAGGCAGGTAGATGCTTGTGGGGTTGGGGTTATCTGCTGCCATATCCTTAACTATCGTGTCATATTTGTCCCCTGTGCCAAATAAGTTTAATGCAAGGCCTTGCGGATCGCCTAAACGTACACAGCCATGGCTTACCGCGCGCATTTTCCAGTAAAAAGCGCTCTTTGCTGGCGTATCATGTAAATAAACGCTGCTTTTATTATTAAACAGGAATTTTATTTTACCTAAAGAGTTATCTGCCCCCGGTTTTTGTTTAAACTCATACGGTGAGTTTTGTTTGGTGATCTTCGTCCAGTCAATATCTTCCGGGTTCTCAACCAGCCTGTCGTTTTCATACACATCAATGTCCTTATTTGACAGGTAAAAACGATCTTTGGCAGCTTCAACCAAGATCTCTTTGTTAGCAATACTCCGTGGGATATTCCAAACAGGATTAACATCAACACTATGGATCAGGCTGTTAAGTAAGGGCGTTTCATGTTCATTAGGATTATCAATTTTACAGCTATCATTATAGGCAGCCAGCGTGTTGGCATTATCCATATTGCGGCCCTGCCCAACGCACACCTTCATTTTTAATACTGATTTACCGCTATCAATAACATTCAGAAAAAAATCAGGAATGTTTACAATAACATATTTGTCTTCAAATGGCTTGTTCCTCCATCTTAAACGTTCAAGGTTAACCAGTAAAATACGTTTAGTCTCCTCGCCTGATCTGCCTGGGGCTTCATATTTCTCGCTCAGAGCTTTTTGTAAAGCCAGGTATTGCGGGCTTTTTGGTTGAATACTATCAAGATAGGCTTGCATATTATCAACGTGAAAAACACGTAACATGCCAAGGCTGTCAGGCCTTTTAGTCGCTAAAAAGTAGCGCTGGTAAATAAGTTTGGGGTTAATTACCCCATATTCCATCGCATTAGAGTAATTTATTAATGAATTGGCCGCGGTAAGCTCAATTTTGGCTATTTCGCGATAGGCGGAATCAATGCTTTTGGTATTTTTTCTGCGGGCAAATTCATATATCAGCGTCCTTAACCTGTCCGCCTGGAATATTTTGGGATTAAGGCCATGCTCATCAGCTTTAAAACAATAACTTGCTATAGTCAACAGATCGCCATTAAATAAATGAGCCATTACCAATTGCGGTGTGTAATGATTTTTTATATAGTAATCATTAATAAAATCAGCATGTTTTAAATTTGACCGCTCACGGATCAGCTCGCTTTTAAAAACCTTTGCAAAAGCTTCAGGTGTATAATCCTGGTAAATTTTGTTGTGGGTTTTTTTAAAGAAAAATGTGGCGGTATTGTTACGCTTCTTTTTACAGCTTTGAAAAGTGATAATGAAGGCAGAAAGGATTAAAAGGGCTACGGTAATTTTTTTTACCGGGTAAAATTTGATCATAACTATTAATGGTCTCAAAGATAAGGCTTTGTTAGCAATTCATGGGAACAACTTGATATTAGATTTTTGTTAATTTTGAAATGCACAAAAAGCAACCCTTTATTACCCGGGTCCTGATTTTTATAACCAATAGCATGCCAATGAAAAGATATTTCCTGATTATTTTAATTTTATTTACTACCAGCTATCTGAAGGCTCAAAAATTTAACCCTGTAAATGAAAACGCAACGGCAGAAGTAAAGAAAACCCTTAAGTTTTTGTATGAAATAAAGGGCAAAAGTATTTTATCAGGACAGCAAAACTATAACAGCGACATGAACGTGTTTTCAGACAGCACTAAAAATATTACGGGTAAGTATCCCGCCATTTGGGGGAGTGATTTTATTAATTGGGGAGATAAGGACCTTGGGCCGCAAATAGTAGAGGAAGCCATCAAGAAATCCAAAGAAGGGTATCTGATTACCCTGATGTGGCATGAAGGAAAACCAACAGATGCCCCTCCGTATGACTTTGAAAAAAATGTAAAAGGTAAAATGACTGATGCTGAGTGGAATGAACTGGTAACACCCGGTTCTGATCTTAACAAAAAATGGCTTGCTCAGATAGATGTAATAGCAGGATACTTAAAGCAGCTTAGGAATGCAGGGGTAACCGTTTTATGGCGGCCATACCACGAGATGAACGGCGTATGGTTTTGGTGGGGAAACAGAAAAGGAGAAAACGGCATCAGTAAATTATGGAAAATGATGTTTGACAGGTATACCAATTATTTCCATTTAAATAACCTGTTATGGGTATGGGGCGCAAACGGACTGCGGGATATCCCTTTTGATGAAGCTTATGATTATAAAGATTACTACCCGGGCGCTAACTACGTTGATATTTTAGGGGCCGATGTGTACCACTTTGATTATGAGCAAAAAGACTATAATGAATTGCTTAAATTGGCCAACGGAAAACCTATAGCGCTTACTGAAACAGGCGAACTGCCCAAAGCAGAGATCTTAAAAGTACAACCTCAATGGACCTGGTTTATGGTTTGGACAAGCTGGCTATGGACAGATAATACGCATGATCGTGTCAGGGAGATTTACAATCTGCCCCAAACCCTGAGCCATGATGATGTTAAAGTTAAAATGGATCGGTTAAAATAATATTTATGAGTGATAAACCTGAAGTTTGGCTCCGTGGGCCATTAGATAATGTACCTGGTCTGTTACAGCCTGTTGCCCACGCTTTATTACAGGCGCGCGAAGAGGTCACTGAATTGATGACAGACTTTCCGGAAGCGCTATTATGGGAAATGCCCGCAGGCCTTGCATCTCCGGGCTTTCACCTGCAGCATCTTGCGGGGGTGCTTAACAGGCTTTTTACTTACGCTAATGGCGAACAGCTTAATAAACAACAATTGGATGCATTGGCGGCAGAAGGTAAACCACCGAAAAAAAAATATAGCGTAGGCGCTTTAGTCGAAATATTTAATAAACAAGTTGATGATTGCATCGCTCAGCTAAAAAACGTTGATGAATTAACCTTAACAGAAAGCAGGGGAGTGGGCAGATCAAAATTGCCATCAACCGTTATTGGTTTATATGTGCACGGGGCTGAACATACTATGCGACATACCGGGCAGCTTTTGGTTACAGTAAAAGTATTTTGGTCGATAAGTATGCTGATGTAGATTCGAGGCTTATAACTTAGGGACTTCTCCACTGTTTAGGCCGTGAAAAATAACCTGGGTTGCAAAATTTTCTATAAAGCATCGGTTACTGTCGATCGTATATATCAAAAGTAATTATTTAACTATTAAGCCACCAAAAATCAGGTGATCATAGTAATTGTGCAATAGATCCGTTTTGAATCTTCGCCGGTTGCAGAACCATTGAATATTGTGACTTTTGTAAAAGTGCCTTTAGCTTTAGTTTATGCCCAAATCTTTTGAACAGGTACGTCAATAGTAATAGAATCATAAATTTGATTTTAAGTTATGTTTTGAATTTTAATCAATGTTTATTAAAAATTAATTTTTATCCGTTAAATAGTATTTTTATATCATATTAAAGTGCAGTACGAGTGTGGTAGGGTATAGGTGCAATGATTTTAATTACAATAACTTATACGTTTACCTTTATAAATAAGATGTGTTTTTAGTTTAACTTGTTCAACTTATTAAAATGGGGAAAGAAACCGTAAGCGATCTTATGAAATTTATGCTTCCGTACCCGGATAGTGTAAAGGCTGCAGCTTTATGGTTAAGAGAATTTGTATGGGACCTGTATCCCGATACTAATGAGCTTATTTATGATAATTACAATGCGGTAGCTTTTGGCTGGTCGCCAACGGATAAGGCTGGTGATGTGTTTTGTAGTATAGCCGTGTTTAACAACCATGTGAATTTTGGCTTTAACCGCGGAACCGATTTCCCCGATCCTCAAAAAATATTACTGGGTAACGGCACACGATACAGGTATATAAAAATAAAAGAAAGGGATGATCTTCCGGAAGCCTATATAAAACAGCTATTAGAATACGCCTATGAAAATTCTACATCAAGATTGAAGCCCACCAAAAAGATAATAAAAGGCGAAACTATTGTTAAATCTATATCCCCGGTTAAAAGAAGACCTTTGTAGAGATTAGAGGCTGGAGATTAGAGGTTAGGCCTTTTCGAGTTTTAGATTGAGAAACTAATCTCTGATCTCCAGCCTCTAATCTCTAACACTAATGATTCCCTTTAACGGCCGCTTTATCTATTGCCGCCTGTTTTTTGGGGTCGACGTATTCTTCATCGCGGCTTTCGGGCACATTTCTCATGTCAATGTTTTCAATGTACACCCACCTGCCATTTTTAAATTTATAACCATCATAAGTCAAATCCGGTCCGTAAGTAGAGTATTTGCCTTTTAATTTGGGATCAGGAGGGGCAAGGTGATCAAATACGATCAAATTTTGCTCAGGCACATACTTTAGTAGCATTGATGCCTGGCGGGTATATTCAAATACTATCCGGTCGCGTGTTTTTCCGTTACCATCGAAAATACGCATCCCTAACACCGGTTTATCTTCATTAAATGATAATACATCAATTACCTTTTTTGTTGATTCTACCGTATTGCCCTTCCATCCCACTAGCACATAATAGAGCTTAGGGCTGTAAACAGGGATTATTTTATAGTATTGCGCACCATACCACTTACGATTATCAGTAACAGAATCTTCCGGGTTTTTTAACAGGGGCGAATAATCTTCCAGCGGGTACATTTTTAAATTACCACCGGTGTTTAATTGTATAGTGCCATAAAACCGGTAGCTGCCGTCTAAATTGGTGATATGCCAGCTAAAGATGCGAAAACGATTGTCGGGCGAATTTAAAATGCTGATGCTTTTTATCGAGTCGAACGGGAAAAGGAAAGAATTGGGAATCTTTAAAGCATTAACAAGTGTTTTAATAAACACATAGTTTGCATTTTTTCGCTCAAGGTCATTCTCATCGTTAACAAACTTTTTCCCCAGGTCAATCAGGGTATCTTCGTATAAATGCAGTTGTTTAATCCGTCCGCTTTCATCTGAATGCTGGGCGAAACCAGGCAAACAAAACAATAGAATAGTAATTGTTAAAAAGAAGTACTTTATCACCATTTGCATTTGTAATGTAACTAACCCAAATAACGGAAATATATTTATTTTTATTTCCTCTTAAAACTAATAATATTTAATAGGTATATTTAACTGTTAATTAGTTATTTAACCTTTATCCTTATGGCAGCGGCAGATCAAATTGTGCAAATAGCAAATACTTACAGTACTGAAAATATTACAGAGATCCAGGTAAATGCAGGGTGGACTGATAAACAGTACCAGGCCGATATGGTATCAATAGGGTGGGAGCCCGGCGATGAATGGTGCGCAGCCTCGATAAAACTTACCTGGAAAAAGGGATACGCAGACAACCCTGCTGTTTGGGCGCATGCTTTACGCCTTTTATCACTAAACAGCCAACAAATAGCAACAAACTTTCATGCCGATCCGGTATGGCCAACATCAACTCACATTCCCAAATTAGGTGCGATTGCGGTATGGCAGCAAGGCGATAGCCTAACACAGGGACATTGCGGCATTGTAGTCGCTGTTAATGGCAATCAATTTACTACTGTTGAAGGCAATACATCATCACCAAGTCAGCCCAGCATCCGCAATGGTTGGACGGTTGCTGCACATACCCATACACTAGGGTTACCACATATTGTAAACGGTCTTAATTTTGATAGGTTCGTATATGCAATAGAGAGCTACGATCCGCTGGTTGTTGCATAGTTTTCAATAACCATTGCACTGGCGCCGCCGCCGCCGTTACAAATTCCCGCCGCACCAAATTTCCCATTGTTTTGCTGTAATACATGCAGTAAGGTTACGATGATACGAGCGCCTGACGCACCCAGCGGATGGCCTAATGAAACAGCGCCCCCATTTACATTTACTTTTTCGGGGTCGAGTTTTAAAAGTTGGTTGTTTGCTATTGATACAACTGAAAATGCTTCATTTATCTCAAAATAATCAATTTCACCTGCTGATAGCCCTGCGCGATGTAAAGCCAGCGGAATAGCTTTTGACGGAGCCGTTGTAAACCACTCAGGCGCCTGCTGCGCATCAGCATACGCTACAATCTTTGCCAATGGTTTAATGCCCAACTCATCTGCTTTTTCCCTGCTCATTAAAACAACAGCTGCTGCGCCATCATTAAGGGTGGATGCATTAGCAGCGGTTACTGTGCCATCTTTTTTAAATACGGGTTTTAATGAAGGGATCTTATCAAACTTTACCGCCTTTGGCTCTTCATCATCAGCAAATAAAATTACGTCGCCTTTTTTATCTTTTAACTCAACAGGAGTTATCTCCTGCCTAAACTTGCCTTCGCTTTGCGACTGCTGCGACCTTTTGTATGATTCTATTGCAAAAGCATCCTGGTCTTCGCGGCTTATATTGCATTCAACAGCACACAATTCTGCAGCCGAACCCATGTGGTAATCGTTGTACACGTCCCAAAGACCATCTTTTATAAGACCGTCAGTAATTTGTCCGTTGCCCAGCCTGTAGCCATTCCGGGCCTTATCTAAATAGTAGGGCACATTGCTCATGCACTCCATACCGCCGGCTACAACAATTTCATTTTGGCCTAGCGCAATGCTTTGAGCTGCCAGCATAATAGCTTTCATGCCCGATGCGCATACTTTATTTACTGTAGTAGCGGGTAAATATGGCAACCCTGCAAATATGGCTGCCTGTGTTGCCGGAGCCTGGCCAAGGTTTGCCGATAATACATTTCCCATATAAACTTCCTGGATCTGTTCAGGCTTTAAACCTGCCTTTTCAACTGCAGATTTAATAACTATGCTGCCCAATTGGGTAGCTGAAAGGCTTGCTAAACTGCCGCCAAAGCTGCCTATAGGTGTACGGGTTGCCGAAACTATTACTACTTCTTTCATGAGTGATCTTTAAAATTGGTGCGGCAAATTTAATAAATTTTATTATGCACGCATAGTATTTTATAAAAGTAGAAACGCAATACTTTGCGTCTCCCTCTTTTTGTTGTCGATTTGCAATAAGACGCAAAGTATTGCGCCTCTACTAATCCGTTTTTTTCTTTTTGCTGCTTTTTTTACGCTCATTTAAAACTTGCTGCAGCAGGTATTCTATCTGGCCGTTAGTGCTCCTGAATTCATCCGCGGCCCAGTGTTCAATTTCTTTAAGCACTTCCGGGTTAATACGTAATATAAATGCCTTCTTCTCAGCCATAAATTAATGTGCAGCTTATCTTCTTCTTCTCAAAATAATTAAATACGAACCCAAAAAGGTAAGTAAGGGAATTAGTGCTGCCGGCGCCATGCTTTGATCAATATAAATGGTATTCTTTAAGCTAAAAGGGTTGCTGTGAATATGCATTATTTTCCCATAACCGCCAGATTCCCAAACATATTCCCGCGCCCAGATTGACGGCTTGTAAAATTCAGCGCTAAAACCGGTTTGTAATGTTAAAACCACCTTTCTGCTAAACAATTCCTGTGTTGCCCGTCCTGTTGTCACACTATCCTGGTTGATAATTAACAATGTCCGGCTAAAAATACCTTCCCGCTTAAGGATCCATGTATTATTAGCAGTAGCTACTGTAGCTTTACACATTGAAAGCCGGCGATAGGTAATCTTACCATAGCTGTAAGCATTGTCGGTCAATTCATATTCAGGGCTAAACCAGCCTTTTCTTATCATGAAAAGTTCACTTACTTTTTTTGTGTCGAGTATGCTGAACATGCTGTTAATGATATAAGGTACCTGTGTTTACCACCGGATTCACACTTCTGTCGCCGCATAAAACAACCAGCAGGTTACTTACCATTGCGGCTTTGCGCTCTTCGTCCAGTTCAACTATATTTTTTTCAGATAAACGCGTTAATGCCATTTCAACCATGCCCACTGCGCCCTCAACTATCAGCCTGCGGGCCGAGATAATTGCAGAAGCCTGCTGACGTTGTAACATAGTATGCGCAATTTCAGGAGCATAAGCTAAATGCGAGATGCGTGCTTCCAGTACCTCTATACCTGCCCGGGCAAGTCGTTCATTTAATTCTTTTTCTAATAAAAGGCTCACCTGCTCAGCACCGCCTCTAAGAGAGATGTGGGCAGATTCGTCTTCAAAATTATCATAAGGGAAAGAATTAGCCAGGTGCCTTACTGCGGCTTCACTCTGTATATTTACATACTGCAGGTAATTTTCAACTGCAAAAATAGCGCTGGCAGTATCCTTTATTTGCCAAACTATTACCGCGGCAATTTCAATTGGATTACCAACGCTGTCATTTACTTTAAGCTGCTGCCCGTTCAAGTTAAATGCTTTTAACGAAACTTTCTTTTTTACAGTAAATGGGTTTACCCAAAAAAAGCCGTCCTGTTTAACAGTACCTACATATTTGCCAAAAAGTGTAAGCAATTTAGACTCATTTGGATTTACAATTATAAGTCCCGGTAAAACAAAAATAAAATCTACTAAAATAATAATTACACCCGCTGCAACAGCTCGAAACACAAATGAAATGATTGCTGCGGCAAGCAGCGCCAAAAACAAAATGAAGGCAAGATAACCGGAAGGAGGGTTAATGGTTTTTTCAGTGTTCATGATTTATATTGATTTTAAAATGATATCACAAAGATATCATTCTTTATTTCATAAATACAAGAAAAACTGCATATAACAGAAACTTATATTAATTTTGAGATAGAAACGTATAAATGGCAAAACTATCTTCATCGCGCCAAAAGGCTTTATTTCGCAAATACTCCCGTAATGTTAAGTTTTTAATGATGCTGGCGAGCATCTGTGTAATTGTTTTTACGCTCCCCAAACAAGCGAAATTTAGTTATGATATTGAGAAGGGGAGGATCTGGAACCAGAAGGACCTGGTATCGCCTTATAATTTCGCCATATTAAAAACGCAGCCAGAAATTGAAAATGATCAAAAAATAGCGCTGGCAAGCATAACCCCTATATACCAGGCAGATGCCGATCTGGCCCAGCATCAGCTTGAAGGATTTAATAATGACATTGAAGTAAAATGGCATGGCGCAGGCATTGCCGATAATAAAAAAGCCAGGTATGCCCTAACCGGTTTTACCTTATTAAAAAGCATCTATGATAAAGGCGTTTTGGCGCTTAATCCAAAATACCAGCAAAATGCTGAAAATTACCAGGTAACCATATTAAACCACAATGTAGCAACCGATAAAAACACGGCTGAGCTTTTTACCAAACAAAAGGCTTTGGATTACTGCGACCAATTTTTAACTGCTCATAAGGAGCTTGATAAGGCTTTTTTACTTGATCTGATCAATAACAGGCTTCAGCCCAATTTAATATATGACAACAAACTGACCTCAAGGCTTGAAAAAGAAGTGGTTGAAAACCTGTCGACCACCAGGGGGATGGTGCAAAAAAGCGAAGTAATAATAACCAAGGGCTCAGTGGTGAGCGATGAGGCTTATCAAAAACTACAATCATACAAAAAGGCGTTTGAAGATAATGCCCGCATAAACGGCGACCGGCGATTGGTCTTGCTTGGCCAGTTCCTGCTGGTAGGCATTGCCATTACATTGCTTATTGTGTTTTTATACCTTTTTCGTAAGGATATTTATGCGGATAACCGTCTTGTAAGCTTGATATTGCTGGTAATTACGGCAATGCTGTTCACGCTATCAATAGCTATAAAGCTGCAGCTGCCCAATTTATATTATATCCCGTATTGCATAGTTCCGATAATTATCCGGATCCTGTTTGATACCCGCCTTGCGTTGAACATCCATTTACTGGTAGTGCTGATTGCCGGCTTTTTTGTACCCAACAGCTTTGAGTTTGCCTATTTTGAAATTACGGCGGGGATGGTTTCCATTTATAGTATTAAAAACCTCATCCGCCGCGAGCAGTTCCTTGTTTCGGCGCTTATCATCACCTTTACTTATTTTGTTTCTTTCCTGGGCATCTCGTTTATTCGTGAAGGCAGTTTCAGAAATATCGACTGGATGGACTTTTTGCCGTTTGTGGTGAGTGTGCTGTTAACCTTGCTGGCTTATCCGCTCATTTATATTTTTGAAAAGATCTTTGCCATAACATCAGATATTACATTAATAGAGCTAACCAATACCAATGCACCGCTGCTGCGCGAAATGGCCTTCACAGCGCCCGGTACCTTTCAGCACTCGTTACAGGTTGCCAACCTTGCAGAAAATGCCATATACAGCATTGGAGGCAATGCCTTGCTGGTTAGGGCAGGGGCATTGTACCATGACATTGGTAAAATGGAGAACCCGCTGTTTTTTATAGAGAACCAAACGTCCGGATTTAACCCGCATGATAAGTTGCCCTACCAGGAAAGCGCTCAGATAATTATCAGGCACGTAAGTAAGGGGATTGAAATGGCCCGTAAAGCAAACCTGCCCGAAATTGTGATCAACTTTATCCGCACCCATCATGGCGATACCCGGGTGGACTATTTTTACCAGTCGTTTTTGAAAAATTTTCCGGAAAAATTCATCGATGAGAACACTTTTAGGTACCCGGGACCCATTCCTTTTTCAAAAGAAGGCGGTGTTTTGATGCTTGCCGACTCGGTTGAGGCTGCTTCACGGGCATTAAAAGAACCGGACGAACAATCAATAAGTAACCTTGTTGACAGGATCGTAAAATATAAACTGGATCAAAACCAATTGAAAGACAGTGATATAACGCTTAAGGATATTGAAACCATAAAAACAATATTCAAAAAAATGCTGATGAGCATTTACCACGTTCGGGTAGATTATTAAGAAAACGAAGTTTTTTTTTGATGGATAAGCGTAATTGCTATATTTGCAATCCCGAAAAAAAGGGAATTATTGGAATACGATTCGAAAGGATCAAAATATGGTGAGGTGCCTGAGAGGCCGAAAGGATCAGTTTGCTAAACTGACGTACGGGAAACTGTACCGAGGGTTCGAATCCCTCCCTCACCGCTGAAATAGTTCGGTAGTACCGAACATTACTGTAAAAGCCTCCTTAACTTTTTAAGGAGGCTTTTCTATTTAAAACTCCAATCACCTTAAATGAATTGACTAAGCTTTTTCATTCTCATCACTTTCCAAATGTGGCGGGATCAGTTTATACATCACGGGTGTCACGATCCTCGATAATATGGTAGAACTGATGAGCCCGCCGATCAATACAATCGCCAATGGCGAAATGAGGGGGTTAGGGTTCAAAGCAATAGGAAGTAAGCCGCATATTGCGGTTATAGAAGTCAATACAACCGGCAGAAAGCGCGTTTCGCCAGCCATGCGGATGGCCTCGTCGATGCTGTGTCCTTCCAAGCGCAACTGATTGGTAAAATCAACCAATAACAGGGAATTTTTAACCTGTATTCCCGCCATTGCCACAACGCCAAACCGCATGTTATATGCACCTTTTATTGTCATTTTAAAAAATCTTCTTCTATCATAGCGTTATTTAAAAATACTCCTGTATTACTCCCTGTTGATACAGCATATGGTACAGAACGAAGAGGATTGGCACTGTCTCCACAAGCGAATATATTGTCTACTGTTGTTTTCTGAAATGCATCTACTTTGAGAAGTCCCTGTTCTGTCAATTCACAACCCAATAATTCGGGGATTTTACAATGTTGTTCAAAAGGAGGTCTTGAATAGATAACTTTTAATTGAAAAGTTGTATTGTCTGAAAAAAATATTTCTTCAACTACTCCGTCTTTGTGTTTCAATGAGGTAATTTCCCTTTCAACTATGGAAATATTGTGTCTTTTTATTTCATCGGTTTGCTCTTGTGTCAATTCCGACTTTCCATTGGTAAATATGGTTAAATCCTTTGTCCAGTTACGAATAAGTCGAGCCAGATGAAATGCACCATATCCATTTGCAAAAATCCCTGTTTTTTGATTCTTTACTTCATATCCGTGGCAATAGGGACAATGAAGTACCGTAATTCCCCAACATTCAGAAACCCCCTTGATGTTTGGCATTATGTCTTTTAAGCCTGTTGCAAAAATGAGTTTTCTAGCTGAAAACAATTTTCCTGATTGGGTTGAAATCTCAAAACCTTTATCCGTTTTCGTTCCCTTAACGGCAAGATCAGTTAAGAATTTTACCGTGTCGTATTTCAACACCTGTCCTTTTGCTTTTTCCGCAATAACGCTTGGTTTTTCACCGTCTTGGGTAATGAAATTATGTGAATGAGGTGTTTGCCGGTTACATGGCAAACCGCTGTCAATGATTAAAACATTTCTTAATGCTCGTCCCAAAGTCATTGCTGCCGAAAGTCCTGCATAGCTTCCGCCAATTATGATTACGTCAAAATTTTTGTTATCTGTCATTTCGTTAAAATTTAAAAATGCTGTTAATGGAAAAGGTAAAGTTAAAACTGATAAAACAAGTCCCCCTTGTTTAATTAGTTCACGTCTTGATATTTTTTTCATTTCAGATTATACTTTTATTGTTCCTCGTCGCTTTCTAAATGTGGCGGAATCAATTTGTACATTACGGGGGTTACTATACGCGACAGTATAGTAGAACTGATGAGGCCGCCGATCAATACAATCGCCAAAGGCGAAATGAGGGGGTTAGGGTTCAAAGCAATAGGAAGCAAGCCGCAAATTGCCGTTATAGAAGTGAGCACAACAGGTAGGAAACGTGTTTCGCCTGCCATGCTGATAGCCTCATCTATGCTATGACCTTCCGCACGTAACTGGTTGGTAAAATCTACCAGCAATAGTGAGTTTTTAACCTGTATGCCCGATAACCCAATAAATCCGATAATAGACACCATCGACATCGGGTTGCCTGTCATCAGTAACAGAACCACCCCGCCAAGTATGCCTAATGGTATGATCGAAAGCACGATAATAATTCCTTTAAATGTTTTGAATTGAAGGAGCAGCACACCGATGAAAAGGAAAGTGCTGAGTATGATCACAGACAGAAAGTTGCCGCCCAATGCATCGCCTTCCGACTCTGCTTCGCCGGAAAGTTTATAAAAATAGCCCGGCGGCATTTTTAATTTGTTTAGCTGCGGAACGATATCCTTTAGGATATCATTGGCCAAAACGCCTTCTTTAGTAAGGGAGGTCACTTTCGCAAAACGTGATTTGTTGAAATGGTTGATAGCAGTGGGCGATGTCTCAAAGGAAACAGTGGCGATCTGATCAACCAGTACCGGGGTGCCCTGCACATTGTTGACATACAGGTTTTTTAAAGCATCCAGGTTAGAGAATTTATCCCTTGGAAGTGTGATTACCACGTTGCGCGAATCGCCCCGGTCATCGATATAGTCCCCGACAGTTAATCCCGCTACGGCCATTCGTATCACTTTGTCTATGTCACTGGTCAATACCCCTAATGTTCTGGCCTTTTCTTTATCGATTTTTATTTTAACATCCGATTTATAAGAATTCAGTTCATTGTTGACGAAAAAAGTTCCCGGATGTTTTTTCAAAAGTTCTTCCACTTTAAACGAAAGCGCACGTAAGGTATCCTGGTTTTCTCCAAATACCCTGACTACAATATTAGCTTCAATAGGCGTCCCTTGGTCTAAGTCTTTAACTTCTATCCTTGCATATGGGAAATCCTTAAACTTTTTCCTCAACTGCTTGATCAGGTCTGTTTTTTCCCTGGGTTTAGCCTCTTCACCCAATTGCACAAATACCTGGGCAAAATCTGGTTTTACATCCTGCTGATGCACATTGTAATAGATCTGTGGGTTTCCTTTGCCTACATTGGAAGTGTAATAAACGATCTCCTTGTGCTTCTTCAATTCACCCTCTACCAATCTGGTCACCCTGTCACTTTCCGGGATATCTGCCTGGAGGGGTAATTTAATATTGATCAAAAACATGGGCTTCTCAGAAGTAGGGAAAAGCTTAAAGCCAGTTTGTGTGAACAGGAAAAAGGCAAGCCCGCTTAGGGCTAACGATATCCCGATAGTAGCTTTGGGCCATTTTAAGGCAAGCGGCATCACACGGGCATAAGAGCGGGTCAAAAACCTTTGCAGGTGCTTTAAAAAGAAATTACCCTCGCCATGCGTATGGGTTTTTAGCATACGGCTACCCAGGAAAGGCACCAATGTTAAAGCGACGATCATGGATGCCAAAACGCTGGTCATTATGGCCATGGGCAGGCTGCGCATAAATTCACCGGCCGAATCAGGCAAAAAGGCAAGCGGCAAAAAAGCGATCACCAGGGTAGCTGTACAGCCTACAACCGCCGCACCGATCTGTTTTGTCCCTTTCAGGATAGCTTCCATTCGGGAGTGCCCTTCCCTGAGCCAGCGTTCAATATTTTCCACCACCACAATACTGTCGTCTACCAGCAGCCCTAATGCTACGACAAACCCAACAATACTCAGTTGATTTAAAGAATACCCTAATAAATTCATGGCGATAAGGCCCAAAGCCAATGAAAGCGGAATGGAGATCATCACGATCAGCGAGGCTCTGAATCCTAAGGGTAATAGCGTGATCACCACCAAAAGTATGGCTAATCCAAAGTCGAAGCCAAGGTGGCCCAAACGCCTGGATACCATATCGGCCTGATCAAAGTTTTTGACCATGCGGATGTTTTCCGGCAGGCTTTTGCCAAATTCGTCCAGTACCGGTAGAAACTCTTTCTGAACGCTGGCAATATTCACATTGTCTTTCATTGCCGCCGTAACCAGCACGCAACGGTGTCCGTTCAAACGGGTAATGTGGTCAATTGTAGCGTCCTTATAACTTACATCGGCCACATCTTTAAGGTAAATGATCTTGCCGTTCGCATTATAGATAACCGTATTGGCGACATCATCGACGCTCTTGAACTTGCCACTGGTTTTTACGTTAAAGATCTTGCTGTCCAGGTTGACGCTGCCGCCGGGGATATCAGCCGCCTCGCTTTGCAAACTGCCTATGACCACATTAAGCGGTATTTTCAATTGTGCCAGTTTATTGAGCTGCATATCGATCCGGATCTCCTGCTCGGGCATGCCAAAGTATTTCACCTCTTTTAAATTGGTGATCTTCTCTAATTGTGTTTTCAGGATGTCTGCTTTATCCCGCAGCAATTTACCGGAGGCGTTATCTGACACGAGCGCAACCTGCAAAACTTTTACGTCTGATGAGGCCACTTTTTCTGTTTTGATCAGGTAGATATCTTTAGGAAGTTCACTGTTTTTTAGTGCGTTGATCTCTGTGGATATTTCCTGGTATTTGTTGTCCACATCTACGCCATATTTAAATTTTGGCTGGATAACGGCTACACCGTCTTCTACGGTTGTCAGGATCTTTTCAATGTTCTCCAGTCCATAGATCTTGTTTTCAATGGGTTTTACCACCTGTTCTTCCATATCCTTGGGACTGGTACCCGGATAGATAACCGTAATAATATATTGCGGCGGATGCGTGGTCGGGTCTTCCGAGCGGGGCATGGTGAACAGCGTCAGCACGCCGACAACTGCTACCAAAAGAAATATGATCAGTGTGAACTGATAGTTCTTAACGGCAAAATTTGTGATTTTCATGGCCTTAGTTGATGATTTTAATAAAAGACTGTTCGTTGAGGTAGGCGCTGTTGGAGATCACGATCTGGTCTATACCTTCCAGTTTATCTTTGAGGTACACATTTTCGTTATCAAACTTCAGGATGGTAACCGGTACTCTTTTTACCCTTGTTGCGCTAATTGTAGTGAATACAAAGCCTTTATTGCCGTCTGCTTCTACCAGTGATGCATATGGAATGACCATTACGCTTTCATCCTGATGGGTGGCTATTTCTGCTTTCCCAAACATACCCACGGCGGGTTTTACGCCGTTTAATTGTAGTTTCAGTTCTATCTGGAACGAGCCCAGTTCGCGATCAGCCGCCTGCGATTTGCGGAACACAGTGGCATCAAAGGTTTGACCGGCATAACCGTCGAGCGTTACTTTAGCTGTTTGTCCCGGTTTGATGATGGCCCATTCGCGGTCGGTCACGCCAACTTTAAGTGAATAACTGTTTCGCTGTTCAGTAGAGTTGATGAGCAGCACCGGCATCCCTTCGGCAATCACTTCACCTTCATTGGCTATCTTCTTGCTCACAAAGCCGTCAGATGCTGCATATATTTTAGAGTAGCGCTCGTTAAAGGCCGTTGCTTCACGGGCTTTTTTGGCAACATCCAAAGCTGTTTTGGTATTCTGCAATTGCTCTAACGTGTAAACACTGTCTTTGTAAAGATTTACTGCGCGGCTGTAGTCACGCTGTGCCTTTTCTACCCCCAAAGTGGATTGCGCCAGGCCTGCCGAAATTTCAGTAGAATTGAGTGTGGCCAGCAATTGACCCTGTTTAAAGAACTGGCCTTCTTGTACCAGGATACGGCTGATCACGCCGCCTATCTTAAAGGCATATTTGGCTTCATCCTCCGTACTGACCAGGCCTGTAGCGGTGATTTGATCGGGTACGCCTAAGGTAGACACCGGGGCGATTTTAACCGGGATGATATCCGGTTCTCCTATTGGATTACCTTCCTGGTGTTTTTCTTTACAGGAAGCCATTAAGGCTAAGACTGCTATGGTAATGCTGAATAATTTTATTTTTTTCATGATTGTTTGTTTTTTTAAGGTATTCAAGAGCCCTTCAGGGTTTTTCATGATCTTATTTTTATTGAATGGTGAAACTGGCGTTGGCGCGTTCGATGGCTGCATCTGCGATCCAGGTGTCGTAAAGAGCAATATTGGCGTGAAGCTGGGCATCGATCCATTGGTTCTGGGCATCCAGCAGTTCAATGTAAATGGCCGTTCCCTGTTTGTATAACTTCAGCATATCCCCGTAATAGGTCTGGCTGGTTTTCAATTGCGATTGGGCAGCTTCATATTGGGCGATAGCGCTTTGCATACCGGCCTGGCGCACCTTGAGTTCCGTGAGCAGTTGCTGTTGTACATAATCGGTCTGTGATGCCAGGGCCTCGCGGTCGGCAATCGCCTGCTTCACGCGGTAATTGTTTTTACCGGAAGAGAACAGGTTCCATTCCAGGGAAACTCCGAACAGGTAATAACGGCTGTTATTGTTGAACTTCCAGTCAAAAGCCTGCGAACCCAGATCGATAAAGGTTCCTAATTTGGGGACGATATAGGATTTGGCCAGCCCGGTCAGGTTGCCGTTGATATCTTTAGCTATTCTTAGCTTGGACAATTCTTCCCTGCCGCTAATGCTGTTTCCCAGTAATTGTTCCCGGGCAGGGAGCGCCGTAATATTATCTGAACCAATACTGTCTGTAAGCGGGCGGTTAAGCAGGAAGTTAAAGTAGTAACGGGCTGATTCTGCTGTTTTCTGTGCCTCAATAAGCGAAGCATTGATCCTGGATACTTCGTTTTGGCTTCTGAGCACCACCGTCCGGTTTACTTTGCTGTTTTCATACAACTTCGTATTGATCCTTTGCCCTTCATCAACCAAACGAAGTGAAGATTCGTAAATACCGGTAGCATAAACGGCTTTCTGGTAATTGTAATAAGCCGTTTTGATCTCTTTGACCAATTCGCGCTTATAAAGCAATACCTCAGCTTTTTGCAGGTCTATCTGCTGCTTTTTGATCCGCTTGTTATAGATCAGTTCCGCATTCAGGATGGGAAGTGTCGTGCGGAACTTGGCATCGTAAAAATTATCCGGGTTAAGCAGAATTCGCTGATTTTGCAACTGCGGAAAGGTGTTGCTGCCCGTTAACCGGTTTAGTGTGGAGTAAACTCCGTTAAACAGGTCACCGGTCGGGAAATCTATCGTACGGCCGCCATCAGCTTTCGTGTAGGTTGTGGAAAAAGTAACCTCAGGCAAAAACATGCTTTTGGCTTCCTTCAGCGCGTAGATATTTTTTTCGAGTACAAAGTTTTGTTGCTTTATACTTTCGTTAGAAGCAAGGCCCTGCCGGATATACTCATCCAGCCTGCCCTGGGCTTTTGCAATGGGTGCAGCCAGTAAGGCTGACGATAAAAGCAAAAGTTGATAGAATGTTTGACTTTTAAATTTCATTTTTAATCATTGTTTTAATTTTAAACAGTGTTCAATAATATTGCAAAAAAAGGCTAACTTTTTTCAAGCAGCGCCACAAAAGACTCATATCCGTTTTGCATCAGTTCTTCATTCGTCTTGCCGATAAAGCTTGAATTGCGGTGTTTGCAAAAAAGCGCGCAGATGCCATGAACCACCGAGATGATCAGGAAAGTAAAGTATTCCGTGTCCATATCCTTGAACTTCCCTTTTTGCTGACATTCCTTTACCATGTCCTGCATATAACTGATCGCTTCTTCTGCGATCTGAAATCCCTCGGACAACGAATCTTTAACCGGTTCGTCAACAATAAACATCAGGTTATAATAATCTTTGTTCTCCTGGGCAAATTGAATAAAAACACGCCCGGAAGCCTTTAACCGCTCGAAGGGGTCTCCAACCTTGTCCAGTACTTTTAACTGGTTCAGCAGCAGGCGAAAACCTTCTTTATGCAATTCGTGGAAAATTTCGCTTTTATCCTTAAAATAGAAATATAGCGAGCCCGGACTATAACGGATCTCCTGGGCAATACTGCGCATGCTGGCCTGTTCATAACCCTTTTCTAAAAAAATCTTACGTGCACCGTTAAGGATGCGTTTGTGCATTTCCTGCTTCTCTTCCAGTTTTCGTTCTGCTATGCCCATTTTTAGATGATGATAAGATACAAATATAAGATCGCCGTTCGTGTGGCCAAATTTCGCAAGGGTATTTCCAACTAATTAGCCATTCCCGGACTGATCCGGCCCATAATGCCCACCGCGGCCTTTCTATTTAATAACTTGAAACCGAACAGCATGAACCGGTTCTTCCAGCCTTGCACCACTCTTGGCTTTTGCCTTCTTTGCAGCGCTCTTACAAGTTCAGTAGCAACATCTTCTACGGAAGAGACAACGAACTCAGGAAAGTCGCTCGTCTGCTTGCCCGCATGTACATGAAAGTCTGAGTTCGCAGCTCCTGGATTAAAACCCATCACGTAAACACCTTTGGGCTTAAACTCATACCATAATGATTCTGAGAAATTGGCAACAAAACTTTTGGTGGCTGCATACACAGAACCGCCCGGCAGCGAAGAATGGGCAAGCAACGAGCCAATATTGATGAGCGCATCCCCTTTGACAGCTTTCTGTAAGAAGCTATACGACAAAGTAACCAAAGCTTGCATATTGAGCTGCATGGTGGCCAGCTGGTCTTCCAGCGGGATATCCGTAAATTTTCCGTAAGTACCTGTACCTGCATTGTTAATGAGAACATCGTACTTTTCAACGCTGAGATGTGCCGCCAGCTTTTGCAGATCCTCTTTGTTGTTCAGATCAGCGACCAGGATGGTGTGGCCGCTGCCGCTTAAACTGCTTAACGCCTTTTCGAGGCGGTCCCTGTTACGGGCTACCAGCGTTAGCTGGTAATTCTGTTGAGCCAGCTGCCGGGCCGTTTCGAGCCCGATGCCTCCGCTGGCGCCTGTGATCAATGCTTTTTTCATGATTGCCTGGATTAATTTAAAACCAGGACAAATTTATTGAACAGTG
The DNA here is from genome assembly GCF_900142915.1 of Mucilaginibacter sp. OK098. Lineage (GTDB taxonomy): Bacteria > Bacteroidota > Bacteroidia > Sphingobacteriales > Sphingobacteriaceae > Mucilaginibacter. Next base: position 249,353 of record NZ_FRCM01000001.1, read on the forward strand.
TTCAATAAAACAAAAGCAACCAGTCGTTATTTTAAAACCTGACATTAAAAACAGAAAACGTTACCCAATGAAGTTTAGACACTACGCACAGTTAGGCGCAAAAGAACACTTATTATTTCTCCTTGTAAACCTCTCTAATAATCCTTAAAATTTCCTGTATGTGTTCTAATAGCGTCTCTTTATCCCCGCTGATAACAATATCAAAAACACAGATGTCAAGATCTTTTATTGAGGATGTGAAAAAAAAAGTCTTGCATTATCAATAAACAATTTTGCTAAATGGGATACCGACGGTTAACCCTACGAAAGTTTTATTACGGGATAATTCGTCTCTAAGCTGCGTATGATTAATATTGGAAAAGCAAACCTGGGCCTCGAAATTTACGGCAGGCACGCCCTTTTTATCGATTAATACAATGGGTATTCCAATTATTGAATTAACAGCATGGTATGCACCAAAGTTTTTTTCAGTTTTGAAACTTAACCCAACATGAGAATCCCCGGGTATGTAGACGAATTTCCCGGAGATTGCAGGGGTAAGATAATTGTTGTAAGGCCCGGCAAACTCACCGTAAGAGGTAGTCAATAAGTCGGGATTGCCTCCTTGTACGCTGTTGCTGATAGTTGTTTTAGCTGTAAAAGTCAAAAAGAATCGACCTGCTTTAGGGCTGTCCCAAAAACGGGTATGGGTAACAAAAACCTGAAAAGGATAATTATATCTGGATCTTGTTCCATTATTCATGTTTACTATTTCAAATTTTTGCGGAATGACCGGCAAATAAACCCCAAAAGTTGTCCAGCAGTCGCTTACCAGTTTATAATTGTTGGTATTGATCAAAAGTTCAGACTGTCCTTGTGAAAAGCTTTGAAGATATTCATCTCTAAGAGCAGCATAGAAATTAAGCCGCAGGGTAGTTTTTACGATTTTTAAATCCTGCCCGGGAACATCAGCTGGCTTTAAGGAAGCCAAGCTATTTTCAAAGACGGCCACCTTTGTACGTATCTTCGCAGCTATATCTTGAACTAATATGGCCCTGCCTGCGTCCATATTCATTTTTTGGGCTCCGCAGTTATCATACCCGGTTTTGGGTTTTCCCATCCATGTTTTTTGCAAGGCGAAGCCTAACTGGTTATTGGTGTACTTATTCGTGAAATTTCCGGTATAGGTATTTGCGATATTGGCTCTCGCGCCGATAACAATAAATGACCTCACCCAATCGTCGCTATCAACCGGTTGATGAAAATTATGGTTGATTGTTATGCTCCCTTCTGTGGCATCTATAGTAATGTAATTTTTATAAAGCGAAAGATCATAATTATCTGAAAGGTATGAGCTAACCTTGTTAGAAAGAAAGGTATTCATGGCTTTATTAGAGATCAGCATACCTGTGCCGGTGACGCAAGGGGTATTTACAACTTTTGTATTTACTGCATTTATTTCAGTAATAATTTGCTCAGACGTTTGTGCCCAAACAATTTTCATTGAAATGCAGCAAACAACAAGGATACAAACACATTTTCGAACTAAGCTAGACCCCATTGCTGCAGAATTGGATTGGTGAATACTTTAATAGTGTTGGGGTCAAGCAATTGGTTACGTGCTGCTTGCCATGATGTTACAGCTGCTCCATACATATTATTTATTCGGGCTGGGTACAGTTCATTTACCTTTCCCCAATGAAAGGTGAATGGAATATCGTTGTCTTCCAACATTTTCCAAACCTGTGTATAGAAATTATAAACGCTGCTGGAATAACATGCGTCGAGCTCCATTACACAAGTTTGATCAAAACGAGTGAACCCCATTGTAGCCTGTGTCTTTTTAACAAACCTGAAAGAAAAGAGGCCGGGAAATGGACCAATGCTGGAATTTGTACTCATCATCAGCTGAATAACCTGGTTCACATTGGCGATAGAAAAGCCCACTGCAGCGCTCAGGAGCCTGCCTCTTAACGTGGTATTGTTAAAAATTTCGCCCATGGTGCCAAATTGTGGGATGGGATTGTTTTGCGAATCAACTTTACTCAACGATAGGCTTGCGCCAAGAACTTTGTTCACCAGTACAGGCACCAACGCGGGTATCGATTCTGTTAGTAAACCAATAAAAGCCGGGGCGTCATCACCCGGCCCAATGCCGGCTTCGTTGTCAACTGGCGGCGAATAGGTATTGTTATAGTCCCGCTTATACATTGTAGTTACGTAAGCCCCCTTGTCCATATCATAAGGATTCAATAAAACCGCAAAGTGATAGGGCCTCTCAGTGCCGCATGGCAAATTGGCGTTAGTAAAATCAAGCGTTTGCATGATGTTTTTTAAAGAATCGTCATAAGGCATACGCGTCATGTATGTTTCCAGCAAAAAGATCTTTTCTGTTTCTATCATCACGCCATGTACAACTCCAAAACTGCCAAAACTTACCAATGCAGCGTTAAAAAGATCATCGTCCTGAATAAACTCAGCCTGTATATTACTTATAAACGCGGCTGAAACCACCGGCGCCGTTTTTCGCTCCAGGTATACGTGCCGGTTAGGGCCAACAATTAAATGTATACCAACAACGCATTCCTGAACTGCGCCAAAATCAAACGCCGAACCATGGATACCTGTACCAATAGCGCCGGCTATTGTTTGTCCGTTACTGGCTCCGGATGCTTTTAACGATTGGTTTTTATCTTTCAAATAATCGCCGATCTCCTGGATACTCATCCCGCTTTGTGCAAAAAGCAGGTAATTTGGATCGCCTCCATAGCCGGCTGCCACACTATTTTGGGTAACATCGAAACGGGTATTAAGCGGTTTAGTGTCCAGCATAATTCCGTTATTTACTGTTGCAATCTTCGTCCATGACCAACCGGCGCCGAGTGAGCGTAAGGGAGTTTGCGTAGCGATGGCTTCGCTGATCATATTTAAAAAACCTTTTGTGGCGTCATTATAACCACTAAGCGCGTCCATATCTGGTTCATCCCCTAATTCATAAAGGTTTTTAATATCTTCTGTAAACGTCTGATGCCGGTTTTGCCAGCTCGTTTGATTTGTTTTAATAATTTTCATAGCATTACATTTTTCCGGTTTTAGGGCAAGGTTTGCTGCATTTCCAATATAATTTGGCAGGGCTCCAGATGCCGAGTGTTACGACACCTATAAGATATTGGCCAAAATTCCTTCTTAAATAAACTTCCGACATTCCGGGAGACCCCAGCGAATCACATATCGGTGTGGTTACTGCCTTCGGGCTTTGAAGAATTCCCCATAAATAAACATTGATGGGATGACTTTGATATTCGGTACCTTCCTGTTTATGAGTTTGGACCCGAAAAGTAACGCAGCTGCTTGTAAGTAATGTGATAACCAACAAAAATGCTACCACTGGCTTACGGAAATAAATTGGTTTAAAATGAATATTCATGATGGTTTTGGTTGATTAGGTTTAAAGTAAAACTTAATAGTAGTTTATAAAGAGCCTTGTTTATCCTGGGCTAACAGGGATTTTGTGTCGGCTGAAATATTGGACGTAATGCCATTTACCGTTGCGCCTGCATTAACACTGGATGGAGTTACCGGGGCATTTTTGTTTTCAGATGTTTTCAGGCCCAGGTAAGCGCTTGCGCTTATACCCATAAGGCCTAGCAGCTGGTTATTGATAACGGAATGATCAGGCAAAATTTGCTTTTGATGAACTGACGCTATATAAATAAATCCGACAACTATTATCCATATCACGTTTTGTAAACGGTGAATGCTTACACCCTTTTCATCTGAAATGATATCCATAAAAAAGCCTTTTGAGGGGATATCCTGCTGGGGAACCGCATCGCCCTGGTTATTTTGCTGGCTGGTATCAATCACTTTTGCAACAGCAGTTGTACCCCCGGCTATTCCCAATAACAGTAAATTGACAGGGTCAATATCTGGCACAGAAATAGCGCCTTTTAGTAACCCCGGGAAGATGGTATAAATAAACGAGCTTACGATGATAACAGTCCAAAAAGCGAGTTGAGTCCGCCCAAGACTGTAGGCCGGCCTCGGTTTTTTGATGCCTTTTGTGATTGTTAATTGCTGAAAGTTAGCAATGTTAAAAATTTCGGTACGTAACATCGATGATTTTTTCCCGATGATGATGACCAGTGCGCTAAAAATAAGGAGCAGAAAAAAGTAAATCATGACAGGTTGGTTTTGATTATTTATAAATTCAGTTTATTGTTCATTTTTTGTATACATCTAATTATTTAGCTTTTCGGTCTGCCCGGTAGATTACATACTTATCTTTAAAAAAAAGTGTGTTTGTTGTAAAAGGGATAAAGAGCTGAAACTTCGTTCCATCCTGCACATAATAAAACGTATTATTATTTATACTTTCTTGATTTGCTTTATTCTGCGCGTCCTTTTCCATAAAAATAATATGCCAGTCGTTTTGTTTATGAAAAGTCATACCGTTATACAGCGCATCATTTATCTCATACACATTCTCATAGGAAGCATAGCGTTTTTCTGCCACGCGGAGCAGAGTAAGCTGGTCGCCACTTTTATCCACAGTCCAATTATCGGTATGGATGCCGTCGTCAGCATAAAATATAAACTGATTTGGATCTGAATCATCTACGCTACCAATTAAAAACACCCTGAAATCGGCGCCATTGGGATGATCAAGCCCGGCAAAGCGCGAAAGATCACTGTACCGGTTCTGATACCGGTCAGCAACTGTTGATATATATACTACCGTTTTTTCAGTTTGCGAAATCCACAAATATTCGATCTCTATAATTTTTTTGTTTTGGGCGCCTGTTCCTACTACCCCAGGATTCATCGAGGTTTTGTCATCATGTAACCCTAATACTTTTTGGACTTTATCTGTTCCTTCAATAGGTTTATCCTCCGAAGTTATCGCGCGGTAATAAAAATCATAGGAGCTATCCAGCCTGATTGGTTTCCAGTTGGTTGGGACGCTGGCTGGCGTAGGAAGCGTTTTATAGGCAAACTGGCTACAGCCATTGAAAAGAAACAGCCAGCTAAGCAACGCAATGATGATCAATTTTTTTTTCATTTCAGTCCCGTTTGTTGTATTAAACCATAATAAGTTAAACCAATGGTATAATATGCCGGGGTATAAGGCACCATATGATAAGTATCCAATACTTCAGTATGAATATCGTGTTGTAAATCTAACCTCACAGAATTATATTGCTGAATTTGAAGCCCATAGCCGCGAAATGGATTCCCCAGGCTTAAATCAAACAAGCTGCGGTTAAATTGCCGTTGGTCCTTATCAAAATAATCCATAAAAGCTACATACAATTTATTGGAAGCCTCGAAGGTACTTTGCGAGTAGCCTGTGTATTTATGATAGGCAAGCTCAACTTCATTTATTAAGGTATTTCTCGGCCCGTTGTAAATCAGCATCCCGCCGCCTGTTTGGTACCGGTCAAAGGCATCGCCCAACGCGAGCTGTTTAAATGGAACTGAGCCGTCGTTGTAATAAGCGAACTGAAAGCCCCCGGCAATGTTCAGATCAATAAAACCAATACGTTGTATTTTCTTTTCAGGATCAGTAACCAGGGATACAACAGTACCAACAGAAATGGAATGATCGAATGGGTTTTGGAGGGCAGGCCTTGCATAATTTGAGAAGTAATATAAATTGACATATCGGTTAGGGTCCTGTATACCATGTAAACGGTTAGGCCAACCTGCGGTCAATGTTAATGCGGGTAATATTTCAAAGTTGGCTGGATAGAGTTGATCGTCATTACTCCGCGTACCCAAACCAAAATTATATAGTTGAAACTCAACGTTCGCTGATTCGTACAGCCAGCTGTCTATAAAGGTTGATCCAACACCAACATCGGCGCCGAGTCTGAAATATGGGTTCCTTTTATGCTTCTGGGTATCGAACAATAAAGAGGCTTTAATACTAAAACCATATTGCATATTGTTAGCAGCATAAAAATGACCTGTTGTAGTTTGCCCGAAACCTTGTATCGTTAGAAATAGCAACAGGAAAAGGCTGGTCAAACTTCTCATTATATCATCGATTTAATAATAAGTTGATGAACGAAGTATGGAACAATGTCGGGAACATATACAATAAGATTTGGTGGAATAAATTTAAATAAATAATATTTAAATAAAAGGGTGTTTTTACGGTATTTTATTAGTAATCAACGGGTAATGCATCTTACTTGGAAGTTCAATTAGTGGTTGCTGTTACAGTAATAATAGTATTTTATTTATTAAATAAATATTAGATATTCCAGTAGGTTTGGCCATTCCGGGCTACAGGTTCATTCAATAGTATAAAATACACATTTTGAAGCACAGAAACTAAGCTTGGTTAAAGTGTTTCGGAATGTTATGATCAACGGAGCAGAATCAGATGATCAATGGTTCAATTTATCCGGAAATCAGCAACATAATAATTTCATAAAAAGCATGGTAATCTTCATTACTACTGTGCTTTTTTGTGATCTTATTGTAAGAGGCTCAAGCTCTTGAAAATAATTGGTATCAAAGTATGATAGAAACAATAATTAATTCATCCGCTATTATTAGAGTAAGTTCAAAATGGATTTCATTACTCATATAAAACATAATGCGCTTTTAAAAGCTAAAAGTTATCCTTATTTTAACGATAGATATACAGTAGTAAAAATCGGGTGAGTGATTCATGTAGTTAGACAATCTCATGTGTATTAAGTGGCTGTTAATGAGAGTCAGCCATTTTTTTTTAATTAAATGTAAAAAGGCAATAACTAGATAATTGTATAGTATCGCTAGTTGCAAGATCCTCTATTTGCTAGGCCTCTTCCCCCAATATTTTCTCAAAATAAATGGTTCCTGCTATCGGACTATACCTGTAAGGTTCTATTTCATAAAACCCTAAGTAATGATATAGTTCCTGTGCCTTTGTTTGTCCCGGTACGGTGTCCAGCCTGATGGATTTATAATTCAACTGTTTTGCTGTATCAATTGCCGATTCCAATAGTCGTTTTCCTATTTTCAGGCTTCTGTAACCGGGCTTTACGTAAAGCCGTTTAAGTTCTGCTATTCCTTCAGCAAATTTACGAACGCCAGCACAGCCTATTGCATTTTCATTATCAAAAAAACACAAAAGCAAAGCTCCATCCGGTTCTTTGTATTGTTGGGCAATCGTGCTTAATTCTTTTTTAAAGTCCTGGTATCCCAAATCGAAATTTAGTGAACCTGCATATTCTTCAAACAATGCTTTTCCTTGTTAAAAATCCTTTACTGTATCAGCTCTTTTAATATTGACAGTCGACATTTATTTTATTTTTTGGCAGCAATTCTTTTATCTGTGCAATTAAAGCTACCAATTTTTTCTGTTGTGTTTTACTCAAATGTTCAATGAGGCTTTTAATTTGCCGTGAGCCTCAACCGGTGTTTGTTGGAGCAATACCATAAAAAGTAAAAAGATACTTTGTTTTCTTTAAGATCTGAGAAGAAATTTTAAGACAAAATCGTTTATATAAGTATATATTTTACCTAAATTGCATTGTTTTAAATCATTAATCACAGGCTGAATAAACACTCGCCTAAAACCTAAATCACATAAAAATGGACATGAATATGCCCGGAATGCCGGTTACAACAACCGGATCCTCAACAAATGCTAATATTACAGAGTTTAGTTTAGACTGGCCGCTCAGTAAGGGCGAAAAGCCGGGGTCAACACATGAACTGGTAATTAATAAAGAATTTATTTTTGTTACCGGCCAAAACATGCACAAGGTGGCTAAATTTAATTACGCTGGTGAATTACTGGTGTATTATAATATGCCTGATAAAAGCGGACCGCATGGACTGCTGATTGATAAAAAAGGACATCTTTGGGTATCACTTGAATTTTCCGGCCACGTAGTACGGCTTGATGAAAGCGGGAACGTTGTTCAAAGTATTGACGTGAAGATCTATACCGGCAGTGATCATACCCATCCCGTTAATACCGCCCCGCATGGCATTAGTCTTGATGCCGATGGTGAAACCATTTGGTTTACCGGGAAACGTACCAGCACCATAGGAAAAATTTCGCCGGATGGTAAGGTTACGCACTTTCAACTGGACACGCTGGCTTCGTTACCAATATTCCTGAATGCCGGAAATGGCAGCGGGATGTGGGGTACAGAACTATTGGGTAATTGTATTCTTAACATCTCACCTGATGGTAAGGTAAAAGAATATGCTATCCCAACTACAGGCAGCCGGCCCATTGCTGTAATAAATGACCCGGTAGAAAATTGTATGTGGTTTACCCAGGAGGCTGGCGTTAAGATAGGGAAAATAGATGCCCATGGTAACATCAGCGAATACCCGGTTCCGGCTATTCAAAAAAATGATATCCTGGCCTCTTTATGCTTTGATGATGAAATGAACCTGTGGGTGCAGGTGTATGTAGACTTCAATAACCCAAAGCCAGAGGGCAATGATTATATTGTAAAGTTTGATAAATCAATCAGGCAGGCTTGTGGTGTAGCTGTTACAGGCGTGCCATTTACCACACACGTTGTTCCGAGCAGGATGGTGATGATGCACCGGATAAGAAAAGATTATGAAGGCAATCTGTGGTTTACCGAAATGATGACAGACAGGTTAGGCAAGGTCACTCTGAAAAAATAGCCAGATCAACTTTTACAGCGCAAATATGCCTGATTTGCACGAGGGAGACGCAGAACTTTGCGCCTCCCTCGTGCGTTTTTAGAAAAACTCAGCGGAAAATATTTTTTTTTAAATCATTTATGGAATGTCTTTAATCCTTGCATCTGTTAGGAAAATAAGCAAACCATGAAAAGACTAAACTCCTTCCTTTTATCGGTAACTGTACTTTTAGTATTACAAATATCGATCGCCTGCGCCCAAACCCCGCAACTTACTGTAGATGGGAAAAGCAATAACGGGGTAAAGCTCCAGCAGCTAAAAATTGATGTTGCCATTTACGGTAACATCAGCCGTACTACCTGGCAAATGACGTTCTATAATTCTACTTCCCGGATTTTAGAAGGTACACTGATGTTCCCGCTTAAAGATGGTGTAAGTGTAAGCCGTTATGCATTGGATATTAACGGCAAAATGCGCGAAGCGGTTCCTGTTGACAGGGGAAAGGGCACCGTTGTTTTTGAAGCAGTTGAACGCAGGAGAATTGATCCGGGTTTGCTGGAAAAAGTAGAAGGTAACACTTTTCGCACCCGCATCTATCCGATTAACCCGCACAGTACCCGCACGGTAATTATTGGCTATGAGGAAGAGATCCCTTTGGCAGATAACGGAAACCTTAAATTTACCTTACCGCTGAATGTAAAAGATACGGTAGAGAAATTTTCGCTTAACGCATCTGTAATTCAAAGTGTGGCAGCGCCGGTTACAGATAACTCAAATGGCGATAACCTGCAGTTTGATAACCATCAAAATACTTATTCTGCTTCTATTGAAAAAAGTAATTATACTCCTGATCATTCTTTGTCGTTTTCGATCCCTAAACCACTTGACGCTAACGAAGTAATGATCCAGGCGCAAGGCAACAAGTATTATTATTTTATCAACACTACTTTACAGGCCCAAGCTATAAATAAACCTGTTCCGCACCGGATCGGTTTGTTGTGGGATGCATCATTAAGCGGTGCAAACCGGGATAGCAAAAAGGAATTTGCCCTGTTGGATGCTTATTTAAAAAAGATAAATAATGCCGAAATTACTTTAGTAGCCTTTAGCAACGCCATTATAAATACTAAGGTTTATACCATAAACAATGGTAATTGGCCGGAGCTTAAAAACGACCTGGAGCATATCACATACGATGGCGCTACTGATTTTGGGAAGATCAATTTATCTCAATACCCGGTGGATGAGTTTTTATTAATGAGCGACGGACATCAAACTTTTGGTGAAAGGTCATTGAAATTGATTAATAAGCCTGTTTATTGCATTAATTCATCAGCTTCGGCAGATTATAGTAACCTGAAACTGATCGCCCTCAAAACACATGGCGAGCTTATAGATTTAACCAGGGATGACAATGACAAGGCGCTAAAAAGTTTAACAACCCAACCATTGCGTTTTTTAGGAATAAAGGCAGGTAGTTCAGTCGAAGAAAATTATCCTTCTTTGCCTGTCGCTGTAAGCCATGTATTCTCAATAGCAGGCATCACACGCAATCCTAATCAAACAATTATTTTACAATATGGCTATGGTGATAATGTAACCTACGAAAAAGTGGTTACGCTCGATCTGTCAAAAAACGCAGTTGAAGATGTTGATGTAGCCAAACTTTGGGCACAGAAAAAGATCAGTGAACTGGACATCAATTACAACGCCAACAGGCAGGACATTGAATCGTTGGGAAAGCGGTTTGGCATTGTTACCCGTAACACTTCCCTTATTGTTTTAGAAACAATAAACGATTATATCCAATATGGTATTGAACCACCCGCTGAATTGCAGGCGGAATATAATGCAATTATGAAACAAAGGGGTGCTAACAACTCTCCGCCACAAAGAGAAAACGTTAGCGTTGCGGAAAATATGGAAAAGGAGCTAAGCCAATGGTGGAGTAGAGATATTCAACCAAAAATAGTTGAGGCAAAAAAAGCGCCGGTAAACCCACCTGCGCGGCCTGTTAGAACTATTCAAGAAACAGGGTCGGGCCATTCACAATTTACCGGGAAGATTATCAGTAGCGATGACAGACAGCCCTTGCCCGGTGTTACTATACGAATCAAAGGCACTCAGGAAGGAACCCAAACCAATTCAAACGGAGAGTTTTCCCTTAATTTAAGGCCCGGTAATGTATTGACAATATCTTTTATTGGTTTCCGGACGAAAGAGGTTACTGTAAGAGGTAATTCAGTGGGCACCATTACTTTACAAGCTTCTGCTAATAATTTAAATGAAGTGGTGGTGGTAGGTTACGGAACACAAAGAAAAACATCTGTTACTGGTTCGGTACAAACAATAACAATGAATTCCAGCTCAAATGCCGACCAAATGGTTGTGGCTCCCGACCTGAACGCAGTGCGCGAACCCAATATAAACACTGCCCTGGCAGGAAAAGTAGCTGGGGTACAGGTAATGTCGCAATCTGCAGCAGCTCCTGGTATGAACAACGAAGTACGTATTCGTGGTGCCTCTGGTGTAGGGAATGGCCAGCAAGCAATATATATTATTGATGGGACGATCTCTGCTGATAAGTCTGACGTTAATCCAAATGATATTGAATCGGTAATCGTATTGCAGGGTGCAGCTGCGGCTTCAATATATGGCTCTCGTGCCGGAAATGGCGCAATTGTAATAACAACTAAAAAAGCAAAGAAAACTTCTGCTGACACTGTTATTAATGACACAGAAAAAGATGAAGCTATTAATATTACCTATAAATCTGTTGTTACCGATTATTTGAAATCGCTCCAAAATACTGTTAAGGCTAACCGGTATCAAAAATATTTAGAGTTAAGAAATGCATTTAGTAGTAATCCTGTTTATTATTTTGATGTAGCCGACTATTTTATAAAAACCGGCAACAAAGAATTGGGCCTGCGAATCTTAAGCAATTTAGCTGAATTGGATTTAGGCAGTTATGAGCTTTACAAAATGCTGGGTTATAAACTGAAGCAATTGGGGGATTTTGACGGAGAGGTATTTGCCTTTAAAAAAGTAACCGAACTGCGCCCTTTAGATCCGCAAAGTTATCGTGATTACGGACTGGCTTTGGAAGATGCAGGTGAGCATCAGAAAGCGCTGGACGTACTTTATGCTGCCATGACAAAAAGCTACACTGCTGAAGCTGATAATCTTTATAACGGGATCCAGGAGGTCTTTCTGCCCGAAATAAACAGGATCATCGCCTTAAATAAAGGAAAGCTTAATCTTTCGCTGATCCCTAAAGCAGTTATCAAACCCTTACCGGTAGATATCCGGATTGTAATGGACTGGAATATGAATAATACCGATATTGATTTGTGGGTAACTGACCCTAATAATGAAAAATGTTTTTACAGCCATAATCGTACAGAAATTGGCGGGCGCATTTCGCATGATATGACACAAGGTTTTGGCCCGGAGCAATTTTTATTAAAAAATGCCATAAAAGGTACCTATAAAATTGAGATCAACTATTATGGCGACAGGCAAGCTACCATTGCCGGTCCTACCACCATTATGGCTGAGCTATTTACTCACTACGGTACCCCGCAGGAGAAAAAGGAAATTATTGTATTACAAATGAAAAAAGAATCGAACGGTACCGTTTATATCGGGGACTTGGATTTTAAATAACCTGGAGTCCCATAAAAAACAGTGCTTTAAAAAAGGCTGGTGTAAATTTTTACACCAGCCTTTATAGGTAGAGGATAATATTGGTTAAACTATTGATTTATTCCAAAAGCTTCCCATCCCGATGCGGTAGTGCGGGTACAGGTCATAGGCTGTGTGCCATTCTCGCTCGAAATGAATTTTCCATTGTTGCCTCTTAGGGTAACTTTTCCGTCGGTTGTTGGTACCCAGTCAAATTTTTCCCAGTCGCTAAAGGAGGTACGGTTACAGGTGATGGCTTGTGTGCCATTTTCTGATGACACGTATTTACCCATGCTGCGCAGTGCAATTTTACCACCGCCGGCATCAACAACGGTAAACGTTTCCCATGCCGATGCTGTGACACGGGTACAGGTCATAGCCTGTGTGCCATTTTCACCACTTACGTATTTGCTGTTAAATCCCTTTAGGGTGATGGTTTGCCCAATAGGAGGGTTTGTAGTCCCGCCGCCACCGGCATGGGCAACTACCACCTGGTTAATGGCAGATAGCAGCGAATTTGCACCGGTAGCATCGCCTGCTAACTCCCATAACATCATGCCGCCAATTCCATTGTTAAAAGCCAGGTTGGTTTTGCTGGTTATAGTAGGAATGCCATTATAGCCAATAGTTTGAAAAGTATCTGAATTAGGACTGCCTCCTTGTGATAGAATTACGTTATAATTAACGGTTAAATAATCATACCTGTTATCGCGCCCGTAAAACGGCACACCTAAAATGGTCTTTTCGAGCGGTAAGCCGCGGCCGCTCCAGTAGTTCAGGCAATCAACCGCTGATTGGTAGGTAGAATGTTGGAAGTTATTATCATCATAATCCATTATGTTAAGCCAATCAAGCGCGGTAAACATGCCGCTTGTAATATAAGTGGCGCCCGTTGAAATTACAGCGATGGTACAAAGCTTGCCCCCGTTATGCATAGCAGTAGCCAGCTGCTGCATCATCAATAAAAAATTACTGGCTTCGGTGCCTGCCGATGGGAATTCCCAGTCAACATCAACACCGTCTGCATTATACTGGTTCACAAAGCCAACCATGTTATTCACAAAGGCCGTGCGTAAACTTGCGCTGGCTACAATGGTATGAAAAGCGTCGCCGCCTCCGCCACCTCCAACGGAGATCATTACCTTAACATTGTTGTTATGAGCGGTAGTTACCAGGCTGGTGAATTTAGACAGGTTGTCGAGCGGATTTAATCCCCCACTGGTAGTTGGAGTTAAAAATGCATAGTTAATGTGCGTTAGCTTGCTATACTGAATGGCGTTTACATCGCCTTCCCAACTGGGTAAATAGCCAACCACCTTAAATGTTGCCGCTGTTACAGCAAGTGAGCTTTGTTTGTTTTTTGAAGACAGGTCGGCAGAAGCAGGGGCATAATCGAGTTTGTTTTCCTTACGGCAGGATGATAAGGCAAACAATGCAGCCAATACGCTGGTGAGCAGGTAAGCGTTTAATTTTGTTTTCATAAAGTAATAATTAAAGGTTAATAATCAGTTATTAGTTATTGGTTAATCTTTAGTCAATTGAAAACGATCTGTAAATAGGTATCATTAGCCGATGTTTAGGCTGCTGCAATAAATAGTATAGGCGATATATTACGAAGGTAAATATATATATTATATTGTAAATATCTGATTATAAATATGTTATGTATAAAACAATACGTATTGATCACAAGCGGGACCCAGGCATAAAGCCCTGTTTCTTTAACACAGGGCTTTAATGAAAAAAAAGAATTTTTTTTGCTGATACGCTTAATTCACAGTGGTGATTTGTTAATTAATAGGAAATGTGGGTTTGAGGTAGTAATGTAGGGTATGAAGAACGCAGTTTTTTATTATTAATAAGATAAAAAGATTTGAGTGGGGTTAAATGGCGTAGTTTATACATCGTCAAATAAATTGTAACATTTAAATCTAAATAGATCGTCGCAGAATTTATATTTGAAAAATGAAATCATTAGTCTTTAAGATCATTGTTATAGCTATCTTTTTATCCTCACACGTTTTTGCACAATCGCAATTGGTTAAAAATTTACGAAAAGGTAAACACCAGGTTTTGGTGGTATATGGAACAAGCCTTACTGCCGGAGATGGCGGCCGGGCCTGGGTTGATTCTATAGGCACTGGACTAAATAAAAAATACGGTGGAAACTTAACAGTGCTCAATGCTGCCAAAAGTGCCATGTGGTCTGGCTGGGGCATACAAAACCTGGAAGATAGTGTGATCAACAAAAAACCTGATGCAGTGATGATTGAGTTTGGGATGAATGATGCTTTCCTTAATTATAAGACATCGCCTGCGTTAGCCCGGCTTAATTTGATTTATATGATCGACAGGATTAAATTATATAATCCGGCATGCGAGGTAATATTACAGGTGATGGATATCCCCATTAACGTACATGCGGAGGCAAGACCAAATCTTACTGCCTATTACGAAATGTACAGGCAGGTGGCAGTTGACCGAAGACTGCTGTTAATTGATCACTATCCGCATTGGCAAAGGATCCTTGACCAGGGAAAAGATCTCTACCTTAAATACGTGCCTGATGGCATTCATCCCAGCCCTGAAAGTGCAAAAAGTATTATTGCGCCTTACGTATTAAAACGCCTGGAAGAGGGCGACTGAGATCAGCTTAAAACCACCCCATTTTTTAACGCTGCTTCATATTTTTCTTTATCAAAAATATAAAGATGCGGCGAGCGGTGCGGCCCTATGCTCCGTTTCTCATCCAGCTTTTTCAAAAGCCCAAGCGCCATCAGCTTTTTTGGAAAATTACTTACGTCCAACTTTTTGCCTGATAATGTTTCGTAAAGCGCATGGATCTCGGTAAGCGTGAATTTTTCGGGTAGCATGTTGTAGCCTATAGGGTAGTGGTAAAGCTGTACCCGCATAGTATGCAATGCTTCTTTAACCATTTCATCGTGGTCAAATTCCAGCTTAGGCAGCTCATTTATATCAAACCATGCGCACTTTGTAGTCATTATGTCTGTCTGCAAAACGGTTTTTGAAAAATCTGTTATAGCATAAAAGCCTATTGATATGGTTTGATCTATCAGCCAGCTGTCTTTTGTGATCCTTAGGCCGGTTGCCTTAAACCATACTTCTTCATCAAACTCTGCGAGCCGGGCACGGTCCGGATCGCCAAATGTTTTAAATTGCTGTAAAAATAAATTATCAATGCCGGTTCGTTCCTTAACATTCCGGTTAGCTGCTTCTACCAGTTTTTCGGTGCGTTTAATGTAGCCGCCAGGCAGGCACCAGCCGTTAATAGCTTTATGTTTTATGAGCAGCAGTTTTAATTGTTGTTCGTGGTATCCAAAAATTGCACAGTCTAATGACACATGGGGTACATAGTGCAGATGCCCGTTATGTACAAAATCTTCAAACTCTGCCTGCGTTTTCATGCCATAAAAGTAGCATTCCTAAGCTTAATTTTTAATGAAAATAATTATTTAGTAAAAATTACTAAATAATAGAATATTCTTTTTATCTTCATTTTGTAAAATTCACTAAATAGAATTAACCATTAAGCCAATTAGAATGAAAATTAACCGAAGACACTTTGTAAAACAAGCCGCGGTGGGCGCGACAGGTTTAGGTTTAGCCGCCGCTTTACCCGGATCTTTGTTTGCCGATACAAGTAAAGAACTGTTTTTTAAAATATCCATTTCCCAGTTTTCTTTTGCCAGCCAGTTTTGGACCCAAAAGCTTAACCCGCTTGATTTTGCAGCGAAGGCAAAAGAGCTGGGGATCTCAGGTCTGGATTATTGTTCCATGTTTTTTGCAGACAAGGCAAGAGATCAGCAGTTTTTAAATGATCTTAAAAAACGTTCGGCAGATGCCGGGAGCTATAACCTGCGCATTATGGTGGATGGTGAAGGGGTATTGGGCGATTTAAACGAAGCTGTACGCCTAAAAGCTGTAGAAGGCCATTATAAATGGATAGACGCCGCCGCAACTTTAGGCTGCCCGATGATCAGGGTTAATGTAGAGGGTGAGGGTGCGCCTGCGGACGTTGCAAAGGCTGCGGTTGATAGTCTGGGTAAATTAATAGAATATGGCAGTAAACAGCATATTGATGTTATTGTAGAAAATCACGTAGGCATTTCCTGCAACGCTGCATGGCTTGCCGGTGTTATGAAACAGGTTAACAGCAAACACTGTGGCACACTGGCCGATTTTGGTAATTTTTGTATAAACCGCACCAAACCCGAAACCAATGATATTGCAGGCTATATGAAAACAAAATGCCTGGAAGAATATGATAAATACAAAGGCATAACCGAACTGATGCCCTTTGCAAAGGGTGTTCACGCTAAATCACATTTTTTTACCACAGCGGGCGATGATGCAGAAACAGATTTTTATAAAATGTTTAAGATCATTAAAGATTCGGGCTTTAATGGCTGGGTAAGTATTGAATATGAAGGCGGCTTGTTAAAAATGTATAGCCAGGACGCGAAATACCTGGATGACTACGCAGGAGTTACAGCCACAAAAAATCTAGTTGAAAAAGCCGGTAGAATGGCCTGATCTTACCTAAATCATTAATAAAATGCAGATAAAAAAACTATCAACCGTATATGATGTGGTCATTATCGGTTCGGGTGCTGGCGGCGGTATGTCTGGTTATGTACTGGCAAATGCCGGAATAAAGGTGTTAATGCTGGAGGCCGGGCCATTCTTTGACCCCGCAAAAGATTCGCAGCAATTGAAATGGCCTTATGAGTCACCGCGGAGGGGTGGCAACGCTACCCGCCCTATGGGCGATTTTGATGCCTCGTATGGTGGCTGGCAAATTGAAGGGGAGCCTTACACGCAAAAGGATGGATCAGAATTTCAATGGTTCCGCGCTAAAATGTTGGGTGGGCGAACTAACCATTGGGGACGCATCTCATTACGCATGGGTCCAAAAGATTTTAAATGTAAAACCAACTATGATGTTGGTGACGATTGGCCAATAACTTATGACGAGATCAAACCTTATTATGACAAGGTAGACCGGTTGATTGGTGTTTATGGATCAATGGAAGGCATGGAAAACGACCCTGACGGCATCTTTCTTCCCGCTCCAAAACCCCGCCTTAATGAGCTGTTTGTAAAAAAAGCGGCTACAAGATTGGGGATTAAGGTAATAGCTGGCCGTGGTTCAGTGCTTACTGCACCTTTGCCGGGCAATAAGGATAGGGGAGCCTGTTTCTTTTGCGGGCAATGTAACCGCAGCTGTAAGATCTACGGCGATTTCTCCGCCTCATCATGCCTGGTGATCCCGGCTCTGAAAACCGGGAATCTTACGGTGTTAACAAATTCGGTTGTTCGTGAAATACTGACAAATAATGAGGGAGTGGCTACAGGTGTGTCCTATATTAGTAAAGACGACATGCAGGAATACCAGGTAAATGCCAAAACTGTAATACTGGCGGCAAGTACTTGTGAGTCGGCAAGGATACTGCTCAATTCAAAATCGACGCAACATCCCAATGGATTGGCCAATAGCAGCAATGTAGTTGGTAAATATCTGCACGACTCAACACAGGGAGCAGGAGTAGCTATTTTACCGCAGCTATTAGATAGGGAGAGATTTAATGAAGATGGCGTGGGCAGCCTGCATCTTTATGCGCCATGGTGGCTGGATAATAAGAAGCTGGATTTCCCCAGAGGATATCACCTTGAAATATTTGGCGGCATGATGATGCCCGGCTATGGCGGCTATTTTGGCTTTGAAGGAACAACAGTACCTTATTTAAACGGCTATTTACCCGGTGCAGACGGAAAAATGAAGCCCGGTGGCGGCTATGGCGCTACACTTAAAAATGACTATCGCCGCTTTTACGGCACAATGGCGGGTTTCGGCTGTCACGGTACTGCTACTGCGAGGGAAGATAATTATTGTGAGATCGATCCAACGGTGGTAGATAAATATGGCATCCCGGTTTTGCGGTTCAGGTACAAATGGAATACGGATGAGATAAACCAGGCAAAACATATGCAGCAAACAGCGCAAGCTGTTATAAAAGAGATGGGTGGGATCCCGTTGATGCAGCCTGCAGGGCCGGAAACAAACTATGGATTGGATAAGCCGGGTAAAGGAATTCATGAAGTTGGTACGGTCCGTATGGGTGATGATCCTAAAAGGTCAGCCTTAAATAAATGGGGGCAAACGCACGATTGTAAAAACCTGTTTGTAACAGATGGTTCTGTTTTTACCCAACAGTCTGAAAAAAATCCAACATGGACAATCCTTGCACTTGCAATGCGAACTGCTGAATATATTATTGACCAGCGCAAAAAACAAAATGTTTAACCCAAAACAAACCAGATCATGAACAGAAGAGATAGTTTAAAAGCAATAGGCATCGGTACACTTTCAGCAGGCACACTTTTAGCCGCTTGCAAAACACCTGGTGAAAATAAAAGTGATATAAAGACAGATAAAACAGGGCGACAGGATTTTGAGGTTACAAGAGATGAAACAATACTAAAGGAAACATTTTTTAATCAGCATGAATTGGCAACAATTACCATTTTGGCTGATCTTATTATACCAAAGGATGCCAAAAGCGGCTGTGCTTCTGATGCAAAGGTTACCGATTTTATTGAGTTTATTGTAAAGGACGAACCCGAACACCAATTACCAATGCGCGGCGGGCTTCGCTGGCTTGATGTACAGTGCCTGAACAGGTATAGCAACGCCTTTATAGATTGCACTGCAAAACAACAAACCACATTACTGGATGAGATTGCTTACCCCATGATGGCAAAACCCGCAATGCAACAGGGAGTTGCCTTTTTTAATAAAATGCGCGAGCTTACAGCCATTGGTTTTTTTACAAGTAAAATGGGGATCCAGGACCTGGGTTACCAGGGAAACGCACCCGGTAAATGGGAAGGAGTACCACAGCATGTGTTAAAAAAATACGGATTGGAAAATGTATAATGAGTAATTCAGCATGTTAGGCGATTCAAAATATTTGGATTAATCCCGTATATTTACTTTTGTAGATAATAAAGGATTACATCTCGCTTAACATGCTGTTTCAAACAATAATGCCGCCACCTGCTTTGCAATCTGTTGTCAGGTATTTTTGGACGTTAGAAGGCAGTTCAGAAAATGAACAGCAGAAAACATTCAGAACTATGGCAGATGGCTGCCCCGGCATAATTTATCAGCATGCGGATAATGGAACATTTTATCAACAGGAGAAACAGCTACCTGAGCTCTTTTTGTTCGGACAAACTACCCGGTATGCAGAGATCAGCCTGGCGGGTACCTTTAACACTGTCGGTATATATTTTCAACCAAATGCACTGCAATGTGTATTTAATGAAAATGCGGAGGAGCTTACAGATTTATGTGTTGATATAAATTTGTTGACTAACAGGCATGGCTTTAACTTATCCAATCAACTTGCTGAAGCCACATCTGCAAATAAAAAAGTCGAAATCTTATCTGCCTACCTGTCATCGCAACTAAACAGGAATAACCGAAAAGAAAATTCAACGATGGAATATGCGCTGAATCAAATTATACAAACAAAGGGGAATATAGACTTAGGAAAATTGCAAAGCCACCTGCAATTATCAGAACGGAGCTTTCTCCGTAATTTTAAGCAGTATACAGGCATCGCGCCTAAATTATTTTCAAGGATCTGCAGGTTTCAGTCATCATTAAAACAATTGCGTAAAACAGATTATAATAAGCTCTCTGATATTGCCTATGAACAGGATTATGCCGATCAATCGCACTTTATCCGCTCGTTTAAAGAATTTTCCGGCTTATCACCCAATCAATACCAAAAACAAACAAACGAGGTAGTAGAAAACTTTTCTGAAGTTTTGAAATAATCGCCGCCTGGCGGTTTTGTTCTATTTTTAAATTTTATATCGTCGCATTTTTGTCTGAAAAGGTAAACGCGATGAAATCACTTATTTTTAAAATCCCGCACACATCGGCAAAATTGCTTGTCTTCTTTATTTTAATTATCTGGATAGGATTCCAACTGTCAGCCATGGCTCAAAAGTCACCGGTTGAAATGAACGGTAAAGTATTATTCGAAAAAAACTGTACTAGTTGTCACGGTAACGACGGGACTAAAGGTGCTTACGGCGCCAAAAATTTGCGTAAAAGCAAGCTGGATAACGATGCTTTGATAAAGGCCATTGCTAATGGCAACTGGATAATGCCAAAATGGAAGAAAGGGCTAAGCCCGGAGCAAATACAAGCAATAGCCAACTACATAAAAACATTTAGAGATTAACTGCGCTTGTTATGAAAAGTAAAAATATGACAAATATAATTTTGATTATAACCGCAACAGCTACAGGCCTTATTGCAGGCTTGTTTTATGCATACAGCTGTTCGGTAAATATTGGTTTGGGCCGCTTGCCTGATAAGGAATATCTTGCCGCAATGCAATCTATCAATATTGCAATACTTAACCCTTTATTCTTTGTAAGCTTTTTAGGGACATTACTATTGCTTCCATTAAGCACGTATTTAAACTTTGAGCAGCCACTTTCAACCAGGTTTTTACTTTTACTTGCAGCTGCTATAATATATGCAATTGGTGTATTTGGTGTAACTATATTTGGTAATGTTCCATTAAATGACGCATTGTCAAACTTTAACCTGGAGCATGCATCCGTTAAAAGTATCTATGAGCAGAGGATCCGGTTTGAACAACCCTGGCTGCTGTTACACCAGGTAAGGACAATTGCCTCAGTAGTGTGTTTAATATTGGTAATAATAAGCTGCTGTTATAGATCTATCCCAATGGTTTCTATTAATCATTAGTTTTAAGTATTAATAATTGTTCGGATATTTACCCATTCACAGGTGTAATTAATTCTATTGGGCAAGCTACGCAGAAACAAGGAAAATACTTCGGGAGATCATGCTCTTATTTTTGAAGATATTACAATCAATGTATTAACCGAAACTATTATTGCGCAGCATAATATTGCCGGCATCTATACTGACCAGGTGGATAGCCGCCACGTATTTCCTGTTGAGCTTGCGATTAACCAGGGCACATTTACCAATAAATATTTAAAGTCTGCCTTTCCTGACGTAACCGTTGTACAAAAACAGGATCAGCTAAACTTAACCTGCGAATGTGGTATTAAGGGTGAAAGGCTATGCGAACACCAGTCTGCCATACTATTTGCTATAATTAAAAGGGACGAGTTTTGTATTTTTTTTGATAAAAAACTGCGTTTTGAAAAGCTGAGACGATTTGCTGCTGATTACGGCCTGGAGCAGGAGCCAGATCTTGATAGTTTTTTTAAAATAGAATATGCCAATAACCAACTAACTATAACTCCACATTCATCTGCGTTAATGCCGGTGACCAGGGAAAGCATGGGGTTGCTAAAGGCCGTAATCGCGCCTGATGCAGGCCCTTTGGATACGGAAGAAAGCACGGTTTTTGTGGTGTTAAAACAGCATAAGTATTATGGATATCTTTTTATTGAGCTTTATAAAGCTCAATTTAGTAAAGAGGGGAAGATAAAAAATCCCCTTACCGCTCTTGCCCCGCTTGATTTTATCTGGGAGACCGAAGACCCGGCACAACTGAAATTTTTTACCGGGATTCATAAATTTCAGAATCACCTTAATAAAGTGGCAAGCGATGCCGATATAACAGCTTTAAAAGCAATTGTTAAAAACCCCATGGGGTATGACTTTTATTACCACGACAGTGAGGTATCAGAAAATATAACTGCCAGTTCGGTTGTGCCGGTAAAAGTTGGTTTGCTAAGCGAAGAGGTAAAATTAGCCGTTGAGCCAAAAGATCAGTTTTTTGAATTATCAGGCACTTTGGGAATTGACGGTAAAGTTTATGAGGTAAAGGACCTGAAAATAAAATTCACCTATTTTATATCCGATAACGAAGGGCTGTACCTGGTAAATAACCTGCAGCAGCTTAATATAATTAGCCTGTTAACCAAAAAGCAAGATAATATTTTAGTACATACTTCAAAATTTGATGAGTTTCAGAAGCAATTGTTATCAAAACTGGAAGACAAGGTAGCTGTTGATTATAAACATATTCCAACGGCTACGCCTGTTCAGTTAAAACAACAGGGCTTTGATAACGAAGTGGAAAGAATAATTTACCTTTCAGATTTTGGTGCCCACGTGATGATCATCCCGGTAATGCGGTACGGAGAGGTTGAGATCTCTGTACGCACCAAAAAGCAGATCTACTCCGTAGATAATAAAGGAAAACAATTTTTGGTTAAACGAAATGATACCGATGAAGTTGATTTTACTGCATTGCTGGTAAAACAACACCCTTATTTTGAAGAGCAACTGGACAACGACCTGTATTATTTCTATCTGCATAAGAAGCGCTTTTTGGATGAAGACTGGTTTTTAAATGTGTTTGATGACTGGCGCAATCAAAAAATAACAGTATTGGGCTTTAATGAGCTGGAAGGGAATAAGCTAAATCCAAACAAGGTTAAAATAAATATAAAGATATTAAGCGGGTTCAACTGGTTTAACGTTGCAGTAAATGTGCAGTTCGGAAAAAAGCGTGCGGCCCTTAAACAGATCTATCGTGCGGTAAAAAACAAAACAAAATATGTGCAGCTTGATGATGGCACAACTGGCATTATGCCTGCCGCGTGGATAGAAAAGTTTACCAATTATTTCAACTCCGGCGAAATTGCGGATGATGAAACCCTGCAAATCTCCAAAAGTAATTTCATAGCTATTGAACAATTGTTTGATGCCGCCATGCTGGATGAAAAAGTTAGAGATGAGATCAGCATCTATCATAAAAAGCTGGATAATTTTGATTCCGTTAAATCTGTTGATGTACCGGATGGTTTTATTGGCAGCCTAAGGCATTACCAGCTGCAAGGCCTTAGCTGGCTTAATTTTCTGGATGATTTTAATTTTGGCGGCTGCCTGGCGGATGACATGGGCTTAGGGAAAACAGTGCAGATTATTGCTTTCATTCTTTCGCAAAGAGTAAAAGTTAAGCATAATACCAACCTGGTTGTTGTGCCGACTTCACTGATCTATAACTGGCAGCATGAAATAGAAAAATTTGCGCCATCTATCAAAGTGTACACCATTTATGGTGCAGACCGCATCAAAAATACCACTGACTTTGACCAATATGAAGTTGTGCTTACATCATACGGCACTTTACTTGCTGATATTATTTTTTTGAAAGATTATGAATTCAATTACGTTTTTCTTGATGAATCACAACAGATCAAGAACCCGGAATCTCAAAGATATAAGGCGTCCTGCCTGTTAAAATCCCGGAATAAAATTGTGCTCACAGGTACCCCCATAGAGAATAATACATTCGATCTTTATGGACAGCTCTCGTTTGCCTGCCCGGGATTGCTTGGCAGTAAATTATATTTCAAACAGATCTATTCTACACCTATTGATATGTTTAAAAGCAGCAAAAGGGCTCTGGAACTGCAAAATAAGATCAAACCTTTTATCCTTAGGCGAACAAAGCAACAGGTAGCCCCTGATCTGCCCGAAAAAACAGAGATGGTGCTTTATTGCGAAATGAAAGGCGAACAGCGGATTATTTATAATGCTTATGAAAAAGAATTCAGGGACTATGTATCGGCAACAACCGGAGATATTTTGAAGAAGACCCCCATGAATGTTTTGAAAGGCATTACCAGGCTCCGGCAGATCTGCGATTCACCATTGTTGATAAAAGGGGAGAAGATGCCCGGCAACGCCTCGTCAAAAATTGAAACGCTGATTGAAGAGATTGAAGGCAAAATGCCGCAGCATAAGATCCTGGTGTTTTCCCAGTTTGTATCTATGCTTGATCTTATAAGAAAAGAATTGACAGGTAGAAACATTGGTTTTAGTTATCTAACAGGCCAAACCCGTAACCGGCAGGCAGTTATTGAGGAGTTTCAAAACAATGCTGAGGTCCGTGTTTTCCTGATTAGTTTAAAAGCAGGGGGTACCGGCCTTAATTTGACTGAAGCAGATTATGTATATCTTGTTGATCCCTGGTGGAACCCCGCAGTGGAAAACCAGGCTATTGACCGTTGTCACCGGATAGGGCAGGATAAAAATATTGTTGCCGTAAGGCTCATTTGTCCGGATACTATTGAAGAAAAGATCCGGTTAATGCAGGACTCAAAAAGCGATCTGGCTAATGACCTGATAAAAACAGAGACATCTTTCTTAAATTCTCTTTCAAAAACCGACTTGTTAAATTTATTGAGTTAAAACTAAAGCCGTTACATTTTTTTTAAAAATAAATAAAACACTTTGTATTTGTATCTGTTGAATTGTCGCTTTCAAGAAGAGAATTAGGAACAGTCATTTAAACAAAATAATTGTTTTAGATTAATTTATTTACATAAAAAAAATAAAATAATAATATGAATATAATATTACCGGTTCAGCAAGTTTACATGGATGAAAAATGTAAATTGGGGATAAGAAGATAATTAAGTTAAGAGTTTAGAACCACCTGCCTGCTCGAATAAAATTTTTGCGTTTCCTTAAAAATATATACTTTTAACCCGAATGCTATTCTAAAAGATTAGTAACTATCCATGTAAACACCAAGTATGAAAAGAAATCTTTCCCTGAATATATTTTTATTTCTGGCTTTCATAATAACAATAACTTCTTGTGCCGATCAAAAAAAATATATCTATTTTCAAAAGACAAATAATCAATCAGATACGCTTAACGTAGCAAAAGCTTATACTCCTAAAATACAACCCGGAGATATTCTCTCCATCCCCATTAGCTCATTAAGCCCGGCAGCCAGCAGTTTCTTTAACCCATTTTCAGGCTCAAGTGGCACCAGCGATAATAGCTCGGTTGCCGGTGGATCCGGCACCACACCCGGACTTGCCCAATCAACAGCAACTGGGTTTTTAGTGGATGATGCTGGAATAATTGAAGTTCCTATTATTGGCAATGTTAAAGTTGGAGGGCTTACAACTTCTATAGCCAGGGATACTATAAAAAACAGATTGAAGTTTTATTTGAAAGAGCCAACTGTAAACGTACGTTTTTTGAACTACAAAATATCGGTAATGGGTGAAGTAGCACACCCTTCGGTGTATGTAATACCTAATGAAAAGGTTACCATACCTGAGGCGTTAAGCATGGCTGGTGACCTCACCATCTTTGGTAAACGCGAGAACATTTTAATCATAAGGGATGTGGATGGAAAAAAAGAGTTTGGAAGAGTGAACTTAAACAACAGGGAAGTATTTACTTCTCCATATTACTACCTGCACTCGGGTGACGTGGTTTATGTAGAACAGGGAAAAGGGAAAATAGCTCAAAGTGATAACGCTTATAGAATTCTTCCAATAATTATCAGCGCGCTAACCTTAATCTCTCTTTTTGTACTTAGGCTTAAATAATTTTTAAACGAATTTAGAATATACTCAATACATGAATACAGATAATGATTTCAACATTATTAATGAAGAAGAGCAACAGGTAAATTTAAGGGAAATTTTATTTAAGTATTTACATCATTGGAAGTGGTTTGTTTTATCACTGATTATTTTTCTTGCTTTAGGCTTTGTTTACATTAAGATCACCACTCCTTTATACCAAATAGAAACTGATTTATTAATAAAAGAAAATAAAAATAATTCAAGTGCCGGAGGAGATGATATTTTAAAAAGCCTGGATTTATTTTCATCCGATAAAGTAATTGATAACGAGATTCAGATCCTTAAATCATATACTTTAATGGAAAAAGTTGTAAAAACTTTAGGATTACAGGTTTCATATTATCAAAATGGACGGGCAAGGAAAATTCCACTCTATGAAAATCTTCCGGTTAGTGTTGAACTTTTAAAACCAACCAATAAGAGTTATAGCGATTATTTGAAAATAGAGCTCTTGGATAGCAAAAGAGTAGAAGTTGATGGCAAAGTTTTTTTACTAAATCACCCCTTTCAAACAAAACTTGGATTGGTAATGATCACTGCAACAAAGCAAATTGAGCCCATCTATCTGAATAATGAAATTGACGTATATTTCAACAATTTTTCTAACTTTTTTGATGAATATAGTAAAAATTTAACAATAACCCCTGTAAGTAAAGAAGGTACTGTTCTTATTATTACTTACAAGGATGCCATACCAAAAAGAGGAGAGGACATTCTTAACAAGTTAGTATCTGAGTATAATAACGCCGCTGTTGCAGATAAAAATAAGGTTGCTTCGAGTACATTATCATTTATTCAGGAACGTTTGGTTAAGCTGGCAGATGAGTTGGGGACTGCTGAAAAAAATGTAGAAAGCTATAAATCAAGTAATAGGATAACAGACATCAGCGCTCAATCGCAGGTGTTTATTCAAAATGTGCAACAAAATGATGCTGAATTAAGTAAAGTTACCATTCAGCTTAGCGTTTTAAAAAATATTGAAAGCTATATCCATGGTGCAAAGGGAGATCAGGGCAAGCTCCCTTCAATGCTGGGTATAGAAGATCCAACATTACTAGGTTTAGTAAATCAATTATCTGAAACGCAGCTTAGGAAAGAAAGTTTATTACAAACAATTCCTGAAACTAACCCCATTGTTAATTCTATTAACGATCAAATTAAAGCACTTAAAATTAACATTGACCAGTCTGTTCAAAATCTTCAATCAGGATTATCAGTTACCAAACAACAATTAGAAAATAAGAACAACAAATTTGAGTCAGTTATACAACAGGTCCCATCAAAAGAACGTGGCTTGATTGATGTAATGCGGCAACAAGATATAAAGAATACTCTTTTTACCTTTTTGCTTCAAAAGCGTGAAGAGCAGGAAATGTCACTAGCATCAAACTTGCCTGATAGCCGTACTATTGATGAGGCAAGAAGTACACCTTTGCCTGTAAAACCTGTAAAACCTATAATTATGTTGGTTTTTTTTATTGTGGGTTTAATAGTGCCGTTTATCGTTATTTATTTGAGAGAAGTTTTAAATAATAAGATAACCAAACGGGCAGATATTGAGAAATTAACCAGAGTACCAATTTTGGCAGAAATTGCACATTCGGAGGAATCAATCCCGCTTATAGTTGTAGAAAAACCCCGGTCTATGATATCGGAGCAAATCAGGGCATTACGTACAAACCTTCAGTTTATAAGCGCTGAACAGGAGCATAAAATATTGTTATTTACATCAGGTACAAGTGGTGAAGGTAAATCATTCGTGTCACTTAATGTTGGAGCCAGTTTGGCAATGTCAGGAAAAAAAGTAGTTATACTTGAGTTCGATCTTAGGAAACCTAAACTTCATTTAGCTCTTCAAATGGAGAATGGTAAAGGGTTATCTAATTATTTAATAACAAATTATAGCTACAAAGATGTTATTAGGGAAGTTCCTCAGCAGCCTAATTATCACATAATTACCAGTGGGCCAATTCCTCCTAATCCTGCAGAATTATTAACTAACGGACGGATAGAGTCTCTTATTAAAGATTTACAAAAGGATTTTGATTTTGTAATTATTGATGCCCCACCTATTGGGCTGGTTACTGATGCGCAAATTTTAGGTCAATATGTAAACGCCACTATATTTATTGTACGGCATAATTATACGTTCAAAAACCAGATTCTGTTAGTTGATGAGCTATACAAGACCAAAAAATTCAAAAATTTGAATATTGTATTTAATTCTATTGATTATTCTTCGGGAAGTTATGGTTATGGTTACGGCTATGGTTATGGCTACGGCTATAGTGGTGGTTACTACCATGAAGATAAACCAAGTAAAAAACGTTCTTGGCTCGGTAAAAAGAAATAGCTCATCAAATTATATGTTATTAATATATTAAAATGGCACTAACTGTTTCATCTTTCGACAATAAGTTTCCTGAAAAGGCTAAAATAGCTATTATAGGATTAGGCTATGTTGGTTTACCACTTGCAATTGAATTTGCAAAAAAATACGATGTTTTGGGTTTTGATATTGACAAGGCGAGGGTTCTGGAATTAAGTCAGGCAATTGATCGTACTAAGGAAGCTAATTTAGAAGATCTGCAAAAAGTAATATCCTTAAAAAAAGATAAAGGAAGTATAGGGTTATTGTTTTCAGACAATAAAGAGGATTTGCGAAATTATAATACTTTTATTGTAACAGTACCTACGCCAATCAACAAATTTAATGCGCCGGATCTTACCCCGTTATTAAAGGCTTCGGATATGCTGGGCACCATTTTAAAAAATGGTGATCTGGTAATTTATGAATCAACTGTTTATCCTGGCTGTACTGAAGAGGATTGTGTGCCGGTTCTTGAAAAAGTATCCGGATTGACATTTAATATTGATTTTTTTGCAGGCTACTCTCCGGAACGTATAAACCCGGGAGATAAGGTAAATACCTTAACAAAAATTAAAAAAGTAACAAGTGGTTCAACACCCGAAATTGCGGAAAGAGTTGATGAATTATACCGTTCAATTATAATAGCGGGGACGCATAAAGCCCCCAGCATTAAGGTTGCAGAAGCTTCAAAAGCTATTGAAAACGCACAAAGAGACGTAAATATTTCCTTTGTTAATGAATTAGCGTTGATTTTTGACAGGATGAATATTGATACTCATGATGTTTTGGACGCCGCAGGTACCAAATGGAATTTTTTAAAATATAAACCAGGCTTGGTTGGAGGGCACTGCATCGGTGTCGATCCTTATTATCTTGCCCATAAGGCCGAGTCATTAGGCTATCATCCACAAGTAATTTTATCAGGGCGCCGTGTAAATGACAATATGGGGATGTTTGTGGCCAACAAGGTTGTTAAACTTTTAATTCACAAGGAGCATAAAGTGTCTAAAGCGAATGCTTTAATACTCGGGATTACATTTAAAGAAAATTGCCCTGATATTCGTAACACTAAAGTTATGGATATTTATTATGAACTACAGCAATTTGGGATTGAGGTAGATATTCATGATCCATGGGCTGATACTGCCGAGGTTATGCATGAATACAATATTAACCTTATAAATCATATCGATAATAAATATGATGCCATTATACTTGCTGTCGCGCATGAACAGTATAGAAGCCTTGATTTTAGTAAGCTCATTAAAAATAGTAATTCGGTAATATTTGATACAAAATCTTTTATCCCAAGAGATATTGTTGATGCCAGACTATAATTTAGAAGTATGAAATTGTTAAATAAAAAAGTACTGGTTACTGGAGCCGATGGATTTATTGGAAGCCATTTGGTAGAACAGTTATTACAAGAGGGGTGTTCCGTAAGAGCATTCACTTATTATAACTCGTTTAACAGTTGGGGATGGTTGGATACTTTTCCACCTGAGGTGCTGTCAAAAATAGAAATATTTACCGGCGATATAAGAGATCCTAACGGTGTGCGTACCGCGATGAAAGATATTGAAATTGTTTTTCACTTGGCGGCTCTTATCGCTATTCCTTTTAGCTATCATTCACCAGATTCTTATATTGATACTAATGTAAAAGGCACGTTAAACATTGTGCAGGCTGCAAAAGATTTAAATATTGAACGAGTGTTGGTTACATCAACCTCTGAGGTATATGGTACTGCACAGTACATACCCATTGACGAAAAGCATTCAAGGCAGCCACAATCTCCTTATTCAGCCTCTAAAATTGGAGCTGATTGCATTGCAGAATCATTTTACAGAAGTTTTAATTTACCCTTAACTATTGTTAGGCCCTTTAATACATTTGGCCCCAGGCAATCTGCACGTGCTGTTATACCTACCATAATTACCCAGTTGTTGAATGGTAAAGAAGAAATAAAATTAGGAGATATTACGCCGACAAGGGATTTATTATACGTTAAGGACACCGTAAATGGCTTTATTGAAATCGCAAAATCAGAGGAGTTAATTGGGCACGATTGTAACATTGCTACACAATCAGAGATCTCGGTAGCTGATTTGGCGAATGAACTTATCAGGCAAATTAATCCTGCTGCAAAAATTATAGCAGATATAGACAGGATAAGGCCCGAAAAATCAGAAGTATTCCGTTTATATGGCTCAAATGAAAAAATAAAAAAGCATACAAACTGGCAACAAGAATACAGTTTGGCGCAGGGCCTGGCTGAAACCATAGAATGGTTTAAGCATACCGAAAATTTGATAAAGTATAAAGCTGATATTTATAATATATGATACCATTATCTGTTCCTAATCTTTCCGGTAATGAATGGAAGTACGTAAAAGATTGTTTAGATACTAATTGGGTATCATCAGTAGGCAGCTATGTAAACCAGATGGAAGAGGTTTCTGCTTCATTTTGTGGCGTTGCAAAAGCAATAGCCACTTCAAATGGAACATCTGCGTTACATATAGCTTTATTACTTGCTGGTGTAGAGCGTGGTGATTTGGTTATTTTGCCCAATATTACTTTTGTTGCCCCGGCTAATGTAATTAAGTATTTAGGCGCCGATACAGTATTAATAGACGTTTACGAGGATACGTGGCAATTGGATGTAGACCTTTTAAAGAAATTTTTAGAAGAGGAATGTATTTACCAGGATAACGCTTGCTATCATAAAGCCACCGGCAGAAAAATTTCGGCAATTGTGCCTGTACATGTTTTAGGAAATATGGTAAACCTGGATATGTTATTGCCTTTAGCAGAAAGTTATAATATACAAGTAGTTGAAGATGCTACGGAATCATTAGGTTCAACTTACGATAATAAACCTGCGGGCTCGTTTGGTTTATTTGGTTGCCTGAGTTATAATGGAAACAAAATTATTACTACTGGTGGCGGAGGTATGATTTTGACCAATAATATTGAGTTAGCTAAGAAAGCTAAACACCTGACTACACAAGCCAAAGTAGATGGAATAGAATATTATCATGATGAAATTGGCTACAATTATCGCATGGTTAACATTCTGGCTGCTATTGGAGTAGCACAAATGGAACAATTGCCAGGGTTTATAACCCACAAAAGGAATATAAGTAAATTATATACAGAAGGTTTAAAAAATATAAAAGGTTTTAAACCTCAAAAAACTACGGATAAGGTAATATCAAATTCCTGGTTATATACCGCTGTTTTTGAACGGTCAAAACAATTGTTTGAATACCTGGAGCAGCATGGTGTGCAAACCAGGCCATTTTGGGTGCCTATGAACAGACTGCCGGCTTTTGCATCAGACATTTATTATAATGAAAACGATGTTGCCGGAAATGTTTATAGTAATTGCCTTAGCCTACCCTGTTCTACTGGCATAGCCAATGAAGAAGTGGAAAAAGTTATTGAAAAAATAAATCAGTTTTATGCCTGAAAAAAAACCATTAATTTTAATAGGTGGAGGAGGGCATTGTAAATCATGTATAGAAGTTATAAATGCCACTGGTGATTGGGAAATTAAAGGAATATTAGACCCGAACTTAAAAAAAGGAGAATTTGTATTGAATTATCCGGTTATTGGTTCTGATGATGATATTGGTAAATTAATAGCTGGCGGAAACTATTTTTTAGTTACTGTGGGGCAAATAAAATCGACAGTTATCAGGAAGCGGATATATGATAATTTAAAATTAAAAAGCGCTAAAATAGCTACTGTGATTTCCCCAAAAGCCATAGTTTCAGAATATGCCAGCATTGGCTCAGGTACAATTATTCATCATTATTGCATGGTGAATGCCGATGCTTATATAGGTGAAAATTGCATAATTAATACTGCTGCTATTATTGAACATGATGCGCACGCAGGTAATAATAATCACATTTCAACCTGTGCGGTGTTAAATGGTCATGTTATTTTAGGAGACTATTGTTTTATAGGCAGTGGGGCGGTGGTATCGAATGATATAAAAATAACTGATAATGTTATAATTGGCGCTGGTAGTGTTATTGTTAAAAATATTGAAGAGCCAGGCGTGTATGCAGGCTGCCCAGCAAAAAAAATAGGAAAATGAAAAGAATTTTAATTATTGCTGAAGCCGGAGTAAACCATAATGGCAGTTTGGAGAATGCTTTTAAGTTAATAGATGCTGCAAAGGATGCCGGAGCTGATTATGTGAAATTTCAAACCTTTAAAGCAGATAAGCTGGTAAATAAATCAGCTCAAAAAGCAGATTATCAAAAAACTAACTTGCCTGATGTTGATAATTCACAATATGCGATGCTTAAAAAGCTTGAGCTAACGGAACACATGCACAATGAAATATTGAGCTATTGTGAAAAAAAAGGCATCAAATTTTTATCAACCCCTTTTGATCAGGACAGTATTATATTCCTAAAAGCTTTAGGGGTTACTATTGGTAAAATACCTTCAGGTGAGATTACTAATTTACCTTATTTGCGCCAAATGGCTCATGCATTTCCAGAGTTGATTGTATCAACAGGGATGTGTACAATGGAAGAGGTTAAAGATACAGTTGATGCTTTAATAGCTGCCGGGGCCCAAAAAGAGAATGTTACGGTTTTACATTGCAATACAGAATACCCCACTCCAATGCGGGATGTAAACTTGAAAGCAATGTTGAACATTAAAGAAGAATTGGGAATAGAGATAGGTTATTCTGATCATACAATGGGTATTGAAGTACCTATTGCTGCTGTAGCTTTAGGCGCTACAATTATTGAGAAGCA
The DNA here is from genome assembly GCF_900142915.1 of Mucilaginibacter sp. OK098. Lineage (GTDB taxonomy): Bacteria > Bacteroidota > Bacteroidia > Sphingobacteriales > Sphingobacteriaceae > Mucilaginibacter. The sequence goes on from NZ_FRCM01000001.1 coordinate 282,255, forward strand.
TTTTACTTTGGATCGTACAATGGAAGGACCGGATCATCCGGCGTCATTAGAACCCGGTGAGTTAAAAGAAATGGTTCGCTGCATAAGAAATATAGAACAGGCTTTGGGCGGTGGTTTTAAAATACCTTCAGATTCAGAAAAAAAGAATATACAGATTGTTAGAAAAAGCATTGTTGCCAAAGTAGATATGGTAAAAGGAGCGACTTTTTCTGAAGAGAATTTGACTGTTAAAAGGCCAGGAACCGGTATTAGTCCAATGAATTGGGATAAAGTAATTGGGCAAAAGGCAAATAAGAATTATAAAAGTGATGAAATTATTTCATTATGATCAATAAAAGGAAAGTTTGCGTTGTTACCGGAACAAGGGCTGAATATGGCTTATTGTATTGGACAATTTACGGATTGCACAAAGACCCAGATGTTGAATTACAACTTTTAGTTACAGGAATGCATTTGTCTCCTGAGTTTGGCTTAACCTATAAGCAAATAGAAGCAGATGGTTTTTTTATAACAAAAAAAATAGAAATTCTGCTTTCATCAGATAGCCCTGTAGGAATATCTAAAAGTATAGGTTTGGGGGTAATGGGTTTCGCGGATGCTTACCAGGAATTATCGCCGGATATCATATTATTGCTTGGTGACAGGTTCGAGATTTTTTCAGCCGCGATTGCTGCTACGATCGCCCGTATTCCAATAGCACACTGTCATGGTGGAGAATCAACAGAAGGGGTTATTGATGAACCTATAAGACATTCCATCACTAAAATGTCGCATCTTCATTTTACTTCTACTGAAGAATACAGAAAAAGAATAATTCAGTTAGGAGAACAACCTGATTTTGTGTATAATTTTGGAGCTCTGGGAATTGAAAACATTAACAGATTAAATTTGTTATCCCGCGAAGTTTTTGAAAAGAGCATTGCGTTTAAATTAAATAAACGCAATATATTGGTTACATTTCATCCGGTAACATTAGAAAATGCTACAGCTGAAACTCAATTTAAAGGATTATTGGAGGCAGTAGATAACCTAAAAGAAGCAACCATTATTTTTACAAAGGCAAATGCTGATACGGACGGAAGAATAATTAACCAATTAATTGATGAATATGTAGCAAGGCATGGTGATAAGGCAGTAGTGTTTACCTCCATGGGGCAACTTCGTTATTTATCGGCACTGCAGTTTGTGGATGTGGTAATAGGAAACTCATCCAGCGGCCTCATAGAAGTGCCATCTTTTAAAACGGCAACTATTAATATTGGTGATAGGCAGCGCGGACGGATAAAGGCACAGAGCGTTATTGATTCCGGTGCCACTCCTGTAGAAATTAATAAGGCGATAGATAAAGCATTAAGCCTTGAATTTAGGAATAGCTTAAAATTAGTGGAAAATCCATATGGCACAAGCAATGCCTCAGGAAATATTATACCCTTGCTAAAAAGTATCCCGTTGGATAATTTGCTAAAAAAGGAATTTTATAATCTCAATTTTATATAAAAGTATTTGTTTTAGAAATTGTGATATCGGGAATAAATAATAAAATCTACTCAAGGGTACATTTGAAAAAATAATTATAGGGTTTAAAGTATCTATAAAATGATTAAATACCAGGAACATATAATTCATAAAGATAAACAAGCGCGTACCGCACTTAAAGTTTTGGATGAATTACCTTTATACGCCAGCCGCACTATATTCATTCTTGATGAAAATGATAAAATGGTTGGTTCCCTTTCTGATGGAGATATACGAAGAGGGCTTTTAAACGGACTTGAAATTTCTCAGCCAATTGAGTTATTCATGAATACCAGGTTTAAATTTTTGAATGAAGGTGCAGATAATGTTGAACTGATAAAAGCCTATCGTAAAGCCGATATTCACTTAATTCCGGTATTGGATGAAAATTTTCAGATGGTACAGATCCTGGATCTGAAAAAAACAAAAACCATTTTACCAATTGCAGCATTAATTATGGCCGGGGGGCGTGGCGAAAGATTAAAGCCTTTTACCGATCTGATACCTAAGCCCATGTTAAAAGTTGGGGATAAACCAATATTAGAACATAATATTGATCGCTTGATCTCTTACGGCATAACCGAATTTTATATAAGCGTAAAATATCTGAAAGAACAGATAATGGATTACTTCGGCGATGGATCAACAAAATTAGTAAGCATCCGCTACATCGAGGAAAATGAGCCATTGGGAACAGTTGGTGCGCTTTCATTGATTGATGAAATTAACCACGAAGATATTTTGGTTATGAATGCCGACTTGTTAACCAATATTGATCTGGAGGACTTTTATGATTTTTACAAACGGGAGCAAGCTACTATGGCATTAGTGAGCATTCCTTATGTTGTAAATGTGCCATATGCTGTATTAGAAACCAAAAATCATGAAGTAGCCTCGTTTATCGAAAAACCAACTTATACTTATTATTCTAACGGGGGAATATATATGCTAAAGTTTGCGCTAAAAGAATATTTATTGAAGGGTGTTTTTTTTAACGCCACAGATCTTATGGACAGGATAATTATTGAGGAGAATTGTAACCTTGTACATTATCCGTTACTGGGCTATTGGTTAGATATTGGTAAGCACCAGGATTATATGAAAGCACAGGTAGATATTAAACAAATTACATTTTAAAATGAGCACAAGCAAGAATATATTGGCTATTATACCTGCGCGTGGAGGATCAAAAGGAATATCTAATAAAAATATACGTGATCTTAATAATAAACCTTTAATTGCTCACCCTATTGATACTGCGTTTAAATCTAATTATATAAATAGGGTTGTTGTTTCTACTGATAATGAGTTAATTAAAAATGTTGCAATTAAATATAATGCAGAAGTAGTAGATAGGCCTGATGAATTAGCAAGTGATTCATCCCTTGTTATTGATACAATTAGGCATACTGTGCAGTATTTAGCAGAAACGGAGAATTATAAAACTGATATTATTGTTCTTCTGGAATGTACTTCACCTATAAAGAGCGTAATAGATATTGATTTAGGAATTGAAAGCATTTTGGAAGAGAAAGCAGATTCTTCCACATCATTTAAAGAGTCTCCTATATCTCCTAATCGTTTATGGAGGATTGATGAAAATTCAGTTGCTCCTTATATTGAAAATGCAAAGCCTTTTCTTCCGCGTCAGCAACAACCTGTAGCATATCAGCTAACAGGGCAATTTTATGCGCTATCAAATAAAATATTACAGGAAAATCCAGGCTCTATTTCTATAATGTTGGGTAAAGTGTATCCTATTAAGTCAACAACAGCATATGTTATTGACATAGATGAAGAAATAGATTTTTTGATAGCAGAAGAAATTTTTAAGAAAATAATTTAACATGAAATCTTTAAGTGATTTATTAAGTTTAAAAGGTAAGGTAGTATTAGTTGTTGGCGGCGCCGGCTACCTCGGAAATTCCATTTGTGAAACCATGGCTGAATTAGGCGCAAATGTTGCTATTGCATCAAGAAATAAAGAAAAATGTGATAGTTTGGCAACAGAATTAACTGAAAAATTTAGTGGCAAACACATTGGTATTCAAGCCGATATTTTGGATATTGAAAGTATAAAAGCATGTTTGGATACAGTGAAAAAGGAATTTGGAAAACTTGATGTGCTTATTAATAATGCATGGTCAGGGAAAAAGAATTCTTTTGAATCTATATCATTTGGTGATTGGGACTACGATATCAATATGTGCCTGAACGCGGTGTTTTATACAACTAAGGAGGCGTTTCCACTGTTAAAAGAAACTAAAGGTGTAATAATAAACACTGCATCAGTATATGGCCACGTTGCACCAGATTATCGTATTTACGATGGTATACAATTTACAAATCCACCAAGCTATGGTGCAGCAAAAGCAGGAGTAATTCAATTAACAAAATATTTAGCAAGTTTTTTATCTCCGCATGGTATCCGGGTAAATGCTGTAAGTCCGGGTTCTTTTCCCTTCCCTGAAACGTTAAAAAATGAAAAATTCAAAGAGAATCTTTGTGGTAAAACGATGTTAGGTAGAACGGGAGTACCTGAGGATTTAAAGGGGGCGTTTGCCTTATTATCATCTGATGCTTCTAAATATATGACAGGGCAAAATATTTGTGTAGATGGGGGATGGGCTGCATGGTAGAAACAAAAAAAATAGGGATAATAGGATATAATGAAGGCAATGGGCATCCATTTTCCTTTTCGGCAATAATAAATGGATATAGCCAGGAAAAAATGGATGTTTCCCCTTATCCTAATATAGCCAAATACCTTTCTTTACGGTTGCCTTCAGATTTTGGCATTGATAATTGGAGGGTCTCTCACATTTGGTGTCCTGATAAATCAATGGCTGATACTATTGCTAATTGTACATATATTGATAATCGGGTTGATGATTATAAAGCAATGTTGGGAATGGTTAATGCCGTAATAATAGCCAGGGATGATGTAAAATCACATATGCCAATTGCTCAATTTTTTTTAGAAAATGGAATCCCGGTGTTTATTGATAAGCCGCTTTGTGATGATTTAGCGGAGTTAAAATATTTTAAACAATATTTAGAGAACGGACTATTAATGTCTTGCACTGGTTTAAGATATTACCCAACCATCACGAATAGATTTAGCAATAAACTTGATCCTAATGACATAGTTTGGTCTCATAATGTTAGTATCATTGATTGGTATAAATATGGCATCCATGTTTTGGAAAGTATGATTGCTGTAATGGGGAGTGATATTGTATGGGTCCAAAACTTAGGAGAAGATTCAAACGACATTGTCAGGGTTCAATTTGCATCTGGAAAATTTAGCATTATTCAAGTAAATAAAGAAACAGGCTTTGTTATTCAAAGTACCTTTTACACTAGAAATTCAGAACACTTCAGGATTGATTATAATGATAATTTCACATGTTTTAGAAATATGTTATTGAATTTTGCTAATCAGTTAAATACAGGAAAACCGGCGATTAATCCTGAAGAAACAATAAAAATAATGAAAACACTTTATGCAGCTCACCTTTCCTTAAAGGAAAATGGACGCAGGGTGTATATTAATGAATTTGATTATGTATAGTTTAAAAGATAAAGTAATAATAGTAACAGGTGGAAGCGGGTTGTTGGGTAATGCTTTTATTAAACAGATAGTGAGCGAAAATGGAATTGCAATAAACGCAGACATTAATTTACCAACAGATATAGCGCAGGGAAATATTGAATGCGACATCACTAACCAAAATTCTTTAAATAATATGTTAAATATTGTTTTAGATAAATATGGAAAAATTGATGGACTGGTAAATAATGCATACCCGCGAACAGGAGATTGGGGCTTAGATTTTGAAGAAATTCCGATTGATTCATGGAGAGAAAATTTAGATATGCAATTAAATAGCTGTTTCAGCCTGTGTCAAAAAACATTAAGGATTATGAAAGATCAGAAATTTGGTTCAATTGTAAATATTGCTTCAATATATGGGGTAGTTGGTCCGGATTTTTCTGTTTATGATGGAACAGAAATGACTATGCCTGCAGCTTATTCAGCTATAAAAGGTGCGCAAATTAATTTTACAAGATATATTGCCTCTTACTATGGTAAGTATAACATAAATATAAATTGCGTGTCGCCTGGAGGAATCTTTAACGAACAAAATCCAACATTTGTAGAAAATTACAATAAGAAGGTACCTATGAGAAGAATGGGAACCCCCGAAGATATATCGCCTACGGTAGCATTTCTATTATCAGATAATGCGAAGTATATAACAGGACAAAATGTTATAATAGATGGAGGCTGGACGGCTATATAAATTCTTTAACCAATTATAAATTAAAAGCTAATAGTAAATTATTTAACATTATTCTTATCAGGATATAATGTGTTTGAATAATTGATGTTTAATAAACATTTTTCAAAAGTGTTCTTAAAAGTAAGATGGGTCATCTAAGAAAATCTTTAATCTTCTCTGCATTACGCTATCTCGAATATGGTATAATAGCACTTTCCTATATTATTATTGCAAAAAAAGTTGGCCCGGCTGAGTATAGTAAAACTATTCCGGGATTTATTTTTATTACCTATTCTCAATATTTAATGATGGGGCTTAATCAGGCTTTAATGAAAGCTTATGTAGTAGAAAGTGAGTTAGAAATAAAACAAACATATGTTAAAAACACACTATACTATATTTGTTTTATTTCCCTGGTTGCTTTTCTTACTGGGATTATGATCTTGCCTAAACAGTTGTTTATAGTTTCTCTTATATCGTCAATGATATATTTTCAAAGCATTTTTCAGACTTTACTTAGGCTTGAAAATAAAATTTTGGGAATTAATATCTCTAATTTGGTTTTCTCAATCATATATTTTGTTTTGGTGTTTTTTTATGCCTACGATATAAAGCACTTTTTTTTGTATTGGTTATTATCGTTAACAATTTCAAATGTTATTAATGGTATACAAGCATATCCTATACTACAAAAACTACAATTAAGGTTTTATAAAAAAGATATCTTAAATATTGTAAATACAATAAAGCCACAAATAAAACTGGGAATTAAAATGACGCTAATAGGCTTAATTAGCACCTACTTTTTGACTTATGATAGATTTTTATTGAATTTTTTTTCAGACAATAAATCTTTAAAAGGTAACTATCAATTAGCTGACAATATTGCCAGCACCATTTATCTGTTCTTTGTTACTGTTGTGTTTTATTATTTCCCAATACTTTTAAAAAGAGCAAGCTTAAATTCAGTTTACAGATTTCAAATTTTAAAATACGGAGCGATATTTATTTCTATAATATCAGCCCTGATTATTATTATAGGGCCATTTTCAAATGTTATTATATTAAAATACTTTCCTGCTTATAGAGTACTAGCACATTATTTGATCTATCAATCGGTATTGAAAATAAATATTTTAGGGATAGGCGTTGCCAGTACAATATCAATAGCACTCAATTTTGAATTGAAATTTCTAAAATGGTGGTTTATGGCTATATCATTAAATGGTTTATTGCTATTTATTCTCTACAAATTTTCAAATAAAAGCATCGATGAAATAGTAGTAATAACTTTAGTTTTTCAGGTGTTTACAATTCTAATTACCAACGGTCTTTATTTGTTTATAAATAGAAAAAGTTTTTTTGTAACTAAAGCGGAGGCGGTTTAAGATGAATTTATTGATTGTTTTAGATGATACAAAATATACCAAGAGTTGGGATAAATATGACTTGATACTTTGTGAAAAAAAGACTCAACAAATATCCTCTGATAAACAATTTACATTTGATTCTTTTCAACCTGAGCGGAGTGAAATTTTAGAGATGTATGATAGTCAGTATAATGCTTTTTTAAAGTTAATACCTATTGCATACATTGATATTTTTGAATCTAACCGGTCCACCGCTTTTCATGGATTAATAGTGGATGTTTATTCCCGTTTATTAGCAGTTTCTGACGTAATAACAAAGTTTAACATTACAGAGGTAACTTGTGACTGTTATGTTTATACGAGGAATTATATACCGTTTTACGAGGCCTTTGGTGAAATAAATCTAAAGCTTCTATTTAAAAACTCAGATTTTTTATCGTCATTGATAAAAGACATTTGTAATGATAAAGGAATTAAGTTTTCATATCTTAAAGAAGGTTCAAAATTTATATTAAATCTGAAGATATTTGGCAGAAGATATTGCCTCCTGCTAATAAAATTACTTTTAAGCATAAAAGCATACCTTTTTTTAAAAAAGTTCTCAATAAACCGAATAGATTTAGATGAGAATAAACCCCAATTTTATATTTCTGTTAGAAGTACCGTTCACTCAGAATTCTTATTGCCGTTTGTTCAGAAATATGCTCCTAATTGTTTAATAGTTGTTGGTGAGCGACAATTTGCCTATGGAGAAAACCGTAATTTTTGGGAAAGGAATTTTAACTTTAATGTATTTCCAGAAGGCTTTTTTTTTAGAATTGGCGACTTCTTTTCTGTTTTCTGTAAAATAATTGTTTTGATTTTTTGGGATAGTAGAAGGTTTAAAAAAGCAGTAAAGTCTTTTGAAATAAATTTTGGTTCTTTCAAGATAAAACCATATAATTTATTACCGGAATTTTGTATTGCATATTTTGAACAGTATTTACATTTTCAAAGTATAAAGCGTTTTTTAGAATATACAAATGCTAATAATGGAATTGTTATATCAACTGAACAATTAACTACATATCCGTATTGGCTAAGCAAAGCTGCCAGAGAAAGGCAATTGAAAAGCCTACAGATTCAAACAACCTTATTAAACCCTTTGGAGCATGCTGATTTTGTTAGAGCAGATAAGTTTTTGTTTTACGATGAAGGATTATTGCAGGCCTTTTCCATTAAAAATCCGTTATTAAAACATAAGTTTGATTATTGGGGCTTTTTGAAAACTAATGATACAGGTTTATCTAATAAAAATAAAACATTAAATAAAATAATTTATTTCACCCAACCTTATGAGTATGAGTCAGAAGACGAGATAATAACGTTTATAATTCAAATGGAAAAGGAGTTCGGGTTTAGGCTGTTAATTAAATTGCACCCCAGGGATCAGTTTTCACGATTTAAAAAATTCGCCGAACGTATATTGAGCAAAGATGTATCGATGAATACAATGAGGGATCAGTTTGATTTAGCAATTACAAGAACTTCAACTATTGGCTTAGATTGTTTTATTAATGATCTACCCGTGATTTTTTGTGTAATGTCTGAAACCGGAAAAAAAATTTCAGCGACATTTCTTGATAAACAGTATTTAGGCTACATTTCTTCGTTTGAAGGAATAAAGGGTCTTTTTGCCAATTATAATGATTTTTTAAATTATTTTTATAAGTATAACGATACATTCAAAAAGAAAAATAATTTAATATTTGATAGAGAAAAATTTGATGAGAAGGTGAAAATGTTTATGGCCTCTTAAATCAACCCAACTTTGAAAAAAGGTGATTATTTCACGTATACAAATCTGTAATGAATAAAATTATTAAATACTATCTTTATTTTCTCCCTTTTTTTTCATTAACAGGAATTGTTCTTGGAACTCTTAGAACAGCTTACCATGATTCCTACAGCGAAGCTTTTTTAACAGTCGGCGCAATTATTGACTTATTAATTATTTTATACGGCTTTAAACATTTATTTAAAAGGAAAATTGCAATAGTTTTTCTTTTATTGATTTTTAGTTTGATAGTCGGGGCTTTAAACAATGAGATTTCAAGAAGATTCATTACTGATTTTACTAATCCATTTTTCTTTTTTGCAAAAGTTTACATATTCGGTCAGTATTGGCTTTCAAATAATTTTAATACATATATAAAGTATTATACAAGAATAGCATTTGCGGGTAGTGTTTTGTTGTTACCTATAACTTATTTTTTATTTCAATCAACAGGCACAACCAGGTTAGCAATATTTCCACCAATGGAATTACCTTATGCAAATTATATGTTATCAAATAGCTTGTGGCTGCTTGTTTCTTTTATTATAATTATGCTGTATGGCAAAAGAGCTCAGTTATTTTCTGCAATAATTACCTTTTTATTTTATACTTTTTTATTCAAAAGAAAACAAATATTTAAATATTTTATTATGCTTTTGATCTCGGGGGGAGCTGTAATATTTATATTCAATAATTTTTCCAATAATTTGGCTGTTATTCGATTGAAAGGTACGTTTGATTTATATAATGAAAACCATTCAGGTAATGATAATTTGGATAAAATTAGTGCTGGCAGGTATAATGAATTAGAAACTATAATTAATCAAATGCAATTGAAAGATTACTTTATAGGTAAGGGATTGGGTTTTGTTTACCTCGTTGATACTGGTGTAGCATATGCCGAAACTACTAATGCCCATTTTTCCCCAATTGGATTTTTGTCGAAATATGGCCTTTTGTTTACTATCTATATTTATTATTTTATTATTTCAATTTTTGTAAAAACAAATAAAAAGTTACTATCCAGTAATGCCTATGTTATTGCTTTAGGTGTGTCCGTTTTTGTTTTTTTGGAATCTTTTTTTGCTTATGCTATATTTGTCACCCCAATTCTCCCTATTGTAATGGGTGTTTTAATCGCTATTCAGAAAAAACAAAAGCTAAGTTCATTGATAAGGCAAAATGTTGATGTAGCAGCAACCTAAATATTATAATTTGTGTTCTAATGTTAAAAAGCTACTTTAAATCAAATGTATTCTGTTTATAAATTAAATTAATTAAAATCATAAAAACCATGAAAAATTTATTTTTAATCATAAGTATAGTATTACTGGGTACAATAAGCTCAAGTGGCTACCATAAATTCTTAAATCCTAAAATTAGACATTTGAGTAACAATCAAACTGATGATTCAGATGCTTTACAGGCACTATTAGATAAGGGCGGCGTTATCAATTTGCCAGCTGGCCGTTCATTTACAACAGCTAAAACATTATATCTCAAAAACAATAGTGAAATAGTTAATGGAAACATGTGCATTATCACTTATTCAGGTACAGATGCTGCCATTGATTTTCAACGCACTAATAAGAATTTCCCTGTTCGAAACACTATTTCTGATCTTACAATAATTGTACAAAGCCCAAATGCAGTAGGCATCAGGTGGAAAAGTTCATACTCTAGTCTGAAAAACTGTTCGATTGCATTAAAATCAAGTAACCAAATAGGCTTTGAGCTATGTGGCGATGTTAGTGGAACAGGCAGCTATTACAACTTATTTGAAAATTGTTTTGTACAGGGATCCCGGCAATTAGGAAAGACAAATCAATATGGATGGAAATTTACCTATGATGCAACTTTTCCAAGCAGATGTGCCAATGCCGACCTTTGGATAGGAGGAAGAGTGGGACAATGTGACGTAGGTATGTATATAAATGGTAGTGGTAATGAAGTTAACCATGTTGCCGCTGAGGGTTGTGGCATCGCATTTTATTTCGATAATCCCGATAGTAAGGCGGGTTGTGTGTCAAACAAGGTTATAATGCCCTACATTGAAAAATGTAGTACTGCCTTTAAATATGGCTCCAATTCCATAGCTAATATAGCAACAAGCCCGTATATGACAGGTGTACCATCAATTAAAGAAGATGTTGGCAAAAATAATGTATCAAATTAACAGTGCTTTTAATTACAGTTGAATTTAAGATATGTAATTACAAATTTGATTTCGAAATAATTTGTTTGAGTAATTTACAAGCGTTTTGGTCTTGACAGTTGACCAAGGACAACCTTACAATTTGTTTCTAAACAAATAACATGCATTTTTCAGAAAAGAAATAATGTAAACGTATACTAAATCAACTATCAAACAAATAAAGGTTTAAGAAAAATATATTATAGAATTGCTTTAATGAGTTTCTTTTCCAGATTTAGAAGGATCACTTCTACAGGCAAGTATTTGCCATTTATTGATGGCCTTAGATTTATAGCAATTACGCCTGTTGTATTAAGCCATATTTTTCATTTAATTATGGTGAAAAAAAATATCCCGCAAAGCCACATAAATTCCTTTTTATGGAATCCGGTAAATAATGGTGGCCAGGGCGTTCAGATTTTTTTTGCAATAAGTGGATTTATTTTAGCCATTCCATTTATTTCTTATCACCTGGGAATTTCCCAAAAAAGTATCTCAATAAAAGGTTACTTTCTAAGGCGTCTGACAAGATTAGAACCCCCATATATTATATCCATGCTGTTTTTCTTTATGGTTTTAATTGTTACGCATAAAAATGCCTTTTCAGAGCTTTTTCCTCATTTAATTGCGTCTCTGTTTTATGTTCATAATATTATTTACGGCAAAGGAAGTGATATAAATACGGTAGCCTGGTCTCTGGAAGTTGAAATACAATTTTATATCCTGGCTCCTCTTATTTTCCTCATCTTTAAATCAAATCAACTTTTAAGAAGATCTGTAATTGTTTTGTTTATAATAACATTTGCTTTTTTAAATGCTTATTTTGATATCTACTATAGAACATTATTGGGGCAATTTCAATTTTTCTTAATAGGTGTACTTGCTGCAGATATTTATTTAACTCAAAAAGACACCAACATAATTAAGCAACTTAACAGGCCGCTGATCTTTGTTTTTTGTTTGAGCATTTTATTATTTATTAATTATAGAGATAGTTTTTTTTCTCAGTTATTATTCCTTTTCGACCTGTTAGTCCTTTTTTTATGCTCAATTTCATCAAATTTGAAAAACAAATTTTTGAAGAGTGATATAATTACTTTTACTGGTGGAATGTGTTACAGCATATACTTAATACATTATCCATTGATATCTCTTATTGGTAATAAAATCATCACCAAAATTTATTTCAATAATATTGTCCTCGATTTTATAATTAGTAGTTTGATTATTGTTCCTGTGATTTTTTTCACTTCAGTTGGTTTTTATATTTTATTTGAACGACCATTTATGGACAAAGAATGGTATAAAAAAATATTTGTTTTTAAGAATAAAAAAAGAAAATTAAATTTTTGAGTATGCTGATAGATATTATTGCGGGTGCACGCCCTAACTTTATGAAAATATCTCCTGTCATTGATTCCATTGAGCGGGCAAAGAAAGACGGTAAGGATATATTATACAGACTTATTCATACCGGTCAGCATTATGATAAAAATATGAGCGGGAGCTTTTTTGACCAATTGGGTATTCCTCATCCTGACATTAACCTGGGTGCAGGCGGTGGCTCGCAAGCGGAACAAACCGCTGCCATCATGATTGGCTACGAAAAAGTACTACTTGACAAAAAAGCCGATTTGTGTTTGGTGGTTGGGGATGTAACCTCAACAATGGCTTGCGCCATTGTTGCTCAGAAACTGCTGGTAAAGGTTGCGCATATTGAAGCCGGCATCCGCTCTGGTGATTGGACGATGCCGGAAGAAATAAATAGGATGGTAACTGATGCTATAACTAACTACTTTTTTACCACATCGGCTATCGCAGACCGAAATCTAAGAAATGCAGGTGTTGGTGATGAAAGAATATTCTTTGTAGGTAATACCATGATTGACACATTGCTTAAAAATCGCAATCGTTTTATAAAACCGGCAATATGGGATAAGTTGGGACTGGAAACAGGACAATACTTAGTTATTACGCTTCACAGGCCTGCCAATGTGGACGAAGAGGGTAAGTTAAAGGAATTAATGGAACAGATACTTATCCATACACAAAACTTACCATTAATTTTCCCGGTACATCCGCGAACTGCTCAAACTTTAAATATTTTAGGTATTGGGGATGCCAACCTGCATATGATTGAGCCTTTAAGTTACCTGGAATTTAATTATTTGGTTGAACGGGCTAAGGCCGTAATAACTGATTCGGGCGGTATTACTGAGGAAACAACGGTAATGGGTGTACCTTGTATTACTTTGCGGGATAATACAGAAAGGCCCGAAACTATTACAATTGGTACTAACGAGCTTATAGGTACCGATCCGAAGGCAATTGAACCGGCAATGAAAAAACTGTTTTCCGGCCAATGGAAAAAAGGGGGGATCCCGCCTTTGTGGGATGGCAAAACAGCAGATCGTATTGTTGAATGCCTGTTACAATTACAATTTTAACCTTAAGTTTTACCAGCTGTAAATTTAGTAATCAAATGTGTGGGATTTTTGGATTTATAAATTATAGTAATCAAAGTAACAGCCATGGATCAGGCGCTTTAAAAAAAGCATTGGATATAGTTAGTTATCGCGGTCCGGATTATTCAGGCTACAGGGAATTTACATCAGATATTGATAACGGCTCTTTCCTGTTTCTTGGGCATAATCGCTTATCAATAATTGATCTGTCTGATGCTGGTAATCAACCATTTTCTATCGATAACCGGTACCATATAATTTTTAACGGTGAAATATATAACTACCTTGAATTACGTGATGAGTTACTGAAAAAGGGGTATGTGTTTAAAACACATTCTGATACCGAGGTACTTCTGAATATGTACATTGATAGTGGTACCAGCCGTTTTAATGAACTGAACGGAATGTGGTCATTTGTGATCTATGACCAGGTGAATAACCGGGTTGTGGCAAGCAGAGACCGGTTTGGTGTAAAGCCAATGTATATTTTGGAGCAGGATGGCACAATTTTTCTGGCATCTGAGATCAAGCAGCTACTTCTTTTCCAGCATAAGCAACAAGCAAACAGCCAGGTGCTATCCCATTATCTTTATAATTATTTGCTTGATTATAATGATGAAACCTTTTTTAATGGCATAAAAAAGCTGCCGGCCATGCATACTATGGTGATTGATCTGCAAACAGGACAAAAAACGCTTGAGCCGTATTGGGAATTTACTGATATCGATTTTAGCCATCACGGTGAACAGGATATCATTGACGAGTATAAAACCTTACTTACATCGGCTGTAGCAATCAGGCTTCGCAGTGATGTGAAAGTTGGGAACACGTTAAGCGGCGGCCTTGATTCATCAAGTATTGCTGTTTTAGCACATCAGTTAACAGGAGGTAACATTTATAATTACTCGGTTATAAGTAATAACAAAGCCGTTTCTGAAGAGAAATATGTTGATTACCTGGTAGATCATAACGCAATTAATGTCCATAAGATAAATTTTGACCAAATAGACCCCTGGGAAGCTGTTGATCAGGTTATCTGGCATCATGATGAGCCTATATTATCCTTAAGTACTGTAGCTCATTTCAAAATGCTTGAGAGCCTTAAACGGGAAAGTGATATTATCGTTGTTCTAAGTGGTCAGGGGGGAGATGAATCATTAGCCGGGTATAATAAATACTTTTTCTTTAATATTAAAGATCTGATTGCAAAAGGCAGGTATGCTGAGGCTTTTTTTGAAATGGCTAAGCTATTTCCAAGAATGCGTTATGAATTTAACTGGAATTTTGCTAAAAGATATATTCCGGTTTTAAACCGAATGAAAAATAATGCCGATGTTTTAAATAAGATCTTAAAAATCGACAAAACGTATTTAAATATCGGATCGGCTAAGGATTTGAAATCAAGACAAAAAATCGATATACAACAATATTCAGTACCCGCTTTGTGTCATTATGAAGATCGGAATTCAATGGCACACTCCCTTGAAATAAGGCTTCCATTTTTAGATTATCGTTTGGTTAATTTTAGCTTAAACCTGCCTAATAATTTGAAAATAAAAGGAGCTGTAAATAAGCAGGTACTTCGCAGGTCAATGAGTGAGCTTCCCCAGGCTGTAAGGTATCGATTTGATAAAAAAGGATTTACAATTGATGAAAAAGGCCACCAGGATCACCGTTTTTTTGAGTTGCTTGATAAAACATTTCAACAATCAGCTTTAGCTGACCTGGGATATATTGATATTAACAAGTTGCGTGCTGAAAGCGATAAGATGCGAGGAGGTAAAAGTTCATTATGGGAAAGGGATTTGCATCGTTTATTATTCGCCGAAATTTGGGCCAAAAAATTCCTATAATGAATAATCTTAAAAATAAGCTAAAAACATATAAGGAATTGTTTAATCAATTTGGCCCAAGGTATGCCGCCTTTAGGTTAAAATATGAAATAAGTAAAAAATCAGGCCTTTATAAGTCCAGGTTTCCGGTACATTTCAAAATTAAACAGTATATAGATTTAGATAATTGGCGACAATCGTATTCAGATAAATTCATTACGCCAGCTAAGGAAGACTTTGATAAAGCGGGAATATCCAGATCTGATAAGTTGCAGTTTCAGCTATCAAAAATATTGAAGGGCGAAATTTTGTTTTTTAATTTTGATTGGAAACATATTGGGTTTGAAAATGATTGGAAAGAGCACCCGGTTTCAAAATATAATTACCCATTAGTGCATTGGACTAAAATGCCCATTTATGATAAAGATACCGGAGATATTAAGTATGTGTGGGAAAAATCCAAATTTTCGTATCTTTTGTATGTTTTACGTAATGATTTGCATAATAATCAAGATCACTCATCATTCGTATTCAATGAAATCGAACGTTGGATAGATCAAAATAAACCCAACATTGGGCCGCAGTATATTTGTAGCCAGGAAATGGGTATCCGGTTGATTAACTGGTGTTTTGCAATTTTTTTTTATAAGAATTCGCCGGCATTAAACCAGGATTTACTAAATAAAATATTGACCTCTATTGATGCGCAGATAGCACATGTTTTTACCAACATAAATTTTTCACGTATTGCCGTTCGCAACAATCATGCTGTAACAGAAACCTTAAGTCTTTATCTGATCAGCCTTTATTTTCCATTTTTACCAAATTCAGCAAAGTATAAAATAGCCGGTAAGCGGTGGTTTGAGCAGGAAATAGCGTATCAACTATTTGATGATGGTACCGATTCTCAATATTCTTTTAATTATCATCGTGTAAAGGTGCAATTATTAAGCCTGGCTATTAGTTCGGCTAAGGTGAACGATGAAAAATTAGACGAGAAGGTTTACCGGAAGGCTGAGCAATCACTCAAGTTTTTGTATCAGCAGGTGAGTAATTTCAACACGGGCAGTTTAACCAATTTTGGTGCTAATGATGGTTCCATCTATTTTAAATTGAATGATTGTGATTATAATAACTATCTGCCTCAATTAAATGCATTAGCATCATTGCTGGAGCTTAAACTTGCAGATATTAGTTCTGATGTGGAAGTACTTGAGGATGAACTTTGGTTTATGCAAAAACTGAGAACCAAACAATCTCCCCAAAGCACACTTAATGTTAAACAGGGAATGATCTATTATCCGGAAGGTGGGTATGTTCAAATGCGGGATAAATTATCAGTATCTTTTTTAAAAACACCGGAATTAAAATTCAGAGCGGCTCAAAATGATTTGTTCCATGTTGATATTTGGGTAGATGGTGTAAATCTATTCAGGGACGCGGGATCATATTTATACAATACCACCGAAGAAAACAGCATGTATTTCAACGGGGTAAAGGGGCACAACACAGTTGCTGTAAATGGCATTAACCATATGTTTAAAGGCCCGCGGTTTACCTGGCTTTATAAGCCTGAACATTTAAATACCCGGGTAACTGAGACGGAGGAGTTTTACGAAGTTATATCAGTTATGAAACTGGTTTTTCCACAACAATACACTCTTCAAAGAACTATGAGAAAATTCAAGTCTGGTTTAAAATGGGAAATTGAGGATAGACTTAATGAGAAACAAATGACCTCTATAGAACAATATTGGAATATTAATCCAAATTCACATTTTCCAACAAAAATTACCAGTATAGATGTTGAGGGTAACACTTTAACACCTTTAATTACTAAAGGGCACTATTCTGGTTATTACGGTTATAAGCAGGAATCTATATTACAAACATACATTTCAGCGCAGGGATATATTAAAACAACTATTACTATTGAGTAAGTAATAAAAAAAATGAAGATATTATTACTACATCAGTATTTCCTGGAGCAGGATGACTCCGGAGGCTCCCGGTTTAATGAACTAACAGCACAATGGACAGACCAGGGAAATGAGGTTACCGTTATTGCGGGTATGATGCATTACAATGGAAATGAAAAAAGGCCGGAATATAAGGGAAAGTGGTTTAAAAAAAATCAACAGGGAAAAGTTTCAGTTTGGCGTACCCATGTTTCTGAAAGCTATAACGCTGGCTTTGTTGGGCGCTTATGGGGCTATTTCTCATTTGTGTTTTCTGCTTTTTGGGCTGGATTGTTTAAAGTAAAAGGCAAATATGATATTATCCTGGTTACGTCGCCGCCACTTTTTATTGGCATTACAGGTTATTTGCTTTCAAGGATAAAAAGGGTCCCCTTTGTATTTGAAATAAGAGACCTATGGCCAGAATCAGCTATTGATACCGGTGTAGTAACCAATAAATTTATTATCAGGCTTGCTTATGCGCTTGAGGCATTTATTTATAAAAAAGCTAAAAAAATAAATGTACTAACCCCGGCTTTCAGAAAAACGCTTATTGAAAAGAAAAATGTGTCTCCTGAGAAAATTATTTTTATCCCAAATGCGGCTGATTTTAGCTTATCTGACCATTTACTTGAAACTTTTGATACGGAGCTATTTAGGAAAGAGCATGGTTGGGATGGGAAATTTGTAATAACCTACGTAGGAGCGCATGGCGTTGCCAATCATCTGGAACAAGTGCTTGAAACTGCTGACTTATTAAGAGATACAAATGTATTATTTGTTTTAATAGGGCAGGGGATGCAGAAAGATCATTTGAAAAGCTTGGCTCTGAAAATGGAGTTAATTAATGTTTTGTTTTTAGACCCTGTAGCTAAAGCTGAAGTGTTCAAATATATTTTTGCATCAGATATGGGAACATCGGTTTTAAAAAATGTTGAAACTTTTAAAACAGTTTACTCTAATAAAACATTTGATTATATGGCATGTAAAAAACCAATTTTAATGGCTATAGATGGTGTATCAAGAGAGTTAGTTGAAGAGGCTGGTGCAGGTATATTTGTTGAGCCGGAAAACCCGGATGACTTTGCGAAAAAGGTTAGGCTGTACTTGAATGATTCGGAAAGAATACAACTTGAGGGCGAGGCTGGCTATTTATATGCAAAACAAAACTTTGATAGAAAGAACTTAGCCAATAAGTATATTGATTACCTGCAATTATTTAAAAACTAAGAATGCTCGCTATTATTTATAAACGTTTTTTTAAGTTATTATTTGATGTAATTATTGGCTTATTAGCCTTTATTATATTGTTGCCGGTTTTTTTATTGGTAATAATATTGTTACTAATTTTTAATGATGGCAACGTGTTTTTTTTTCAGACCCGGCCTGGCTTGAATGGTAAGATTTTTAAAATTATAAAATTTAAAACCATGAATGACCGTTGCGACAATTCAGGCGAATTGTTGCCTGATGCTGAAAGACTTACTGTTCTGGGTAAATTTATACGTAAGACCTCAATGGATGAGATACCCCAATTATTGAATGTGATTAAAGGCGATATGAGTTTGGTTGGCCCAAGGCCGTTGCTTATAGAATATCTCCCGCTATATAATAATATCCAAAAAAAAAGACACGAAGTACGCCCTGGTATAACCGGATGGGCGCAGGTTAATGGCCGCAATGCTATTAGCTGGGAGAAAAAATTTGAATATGATGTATGGTATGTAACTAACATATCTTTTTTATTTGATATTAAAATATTATTTTTAACTATTAAAAAAATATTTAAGCCTGAAGGGGTCAATTCTGCAACCTCTGCAACAATGGAAAAATTTACAGGTTAATAATATGGTAATTTACGGATTAATAATATGATATTATACGGTGCTGGAGATCATGGTAAGGTTATTGTTGAAATATTAGAAGCTAATAATATTCAAGATATAGTTTTTTGGGATGATAATCCTAAGGGAGATTTATGGGAATTTAAAGTTTCTAAGTCATCAACTAATATTATAGTAGATAAATATATGATTATTTCTATCGGTAATAATATAATAAGAAAAATTATTGCTGAAAAAACAAATAAACAGTTTAACTTTGCTAAAGCTATTCATCCAAATTCAGTAATTTCTCGACGTAGTGTAATTGGCCAGGGAAGTGTGGTAATGCCGGGAGGGATTATTAATGCAAATTCAATTATTGGCGAACATGTAATTATAAATTCATGTGCGGTAGTTGAACATGACTGTGTACTTGCTGATTTTATCCATATATCACCTAACGCCTCAATTTGCGGAAATGTATCAATAGGAGAAGGCACCCATGTTGGGGCCGGAGCTGTTATAATACAAGGCATAAAAATAGGTAAATGGTGTACAATTGGGGCTGGAGCGGTAATAATTAAGGATATACCTGATTATGCTGTTGTAGTAGGTAATCCGGGTAAAATTATTAAATACAACCAATCAACCTAATAAAAATATATGAATCCAAAAATATGGCTTTCCAGTCCCCACATGGGGCAACAGGAGTTCGCTTTTGTAAAGGAGGCTTTTGATACCAACTGGATAGCCCCGTTAGGCCCTCTGGTTAATGGGTTTGAAAACGACCTTGAATTATTTACAGGTTCAAAGTATGCCGCTGCTTTAAGTTCTGGCACAGCTGCTTTGCACCTTGCTTTAGTTATGCTTGATATTAAGATGGGTGATGAAGTAATTTGTCAAACTCTTACCTTTTCGGCATCGGCAAATCCAATTGCTTATTTAGGCGCTATTCCTATATTTATTGATAGCGAACCAGAAACCTGGAATATGTGCCCGGATTTATTGGAAACCGCTATTAAAGATCGAATATTAAAGGGTAAAAAACCCAAGGCAATTATTGTAGTTCATATTTATGGGATGCCTGCTAAAATTGAAGAAATTGTGGCAATAGGCGATAAGTATGGAATACCCATTATTGAAGATGCTGCGGAAGCTTTAGGTTCAACTGTAAACGGGAGGTCAGTTGGTACATTTGGCCTTATGAGCATATTGTCATTTAATGGGAACAAGATCATTACGACCAGTGGTGGTGGGGCATTAATTTCTGACGATGAAAAATTTATTTGCCAGGCACGGTTTTTAGCAACCCAGGCAAGGGATGCTGCAGTGCATTATCAGCATTCGCAAATTGGATATAATTACAGAATGAGTAATGTATGCGCGGCTATTGGCAGGGGACAAATGCAGGTATTGCCTGAGCGAATTAAACAGAGAAGGAGGGTTTATGAATATTACCTGGAAAATCTGTCTGAAATACCGTGTGTTGATTTTTTACCTGAACCCGATGGCTCTTTTAGTAACAGATGGCTTACCGCTGTATTAATTGATTCATCTAAAGGTAATGGTGTAAACAGAGAAACAATTAGATTGTCTCTTGAAAAAGACAACATTGAATCGCGCCCATTATGGAAGCCAATGCATTTGCAGCCAGTATTTAAAGACTATCCTTCATACATCAATGGTATAAGTGAACCTCTTTTTAATAATGGTTTATGTCTTCCATCTGGTTCGAATCTGAAAGATGAGGATTTAAAAAGGGTAGTTGATATTATTAAAAAACATTTTTAAACTTTTTTTGTTTACATAATTGAAAATTTTCTATTTTTTGGGCTTGAGAAGAATCCCTTTAATTAGATCAGTTAATAATAAATTTGATGGCTTATACTAATACAAGTTTCATAATTGTACCATTCTTGTATGGGATATTATTACCAATTATTAAGTGTTAACATAACAATAAACATACTATTATTTATTAATATAATATTTACAAGGGGATTTTATGTTTTTTTATAAAAAATATAATTCTACTTTTACTTTAGCTAAAAAATAGTCTTATGAAAAAATATTTACTATTTAATAAAGTGGTGCCACGGTGGGTTATAGTAATATTAGATTTTTTTATTGTAGCCGCATCTTTTTCTACCTCATATTTTATTGTCTACCGTTTTGAGCTGGTAAATATTTTAAGAGGTTACTTTTTTATTTACACAGATTTATATTGTGTAATTTCATTAGCAGTAATGTATATCATGCGTATACATACGGGGCTCATCAGGTATTCGAACACCAAAGATGTATTGAGGATATTCAGCGCTGTATTTCTATGCACTTTAATATACTTACTGGTAATAAATGTATGGTTTTTACCGCGGTGGCCTATTAGTACTGTTACTATAAACATGGTAATGCTGGTTAATTTTTCAGTATCCAGCACTTTATTAATTTTATTACGCACAGCAGCTAAAAGCGCTTATTACTATATTAATACTTATTCAAATGCAACAAAAACCGTTGTGCTTATTTATGGCTCTGATACCGGTGCTGTTCTCGTAAAGCAGGCCCTGGAAAGTAGTGTGAAAACTAACTTTTCGGTTATTGGATTTGTTGACGATAACCCAAATAAGATTAATAAAGAAATTCAACAGCTTAAAGTATATGATATTGATAAGCTTGACAATCTGATAAAAAAGCGTAAAGTAGACAGGCTTATTATTATGAATCATAATCTTGATGAAGAAGCCAAGAAAACAGCTTTGGAAAAATGTCTTGCTTTAGGTATCCAGGTACTTACTGTACCCCCGTCAGATCAGTGGATATACGGAAAACTAAACCTTCAGCAAATTAAAGATTTGAAGATTGAAGATTTATTGCAACGCAAGCCTATTCAAATTGATACAACGAGAATTTCCGAAGATTTACACGGAAAGCGGGTATTGATAACAGGAGCCGCAGGTTCAATAGGGTCTGAAATTGTGCAGCAAGTTTTAAGCTATAAGCCGAACATGGTCATTTTGTGTGACCAGGCCGAATCTCCATTACATGAGCTTCGCCTGCTGGTAGAAGAAAACTTTCCTGATGTGCCTATAAAGATCTTTATTGCCGACATAAGGAATTACACCCGGATGCGTAAACTATTTGTTGATTATAAGCCCGAGGTGGTATTTCATGCCGCAGCTTATAAACATGTGCCAATGATGGAAGAGAACCCTACAGAAGGCGTATTAACCAATGTTTTAGGCACTAAATATGTTGCTGATCTTTCCGTTGCCTTTGGGGTTGATAAATTTGTAATGATTTCTACCGATAAAGCAGTTAATCCATCCAATGTAATGGGTACAACCAAACGCATTGCTGAAATTTATATACAATCGCTTAAAAACGATCCGGAGAATAATGGAACCACACGCTTTATTACTACAAGGTTTGGTAACGTATTGGGCTCTAATGGTTCTGTAATACCACGGTTTAAAGCCCAGATCCAGAAAGGCGGGCCAATAACCGTTACTCATCCGGAAATTACCCGTTATTTTATGACTATACCTGAAGCTGTGCATTTGGTTTTAGAGGCAGGTACAATGGGTACGGGTGGCGAAATATTTATTTTTGATATGGGCGATCCTGTAAAAATTACAGACCTGGCATTGAAGATGATAAAGCTGGCTGGCTTACAACCAGACAGGGATATTGAAATTGTATACACTGGTTTAAGGCCAGGCGAGAAACTGTATGAAGAGCTGTTGAATGATGGAGAAAATACAATGCCAACTTACCACGAAAAGATTAAAATTTCGCGGGTAATTGATTACTCGTATGAACAGGTACATAATGATATTAGCGAGTTGCTTGCCTTAAATAAACAAAATGATGTGCTGGGTGTGGTAAATAAAATGAAAGAAATTGTTCCAGAATTTATTAGCAAGAACTCTGAATATGAAGAACTTGATAATAAGAACGTTTCATTAGTATTAAATACTTAAAGCCCGGCTCTTTTATTTAAAGGGTGTAACTGGTTTTTGACACTATTTTGTATACTTCCATAACTTAACAATAGCTTCTCTATTGTTAACCACTAATGCTGGTGCTTATTAGCTTACAGTTTATATTATTTAAATGTACATGTATAGTAAATACATGGTATCCCGGTTTAAAGTGCCAGGTAAATTATTCCATTGAAAAATCATCCTGACAAGAAAAAAAATCAGCCTGATGTCCAATCCATGTAATTTCGTTTGTTATCTGTGTAATTCATATATTTATTAACAGTTAATATCAAAACAAAATGGACGAATTTATTTTGATCTTTAGGCATGAAGATGGTTCAAAGGTAGCTTCGCCAGAGCAATTGCAAATTTGGATGAAACAAACAATGGACTGGATAGGCGGTATTGCTTCACAAAACAAATTTAGCGGTGCTAATGGCTTGCCTTTTGATGATGCAAAAGTTGTTCATCACAATAATATAGTTACTAACGGGCCGTTTGGTGAAATTAAAGAAACAATAGGAGGCTACATTATTGTTAAAGCCAGTTCTGTTGATGAAGCGGTTGAATTTGCAAAAGGGTGCCCTGTTTTGCAGGGAGAAGGCAATAGCGTAGAAGTACGTAAAATTTTTAAAGGAGATGGTGTTCATTAAAACTAATAATGTACCTGTAAACATATCACTTGCAGGGCCCTCTTTTATTTATGGAACAGCAGGAATTAATACCTCATTTATTCAGATCAGAATACAGGAAAATAGTGGCAGTGCTTTGCAGGCGTTTTGGTTTTGATCAAATTGAAACAGCTGAAGATCTTGCCAGTGATACATTTGTAACAGCTGCACAAACCTGGGCACTCAAAGGGATTCCGCAAAACCCGGTTGCGTGGTTATATAATGTGGCAAAAAATAAAGCAAAAAACTTCTTACAACGTGAATCTACCTTCGAAAACAAGGTTACCGTTGAAGTAAAAGAAGGTTTTTCAGAACTGCATGAATTTGAAATTGACCTGTCCCCGCAAAATATTAACGATAGCCAATTGCAGATGATGTTCGCAATTTGTCATCCCTCAATCTCACCTGAGGCGCAAATTGGTTTATCGCTTCGCATTTTATGTGGTTTCGGTATTGATGAAATTGCGGAAGCTTTCCTGGTAAATAAAGAAACTATAAATAAAAGGTTATACAGGGCAAAGGAAAGGCTGAGGGAAGAAAAGATAAAAATTGAACTCCCTGCCCAATCAGGAATCAATGAAAGGCTGGAAACGGTTTTAACAACAATTTACCTGTTGTTTAGCGAAGGCTATTATTCTGTCAGTAAAAATCAAACTATCCGTAAAGAGCTGTGCCTGGAAGCTATGCGGTTATGCTACATGCTTATCGAAAATAAAAACACAAATAAACCCCATGTAAATGCATTGCTGTCGTTAATGTGCTTTCATACCTCAAGATTTGATGCGCGAATAAATAATGATGGTGAGCTTATTTTATACGATGAACAGGACCCAAATCTTTGGAACTCCGAGTTGATAAGCAAGGGCGGGTACTTTTTAAATTGTGCAGCCACCGGCAATGTACTTTCAAAATATCATTTGGAGGCTGCCATAGCTTACTGGAATACCCAACAAGGCGACACAAAAGAAAAATGGGAAAATATACTGCAACTCTACAACCGCTTGCTGCAAATAGAATATTCGCCAATAGCGGCGCTAAACAGAACTTATGCACTTTCAAAAGCAAACGGGAAGATGGAAGCTATTGCGACAGCAGAAAAGCTGAATCTTGCTAACAATCATTTTTACTTTGCTCTGCTTGGCGAGCTTTATACAGGCATTGATAACCAAAAAGCGAAGCAGAATTTTCAAAAAGCATTTTCAATAGCGAAAACACAGACTGACAAACAATCCATTCAAAGGAAAATTGACAAATTGTGCTAAATTGATTGTTGCATGTAAAATTTCTGACCCTTATATCTCCTTGTAGAATAAAAAACTAACTTCAACTTTTGTTATTTAAATTGAGCATATGAAATGGAATAGTACTTTATTAGATCATTTGCAATGGTCAGATACAATAATAAACCAGGAAGCAAAACAAAAAGTTGCACAACAAATTTCGGATAAGGTAAAAACAGGCGATATTATTGGCGCAGGTTCTGGCTCTACAGTTTACCTGGCTTTGTTTGCTATTGCAAAAAGAATTAAAAAAGAAGGCTTAGCGGTACAGGTTATCCCTGCATCCCTTGAAATAGCTATGACCTGTGAGAATTTACAGATCCCGGTAACCAGTTTGCTGACCGACAGGCCAAATTGGTGTTTTGATGGGGCCGATGAAGTTGATCCGGATAGGAGTTTAATTAAAGGGAGGGGTGGGGCCTTGTTTAAAGAAAAGCTGCTGATCCGCTCTGGTTCTAAAACCTATATCCTTGTTGATGAAACAAAACTGGTAAATAAGCTGGGAACAAACTTCCCGGTTCCAATTGAGATCTTTCCGGGTTCACTTACCTATGTAGAGTCGGCCTTAAAAGAGATGAATGTAATTGATATTGCATTACGCCTGGCAAAAGGAAAGGATGGACCGGTAATAACCGAAAATGGCAATTTTTTGCTGGATGTAAAGTTTGTAGATATTAAGGCTAACCATGAACAACAGATAAAATCAATTACCGGGGTAATAGAAAGTGGACTTTTTATTGATTATGATGTGGAAATATTGATTGCCAAATAATTTGTAAGTTATACATTTAATTTGTTTGTATAAATCCTATATTAGTAACCGTAATTTGATGAATTAACGGGTGGCTTGAGATGATTGTGTTCTGCAATTATTTATTTCATATAAATTAATTTATTCAATTATAATTACCTAACAATTATTACAATGTAATGTTATAGCATTTATAATGCATTACTAACTTTATATGACGTCCCTAATGAAAAAGTTTATATTCTATACTTTAGTTATTCTCGGGCTAATTTGTGCTATCTGCCTGGCAATTATTATTATTAACTGGTCGGTTACTACTACCATATAAGATTTTAAAAATCCCCAAAAAGTTTTATTCGCCATAACTACCCTCCAATAGTTAGAACCGGAATTGTTAACTTATTGACTTAAAGGGGGTATAAAAACAGTTTGATAATTATTCAAAAATTTCAAAAGATGAAGTTTATTTACACTACCGGAAAAAGTAAAAAATGACTGAAATTTATTTGAAAATATATTTGCAACAGTAAATTTAAAGTCTACCTTTGCAAACCCAAACGGGATGTAGCGTAGCCCGGTATCGCGCCACATTTGGGATGTGGAGGCCGCAGGTTCGAATCCTGCCATCCCGACGATACCTTTCAAAGCCTGCAGATCAATGATTTGCAGGCTTTGTTGTAATATCCCGGGACTATACTCGCAATTTACACTTCATGTCTCAATTTTGTAAAAGTATGTTCCATATATAAAATTACCGTCCATGGTATATATATTTGTACTATGAAAATAGAGGATGAAATAAAACAAAATCAATTTCATATTCCACAGCATAAGGCTGGTATGAACATCATTTTCACTGCAAACTGGCTCTTAAACGAAATTGCGGTTTCGCTAAAACCAATTGGTTTATCTCTTCAACAATTAAATGTATTGACTATTTTAAAGGGGCAACCTGATTTTACAGCTACAGTTAACCTGATCCGTGAGCGATTGATTGATCGCATGCCAAATGTATCAAGACTGTTAAATAAGCTAATGGATAAAGGACTAATTAAGAAAGACCGGGACTTATCTGACCAGCGCGTGGTATATATTAAGTTAACCGCTGAAGGTGAAACCCTGGCCATTAAAGGCAGAGAGCTTTTTAACAAGGTTTCTTATGGTATTGATAATGAACAAGCGCATCTTCTAAATGATCTTTTGGATAAAGTGAGGAAGTAAAAAAATTTGATAATTTATATTCCATGGATTATTATTCCACGGTAATTAACTTAATAGTATGAAAAACAACACGATTATTTTGAAAAGCAGGCCAGTAAGAATGCCCGATTTTTCAAATTTTGAATTCATTGAGGAACCTATGCCGCAGCATGGTATTGGTGAGGTACTTTTGAAAACTGTTTATGTATCGGTAGATCCATATTTGAGGGGGAAAATGTCGGGGACTAAAGCACCGCGCTTTGAACTAAATAAGCCAATAGCATCCAGGATAATTGCAGAGGTTATTAAATCAGATAATAAAAAATTTCTTGAGGGGGATTTTGTTAGTGGTTACCTAGAATGGAAAGAATACCAGGTATCAAACGGAACGGAAATCCAGAAAGTAAGTGCAGAAACCGCCCCATTGAGTGCTTATTTAGGTGTATTGGGGATAACCGGATTATCAGCCTATTTTGCTTTATCAGATATTGGTAAACCTAAACTAGGGGAAACGCTTGTTGTTTCTGCTGCAGCTGGTGCGGTAGGCAGTATAGCAGGTCAGATCGGAAAGATCATGGGTTGTCGTGTCATTGGCATTGTTGGTACAGACGAAAAAGCAGAATTGATCAAAACTAAATTTGGTTTTGATGCGGCAATTAATTACAAAACCAGGCCAGATATAAAAACTGCTGTAGAAGAAATATGTCCGGGCGGAGTTGATATCTATTTTGATAATGTTGGTGGCGTTATCTCTGACGGAGTGATTGCTAACATCAATAAATATGGCCGCATTCCTGTCTGTGGTTCTATATCCAATTACAATGATATCGAAGAACAAACCAGCCCGAGCCTGCTGCCGGTAGTGGTTTACAAATTCTTATCTATACAAGGCTTTTTAATTTCAGATCTGGCCGAAAGATTTCCCGAAGGAATATCCCAATTGGCCTTTTGGCTAAAAGAAGGCAAATTAAGATACTCGGAAACAATAGTAGAAGGATTCGATAAATTGCCAGGAGCATTCATAGGGCTTTTACAAGGAAAAAACATAGGTAAAATGATTGTGAAGATATAGGTAAGATATTTGCAGATTATTTATAAATATAAATTATAAAATAATGATTAAAGATAAAGGCAGTAGGGGGAAAAGCCTTTTTTAAAGAAATTCGAAAAGGGCTTTTTGTTGTTAATTACTTGTAGTTTGGCAATTCCTGAATTTCCATTAAATAGCTTTTGGGAGAAACTTTACCTGCTTTTTACTTTAAAGTAACCTCCTCATTCTCCAAAAAATCGTACTTTTAAAGCATCTTACCAGGTAATGCTGTTGGCTGCGGTAAACTATAAATAATTAGGTGCATGAATATCATTCACAATAAAGATCTTGGAACAAAACAAAAGGCGCTTGCCATTAATCTTGACCCTGAAATTTATGGCTCATTCGCAGAAATTGGCGCTGGCCAGGATGTAGCTGCTAATTTTTTCAAAGCAGGTGCTTCATCTGGCACCATCGCCAAAACAATGTCGGCTTATGACATGACCTTTTCTGACGCTATCTACGGTGCGCAACAATTGCGCCGTTATGTAAGTGAACCCCGCTTAATATCAATGCTTGACCATGAGTACGGGCTATTGATTGAACGCCTGGCCGAGCAGCGCGGCAATACAACAACTTTCTTTGCTTTTTCAGGTACATTTTCAGCACTCAACTATTACAAAACAAATGAGGGGCATGGCTGGATGGGGGTGCGTTTTCAATTAGAGCCTAATGGCGTGCTTCATGATGTTGTAATTCATGTTAAATTACTGGATAATGATAATAATTTACAGCAACAGGCTGTGGGGATTTTAGGCGTAAACCTGATCTATGCTTGCTTTTATTATCACGAAAATCCACCTGTCTTTTTGATCTCGTTAATGGATAACTTATCTAAAGACCGTATTCAAATAGACATGATCCGTTTTGAAGGGCCTAATTTTGATAAGGTAGATAACCGGCTGATGAGCTTGCACCTGGTAAAATATGGATTTTCAGATGCAGCTGTATTTGGCCCCGACGGTAAAAATCAGCAGCCTTCCGAAGTATTGTATAAAAAACATATCGTGGTGATACGCGGGCGTTTTCGCCCCATTATCAATGTGCATTTAGATATGCTCAGTACAGGGGTTAAGCAATTTATGCAAGAGCCTGATGTTGACAAAACGAATGTTATGGTTGTTACGGAGCTTACCCTTCAATCGTTAAAAGAAAGAAACGCTGACCAAACCGCCGAAATTGATGAGAAAGATTTCCTCGACCGGGTGGATATTCTTTGCTCGCTTGGGCAAACGGTATTAATCTCTAACTTTCATGAATATTATAAATTGGTGGCCTATCTTTCAAAAATTACCAAATTAAAGCTGGGGGTGGTTTTAGGCTTTCCAAACCTGGAGTATATTTTTTCTGAAGAGCATTATAAGGATCTTCCGGGCGGTATTCTGGAGTCGTTTGCTACATTGTTTAGCCGCAAGGTAAAGCTGTTTATTTATCCTACTTTGCGCGATGGAGTGATCTGGAATTGCCTTAGGTTTCACCCGCCGGCGCACCTCATAGATCTGTATCGGTACCTGATAGCTAATAATAAAATAGAAGACATCAGCCATTATAACGAGAATAACCTTCATGTGCAAACAGACAAAGTGCTGCAGCTTATAAAGCAAGGTGCGGATGGCTGGGAAGAATACGTACCAGCTGAGGTGGCCACTATGATAAAAGACAGGTGCCTGTTTGGATATTCCTGTGAGATTGATCCTGCGAAAGAAGATATAACCAAAACCGGCGGTGATATTGATACCGTACTAGATACTGCTTAAAAAACTTAAATAGAATAAGTTGCTTGTTTCATTTATTTATCACGCTTTCAATTATATCGGGAGGCAAGATCATAAATTTATCGTCATCTTATAATAGTAAGGCTACCAGATAATACCTGGTTATAAAGTTTGGTGTCAATCACATAATAATAAACGCCCACAGGCAATTGTTTACCATTAAATATACCATCCCATGGCTTATCATATCCTATAGAATGGAATACTTTTTGGCCGTACCTTGTAAAAATATCAACAGTTGCATCTGTGTAGGCAATTAGCCCCTGGATATTCCACAGATCATTAATGCCGTCAGCATTGGGGGTAAAAGTATTAGGAACAATAACTTCAGGAGATACTTTGATCATTGCAGAATCTTTGCCAACGCATCCGCGGATATCAGTAACGTACAATGTATAGGTACGGTCAACAACACCGGTTATCACCGGATTTTTTACAGTATTGTCATTTATATCCAGGTTGGGCATCCATAAATACTTTACATTTTCATCGCTTACCGTTGATTTTAGTGTTATAGTACGGTTTCTTAAAACATACCTCGTACCGCCTGCATTTACAGTTGGAGGCGGGGTTAAAGTTACTTTCATCGTATCCCTTGATATATCACAAGGCCCTGCGTTAACTGCAAGCAGTATTAAATTAACCGATCCGGCTGTAACATCGGCTGCACTTGGTATATACGCAGCATTTAATTGGTTTGCTGATGGACTGAATGTTCCTGTTCCCGTTGTGCTCCATTGGCCGCCGCCGGCTATAAGTACTTTTCCGTTCAGGTTAACAGTATTAGTTTGTGAACATACGTCCTGATCGGGCCCGGCATCTACTGCAGGTAATGGCCCGAAAAATACAGTCACATCGTCTGTTGAAACTGTACAATCGTCATTACTTGTCGAAGTCAGCGTAAAAATAACTTTACCAGCCGCTTTATCCTGCGCGGTTGGAAAATATCGCGCATGCATGTCCGTTATAGATGGCGAAAACGTTCCCCCTCCTAGCGTTGTCCAGATCCCGGTTGATGTTCCGCCTGTAACAGTACCGTTAAGCAGTATATCCGGACTGGTAACACAAACAAGCTGATCCTTGCCAGCATCAGTATGAGGAGGCTCTCTCACATCTACAGTAGCCGTAGCACCAGGGCTTGAACAGCCATTAATTGTAACAAATAAATTATAAGTACCCAAATTAGCCAAAGTAACATTGGTAATATCAGGATTTTGCATTGGTGATGTAAATCCGTTAGGCCCGGTCCATAAATAAGTTGCATTGGCAACGTTAGGGGTACGCAATTTTATTGTGCTGCCTATACAGATAGGCGAATTGCTGTTTGCCACTGGCATTGCAGGCTGCGGATTAATAATTACAACATAAAAAAATGCAGGCCCCGGGCAATTATTAGCAATAGGAGTAATAATATAAACTACGTGTGTAGCTATAGCGCCGGTATTTATTAAAGTTTCATTAATTGTTGCAGATGTTTGATTTGTTACAGCAGGATTACTAATATTAGGTACTGCCACACGGCTCCATATATAGGTGGTTGCTGGTAAATTTGATGTTATAGCATAGTTTTGAGGCACACCACTACAAACTAATCCGGTTGGGGAACTGGTTATATGTACCGGTGGATTAACCGTAATAACCAGGTTAAACGGAACGCCGGTACAGGTGCTGCTTTGGGATGTGATAGTATAAGTTACATTAATTGGGGCATTTGTACTATTAAATAAAGTTTCCCTTATAATTCCTGTGGTTTGCCCGGAAACGGATGTGTTATCAATTCCCGCAACTGCTGCCCGGCTCCATTCAAAATTTGCTGGTGTATTAAATTTAATTTCATAATTAGCTGATGTACCGTTACAAATCACGGCCGTTGGATCGCTTATGACTGTTGGGGTTGAATATACTGTAACCGTATAATTAAATGGAGTGCCGGAACAATTATTATTTATTGGGGTGATGACATAGGTAACATTAACGGTTGTACCGCTTGTATTAATTAATGTTTCGCTAATTGTTGAAGTCGTTTGATTACTTAATGCCGGGTTACTAATACCAGCCACCTGCGCCCGGCTCCACAAAAAGGTTGCTGCAGGTATATTGGCTTTTATAGTATAATTTAACGCACTGCCGCTGCAAACAGCATCGGTTGATGAGCTTATAACACTTGGCACCGCCGAAACCGAAACATCAACTTGAGTCATTGGGCTGACACAGCCATTTACCGTTTGCTCAACATAATAGGTCTGGTTGGTGGTTAATAGAGGTGTTGAATAGGTGCTATTCTGCGATAACAGGTTACCACCGGTTGCAGCATCATACCATTTAAAGCTGCCTGATAAATCAGTAGGGGTTAGGGTTATGCCGTTGCCGGCGCAAACAGGGGTAGTTGGAACAATGGGTGCAGCGGGCACAGTATTAACAGTTACCAATACAGTGGTACGCGGGCTGGCAACTCCAATACTGTTTACGGCCTCAACATAATAGGTGGTGTTGGCTAAAAGTGCGGGAGTTGTAAAATTTGCGCCTGTAAATAAAGGTATTCCACCTGTTGGTACATCATACCAATTATAAGTCCCCCCCGGTGCAATTGCCGATAAATTTGCGCTGCTACCAGAACACGTAACGTTGCCAACGACTGTGGGAGAAGCAGGAGTGTTTTCAAAAGTAATGGTAACCTGGTCAGACTTTGGTCCGCAGGTACCCGGTGGATTGCTTGAAGTATAAGTAAGTATAGCCGAAGTTTCACCGGGAGCTGGTGTATAGACCGGATTAGGAATGTTACTATTTGAAAAACTTCCAGTACCCCCCGACCATTGGGCTGTAGCATTATTGCTCACACTTCCGTTTAATTGAACCGGGCTTCCCATAGGCACCGTTTGATTTGGCCCTGCGCTAATAATAACCGATTGGTCAATTGTTATATTTGCGGTTTTATGATCACTTCCGCAGCCACCGCTTGCAGAAATATCATTGGATACAGTGTATGACCCTGGCTGACTCTTCTTAATGTCAATCTCACCTGTACTGGTATTAATAAATACCAAACCTGCAGGTATTGCGCTAAAAGTACCACCGCCGGCGCCAATGGCAAAGGTAGGCCGGGGATTAGCGGCATCCTGGCAGTAAACAGCGTTATAACTAAACAAAGCGTTTGCAATTGTAAAAATTTCATATTGGATACTTGATGGTACAGCACAGGTTCCGTTACCTTTAAATGTAATGGTATAATTTCCGGGAGCGCTGGTGCTAAGATCAATTTCGCCCGTTGTAGAATTGATAGTCATCCCGGCCGGAGTAGCGCTGAAAGTTCCGCCTGCAGGATTATTTATAACCGGAACAGGATTTGGGGCCGAAATACAAATTGAACCGCTTGGATATTTAAACTGTGGTGAAATTGGTGAATTTACAGTTATTGTTATCGGTGTGCGGGTACTGGCGCATAGGCCAGTGGTGTTTTGCACATAATAGGTTGTAGTGGCTGCTAATGCAGGTGTAGTATAATTGGCGCCATTTTTAAGAAGGTTGCCACCTGAAGCAGCATCAAACCATTGGATGGTACCGGATGCTACACTTGCGGTTAAGCTGGTAGTTGAACCCGGACAGATAGTAGTGTTGCCACTAACAGTTGGAGGCGCCGGCGAGGGATTAACCGTAACAGTTACCGCTTTGCGGGCACTTATACAGCCGCCTGCAGTTGTAGTTTGTACATAATAAGTGGTGGTGATAGTTAATGCCGGCGTTGTATAAGCCTGGCCTGACGATAGGAGTGTGCCGCCTGTTGGGCTATCATACCACTCATAAGTACCGCTTCCGCCAGTGGCAGCAAGCGATGCTAAACTGCCCGAACAGGTACTTGTATTGTTAGCTAAAGGGGGAGGGACTACAGGGCTTACTGTAACAGTTACTGCAGTACGGGCGCTGGTACAACCCGACAATATTGTTTGTACATAGTATTTTGTAGTTACAGTTAACGCAGGTGTTGTAAAGCCAGGCCCCGTGTATATGGGTGTGCCACCGGTTGCTGCGCTATACCATTCATAAGTGCCACCTGGCCCTGTTGCGTTTAATGTTGCTGAGGAGCCGCTACAAATAATTGTTCCGGAAACTGACGGAGCTGCGGGTGGTGGACTGATAACAACTTGTACCGCAGAAAGGCCGCTTGAGCAACCACCATTAGTGGCCAGCACATAATAAGTAGTTGAGCTGTTTAATACGGGAGTTTGATAAGTAACACCCGTTGCGATAGGCTGGCCACCCGCTGGTGTATTATACCATTGATACGTTCCGGAGGGTGTAGCTGAAGCGGTTAACAAAACTGAGCTGCCTTTGCATGTAGTTACTACCTGGTCGCCAGGAACCTGGGGAATGGCATTTACGGTAACGGTAACAGCGGTACGTGCACTTTCGCAAGTGTTTATAGTGTTTTCAACATAATAAGTTGTTGATTGCGTTAATGGTGGGGTTGTATAATCCGGGCTTAAAATAAGCGCGGTGCCGCCGCTCGGGACATCAAACCATGAATAAATGCCCTGCCCGGGTGCTGTTACATGCAGCGTGGCTTTTGACCCTGAGCATATGGAAGTACCGTTAGCAACCGGCTTTTGAGGAGCGGGGGTTACAATAGCAGGCACAGGCGTACGTGCACTAACACAGCCATTTGTTGTTGCCACTACATAAAAATTTGTAGTAGCTGTAAGTATAGGGGTTACAAAAGTTGGTCCTGTACCCAATACGCTGCCGCCGGTTGATGAAGCGTACCATTCATAAGTATCTCCGCCGCTTGCTTTTAAAGTGGCACTGTTGCCATAGCATACAGTCATCCCCGCAACAGCCGGATTACCCGTTGCATTAACAAAAACGCCCGATCTTAAACTTGTACAACCGTTTACTGTTGTTTGTACATAAAAAATTATTCCCGAAGTAATAGGGGGAGTGACAAAAGTATCACCGCTTCCTAAAAAATTTCCACCGGTTGGCGCATCAAACCATTGGTAGAAACCACCGGGAGCAGTTGCATGCAGCGTAGCAGAAGTATTTGTACAAACCAATTGTCCTGCCACAGTAGGTGCATCCGGAGTGGGGGCGGTAATAATATTTATACTTTTTGATACAGGCTGGCAGCCAGGTGTTTTATCACTTACTATTACAGTGTAAGTATCTTCTTTATTCACATTTATTGATGGCGAAGTTTCACCAGTGCTCCAGGAGTAGCTATAAGGCCCTGTACCACCTGATGCGGTAGCTGTTAACAGTACCTTATTGCCGGCACAGATGCTTGTGCTTGATGCTGATACATTAACACTGAGCGTACACTGACTAAATCCGCTTACTGATAGTAAAAGAAAAACAAAAACAAGTAAATAATTCCTCATAGTTCAATGAGTTTTTAATTTTCTACATTCAACAGGTAAAACCACAATGATTTCTTTTATTTCATGGATAATAAGATTAGTATAAAGCAAATCTTATAATTCACCAGGAAATATTTTTACATATCATTATACGTAATAAGTGATGTTTTTGTTTAATTAACCTTTAACTTTTTGATTTTTATGAACTTAAATACTTAATTATTAGTAAAATTACTTAAAACCTAACCGATGTAACAAACTTATGACACTATAAGTTATTAACCATAAATGTGGCTGTTTGTGTTAACTGCAAAGCAGAATGAATGTGTAACTTAGATCATACTTGTATTAGCAGAATTGGTGCTTTCTAAATTATATTTGTAGCCCCGAACCTAATAATAAGGTTACAGAAATTGTTATTTACTGATACATGTATAAGCTATTACTCTTTTTAAAGTCCTCACCTGTTCAAAAGCGTAATTACACCTTGTTAATTTTATTACTGCTTAACTTTAATGTAAAAGGCCAGGACGTAGTTAAGATAGATGATAAGGTTGATCAGCACATTTTTTCATATGGTGAAATCATGTGCCTGGAAGATCAGGCAGGAAAATTAACCTTTAGCCAGGTAGTATCGCCCCAATATTCATGTAAGTTTACCCCAAGTGATATAAGCACCCCGCAAAATTTTAATATCAAGTCGGCATATTGGTATAAGGTAACTATTAAGGATACCGTAAAATCACGGAAAAGATGGATGATTGAATTTTTTGATCAAACTATCGATGATATAACTGCCTATATGCCACAGGATAATGGTTCCTATCAATCTACACAATTCGGTGCTTTATATAAATTTAAAAACAGGCAGTTTCATCATAAAAACTTCGAGATCAATTTAGCTGTAAACCCTGACAAAGAGTACACTTATTACTTTCGTATAAAATCACAACGAACTGCCGATATTATTTTAGTATTACGCTCAGTTAGCTGGTTTATTCAATATGCTTTAAATGAATATCTACTCTTTGGCTTGTTTTATGGAATGCTACTGATTTTTGCATTTTACAACCTGTTGATTTTTGTGGCGGTAAGGCAGCGCCAGTATTTATATTATGTGCTTTATAACTTAAGTGTAGGCTTTTATGAGTTAAGTACCGATGGAATAGCCTATCAGTATATATGGCCAAACTCACCACACTGGAATGAATATGCTTTTGCAGTAGCCCTTTGCTGTTTAAGCGTATTTACGCTGCTGTTTACGAGCAGCCTCTTACATGTAAAAATGAAGGCGCCAAAATTAAACCGCCTTATTAATGGAGTAATTATAGCCCGGATAGTATTCTTTTTTATTTGCTTCATTTTTGATAAGCAATTATTTAATTATAAACTGATTGAATTCATCCCGCTGATTATTGCTTTTTATACAGGCATTATTATACTTAGAAAGGGATACAGGCCTGCAAGGTTTTTTGTACTGGGGTACAGTTTCCTGTTTTTAGGTTTCATACTTAAATTTTTATTAATGCTGGGCATAGGCTGGCTAAACATGGGTGTAGTTAGCTATTATAGCTTAAGTATATGCTTTATATTAGAAATGTGCTTTTTGGCATTTGCACTTGCCGATAAAGTACGCTTGTTAAAAAAGAAAAAGGACAAGGCGCAAAAGAAAATTATAAAACAACTTACAGCCAATAAAAAGCTGAGTGAAGAAATTAATACCAGGCTGGAGGAGCAGGTTGGGGATAGAACGAGGGAGCTTCTTGAAAAAACAACCATCATAGAACAAAAAAATGATGAATTAAATAAAACAAACATTTTGCTGCAGGAGCAGGCCGGCGAAATTTCGAGAATGAATTTACTGCTGAAGAAGGATAATATTGACCTGCAAACCAATGTTGAGAAGGTTACACGCGCAAGGGTAATGTCGGCTGATGTTGACTTTGAAGAATTTAGCAAGATCTATCCTGACAAAGACAGCTGCCTGAAATTTCTATCCACCATAAAATGGAATGAAGATTATGAATGCCATAAATGTGGTAATAAGCATTATTTTCATGGGCATGCCCCATATAGCCGCAGGTGCAGTAAGTGTAGCTATGAAGAGTCGGTTACTGCTTATACCGTATTTCAAAATACCCGGATCCCTATAAATAAAGCGTTTTACATGACTTTCCTGATCTATTCAAGCAAAGGAAAGATCTCCTCACACCAGCTTTCCGAAATACTTTCAATAAGACAAAGTACCTGCTGGGCTTTTAGCAGTCGTATTAAAAAGCTTTTATCTGATAAAAAGAAGATGATAAAAGGAGCAGGAAGCGACGGTTGGAGCAAAATTATCGTAAACTACGACCAGGAACACCTTACCACAATTGTATAAGTTCTGTAAAGATTATGTTAAGATTCCCCGGATAACAGAGGGTATCTATGCGTATCACCCGCAACGCCAAATTACTGTCAAAACGTTATTTAAACGTTAATTATCAGCATATAAACTTCTTCATAATAGCGGTATTAAAGCGTATTGTTTTTAATATAAATAGCTATATATCAATTAGTTATATAAAAAATATTTTTATTTTCCCTTGTTTTATTAATTGTAATGAGCATAACTTTACCCCACAATTAATAACTGCGCCATCCCGGCACAGCAAATTTTATAAACTTAATACAGTTACTATGAAAAGAAGAATTACTTTACTGGTAGTTATTTTGTTCGCTCAATGTTCAATGTTGTTAGCGCAAAATAATACCTCGGTAAAAGGAGCGATCAAGGATGAAAGGGGGATCCCGTTACCAGGGGTTACCGTTACAATTAAAGGCACTACAAATGCGGCTGTTTCTGATGTTAACGGATTATACAGCATTTCTGTTCCGTCAAATACTACACTTGTGTACTCGTTTATTGGCTACGACTCAAAAGAAGAGCTTGTAAACGGGCGGAATGAGATCAATGTATCCCTAATTCCAAATGTTAAACAATTGGAATCGGTGGTTGTAATAGGTTACGGTTCGCAAAAGAAAAAGGACATTACCACAGCCATTTCAACTGTAAGTGTTAAGGACGTGAGCGAAAGGCCAATTGTAAATACTGGCGAAGTTTTGGCAGGTAAAGCACCTGGTGTGCAGGTATTTAATGCTTCCGGCGCTCCGGGGGGCGGCAATTTGAGTGTACGGATAAGGGGATTGTCATCGCCAAACGGTACAGAGCCGGTTTACGTTATTGATGGCGTAATTGTACGTAACACCGAAAGTTTAGATCCTAACAATATTGAGTCAATAAGCGTGTTAAAGGATGCATCGGCAGCAGGTATTTATGGCTCATTGGGCGCCACCAACGGCGTTGTTTTAATTACAACTAAAAAGGGAACCAAAGGCCAAACTAAGGTTGATATCAACATGTACACGGGCAAGCAGCAGATTGTTAAAAAACTCGACTTGCTTAATGCTGATCAGTACAACAGCCTGATGAGCGATGAGTATAAAAATGCAA
Source organism: Mucilaginibacter sp. OK098 (assembly GCF_900142915.1). Lineage (GTDB taxonomy): Bacteria > Bacteroidota > Bacteroidia > Sphingobacteriales > Sphingobacteriaceae > Mucilaginibacter. The sequence goes on from NZ_FRCM01000001.1 coordinate 321,111, forward strand.
ATCAGTCGGTTCCTTCATTGCCTTCGAACTTTACGGCAAATAACAACTGGCAGGACCTTGTTTATCGCAAGGCTACACAATCAGGCATTAACGTAGGTTTATCAGGAGGTTCAGATAAAGGCACATTTTATTTAGGCCTGGGAGATATAAACCAGGATGGTATAATTAACGGCACAAACTTTAAACGTTATTCCATCAATCTTAGCCTGGAGCAAACCATGAAGAGCTGGTTAACGGTAGGAACAAACATAGCTTACAACAGGAGTGATGGCCGTACAGTAAATGACAACAACTCGGCCAATCATGGCGGCGTAGTATTATCGGCTTTGTATACACCCCCAATTGTTCCAATCTTCAATTCAACCGGGATGTACCAGGCAAATTCTGATAACTCAACAAACCCGCTGGATGATATTTACAGTAATGAAAATCATTATGTAAAAAATAACCTGTTAGGTAATGTGCATGCGGAAATAACTTTGCCTTTTAACATTAAGTACCGCTCGCAATTAGGTATTGCGCTCAATAATTATAATACGGATTCGTTTACCAACCCGCTTACCAACCAGGGCGCAAGCCAGGTAAATGGTATTGGCAGCAGCGAGAATAATGAAACATTTCGCTATACCTGGGATAATACGCTAAGCTGGTCTACCGTAATTAATAAAAAGCATAACATATCTGTAGTTGCAGGTACTTCAGCCATCGAAGAAAAGTATACAGACAGCTATTTGTATGGTACCGGATTCCCTGCCGGGGTAACCACTTTAAACGCTGCAAGTGCCAATAAATCAATCTCAACGTTTAAGACTGACTACACAGTAGCTTCTTATTTTGGCCGTGTAAACTATGCATTCGAAGATAAATACCTTTTGGCAGCCTCAATAAGGGCCGATGGTTCATCAAGATCAGGCATAAATAATCAATGGGGCTATTTCCCAACCGTATCAGGTGCCTGGAGGATTTCGAGAGAAGACTTTTTGAAGGATAACACTTTCATTTACGACTTGAAAGTAAGAGCCGGTTTTGGTGAAGTAGGTAACCTGCCTCAAACTTTGTATAATAGCTACAGCGCGCTAAACCCGGCTGCCTATTTGTTTGGGGGTAACAGCAGCTCAGGTTATACCCCCGGAACCCCTTTGGGTAATCCGGATCTTAAATGGGAGACAACTAAAGGAGTTAATTTGGGTTTCGATCTATCAGTTTTAAATGACAGATTGAGCTTAAGCGCTGATTATTACAGCAAAAAAACTACCGATTTTATTTTCCCGGTTACCTTTAACACCGCGGTATCAGGAAGCGCTAACCAGGGAGCCTATAACTTGCCGGGCTATGTTTCAAATAAAGGACTTGAGTTATCATTAACAGGCAGAATTATAGCCGGAACGGATTTTTCATGGACAGCAACCGTAAATGCCTCGTTTAACAAAAACATAGTTAACGGCATTCCGCAGGTATTGGATAACAGTGGCAACAAGGTTGACCAGGTATTTCAATTTGGCGGTATAGCATTCGGCGGTAGCGGCAATGCTACAAACTTAACCATAGTTAAAAATGGCCTTCCTTTAGGTTCATTCTATGGTTATCAATATGCTGGTGTTGATCCTGCAACAGGTAATGCCCTGTACAAAACAGCAAGCGGCGGAACTACTGCAACACCTTCAACCACTGATCAAACGTCGTTAGGAAGCGGCTTGCCGAAAGCGGTTTACGGCTTTACCAACACTATAGCGTATAAAAATTTAAGCTTAGACTTTTTAATTGATGCCGTAACAGGCAACAAAGTATTTGACGCTACCCGGGTTGAAACAGAAGGTATGTACTTATCAGGTAATGCAAGTACAGCTGTATTAAAACGCTGGAGAAATCCTGGTGATATAACCGATGTGCCTGCTGCCGTATACGGTGGTACAAATAGTGCCGGTGTATCAACCATATTGCCATCATCGCGCTTTATTGAGAACGGTGCATTTGTGAGGCTTAAATCATTATCATTAAGCTACAACATTAAAAATGCTTTTTTTGATAAGCAGGGGATCAAGCTGCGGGTTTATGCCACAGCTCAAAACCTGGTGACAATTACTAAATACAAAGGATACTATCCTGAAGTGAATGCATTTAGCAGCAGCTCACAAAATGGCGGCACACTTGGTTCGCCAAGTTCTACCGCTATTGGTATTGATTATGGTACATATCCGCAAACAAAGATTTATACAGCCGGTATAAACCTATCCTTTTAACAACTTAAAATTAAAGAGATGAACAACAAGATATATATGCTAACCATTGCTGCTATGGCTGTTGGATTAGTGTCGTGTAAAAAAGATTTTTTGAATAAACTACCCATATCGCAGGGTACGGTAGGTAATTACTACAAAACAGCGAGCGATGCCGAAGGTGGTTTGGTAGGCGCCTATCAACAGGCTTTTTTAAATGACCAGTATTGGGTATGGGATTATACGACCAATGGTGATGCCCGTGCCGATAACTGCTATGCCGGCGGCGATAACCCTGATAACTTTGGCGTTGATAATTTTACAACTACACCGCTTAACGGTAATATTACACGGGATTGGCAAGGCCCTTACCAGGATATTTATGCTGCTAACACCGTAATAGATAAAGTACCGCTAATCCCGGCTGCATCTTTTACCGGTAACAGGCAGCAGGAAATTATATCAGAAGCCAAGTTTATAAGGGCGTTGTCATACTTTCAACTGGTAACTTCTTATGGTGCGGTGCCGCTGGTTACATCAACAATAGCAGGTAAATTTCAGCCTACGCCATCACGCACTGCTGTAACTGAAGTTTATGCGCAAATTGAAAAAGATCTGCTTGATGGTGAAGGCGTTTTACCAACCACCTTTCCCAGCGTTGGGCATGTTACAAAAGGCGCTGTACAAGCTTTGTTAGCAAAAGTTTACGCACAGGAAGGCAAGTACCAGCAATGTTTAGACTATTGCAATAAGGTAATATCCAGTGGGACTTATACTTTGGTGCCCGATTTTAAAACACTGTTTGACGGAACAAAAAACACAACGGAATCAATTTTTGAGATCCAGCATTCATCAGGCAGCGGATTTACCACTTATAATGTTTCATTATACCTGCCCGCTGTTTTTGGTACTTATTCTTTCAAAAAGTTCAACCTGCCAACAAACGACCTGATAGCGCTTTATAAAAGCCAAAATGATAACATCCGTTTAGGTTCTTCCATTTATACAGCGACCGTTGGAGCGGATGGTTTGGCAGCAGGCGACCCCATCCCTGCACCATATAGTAATTTATCTCCTACCGTTCCATTTTTATATAAATGGAAAACCAACATATCTCAATTTGGTGGAGGTACAGATAATACCATATTACTACGTTTGGCCGACATCATTTTATTAAAAGCCGAAGCGCTAAACCAGTTAAACCAAACTCCTGCGGCTATCCCGTTAGTTAACCAGATCAGGGCAAGGGTTCAGTTAGCAGGAATAACTGCAACATCAAAAGCTGATGTAGGCTTAGCCATACTAAATGAAAGGCGAATGGAATTAGCCTTTGAAGGCCAGCGCTGGAATGACCTGTTAAGATACGGCAGCGATTATACCATTAATTTAATGAAGAGCCAGGTTGATCCTTTTGGTAAAGCACTTAACTACGGCATAAATCAAAACAGATTGCTGTTCCCGGTACCATTAAATGAAATTCAATTAGATGGTAACCTTACGCAAAACCCTGGTTATTAATTAACCGGTATTTATTGAATAAACATTAAAACGGCAATTAGATGATTTCAAATTGCCGTTTTATTTATATTAGCAAGTCAATTGTTTTAACCTTAGTAAATTACAACCATGTCTACCTTTTATAAAAATGTTATTATTCTCTTATTGTCAGTATTGGTATTCAACAATTCTTTTTGCCAGCAGGCTGTTCATCGGGAAAGTAATAAAGTACAGTTTTGGCTTACCGATCCATCCGACTCCACGTTGTTTAAACAAAAAGCGGCCATTGAGTTTGGCAAAATTGCCGATCAGGCACGAACTATAACAATCGATAAATCGCAAGCTTATCAATCAATAGATGGCTTTGGATACGCCTTAACAGGCGGGAGCGCTATGCTGATCAATAAAATGACTGCAGGCAGCAGGATGAAATTATTGAATGAGCTGTTTACCACTAATGGCAGTTCAATTGGTGTAAGTTATTTAAGAATTAGTGTGGGTTCATCAGATTTAGATGATCATGTTTTTTCGTATGATGATCTGCCCGCCGGTGAAACAGATCCTGAGCTGAAAAAGTTTAGCCTGGCTACTGATGAAGCAAATTTGATCCCGGTGCTTAAACAAATACTGGCGATCAATCCAAAAATAAAGATCCTGGTGTCCCCATGGTCGCCACCTGCATGGATGAAAACAAATGGGGAAACACACGGCGGCCATTTAAAGCCCGAATACTATAAAACATATGCACGATACTTTGTAAAGTATATTAATGGGATGAGGGCAAGAGGAATAACTATTGATGCCTTAACTATTCAGAATGAGCCGTTAAACCCTAAAAATAACCCAAGCATGGTTATGGAAGCGCCTGAACAGGCTGATTTTATAGCCAACAACCTGGGGCCTGCCTTAGCCGCCGCAAAACTAAAAACAAAAATTATCCTGTACGATCATAATGCCGACAGACCCGATTACCCGATCTCGATATTGGATAATAAGAACGCGGCAAAATATGTTGATGGTTCGGCATTTCATTTGTATGGAGGTAAAATAGATGCTTTATCAACAGTACACAATTCACATCCTGACAAAAACCTATATTTTACCGAGCAATGGGTAGGCTCTCCGGGAAACCTTAAGGCTGAAATTAATTTCCATATTAAGGAGATAATTATTGGTGCAACCCGTAACTGGAGTCGTAATGTTATTGAATGGAACCTTGCTTCTGATCAAAACCAGGAGCCGCATACACCCGGAGGCTGCACGCGTTGTTTAGGTGCAGTAACAGTAACCGGTGATAATATTATTCGCAACCCTGCATATTACATTATTGCACATGCCGCCAAATTTGTGAGGCCCGGTTCAAAACGAATAGCATCCAATTTGCCCGCTAACCTGCCGAATGTTGCCTTTATTAATCCGGATGGTAAAATAGTTTTAATAGTTTATAACGATGATAAAACACCACTGGTCTTTAATGTAAAGTATGGTGGAAAGGCAATAACATCATCATTAAATCCGGGTGCTGTTGCTACTTATACCTGGAATTAATAAGTCAGGACTACTTAAAGAGCTTGTTAAATACGCTATAAGGCACAGCATCATTTGAAAAGGTAAAAGTGCCTTTTTTACTTATCTCTTCTGCCGCATTCATAAATGAACCGTAGGCAGCACGTGAAAGTGATGAACCGAGGCTTATCCTTTTTACACCAAGCTCAGCAAGTCCGCTTACCGTAAAATCCGATGCGCCAAGGCCCATAACAACGTTAACCGGTCTTGGTGCTACGGCTTTAACAACAGCCTCAATTTCTTCGCGGGTTTTTAAGCCGGGGGCAAACAACACATCGGCGCCTGCATCTGCAAAAGCTTCAAGACGGCGGATGGTATCTTTTAAGTCAGGGCGCCCATAAATTAGATTCTCAGCCCTGGCAGTTAGCGTAAAATGAAAAGGTAAGCTTCGCGCTGCTTTTACAGCGGCCTTTACGCGTTCCACTGCCAGCTCAAACGGGTAGATAGGATCATCGGGATTGCCTGTAGTATCTTCAATTGAACCACCCACCAAGCCGGTTTTAGCTGCAAGCAAAATAGTTTCGGCACAGGTTTCAGGGGCTTTGCCAAAACCATTTTCAAGGTCGGCAGATAGGGGGAGGCTTGTTGCCATCATAATATCATGGGCATTTTTTAGCGTTTGGTCGCGGCTTACCGCACACAAGCCATCCGGCTTTGCCAGGGAAAATGCAAGCCCGGCGCTGGTGGTAGCAAGCGCCTCAAAACCGAGGCTTTCCAATATTTTTGCCGATCCCGCGTCCCAGGGATTAGGGATAACAAAAACACCCTCGCGCTGGTGAAGCACCCTGAATACTTCGGCTTTAATTGCTTGTGTGTTATTATCAGGTGTTTCCATTTTTATAGATGTAAAATTGAAAAATGTAAAACTAATGAATATAAAAAAATAGAAATCAGTGCGATAAAACGTGACGTTTAATCAACCCGCCTTTAACTTCAGATACCGAATGCGTAATAATAAACGCGTTGGGGTCAACCTGTTGTACGGTGCTTACCAGGCGTGATACGTCAAGCCGTGTTATAACAACGTACAGGATATCTATATTTTTATCTTCAATTACATTTTTTCCAAAGCCACGCTCGCCTTTGTAAACAGTAACCCCCCGGTGCAATTGCCTGATGATCACGTTTTTTATCAATTCACTTTTAGGTGATATGATAGTAACGGCTGTATACTCGTCAAAACCCTGTATAATATAGTTGATGGTTTGTGAAGCAGCAAGATAGGTAAGGATAGAATATAAGGCAGACTGGATCCCTAAAACAAATGCAGCAACCCCAAATATGCCAATATTTATTGCAAGGATTATTTGCCCTACAGATAAAAAAGATTTTGGATTAATATACACCGCCAGTAATTCCGTTCCATCAATCACACAGCCGCCGCGCATGGCTAAACCTATTCCCGTGCCAAGGAAAAAGCCACCAAATACCGCTGTAAGCAGTTTGTCATTGGTAACATGTGGGAAATTTATAAAGTATAATACAAGGGATAGAATAAAAATGGCAATTAATGTTTTAACTGCGTATAGTTTATTTATCCGCTTATACCCCAGCCATATAAAGGGGATATTTATAACTATAATTAAAATGGATATCGGCCAGCCGGTTATTGAGCTGATCAACAGTGAGATCCCCGTTACACCACCATCAATAAATTCATTTGGGATCAAAAAGCCCTTCAACCCAAATGCAGCGCTAAATATGCCTGTTATAATAAGTAATACGTTAGTTATTTCTTTTCGAAGTTTGAATCTGCTTCTTTTCATATATTGATTAGTGATGTTTTAAAATTATCAAAAAATTACGGCTTAACGCTTTAACACTGATCTTTTACAAGATTAAGTAGTATTTAACGGCTCTTCCGATTAATTGAAAGAGCCGTTATCCAAACAAATTAAATTATCGCCTTGATCATTACTTCCCATTGAGCGGCTAACCGGATATTTCTTTTAAGCCGCCCCTCGTTATCAACGTACTGCTGATAAAAAATAATAGTGTGAAGTGCTTGCTGATCTTTGCCAATTAAAACCAATTGCAGTTGGTTGATTGCTGCACCTCGTCTTTTTTCCACTAGTGTACAATCAGTTATACTCTTAAGGTTTATAAGTTGGGGGCTGTAATCTTTCAAGTCCATTTTTATAATGATTTTTTTGCCCCTGTCTATCGCTAAAACAAAAGAATCAAACTGTTCAATTGCTTGTAATGCCAGGTCAAGATCCTTTTCTATCAATGACAGTTCGTTACTGATCTTTTTAGTTTTCTTAATGCGGGCGCTTCTTACAGCCAGGTAAATTGGAATAAATATAATAATGCACAGAATAGCCGTAATGAGGCTATTCTCAATGGTATGAGTCATTTTTTTAATTTTAAAGGTGAATATTCAGCGTGTTTTACGCTTTAGTATGTTTAATTCAAAGTCGTTTAGTGGAAACCCTAATAATTAAGCCCCCTCTAAATCTCCACCGGTAGGGGAGACTTTAGCTTCGCTCTTTTTAAAGCCCTCCCTTCCGGGGAGGGTCGGGTGGGGCTAAAATACTTTGTGGGAAGTATTATTTTGTGTTTTCCTTAACTAAACGATTAATAAACATAAATTTTACCCAAAAAAATGATACGGGAATAATAATGATCGGACAAATTGCTGCCTGTGAATAATATGCAGCCTGTTTTGAAGGAATAATGTATGGCATGCAAGCGTAAGTTCGCTTCCTGAGAGATCGGAATTCCCAACCCATAAAGGTTTGACAGATCCATAGGTGGGGTGCGTAATAACACCCTGATGAACAATCTTTTCTAATGAAAGGGCATGTGCCTGAATCTTAATGCCGGTTTGGTAATAATCAGCACCAGGGTTATTATAATATTCAGGTGCACTGTAAGCCTCCTGATCTATTACAGAAAATAGAAAAAGCGCTAAAAGTAATTTTAACAGTGCCTTGTGCATGCAGCAAAGATAAAACTATTAATGTTAGCGAAAGCGGAAGGGTGGGCGATTCTCCTTTTCGTTGCTTGAAAAGGAGTTTTTTTACGCAGGCGTGATTGTCATAATCCCCCCCTTACATTGTCATGCTTGGCACCTTCGTAAATGTTTTATGCGCTGTATGTTTGTATTGTTCAATCACAAACAATATAAAAACGAAAATCAATAAGCCATGAATATTTTATTAACCATACTTATAATTATTGCAGCCCTGGTTGTTTTGTTTTTAATAGTAGCTGCCCTGATAAAAAAAGAATACACCGTTCAGCAAGAGGTAATTATTGATAAGAACAGCAGGGACGTGTTTGATTACATCAAACTACTTAAAAACCAAAAGAATTTTAACAAATGGGCAATGATGGACCCTGATGCCAAAATGGATTACATTGGAACAGACGGAACAGTTGGATTTATTTACACCTGGGACAGTGAAAATAAAAACGTAGGGAAAGGTGAACAGGAAATAAAAAGCATTAGTGGCAACGCCCGGATTGACAGCGTGGTGAGGTTTGAGAGGCCTTTTAAAAACGTGGCTGATGTTTTTATGGAAACCAGGGCGGTGTCGGAAAAACAAACAAGCGTACAATGGGCAATGAATGGCAAAAACCCATATCCCATGAACATTATGAATTTGATTATACCCGGTATGCTTAGTAAGGACATGGGAACAAGTCTGAATAACCTGAAAAATATCCTGGAAAGCTAAAATGATCATAAAAAAAAAGCCGAAACCCAATCCGGAGCTTAAAAAGCTTGACAAGTTAGTCGGGATCTGGAATGTATCTGGCGAAGTATGTGGTCAGGTTAGTTACAGTTGGATGGAAGGTGGCTTTTTTTTAGTGCAATATGTTGATCTTGAAGGGGCAAAGGGGCTTGAATTTATCGGGTACGATGAAGAAAAGGGAGTTTTAAGATCGCACTATTTTGACGATGACGGCAAAGTATTGGAATATACCTATAAGATAAACGAAACAGATCATATTGTATCCATTGACATGCCCGGCATTAAAGGCGATTTTAATGGAAAATACAGCAATAATGGTAATACCATCAGCGGCAATTGGCACTGGAAACAAAATGGAGAAGAATTGGGATATAAGGCAATATTTACTAAAGTACACTTAAGTTAAAAACAAACCTATGAAAACACAGGAAATTGCAAAAGAAGCTAATGAGGCATTGAGCGGACTTATAGCACTGCTTTCAAAATTTGAACAGGAGCAAATTAATACTGTTCCGTTTGAAGGAAGCTGGACCGCCGGGCAACTGGCTCAACACATGATTAAAGCAAACTCAGGGTTTGCAGATATATTAAGGGGGCCAGTTAAAGATACCGAAAGAAAGCCCGATGAAGTTATACCGAAAATAAAAAACGACTTCCTGAACTTTGATATCAAAATGACCACTCCGGATTTTATTAAACCGGAAGCTAAAAGTTATGATAAGAATGAATTGCTTTCGGATTTGAAAAACATCAGAGAAAAAGTTAATAATGCAACTGAAACACTTGACCTGACAAAAACTTGTATGGCTTTTGAGTTGCCGGTATATGGTTATTTAACAAGGCAAGAGGCAATATCCTTTATAATTTGTCATACCCAAAGACATACGCATCAGTTAAAAAATATTTATCAAAAGCTTATTTGAGTAACTATTATTGAACTTATTATTATAAATTACAATCACCAATTAAAAAAAATCACGATGAAAAAAATTAACATTCTTTTTTGGGTTTTTAACGGACTGTTAGCTGCCCTTATGCTATTTTCTGCCATATCAACCTTTATGAACCCGGCGGCAACCAAGGAATTGATGAGCAAGCATTTAGGTTATCCCGAGTATTTTGCCTCACTGCTGGCTGTAGCTAAAGTATTGGGGGTTATTGCCATAGTTGTCCCCGGCTTTTCGCGCCTTAAGGAATGGGCTTATGCAGGTTTTGCCTTTGATTTGATCTGGGCCACTTACTCGAGTATTTGCGTTGGTGATCCGGTAAGCGGATGGGGCTTTATGTTTGTATTCATTATCCTTTTTGCCCTGGCTTATATCTATCACTTAAAAAAACAAAATGCTGCAATTGGCAGTACCAAATAAATAATAATGACAAACAAATCTACCTCCCTTAGTTTTAAACGCTTTTTCTTTTTATTAAAACAGGCTATAGCCGGCAGCGAACAGGACTATACAACAGGAAGCATCCGTAAGGCGGTGTTCCTGCTGGCCATTCCCATGATAATGGAAATGATGATGGAATCTGTTTTTGCGGTGGTAGATATATTTTTTGTAGGCAAACTGGGTAATGAAGCGGTTGCAACAGTTGGCCTTACAGAATCAGTTTTGAGTTTAGTTTATTCAGTAGCAATTGGTTTAAGCATGGCAGCTACTGCGCTGGTTGCCCGTAGGGTAGGTGAAAAAAACCTCGACGGGGCGGCGCATGCAGGCATACAGACCATTCTTTTTGCCGTTGTGGTCTCTGTAATTATAGCCCTTACTGGTGTTTATTCGGCAGAATCAATTTTACACCTTATGGGTGCAAATAACAAAATGATTGCTGATAATATAGTTTACACCCGCATAATGTTTGGCGGTAATATTGTTATCATGCTGCTGTTCCTGATCAATGGCATCTTTAGAGGGGCCGGTGACGCCAGTATTGCTATGAGGAGCCTTTGGATAGCTAATATCTGTAATATTATACTCTGTCCTTTACTTATTTATGGCTGGGGGCCTGTTCCGGCGCTTGGGCTAAAAGGAGCAGCTATTGCTACCACTGTTGGCAGGGGAATAGGTGTTATGTACCAGCTATACCGCTTATTCATTCGCAAAGGGCTACTGCATTTTTATGCCGCCCAGTTAAGGCCACATAAGGAATTATTGCTGCAAATTGTAAAAATAGGCAGTACCGGCACTATCCAGTTCCTGGTGAGCTCAGCAAGCTGGATCTTCCTGGCGCGGCTGATGGCCGGCTTTCATGAAGCAGCCATGGCAGGTTACCAGGTATCAATCCGGTTGCTTATATTTTTCCTGCTGCCTGCCTGGGGCATGAGCAATGCTGCAGCCACCTTAACAGGGCAAAACCTGGGTGCAGGTAAACCGGAACGTGCGGAACAAAGTGTTTGGACAACAACGCTTTACACAGTAATATTTATGTTTTGCGTAAGCTTATTCTTTTATCTTTTTGGCACCCCGGTAGTGAATTTTATGAACAGCGACCCGCAGGCCAGGCATTATGCCATACAGTCGTTACGGATAGTAAGCCTGGGTTATGTGTTTTTTGGGATTGAAATGGTAATGATGAATGCTTTTAATGGTGCAGGAGACACCCGTACACCAACAGTGGTTAACCTTATAGCATTTTGGCTGTTCCAGATCCCGCTGGCCTGGGTATTAAGCAAGTACTATATAAAAGAGCCACGAGCTATTTTTTACGCCATCCTTATATCGCAGGTGGTAGCTGCTGCATTAAGCTATTACCTGTTTAAAAAAGGAAAATGGAAGACAGTAAAAGTGTAGCCTTTTATTTACCCGGATAAAATTCACTTAATAATGGTAGAGATCTTCAGAACTAACGTGAAAAATAAAAGACTGGCCGGTAAAATATTGAAGGCGCTTCAGTCACATTTGCCGGCTTTTTATTTTAATTTCGATCTGGAGGATTGCGACAGGATCCTGCGGGTGCAAAGCAATAACACGCCTGTTGAATGCAGTAAAATAATGCAGATAGTTAAAGGATATTCAATTGAGATCAGTCTTTTTGAGGATTAAATAAGTGGAGATCAGACTTACGAAGTTTTGTGGAGACCGGACTTACGAAGTTTTCAAAACTTCGTAAGTCTTAAAGTTATTACCTTTCGCCTTTTACCTTTCAGCTTTCACCTCCTCCCCCTCACCCCGCCACTTTTATTTTTATCACAATCTTCTTCACCACATCATAGCCTGCAACTTTGATATTAGGGCGGTGAGCATCCCCAGGGAAAAACAGAAAAAATAGATCCGGAGTTGCGATATAATATTGCCCCTCGGCATTGTAATTGATGCTGTCATTTGCCTCGTTATACGGTTTAGTAACTGTGGCTTTTGATACAGGCGCCACACCAATGGTTTCCTGGCCCTTTATAACATGTTGCAGATCGATGTAGTTGCGGTGCGACTCCCATGCGGAATTTTCAAACTCTTTTGAAGGCGCTTCGGTTACTATGGCAAAAACATTAGTGCCATCTATCGGATATTTACCAGGTTTTAATTTAGTGAGATCACTATCGCGTAAAAATGCGAATGCTTTATCCCAGGCAGCCTGGTTTTTATGGTATTGTTCGGCAAATACAACTTTATTTACCGATGAATGGATCTCAGGTTTAAGCCCGTTCTTCCATTCCTTTTTATTAAGCCAGGCTGTTGCCGTATTCTCATTCCAGATGTTCTGGGCTAAGGCAGCGCTGGTTATTCCTAAAAAGGCAAAGAGCAACAGTGATTTTTTATAAATGATTAAATTTTTCATTGTACAATAGGTGTTTAGTTTTATTTAGGTTTTATGGGATGTAAATTAGCTTTTTTTTACAAAAACTAATTTACCTTTTTTTTGAGATCGTAAATATTAACTTTGGGTTTAAGTAGATGGGTTAATTTTTATCAACCAAACAATAATATCAAACCAATAAACAACCTTGAAAGTTTTACATAGTGTACATCCGGAAGATTTTAAAACCTACGACACATCATTAATAAGAGAACGTTTTTTAATAGATAATACAGTACAAAAAGAGGCTATCAATTGTGTTTATACACATTATGACCGCATGATTGTAGGCACAGCCACCCCGGTTACCCAACAGCTTACTTTAGAGAATTACCCCAACCTGCGCGCTGATTGTTTTTTGGAACGACGCGAAATAGGAATAATCAATGTGGCCGGTGAGGGAACAGTAACAGCTGATGGACAAGCTTATAAACTGAACAAGTTTGATTGCTTATATATAGGCAAAGGTGTTAAGGAAGTTACTTTTAGCAGTAAAAACAACAGAGATGCAGCCGTATTTTATTTGCTCTCAGCCCCGGCACATACAGCTTATCCAACAACTTTTATGGGGATAAATGATGCGGCCAAAGTTGAAGCGGGCAATGCGGTAACCGCTAACCTGCGTACTATCAATAAATACATTCATGCCGAAGGGATTAAAAGCTGTCAATTAGTGATGGGCCTGACCATCTTGCACCCCGGCAGCGTTTGGAACACCATGCCTGCACATACGCATGATAGGCGGATGGAGGTTTATTTTTATTTCGATTTGGCAGAAGGGCAAAAAATAGTGCATTATATGGGTGAAGGTGACGAAACCCGGCACATTATGATGAATAACTACGATGCCGTTGTTTCACCCCCATGGAGCATTCACTCCGGCAGCGGAACCAGTAATTATAACTTTATATGGGGTATGGCAGGCGAAAATCTGGATTATACAGATATGGATGTGATTTCAATAAGCGAGTTAAGATAGGTAGAGAGAATCAAGAAATCAAGAGTCAAGAATTAGGACTAGAAAAATTAAGAAACTAAACATAAATATTAACTTAAAAACATGCCTTGGATCTTGACTTCTTGATTCCTGGCTCTTAAAAAACATGGCTGATAAATTTTCATTAAGCGGAAAAGTAATTGTTGTAACCGGCGGTACCGGTATTTTAGGAAATGCATTTGTTAATGGCATAGTTGAGGCCGGCGGCACTGTTGGCATATTGGGTCGCAACGAAGCAGTTGCCGAAGAAAGAGCTGCACATATTAATGCAAATGGCGGAAAAGCTATTGCCCTGGTTGCCGATGTTATGAAGATTGATGAACTGGTGGCTGCTAAAAATAAAATATTAGAAGCATTCGGCAGGGTAGATGGGCTGGTGAACGGGGCAGGTGGTAATATGCCGCAAGGTGTTTTACAGCCGGAAGAAGATATTTTTAGTATGAACCTGCAAGGGATGAAAGAGGTGCTGGACCTTAACTTATGGGGAACACTAAACCCAACACAAGTCTTTGGCGAGGCCATTGCGAAAACTGGGAAAGGCAGCATCGTTAATATATCGTCAATGAACTCAAAAAGGGCCATTACAAAAGTATTGGGTTACAATATGGGTAAGGCCGCTGTTGATTGTTACAACCAATGGTTTGCTGTTGAATTAGCTAACCGTTATGGAGATGCCATCAGGATGAATGCACTTGCTCCCGGCTTTTTCCTTACCGAACAAAACCGGAATTTATTAACCCTGCCCGAAGGTGGTTATACAGACAGGGGCGCCAAAGTAATAAGGAACACGCCATTTAAAAGATTTGGGCATCCTGATGAATTGATTGGCGCTATTGTCTGGTTGTTAAGCGATGCATCGGCATTTGTTACAGGCTCAATGATTTGCGTTGACGGCGGTTTTTCAATATTCGGAGGGGTGTAAGGTTTGTTGATTAGGTTGGATTAGGTTGATTGAGTTGGATTAGGTTATTTTTTTAAAGGGTTTTATTTGTAACAAACCTGTGATGACTTGATTAACTTATAGTCAAATGTTCATACATTAGTGTATCAATGACAGATTTTTATTTTCCCTATAAAAGCTGGTCGACCTAATATGAATTATAACCCTTGTAAACCAAACCGTTATGGTTAATAAAAGTCTGTTTGTGTTATTACCGGCTTTGTTTTTTTCGTGCAGCATCTTTTCTCAGGGTGTTACATTACAACCTGGCAACCCGGTTGCAGAAAAATTCTCAGATGAAAGGCTTCAACGGATTGATAAGTTGATAAAGCAATATGTTGATTCAGGCTGGGTTGTTGGCGCTGATGCTTTTATAGCCCGAAACGGCAAGATAGTTTATAACAAAGCATTTGGCCAGGCGGATGCGGAGAAAAAGATTCCCATGCAAACAGATGCGATCTTCCGGATAGCATCACAAACCAAAGCCATTACCAGCGTTGCCGTAATGATGCTTTTTGAAGAAGGAAAGTTTTTGCTTGATGACCCTATCTCCAAATACATCCCTTCATTCGCGCACCCTAAAGTACTGGCTGAGTTTAATCCGAAAGATTCCACTTATACAACAATTAATGCCAGGAGGGAGATAACAATCCGCGACCTGCTTACCCATACGTCGGGTATTGATTATGCGCAGATTGGCTCGCCAAGCATGAAGGCTATTTACGCAAAGAATAATATTTATGCGGGTTTTGTATACGATAAGTTATTGCTTGCCGATGCCATTAACAAATTAGGCACCCTGCCACTGGTACATCAACCCGGCGAGCGTTTTACCTATGGTTTAAATATTGATGTGCTGGGCTATTTGGTTGAAAGGGTATCCGGCAAAAGCCTCGACCAGTTTTTGAAAGAAAGAATTTTTCAGCCCTTAGGAATGAATGACACTTATTTTTACTTGCCGCCATCAAAATATTCAAGACTGACACCTGTTTATACCCCTGACAAACAGCAGCACCTGGTTAAGGCAGATGAAAAAACTTTCCCGGGTGTAAACTGGGATTATCCCATAACGGCCGGCACTTATTACGCCGGGGGTGCGGGCCTAAGTTCAACTATACATGATTATGCCATTTTTTTACAGATGATGTTAAATAATGGTGAGTACAATGGTCATCGTTTATTATCAAGGCATACCGTTGAAATAATGACCATGAACCAGATTGGAAATTTGAATTTGAATTTAGAGCGAAACAAATTCGGTTTGGGCTTTGAGGTTTTCACTAAGGATGGCCAGGCTAAACTGGGTGAAACAGAGGGTTCATTTAGTTGGGGAGGTTTCTATGGCACTGTTTTTTGGGCTGACCCAAAGGAACACATGATCTGCCTGCTATTCGTACAGGAATGGCCCTATCCCCATGGAGAATTAACCGATAAGTTTAAAGTGCTGGTATATTCGGCTTTAGAGAATTAGAGAGTCCGAAAGTCAGTAAAGTCCGGAAGTCCGAAAGAAAAAGAGTTCTTTTTTCGGTGTAATCATTTTTAAATCAGTGCAATCATTAATAAAATAACTATGATCAACAGAAGAAAATTCATTCAAACCGCATCCGTAGCCGGAACAAGCTTTCTGCTTTCGCCACACTTGGGGAAGGCTGCCGGTTTTTTTAAGGGATCGCCAAATGAAAAAGTGGTGGTAGGTATGATGGGTACCCATAGCAGGGGATTATACCTTGCTCAAAACTTTGCAAAAATACCCAATACCGAAATTGGGTTTGTGTGTGATGTAGATTCGAAAGTTGTTGAAAGCACCATTGCCGATATTTATAAACGTACCGGGAAAAAGCCGGAAGGGTTTACCGATATAAGAAAACTGCTGGAGAAAAAGGATGTAGATGCGATTGTTATAGCTGCCCCCGATCATTGGCACGCACCAGCTACCATAATGGCTTGCCAGGCCGGCAAACATGTATATGTTGAAAAACCTTGCAGTCACAACCCGCATGAAGGCGAAATGGCTGTAGCCGCTTCAAAAAAATATAACAGGCTGGTACAGATGGGCAGTCAGCGCCGCTCGTTCAACAATGTGCAGGGGATGGTTAAAGAGCTGCATAATGGCGTTATTGGCCGCACCTATTATGCAAAAGGCTGGTATACCAATCACCGGGGTAGTATAGGCATTGGTAAACAGGTTGCTGTTCCGTCAAATCTTGATTATGAGCTTTGGCAGGGACCCGCACCGCGCAGGCCATACCAGGATAACCTGATCCACTACAACTGGCATTGGTTTTGGAACTGGGGAACAGGCGAAGCCTTAAACAATGGTACCCATGAGTTGGATGTGATCCGCTGGGGTTTAGATGTTGATTTCCCGACTAAAGTGGTTTCAACAGGTGGCCGGTTCCATTTTAAAGACGACTGGCAAACGCCCGATACGCAAAATATCCTCTACAATTTCCCAAATAACACAGCTGCCGAATGGGAGGGAAGAAGCTGTAATGGTTATAATATAGAAGGGTTAGGCCGCGGTGTTATATTTTATGGGGATAAAGGAACATTATTTTATGAAGGAGGAAATGGCTACAAGATTTATGATGGAGACAATAAGTTGGTACGGGAAGTAAAGGATGCTACTGTGGTTGATGCTACAAATAAAGTAAGCCCGACGGAAGCGCTGGATGGCTTACACATGAAAAACTTTATTGAAACCATACAGGGGACAGCAAAGCTGAATTGCCCAATTGAAACCGGGTTTAAATCAACCCTGCTGCCGCAATTGGGAAATATCTCGTACAGGGTTGACAGGGTTTTGCATATCAATCCATCAAACGGACATATTTTAAATGATCCGGAGGCTATGAAACTTTGGAGCAGGGAATATGAAAAGGGATGGGCGCCAAAGGTTTAAAATATGGCGCAGATGCATGGTGGCGAACCTACCCCCAGGGTGGGGAATCGAAAAAAGCTTATTGAATTAATCACAATATCTATATCTAACATGAAAAAACTAACTATTAATGCTGCAATTATCCTGTTGTTTGCAGCTTTCATTAATCCGTTTAATGCCAAATCGCAAAGCACACCTGGTTTGTTTGACGGCAAGACACTTAAAGGATGGAAACGACTGGCTGGTACTGCCGATTACAAGGTTGAAGACGGCGCTATTGTAGGTACTACAGTATTAAACTCGGGCAACACGTTCCTTGTAACTGAAAAGGAGTACGGCGATTTTATTTTGGAACTGGATACCAAAATTGAAAGTAAGCTAAGCAATTCCGGCGTTCAAACCCGCAGTCATTATGACCCGGCCGGGAACGACGGTAAAGGAAAAGTATATGGAAGGCAGTTTGAGATAGATCCGTCAGATCGTAAATGGTCGGGAGGAATCTATGATGAGGGCCGCAGGGATTGGTTATATCCGCTTGATCTGCATGCAAAGGTTAAAGATGTATTTAAAGTGGGAGAATATAACCACATCCGCATTGAATGTATTGGCAATGAAATGCGTACCTGGATAAATGGGGTTGCTATAGCTGATGTTGTTGATACTGTAGACAGCAAGGGTTTTATTGGTTTACAGGTACATGCTGTAAGCAAGGAAGAACAAGCCAATAAAAAGGTTTATTTTAAAAATCTTCGCATCCAAACGCAAAACCTTAAAAGAGCACCATTCCCGAAAGATGTTTATACAGTTAACCTGACCCCAAACTCACTCTCAGCAAATGAAAAAGCGGGGGGATGGAAGTTATTATATGACGGCCATACACCCAAAGGCTGGCATGGCGCAACAATTGCAACATTCCCGAACAAAGGCTGGGAATATGCTAACGGAGTAATGCATGTTTTACCATCAGAAGGAAAAGAAGAGTCAGGCGGTGGAGATGTGGTTACGGATGATTTATATAGTGCGTTTGATCTCTCTTTTGAATTTAAACTGACTCCCGGCGCAAACAGCGGTGTAAAGTATTTTGTAACACTGTCTGAAGTTACAAAAGGATCTGCCATAGGCCTGGAATACCAGGTTTTGGATGATAAACTACACCCTGATGCCAAACTTGGCAGAGATGGCGACCGGACCCTTTCATCATTATATGATTTGATCCCCGCCAAAAAGCAAGAACGTTTTGTTCACCCGATTGGTGCATGGAATATAGGGCGGATAATTGTTTATCCTAACAACCATGTTGAACACTATTTAAACGGGGTAAAAGTATTGGAGTATGAAAGAGGTTCAAAAGAATTCCGCGACCTGGTAGCCACCAGTAAATATGTTGTATGGAAAAACTTTGGCGAAGCTAAAGAAGGACATTTGCTTTTACAGGATCATGGTAATGAAGTGTTTTTCAGGAGCATAAAGGTGAAGAGGCTGTAGGATGGTTTTTGAACCATGATTTACCTGATTTAAGGATTAAAAGATTTCTTGCGGATAATCAAGATAATCTTTTAATCCCATAAATCATGGTTCAGACAACTTCATTTCTCTTTTGAAAACTGTAATACAAATAAAAGAGGGACGGAAGGATCAGCAAGCTTCCGAGCATGAGCCCGAGCGCTAAAACTTCAATTGTTTTTGCTGGTGCATGATAGGCAAACAGGGATAAATTTTGGCCGCCTTTTATCATTACTAAATAAGGGTAGTGCATGTATCCAACGGCCAGGAGGATCATTGTAACCTGGAAGCCGGCCCCAACACGGATTATTTTTCTTTTGCCTTTATTGATCAGCATCCATGATGCTGCTAATGAAATGGAAGCTGCAATAACAGCGGTTAAGCTAACAGGGTTTCCAAAGATCCAATGTGCAAGATGAATATGCTCAATTTCGGAAGCAATAAAAACTAATCCCCCAAACACAACTGCCAGTATGTTCATTGCCTTGGCTTTTAAAATAAACCGCCTTACATCATGGTCGTTATCTGCTTCGCCAATAAGGTAAATGGCCGCAAGATACCCGCTTAAAGCAACTGTAAATAAACCAACTGTTACAGAAAAATAATTTAACCAGCTAAATATATAAGCATCTAAAAATGACGTAGCATGGAGGTCGATCTGCCTTGAAATAGCGCTGCCTGCTATGATCCCCAAAAACAAAGGCGTTATAAAGCTGGAATAAACAAATACCTTGTTATAGATTCTTTGCGTGTTTTCACCTTTTATGGCGTCATAGTTTCTAAATGCAAACGCGGTACCCCGCGCGGTGATGCCCAATAGCATAATTAACAGCGGAATATGAAGGTAAGTACACATGGTACTGTAAATGGTTGGGAAAGCAACAAACATTATTACTACTGCAATTATCAGCCACATGTGGTTTGCTTCCCAGATGGGGCCAATAGCCTGGTAGCTGGTTTTACGGGTGCGCGGCTTGTTTTTCTCGGAAGTAAAAAGCTCAATTATTCCCGCGCCAAAATCAGCACCGCCAAGCAGGAAATATAAAACTATGGCCAAAAACAGGAACGAAATAACTACATACAACATAGGCTTTAAAATTTGCGGTCGTAAAGTTCAGGAACCATTTTTATCTGGCGTTTTAATAATAATATTACGGCTATACTTAAAATAATATAAACGGCGGTGAACAAATAAAACGAATATTGGATCCCCGGCATTGGTGTAACAGCCTCGCTGGTGCGCATTACGCCTTGTATTATCCAGGGTTGGCGGCCAACTTCGGTTACCGTCCAACCAGCTTCAACAGCTATAAAACCAAACGGTGTTGAGAGGATAAACAGGTTAAGGAACCATTTTTTTGAAAGCCAGCTTCGTTTTTTCCATACCGCCACAAAATACAAGATGCCAATAAGCATCATTGTTGAGCCAATAGCTATCATTATTTCAAAAGCAATATGGGTAACTGTAATTGGCGGCTGATTTTCTTTGGGGATAGTGTCAAGTGCTTTAACCGGCTGTTTAAAATTATCATACACTAAAAAACTTAACAGCCCGGGGATTTCAATACCATAATTCACTTTTTTATTCGCCGTATCGGGTATGCCGCCAATGGTTAGCGGCGAATAAGGTTGGGTATGAAAATAAGCCTCCATTGCAGCCAGCTTGGCGGGTTGTTTTGCTGCGGCATTTTTTGCAGATATATCACCACTGAAAGGTTGTAATATGGCCGCAATAGCCCCAAAAACTATGGCTATTTTAAAAGCTTTGGTATGAAACTGAACGTTCTGCTTTTTGGCTATCATTAAAGCGTGAATGCCTGCAACAGCAAAACCGGTTGCTGAAAATGCTGCAATTGTCATGTGCAGGGCTTCTGAAAACCAGGAGCCATTAAACATTGCTTTTATCGGGTCGATATTAAGGTATTGGCCATTAACATAATCAAACCCGGAAGGACTGTTCATCCATGAATTTGCCGAAACCACCAAAATGCCCGATGCAATTCCGCTAATGCCAACCATTACACCGGTGCACCAGTGGAACCATTTGTTAAACCTGTTCCACCCATACAAAAAAAAGCCTAAGGCAATAGCTTCAATAAAAAATGCCACCCCTTCCAATGAAAAGGGCATCCCGAATATTGGCCCGGCATGTTCCATAAACTTAGGCCATAATAAACCCAACTCAAACGATAAAATAGTACCTGATACAGCACCAGTGGCAAAAAATATGGCAACGCCTTTGCTCCAGGCCTGTGTTATATTCTTATAAACAGGCTCACCGGTCTTTATCCATTTGTAATGAGAGATGGCCATAAAAACCGGCATCACCATACCGATACATGAGTATATGATGTGAAAACCTAATGATATGGCCATTTGCGACCTTGCGGCAATAAAATCGTCCATCGTAATTTAATTTATTAATGAGGCAGCTTTTCGCGAAGCATGCCGTAAACCCAGGTGCCTGCAATGGCACTTAATAAGGTAACTATGGTTACTAAAAAACCACTGCCAATTTGTGCAAATAACGGCCCGGGGCACGCGCCGGTAATGGCCCACCCCAAACCAAATATCAATCCGCCATAAACATTTCCCCAATGAAACTTTTTTGTTGGGATGGTAATATCTTCCCCGGTGATTGTTTTAAGCTCAAACCGCTTGATAATTAAAACAGAGATCATACCCACAATAATAGCGCTGCCAATAATTCCATACATGTGAAATGCCTGTAGCCTGAACATTTCCTGGATGCGGAACCACGATACAACCTCGGATTTTACCAGTACAATACCGAACAACACCCCGGCAATTAAATATTTAGCATTTCTCATTATAGACGGATCAGGTAGGGTAAAATAAACCAGGTCATAACTAAACCGCCTGTCATAAAGCAACAGGTAGCTATTAAAGATGGCCATTGCAGTGTTGAGATGCCCATTATAGCATGACCTGAGGTGCAGCCTCCTGCATAACGTGTTCCAAAACCAACCAGGAACCCGCCGATAATTATAAAAACCAATCCCTTTAAAGTTAACAGTTGCTGAAAGCTGAAAATATCATTCGGTAACAGGCCTGTAAAATCTTTTACACCTTGCTGCTTTAACAGGGTTTCAGTGGCAGGGCTAATTTTAACATGGTGCTGTCCGTTTAAAAGTTGTACAGCTATAAACCCTCCTATAATAATACCGGCAACAAAAAAAAGATTCCAGGCCTCTTTCTTCCAATCGTATTTAAAAAATGAAATATTGGCCGGGATACAAATGGCGCAAATATGCCGGAGTGATGACGATATGCCAAATGCCTTATTTCCTGCAAATAGAAGGACGGGGACTATGAGGCCTATGAGCGGACCGGAAATATACCAGGGCCAGGGTTGTTTTAAAAAGTCCATTTACTATTGTTAATAGGGTACAGTACAAATATACCCATAACTAAAATGAACTAATAGCAGGCACAAAAATGATTGTTAAATAGAATATTTCTAAATATTAACCCAATTTAATAATATTTCAAAAAAATATTGCATTGTTAAACTAAATATTATATACATTTACTACCTAGAAGTAAACCATAATTATACCTGATTAATTGAAACGGTTATTTGCCATTGTAATGTTGTGTGTTCACCTGTTTACTATAGGTGGATATACCTTGCTGTTTCAATATTACATTCATAAATCGGATGTGCAGATGGTTAAGGAGATCTTTGATAATAAGATAGACAACGCAAAGCTTATTGAAATCAAAATTCCGGTAAATATGCCCACTGTGCAGGATTGGACAGAATATGAAGTGATCCAGGGCCAGATCCAGCTAAAAGATGCATATTATAACTACGTGCGGCTTAAAATGACCCACGATACTATGTATTTTGTTTGTATCCCCAATACGGTCAAAACTCATCTTGTAAAAGCAAACATTATCACAGCCAACCAGATAAATGATGTGCCGCTTACTAAAAAAGGGCATGATGCATCCTTCAAAAAAGTTAATACCCTTAGTGACTATAATTTACAGGCGTTTAAATACCATTACCAGGAATTTGAAACGCAGCTTAAACCTAATGACAAGTCTGTATCTTTTAAACTAAACAGTCCTTTTATCGACTCTCCGGGTAAACCACCCAATTCTATCAGCTAAAACTGCTTTATAACACACTTTAAGCAGCCTTATTTAAAGAGGCTGTAAATTCAATTTGTATATGTAAAACAATGCTGCATTATGCTTTTGCTTATTGCACATTTAACTATTGCTTTTGAATTAAAGTTTATAGCAGTTTCTCTTAATGCTGATGTTACCTGTCCGGGTTTTTAATCCAACTAAGCACTTACATTTTTTACTTTTTATTCACTTAACTAAAAACCATGATTAGATCTTTACCCCTGTATTTTTACAGGTATTGTTTTGTTGCATGCTGTTTCTTTTTTCTCTCAAAAACAGCGAGTGCGCAGACAGATGCCGACGCACTAATGATCCCCAAAAATTACCTCTGCACAGGCGTAGTTTACACCCACAGCGACTGGAAAAATTATTGGGAAGGAACTTTTAAACGCAATAATGCCAATATTGGCACGCTGTCGACCAATTCATTTATGGTTGTGGGCAACTATGGGATAACCAATAAGCTTGACGTTATAGCAATGGCGCCCTATGTTAAAACAAATGCATCGCAGGGAACGCTTAAAGGCCAAAGCGGTGTTCAGGACTTAACAGTAGCTTTAAAATACCTCGCTTTTACCAGCGAAATTGGAAAAGGTCTTTTCAGTATCCATGCTATTGCCGAAGGATCAATTCCGTTAACTAATTATGAGGCCGATTTTTTACCGGTATCTATTGGTTTACACAGTAAGTCGGTATCGCTGCGCGGACTTTTAAATTACCAAACAGGCAGGTTTTTTGTTGCAGGAGCAGGTCAGTATGTATTACGCAGCGATATAACCATTGACCGAAACTCTTACTATACCGATCATTTAATATACAGTAACCAGGTTGATATGCCTAATGTATCAAACCTGTTGTTCAGTGCCGGTTACCGCAGCCTTAAATTAAATATTGAAGGTATTGTTTCAAATACCACCACACAGGGCGGTTTTGATATCCGCAAAAACGATATGCCTTTTCCAAGTAACAAAATGAACATGACAACGGTTGGCGGCCTTGCAAAATACAGCTTTGAAAATGTAACCGGCCTTGAGCTTACTGTTGGTGGTAATTATGTGGTTAGTGGCAGAAATGTTGGCCAAAGCACCAATTTATTTGCCGCAGTATATTATATCCTTGATTTTTCAAAAAAGACTAAATAAATAAACCATGAAAAGACAAATACTTTATTTAATGCTGCTGTTAGTTTTAATGGCATCCGTTTTTTTAGGGTCATGTAAAAAAGCAGTGATTGATCGTACCACTTTATACCCTGCACTCGCCCCTGCAAATATTGATCTGAACGCCGATACCTGGAAACCAGTATTAGCAAAGGATCCCACTGTGTTTAACGTGCCGTCTCCCGATGCTACCAATTCAGCAGCTTATGCGGCAGACATAAATGAAATAAAATCATACCAGGGCAAATTAACCGACGATCAAAAGGCAATAGTTAAATACTGGAGCGCCGGTGCAGTATTAAGGTGGAATGAAATTTTGCGCGACCTGGTTGCAAAGCATAATTTACCCCCATATCAAAATTCTGACGGTACCTATCCTTTTCCAAGTGCCGCTAATCCGTTTGCTTATCCGCAATTCCCTTTTTCAAACCCGCCATACGCAGCTCGTGCTTATGCTTATGTAAGCGCTGCTCAATATGATGCTTTGGTAACCGCTTATCATTATAAAAACATATATAATCGTGCGGCGCCATACACTTTTGATACAAGCATAAACCCACTTATTCCTAAGTCTGCATTACCATCATACCCAAGTGAAGATGCTGTAGTAGCAGGCGCTACCGTTGAGATAATGAAATTGTTGTTTCCTGCAGACATAGATTATATAACTCAAAAAGCCGCAGATGAAAAATTATACCGCATAATGGCCGGAGCCAATGTGAGAGGTGAAATTACGGCTGGTGAAGCCCTGGGTATTAAAGTTGCTGATGTTTTTACCGCCCGCGCCAAAACAGACCGCGCAGGAAAAGCAATTGGTACCCAGGTATTATGGACACAATTACAGACACAAACAGCTGCAAAGGGCGAGCAATTCTGGATAAGCCAGGAATCGCCGTTAAGGCCGCCAATGTTGCCATTATTTGGCAAAGTTTTGCCGTTTTTATTTGATACGCTTACCGTTGTAGCTTTGAGGCCACCTCCCCCAAATCCAACAAAATCAGATGCGTTTAAGAAAGAAGTTGCAGAAGTACTTACCTATAGCGAAAACCCAACCCGCGAACACCAGGCTATAGTTGAGTTTTGGGCCGATGGTGTTGGTACTTATACGCCACCCGGACACTGGAATGCGATTGCAGCTGATGAGTTTGTAAAACAAAACTATAGCGAAGTGCGCTGGGCCCGCAATTTTGCTTTATTAAACATGGCTGAAATGGATGCGGCAATTGTATGCTGGGATACCAAGTATTTTTACTTTAACCAACGCCCAACCCAGGCAA
Source organism: Mucilaginibacter sp. OK098 (assembly GCF_900142915.1). Lineage (GTDB taxonomy): Bacteria > Bacteroidota > Bacteroidia > Sphingobacteriales > Sphingobacteriaceae > Mucilaginibacter. Next base: position 346,799 of record NZ_FRCM01000001.1, read on the forward strand.
ATCCTAAAATTAAAACTTTAACGGGCATTCCTAATTTTCCGGCTTATACATCAGGTCACTCTAATTTTAGCGCTGCTGCCGCTACAGTATTAACCTATTTACTACCTGATCGGGGCAGCAAGTTTAATGATCTTGCTAACGAGGCTTCATTATCGCGGTTATACGGAGCTATCCATTACCGGTCTGATATTGACGCTGGCATTGCAACGGGTACAAAGGTTGGCCAGTATGCTGTGCAAAGAGGGAAAACTGACGGTGCCGGGAATTAAAAAACGTAACCAATCAAACAATCAAAATAAATTACTCAATCAATCAACAACCAGAAAAAAATCATGAGAATCACAATTAAATCAATTTTAACAATTTGCTTATTCCTTTTATTTAAAAACACAAATACTTTTGCCCAGGGCTGTGTTGCCATCCGGAGCACCGGCGGTATTGCTATAATGAATGAACATCCTGATAGTACAAATTCAAGCAACAGTTACTGGATCTTTAACAATAACAGCCGCTATTATAAATCATTCAGGCATTTTGTGGGTAAACAAGAACAATTTCAGCGTTTAGTATTGCATAATAACGTAATTAACAAAGTGTATACTCAGGATATGACCCTTACCCGTGTATTTAACAACCGGTGGTCGGCATCCATAAATATCCCTATGGCAGACAACAGCCGCTCACAAGTAACCAGCGGATCAAGGTTTAGCACCCATTCATTTGGTTTGGGCGATATTAATGTTTCGGGTTATTACTGGTTATTTAATCCGGCAAAAGCTCCAAAAGGAAATATACAAGTTGGAGTAGGGATCAAATTCGCTACGGGCAACTACAATGTACAGGATTATTTCCTTACAAACCCGGCCACAGGGGAAAGAACACTTAAGTATGTTGATCAATCTATCCAGTTAGGCGATGGCGGTACAGGCATCACTACTGAAATAAATGCTTACTATAATTTCACCACTAAATTTGGCGTGTATGGCAACTTTTATCACCTTACCAGCCCGCAAAATGTAAGTGTACCTAAGTCAACAGCGGCTGTGCCGGCAGTTTCTACTGCTTCGCCATATACTGCTGATGTATTTAGCGTACCTGATCAATACCTGGTAAGGTTTGGCGCAACCTTAGCTGTTAACAAATTTAACTTTTCATTAGGCGTACGTGATGATTGCTTGCCCACCCATGATATTATTGGCGGTAGCGATGGTTACAGAAGGCCAGGTTATATAATAGCAGCCGAACCAGGTATAAACTATCGGATTCACAATGTTTCATTATACGCTTATGCACCGATTGCTATAATCCGCGATCGCACACAAAGCGTAGCTGATATAAGACAAACAGAAGCAACAGGCGTTTATAAACAAGGCGATGCTGCTTTTGCTGATTACGTTATTAATATTGGCGTAACCGTTAAGTTTTAGTATAGTTGATTATTTGATTTATCAAAGCCGGGCGTGAGATACCCGGCTTTTTATTTTTATGTTTGTTTTTAATTACCACCTTTTAGAAAAATGAATACAGCTGATCAAAATTTTGCCGCACTGGGTCTTAACCTTCCGCCGGCGCCAAAACCGCTTGGGGTTTATAAGCCCTGTTTAATTGATGGAAAATATTTATATGTATCAGGCCATGGCACTGTTCAGGATGACGGGAGCCTGATCATCGGGCGAATAGGAGAGGCGCTTACACCGGAAGAAGGCAAGCTGGCCGCAAGGCAGGTTGGTTTGGCAATATTGGCCACCATAACTGCCAATATTGGAAGCTTAAACAAAGTGAAAAGAGTTATAAAAGTACTGGGGATGGTTAATTGTAAACCCGATTTTGAAAAGCATCCATTTATTATTAATGGCTGCAGCGAATTATTTGCTAAAGTTTGGGGCGAGGATAACGGGATAGGCGTTCGCAGCGCGGTTGGAATGGGGTCATTACCTGATAATATCCCGGTTGAGATTGAAGCGTTATTTGAGTTGTTTTGAGTAAGTCCGAAAGTCGGGAAAGTCAGTAAAGTCCGGAAGATTAAAGAATAACCAATAACCAATGAAAGAACAGGATTGGTACATTATAAATGATATTGACACATTAGATACACCTGCTTTGGTTGTTTATCCCGCCAGGGTAAAACAAAATATTGATCTGCTTATCAGCATGCTTGATAATGTTGCCCGCTTAAGGCCACATGTTAAAACCCATAAAAGCAAGGATGTTACTTTGCTGATGCTTAAAGCAGGCATCACCAAATTTAAATGCGCTACTATTGCCGAGGCCGAAATGCTGGCTATGTGTAACGCTCCTGATGTTTTGCTGGCCTATCAACCCATAGGGCCAAAATTAAACCGGTTTGTTGAACTGATATTGGCTTATCCTGGCACCAAATTCTCCTGCCTTGTTGATAATATAAATGTGGCAACCGAAATATCTGAAGTAGCATTACAGAACAAAATAAAGGTCCCAGTTTATATTGATCTGAATGTAGGGCAGGATCGTACCGGCATTAAACCCGGTAACGGTGCCTTGCAGCTTTATATTGATTGTAACGCTTTAAGCGGAATAACTGTAATTGGTTTACATGCTTATGATGGCCATATTCATGATGCAGACCTTAAGATCCGTACGGAACAGTGTAATAAAAGCTTTGAGCCTGTGCTTAAACTTCAATCAATTATAAAAGATAAGGGCTTTCCTGAACTTGTTATTGTAGCCGGAGGCTCGCCAACTTTCCCCATTCATGCTAAACGCGGAGTTGTAGAATGCAGTCCTGGTACTTTTGTTTATTGGGATAAAGGTTATGAAACAAGTTTTTTGGAACAGCCGTTTTTACCGGCTGCATTAGTGGTAACCCGGGTTATATCGCTGCCTGACGAAACTAAGCTGTGTTTAGACCTTGGCCATAAATCAATAGCTGCAGAAAGGGATATAAAGAGCCGGGTTTACCTGATAAATGCGCCTGAGTTGGAGGTTGTTGGGCAAAGCGAAGAGCATTTGGTTGTAGAGGCAGGTAAAGGACACGATTATAAACCGGGTGATGTGATCTATGGAATGCCTTACCATGTTTGCCCCACAGTAGCACTTTATGAAAGGGCAATTACAATTGAAAATAACAAAACAAGCGGAGAATGGAAAAACATTGCCCGCGACAGGAAAATAACAATATAATTTGTAGAGACGCAATACTTTGTGTCTCTGTATTAATGAAAATTAAAATCAGTACCTGAGACACAAAGTATTGTGTCTCAACAATTAAATAAAACATGTTCACAATTGATGCCCATTTAGACCTGAGTATGAACGCCCTGGAATGGAACCGCGACCTGCGGAGACCCATTGCGGAAATAAATGAACGCGAAGCCGGTATGACTGATAAACCCGATCGTGCAAAAGGAGTAGTTTCCTTACCCGAATTGCGGAAGGGCAATATCGGATTGGTTGTAGGCACCCAGATAGCACGCTATGTTGCACCGGGTAATCCGCTACCAGGGTGGCATTCGCCCGAACAGGCTTGGGCACAAACACAGGGCCAGGTAGCCTGGTATAAAGCAATGGAAGATGCCGGTGAAATGGTGCAGATAAATGACTTTAAAAGCCTTGAAAAGCACATTAGCCTTTGGGCTGATGGGAAACCGAATGCGGCTAAACCTGTCGGGTATATTTTAAGCCTGGAGGGTGCTGATTCAATAGTAACCATAAAACATTTAGAGTGGGCTTATAATTATGGGCTTAGGGCAGTTGGTCCGGCGCATTACGGTCCGGGGCGCTATGCGCAGGGAACGGATGCTACAGGTTTTATGGGGAGGGCCGGCCATGAGCTATTGAAAGAAATGGAGCGGCTTAATATTATTTTAGATGCTACCCATTTATGTGACGATAGTTTTTGGGAAGCATTAGATCATTTTAACGGGCATGTTTGGGCAAGTCATAACAACTGCAGGGCATTGGTGAACCATAACCGCCAGTATAGTGATGAACAGATAAAAGAGTTGGTAAAACGCGGGGCTGTAATTGGGGCCGCGTTGGATGCATGGATGATGGTGCCGGGTTGGGTACGGGGCCAGTCGGACCCTAAAGAAATGGATTGCAGTTTGGAGGTGATGATAGATCATGTGGATCACATCTGCCAGATTGCGGGTAACTCAATGCACATTGGAATAGGGTCTGATCTTGATGGTGCGTTTGGCCGCGAGCAATGTCCGTATGACCTGGAAACCATTGCAGACCTTCAAAAAATACCCGCCTTGTTAAAAAAACGAGGCTATAATGAAACCGATATAGAAAACATGATGCATGGCAATTGGCTAAGGTTTTTGAGGAATGCCTGGAAGTAAGCGTTTTTGATTTCACTGATTATAGGAAGTGATTTCACTGATTATTTTATGGAGATTTCACTGATTGTTTGAAGATCGCATCAGGTAATTTGCTGTATTGATTTTAATAGGATTGCAATAATATGAGTGCGTCTGTGCTTATAACATCCAAACTGTATTATTATGTTTAAATTATGCCGATAATCAGAGAAATCATTCCCCAATAATCAGTGCAATCATTTTAAAATCGGTGTAATCATTCAATAATCATCTCATAATATGAATGCAGAACAAACAAGACTAAAAGATCCATCCTGGAAGAAATGGGGACCGTATGTTAGCGATCGTCAATGGGGAACAGTGCGAGAAGATTATAGTGCAAATGGTGATGCCTGGAACTATATTACGCATGATATGGCCCGCAGTAAAACCTACCGGTGGGGTGAGGAAGGCATAGGGGGGATTTGTGATAACGAGCAATTACTTTGTTTTGCTGTAGCTTTATGGAATAAAAAAGACCCTATTATAAAGGAAAGGTATTTTGGCCTTAGCAATCCCGAAGGTAATCATGGCGAGGATGTAAAAGAATTATACTATTACCTGGATAATACACCTACGCATTCGTACCAGAAAATGCTGTATAAATACCCGCAGCAAGAATATCCGTATGCCTGGCTTTTGGATGAAAATAAACGAAGAAACCGAAACGACCCTGAATTTGAATTAATTGATACAGGCATATTTGACCAGGACGCCTATTTTGATGTGTTTATTGAATATGTGAAAAATGAGCAGCAGGACCTGCTAATTAAAATTACGGTTAATAACAGGGGCAGCCTTGATGCCGCTTTAAATGTTTTGCCAACCTTATGGTTCCGGAATACCTGGGCATGGGGGTATAATGATTATGTGCCTGAACTAACCGCTGATTCTCACGGTGTAATAGAGGTTTACCATGAAAAACTCGGGCAGATGTGGCTAAATGCCGAAGGATCGCCAGAGTTGATGTTTTGTGATAATGAAACAAATACCAGGCGCTTATACAATACCGATGATGGCAAACAGTTTTATAAAGATGGAATAAACGATCATATTGTACATGGCGCCGATACTATCAACTCCAAGAAAACAGGTACAAAAGCTGCGGTAAATTTTGACATAAATGTACCTGCAAAACAAAGCGTTACATTACGTTTAAGATTATCGCAGAATGCAAGTAACGGGTTTGATGATTTCGACAAGCTGTTTGATGCGAGGAAACAGGAGGCTGACGAGTTTTATTCAGATATAAATAAAGGGTCTACTAATGCTGATAAAATTTTAATCCAGCGACAGGCATTAGCCGGGATGTTATGGAACAAGCAATTTTATTATTACGATATTAACCACTGGCTGCACGGCGACCCTGCTGAGCCCCGGCCGCCTCAACAAAGAATAAACGCCCGGAACAGTAAATGGACCCACTTTAATACGAAGGACATTATTTCGATGCCCGATAAATGGGAATATCCATGGTTTGCCGCCTGGGACCTGGCTTTCCATTGTATCCCGCTTGCAAAAGTTGATATGACTTTTGCCAAAAATCAGCTTAGCTTGTTAATAAAAGATTGGTACATGCATCCCAATGGCCAGTTACCGGCTTATGAATGGGACTTTAATGATGCCAACCCGCCAGTGCATGCCATGGTTACGTGGAAAATATATCAGCAGGATAAAGCTGCAAATGATAACAAAGGCGATACTTACTTTTTAGAACGTATTTTTCATAAGCTGATGCTAAACTTTACCTGGTGGGTAAACCGGAAAGATGCATCGGGAAACAATATTTTTGAAGGTGGCTTTTTGGGGCTTGATAATATCGGCGTATTCGACAGGAATGCCCACCTGCCAATGGGTGAGCACCTTGAACAGGCTGATGGCACCAGTTGGATGGCCATATATTCATTAAACCTGTTACGCATTGCTGCCGAGCTTGCTGAAAGTAACAAGGCCTATAATGACATAGCCAGCAAGTTTTTCGAGCACTTTATATATATAGCCGGCGCCATATCAAATTTAGGGCAGGATAATGAAGGCCTTTGGGATGATACTGATGGCTTTTTTTATGATCAGCTGCGGTTGCCTGATAATAGTACTCAAAAAATGCGGGTGCGAAGCATTGTGGGACTAATTCCGCTAATAGCTGCCGAAGTGCTGGATGAGGATGACATTTTGAATAATCCAATTTTTAGCAACCGGATGAAATGGTTTTCAGAAAATCGCCCTGATCTTGCTTCATTGGTATCGCGTTGGTCAGAAACCAAAACGCCAGGCAAGCACCTGATAAGCCTGCTGCGCGGCTATCGTATGAAATCAATACTTAAGTACATGCTGGACGAAAATGAGTTTTTGAGTAAATACGGCATCCGTTCAGTTTCAAGATATCATTTAAATAACCCGTACCATGTTGCTATTGATGGCGTTGAGTTTAGCATAAAATATACGCCTGCAGAGAGTGACAGCGGCTTGTTTGGGGGCAACAGTAATTGGCGCGGACCTATCTGGATCCCTATAAATTATATGCTGATAGAAAGCCTGCATAAATTCTTCCTTTACTATGGAGACGACTTTAAAATAGAGTGTCCTACAGGCTCGGGTAACTTTATGAACCTGCAGCAGGTGGCAAATGAACTCTACAGCAGGATCTCAAACCTGTTTTTGAGAGATGAAGAGGGTAAAAGGGCTGTGTTCGGCAATTACCATAAAATGCAGAACGATCCTGATTTTAAGGATTATATATTATTTCACGAATATTTTGATGGCGATACCGGGCGCGGAATGGGCGCATCACACCAAACAGGGTGGACAGGGCTCATTGCTACCTGTTTGTATCAGCAAATCTAATTAGGAAGAGACGATTAAGCAGAAAACTTACGAAGTTTTCAAAACTTCGTAAGTCTGATGAGTTAGTTTCCTCCCGTAAACTTTTTATTCTCTAAAACATCCTGAACCTGCTGGGGCAAAGCCGATAATAAGTTATAACCGGTTGAATCTTCAATGCTTTTTACGGTGCAGGTATAATTCATCCAGTTATTGGAGATGTTGTTATCATTTGGTGTATCAATGGCTATAACCTGGGTATTTTCATCAATCCGGTTTAAATCATCATTACCCTCAGGTAACACCACTACAACTTTCCAGATATGCGCAGGTACATTTATCCGCCCTTTATCAATAGTGGTTGCAAAGCCGTTTCGCCCTGTTCCACCGCTACCATAAACGCCCATTATAACGTAAACTTCATTCCCTCTTTTTAATTTGTTCCTGCAATAGCTTTCCAAGTGTTCCCAGGTATGCTGGTTGTTATTTGGCGCCTGCGGAATTATATTATCCATCAAAAACGTGGCAGAATTTGCATCGGTTGAGCTGGTACGGTCGCCGCTTGGGCAGTTATGGCCTTTATCAAACCCTGATCTTTTATAGCTGTTGTTGTCAACTTCGTACCAGCCGTCAGGTAAAGTTTCATCGGGCCTGAAATTATTAAGCCTGTCTGTTGCGCCAAGGTCTTTACCGCACAAATGCCAGCTCACCCAATTAGGTTCAGCTTTATCCCTGTTATAGCTTTCAATATAGTATTTATGGTCGATGAGGTAGTTATCAGCATTCAATATACTTTTACTTGCATTGCTGGGATTGCCCAAAGCCATGTTGCTATCATCGGTTTGCTGAGGTTCATGCTGCTTGCAGCCAATTGCTGTTAATAAAAAAAGGCCTAAAAATGTTATTACTAAACGATTATAACGCATTTATGTTAATTGTGACAGTTCAAATATCCGGGCCGAAATATAGGAATATTTAGTTTGCTTAGCCCATTATGTGGATTATTTAAGGAGTTGATTTATAACAGAAAAAAATTATGCTTTAATGTGTATAAATGACACAATAATTTTTTAGCTTTACTAAACCACATAAACTAAATTACCAATTAAACATGAATTACAACAGGCGTAAGTTTTTACAAAGTACAGGTACACTGGTACTTGGAGGGATAGCTTTATCAGGTAAAGCCAGCTCTTTTTTATCAAATATGGCCCCGCATGCGGTGGGTTTGCAGCTTTTTACATTCTTTGGCATTATTGATGAAGATGTAAAAGGAACGTTAACTCAAATTGCCGCAGTAGGATATAAAGAAATGGAGTCGGCTTTTAGTAAAAAAGGCGGCTATTACGGTATGAAACCAAAAGAGTTTAAGGCTATGGTTAATGACCTTGGGATGTCCTGGAAGTCACACCATGTGTTGGGTGCTCCTTTTAAGTTACCAAAAGGGTTCAAAATGCCTTTGGGCGCCGATGGCAAACCTATGGTGATCCCGCCAATGATGAATTTGAGGGATAATATGCAGCAACTGGTTGATGAGGCTGCCGAAGGCGGAATCCAATACCTTGTTTGTGCTAATGCACCTACGGGTACACTTGAAGAAATTAAATCATCAATTGAAATATTGAATAAAACCGGCGAGGCTACCAAAAAGGTGGGAATCCAGTTTGCCTACCATAATCATGATATGGAGTTTAAGGCGATTGATGGCAAAGTGCCGTACCATTTGCTGCTAACGGAAACTGACGCTAAAAATGTAAAAATGGAACTCGACCTGGCCTGGGCAGTTAAAGGGGGACAAGACCCTGTGCAATTGTTTAAAGACCATCCTGGCAGGTTTCCTTTATGGCACGTAAAAGACCTGGATGCTTCTCACACTAATATTTTGCCTGTGGGTAGTGGAACCATTGATTTTAAGAGGATCTTCGCCAATAGTGTATCAGCCGGGATGCAGCATTTTTTTGTGGAACATGATAACCCTAAAGATGCTTTTGCAAGTATTAAAAGTAGTTATGGATATATAACTAATACCCTTAAAGCGTAGTCATTAAAAAAAGTAAAGCCGCCCAACACTACCAGGCGGCTTTATTTTTATTTATTGCCACAATTAAATTTATTTGTACCCTGTCTTTTTTAAGAGATAGGAGATGGTTTTATTGCCGACCTTATTGTAGATACGCGATTTTTTACCCATTGGTAAATTGTAGAGTATTCAAGGTAATTCCTTATCGTATCATCATTACGGATAGTAGTTACCAAATCTCTTAAGATGTTTTTTAAGGGAGATGTTTTGCTTACTGTAGTAACAATTTCTTCGAGTTGATCAGCGTAAACAACAGCTTCATATTCGTTATCAAATATAAGCTCAGTACCGCTTTTCCCTTTCTCCTTAATGCCTTTAGAGGGAGTTGGTAAATGATAATTTTTAAAATCAGCAGAAGTTAGTTTAGTGGGGCTGCTTGTAAACTTGATTCGTAGCATATGATTTATTTTTTAGTGCTTATTTTATCGTGTGTAACTCTGTACAAATTCATCATTCCGGATAGCCATAATAACATCACTTATAGCAATATATTGTGGCGAATGCTTATCATTTAATTCGGTTGAAAGATTCTCCAATTGTTCTGCATAAATAATCGCCTCCTCTTCATCTTCAAACTTTAATATTACATCGTTATTTATCTCAGCATCAACACCATTAAGCGGGGCAGGGAACCCGTATTCCTCAAAGGTAGAGAAATTAAGATTAGAATTACCCTGTGCGGAAATATTTATATGTAACATAATTTTATTGTCAAATCACCACTTCTCCAATAAGTGTTCAACAACTGTAAAGGTAAAGGTGTTTTAACAATTTTACATTTAATTATTGTTAAGTTTAATATATTTTTCTAAACAATCACCTAATAATTACATAATACGTGCCATTTTGAAATAACGTTGCCTTTGAGTATTTTAAAGCGATATAAAATTAGCAAATTACTCATAATGACATCCATCAAAACAGAACAATTAAAACGCGTATTAAAACCTATTCACCTTTGGGCCATTGCTGTAAGTTTAGTTATCTCAGGCGAGTATTTTGGGTGGAACCTGGGATGGAAATATGCAGGTACAGTTGGTTTCCTTATAGCCGCTGTGGTTATTACGGTTATGTACATAACTTTTATTTTCAGCTATACAGAGTTAACAACATCCATTCCGCATGCAGGCGGAGCGTTTGCCTATGCTTACCGGGCACTAGGGCCTTTTGGCGGACTTGTAGCCGGTTATGCTACTTTAATTGATTTTTTGTTCGCCACACCGGCAATAGCCTTTGGACTGGGAGCGTACCTTCATTTTTTAAACCCCGACATTCCGGTGTTATATTCGGCACTGTTTTTTAACGTGGTTTTTATAATAATAAATATTTTGGGCGTAAAGGAATCGGCAACATTTTCTTTAATTATCACCCTGCTTGCTGTTGCTGAATTATTGATTTACCTGGGTATAGTTTCCCCACATTTTAAAACCGGGAATTTTTTAAGCCACCCGATGCCGTCAGGGTGGACGGGTATTTTTCCGGCGCTGCCATATGCCGTTTGGTTTTATTTGGCCATTGAAGGGGTTGCAATGGTTGCAGAGGAGGTTAAGGATCCCAAACGGAATATTCCTAAAGGGTATATCTCCGGGCTGGCAACGTTAATATTTTTGGCATTTGGCGTTATGATATTTACCGGTGGTATTACCGACTGGCGTAAATTAGCCGAGCTTGACTATCCTTTGCCCGAAGCAATAAGTATTGTATTGGGCAAAACAAGCAGCCTTACAAAGATATTTGCCAGCATTGGGCTATTTGGCCTTATCGCCTCTTTTCACGGTACTATACTGGCATCATCAAGGCAGGTGTTTGCAATGGCCCGCAGCGGATATTTACCGGGTTGGTTATCAACAGTAAATCATAAATTTAAAACACCGCATTGGGCTATAATTGCCGGGGGCTTTATCAGCTTTATTGCCCTTTATACAGGTACCACCGGCGATGTAGTAATAATATCGGTTATGGGTGCAATTATAATGTATATGATGAGCATGATAAGCTTGTTTATATTGCGTAAAAAGGAACCGGCTTTGGAACGCCCTTTTGTAGCGCCATTTTTCCCGGTATTTCCGGCAATCGCCTTAGCAATATCGGCAATTGTCTTAATTACCATGATCTGGTTTTATGCACAGCTAAGCCTGATATTTTTTGCAGGGTTGGCTATAGCGATCGTAATATTTATGCTGATGGGTAAACATAAGCTAAAGCTTGAAGAAGAATTTATGACTGCACCGATTGTTGAATGATTGCACTGATAAATTTAAATGATTTCACCGATAAATAACTTTAATCCTGTAAATAAATCAAATCCTTAAATCGTGTACAGCTTCACCATCCGTAATAAAGTTTACAGGTTTAACGATCTGAAAACACTACTGGCTAAAGCCTCTCCATATCGTACAGGTGATGTACTGGCCGGCGTATGCGCCGAAAGCTATGAAGAGCGCGTGGCTGCCCAGATAGCGCTTGCAGATGTACCGTTAAAAACGTTTTTAAACGAGGTGATCATCCCTTACGAACAGGATGAGGTAACAAGATTAATAATTGATGATCATAACTTTGCATCGTTTAGTTTAATAAGTCACCTTACCGTTGGTGAGTTTAGGGATTGGCTGTTAAGCAATGAAACGGATACAGAGGTATTAAGATCTGTTGAAGCGGGCATCACTCCTGAAATGGCGGCTGCCGTGTCAAAGTTAATGCGTAACCAGGATTTGATCGCGGTAGCAAAAAAATGTGAGGTGATTACTGCGTTCCGTAACACCATCGGTCTAAAAGGGCATTTTTCAACCCGGTTACAACCCAATCATCCAACAGATGATCCTAAAGGGATTGCAGCCAGTATTATTGATGGTCTATTATATGGTAGCGGCGACGCCTGTATTGGCATTAACCCTGCTACTGATAGTCCTGCTGCAGTTTTAAGTCTGCTGAATTTAATAGACACCTTGCGACAGCAATTTGAGATCCCTACACAGTCGTGCATATTAAGCCATATAACTACTACTTTAGATCTTGTGAATCAGGGAGCGCCGGTTGATCTTTGTTTTCAATCAATCGGCGGCACAGAAAAAAGCAATGCCAGCTTTGGGATCAACCTGGCTTTAATTGATGAGGCTTACCAGGCTACGCTTTCCCTTAATCGGGGCACAATTGGGCGAAATGTAATGTATTTTGAAACCGGGCAGGGGAGCGAGCTTTCTGCGAACGCGCATCATGGTGTTGATCAGCAAACCTGCGAGGCACGGGCATATGCTATTGCAAGAAAATATAAACCGTTGTTAGTTAACACGGTAGTGGGATTTATCGGGCCTGAATATTTATATGATGGTAAACAGATAATAAGGGCTGCTTTAGAAGATCACTTTTGCGGTAAGCTGCTTGGGTTGCCAATGGGGGTTGATGTTTGCTATACCAACCACGCCGAAGCCGACCAGGATGATATGGATAACTTGCTGACTTTATTAGGTGTGGCAGGTTGCAATTTTATAATGGGAATCCCCGGTTCTGACGACATTATGCTCAACTATCAATCCACCTCGTTTCACGATGCCTTATATTTACGAAAAACTTTAGGCCTTAAGCCGGCGCCAGAGTTTGAACGATGGCTGATAAAACAAGGCATTACTGATGATAAGGGAGGCTTATTGCAAGTTAATCCATCCCATAAATTAATATCAGGATTATTATGAAGGATAAATTATCAATCCCCGATCCGTTAATTTCCCTGAAGGAGTTTACTGCTGCCAGGATAGCAATTGGCAGGGTGGGGAACAGTATTCCTTTAAAACAATCGATGGAGTTTAAACTGGCGCATGCCCATGCGCGGGATGCGGTATATTCCACATTGGATGTTGACGGATTGATCAATAAGCTTAAGGTATTTGAACTGCCTTTGTTTCATTTACACAGCCAGGCCGCAAACCGGCAGAAATATTTAAAGCGTCCTGATCTTGGCAGACTGTTAAGTGATGAATCAAAAGAGCTGCTAACAGATTTTACAACAAAGCCTGATGTTGCAATAATAATAGTTGACGGGCTTTCTGCAACCGCGGTTAATGAAAATGCCCCCGGCTTATTAAAAATCCTGGTCCCGCTGCTCACTGCCGCTAAAATAAGTATAGCCCCGCTTTGCCTGGTTGAACAGGGCAGGGTTGCCATAGGCGATGATATTGCATCCGGTTTAAATGCAAAATTATCCCTATTGCTGATAGGCGAAAGACCCGGGCTAAGCTCGGCAGACAGTATGGGCGCTTATCTTACCTATAACCCGCAACCGGGATTAACCGATGAATCGCGCAACTGCATTTCAAACATCAGGAAAGAGGGAATGAAGTATAAACAGGCAGCGGAAAAGATCTTTTATTTGATTAATGAGTCCTTTAAAAGAAAATTATCCGGAGTCGCATTGAAAGATAATGCCGGGCTGCTGAGATAGACAGATTCAAGAAGTTAAGAAGCAAGAGTCAAGAGATCAAGAGTCAAGATTAAAGATTGAATGGACTGAAATTTTATATCATTCTTCCAGTCTTGATTCCTGACTCTTGATTTCTTGCCTCTCTTCTTGCTTCTTTCTTAAACCTTAGCGCCCAAGATCCACCGCCATGCCCAGCGGGTGGTATTGTTGAAGCCTTTCCAGCTGTCAACAAAGTTTATAATATCCTTAAGGCAGGTTTCGCTGAATTTCTTTTTGAAATTTGCTGATGCCAGTTTGTACGCTTGTTCAGGGTTCTCAAGGCCTATGCGTTCATAGATCTCTTTTTTCACATACATGGTGCGCACAAACAGGATATTAAATAAAATTACAAAGCTGTATAAGCTTCGTTTAATATAGGCTGCCTTTTCGGCGTACTCCTTTAAAAGGCTTTTGGTGAAAAGGATATGCCGCCCTTCTTCAATGTTGTGCAGATCGAACATCTTTTTCAATACCGGGTAGATATTAGGCGCCCGGCGTACATAGTTTCCGTAAACATCAGTCACCAGCTCAACTGATACGCTTCCCATAAACAGATAATCAGCCGGCAAATACTTATTACTGAACTCGCCAAAAAACTTATGCATTCCTGATTGCCTGATCGGGCTGCCACCTATTTTGGCGATAGCCTGGCCAAACATTTCCTGGTGCCTGAATTCTTCTATCAGCTCGCGTAATAAAAAGCGATGTTCAACATTTTCTAATGGGAGGGTAAGGATATGCCTGGTCATAAACAGGCAAAACAGGCATTCGCCCCATGCGTAAGAGGCAATCACCTGTACTAATTCGTGCCTGCCAAGATCTAATTTTTGGACAGGGGTAAGGGTGTCATATATTTCAAGGCCCTGGAGTGAAGTTAGTATTTCGGGCAAAAAGATATCTTCCGACGTTGGTTCCAACTGCCAGGGGATATAGGTTTCCGGCATTAAGGGATGTTCCTTACTGATCTTTATCAGGCGCTCAACTTCTTGTACATCCATAATTTGGGGGAAGAGAGAGTCAGGAGTCATGATGACAAGAAGCAAGAGAAAAAAGCTTGATATCTACTTTCTTTCCTGATTCTTGTCATCTTGATTCTTGACTCTAATAAAGTATACCTTAAATAACGGCAACTGGTTGCCTATACAGCAAATAGCTGACCAATATCTTTAAACGATTTAAATTCGAGTGCATTGCCCGATGGGTCTAAGAAAAAGAGAGTCGCCTGCTCACCGGGTAAACCTTTAAAGCGGATGTAAGGTTCTATCACAAATTTTATGTTGTGGCTTCTTAGTCTTTCTTCCAGCTTATGCCATTCATCCCACTCCAAAACAACGCCATAATGCGGCACCGGAACATCATGCCCGTCAACCGGGTTAAAATGATGTTCAACCCTCCCGGCGGGCCTGGGTTTTAAATGAATTACGAACTGGTGCCCATAAAGGTTAAAGTCTGTCCATTGGTCCGAGCTCCGGCCTTCACTACAGCCTAATACTTCTCTGTAAAACTTACGTGCTTCTTCAAGATCATAAACAGGAACGGCTATATGGAATGGAGTTAGTTTGTTCATTTTTTTTTGAGTTAAGTAAGTTAGATTAGGTTGACTGAGTTGATTAAGTTGGAATTGCTGATCGGATGCCAAGTTTTTAACTACTCACTCAATCAACCTAATCTAACCCAATCAACTTACTTAACAGTATATCTAAATAATTGCCTGCCTATGTTACCATCTTTATCCATGCCTTCAATTATAGCGCGGTAGGTTCCTTTTCCATCAGCATTAAAATACTCAAATGAAGCTGTACCTGTTGGGTCGGTAATAATATTAGGGTTCCAGTAAATAGTGGTCCTGGTATCTGTTTGATTTGGCTGTAATTCTCTCGGGCCGCTGTACCTTGGCAGGTAAAATGATCTTTTTATAACATATCCTTTGGGGGTAACAGTCAGTTCGTTTTTAGGCGGGATCAGATCCCTAAGCTGTGCTAAAGTTATTTTTTGGCCTTCAGGGGCTTTTTTCATGTTAACAACAATCGCTCCGTTACTATTATTTGCACTATTTACCAGGCCAAGCTCATCTTTTAAAAAGATCTCTACCGATTCAATACCATCAGCTGTCATATTTGATAAATAATTCACATCAACGGGCATTCCCTTCACAAAAACCTGGACCGGGGTCCTTTTTCCCGCATTATAATCACGCATAACATAAAAGTTGTCATTTTGGAAAACCATGCCTGTGGCAAATACTTTTAAACAATCTAAAAGACTATTGCAACCCTGCAGCATATTTGGAGTAACAAGGTGGTCAGGCTCACTGCTTAAGCTTGATAAGCTACTGTAGTCCTTGTGAGTAACCAATTTTTTAATTCTTGTATCCTTAATAACCACCTCTTTTAAAATATGCGAATTACTGACCTGTACTTTGCTGTTTTTTAAATAAGGGCTAAGCGTACTGTCAATATTCATTATTTGATCGGGTGCGGCAGGGTTTACTGCAATTTTTTGATACGGATCACCATCAACATTTAATATAAGATCGCCTGCGCGCGTGTTGTTACGCGCACTTAGAAATACCTGTGTCGAGTCTGAAAACACTAAATTAGGGAACCTGAAGCGCCCATCGGCATCAGTAACTGTGTTTGCAGAAAGATTTTTATCTTTAATTTTCATGCTAACGTTACCATTGCCGATAGCCATACCATTTGAGGCACGCAACGTTCCGGTAACTGTAATGCCCTGTTCCGGCAGAAAACTTATAGGAGGATATTTATCATTCATTATACCATCGTACGAAAAGCGGCGATAACCCTGTGTCTGTAATAAAATATCCAGGTCCGCCAGTTTCTTTTCATCAGGATGATTAAAGTAATAATTTGGCTTTTCAATATAGCCGGCAATATCGCCGGTTAATAACAAATAGGTTAAAATGGTAGTTTCTGAATTTTCATCAAACGGAACTTTGGCATCGTCAATAACAGTCACAGAAAAATTTCCCTCAACCGGTTTGTCATTATTTTTAGCAGTGATGTTTAACTTAACTTTTTGCCTTGTTGTGTAAGATGGGTGATCACTTCCTACAGACAGGTTTAACTGATCGTTGTGCATTATATAAGCAATCCGTTCGCTCAAGGGCTCGCCATCATCAGCAAAAAGTGTTACCTGTACAATTCCAGTAGGAAATTTGCTTTTTGCTACCGAGGCGGTATAAACCTGGTTTTGTAATTTAGTTTGGGCAGCAAAAGCAATTGCACCGCTTGATTTTGCCAATATGAAAAATGTTTTACCCTCGTTTTCTTTTACAAATGCAGGGTCTGACAATAATTTTATTTTCAAAACCTCCGGATCTGTATTATCTATATTTACAGTAGTTGCATCAGCCAATACTTTGGGCAAATCAGGAGTTGCAATAGTTCCATCAACAAAAGCTACGTTGGCTTTGTAGGTTTTACCATCTTCAGGTGTTAATTGAAAAAAGCCCATGCCCAGGTGTGAAGAACTGAATTCTGCTACCACTTTATTGGTATTATCGGTAATGGTGCCTTTTACATCAATACCCAGGCCATCAGGCTTTAAGGCTTTAAAAGCTACTTTTGATGGGATGCCACTTATTAATTGTCCGCCTTCAGGGAAAAACTGCATGTCGTTTGGCTGGGAGACAGATTTTAGGGAGAATTTACTGGTACCCTGTTTTCTTTCACCCCTGTCAATAACTGTAATTAAGGCTGCAGAATCTAATCCTATATTTTTTGTATTGACAAAGCTGATATCAATAAAGCCATTTTTATCAGTTACTCCCTTTCCCTTTATTAGTTCATCGTAATCTTTTTCAACTGTCCAGCTTACCTTTTTATCGCTGTAGGGTTTGCCCTCATCATCTTTGTAGTATATACCCGCCGTTATTTTTGAAAACTTACTTGAAACAGATCTTTTTAAAGAAATTTGGGTTGATAAGTTGTTGTTTATTGCGTCGCCAATGGTAATGCTTTTATTAAAAAAATAGTCTGATCCGAAATTGTTCATCCAGTTTGTATAGGCTACTACCCGGTAATTTCCTTTTTTGTAGGTGAATTGGGAAAGTGCAATGTCTGCCCATGAAACGCTATTTTTTACCGGGATCTTTAACGATTCTACCAGTGAATCCTTAGCTGTTAATATATCAACATATATAATTTTACTTATTGGCGAGGGCAGATGCTCATCCATTGTCAAATATGCTTTAAACCATATGGTATCGCCTAAAGCATAGTACGGCTTATCAAAATGAAGGTAAACTCTTTCAATGGGCCTGTCATTGTAAAGCTTGGCAGTTTTGGTCATTATTTTATTTAAAACAGGCACATCCTGTGCGGCTGCCGTTAAATAAAAAAAAGCTAAAAATAAGGATAGTATAGAAATGGTCTTTATAAATCTCATGAAATTAGATTAAGCCTGATGCAAGGGCTAATATAGCCCATTGGTATCTAAAATTGATGAAATACCGCCGGGTTTAACATATTTTTACAGTTTTAACAGGAATGTTACTTAACTACCATCTGGATGGTATTACGGCTAACCTGTTCCATCAATATTATTTTATTGGTTTTTAGTTCGTTTAATGATTCGGTTGAATAATGCCTTACCGTAATTAATGTTAAGCCATCGTTATACTTCACACTAAAATCCTGGCCGAGGAGTTTTAAAAGCTTTTTAAAACGGTCTTCATAAAAATCAATACAAACGGTAAAGCTAAGAGCCGATGTTTGCATCATATTCACCTTTGCCTGGCTGGCTGCAAACATGCCGAAAATATCGCTTAAATGGTTTTCAGAAATAAAGGAATAATCTTTAGCCGATAAAGAGAGCAAAGCCTGGTTTTGTTTAAGGATGATAACGGGTTTTAAAAACTCATTCCGGCCGTTTTCCTTTATTATAGTTCCTGGTTCACCAGGGTTGGTAAATGGTTTAACCAATAATGGTATTTTAGCGTTTTGAAGCGGCTTTATAGTTTTTGGATGGATTACGGTGGCGCCATAATAGGTCATCTCTATAGCTTCTGAATAGGATAACTCATCAAATTTAATGGTATCCTTAAAAAATTTAGGGTCGGCATTTAATACGCCGGGTACATCTTTCCAGGTAGTTACAGATTCTGCGCCAAGGCAGGAAGCAAATATAGATGCCGTATAATCCGAACCCTCACGACCCAAAGTAGTAGTGAAATTCTCTGATGTGCCACCTAAAAAGCCTTGCGTAATCACGATACCTTTTTGCAGAAGAGATGGAATTTCCGCGCTGATGCTTGCGCGGGTTTTATCCCACTGCACTATGCCTTCGCGGTAGGTGTTATCTGTATGGATATATCCGCGTACATCAATCCATTGGCTCTTTATACCTGCTTTATTTAAATAAGCGCTGACAATGCGTGTTGAAACAAGTTCGCCGATGGATACTATCTGATCATAAATAAAATCATAATCATCGTGTGGCTCTTCTTCAATCACCCAGTCGATCTCCACAAAAGTATTGGCAACATCATTATATATAGCATCAGAATGGTCAAATAGCTGCTCAATTATATCATAATGATATTTTTTTATCTCATCAAAAATAGTATGCACTTCATCATCCTGGTCAACATAGGCTTTGGTAAGCTTTTCGAGTGCATTAGTGGTTTTACCCATTGCCGAAACCACGATCAATATTTGGTTTCCATCGTATTTTTTAACTACTTTGGCCAGGTTAACTATGCCATCGGCATCTTTTACAGATGCACCGCCGAATTTAAAAACAAGCATTATTTAATATATTGGGTTATAACCGTATTTGGCCTAAGTAATGATTTAATTTGTGAGTAGGGGATAACAGCTCTGTAGTGCTTATAGCAAATAAACAAATAACTAAATACCCTGCTTTCATATTTAATATTTTAAAAGCTGTTCTTTTGATAAGGACCCATTAAGCCAGCCAGCTTCAATATTAGCTTCATATTTATTATAGAAATTGATAGCCGGCTCATTCCAGTCCAGCACCTGCCATGACATCCCGTTAAAACCTAATTCTTTAGCCTCCATTATTAGCCTGTCGAATAATAATTTCCCAACCTTTTTTCCACGCATGCTTTCGGTTACAATCAAATCTTCCAAATACATCCTGTTTCCCTTCCATGTTGAATAACGGATGTAGTAAACGGCAAAGCCAACTATATGGCCATCCTCTTCTGCAACAAATGCTTTCCAAACAGGTTTATCGCCAAAACCGGCATCTTCAAACTCTTGTAAAGTTACGGTAACTTCTTCCGGCGCCTTTTCATACAGCGCCAGCTCATTTACCAATTCCATTAAACGGGGACAATCTTCTTTTTTAGCAGTTCTTATGTTCATTAGTTATTTTGTCATTAGTCATTTTTTGAACCATGATTCACTTGATTTAAAGATTACCTGATTGAAGCGACAAGAATCCTTAAATCCTGTAATCATGTGAATCATGGTTCGAAAAAATCGAAATCTTAATTATTTTTCCAGTGCTTTATTATTCTTTTTCCAAAAATTGTGCTGCCCAGGCGTACCATATTGCTGCCTTGCTCAATTGCAATTTTATAATCGGATGACATGCCCATTGATAGGGTATCAAATGCATCGTCTTTCCTGAAAAAGCTTTGTTTTATGCCATCAAAAAAAGTTTTAAGCTCGTAATACTCGTCTTTTATTTGTTTTTCAACATCGGTATTGGTTGCAATACCCATAAGGCCCCGTATTTTTATATGTTTTAAAGCGGTAAACTCTTCCGACCGTAACAGTTCAATCACTTCGTCAAAGCCCAGTCCAAATTTGGTTTCTTCATCGGCAATGTAAACCTGCAGCAGGCAATCAATAACCCGCTTGTTTTTCTCGGCATGTTTGTTTATTTCCTGCAGTAATTTAAGGCTATCAACAGATTGGATCATGCTGATAAAAGGCGCAATATACTTTACTTTATTGCTTTGCAGGTGGCCGATGAGGTGCCATTGAATATCTTTTGGGAGCTGTTCATACTTTTCTACCAGTTCCTGTACCATATTTTCACCAAATAAGCGTTGTCCTGTATTGTAAGCTTCCAGCACTTCTTCAGCGGGTTTGGTTTTTGATACTGCTATTAAGGTTACATTTATAAGTTCAGTTTCTTTTTTTAAGCTTTTGATGTTCTCTGCTATGCTCATTTATCCGTAAATTTGCTTAATTAATACGCCGCTAAATTACAGAATGCATAAATATATCACCTTGTTTTTTTCAGTATCGCTTTTTTTATTTTCATGTAAAGGTGATAAAGCCCCCGATGGGATAATAAAACACGACCCAATGATCAACCTGTTAACTGAAGTACATCTGATTGACGGGCGGGGATACGGACTCTTTCAATCGCCGGACAGCTTAAATAAATATGGGACCAGCAGGTACGACGCCTTATTTAAAAGGCACCATACCGATTCAGCTCAATTTAAAAAAAGCCTTAAATATTATGCTACTCAGCCAACTGAGTTACAAAAAATGTATGAACAGATCTTAACAAATCTGAAACAAAAAACAGATTCATTGAATAAGGTGTTACACAAAACTGATTCATTGGACTTGATAAGACGACAACAACTAAATAAATCTAAAATATAAGAATGCTTTACCCGAGTAATAGTATTGATAAGCTGGGTTTTACCGAGGTAAAAGAACTAATAAAAGCACATTGCCTAAGCGAAATGGGCATGCAGATGGTTGATAAGATCCAGGTGATGAATAATTACGACCAGATCCGTAAGTTTCTTTACCAGGCTAACGAATTTAAAAACATACTGGAGAATGATGGCCCTTTACCTATTCATCATTTTTTTGATATAAAATCCCTTGCTAATAAGGCCAAGATTGAAGGCGCTTTTTTAAGCGAAGAAGAATTTTACCAGGTGCAGGCCTCGCTCACCACCGTATTTGCCGTAATTGGTTATTTTAATGAGCGCGAAGGGCAATATCCCAACCTGGAAGCTTTATTTGAGCACCTGCCTATAGAGAAGGCAATACTCAAAAAAATAGACCTTGTTATTGACCAAAAAGGGAAAATAAGGCCTAATGCATCCCGCGAACTGGCGGATCTTACCTCCGGAATTGCGAAGGCCGAGCAGGATGCCCGTAAAAAGATTGATGTAATATTCAAAAGTGCAACAGGTAACGGCTGGACAGCGGATGGTTCATTAACCGTACGGGATGGCCGGTTGTGTATTCCATTGCTTGCTGAAAATAAACGCAAGCTGAAGGGATTTATCCATGATGAATCTGCATCTGGCCAAACAGTTTATATGGAACCTGAAGAGGTTTTTACATTAAATAACAAGATCCGTGACCTGGAGTTTGAACGCAGACGCGAGATCGTTAAAATATTAATGGCATTAACTGATGAGCTAAGGCCTTATGTTCCGCTTTTATTATCATACCATAGCCTGTTAACCAAGCTTGATTTTGTGAGGGCCAAAGCGCTGTTTGCCATAGATATTGAAGGCAATATGCCTGAAGTAGTGAACGATGCCAGGCTTAAATTAACCAATGCGCGCCACCCGCTTTTGCTTTTGAACTTTAAAAAGGAAGGGAAAACAGTTGTTCCGTTAAATGTTCAGATTGATGAGGGAACCCGCATTATTGTGGTATCCGGACCCAATGCCGGTGGAAAATCAGTTTGTATGAAAACTGTTGGCCTGCTGCAAATGATGGTACAGGCCGGCTTGCTGATCTCGGCTGCTGAGGGAAGCGTTACAGGTGTATTTAAACAGCTATTTGTTGATATAGGCGATGATCAGTCTATTGAAAGTGATTTGAGTACCTACAGCGCTCACCTATCAAAAATGAAGAATTTTGTAGAGCAGGCCAACGGGAAAACATTAATATTAATTGACGAGTTTGGTACAGGTACCGATCCCCAGTTTGGCGGCCCAATTGCCGAAGCGGTGCTGGAATCATTAAACCATAAAAAGGTTAGGGGAATGGTAACCACGCACTACTCAAACCTTAAAATTTTTGCCAGTCATACCGAAGGGATTGAGAATGCATCCATGCTTTTCAACAACGTGGAGATGAAACCGCTTTATATGCTTGAAGTAGGTAAGCCCGGAAGCTCATATGCTTTTGAGATAGCTCAGAAGATAGGTTTACCGCAAAATGTGCTTAACCTGGCAAAAAATAAAGTGAGTGCCGGTCAAAAAAAGGTGGATACTTTACTGGTAGACCTTGAACGCGAGAAAAAGGAGATTTTTGACACTAAAATAAAACTTGAAAAACAGCAACGGCAGGTAAATGTGCTTCTTGCTGAAAATGAAAAGCTTAAGAGCTACCTTGAAGAAAATAAAAAGGTATTGATCAAGGATGCTAAAGAACAGGCGAAAAACATTATTTTAAATGCCAATAAGCTTGTTGAAAATACCATATCGGAGATTAAAAGCAGCAACGCAGATAAAGAAACAACCCGCACCCTGCGCGAGAACTTAAATATCGAACTGCAAAAAAATACGGTTAAGCCAGTTGTCACAAAAACTGCCATAATAGATGAAGAACTAAAACCCGGAGATTGGGTAAAACTAGCAGACAGTGAAACCACCGGACAGGTTATTGAGCTGATTAAGGATAATGTGGTTATTGCCATTGGAGACCTGCGTACTGTAGCAAAGAAAAAGAGAGTGATGAAGATCTCTAAATCTTCTGTACCTAAGGAAATAAGAAAGAGCTATAGCCAAACTAACGATATGGCGAATTTTAGTCCGGAGATTGATGTACGGGGAATGCGTACGGAAGACGCGTTGAGCAATATTGAAAGATTGTTCGACCGGGCATTAATGATGGGCTATGGTAATTTAAAGATCATTCATGGTAAAGGTGATGGCATTCTGCGTAAAATGATAAGGCAGTATTTGAAGAAATACGACCAGGTGGATAGGATGGAAGATGAGCACGCGGACAGGGGCGGGGATGGGATCACTTATGTGTATTTGAAATAGAACCGGGATTCAGGGATTTTTTGGATTTTATCAGATTTAGTAGAAATATGAATAACAGATTTTGGTTTTTTCTGATTGGTGTTTTGATAAGCCTTAATTGTGCTGCGCAAACTGTAATTAAAAATAATGATCCGCATATTCGTTATTCTGGCAGGATTGCTATGCGGGATACTGCGGCCGAGCTTTCCTGGTCTGCAAATTCAATAAAAATTAATTTTACCGGTACAGGGGTAAGTGCTACTTTAAAAGATGAACGATCTGATAATAACTACAACGTTATTGTTGATGGTAAGGTAGTTAGTATTCTCCATCCTGAAATGGCAAAAAAGGATTATGTACTTGCATTCGGATTGCCTGCGGGCAAGCATACACTTGAGCTGTTTAAGCGCACTGAGTGGGCCATGGGTAAAACGTGGTTTTACCAGTTTAAACTTAATAATGGTGGTAAAATACTGGCGCCGCCGCCTGCTCAAAAACATAAAATAGAATACTTTGGCGACTCGATTACTTGTGGATATGCTGACGAGGATACAACAGGGCAGGACAGGGGCACCAGTCCGTACGAAAATGGCTATATCAGCTATGCTGCTTTAACGGCCCGGCATTACAATGCTGAATTTTATAACACCTCGAAAAGTGGGATAGGGATTACCATAAGCTGGTTCCCCTTAGTGATGCCTGAGATGTACGACAGGCTGGATGCTACAGACCCTAAAAGCAAATGGGATTTCTCAAAATACACGCCTGAACTGGTGATCATCAACCTGTTTCAAAATGATTCATGGCTTGTAAATATGCATGATAATGAACAATTTAAAGCGAAGTTTGGTACAACAGCCCCTGCGGATGATTTTATTATTAATGCTTACCGGGGCTTTGTGAAAAGTGTAAGAGCAAAATATCCAAAGGCACAGATCCTTTGTATCCTGGGAAGTATGGATGCAACCAAAACAGGATCGCCATGGCCCGGATATATTGATAAAGCTGTTACGGCTTTAAATGATAAAAGGATCCACACCCATTTTATCCCCTATAAAAATACAAACGGACATCCAAGCGCCAAAGAACAGCAAGCGATGGCTGATGATTTGATTGCGTATATCGACAAGACGATTGGTTGGTAGAAGGGGAAGTCCGAAAGTCCGGAAAGTCCGAAAGATGATTCTTTTTTTTCTTTCGGACTTCCGGTCTTTACTGACTTTCGGACTCAAACTACGTTTCTATATGCTCAACATCGTCACCATCTACATCTTCACCAACCTTTTGCTGATCTGGTAATTCATTAGGACCGGGGATGTTGGCATTATTTTCATCATCGGCGGTGCCTTCATAATACGTATTTCCTTTATGCGGCCGGTCATTTTCTCCATTGCCGCGTTCTATCTTTTCGGGTTTTGGCGCCTCGTTATGCCAGTTTGCATAGGGCTGCGCCCTGTTATAATCGGGTTCACCATCCTGGCTTTTAGCTTTAAAATTACTATCTTCAGGATGTTCTTCCGATGGCTCGGTACGGGCAAAATAAGCATTGGTGTATCCGGCGTTTTGCGATGGGTTATTTTTGTCATCGCCCGAAGGTGTATTGCTGTTTTTGCCGAAACTATGCCCGCCCATTGCCTGGCCTTCTTTTACGGGCTTCATATTGTTTTTAGTTCTGCCGTATAAGTTTCTTTCCAGGTTTTTTTCTTTTAGATTTTTTGCATCATCAACACGCCATGCGTTTGGTTTGTCGGCTGTTTTGATTGAATGATCGTCCCAATCATCCAAATGGTTTTTTTTATCAAATTCCATAGTTTGTTAGTTGAGGTATAAGTAATTACGTGTGGGAATTGTAATTGTTTTGAATTTGTTAAATAGTTCATGGTTGATGGTTCATAGATCATAGTAGCTGCATTGAGGACTAATAATGCATGATAAATACAATGCTGACCTCAAAAAATTCCGGCTATGGACCATGAATTAATTAAAGGGCTCATAGTTAATTTATGATACGGCCTCTTTTTTATTAATTGTCATAATAGAGGCTTTTATGCCATATAATATTTAAATTAGGTGTGTCTCCCGCTACATTTTTAACGGATCCCATTCGCTCTGTTGGGCCAAAGCGATCATAGTAAGTAATAGTGGTATTGCCTATGGTTTTCATTTTTCCTTTTAATTCATCCCAGTCAAAGCGGTCATAATAGGTAATAGCAACATTATTTACAGATTTTAATTTCCCATTTAATTCATCCCAGCCGAAGCGGTCATAATAAGTAAATGTGACGTTCCCTATAGATTTTACCTTACCTCTTAGTTCATCCCAGGCAAATCGGTCGTAATAAGTAACCTGTAAATTGCCCACCTGCTTTATTTTACCGCTCAATTCGTCCCCGTCGGTATCAACGTAATAATCTAAAGCAGGCAATATGGTATTGGATTGGCGGGAGGCGCGGTTGTCTTCGTCCGGAAAGTCGCTATCATCATTGTTTCCATTGTCGTAATTTAACAATAATCGGCCCGCCCTGTTTATATAAATAGTTAGGTTATTATCAGTAAAATGTATTGACGAAATAAAAGCCCGTCCGCTAGTTATTCTAAGGTTAAGTTCAAAATTAGCCTGGGCGTGGCAAATGAAACTAAAGGCTATTAATAAGACGGATAGAAGTGTACGTTTAAAAAGCATTATGTATGGTTTTATGATATGCGTGTTGTACGTTGTACTGGTAAGATTAGGAATGCCCCTTATGGTTTAACGGGATTTAAACTTTTGCTATGATCTATGCCAATGCATCGTCCTATGGCTTATTTGAGGTGAGGCCAATAGCACTTATATCAAATCCAAGCTAACCTGATGATAATGAACTACACTCATCAACTATTGTTTTCACTATGAACTACCAACCATGAACTCCCTAAAAAATGACTAATTTTACCCCACCAATTATAGAACATGAATAAAACAGTAAACGGAGCTGATGAAGCTATCCACGACATTCAGGACGGGATGACCTTAATGCTTGGTGGGTTTGGCATGAGCGGACTGCCCGAAAAGTGCATAGCAGCATTAGTTAAAAAAGGAGTGAAAGATTTGACCTGCATTTCCAACAATGCAGGTGTTGATGACTTTGGCATAGGCCTGATGCTTAAACAACGGCAGGTGAAAAAGATGATCTCATCATATGTAGGCGAAAATGCGGAGTTCGAAAGGCAATTGCTTAGCGGCGAGCTTGAAGTTGAGCTGATTCCGCAAGGCACACTGGCAACCCGCTGCATGGCGGCAGGATACGGAATGCCTGCAATTTTTACCCCGGCAGGAATAGGCACCGAGGTAGCCATAGGCAAAGAAGTAAGAAACTTTAATGGTAAAGATTATTTAATGGAGATGGCTTTTGAGGCTGATTTTGCTATTGTAAAAGCCTGGAAAGGCGATACTATGGGGAATTTAGTTTACCGCGCTACTGCCCGTAATTTTAACGCGGTTATGGCAATGGCTGGTAAAATTACCATTGCAGAAGTTGAAGAGCTGGTAGAACCCGGAGAAATTGATCCGGATCATGTGCATACTCCCGGGATTTATGTGCACAGGATTTTTCAGGGTTTGAATTATGAGAAAAGAATTGAACAGAGGACAGTAAGAAAGCGATAATAAACAAGGCCGTCATTGCGAGGAACGAAGCAAACTTTGCACTCGCTAATCAAAATGACTCACGCCCTGTGGTGACCAAAATGTTTAAAATCTTTTAGGTAACCAAAACATAAGGGTCCGTGATTGTCCTTTGAAGAGGTTGCTTCGTTCCTCGCAATGACGTGATGGTTTAAAGAATTTTATATATCTATAATGTTAGACAAAGAAGGAATAGCAAAACGAATTGCTAAAGAAATAAAAGATGGTTATTATGTAAACCTGGGGATTGGGATCCCAACATTGGTAGCCAATTATATCCCTGCAAATATTGATGTTGTATTGCAATCAGAAAACGGATTGCTGGGCATGGGGCCTTTTCCTTTTGAGGGGGAGGAGGATGCAGATATCATAAACGCAGGTAAACAAACCATTACCATGTTGCCCGGGTCGGCTATTTTTGATTCGGCAATGAGCTTTGGGATGATCAGGGCTAAAAAGGTAAATCTTACCATATTGGGCGCTATGGAGGTATCTGAAAATGGTGATATTGCCAACTGGAAGATCCCTGGAAAAATGGTTAAAGGAATGGGTGGCGCGATGGATTTGGTGGCATCTGCAGAGAATATCATTGTTGCCATGCAGCATGTAAATAAAGCAGGAGAATCAAAGCTGCTACCCCAATGTACATTACCATTAACCGGCGTTAATTGCGTTAAAAAAATTGTAACCGAATTAGCCGTGCTTGATGTATTGCCGGAAGGTGGTTTTAAACTACTGGAACGTGCGCCCGGTGTAAGTGTTGAAGAAATTATAAAAGCAACGGCAGGGAAATTGGTAATTGAGGGAGAGGTTACGGAGATGGTTATTTAGTCCATCGGATAAAACTTACGAAGTTTTCAAAACTTCGTAAGTTTCTAGTAGGCTAAAACAACTTCTCTCTTAAATCTTTAGATATTTCTTCCGTTACACAAATAATATCTTCAGCTTTGTTGGTGTTATTGACAATTATTTTATCGCATTCATCCCGGTAGGGCAGTAAAAATTCTTTGTATGCCGGTGTAACATGATTTGCCCATCTGTACATTACGTCTTCGTGCGAATAGCCGCGTTCAATTAAGTCGCGTTTTAAACGGCGTTGCAGGGCTATATTATCATCGGCTTCGATAAAGATCTTTAGATCAAGCTTTTCTGCTATCTTTTTAAAGTGCAGGATAAACAGGCCTTCCACAATAAGAATTGGAGCAGGCTTTATCTCCAGCATCTTAGGTACCGCATCAACATTATTAAAAGTGTATTCCTTTTTTAGAATCGTTTTGCCGTTTAGCAGGCTGTCAATATCTGTCTCAAAATGGTCATGATCTATAGTGGAAGGAAGATCGAAGTTATAATACGCAATTTCTTCCTTGGTCATATTATGCGCTACGGGGAAATAATAGTCATCCTGCGAAACAAGGCATACCTCATCGGCAGAAAAATGCTCCAAAAAACACTTCAAAAAAAAAGTTTTGCCGGATCCGCTTCCTCCGGCAATACCAATGATATATGGTTTATTCATTCGGGCTACCGTAGCTGATATTTACATGAAAGCGTTTGTCTAAAGCGCCTAATGAGTCGGCAACATTTTTTGTCATCACTAAAATAACATCTTTTGTTGATTCATTATCTGTAAAACGGCCAACTACTTTTGCAAAAGTAGTACGGTTAGTCATTGGGTTTGTAATTTTTATAACAGTGCCAATAGGGGCTGTGCGGTGAAGCACCAGCTTTTTATTAGGGTCAAGGCTGGGATCATCAATCCATGTTGCTACGCCTTTTTCATTTTTTTCATAAAGGCCGTACTTGTTTGCGTTTAAATGGCTGCTGCTGTCTTTTGCAATAACCGGCGCCAGGTTTGAGTCGCGTTTTGCCACTACAGGCTGTGTATCGGCAGTTGCCACCTGTTGAACAGCCTGCTGTGGTTGTTGTGCCTGTTGTTGCCCGGTTGCAGGCTGCACTAAAATAATTTGGCCTGGTTGCAGATTTGTTGATGTTAAGTTATTGAGCTTAGTAACTGCCTCAACATTTGTATTAAAGCGCTTTGCTATAGAATACAGGGTCTCTCCGGCCGATACTTTATATTGTGTTGGAGGGGTATTATCCTGTTGTACAGATTGCTGTACTACAGGTTGTTGTGTAACCGGGGCAGGCTGCTGTGCAACTGCATGTTCTGGCACAGATTGTTCTGGCGCTGGGTCGGGGGTAATATTCTCGGTTTTTTTGTGCTTTTTGCTCTTTGCTTCTTCCTTTGCCTCTTTAGCTTCACGGGCCAGTCTTGCTTTTTTCTCTTTTTTAGTTTCCTTTACAACAGCTTCGGCAGCTTCTTTTTTGCTTTTTTTATAGGGAATATCAGTTGGTACGTTTACAATTTTACCTAATGACAATGTTTCTTTTTTAGCACCATTAAATTTCATTAACACTTGCGGCTTTATATTATAACGCCTCCCGATGGAGTAATAGGTATCGCCTGCCTTAACTTTAAACAGCACCATTTTTTTGCCGTCGTTGTTTTTTACGCCTATGGAATCAATTATGGGGTTAGCAAATAGCGATACAGATAATGTAAATAATGATACGGTTAATAATAGAATCTTAAATTTCATAATGAACTTTGAATCAATAATTTATAGGGATAAAACTTTCAGTTCAGCCTTATTTTTTATGTAAATTAAACGGTTTTTATGCAATATAAACGCCTCCGGTTGAATTTTTTGTATATCAGTGTTCAATAAATCTTCATAAACCTCCCGATATTCATCGCGATCTGTTTTAGCAAACACATAAAGCATTTGTATTAATTGCCCTGCCTTTAACGCGTGCAAAGATACAATTCTAAAATTATTGTATTCAAGGTAATGTACCCAATTTCCATAAGGGTGGATAGTGATAAGACCAGCGGGCAAAAGTTCAGTTGTCAATTGTTCAGGTACGCTGATGCTATTTTCAGGTTCCCCATAAATATACGGTTCATAAATACGGCTGGTTGTCCCTGTTTTAATATCAGCCAAAAATAACTTACGCGGCTGCATGCGGGTATCATAAACAATTGGCCCGTTTACACTTAAATGATCAAAACCGTACGTGAAGTTGCTCCATAAAGCTTCGCCGGTATAGGCATCTATTGCCAATAAGCCTTTATGCGTTGGCCCGGTTTCTGATTGGTAATAATGGATAAGCAATACACCGTTGTAAGCCGCTTCAATTCCGGTGAGCCATCGTTCAGGTGTAACAACATCTTTAAAATATACTTTACCGCTATTCAAATCTACCGAGCCAAAACAAACTTTTTTTTCTTCATTATCCCTGATCTCAACAAAAAGCGTATCACTCAGGCTGTCAATTTCCATGCGCCATATTGTTCCTGCAAATCGCTCATTTATATGTGGCAATAGTGTCATATTACCTGCAAATATGGATATAAATCCCGGAGTTAGTTATTTTTGTATGATAAACGATCTACCTATATTTACGTAAATCAAACACACAAATACTACTATGAAAGCTGACAAAATAAGTCTTAAGGAATCAAAAGAAAAACCGGTTGTTGATCATTTAAACGAGCTATTGGCTAACTACCATATTCATTATCAAAAAGTACGCGGATGCCATTGGAACGTTAAAGGCAAAAGCTTTTTTACCTTACATGTTAAATTCGAAGAACTTTATACAGCAGCCCTTTTAACAATTGATGAACTTGCTGAAAGGATACTGACGCTTGGTAAACCACCGTACAGCACGTTTGAAGATTATATTAAAAAGGCCAAATTAAAGGAAATTGACACCATTGGTTTAAAAGACACCACTATGGTTAAAGCCATTATTGAAGATATGGCCACCTTAATTAAAATGGAACGTACAATTTTGGAAATTACTGCCGAAGCAGGCGATGACGGCACCAATGATATGGTAAACCGTTTTATGCAGTTCAAGGAAAAAAATACCTGGATGCTGCGTTCGTTTGTAAATGAAGACTAAACTAAGATTCGTAGGATTAAAAGATGAAAGGATTTTTTAATTTGAAAATTAAATAAAACCTGCACCCAAAATCACAATTTGCAACATATTGGATACTGTCAAAAGTATAGCCTTGTTATTTAACAGGGCTTTTTGCATTAAAATCCATTAATCCTATAAATCTTATAAATCTTAGTTTAAATTTGGCCTCTTTATAAATTCAAAACGTTACAAACTATAAATTAATATGAGCAAAGGGGTTGTAAGTAAGGACGAAGATTATTCGCAATGGTATAATGACCTGGTGATAAAAGCCGATATGGCCGAGTATTCGCCGGTTAAAGGATGCATGATCATTAAGCCGTATGGTTATTCAATATGGGAAAAAATGCAGGCTGTACTTGACGGCATGTTTAAAGAAACAGGGCATGTTAATGCTTATTTCCCCATGATGATCCCCAAATCTTTTTTCTCAAAAGAAGCTAGTCACGTTGAAGGGTTTGCCAAAGAATGTGCTGTTGTTACCCATTATCGGTTAAAAACTGATGAGAACGGACAGGTTGTGGTTGATGAAACTGCAAAGCTTGAGGAAGAACTTATATTACGCCCAACGTCAGAAACTATTATCTGGAATACTTACCGGGGATGGATCCAGTCGTACCGCGACTTACCGATATTGGTTAACCAATGGGCCAATGTGGTACGCTGGGAAATGCGTACCCGTTTGTTTTTACGTACAACCGAGTTTTTATGGCAGGAAGGGCATACCGCCCACGCTACTGCTGAAGAGGCAATTGTTGAAACTGAGCAAATGCTTGGTGTTTATGCTGATTTTGTTGAAAACTGGATGGCGTTGCCGGTGGTAAAAGGTAAAAAAACGGCAAACGAGCGTTTTGCAGGCGCATTGGATACTTATTGTATTGAAGCGCTGATGCAGGATGGTAAAGCTTTGCAGGCAGGAACATCGCACTTTTTAGGGCAAAATTTCGCCAAAGCATTTGATGTGAAGTTTACCAACAAAGAAAATAAGCTTGATTATGTTTGGGCTACCTCATGGGGTGTATCAACCCGTTTGATAGGCGCCTTAATTATGGCGCACTCTGATGATGCAGGCTTGGTATTGCCGCCAAAACTAGCGCCAATACAGGTTGTTGTTGTGCCTATTTATAAGCATGAAGAAGAGCTTGAAAATATATCAGGGTTTGTAAAAGAACTTACAAGGGACCTTAAGGCAAAAAATATTTCTGTTAAGTTTGATAAACGCGACACACATCGCCCGGGCGCTAAATTTGCCGAATACGAGCTTAAGGGAGTACCTCTGCGCGTAGCAATAGGCAGTCGTGATATGCAAAACGGAACAGTTGAGCTTGCCCGTCGTGATACCAAAACAAAAGAAACGGTGAACCAGGAAGGTTTAGCAACGCATATTGAAGGGTTATTGGAAGAGATCCAAAATAACATCTATCAAAAGGCTTTTAGCTTCAGAGCTGAAAACACCACCGAAGTTGACAGCTACGATGAGTTTAAGCGCCTGCTTGATGAACAGCCTGGTTTTATATCAGCCCATTGGGATGGTACATCAGAAACAGAACAACAGATAAAAGACGAGACAAAGGCTACTATACGTTGTATCCCTTTGGATAATAAACAGGAAGAAGGCAAGTGTATTTTGACTGGGAAACCAAGTAAACAAAGGGTACTGTTTGCAAGGGCGTATTAGCCCCCCTAAAGGGGGAGCTTTGAATTGCATGGGTAGTAAAAGAATAAAATAGAGAGTAGCAATATTCGTTCGTAGCCGTTGTTGGTGTTGTCACCAACAACCGATTATGTTTGTGTTTTGGAGGATGCCGCGTAATTGTCGACTGCTTTTTACGCGTTATAAATCTCTCCGCTTGTTGGTCACAAGACCAACAAGGGCATCAATCACGTTATTAATTATTGAAAATAAAGGAACCTTACAACATTCCAACTTTAAAACATTACAACACCACCACACATGAAATTCGCAACAAAAGCTATACATGCCGGACAAGAGCCCGATCCTACAACAGGGGCAGTGATGACACCGATTTATCAAACATCAACATACTGGCAGAAATCGCCGGGAGATAATAAAGGTTATGAGTACTCGCGTGGTACCAACCCAACCCGTAAGGCACTGGAAAACTGTTTGGCAGCGTTGGAAAATGCCCAATTCGGCCTTGCTTTTTCAAGCGGAATGGGAGCTACTGATGCGGTGATGAAGCTGCTTAGCCCGGGTGATGAAGTAATTACCGGGAATGATCTTTATGGCGGTTCGTACCGCATGTTTACGAAGATCTTTGCCAATTATGGGATTAAGTTTCATTTTTTGAATCTTTCTGATCCGGAGATCATCAGGGAATATGCCAATGAAAATACAAAGTTGATCTGGATTGAAACGCCAACTAATCCAACCATGCAGATTGTTGACATTGCAGCCATTGCAAAGATCAGCAAGGAGAAAAATATCCTGCTTACGGTTGATAATACATTTGCATCGCCATACCTGCAAAACCCTATTGATTTGGGTGCGGATATTGTAATGCACTCGGTAACCAAATATATTGGTGGCCACAGTGATGTGGTAATGGGCGCTTTGATGCTGAATGATGAGGAGTTATATAAAAAGCTTTGGTTCATTTACAATGCCTGCGGCGCAACACCAGGCCCAATGGATAGTTTCTTAGTACTGCGTGGTATTAAAACACTGCATCTGAGGATGAAAGCACATTGCGAGAATGGCCGTGTAATAGCCGAATTTTTAAAGACGCACCCTAAAGTAGAGAAGATCTACTGGCCGGGCTTTAAAGATCATCCAAATCATGATGTTGCCAAAAAACAAATGCGCGATTTTGGGGGAATGATCTCAATAGTGCTTAAAGATGCCGATCTGAAGGAAACTTTCCGCATTGCATCGTCATTCAAGGTATTTGCACTGGCTGAATCATTGGGCGGTGTTGAATCCCTGATCAATCACCCGGTGAGTATGACGCATGGCTCTATTCCAAAAGAAGAACGGGAAAAAGTTGGCGTGGTTGATAACCTGTTACGTTTAAGCGTAGGCGTGGAGGATGTTGATGATTTGCTGGAGGACCTCGCTAACGCCCTATCTTAAATAACATGTCATTGCGAGCGCAGCGAGGCAATCGCGAACTATGCAAGGCCGCTCTGTAAAGTTCGCTGTTGCCGCGCTGCGCTCGCAATGACAAAATGTATTAATCTAAATGATTGGCAACATACAAGTATTTCTCGATTCTAAAGTAATTCAGTACAATCGCCCTGAATTTATTCCGAACGACCCTGTTTCTATCCCACATATGTTCACCCAAAGGCAGGATATTGAAATTATGGGGTTATGGGCTGCCGTATTAGCCTGGGGGCAACGGGTAACTATCATCAATAAGTGTAAAGAGCTAATCAATCTGATGGATGGTGCACCTTATGATTTCATTATGAATCATGAAGAACTTGACCTGAAAAAGCTTTTGCATTTTAAACACCGGACATTTAATGATATCGATACGTTGTATTTTATATCATTTTTTAGGTATCATTACGAAAATAATGAATCGCTGGAATCAGCGTTTTTGCCCCTTGGCCCCCTAAAGGAGGAGCAGAAAGCAGGTGGGGAGGAACCTATTGAGAAATATTTGAATCACTTCAGAAGTTACTTTTTTTCGCTGCCGGATTTTCCGCATCGTACTAAAAAGCATATTTCATCACCATCACAAAAATCGACCTGCAAACGGTTAAATATGTTTTTACGCTGGATGGTGCGGAAGGATAATTGTGGGGTTGATTTCGGCATCTGGAACCATATCAAACCGTCAGAATTGATAGTTCCCTGCGATTTGCATGTGGATAGGGTAGCCCGCAAGCTAAATCTTATCACCCGTAAACAAACCGACTGGCAAACTGCGGTTGAGCTTACACAGCGCCTCCGCGAGTTTGATACCGCCGATCCTGTAAAATACGATTTTGCTTTGTTTGGGCTGGGGATAGAGGAAAAGTTTTGATTTTCCTCTATCCCCGGTTAACCGATACTAATTACTATTATGCT
Source organism: Mucilaginibacter sp. OK098 (assembly GCF_900142915.1). Lineage (GTDB taxonomy): Bacteria > Bacteroidota > Bacteroidia > Sphingobacteriales > Sphingobacteriaceae > Mucilaginibacter. The sequence continues at coordinate 382,149 of NZ_FRCM01000001.1, forward strand.
GTATAATGACATTCACGTTTGGGCCTGTTCTGTCCATACGGACTAACTTACCATCAGCAAAATAATAGTACATACCGTCATCATCATTAGAAGCCTGGCCCATGAAAGTATAATACTTTTTATAGGTTGCTGAATGTTCTGTTCGCTCAATAAGGGCAAGGTGGCCTTTGGTGTGCGCTTTGAATTCTGTTTCGGGAGTTCCGATAGCATAATAAATTTGTTTACTGCAGCCCGCAACAATTATAAGAGACAGCATGCCGGCAAATAATAGTTTTTTCATAAGTATGTGATTAGATCTTTAGTGATAAATAAAGCTTTAGTGCTTTGTTGTTTGACCTGAATCACAGAGAATGGTTTATTACCTATTATAGCTTTTGGAAGGAATATCGTGGGAAAATTAACAACTGTTTAGATCTCAGTTAATTAAAATATAACCATGTGTAAACTTTTTTCAGGACGACACACTTATTCAGCCTAAAATAACAGTATTTAGATATGAAATGCTTTGAAAATCAGTATATTACAATATTGCTGCTAAAAAGGTAAAAAACTAATGCACTGATTATTAATTAATTACAATGTGTTAAAATGCCAATATTCTGATAATCAACATGTTTCATAGCGTTCCACCCCGGTCTGTATAAAAATGGAACGCTTTGGAACGCTTACGCTTCTTCCTTAAAATAAACCTTATAATAGTTCATAGCCTTACCATCATCAAATCCCTTTTCAATTAAATCCTTATTGCCGTGGATATAGATGTGGAAGTTTTTATCCAGTTTTAACACACTTTTATAAACCTTTGCCTGCTTTTTAACGGCATTGTCTGAGATCTCGAAAGTATCAGATATAGGGCTGTCAAATTCCTGTTCGTATTGACTTTTAAAGGTTTTGAATGATTCGATAGCCTTTGGATTACCGATAACTTCCCCGGTAAACTCATCCATATCAAAAGTGTCTTTCTCCTTAAAATATTTCATGGAGCGGTTAAGCAGGTCTATTTTATCTGCTTTGCTCATTTCAAATTCGTCATCCAGTTTTTGGGTAACAAAATTTTTATAGATGCCAAGGGTATTGCTGGTTTGGTTAAAGCTGTCGTTACGGATCTTTAACTGTAAAAAGTCATCTTTCCAATAAACAGCTGCATCCTGGCCTGTATTATTTTTATCGATCACTACCACTTTGTAGCCGTTCTCTTTCTCAATATCGAAGATCAACACGCCCTTATCCAATTTGTTTATATTAATGGCATTTTCTTCATAATCAACCTGGAAACCACCTTTATCCGGATAAACTTTTAGATAAGTTTCTTTGTTTTCTGATTTGAAGATCCCTATTGCATCCAATAAATTACCTTCTATCTGCACTTTATTAAAATACACCACATAAAGCTCACCTCCCTTTATGTTGGGATGGGTTGTTACCTTAAAAAGAAACTTTGCGATCAGCTCGGATGCTTCGTGAAATTTCTCTTTCTGTTCAAAAATCCTGGTTACAAAATGATGAATTTCATTCAGGTTAAGGTCGCCGCTGCTATGGGTGAGGTGGTAAACCTCGTTTGCTTTTTCAAAAGGCTTTAAAAAATACTGCATCAGCAGGTTGGGAATGATCTCATCCTTTAGTTCAAGCGGATTATCAGACAGAGAGTACATCTCATTTATTGACGGATTGCCAACATGATGCACAGAAATAGTATTGAGCGAAGCTTCAAAAAAGGTTACCATAATGAGGCGAAAGTAGGGATTATTGTGTTAAAGGTAGCCACTAATATTATGTTAATGTATCCTTAAAATCGATAAAATCCTTTAATCCCGGTTCAGTGGCGCCTTTTTCGTAATTCGCCCAACTCTTGTATCGCCATGCGAAATCATTTCGCAAATTTTAATTGCCGATGTTTCAAAATCTTCAGCTTCGGCAGGTAGCAGCAGCCAGTTGCTTTCCCTTTCGACGCTGTCCATAAAAAAAGGCTGTAGTTCCGGCACCTCGTTAAAAAGGCCTTCGTGATGCTCCCGTTCTGTTGCTATCCAAATTCCATCCCACTCAGGGCGTTTCAGACTTTTGGAGAGAATAATCATTAATTTTTTACCCCAATAAACGTAGTGCCAGCCAAACATGTATTTTATTACGATGCTGTCCGGAAGATAATCGAGCACAAAATTGTATGGAACCGCCTTTGCCATACAACAAAAATACAGCTTAATATCTTTCACTGCTAATGGGACTGTGGTGTTTATGGCATACAGGCAACAAAAAACTCCCTTTAAATGCCGAACTTTGCGCCCTGTTCATTCGCTTGCCTCACAGCAAACGATCTAATGACTAATGACACAATGACTAATGACCAAACTATCGTCGCACTTGCCACCCCGAACGGAACGGGCGCTATTGGTATTATCCGCCTTTCGGGACCGGAAGCCATTACTATAGCTAACAACGTTTTTAAAGGTAAGGATTTGACTAAACAGCCATCACATACCATTCATTTTGGGAGTATTGTTGATGGTGATATGATTTTGGATGAAGTTTTGGTTTCATTATTTGTTGGGCCCAGATCGTACACCCGCGAAAATGTGGTGGAAATCTCCTGTCATGGTTCTGCTTACATTATTGAATCGATCATCAAACTGCTTATCAAAAAGGGAGCCCGTTCTGCAAAAGCAGGAGAATTTACTTTAAGGGCATTTTTAAACGGTCAGCTTGACCTGTCGCAAGCAGAGGCTGTGGCTGACCTGATAGCTTCTAATTCAAAAGCATCACAGCAGGTAGCTTTAAACCAGCTTAGGGGAGGGTTTAGCAACCAACTGCAGGCATTGCGTGATCAGCTGGTGCAATTTGCCTCGCTTATAGAGCTGGAACTTGATTTTGCGGAAGAAGATGTTGAATTTGCAAACCGCGATCAGCTTAAAAAACTGATCAATGAAATAAACAGGGTTATCGGCAACCTGATCCATTCGTTTGAGTTGGGCAATGCCATTAAGCAGGGTGTTAACACAGTTATAGCCGGTAGGCCTAATGCGGGTAAATCAACATTGTTAAACGCATTACTGAATGAGGAACGCGCCATTGTAAGCCACATCCCCGGCACCACACGCGACACCATTGAAGAAGTGCTGAACATACAGGGCATAAATTTCAGGCTGATAGATACAGCCGGCATCCGGGAAGCTACAGATGCAATTGAACAAATAGGGGTGCAGCGAACCATGGAAAAGATCAGCCAGTCTGCTTTGTTGATCTATTTGTTTGATGCTGAACAAATAACTATTGAAGAATTGAAACAAGATCTTGAAAGCTTGCAAAAACCGGGGATCAATATGCTGGTAGTTGCCAATAAATCAGATTTACCGGAACAATCCTCCAAACTTTCGGACTTTCGGGCTTCCGGACTTTCGGATTTCCTCTCCATTTCGGCCAAAGAAAAATTGCATATTGACGAGCTGAAAAATAAGATCTATACTTCTGCCATAAAAGATCAGCTAAGCGGTGATGAAACGCTAGTAACAAACATCCGCCACCTGGAAGCACTGCAGAAAACCGAAGAAGCATTGATAATGGTGCTTAACGGTATAGACAGCGTAACGTCCGACTTTTTGTCGATGGATATTAAACAGGCTCTGCATTATTTGGGTGAGATTACAGGAGCTGTTACTACCGATGACCTGCTGGAAAATATTTTTAGTAAGTTTTGTATCGGCAAATAAGCCGTCAAAATCAAACAAACTCAACCTTCTTTTAAACAAAGTAAACCGCTTAATTACAGCTAATTATGCGGTTTTTTGTTTGCGCTCGTTTTTTAATTTTTGTTCCCGTTTTGATGTTCCTTGTGCCTCAAAATGTTCCTCAATAGCTGATTTGTTCCTTACGCAAAAATCAGGGCGAAATCATTGCGCTTATTTACACTTAATGTCACTTAACGACACTAATTGATACTTAACCCTGATTTTTAACATGAGCTCTAATATCAGAATTACACGGGTATGCCAGTACTGCGGCTCCGAGTTTGAAGCCAAGACAACAGTTACAAAATACTGTAGCGAAGTTTGCGGGAAGCGCCATTATAAAGCGCGCACACGCGAAGCAAAAGTACAAGTCAGCAATGCTGAGACTAAGGCCGTCCTTGAAAAGCCTTTACAGGAAATTCAATCAAAAGAAATACTCACCGTACGTGATGCTGCCAAACTACTAAGTTGTTCGATCAGAACGGTCTATAATTTAATTGATCGCGGAACACTGAACGGGATTAAATTTTCAGAACGCAAGACCTTGCTCAGGCGGTCAGATATTGATCGCTTTTTTGAGGATGCCGTCATGCCCATCCCTAAAAGACCGGAGAAAGCCTTAAATATTAAGGATTGCTATCATATGGGCGAGATCCAATTGAAATTCAATATTTCAGAAAAGGCCCTGTATGATATTATCAAACGCAACAATATTCCCAAAGTTCAACAGGGCAAATTCGTGTACGCCCCCAAATCTATTATAGACCAGTTGTTAAATCCATTCCCACGTAAATCTTAAAATCGTAATATTATGCCAAAAGTAACATTAAGAAGCAAGCCGATAACCAAGGGTAGGTCGACTTATTATTTAGATCATTATCCACCGCTGATCCATCCGAAAAACGGAAAGACGCAACGCCGGGAATATTTAAAACTATACACGTTTGATAGTCCAAAGACAGATGCGGATCGCCTGCACAACAGGGAAACCAAGAAATTACTGGAACACATCCGGGCAACCCGGCAGATCAATGTACAGAACCAGGAATTTGGCTTTTTATCCGATGAACAGAAGAACGGCAACTTTGTTGACTTTTACCGTTCCTTCGCCGTCAAGAAATCGGGTTCGAATTCGGATAACTGGTATATGTCCCTGCGTTACCTGATCAGTTTTTCATCTCATAGCTTGCGCTTTTCTGATCTGACAGAATGGTTTTGTGAGGATTATAAAGACTACCTGTTAAGCGGGCCGTCGATCAACCAGCGGGGTAAAAAGATCATCAGCAATACCGCGATGGCCTATTTTGCTAAATTCAGGAGCGTACTAAAAAAAGCCTATAAGCGCCAGTTACTCAAAACGGATTTGTATGAACTCGTAACACCGATCAAAGAGGAAGAAACTAACCGGGAGTTTTTAACCATCGAGGAATTTCAGAAACTGGCGGAAACGGAGGCACCGTCTGATCTGTTTAAACGGGCGGCTTTATTTTCAGGTCTTACCGGATTGCGTTTTTCTGATGTGACTGCGCTGAAGTGGAGTACAGCACGCGGAACTGAAGACAATTACTATCTGCAATTTAAACAGGAAAAAACCAATGGAGCGGAAGTATTGCCGATCTCTAACCAAGCCTATGAGTTTTTAGGTCAAAGGGGAGAACCGCAGCAAAAGATCTTTGCCGGATTGACTTATTCGCAGGTTCGGTGGTATCTGGCTAAATGGCTGGTCAAAGGAGGGATTGATAAGAATATTACATTCCATAGTTTCCGGCATACCTATGCAACTTTGCAGCTAGAGGCAGGCACGGATATTTATACCGTGTCCAAAATGCTCGGTCATAAGCATGTGAAGACCACGCAACGTTATACCAAGGTCGTTGATAGATTGAAAAAGGATACCACCAAAAGGATCATGCTTAAGCTGCCTAATCAATAACGATGTGCCCGCCGCTTTGTGGCGGGCATAAACTTACTTGAACTTAAAAACCGTTCAGCCTTAGCACGGATATCTTCGTTGGTTGTCTTACGGGAGCTTTTGATCCAACCGGTCAATTCCTGTTTGTCGAAGTACAGGCGGCGACCTGTTTTAAAGGCAGGTATCTCGCCCCTGCATACCTTGCTGTAAATGGTCGATTTGGTTAACCGTAGAAACACGGTGGCTTCGGTGATGTTCAGCATTTTCTCTTCTGCTTTGGTCGGTAGCCTCTCTTCGGTCAGCAATTGTTCTATCCTGGATACTGCTTCGATTAATTGTGCCATCGCAGCGGGTAGCGAATCAAATGTAATTGGTGTTATCTCATTTGCTGAATCTTCCATAGCCTGACTAAAATACAATAGTGATATATTATATCAGGATAAATTGACAAGTAGTTAATTATGATGGATTAATGCTCTGATAAGGCGTTGGGAATCAATGCCAAACGTTTGCGCTTTCCGCACTATAAAAATGAATGTCCAATGATTTTTTTCCTCTTCTGACCCTTTGCAGGTCTTCCCCTTTTTTTACTATGGCCAGGTTATCTGAACTATTGATATCGCCGTAAATACTAATAAATAATTTTTCGGTTTTTCCTTTTGAGATGAGATTAAGCACATGGCTATCATTATTGGCTAAAGAATGTCCATAAATAAATAGGCTACCACCAATGTGTGAGAAACTTCGCATACCCCTTGATAAGTAGTTACTGTGCATTATTTTATCTGTTTTTTCCAGACTGGAACCTTCAGAAACAAAAAGCGGAAAAAAGTCCTTATCGAGGGCATTGCGAATTTGTTCTATTAGTTTAACACCAGTATTGATCCAAGTGAATTTTTGAAGTTCTGCCCCAGCGTCGAAAATATGCAATGCACCATGCAAGTAAAAAATATTCTGTCCGTCCGTTTTTTCAATATCCCAGCTAACATATTCAGCTTTGCCATCGTCAGGTGTTCTAAAGCCGTCATCGGCGACAATCTCCCCGGTTTCCCGGAAATGCATTGTCGTCCAATATAACAATAGGTCATAATTTAAACTGTAGATGTTTGAAAAGTGGATCAGGAAGTTTTTAGCATGTGAATATTCATTTTCTGAGATCTCTGTGGGATTTTCAGGGTGACTGGAAGCGATCGCGTTAACTAAGACATTTTTTAGATCTTCCGCATCATGCTCTAATTCTTGGATAATAGTTTTTTCTTCAGGTCTGTAGATTTGGAGAATTTTTGCTGCCCCTTTCAACTGTTTCATCACGATCTCAAAATCTTTCGTGTTGAATTTTTTAAAGACCTCTTTGATATTAGGGTTGAGCTGGCTAAAATCTGCCTGATCAAATAAGGAATCATATCTGAATATATCACTCCGGCAAGCAATGCTGAAGCCATTCCCCAGAAGTAAATGCCGTTTCGAGGTTGCAGAAGAAATTTTGAGTGCTTCCGAAAAAGACAGGATAGGATGAGGCATAATTGGGATTAAAGTTACTCGAATGTACATAAAGATACTTTAGAAAATGGGTTTGTTATTCTCCGGTTCTGGGCGTACTTGGATTAAATTTTTTAGGCTACTTGTCATAGCCTGTTTTGTAATCTCTATTGCTTTGCTATTCTAAATTCAAATGATATGCAAACCACGGTTTTAAGTTTCTATAATGCAATCGCCGCAGCCCACGAACCCCGGGAATACACCTACCTGCGCGAAGCCATCCCATTCGGCAATTACGAAGTTACCCTTGATTTTATGATCTGGTCAAAAAAGCAGGTCGGGATCAATTGTTATTGTACCATCAAAGAAACAGGTTTGAAAGTAATTCTGCCGGTTTATCGGAATGAGGCCGAGGAGTACTTAGCAGGTAGCCAGGAAATGCGCTTTGTGGTGTTTGGTACAGAGCTTCGAGCAACCGTAGATCCAAGAGGCGAACAGGGCGTGATCCTCAAAGATGCCATAATAGTTAAGCGTTAACTATGGGCAGGTAAGGATTTTCGGGTATAAAAAGCAGGTAGGTTTACTGGCCGTTATGGAACGGCCGGGCAGGACCGTGCCGCCTGTTTTTTTGGCGGAGTGAAATGTACGTTTGTGATACAAACGGATTTCACCCTACGCTCCGAAGTCGCTGAGGGATTGACAAAAGCCTCCGAAGTCGGCTTTTGTTTAACAGTCATGTATCCTAATGGAAAATTCTGATAAAGCATCTAAAAAAATCACGCGCAGCGAATGGCTGCATATCCGCCTGACACCTGACGAACTGCAAAAGATCAGCGGCAATCACCAAAGAACTACCAGCCGGGAACTGAGCGCCTTTGCCCGCAAACGGTTGTTGGAAGAACCGTTGACCTATTATACGCGCAGCGCTTCCATGGATGAGGGCTTGCAGGAACTAGTGCAGCTGCGTAAAGAACTCAATGCCATCGGTAATAATCTGAACCAGCAAACAAAGAAGCTGAACAGCTTTACGGCGACACCTGGTTTAGGTGTAATGGTTGACAGCGTTAAACTATTACGGGAGCAGCTGGACGCGAAATTAAAAGAGATCAATAACAGTATCAATCACTTGGCTAAACAATGGTTGCAAGGATCAATAGCGGAAAAAGTATCAAAGGGGCACTAAACTATAATGAGCTGAAAGTGGGGCAGGGGAAAGCTACATTGATCATGGCCGTGAACTATCCGATAGATCGCGAGGTTTTGGATTACGACCAAAAGCTACTGGTATTAAAGCGGCAGGCTCAACTTAATGAACGCGTGGCCACCAACTGCGTTCACCTCTCGCTGAACTTTGAGACGAACGAAAAGATAGCGCCCGCCGTGATGGACAATATCGTGCGGGATTACATGGCGCAGATTGGTTTCGGCGAACAGCCTTTCCTTGTTTATAGTCACACTGACGCGGCACATCCGCATGTCCACATCGTCACTACCAACATTAAGCCGGACGGAAAGCGGATCAGTTTACACAATTTGGGTAAAGAAAAATCCGAACCGGCCAGGGAGGCGCTCGAACTCAAATACGGCCTCATCCGGGCACGCGGCCGGGGTGCTAAAGAACAGGTTCGACGGGAATTGGAGCAACTCAAACCGGGCGCGGTAATCCGGGCGACCTATGGCAAAACGGAAACCAAAAAGGCCATCACGCAGATCGTTACACTGGCTTTGCAAAAATATAATGTCACCAGCCTGCCGGAACTGAACGCGGTGCTAAACGAATTTAATGTTACCGCCGACCGTGGGCACGAACAATCCAATACTTACCGTAATGGCGGATTGCTTTACCGGATGGTCGATGAACAGGGCAGGCATATGGGTGTGCCGATCAAGGCCAGTAAGCTCTATAATTCGCCTACGCTGAAGAAACTGGAAAACCGCTTTGAGAAGAACAAAGAAAAGCGGCCGCTTTTAAAAAATAAACTCAAATTCCAGATCGATAAAGTATTCAGCCAATACCGGCAGATCACCAGGGAGACGCTGGTGAAAGAATTAGCCAGGCGGGATATTCGGCTTTTAATCCGGGAAAATAAGGATGGCATTATTTACGGCCTGACCTATATCGATCACCACAACCGGAGCGTGTTTAATGGTTCGGATCTGGGCAAAGCTTACGGCGCTAAAGCAATATTGGAGCGTTTGGCTCCGGTTGACCAGAAGATCAAAACCGCCTGGGAACTTAAACACCAAGCAGGCGGCAGTCTTCAGCGACCAGCGACCCCACATTTCTTAAGGGTTCCTGCCCCGTCCCAGTTCCTTAAATTACTCATCAGCAAAAATGAGCCGGACTTGGCACCCACTGTTTCCCGCAAAAAGAAGAAGAAAAAAGTCGAACAGGAACAATCTATGAACTTATAAAACAACGTTATGCAAACAGGAGAAGATATACAAGGATTGCGTAAGATCATTGATTTTACGCGTCTGATCAGCATTTTTATACTGGCGATACATTTTTACCTGTGCTGTTACCAGGCTTTCAGGCACTGGAACTGGACAGCGGACATTACCGACCGGATTGTCGGGAATATCGCGAAGACGGGCTTGTTTACCAATATGCTCCGGCCCAAGCTGGCAGCTTTATTATTCCTGGTTATCTCGTTAGTTGGGGTAAAGGGCAGGAAGGATGAAAAGATGGAAAAGAAAACCATCGCGGCGTACCTCATCACGGGTTTGCTGATTTACTTTATCAGTGTGCTTTGCTTTTACCTCAGAGCAGCCATCGATCTGATTGCTATCGCCTATATGGCATTGACGGGAATCGGTTACCTGCTGATCCTGACGGGCGGTACCTACCTCAGCCGTTTGATCAAAAATAGCCTGAATAACGATGTTTTCAATACCGAGCAGGAAACCTTCCCACAGGAGGAGCGCCTTTTGGAAAATGAATATTCCTTTAACCTGCCCGGGAAGTATAAACTAAAAGGGGAGGAGCGCAACTCCTGGGTTAATCTTGTGAACCCGCACCGTAGTTTGCTCCTGATCGGTTCCGCGGGTGCAGGTAAGACCTATTTTGTGATCCGGCCCATGATCGACCAGGCGATCCGTAAAGGTTCCAGTTTATTTATTTATGATTTCAAGTTTGACGACTTAACCAGGATCGCTTATAACAAGCTGCTGCAATATCAGGATAATTATAAAGTCAAACCCAAATTCTACGTGATCAATTTCGAGGATGCGAACCGGAGCCACCGCTGCAACCCCTTAGAACCGGCCGGGATGACGGATATTACCGACGCGACCGAAGCTTCACGGACGATCATGCTGGGTTTGAACCGGGACTGGGCGAAGAAACAAGGTGATTTCTTCGTGGAAAGCGCGATCAACTTTTTAACTGCGATCATCTGGTACCTGCGCAAATACCGCGACGGGAAATATTGTACGCTGCCGCATGTATTGGAACTCATGCAGGTGGACTATGATAGCTTGTTTTCAGTTTTGCAGGAAGAGGAAGAGATCAAAATGCTGATCAATCCCTTTGTATCGGCGTTACTGCGTAAAGCAGCACCCCAGCTGGAGGGACAGATCGGAAGTACGAAGATCGCGATGGCGCGCTTGTCTTCACCGCAGCTGTATTATGTTTTAAGCGGGAATGATTTTACGCTGGATATCAATGATCCGAAAAGCCCAAAGATCGTTTGCCTGGGTAACAACCCGCTGAAGATCCAATCCTTCGGACCGGTGGCTTCGCTGTTCGCCACCCGTGCACTCAAAGTCTGTAATCAAAAGAATAAGCTGAAGTCGGTTTTTATTTTTGATGAATACCCCACTTTAGCGGTGGATACCATACCGGCGATCAGTACCGGGCGCAGCAATTTAATGTCGGTGGTTTTGGGTATCCAGTCCGTCGAGCAATTAAAGGACAATTATGGTGCTGAAAAAGCCGCGGTGATCACCAGTATCGGCGGTAACCTGATCTGCGGCCAGCAGACCGGGGATGCGGCTAAAAAGCTATCGGAAACATTTGGCAAGATCATGCAGGAACGGGAGAGCAAGAGTATCAACGCGAGCGATATTTCGATCACCAAATCTAAACAGCTGGAATACGCGATACCGGCGTCGCGGATCGCCTCCTTGTCATCGGGTGAATTCGTGGGCTTTATGGCTGATAACCCGAATCAGCGTATCCCGCAAAAGATATTTCATTGCGAATTGCAGAATGACAGTGAGGCTATTGCAAAAGAAACGGCTGCATATAAAGACTTGCCGCGCATCCGGGAGGTTTCGGCCGAGGATATCCAGGAGAATTATTTAAAGATCAAAGCGGATATCCGTAACCTGATCGCCGATGAGTTACCGGAAGTGGACGAAGCAGAAGCTGATGACGAAGATGAAGGAAATGAAGAACGAGCTACTGCGGTAGCTATGTAAAATTCAAGCCCGATTAATGATACCTTGACTTTATAAGCTAAAACTTTTCAAGCGGAATTTAATCGCAAAGCTTTCAACCGGATAAACTATCTTTAACCTAACCAAACCCACAATTATGTCACTCAGAAATATTATAGAAAGAAACCGGAATGATATTGCATTCATTGTCGGCAATGGTATCAATAGATACCCTAATAATCCGGATGCCATTTCATGGGATCATCTTCTTCTTAAACTTTGGCAAAAATTTGCGCCTGATGCTTTCAAAGGGGACAGAGTTCCGAAGGGTATTACATTAACAGAATTTTATGACCTTTTGGATCTTTCTAATGCCCAGCTTGAGCCCACTCAGGTTTATGCTATCCAAAAAGAAGCTGCATCGATAATGAATGACTGGAATTTTCGCCCGCATCACCGGGAGTTTATTTTAAAAGCCATAGAGCTTAACGCACCTGTGCTAACGACGAATTTTGATATGATTTTGCCGGCCGCAGGCAACCTGGAGCAATACTATATGGCCAGTAAATCTTTTACTGACTTTTATCCGTGGACGACTTATTATGGTATAGAACAGCATGTGTCACCGACTGATGGTTTCGGTGTCTGGTATATTAACGGATTTGTAAAGTATTATCGCAGTATCAGATTAGGGTTGACACATTATATGGGATGTGTGGAACGTGCGCGTGAGTTTTTGCATAAGGGTGAAAATAATCCATTCAGTGGGAAAAATCAGCACGAATGGCGGGGATTTAACACCTGGCTCCATATTGTTTTTAATAAGAACCTTTGCATTTTCGGGCTATCGCTGGAAGAGAACGAAGTTTTTATACGTTGGTTGCTTATTGAGCGGGCACGATACTTTAAGAAATTTCCTGATCGGGCTAAAAAAGGTTGGTATGTAGCATCTGCATCTGCAAATCCTGACGATTCACTGGAAGGAAAAAAAATGTTTATGCGGAGTGTCGGGCTGGAATTTATAGAAACAGAGAATTATGACGAAATTTACGATACACCATGGAGATAAGAAAGCCTAAACCGTATCGCGAAAAACAAAAGGAATACCGTCGTATTGTGTTTCACAATGAAAAGCGGCCGGCGTTTGGTATTGAATGGGTAATTCGTGTTATACTGATTTACACGCCATGGTGGTTTTTTCCCGGAAACTGGATCAAGGCTGCAACAGACCGCCCCCACATTTTTGTGCGCCGCATACTTACTGATGTTTATGTAATCGCTAAAGTTGTAATTTCCTGGTGGCTTATTACAAATCAGTATGCTGACAACTGGTATGTGACATTAATACTCGTTTGGCTTGCGATAGAAACGATTTATGCTTTACTGGGTGGTGTTTTCCTCCGGGACGTTTGGAGTGAGCCGTTCAGTTATCAGCGAAACCTGATATTAATGCTGGTCAATTATGTAGAGATTTGTTGTGCTTTGCAGCAATCTATACTTTTAAAGAACATCTTATTAATAATGCAGGACGTTCTTTGTTTGTGATTAGTGACAGTTTGGTCGGTGCTGACAAAAATCTGACATCATCACAAGCTATTTATTTCAGCTTTGTTACCGCCGCGACGATAGGATACGGAGATATCAGCCCCAAAGATGAATCCATTCAGCATGTCATTATTTTGCAGATTATGCTTTCATTGTCTTTTATAGTAATGTTCATCGCCAATGTTTCAGGAAAATTAGGAATGGGCGCTCTTGCAGTTTCGCCGCCAAATGACGGTGAGGCCATTCCAACCCAAGACCCCGGTGATTAAGAATGACTTTAGTGGAAATTATTATTTAGTATTTGCTAATATAATTAGTAATTTCGTGCGTGTTCTCCGGAGATACTGAAGATTATGATGAATAGAGATAATTGTATGTCAGGAGTTATTCCAGCTTTCGATATAATCTTCGAGATTGTCTGCTACGACCATAAGCTTATTCTTTGTTACCGGAATTTGAGCGGCAGATTCAGGGTGCTTGATATTACGTTGCAATTCTTTTAGGGCGACAACGTAAATTGTATCATCATCATCAAAATGCTGCGGATCTTCAGCGATGATATAAACGTTGTTTAGTTCTTTATCGTCCAAAGGGTTGATTATCTTACATATTTGGCCGGGACGGCTGGGTATGCTGATCTGTAATTCCATAATCAAATTTAACCATTTGAGGCTGGTTTTTCAGCAGACTATAAGTGACATGGGATAATATTGATATGTATTTTTAATGAGGTTATTATTGGAGATATGGTCGTCTCTGAATACTTCTCGTGTTGTTTCAATGAAATAATTGCATAAGTATTTTGGCTTGTTTTAGCCGATTATAATCTGATTTGTTTAGTTTTGATTTTGGGATAAAGAGGTTTATGAAACTTAAAATTATTGATTTGTTTGCAGGTGCGGGAGGTTTTACCCTTGGTTTTAAACAGTTTAAGTCCGGAGGTAAAGCAGTGTTTGATTCCGTATGGGCCAACGACTTTAATAAAGATGCGACAGATACCTATAATGCCAATTTTGGCGCACATTGTACGCATGGCGACATTGTCAGCATTCTGGAAGATCCGAAAACCGTTATTCCGCAGGCGGATGTGGTTATCGGCGGGCCTCCGTGCCAGGGATTCAGTTTGCTTAACAAAAATCGCGAACTTGATCCGAGGAAAGCTTTATGGCTGCCTTTTATGGATATTGTGGAACGGTCGGGAGCTTCTGTATTTATTATGGAGAATGTGCCCGAGTTGCTTACGTCAGACGAATTTAAGGAAATAGAAAGAGTTGCCAATGATCTTGGATTTACGATCAGGGCATCAAAACTGATCGCGGCTAATTACGGCGTTGCCCAGGTCAGGACAAGGGCATTTATCATGGGGTCAAAATTAGCTGACCCTGAGAATGTGTTCCCGCCTTTACGCACGCACCGCGATCCCCGGGATAAAAAGACACTGGATTTGAAATTATATAAACCGAATGCACAGCCATGGACAACCTTGAGGGAGGCTATCGGCGATCTTGCTCAGCCGGTCGGGACAGAGATCCGCGGTGAAAAAGGTGCGAATGCGCTGCATTTCGGCAGGAATCCGACACCGATGAGCATCGAACGTTATAAAGCGATACCGGAACAGGGAATGAACAGATTTGATCTGCTCCGTCTTGCCCCCGAGTTAACGCCGCAGTGCTGGATCAATAAAAAAAGCGGGGGGACGGATCTTTTCGGCAGATTATGGTGGGACAGGCCATCGGTAACGATACGGACAGAGTTCTTTAAACCAGAAAAAGGAAGATACCTGCATCCTGAACAGAACCGGCCTATCACGCATCGCGAAGCTGCAAGGATACAGGCTTTTCCGGATGATTTTGTTTTTAAGGGAAGTAAAACCGAAATTGCAAGGCAGATCGGTAATGCAGTGGCTGTCGGTATGGCAAAAACGATTGCCGCGACCGTATATCAACATTTTTTATTAACCCAACCGGAACAAATACCTGTCACCAGTAAAAGAACTAAAACAGCGAATGGCAAAAAAGAAACCGTCAGCCTTTGATCTCCTGAAAACCAAAGAGGAGTTAACTTCTTTGCTGGATAATTTTTCTGATCTTGTATCGTCAGGTACCGCCGACGTGCGGGCTCAGGTGCTGGAACTTATTCCTGCCTTCTATCTGCTAAGAAAACTGGGAACGAATATTCTTCCTGAAGGGGATAGCGTAGGTGCCAGGGAGCGTATACTGATCTATTTGCAGAAATATCCGGAAAAGATTATCAGCAGTGATGAACTGCTGGTTGTTTCGGGTATAACAGATTATCAGCGGCGCATCAGAGAACTCCGTTCGGAAATGGGCTGGCCGGTATTGAGCGGCAACACCATCAAGAGTATGCTGAAAGAAGGTGACTGGGATAATATGGTAGCAGATGTTTCTGCTATAAAACCTGCTCAGTACATTTTTCTTCAATCCGGTCAGGATAAAGAAGCGGCCTACCGCTGGAAACTGAGCAACGTGATTCGTCGAAAGAATATTTCCATCAAAGATAAATTACTGGAGTTCTTCAAAAATAATATAGGCCGCAGTATTACCGGTGAAGAATTAAGTTACCTGGCTAAAGATGCAACAGAGTGGGCGCGGAGGGTGCGGGAACTCAGGACGGAAGAAGGCTGGCCGGTTAAAACGAGGAACACGGGGCGGCCGGAATTGCCGGTTGGTGTATATGTTTTCGAAGAAGATAAACAGGCCGAGCAGCATGACCGTAAGATTGAAGACAGTACAAGAATTAAAGTACTGGAAAGGGATCATTTCAGCTGCCGTAAATGCGGCTGGAACCTCAATATGATCCGGCCGGAAGATCCGCGCCAGTTCCTCGAACTGCATCACTTGGAATACCACGCTCATAAAGGAGAAAATTCAGAGGAAAATCTGATCACTATTTGTAATGTGCACCACGATTATATTCATAAACACAAAATGAAGAAAGATCAGGTGCTGGAATGGGTGGAAGAAAAATAGAAACTGGTCATTTTTAAACTATACGATTTTCTTCCACCTGTTTTAAAAGTATTTCCAGGCCTTCGGCACGGCTCATGATATTTCCAAGTTCCTTTAAGGATTGTTCGTCATGATAAACGCCATTAGGGTCATTCCAGGCCAGCCATTCAATGATGTCTTTGCGATCCATTGCATTAACCAGTAAAAGCAGTGCTTCCTCTGATATTTCAATAAGCTGCTGATAGTTATATCCCGATTTTTTCCAGAAATCCATACTTAAAGATAAAGAAATTTCCTATATTTAAGTATAAAATCAGGTAATTATGATTTCAGAAATCAAAAATTTGAATGATGTGGAGCGTTTTATGAAGCAACTGGTTGCCGAGGGAACAAATGCGCATCCAGACGAAGATTTTAACAATTACATTCATATGGAATCCGGTGAACCGGCTTATACAACGGATGAAGCGGGACTGAGAAATGCTTTAATGGAGCAGGCCTTTGACGTGTGTGATCTGGCCGGTGTTGACGTTTATAACGTAATGCAGGAAATATTTCTTATAGAGACAGGGCTGGATAAATATATACCGTTGCCTTCGCAGGTGTAGTATTCTGGCACACAGGTTGCAGCTTAATTTTTATGGCAGACGTCCACTCCAAAGAAACAAGAAGTTATAATATGTCGCGGATACGAGGCAAGGACACCAAGCCGGAAATGCTCATTCGCAAATATTTATTTTCCCGTGGTTTCCGATTTCGGCTGCATGTTAAAGATCTTCCCGGTAAACCCGATATTGTTCTGCCAAAATATAAAACCGTCGTATTTATTCATGGCTGTTTTTGGCATGGCCATGAAGGATGCCGGTATTATACGATCCCTAAAACCAGAACGGAATGGTGGCTTAATAAGATTACAGGAAACACAGTTAATGACAGCAAGGCACTCACTGCGTTGACAAAAAAAGGCTGGAGAATAATAACAGTATGGGAGTGTGAGCTAAAAAAGCAGGTAATCGAAAATACAATGGTGGAGTTAGAACAGCTTATTATAAACAGCCACCCATTATCATAGTGATAACGGATGGTTTAAGTGACTACATGGTCAGTGATTGAACAAGCCGATTTCTTCCTGCGTAAGTGTCCCGACTATGGTTGCCCTGTC
The DNA here is from genome assembly GCF_900142915.1 of Mucilaginibacter sp. OK098. Classification (GTDB taxonomy): domain Bacteria; phylum Bacteroidota; class Bacteroidia; order Sphingobacteriales; family Sphingobacteriaceae; genus Mucilaginibacter. Next base: position 399,318 of record NZ_FRCM01000001.1, read on the forward strand.
CAGATATTGATTCATTCGCTCACAACTCGTTTCGGGGAGTAGAACACACGAATAGCAGGCCGCCAGATTTAGGCCCATAAAGCCCTGCCCGCTGTCAGCTGATATACAAAGCGGATCTGATGAACACCAACGGGCTTTATCGACTCCTTTAATTATGATATCTCTCAGATTTTCGGGCAGGCCCTTTTCGACGAGGCCTCCCAGCGAGCCTTCGGCGTCCGATGTGGTTGTATATATGAGAATCGCATTCATTTCTTCATTTGTTCCGGTTTTCGTGTCATCACTGCAATAGATAATTTCTGCCAGTGATGAAAGGCTATATCCGCAATCTTCTGACAATTCTTTCAGCAAAATGTGTGAAAGTGTATGAAGAAACAGATAGCGCTTGCTGGTCATTTTTTTATTTTGACCGAAATCGGCGTTGGCCTGTCGCTGGTTGTTGTTAATTACATCCAGGCGCCTGTCGGGATATGCTTTTGTCCATTCATTCAGTAAAGTATCGCTGAACCTGATAAGTATTCCTTCTCCTTTAACTTCAAATGCTGGCAACTCTCTGGTGTGAACAGGATCTTTTCTTGAATCCTGAATTCGCTCAAATTCTTCCAGTTGCTTTCCTTGCAGGTTGTCGGCCAGGTCAGCAAAAACAAGTTCTTCGCCCATCAAAGGTTTAACTCTGGTAAATCCCCGATAAACTTTCAGTGCCGAAATCTTTTCAAGGAGAACTACTTCGGAAAGCATTGCTGAAGGCAAACCGCTATTATATGCTGCACCATTGATCGCTCTTTTTTTGAACCATACCTTTTCATCATCATTTATTTCGCCCGTAAAAGCTTTAAACTCCTGGAGCCGGAGCAATTCTGAGCGGTCAGCCGCACGTTCAGTCGGAGATTCCCCGAAGAAATTAGAAATGAATTGTACAACCATCGCAAGTGGATGTCCTAACCGAAGTAATCCATGGTTGGGGTTTCTATTCACCACTTTTAAAATATAAGTTTTCCACTCCTCGTTGATCATTGACGCGTATTCATCAGGCGCATCATCAATCCTTTCGGTCATAAGAGTTTGTATTTTTTGCTGTACTTCAGGCGGGCACTGCTGGTCATAAGTGGACTCAGGAAGTAATATTCCACTATAAACTATAGGAAATATAACATTTCCGGCACCTTTTTGAAGAGTCCTTGGGAATCGTCGTTTAGCAGTATCAGTTAATTCGTCTCCGTTCCAGATCGTGCTTTCATCCGGAACGGTCACCACTTCTGAGATAAAGGAGTTATCATTGTGCCAACCTTTCCATGGTTTAGGAAGAAAACCATTTACGTATTGAAGATAATTACCCTCGCTCGCTGTTCTTTCCGCAAAAATCTCCTGATCAAAAATTTTGCTCAGGTCCCTCACGGCAACGAAGGTATTGTCTTCCTTCCTGCTTTCAATCTGTATATCCGCCAGGCTGGCAGAACCACCCTTTGACTTATAGTAAAGTTTATTTCCCTTGTTACGTTCATCCGGCTTGTTTTTGTGAACATACCAGTCCCAGGGAAAGTCGTCAAGAAATCCTTCTTCCGTAGCTATAACAAATCTCATAGGAATGACTGCGGGCCCTTTGGAAGTCTGATGATTAAAGCATGCCGGACAATGGACCGGTTTCATTTCGGTATTATAACTTCTGCCTCTTGGCGTTGGCATCATGCCTGATGCCCTGTTGGTCAGGTGCATAAGGCCACACTGTGGACAGTAATTCATTCTGGGAAAACGGATAGCCCAGGTACTTAGTGCGCTGATACCATCCCTGGCAGGAGGTAGAATGAAAGCATCCACCTTAAATGCTTCTGCCAGTCTGGCGTCATTTACAGTGTTTCTGGAATTTGCCTGATTTTGTCCTGCCGGGTCCGGATTTCCCCAATCATTATACTGATGATCATGATTGAGCATAATCAATGATAACTGTGGAAAGTCAATCATTGAACCTGCCGGCCAGGTATGTATAACTTGAGATTGCCTGATATCGTAACTCATTTATTGATTTTTAATAGATACAGCAGAAGACACTTCAACATTTCTGAGGGTTTGCATAGTCGGTATGTGATCAGACAGAACACTTTCAACAAACTGGGCGGGGGCATTGTATACTGCAGTATGATGTTGCAGTGTTGGCATAAATCCACCTCCAAGCGGGTCCGGCTGAAGAAAATCCATATACTTTGCAAGTCGTCTGTTTCCCGGGAGATCTTCTGTTTTGCCGAGAAACTCCTCTTTAATCTCGTTGACAGTATGCGCGATTTCTGATCCCGCAGCCTGACCGTATATCCCGGTTCCCCGGTTAATAATATCAAGCATGATATCATCAATAAAAGCACGGAAATCGCTTCCTGAACCATCAAAGATACCGTCATTGCCATCCAGAAAGAGACTTTTGGTCAGCGCAATTAACACGGTAGGTAAAACCTTTTCCAGCGCCGGGCGTGAAAAAGGGGTTACCGAACTTGATTCTACATATGAATAATACGCCTGATGGAAGGCTTTAAATTTTTCATAATGAGATCTGTCTCTGTTTTTTGTCGGTGAAAGAAAAGTGAAAACGATACCTGGGCTTTCTCTTCCCACACGTGAACTAGCCTGAATATATTCCGCGGAAGTTTTTGGCTGCCCGTTGATAATCATGGTATTAAGCCTCGGTATGTCCATACCAACAGAAATCATATTGGTGGCAGGAGCGATCTGAATCGGTTCATCTTCTCCCGGCATAAGTCTTGCAACCAATGCCATCAGTTCACTGTAGTTTTTCTTGCTGTCATCTGTAAATTCCAGACCGATATCCTTAAAGAACTTTTCTGTCATTAATTCATCGTTCCAGCGCGAACCTTTTGCAGACCGTAGTGCCGGAAAACTACGAATACCGGATCTGTAAAGAAATTGAACAAGCGGATGAGTCTGATCTGCTCCCCCCGGGAGTGTGGTTTTTTCCAGCTTATCAAGGCCTGTGGTAATTTCATCAGATGTCATCACACTCGACAATTCACATAGCATATGCTGATCAAAAGGCCTGATAAACGTTTTGAACTCGTTTGCAAGTAATTTCCTGTAAGCGACGATATCATCAGTTAGAAAAGTCCTGAACCTACCAAGCTCCTTTAACGCATTGAAATATACAATTAGCGTATAGTAATTATCCAGGTCTTTATTTGATTCGGGAATGGCGGGAATTCTTTCCATAAGCACAGAAACAAGACGAATGAGAGCGGTACTGGTTGTAGTTCCTGATGGCATCAGGCCTACATAAAGTCTGTTTTTAGGATCATTCCCCTTGATTTTTTTTGCGTAGAAAGAATCGTCAGCATCAGTGCCTGGCGGGGGGAACTGCATAAATCCTTTTCGGCCGTAAAGGCGGAGGCACTGTTGTGCCGCATTTCTCACGGTTGCAGTTGCTCCGACTACTTTTGCAATATTTCCCCCGGCCTCACGACACATGCGATCGACCACTATTTCGTAAACACCGTAAATTGTTCCCAGCGCCGAACTGATAAGATGTAGTTCATCCTGAATAATAAGATCTGGTGAAGGGTAAATCCGCTGAATGTTTCCGTTTGTAAAAGCAGTATTAAAAAGATTAAAGCAAGTACTGTTCCAGGCTAACTGGACGAATTTATCTACAGTTGAAAATAATAGAGATGGTCTTTCTTCGTAAATGACCTCATCCACTTCGTATACGGGAAGCGTATAATCAGCTCTGGAGTTCAGTGTCGAACTACTCACATGAAAATGGCACAGGGTATTAGTACAGCCAATAAGATATGCCCCTGTTTCTAAGTTTCTGGAATTTTTCTTTCTGAAATACCCCCATCTGCCGGTGACGCTCCCGGCTAAGTTTTCTTTGACAAGCCGGTTTCCGCAGCAGGGACAGGAAAGAAGTGGCGGAGATGTTCGGTGAGTATCCGGTAAGCGGCCGCTATTAATCTGTGTGATAAAATTCCCGTAGTCACTCACTTGAGTCGTAATCTTGTTGGGTGTCATTGAACTACCCATCCAAATGCCATTTGAAATCCTTTTGGAACCATAATTTTCCGGCTCGTTTCTTCTAATCAGGTCACATGCGCAAATCATAATTGAAGCTCTTTCAAATTGTTGTTTGTTGAGCAAACGAAGGGTGTAACGCATGAGCACGGAAACGCCTGCGCCACTATCAGGATTCGTTTTTTTGAACTTCAATCTCCTATAAAAGATGGTGAAAGCAGTAAGGCCGAGGTAGGCTTCGGTTTTGCCGCCTCCGGTTGGAAACCATATCAGGTCGACAGTATCTCGGTCAGCCGATTGTATGTCTGTGATCCCTTCAATTTGTGATAAGAGAAAGGCCAGCTGGAAAGGTCGCCATCTCGCTAGGGTCCCTTTTCTTACCGTATCTGCATTTATATCCAGTACACCACTATTCCATAGTGACCCGGCAGTGGCATTAAATGGAATAAGGCGATAGTCGGGCATAGCGTCATCCAGCGCCGGTTTATTGTGTTGCACACGTTTCATTTCACGGCGATGTCTGCTGAAGTCAGCCATTACTCGTTGTATGAACATTGCGCGGTTAGCATCCTGAAAAGCTTTTTCTGCTTCAGGATCACTGAACAATAGTTTTATACCGTTGTTCATTCTTTCGGCAAGCGTTGAACATGACTTCAGATTAACCAGTGCCTGTGCACGTAATTCCTCCGGCAGAGCCGAATCATTACTAGTCATACTATACTGATTTTCAATCCAGCTTTGGTACAGCTTAACAAATTCTTCAAGTTCTGCCTTTATGATATCGCGGCTGTAGCTGGCCTCTTCTGATTTTCCGGCAAGCCTTTTAATATAAAGTACATTTCTTTCATGAAAAACCTCAGGGTTCAGGTCAACCCCATTTACTTTTTCCGCTGGCATTACTGCTGTTCGTACGCTTTTTACCGAACTATCATATTCATCCCATTCGACGGAAATACCATGACCCAGTGCCCATGTTTTGTAATTTCGGTACAAAAGCTTGAGATTAAGGTCTTCCTTACTTAGTAGTTTCAGATTAGTGAGATCTTCGAAACCTTCAAAACCCGCGGCATTATCAGCTGTTATTTCCGGTTGAAAAAGACAGTCCTCCGTTTTTTTCTGCTGTCGGAAATTTGGTGAATTTCGTTTATTTATTAGTGTAAAGGTTTTAATTTCAAGATCTGGTGTATGCCGGTAAGGTCTTGTAACCACAGAAAGCAAGGCTCTGTCACCCAGTGAGATCGTACTGATTTTTCCCTTTGAATCTGATTCTGTCGCTCCCTCGGTTATTCCATTTGTTATAATAATCTGCTGGCTGTGATGCTGATGTTTCCAAACGATTTTTTTTATAGCATGTCCGTTGGCTTCTGTTTTATCCGATTGCTTTTTTGTGTAGAATCCAAATTTGACATTAAGTGTCAGACTGGGGTTTTTCTTCGTGAGCACAGAAATTCCGGCAGCTGACGGTCTGAATTTTGTGGTGAGTTCAAGTTCATCGGGCTCAGAGAATCCATTGTTCTCCAGAGAGCTTCGCATTCTTTTTCCTGAGTCGCTTTCGGGAAGATCCTGTGCATCAAAACTTTCTTCTTTATCAACATCCGGTGCTGTTGTAAATTCAGGAAGATCATCGTCAAAATCTGGTGTCTGTTGTAACCTTGGATAAAGAATTCCCATGGTGTAAAAATCCAGCGGATTTTTGTCAAGTTCTTCTCCGAGTCCATATATCGGACCGGAAAGCAGATCGTTGACTTCACTGGCTATTTTTGCACGGATATCTGTTTTCATGTGTTATAAATTTGAATCCTCTCTGTCCTCAATAATTGTTTTAAACCTCCTGTCCAGAAAAAATATGCTTTGGGAGGTAGCCCTTGTATTTGCTATGTAGATCAGACTCATTTGAATATGATTATTAGTATCGTAGTTTTCCGGACCTGCGATCAGAATAAATTCATTTTCCAGACCTTTATAGGAATGGATGGTGCAGATATTAACCTTGCCGGCCATATGAAACGCGCACTCAGCAAAAGATCCCTTTCCGCTTTCCATCAATTGCGTAAGCTGCTTTTTTTCAGTACAGAGTATGGTGATATGTTCCTTTTTTATGCCCTCTTTTTCCAGTTTAAGGAGAAATTCATTGATTCGGTTGAACAGGTCTTGTCCGGGGTTGTAATATCTGATTTCGCTGTTCCATGTCTGGGATATTCTGAGACAAGCCATTTCGGGCAATCCGGTTTGTACTGCTGCTCTTTTAATTGTCGATCGTGTATTCCTGCAATTCAGCTGTAAAAGAGTAACGACCGATGGATATGCTTCTCTGAAATATTGATAATATTCTTCAGCGTCTTCATTATAAATATTCTGATATTGCTTATCCAGGAATACCGTCCAGTTACCTGATTCAAATCCCCCTTTAAGCAGTTTCCCTAATGCCTCCATTTGATATTCATTAAGAATATCCTGCCCCTCATCGATGATAAGGTAATCGTAACAGCCGGTCTTCGACGCTTTAAGATTTCTGTTAAAAAAGAGTGGAAGATCACGGGACCAGTAAACCTGATCGCCGGTCACGGGTGCGGACCTGCCATTAAGGTAGGTTTCGTCTTTAAGCAGTTCATGGAGGTTCCTGATTTCATAATTTTCGTTAATTCCACCTTCAGATGCTTTGCGGTTCAGATGGTCTGACAGATTTTTGTTAAAACAGACCAGCAGGGTTTTCTTTGATTGCATTACAGATCGTTTCAGCAGCTCAAGCGCCAGAATGGTTTTGCCAGTTCCCGGACCACCCATGATCAGGCCACCCTTGCCGGGATTATATTTTAAATTGTCAAGTACATACATCTGCATACCTGTTAGCCTGCCCAGCTCATGGTGGCCTTTAGCCAGTAAATCCGATATGGGTAAAGTAAAATGTAGTTCCTGCCTGAAATATTTACTGATCGTAGTCAGTTCCTTATAACTGATACCCGGTCGGTTTCTGAATTGTAAATGATTGGACCAGTAAGCTTTTATTTTCTTTATGTATTCCACCAATCCATCGGGAGATTTGTGATTATTGTAATCATACAGCAGTTGCGGGTCGAACTCCATCGCTCCTGAAGTAGATTTATGAAATTCATTTGGCCTGATGCAATCAGGAAATATAACACCAATGCCAAAAACAAGCCTTTCTGCCACGGAACGGGTATTGAAAAGTTTTGGCAGCAGAACGTCCCTTGTGCGGAAAAGTGAATTATAGGCCTGTTTAAACGGATTTCCCTTTTCAGTCGCCCCCATAACATACCATTCATTTTGCAGAGAATCGTATTTGATTTGCCCACCCTTTACCTCGAAAAAAAGAATGCAGTCTTTATCCAGATATACAAAGTCTATTTCTCCCTTTATTTTTTTGCTTCCGGTATCGGACAGGTCAAGCGAATGAAAAAAATAATGATCGCTGTTACTAAAATAGCCGCTGCTGTTTGCAGCCAGATAAATTTTCTTTTCTGCTTCTGAGTTGAATTCGTATCCGTTGAGTGTGGCTGGGCTGATCGGCATATTATTTAATATATATTCCTAAAACCGGTTTAATATCAACATGGTCGACGAAAGCGTTGAGCAGCTTTTCATCAAAAATTCCATCCTCTCCGTAATGAATGCCTTTCAGATTAAAAATCAGTTTTCGCACAGCACTTCTTACAAACATAATCTTATGCCTTTTTAAAGTCCTGTTTTCAATCAGATAACGTTCTTTCATTTCGTCCTCAATTACGTCCATTTTGATAAGCGTAAGCAGCAGCTTTTTGAAGTTATGCGGTTGTATTGTTTCCCCATCGATCCAGTTTCTTATTGTACCGGAACTAATACTAAAGCCATTTTCTATCAGCAGATCCCTGAACTGATCGGTTTCATTGTGATCCAATGTAATACAATTATTGATTTTCTTCCGCCATTCTTCGTCATACTTCAGGGAAGAAGCCATTTTCTCATCCTGTGACAACGCATTTTTCAAAATGTTTTTCATTTCCGCCCGGTTTTTCGGCAAAAGCACGAGGTCGCCAGTTACAAGATGTTGAACTTCTTTTTGTACGGAGTCCTTTTCTCCTTCAGCATGGTCTTCGAAATAGAAAACGGATTTATTTTCAGGCCATTCCACATGAGTACCGTCCTCAAAAAAGACAAAATAGGTCTTTACACCTTTTTTTGTGGCTTTTGTGGTGTCATTATTAAAGAAATTCAGCACCCCGTGGACGTACTCTGAAATATCTTCAATATCAGCAGAGTCGTCAGTTTCTGCAAAAAATTCTGCTTCATCTGCTAAAGCGATTAAACCGTTATCTTGTTTGTCCGAAGTTTCCGATGGGGGTTCAAGATTAAGGAGATTGTATTTAATATCTGTACCGCTTATCCCTGCAAGACCTGCAACCGATTTATTAAAGTGATTAATAATTATTTTGCTGCTTTTTTTGTTAACAAGGAACACCTGTTTATTGCTTAACAGGTTGACAAGTGCATTGTTTAATACGTCTTTATTCCAGCTGAGATATATGATGAGATCCGGCAGATCATTGTTCGTCTCTCTGATCTGCAAAAACTCCTTCGCTGTGCAAAAGGACATACTTGTCTCTTTTAAAACCAAAGCGAGTTCGGATTCAAAAAAACTGCGGTCGTCCTTATCGGTGTTATTGGTAACAAATACAATCTTTTTTAAGACGGTATTATTTTGTGCAATAATATGGCGTATATCCGTAAGATTACCGCCAGAAATGTTTTGTGAAGCAAGAAAATCCCTTGTTTGCTGAATCAGACCTTCATCCTGGTTGTTACTAAACCATATCCGCTGATATTCATCTAATTCCTGATCTATTATCTTATTCAGTTTAAGAAAGGTTTCCGGTTTATAAAATGACAACAACTTATCACGTAAATTATATAAATGACCGATTTGTCTGATGGTTTGTCCGTTGCAGAAATTGTTCCGCCCCAATTCTTTCCACTGATGCAAAAGGTGTTCTGCGCTGGTCTGTATGGACTCCAGCATTTTGTCAGTCATTCTTTTTACCGAAATGAGAGGTTCAGGCATATCAAGACCATCAAGTACGATTTTTTCCCTTGGTGTAACCTGCCAGGCCTCCGATCTGATCCCGTATTTTGCCATCCATTCGTGAACGGAGAAATTTCTGTTTTTACAGATCAGGTAAATGTCTTTCATTACTGTTCCGAGGCGGTCGAAATAAATCTCTTTTAATTCGCTTATTCTCTCATCCAATACGCCAGATCTTTCCCATATTTTAAGCAGTTCATCGAAATCATCAATGATTATTGTATTCAGATGGTCGATTTTGTTTTTGCCAGCCTCAATAATGTGGTTAAATGCCATCACACTATCGTTTCTCGCTACAAGAACGGTTACCGGCTGATTTTTTGTTCTGGGCGCGGAAATCAGGCTAAGTTTAATGGCATCTTCGGCAAAAGATGCCGTTTGAATGTTTAAATGCTGCCGTAGATCGTGTCCAGCTACCCGCAGATTCCGAAGGAGTGTTGAAAATTTAGAAACGCTGGAAAAAAGAATAACGCCTTCGTGGTTTCTGCCACCGTCAAGCACAGGTAATGTGAATATGTTATGATGACTCGCATTATCCAATTGGGCGAATGCGCTCAGCCGCTCACGGATATCTGCCGAATTTTTATAGCTATCCCATTTTAGTTTATAGTCGTCCTCGAACAATAATTCATGCTCACTGATTCCTGAACGGAGCTGGATTGTGCGGTTCAAAAAATTTATCCCGGTAATGGAACAAATGCTGGAGTTATATCTGACTGACTTTTTGCCAGGCTCGAATTTTTCAGTTTTGAAGCGCTGAGCAGTAAGGGCTTTATTAACTGCTTTTCTGTAAAAACCGACAGCAACGTAAAAAGGCAGAAAGTGAATACTCGCTGAATTCTCCTGTAAATACAACTCTATAATTCTGTTTTTTGAGTCAACAGTGTTCTGGTATATCAGGAAGGGCAATAAAGTATTCTCACTGAAGGCGGAAACTTCCGCGTCATTGAGATTAAATCCCGTATTTTTAAGATCGGGAAATTCCGTTGAAATATAATCAGCTATGTATTTTTTATCCAGCATAATTTATTTCAATCTGCATTGGTTAATTCTTCGTGTTTGTTCAGTACGTCCCGGACGATTTGTCCGATCTGAAAAGCAAGATAAGGCGGCACAGCATTGCCGACCTGATGAAACTGCTGGGTTCTGGGGCCACAAAAGAAGTAATTGTCCGGAAATGTCTGGATGCGGGCAGCCTCTCGTACCGTCAGACTCCGGCATTGCTGAGGGTCATAATGGATAAAGTAATGTCCGTCTTTCGAGATATGACTCGTTACAGTAGTAGCGGGCTCGTCCGGCAGCTGTACTCGGAACCTGTCATTAAATTTTCCGGATTCTACATTCTCATGGTCGGGAACAAGATCGTCGCCGAATTCCCTGTAATCCTGCATTCTCGGAAACTTTCCGTGGACCTTGCTGTAAAGTGCAGCGAACATATATCTTTTCAGATCCAGTGACAAATGAGCACGGGATGCGTGCTGAACTACACCTTCTGTTTTTTTATCATTAAACCAGCTATAAAGCGGATGGTCTGTACTGAGTGTGTCTGTGACATAGGAAAGATATTCCACACCAGTGCCGACCGGAAATCCGCTGGGCTCAGCATTACCTTCCGGAAAATGAGATGAAAGTTCCGATGCGTATTTACTGACTCTGCCGGACCAGTTTTCATAAGAGTCTTTGACGGGGAGATAATGCCGCTTCTTTTTTAATATTCCACCGGTAACAATCTCTTCTGTATGTGAATAATCGCGATATATTCCGCTTCTTACTTTTGGCAACATTCCGATCACTGAACCAAGATTGACCTTTTGTGATTTCTTAAGGATTCCGGGTTCTGCTTTAACATCTTCCCTTACACCCAGCAATATAACACGGTGCCTTTTCTGCGGAACACCGTAGTTTTCAGACCGGATAAGAAAGTCGCTGTCTGTTTTAATCTGATCGGTAACCAGAGAATGAATTCTATATTTTGAGGAAACATGCTCCGGGAAAACGGAGGATGGATCGGAAAGGTCTGCCAGTATTCGTGGAAATATTTTTTCACCGTTCAATTCGGCGGACAACAATCCCTTAACATTTTCCATAACGAATACCGCGGGTTGATGTGCTGCGATAATACGGAGGTATTCCTTGTAAAGATGAACCCGGTGATCATCCTCATGAACTCCGCCAACCCGTGACCTGCCGACCAAGGAGTATGCCTGGCAGGGTGGCCCACCGATCAATACCCAGTTGTTTTCATGCTCAAGTTCCTCTGATATCCGGGAGTCAATTTCTTCTGAAGATGTCGCTCCCAGTGTTGCCTGCCAGGCTTCCTTAATGGCACCCTGATAAGCTTCCGGGTATTGATCAAACAGTTCGGCCTGTGTAATTGTCTGCCGAAGAAAGTCGTAATATTCCGCAGGCAATGCGTTTACCGGAAACTGACGGAGAAAAGACCGCAGTGTGAGCGTCTGATGCGCAAAAGCATCTTTTTCAACGGATAGTTTTATTTTAAAAACCCGGTTGCCCTGAGTATCCACAAGAGTACTAAAGCCTTCGGCTAAACCGCCGGGACCGGCAAACAGATCAATGATAGGAACAGGCATCTACAAAAAATAATTATTAAATATAAAGCTAATGTATTTTAATTTAGGGATTGATTTTCTATAATATTCAGGAGAATTTTGTTTTCCTGTTGCGGCTCCCCAATACGCCAGTTTTCAAATTGCAAAGTATTATAAAATATCCGGTATAAATATTTTATACGTTCTTCCACCGCGGTTTGCCATGCTTTACGTCGGTTGTCAGGCCATTTAGCGGGATTGCCTGCACAGCCAAACCATGAATCCCGGTTATCAGGGTTTATACAGGATGCTTCAGTAAAATCTTTTTCTGTGGTATATTTAAGTTGACGTGCAACTTTATCTTCACTGAGGTCTGGCATATCCATGCGGAGTTTTTCAGCCGGACAAATATTGCCGTCAGAACGGTTGGCCCACAACGGCCAGATCCTGTAGTTTCCGATTGACCCTAGATATCGTCCTCGGCGTTCTCTGAACGCATTTTCATGGTCAGGTGTCGCGCCCGGAAGATTGTTTCGTGAACCCTGTCCGAAAATGTGGGAGGCAGGGAGTATATGATCATAGTCATATGGGGTATCACTGGCATCTTCACTCATGGGATTATAACCGGGAAACCACACAGGAATATCAGATCGCTGAAACCATAGTAACAACTCTTTTTTCCACCAGAAAGAAAGCCTGAAGGGACGAAGCGGATCGGTTTCTTCTCCCAGTAGCGCATCCCAATGTCGCAGGTAACCATCAGCAGGCGCATTTCCAAATGAAAGGATCTGATCCGGCGCGGGTACAACCTTTGCCAGATCGTTTTCAAGACATTCGAGATATATTTCACGATCCGGAAAAATGGTATTGTTTGTCGAAGTTATAACTCTTACTGCTGCTTTGGATACTTTGTCGGGGTCGTCGAATCCGACAAGAGAATAAGACAAATATCTGATGATCCCTTTTCTGCTGACCTCAAAATCTATTTCCTGATCCAGTTGCCGGTCTATCCAGATAAGAACGGGGTGTATCAGGGATGCCCGCAGATGAAGCAAAAGCTTTCGAGGTAACCCCGGATCGCCTGAAGGGCCATTCTCACGAAATATTGCCAGCTGACAAAAATGACTTAGAATGCGTGTAAAGCGGGACACCTGCAAATCATCCGGTAACATGAGCCTTTTCATTTCATCAAGAAAGAATGATTGATCATTAGGGCTTCTTTCCGCTATCCATTGTCTGAATTTTGTAACACTAGGCTTTGGATCATCATTTTTCTTCGCCCGCAGTGCTGCAATCCTTGATGCGGCCATGACCAGCTTGGTAGGTGTGAAAAGATAACCTATCTCAGGATTATTTAAAATCTGGGAAACGAGATTATAGGCTTCATCCCAAGATGATTTCAGAAGGGAGTAAGCCATTTCTTCCCCCTCAAGCGGAGTGCCGTTAGCGTTTACACGTGTAAAAAGCACTTCCAAAGGGTCTATATTTTTTGTGGTGTTTTGTGATACCTCTTCTTCTGTGTGAAGCAAAAGTGAAATATGCCGTTGCCTGACTGCGTCTTTTCTTAAAAGATTTCGCATGCTTTTAAGTACGTCTTTGAAACAGCTGGTTGGTTCTGTTGTCCTGTTCGATTTATATTGTTCAGGAACATACTCCATAATGAAATTCCAGTCGGCTTCGCGGAAATTGCCGGAATAGCCGCCGCAGGCTTCAATTAAGATATCAACGGGTACGGGTAGTCGTGACTGTATGGGCCATGGGCTGAATCCATTGAGGCGCTGGTACTCATCAAGCACGGTTCCATGATTAATTTTTAACTGATAATCATAGTGAAGATTGCTTTCTGCCAGTACTTTCCTTGCATTCTGCTTTTCCGGATCGGAGAGTTTCCTAACCGGTGTTTCCTTGTTCATTCCCCATGGCTGATAGTTGGTCAGCAATCTGAATATAAACTTTCTGTCGTTATCCTCGGGATTTTGAAAAGGCAATTGAGGATCAAGATCTATATATAATCTTGCGGAACCGGTTGCCTTAAATCCCAATAACAGTGCGCGTGTTCTTTGCTGACCGTCCAATAGAAAATAGCCGTTCCCCGGTTGCTCTCTTTGAATACCGTCAAGCACCGACCTCGCAACAGTTTTTTGCTTTCTTTCAGAAAGATAAAAGCTTCCAATGGGGAAGCCCCGAAATAATGAATCCCACAGCCGTTCGATCTGAGCAACATTCCACACAGAATTTCGCTGAATGGGCGGTAACTGAATGCAGTCGAACTCGCCGTGACTTTTATTCAAAAACAACTCGGCATAGTGAATAAACGAAATATGGCCGATATCGGTTGATTGGAAAAGGTCTGGCATTTGGTAAATATAGTTGATTAGCGGTATTGTATTTTTATCCTCTTACTTAAATGAGTTTAATGAATATATGTCACGCTTAATAATATAATAGGTATTCTGATGTCTGGTTAACAACTACATTGCATTTAATTTAATGTCGAACCGGGTCTGAAAAGTAAACGAAATCTCGGCCGGAACGCTGGCCCATTGGCTTCCTTTTTTTCCTGTTCGAGTAAGGTTTGAAGATTGCCCTGCCTGATATTATCCATCGAATCCTCGTGTACGTCTACGGGAAGCCATTCCGGATTATCCAGCGTCTCTGCCAAGGTGCGCGATCTCAGAGGATAACCGGGAAGACCGATTTCTGTTAGGATATCAATATCTCTCAACGAAGTAAATCTACAGATCAACTCATGCCAAGGAATTGCGGGAGAGGGGTGTAGGTCATTGAACTTGACAGTTGCTTTCAGATTGCCGTCAGATAAACCGTGATTGGCTTGCAGATATTCAGCGGTCACGACCGTACAGCCATAAAGGTCATTATCGACACCTGTTTTGATTGCCGTTCTTTTTAACACGTAGTTGTACAGTAAATACATAGGAATTTGACCCAGCGATTTGGCATAATCAATCAGCAGCTGAACCTGATTGGCACGCCGAATTCCTACATAGTGATTCATCTGTTTGTAATTTCCGTTACCAAGTTTGATCCATTTTTTTGTTGAGGTATGATAAATGATTTTGGCCTGAAGCGCGTAGGTAATGACCCGCCCATCATTTTGCTCAATACAAAGTTCGAGATCATCACCATGTGTATCTTCCATCGTTGATTCGAAAAGGGAAAATCCTAAGTGGGGATAGACAGCTTTTAATAGCCGCATTTCATAAACCAGGTTTTGTGTAATTGTAGTTTCATGTATTTTCAGACGGGGTTTAATCCTGGAAAAACGGATTCTTGCCCAGCTGTCTTTGGCGGCGGCTTTAAATATATCGCACTCGTCGGGTGGATTAAGAGGATCAAGATAATAGAGTAAACTCATGCTGTTATTTGTAAATTGACCTTTAGCCCGCTGTGTAAATGGATATTATAAATAGTGTATCGATATAATATACTGAAAAAAAGTTTAATGCTAATATCACACTGCTTTTAAGGGTGGCGACATAGGCGATTTGCTCTTTCGGGATAATTTATACGCGATTGAATTGGCGAATAATCCTAAGAATGTACCAACGGGTATATCATACAACAAATTTGCTGAATAGCCAAGAATCTTAAATGTGACCGTAATAAAGATGGAAGTCAGCAGACAACAAATCAGGGAAATTTTGTTATGTCGGAAACTAAATATTTTAATCAGCATACAAGGGGCGAGCACCGCACCCAGAGAAACTGCAAAAATGGTAAGATTAAATACGGTGGTATGCACAAGTAAGATTGCGGGTATAATTGTTCCCATAAATACCAGGATTAGTAATAACCGAGAATTGATTGCCCACCTGTCCTTCAGAATATCCGAGGAAATATAATTAGCAATGGAAATGTTAAGTGAACCAGCAGAGGAGGCGATGGTCGAAAACACACCGGCCAGGACCAGGCCTAAAAGCCAAGGTGAGGAGTTTAGGTTAATAAAAATCGCCAATGCTTTTTCAGCCTGCAATTCTTTTAGATCGGGATAAACCGCTTTGATAAGCATACCCAAGAAAGTCATGCCGATCCAGGTATATTGTACGAAGAACATATACAGGTATCTCGCTTTTTTAACATTCCTTTCATCTTTTGCAGCGATAATCTTATCCAGTATTTGCGGCTGGCTGAAACTAAAGCCAATGGAAGCTGCTGCCCAACCCAGTATGAAAACAATCCCGTTCTCAGATAAAAATACGAAACTGCGAGCGAAAGTCTGAAATGACTGGCTGAGAAAGCCGCTAAAATCAGGGGTTTGCCAAGCACAAACCAAGGTGGTTACTGTGGCGAGTAAAACCATAAAGCTCCCCTGCACGATATCCGCATAAACGGACGAAAGAAATCCTCCGATCAGACAATAACCAATAACAAGTATGGAAAACAAGATAATACAGTAAGCATCATCGATATTAAAAAAGGCGTTGTAAAGTTTTCCCGCAGCGTTCCATTGAGCTATAGTATAAAGTGTAGCTGAGAGGATGATACAGACGCTAATCAGAGTATTAAAGCCAGAAACCTTTCCGGAGAGTTTACTGGTAATAAATTCCGGTATTGTTCTGATCGAGTTTTCAGCGGCATAGGTGTGCACTTTGGGTGCGAAAAACTGCCAGTAGATAAGGTCACCTAATAGGAAGGATAGTGGGAAAACGATTGCACTGAACCCCATGCCATAGCCCATAGCTACCGCGGTTGTAATTATAAAACCGGTGTTGGTGGTTGTTCCCGCGCTAAATGCGATCAAAAACCAGTTGAGGGATTTGAACTTTAAAAAGGTAATCTTTTTAGACCTGGCCCGCCAGCTGTTCAAAAATACCAAAGCTAAGAAAGCGATAAAAATAACGATGCTCATATTGATGTCTTTTAAAATTCTTTCATTCCGGGTAACCTTTTCAGTTTATCAAAGGTTGCCTGGAACTCCTGTATCTTTTCTTCCGAACCA
Organism: Mucilaginibacter sp. OK098; assembly: GCF_900142915.1. Classification (GTDB taxonomy): domain Bacteria; phylum Bacteroidota; class Bacteroidia; order Sphingobacteriales; family Sphingobacteriaceae; genus Mucilaginibacter. The sequence continues at coordinate 415,912 of NZ_FRCM01000001.1, forward strand.
TAATAGGCCACGCTGAGCGGATTACGTTTATCATCCAGCGTCAATTTTCCGGCAAGTTGGTTACTTACGACTATGATATCTTCTTTTAAATTATAGTAATCATCAGGGATGTCTTTGGTGAAAATATAATAGACCTTAATTTTGTGTGCTTTTTCCTGCCCCATAATCGACCAGAAGAAATGAGAATCTGCGGTGTCTTTGAACAAATGAATCCGGGTGATTGAACCCGATTTGTCTTTTATGAAATCATAATTGGTTTTCAGGTAGTCCTGCCCCTCGACTTCTTTCCACCATCGATCATGATTGACGTAACTGGTCGCATAAATACGCGAACCATCGTCACAGTTTTTAAATATCTTATCCGCAGATTCACTGAATTCATTGGAGTTTTTATCGATATTCATGACCTTTTCGTTGTTCGTTGCGTAAGTTAGGAACTTATTGAACTTAGCGACTTTGTCATTTATAATGGACGTAATAATCTTGTCGTGCGGATTGTCGAATTGCTTATAAACGATGTTGAGCTTGCTGGAAAGTTCACTGACATCCGCTCTTTTACTCAATTGCTCATTGAAGTTGACATATTTCATCTCGGTTACTACCGTTGATATATAAAACAGCATGGATAACGCCATCGGTTTATAAATGATAAAATTCAGAAAATCGATACCCGTGTCCGGGTCTTTCTTTTTGATCGCGGCGAATTGTATCCAGCGGTAACTAATACCGGCTACAGCAATAATGGCAGATACCCATATTTGCAGTTCCTTCCAAGATGATGGGTCCATAGCTGATTTAATTTGAAAATTTAAAAGATGCTAAACTGATGTCCTTTTCGTTATGCTCGAAAAACTCGAAACAAGAAAAATATTTATTGATGTGCTTAATCAGGTTGTTTTTTGAATACCTATAAGAGATCGCCGTGATGATTTCGGTGTCCTTCTCGATCACAAGGTCCGGTGCCAGCTGAAGGTCTTCCAATACTCTGAATCCCATTTCTATTCTTTGGTTACGAAATTCAGTGAAATAACTGAGTTGTTCCTGTTCGATCCCCGCCAGTTTTAAGGACAGGTAATTGAAATATTCGGCGTATTTATCCCGGTAGGGTAGCAGAATCGTTTCTATATTTTTCTTTTTAAAGTATTCAGTTATAATTAGACAGGTTCCGTCATTTCCAGCTAATTGCTTTAATAATTTCAGGATTTTGTCCGGACGGTAATTATTAAAGGTCAAACCAATAAAAAAAAGTTTTTCCTCGTTCTTGTCATTAACGATAACTTTCGGCAGGTCTTCGAACAGGGAGTTGATGCGATGGCAGGTTATACCAATCTTATTAATCTCCTTTTCAGTTATGTTAAGGAAGTTCTCACTTACATCTACCGGAAAGTAGTCAAAGGGAACTCCGGTTTCTTGCAATTGCTTGAGTAGCGGTATTGTTTTGGTAGGCATGCCCGGCCCGAGGTCATAAAAACTCAATTTCCCGGTAAATCCCTTTAAAATTTTGTGCTTGTATTTTTCTATAAGGTTTAGCGTGGGATCGTGTAGCAGACTGGAGAACTTGTCCGCTTCGATCATCGTGATGTAAGCCTGTGACTGGCTTTTATCCAGATAAAGATGGTAAGGCTGATCAAAAATTATTTTATAATGCCCGTTTTTAAAAAGCTTTTTACTTTTCTTCAAATCACCCAGAATAATATTTGCAGGCTGCATGGATCAGGTTTAGATTATTAGGAAATTGTGATAGTATCCTATTAACAGTAAGATAGTTAGTCTTTAGATGATAAAAGGTTAGCTAAAACTACAATTATTATTTTTCAATCCAAGAAGGAAAATAATATTATTCATTTTTCTATCAAAAATTATTTCGCTGCTCCTTCGCCCAAGCCATCCATTCCAGAAACTCCGGCGTATGTTCCGCCTTATAAAACAATTCCGCCAGGTATTCATCCAGTACTTTCAATTCCTTCCAGCATTTAGCCTCCTTCAATAATTTCTTAAACTTTTTTTTCTTCTTTCTAACCTTTTCGGGTCTAACAGCCGTTTCCTCATCCTCAGCCAACACCTGTTTCACCACCGGTCGCTGTTTCGCCAATTCCCTTTCTGCCTCCTTCTCTGCCTGTTCCGCCCAGCCTTTTTCCAGCTGTCGCCCCGCCACCTCCATATGGTTAAGGATATCCAGGATCTGGTCTTCGAGAAATTGTTTACCATCCCGCCATTCCCTTCCCAGGTAGTATTCCATCTTAAAGGCCAGCTTGCCGGTCGGGTCATACAACTGGTGACCGTGCAGCGTTTCTTTTGGTCTTTTCGTCGTGATCTCCCATAGGCGTACCCGTTGTTCCACCTTGCGCCGGCAGACCAGCGTGTCCCGTCCATCAAACTCGATCCGGTAACCGCGCCGCCGCCAGCACTTGACCAAAGTATCCATAATGCGCAGCGCCCGGTTGATATTACCCGGTGAAACCCGGATGTTCAGTTGTTCCAGTTCGGTATGAACGGTTCCGAATTCAGGGTTGGGTTTAGTGATCCGCGAACGCAGCGTATGTTCGGCCGTTAGGATCAGTTTATCGGGGTGGATCAACCGGTCCGGTACAGCAAAGGACAGTTCCTTTTCACCGGGGAAGAGGATAGGAGGTTCGTGTACCTGCCGGGATTCCCTCAGGTCAGGTGGCGCCGTTTCAGCAGCGGCCAGTTCGGGTTTAGCTTCAACGGATAGCTCTGTAAGGGAATACGCTCAACGGGCTTCCCGAACTGGATGCGTGACCAATGCCCCACCGGTGGCAAAGGCACCTCTAGCTTTTTGCACCATTGTTTGATATCCCAGTTGCTCAGGGACAATTCCGCTTCCAGTTTGGATACGGGTTTGCTCCAGATGTGTTCGTAGAGCTCTTCCCGGCTGAAGGGCGCTTTCATCGTTTCCGTGCCTGCTTTGCCAGGTAAGCAACGGCCTGCTGCTCGATCTCGGCTTTGCTGTTGCGTCTTTGGCTGCCCATCCATTCATTGATCTCGGAACGTTTCAGGTAGATCCTTTTGCCGCCCGGCCGGTAGGTGGGAAGTTCGCTCTGCATGGTCATTTTATAGAGCGAGGATTTGGAGATGCCGATGTATTCCGCAGCTTCTTCCATATTGAGCATTTCTTTCAGAACGATCCCATCCTCTTTACCGGTAAGCAACAGGTTTTCCAATCGTTCGACCTTTTCGAGCAGCAAGGCCATCATTTCGGGCAATTGTTCAAAGCTGATCTTATCCATTTAGTTTCCGATGTTATCCTTTGATTTCCTGTAAGTTAAATTTGGATGATTGTAAAATATTTTTTTTATCATTAGGGCTAATTTTCTTATATTTATTGATAAGACTCTCTAAAAAATGAACGCGGGCGGGCCATACGATCATGATGAACAACTTTTGCTGATCCAGTTAAGAAACGGGAACGAACGCGCCTTTACTTACTTCTACGAACGCCACAGCCTTATCATTTACAGGAAGATCAAAAAAATGGTAAAAGTGGATGTTTTAGCCGATGAGCTGATGCAGGATGTGTTCGTGCGGCTCTGGGATAAGCGGCACCTGATCGACCCGGAAAAGCCTTTAAAATCTTATCTTTTTTTGATTGCGCAGAACCTGGTGTATGATTTTTACCGCAAGCTGGGCAGGGAAGAGCGTTTGCAGTCGGAGGTGATGAAGGCGTTTACGGAAACTTACCTGCATACGGAAGAGGAGGTGTTCGCCAGGGAAACTCAGGACATACTCAATAAGGCGGTGGAACATTTACCGCCGCAGCAACAGCTGGTGTTCCGGTTATGCAAGCTGGAGGGTAAAACGTATGAGCAGGTGAGCCAGGAGTTGGGGATATCCACCGCGACGATCAATACCCATATTGTCCGGGCGACTAAGAGTATCAAGGAGTTTATGTTTAATTATAACCATGTGGCCATGCAGGTGCTGCTGGCTTCGGTGATCACGGACCTGGCGAGGAAGCTGTAGCTATTTACAAAGTCGTTAATAACCTAATTCTAAATACTTTTTAAGCAAAATCTTGTAATCGGGATGTTTGACAGGATACTCCTCTGTACTGATCAAGTTATCAGCCTTATCGTAAAAGAAGGCTTCGTTTTCGAATTTGTAGATTTTAACCACTAAAAGTTCTGCCTTGTAATCGTTATCAATGACAATACCTTTTTTCAATGACTTGTTATTTCGCATTATTCTGTTTACGAAGCGCAGAGTATACCGATCGGTACTGGCGACAAATAACATTGCGATATCTAAAAAATCTTCCACGATGGTCAACTCTGGTTTAATAAATTGGTGCTCAAGGAGATTTCTTTGCTTGTTAACTTTATTTAATATTCTCGGCGCGATGATACCTAATTCTTTAACCAGATCTATTTTTTTCGGGAAGCCCCAATAGCCTTTTTGTGATGTTTTATAGTATCCAAACGATAAAAGTAATGAATCCAGTTGCCCATCCATCGCACGTTTTGCATTCGATAATGCGTTAACCGCCTTGTGGTCATAGGAGCTGGTCAAATCGAATTCAGCGTATTTTATAAATTCTGCAGGGCTAATGTCGAATGGCGTTTCCAACGTGGATACATGAGTTTGTGAAAATTTTGTATCCACGTCATCCAGCAGCGTTAATAAATCGGCTATCGTTGTTTGGTTCATTAAATTTTATTGGGATAAGCTGAAATTATAAAGGTATTATCGAATTGGCCAGTCTTTTTTGTTTTCCCTGTTCGGTAGTGTAATACCGTTCTTCAATTCCAAAAAGAATTTGTTTCAGTTCTTCTTCGTTATTAACAGTGAACTGTTCTGACTTTTTATCATAAGTGATTGTATTGCAATATTTTCCTATATACTTAAAAAGACTGCTCTTTTGCTTGGTACTGTAAGATTTTAAGGTGTCTATTACCATTGCAATGCGCTTCCTGTTCGCTGTTTTGACTTTTGTTGCATCATAGGCTGCATCGAGTTTGAGAAAGGTACTTTTGAGAAAGTTTTCAGTTTCTGTATCGGTAGCCTCTCGATAAATTACGTCAATACCTTTAAATATTGTTGTTATTGATGAAAGACGTTTAAAATATAAAACATCTAAATTCTGATCATATACTGCATCGGGTGAATTATTTATTACGATGATTAATTTGTCACTCATTAACGTGGGCGCACTACCTGCTTGAAAAAATTTTTTGTTCAATACCATGCTTGGTGCCATTTTCTGAAAGAAGAATTGTTCATCTTGAACTGAGCATAGAAATTCAATGTCCTTGTATTTATCTTCAGGTAATTGCGGGTACTCTGTTGAAGAAAAAGGCTTGCCCAGGAAGTCAATGAAAAAGTCTTTTTTCGAGAATTCCCTTATTTCCAGCCATTCTTCTTCTTCTGGTTTATATCCCGCTTCATAAGCCCGTGTCTCTGAGAGATCAGGTTGAGAAAAGATTTTTGTATTGGATAAAACCTTTTTATAAGGTCCGTTAACTCCTTTCAATTTTGCTATTAAGTGGTCCATTTATAAATCAGTTTTTAGAAATAAAAGTGAAATCATTGATGCGTTTCAGATGAGGGCAATCCAAACTGATCGGACTACTAATTGTTCGTTTGGAAATAATAAAATTTCGGATAGCGTTCTGTGTAGTTATATAGTAAAATTTATAGCCGAATAATAAAAAGATCGGATTAAAATAAGCGGTCTGAGACAAAAATGTCATTACAAAGATAATGAGGTACACGAACATAAGCGTAGTGTTATCCGGTACGCTCAAGGCAACGAAGAAATAGCCTAAGTAACTTGGCAGGAACGAATCGTTGGCTGGTTCAGCAGTTTTGACGCTGAGCAATTCATCATCGTCTAAATTATCAACGATGGCAAGACTGATTGCAGTGAGTATGATCGGTAGGGTAATGTAAAGCACATAAGAAATAACGTGAGGTAATTCTTTCAATAACGGATGTAGCGAATTAATTACTGCGCTGGTTTTGATTAAATAAACCACTACAATTAATGCAGTGGCATTTACGGTTAAAAATATTCTGTAAAAAAAATTGAGCATGAATTAATTAAGGTTTCGGGATATCAACACCAAAGTTACTAACTAAAAATAACTTATTGTTATAGAGGTTTTTAATATGCCCTTCTCTTTCTGCCCCATTGTCCGTGGTGGTATATATTAACTTATCAAAAAATAATTATTAAGTTTTTTTTCATTCCGTGTCATTGACAGGCTTTGCACAGGCGTAATAGCTTATAAAAGGACCTTTATTTTGGCAAAACAAATACAACCGGAATTTTTATATCGCAGGTATCTTTCAGGAGATTGCACCCCGGAAGAACTGGCGGCCCTGTTCCGTTATTTCGGAACGGCGGATGAAACCGCGCTGCGCGGGCTGATCGAAACCGAGTTACAGGCTTCGGAAGAAACTACGGCATCAGTAGCGGAGGAGCAGAAGCTTGCCGTACTTAAAGAACTGATCGATGCGCGTATCCGCCCGGATGCAGGACGTTATTACCATTTATGGCAGCGGATCGCGGTGGCGGCTTCGGTACTGTTCATTCTTTCAGCGGGCGGGTATTTCCTGTTACATAAACCAACGGTGCCTGTACAGGTGGCGGTACTGAAACCGGAAGACCTGTCGCCGATGAATAAGGGGGTTATCCTGACGATGGGCGGCGGTAAGAGGTTGGTATTAAATAATAACCATAAAGGCACCATACAGACCGCTGACGGCGCGAAGGCCAGTCAGTCGGACGAAGCCTTAACTTATGAGCAAACCGCATCAGCTGAGCCGGTAGCCCATACGCTGACCAATAATACGGCTAATAAATACAGCCTGACTTTAGCCGACGGCACCGAAGTGTTCCTGGATGCGGCTTCCTCGATCACTTACCCGGTGGCCTTTACGGGCAAGCAGCGTAAGGTGAGTGTGACCGGGCAGGTCTATTTAAAGGTAAAACATAATACGGCAATGCCTTTCTATGTAGCGGTCGCTGACGAGATCATTGAAGATATTGGTACGGAATTCAATATCAATGCTTACCCGGATGAATCGGCGCTGAAAACAACCCTGGTCGAAGGTGCGGTAAAGGTGAGCCGGAAACAGCAGGCGATCTTGTTGCAACCGGGAGAGGAAGTGGTCGCTACCAATTCAGCGATGGACCGTAAACCGGCTGACCTGGAAAAGACGCTGGCCTGGTTACAGGGTAAACAGATTTTTAATAAGGAGCCGCTGGAAAATATCATGAACCGGATCGCGCGCATCTATGATGTGCAGCTGGTTTGGGTGGACCCGGAAACCAAGAAGATGAAGTTCGGCGGTTCTTTCGACCGGACGAAAAAACTGTCTACGGTGCTGAACTTCCTGCGTAAGGTTGGACCTGATGTTGATTTTGCGGTGGAGGGAAAAACGGTTAAAATATTTAAGAAGAAACACAAGTAGAACCCCATGAACAGATTTATAACTAAATGTTAAACGCTTAAACAAAGGACTATGAAAAGAATTTTACGCGAATGATGCCGTGAGGCCAGCGTGAAACGGATAAAAAAAACGCATCCCGAATTGAGCCTCGGGACACGTTAACGTCCGGGTCACCATTCCTTTCCGGCGGAGCCGGTAAGGGGATAAAAACAATTTGTCAGTCAACAAATAAGTCTAACCCGAACAATTCAAAAGTATGAATTTAAATGCAATACGCATAAGCGGCGGCTATAACTATGTCCCGCGTAAACTCTTTTTAGTCATGAAGATCACTACATTTTTACTGTTGATCTCAGTTCTGACCGTCAGCGCATCCAGTTATGCGCAGAAAATCACCCTGAATGAGAAAAAGGCCGGCCTCGATGAGGTGTTGGCGAAGATCCGCCAGCAAAGCGGTTATGATGTTATTTATAGTAATGATGTGCTGGAGAAGAGCACGCCGGTAACGATTAAGGTTTCTAATGTGAATTTGGAAGATGCGCTGAAAGCCAGTTTGCTGAACCAGCCGCTGACGTATGAGATTGAGGAAAAAACGATACTGATCAAAATGAAAGAACCATCTTTCATGGATAAGGTGAAGGATGTTTTGGCTTTAATTGATGTGCATGGCCGTGTGGTCGATGAAAAAGGCAACCCACTCCCTGGCGTAACGGTAAAACTGAAAGACGAAAGCCAGGCAATGGCTACAGATAAAGGCGGATATTTCACATTAAAAAGCGTCAATGAAAATGCTGTTATCGTCATATCATCAATTGGGTATCTTACCAAAGAAATTAGAGCTTCCGCCGAACTGGGAACGATCTCGCTCGAAGTCAGCAGCTCACAATTAGACGCAGTACAGGTTATTGCCTACGGCACCACTTCTAAAAGATTCTCAACAAGTAACATTGGGAGCATAATAGCTGAAGATATCCAAAAACAACCGGTGGGGAATTTAGCGCTAGCCTTGCAAGGAAGAATACCTGGTTTATATATTCAGCAAAATAGCGGAAATACCATTGGAAATGTGAGGATGTCAGTCCAAGGGAAAAATAGTTTACTTAATGGCAGCGATCCATTTTATGTCGTAGATGGCGTACCCTATCCCAATAACAACAACTCTGGCTTGGAAGGGGGAATTACTGCCGGAGGTGGCAATAGCACGCTTAATTTTCTTAATCCCGCGGATATCGAAAGTGTAGAGATTTTGAAAGATGCTGATGCAACGGCCATCTATGGCTCCAGAGCGGCCAACGGTGCTATTTTAATTACGACAAAACGCGGCAAAGCTGGAGAAACGAAGGTCGATTTAAATATGCAAAGTGGCTGGGGCAAAATTACTAAAAGAACTTACGATTTAATGAATACGGAACAGTATGTAGCCTTACGAAAAGAAGCCATCAAAAATGGAGGCGCTACAATATCTAGTACAGATTACGATGTAAACGGCATTTGGGATCAAAGCCGCAACACCGACTGGCAAAAAGAGCTGGCTGGTGGTACAGCGTATTTCACCAATCTAAATGCAGCTATCTCTGGAGGAAATGAAAACACGCAGTTCAGGGCCGGGGCTGGCTATACTCGGCAAACAACAGTTTATCCTGGCGATTTTTCAAATTATAAAAACAATGTACTTCTAAGCGTCAATCACCATTCTACCAATCAAAAATTCACATTCAATCTTTCAGGCAATTACTTACAAGATGAAAATAATATATCAACAGGTGATTTGTTTCAGGTGGCGCTAACTTTAGCACCAGATGCACCTGCGCTCTTTAATCGAGATGGCAGTATCAATTGGTCACCACTTCCAACTAATCCAGATGTGTATACTTTTAACAATCCGGCAAAAGTGGTGTTAAATGAATATAGAGCACAAACCAGCAATCTGATCGCCAACTCCAATATAGGATATAAAATTTTGCCTGGTTTAGAATTTAAAACGAATTTAGGTTATAATAAGTTGGAAGCAAATGTTGAAAATCTTATTCCCATAACATATTATAAACCAGATGGATACAAATCACGGGGTGCGGCTTTTGGTACCAATACTATCGCTTCCTGGATTATAGAACCACAATTAACTTATAGCCAGCAATTTAGTTTTGGTCATGTAGAAGGCTTATTAGGCAGTACCTTTCAGCAAAGCAAAACAAATTTATTGAATCAAAACGCTTCAGGGTTTAATAACGATGCGCAATTGGAAAACATTGGTGCTGCGTCAACAATAACGGTTGTAAATACAGTTCAAAGTTTATATCGATATAGTGCAATATTTGGACGTATCAATTATCGATTGAAAGATCGCTATATAATTAACTTGTCGGCTCGCAGAGATGGCAGTAGCCGATTTGGTTCTGCAAACATGCTTAATAGTTTTTATTCGGCAGCAGGCGCCTGGATTTTTAGCGAAGAGCCGATCATGAAATTTACCAATAACTTTTTAAGCTTTGGTAAACTTCATGCGAGTTATGGAACAACCGGTAACGACCAAATTGGTGACTATAATTTTTTGAGTTTATATAACAATCAAAATTATTCCCCCAATTACCAAAATACAACTGGACTAATCCCTGCTGGTTTAAGTAACCCGTATTTGCAGTGGGAAGAAACTAAAAAGTTAAATATAGGCTTGGATCTTGGTTTCTTTACTAATCAATTTTTCCTAAATGTCAATTATTTCAGGAATCGGTCGTCTAATCAACTCGTATCGTCACCTTTACCAATAACAACAGGATTTACAAGTATTCGACAAAATTTACCTGCGACTGTTCAGAACACAGGGTGGGAGTTAACCCTTGACGCGACTCCCTATAAAAACGGAAAATTCAATTGGCAAATTTCAGCAAACTTCACATTACCTAAAAATAAACTCATTGCCTTTCCCAATCTTGAAAAATCCAGCTTTGCAAGTCTTTTCGTTGTCGGACAGTCGATTACAATTACAAAGGCATATAAATTCGAAGGCGTAAATCCACAAACCGGGTTTTATCAATTTCTAACAGCTGACGGTAAGTTAGTTTCTAATCCAAGTTCTCTAAATGACAAAACTCAACTATTATCCACAGATCCTAAATGGTATGGCGGGATTTCCAATAGATTTAGCTATAAAGGTTTTGAGTTGAGTTTTTTACTACAGTTTGTAAAACATGCTCTGCCTAATTACCGTTTTGGCCCTTACTTCCCAGGCTTTCCCAACTTAAATCTTCCCGCAAACTTCACGAATCGTTGGCAAAAAAATGGCGATAATGGACTTTATCAACAAGTGCAAACGAGTTTTAACTTTATTACCCCATTCTTAAGTGCTACGCAGAGTGATGCAGCTTACAGCGACGCGACGTTTATGCGTCTAAAAAATGCGTCTTTATCTTATACAATTCCCAACTATTTTTTACACAAAATCCATATAGCCAATGCAAGGGTATATTTTCAAGGGCAAAACCTTTTAACTATTTCGAATTATATAGGAGACCCGGAAACTGGTTATGGTACATTGCCTCCACTAAGGGTTTTTTCACTGGGTTTACAATTAACATTTTAAAATTATCGTCATGAATATTTATTATTATTCGCCTCTATATCGAAAATTTTCAAATCAATGGGGCATCTTTATTTGTATTACTATGCTGTGCTTGAGTACCGGCTGTAAAAAATTTATTGAAGTACCAGCTCCAACTACTAGTACAAATACGGATATCGTTTTTTCAGATGATGCGCAAGCGATCTCAGTAATGACAGGTTTATTGGCACAAATTAGCGAAAGTAATACGAATACAAATGGAGGTATTGCCTCTGCTTCTATCATTACAGATTTATCCGCTGATAATTTGAATTTGTCTACATCAGCTTTTGGATCATATGATGGATATGCTCAATATTATCAGAATAAAATAAATTCTCAGTATAGCTCTATCCAAGGTATTCAAAGTTTCTGGCAAAAGATATATCCAATGATTTATACGGTCAATTCCACTATTAATGGTTTAAATAAATCCGACAAAATTACTCCGGCTGTTAAACAAAGGTTGCTCGGAGAAGCCTATTTTTTACGGTCATTCTTCTATTTCTACTTGGTTAATTTTTATGGAGATGTTCCTTTGGTATTGGACATCGATTATAAAGTGAACTCTACAATTGCTCGCAGCTCTTCTTCTGACATTTATAACCAAATTCTTTCAGATCTCAACCAGTCTTTGCAATTGATGGATGATCGTTATGTCAATTCTGATGTTGTGACAACGACAACGGAGCGTGTCCGTCCCAACAAGGAAACTGTGAACGCTTTATTGGCCAGGACCCAATTATATTTAAAGCATTATGCTGAAGCAGATGCCGCAGCTACCCATGTTATAAACCAAACAACATCATATTCAACCAATATTCCGTTAAACACCGTATTTCTAAAAAACAGCCAAGAAACGATCTGGTCTTTACAATCTGTAAATTCGTTTTACAACACCTATGAGGGAGAAATTTTTAAATTGCCTAGTGCTGGTCCTGCCTCTGCGCACCCATTTTATGTTTCTGTTAGTTTATATCATAGTTTTGAGAGCGGGGATCTAAGAAAAGTTACTTGGATAGATAGTGTTACAGTTGGGACACAAGTTTTTCCTTTTGCATCTAAGTATAAAGCATTATTGGGAAATTACAATGCAGCTACTTTAACTGAATATTTAATTGTATTTCGCCTTGCAGAACAATATTTAATAAGGGCAGAGGCTAGAAATGAACAGGGAAACTTGAATGGAGCAAAGTCCGATCTTAACACCATTAGAAATCGAGCTGGTTTAGCTAATACGACCGCAATTACACAATCTGAACTGAGATCGGCGATCTTGAGAGAGAGACGGACAGAACTATTTACCGAATGGGGGCACCGTTGGTTAGACTTAAAGCGAAGCGGTACAATTGATGCGGCGATGCAAATTGCAACGCCTTTAAAGGGCGGTGGTGCATGGGACCCTACAAAGGGGCTATATCCCGTTCCATTATCAGACATAAAAGTAAATGAAAATTTAACTCAAAATCCAGGGTATTAAAAATTTAAGTATTTCACTAATGACTGAAATCTCCGCAAGCGATTTCAGTCATTTAAAACCTAAAAATATGATAAGAAACATCAAATATACCCTTGCTATGCTCCTTTTTTGCCTTAATGGATTTTGCCAGGGCGTTAATTTCGAAAAGAACTTACTCTGGCCTGAAATATTGAAGAAAGCAAAAAAAGAAAATAAATTTATTTTTATTGATGTATTTGCGACTTGGTGCGGGCCTTGTAAAGAGATGGATCAGGAAGTGTATATCAATGATAGCTTAGGTCGAAAAATCAACGACCGATTTATATCTATTAAAGTACAAATGGACCAGACAGAAATAGATAATGATGTTGTAAAATCCTGGTATGCACGTGCGCAGCAATTAAGTAAGCACTATGCTATTGATGTTTTACCCACTTTCATTTTTTTAACCCCCAATGGAGAGTTAACCTACCGCGATGTAGGTTATAAAAATACCGAACAGTTTTCACAAATAATAGATGATGTCATTAATCCAAAGCAAAACTACGCAGCTAAGATTAAGGCCTTTAAATCCCATACCTTAAATTTAGAAGATATGGAATGGCTTGCCATCACCGCAAATCAATTTAAAGAGGACAGTTTAGCTAAGATAGTGGCCAAAGAATATAAGTCTCGGTTTTTAAACGCGCAAAAACCTTCAGCAAATCTGATCAAGCAGCATGTTAAATTTATTCTTACTTTTCAGACACTATTTAGCCCCAATGACCAGTTGGTTCAATATTTTTTTAAAAATCAAATGATGTCAGATTCAGCGATGGGATACGCTGGATTTTCTAGGGCTTTTACAGATTACATCATTCAAAATCATTTTTATGCATTTTCATATAAAGAGAATATAAAACCTCAAAATTATGCCTGGCAAGAAATCTTTAAAAAGGTTAAGCAAAAGTATGACGAGCGAACTGCAAAGCGCATAGAATTAAGAAGTAAATCCTTGTATTACACTTCGATAAAAGATTGGCCCAATGCAGTAACATATGAAATTGCTCAAGTAGAAAATAACGAAGCAAACCATGAAAAAATCAGCCCATCAGGGATTAACAATTTAGTATTTGAAGTTATTTTCCGGCATGCTACTGATAAACCTCATTTGCTAAAAGCCATAGAATTCATGGAGAAATTTGTGCTACCGACTGATGCCTCGCCAAATCACATTGACACCTATGCGAATGTCTTGTATAAGGCAGGCCGTAAAGAGGATGCAATTATCGCAGAACAAATGGCCAAGGATAAAGCGATGGATAAGAATCAAAAATGGTTTAATCTGCAAATCGCGAAGGACATTCAGGACGTCATTGATAAGATGGAAGCCGGGAAGCCTACGTGGGAGACGACTATAAATTGATAGAAGTAGTGACAATGTTTCAAAGAAATTAATCGATAAAATGAAAGTTTATAAATTTTTAATAGGGATACTAATAATAGCATTTGGCGAAGATGTCTATTGTCAATCAAAGAAAAGTATCGATTTCGAGGCTATTGATAACTGGACTACCGAACTAAGGCCTACAATTGCGCCGGATGGAAAATACTTTACCACTACAACCGATAATCTGCCTCGCGGCTGTCAAACCCTAACTTTATCTTCGACTGATCGAAAGTGGGTGAGAAAATACGTGTCGAAAAATTATATTCGCGTCACTTATTCTGATGACAGCAATTACTGTTTGATTATACATGACGATAGTTTGAGTATTGAAAAGTTGGGACATGCTGTTCGTCAAAACATAACTAGAGTTGCAAATTTCGAGTTAGTGAAAGGCAATCACCCCCTAATTTTATATACAACAAAAGATAACCCCGAACAAACCATAATTTATAATTTAAATACACATATAGCTCTGTCGCCCCTCAACTGTAAGAGCCGCTTCGCAACAAAAAATGGAAAATATTTGATTTATCAAAATGTAGACAAAGAGGAAGGTTTGACTCAATTACATTTATTTAATTTCGAGACACTAATTGATCATTTAATATGGTCTGGCTCGGATTTAAATGAGGTAAAATTAAATATTCCGGAAAAATCAATTGCGTTTATCGCTAAAGAAAAAGCAGCGAATGAATTTAGCATGATGTTTTATACAATTGGTAATATATCAGCAAAACGTATAGCAACTGAAAAAGATATTCCGTTAAAGGAAAATTTTTCGTTTGATTCCTTCATCGGTTTCTCAAGTGATGGCAGTCAAATCTATTTTAAAGTAAAAAAAAATCAGACTTCCCCGACGCCGTCTCCAGAAAAAGCTAAAGTAGATATTTGGGGATTCAATGATCCAATGATTCAGTCTGCTAGCAGGGCTGTCGATGACCGCCTGATATTTGGATTGGATATTAACATGAAAAAATTTCTGTTTTTAAGTAAATCGGAAGGAACAGATTTTGATGGGATTAATGAAAACTTTTTATTTATTCAGTCTGATGCGGGACGGGATTATTGGAACGCCGCGGGTTACTCTAAGATTTTTATTGTGTCAGCGCTTAATGGTAAAAGGAGGTTAATTGACTCAAATGTTACATCTGGCGATGCTGGTAGCTACAGAGTTTCGCCGAACGGAAAATATGTAATTTACTTCAATAGTAAGTTAAATAATTATTATAGCTATTCCGTTGATAATGACTCCCGGATTAATTTAACTAACAATATTAAGGATGAATGGGACTATCATTTTTTTTATCTACAACCCGGAGCCAGCCGTGTTACGCTTGGAACTGCTGGGTGGATCGGAGTTAATAACGATGTTATCATTAAAGGACGTTATGATATTTGGCGCGCAAGTCTCAATGGAAGGGAAATGCCAATTTCTATTACCCATCAGTATGGCATGAAAAATGGGATTGAATTTATCATCCCAAAAAACGTTGGCTTGGCGTCTACTTTACAACCGGAGAATAAAACCATAAACCTAGTCGCGTTTGATCCAAAAACTAAAAGGAATGGCTTTTTTACTGTAGATATTACAGGTGACAAAGCACCAGTGCAATTAACCATGGAAGATTATGCTTATTATGTGCCGTGGACAAGTCATTCATGGGGAGAAACTGAATTCATTAAAGCAGATCGCGCAAGCGTATGGATTGTTCCTAGACAACGGAGCAGCGAATCACTCAATTATTTCGTCACAAAGGATTTTAAACATTTTAGCCCGGTTACGAATAATCATCCTGAAAATAAATATAATTTTATAAGAACTAAATTGATCAGTTGGGCATTGCCTAGCGGCAGCATTTCCCAAGGGGTGCTTTACCAGCCAGAGAATTTTGACCCTTCAAAGAAATATCCGGTTATATTTAATTATTATGAAGAAAAGTCTAATAATCTTAATGTCTATCCTTATGTTGAAAGATCGAGTGCCGACATTAATATACCTTATTTTGTTAGCAATGGATATTTAGTATTTACACCTGATATTAAACGCACAAAAGAAGGTGCCGGTCAGGACGCCTTGGTTGCAATGGAGTCCGCAGCTAAATATTTGTCTTCACTACCCTATGTGGATGGATCCAAATTGGGTTTAAACGGAACAAGTATGGGAGGATATAAAACTAACTTTATCGTTACGCATACCCATCTTTTTGCAGCCGCTAACGCTAACGCTGATATATCAAATGTCGCAGCATTAGATTTGGATATTTGGGGCAACGTTTTGGAAGATAGTTTCGCCGGGGCTATGGATGCTCAAGTAGAATTATTTCAGTTTTATCTTGGGAAATCAATTGTTCAAAACTCGGATCTGTATATAAAAAACAGCCCCATATTCTATTTGAAAGATGTTATTACACCTCTGCTAATTATGCATAATAAGCACGATGGCGGCTCTCCATGGTCTCATGGGCTAGCTATGTATATGGGATTGAGAAGGCTTGGCAAACCAGTATGGATGCTTCAATATGACGGCGCCTCACATTTTCTTGACTCTCACGATAAGGTCGCAACCACAGATTGGACTATTCGTCAAAAACAATTTTTCGATCATTATTTAAAAGGGGCCGCAGCACCTGTTTGGATGACAAAAGGACGAGCCCGGAGTGAAAAGCAAATTAACGATCATTTTGAACTCGATACGACAATCCAAACACCAAGATCAACATTGGGAATTTTTCAATAAATTTTAAATCAACCATTCTCGATCCTTAGCATTAAATAAACATAAACAATATGAAATTGAAAGCAAAAACACTCTTGCTTATAGCGACGGCTTTGGCCTTAAATTCAAAAATCAGTGCTCAAAGTGCATATAAAATGCAATCTATAACCATCCAGACCCGCTGGGCTAAAGAAGTTTCACCAACCAATGTCCTAAAAGAATATCCGCGCCCACAGCTGATCAGAGCTAACTGGACAAACCTTAACGGGCTTTGGAGTTATGCGGTAACTAAGAAGGACGCGGAAAAGCCTGGGGCCTATCTGGGGCAGATATTAGTTCCCTATCCGATTGAAAGCGCCTTATCGGGCGTTAAAAAGGCTTTGATGCCGGATGAAAACTTGTGGTACAAACGTGCCTTCATAGCGAACGGCAAAGGCAGGACGCTGCTTCATTTCGGTGCGGTGGATTGGCAGGCAACCGTGTTCGTTAATGGTAAACAGGTTGGCCGGCATGAGGGTGGTTATACGGCGTTCACCATTGACATCGGTAAGGCCATCAAGATTGGCGACAATGAATTGGTTGTAAAGGTTTTTGACCCGACCGATCAGGGCATTGGACCTCACGGTAAACAAGTGCTCAACCCGCAAAATATATATTACACCGCTACCTCTGGTATCTGGCAAACTGTATGGCTGGAAACAGTACCTGATATCTATATCCAAGACCTGAAGCTTACCCCGGACATTGATAAAGGGCTTCTCAAACTTTCTGTCTTTTTAAACGACCCAAAAACAAAAGTAGAAATCGAAGCAATAGTCTACGATAAAGGCAAAAAAATTGCCAATTGGCATAGTGATCATATTGAAGTTCCGAACGCACATTTATGGTCACCGTCTGACCCCTTTTTATACGACCTCGTAGTACGCATCAAACGCGGCGGCAAAGTGATCGACGAAGTAAAAAGCTATTTCGGAATGCGTAAGATATCAGTAGCCAATGACGAAAAAGGCATAGAAAGGATATGCTTAAACAATAAGCCCTATTTCAATTTAGGAACACTTGACCAAGGCTTCTGGCCTGACGGGCTGTACACTGCACCCACCGACGAAGCATTAGCCTTTGACATCAAAGCTATCAAAGCCATGGGTTTTAATACCATTAGAAAACACATTAAGGTAGAACCTGCCCGATGGTACTTTTGGGCAGATAAGTTAGGTATTTTGGTATGGCAGGATATGGTGAATCCAAACCAGGGATTGCCTGAGGGGGCGAAGCCAGAATTTGAACGGGAGATGCATGAAGAGATGACCCAATTGCATAATTTTCCTTGCATAACGACCTGGGTATTGTTCAATGAAAAATGGGGGCAGTACGATCAGCAGCGGTTAACCAGAGAGATAAAGGCGGCTGATCCTAGCCGCATTGTGAATGGTCATACCGGTGAGTTGCTTTACGTAAACGAGCAACTCAGAAGCCCAAGCCCTAATTCCTATATCAATGCGGATATGACAGATGTGCACAGTTATCCTGACCCAATGATGCCTATCAAACAAACCGGTAAAGCCCAGGTAGTAGGTGAGTTCGGAGGCATCGGTGTATTTATACCCGAACACCAATGGTTGACAGGCAGCGCATGGGGGTATATTCAGGAACAACCATCCGGGCTAATGGCCAAATATAAGATCATGAACCAGCACTTAAAACTGCTGGAACAACAAGGCTTATCAGGCAGCATCTATACCCAACCCTTTGATGTTGAAGGAGAACAAAACGGCCTGATGAGTTATGACCGCGAGGTGGTCAAGGTCCCTTTTATAGAACTGCGAAAGATCCATAACCAATTGAACCCGGACGCAAATACCAATGTACCTGACGTTACCGCTCAGGATGCCGACCTAACTGATCCAGGTATTAAGTACAGCGCGATGCTGGATGAATATATTGGAGGTAAACGTGACGCCGTTTTCTTAAAGAAAATGGCCATGATGGCGACACAGACCGGAGACAAGCCAGGAGCGGTAATGGCGGGTAACGCTTATATCACAGGTTTAAAACCCCCGCTTTCAGAAGAAGATGTACAATCAGTCAGCCAGTTCACAAAGAGTACCAAAGATCCCGGTTTCGTGCTGATGAATACTAATCCTGAGACGTTCAAAAAGTTGATCGGTGATCGCCAATACACGGTCAACATGATGAACATGATCTACAAAGGGGAAATAGAGCCTTTTGTTAATGCCAATACCAATCCTGACTGGAACGCATTAGAAACTAAGATTCGATCTTATGGCACTTCAGGCGAAGAGATCTTCCTGCGCGCAAAAACTATCGCCTGCTATAATCAACAGGACTGGCCGAATTATGTATCGTCAGCAAGTAAGTATTTAGCGAAATATGGCAGTAATATCAGCCAGCAGGAACGCACTACTTTCCAACAAGCCATTGATCAGCACAAAGACAATCAGAAATAATAAATCATTAAAATAAACATAATTATGAAACGTATCTTTTTCTTAACGATCCTGTGCAGCGTGCTGTTACGCCCTGCGATATTCGCTCAATCTAAAACTGCTGATTTTAGCGGTAGCTGGACTTTAGCCACTGATAAAAGTTCTTTTGGCAAGTTGCCGGCCGTAGTAGCTGTTCAGCAAATGACAGTTACCCAAAACGCTAATAAACTCACTATTATCAGCGTTAATGGCGAGAATAAAAATACTTATATCAACACACTGGATAATCAACCCGCTAATATTATTACCGGTGCCGGTGCTAAGATCATTTCATCTGTTCAGTCCAACGGTGAAAAGGGCTTACAACGAAGTTTGCAAGCCAGTGTCCCTAATGAATACGATAAAATACAGTATACCAGAGTGGAGACGTGGACACTTGGTGCAGATGGGAAAACGCTGAGTATGGCTGTAACCGTAACACCGGGTGGCGCAGGCAGTCCCTATAGTTTTACTGCCGTTTACGATAAACAATAGCTGAGGGATAGTGGAAAGGTTAATTAAACTTATAGTATTCGCCACAGGTATGTTGACCTGGCTGGACGGATTTGGGCAACATATCCCTAATTGGCAAAATAAGGATCTGCAAAAAGATTCTTTATTCGGGATCAGTACGGATAAAGCCTATACTTTGCTTCAGGGCAAAAAACCCACAAGGATTACCGTAGCCGTTATTGATGCCGGTGTTGATACAACGCATGAGGATCTCAAAAGTATTTTATGGATCAACCTAAAGAAGAAAGCTTTTGACGATGGTACTTACGGCTGGAGTTATCTCGGTTCTGCCAAGGGTAACGTCCATTATGATAATCTGGAACTGACCCGGCAGGTGCGCCAGTTTGAGCAACGGGATACCGCTAAGTTACCGGTTTCTGATTTGCTGGCTTATCGCGCTGAAAAACAGGAACTCGGAAAACAATTGGCGGAAGCGCGGCAAATGGTGGGAGGCATGGGCAATTTCCGGCGGGTGCTTGATGGCATCATTCAAAAGATCGGCAAGGACGAAGTGGGACTTGCAGACTTTGAAGCATATCAGCCCATTGATGCGACTGAATCCCAGGTCCGGGGGACGGTCATTAGGATACTGAGCGAAACCAACAATTACAGGTCCTTTAGGGAAGAGCAACTGGACGGTCCGCTGGAGCATTTCAAGGTTCAAACGGATTACCAGTTAAATACGGCTTATGATTCCCGTCCTATCGTTGGCGATGATTATTTTAACAGTAAGCAGCATAATTATGGTAGTACGGATGTTATGGGACCTGATGCTACGCACGGTACGCATGTATCGGGTATTATTGCGGCTGTCAGAAATAACGGCATTGGCCTGGATGGCGTTGCCGATAATGTAGAAATATTAACGGTTCGCGCAGTTCCTGACGGTGATGAGCGGGATAAAGATGTAACCAATGCGATCCGTTATGCAACTGACCATGGTGCCAGGGTGATCAATATGAGTTTCGGGAAAGACTATAGTCAGGATAAAAAAGCGGTGGATGAAGCGGTTAAATACGCGCTAAAGAAAGATGTCTTATTGATCCAGGCTGCGGGCAACAGCAATAAAAATATTGATTCTGCGGCTAATTTTCCGAGTCGAAAATTTACGAATGGCAAAGTTGCCGGGGCCTATATCGTGGTCGCGGCATCAGGGCTGAAGGATGATGCAAAGCTAAAGGCTGATTTTTCTAATTATGGCAAAAACTCAGTGGACGTCTTCGCGCCTGGCGTGCAGATCTATTCGAGTATACCTGGTTCGAAGTATGCTTATTTCGACGGCACCAGTATGGCCTGCCCTGTGGTTGCCGGACTGGCAGCCCTGATCCGCGAATACTACCCGAAACTTACAGCCTTACAGGTAAAGGAAATTATATTAAAAAGCGTGGTGAAGCGTGATGCGCTGGCTAACTATTGCCAGACCGGCGGGGTGGTGAATGCCTACAATGCTTTGCTATTAGCGGAAACCTATCTTAAATAACCAGGCAATGGTAACGGAGCATATGAAAAAGGATGAATGCCTTTCGGTTGAATTGAAGGATAAATTCAATCACCTGTGGCATTTGGTTGGCAATACGCCTATGCTGGAATTGCAGTACCTGTATGACGGCCTGCCCGGTAAAATTTTTGTGAAGTGCGAGCATTATAACCTGACGGGCAGCATCAAGGACCGGATGGCTTTGTATGTGCTTTATAAGGCCTATCAGGATGGTTTGATCAAACCGGGTAAGGTGATCGTGGAAGCGACCTCGGGTAATACCGGGATTGCCTTTGCCGCTATCGGCAAAGCTTTCGGACATGAGGTGATCATTATTATGCCGGATTGGTTAAGCCGGGAACGGATCGATATTATCAGGAGCCTGGGTGCTAAAATTACGCTGGTCAGTAAGTCGCAGGGTGGCTTTTTGGGGAGCATCGCTTTAGCCGAACAGATGGCGAAAGGCTCGGACAGGTTTTTCCTGCCGCGGCAATTTGAAAATATATACAATGCCGAGGCGCATGAGCGTACGACCGGGCCGGAGATTATTAGGCAACTGGAAAGCGTGGGTAAGGTCCCCGATGCTTTTGTAGCCGGTGTAGGTACCGGAGGTACGGTAATGGGGGTGGGCAGTTGCCTGAAAACCTTTTTTCCAAAGGTTAAGATCCACCCGCTGGAGCCTGCGGAGAGCCCGACCTTATCAACTGGTTTTAAAACAGGCAGTCACCGCATCCAGGGGATCTCCGATGAGTTTATACCGGCTATTGTTGACCTGGGGAAGCTGGATGAGATTATCCGGGTCAATGACGGTGATGCGATCCTGATGGCTCAGAAACTGGGTCAGCAATTAGGACTGGCCGTGGGTATATCCTCCGGTGCGAATGTGCTTGGAGCTATTAAGCTTCAGGAGACGCTTGGCCGCGACGCGGTGGTTGTTACGCTGCTTTGCGACAGTAACAAAAAATACCTGAGCACGGACCTTTTTAAAGAGGAACCGGCCGCGCCTGGTTACCTGTCGCCCGCTGTTACGTTTACGGGTTACCAGCCTATCGCGCGCTGTGGTCACGATATTCAACTAACAAAAGATTTTTATGCACTTTAATGCGATGATGACACCTTACCGGGAATTGCTGTCCCGGACGCATGGCGGGTTGGAACCGATCGTGGTACGGGCACCGGGACGGATCAATTTGATCGGGGAACATACGGATTATAATGGCGGCCTAGCTTTGCCGGCGGCGATCAATCGTTACATCTATGTTTCGGTGACCTGGCGGGACGATGAACAGGTGAATATGATGGCAGCGGAATTTCCGTCGAAGGAGCTTGCGTTGAGCGAGCTTTATCCCTGCCCGGGGGAATGGCATACCTATATCCAAGGGGTGGCCGCGGTGTTGCTGGGGTGGGGTTACGTGTTGGGTGGGTTTAATATCCATGTCTGTGGCGACATACCGGTTGGCGCTGGTTTGTCTTCGTCCGCGGCTTTATGTTGCGGAACGGTGATGGCATTGGACGCGCTTTTTGATCTGCAATTAACGCGACAGGAAATGGCTTTGATCGCCCAGCAGGCCGAACACACGTTTGCGGGGGTGGCCTGTGGCTTAATGGATCAATATGCCTGTTTGTTCGGCAAACGCGGTTACGCGCTGAAACTGGATTTCAGGACGCTGCAATTTGAGTATGTCCGGTTGAACCTGGAGTTTTTAGACCTGGTGCTATTGGACAGCGGGGTAAAACACAGCCTGGCTTCGACGGAATATAATTTACGCAAAATGGAAACCGGCCGGGCGTTGAGCAGGGTACAGGAAAAACATGCCACGGTAGAACGCCTGCGTGATTGTAGCCTGGAGCAGCTTTATGATGAGGTATTGGTGGCTGACCCCGTGGCTTATAAACGTGCTAAATTTTTTGTGGAAGAAAATAAGCGGGTCGAGACCGCGGCAGTGGCTTTGGACAGGCGCAAGCTGACCTTGATGGGCGACCTGCTGTATGAAAGTCACCAGGGGTTGACCGCTTTATACCAAGTAAGCTGTGCGGAACTGGATTTATTGATCCAGCTGGCTAAGGAAGAAAAGTCGGTGGTCGGGGCCAGGATGATGGGTGGTGGTTTTGGTGGCTGTACGATCAATCTGATCGAAAAGAAATATAAAAGCTGCATTGGGCGATTGCAAGCGGAGTATGAGCGCAGAACGGGGATACCCCTCAAGGCTTACCGCGTGATGATCGCTGAGGGGGCAAGGGTCTGTAATAACCGGGAGCTTCGCCAGATCAAATACAATGAAAAAAGTCTGGAGGAAAATTATGCCTAAGATTTTAGTGACAGGAGCGCTTGGACAGATCGGCACGGAATTGTGCGCGGCGTTGCGGTTGATCCACGGCCAGGAGCAGGTGATCGCATCTGACATCAGGATCCTGAATGATACGCCTTTTGCGATTCGGCCCTATGTTCAGCTGGATGTGCTGGATAAGATCGCTTTGCATGCATTAATACTCAAAGAAAAGATAACGGAGGTTTATCATTTAGCGGCAACGTTGTCTGCTACGGGAGAAAAGCATCCGCTGAAAGCCTGGGAGCTGAATATGCAGGGTTTGTTTAATGTGCTGGATATTGCTAAAACCGATAAGCTGAAGATCTTCTGGCCCAGTAGTATTGCCGTGTTCGGGCCAACGGGTAATAAGGCGTTCAGCCAGCAACATAGTGTAACCGCGCCAACGACTGCTTACGGGATCAGTAAAGTGGCGGGTGAGCTTTGGTGTAAATATTATCATGAACAGTATGGGGTGGATGTGCGCAGTATCCGTTATCCCGGTTTGATCAGTCATACCGCTCCTCCGGGCGGCGGTACGACCGATTATGCCGTGGATATCTTTCACCAGGCTTTGAAGCACCGGCATTATACCTGTTTCCTGAAACCGCATACGACCCTGCCGATGATGTATATGCCGGACGCGATCAGGGCCACGTTGCAGTTGATGTCGGCACCGGCGGATAAGGTGAAGATCAGGATCGGTTATAATGTCCATGCGCTGAGTTTTTCACCCGAACAACTGGCGCAGGAGATCGGGAAGCATTTGCCGTCGCTGAAGATCTATTATAAGCCTGACGACAGGCAGGTGATAGCGGATAGCTGGCCGACCAGTGTGGACGATCACCACGCCCGGCAGGACTGGCACTGGCAGCACGAGTTTGAACTCGATACGATGGTAGCCGATATGCTGAAGAATCTGAAACAATTAGTACAACACATATGAGCTTTAAAATCGGAATGGTGCTGATCATAGCCTTCACCATTTTTATTGCTTACAAGATATCCAAAGATGATGACCTCGACTAACAGGGGCAGCGTTTGCCGGAAGCCCGTTCTTTATACACAGTTAATAATAAAATGGTTAGTAGTTAATTAAATGGGGCGTATCCCGGTGGTCGCCGGGTGCGCTTTTTTTGTAAATGATGATTTTTGGCAAGTGGTCATTGATGATTTGTATCTGCCTGTTTTAAAGCAAGTTTAACGAGTTGTTTTATTTTTTTAAATAAAAGTTAAAAAAGTCATGTTATGTGACCACCACGGAGTGTTTTCGCCGATACTTTAGTGTTCAAACCAAATAACAGATCTATGGACATTAATTTTGAAAATGCGAGTTTTAAGGATTTTGAGAACATCCCGGGGATGGACTTTTATGGCTGGGCGGAACAGTTCGACCGCTATGTCAACAATTGGGACAGCCGCGGCCACTGGAACTACCGGCAGGAGAGCCTGAATGGCTGTCAGCCGGAAGTGGAACTGGCCGGACATCCCGGTAAAAGTTTTGTCGCGCTGGTCTTTAACGATTACCTGGGCCTGACCCAGCATCCCAAGGTCAAGGCTGCCGCTATAGCGGCTATCGAACAATTTGGCGTCGGGGCTGCGGCTTCACCGGCTATCGGCGGGCATTTCACCTACCACCGGCAGTTGGAAGAAAAGATAGCCAAATTCTTCCGGCGCGAGAGCGCCGTACTGTTTACCACCGGTTATACCGCCAACAGCGCTACGATCCAGTCCCTGCTGAAAATGCAGGATCTGGCTATCGTCGATATGGGTGTCCATGCCAGTATGTATGAAGGCTGTTTGACGACCAATGTCAAAATGTTTCCGCATAATGATATGGATAAGCTGGAGCGCATCCTGCGGGATACGCAGGGGCAGTACCGCACGCGTATCGTGATCGTGGATGGTGTTTATTCGCAGCCAGCGGATATCGTTAAGCTGGATGAGATGGTGAGGTTAGCCAAACATTACGGCGCTTATACGGCGATGGATGATGCGCACGGCGTGGGTGTGATCGGGGAAACCGGCCGCGGGGTGATCGAGCTGTATAACCTGTTTGACCAGGTGGATATCATTACCGGTACGTTCAGCAAGACCTTCGGGCATTTGGGCGGCTACGTGGTAGCCGATCCCAAAGTGGTCAATTTCTTAAAGTTCCAGGCCAGGCAGCATATCTTTTCGGTAAGCGCGACACCGGCTTCGGCCTGTATCCTGAAAAGTATCGATCTGATCGATGAGGAGCCGGAGCTGCGGGCGAAACTGTGGGGAAATATTGATTACCTGAAGAGCGGGCTGGACGAAATGGGTTTTGATACCGGCAATACGCAGTCGGCGATCATCCCGGTGATGACGGGCAAACCGGACCTGAACGCGGAAGTCTGCCGGCTTTTGATCGAGGCCGGTGTGTATGCCAACCAGATCGGTTATCCCGCGGTGGCCCGTAAGAACGCGCGCATCCGGATGAGCCTGATGGCTACGCATACCCGGGAGCAGCTGGACCGGGTGCTGAATGCCTGGGAATGGGTCGGTGGTAAACTGCACCTCACTAAACGAGTCACGAATTAAAAACTATATGGGAATAAAGAACAGGGATGAAACGATGCGCAAGCTGATCGACGCCGTAGGCGAAATATTGAAGGAAAAAGGTTATACCGGTTTGGGTATTAACCGGATCGCGCTGCGTGCGGGCGTGAGCAAGGAGCTGATCTACCGGTATTATGAAGGGGTGAACAACCTTGTCAAAACCTATATCCGCTCCAGGGACTACTGGCTGCCCTTGTTCGACCAGATCCAGACGCACCCGTCGCCGGGTAAGGATGAAGTATTGGCAACTTTTATTTCGCTGTTCCAGGAACAGTTCCGGTTCTTTTTCAAGGAACCTGAAATGCAGAAGTTCATTCTCTGGCAGATCAGCGAGGTCAACCCGCTGATGCGCAGTATCTCGGAAAAGCGGGAGTCGGAGGGTGCCAAACTATTGGCCTTGACCGAGGATCATTTCAGGGATTCCGGTATCAATTTCAAAGTGGTGGCGGCGCTCTTATTAGGCGGTATTTATTATGTGGTACTGCACGCCGGTGCCAATAAAAGTACGGTCGCGGGGATCGATGCCAACCTGGAAAGGGACCGGGAGGAGATCCTGAAGACCATTGAGCAGATATTGAACTGGGCCTGGGAAGCGGCGGCACAAAAGGTTAAGGGTTAAACAACAAATTATTTATATTTTTACGGAGGATTAATAATGAATATACAACACAGAAATACGTTTTTATAACATATAGATAACCTACGCGTTCACTTCGTTCTCACACATAAAAGTCGAAAATTATAAAAGAGAAGAACAATTGTGCAACGCCTGCCAAAGCGCGGGCTTGTTTGTTGTTTCTCTTTAGGGCTTCGACTCCCTTTGTGTGGCACTCACAATGTCCCGCGCCTTTTTTAAGGTTTCTTTTGACAGCTCTTGTCAATTAAAAGCGGGTTTCAGACCATCAAGATATTTACGGGTTTAAAAGTTGGCTTGTATGCTTTGCATAGGGTTTAGCTACGCTTTTGCGATTTTTCTGACCCGGATGTGGATTTGGGAAGTGTTGGAGGTTTTGATTTAAATAACGGATAAGCGTATGGAATGACAACTACTTTTTGCCGGGCGGGTGTTTTGGGTACAGGGATGTACCGGCCCGCGCGGCGCTCACTAAATGTAGGAATATGTTCAGAGAATTAGGTGAAAGCTGGTACAAGGCCTTGGTTTTGGTACTGGAAGGGTTGGAGCAGCAGGGCTTGCCTGCTTTAGAAAAGATGACCGCTTCGGTGAAGGCGGTAAGGGAAACCTTGCAGGAGCTGCGGGCTTATGTGGTTTCGCATCCTTTTGCGGATGCGGCGGAAGAGATCCGCTTTTTTAAGATGGAGAAGCCGCGGGTGTATGCGCTGCTGATCTACGCGGTGGCGGCTTTCAACCTGGAGCAGCAAAGACCGGTGGCGACGCGGGAGGAACTGCGGGGCTATTATTTGGAGGAGCTGGAGGCGATCCGCCGGTTCTTTAAGCAGTATGGGTTTTTGTATGCTTATTTCCGCCGGGAAATGACGGAACTCGATCATTTGTATTTTATCCGCGGGGCAGAGGTGCAGACCTTATTGCTGCCGGAGGTGCCGGAACCCGATCCTGGCTTTTCGACGGGCGCGGATTATCTTTTTGCCAAATTTATCGCGCTGGAGCGGCAGCAGGAATGGCTGATCGAACGGGCCAGGGAGCTGGAACCTGCGGCTGTTGCGGTAGCCAGGAAGGCGCGTTCGCTGCGCTGGACAGGGGAGAGCATCAACCTGGTGGAACTGGGCTATGGTTTGTATGAGAGCGGGCAGTTCAATGATGGTAAGGCCGGGATCGGGGAGATCTTTTCCTGGCTGGAGGAGAATTTGCAGATCAGCATCGGGATACCGGCCCGCAGGTTCGTGGAGATCAGCCGAAGGAAGCGGCTGAGCCGGACGAAGTTTTTGGACCAGCTAAGGGATGCGGTGAACCGGAAGGCAGATGAAGGGGATGCTTTTGTGCCGGGTAAGGGGAACAGGAAATTGGATTAAGCTAGGGGGATGTGGTGATGAAAAGGAAGGAAAATGATGGTTTTTCAAGGCGTTGGTTATTAAGGAATTACCCGCTAATTATGGCTACTTGCCTAATCGTGCTGGTGATGTACGGCAACTTTGCTTTCGTTAATGCTGCCGCAATGGAGCGGCGGTTAAATTCTAAAGCGATGATGTTACATCAATTCACCTGGCAGCAATTTTTGGTAGCTGCCGCTGTGCTGACCCTGGTTTGGTATGGCTTGTTGTTTGTGTCCTGGTATTTGAAGGGTAAAGCGTGGTTTGGTTTAGGTAGTAGGGTTGGTGCCGGTAATGGCCGGTCCGCGGAACCTTTGCCGCATACTTGGGAAAGGGGCGTGGATGTATTATCTGATGACCCGGCAGGTGACGACCTGATGGGGGTATCGCAAGGACCGGAAGGTTTGAGCCGGGTCAGTATGGATCAGTTTAGTTTTGCCGCGCCTGTTGAGCGTTCGGTTACGGTGGTTGCGGAAGCTGAAGTTTTGGAAAGGCCTGCGGTTAGCGGCGGTTTTTTGCAGGGAACGGTGGCGGACTTTTTAGAAGAGCTGAAACCGGTGTTTGATTACGCGGCCAGGTACAAGAAAGGGTTACCGGTTTTCCTGGAGCATTTGCAGGCTTTGCTGGGGCGTTACCCGGAGATCAGGGAAAGCCCGAACTGGGAGGCGATTGTCGGGCACATCTGTGAACTGGCTGTTGATGCTTTGCCTTTCGAGGTTAGCCCGCAGGAGATCCATATGTTCCTGGAGCAGGAAGCGGAGTAGTGCCTGTTTACTATTGATTTAAACTTTTTTTATTTCTTGATTTCGGCGGACGGTTCCTTTCAGAGCTGGCGGGAATGCTGTTGCCAAGTCATTTTATTTTTTAATTCTATGCTATGAAAAACCACATCCCTTATACGCCGAAACAGCAAGCGCTTTTGAAGACGCTCATGTTCGCTTCGGCTTTAATTTCCCTTAATTTTTTGTGCACGGTCTGCTTCGGGCAGGACGGTAACGCGGGTATCCAGGAAGCGACCAATAAGGTCAAAGGCTACTTTGATACGGGCTGCAGCCTGATGTATGCCATCGGCGCGGTGGTCGGTATCATTGGCGCGATCAAGGTCTTTAACAAATGGAACGCGGGGGAGCCGGATACCAATAAGGTAGCGGCGGCCTGGTTCGGTTCCTGTGTTTTCCTGGTGATCGTGGCGACCGTGCTCAAATCGTTCTTTGGTATTTAATGGATTGTTTAAATGACGGTTGTCATGCAATTCATAGTTGATGTTTTATATAATTTTTTTGTGATGAGTTCGATCTATCATATCAATAAAGGGGTTTCCAAACCCATTGTTTTCAAAGGGCTGAAGGCGCAGTATATCGCTTATTTGGCGGTCGGGCTGGTGGCTTTACTGGTGGCTTTCGCGGTGCTGTATATCTGCGGGGTGAGTCTTTGGGTTATCCTGCCTTTAGTGTTTGGCCTGGGTGGGGCTTTATGTTTTTCGGTGTTTCGCTTAAGCCACCGCTTTGGTGAGCACGGGCTGATGAAGTTCTTCGCTAAACGCGGCCTGCCTTCTTCTATCCGTTTTGATTCCCGGCGTTTGTTTACGGGTTTGAACGGTTCTACTATTCACTCTTCTATTAACCATAAAACTGCTTATCATGGTTGAAGCTTCTAAAATTTTGCCGGTGTTCAAGGTGGAACATAACTGTATCGTTTCGATGCAGGGGGATATCACGGTGGCTTATGCCCTGGAACTGCCGGAGCTGTTTACGCTATCGGATAGGGACTATGAAGCTTACCACCAGGCCTGGGTGCGGGCGATCAGGGTGCTGCCGCAGCATAGTATCTTCCATAAGCAGGACTGGTTCACCGAAGCTTCGGTGAAAGCGGATTTTACGGGTGCTGGGGACCGGTTCCTGTCCCGCGCCAGTGAGCGGTTCTTTCATGAGCGGCCTTTCCTGGATCACCGCTGTTATTTGTTCTTAACGAAGAAGCCGGAAGGGCGGAAGCTGTCTTCCTCGGTCTATTCCAATGTTTTGCGCAAGTCGGTGGTGCCTGCGCAAACGGTCAATCCGCTATTGGCGCAGGAGTTTTTGGATAAGGCAGGACAGTTCGAGCGCATTTTGGCGGATACGGGTTTTGTGCGCCTGGTTCGGCTGGGTGATGAGGAGCTGGCGGGGAATACGATCACGGCCGGGGTCATCGAGCAGTATTGCTTTCTGACTGGTGCGGATGAGGTGCCGCTGATCCGGGATATCCGGGTGAAGGGTGGTTTGCAGGTGGGCGAGAAGACCTGTGAGCTGTATACACTGGCGGACGCGGATGACCTGCCTGCGCTTTGCGGGAGCCGGATCAATTATGATAAGTTCAGTACGGATAGGACAAAATTCAGTGTGGGTTTTGCTTCGCCATTGGGGGCGCTTTTGAACTGTAACCATATCCTGAACCAGTATGTGTTTACCGGCGACGCGCAGCAAACGATCAAACGGCTGGAAGCGAAAAAACTGCGGTTGCAGTCGCTGTTGGGTTATTCCCGCGAGAACGCGGTTGGCCGGGATGCCTGTAATGATTTTTTACAGGAGGCGATAGCCGAGGGCCGTTTGCCGGTGAAGGCGCATTTCAATGTGCTGGCCTGGTCGGATGAGCCGGGTAAGGTGAAGGAGCTGAAGAACCTGGTATCGTCGGCTATGGCGCAGCTGGATGCGACGGCCAAGCTGGAAACGGACGGACAGGCGCAGGTCTGGTTCGCAGGTATGCCGGGGAATGAGGCGGACTTCCCGATGAACGATACGTTCGATACCTTTTTAGAACAAGCCACTTGCTTCTTTAACCTGGAAACGAATTACCGGTCGAGTCTGAGCCCGTTCGGGCTAAGGATGGGTGACCGGTTAACGGGCAGGCCGGTGCAGGTGGATATTTCCGATGAACCGATGAAACGGGGCTGGACGACGAACCGCAATAAGTTTATTTTGGGTCCTTCCGGTTCGGGTAAGTCTTTCTTTACGAACCATATGGTGCGCTCTTATTACGAGCAGGGTACGCATATCGTACTGGTGGATGTGGGTCACAGTTATAAGGGATTATGCGAGCTGGTGGGCGGATATTATTTCACCTATGGCGAGGGTAACCCCATTAAGTTCAATCCTTTTTACCTGACGGAAGGCGATGTGCTGGATACGGAGAAGAAAGAAAGTATTAAAACGCTTTTGCTGGCGCTCTGGAAAAAGGATGATGAGCCTTTCCGACGGTCGGAGTATGTGGCGCTATCCAATGCGCTGACGGGGTATTTTGAGCATTTGGCTAAGTACCCTGATCTTTTCCCATGCTTCAATACTTTCTACGAGTACTTGCAGGAGCATTACCTGGGGGTGCTGGAGCGGGGTAAAGTAAAGGAAAAAGACTTTGATGTGGCGAACTTCCTGTATGTGCTGAATCCCTATTACCGGGGCGGGGAGTTTGATTTTTTATTGAACGCCACCGAGAACCTGGATCTGCTGAATGAGCGGCTGGTCGTCTTTGAAATTGACGCGATCAAAGACCATCCCATTTTATTTGCCGCCACGACCCTCATAGTAATGGAATTGTTCATTTCAAAGATGCGCAAGCTGAAAGGGGTGCGCAAGATGATCCTGATCGAGGAGTGCTGGAAAGCCATTGCCAAGGAGGGAATGGCGGAATATATCAAGTATTTGTTCAAGACCGTGCGTAAGTTCTTCGGGGAAGCGGTGGTGGTCACACAGGAAGTGGAGGATATCATTTCTTCACCTATTGTCAAACAGGCGATCATCAATAACGCGGATTGTAAGATCCTGCTGGATCAAAGTAAGTACCAGAATAAGTTTGACGCGATCCAGGAGCTGATGGGGTTGACCGATAAGGATAAGGCGATCATTCTCTCGATGAACCGGGCCAATGATCCCAAGCTCCGGTACAAGGAAGTGGCTTTTGTGCTGGGCGGGCAGAATACGAAGGTTTACCGTACGGAGGTGTCGGTGGAAGAATACCTGGCTTATACGACCGAGGAAAGCGAGAAGGTGAAGGTAGCGGCTTACGCGAAGAAGTATGGCAGTATCCAAAAGGGTATCGCGGTGCTGGCGGAGGAGCTGCGGAACGGCAGGGATTAAAGGCTAGCTAATGAATTATTCCATTAAAATTTAAGGATATGAAAAAGTTATTGAAGATCAGTTCAGGGTTTGCTGCTTTTGCATTGTTGTTTTTAGCAGCTTGTCATAGCGCATCGGATAAGATCGTTTCGTTCATCCCCGGTACTTATGTACATGCCGCTAAAGGGGAATACAGCCAGGCGGAAGATACGCTGGTCATTACCCTGGTGAGCGGGAAAGCCTATAATATCCAGCGGCGGGTTGGTTTCCGGCCCATACGCGATGGGAAGTTGTTGCCGAAGCGCTGGAAAGTACAGTCGCTGAACGGTAATTATGATCCGCAGCGACAAGTGCTGTTTGAAACGAGCAACGGGCGGGCGTTTTCGTTCGACCCGGTTAAGGGTGTGCTGCTGGTGAACAGCGCGGTTTACCGGAAGCTGTAGGGTTAATTAACAAGATTATTTAAGTGTAAATGAACTTTCCCTAAAGGGGAGGTATTGGAGGGTTTATGATGAAAAAGTATATGGTGATCCTGCCCTTATCGGCGATCACGCTGTTTGTGTCGCTACCGAAGGAAGCGGACGCGCAGTTCGCGATCGCGGAGGTGATCACGTCAGCTATCAAAAAGGTGGTGAAGGCTATCGACCTGCAGGTGCAACGCATGCAGAATAAAACGATTTGGTTACAGAATGCGCAGAAGGCGCTGGAAAACCAGCTGAGCAAATTAAAACTGACCGAGATCTCGGACTGGTCACAAAAGCAAAAGGAGTTGTACGGGCAGTATTACGAGGAACTCTGGAAGGTGAAGGCGGCTATCGCTTATTATGAGCGGATCAGGGATATGACGGAAAAGCAGACGGCAATGCTTAGCCAGTATAACCATGCCTGGGGTTTGCTGCGTAATGACCGGCATTTCAGCCCGGAGGAAGTGGCATATATGCAGAAGGTCTATGCAGGTCTGCTGGAGGAAAGTGTCAGGAACCTCGACCAGATCCTGGTAGTGGTGAATGCTTTTAAAACGCAGATGAGCGATGAGAAAAGGCTGGAACTGATCTCGGCGGCGGCTGACCGGATGGATACGAATTACAGTGACCTGAAACAGTTTACTAACCAGAATTTCCTGATGAGCATCCAGCGGGGTAAGACAGAAAGCGAGGTGCAAACTTTAAAGAAATATTATGGAGTACAGTAAGGTTAATGTTTGGCTATGGCTGAAAGGTTGCCGGTATGTGTTTGCTACTGGTGTTATGTGCTTTGTGCTTTGCGCTTTCAGCTTTCAGCCGGCCAGAGCACAAACTTTCGCCGAGTGGTGGTCGCAGAAGAAAACACAGCTCAAGTATTTAAACCAGCAGATCGCGGCTTTGATGGTCTATGGCCAGTATGTGAAGCAGGGTTACCAGGTCTCACAGAATGGTTTGGGCAGTATCAGCGGCTGGGCGAAGGGGGAGTTTGATTTGCATACGTCCCGCTATCGTTCGCTGCGGCAGGTGAACCCGGCTATTAAGGATGATGTCCGGGCGGTAGCTGTCGTGAATAACCTGGAGACTATTTCTTTGCAGCTTTCGGGGTTAGGTGGTGTGGCTGGGTTGAAGGCGGATGACCGGGAGTATTTGAATTCGGTGCGGGTGAAGGTGCTTTCGGAATGCGATGCCCAGGCTTCGGAACTGGAGCTGGTGATGACCTCGGGAAAAGCGGAAATGACGGATGATGAACGGCTGGCACGGCTGGTGCAGATTGATGAGCGGGTCAAGGATCTGTTGTCTTTTACGACGGGCTTTTGTTCGCGGGTGAAGGCTTTGGTCTTGCAGCGGGAGCAGGCGGAAAGAGATCTGAAAACGGTAGGGAGGTTATATGGAATTGATTAGCGGGTTTTGTTTGGTTCGGTTAAGGATTGTTTTTGGTTTGGTATCGCTGGTTATGGTAATGGTTGGGGGCTGCATTCGCCCCGCGCAGGCGCAGTCCTACGAAGTCCAGCAGTTGCTGCTGGATATGGAAAAGCTTTCGCAATTCAAGAGTATCCTGTCGGATATGGAAAAGGGGTATGTGATGCTGG
Source organism: Mucilaginibacter sp. OK098 (assembly GCF_900142915.1). Classification (GTDB taxonomy): domain Bacteria; phylum Bacteroidota; class Bacteroidia; order Sphingobacteriales; family Sphingobacteriaceae; genus Mucilaginibacter. Next base: position 450,037 of record NZ_FRCM01000001.1, read on the forward strand.
CCCAGGGTTACGGGCAGGTGAAGGATTTGGCGCAAGGGAATTTTAGTTTGCACCAGGTGTTTTTGGATGGCTTGCTGGTGGTCAACCCGGAGGTGCGGAAGTATAAACGGGTGGCGGATATTATCGCGGATGAGGGCAGCATTCTGTCGGAATATAAGTCAGCTTACCGGCGCTTCAGTTCGGGAGGTTTATTAAATGCAGGGGAACTGGGTTATATCAGTAATGTCTATGCCAAGCTGACCAAACAGGCTTTGCAGAACGCTTCCGACCTGGCGGATGTGCTGACGGACAGTAAGCTGCGGATGAGCGACGATGAACGGCTGTCGGCGATTGACCGGATCTACCTGGATACGAATGATAAGCTGGTCTTCCTGCGGAGTTTTAACCGGCGAACGGGTATGCTGCAACTACAGCGGCAAAAGGAACTGAATGATACACGCACACTTCAAAAACTCTATCAGCCATGAGTAAGTATTTTAAATTATTAATGAATAAGCCGGTGGCTAGGATGCTATTGGCTTTGGTGGTCTGTTTAGGATTACCCGTGTTAAGCCAGGCGCAGGATATAACGACGAGTTTACAGGGGATGCAGCCGGTGCTGGATAATGTGTATAATGAAATGATCCCGCTGTGCAGCCGGTTGATCGATGCGGCAAGGGGTATCGCCGGGTTTGCCGCTTTATGGTATATCGCGTCGCGGGTATGGCGGCAGATCGCGCATGCGGAGCCGATCGATTTTTATCCTTTGTTGAGGCCCTTTGCTTTAGGTTTAGCGGTCATGCTGTTCCCGATGGTGATCAGTTTGATGAACGGGGTGTTGCAGCCTATTGTTACGGCGACGAGCGCGATGGTGAAGGATTCGAATAAGTCCATCGCGGTATTGCTCAAACAGAAGGAGGCTGCGGTCAAGCAAAGCAGCAGTTACCAGATGTATGTAGGCGATGATGGCAACGGTGACCGCGATAAGTGGTATAAGTACACGCACCCGGATGATCCGAATGATGAGGGGGAAGGTGTGTTTTCAGGGTTGGGTAATGACGTCAAGTTCTGGATGGATAAACAGCAGTATAATTTTCAGAACAGCATCAAGCAGTGGATGTCAGAAGTATTGCAGGTGATCTATGCGGCGGCGATCCTTTGTATCAATACGATACGGACATTTTACCTGATCGTGCTGGCGATCTTAGGGCCATTGGTATTCGGTTTTTCGGTCTTCGATGGGTTGCAGCATACGCTGACGCAATGGCTCAGCCGCTATATCAATATCTTTTTATGGCTGCCAATCGCCAATATCTTCGGGAGTATCATCGGTAAGGTGCAGGAGAAAATGATCGCTTTGGATATCTCGCAGATCCAGAGCGCCGGGGATACGTTCTTCAGTCCGACCGATACGGCGTACCTCATCTTTTTATGTATCGGGATCGTGGGCTATTTCTCGGTACCGAGCGTGGCCAATTATGTGATCCACGCGCATGGGGGTAACGGCCTGTTGAGCCGGGTGACTTCGGTAGCCACCTCAACGGTGAGTATGGCCGGTGGCGCGGCATCTGCGACTGCCGGAAGGGCGGCGCAGGGTGCCGGTAACCTGGCCGGTATGCCGGGTAATATCGCGGCTGGTTTGTCCGGTGAAAAACAGGGTCAGGGCGCTTACGGCGCCGTGGGCCGGGCGGTTGGTAAGACCGGCGCTTATATGCACGATAAGTTATCAGGGAATTGATTTTAAATACAATGAGCATGTTTACACATTTCAAAAATATCGATACGGCTTTTAAGCATATCAAAGTGTTCGCCATTTGCTTTTTAGCGGCGAATGTGCTGGTGAGCGGCATCTTCGCACTGCTGTGTTACCGTTCGGTCAACGCGGCGCAGGGGCGGGTGTTCATCCTGCATAACGGCAAAGAGCTGTCGGCTTTTGCTTCGGACCGGAAAACGAACCTGCCGGTGGTACTGCGGGATCATATCAAAACGTTCCACGAGGATTTCTTTAATCTCAGCCCGGATGATAAGGCGATACAGGCCAATGTGACTAAGGCGCTTTACCTGGCAGATGAATCGGCCAAGAAGCAGTATGATAACCTGCGGGAGTCCGGTTATTACAATAACCTGATCGCGGCGAATATCTCGCAGCAGATCAAGGTGGATAGTACGATCCTGGATACAGAAAGCCAGCCGTACCGCTTTACCTGTTATGCCACGGAAAAACTGATCCGTTCGTCCAGTACAACGGTTCGGAAGCTGGTGACCCGCGGCGTGGTGGAGGATATCCGGCAGCAGAGTGATAATAACCCGCACGGCTTTTTGATCCGCCGCTGGGAGGTCCTGGAGAACGGGGATGAATCGGTTAAAACGGTACAACCATGAGGGATATGCGCTTTATATACGGGATGCCGGCAAGGCTAGCTACCGGGCTAAACCGCCGGACGCAGTACTGGAATAAAGCCTCGAAGCTGGTGGCCTTAGGGGTGTTTGTATTGTTACTCGGTGGTGGCAGTGTTTACCTCATCGTCAAAGCGATCTGGTTAAAGTGAGTTTAATCTTAAAATTTTTATGCAATCAATATGAAAACACAGCAGGAAAGAAAACAAAAATTGTTGCTGCTTTTGCCGCTGGTCATGATCCCTTTGCTGGCGCTGGCATTTTATGCTTTGGGCGGCGGCAGGGGTGATGATACAACGAAGGAGCGGCCCGCGGGTCTGAACACCCGTTTACCGGGCGCGCAGATCAAAGAGCAGGCCACGGATAAACTGGCGCTTTATGACCAGGCGAAACGGGATTCGGCGCATGCGGCGTCTTCCAATTCCGGTAATGCTTTCGCGGCCTTAGGCTGGGACACGGCGTCACGCAGCCCGGTGAATGTGGCCAAAACGCATGAGGCGGAGATTAACCGGAAGCTTTCGGAGATCAACCGGCAGATCAGCCAGCCGGTAACGAATAGCCCGCCGATAGGTTCAGGTTATCGCGGGAATGTTCCGGCAAGTTCATCGCCGGATATGGAAAGGCTGGAAAAATTGCTCCAGGCCAAACAAAGGCCGGATACGCCCGATCCGGAAATGCAGCAGCTGAATACGATGCTGGATAAGATCATGCAGATCCAAAACCCTTCGTCGGGTAAATCGGGCGAAGTTAAGGTCGATGTTACGGTTAAGGACAGCGCGTTCAAAGCGATACCGGCCATTATTGATGGTAACCAGAAGGTAGCGCCCGGCGGTATGGTGAAATTGCGGTTAGCGGATTCGGTCCATATCGGCAGCTATACTTTTCCGAAAGGGCAGTCTTTATCCGGGTTATGTTCGGTGACCAACCAGCGTTTGCTGCTGGAGATACGCAATATCCGCATCGGTACTTCGATCATGCCGGTTAACCTGACGGTGTTTTCGTTGGACGGGATGGCCGGGATCAATGCGCCGGAAGCGGAGCTGGGCGAGGCTGCGGGTAATGGCGCCAACGGTGCGCTTGGCAGTATGCAGTTCCTGAGTATGGATCAGTCGCTGGGTACGCAGGCGGCATCAGCGGGTATTTCCGCGGCGAAGGATCTGCTGGGCAAGAAGGTGAAAAAGATCCGGGTGAAGCTGAAGGGCGGCACACCTGTATTATTAAGGCTTAACAAATCTTAGCCATGCAACTGGAAACGAGTTATGCCGGGGAGATCATCGTGATGTTGGAAGAGGCGCAGGATGTCGGCCTCCACCATGTGGTGTTTCCGCTGGTGCCAGCGGTGGCTGAACTAAAACCGCAGCATTGCGCTTTTTTTGATACGCTAGGCGAAGCGCTGCAATACCGGGACAGTAAGGGGCCTTATTATGAACCACCGGGGCCGGGGCAATCTTATGAGATCCATTACCGGCATGTGGAGCAATTGCTGGAAGAAATAAAACAAGCTAATTCATTAACTAAAGAAAATAGTATGAACAGAAACAATTTAGAGAACCTGACCGAGGAAATGAAAATGCTGGGTCTGGGTGAAAAAGAGATCAGGCAGATGGAAGAACTTATGCTGAAGAATTCGCCGGAATTTCAATTGCGGACACACTTTCCGGGTAATAAGGAGGTAGTCGATACGGTGCTGCATTTTAAGCAGTCCAACCAGTCTGACAATTATTACCTGAATAAGTTTCACGTAATGCTGAACAATGCGCCGACGTTAGAAGAAGGGCAAAAGTACGTGATTATCACCCAGCGTCCGGAGGGTGCTGATCTAAAACCAATAATTCGCAATTTTGAAAGCCCTTATGAAGCTGTGGCATTTTTTAAAGAAGTTCAGGAAAAGAGCGAGTTGGTTGTAGGTCATATGACGGGTAATAAAAATGATAAACTTGTCATTGATCATTTGTTGGCCGAACGTGAGCATGGTAAGGAAACCTATGTTGCCAAGGAGTTTAACAGGACTTACCGTGCGCCTGTGGTAGATCAAACCTTTTTTGTAGAGAAAGGGCGCGGGTTTACTGTACCACAAGCTGTTAATATGATCCAGGGCCGCTCTGTTTACCGGGATGATCTGTTGAATATCGGCGGCCAGCCTTACAAAGCCTGGATGAAGTTGGATATGGACGGAGCCAAAGACCGTCATGGGAATTATATGATGAACCAGTATAATGATCCGCATTACGGTTATGATATTTCGAAAGTACTGGATCAGTATCAGATCAAAGAAGTGGGCGACCCGGCTCAAAAAGAAGTGCTGATCGCCGAGCTGAAGAATGGTAACCGCCCGATGATCACCACCGTAAAAGACGGGGAGGAATTGAAATTGCACCTGGAAGCGGTGCCGCGTTATTCGCAGGTGAATTTCTACCAGGAGAACGGCAAGCCGGAAAAGCGCGAACAGTTTGAAACGGCAGTTGCAAAAGCGGAAAAATTAGCGATGAGCAAGAGCAAAGGAAAAGCCACCGCTAAACAGGAAGCAAAGGGCATTGAGATGTAGTTGAGTTTACGTGTACTTCATGTGCCGGTTATTTTTTATATTATTAACCATCAATTTTAATTTAAGACCATGGAAAAGTTTAAAGCATTGCAAGAGTTAGTTAACGCCGCTGAAAAAGACGCGGCAGCATTTTATGAAAAAGGGAACAAAGCAGCGGGTACGCGTTTGCGTAACGCGCTGCAGCAGTTGAAAGTAGCTGCAACAGATATCCGTAAGGATGTGACAGAGAAAAAAAATGCTGTTAAATAATATTGTCAGCTTATGGTATGGTAAAGGAAGCCTGGTCAATGACCGGGCTTTTTTTAAAAGCACCGCACTATCAATAAAAATTTAATCCGACCTTTTATCGAAATCAATGAACAATTGCTCACTTATTTTAGGTATTCCTCCTAAGTTGGCGTTAAGATACTCCTTTTCCATAATAGCATCACCTCTAACTTGATTCTTATTGGTGTATACACTTGCCATAGCAGACACACCAAATTTGTTTTTCTCTAAAGTGATCATTTGGTCACGGCGCAGGCGTTTGAAAAGTTGAACATTATGGGTTGTTATGATTGCTTGCGCACCACTACGGTTATACGCAGCTGAGTTGATTAATTGCACTAACAATCTTACTAAAACGGTATGCAGACGTGCGTCTAATTCGTCAATCCAGATCGTAGTACCGTCAACTAAGGCCTTCACAATCGGGCCGAGCAAAGCCACAAATTTTCTTGCACCTGCAGATTCCTGTTCTTCTAAGTCAAAATAAATAGTGTCCTTGATTATTAACTCTGAATTGTACTTCTCGTGACGTGTTTTTATTTTATAAGTTTTTAACACTTCCTCATTCAGAAGATCATAAACATTTTGGGTTCTTCTGGGTTTTTTTGTGTCATCAATTTCTTCTTTAATGGTGGCAAAACCAAGGTCCGATTCCTTAATGATCTTATAAATAATCTCCCGATAGCCTTCTTTCAAGAGTAAATCAGCAGTGATATTTACATCATCATCCAGTTCGTTGTCAAGATACATGCGATGAGTCAGGAACCATTTCATTATGGTTTCTGCGAAACCGATGTTAAATTGAGCAAGTACCGTTAAAAACAATGCTGAGCCTTTGGTGAATTCCATCAGCATTTTTAAGCGTTGCTTTTGCTCAGATTGAAAACCGCGATCAAGATGGTATTCCCCATCAGCGCGCGTGAAAACAGTTTCTTCTTTTCTTTTTGTAGTGGTCAGTAACCACTCCTCATGAACTTTTTCCTTGTCTGCTAAAAACCCATAACGGTAACCTGTATTTCCGATTATAAAATGCACATCGAAGTAAGACGGCCCGTTTTCTGTCACAGTATTAAGTACAAACGGTCTAACCGGAATTTTTTTGCCTTCGGTAGTATCACTGTAGCTCTTAACAACCCAATAGCGCATCATTGAAAAAGCGCGAAGAATATTTGTCTTGCCGGAAGAATTACCTCCAAAAAGAGTTACGTTTTTTAATAAACGAATATCTTGTGTTCCTTTTTGTCTTGAAAAAGTATTATTTGGAAACTCACGTATTGATCCCGCTTCAAGGTCAAGAGTGGCTTCACCCATGAAGGACAAAAAGTTTTTTACGGTGAATTTTATTAACATCGGTTGTACAACGATAAGACCAAGTTATGAAATTTTAGTGAAAAACAGCTTTTTTTAGCTTTTCTACGCATTTTTTTACAAAAATGTTTATGTTGAAAAGTAGTTGTTGTATAAAAGTGAATTTTTCTGTAGAAAATCCGTAATTTTAATTGTTTTTACAAATCGTTCTTTATTATAAAAAAAGAAAGCCTGATCCGGAGTACCATTCCAAAATCAGGCTAAGTGTTTCAAAGCTAATCAGGCCGACTCAGTCGGTGACTCACTTGTATGACATGTTATTTTTTTAACAGGTGCTAAAGTAATAAAGTTTTTATTTTTTTACAAAGCATTTGCTACTCTTCATCCATATTTCTTCTACCTGATACCGGGCAACGCTATCTGGCACGCGACGCATGATAGCTTTAGAGAGTTACATCAATAAAATCACAAAGATGGCAACAAATGGTAAACCGGGCGACGGACATCGCAATGGCGCGGTAAGAGAGCGCAGCCAGACTTTTAATCCCTTGACAGAACAATGGGTTAAGAGAGACACGGAAACAGGTAGATTTATGGACGTTAAAAAAGATGGCGAGCCTTTTAAAGGTGTGCGAAAGGAAAAGTAACATGTCAAAAACGAAAATACCGGAGTCTGTTAAATTGCGGCTCTGGGGTGTGGCTGCTGGACGATGTCAGTATGAAGACTGTAATGAACCTTTGTTTTATGATGAATTGACGAAGGCGGAATTTAACAGTGCTTATGTTGCGCATATCTATGCAGATAGTGTTGGAGGCCCGCGTTACGATCCTGTATTTTCTCCTTTATTGAAAAAGGATCTTTCCAACTTAATGTTGATGTGCGACCGGCATCATCGCTTAATTGACAGGGAGCAAGTGGCTGAACATCCTGTAGAACGGCTTAAGGCTATGAAGGCTAGACACGAAGAGCGGATATCGATCGTGACTGCTATTACGGTTGAAAAGCAAAGTCATATTGTACTTTTTGGGGCTAATATTGGCCAGGAGAAAGTGCCTCTTAGTTACCGGGATGCAGCTAAGGCAATGCTTCCGCGTCGGTATCCGGCTTCCGGAAAGGCAATCGAATTAGGCATTAAAAATCTATCCTTCGAGGATCACTCTCCTGGTTATTGGTTTTTTCAGGAAAAACAACTGAATGATATGTTCCGGGAGCACATATTACCATTGAAAGGTATACATCCTGTACAGCACTTTTCAATTTTTGGTCTGGCACCTATGCCGTTGCTTGTCAAATTCGGTACACTCCTTTCTGATATTTTTGATGCTGATGTTTATCAGCGTCACCGCGAACCCGCAACCTGGGAATGGCAAGCAGGGAATCAGGCTGATTTATTTATCATAAAACCACCGCAGCAAATTGTCGGAGTGCCAGTCTTAAAAATTTCCCTCAGTGCTCAAATCAGCGAAGACCGCATCAGTCAAGTTATGGATCAGCCGCATTCGGTATGGGAGATTACGGTTCTTGAGCCAGGTAACGATTTACTACGCAGCCCTGAACTCTTATGCCAATTCCGGCAGGTTTGTCGTCAACTATATGATCAGATTAAAGTAAGGCATGGTCAGCAAGCCGAGTTGCACGTCTTTCCTGCAATGCCTGTGTCAGCAGCTATTGAATTCGGGCGTGTAAGGATGCCTAAGGCTGATCTACCGATGATCATTTATGATCAGAATAAGGTCAGTAACAGTTTTGTACCCACTATTAAAATAATATAATTATGATAGACACTTTAAGTTTATATCACAGACAACAAGCCGGTACTCGTTTAGAACAGCTGGCCAGATCAATTGACCTCACCGAAAGCCAATATCGCGACGCCATAGAGCGTTACGAAGCGGTTGGTCGCTTTTTAGCTGATCCATCAGGATCACTTGCAATCTATAATCCCAGACTTGTGCCACAGGGTTCTTTTCGGATCGGAACGGTAATTCGTCCCGATCACGAAGAATGTGAGTTTGATGTTGATACAACTTGCTGGTTGATGATTAACCTACCAGACAGCCAATACCGTATCAAGCAACTGATTGCTCACCGTTTGAACCAAAATGCTAATTATCAGCGTATGCTAAAAGAAAAGCATAGATGCTGGCGATTGATTTACAGCGAGGCGACCCGGTTTCACCTGGACATTGTTCCGGCAGTTCCGGATGATTACCTTCAGTTCGTCAGGTTGGGTGTGCCCGAGGAATTCGCTAAGCACGCTATTAAAATCACGGATGACCGTCATCCTCAGTATTATAATCGCACAACTGACTGGATGGGCAGTAACCCGGAAGGATATGCTTTATGGTTTTTAGAGGTTATGAAGGTGCAAGCACATCGGATTCGCACTGCACTTTCCGCCGAATTGAAAATGAGTCTGGATAAGATTCCTGAATACAAGATAAGAACTCCGTTACAACGTGGCGTTCAACTAATGAAACGACACCGAGATCAGAAATACGGTGATGATGATTTTAAACCCATTTCTGTCATTATTACTACGCTCGCTGCATTATCATATGCCGAAGTAGTCCGTTCTCTCAACTCCGACCTTTTCTTTGATATCATCTATCACATGGTAGAGAAGATGCCATCATTTATCGAAAACCGGGCTGGTGTCAAGTGGATACCGAATCCGGTAAATCCAAATGAGAATTTTGCAGATAAATGGGCTGCTAACAGTAAGCTTGAAAAGAAATTTTATGAGTGGCACGCATCGTTCATGGCTTTATTGCGTAATGATAAGCTTTCCAAAGGTTACCAGGATATAGCTTCAGCGTTAAAGTTATCTTTTGGCGAAAAAACCTTTAACAGAGCTTTTAGTCCGGACTCGAACTTACATAATCCGGCTTCATCTTCGAAGTTGCGAGAAGCGGCCACTTTGCTTTCTGGGGGGATGGCTGCAACTAATCAGTCAGGTCATATAACTAGCAGTTCGTCTGGTATGACGAATCAACCTCACCGTTTCCACTTTTCCCAACCGCCTTATATTCCTAAAAGAAGAGACCATAAGTATGGCGCGTTACGCTACCAGCAAACACTGATCGAGAAAAACTTTTCGTTCTTGAAATGTAAGATAGAAAACAAAGTTTTAAAATGTACCGGTTGGATCACCCCGCCAGGTGCATTAAATGCTTACAAGCTGATGATTGAGTACGTTGTCGGTAAAGAACCTAAAACGACGATTATACATCCAGAAATACAGCCATCACACAAGATTCATATGTATAGAGATCATAGTTTATGCCTCAGCTTTCCGCCGGATATGAAATGGACAGAGGCCAGTCGGGTCGCTGAACTCACCATTCCCTGGCTCGCAGAGTGGCTCGTATACTATGAATTATATCAGGTCAATGGAGGAATATGGGAAGGTCCTCAATCTCCGGCTCACTTAACTGAAGCAACCGTTAATGTAAATGTTGATTGTGACTAAAAAAGGGGAGGCATATTTAAAAATCATGACCTCCCTTTTTATTGTATCTGACTTAATATTATTTTTTTTTAACTACAGATTCTTATTTGATATCCCCCATTTATTAATACTGCTGAAAACGTTGCGTAGCGTTAAGTAAACCATTGATGGCATACAAGAGGGTGTTTTCATCATTAGCACGCTCGGCATGCGTTGCATAAACCTGCACCTGATGTCTTTCTTCAGGGCTTAATTTCCATTTTAATACTTTTTCTACTGCTTTGGCTAAGTAAGTTTTGATCTTAACTATTTGTTTTTCGTAGTCCCTTGGTTTGCCATAGTGCCCTTGGTTAATGTGATCAAGTAGCAGAAATACACTGTTGTCGATTCCTTTTTTTAAATCGCGGCTGGTTTTGTACGCACGCATCATAAATGCCTGGTAGAGGAACGAATCCCCGTAACTGTTTTTTTGAGTTGTCATTTTTATTTAAATTATTTTAAGTGAAACTATAAGTTATCCGGCTTGCCGTAAACGACACAGACGGTTGACTAAAAGTAGTGTGCAACTTGGTTGTAATAAAGGACAGCTTTTTTCAAACTTTTGCGCAGTTTGATGAATGCTCTCAATTACATTGCAGCGTCAAACGGTTTGAAAATAAAAAATATACAAAATCAAAAAAACGACACGGAGTGTTTTGGGTTAAAATTATTGAATATCAGATAGTTGTAAAGTCAAACCTGTAACAGTTGACATTTATAGCTGTTAGAAGATTTCAGCTTTGTAAAAGAAATCTGATTAGGAAATGATTTAAATCGCAAGAATAATTAACCCGGAAAATGAAATAACATAAATTCAATCCATATGCTACTGCTCGAATCGCCGGTTAGCGACATTTCATAGGCAAATGAGGTAGGGTGGGTTGCACCAACAAATCGTTTGAAATTGGGGTGACGATTGACAAATAATGAGACAACTTCGATCGCTTTGCTAAAATCTGGTTGTTTAACAAAAATCATTAGTGCTGTTTTTGTATCCCGCCAGGTCAGGTATCCCAGCAATTGGTCAATAGCTTCAAAAAGTTTTTTCTGTCCTTTCCATATTTTGCATTCCGCAACAAACACATTGGTACCATCTCCCGCATATTTTAGGAGAATATCAGTTTTGCCTTTTTTGTTAAATGCTTCACCTGAACCGGTGGTTGATTCGTAACGGGTTTCCAGAAATAGTAGAAAAATATCACGAAGATCTTCCTCGTGTTTCCCAAGATAGAGTGATGGCTTACGTTCCATAGCCTGTCCGGCATGATAAAGTACTTCCCGGATATCATTATAGACTTTTGACTCCAGAACAGGGATGGTTATGCCATTTATGCGCTCTGCTGAAGGTAATGGAACGGCTTTACGTTTGACCGGCGATGGCGTCAGAAATTCATTTGATCGTGGATTAATGTTTAGTCCGATTTGTCTTCTGAATGCGATTTGTTTGTTAAGTTCTGTTTCTTTATTCCGAAGAAGACCGTCTATAAAATCATATAAATCGTCATTAAAAAGTTCAGCCTGGTTATTGATTCTTTCCAGATTTTTGCTGATCTCCGTTACAAAAGCATTTAACTCCTGTTCGTATTTCTGAGCAGTTTCTTCCGCTATTTCTACATAAACTACAATGATATCCTTGTAGAGTATATGTCGGTGCCGGGTAAAAACGCGATCGTAAGGAACCGGTTTACAGTTAAATAATTCTTTGTCCCCTTTATAAGGTATGGTCACTTTAATTTCGAAAACTTTTTCAACCCATGTATTTTCCAATAGTCTTCTGGGGACATTTTTGATTGTAGATGTACTTGGAGTTGGGGGCTGCAACTGTATGGGACGGGTTTTATATTTGTTTTTTAAGTTTTCGATGAATGAAAGCCGATCGTCAGGCGGAGAATTTAGGGCATTAATTTGTTCGCGTATAGCAGATTTTAAATTTTTAAAATGATCTTGTAGAGATAATTGGGGATTGATTTGTTCAGGCATACACAAAACTAAAAATATTTTAGCCAAATTAATTGAATGCGATTAGGACTCAATTTTCGATATTCAAGTTAAAGCATTATATATCTGCCTGCTCGATTTTTCTTACCAGAAGTATTTTGCCGCTTTCTGTAGCCAGCCAACCATAGTCAAATACATAGTGGTAAATATCGCCTTTCTGCGTTTGATAGATACTTGTGAAAAATTTAAAGCTGAACCCTCGTTCGATCAGCTCTTGTCGTGACACGAGCCGGTTATCCGAACCGTCGTTGTATCGCTCCAGAATTTTATGATTGCGTCGGATAACGTTGATCACTTGCCGGATAAACGGTGGTTCAATACTTTTTTCGAATAATCGCTTTTTTCGATTGTAATCATTTCGGCAAAGGTCATTGCAGAAGCGCTGATCGATCCGGCCGTGCAATCCCTTACCGCACTCTTCGCATTTGCGATCATTTTCTTCAGGAGTCAGACGTATCATTTTTATGCAGTTAGTTGACAGTTAAATACATATCCGATCTATAAACGGTTATATCGGGTGTTTGTGTTTTTTTACCGGATAATTCTGGTAGTGGCTTTCAGTTTTGCAGGAACTAAAAGAGGCAAATCATGGATAGGGAAAATAAAAGCAGGAACACCCAAGACAGGGAAATCATTGCTACGGAAAGTTTTACAAATGGAAACAAGATCTATTTTTTTGACTACATGCAGGCTGTCAATGGCAGTGATTTCATAAAGATCAGCCGTAGCGATCATCTGCCGCAAGGAGGATATGATAAGAACGGCATAGTGTTTTTTGAAGAAGATTTTGAATTTCTATTAGAAGCCATGTCCTCCTTGTTCCGTACAGCAGGCTACCAGCGTGCAGCCATTGATACCACGGGACGCAAAGCCGAAGGCGAACGCACTACCGGTATCAAGAGCTGGGATCCTGACTGCCGGCCGCGTGAGAAATTAATGGGCTCGGGGCGCGAAGCCATGGCAGATGCGGAACTCATAGCTATACTCATTTCTTCAGGTTCACCCAGGGAAACGGCGGTGGAATTGGCGGGTCGTATCCTTGCGAGTGTTGATTTCAGTTTGTTACGATTAAGTTGGTTGAATGTAGAAGAACTTTGCATGTTCAAAGGCATGGGACATGCGAAGAGCACTGCCATCATTGCGGCGATGGAACTATCGGCCAGGTTGGCGGAAGAAAAGATACTGTTAGGGGAGTCGAAGTAGGAAGTGGTCAGCCGGGCCTGTCGCGCTTCTTTACGATTTTCAAAGTGCGCAGGTCCAGCCGCTTCCGTTGTCAGCCGCTTCCCTGCGGTTTAAAACACCGGGTGTCCCGTGCCGCCGCATGCGCGCTGCCCGGATCACCCGGATTTTTTGCGGTCACTTGATAATGTTTTTTTAAGTGCTGTTTTACGCTTTCCCATTCTCTCCACGGGCTTTTTGAGTACAAATTTCTAAAGAGTCGGTCAGATCGCCAAGACCGTGCCCTGCGGGTTTTTGAAAAAAAATCTCCACACCCCGCTGCGCGGGGGTCGTATTTTTTTCCAAAAAGTCTTGTCGTTCTGCCCGCCTCTGTTAGGTGAGGCTGTCATCAAAAAGCCACCGAGGCGTAGCCGAGGGTGACTTAAAAAAGAGAATTATTTAGACAGCGAACCATGAACACGAAGAATTGCAGGGCACCGCCACGGCGCAGAGTCCACAGACCGAAGAACCGAAGCACAGCGAACAGTAATTATTAAAAACACATTAAAATTTAGAAATCATGAAAACAGAAATAATTGATAAGGCCACCAATTTAAACGGTGCAGAAAAGAAAGATAACAAAGCCGCTTTTGTAAATGCTAATCCTGTAAATAAGGACAGTAAGCCACAACCCGAAACCGCCAAGCCTGCCGAGGTGAAGACCGAAGCGCCAAAGGCAGACGCACCCAAGGCGGAGGCGGTTAAAACGGATGCGCCGAAAACCGAAGCACCGAAAGCAGAGGTTGCCCCGGTTGCGGAAGCTAAGCCCGAACCGAAAAAGATCGTGCTGAATTTAGAAGGTACTTTAAAGTTCATCGAGGAAATGCACCGCAAGGCGAAACAGCGCACGAAGTTGCAGGACACCATTAAAAATCTGGACGATTTCGAGGTGGAGTTAAGGGATGAAGCGGACACGACCGACACCAATTATTACAGTGGCTGTGTGCTGACCATCGAGGATGATAACCGCAGGAAGTTTGAAACCAAGAACCCGACCATTATTTGGACGGTAGCGCAGTTGGTAAATAATATGTGCGTGGAAAAACTGGCCGAGATCGAGGCGGGTATTGTGATACCGCAATAATCTTTTAAAAATGGTAACGCCCCCGATAATGGAAGCATCGGGGGCGTTGTTTAAGACAATTTCTAATCTTAAAGCTACAGCAATGTTAGAACTATTTATCGAATTAACCAACCAAATATTTTGGGAGGGTTACGCACAGCAACTGGCACAGGAGCAACCCGCACTATACCAGTACGAACTGGCAGAGTTTATTCAAACTATAACGCTTAGGTTATGGATGATACAATTTTTTTATTGGTCAAGGTAACGATAGCGACCACGCACCGCAATGTGCATGAAGCTATTACGGAGTTGCAACAGCAATCCACCTGTACCATCAGAAACACCCGAAAAGTGCGGGTAAAGAAAACAGAGTTTATGGACTACAAACTAAAATTTTAAAGAAATGGCACACAATCTTAATTATAACGAGCAGACGCAGAAACATAGTTTTATGAGCGTAAAGGAAAAGGCCTGGCATGGTTTGGGGCAGGTCATTGAGCAATACCCGACAAGTGCGGAAGCCTTGATACAGGCGGGGTTAAATTTCGAGGTATTGAAACGCCCGAATATCCACCCGCTACCGAGCGGGGTTAATATTATTTCCGAGAACAGTTATTTTACTTTCCGCACGGATACCGAGGCGGTTTTAGGTGATAAAATTGGCAGGGATTACGAAGTGGTACAGAATACCGAGGCGTTCAGTTTTTTTGATAGCATCGTAGGTGGTAAGGATGGTATTTTATACGAAACTGCCGGGGCGTTAGGGCAGGGGGAAATTATTTTTATTACGGCAAAACTGCCCGATTATATCCGTGTCGGGCGCAATGATTGCATTGAAAAGTATTTATTCCTAACTTCATCACATGACGGAACAGGCAGTATAAATATTGCCTTTACTCCTGTGCGTGTGGTTTGTCAAAATACCTTAAATGCCGCTTTGCGTAATCAAACGAACTGTATTAAGATACGCCATACGGCCAGCGCAGGGGATAAGCTGAAAGAGGCTTATAAAATGTTAGGTATCTCTAACCAGTTATCGGTGGAGTTGGAAGCCATTTATAATCGATGGTCAAGGGTGAGGATCAGCGACCCTGAGGTCAAAAAGCTGATACAGTTAGCCATGATCCCTAATAAGGAGGTTTACGAAAAACTGAAAATGGGTAAGGGAGATGAGTTAAGCAGTCATTTTACCAATATGGTAAGCAGCGTTTTTGATTACGCCATGACCAGCCCGACCCAGCAGGAGGAAACTACGAAAGGTACTTTGTTTGGTGCCTACAATGCCGTTACCGGCTATTTTCAGAATGTCCGCAATTTTAAGACGGAGGAAAGCAAGTTCAAATCCATTATGTACGGCACGGGTTTCGACCGTGCGCAAACCGCTTTTAACCTGTGCAATGATTTTGCGAAGGAGGGAAGCAGCGCATTGCTATTAAACTGAATTTTTAACGGGGGAGCAATCCCCCTTTTAATTTTTAAAGAAGATGGAATTTAAGTCAGTAAACCCCGATCAAAAGTATTCAAAGATCACTTATGATGGAACACATACGTTGGTTAATGTGGAGGACGTTTCAGGGGAAACCATAGCGCAGGTAATGCAGTTATGCGATTACCACCACCTGAATACAAATGCAGGTTTTAAATGCAAACGATTTTATTATCTGCGTGGTGTACGAAACCAATGCCCTTATAACGAGGTATTAGTCGGCTTTTTAGAAACCGAAATTTTGCCAGTTGAATTATTTGAAATTGTGCATTGCCTCTCTTTTTGGAATCAGGAAGCACAAAAGATGTTTGCCATGAATGCCGATAAAGGGGAAAACCTGCAACAGTTTGTTTTGCGGTGTATCGCCGCTGATTGCAGGGCGTTTGTACAACCTTGCGCCGACCGTTTTATAACAGGTCGGGATGCGCAACAGGTTTGGGTTTCGGATAAGGAAACGGAAGAACGGATTTTATTAATTCAATTTATGGAGGAAAAAGGATGAGTTTTATAGTCATTGAAATGCACGGTGGTGCAGCATACGCTATCATCGCAACCGATACAGACGGCAATAATTTAGTGTTTGAGAATAGGGAAGAGGCTGAAAAGGAAGCCGGCGATTGCCAGGACGGTTTAGTAGTCGAATTATAACCACTTGCCAGTTTCAAGATTAGCCCCGAAAGGGGCTTTTTTGCGGGTTAACTTCCGCAAACTTCCCGAAACTCACGATATGATGAAAATGTGAACTTTGAAAGTGAATTATAAGGCCTGATCAAGATTTTGTGCCTTTGTCGATTGTAACTATTTGACGCTCAGTATAGCTTATTTGCGTTTACATTAAGTGGAAAATATTTTCATAATCATTTGATATTCAAATTATTATGCGTAGCTTTGAATTAGTTCCCCATAAGTTCCTTCTTTAAATAAATAAAACTGATACTCAAATGACTTCACTTAGTGTATCGGAAAATGAAATTTACTAATTTTTCGGACAAATCCCATAAACGCTTAGCAAGTAGAGCGTCGTACGAACGTTCATTGCTTTTAACTTTCTCAGGATAACCCCAAAAGAATACTTATTATTGACGGCGATGAGGATATTCTTGAAATTTTGAATGTCGTCTTTACAATTGAACATAACAAATTCCAATTGCACTTCTTTTGCAGGATCTTCCGGATGCTGAAAAATGAAGGAAGCACGGCTATCCTATGTTTTGTCATTATATTTCTTAAATAACGGATGTTTTTGTAGTATATTAATTGCTTAAGTGCGGACTGGAATGAAATTTACCCGCAGTCGGGCAAATTACAAAGGCAAAAGATCTCAAAAGCCTTAGCTAAAGCAAAAGGTGAACAGCAATAACATGGGATAACAAGGGATAACAAGGGTCATATGAAGCGAGAGTTTCACGTATGGCTCTGTGAGGGGCTTGGGCTGAAATGGCCTTGCCTACTCTACCATAAGTAGCTAAAAAGAAAAACACGCCATGAAAACCATGGCGTGTTCCGCTCCAGATATGATAAGATTTAACGCCCAATAATTACAACGGAATTAATTGCCATTGCTGGTTATAGCTGGAACCGTTGTACCATTGCTGAACAGACGAGCCGTTTGTCGTATTGCCGCCGGTATCAAGGCATTTACCTGTTTGAAGGTTAATAACACGGTAATAACCATCTCCGGTTGAAACCAATGACCACCGCTGCGAGTTATTGGTGTCTGTTCCATAGTGTAAAACAGTTGAGCCGTCGCTGGTATTACTACTAACGTCTAAACAACCTCTTCCGTTTTGGCAGCTGAGTGTATAATAGCCGGCGGTGTAGCTAATGTTCCATTTTTGGTTATCGCTTGTTGAACTTGCCCATAATCCGGTGGCTGAGCCGTCACTGGTATTCCCTAAGTTATCTAAACAAATACCTGAAGCGCGATTCTTCAGTTGATAACGGGAATCAGCTACAGGGCCTTGCCAAACAGCCGCTGTCGTTAATTTCCATGACCATCTGAACATATTGGCAGCACCAGGGCTCACTTCTGTGAGATTGGTATTTGAAACATACCACCGATAAGTATCAATATCATTTACACCGGACCAGGCTATGGTACCCATGCTGTTGTCTTTTGCATAAGATAAACCGCCGGTAATAAGAGCCTGATCTTCTTCAACACCGGTACCCCATTGCCAATAAAAACCAATATTTCGGTAGGTTTCAACACCGATCTCAGTAATGATTGTTCTGGCAGCATAGGAGCCGACCTTGGACGACATTATATTATAGTAGCTGCTCCAAACATTATAAGACCCCCAAAACCACCAATAACTATGCAGAGCCAGGTATTGGTTAGTTAACCGGCTATCCGCGCCAACTGCAGTAACATCTGTAGCATATCCGGTTCCATCCAATACACATTTACCAATAGCAGGGCTAAATGTTGTTAGAAAGTTTGCATATAAATTGCATAAGTCGGTGCTTGAATAGTCAACGGGTTCGTTGATTGGCTCATAAAGTACAGAACTATTATTCTTATAAACCTGATTCACGCTCGTCCACATAGTTTTCCATTGCGTAGTATCAGGAACATGATGAACGCTAACCGGCCAATAACATAGGATTACATTACAGCCGTTTGCTACAATTGCATTGATTGCAGATTGATAGGCCGTCCAATAACTTGAGTTTTGTGGTGTCCATGGATTAATAGGCATGCGGATAGTTGTTCCTCCGCTTGCTTTCAATGCATTAGAAATTCTTGTGCCAACGGCTGCTGCTGCAGTTGCCGTTATTGTACTCGTCATACCGCTGGGCAGCACAACACGATTTGATGCATCATTTCCATTGGGGTCGGCCCAGTTGATACCTCTAAAGCCATTTGTGTTACTTGTGGCTAAAGCTAAGTTGTTCGAGATGGTTAACGGCTGGGAAATCCGGGGTTGGATTTCTTTTTTTGAACATCCGGCTAAGTAAAAGGTAAGAAATAATAGGAATGGAATTTTGATTTTGTTTCTCATAACTGTGAATTGAAATTAATTGATAATTGGTTAAGTGTTTGAAAGTTATTTATAATTGTAACCTGTAACGGACTGCTGAAAACGAATAAGGATACAAAAATGCAATCAGGCAACACCGTGATAACCCAGCCTAAATTCGGCACGGAATCCTGTAAATTAATTATCGGCGTATAGAAAGCCATGGTTCGCACATCTGACATAAAATCCTGTACTTCAGTTTTAATCTTGAAATTATCGTTGTTAAAGGCTGCCTTAAACAACGATAATTGGGGGAACGGTTAGTTTAAATTGGTTACGGTAAAGCTCCGGAAAATAGAAAAATTGTAAAGGGGGCAATAGCTCAATATTATGGGGGTAAAATGCTATTTATTGTAGTTTTAACACTAAATTTAAATATTTTGCAGGCAGGAAAGGGGACGAATCGAAATTTAAATTAGCTATAAAAAAAGCTACAGCTCAATGAGATAGCCTTGTTGTTGATTTTTATAAAAATTGTTAAAATAACACTTAAAATTTATTTACATTCGGCCTATTATAAACACTATGCTCTATCGCAAAATAGAAGTTTCTGATAATATCTGAATCTTGAGACTGATGTTTTGAACAGTTGGATTGCGCGATATTTACATTTATAAACGCAACGCTTTTTTTAGCGATAGCCGCACACCCTGTATAGTTAATATTTATTCCGAATTGAATAAGCAATAGTTAACGCTAATGGTACTTTCTTTTCGGTAAATATAATTTGTGTTGATTTTTAAAAAATTAGTAGAAGGCTTCAACTGATTGTATAGCAAGTTTTGGGACATTTCTGTTAATTGCAAGGCCCTGATAGAGACCTGTGAAATAAATTTTAATTAGAGTTTGCCGGCAGCCGATATGAATTGGAAGAGAATCTTTGTTTGTTTGGTTTTTAACATTATGTGCGTATTCCTTGCAGAGGCGCAAGATATGACGTTCATCATACCGAAGGGTGTGAACGGTTATGCGTTAAAGTCTTACACAACCCATGATGGTTTACTCTCAGAAAATATAACGGTAGCTCTTAAAGATAAACAGGGATACATGTGGGTAGGGACTGATAATGGCCTCTGTAAATTTGATGGTTACACCTTCAAATACTTCATAAATATTCCTGGTGATAGCAGCACCATCAGTTCAAACTTCATCAATGCCCTTGCCGAAGACAAAGATGGCAGGATATGGGTAGGTACAATGGATGGACTAAATGTTTTGGACCCGGTAACCGAAAAATTTCAGCGATTCTACCATAGTGAAAATAGGAAGGGTACAATCAGCAACAACAAAATATTTTCTATTTTTTGCGATCGGCAAGGATCGGTTTGGACAGGGACTGATGATGGTTTTAATCAATTTGTCAAAAGTAACCGCACATTTATTGTATATAAACCCGATGTAAGAAACCCATTTGCAATAAAAGGAAAGTCTGTTAATGCCATTATTGAAGATGCTGATAATAATTTGTGGCTTGGGAATTGGAGCGGTGGACTGATTAAATTTGATAAGCTCAAAAAACACTTTTTTAATTACCCTCAAGTTCAACTCCCTCACGAAAAAAATCCAAATGACATATGGACGCTCTGTTATGATCATAAGAGGCATTGTATATGGGTCGGTACCTATTGGGTCGGGCTTTTTTGTTTTGACCTCAGCAACCTGCATTACACTACTTATCAAAGCCCTAACAATCAGAATAAAGCGGCTTTCAGTATCGGGGAATTAAATGACGCATACTTAATAGTTGGAAGTAATGCCGGATTCTATTTCGTAAATAAGGACAACAACATATGGACGAAAATTGACGAGATAAGCAGTACCGCAGATGGGTATGTTTACAACGACAAAGCCGGTATAGTATGGCTTTGCGGTAAGGAAGGTTTAACAAAACTTGATTTTACACAGTATAAATTCCACTTCTCGCCGCTGTCTATTAAACCTAATGATGTAAAAAGCATGTTGTTGAAAGGCTCAGTTTTATGGCTTGGAACTAACAACGGTCTTTATCAACATGATTTGCAAACTAAAACAACTAAAATATTCACTCATACGCATTCCCCGTTCAGTTTAGCAAGTAATCAAATCAGCAAGCTTTACCTTGACAATGAAGGGGCGCTATGGATGGCGACAGAAAACGGATTTGACAAATTCGATGCTAAAACCAATACATTTAGTCATCACTTTCATCATTCTGCACTTGGAAACTTATATAACGAAGATGTTTTCAGAGATATCCTTGAAGTAAATCCTCATGAATACTGGCTTGCGACAGATGCCGGACTTAAGATTTATAATGACGAAAAAAAACAATTTACGCACTATTATAATGACGAAAAAAATCCAAATTCAATTGCCAGCAATCACATTTATAGTTTGTTAAAAGATAAAAACGGCGACGTTTGGATAGGGACGGATGGCAATGGCGTTGACCGTTTTGATCCTAAAACCCAAATATTTCATCATTATACATTTAACGATAAGAAAAATGGAAGTTTAAGCAGTAACATTATTAAATGTCTTTTTGAGGATAGTAATAAAAATATTTGGATTTGCACTGCTGATGGTCTGAATAAATACGTCTTCCAAACAGATACTTTTGTTGTATACTCGCGTAAGGATGGTTTTGCAAATAACGTTTTTAACAATCTTGTCGAAGATAGTAATGGGATCCTTTGGGTTAATACCACGACTGGATTATCCAAATTTGACCCCAGAACGTTGTCGGTAACGAACTTTGATGAAGGCGACGGCGTTTTTTCACACTCATTGATATACAGAACAACCAATGATCAAATTTACTTAGGCGGAAATTCGGGTATAGTATTTTTCGATCCGAAAAAAATAAAGCTTAATAAAAAGACACCGGAAATTTACTTTGTCGATTTTCAGGTGTTTAACAAGTCGGTTCAGCCCGGACCAAATTCTCCAATCAATAAAGTGATCAATAGGGCTGATACGGTCACGCTTGATTATGGACAAAGCGTGTTTTCCATTGAATTTGTAGCGCTTAACTACACTCATTCAGAAAAGAATCTCTACGAGTATATGTTGGAAGGCTTCGATAAAAAATGGATTTTTGGAGGAAGACAAAGACGGGTAACCTATACCAATCTTAACCCCGGGATTTACGTTTTTAAGGTAATTGGAAGTAACAATGATGGTGTTTGGAATAAACATCCAAAATCTTTAACGATCATCATAACACCACCCTGGTATCTGACCTGGTGGGCTTACACAATTTACGCAATAGTTGTTGCCGGACTTATCTATGCCTATTTAAGATATAAAGACCGTCAGGCTAAACTGAAGTATGAAATTCAAATTGCACACTTTGAAAGCGAACAGGAAAAGGAACTCAGTAAAAAGAAATCATCATTCTTTACGAATATTTCCCACGAATTCAGGACGCCACTCACATTAATAATCAATCCCATTAAAGATCTTCTGTATGGCGATAAAAAGGAGGCTGATACCCCCACCTTAACAATTGTTTACCGCAATGCACGGCGTTTGTTAGGTTTAGTGGATCAGCTGTTACTGTTTAAAACAGCAGAGTCAGAGTCAGGCGAGTTAAGATGGAGTAATCTTAATATCATTGACTTGTGTAAGGAGGTTTATTTATGTTTTACGCATGAAGCAAAGCGTAAAAATATTCTCTTTGAATTTGTGTCATCATCTGATTATTTAAACATTTTTGCAGATAGGGAAAAAATCGAAATTGTACTATTTAATCTGCTTTCAAATGCAATTAAATTTACACCTGAACGGGGTGTGATCAGGATCATTACCGAAGAGAGTGAAGAAAGTGTATCTGTCAAAATTCAGGATTCGGGTTTCGGTATTCCAATTGAAGTTGGCGAAAAGCTTTTTGATCGTTTTTATCAAGTTGCTGATGCGAGTGGTAATTCCAACGGCGGTTTTGGTATTGGGCTTTACCTGGTGAAAACTTTTGTTGAACGCCATGGTGGTTCGATAGATTATATAAGTGAATTCGGTAAAGGCACTACCTTCACCATTACTTTAAGAAAGGGTCGTTCGCATTTGAAAGATCAAATCATCTTAGAGCATCCGTCTGCGAGTTCTGTTTTCTTAAAAGAGCTAATTGATAGTGAAATCTCTGCGAATACTTTGGTCGCTACAGCCAACGACCCATCGGACGAGCAGATAGCAGTGGATTTTAAGTCATTACTCATTATCGACGACAACGAAGACATGAGGGAATATATCCGGCAGCTATTTAAGCTGGAATATAATGTGCTTGACGCGGGCAGCGGTGAAG
Source organism: Mucilaginibacter sp. OK098 (assembly GCF_900142915.1). GTDB lineage: Bacteria > Bacteroidota > Bacteroidia > Sphingobacteriales > Sphingobacteriaceae > Mucilaginibacter. The sequence continues at coordinate 473,094 of NZ_FRCM01000001.1, forward strand.
AAGGCCTTAAAATTTTAAATGAACAATGGCCTGATATCGTTATATGTGATGTAATGATGAATGGCTTAACCGGGATAGAAGTTTGTTCCGCCATTAAGGAGAATATAACAACTGCTCATATACCTGTGATTTTGCTAACTGCCAGCGCTTCCACTGAAATCAAGCTAAAGGGGATAGAAGGTGGTGCGGATGACTACATCGGAAAGCCGTTCGACAAAAACATTCTTAAAGCGCGCGTTCATGGACTTCTTAAAAGTAAAAATACGCTTCAGCAATATTTTTACAACGAAATTACCTTAAACAATAATCCTCACAAGGTTTCTATTGAGTATAAGGTGTTTTTGGAATCATGCATTAGAATTATCGAACGACATTTGACCGATCCGAATTTCAATCTTCAAATGCTCGCTTCTGAGTTAAATTTGTCGTATTCAAGTATCTGCAAAAAAATTAAAATGATATCCGGCCAATCTGCAAACAACTTTATAAGGGCTATCAGGCTTAGGAAAGCAGCACAACTATTTGTACATAGCGATTTAAATATATTAGAAACAGCAGACGCGGTAGGGATCAAAGACATTAAATATTTTAGAGAACAATTTAAAAAACTATTTGACTTAAACCCTTCTGAATACATTAAAAGATTCCGAAAGAACTTCAAAAGTGATATGGTCAATCATCGTTCGGATTCAAAAAAAACCAGGAAAGGAATATATCCTTAATTGTTCCTGAAAGTCGGGTTGTTTTTTAACTTTTCTTTCATCTTAAAGAAAAGTTTTACGGGGATGATATTACTGCAATTGCATCGGGGCGGCAATCACTTTCTTGAATTTTATTCAGGAAAGCCGGTTTTTCCTTTTTTACCCCTTTAATTTTGATAATTCATCCCCTTTTGAAATACTGAATTTACATCCACTTTAGCAATGCAAAACCAATTAGCGCAATTCTCAACAAACCATTGTGGCTACAGCAAAAGTTGTGCTGTGTGCTGTTCAGTTGAGTTAGCTACTTCGTAAACTTAAACCATATGAATAACGCTATAAACAAATAACATATCGTGTCATAACACTTAAAAATTGTAACTAAACATAATATTAATGAGATTTTTTTTTATTCTTCAAATTGCCGGGTTGCTTCTTTTCGGCCAGGCTGGTAAAGCCCAACCTAAACATCAATTCGCATTAGGCGGTAGCGACTTTCTGCTCGATGGTAAGCCCTTCCAAATGATTTCGGGCGAAATGCATTATCCCCGTGTGCCGCGCGAGGCATGGCGCGCACGTATGAAAATGGCGAAGGCTATGGGCCTGAATACAATCGGCACCTACGTATTCTGGAACCTGCACGAACCCCAAAAAGGCAAGTTTGACTTCAGCGGCAATAACGATGTGGCTGAATTTGTAAAAATAGCCAGGGAAGAAGGCCTTTGGGTGATTTTACGCCCCAGCCCCTATGTGTGCGCCGAATGGGAATTTGGCGGGTATCCGTATTGGCTTCAAAATGAAAAAGGATTGGTGGTGCGTAGCAAAGAGGCTAAGTATCTGAAGGAATATGAAACTTACATTAAAGAAGTGGGTAAGCAGCTGGCACCATTGCAAGTTAATCATGGTGGGAACATTTTAATGGTGCAAATTGAAAATGAGTATGGCTCTTACGGCAACGATAAGGAATATTTGGCCGTCAATCAGCGGTTGTTTAAAGAAGCGGGTTTCGATGGATTGCTATATACCTGCGATCCTCCTGAAGCTATAGAAAATGGGCATTTGCCCGGTTTGCTGTCGGCTATTAATGGTATTGATAATCCGGCAAAGGTGAAGAAACTGATTAGTGAGAATCATGATGGCAAGGGGCCTTTTTATATAGCGGAGTGGTATCCGGCATGGTTTGACTGGTGGGGAACAAAACATCATACTGTGCCTGCCGAAAGTTATACAGGCAGATTGGATAGCGTATTATCAGCAGGTATTTCTATTAATATGTACATGTTTCATGGTGGCACTACCCGAGGTTTTATGAATGGTGCAAACTATAACGATACTCACCCTTTTGAACCCCAGATAAGCAGCTATGATTATGACGCACCGCTCGATGAGGCAGGTAACGCTACGCCTAAATTTATGCTATTCAGGAGCGTTATCGCAAAACATCTTCCTGCCGGGCAAACATTGCCAGCCGTGCCCGTCGCTAAACCGTCTATGGCCGTTCCTGGCATTAAGTTAAATCAGTCGGTAGGTTTGTTGAATATATTACCAAAACCTGTGCTGAATAAAACCCCGTTAACTTTTGAAGATTTGAATCAGGACTACGGCTTTGTTTTATACCGAAGCACTTTAACAGGCGGGAGAGAGGGGCTGCTAAAACTTAACGAACTGCGTGATTATGCCGTTATTATGGTGAACGGAAAACGGGTGGGGGTTTTAGACAGGCGACATAATCAAGACAGCCTTCGGCTTGTTTTGCCATCGGGGAGGGTGAAATTAGATATTCTGGTGGAGAACCTGGGCCGCATAAACTTTGGGCCATATCTTCTTCATAACAAAAAAGGAATAACCCAACGCGTACTGTTTAATGGTAAGGAAGTTTACAACTGGGCTATGTACAGTTTGCCATTTAGCAAGGTAAGCGGTATAACATACACCGCTAAAAAAGTGGATGATATACCTGTTGTAAGAAAAGGAATTTTCAACTTAAAAGCCGCGGCCGATACTTACCTGGATATGAGCCATTGGGGCAAGGGTGTAGCATGGGTAAATGGACATAGCTTGGGAAGATACTGGTCTGTTGGCCCTCAGCAAACCCTGTATGTTCCGGCAGAGTGGTTAAAGACCGGCTCAAATGAAATCGTCGTGTTTGAATTACTCAAACCACAAAAAACAATGGATGCTTTGGATAAACCCATTCTTGACCAACTACAATAGTTTTTTTGCTGAATACATTAACATGAAAAAGAAAATCTCAAGGTATATAACTGTCGTCTTCAAACTAGCGTCTCTGCTAATCTTATCAGGGTGGGTTCGTACGGCATCTGCACAAACAAATGCTGGTAAACAGGGCTATTCGGGTTATCTGTTCGTCTACTTTACTGGGAATGATCGTGCGGAGGAATCAATCCATTTTGCCACCAGTACGGATGGGTATCGTTTTGCGGCGCTTAACAATAACAAAGCGATTTTTTCTTCCGTAGCAATCAGCGAAACCGGCGGTGTCAGGGACCCGCATATTCTGAGAGGCAACGATGGTAAGACATTTTATATGGTGGCCACCGACATGGTATCTGCAAACGGCTGGAACTCCAACCGTGGAATGGTATTGTTAAAATCAGAGGATCTGATCCACTGGTCTTCCAAAGCGATCAATATTCAACAAAAATACCCGAACCAGGATAGCCTGCTCCGGGTGTGGGCGCCTCAGACAATTTTCGACCCTGTACAGCAGAAATACATGGTCTATTGGTCAATGAAATATGGCGCAGGCCCGGATCGAATCTATTATGCATATGCAAACGCGGCATTTACTGATTTGACAACCGAACCTAAAGTATTGTTTTCTCTTCCAGACCAGAAGTCAAGTATCGACGCAGACATAATTTTCCATGATGGAATCTATCATCTTTTTTTTAAAACCGAAGGCAATGGCAATGGGATTAAACAGGCCGTTTCTGCGCAACTTACCGGCGTTTACAGTTTGGAAGACAGATATCTGCAGCAAACCGATCTTCCGGTAGAGGGTTCAGGCGTATTCAGCCTGATCAACGGGAGCGGTTTTATTTTGATGTATGATATGTATACAAGCGGGCGTTACCAATTCACTTTCAGCAAGGAACTTGAACATTTCAAGGCGGTAGATCAGGATGTGAGTATGAACTTTAATCCCAGGCATGGAACCGTTATGCCCATTACCGAAAAAGAATTACAGCGGCTACTGAAAAATTGGAAAAAGCTCAATGTCAATTAAGGCAAAGCGCCGCATTACATGTGACAGTCAAGGAAAAGTAACTTATAATGGGCCATCTTGCCGGCAAAATCCATGAAATGATACTTATGGAAAAGTAAAAAAATTATGGTCCTCCAATAATTCCATATGATTGGCGTTTTTGGCAAGCGTTTCCGTCGAAGTCTCGACGTAATAGCGGCTCCTTTTATAATTGATCGGGTAGTTCCCTTCCATAAGGAGGACAGGCGCTTATCGGTGAAATTGTATTCATCCGTAAATGGATGATCGGTTCTGTAGAAGCGATATGATGATCACTGAAGTGTGGGGCGATGAGTTTCTAACGATCTCGAAGTGCCAGGACTAAAGCCCGAAGGCATACCTTTGTATTTGTAATTTACTCAAAAAAACATCTGTTGGCTGTAATTTAACCGGTATAGCCTTAATAGTATTTTCCGTACTCATTACCAAAACAGCATTCTTTTTTACAAGCAGTACACAAGCCGGGCCGTGTACAGGAACCAAAATCAATCAACGATTGGCTAAACTTCACCACGATGTTAAAAAACAGATGGGTTGCCATCGTCTATGTCACCAGTGGGCATACGGTTAGCAAGGTAAATCAACCTTACCCTAACGCTGTTTATGCTAATGGCTTCAGAGTGAAATACAATCAATATCGAACTACGGCAAATGATAAGGCGGGGTTTTTACGCATGCTTGATAGGATAGAATACGCTTTCATGATAGTAGTTGCCATATAAAGAAAATGATAAAGTTAAAACTGTTGATATTACTATAAATTACATCAACGTATTTTGACGTTATGCGCAAAATACAAAACCCTTAATAAACAACCTGAATTCGGTCATTTATTAAGGGTTAAGTCTTATTGCTGCAAAAAATAAACCCAGCTACAGCAAGAATAAATAAAACTGTGTATATCAGTTCTCAAATCAGTATCCGGGGTTGTTAGGTAGCAATTTTTTGTTGATATCAATATCACCTTGAGGTACAGGCCATAACCATCCTTTAGCCGGATTGAAAACTCTTGTTTCCAATTTAACACGTGCAAATGTCCATGTTGATGGATTTGCAGGATTGGAAAGCAAGGATACGTTAAATCCATAAACGTCATGAACCAAAGATTCGTCTTTCCAACGTAACATGTCGGCGTAACGGGTCCCTTCATTGTAAAACTCAACGCGACGTTCGTGCCGCACTATTGCGCGTAGTTGAGTTTGACTTAAACCGGTACCTTCTACATTTTCCACCTTAGGCATGTTAACACGTGCACGTACTTTATCTATTAGCGTGTATATTTCGGATGAAGTGCTGCCCGATTCAATCAAAGCTTCTGCCCGCATCAGGTAAACATCGGCTAAACGCATTAAAATGGTATTCAATGAGCAGTTGTTTACATCCGCAATTCCGATAGCCGCATATTTTCTGGGACGTGCTCCTGATAGAACTTGGTCCTTTGCAGGAATGTAAGTTGTAGTCCCCCACTGTGAACCTGGCAACACAACAGATGCTGCTAACCTGGGATCGCGGTTAACAAATGGATTTTGAGGATCGTAACCAGATGCCGGATTTGATATCGGCAATCCGTTAGTCGCATAATAAGAATCAATGAGGTCAGCGTTTACGTTTGCTGTTCCCCAAACACTAAGTGACGTAGCTGATGAGGGCCATGGTTGGGGCTGTGTGGTTGGGATATATTGTATATCAAAAATCACCTCACTATTGTCCTCATGCGCTTCGGCAAAAGTACTGCCATAATCTGCATATAAACTATACGCATTGAGGTTGATCACATCCTGTGCCGCCTGTGCAGCATCAGCCCATTGTTGATTGTATAGCAGAATCCTGGCTTTATAAGCCAGGGCTGCACCTTTTGTAGCACGGCCAATATCCGAACCGGAGTAAGATGCAGGTAGCGCGGCCGCTGCATCAGTTAAATCACTAACAACCTGAATTAACACCGTTGCTTTTGGTGTTCTTGACACATAGGCATCAGACAATGATAAAACTTTAGTAATAAGAGGGACATCGCCAAAGTAAGTGATCAGGTCGGCATAAGCGTAACCACGCAGAAACTTGGCTTCACCAGACATTTGAGCCTTAACAGCGGCATCAATAGTAGCGTTCGCCACATCTTGAAGGAATTCGTTCGCCCTGGAAATAATGGTGTAATCTTGAGTCCATTTTGCATAAGGCGCCCAGCTTGTGCTTGTAGTTTGCCACTCGCCAACTTCTTTAGAACCTTGCCATGAATCCTGGCAGTAACCATTATCAGATTCAAATTCAAACTGGTAAAAGTGGCCGGGAGTAGCGTTTGGCGGCAATGCATTGTAAAGCCCGACGAGGGCCATTTTTACCTGGGTTTCGTTTTTAAAAAACGTTGACGGAGATAACCGGTCTTTAGGGGTCTTGTTCAGAAGATCTTTATTACAACTTGCGAGGCCAATAACAAATAATAGAATTAAGACTTTATTTATAGCTTTCATAATTTTTTGTCTTTTAGAAATTAACATTTAAACCTGCGGTCATGACGCGAACCTGCGGAAAAGCTTCTGCCCTGGTCTGGTCAGTCGTTTGTTCCGGATCAAATCCTTTAAACTTAGTAAAGGTGAATGCGTTTTGAACATTTACATATAGCCTAAGCGAGCTTAAACCAATTCTTTTGATTACCGTTGGACTTAGGGTATATCCCAACTCGATATTTTTCACACGTAAGTAAGACGCATCTTCTACATAGAAAGAAGAATGAATATTGTTTCTATTACCGTCTAACGTTAAGCGTGGCATAGTGTTAGAAGGATTCGTGGGTGTCCATCGGTTCAACCACCAACTGCCTGTGTTGGCGAAACCGCTAAAAGGGGTTGCAATTTCATAATATGTATAACCTTGTATACCCTTTACGCCCTGCAAAAAAGCTCCCAGATCGAAGCCTTTCCACGCAATGTTAAAATTGAATGCATAAGTTATGTCAGGAAACTGCTTTCCAATAATTTTACGGTCATGATTCATATCTACTATACCATCACCATTCAAATCAGCATATTTAATGTCTCCGGGTTGAGCGTTATAATCACTTTCTTTAACTACGCCTGGCTTAAGGGTAAATACTCTGTTTGCATAAGGTGTTGCCGGATCACTGTTGTTTTGCCATGTAAAATCTGAAATTTGGTAAATACCGGTCATTTGATAACCGTAGAAAGAATTTATAGCCGAGCCTACTACAATTGCTTTTGGCGAGTTAAATTGCTGAGGAACATTCATTGCAGTGATTTTATTCACTATATGTGAGAGGTTTAAAGAAGTTCTGAGCTTAATTCCGTTATCAAAAGTCTTTTTATAAGAAACACCTATTTCAAAACCTTTATTTTCTACCTCACCTGCGTTAGCTAAGGGTGCAGATTCTGCAATAGTTAAAGGAATTGGTTGGGTGAGCAGCAGATTTTTTGTTTTTTTATCAAAATAATCGGCAGTAATTTCAATGTTATTATGCAATGAAACATCTATACCGAAGTCTAATTGCTGTGCGGTCTCCCAGGTTAAGTTTTTGTTCGTCATTGCAGTTATTGCAGCTCCGGAATTTAGATTGCCACCGAATGAATAATTTTGGCCTGAACTCAGAATATCGCTTCCGTTGTAATAGTTATTCACATTCTGATTCCCCAACTGCCCCCAGGATGCCCGTAATTTGGCAAAATCTAACCACTTTACGTCCTTCATAAAGTTTTCCTTAGAAATTACCCAGCCCCCAGAGAACGATGGGAATGTTCCCCATTGTTTTCCCTGGGCGAACCTTGAAGAACCATCTCTCCTTACATTGGCCTCAAATAAGTATTTCCCATCAAAAGAATAGTTAAAACGGCCAAAAAAAGAGCGGAGACCAAGGTCATAACTTCCCGCATTATTAGTTTGTGTAGCTGCGTCACCCAGGCTTAAAACGCGTTGCGTATTATTTACAAAACTAGCACGGTAACCGCTTTGCCAGTCCCAGCTAAATTCTTCTTCACTATAGCCTCCCAACAAGTTAATTGAATGGCGGCCAAGGGTTTTGTTGTATTTAAGGAGTCCCGTTAGCAATGAATGCAGGTCAATTTCATTCGTAACGTTGAGATTAGATGATAATTGAGTTGTGGTTCCGTTTTGATTTTGTAAGGTCACATTGGCATGAAAAGCATTACCATTAGTATAAACTGCGCCATATCCATAAGTTACCTGGGCACTCAAATCATTCGATAACTTATATTCAGCTTCTGCCTGACCATTAAAGTTCCAGCCTTTGGTAATGTTGGTACTTCCTTCCTTGATTTCACCATAAAAATTCCGCTCACCATTCACAGATACCCAATTGCCATTTGCATCCTTAAGGGGGTGTATTGGGGCCAGTGTTGAGTACCATTCAGCGCTCCAGAGATCAGTTGGTTCGGTTTTAAGACCATAATTGCCTGATATATTTCCGGAGACACGTAGTCGTTTATCTTTAAGATGATAAGTGTCTAAATTTAATCGGAAATCGGTTTTTTTATAGTTTGTTCCAACAAGAATACCATCCTGATTAAGATGCCCCAACATAAAGGCATAATTAGCGTTGTCGTTTCCGCCAGTTACACTAAAGCGATGATTTTGTATGTTGGCGTTATTGTAGTAAACTTTAAAATAGTTGATATCCGGAAACATTGGGTCGTTATGGGCGGCATATTTGGCAATAGTTGCGTCTGAAAAAGGGGCCGCCTGGCCAGAATTTACAGCCGCTTCATTGTAAAGTGCAGTATATTGAATGGAGTTCAGAACACCAGGCAGCCTTGTTGGGCTTTGAACGCCGGCGTACACACTATAATTGACGCGGGTTTTTCCGGCAGATCCCCGCTTAGTGGTTATCAGAATTACACCATTGGCGGCGCGGCTACCATAAATGGCCGAGGAAGCGGCATCCTTTAGCACCGAAATAGATTGCAAGTCGTTGGGATTTACATCGCCAATGTTACCGGGGAAACCGTCAACTAACACTAAGGGGGAGTTGTCGCCAAAGGTCCCAACACCCCTGATATCTATAACTGTTTTATCATCACCAGGTTTTCCTGAACTTTGAAGCGCGTATACACCGGATACGGTACCCTGTAACGCCTGGCTTGAATTTGTTAACGGCCGGCTTTCCAGGTCTTGAGTGTTTACTGTGCCCACGGAACCGGTTAAATTTGCTTTTTTCTGGGTTCCATAACCCACCACCACTATTTCATTCAATGTTTGCATGGAGGGCTTTAGTTTGATTTCGAAATTGTTTTGGCCTTTTACCGCAACTTCCAGCTTATCAAATGAGATATAGGAAAAGACAAGAACTGCGTTATCAGGCAAGTTGGAAAGTTGAAAATTACCTTTACTGTCGGTAATTGTTGCAATTGGTGTACCTTTCACCGCAACAGATACGCCAATCAGCGGCTGCCCGTTTGAAGCATCAACAACGTTACCTTTTACAGTAATGGCGGTTTTCTTTAAAACCGACAAAGAATTTGCCGCTGCTTGTGAATGGTTTGTTGCCGCAGGAGTTGAGGCAGAAACTGCAAATGGCAGTAATATTAAGGCCAGCGGTTTGAATATTGCCCTAAACCGGCCGGAAGACAAATTACTTGAAATGAGTATTTTTTGTTCCATAATTGGGTTTCAATAATTAAATAGGTTAATAATTAGGATTTCTGTGCAGTTGCCTTTATTGACGGGACGCTTGATTTGCGATCATGCTATAGCTATTTAGCGTTGAGATACTGAGGGTTTTTTAGCGGGATCAACGATGTTGACTAAGTGATGATTCTTGAAATCTATAAGCGCACCCATTTCCATTTATCTCGTAGATTAGTTATAAGAACTAAAAACGCTGCGATTAATAAAACTCAGGCGTACTGGTACCGCATTAAGGTATCGCGTAATTGTTTCTATAACGCGGATGCACTTTTGGGGGATTTTCTAATGGCGGTTTCTCTTTTCCAAGAGCATGCGCTACGAATGAACTTCTTCTCATGATGTTTATTTAATATAACTGGTTGATAGGTTAGCAGACCGATTGAGCTAACTATAAGGCTAATGTCATCGAAAAAAAAAGAAACGAAAAGGGGCTGGTTTGCAAAATAGAAGGGGTAATACAGCATTTTTCAACCAGAAATAGCTGAATATTACAATGTAATACTAAATCAATCGAATTTTATGCCAACAAGCATAGCCCGATGCATCAATATTGTGGATAAGGACAGCTTCGACAGGCGATAGATTATTTAGTGTTAATTAAACAATTATATATCATTTATTGTCTATCGACTCCTCTTTAAACAAAAAATAGATACAGGTAAACGACCGTAATTTACATCCCGAATCAAGAGAATTGTTCAGTCAGGATCAATAATTTAAATACTAACAATTAAAATATGTAAATTATTGATTTACAATAAGTAAATTGAATTATATTAAAAAAAAAGGTTTAATTTTCCTGAGTAATTTTCTTTTTATTGCAGGTTCAACAGGTCACTATTGGTCTTCTGTATTTCACTTAAAATTGATGCCTCAGTAAATTTTTTACATGGAATTTAACCATAACCAATTTATTTATTGGTTATTAGTGTATAATTTACAATTTATTTATAGCAAAGCTTTATTTGTTTTAACCGCTGATTGGAGCTGTAACTTCCATAAGGTCATAAACATTTATTACTGGCGATTGAATACAGAGCCCAAGCCGTTTTTTACATGCTAATAGCCCCAAAAAAAGTAAAACATTATAATTGACAGGCATAACCTAATATGGACAACCATAACGTTAGTTATTCTTCAGATTCTGATGCCAATCAATATATTTTCCCAAATCAATGCACCTACTGAAGCATGATGAACATTAAGAAACAGCATTTTTCTTTTACCATTGCTTTCAGTCATTTTTTCCAAATGTAATTTTTATTAGAAATTATCAACTTTGATTAATATTATTCTTTTTGAAGTCACTTGGCGTACACCCATATTTTCCTTTAAATACAGTTGAGAAATACGTGGGGGATGAAAATCCGGTTTGATAAGTTACTTCGGCTATTGACAGGTCTTCATTTAATAACAGGTATTTGGCTTTTTGCAACCGTCTGCTCAAAATATAGTCGGTTATACTACAACCGAGTAAAGCTTTAACTTTTCGGTAAAGCTGGATCCTTGAAATGCCTATGTTTTTGCAAATGTCATCCACAGTAAACTTTTCGTTTGATAAATTGGCCTCAACAATTCCTGAAAATTCATTCAGGAATTTTTTATCAAGCTTTTTGGATACCGGCACTTTGTTGCCACCTGGATATTCGCTCGAATAATGTTCTTTTAGCAGTTGCCGGTTATTCAGAAGGTTTCGAACATTTTCAAGCAGGTAGTCAAAGTTAAATGGTTTTACAATATAAACATCCGCTTTGTTGCGGATTCCTTCAATTTGCTGCTCAAGGCTCCCTTTAGCAGTTAATAAAATAATGGGAATATGTGATGTTCTGATGTCTGTTTTAAGCTTATTCGTTATTTCTTTCCCGGAGAGTTCGGGTAAAACCACATCCGAAATAATAATGTCCGGTATTTTTTCAAATGCCAGGTTAAAGCCATCGTTGCCGTTTGTTGTTGCAAAAACCTCATAGTCCGTTTCAAATTTCGATGTTAAATAGGCTAATAGGTCAGTATTGTCTTCAATAATTAAGATGGATTGTTCTTTAATCACCCCGCCAGCAGGTTTGTTTAGTTGTATTGGCAGATCTTCAAGGGTTATGTTGTAAATTTTTTCCTGTTCATAAATATTTTCGATCTGACCTTTATGAGTGTACTTTTCATCTTCAAGCAGGTGGCTATCGCCCGTACGTAAATTAATGGTAAAGGTAGTTCCCTGTCCTTTTTTGCTTTTAACTTTAAGGGAGCCTTTATGCAGGTTCATAAACTCTTTGGAAAGAGATAACCCAAGCCCCGATCCTTTAAAAGAATATGAATCAGCCTGGTAAAACATGTCAAATGCATGCAATACCGATTCTTCAGTCATGCCAATGCCGTTATCTTCTACCTCTATGATTATTTCATCAGCCTCCTGTGGTTTTTTTATTGATATTTTAATTAATCCATTGTTTTTTGTGAATTTAAAAGCGTTTGAAAGCAGGTTGAAAATTACTTTATCAAGCATGTTTACATCAAACCAAATCATAATTGAATTGGTAAATGAAGTAAACTGTAGATTGATATTATTCTTAACAGCCATATCATTAAAGGAGCTTACAATCTCTTTAACAAACGGAACAAGATTGTTTTCAGTAGCCCTGATCTTCAGCTTATCATATTCTATTTTCCGGTATTCTATCAGTTGGTTAACATAACGCAACAGTCTGATCACATTTTTATGGATCAGCTTAAGATTTTTACTTTGAACGGAATCAGTTTTTATTTGTGCAATTAAATCTTCAAGGGGCAATAGTATTAATGTTAAGGGCGTCCTGAACTCATGCGAAATATTTGTAAAGAAATTTAACTTGGCTTCTGTAGCTACTTCAGCTTTTGCCGACATTTCTATTAACTGGTTACGCTGGCTCAAAATTTCGTAGTTTTTGGCTTCCAGTTTCTTATTGGTTTTTCGGTTTTCGTTCAGCAGGAAAAATGCCAGGCCGCCAAATACAATAGCAACCACCATGGTTATTACAATTATATTCAAAATAACTCTTTGGCTGTTGTATACTTTTTGCTGCTCTGCCAGCAAACTTTGTTGCCTTTCAATATCATTTTGCTGGCTGCTGATCCTATTCCATTGAATTTGCATTAATTGCACGTTTGATGAATCAATAACCAGTGTAGGCTGAATGCTTTCTTTGTTAAATGATGTCTTATTTAAAATTGAAAAAGCAGTTCTGATAGCCTCTTTACCGCCTGTAGGGTAAAGCATGCTTGCATTTAATTGTTTACCGGCTATCAGCTGCAAACCACCACCTGTTCCCGGTGAAGCATCAACGCCAATAAATTTCATATTTCTATCCAGGTTTAAGCTTTTAAAAACCTCTTTGGCGCCCAGGGCCATCATATCATTATGGGCAAAAACGATGTCTATATTTTTTAGCTCAGCGCTAATTTGCAGCAGTTTCTTTTTAGTGGTGTCTTTTAACCAGTTACAATATAATTGTTTGTCAAGGTGTAAATTAGGGTATTTCTTTAGTGCATCGCTAAACCCTTTTTGTCTTTCAATGGTTGGAGACGATCCCGGTAAGCCCAGGATTTCCATTACTGAAGCATTCGTTTTTACCGTCCTGCCTAAATAATCACCCGCGAGTTTCCCTATTTCGTAATTATTTGACCCAACATAGGCAGTATAAAAGTTTGATGAAGTTTTACGGTCAATAACAATTACCGGGATTCCCTTACTAAAAGCCTCCTCCACAATTGGTGTAAGCGGCCTGGCTTCGTTGGGAGATATGATTAAAAGATCAATATCATCGTCAAGCAGTTGTTTAACCTGCCTGATCTGTACAGCGCTGTTATTATCCGCATCCTTATAAACAAATTCAATACCCGGGTGTAATGAAAGTTCAATCCTCATTTCTTCGAGCATGGTTCTGCGCCACAGATCTGCCCCAACGCATTGTGAAAAACCAATCTTAAAATGGGGGTGGTTATTTTGCTTGTTACATGAAGAGAAAAGTGCAAAGCAAAAGATCGCCATGAAAATCCTTTTCCAATGAAAAGAAAAAAACAGGTTTATATACCTGTAATAATTTAACATAATAGGGGGAAATTAAATGGAATATAACGGTTATTAACTCTGTCTGACTATAAGCTGATGCTCCTGTAAACCTAAAGCTAATGATAATTAGCATAAATCTCAAATGTTATTTATCACCATGCCCCCCTACTAAAGCGCTGGCATGTAACTACACTTAAAACTATTGTAACCAGGTTTAAGGTTTTGCACGCTCATTAATTTTAGCAAATTTTAAATTATTGATTATCAATTGTTTATTGTGGTTTTAAAAATTTCATAAATTTTAATGAATTTGAAACAATAGCAATAACTCCTGTACCCAACTTCCGGGCATCTTAGCAGCATAATAAACCAATTATACTTTTAAATTTATGACTAAATATTCTGTCCTGGCCTGGTCCATGGTCGTGGCCCTTGGTGGCTTCCTGTTTGGTTTTGATACCGCAGTAATATCGGGCGCCGAAAAATCAATTCAACAATTCTGGAATTTAAATGTGTTTGAACATGGCCTCACCATTTCAATTGCATTAATCGGAACAGTGATAGGTTCCTTGCTGGGTTCAAAACCATCAGATCGTTTTGGGCGCAAAAATACGCTGTATTGTGTAGCAATAGCCTACTTACTGGCATCATTAGGAACAGCACTGGCCGACAACTGGTATATGTTTTTGATCTTCCGCTTATTAGGCGGATTAGGTGTTGGAGTATCATCAGTAACTGCTCCTATTTATATTTCTGAAATTTCGCCGGCTGATCGCCGCGGCCGTTTGGTGGGCTTGTTTCAATTCAATGTTGTTTTAGGAATTTTGATCTCCTATTTATCCAATTACCTGATAGGGCAGGGAGGAGAGACTTCATGGCGATGGATGCTGGGTGTTCAGGCCGTACCATCATTTGTATTCCTGGTATTGATCCGTTATATTCCCGAGAGCCCGAGATGGCTGATCCTTAAAAAGCAGGCGAATGAAAAAGCATTAGCAATTCTAAGAATTATCAACCCCCTTAATTGCGACCAGGAACTGATATCCATCCAAAATTCAGCGCTTGACAGCGAAGGGAAGAAACATAAAAAGGAAAGCCTGTTTTCGGGGAGATACAGTAAACCTGTAATGCTGGCCATGTCATTTGCATTTTTCAACCAGGTCTCGGGTATTAATGCCATTATTTATTACGCGCCAAGGATCTTTGAAATGGCCGGTCTGGGGACGCATTCCTCACTTCTTTCAACCGTAGGAATAGGCCTCATCAATTTTACATTCACCCTTCTGGCTATAAGCATTATTGATAAAGTGGGCCGGCGGGTACTTATGTTAATTGGTTCAATCGGGCTCATCACCTCCTTGTTTTTAGTTTCCTATACTTTTTACGCGGGCGATTTTGGCGGCTTTGCCATACCGGTTTATATCATGCTTTTCATCGCTTTTTTCGCCTTCTCGCAGGGAGCCGTTATCTGGGTATTTATATCCGAAATATTTCCAAACCAGGTAAGAGCGCAGGGGCAAACATTAGGAAGTTCAACTCATTGGATAATGGCAGCATTAATTGCTTTCAGCTTCCCATACTTCGCCGAAAAACTGGGCGGGGGAAATACATTCCTGTTTTTTGGTGTGATGATGGTAGCGCAGCTGGTTTTTGTTTGGAAGATCATGCCCGAAACAAAAGGCAAGTCGTTGGAGCAAATTGATAACAGTGTTTTGGTGATGCATTAAAAACAAACAAGATGAACAACGAAGCTAATAAAACAAAGGCAATGTGTTATGGTGAGGTACTTTGGGATGTTCTCCCTGAAGGTTCCCAACCTGGTGGGGCGCCTTTAAATGTAGCCTATCATTTAAATAAAATGGGGTTATCAACCAGTATTATAAGCAAGGTTGGGGATGACAGCAACGGAGAGCGATTGGTACGCCTGATGGATGAATGGGGGATTAATTTGCAGTTTTTACAGGTAGATACCGAGTACCCTACAAGCGAGGTCTTAGCAAAAATGAATGGCAATGAGGCCTCCTACGAAATTGTTTTTCCGGTTGCCTGGGATTTTATCGGCAAAAACAACCAGATCCAATCGGTAATAAATTCATCAACCTATTTCGTGTACGGCAGTTTGGCCTCCAGAAATGAAACCTCGAGGGATACGCTTTTCAGATTGCTTGAAACCGATGCTATAAAAGTATTTGACATTAACCTGCGGCCTCCTTTTATGGGACAGGACCTGTTGAAAGTTTTATTGGAAAAGGCCGATATCGTAAAACTTAACCAGGCCGAGCTGGAAATGGTACAGATCATTTTCAATGGCCCATTGGATAAGGAGGCAAGCCAGGTAAAATTTATCCAGGATCATTTTAATATCGGGGAAGTGATCATCACCAAGGGAGAATTCGGCGCCTCTTACTATACAAATAAAAAGGGATACCATTTATGGGGAAACGAAGTGCAGGTGCGGGATACAATAGGCAGTGGCGATTCATTCCTGGCTGCATTTATTGCCAATCACTATTTAAAAGCACAACCTAAAATAATATTAAAAAACGCAATAGCTATGGGGGCTTTTATTGCAACAAAGAAAGGAGGTTGCCCGGATTACCGGATAGAAGAATACGAAAGCTTTAAAAGCAAAATGTTTTAAATAAACCAACCAATTATACTTAAATAAAAATCAATGAGAAAATTATTACTTATTTGTTCTTTCCTTATCCTGTTGATAAGTGAAGGATACGCGCAATCCCGAATCATTACCGGGACTGTATCCGATAACTCATCTAAACCATTGGATGGAGTTACGATAGCGGTTGTTGAAACCCAAAAATCAACGGTTTCAGATGTTAATGGAAAATTCAAAATAGCTGTAGAAAACGGCCAGTCGTTAAGATTTTCTTATGTGGGTGCAAAATCAATAGTTGTTCCCATCGCTGCTGATACGAAGGTACTTAATATTGTATTTAAAGATGCGGAAAACACACTTAACGAAGTGGTTGTAACCGGTTATACTTCTGAAAGAAAGAAAGACCTGATAGGTGCGGTGTCAGTTGTTGACCTGGCCCCGGTAAAAAACAACAGTTCGGGAAATACCATGCAGGCTTTACAAGGAAGGGTTGCCGGTTTGTTTATTGAAAAAGACGGATCAGTTAACGGGGGAACCAGCAGGATTTTAATCAGGGGAGCCAATACTTTAGGCAACAACAACCCTTTGTATATTATCGATGGGATTCCTACTACCAGGCCTGAAGTATTTCAAAACCTGTCACCTGCAAATATAGCATCTGTCCAGGTACTAAAGGATGCCTCAGCCGAGTCAATTTACGGATCACGGGCCTCAAATGGCGTTATCATCGTTACTACCAAAAATGGGGGGAATACACAGGATAAGGTTCAGTTTCAGTTTAATAACAGCACATCAGTTGAATCAGAAAAGTCTTCAAGGTTCAAAATGTTAAGCGCTGTTGACAGGGGCAAGGCATTATGGCAAGCCTCTGTAAATGATGGCCAGGACCCTGCTGCCGGTTATGGCGACATCTATGCTTTTAACTGGAATAATGATTATCAAAACCCTGTTTTAAACAGCGTTACCGTGAAACCTTTTGTGGGCGGGGATCCTAATACACCTGCAGGAAATACTGACTGGCAAAGTGTATTGTATAAAACGGCAATTGCTACAAATAATGATTTAACGGCCTCCGTAGGTAATAAAAATTCATCGCTTCAAATAAATTTTGGGCATATAAGTAATAACGGGCTTGTTAAATTTACCAAATACGGGCGCACAACCGGGAGCATTAATGCAATAACACATTCTTTTAATAATAAAGCCACTTTTGGCGTTAATTTAAAAATTACCAACTCGAACGAAACCCTTACAACTAACGACCTGGGTGGCGCATCAACCCCATTTTTGGCGGTTACATTAGCTCCAACTATCCCGGTTTACCAAAAAGACGGGACTACTTATGCAGGTGAATTGGGTGCAGGTTATTCTGATAGGAACAATCCTTTGCACATGCAGGACCTCGCAAAATGGAATAACGCGAATCGTTTAAACACATTTGGAAATGTTTTTTTAGAAATTCAGCCAATTAAGAATTTGTTTTTCAAATCTAATTATGGTGCTGACAATGCGAACTATTTAAATAAGATAATTACACCAACTTTTTCGGAAGGGGCCTTAAACCGTACAACCAATAGTTTATTTTTTGATCAAAACCATTATTTAAGTACTACCTGGTCAAATACTTTAAGATATAATTATGATTTGAACGCCAATAATCATTTCAAAATATTGGTTGGTACTGAATACATCAAAACCTTTACTGATTATCAAACAACCTTAAAACAAGGGTTTGCTCTGCAAACGGAAGATTATTTCACATTAAACGCAGGAACAGGAAATACAACGGTTACAGGTACATCACTTGGGAATAGGCTGCTTTCTGAGTTTGGACGTTTGGATTACAACTACTCCAATAAATATTTAGCGTCAGTTACCGTTCGCCGCGACGGTTCTTCAAGGTTTGGTACTGATAATCAATACGGTATTTTTCCTGCCGCTTCGGCCGGGTGGAGAATTGACAGGGAAGGCTTCATGAAGAATAAAACCTTTTTCTCTGAATTAAAAGCAAGAGTTGGCGTAGGCCGGGTAGGTAACCAGGAAATTGGTGACCTGTCGCGTTTTGCCCTTTACGATACCCGGTATGGTACTACATTATCGCAGCTTGTAGGTGGATTTTGGGAACAATACATGAATATCGGAACTGCATATTCTTTGTCGGGTGCTAATACAGGAACCTTACCATCAGGTTTTGTTCAAACCCAGGCAGCAAACCCCGGACTTAAATGGGAAACTACCGATGAAATAAACGCAGGGGTAGATTTTACAATATTTAATGAGAAAATTTCCGGTTCATTCGATTATTTTTCCAGGAAAACTACAGGCATTTTGATCACTCCTCCGGTTGCGTCGGCACTAGGCGAGGGGCAAACTAAAACAGTTAACGGTGCTTCAAAAAGCAATAAGGGTTGGGAGCTTTTAGTAACCTACCATGGGCAACAAAAAGGAGATTTCAACTATAATGTAACGCTAAACTTCTCCCACTTCAGAGATAAGATCACAAATTTACCGGAGAACGTGAGGCCTGCTTACCCGGGGAATATCGACAATACAATAATTGGCCATTCGCAATTTGACATTTTTGGATATAAAACCAATGGCCTTTTCCAATCTCAGGCCGAAGTTGATGCTGCTCCCACTCAAATAGGTGCAGGGCCGGGAAGAATTCGTTATGTTGATATAAATCATGACGGCAAAATTGACGCTAACGATCAAACCTGGATCGGAACTACACTACCGGCTTTGGAGTATGGTGCAAGAATTGATTTGACTTATAAAAGGTTTGACCTATCAATATTTGGATCTGGTGTTGCCGGTAGAAAAGGATATGATCCCTATACATTTTATAACAACCTGATGCATAGCAGGGAAAATGTAGGCCCGGGCGTATTTAATGGTTGGACACCGCAGCATACCAACACAAACGTACCTGCATTAACACTTAAAGACAATAATAATGAAGGACGGACTTCTGACTATTTCATTGTAAATACTTCATACTTCAAAGTTCGGAATATTCAAGTTGGATATAACATAGAGCCTAAAGCAATCTTTACCAGGTTACGGGTATTTGCTATGGCCGAGAACGTATTTGTTTTGAAAAGCAAGCAATATTTAAGTCCCGATCCTGAAAGATTGAGTCTCGACCAGGTTCCGGTCCCCAGGATCTTCAGTTTTGGTATTAACGCATCATTTTAACAAGAAAAAATATTCGATATGAAAACGAAAATATTATTAACAACTATTTTATCGGGGCTCTTGATTTTTGGCTCCTGTAAAAAAGCATTAGACTATACTCCAAAGGGAGTGCTGTCTTCTACAGATTTAAAATCGCCAACCGCTGTTGAGGGCTTGGTAACGGCAGCTTATGCAGCTATTGGGAATGGTGATATGATAGGGCCTATATATAGCAATTGGGCTTATGGCAGCGTTCGCTCAGATGATGCTTATAAAGGTGGTGGCGGTACAGGTGACGTTGGCGAAGTTGATGCGATGGAGCATTACAACCTGGTTACGCCATCAATGGACTCATATGTTTCGCGCACCTGGAAAAATTTGTTTAAATCTATTTCAAGGGCAAATGTGGCGCTTAGAGCAGTTAATTCACTTTCAGACGCTGAATTTCCAAACAAAAAGATCCGTTTGGCCGAATTGAGATTTTTAAGAGCACATAGTTATTTTACGATGAAACGGTTATATAAAAACATCCCGATTTTTGATGAAAATGCAACTGCTGCAGATATCCTGAAGG
This sequence comes from Mucilaginibacter sp. OK098, assembly GCF_900142915.1. Taxonomy (GTDB): domain Bacteria; phylum Bacteroidota; class Bacteroidia; order Sphingobacteriales; family Sphingobacteriaceae; genus Mucilaginibacter. The sequence continues at coordinate 493,122 of NZ_FRCM01000001.1, forward strand.
TTTCAAATACGTTAACAAACGACGAATCATGGAATAAAATTGCCGCCGATTTTCAGTATGCTATTGACAATTTACCCGATACGCAACCAGAACTAGCCAGGGCTAATAAATTAGCTGCTGAGGCATATTTGGCAGAATTAAAATTATACCAGGCTTATGAACAGGATGATAAACACCAGGTAATAAATATTAATCAAACAAGATTACAGGAAGTGGTTACGCTTACGCAAGCAGTGATTGGTTCCGGTAAATATTCATTAAGCAATGATATTGCTGATAATTTTTTACCTGAAACTGAAAACGGGCCTGAATCAGTATTCGCGATACAATTTACAATCAATGATGGAACTACTGCCGGTCGTTTGAATTTTGAAGATGGGTTAAACTATCCACATGGTGCGCCTCAATACGGGTGCTGCGGTTTTCATGCCGCAAGTCAGAACTTGGTGAACGCCTATACAACTGATACAAACGGGTTACCTAATTTTGATACCTTTAATAATAGTATTGCAGACCTGTCAACCGCAACAGTTGATACCCGGTTAGATCATACAGTTGGCATTGACGGGCATCCGTATAAATACGATAATACAAAACCATTCAGCAACAGTTGGGTGCGCGATCCGGGTGTTTATGGTAATTTTCATACCATGCGTAACCAGCAGCTGGCTACAAGTTCATCATATTTTAAGCTTGGGCCATTTATGGGTTCGGCAAAAAACTATGATATCCTCAGGTATGACGACATTTTATTAATGCAGGCCGAAGCTTATATTGAATTAGGGCAACAGGCTAATGCGCTGCCATTAATTAATCAAATCAGGAACAGGGCTGCGGCAAGTACCGGGAGGCTTAAAAAGCTGGATGGTACTTTTGCCTCAAATTATAATGTAAAGCCATATACTTCAGCAAACTGGACCCAGGCCTACGCACGCAAAGCATTACAATGGGAGAGACGCCTTGAGTTTGCAACCGAAGGCGAACGTTTTTTTGATTTAGTGAGATGGGGAATTGCAGAAAAAACATTGAACGATTATATTAATATTGAAAAAGTAAGAAGGCCATTTTTATCTACAGCTAAATTTACTGCCGGAAGAGATGAGTACCTTCCTATTCCGCAATCAGAAATTACATTTACCAACGGTTTATATAAACAAAATCCGGGCTATTAAAATTGGTAATAAAAACAACTTGCACCCCGGTTTGGTTTACCAGGCGGGATGCCGGTTGTTTTTAAATAAGTAAATATCCCTGCCGGATAATCAAACCCATTAAAAGCTTAAATTATGAAAACTAAATGCGGCATATTAATGCTGATTGCCTTTATTACAGTAACATGTATTTGTAATGCGCAGGACCGTATACAAAAAAAATACACGGAACAATACCGCCCCCAGCTGCATTTTTCGCCAAAGGCACATTGGACAAATGACCCTAACGGGATGGTTTACTACAAGGGTGCTTACCACTTGTTCTTCCAATATTATCCTAAGGATATTATTTGGGGGCCAATGCATTGGGGGCACGCAGTAAGTAAGGACCTGGTGCATTGGAAGGAATTGCCGATTGCGCTTTATCCGGATAGTTTGGGTTATATATTTTCGGGCAGCGCGGTGGTTGATTCCAATAACACTTCGGGTTTTGGTAAAAAAGGGAAGATCCCTATGGTAGCCATATTTACGCACCATGATCCAAAAGGGGAGAAGGAGGGCAGGGATAACTTTCAGAACGAAAGTCTCGCTTATAGCCTTGATAATGGCAATACCTGGATCAAGTATAAAGGTAACCCGGTGCTGAAAAATCCCGGGATCAAAGATTTTCGCGACCCTAAAGTAATGTGGTATGCAAAGGAGAAAAAGTGGGTGATGACGCTTGCGACCCTGGACCATATTACCTTCTATTCTTCACCTAACCTAAAGGATTGGAAAAAGGAAAGTGAGTTTGGAAAAGAAATTGGCGCCCATGGCGGGGTATGGGAATGCCCGGATCTTTTTCCTTTAAAGTTGAATGGAAAAACCTATTGGATATTAATTGTGAATCTTAACCCCGGCGGGCCAAACGGAGGTTCGGCCACCCAGTACTTTACAGGTAGTTTTGACGGGAACAAGTTTACCCCTGTTGATACACAAACCCGCTGGCTTGATTACGGCCCAGATGAATATGCCGGCATTACCTGGAGCAATACCGGCAACCGCAAAATATTTTTAGGCTGGATGAGTAACTGGGAATACGCTAACCAGGTACCCACAAAAGTTTGGCGCAATGCTATGACCATTCCGCGCGAGCTGAATTTGGAGCAAACGGATAATGGCCTTTTATTAAAATCCCAACCTGTAGCTGAACTGAAAAATATCTATACTAACACTACTGAATTAAAAAATGTGCAGGTAAATAAAAACGTTAATTTATCTGCAAGGGTTAAGGGATTTGAAAGCAGGTATATGTTGAAGTTACGTTTTGATAAACTAAAAAACTACGCTGTAAGGTTATCAAACGGAAAGAACGAAGAGTTGCTGATTGGCTATGATGCAGTTAAAAATCAATATTATATTGACCGTACAAAAGCCGGCAAAATGGATTTTCAAAAAGATTTTGCAGGGCGATTTACAGCACCACGTTTAACAGCCGTAAAAGGTTCCGATATCACCCTGGTGGTTGATAAGGCATCGGTTGAGGTGTTTGCCGATGGTGGGCTAACAGTAATGACTGTTATTTATTTTCCAAATAGTGATTTTAATAATTTGGCAATAACGTCAGCAGACATGCTGAAAGTCAGTAGCCTGAAGCTAACCGGGCTGCATTCTATCTGGAAATAAAGAAAAACGGGAGATTTTACTCCGGGATTTTGATTGATTAATTAAAAGGCGCTTCAGGTGAGATGGAAGCCCTTTTTTTCTATTATTTAACCTTTTTAACCCCTTCTGTTGTCATCACTACCCGCTTTATAGTTCCATCTTTATTATAATACAAATAATCAATACACACTGAACGGTGAAAACGGCCTTCATCAGCAGCAAGGGCTCCGTTATGGTAGATAAAGTAGCTTTTACCTTTAAAATCAATTATCGCCTGGTGATTGGTATTACTGTTCCCCGCCAGCTCGTTAATTATACCTTTATAGATCCAGGGCCCCTCAATATTCCGGCTCATGGCATAGGCTATCTTTTCAGGAAACTCATAAGCATACGAAAGGTAGTACCCTCCATCTCGTTTATGGATCCACGGCGCTTCGGTATAATGAGGCAAGGTGATAGTTTTGATCGATCCGTCTAATTCAATCATGTTTTTTTTCAATTTAGCGTAATAGCAAATGCCATTTCCCCAAAATAACCAGGCCTGTCCATCGTCATCAATCATCACTGTAGGATCAATATCATCTAAGGCTTTGATCATGTCATTTGTTACCAATGCTGTACCCCTGGCATCAACAAACGGACCTGTTGGATTATCGGAAATGCCTACGCCTATTGCTTTACCAGGAATGGTGGCATGTTCTATTGCGGCGTACCAATAAAACTTTCCGTCCCGTTCAATCACCTGCGATGCCCAGGCATCATCCTTTGCCCAGCTAAACGTTTTAACATTCATCAGGATCGGCGTGGGCTCTGTCCAGGTTACCATATCGTCCGATGAAAAACAAAACCAGTTATGCATTACGTAACCATTATGCCCTGTTGGCGCTTCGTCATGGCCGGTATATAAATAACCCGTCCCTTATAAACCATTGCTGCGGGGGCGGCAGTGAAAAGAACACGACCGACACCTTTGGTCGCTTGGATATGGCATTTAACAATGCTGGTATTGCCGGTCCGTCCAGTATTTTCACAGATGAGACGGTTGAGGAATTCGATAAAGTGAATGCCATTAACCTCAAAGGCGTTTGGACCTGCATGAAACACGAAATCAAACAGATGGAAGCTCAGGGAAGCGGCGCCATTGTTAACTGCTCTTCGCTTGGTGGTCTTGTTGGGCAAGCTGGTCGTAGTGCTTACCACGGAACTAAGCATGGTGTCATTGGACTTACAAAAAGCGTCGGATTGGAATATGCATCCCGTGGGACCAGGGTGAATGCAGTTTGTCCCGGTGTAATTGACACCCCAATGTTCGCTGCCCTTGGCACTATATCACCGGCAGCAATGAAGCAAGTCATGCTCGATCAACCAATTGAAAGATTGGGCAGTCCGGAGGAAATTGCTGAGGCAGTTCCATGGCTCTGTAGTCCTGGAGCCAGCTTTGTTATCCCTACTGCTTTGCCTGTCGACGGAGGATTTATCGCTCACTAATCTAAACGTAAATTAAATTTTAATAGAAATTATATAGATAATAAAAAATTTGGGCTTATTACTGGCGCAGGGCGTGGCATGGGCGTTGAAATTACTAAGGCCGCCATAGAGGCTGGTCACAAAGTAATTGCAAGAGGTCGTAACCCAGAAAAAGTGGCTGAGGCTCTGGGATATCATTACGATATCTTCAACTGCAGGGTTGGTAGGTTATACATGTTGTTCCGCTTATGCCGCATCCAAATTTGGCGTGGATGGCTGGATGGAATCGCTGCAAACCGAGGTCGAGCAATTTGGTATCAAAACCACCATTGTCAATCCATGCTTTTTCCGTACTGAATTACTCACTGAAGAATCAACGAATTATGCAAACCACCCAATCGATGATTACAACGAAGCAAGGATGCAGGAAATGCAATTTTGGAAAGGTGCGAATGCCCAGCAGCCTGGAGATCCTGCAAAATTAGCTCAGGCGCTTATAACGATCACAAAGGAGCAAAATCCACCAAGCCGCTTTTTGGCCGGAGCAGATGCCGTTGGTACAGCCGAGCAGGTTGCGACGACGCTTCAGCAGCAGGCAATAGCATATCGCGAATTGTCTTCGTCGTTGGCTTACTAAAAAGCAAATACTACCACCCATTCAATGGTTAACTATTGAGTGGATATTTAGCATAAGACAGATGGGTGATTTTAACTCAATTGGGCAGAATGGGTAATTAGCCTAACCTGCCTATTGATCGCCACATTTCGAATTCTTCCTTCCAACGATCATTTATTACTTCATTTTGCAAGGTTGTTTAAACAAAAGTTGGGCAGGGGCCTCTTGAATACAGGTTTATGAATTAGTTTCTAACTGTTTTTTGGAATCTGAGTCCATCTGATTAAGAAGGCTTTGCAATCCTCGACCTAAAAAATTATGAGTTATATTGTAGATTTGTTACTCATTTGCACCTTAAAGTATATAATTTCCTGATAATCACACACTAAATGCTTTCTGTATCGGGGAAATAATAAACGATAAATAACAATAAACAATAATTATAAAAGCCTATTAAAATTCATGCCCTGCTTGCTTAGTAGCCAACAATGTAGTAGCTTCAGCTGTTGATAAGCACAAAATATAAATTCAGAATAAGCTTTATTTTGTAAGTCTTTCTGTTGTACATTGGATGGGTTGTTTATCCGCCACTGCTCAAACAATACGCCTAAACCGACGGAAACATTATTTATTAATAATTAAACTTGACATTTTCCAATTATGTAATTAGCTTAGGCTGCTATAAACAAATGAAAGCTAGAGACCCCTTATTACAAAAAAAAGTCAGTGCCTATACGCTTACCGAGATCCTGGTGGTGCTGGTGATCATCGGTATTTTAATATTGCTGGCGCTGCCAAACTTACTGCCACTTATTACAAAAGCCAAAAGCCTGGAGGCAAAAACACAGCTAAACCATGTGCAAACCCTGGAGCAAAGCTATTTTTATGAGCACTCAAAATATTCAAAAGATTTAACCGAGATAGGCTTTATACAGGATAAGCTGGTAACTGACGGAAAAGATGCCCGGGCAAATTACCGCATAGAAATAACCAGTGCAACCAATACAGGTTTTACCGCAAAAGCTACATCGGTGGTTGATTTTAACGGCAACGGCACCTTTAACGTCTGGGAAATTGACCAGGACAAAAGCTTACACGAAGTAACCCCGGATTAAGTGCTGCTGCTGAAACTTTTTATTGAAGCCGTTTTATTGATGATTTTCGTCCAGGACATTAAGGAAAGATCAGTTTACTGGTTCCTGTTCCCGGTATTGACATTGTTGTTTCTGGGACTACAGTTATTGCAGGGTCATGCATTTGCGGAGATGGGGCAATCAGTAATTGTTAATATTGGGTTTCTTGTGTTTCAATTTTTAATTGTATCAGTATATTTTTCAGTGAAGAGTAAAAAATGGACAAACATAACGGCAGGGCTATTGGGCTGGGGGGATGTATTGTTCCTGCTAACGCTTTGCTTTTACCTATCAGTGTTGAATTTTTTATTTTTTTACATAACCAGTTTAATCCTGGTGCTGATCATATGGTTGGTCTGGCAATTCTTGGCAAAAGAAATAAACAAACAGGTGCCGCTGGCCGGCCTGCAGGCATTGGTGTTCGCAGTTTTTTCGGGTGCCTGCTGGTGGATCTGGCCATTAAATTTAACAAATGATAACTGGCTGCTGAAAGTGATTTACAAATGAGTGTGATGGAGGAAATAACGCTTTTAACAGAAAATATCCATTGGCTGACCAAGGATCAGGCATGGCATTACAAGGTTTTGCCAAAGCATAAGGCCAGTGATCATTACCTGCTTTATTGCGAGGAATCAGTTGATAAAGATATATTATCTGCGGAACTGGAAATGCTGCTTAACCAGGATGTACGGCTTGAACCGCTACCGGCAACCCAAGTGGCCAGGTTGCTTTCAAAATATTACATAAAAGATAACGCTGCACAGGGATCGTCACAGCTCCAAATAAATAATGCCGATGATTTTCTGGTGAATTTGATAAGGGAAGCAAAAGGGCTTAAAAGCAGCGATATTCATATAGAAAGCTATGAAAATAAATGCCGGGTAAGGATCCGTATTGACGGGATGATGGTGGAGCGGTATTTGTTAAAGCGGGATGAATACCCGGCGCTGATCAACAAAATAAAAATATACGCCAACCTTGATATTGCTGAAAAACGGCTGCCGCAGGATGGCCGTATCAATTTTAAACAGCAGGATCAGCAATTTGATATCCGGGTATCCGTACTGCCAACCCTTTTTGGCGAAAAGGTTGTTTTAAGGTTGCTCAACAGCGATGCTACAGATATCGACCTGAACAGCCTTGGTTTTTCTAAATTCGACCTGGACAATTATTTGCAGGGTGTTAAAAAACCAAACGGCATTTTACTCATCAGCGGCCCGACAGGCAGCGGTAAAACAACCACGCTGTACGCCACGCTCAAATTGTTAAATAAAGAGACCCGGAATATACTAACCATTGAAGACCCGGTTGAATATACGCTAGAAGGAATTAACCAGGTTCAGTTAAAAGAATCAATAGGGTTAAATTTTGCGGCTGCGTTAAGGACATTCCTAAGGCAGGATCCTGATGTGATAATGGTTGGAGAAATAAGGGATACTGAAACCGCCAACATGGCTATCCGGGCAGCGCTGACAGGTCACCTGGTATTATCTACTATTCACACTAATTCCGCCTGGGGCACAGTATCCAGGTTATCTGACATGGGGGTTCCACCGTTTTTAGTGGCTAATACACTAAATACAACGGCAGCGCAACGGCTGATCCGTTTATTGTGCCCGCATTGTAAAAGAAGTGAAAAATTCAGCAATGATCTGTATCCTAAGCAATTTAAACCCTATAAGATTGTTACTGAGCACTATAAAGCTCATGGTTGTGAACAATGCTATTACACCGGTTATAAAGGCCGTAAGGCTGTTTATGAAGTAATACCAATTGACCAGGAACTTGCCCTGCAAATAAAGAATGGAAATATGTATATTCAAAGCCTCTTACAGGAAAGAGGAATCCAAACGCTGGCCGAAAATGCATTTAATATATTTTTTGAAGGGGGTACATCAATAGATGAAATTTATCCTTTATTGTTTAACTATTGAACCCCAACTGAATGCATAAAAAATTTACTTTGCCGGTGTTTATTCTGCTGTTTCTTATCTGCCCGTTTAAAATTATGGCGCAGCAGAATGGTCGTATCCAGGCTATCCAAAAAAAGCTGGACAGCCTTTCGAGAAGTGTTCCGGGCCTGAATCAAAAGGTGCAGCTTTTTCTTAATGGCTCCTTGCAACAATACCTGATGGGGATCTCAAGCGCCAATGGCTTAAGCATTAGTGTTGATCCCAAACTGAGTTTTCCGGTTAATGATAATTTTACGGATGTAACCGCAACAAATATTTTAGTGTTCCTGGCGCAAAAATATAACCTGGATATTGCGATAACAGGCTCTATCATTTACATTACACCATACATTGATCCTGCCCAATTTGCAAAGCCGCCCGTAAAGGAAATAATTGCAAGCTATAACCATGCGGAAAATACATTATCCTTAACGTTAGATAATGACAGCCTCACCAGCGTTGCCCGGAAAATTACGCAGATATCCGGCAAAAATGTCGTTGTGCCCAATTCACTTCAAAGTAAAAGGGTAAGCGCTTTTATCGCAGCAGCGCCTTTTGAAACGGCTATAGATAAGCTCGCGTTTTCAAACGAGATAAAGATGGTGAAAACCAACGATAATTTTTACCTTTTTCAGCCGCTTGGAGAAAACGAAGAATTATATATTAATGGCGACAAGAACACATCTGTAAGGCGAACCTTTAAACCTGCAAATTCAAATACAGGAAGTAATGGCTCAACCGGCGTTTTTAGCAAAATGGTAAACGGGCAGAAACTAATTTCTGCCGATGCTGTTAATTCGCCTATTATAAACCTTGTAAAACAGGCATCCCAGGAACTTGGAATTAATTATTCTATCTATTCTGACATCAAGGGAACAATAGATATTCATGTAAACGATGTTTCTTATGATCAGTTTTTAACCCTTTTGTTTAAAGGCACCGATTATACCTTCCAGGAAGAAGACGGTATTTACCTCATAGGAGATCGTAAGATTGAGGGGCTTCGGACGTTCAAATCTATCCACTTGCAAAACAGGGCCATTGATACCGTGGTAGCCATGATTCCTGCCGAATGGAAAAAAGGAATTGAAATAAAAGAGTTCAGGGAGCAGAATACCTTGTTATTATCCGGTTCGAGTGCGCAGATCCGCGAAATAGAAAACTTTGTTAAACAGCTTGATGTGCTGGTGCCGGTGGTGTTGATAGAGGTCACGATGATTGATTTTCGAAAAAGCAGGTCGATCGCCACCGGGATATCAGCAGGTGTAGCAGACAGCATAAAAACAGGAGGGACAGTGTTACCGGGGGTAGATTTTACCTTCAGTGCCACTTCAGTCAATAGCTTTTTAAGTAGTATAAGTAAATTTACTTCTGTTAACCTGGGACATGTGGTTCCTAACTTTTATGTAAGGCTGCAGGCGCTGGAAACCAATAATAACGTTGATATCCGGTCGGTTCCAAAGCTAACAACTATGAACGGGCATACCGCAACTTTAAGCATAGGGAGTAAGCTGTATTACAAAAATACCACTCAGAATCTTTATCCTTCGGCAACAACAAGCGCCTCGGTTTTCACAAACGTGTATACTCCTGTTGAGGCAAATTTATCGGTTGATATTAAACCGCTCGTTTCCGGCGATGATCAGGTAACCCTTGGTATAAAAGTAAATATTTCAGATTTTACCTCTGTGCCTACAGATGGTTCTCCGCCCCCTCAGTCCATCAGTAAATTTGAGACCAGCTTACGGGTACATAGCGAAGACACCATTTTACTTGGTGGCATTGAACGAACAGAAAATGATAGCGGCGGCTCGGGATTTCCCATATTATCAAGAATCCCTATCCTAAAATGGATCTTTGGCAGCAGAACCAAATCATCTTCCAAGGTAGTGACTGTGCTGTTTATCAAATCAACCATTATGCGTTGACCTATGAATATGCTGCAGCAATATTATGGTATTAACGAAGCAACGGGCATCAGTATAACCATTGGAAAAGATGGGAATTATATTGTTAATGTATGTGCTGTAAGTATTCAAAATGATCAGCTTTCTTTCCAAAAGAAATTATTGGATATTACTGACATTAATGAACTAAAAAAGCTTTTACCTGTTAAATCATATGTTTCGCTTAATTTATATGGGAAAGGTATTCTGCAAAAACAAATAGAAAAAACAGAAGAAATCAATCAGCATAACTTCAGCCAAATACTTCCCAACGCTAATATTGAAGACTTTTACGTTCAGAATTTTATTTCCGGTAATAAATCTTTTGTTTCAGTTGTCCGTAAAGCCGAGGCGGATAAGTGGATCAGCCAGTTAAAGGAATTGGGATTTATTGCACTGATGCTTGGTCTTGGGCCTTTTCCTGTTCAAAATGTTACCGCTCAGTTAAATGTTTATGGCAACGATGTAATATTTGACGGGCATATTATACACAGGAATGAGGAGTCTGAATGGATCTCAGTTAAGTACCATGAAAATACGACATCTGAATTCCCATTAAAGATTGAATCGGAAAGTATTAGTGAAAAATTATTAATTGCCTATGCATCCGCATTTCAATTGGTTCTATCAGCAAAGATCGATGGCGTGCAGGCAGAAGTTCCAGGTTTAAATGAGGAACTAAAAAAGGTACTGGAAGAAAAAAAACTGAAAGTTTATGGCTTTCTTACACTCGCCATATTTTTTATCTTATTACTGGTCAACTTCTTTTTGTTTTCAGGGCTAAATTCGTCAAACGCTAAACTAACTGAACAGGTAAGTCGTACGGCCCAAAGCTCAAGCGGGATACAGCAAATTAACGACCAGGTGCAGCAAAAAGATTCATTATTGAAAACACTGGGATGGGAGGGGAATATTAACAAAGCCTCACTCATTGATCAGATTGCATCCCTGTTGCCTGAGGAAATTACCTGGAAGGAAGCTGCTGTTGATCCTGTTGATATGTCAGCAAGCCGGATCCAAAAATCAATTGTATTTTATACCCGTAAAATTCGGATAACAGGCAATTCTGAAAAGATAATCCCTGTTAATGAGTGGATAGCAAGAATTAAAACAAAGGCATGGGTAAAAAATGTACAGCTTGATAGTTATACATTTAATAGCGAACAGAACACAGGGCAGTTTACTATATTAATTGATTATTGAGATGCTGAAACAATTACCTGTTAAAAAAGAATACCTGTTTATCGCATCAGTAATAATCTTGTTGCTGATAAGCTACCAGCTTGCATTTAAAAAAACACTTGAAGCCTGGCAGATCAATAAGCAATTAAAAACTCAGATTGCACAAGCCTCAGACCTAAGCATTCAGCCGGCATACCTCGAAAGGAAAAATAATAACCTTAGTAAGATCATTAGTACTTATAAAACAGATACCATTACATTTAGAAGCAATATTATAAATACCATTTCAATAATTGCCGAAAAAGAGCATGTAAAGCTGAGCGAAGTTCCGCTGGCTGATCCGCTTTTTCATAATGATAAATTCATTATTCAGAAATTGAGTTTTGAGGGTGATTTTTTTGCTTTGACTAAAGTGCTTAATCAATTGCAGGCAGCAAAAGGTGTTGGGGTGGTGCGTTCAATATCCTATAAATCAATAGCGTTAAATTCAAAGAACGATGATGTTAAAAAAATAGTTATGGGGATTTATTTTGAGATATTGAAATAACTATTAATTCAATATGTTGATTATGAATGATATATGCAGAGGTAGGTGTTATAAATTAATGAAAGACGAATTTTCTTTTAATATTTAGCTAAATAACTTTTGAAATAAATAAGTTTTTGTTTATCATTGTTACTGAAGGAGTTACCCCACCCTGAAAAATTAAAATTTTACCTAACTATCGCAAAATGCAACAAAAATTAATAAGTAATTCTTCCTGAAAAAGATACTTAACTGAAAAACCTCACTTCTTAGTTAGCTTTACTTTATCTTAAAATTTTAGCAGTCTGACATTCGGATTGTTGTGGATTTTTTTTGCCTCAAAGTTTGACATAGATAGTGTGGTTTTTCAACTGAATCACTTATTTCAGCTTATATCAATAATTGATCAACGCCTTTAAAATTTATCACAAATTACTCCCTCATTATATGATAAAGAAGATCATATCCACTTGTTCTCTTGTATTGTTTTTTAGTGTATTTAATGTTTATTCTCAGCAAAAAGCTAAGAGTTTAAATGCGCTTTCTCCAAACAGTGTAACTCCTCCCACTTCAGGGCAAAATTCTATTAATACGCCATCATTAACAACGGTTTTGTCAGCTGCACCCAATGCATTTGAGCTCACCAGGTATAGTGGTTTGCCTGTCAATATGTCCGCAGGTTCAGTTAATGCCAAAATTCCCTTAGGTGATGTTAAGTCTGGCAAGGTTGATGTTCCGATCCTTCTTTCGTATAATTCAGGTAATGGTATTTTGCTTGATCAGGCGGGATCCCGAACAGGCATGAACTGGACGCTTGAAGCCGGTGGGGTTATTACCAGAACCGTTAATGGTAACCCGGATGAGCTTTCAACCTGGTTGAAACCGACTGCAAATATTAATGATGGTAGCCAGGCTTCATTTGACTACCTTAATAATTCTGTTGGCAACATCAGCAATGATACCCAGGTTGATATCTTCAGTTTTAATTTTAATGGATATTCCGGCCAGTTTTATTTGGATACAAATTCTACAGGTAACAGAACGAAAGCTGTACTGATTGATGCTAAAAACTTGAAAATAGAAACTAATTTTCATAATGAGTTTGCAGGAAGCGACTGGACGATAAGGATTACTGACCCGCAAGGCACTAAATATTACTTTGGAGGAAGCCTGGCAACAGAAACATCCAAAACGTCATCATATGGATGTGGTAAGAATTTTCTTAGCCCGTGGGCCACGGCATGGTATTTAAAAGCTATTCAGCATTACACAGGAGAATACGTGTGGTTTGATTACAAACCGGTTTCGTTTGACTATTTTACCAGTGTTTCTCAAACCATTATCAGAACCCCGGGTACAGGGGCAGGTTATGCCTGTGGTTCAGCATGTCCTATCCGTACAGAGGACCAAACATGTATGAGCTTATTAACCAGCACAGGTGTTATATTAAAATCTATAAGCTCGAGATTTGAAAGGGTCAATTTTAAATATACTTCCAGGAATGATCTTATTGGTGATTCATTGTTAACATCGGTTGAGTTCCTTAGTAAAGGATTAGTTGATACTACACAATTTACTACTTTAAATAACTATACTTTAGCATATACGGTCGCAAATAATTCTACGTATTTTAATTATTATTCAAATAGCAGTATTTTAAGTTATAGGCCGTTTTTAACATCTGTTGCACGGAATGCGCCCGGAATGCCAACGCAAACTCACCAAATGAATTATTATAACATCAATAGCCTGGCCTCACGCTTGTCCTTTGCGCAAGATTACTGGGGCTATTTTAACGGGGCTAACAACAATAATTTTATACCAACAAGTAATAATCCACAGATTTCTCCGGTTTTTCCATCGGCAACAGCAGACAGGGAACCGAATGGTAGTTTTGCCTATTACGGATTGCTTAGTAAAATAACTTATCCTACAAAAGGGTCAGACAGTTTGCAATATGAACCAAATACAATTTACGAAACACGCAGCCAGTACTCAAGTACATTTGTAAACAAAACAGCAACCGGAACTGGTGACAATGGTGAAGTGGATACTACGTTTCCCTTTAATATTTATGCTGAACAAAATATAACCCTGAACATGTCATGCCCTTATAGCGGCACCGGATTAAATGACCTGAGGCGTCAACACCTGATTGTGACTATTCTCAATTCTAGCGGCACCGAAATATACAACCAGCTTACCCCCGTCGACTCGGTAAACAGCCGGGTAATTGATCTGCCTGTAGGTAATTACACTTTAAAGCTTGCTGCTTATGGGGCGGCAGCGGCTGGAAGTACAACAATGTTTTATAGAATAGCCCTACCACCAGTAACAGCAAACTACCAGGTTGGTGGTGTAAGGTTGTTGAGGAATATATCAACACCACTAACCGGTACTGCACTTGTTAAAAAATATGTTTACGCTGCCCTCACATCCCAAACACAATCTTCCGGCAGGATAAGGTATCATTCTGACCCTTCTGATTATTATAGCATGCTTACTGACGGAAGTGCCTGTGCTGACCTCTCAATTAAACAATGTACTTATTTTATCGCATATTCAACGCCACTGCATTCTTTACGTTACTATTCAGGTGGCCATGTTTGGTATTCAAACGTAATAGAATTACAAGGTGACCAATGGGCAAACGGTGGCATTGAGCACCAATATCAGTTTGTATCGCCGGGATCGGATGCATTGTTGATCAAGGGAAGATATATTCCCGGGGTGCCGTTAACAGGTTCCGGTTTCCCAATGGGCTTAGAAACTTTAAAACAGACCTTCGTTACAACGGGTGGGACAGACGGTAATTATACCTATAAATTTATTAACAAGGTAGCAACGCATTATGTGACAGATGTTCGCCGTACACAATTCGCGGATAACTACACGATCAGAAAAGACTGGGGCATAACAGAATGGGGCACCCCTCCGTTAGCCACACAATTTGACCCTTTCGATGTGGCTCTTTATAGTTATACCGCTCAATGGATCTATCCTGATACGGTTACCACTACTAATTATGACCTGGCAGGCAATAATCCTGTAAAAAGTATACAGTATGATGTATATAACAATGCCACTAACCTGATGGTTAGTGAAAAACATACCATAGGCAGTGATGGTATTGACCAGAAAATGGTTTATAAATACCCGCACGAAATGGTGGCTGCCGGTAACACTACCCCATACCAGGCCATGATTAATGACAATGTTGTTGAGCCGGTGGTAGAGCAAACTTATTATAAAAATAATGTACTGTTAGAAGGACTAATGAACAATTATGGAGATTTTGGTAACCACGTTTATGAACCATCAACCATACAAACAAAAACAACAGGCAGTTATGAAAATCGAATAAGCTTTGCTAATTACAATATAAACGGCGGAATTTTAGCACAATCAAAATCTTCAGGAACCCCAACAAGTTACATTTGGGGATACAATAACCTGTTTCCTGTAGCTGAAATTAAAAATGCAGACATTACATCCATCGCCTACACTTCTTTCGAGGCTGATGTTACCGGTAATTGGACCATACCATCAGCAACAAGGGATGCTACTAAGGCAATTACAGGCAGTCAATCATATATATTAAGTAATGGCAGCATAAGTAAAAGTGGATTGACCGCAGCAAAAACATATGTAGTATCATACTGGACATTGAACAGTACGCCATATACCATTACAGGTACAATAACAGGTTATCCGTTAAAAGGGGCAACCAATAATGGTTGGACCTATTATGAACATCGCGTTACAGGGCAAACAACTATTACCATATCGGGAGCAGGAAATATTGATGAATTGCGGTTATATCCTATAGGTGCACAAATAACTACCCGAACTTACAACCCATCAATTGGCATAACCAGCAATATTGATGCGAAGGGAGAGGTAAGTTATTATGAGTATGACAACTTCCAGCGATTGATGAATATAAAGGACAAAGATGGCAATATCATCAAACGCATGGATTATCATTACCAGGGGAACTAACCGCATAACGAAACCTAACCACGAAACACCATCATGAACACCATTCATACAATTATAAAGCAAAGAGTCTCATTAGTAATTATACTCCTTGGTTTGCTGCTAAGCTGTTTACCGGCAATAGGACAGGTACACACCAATGTAGTAACCCCGCCAACAGGCCCGCCCGCAGTAGCAACAGTAAGCGGTCCCTCTGCCATCCCGCAGGGGACGGTTTCCAGTAACTATTCAGAAACCGGCTTAACTACAGGTTCTTTTGATTCATTTACCTGGTCGCTGAGCAACAGCTCGGCAGGTACTATTACTAATGGCAGCTACAACTCAGCAACCGTAACGTGGAACCCAGCCTTTACCGGTAATGTGTATATCCAGTTCAGCGCCACCAATTCATACGGCACCACGCCCGGAAACGCCAAGTCAACATTTGTATACATAGTACCGGTTATCAGTCCCGCTACAATAAACACTAATTATAACACTAGCCCCGGCGCCATCAGCATGACCAACACTGTTGATGCGGGCGGCTCGTTTCAATGGCAAAGCTCACCCGACGGCAGCAGCTGGACCAATATTACCGGAGCTTACTCCACTTCGTTTACGCCTGCCAGCCTTACCGCAACTACTTATTACAGGTTAACTGATTTTAACGATGGGTACGGCGGCGGATTCAATGTAGTCAGTAATACCAGCCAGGTAACAGTTTACCCACAACTGGTAGCTGGCGCGGTGATTTTAGGAGATGCCACAGCATATTATAACCACCAGGCCGCCATATCATGCGCTGCAGCAACAGGTGGTAGCGGGACTTATACCTACCAATGGCAAAGCTCTGCCAATGGCACCAGTGGCTGGACAAATGTCTCCGGGAAAACAGTGGCATCCATTATCACGCCAACCCTTACAGCCAAGACCTACTTTCAATTAATATCAACCAGCAATGGCGTAAGCGTAACGGGGCCAACCATAACCGTTTCGGTATACCCGCAGATCCAGTCGGGAACAGTTAGTCCGGCAACCCAAAGCATCAATTATAATACCACTGCAGGCACTCTTACCGGCACGGCAGCAACAGGCGGGAACGGCACTTTCACCTACCAGTGGCAAAGTTCGCCCGATGGGAGTACCTGGACCAATATTTCAGCAGCTACAGCATTAACCTATGCGCCAGGGGTTCGCACATCAACCACCTATTTTCACCTGGTTTCCACTGCTCCAAATGGCGACTTAGTCACCAGTGCCACAGCAACAGTAACAGTATACCCGCAGCTGGCAACCGGAACAGTTAGCCCGGCCACCCAAACTATCAATTACAACGCAGCAGCCGGCACACTAACCAGCACGGCAGCAACGGGTGGCAATGGCACCTATACCTACCAATGGCAAAGCTCGCCAGATGGCAGTACCTGGGCCAATGTTTCAGCTGCTACCGCATTAACATATGCACCCGGAGCCCGCACAGCAACCACTTATTTTCATATTATATCAACCAGCAACGGGGTAAGCGTAACCGGCCCTACAGCCACAGTAACGGTTTATCCGCAACTGGTAACAGGCACGGCCAGCCCCGTAACCCAAACCATCAATTACGGAGCAACGGCCGCAACCATAACCAGCACGGTGGCAACAGGCGGCAGCGGCACCTATACTTATCAGTGGCAAAGCTCTGCTAACGGCACCACCTGGGCCAATATCCCGGGGGCAACTGCATTAAGCTATGCACCCGGCACTGGTACAGCAACCACCTATTTTCATATCGTATCCACCAGCAACGGTGTAAGCGTAACGGGGGCAACCGCCACAGTAACGGTATATCCGCAACTGGTAACCGGAACGGCCAGCCCCGCAACCCAAACCATCAATTACGGAGCAACGGCCGCAACCATAACCAGCACGGCGGCAACAGGCGGCAGCGGCACCTATACCTACCAATGGCAAAGCTCGGCTAACGGCACCACCTGGGCCAATATCCCGGGGGCAACCGCATTAAGCTACGCTCCGGGCATTGGTACAGCAACCACTTATTTCCATATCGTATCTACCAGCAACGGAGTAAGCGTTACGGGGGCAACCGCCACAGTAACGGTATATCCGCAGCTGGTAACAGGCACAGCCAGCCCCGCAACACAAACCATCAATTACGGGGCAACGGCAGGAACTATAACCAGTACGGCAGCAACCGGCGGCAACGGTACTTATACTTATCAGTGGCAAAGCTCGCCCGATGGCAGTACCTGGGCCAATGTTTCAGCTGCTACCGCATTAACATATGCACCTGGAGCCCGCACAGCAACCACTTATTTTCATATTATATCAACCAGCAACGGGGTAAGCGTAACCGGCCCTACAGCTACAGTAACGGTATATTCGCAACTGGTAACAGGCACGGCCACCCCCGCAACCCAAACCATCAATTATGGGGCAACAGCCGCAACTATAACCAGTACGACGGCAACGGGTGGCAGCGGTACGTATACTTACCAGTGGCAAAGCTCAGCTAACGGTACCACCTGGGCCAATATCCCGGGGGCAACGGCATTAAGCTATGTACCAGGCATCGGTACAGCAACCACTTATTTCCATATTGTATCCACCAGCAACGGGGTAAGCGTAACGGGTGCAACTGCCACCGTAACGGTATACCCGCAGCTGGTAGCAGGAACAGTAACACCGGCAACACAAACCATGAATTATGGAATAGCAGCAGGCGCATTAACCAGTACGGCAGCAACAGGCGGTAACGGCGCCTATACCTACCAGTGGCAAAGCTCAGCTGATAATATAACCTTCAGCAATATCAGCGGTGCTACCGGCCTCAGCTATAGCCCGGGGGTCTTGGCCTCAAGCGCTTACTACCGGGTAGTGGCAAGCAGCAACGGCGCAACGGCCAATACCAATACAGCAACTGTAGTAATTATAACCGATTGTGTATTGCTGGCATCGGCCCCGCAGACAACAATGAATTATATAATTTCTTCAACGCCGAGGATCCCTAACTACAACCCGGCCTTATCAAATTATACCACCTGCGATGTTAACCAAACCATACAGTATATGGATGGCCTTGGCCGCCCTATTCAAACAGTACAGGTAAAAGGCTCACCTGCGGATAATGACATTGTGCAACCCATAGCTTATGATGCCTATAACCGGGAAGTAACCAAATATTTACCCTATGCTTTTACAACCGGGACAAGCGATGGCAGTTATAAAACGGATGCTTTAACCGCATTGGCAGGCCAAGCCCAATTTTATAACCCCAGCGGGAGTAGTACCATTACCCAGCAGGCTAATGGTATGGTAAATACCCTGTATCCATCTGCAACAACAGTTTTTGAGGCCTCACCTTTAAACCGGGTAACAGAACAAGGTGCACAAGGAACTAACTGGCAACCGGGCAGCGGGCATACGGTAACAATGGCCTATGGTACAAATGCAGCTAGCGATGTTATTTTTTGGAAGGTAAATGCCGCAAGTAACGGCCTAACCGGGGGCACTACCTACTATACTGCAGGCACCCTTTATGCCACTACTACTACTGATGAGAACGGCTTTAGCTCCATTGAGTATAAAGACCTGGATGGCAGGGTAGTATGTAAAAAAGCACAGTTAACCCCAACCGCCGGAAGCTATATTGCCACCTATTATGTTTATAATGATCTAAGTAAACTATGTTATGTGGTCCCGCCGCAACCGGCAGGCATAGCCTACCCCGCCAGTATATTAGAAACTGACGCGACATTTACGAGCTATTTATATGGTTACCATTACGACGAACGGAATCGGCTGATCCAAAAGAAAGTTCCAGGGAAAGGATGGGAATATATGGTTTATAACCAGCTCGACCAGCCGGTGCTTTCACAAGATGCTGTACAGCGGGCTGCCAATCAATGGACGGTCACCAAGTATGATGGAGCGGAGCGGGTGATAATGACAGGGTTATGGAACGCGGGATCGGCAATAGCGCAAAGCACCCTGCAAGCCAGCATTTATGCAGGGGCTCAATGGGATACCAGGGACTATACTGATAACGTTGACGGCTATAATATAACAAGCTACCCAGCAACCCTTACTAAAATACTAACCATTAATTATTACGACGACTATAACAATATCCCCGGCTTACCAACAGACTTTGCAGTAACTGGCTCCAGCAATATGACTAATGGCCTGTTAACCGCCTCAAAAGTCGCTGTGTTGAACAGCGCAACCGATATGTTATATTCAGCACTTTGCTATGATGACCTGGGCCGTAACGTAAAAAGCTACCGGCAGCATTACTTGAGCGGCGTGTTAAGCACACATAATTACGATGCTATAACAAATATATACAATTTTGCAAATGAGGTAACAGCCACAACTAGGCAACATTACACCAAAAATGCCGGCAATACAGCAGCCGTACTGGGCGTAACCATAGCAAATACTTATATATATGACCATATCGGACGTAAGATCCAAACTTTTGAAAAGATAAATGCAGGAGCCAATATATTGTTATCACAAACAGATTATAACCCTATAGGACAGCTAACCGCTAAACACCTGCACAGTGCAACAGGGGCAACGCCATTTTTGCAGGACATTAGTTTCAAATATAACGAGCGCGGCTGGCTGAAGCGGATCAACGATCCGGCCATGGTGCCAACAGCAACCCGTATGTTCTCGGAACAGCTGAACTATGATTCGGTTAAATTTGCAGCCCCCCCCAAATATAATGGCAACATAACAGAGCAAATGTTTCGTGTCTATAGCATCCCTACACCCGGCGCACAGCAGCATGTAGTTTATATCTACGATCCGTTGAACCGTTTAAATTCAGGTATCAGCAGTACAACTCTGAGTGAAACTGGCATTACATATGATAACCTGGGGAATATAAAAACATTAACTAGGGGAGCCAATACCGGTGCCTACAGTTATAATGGCAACCAGCTCACATCGGTAAGTGGCGTCACAAGTACAAACTATACCTATGACCTAAACGGTAATGTGTATCATGATGGCAGAACAGGTGCAACAGTAAATTATAACCTGTTAAACCTGCCGCAAACAGTAACTGATGGAGCCAATATTAACATTACCTACACCTATGACGCCACAGGACAAAAACTGCGAAAAGTAAGCACAGCAAGCGGCATAACTACCAATACTGATTATATAGTGGGCATCCAGTATAAAACAGATGAAACAACGATAGATTTTATCCAAACGGAAGAAGGACGGGCAATTAATAATGCTGGTGTTTATACTTATGAATATACCCTAACAGACCACCTGGGGAATAATAGGGTAACATTTGACCAAACCAATGGTAAGGTTGGCGAAGAAGACTTTTATCCGTTCGGCCTTAATATGGACCGGCAACTAAATGCAGGAAACAACTACCTTTACAATAGAAAAGAAATACAGGCGGAGTTAGGGCAATACGATTATGGCTCAAGATTTTATGACCCTGTTACCGGGAGATGGACAACTGTGGATATATCAACGGAACATAGCAGGCGATACTCACCTTATGCATATGGGTTTGATTCACCTATCGTATTTTATGATCCTGATGGTAACTGGCCTAGAATTGGTCAAATGTTGTCTGGCCTTGGCGGAATGTTTGGTGGGGCGGTTGCATTTTCAGGAGGTATTGCAATTGCAACGGGAGGTGCTCCAACCGGTGTAGCAATCGTTGGAGGAGTAGCACTTGCAAGTTATGGTGTAACAACCTTTGGTTTAGGGCTTGCTAATTTTATGAAAAGTTTTACAGATGACGACACAGAAATCCCCGGGTCCATTCCGGAAGTGATCGGTGTTGCTTATGATAAGGCCCACGGCGACCAAAATAATAATGGCAAAGTTATCGGTGGGGCAGTTAATTTAGCGGTAGATGTGGCTACTGGAAGAGAAGAATTAGACGGTATTGTTGATCTTATTGATACTTATTTCTTCATCAAAGGAGAAGTGTCTGAACCAGCAAAGAAAGAAGACCATAAAGAAGAGACCCCGAGGCCGGAAATAAATAAAACAGGAACGGAAACAGGCCCGTCTGGCTCTTCGTTGCCAGCACCCCCAGCACCTAACTTGCCTACACCTAAACCGCCATTACCATCGCCACCGAAGCCAACACCGAAGCCGGCACCTAAACCAGCGCCCAAACCAGCGCCTAAGCCAGCGCCGCCTAAGCCTCTACATGTTGTATTTCCTACTGATTAATATTAATATTATTAACAGGAAATAATTAAATTTGAAAAAATCAACTATGAATACAATCGTTTTGAAGAGCTATTATTTAACAAGGAGCTTATATTGGCTTATAGGGATAGGAATATTACTAAGTACGTTTATTTTTTTAGACCTTGATATGTCCAGTAGTGCTAAATACCAAATTAGTACTACAATTGTCGGCTTTGGAAGTATAATCGTGATTTATTTGAACCGATTGGAACCACATTATATTAAGTTCGACAGTGATACATTTACAATAGATTATATAAATAAATTAATTTTTAAGCCGGCTACTAAGATTTATCTTAAAAAAGAGAGCACCGTTTTATTAAAGAACGATAGTTTTATTTTGTATGACAATGGAGTAAAACAAGCGATAGTTCGCAGAAAAGCGTTAGATCAAAAAGATTGGGAGATTTTGAAAAAATATTTTGCAGGATAAAGAACTCCTAGAATTATTTACTTAAATGACTCAAAATGACGTTTTTTTATCTTTTATAAATAATTATATATGGAATCAGGAAGTGAAGACAGTAAAAAATATTATAAATTTATATTTTACTTTGATCATACAACTAAAAAATTATTTGTCTACAGCCCCTATACTAATCGTTATACAATAAATTGTGCAAATAAATGGTCATACGTAATTCATGCATTAATTTTAGCCTTGCTGGTTGGGATTGTCATATCAAATCCGCTATGGTAGTAAACAGAGGCAAGCCTCATAGCCAGTAATCCGATTAGGGCGCAAGGTTATATGATCTTGTAATAGCAAGGTGGACGATTGTGGATCCGCTGGCAGAAATTGACAGGCGTATAACACCTTAGACCTACACCTTTGATGATCCAATACGCCAGCTGCCGCAAGGTTTTTTCTGTCGCTGCCGCATGTGTCTCCGGCTTGTGGCCCGCAGGGCCGGTAGCCAATAAACAAATAGCCTGCAGGACAACAACCTGCAGGCTATTTTGCTTTATAAAGTACAACCACAAATTGTACTTTTAATTTATGAGCCGCAATTATAAATTACAGGAAGATTTATAGATTAAACAGTTGGATTACTTAGCACATGGGCCACAAGCCGAGGACGCTTGCGGCAGCGGGGGCTGTACCTCATGTTGATCAGCCAATTAATGCACCTATAGCAGACGGAGCCTCAGCAGCAAATGAATTTGTAACCCCTCCTGACCTTGAAGAGGAACTTACCCCCGCAGCTACCTCAACTCCTGCAGCTGCCACATCATCCCCCCCGGTTGTTAGTATTCATAACAGTGGCACTTTTACTTTTCCAACAACTCAGAGTTTAATCGAGCGAGAGAACCCCCTTTTACTACTTGACAACCTTCAAGGTAACGGAAAAGCGATTGGAATGTTTGACACTTATGCTACCGCTCAATTGGTGGATGGCACCTACAATATCAACGTTCAGTATATTAAAATAGAGGGTGATAGAAACTTGCTTGGTTTAGGGCAGGTAATGCGAACGTATGAAAACGAGGCAATTGCCGCTGGCGCAACTCAAATATCGATTCATGGATCAACTTTTTCTAATACCACATTTTTTAAATATTTACTGCAAAAGGCTGGAAATTTTGGTTATACTGCCACAGCAAGTACTAATGGCATAATTTTAAACAAAATACTAACTAATATTAAATAAATAAAATGGCAATTACCGCAAAAAGAATTCCGCTTGTATTAAAGTATTTTGGCGAAAGTGCAAGTGAAGGAGCCTACACAAAAATCATAACAGAAGACAACAAGCATGAGTATGAAGAGCTACTGCATTACCTTCAAAGTGATGAAATTCCGCTAATTGTCTGCAGGCTTAATACTGGAGATTGGACCTTGCTAACAACACATCGAGTTCTTTCAATGAACTCGGAAGGTTTAAGAATCATGAACCATGCGGAACTCACCTATTGCGACGTTGACAGGAAGTGGGAAATAGCTAATAGGGCCAGAAGTTTAGCCGATTTTAGTAAAATTGTTTTAAGAGATGTAAATAATAAAACTTTCACACTCACTATAGAAAAAGGTTATCCCATGGGGGGATTTTTAAATGCATTGTCTTTTATCCAGGGTTTGTTCCCTAAAGAGAAATAAATGTTTTCAAACTGAAGCTCGCCAGGCTCGTAATAGATTTCCCTTGCAGTTACATTATTATGGATTCTAAAAATATGGCAGTTACCCTAAAAAAAATTCCTATTGTACTAAAAAAATTTGGTGGAAGTGAAAGCCAGGGAGTTTATACAAAAATCATAACAGATGAAAATAAACACGAGTATGAAGAGTTGCAGCACTTCCTTGAAGGTGATGAAATTCCACTAATTGTTTGCCGGTTTAACGCTTCAGACTGGACCATGTTAACCACAAAACGGATTCTTTCGATGAATTCGGAAGGTTTAAGAATTATGAATCTCGCAGAACTCGTTTATAGCAATATTGATATGCCTGGTGAAGTAGCGCATGGCGCCAAAGGTTGGGCCGATTTTAGTAAAATAATTTTAAGAGATGTAAATAATAAAACTTTCACACTTACGATAGAAAAAGGTTATCCCTTTGGGGGATTCTTACAAGTACTGACTTCTATTCGAGGTTGGTTTCCTAAAGAGAAATAAATGTTTTCAAAATGAAGCTCGCTGGGCTCGTAACAGATTTCCTTTGCAGTTACAGTATTATGGATTCTAAAAATATGGCAATTACAGCAAAAAGAATACCGTTCCTGATGAGACCTTAGGACAGGTAACCAACAAGCAAAGTAGCCCGCAGGACAACAACCTGCAGGCTATTTTGCTTTTCAAGCCATTTGTATTCCAATAATTTATACCTGTGTATTTGAGGTTGTGCAATTGAGATCTTGTTCCACCTGTTCCACTTGTTCCATGCTGTTTCAAAAGGCTTGATTTTGTTCCATTTGTTCCCGTTGTGCACTTTGTTTCGCGGAACACGCTATAGTACCTACTGAAAACTATTGCTCATCTGGAATAACGGCAGGTACATCGCTATCAAAATAACCCCAACTATCAGCCCTAAAAATATGATGATAAGGGGTTCCATCATGCTGCTTAGGGTTGAGGTTTTGTATTCTACTTCATCAATGTATTGCTCGGAGATCTTGCCAAAAAAGAGGTCGAGCTGGTTGGTTTCTTCACCAACTTTTATCAGCTGGATCATTTTGGAAGGGTAAACTTTAAACTGCTGCAGGCTTTCGTACAGTGATTTTCCTTTCATAATATCATCCTCCACCTTTTGTAGTGATGATTCGATAGGGTAGTAGTTGATCATCTGCCTGATGAGGGCAATTGCCCGTAAAAGTGGTAACCGCGCGTTGATCAGTAAGCGCATGGAGTTACAAAACCGGGCCAGGTAGATCTTTTGTACCAGGTTACCAATCAGCGGTGTGCGCAGCAGGATCTGTGAAAATATTTGCTTGAACTTTTGTGTTTTGCGGGTAAACAGGATGAAGCCAACTATCAGTGCTACTAAGATAATAAACCGCCAAAAGTTGTTTTCCATGGCATTTGAAGCGCTGATGATCTTTTCGGTGATCCATGGTAGTTTCCCGCCGAAACGTTTAAATACATCGCCAAACATAGGTACAACAAATTTCAGCATAAAAAACACAGCACCTAAAGAGGTAGTCAACACCACGCAAGGGTAGGTGAGGGCCGAAACTATTTTGCGGCGCTGCTTTATTTTGTTCTGGTAAAACTTAGCGAGGTCGGATAATACTTCTATCAGCTTCCCGGTTTCTTCCCCTATCTGTAAGCTGTAAACCTCGTACAAGGAGAACTTCCCGGTTTGCTTCAATGCCTGCGAAAAGGTAGTTCCGCCTAAAACAGCCTCCTGGATCTTTTTATAAAGTTCCTTGTCTTTCTCTTTTTGCTGGTCTGCAGTGATCAGCTCAAAGCTGCTTTTTAAGTTAATGCCTGCCTGCAGCAAAGAACTAAGCTCAAGGTACAGGTACTCTTTCTTCTTATCGTTCAGCTCCTTACTGCCAAAGCTGATGTCACGATTAAGCAGGGCCATAAGGCCACCTTCATCTTTTTGTTTTGATGGCTTAACCGTTTTTTTTGCTTCGTATCTGCTCAGGTCAATTGATGGCATTTGGATTCTTTTCTATCAGGTTTTCGGAACTGTAAGTTTTATGATAATGGTAACCAATCTTTTCTTTTTGATATAGAGTTTCAAAGTCAAGTTCATCTATAATATTTTGCGCCGCTGTAGTTTGCAACTCCAGTAAAGGCACATTTTCAAAGCTTGCACTAACATCCTGATTTTGCACTTTAAAGGTATCAATCCTTGCAGCTTTTCTAACAATATAATCCGCAGAAAACTCATATCGTATTAAAATGCTTTCCTTCCTGAAAGAAAAACCGGCTGAATCCTTCAAAATAGTCTTGGATTGTTCAAAATCACGCTTTAAAACATGATCGAGGCTTACTAAAACAGCCATGTCATTATTCTTATTGGTAAATGAATTATAGGATTTGATGACGATTGAATACGAAGTATAAGTAACAGCAATAAGTATGGCAGCAATCAGCATAGTGATGGTTACTTCCATTATTGTAAATGCTTGTACTTTATATTTACTCATGGCTTACTATTAATCACCTTTTGTAATTCTGCAATTTTTTGCTGGTTGGCGTCAAAAGCGGTTAAATGTATTTCGGTAAGGCCCGCATTATCCTGGTAAGGCTTTACTTCCTGCTCAATCCTGAAATCGCCTGTGGTAACAGATTGGGTTGTGTTTTCAGAACTGTGTTCAGCCTTCAACATGGTTTCCTGTAATAAGGCTTGCGCTTTTAGTTTTTTTACAGATAGAGATAATCGTAAAACGTTGGTGTAGATCATCATAGCAATGCCGAAAACGATAACAATGATCACCATTGATACAATAACCTCCAATATGCTGGAAGCCTTTACCCGCCCTTTTAATTTGCTTCCAGCCATTGTAAAACTTTTTTCTTTTTTCCTGAAACAGGTAATAACCCACTGCTTAAATAATAGGGCGATAATGCTTTCGAGTTGATAGTGGCATTAATCAGGTAATTTTCAAACAGCGTAAATGAATTTTTGTACCAGAAACGACTGGTGAACACACTACCATCAATTTCGCTTTTATCATTCAACTGCACAATTCCCTGCGAATAAATCTGGCCAGTTATTTTAACATTTTTATCAGCTATAATTAATGGCTTTAATTGACTGTCCATTTTATCATAGGTAAATATCAGTCCGTTAAAACTGACGTTTTTCCCCATTGAGACTTTAGCCTGAAAATTAACAACTGGAGATTTAAAACGCAAAACACCCAAACAGGAAGGATAACCAAGCTCGCAATTTTGTTCAACCCGTATAGAATCGGTGGCAAACAGCTGGCAACTGCCATGAAACCCAGATTTAACAATAATTGCCCTGGCATACGCCTGGATGTTTTTAAAAACAGCGGTACTATCAATAGTTAAGGTTGTGTCTGAAAATAATATAACATTTCCGCTTATATAAATATTTTCAATGGTTTTGGCTGTTTTCTTAAAATTGAAAACGTGGGTAGGTCGTAAAAAAGAGTTTTGTAAAGAATCCTTTTTAGAGAGCGTGCTATCACCAATATTAGCCTGGGTAAAATACTGTTCAAATTGCTTTAATCTTTTTTCATCCAATGGAGGTAATTTTCTTTCACTGTTATGTTTAGTGCCGATGATAAATCGCTTGTCGCCCTCATAGGCTTTATTATCAATATAAGCAGCCTGAACACCTGCTTTGGGGATATAGGCATCCCCACGTATGGTGGTTTTGCCGCTTAATGAAAATGGCCTGTCCTCATCAATTAAATAAAGCGCTGCCCATTTAGTGGAGTCGATAGTGTTTGCGAAAGAAAAAGACTTAAACAATGTATCTCTCTGTGCAAAAGCTTTGACCGTCCCTATGTCATATACGCCCCACGGAATCCTTTGTATAGAAACCGAATCCATTTCGTTGCTAAATAGGCTGAATGTTTTTTCACGGGTAAAAGAAGTGTCCGTGCTATTTAACAGGATGTTTGTACCTGAACTTATATTGTTTTCCAGCTGATCCTGCCTGAATTTCCGCTGGTATTGGATCCTGTATAAATAAGCGGCAACAATTAAGGAAGAACAAAGCAGCCCGATTACCAGGGCAATAACAATGACGATATACAGCGCAGAAGCTTTGATCATTCAGGCTAACTTTTTGGATCAGCCTTTTCCGGCTGGCGTTTTCTTTTTCTGATAAGGGGTAACCTCTTCCAAAATGAAACGGTGCTATCTGGCAAAATTATGCCATTTTTCCATGATGACTTATGCAATAATGTGCCGTCTTCGTTCCAGTCTTTCCAGCTACCGGTCTTTAAGCCATTTTTATAAGTTCCCTGTTCCCTGAGGTTCTTATTTAAATAATACTCATTGTACTGGCCGTTTAGCAGCTTGCCGCTGTAGCCGCCTTGCGTAGCATGAATTGTATTAGCGCCATACCATACATAAAACAGGTCTTTTTTAACATCAGGTTTTGAGGTTGGCTGTTTTATTTCTGCCACAATTACCTTAGTCGGCTCAATGAGCCTTACCTTTTCAAAGCCTGAATTGGGCAGATCCTGGGCGTAAATGGCCCCGTTAACCAAACAAAAAGCGATGGTGATTAATCTTTTCATAAACCAGATGGCTTTATTGCTATGTATTTTATTTTCCCGTTATAGCTGATCTTGATCGAGTCGCGCATGTTTTTGATCAGCTTAACTTGTCTCTTAACCTCACCTTCAGTAAGCATTTCGTTTTGACCGTTAATACTTATCAAAGTTATTAATTTCTTTGACGCCGGGTTGCGGATATAGCCCGAATATTGGATAAAATTCCAGTTCATAGCAGGCTTTTGCGTTACAGGGATGATCCTATTCTGAATTCGTTTGACTGCGACAACATTTGTATCTTTTTGCTTTGTTACCCCAAATGGATCACGGTAGTTTAACAGCAAATGAGCGGTGTCTTTAGGGATGGAAAAATCATTATAGGCTTCTTTTTTAATATTGGTTTGCACAGGTACAACAGTATCATCGCTCCCTGCTGCGGCGTCAAAAATACGATAAATGATAATGCCCCATACTATTGCTACTATCAACCCTAAAAGATAGGTGACTTTTTTGTTCTTCATGACCTTTATTGTAAAACAAAGCTTCTTAACTCACTTGCCTGCCCCTCATTACCGGCAGCATCAAGGGCAGATACTTTCCAGTATATTTTGTCACCCGGGCTGCCCAGGTTGAAGCTATAACTCGTTGTGGTTACTGATAATGGAAAGCTGGTATTATAAAGTGAAGTGGAATCACTTTTAAACACATAAAGCTTATAACGCACAGCAGTTGTTACCGCACCCCACTGCAGTGTAACCGGCAGACTTACAGTTTGCCCGTTAGTTGGTGAAACCAACGCGGGTACAGCAGGCGGAGTATGGTCATAAATTATTGAATTTATGGCCGACCACCTGGATTGCGCGGTATCATTTTCAGCCCGTACCCGCCATTGGTATGACTGGTCTTTTGGGAAAGTATAATTAAGCTGCTGCCCCGGAATAATTTGGTTGGACAATATGGTGCTTTCGTTTGAAAAATTATTGGTATCGATCTCGAAACGATATTTGGTAGCACCAAACAAGCTTCCCCATTGAAAAGTTTGTACACTTTGGTTGGTGATGAGATTATTGGCCGGTGAATTAAGCTGGACAGTTTGTAGCTTAATTGATGACGCTTCAACTTCCAGGTCCCTTGGGTTTGCGAATGCGGTTTGCGAGCTGCCATTTTGTGCCAATACCCTCCATTGGTATTTACCCGGATCAAGGGTAAATGAAAACCGGTTTTTTGTAACGACGGTGTCAAGTACCAGGCCGCCGGGAGAAGCGAAGCTCTGCGAAACCACCTGCAGGCGGTACGATAGGGCATGCTCAACTTCGTCCCACCAAAAATTTATGGAATAGCTGCTGCTTTGATACTGGTCGGCGGGGGCCTCCAGTATAACTTGCTTCTTGCTTATTGACGGCTCAATGATTGCATCGCAGGATGCCAGGAACGCAATTCCAATCATCAGTAGGGCCGATAACGGATAAAGTTTTAGTCTTAAATTCATTCCGCACTAAATTACAAACTTCTTTGGTATTGTTTTAATTGGAAACAAACATTGCTTAATTAACCGGAAAATAATTAAAGAGGTAATCTGGAAAAGTGATTGGGTTTTACTCTCCGAAGCGGGAGACGAGGCAGAGCATAAAGCCAAAGAGAACTTGGGGG
Source organism: Mucilaginibacter sp. OK098 (assembly GCF_900142915.1). GTDB lineage: Bacteria > Bacteroidota > Bacteroidia > Sphingobacteriales > Sphingobacteriaceae > Mucilaginibacter. Next base: position 523,257 of record NZ_FRCM01000001.1, read on the forward strand.
CGAAGAACGCGGTTAAGTCCGCTATTATCTGGGATGGAGGTATGAACGATACAGCAAATACATATGCATACGTCAACAAAAGAACATGTTGGCGATGACACAACCATTTGTGAAAAACAATACAGCTCATTAATCGGTATTTTACGTGTTTGCAAATAGCCTCCCTAAACAGCGCGCTAAAACCTCGCTGGTTAAAAATTAAAGCCCAGGGCAATTTTAAAACTATCTTGTAATATGCTTGTACATAGTGTTTTAAGTTGTGAAATTGCAAATAAATTATTAGCAGGGAAATTTTGAATAGCCATCTTTTGGCACTAATAAAATAAAGCTTTCTAAGGAATTAATTAAATCAAATTATTACTTACAGCCACCTTTATTAGTGCTGCCGTGTTTTTTACTTTATATTTCGACAGCATGTTTTTGCGGTGAAAATCAATAGTGGTAACATCCACAAAAAGCGATTCTGCAATCTGCGGATTGGTATAACCATCGGCAATCAGCTCAAGAACTTCCCTTTCACGTCTGGTAAGCGGCGGGAGGTCGGTGGCATCGGTTTTACGAAGCGCCATTGATACAGAGCGGCTAAAATAGGTTTTGCCTTTTGCCACAGTTCTTATGGCTTCAATTATCTCCTGCCTTGATGCATCTTTTAAAACATAGCCGCTGGCTCCGCTTTCGGTCATTTTACGGATAATTCCCGGCTGGTTATTTATGCTCAATGCTAAAACAACTATCCCGGGGTATTTGTCTTTTACCAGCTTGCAAAGCTCAATCCCTGTTGTATCAGGCAAGTTTATATCCATCAAAATAACATCCGGTTGCCGGCTTTGCAATACCTGGACCAGGTTTTCGCCGCTATTACAGGAAGCAGTATACTCCATATCAGCTTCAGCAGCAATAAATGCCCTTACGCCCTCCGTCACTAAGCTATGGTCCTCAACCTGGATGATCTTTATCATAATTAAACCGGTAATTGAATAAATATTGACGTTCCTTTGCCCGGCTCCGACTTCACATCTATATTCCCCTTCAAAAAGTCGACCCTGCTTTTTAAATTTTTGTAGCCCATGCCTTCTGCAACTGACAACTCTGATAATTCAATCCCCTTACCATCATCTTCAACCGTTATCCCTAACACATTCTCTTTAAGGGTGATCTGCACTATGGCGCTTTTAGCATCAGCGTGCTTAACAACATTGTTTATCAACTCCTGCACAATGCGGTAAACTGCTATTTTAACGGCTTCGTCTGCCTGTAACTTATCAATGCCAAAGCTTTGATAAGTTACAGGCAGAGCGCCACTGTGTGTAACCTGGTGGCAGTAATCTTCAAGCGCATCGTTCAGGCTCAACTTAAGCAAACTTTCCGGCATCATATTATGCGCCACACGCCTAAGTTCAGTAATTGACTGATCAAGCATGTTCATTGTTTTTTCAAAGGCTGCAGCATTTTCTGCACTAATAATCATGTTTTGTTTCATACTGCTTAAAGAATATTTGGTACCTGTTAATATTCCCCCAAGTCCATCATGAAGATCTTTAGCAAGGCGGCTTCGCTCAGCTTCCTGCCCCTCCATCAAGGCTTGCGTTGATAATAATTCTTTTTCTTTTTCCAATATCTGGATCTGTTGTTCCTTTAATTCTCTTTCAGATATTAGCAGTTTTTCTTTACGGATGCTGTTGTTGCGCAATAGCCAGGCTATAATAAGCAATGCCACTACGGCACAGGTTAAAACCACTATATAAATACTGCGTTTTTGAAGTGTAAGCTCCCTGATCTGCTTTTCCTTATTCAGGTTACTTATTTCTGCCTCTTTTTTTGATACGTTATATTTAGTTTCAAGCTCCTGGGTATTTATCAGGATCTGGTCTGCATGAAGTTTTGCTCTTACTGAATCCTCTAAAAGCCGGTTATGGTGATATGCCGCAATATTTCCCGTGAGCAGTTCAACATCGCCAAGTACGCTGTAATCTTTCTCCTCAACCAAAATTGCCCCGGTTTCCTGAGCAATAGCCACTGATGTTTTAAGGTGCGATTTAACAGACACGTAGTCTTTTTGATTAAATGCGTATAACGCTAAAAAATATTCTGCATCAGCAAGGACTCTTTTGTTTCCGGTTTCTTTACTCAACAGCATTATCTCATCTGTATAATTTTTCAATAGATCATACTTATCCTGCAAAACGAAAATATTATTAAACGCTACCAGCTCACTTAACAGCGCAATTTTGTCGTTTAACCGTTCGCTAATTGCTTTTGCCTCCTTTAAAAGGGCTAACGCTTTATTTAATTTTCCCAAATTCACATAAACAAAACTTACGTTTAACAAGGCTTCCTGCAGCACATTTTCGTTATTAACAGACCTGCTAACCGCAATTGCTTTTAATCCGTATTCAAGCGCCTTTTGCGGCGAATGGCCTACAGAAGAAAAGATCCCCAGTATATTAGCATAAACAGCGGCAAGATGTTTTTTATCGTTAAGCCTTTCATAGGCTGCAACAGCCTTCAAGTAATAAGCATATGCCTTTTCAATATCCGAGGCATCGGTATAACAACCGGCGATATTATTATAGGCTGCTCCTTTAAAATAATCGTTATTGGTGGTTTCTGCCAGGGCAACAGCTTTTAATGCCATGTTTATGGCTTCAAAGTTTTTGGCCTTTGAGCTTAATACGTCACCATAACAAGCATAATACTTTAACAGGCCTGTTTTGTTTTTTAAACGGATTGCTATAGCATAAGCCATATTGTAATAATAAAGAGCCGAATCAGGCTTGCTGCCGGCATATACCTTATACCCCAGGCCAATCAGGTTCATCATTTTGGTGCTGTCGTCCATCGAGTTTTTAACCGCAGCAAAATACTTCGCACGATCTTTTGCATTATCCTGGGCCGCGCTTTTAAAAGGCGAAAGGACCAGGTAAAACGAAAACAGTAAAAGGTACCTCATTTATTATTATATATTATATATAAGCAACAATGTAAAAGTGAGATTTATTTTTTCATAAAAAAACTCCCTTTTTAGGGAGTATGGTGTTGGTCATCAACAAGATACTTTTGGATTGTAATAAGTATTAAAAGTTGTTCATTCTAATAAAACAAAACAATATCATGAAGTATTTTAAAATTCTAATTGCCACAATAGCCCTGGGTTCGCTAACCCAGCTTGGCAGTGCACAAATACTAAAACCAGGTGAAGTAGCCAAAGAAGCCGGCACCAGCGAGGTAAACAACACCGAAAGCAGCACCATTAACAGTGGGGTTGATAAAGCAGCCGGGGCCATAAAGGGTTTATTTAAAAAGAAGAAAAAAACAGACTCAGCACCTGCCGCGGCAGCAAACGCTCCGGCAGCTCTGCCGCCTCCAACTCAGTCTGCGCAAGGGATGGTTAATCAACAAGGCCCAATAAGCGCCTACAATAACTACGACTTTGTGCCCGGCGACCAGATTGTTTTTGATGATAACTTTATGGACGACCAAAACGGCGAGTTTCCGGCACATTGGAACTTAGGCGCAGGGCAGGCTGTGGTTAACACGATAGCCGGTCGGCCTGCATTTTTATTGACAGATGGCAACTATGCACATGTTAGCCCGCTGATTAAATCGCCATCGTACCTGGGTGATGCATTTACTATTGAGTTTGACGATTATAGCAGCGGCGGGTATCACCCCAAACTATATTTCTACAACAGTAACGCCAACGCAATTGCTGCAACAAGTGACCAGGCCTATGTAAGTTTAGGTACCGACGTAATTGGGGTTGTAAACAAAACAACCGGCCTTGATTTGCAGGGAAAGATCCCGGCAGACATCCTTGGAGAAAAGTATCTGAATAAATGGCATCACATAGCTATTGCTTACCGTAATAACCAGATTAAGGTATATGTGGACCAGTATCGCGTTGCAGTTGCGCCAAACCTGGGCACCAAGCCCCGTGCATTTGATATAGAGGGAATAGGCGATCCAAACAACCCTATCATAATAGCCAATGTACGCGTTGCCAACGGCGGTGGAATGACCATGCTGGGTAAAAAGTTTACAGATGCTAAAATTATCACCCACGGGATAAACTTTGATATTGACAAGGCTACTATTAAGCCCGAAAGCATGGGTACACTTAACATGATAGTTGGCATATTAAGAGATAACCCCGATTTGAAATTTGAGGTGGATGGGCATACCGATAATACCGGTGGAGCAGCCCACAACGCAACACTTTCACAACAGCGGGCTGATGCCGTAAAAGCACAATTGATAACCATGAGCGTTGATGCCTCACGCCTTACTACCAAGGGTTTTGGCGACACTAAACCTATCAGCGATAACCTTACACCCGAAGGCAAAGCGAATAACCGCCGGGTTGAATTTGTAAAACAATAAACATCAATTAAAATAATAAACTCAAAAATAACTACTATGAAAAAGAAAGTAATGTACTTAGCACTGGTTGCCTTATCGTTTTTTGCATACTCGTGCAGCACCAAAAACGACCCTACGCCAACCAATACAACCTTTAAGTTTACGGTTAACGGAACTGCATATACAGAAACAGCAGCTGCCGATTCTACCACATCAATATCAGGCGGAACAAAAAACCTGAATGCCCTGGGTATAACAGGTCAATCGGTTGATAAATCGGCACAGGCGGCCATTATATTTTTCTGGGCAGGCACCGCTAAACCCAAAGCAGGCACATATACTGTAGTTGGCGATGCTACTAAAATTGCGGCAGGGCAGGTAGCTGCTTTGATAATAGATAAGGTAACCGTGGCCAAACAGGGTTTGTATGGAACTACCGGGTTAGACGGCACATCAATAACAGTAGCAGTGAGCGCATCAGGAAAAATATCGCTTACTATACCATCGGTAGCTATCAAAGGGTCGAATTTTGATAACACCGATCCAAAAAATACGGTTATTACTGATGTTACCGGGTCTATTTCCGGTTCGGCAGGGGAATAGCAATAAGCTTAGCATACCGAATAAAAACTACATAGCAGGCCGGTAATTATTACAGGCCTGCTTTAAAAATCCCAACAATATGAAAAAGATGCTTTTTTTGATCGGCATTGGTATGCTGATATATTGCGGCTTACTTGCGCAGCCCGCCACCTTCCCTATAACCGATAAGCAGCCGGCACTGGTTGACGGACTTGAATTGGGTTACGTTATCAAATCAACCGAAGTAAAGACCGTAAGCAATAAAGGCGATTTTAGCCGCTACTCGGTAAGTTTTTACGTTCGTAACACTACGAACCAGGGCAAAATAATGCTATATAAACAGGGTTGGAACGTGTTGAACAACGTATCAGACCAATTGGCCCAGTTTAATTGTTTGAACGCTACCGGCGCCAGGCTAACATCAAAAGAAGCAATTATTAATGCAGAAGCCTGCAACGTGCTGGCGATGGTGAACGACTGCGACCCCAAAAAGGTTGACAGGAAGAAACAATTTGTGCAAATAGGCTACTGGATAAAACCCGGCCAAACCATAAGCACCACCGCTATTTTAATTACCCCTTTAAATACCCTGCCCGATGTGCAGGCAACCTACCTTGCCAGCCAGCTAACGCCACTTTCATCGGCATCAATAGGTGGCCCGCAACTGATATCTGTAGCAGGTGACCAAAATAGCCCGCAACCTCCGGCTGACGGGCAGGGCTTTGTAAAACTGAAAAACAACTTTAACAACATGTACCTGAATAACCAGCAAGGCCCGCCGGAGGCAACAAATATTGATGTAGGCTGGTGGAGCGCCCAATGGCAGGTTATAGCCATACCCAACAGCCGCTATGTTAACCTGAAAAATAGATGGAAAGAGAACTACCTGTTGGTTGACCAGCGCGGCTATGTAACGTTTACAGATAATTATAACGACCGCGCAGGCTTTTGGACAATGGAATCTACCAACGACCAAAATGTTTTCAGGTTCCGTAACCTGATGACGGGCGGCTACCTGTGCATCGCCGCTAACGGTGTATTGATCCAATCAAAAACTCCTGTTAATAATTTTTGCTCGGGTTGGCTAATGGAGCAACCCTGATAAGCAAGGTGCTTTTACAGCACTGACTAATATAAAAACCTAAAACAATGAAAAAAATAATATACACCATAGTCTTACTTGCAGCGGTAACCACGCTTAACGCGCAGGGTATTTTAGGTAAGCTAAAAAATAAATTAGCCAGTGGCGCTTCAAAAGATGTGCAAAGCCAGGTGGTAAACCAGGCGGGCAGTCCAGGTTCGTCAAAGGCTCCGGACGGCAGCATGGTAAAGTACACCGATCCTGCTACAGTTGGAACGGTATTAATGAGCTACACCCAAGCGGAACGGGGCAACCATCCCGACGGCTTTGATATATGGTTCCTGTCTGTACAGGTTGCGAACAACCAAATAGTGGCTAAAATAGCCGAATCTAATATAGTGGTGTATAGCTATAGCGGCGGTCGGCTTCAAAAAACCGGCGAAACACCGCCCAATATCAACCGTAATACTTTAAAAAATGGCAGCGAGATTGAGCTGTTCAGCAAAGATTTTACGCAAACTGATATGGGCAATGCCATGCTGAAAAACGGGCATAATGTTACCAGTGGCATGATCCCCGGCAAGGCCGAACAAACCTTTACTTTTAATGGAAAAGTGGTAGGCCGCTTTGCAATGGCGCAAATTGCGCATAATGCCGACTCAACAGTTGTTGCTGTAGCAGGGATGAGCGTTACAGGTGGAATGAGCTATCATTTAAATCCGTCAAATGGTGCCCAAATAACCCTGCCAAAAGGCTACGGCGCACTGCCCCTTATTAGCCCCGACGGTAAAATTACGGCAGCGCTGTTTGGCGTGGATAAGAAGGTGATCCTATCAACCGGAGCCACTTATACAATAAACGACCCATCGAACAACCAAATTTGGCTACGCAATACGGGTAATGTTTTTTACATCCCCTCTATCGGTAATTCGTTGGTTATGGAACGTAACGGCACTCTGTTTTACAAGTTTAATAACCCTGTTGATTTAAAACGCGTGTTTTTAAACGCCAATGAAACGGGTATGGCATGGGAGGGATACCGTGGTCTGTACTTCTCGGATGGTACCATATTTGAAAATGCATCAGCGCCCACTAAGGTGGTACTTGACAACAAGGAAGTGATTGTGTTTTTAGACGTTGACACCAATAACGGTAACCTTTACCTATGTAAACACGATTTGTAGAATAAAGCTATGGGAAAGCATTGTTTATGGCCTGTTTAGCGCAGGCCGTTGACCTGCGCTAACGGATTTGCCCCTTTCAGGCTCAGTAATAATAAGGTAGAACCCAAAACTGAAAGCCCTGAAAGGGCGCAACTCACCAGCACGGTCGCAGGCCTGTGCGATGGCGAAATGTTCGAATATATGACAACGCATTATTAAAATCTATCTATCAAAAACATGAAAAATAAATTTTACTTGGCAGCACTGTTATTTATAACATCGGCTATACACGCTCAAACCATTACGTTGCCGCCATTTTTAAGGTGGGAAACCAACAATGCTCCCGGCTGTAAAAACGTGTTTATTACTAAAGACAGCATGTTAATGGCCGTGAAAAATAAGTGTGTGAGCGAAGGCGTGTTGGCAAACTGGAGGCCTTCTATAGGGCTGAGCAATGATAAGCTGCACTTTGCCATACCTGCAAACGCTACTATACAACTTACCATCACTTATAAATTTAAACCGGCCCAAGGCGATGTACTATCGTTTTACGGCACCTTCGACCCTGAAAGCGACAATAGTGATATAGCTTTTAGCAGATCATTACAAATGAAGGGCGGTGAAAGCAGTTTACCTGCTTCTGGTGGGTTTACAACGGCGGTGCTACTGGTAAATTTCAGCAACGAAAGCGATAAGCCTGTATGGAATGCACTTACTGCACTAAAAGGTTCCATGAATTTTAGTTTTAATGTTACAGCTAACGGTGGCGAAACGCACCAGGGCAGTTATGCGGTAATTAAAAATGTTAAACTGGAAGTAAAGTAAAATAGAGTTAGGGAAGATTATTGAAACTTAATATTTATAAGATGAAAAGATATTTTAGCATAGCGGTATTTATCCTGATTTCCGCAAAATTGTTTGCCCAAAGCGGCCCCGATTTAGTGAGGGCAATGCGTGGCGGTCGTTTGTCGCTCAACGCCGAAAAAAGCATCTTGTCGGCCGGCGAACAAACGCAAATAAATATCGATGTATTTATCCCGCCTGATGTTAATTCGGTAACCGGCGAGGCAAACGGAGATGGGCACCCCGTACACATGTCTGATGCTGCACATACGCTGGCAAGTGCGGATTTACCCATCTCATATCATGCCCAAAACTGGAAGATTTTGCAGGGTGGAGGTTCATTGGATATAGTTGATGAATATTTAGTGCGCTATACCGCTCCAGGCCAGGCGCCAGGGGATAATACTATGGTGATCTCGGTAGAGCTGATACCCACCGGGCACGACCTGCCTAAAGTGGTGTTGTTGAAGACCTTGTATTTTGAAGACGGGGATAATATTTTTGCTTTTAATGTGCCAGCATCAGGCATTAACGATGCGCGTTACAGCCAGAAAACAACCGGTGCCAAGGCGTCTGCCACCAATCCGTCAACAGTTGCAGCTATCGACCCGGCCATCCTGGCCCGTATACCGGCTGCCGACAGGGCAAGACTGCGGGCTCAAAAAAACCATGTTGATGCAGCGGTACAAGCCAGCAATGTAAACCTGGTAAGCCTTACCAGTAACGCAAATGCAATATTCGACCCTTCAAATAATGTAACAATAATAAAGTTTATAGGCCTCGGGCGCGATTTGGGCCCCGGTCACCCTTCAGCCGCTGGATCCGGTATAATGATAATAACTTATACCGGCGGGTTAACCAAAGGGGTACATCCGTTCAACGGTATATCAAATGCGATATCGTTCAGTCCCGACCTGCGGCCCGGCATAAAAACCTGCGCATGCGCCATGCAAGGCAATCAAAGCCTTCAAAGGTTAAAATGTGGTGGTACACTTACCATAACAAGTATGGACGGCGATTTCATAAAAGGCACCATCAGCTCCACTATATGGAACAACAAAACCGGACAGGATAAAACCTTTAACCGGGGAACCGTTTATGGTGTATTTAAAATAAGGAAAGCATATTAATAATATCCGCATGAAAAAAATAGTGTTATTATCAGTGTTGTTCGCTTGTTTGCTCTTTAATGCGCAGGCACAAAAAAAAGATGTTAAAGCAGGTTTCCGCAAGCAAACGCCAGCCGAGACACGGTTTTTAAACAGCCTTCACCAGTCGTTATACGCATCACTGCCGCATGTTTACAAGGATTGGAAAACAGCCCCGGAAAACAGTTTCGACGCGATAAAATATTGGTGCGACATCCCAACCCAATGGCATGACTGTACCGCCGATATCCCAACCAGTATTGGGCATGGGGATCCCTGGGCGCTGGATTGGCAGGTAGATTTTGTAATGCCCGACGAGCAGAGCAGTGGCCTTATGATGGCAGCCATGAAAGGGGTAACTGATTACACCAACGGGCAGCAGGTTGCAACTTGCCTTAAGGCTACCAACAAAAGCAAACTGGGCATTTATATATATGCCAATGTTTCATCCGGTGTTACGGGCGCTTTCCCAATATCTTATTGCGGTAAAACGCCACCGGTAACAATCCCGTTGCCTATAGCTGCAACGCTGGCAGTAAAGGGGATTCGGTCTGTTGATTGCCCTATAATGGACGGGGGGCGCGTGAGTATGTCGGGAAATTATTATGATAATGCAGTAGTGTTTCTTGGTAAACAGGTTAGCAGCAAAACCACATCAACAGGTAGCGATGGCCTTACCACAACCCGTTATGCTATCGGCTTCGACAAAACCCGTATCGGTAAGCTGGTGGTTCAAAATATCGTGGTAACATTTAAAGGCGATTCGGCAGATATTGATGAAGCCATAAAGCTGATTGACTGGCAAAAATTAAGTGATTTAATTGAAAGATAATTGTTAGGGATGGCGTCGCAAAGCAGGCTGGGGCGAGCCTGGCCTGTGAGCGGCCCAAAATTCAATATTGACAAAAAAACTTTATACATATAGTATGATACCCGGTGAATACGGGGAGTGATTAAGTATTATAAATTGTAGTGATATGAAAAGACTGTTATTGTTGATAATAACTATAATGGTGATTTGCGCCGTTCGGCCTTTGCATGCCCAAACACCCACCAAGGCCCAGGCCGAGGAAATGGCGCGCCGCATCCGCACCATGACACCGGCGCAGATGATGAAGTTCCGCGACTCCATGGTAAAAGCTATGACGCAACAACAGGCCAGGGCACTGCCTAATGGCGACCAATTGCTGATACAACACCATTATGATACCACGTATACCACGGTTAGCTTTAATTACTCCAAAAAGGTATCGGAATCCCATACCAATGGCGGTACATCAGGCTCGTCAACATATCTATGTTATGGCAGGTCGGCAAAAGCGCCTATGATATACGAGGCAAACGGGCATACAATAGTTCAATGCGCTTTGAACCCGCCGGGAGCCAATACATCGCAACTGGATAATATGGCCAAAAATATAAACCGGGACAAAAAATACATGACGCCTGACCAGGCAGTTAAGGGTACCGATTTGGCAAGGCAGATGTCGTTTTCTTCGATGACTACAAATGATAATTCGCTTACGGGCACAGCCAGCGAGAATTCGCTCTACAACGGAAATGGCTCAAACACTATCATTACAACAAAGCCTCCACTAATTAAAATGGGGTTTTCATTTGTATACGACCCGGTGCAAGTAGTATCGACAGTAGGTGTCGGGGCATCAATAAACATTCGCACAGTCGGGCATGATGAACATGGCAACTCCTACAGTTCTGACGGTACTACAGATGTGGGTATGGGAGCAACAACCGACCCCCAATATGCAAAGATAGTAGGCGGCGGTACGCCGCAACGTAACCCGAACGATGTCTACATAACCGTTACAAAAACAACACGGGGATTTAAGGTGCAATATTCTAAAGTTCAGCATATCCGCGAGTCAAATGCCGATATTACCGAGACTTTAACCGCAGACATAGGCGAGCCGCTGCAGGATTATGAGGCGGTGCTGAAACCAATGCCCGAAAGTAAATACGAAAAGTGGCTGCCAAAAGGGCCAAATGTTGATGGCAGTGACGATACCAAAGGCGATGACAGCCTGCGTTTTTATGTAGTAGTTAGGGATAAATTTGATACCACCAAATCGTACGCAGGCAATTACACTGTAAAATATAAGCTGAAAGATATAACTCATTATAAAGGGTTTAATAGCAATTATCCGCTTGAAAAAGCAGACCAAAAGCCCGATTTTAAGATAGCAAGTGCTGTGCGTACGTTTGCCAATGGTGTATTCGACCCAAGATCGTTAACGGATAGCACGGCGGCGTCGCAACCTAATAAAGGGGCTGCGGCTATAGTACAGTTAACTTGTATGGATTATGGCGCCTGGGCAAGGCTTACTGCGGAAGTTACGCTTGATAATGGCCAGGTTGTACAGGCAAGGCCCTACTATGAACCAATAGATACGGGTATAACCGTGCCGTTTGACCGTGATAAAAATAAAATTGCTGATGCCTGGGAAAAGTATGAACACATTTTAAACCAGGGCTACAATTTAACCTGGGATAAGGATGTAAGGCCTGATAACGGGCACCCCGGCGACAACATCCCGCTGATAGATGAATACCGGGGTTTTTTAACTGAAGACAATAATTATAAACCGGTTTTTAAAAGGCTGTCGCCCCAGGTGAAGGAGTTGTTTACAGTTGGCCTTGCTGATAAAAGTGGCTATGGCACAACTTATAAAGCAGCGATAAGAGCCGGTGCTTTTGGTTACGCTAAGGTCACCAAAGTGCAGGTTTATCATTTCACCGACTCCAAATACGGGCATCATGAGCCGGGCCAGCCATCGGTGGTTACTTATGGCCGCTGGATTAACTTCAACAGTCCTACCGATGTGCGTACTTGCGGTGTGGTGATATATGCGGATGATAATCCCAACCCCGACACCGACCCGGCATCTGTAAAGGCGCTGGCTACAACCTTCCCGATTTTTGATATCAGCAGGGCCGGCTATCATGGTGGTCAGGTACCTAATGAAACCAAAGAAATTCATTTATGGACCTACTATGTAACCCGTGGTGTACCTTTTAAGCCTACGGAGTTTTTGCCTGATCACCCCGGTGGAAATGACGCATATGCCCAACGGATGTCGGCCAATATACGGGCCGCCAACGCAGAGTTCCATGTGAATATCGATCCTAACCATGCGTCTCCAATAGTGGCCCAATACCTTGAAGTAAATATTGCGCGGATAATAACGTTTACGGTAGCGCATGAGCTTTGCCACGCCACCAATATCCATCACCATCATGTAGCGGATGCCAATACCGACGACCTTGCGTTTTTTAAAGGCGTATCAACCTGCCCAGTGCGCTATTGGATGGATAACCACTATACCGTAAATTGTATGACATGGCAGCAGATGTGGATTTTTGGCCTGTGGGACCCGGGCCAAATGACAACCCCCTGGGGGCCGGGAGATGTGATGTCGCTTTGTACCCATGGTGATGATTGCTTCCATCAAATGGAGCTGAAGAAAAATTAATGCAAATTACACTGAGCGCTGTAATGTTTGTTATATCCTTTGTTTCATACTGAAAAAAGTTTACCAAGAAAAAAATCCGTGTGAAGGAGACAAAATGCATTGAGTTGCTTTTTGTCTCCTTTTTTATGCGGAATAAATTGAAATTTATTAGAACATCCTGATGGGATTTTTGTTTGTTTATTATACGTTTTGCCTTTTAGCTTAAACCTGAAAAACAACTTAGTCCTATTTATTAACCTTATTATCAGTATGGAGTATGGAAAAGCGACACTCACACGTTCATGGTTGCACACATTGCGCCTGTAACAACCCAGTTTTAAACATTCTTAAAGATGCTATTTTTGGCCCGGAAAATTTAGCAAAAATGAAATCCGAAGCTGGCCAAAAAACCACCAGCCAGCAACCGCAAACCCTTATGATCAGCGGCGGGACCATCCTGCCAATGACCGGAGGATTAACGGATCCGGTTGATGCTATCGGGATAGCCGGTGGAAAGGTTGTTGTAACCGGGGACTCAAATACCGTATCAACGTATATGACCCAAAATTATCCTGGGTATCAAACAAAGCAATTAACCGGCACACAAACTTTGCTCCCCGGCCTGATCGAGCCGCACGTTCATATAGTTCCCACAGCTATCATGACAGACTGGATAGATGTGAGCCCTTTTAACGGGCAGGATTTACTGTCGACATATAATTTGACCACTGTAGGGACAACCATAAACAATAACCTTCCTAGAATTACCGGGTATGTTATTTTAGGAAGAGGATTAGATCCGTCACTGATGCCTTTTGTACAAGTTAATGGTGTAAACGAATTGCAAACCATTGATAATAGCGTACTCGACAACATTAACTCCAAAAAATCAATGATGCTGTTAAGTGCATCGATGCATACGCTTTATTTAAACACTAAGGCTTTAAATTACGTATATAATAACAGCAGTGCTGTGCGGGCAATATATGCATCAGCTTCCGATTATATCCAGGCTACCCAGGGCCAGCTGCAGGAAGAAGCAGAAATGACACCCGCATTAACAGTGATAAAGGCACAGATTACCGCCATGAGCACCAACGTTTATAGTTATCTGACATCCCTTTTTCAATTGGCGAATTCGAGAGGAGTGACTTTTATGTATGATGCAGCGCTGAGCGCCAATTTTGAAGGCCTGCTGAGTAAATATCTTAAAATTAATCAGGCATTAGTGCGGATCGGCGGCGCATTGCTTTGTTCTGACCAGAATGATGCTAATGGACTAGGCAATTATACACCACCAGCCGAGTATCAGCCTGTATATTATGGACATGTTAAATTAGTTTCGGATGGTTCAAACCAGGGATTAACCGGCTATCAGAGCACTGCATATTTGTGCGACCCTCCTGATAACACCGGGATCTTCAATTTTCCGCAAGTGGGTATCCCGCCATCCACTATTCCACCAGATTATGAAACATTGATCACTACCGTTGTGGCCGACAAGGGCTGGCCCCTGATGGTCCATGCCAACGGCGACCTTGCAGTAACATTTGCTATTGAGGCCTATCAAAACGCCCTTTCTAATTATAACGGTCCCGTATTGCGCAATCGAATTGAGCATTGCTCACTTATAACTATAGATCAACTTGCAACTATGCAGCAGATGGGTGTTTCGCCAAGTTTCCTTATCGGGCACGTAGGTTATTGGGGGTATGCTTTTAGCCAGGTAATCTTCGGTCAAAAAGCGCAAATGCTCGACCTTTGCAATTCGGCCCTTGCAGCGGGATTGAGAATTACGCTTCATAGCGACAATGAGGTAAGTCCGTTAGGTCCATTAAGGATGATGGAACAATCCATTACCAGGATAATGGAAGAAGATACAACAAATAATGAAGTATTAAATGTCGCGGAATGCCTTACACCCGAGCAGGCTTTAGTTGCTGTTACTTATGATGCTGCCTGGCAATGTTATGCTGACCAATGGGTTGGATCATTAAATCCAGGCTACTATGCCGATTTCGTTATATTGGGGAAGGATCCGCTTACATTAACCTCTCAATCTACCTATATGCAAATGCGAAACATTCAGGTGTTGGAAACCTGGTTAGGTGGCGTGCAGGTGTACACTGCATGAGGGTCGTAATAAATAACGGAATGCTTAAAAAGAAAAAGTTTTACAGGCATCCGTTATAAATAATCACCACCTCAAGTGGGGGAATAAAAACCTGAAAATCATATGATTTCAGGTTTTTGTCTTTTAGGCATATAACTATATTATTTAATTAAATGCGGATCAAAGTCCTTCTTTCTTCCTGATCCTTAACAAGCCGTTAGCCGTGGTTGCATAGATAACACCTTTTGAGTCCTGGACCAATTGATAAATTGTATAGCCAGGTGCAGGAGAATTGTTGTTGTGATAGTTTTCCCAACCATCTTTTAAATTAAACCTCACCAGGCCCGACTGATCAGTACCTATCCATAAAACATGTTCAAACTTGTCATACAATATATTATTGACATGGTTTGAGGGCATTCCGGAATTTTTATCATTATAATGAAGCCAGTTGCCTTCTGTTTTCAGCACCGCTATACCCTCTTTATCACTGTCTGTCGGAACTTTATCACAATCAATCAGCGAGAAGTAAAGGTTTCCTTTTTCATCTTCTACCGCACCGGAAATGCACATGTTTTTTAAAGGTGTATTTGATGTATTAAAGGTAGTTACGAAAAAATATTTATCAATCATGATACTTCCTTTCGAAGTGCCTATCCATAAACGATTATGGCTATCAACATAAGCGAAAGAGATATCGTTTGACGGTAGCTTCGGTATGTTTTTCTTGTTCAATAGCACCACCTTATCATTTCTTATTGCCACCAGGCCATCCTTGGTAGTAAAAAGTAGCTTGCCGTTGCTGCTATTTAAGATGTGGGTGACACCTGATGATATAAATTTTTGGAAATCATATACCTGCCACAATACCCCAGTACACTTGTAGATCTTACCGTCAACGTATACCCATTTGTTATTGTCTTTATCTACGGTTATATCTCCTATAGGTGTTTCTGCTGTAAATGGCGAGTTAAATTCATTAACAGGATTGAAAAATTTTCCATCAAACCGGGTTAGCCCCCTGGCTGTAGCATACCACAAAATATCAGATTTATCCACCGCGCATGACTGGCTGATATTATCCGGAAGGGGTGAATTATATTTGGTCCACACCGTGAATTCATAGTTTTTTAAAGATGGATTAGTATAAACAGCATTTTTGTTATAAATAACAGGATCGCCGGGTGGCTTTAATTCAGCCAGGTCCATTCTTTGAATTTGGCTTGACATTTTACCACCAGCCATGCGAAAAATCACATTCACAGATGCAGTTACAGGTTTTCCATTTACTAAAGCTGGTTTCCACAAGAAACCATTCAGGTACCTGATCAGGTCAGCTGTTAATGTGCTGTTTGTGATATCAGTATGGCTAAGCACGCGGCCAAAACCTGTGGATTCAACCAAAACCTGGAAGGTTATTGATCCGCTTACATCTTTTAAAATGTATTTACGCATACTTCTCTCACAAATATTATCCAGGATAATCTGATCACAAGTTGCTTTTGGGTCTCCGCAGTCTATACAATAGTTTGAAGTATTGCATGCTTCTACTTTTTCAAGGAAAAGATTCTGTGCCGGGAGTGCTGCAGGTAAAACTAAAATAAACAGGATGATAAGTGATAGTTTGCAAATTTGGGTTGGGAATAACAATGCTGACATTACGGTTATAAATTAAAGAAAGCAAACTCAAAACACCAAATGTATGATAGTTAAAATAGGTTAAAGTTTGATACCAGTTACTTAAGCAAATTTAAGAACCTGGGGAAAACGATTTATAACGGAAAAAACATATTATCAGTATAAGTGACAGCCGGGAAGCCTTGAATAACTAATGTGCAAATTAGTTGCGATACTTGCAGTCATATGTTATCTTACAACCAGAAACTATTGCATGAATAATTGGTTTAAAAATTATAGCGGAATAATTTGGCTGATAACTGGGATAACAATCGGCAGTATAGCAGGTATAGTATTAGGTAAACAAGCAGAAGTGCTTAAGCCAATAGGCGATATATTTTTGAATCTGTTGTTTGTAGCTGTTGTCCCACTCGTTTTCTTTGCCATATCCTCGGCAATTGCTAATCTTCATGGCGAACAAAAGGTAAGCCGGATAATTACTATAATGTCAGGCGTATTCTTGTCTACCGTGCTGGTTGCGGCATTACTTACCATAGTTGCTGTGTGGTTATTTCCTGTTCATCAGCAGGTTGTGGTGTCTTCTGAATTATTAAACCAGCAAGCCGGTAAAAAGCTCTCCGGCGACCAGGTAACTCAACTATTTACTACGGGTGAATTTTATCAATTGCTTTCACGCAAAAATATGCTGGCCATGATCATTTTTGCTATCCTTACCGGGTTTGGAACATTGCGCGCAGGAGAAAAGGGTTTGGATTTCGGCCGTTTTCTGAATGCAGGCAACGAAGTTTTTAAAAACATTTTTGTGCTCATAATGAAGATTGGGCCTGTTGGATTAGGCGCTTATTTTGCTTATCAGGTTGCTGTATTTGGTCCCTCGCTCTTTGGCGATTATGCACATTCAATGGGTATAGGCTACGGTGTCAGCATTTTTTATTATGCGGTGTTTTATAGTATCTACGCATTTATTGCCGGGGGGGTAAGGGGTGTAAAAAAATACTGGAAAAACAACTTCATCCCATCCTTTACAGCGGTTGGTACCTGTAGTAGTATTGCCACTATACCCGCAAACCTGGAAGCAGC
This sequence comes from Mucilaginibacter sp. OK098, assembly GCF_900142915.1. GTDB lineage: Bacteria > Bacteroidota > Bacteroidia > Sphingobacteriales > Sphingobacteriaceae > Mucilaginibacter. Next base: position 540,734 of record NZ_FRCM01000001.1, read on the forward strand.
AAGAAAAATGGGTGTTTCTGCCACCATCGCCGGGATAACCATCCCGCTTGGTGCAACCTTACATAAAGATGGATCAAGCATCTCATCTGTTTTAAAAATGGCAGTTGTGTTTGCCATGTTTGGCAAAAGCTTTAACAGTCCTGAAGTTATTCTGCTGGCTCTCGGTATGACCGTAATTGTCAGTATTGTTGAAGGCGGGATTCCAAACGGCGGCTATGTGGGTGAGCTTCTTTTTATCTCGGCTTATGGTTTCCCACCGGAGGCCCTTCCGCCAGCCATTATAATCGGCACACTAATTGATCCAGTAGCTACCCTGCTGAATGCAACAGGTGATACAGTGGCTGCTATGCTTATTAACCGGTTTGTTGATAAGGAGGAGTGGAGTAAAAATAATCAACAGGTTTCGGGCTGAAATTTTAGATTTTTTTAGATTCCATAATCTGGAATTAATCTAATTGAATTAGGCTTTTTGTTCTAAAATGAATGGTTTGGTACTCATCAAAACCGATTTTTGATGGCTCTGTATTGTTCGGGGGACATACCCATCAATTTTTTAAACAAACGGGAAAAATAATACGGATCATCATACCCCATTTCTTTAGCTACATCTTTAATTTTAACGCTGGTATTAAAAAGAAGCTGACAGGATTTTTGAATTTTGAGATGTATGAAATATTCCATTGGCGACATCCCGGTTGATTGCCTGAATAAACCAGAGAAATAAGATGCTGATAACTGATAACGTGCTCCGAAATCTTCTACAGTGAACCTGCCATCAAGTTTTTCACGCATAAACTCAATCGTTTCTTTGATTATATCTTTATCACCGGTAATTGAAAAATGCCTGTCTGGGTATAGGAAAGTCGACAAAAAATAATATAAACACATATTGGCGTTATTTAAATTGTCCTTATTATACCCCATCTCCAGCGAGCTGTACATCTCCTTCCAAATTAGAAGTCCTTTTTCATTGTACGGAATGTTTTGCGGGCCGTCATTAAGTGTGATATTCAACAATCTGTTAAAGGAGTTTAGGTCCGTTCCGCTAAAATGGACCCAGAATATGGTCCATGGCTGTGCCTCGTCAGCGCCATATTTAAGATATTCAGTGGTAGCAGGTATCTGAAAAAACTGGTTAGGCAAAACTTCATATTTCTTCTTATCCACTATATACCACCCTTTTCCATACAGGCAATAAATAAATATATTGTCTTCGCAGCCTTTTCTACGTTCCCGAAAATGATAAGATGCCTTGGGAAAATATCCAATATGAGTAATAAAGATCTGATTTAAAATTACATTATCAGATCTCATATTCTTATAAATCATTTTAGGTAAGCTGATGAGTTTTTGTCCTTCAAAACCATCTCTGACCTTTATTTTTCTCATGTTCATAAATATTATAATGCTTTTGCTTCCGGTTGCATAAATATACCTTGTATGGCAGGTTTTGCCAGGATGGTATGGCTAATATAGGGATTTTATAAATTTTATAGTAGGATAATCCATTAAAAGAGAAGTATAATTCATTGTAAGGAATAAGGTAATGATCTAATTTAGATTTTCTTAACCAGTTACTAACTTACCATGAAATACTTTTTTAATCTTTTAATCCTTTTTCTGCCTTTTTGCCAGTTAAAGGCACAATCCTCATCTATAGATCCTTCTATTAAAACATCCAAAGCCCTGATGGATGATTTTATGGATCAACGATTTGGGATGTTTATCCATTGGGGGCCTGTAACATTACGTGGCACGGAAATAGGGTGGAGCAGGGGAACCAGTGTGCCAACTGAAGACTACGATAATCTGTATAAAGAATTCAATCCTGTTTTATTTGATGCAAATGCATGGGTGAAAGCCGCTAAAGAAGCCGGTATGAAATACCTGACTATTACTGCTAAGCACCATGATGGGTTTTGTTTGTGGCCAACAAAGGTGTCGAATTACAATATCATGAATTCCCCTTATAAAAAAGATATTGTTGGTGAGCTTGCCCGCGCCTGTAAAAAATATGATATTAAGTTTTGTATTTATTTTACAGTGCTGGATTGGCATGATCCGGATTATCCCATTCATATTTCGGGTTCAAAGGCAGACCCAAATGCCAATATGGATAAGTTTGTAATTACTATGAAAAGTGAATTGCAGGAGCTGGTAACTAACTATCATCCTTATATGCTATGGTTTGATGGCAATTGGGAAAGCCCATGGAAAAACGAATATGCAGCAAATATTTATACCTTCCTGAAAAAGCTTGACCCTAATGTCATCATCAATAACAGGCTTGGAGCCAATGACAATCATCCAACGCTAACACATGAAACTATTGGTGACTTTGCTACACCTGAACAAAGAATTGGTGAACTTAATATGAAGACTCCGTGGGAAACTTGTATGACTATTTGTAACCAATGGGCCTGGAAACCAAATGATACAATGAAGACGCTAAAGCAATGCATCCAAACTTTAGTTAAAACAGCAGGGGGAAACGGGAACCTGCTTTTCAACGTAGGGCCTATGCCTGATGGAAGGATGGAAGAACGACAAGTGAAAAGGCTGAAAGAAATGGGCGATTGGCTGAAAATATACGGTGAAAGTGTATACGGAACAAAAGGTGGTCCGTTTAAACCGAATGAGGCTTTTGCTGCAACCCGTAAAGGCAATAAACTCTATGTGCATATTTTTGAAAAAAAATCTAACACTTTAACACTTCCGGCTATTGCCAATGTGAAGGTTAAACAAGCTTATTTATTGAAGGGGGATAAGATAAATTATAACCAGGATACCGATGGAGCTGTTACTCTTCAATTACCCGGACAGCTTCCCGATAGCAATGATTCAGTAATTGTACTGGAATTAACTACGAACGCAGAAACCATACCTGTGGTTTCTTAACTATTTATAACCTAACGAATGATCCAAAAGATTCAGATAAGCGACAGGCGATTTCCGCTAGCCAAGGGAGCCGGAAGCGATGCTATTCATAGAGACCCCATATATTCTTATGCAGTAACTAACCTGATTGACGATAGCGGCTTTATCGGGACAGGTTTTGCTTTTACATTGGGCGAGGGGAATGACCTGGTTTGCAAGGCTGCGCAGTTTTATGCGGAACAACTAAAAGGGAAAGATATTGAAGAACTAATGTTGAATTTCGGGACAGTGTTCAATCAGCTTTCCAATGAGCAGCAGTTTCGCTGGCTTGGGCCGCATAAGGGTGTTGTGCATTTGGCATTAGCCTCAGTTACCAATGCCTGTTATGATCTGTGGGCTAAGAAAAGAGGTGTACCACTATGGAAATTACTAATCGATCTGTCGCCTGAAGAAATCATCAATACACTCGATCTATCTTATCTTGAAGACGAGCTTACCCACATACAAGCGTTGCAATTGTTAAAAGATAACCGGGTGGGTAAAGAACATCGTCAGCAAATAATTAATTCGGGTTATCCTGGCTATGATACCTCTATAGGCTGGTTTAATTACACTGATGAAAAAGTACGCGAAAATTGCCATAAGGCCGTAGCGGAAGGCTTTACTGCTATGAAGCTGAAGGTAGGAAGCACAGATCCGGAAAGAGATATCCGCCGTTCTCATATTGTACGTGAAGAAGCAGGTGATAGCATAAAAGTGATGCTGGATGCCAACCAGCAATGGACTCTTCCGCAGGCTCTTAAAATATGCAGGGAGTTACAAGGCATGAATCCATATTGGATTGAAGAGCCCACCCATCCCGATGATGTGCTGGCCCATAAAACGCTGGCTGATGCTATTGCACCTACCAAACTGGCATTAGGAGAGCATGTGCCCAACCGAATTATCTTTAAAAACTATCTGCAAACAGGGGCAGCCGGTTTTATCCAGGTAGATGCGGTAAGAGTTGGGGGCGTAAGCGAGTTTATAACCATTAGCTTGCTTTGCCGTAAATATAATATCCCGGTAGTGCCTCATGTTGGTGATATGGGCCAGTTGCACCAGCACCTGGTATTGTTCAATCATATCTCCATTGGGCATGAGGCTTTGTTTTTGGAGCACATCCCTCATTTACAAGAGCATTTTTTACATCCCGTTAAAATAGAGAGTGGTGTTTATAAAACTCCAATGGAGCCTGGCAGCAGTTGTGACTTTAAAATATGAGTAATATAGCTAAATAGAAATGTTAAAATCACTCGACTTAAACATTAGTATTATATATATCCTGGCTATTTTGTTTATAGGGTTATGGGTAGGAATTCGCCATCGCCGTAAAAGCAAAGCAAATGCCGCCGGTGAATATTTTTTGGCTGGAAAAACCTTAAAATGGCCTGCTATTGGCCTGGCTCTTTTTGCAACTAATATTTCTACGGTACACCTGGTTAGCCTTGCACAAAGCGGGTTTGACAGCGGGTTGCTTAATGGGAATTTTGAATGGATGGCAGCCTTTACGCTTATTTTATTAGCCTTGTTCTTTGTCCCTTTTTATATAAAATCCGGTATTTCCACCTTGCCCGATTTTTTGGAAAAACGTTATGACCGGTCAAGCCGCGACTGGTTGGCGGTTGTATCTGTTGTATCTGCCGTTATCATTCACATCGCTTTTTCCATGCTGGCAGGGGGGATTGTATTGAAAACTTTATTTGGGCTTAATATGTATGTCAGCGTGATCGTAATATGTATCATAACGGCCATATATACAATTATTGGCGGGTTAAAAGCAGTAGTTGTAACAGAGTCTATTCAAACAGTAGTGTTATTATCGGGTGCAATCATCATTAGCTACGCTGCCTTTCACAGGATGGGCGGCTGGGAACCTATGGTGGATGTATTGAAAAGTCATAAGGAAATAAATAAGCTTTCGATGTTGCGTCCGCATGGCGATAGTAGCGGAATGCCCTGGTATGCCGTGTTCTTAGGCTATCCAGTTTTGGGTATTTGGTACTGGTGTGCTGATCAAACTATTGTGCAGCGGGTGCTTGGGGCTAAAGATGAAAATAATGCAAGATTAGGACCCCTTTTTTGTGGCTTTATTAAAATTCTGCCGGTATTCATTTTTGTATTACCAGGTTTGTTCGCTTACACTTTGGCACAATCAGGACACCTGGATATTAGCAGCTTAGGTTTAAATGATAAAGGACAGGTAAATTCAAAAGGTATTTACACATTGATGATCACGCAACTTTTACCATCAGGATTAATTGGTGTTTTGGTGGCTGCCCTTTTATCGGGTCTAATGAGCCAGGTTTCGGGCGCATTGAATTCTATTTCTACCATGGTAAGTTACGATATGTACCAGCGCTACAGGCCTGCGGCTTCCGATAAACAATTGGTATTTGCAGGGAAAATATCGGCGGGTGTTGCCCTTGTATTTTCCCTTGCTTTATTGCCATTATTAAACAGGTATGAAAGTATATTCGGTGGGATTAATGATATTATCGCTCATATTGCACCGCCAATTACGTGCGTTTTTCTGCTCGGCATATTCTGGAAAGGGGCATCAGCGATGTCTGCCAAACTTACATTGTGGATTGGTTCTGCCCTGGGCGTAGTAGTATTTGCCATTAGTAAATTATATCCTAATACATTCATCGGCCACATTCCTTTTATGATGATGGCTTTTTACCTGTTTTGCGGATGCATGGTGATGCAAATTTCTTTTTCGTTTCGCTACCCGGTACAACACAATAGAGAAAGCTCGCAGCTGTATTGGAAATCACCATGGGAACCTCTGCATGGCGTAGCGTTGAAAGGTATTGGTAATTATAAAGTATTATCCGTGTTGCTGTTAATGATAATAGGTGTTTTATATTATGTATTCAAATAAGTAAAATGAAAAAACATATTGTTGCCATTCTCCTGGCGGGCTTCTTGTTTACTTCTTGCATGCAAAGCAAAGAAGCAACTCATATTCAACGCTATGCTTCAATAACGGGGTTAAAGCCAGAGAAATTGGCTTATTACAAGAAACTTCACGCCAATGCCTGGCCGGCGGTATTGAAAAAAATAAAGGAGTGTAACATCCAAAACTATTCCATCTACCTGAAAAAGATACAGGATAATTATTACCTGTTCAGCTACTTTGAATATGTTGGGTCTGACTTTTCAGCCGATATGAAAAAAATGGCGGACGATCCGGTTACTCAGCGCTGGTGGAAAGAAACCGATCCCTGCCAGCAGCCATTGCCTGAAGCTGCTGCTAAAAAACAAATATGGACGGCTATGGAAGAGGTTTTCCATACTGATTAAAACTGTTTTTATTTAAACGATCACAGAAAGTTATTTTATGCAAATATTATCCGACAAAGTTATTTTTCTCACAGGAGGCTCAATGGGCATTGGGTTTGAATGCGCGAAAGCTTATGCAAATGAAGGTGCAAAAGTGGTGATTGTAGCGTCTTCATGGGGGCAGGTTGAAGAAGCGGTAGAACGGTTGGGAAGCGAACATCTTGGCATTGTATGCGATGTATCAAATGCTTCAGACGTAGAAGGCGCCATTCATCAAACAATAGAAAAGTATGGCAGAATTAATGCTATACATAATAATGCCGGTATTGCCACACCATCTAAACCCTTACACCAAACAAGCGATGAAGAATGGCAGCTGTTGATGGACGTAAATTTAAAAAGCCTATTGTTTACTACCCGTTTTGGTTTTGAAGAATTAAAAAAGTCTGGAGGATGTATTTTAAATACCAGCAGCCTTGTTGGCGAGATTGGACAAGAAAACCATGCCGCCTACACTGCCACAAAAGGGGCCATGAATGCGCTCACCAAATCTATGGCCCTGGATTATGCTCCTTATAAAATACGCGTAAATGCAGTGTTGCCAGCAGGTGTATGGACCCCAATGTTACGAAAATGGCAGGAGGAGCAGCCCGACCCTGCGTCAGTAGAAAAATATTTAGATGAGATCCACCCGTTAGGTTATTGTCCTGAAGGTGATGTGATTGCGGATGCCTGTGTTTTTCTTCTTTCAGACAAGGCACGATTCATTACAGGAACTATTTTGCCTGTTAGCGGGGGTGCAGAATTAGGATATAGATCATTGAGATAAATCGAAATACAGCTAAAACAATCATTTAAATACTGCTCATAACGTTTTTTGCACCAAGCCTTTTCTTATAATCGGTAGGATTCATCCCCCGGTATTTTTTAAATATCCTGTTTAGGTGACTTTTATCTGTAAAACCAAATTCGTCAGCAATTTCTGTGACCCTCATGTTACTTTGCAATAAACGGTTCTCAATCAGCCTGAGTTTATAGTTTAAAACATACTGCTGTAGTGTTTCATTTGTATGTTTTTTAAAATAACTGCCAAGGTAAGTTTCGGCAATGCCAAAACGCTCGCTGATCTGTACAGCTCTTAACTTTTCAGGGTAATAAATATTAGCCTGTATGTATTGTAAAATATCAACTGCCTTTTGCTCACTCGTTTCATCGATCTTTTCAGGAAATGCCTGGCCGATGTTCCTGGCGATTATTACAAGGAGGGTATTAACCAGTTGAGTGATCAGTTCATTGTGATACAGATCATGATGCAGATGTTCATGAATTAATATCTCCATTAAATGGTTGACAGAGGTCTTGTCCGTTTCATTCATTAAAATACATCCAGGCTCATGCCGGGCATTCTGCAGGATCATTTCCAGGCGCCTGATCAGATCTTCATCCTTTTTAGATGCTTTTATAAAGATCTGGTTGAAACGGATAAAGAAGAACCGGGTAGTGGTTTTAATCTTAAAAAGGTGTGTGTCATTCGGCGCCATCAGGAATAAGTTTCCTTGTTTGTAAGCAAATTCACTTTCATTGATACATTGTTTGCCTGTGCCGGTTACAATATAGATCAACTCAAAAAAAGTATGTTTATGTATGCCCCGTGGGCATTCGTCCATTAATTCTTTTAAAACCAGCTCGAATGGTTGACGCAAATGATCTTTAACCATAGTGTAAAAGTACACCAAAATCATGTATAAATGCAACAAATTATATTGTGATCTTTCTGAAATTTGAATAATCAATTTAACATATATTAATAGATCAAAAAATGAAAGCGCTGATTTTAGAAAGTTTTAATACACCCTTCCAGTTAAAAGATGTTGAAAAGCCTGTAGCGGATAAAGGCCAGGTTTTAGTTAAGATTAAAGCCAGTGGCGTTAACCCGATTGATCTGAAAATTAAGGCAGGGGAGGCCACTCATGCCTATGCAAAATTACCCGCTATACTGGGTATTGATATGGCCGGAGTAGTTGAAGCTGTTGGAGATGGGGTTACCAACTTCCGGGTAGGTGACGAAGTGTATGGGATGACTGGTGGTATTGCAGGTGTTCAAGGTTCCCTTGCAGAATATGCTGCAGTTGATGCTGACTTGTTAGCGCTAAAGCCTCAAAACCTTAGTATGCGGGAAGCTGCTGCGATTCCCTTAGTGTTTATAACCGCCTGGGAAGGCCTGGTTGACCGGGCTAAAGTAAAAGAAGGGCAAACTGTATTAATACATGGTGGCGCCGGCGGTGTGGGGCATATTGCGGTACAATTGGCTAAAGCCGGGGGCGCACAGGTTTTTACCACTGTTGACCCAGCCATGAACGAAATAATTTATGGTTATGGTGCAATACCAATAGATTATAAAAAACTATCATTGGAGGATTATATAAAGGAATATACAGCAGGTGAAGGCTTTGACATCATTTTCGATACTGTGGGAGGCGCAACACTGGATGCTTCCTTTAAAGCTGCAAAACAATATTCAGGTCATGTACTAAGTATTTTGGGGTGGGGGACACATAGCTTAGCTCCACTATCATTTCATGGAGCTACCTATTCAGGGGTGTTTACTTTATATCCTTTAATTTCAGGTAAAGGAAGGACCAATCATGGCAATATTTTACGTGAAGCAACTAAACTGTCATTAGAGCAACGGACCGCCAATGGAAAAGTGGTCATTGCTATAGATGAATTTTAAATGCTTAATTCTTGTTAGTTTTTTATTTCATTGAATTACCATGTTTTTTAGGATCAACTTTAAATTTAAACAAGCGGGCATCCGCGCCCGGTACATTTATCTGTGTATGATTATTAAAAGATATTTCACCCCCCTGCAACAGCTCGGTCCCCTCATAAAAGCCAGGCTGTTGTAATCCAATTCGTTTTGCATCAATTACCAGCGTTTTGGCATCTGTATCATAATTGAAAACTGCTACATACAGATAATTCCCTATCCTGCGGCTAAACATATTTGCAGTGCCTGTTCCAATTGCCGCATCCACAGGTGTGAATGCCCTTCCGTTTTCAATAATTTTCAATAATTCCTTATTTTGATACCATTGCCTGGCATGTTTTGACCAAGGGCCATGTTCAGAAAAATCATCCCCGGTAATGAACGTTCCGGTAATAATGGAGGATAACATCCGCGCCCTGTTCTCGCCTTCCGATTGGTGATCCAGAACCACATGGTCTGCATCAAGATAATTATATAAATAGGTTTGCCACCATCCATAAGTGACACTATTAAGCGTGTACTTAGTATGAGCAATTGTTTGGAAGGCATCACACGCAATCCGTCGCGAATGCACATATCTTCCTGTTGCTAGGCTTGGAGAAATGGCTGCGTAAACCAGCATCTGCCCGTCAAGCTGATGTATTAGATACTCCATTCCCTTACGATAGGCCTGCATTCCCGTAGTTACCGTAGTATCATAAAATTTTGATGACTCTACCGCAGCATGACCCAGGAAATCAATCTTTATCATTTTAAATCCGCATGCTTTAAATTGGCCGATAAAATAATCAATCCGTCGCAGTGTACCCGGATGGGTGGGATCTAATGCTCTTGCTCCGTCCAGATCGTGGTAACCATTACCTGCCCTGGTCCACAAGTCACCAAATTTATAATTACTGCCTTCAGCTTTTCTATCCGGACCAGCCTTATGCCCCCAATCGGTAAACGGCGCCCAATAAACTCCGGGTTGCAATCCTTTTGATTTACAGTAATCAGCAAATTGCTTTAACTTACTAAAATCACTGCCTTTTACCATTTTGTCCCAGTAGGAGTCAAGGTCGATATAAACAGTTTTGCCTATACGAAAAGCGGCTAGGCTATCGGCAAAAAAGTCGGCTACTTTTACGGCTTTTTCAAAAGTTAATTTATCCTGGATCACGCCCCAGCTATTCCAGCCAACAGGCGTAGGCTTCGTCCAGTTAAACACAAAAGGCGGATCTGCAATGCGGTTAGCTTTGCCATATTCTTCTAACCCATTCCTCCAGTCGGAAAAATAACCGACAAATACCCTGGGGGATCTAAGTATAGATCCGCTAATTTCTCCATGCGCTATTTCATCCCTTGTAACTTTTTGTGAAGAGTACCCGGCCCAGACCTCAATTTGATTTCCTTCCCGGTACCAGGCGGTCCGCACACCTGTTTTCCAAATACCATGTTCTAATGACCCGGCAATAATTCCATTGCGGCTTTGGTTATCAAAAACAGCCCCCACCTCGGCGCTTGTATCACTGCCAGGTGCAGTAAATTGCTTTGCCTCGTAGCTGATAAAAGTGTCATTATCAAAAGGAAAAAATACTGATTTGGCATCACCCTTGATAGAAACAAAATTCCCGGTTAACGGGACCATGTAATTACTTTTTAAATCCTTTCCGGCTACTTCCACCACTACGGTCAAAAAATCACGACCGGGATAGGTATAGAATACTTGTTTCATTTGCGGGATATCCTTATTGCTCAACGTAATTACGTGTTTTTCTCCCTTACCAAAACCATCAGTAATAGCTACATGTGAATAGCTTCGTTCCGGATAATCTTTCGAGGATAATGTTTTGCCATTTATTTTAACAGAGGAGTAAGCGTTATATACAATGCGGCTATTGTTTTTATAAATAGTGAAAGTTCCGCTTTTTAAGTCATAGGTAACAGTTCCCTTATTACCATAACTCATTGAAATTAGTTTGTTTTGTACAGGAGCTTTTGCAAATACAGGGATTAACGATTGTAAAGATATAACTACAAAAAGGACTGCTAACCGTAATGAATGAGCATTTATCTTCCAGATCATTTTATGTTGTTTCATGAGGTTAGATCTTTTCAGCATTTACTTCTTTCACCTGTCCGTTTACTTTTAGTTTCACCATTTTTGAAGCAGGGGAGCTTATGTGGTAGCTGGTTACCCTGCCGTCTTTCCATTTAAAACTGACCGTAAAGTTACCCCGGGCCTTTAATCCTTTTACTTCTCCACCTGATTTCCATGCATCTGGCATAGCTGGCAATAATTCAATATATCCCGCATGACTTTGGATCAGCATTTCAGCTATTCCGGCCTCGGCCCCAAAGTTGCCGTCAATTTGGAACGGTGGTCCGGCTGAAAGCAAATTAGGATAAACACCTCCACCAGCGCCGTAATTAATATTGGTTTTTAGTGTCGGACTTGTCATTTCTGTAAATAGTTTATATGCACGGTTGCCATCATGTAATCTGGCCCAAAAGAGCTGTTTAAAAGCAATTGACCAGCTCGGCCCGTCATCGCCGCGTGTATCCAGTGTTTTTTTACAAGCTTCTGCAAGCTCAGGTGTTGATTCGGGCGTAATGAGAGAGGCAGGGTATAGGCCATACAAGTGAGAAACATGCCGGTGATGTACTTCTGTTTCTTTATAATCTTCCAGCCATTCCATTAGTCTGCCGTCTTTGGCAATTCGACCCGGGGGAGGAAGTTGCTTAAGTCTTGAAGTTAGCAAATTTCTGAACGATGCATCTATGCCCAATGTTTTTGATGCAGTAATCACGTTATTAAATAATTCCCTAAGGATCTGGTTATCAATTGTAGGCCCTTCACAAATGCTTGCTATTTTACCGTTAGGAAGATAAAAACCATTTTCGGGTGATGAAGAAGGCGAAGTTACCAGCCAACCTGTTTTAGTATTGTGTACCAGCGTGCTGTTATAAAATTGGGCGGATCCTTTTAATATAGGATAGATCTCTGCCAGGTATTTCCTATCCATTGTAAATTCATAATGTTGCCATAAATTATTGCACAACCAGCCTGAACCTGATTTGGTGATGCCCCACGAGGCGCTTTCGCCGGGTTCGGTAAAGCCCCATACGTTTGTAATTACATGCGCAATCCAGCCATCGGCATTATAATAGGCTTTTGCCGTACGTTCACCATTTTTCATCATCCCTTTTACCAACTCTGTTAATGGCAGGTCAAGCTCCGGCAGATTGGATACTTCAACGGGCCAGTGATTCATCTGTACATTGATATCCAAATGGTAATCCCCGTTCCATGGTGTTTGGATCTCATTGGCCCATAAACCCTGTAAATTTGGCGGCAACAAACCAACCCTGGTACTGCAAATAGATAAGTAACGCCCAAACTGGAAAAATAGAACCGGGAAAGCCTTGTCGGCATCTGGGTTAGTATGATAATTTACCAGGCGTTCATCTGTAGGTATATTAGGTACGGATTGATCGCCGAAAGACAGCTGTACCCGGTTAAACAGCTTATGATAATAGCTTAAATGTTGAGCTTTTTCTGCATTATAGTTGATGTGTATGGCTTTATTTAAAGTTGAAGCTACCTTTTGTTTATAAAACGGATCTTTAAAATTAGTGCCGGTTGAAATGTAAAGGATAACGCTTGTTGCATTTTTTACTACAAGCTCATCACCATTAATACTTACAGCGCCGCCATTTAAAACAGGTTTTACCTGGGTTAGGTATTTCATCCCCGGTGCTGTTGAACCGCTCGGTAGTTGCCCATACATTTGGAGCATGCCATCTTCCGCCTTTACAGTTGCCCTTTCAGGCCGGGAAAGCGCTATGGAAAAATTAAGCTGTCCGGATTTATCCGCAGAGAGTTTAACAATGCTGACATCGTTACCAAAACTGGTAAAGTACTCACGGGTATAAGTTACCCCGGCTGATTTATAGGAGCAGGCAGCTGTTGCGGTATTTAAATTTAAGGTCCGTTTATAATTTTCAATTTTTGCACTATCTGCCGGTTGTCCATTATAGCTAAATTTAAGAGATAGGTTACCCAAAACCTGGTAACATCCGAAAGCAACATTAGCCCCGTTACCGCTGCCTGATCCGGGCCCTTTACAGATATAATTAGAGTCGACAAGAAGCTGTGCCTCATCATTTTTACCTTCGACAAGCAACTGCCTGATGCGGGGCAAGCTTTTATAGGCATTATAATTATTCGCGTCCTGCGGCGAACCAGACCATAGGGTAATATCATTCAATACAATGTTTTCCCTGTTAATTCCTCCATCAGGCATCATGCCTAAACGGCCATTGCCTAATGGTAAAGTTTCTTCCCAATGGGCTGCGGGTTTATTATACCAAAGCTGTAAGTTGTTTTGCTGGCAAAAGCCAACGCGGCATAAAACTGTAAATAATACAGTTAAAAGTAATTGCAGTTTTTTAATCATAATGTTAATTTTTATCAGGATAGATCAGGAATTATACGGGTTTATTTAATGTAATTGGTCGTACTAAAATTACAACATAATATTTTGCTTTAAAATGGATAAATCTTCAATAAAAATGGACTATCCTACTTTTTTTAATAAAACAATCGGCTTTTTATTACCCATGAGCATTTGAGAAACTGATCAATCATTTTTAAAGAAAGTAACTATCCGGCAGGCATTTCCTTTGCTATTTGCGTTTTTACTATCTGCGATTGTTAATTTTAATATATGCCCTTTGTTTGCCAGGCTTCCATCAAGTAAAAGGTACCAGGGTAAATGGAGAAAACTGCTCCATTGAGTATAAAGGTCAATGGTTTTTGATGGGCCCCCATCAATTGAATAGGTGACCATTCCTGCATCAGCGCCTGATACTATAGCTATACCGATTGCTGTGCCCTTAAATGCTAATGATAATGAAGCTCCCGGCTGATCAGCACTTAGTACCGGAACATGTACAAAACCATCCCTCGTACCCAGGTGATCCTGTGGGCTCCAGTTTTCAGTATAGGTCCACTTGCTGTCCCGCTTGGCCTGGGTAAGCGGGTAATAGCTACCGTTGTTGAAGCTGAATTTATTCAATGGTTTTGGTATGATCAGATTTGGGCTGATAGACCGTGTTTGCAGGGCATAATTTTCACGACAAGCCTGTAGCAGGCTTTTAATCGTTTCAAAATAAATCTCCTGTCCAAAGGGTGCAGGGTGCAGGTCCTTAAAATCATCGGCCCAGCTAAATTCATTATTTTTTAATTTATCATACACTTCCTTAGCCAGGTTGATGGATGGCAGTTGATAATGCCCGGCAACTAATTCATGATTCTCTATTTCTACCGGAAGAATCCCTTTACTGTAATCCTTATTTTTATCAGGGTCGGCAAACTCCATCACTACAACATCCACTAAAGGATTGTTTTGTTTGGTATGCCTGATAATTCCTTCCAGGTCCCTGACCTGGGTAAGGCTATCCGTACCATTAACCCGGTCGTTTACGGCTGCTTCCACAAAAAGCAGGTCGATCTTCCCGGAATCCAAAACATCCCTTTGTAAACGGAACGCATGGGGCAAGCTGCCTAAAGAAGGGATGCCTGCAGCAATAAAATGGAATTCCGTTTCGGGAAAACACTCTTGCAAGTAGGCACATGTTTTTCCCCGCCAACCAGGATTATAGGTTATCGAACCACCAAGAAAGGCAACGGTTACTTTCCTTTTATTGGATGCTGCTTCGAAAAAATGGGGCAAGCCGGTCCTTATCTTAAAATAATCTGTATAAGGCAAGGTCTTTTTTACAGGGTACGAATTACTGAAGATAAAATCAGCATAAAGCCCGGCATGTTTAATAGGGAAATGATGCCCGCGCAGTTCCTGGGGGCCATCTGTTACAGGGTAAATACTTGCTGGACCACCTAACGTGGTATACCGTTGTACAAACAGATCTGTATTCTCTGCCCGCGGTGCTAATTCATCATTGATGCCGATAACATTTAAAACCGGCACCTTAAAGCCGGCGAGGCCTTCCAAATGATCAATAGGATTATCCCGGTAATCCATTGCCTGTTGTTCCGTAAAATTACATACCTGTTTCAATTGTTTCCAGGCGGCTGTATCACCGGGGCCTTTGCCTTTTCCGCCGGGCCAGCTTTTAAAGTCGTAAACAGGAGTTTCGTTATAGATGCAACTTACCTTATCAGGGTTTCTTTTAGCCCAGGCCATTGTATACAAAGCACCCCGGCTTACCCCTTCAAGGCTCGCTTGCCTGGCTAATGAAACTGTTTCCGTTAAATACTTATAGAATTTGTCCCAAATCTGCATAGCCTGCGGGTTACCATATTGGTCATCTGCATTAATATAGGCTACATAAAAGCCTCTTTTTAGCAGGAGGCTATCCATTTGGGTATGCCAGTCGGGAAAAGAAGCACGCCAAACCCAGGGATTACCGGGAAGTGGATTATCCGGCTTTACATAATATGCTTTGTGGTTATCTATCGTAATAAAAACACGCTTAAAGCCCATCCAGTTTTCAGCATTGGCTACAGTAGTTTGTGCCCTTAACAAATATGGGGCACAAAAAATTAATAAGAATAATTGAACACGTTTAAACATTAATACGGGTTTTATTGATTTACAAAAAAGGAGTTATGCTAAAATAACTCCTTTTTTTGTATAATTAGTAGTTAGGGTTTTGTTTCAATACACCACCGCTCTTATCAATTTCGGTTTGGGGCAATGGCCATTGATAGAACTTATCTTCAAAATGATAATTGATGAGGGAGGTTTTTACCG
This sequence comes from Mucilaginibacter sp. OK098, assembly GCF_900142915.1. Lineage (GTDB taxonomy): Bacteria > Bacteroidota > Bacteroidia > Sphingobacteriales > Sphingobacteriaceae > Mucilaginibacter. Next base: position 556,466 of record NZ_FRCM01000001.1, read on the forward strand.
CGTTAAGTACCGGCCCGGCAATGTGCCATCTTAAAAGATCATAATGACGCAAACCTTCAAAAGCAAGCTCGATCCTGCGTTCATGCCTTATCCTCTCGCGCATCTGATCTTTAGTGTAACCTGCAAGGTATGGCGGCATATTTACACGTGCCCTCAGATCGGTCATCGCTTTATAAACTGTAGCATCCGGACCGGCAATCTCATTTTGAGCTTCGGCATACATCAGCATCACTTCACCTAAACGTAGTATAACGGCATCCTGCTGGCTCAAAGTAGAAAAGCCATAAGGCATATTATTAGGCTCCAGGAATTTAATGGTTCCGTAACCGGTAGGGCGAAGGTTTGATGGGTGATACACCTTGCCAGGACCAAAATCAACAGAATCTGCATACACGGTTTTACGCAAGCGTGAGTCGCGGTTGTTGAATTGATTTTTGGTATCGGTTAATGGAGATGTGCCATAAGGCTGGCCATCTGTACATTCAAACGCATCAACCATGTTTTGTAGCGGGGCGCAGGCATCCCAGTCGCCGTAGTACAGATCCCAGGGCGCTGTATTATTGGGCGCCAGGAAGTTAATAGAGAAAATGATCTCGGTATTATTTTTTTGCGTGGCATCCCTGAATATATCCTCAAAATTGGTACTCAGCTTGTATTGTCCCATCAGGTCCTGGCACAGGTCTCTCACCTGCGTAAGCATAGCCGGGTCTGGTGTACCTGTATTGCCAAAAGCGGCAAATAACAACACTCTTGCTTTTAAAGCTTTTGCTGAAGATGCCGCCGCATGGCCGCCATTGGCATAGTAAGCAGCAGTATTCAGGTTGGCAATACTATAATCCAAATCTGCGGTGATCTGGGTCAAAACTTGTGCAGCCGGTACTTTAGGCTGTTTTTGATTACTCAGATCAAGCGGTTGCAACACCAATGGTACATCGCCATAAATGCTATATAACTGAAAATAGAAAAAAGCCCTGATGAACCTTACTTCGCCTTGATACACTTTTCTTTGTGCATCAGAAATATCAGCACCTTTGTAGTTTCCCAGGTTCTGCAGAAACAAATTTACCCGGGCAATACCGGTATAGCTGTCATTGTAAATCGCGGTTTCGTAACCGCTGGTAGTTGGGTTAAAATTACCCTGAACAAAATCCTTAGAGCTACCCGAGTTAAACTGATTATATCCGTTATCCGTAAAGCCATCCCTGAAACCTATGCCTACCGCAAATTCCTCTGGTTGCAAAGAGGCATACACAGCAGCAAGAGCCTCATCAAAATCGGCTTTTGACTTATAAAAGGTTGAAGTGGCAATCTGATCTAAAGGGTTCAGATCCAACGTTTTTTTACATGCATCTAAAAACAGCGATGTAATTAATATGATGGTTATTATAATTCGATTTTTCATGTAGGGTTAATTAAAAAGAAACATTTACACCAAAAGAGTATATTTTATTTTGCGGGTATTGCAGGTCTCCGTTACCATAACGCTCAGGATCAAGGCCTTTGAACTTGGTTATGGTTAATAAATTATCGCCGGCAAAGTAAACCCTTAGCCTGTTTATGCCAATTTTTTTGGTTACCTGGGCCGGAATGGTATACCCAAACACCAGGTTCTTAAGCCTTAAATACGATGCATCCTGCAGGAAGAAAGTAGATGGACGGCCGATCTTATCCGGCGCACTCTGCCCAAAATAAATGCGCGGCATTGTGGTTGACGGGTGTTCAGGCGTCCAGGCATTTAACCAATCTGTAGTTGGTGAAGACCCTTGAACAAACGGAATAGTTCCCCAGCCGGATACGTATGATTTAACTCCGTAAACCCCCTGGAACATAGTCGAAAGATCGAAGCCCTTAAAACTTGCCCCAAGATTAAATGAATAGTTCAATTTAGGATATACACCACCAATAATGGTACGGTCATTCTGGTCAATTTTACCATCGCCGTTAACGTCTTTATATTTCAGGTCGCCGGGCAGGGTAGAGTCAGAGAACTGCTTGGGTGAACTGGCCACCTCAGCTGCTGATTGGAATATCCCGATCACCTGCAGCATATAAAAGGAGTTCCAGGGCTGCCCGTTTTGATTAATGGTATAACCACCAATTTCCTGCTGGCCAAATTTTACCAGCTTGTTGTGGTTATGGTCAACGTTAACACCAAAGTTATAGGCAAGGCCCCCTAAAGCACCATCACGCACAACATTGTAGTACGTTAAACCAAGCTCAATACCGCGGTTGTTCACCACACCATCATTAATAGTAGGAGCGTATAAGCCCACCACAGCGGTAACCTGTGCCTGCCTTAAAATATCAGATGTGGTTTTATTATACCAATCGGCTGTTAAATTAAAGTTTTTGAAAATGGCGACATCTAAACCAATATCGGTCATTGTGGTTGTTTCCCATTTAATAACCGGGTTGTTCAGGTTTTGCTGCGCTACACCTGTTGTAAGGGTTGAGTTATCAAAAGAGTAATTTCCGGTAAGGTTCAGCAATGCCTGAAAAGGATAGTTACCGATATTTTGGTTACCTAACTGCCCCCATGATCCCCTGAGCTTAAAATTATCCAGCCAGGTTAAATTCATGGCTTTTACAAAAGGCTCCTCGGTGGCCCGCCAACCTCCTGAAAACGATGGAAATACTCCCCACTTGTTCTTACCCGCAAATTTTGAACTTCCGTCATCACGGATGTTAGCTTCCAACAGGTAACGACCTTTGTAATCATAATTCAAACGGCCGAAGTATGACATCAAAGCCCATTGATTAGATGTACCGTAAGCATTTTGTATGTCTGAACCACCTGCGTTCAGTTCCTGTAAATCCAAATCAGGAAAGTTCTTGCGATAGCCCTGTAAGTATGAATATTTACTTTGCTCAATGCTATAGCCAAATTGCGCCTTAATATTATGCCCGTGAAAATCATGCGCATAATTTAAGTAGCTATATAAATTGGTATATACCGTTTGTTCGTCCTGGTCTGTTAAACCTTTGCCCAGGTCCAACGAGGTTTGCAGTTGATTGGTCTTGAAATTGTATTCATCAAGGGTTGCTTTAAAATCCTTGTATTTATCCATGTTAAAGTTCACCGCACCTTTGGTGTACCAGGAAAGATCCTTACTGAATTGAACTTCAACCCAGCCTTGTGCATTTACGGCGTAATCATTAGTTACCCGGGTAAAGTTTTGATCCAGTACAGCTATCGGGTTCTTATTATTATACTCAAAGTCATAGGCTTTGTAGGTGTAATGTCCGCTGCCATCAGTCAGGTACGGGCCATAAGTAGGTGCTTGTGACATGGCCGAAAGAAAGAGGTCCATGGAAGAACCGTCCCATTGGCTGGGTGATGAAGGATTACCTGCGACAGCATCCCTTGTGCCTGATTTTAACAGCACATTGGTTCCGAATTTAATATGATTGTTAACCTTTGAAGTTAAATTGATCCGGGCATTGTATCGTTTATAATCAAAGCCTCTTTCAATACCATTTTGATTAATATAACCCAATGATACATTATAAGTAGTTTTGTCAGTACCGCCACTAAATGTCAGGTTATGATTTTGTGTGGGAGCCGTTCTGAATATCAGGCTTAGCCAATCGGTATTAGGATAGTGAAGTTTGTCTGTACTGTTACGGTAAAGATCGATCTGATCCTGTGGATAAAGCGAGCCAGGATCTGTTGTACCACTGTTAATGCGCGCCTGGTTAAACATTTCCATATACTGGGCCGAGTTGGTTACCAGTTTAAACATTTTAGTAGCACTGGAAAAACCCACGTTGCCATCATAAGTAACCGACATTTGCCCGGCTTTACCTTGTTTGGTGGTAACCAGCACAACGCCATTGGCCGCTCTTGAGCCATATATAGATGCAGAAGCTGCATCTTTCAACACAGATACGTTGTCTATATCTGTTGGGTTAATATCGTTAAAGCTGCCGGGGACGCCATCGATCAATACTAATGGATCTGAACCCGCACCGCTAAATGTACTGTTACCGCGGATCCGGATAGATACACTTTCATTACCTGGTTCACCAGAGCCGGTGTTTACCTGTACGCCAGGTGCCAGACCTTCCAGCATGGAGGCAGGATTCACAACCGGGCGTTTATTCAATGTTTCGCCGGTAACAGATGAAACTGCACCCGTCAAATTAACTTTCTTTTGGGTGCCATAACCCACAACAACCACTTCATTAAGTCTTGAGTCTATCGGATTTAAAGTAATCACGATATTGGTTTGCCCATTTATTGCTATTTCCTTTTGTTGAAAGCCAAGGAAGGAAGCTACCAGGACAGCGTTTTCACCTGTAACCTTGATGGTAAAGGAGCCGTCTTCTTTGCTTGTAGTGCCATTTGCCGTTCCTTTTTCTGTAATGGTAGCCCCAGGTAAAGGAAGGCCTTTGTCATCAATTATCTTTCCGTTAATAATTATTGGAGCCTGTTTTTCATCATTTGATATTTTGGGAGTTTTTTCTCTTTCTTTTACAATAATTATTTTGTTGTAAATAGTAAAACTCAACGGCAGCTTTTCAAAACAGGCCTTAAGTGCATCTTCAATTGAAGCGTTTTCTATGTGTATACTTATCTTATCAGCTTTATTTATTTGGCTTTCAGTAAATACAAATGTGTAATTGGTTTGCTTCCTGATTTTTTTAAATATAACCTTAAGAGAAGTATTGTTTTCATTTAAATTGACTTTTTGAGCAAGCACATTCGCAAAACTGCTCAGTGTTAAACTTAAAAGTATGATTAAAGTTAGCTTCATTATCAGAAGTTTTTTGAGAAGGTTACCCCGGCTAAAGAGCAGGAGGTTACATTTCGAAATTAATTCCATAAATTTGTTTTGTTTGGGTTTAAGAATAAAGAGTGCGCAACACGTCAATATTGTATAGCCTGAACAGCAACCGGGGGTGGTACCAACACTTCCGGTTTAATTTTTCAGACTAATTAATATTGAAAAAGGGGCTGATTATAAATCAGCAAATGTGGGTTTATATATCTATTATCATCTAATGGGGTTTTAAGTTTATAAATTGTTAATTGGTTAGCTTTTATTTAAGGGTTTATAATAATTTTCCTGCCCTGAATATCAAAATTTACTTTTCCGGTTAATTCCAGCGCCTTTAACACCTCAGATAGCTTAGATGTGGTTGGGATTTCTGCAAAAAAACGATCGTTAACTTTTTTATTGTAGACCACATCAACATCATACCATCTGGATAATTGACGCATAACAACTTCTATATCAGTGTTTTCAAAATTAAACATGTTGTTTTTCCATGCGATGGCATTATCAACATCTACGCCTGAGATAACTTTAACCTGTCCACTCTTATTTAATTGTGACTGCTCGCCGGGTTTAAGCATACAACTTGCCAAACCATTACTAAACTGGACAGAACCTTCTAATAAAGTTGTTTTAATAGCTGCCTCGTCTGTGTAAGCCATCACATTAAAATGAGTACCAAAAACCCTTACTTCTGAATTATTAACTTTTACAACAAATGGTAAAGTTTTATTTTTTGCTACCTCAAAATAAGCTTCACCAGTAATTTCTACTATTCGTTCCTTACCAGTGAAAGCTGTTGGAAAACGGATTGATGACGCTGCATTTAACCAAACCTGGCTACCATCAGGCAAGACAACCTGGTAATGTCCGCCCCGCGGCGTTGATACAGTGTTATAAACATTACCAATTAAATCATTCTTGTCAGCATTGTAGGCTAGCTTTCCGTTTGTTTTGATCACCCTTGTATTACCCTGACTGGATAGTGTACCATTTTTTGCATCATCCAGCAAGATCCTGGCGCCATTTGCTAATGTAAGTGTCGCTTTTTGCCCCCCTGCGTTTACATCATTTGTAAATGTTTTAGGTTTATGATGATTTGCGGCAAGGTTATTTGAGTTTTTCCTGGTTAAATAAAGGATTCCTACAGAGATTACACCTATAAAACACGCTGCTACTGCAACACGCTTCATCCATAATTGGAAAATATTCGATGGCGTTTCCGGCAAGCGTATTTTTTGATGGATTTCGGCCAGGATCTTAACACTCCTTTCCGAAGTTATTGAAGGTGATTGATTTAAATTATTTGTAAATTGATTTTCAAGTATCTCTAATAATACATCCTGATCTGTGTTTTCGATATAATTTAAAAGCCAGCTTTTTTCCGGGAAAGACAACTCTTTCTTATCAAGCAATTGCAAAAGATATTTTTTGTCGTCCTGCATAAAACTGTTTTAGGTTGATTTTTTAAAATGCTGCAGAATACATGAATACATTATCCAGGCAATTCAAAAAACTTAATAAAAGGTAATTTATAATGGTTTATTATGTACTAATACTCCGCAAAGAAGAAAAAGGGGGGGGACATTGGAGGTTTTTTTTAAAATAATAGTAAAATAAATTACAGCATTATTTTTAAAGCCACTATTATATAAATAAATACGACATTATTAACAGGATGCTGTTCAACATATTCTTTAACAGCTTTAACGGCAACAGATAAATATTCTTTAACCGTGTGTTTGGAAATATTCAACTCCCGGGCGGTTTCCTCATAGGATTTGCCCTGGATCTTGCATAAATCAAATACCTTTCTTTTTTGTGGGGATAGCTTAACAAAAGCTTCTTCAAGTATTTTTATCTTTGCCTCTCTAAAATATACATCTTTCTCATCAGCTAACATCATGTCGTTTTCAATCTGTTTAAAAGCTAAAGATTGCTTTAGATTTTTTTTTAACTGGGTTATTGATTTGTTATAACTCACCTGGAAAAGCCAGTTTGCTATTGGTTTTTGAGGATCAATAGAAAAACGTTTTTCCCAAAGGGTTATAAATAGATCCTGTAATATATTTTCTGATTCATCAGCATCTTTTAGAAGCCGAAGAATATTATTGTAAATCTGAGCATGATATTTTTTATAAAGCTGATCGAATGCTTTTATATTGTCCATTTGCAATAATGCGACAAGCTCGGATTCACTATAATCTTCAATTCTCATTTAATCTGTAAGTACCGCCGAAATTGGGTCTATTTAGCCGGGTGGCTTAAATTAGCGTTTGTAAACATAAATAAAAATTTGAGATGCAAAGCTGAATAATTGAATGATTAGCTTAATATTTTTATTGCAGAGCAATCTAATTCCCATTAGGTGAGTTCGATATAAGCAAACGGTCACCTCACCCCAAACCCTTCTCCAACCGCGTGCAACCGTAGTTTTAGATGAGGCGAAGCGTTCCATTTTTCTACACGGAACACCCGGAACGCTGTGAAACATGCTGATTATCAGTGTGTTTTATTTTGTTGTAGCAGTTAAATAAATGCAAATAGCTGATAATCAAGCATTATACTACCCACCTTTATATCGAATACGTTAGCTTAATTTAAAAGGGACAGTGCTTTAGCCCCAATGCCAGGCAACCGGTAGTTTCTTGAGCCTTTTAGGCACAGAGAAAGTATTTTTCGCTTGTGAGTTAGGTAATACAAACCAGCTAAAAAAAATATTTTACAATTAGTTTGTTAATGACATAAATTCTATTCTATATTTGTAGTGTACTATTATACTAATACACTATAGCATTAAAATGATAGCAATCAAAAGTTTAAGTTTCGGTTACCGGCACAAACCGCTGCTTTTTAAAGATCTTGATCTTTCTTTACAACAGGGCCATATTTATGGCTTGCTTGGAAAAAACGGCGCTGGAAAATCAACCCTGTTAAAAAATATAGCGGGCCTTGCATATCCTGAAAAAGGGAGCTGCCTTTTTAATGGTATTAATGTTTCCAACCGGCCTGTAACTGTTTTGGAAGATATCTACTTTTTGGCCGAGGAGTTATTTGTTCCCGCATTAACACCCGAACAATTTGTAAAAAGCACAGCAGGCTTCTATCCAAAATTCAGCAATGCTGATTTTTACCAATATTTAAAAGCATTGGATGTTGACCCCGCCTCTGTGATGGATAAACAGTCGTTTGGGCAGCAAAAAAAGGCCATGATTGCTTTCGGGCTTGCAACCAATACCAGCTTATTAATAATGGATGAGCCAACCAACGGCCTGGATATTCCATCGAAAGTTCAATTCAGAAAATTGATAGCTTCTGTTTTAACTGAAGAACGCTGCATTGTGATCTCTACCCACCAGGTACGCGACCTTGACAGTTTGATTGATACCCTTTTAATTCTGCATGATCGTGAAATTATTGTGAACCATTCGGTAGAAGAAATTACAGAAAAAATAACTTTCGGTGTTTTTAATGATACCAACGGATTGGAGGTATTGTATGAAGAAGATGGTATGCGGGGCAAAAATGCTATCCTTAAAAACACAACCGGGAAGTTTAGCAAAATTGACCTGGAGCTATTTTTTAATGCCATAACCAGCGGTAACAACTCGCTTATAACAACGCTTAAAGCCAGCTAATATGAATAACATATTTAATGCAAAAAGATTTAGCCTGTTGTTTATAAAACAACTTACAGAGCATTATAAAACTTACCTGATGAGCTTAACAGTATTGCTTGGCGTTATGCTTGTGGGTGGGAGTTTTTTGGTTTACTTAATATCTGCGCCAATAGACTCAAGTATGCAAACCCTGCTATTCTCAACAATTTATTTTTTAGCCGGAACAATATTTACAAGCATCATATTTGCCGATTTAAGTGATAAGAAAAAGGCAATAGGGTATCTTACTTTACCGGCATCCCATTTTGAAAAATTTATTATTGGGTGGCTGTTTTCCTATGTGATATTTTCATTGATCTATACAGGTAGTTTTTACCTAATCCTGATGCTGTTGCTAAGCCTTAAACATTGGCCTAACCAGCATATTGAGGTGTTTAATGTTTTTGCTGAACCAATGACGTTTCTTTTCATAGTTTTTACTTTGCTGCACAGTATTGCTATGTGGGGGGCTGTGTTTTTTGAAAAGCTTCATTTTATAAAAACGGCATTTTGCTTTTTTATAGGAATAGTAGTGCTTACACTGATCAATACATGGTTTATTGAAACTTTGATTGGAAGAGAAGTGCGCGCGGCTACTCCATTCAGCAATATCATGTTTTTTGAAAATAACAGGAACATAACAGTTGCGGGTATAAGGCAAAGCGATGTATTGGTTGTATACGTCATAGTTTTTGCATCCATTATTTTATGGGCTGCAGCGTATTATCGTTTAAAAGAAAAACAGGTTTAAGGGAATGGCTGATTATGGAATTTAAAGATAACGAAGCCATATACCTGCAAATAGCAGCCTATGTGTGCGATAATATATTACTGGATAAGTGGCCGCCTGAGCAAAAGATCCCATCGGTTCGCGATCTGGCTATTGAGCTCGAAGTAAATCCTAATACGGTAATGCGGTCGTATGAGTTTTTGCAGAAACAGGAAGTGGTTTACAATAAAAGGGGGCTGGGCTTATTTGTAGCGCCTGATGGTTACGAAACGGTAAAAAGGCTGCGTAAAGAGAATTTTTTACAGCAAAACCTGCCCGAACTGTTCAAAAATATGTACTTACTTGATATTTCTGCTAAAGAGATCCTGGAAAGGTATGAAAGTTTTAAATCGATTCATTATGGATCAACCCCAGATAAAAAAGATAATGAAAACAAGTAATAAACTTACTATAGCAGCCATTTTATTGATATTAGTATCACTGATTTATTATGACCTGATGCTGAAAGTATCGTACCAGGGCGGAACCTATAAGGATCAATTTAAAGATTTTGTGACCCTAAATTTTAAAGATTTTAAGTCAATCGATCTTGGCTCATCAACTGCTTCAAATATCATAGTGAAGCAAGGGCCTTTCAGTGTGCGAATTGAGCCTGCTGCAACTCAATTTGTTAAGGTAAGCCAGCGAGATCAAACACTTCATATCGAGACTGCATTCCCGGGAAATTATCAAAATAGCCGTGGCGATTATGTGCTCGTTATATCTTGCCCTAACCTTGTAAGATTTGATGCCGATGCCCGGTATATGGCCGGCGACCGGCAAATTATTGATACCCTGGCCAGTGAAGATTTTAAGTGGCGGCCAACCATTATCAGTGGGTTTACTCTTGATAGCCTGTCGATTACTGAAAAGCATGCCAGTTCAATTATTCTGATAAGAAATAAGATCAAAGTAATACATGCAGTAATTGGTTTAAGCGATGGGAGCCGGTCGAATATGATCATCCAAAAAGATAACCAGTTCAGTAATGCAAATCTGAATATACTTAACAAAAGCCAGCTTCAATTACATGAGGCTATTATCCCCAATTTAAAATACCAAATAGCAGATAGCGCCAAACTTATAATAACCGGAGCTCTTAAGAATCAAATAATAAAAAAATAGTCCTTAAACTTTAACAGATATGAAATTACAAATAAACGCACTCTCAAAAACATATTCCAATGGGGTGCAGGCCCTAAAAGATGTTTCACTAACCTTAAATAACGGCATGTTTGGCCTGCTTGGCCCTAATGGCGCCGGTAAATCATCACTGATGCGCACTATTGCCACATTGCAGGAAGCAGATGCCGGCAGTATTTTTCTTGACGACCTTGATGTGATTAATAATAAAACACAGGTGAGGCAGTTGTTGGGTTATTTGCCCCAGGAATTTGGTGTGTACCCAAAAATCTCCGCTGAACGCATGCTTGATCATATCGCCCAGCTTAAAGGGGTTGGCAATGCGGCAGAGCGAAAAGACCTGGTAGCGGCATTGCTGGATAATGTAAACCTCAGTAAAGACAGGAAAAAGAACCTTGGCACATATTCAGGTGGCATGAAACAGCGTTTCGGCATAGCACAAGCACTTATAGGAAATCCAAAACTGATAATTGTTGATGAACCTACCGCCGGGCTTGATCCTGCAGAACGCAACCGTTTTTATAACTTGCTTAGCCAGTTAGGCGAAAATACAATCGTTATTCTTTCAACCCATATTGTTGAAGATGTTAGTACCCTTTGCTCCAACTTTGCTATTATTTGCCAGGGCGAGGTATTATATGCAGGTCAGCCCGATGCTGCGGTTAGTGAAATGGAAGGCAAAATATTCACCAAAGCAATTGATAAAGCAGAGCTAAGTTTTTACCAGGATGATTTTACAGTAATATCTACCCAATTAAAAACCGGGAGACTCCACATCCGCATATTACAGGATACAGATCCGGGCAAAGGCTTTGTATCAGCTACTCCCAACCTTGAGGATGTTTATTTCAGCAATATTGCTACCCGTGTAGATGTAAATACCATTTAAACCCTTTAAATCAACTCATTATGTTCTGGAAAATATTCATTTTCGAGCTTCAAAACAAGCTCAGAAGGCCCGCGGTTTACGTTTATTTCGCGGCTGCATTTCTCTTTATGCTATTCACTTTTACAGCAGGTGCGTTGCCTGTAGGCGAAAAAGAGCATATTAACAGCCCCAGGCTTATTGTATTTGTTATGGGCTGGATCTCAATTGTAATGATGCTGGTTACATCGGCCATAATGGGTATGCCGCTGTATAAGGATATAGAGCATAACACTAAAGATTATTATTTGACATATCCCATAACCAAATTCGGATACTTTTGGGGGCGATATTTTAGCTCGTTATTATTCGTATTGATTATTGGCAGTGCAGTAATGTTTGGGGCCTTTGCGGGCACCAAACTCGGGCCGCTTATGGGTTTCAATATTGCCGCCAGGTATGGCCCCAATAATTTAAAATATTACCTGCAGCCTTTTTTAATGATCGGTGTTCCCAATCTCGTTTTTACTTCATCAGTATTTTATGGTTTAGTTGCCATTACAAGGAACATAAAAGTAATTTACAGCAGCGGAATAGTTTTGTTTTTAGGTTACCTGATAGCAACCTTCTTTTTGGCGCACACCAATAACCAGGATGTAATAAACCTGGCTGATCCGTTTGCATTCAGCGGAATACGGATGCAGTTTCAGGATGTAAATGATGAGCTGAGAAATGTAACCATGATGGCCTTTAACGGATCGTTGTTATTGAACAGGATAATATGGCCTTTATTAGGTGTTGGTGTTTTAGTATTTACCTACATCAGGTTTAATTTTGAGGATTTCTTTAGCGGGAAGCGCGATAAGAACAATGTTAAGGATGAACTGAAAATAAATCGGAATGCTGTACGGCCACAGGTGGCTACAAGCTTCGCAGGGTCATATAATATCAAAACCATTCTGAGCCTAACAAAAACTGAATTACTGAACATCATACGCGATAATTATTTCTGGATCATTATGTCGTGCGGGCTTTTATTCTTAGGATTTGTGTTTTACATGGGCGATGGACGCAATTATGGTGTTGACGATTTTCCTCGTACGGTTTCTTTAATAGCAATCTTTAACGAAGTGTTCCTGTTTTTCATTTTCTTTATTATCATATTTTATACGGGCGAAACCGTTCACCGCGACCGGATTACCCGTTATGCTTTTATAAATGACTCGTTGCCTGCACCAAACTGGGTTTTAAATGGATCAAAGCTGTTGAGTTTGCTTGTGCTTGGTTTTGGCCTTTCGCTAATACCAATGGTATTAGGGGTAATGGTTCAGTTGATAAAGGGTTATACAGAACTTAACCTTCCCGTTTATTTAATGGCCGTATTTACGCTTGTACTTCCCCGGTTTTTGGAGATGGTAGTTTTTTCGTATGTAATACATGTAGTTGTTAATAACAAGTTTGCTGCGCATGGAATAGGCATAGTAATCTGGGTTGTGATGTTCTTTATGAACATTACGTCTATATTCAATTACAGGCCATTATTATACTCATATACACCAGGATACGAAATATCAGATATGGATGGTATCGGCCATATGGCTGGTCCGGTAGCGTGGTTTAATTTGTACTGGCTGCTTGCGGCGGGTTTATTGATAATAATAGCAGCGCTGTTTTATTACCGTGGCATTTCATCAACGTTTAAGGAAAGATGGCAGCTTGTTAAAGAAAGATTTGATAACAGAACAAAAATAATAACAGGCGCTTTACTTGTATGTTTTTTGGCAGTTGGTTCTTTTATATACTATAACGTAAGTTATTTGAACAGCTATATCACAAATTCTGAAAACATACAACGTGCTGTACTTTATGAACGGACTTTAAAACCCTACGACAAGCTCCCTTTGCCAAAAGTAAGTGCAATGAAGCTGGCCGTTGATCTGTTTCCCGATCAGCAACGTGCACAAACACACGGGTTTATTACTTTGATAAATAAAACGGATAAACCCATAAGCAAAATGTTACTTGATGCGGATGGTGTAACAGAATATACTTTGAAGACAGGGGGGAAGGAAATTTCATTTACATCTCCATTGATCTATTCAAGGGGGGAGCTCAACTTTTTCAGGCCTAAACAAGATACTTCCGACTTCAGGTTGTATCAGTTTAGCAAGGCCTTGGCACCTGGTGATTCAATTGTTGTAGAGATTAACTCCGCTGTATTTTATAAAGGGTTTAGTAATGACCTTTTCAGTGCTAATATACTCCGTAACGGTACATTTTATAAAGGAGGGTTACCCGGCCTTGGTTATGATGACGATGATGAGCTGGGAAGTCCTTACGAACGTAAGCAAAATCACCTTCCGCCCAAAGCCGAAGAGGAAGTTGCCCAAAATGATCCTGAAGGAATAAACAGGCTCAAAGCCGGTAAACCCGCCATGTTGGCCAAAATGGATCTTACTGTGAGCACTTCGGGAGACCAAACTGCCATAGCCCCTGGAGCACTTCAAAAAAAATGGACCTCAAACGGGCGCAACTATTTCCATTATGTCCAGGATAGGCCGGGGATGTATCCGCCGTTTGGCTTTATAAGTGCAAGGTATGCCGTGTTGCATAGCGATGTTAAAGTTGATAGCGGGCAAAGTGTTAATGTAAACATATACTACCATCCTGAGCATAAGGCAAACATCAATCGCTTTATGAATGCTTTTAAGGATGGCTTAAGCTATTATTCAAATGTTTATGGTAACTATCCGTTTAAAGACATGAGCCTTGCTGAAACCAGTATTTATGGCCCGGGATCATCTTCAGCTACCTCACTTGATACCTATAAGGAAAAACTTGGCTGGAATGCGGATTTTAATAATCCTGATCAGCTAGATTATTGTTATTATATGACAACACAGCAGCTTGCCCAGCAATGGTGGCGCTTCCAGGTAGCGCCCAATAATACAGTTGGTTCATTGGTAATCCCGGAGGGACTTGCCAAATACGATTCATATATAATGGCCGAAAAACGCTATGGTAAAAATAATATACGCGGTTTACTGGTTGATCAGATGTGGGGGTATCTGTTTCTCCATAGCAGAACCGAGGAAGCTGAACATCCGCTTATAAAAGCAAATGAATGGTTTGAATGGGAAAACAAGGCAGGTACAGTTTTATATGGATTAAGAGATCTGATAGGCGATGATAATATGAATGCGGCATTGCGTGAGTTTAAAAAGGATTATGCATTTAAAAAAGAACCACCATATGCCGGTAGCAATGATCTGTACCGTTATCTGAAAAAGCATACGCCTGATTCATTGCAGTATTATTTAACAGATACCTGGGAAAAGATCACTTTTTACGACAACAAGATTGTTAGTGCAAAATCTGTTGCTATTGGTAATAACAAATACAAGGTTACTTTAAATGTAAGCACAGGTAAATCATATATCCAAGGCAAAGGGAATTATGTAAACGCGCCGATGAATGATTACATTGATATCGCGATTTTTGCTGCACAAACCAAAGATAAAGAAGGACGGTCGCAGGTAAACCCGCTGTATATTAAAAAGCATAAGCTTACAGCAGGCAAACATACCATTGAAATTGTTGTCACTGGTAAACCAGTAAGTGTGGGTATTGATCCCTATGACAAGCTTGTTGATAAAATGCCGAACGATAACTTGAAAGATCTGTAAATCGCCTAACAGTTGATATTTAATACAGTAAATATCAACTGTTAGCTTTATAAAGCTGTTTTCAGGCACGATTTATTGGCTCAAATATATAATGGCGCTTAAATCACAGAATACGCCAACCGGGTTGGTAGTAAGTGTTTAAAGTGAGTTTTAAGAGATCAGGGCCTGGAGATCGGAGATTATTGACTTCCTGCAGGTTTAGCTACAGGTTCGTTCAGTTTGTAATTTATCCCTTTTGATGTTTTTAAACTATCTGCCGGTATAGTTTTTGCCATTTTAATGGCTTGTAAAGCCAGGTTGGTTTTTTTCCATTCTTTCGGATCTTTTTGAGCAAGTGCAGTTGTATCTGCTTTACTGTAATAATTAAGAATATTTTGCCTTAAGGGCTTAGTAAGATTCTTAAATTTTGAATCTTCCAGTTGATCTACCAAATCGTTGTAAGTTTTATCAGCAAGTTTGTATTCGCCCATCATGGTAGGTTTGCCTGTATCATAATCAATGTCCTGTAGCTCAAGGTTTCCACGTTGAAGCCGGGCAAGCGCATCATCATAGTGAATTAAAACTGTATCAAAGCTCCGGATAAATAATTTTTCTCCTTCGGGGCCGACATCTTTAAATCTTAATGCCTTTAATGGGCCTACTTTTGGCAAAAATCGTACAATAAAAGATAAAACCTGTGCTTTAAAACCCGGTTTTTGTCGTTCTGATCCAAACTCTTTGTAGTAATCTTTTTTACTCATTTTATAATGAAAAGAATGGCTGTTGGCACTTGGGTTTAGTTTTTTAATATCGTGCTTTTTTAATACCCAGGCCGTACGGGTTACAGTTGGTAATAAGCTTTTAACAGACCACCGAAAAGTGGATATCGCAAGGCCAAGGTCGCCAAATACTACATTTATATCCTGGCCATAAGTTTTCAGAAAAGCTCTTTCCAAAACAGGCCTTGCAACTTCAAAACCAATAAAATCATGATAAGCCTGGGAAGCGTAGTTGCCCCTTGCTGTTTGTAATACATCAAAGGAGATTTCCACCCTGCTATGTGAAGTATGATCTTCTTCATAAGTTACTACATGACCAAATTTCTTTTCCATTTTTGGATAAACGATGGGTACCGCAATATTTGTAGCTAATGAGTGCCCGTATTTATCGCCCATGTAATGGCATAATGAACCAAGCGCAAACGCGTATTCATTAAGATTTTCTGATTCTGAAATTAATGCCTCTACAAAATCGCCACTGCGTACATAATGTGAAAGATTTGTAAAATAAACGCTGCCAAATGGGAAATAACCCATATCAGCTATAAGGCAGCCTCCATAAGCATAGGCATGCGCTTTTTTAAGGTCATCCTCCGTTGCATTTGGGAATTTTAGTTTTAATAAAGGTTTTATGTTTTTATTCCAGCTGGCATCAATAAGGGCCTCGTGGGTTAAAACAGAATATGCCCTGGTTGAAAAAGGGATGAATAACAGAAAAACAAAAAGTATAAATAATAACCTGTAGGACAAAGGCTTTTTCATTATAATTTAGGGCTAATATGTTGTTATAAGTATTGAAAGGGGAAAAGGTTTTATCTTATTGCAGTATTATTTAACCATGTTGTTAAAAACAAAAGAATAACAATATCAAAAATTAAATAGAATAAAGGGAGTTGAAGTTGAGTGGATTTCTTTCCAATAAAAAAGGGTGACCAGAAAACCGGATCACCCTTTGTATGGAAAATTTTATATTTTTTAGTTTTGAGGCTCGTCTGCCGGAGTGCTCACAACTTTATATACTTTATTGCCGCTGGTATCTGTTGTTGCCTGGTAATACACATCATCCGGAGATACATATAAGGTTTGTCCGTTAACATGTATGGTACGGGTGCCTTCAGGTAATTCGTTATAAATATCACCTAATTGTGGCAGTTGTGCATTTTGTCCATTACCGGCTTGTCCCTGCTGGTTTGTTTCCAACTGACCGTCTTTACCTGCAATAACATATGTTTGAGTGCCATCGTCTTTCGTAACCGGTTGGTAGTAAACCCCATTCAGCTCATAATACTGCTCGCCATTTATTGTTATCGGCTGAGCTTTGGCTGGAAGTTGGGTAATTTCGGCACCAAGCGGTGGTTCAACCACAGTATATTGATTATTTTCATGCTGATAGTAAAAACCATCGCTGTAATAATATTGTGCATCACCCCAATAAAACGGATAATAACCGAATGGTAAAAAGCCTAAGCTAAAACCAAGACGCGGGTAATATAAACTACCGTAAAAACCGCCATTGTAAAAATAACCGCCACGGTATCCCCAATAGCCGCGTCCTCCCCAATAGCTTGGGCCATAATAATGACCTCTTCCATAGTAGCCGCCGCCACGGCCATAATAGCCACCATGGCCATAATAACCGCCTCTATAGCCACCACGACCATAATAACCGCGAGAACCGGCATGGCCACGGGCACCAACGTATCCGCGTGATCCGGTAAAGCCACGGTTTCCGCTTACGCCAACCCTGCCACCATTAAAACGGCTGCTTGATTGTGTAGACGGGCGACCACCAAAGCTTTGACGCTGACCACCAAATCCTGATCGTGGTGCAACAGCTGTACGGCCACCACCAGAGAATCCACCAGAACGACCGCCGCCTGAAAATCCACCAGAACGGCCTCCACCTGAAAATCCACCGCTACTAACATGGCCGCCTCCGCCACCTCCACCGAAATGACTGCCACCGCCGCCGCCGCCATGGCTACCGCCGCCGCCGCCACTACCACCTCTGTGTTGGGCGCT
This sequence comes from Mucilaginibacter sp. OK098, assembly GCF_900142915.1. Taxonomy (GTDB): domain Bacteria; phylum Bacteroidota; class Bacteroidia; order Sphingobacteriales; family Sphingobacteriaceae; genus Mucilaginibacter. The sequence continues at coordinate 574,146 of NZ_FRCM01000001.1, forward strand.
GGCCGGAAAAGCTAAAAACAAGCAGAGCAGTCCGCTTAAGCTTGTGAATACCAAATATTTTAATGCCTTTTTCATGTTGATATTAATTGAACAGTTTTCGCTGCTGTTTTTTTTATAGACTGATAATAATATAAACGGTTTAATGCCGATATAATTATTTTATTCAACAATTGTGCCCGTATTAATATTGACAGTTTATTTTGACAAGTTATAAACAAAATTGGTTCATATTTATATATTAGCAGCACTTGTATTAACGGATAAATATAAGCTGAATTATAATTAAACACGCAATGATAAAAGATACGAACTCATTAAACCAGGTAGCAGAATTCCATACCACATTTAAACACCCGATTGTACCGCAGCCGGCAATTCCTTCAAAAGAAAGAAGCGCGTTAAGGATTGAGCTTTTAGCCGAAGAGTTGAAAGAACTGCAACAAGCTGTAAATGATAATGACCTGGTTGAAGTTGCAGATGCACTTTGCGATCTGCAATACGTACTTTCAGGCGCTATTCTTGAATTTGGGCTTGGCGAAAAGTTTAAGGAACTATTTGATGAAGTTCACCGCTCAAATATGAGTAAGGCCTGTAAAACTGTTGAGGAGGCCGATAAAACAATTGCACACTATAAAAGCACTGCCGATACTGATTCATACCATAAAGAAATTGACGGCTTGTTTTTAGTTTACCGTACAGGCGACAATAAAACCCTAAAATCAATAAACTATTCTCCCGCTTCTCTCAAAGCGATACTGGAAAAATAATGCTGTGTTGCTCTGTGCATTCTTTGTGGACTTTGCGGTAAAATAACCACGGAGATACGGAGAATGCACAGAGGGCACTAAGAATTAAACCCGTAAAAAAGTCTTTTTCTGATACAGGTAATAAAGGAACACCCATTTTACCAGCACAAAGGTAATTGCCATTAATACAGCGCCGTAAGGTTCGCCCGCTAATTGGCCCAGCCATTTAAAAAAGCCCTCGTTAGTGTAATTCCACTTTATAAAGTGCCCGGATATATATATCAGGATAGAGTTCATCCCAATTACTTTAAAAAAGAATGCCCATTTCTGATATCCTAGTACATCTATTACATAATAAAACAAGGCCATCAACAATAAGCTTAATCCACCAACATGCATTACAAATGAACTAGACCAGAGATTTTTATTGATAGGGAAATCAAGGTTCCAGATCTGTGCTACAACCAGGAAAATAACACCGGCTATTGCCAAGCGTAATGTTTTGGCATTTTGTGATAGAGTTTTATTTTTTAATGTTAAACCTGCTAAAATGCCTAATAGGCCGGTACTGATAGCTGGTATTGTTGAGAACAGCCCTTCAGGATCATGCATGTTAAGCCTGCCATCAGGAAAGGGAACATATAAACGGCCGGGTAAAATAGTACGGTCGACATAGGAAGCGAAGTTGCCCTCGGGAGTAAGGTCGCCAGGGTGAAATCCGGGAGCCGAAGTGAATTTTAACAATAGATAATAACCTACAATAAAGAAAAAGAACCAGAAGATCTGCGCCCACTCTTTTGCATACAGGTAGATGATATTAGCAAACATATAAGCAATACCAATCCGCCCAAGTACGCTAGGGAATCGAAATTCCGCAATGGGCCTTAATTGAAGTCCGTTGTTTACTAAAAAGCCTAAAAGGATAAGCATTACGGTTCTTTTTATTACCCGCAATAATAACTGATTCCGAGTTTTTCCTTTCTCCAGCTCCCGGCCTACTGAAAATGGGGTGGATACCCCTGCCATAAACAGGAAAAGCGGGAAAATAAGGTCATAAACATGAAAGCCATTCCAGTCCGGGTGCGTAAATTGTAAGGCAAGTGCGTTCCAGAAAGGTGCATTTGTGGCATGGGCCATGGTGTGAAAGATCTCTTCGGCACCCATTATCCAAAACATATCGAAGCCCCTGAGGGCGTCTAATGAGAACAAACGGGTAGAGGCAGCGTCGAAATCGTCTGCCGGTTGTTGTTGTTTTACTGATAGGGCCATTCCGGTTTTAAATATTAGGTTAGTAACCGAAAGGTAGGTTTTTTTAGGAGAATAACAAAATTGGTTGATTAAGTTGATTGGGTTAGATTGAGTTGATTAGGTTAAAGCAGGTATAACTCAGTCAACCTAATCTAACATAATCAACTCATTCAACTCAAAATTACTCGCCTCTCTTCAGGCCAAATTTTTCAATCTTGCTGTAAAGGTGGCTCCGTTGGATGTCAATATCATCGGCCGTTTTAGAAACGTTCCAGTTGTTTTTTTCAAGCTTGAATTTGATGTATTCGCGCTCGGCAAAATCTTTGTATTCCTGGAAATTTGTAAACTGATCAAAATCTGTTTGAGGTGAAGCATTTCCGCTTGTTGTAACAGCAGGGGATGACGGATTGGCAAATGCTTTTACATCACTGTCTGTAATGGTTTTATCGCTCAAAATTATCAAACGCTCAACCATGTTCCTTAACTCACGAATATTACCTGTCCACGGTAAGGCTTTCAGTGCTTCAAGGGCTGCTTCCGAGATCTTTTTCACCGGCATTCCGTAGTCATTGCAGATCTCATCTAAAAAGCTTTGTGTAAGCAGGGCGATATCATCTTTACGGTCAGTTAGCGGTGGTACGTGGATCAGTATAACACTAAGACGATGGTAAAGGTCCATCCGGAAATTACCGGCCTCAATTTCTTTTAGCAGGTCCTTATTGGTTGCAGCAACTACACGTACATCAACCTCAATTTCTTTTTCGCCGCCGACGCGGGTTATTTTATTTTCCTGCAGGGCGCGCAATACTTTTGCCTGGGTTGATGAGCTCATGTCGCCAATTTCGTCAAGAAAAAGTGTTCCGCCATTGGCTGATTCAAATTTACCAATCCGTTGTTTAATGGCTGATGTAAATGAACCTTTCTCGTGGCCAAATAGTTCACTTTCAATTAATTCTGAAGGTATGGCCGCGCAGTTAACCTCAATTAATGGCGCGCCGGAACGGTTTGATTTTTCGTGCAGCCAGCGTGCAACCAGCTCCTTACCGCTACCATTAGCACCGGTAACCAGCACACGAGCATCAGTAGGGGCAACACGATCAATAGTTTCCTTTATTTTTAATATAGCCTGCGAATCACCCAAAATAGGGCGGACTTTGGATACCCTTCTTTTTAATACTTTGGCCTCGGTAACCAGGCTTCCCCTGTCTAACGCGTTGCGTACAGTTATCAGCAGGCGGTTAAGATCGGGCGGTTTCGAAATAAAATCGAAAGCTCCTTTTTTACTGGCCTCAATGGCGGTTTCAACCGTTCCATGACCAGATATCATTATGAAAGGAAGATCAGGCTTAATGTTAAGTCCCTCAGTTAGCACTTCCATGCCATCCATGCGGTTCATTTTTATATCGCACAGTACCAGGTCATAGTCGTTTTTTCTTATCAGTTCTAAGCCATCTATCCCGTTATCAACATCTTCAACTGCGTAATCTTCGTATTCTAAGATCTCGCGCAGGGTACTCCGTATCGCACGTTCATCATCAATTATTAAAATTTTAGCCATTGCCTGTTTTAAGTTTTTCTTGTGGAAGTATGATACCGCTAATATATATAATTGTATAGAAAAATAAACACATTTTTTAAGTTGATTGAGTTTATTAGGTTGAATGGTTGATTAAGTTGAGCCAGGAAGTAGAATAGCGGATTTTAGTTGATTGCTTGATTATGCTGATCCCAATAGCTTGGTAGCCAATATTAAAACACAATCAACTCAATCAACCTAATCAACTAAAAATAAATAACCCCTCCCGTTTTACCGGAAGGGGTGTATCAGCAGCAAACCTGTAAGCCGGGTTCTGTTCCATTATAAACACGCAAAGTATTGCGTCTCTACATTGGCTTCTATCATTAATCTGGCCCTGCCATTGCTGACAGGTTTAATCAACCTACCCATCCTGACAAATTACCTGCCTTGCGGCAAATAGATTAGGGAACGAGCAGCTCCGCTTTCAGGACCTATTTGGTTTTTCAACTCCTGAGGTTTACCGCGATCCCGGTCGCCCGGAAAAGCCGTGAGCTCTTACCTCACGTTTTCACCCTTACCCTGATAAATCGGGGCGGTTTATTTTCTGTGGCACTTGCTGTCGCCGGCTGCCGGCGCCTTCCCGTTAGGAAGCAGGATACTCTATGTTGCCCGGACTTTCCTCCGCTCGCTAGCTAGCGGGCAGCGATAGAACGTTTTGCAAGGCAAAGTTAGCTGTTTTTTGCGGGGTTACCGTTATACAGCTTTAAATACTGCTCAGCTTTTGATTGAAGTACATGCTCCTGCACACGATATAAAAGAAAAAAGAATACCAGTACAGCCGGGAACAAAATAGCAGTTATCCAAACCGGAACTGGCTGTTTGCCTGCTAACTGGAACAGCGCAATTACTATCCAAAGGCAAAATGTTAAGATCAACTCAAACCTCAATTTTGTTTTAAACGTTACTACAGCTGCGTTTTTATTTACAGGGGTTACAATTACTTTTGTTTGGATGCCGTTAATTGCCGGTGGTCGTGCATTTTTTAATAGCGTTCCTAATGAAAGGTTTGATAAAAATATATACTCGTAATTGGCTGTTTTATGTGCCGTGAAACTTCCGGGCGGATTACGGGAAATATAATTGTCAATAGACCCGGCAGAACCGCGTACCTCAAACTGTTTATTTAATGAAACCGGGTTAAAAAAGCTCATGGTGTTAATTGTGAGCAGTTAAGGTAATCATAATTAATTACACTTAGCTAAATCAGCGTTTGCCAGTTCAGTAGTAATTGTTGCCGACCTGTTACCAAAAGAATTTGTTACATAAGTAAGAACCTGGGCAATCTCAACAGGGGAAAGGTCGTTAGGGGGCATTTCGCCTTCAAACTGTCTGCCTGAGATTTTGATCTGCCCTTTTAAACCGTTTTTAACAAAACAGGCCAGCTGATATTTATTGCTTTTAAGATAGGCTGAATCAGTAAGCGAGGGGATCAATCCCTGGAGGCCTTCACCCTTCGCTCCATGACAATTTTGACAATGTTCCTGGTACACAGCGCTCCCGGCTGAAAAATAACGGTTAAATTCAACCTGCTCATCGCTTTGACATGAAATTACCAAAGCTATCAACACAATACAAATAATGCCTATGAGCTTTATTTTCATTTGGTCGGCTTTTGATCAGGCTCGGCCATTAGTGTTTTAATATCGGTAGTCATTTTCTCAACCTCTTTAGCATCGGTTCCCTGGTAGGTTCCGCGAATGCGTTTTTGCTTATCGATCAATATAAAATAACCGTCGTGTACGTACTGCCCTTGCGGATTTTTCTCTTGTAATGATACCAGGTAGCTTTTAGCAATAGTATAAGTATCATTTTTTTGCCCGTGTAAAAGCCACCAGGTGTTGCCGCTTATGCCCATCTTATCTGCATATTTTTTCAATACTGGTACAGTGTCATACTTAGGGTCGATGGTATGCGATATGATCCTGAAATCTGCATGGCTTTTAAACTCATTATAAACAGGCAGCATGTTGCGGTGCATAACAGGGCAAATATTGGGGCAGGTAGTGAAAAAGAAATCCGCTACATAGATCTTACCGTCAAGGCTTTTGTCTGTAATAGTATCGCCATACTGGTTAACAAACTTAAATGCAGGGATTGTTTGATATAATGTATCAGTTACCTGCTTGCCATTAACAGTTTTGGTAACTGCCTCTTTATTGCCAAAAATAGGTAAGGCTTTATTATCACTGCTGTTAATCTTGCAGGCGTTCCACAACAAAATAAATGCAATTGCATATACCAGTTTCTTCATTTTGATTTGACTTTTTTAAGGTAAAGGTTCGATTCGGTGACCGCAATGTTAAGTTGTGAGTCTATGGCCATTATCAGTTTTTTCTGATCGTTCATATAAGTTATAACTTCTTCGTCCGATTTGCCTTTTTGCTCGTAATCAAACTTATGCATCCAGTCTTCCATAGCATCTTCAGCCGCTGTTAACTTTTTATTTAGTTGTAAGGCAGTATCTTTTGCAGCTAAGGTGTTGTCTTTTAATAGCGTATCAAGCTTCATGCGGTTTGCAATTACCTGTCCGTCAACCTCCATTACTTTTTCATGTACTTTCATTACCTGATCCATAACGGCACTCTTTTCTGCTTTTTTATTTGAGCAGCCAAATAATACGGAAGCGGTAAGCAGTATTAATAATGTTTTCTTCATTTTTATGGTTTATATGCGGTCAAATTTAAGCAACAAGGCACACAGGTTAACTATTTAATTGTCTTATATAAGCAATATAATCTGTGTTTGGCAGGCTGTCAGCGCCTGCAAATTTTAATTGCTGCCCAATTTGCGCCCGATGGTGAGTGCCATGGTTAATCAAATGCGCCAAAACATCAGGTAATTTATTTTCAAAACTTTCTCCCTTTGAATTTTTATAGGGGATCGATTTTTCAAAATCATTTTCCTGTAAACTGTCAATGTAATTAAGCCATTCATTACTGTTTTTAGCTATAATATCGCTAAAAGTATCAGCTTTCCAATCAGGCCATAATGCACCGCCAACAGCAGGTAATCCTTTACACCGGCTAAGCCAGATCTGTTGGGCCACCAATAAGTGCGCCATTAGTTCTACCGGTTTTTCGGGCATGTTGGCTTTAATAATAGCATTCAGTATGGTTTCGTTAGCGTATTTATCGTAGTTCAACAGCCTGGTGAAATAAGTTTTCATCCGGTAAAATAAAAACATAATCATCATTAAAACAAATTGCCGGGTTCAACCATTATCTGTTAACAATAATATAATAATAGCAACACACGAAAGATATACCTGTAAACTACCTTAGTAACAAATAAAACGCCTTTGTTATGAAATTCATTTTAAATTTTCCGAAGCTTATCAAGAATTTTCGTGAATGGATGATTCTTAGAAGTATGAGATCATCTTTTATTCATTAAAATTTATTTCTCTAAAAATCTTAATTATATAATTGTATTGCACAATTTTGCTTTACAATAGCTCTTTAATGGAAAGCACTTTTCAGGATTTACATATTAACAGGGAACTTTTTGGGGATGATTTTATTTGGGGAGTTTCTGTAGCTGCCCTGCAAATAGAGGGTGCATGTGATGCTGATGGCAAGGGTGAATCCATCTGGGATGTATTTGCAGCAAAAAAAGGTAAAATATTAAACGGCGATGTTCCCAGCAAAGCCTGTGATTTTTATAATCAATACCAACAGGATATTGATTTGATTAAACAGCTTAACATCCCGTGTTTCAGATTTTCTATCTCATGGACCCGCATATTTCCAAATGGAACCGGCGAAATAAACCAGGCCGGAATTGATTTTTATAACCAGGTTATCAACTATTGCCTTGAAAAAGGAGTGGAGCCATGGGTTACTGTTTATCATTGGGATCTGCCGCATGCGCTTGAACTTAAAGGCGGCTGGACAAATCGCGATATTGTTGGATGGTTTGAAGAATTTACAACAGTATGTGCCCGGAATTTTGGTGACAGGGTAAAAAACTGGATGGTTATGAACGAACCGGGCGTGTTTACCGGTGCAGGATATTTTTTGGGGATCCATGCACCAGGCCGTACCGGACTTAAAAGCTTCCTTCCTGCAATACATCATGCCGTTTTATGTATGGCTGCCGGGGGCAGGCTGCTACGCAATATAGTTCCTGATGCCCAGATAGGTACAACATTTTCATGCTCATATATCGAACCTTATTCTGATAGATCTAAAGATATTAATGCCGCTAAACGTGTAGATGCTTTGCTTAACCGGTTGTTTATTGAGCCTGTTTTAGGGCTTGGCTACCCAATAAATGAAGTTTCTGCATTAAAGGGGATCACCAAATATTTTCAGCCGGGTGACGAGGATGCAATGAAGTTTGATTTTGATTTTATAGGGGTACAGAATTATACCCGTGAAATTGTAAAGAATTCGTTTTTTACCCCTTATGTTGGTGCGTCACTCGTAAAGGCTGAAAAAAGGGGAGTCCCTTTAACAAATATGAAATGGGAGGTATACCCGCCATCGATATACCAGATGATAAAAAAGTTTAATGGCTACCCGCAAATAAAAAACATTATTGTAACTGAAAATGGCGCCGCCTTTCCAGACCAGGTAACTGACGGCGCAGTTAATGACCCTAAACGGGTTGCTTATTTGCAGAGCTACCTGCAGCAGGTATTAAAAGCTAAAAATGAAGGACTGAAAGTTAATGGCTATTTTATATGGACATTGACTGATAATTTTGAATGGGCAGAAGGGTATCATCCGCGTTTTGGATTGATACACGTTGATTTTGAAACGCAACAACGCATTGTTAAGTCATCAGGACATTGGTATGCCGGCTTTTTAAAAGGCAATTAGTCATCATAAAGAAGCCTTCAGTTCCAATTTAGACTTGCTCACATTATGGACTTTGCTTTTCTTATACCTGGGCAGGTTAATAAAAAAGGTAGTTCCCGTTTTAACGTCACTTTCAAACCATATTTCGCCGCTATGGTTTTCAATAATTTGCTTACTGATTGACAGGCCAAGACCGAATGATTTTTCGCCCGATGTTCCGGGTCTTTTGGCATCGGTGAACATATTGAAGACCTTATCTTTTACATTGTCAGGAATACCAATACCTTCGTCCTTAACAGAGATAGCCAATACATTTTTTGCCTCAACAACCTTTACGTAAATAGTACCGCCAACAGGGCTGAACTTTATAGCATTTGTGATCAAATTACTCATTACCCGCCATATTTTTTCGCGGCTAATGAGTAATTCTTCAGGTTCTTTCAATAGCTCAAGTTTGATTTCCTGTTTTTTTTCTGCTGCTTTAAAACGCAATAACTCCACGCTTTTGCTTAATAACGAGTTAATATCTACCAACTCCTTTTTAAGTTGCGTTGCCCCGGTATTTGTTACTTCCAGAATTTCATTTATCAATTCTATCGAATTGTTTGAGGTTTCCTTTATAAGGATAATTAATTCTTTTTGATCATCAGTGTAGTCATCAAGCATCATTACCTGTGTTAATGATGCTATACCACCAATAGGGTTCCTAAGATCGTGTGCTACCGTTCTTAATATGCGGTCTTTTTCCTGGCTGCTTAATTTAAGTTCGGATAGGGTGATTTCAAGATCATTTTTTTGAAGGTTTATCCGTTTATTTAAATTGCTTACAACCTGTACATCGCTTTTTGATTTTTTCCAGTTACGATATACCAAGGCGACAATTATAACGGCCATTATAGCACAGGTTACTGCCAGGTATATATAAATCTGCTGTTGTTTGTTATTATCTTTAAGGTTTTCAATCTGATATTGCTTGTCGTAATTAGCCTGTTGCTGATTTACATCGGTTTCTTTTAATGAACTTGAGCGTTTAATTACTGAGTCTTTTAACGAGTTGTAGTTTTCAAGGTGCTTATATGCTTTCACCATGTCACCTGTTTTAACATAATACCTGCTCATCAGCAAGTTCCAGCTGGTTTCTGCCTCTTCATTTTTAACTGAATCCAGCTGACTATGAAGATCACCAGATAATTTAATAAATGGCTGGTATTGATGATTGTTAAAATATAATTTACCCAGGTTTATTTCAACCAGTTCGGCGTTTGAATTATCGTAGCCTTTTTTAAGGTTTATTGCAATACTTTTTTGCAGAAGCTGTTCCGATAGCTGGTTTCGCCCTTTTAACATGGCAACCTCACCCAGGTTACCATAAACCACTGCGCGGGCCATCTCAAGAAGCTTTGGATGAGTCCTGAATCTTTCGCTATTGCTGTTTATGTAATCAAGTGTTTTGTTAAAGTAGATGGAGGCGCTGTCAATGTCGCCATTACTTTTGTAGCTTTCGCCTATATTATCCAGCAATTCCTGGCGTTGATAAAAGGCAGCAAAGTTATCTTTGTATGACAGGCTTTGCCTGTGGCTTAATTTAAAATAGTTAGCAGCATCAATATAATGTGCCTGCTTAAACATAACCATGCCCATGCGGTACGTATACTCTGCCAGGATCTCGTTCTTTAGGTTGTTTTTACCCATAAAGTAACCCTGGTAGTAGCATTGATAAGCATTACTGTATTGCGAAAGACCGAAGTAGGCGTCGCCCATGGCAAAATTGGCCTCGGCATAGTTGGTTACATACTGTTTGCGGTTAACGCTTTTTTTTGCCATTATTAACATGCTATCGGCATATAATAAGGCCTTTTTGGGGTTGTTGAGCCCTTTTTTGTAGTAAAGGTATTTTAATCCGTAATATCTGAAAATGTCGTTAACGTATGGCTTTTTAATTTGCTTAAACGCAGAATCAAGATAGTGTTGGTCATCATTGCCTCTTTTGTGGTTATCAGGGCTGATTACATCGGCAAAAAGAAATTTAAATTTATCAGAATAATCCCCTGTATCAGCATCTTTTTTTCTGCACGATGATAACACGCAAAAAACAACCAATAAGAGCCATAGCTTATTGATTTTTACAGTTTTATAAATCAGGGAACAAGGGGCCATTAACCAATATGTAATATACAAATATGCAACCCGGTCCTAAAAGGAATGAGTTGCATATTTGTAATTAAACGTTTATTTATTGATTAAGGTTACTGTTATTTAAAAGCTTCCTCCCCTGTTATGTCCATCCCGGTTATTAGTAAATGAATATCATGTGTGCCTTCATAGGTAATAACAGACTCAAGATTCATCATGTGGCGCATTATAGGGTATTCGCCGGTAATGCCCATGCCTCCAAGCATTTGGCGGGCCTCGCGGGCAATGTTTAGGGCGGTTATAACACTGTTACGTTTACTCATTGAAATTTGTGCGGGAGTTGCACGGTTCTCATTTTTCAATGTGCCTAAACGCCATACCAGCAACTGACCTTTAGTTATTTCAGTGATCATTTCGGCCAGTTTTTTCTGCTGTAGCTGAAAACCTGCTATCGGTTTGCCAAACTGTCTGCGTTCTTTTGAATATCTTAACGCGGTATCGTAGCAATCCATAGCTGCACCAAGCGCTCCCCATGCAATGCCATATCTCGCCTGGTTAAGGCAGCCCAATGGGCCTTTTAAGCCGGCAACATTTGGTAATAAGTTTTCTTTGGGAACTTTAACATTATCAAAAACAAGCTCGCCGGTGGCCGATGCCCTTAATGACCATTTATTATGTGTTTCGGGTGTGGTAAACCCTTCCATGCCGCGTTCAACAATTAATCCGCGGATCTTCCCGCTTTCATCTTTAGCCCAAACAATGGCAATATCAGCAAATGGGGAGTTAGAGATCCACATTTTTGCTCCGTTCAATACATAATGATCACCGGCATCCTTAAAATTTGTAGTCATTCCACCAGGGTCTGAACCATGATCAGGCTCGGTAAGGCCAAAACAACCCATCAATTCACCGGTAGCTAATTTGGGAAGATATTTATGTTTTTGTTCTTCTGATCCGTAAGCATAAATAGGATACATTACTAATGACCCTTGTACTGAGGCGGCAGATCTGATCCCTGAATCACCACGTTCAATTTCCTGCATAATTATACCATATGCCATATAATCAAGTCCGGCGCCCCCATATTCAACCGGGATAGTAGGGCCAAAGGCTCCAATTTCACCAAGACCTTTAATTAAGTGCTTTGGGAACTCGGCCCTTTGGGCGTAATCTTCAATAATGGGACTAACTTCTTTCTTAACCCAATCGCGCACGCTTGCGCGGATCAGTTTATGTTCATCACTAAGTAACTCATCTGCTAAATAATAATCAGGCGATTCGTAAAGATCTTTTTTAGACATATAGTGTATAATTGGTGGGCAAAGATATGGGTTTTGATTTCGGATTTCGGATGTTCGATTTCGGAATTTTTTAAATTTGAATGGATTTAGGGTTCGGAACGCCAGTTGCATGACGTTTTAGACTTTAAATTCCATCAAATCCGAAATCGAACATCCGAATTCCGAAATTTCTCAAATATTCCGAAATCAAAAAGTACTTTTGAAATATGATTACAATAGCGCTGCACGGGGCTGAGTTTTTTGCTTTCCATGGGTTTTATCCCGAAGAGCAAAAACTCGGAAGTAAATTTATTGTTGATGTAGATGTGAACTTTACGCCTTTAAAAGACCTTAAAGAAGATAAAATAGGCAACACAGTTGATTATGAGAAAGTATATGCGATTGTTGAAGAGCAAATGCGAAAAACAGCCAAGCTGATTGAAACAGTAGCACAATCTATTGTTGATGAGATCAAAGTGCAGTTTTCATTTGCTGATAGTATCAGGGTTTCAATTAAGAAAATGAATCCTCCGCTTAAAGGCAAAGTTGAGTATTCAAATATTGTAATTTCTGAACCATAATTTACCTGATTTTAGGATGACTTGATAGAACAGGCATCACATTAATCTTTAAATTATGTAAACTGCGCAGCACTCTTGAACACCTTGTAAAAACAAACGACAGTGAAAAATCATGGTTTAAAAAATAACCGCCAATTATGACTTATAATAAAATAACGGAAAATATTCTCATAGCCATTAAAAAAATCGTTGGTGAAAATGCGGTTATAACCGGACACGCTGATCTTGAAAAGTATAGTCACGATGAAACTGAGGACCTGCACTTTTACCCTGAAGTTGTAGCCAAACCTAAATCAACACAGGAGGTTTCAGTATTGATGAAGCTTTGCAATGAAAACCTGATCCCGGTTACCCCGCGTGGTGCAGGTACAGGTTTAAGTGGTGGTGCGTTGCCCGTTATGGGCGGTTTACTGATAGCTATGGAGCGTTTCAATAAGGTACTGCAAATTGATGAGCAAAACCTGCAAGCCACAGTTGAACCAGGTGTGATTACAGAAGAGTTTATGAACCAGGTGGCAGCCAAAGGCTTATTGTATCCGGTTGACCCGGCCAGTAAAGGCAGTTGCTTTATTGGTGGTAATGTATCACATGGATCAGGGGGGCCGAGGGTGGTTAAATATGGCACGATAAGAGAATATATTTTGAACCTTGAAGTTGTGTTACCGTCAGGTGAGATTATCTGGACGGGTGCAAATACATTAAAATATGCCTCAGGGTATAATTTAACCCAACTGATGATAGGATCAGAAGGTACATTGGGAATTATTACAAAAATAGTAGTAAAACTTATTCCGCGCCCAACGCTGGATGCTTTGCTGCTGGCATCATTTAGTTCAAATGACGCTGCATGTGGTGCGGTATCGGCTATTTTCAGGGCGGGGATAGTTCCTTCAGCGCTTGAGTTTATGGAGCGGAAAGGAGTAGAGTGGGTAATAGAAAAAGACGGGCTGGCATTTGACCTGAAAGAGGGTATTGAAGCTTTTTTACTGATAGAGGTTGACGGCACAAACCAGGATGTAATATTTGCTGATTGTGAAAAAATAAACCGTGTATTGGAAGACTTTGACTGTAAAGATGTTTTATTTGCTGATACGTCTGCACAAAAAGAAGAGCTATGGCGATTGAGAAGAACTATGGCTGTTTCAGTAAAATCCAACTCAATATATAAGGAAGAAGATACGGTGGTGCCGCGTGCAAGCCTGCCCCAATTAATTAAAGGAATAAAACAATCCGGACTTAAATATGGTTTTGAATCAATATGTTATGGTCATGCCGGGGATGGAAACCTGCATGTAAATATTATAAAAGGCCAGATGAGCGATGAGGATTGGAACAATAAATTAAAGGACGGTATCCGCGAGATCTTTGAACTTACTGTATCATTAGGAGGCACTTTATCCGGTGAGCATGGCATTGGGTTGGTACAAAAGGGCTTTATGCCGATAAAATATAGTGAAACTCATTTTGCATTATGGCGGGGTATAAAGCAAGTGTTTGATAAAAATGGTATATTAAACCCTGGAAAGATCTTTGACACGATTTAAGGATTTGTATGATTTGTCAATTTTTTATCCTGTTAATCTTTTTAATCCTTTAATCGTGTTATGTCTGCATTAGAATTTAACATAGCCAATCAGGACCTGATTAAAATAGCCATAGCGGTTGTTTGTGGTGGGTTATTGGGCCTTGAGCGCCAGTATAAAAATAAAACTGCAGGGTTTCGTACCATTATTTTGATCTGCCTGGGCTCAACCATTTATACGATGGTTGCGCAACGTGCGGGCGCCGGCGTTAATATTAATATAGTAACCGGGATAGGTTTTATAGGTGCAGGCGTGATTTTTAAGGATAATATAGCTGTTAGCGGGCTCACCACTGCTGCCGTTATCTGGATCTCAGCAGCTATAGGTATGGCTGATGGTTCAGGGAACTACTTGCTTGCGTTGGTTTGTACAGTTCTTACTTTAATGGTGTTACTGCTATTTAACCTGCTTGAACGGTATATTGATAAGGTTCACCGCGATAAGCTATTTGTAATTGTGTTTACCAATTCCAACTATGATAATATGACCCCTGTTGAGGAGGCCATAGCTACATTACAGTTAACATCAAGACGTGTGCAGGTTTCCAAAAAGGATGGCTGCCTTCAGTTTGCAATATTAGTAACGGGCCACCGACAAAACATAAGCAAACTTGATGAAAAGTTATTGCAAATGGACCAGGTGAAATCTTTCTGAGACCAGTATCGGAACCGGGATTAAGCGGATTTTGGGATTAATAGGGATTGTGTTTATTAAATGAAGTTGTAAGATTGAGGGATTGGTTGTCGTTTTTAAAATCGAATGCCTGTATTTTCAACCTAATCAACCACTCACTTAATCAACCAACTAATTAGTATTCAAAATCAACCTTGGCTCATCATAGGCTATCATTTTCTCCCTTTCTCTTAGCGGAATAGAAACCGATTTGTTTAAAGAATAATCATAGCTAATACATACAGTTTTACCTGTGGTGCAAATTTCCTCGCCGTTTGGAGTTATCCTTACCAGTAAATGCATCATATCAAAGCTGCTGTTCCCTATCCTTGTGGTTCGCACGTAGCAAACAATTTCGTCTTCAAGCGTAATTGGTTTAAGGTAGTTAACTTCAGACCGGCCAACAATAACCCCGTTTTTACGTAAATCCCAGTTAATTATTTCTCTCCAATAATTAAGACGGGCTACTTCAAAGTATGTTAAATAGATAGCGTTGTTTACATGACCAACAGCATCAATATCTGAAAAGCGGATGGCTATCGGCGTTTTATATTTATAATCGGATATTTTTTCACTCATTATATGTCAAGTTGTCTGTGTGTGGTGATTGTAAACAGACAAATTGTCCGCTTGTTTTGGTTTTTTACCATTGGTACAACAGTTGATTAACCTTCAGCAAATATATTAAAAGAAAAACTTAACAGAATATAATCATGACTTTAGTAAAATTTGCAAACGGACAAAAGAATCACACAGTTAATCCATTTTTTAGCGACGTATTTGATTCAATATTAAACGACTCATTTTTGAGCGACAAATTAGCAAGCCGCGCACCTGCTGTAAACATAGCAGAAACAGAAAATGAATTCCAGATCGAATTGGCTGCACCAGGCTTAAAGAAGGAAGATTTTAAGATCAGCCTTGATAAAAATGTATTAAGCGTTTCTGTTGATAAGAAAGTGGAAAATGTTGAAGAAGGTAAGAAATTCAGCAAACGTGAGTACAGCTACAACACATTCACCAGGTCATTTACCTTGCCTGAAACAGCTGATCATTCAAAAATTGAAGCTGAATATACCGATGGTATTTTGAAGCTGAATGTAGCCAAAAAGGAAGAAGCTAAAATTCAGTCACGCGAAATTTCAGTAAAATAATTAAGTCCGAAAAGTCGGAAAGACAGAAAGTCCGGAAGATGGAGTTTGATTAAAGAGTTTTAAATCCGAAATCGAACATCCGAATTCCGAAATAGAAAGAGTGTTTTCATAATAGTTGGTTTAGTTTGAAAGGCCGTTCCGCAAGGAGCGGTCTTTTTTTGTTATTAGTGATTACACCGATTATTAGTGATTACACCGATTGATGATGCAATACATTTTGGCAAATCATTTTTAAAAAAATCGGTGAAATCATCCCACAATCGATGTAATCTCAAAAAAACTAATCCCTCATATTAATATACTGAAGCGGCTGTCCAAAGTCATCTTTCCGGCAAAGGCTGATAACAGCTTGCAGATCATCAATCTTTTTGGCTTGAACACGTACCTGGTCGTCCATTATAGATGCCTGAACTTTTAAGCCGCTGTCCTTTATTTTTTTAACAATTTTTTTTGCCGCTTCCTTATCAAGGCCCTCCTTAATTTTTATTTCTTTTCGTATCATGTTACCCGACGCAGTTTGTACATTGCCATCTAAATCCAAAGCTTTTGGGTCAAGGTTTTGTTTTACCATACGGCTGATGATAGCATCGCTGATAGCTTTTAAACGCATATCATTTTCCGTAACTACGGTTATGATATTGGTTTTTTTATCAAGATCGATAGTGCTTTTGGAATCGTTAAAATCATAACGGTTCAAAATCTCTTTTTTTGCGATGTTGATGGCATTATCAAGTGTTTGTCCATCTATTTTGCTTACTATATCAAAGGTTGGCATATGTATAGGTATTTGGTGCAATGCAAAGTTAATGATTTTTAGTTCATGGTTGATTATTGGTTCATAGTTGATTATTGGTTCATAGTTGATAGTTCATAATAGCTGCACTAAGCAATCGGGACCAACTGGAATATTTAATAAATCTGTTTTTCCTATGAACTATGAACCATCAACTATGAACTTTCTTGCATTAACTAAATAATAAAAACACATTAACATACCAATGAGTTAATATTAAGTTAACATTTAAATAAGCAGATTTGTAAACGTGGTCGGAGGGCCAGTCTTTTTTATATGGATAATAAACACGTACCCTTAATTAATCGGGAAATTAGCTGGTTGTATTTTAATGACCGGGTTTTGCAGGAAGCTGCAGACCCAACCGTTCCGCTAATTGACAGGATAAAATTTTTAGCCATATTTTCATCAAATCTCGATGAGTTTTATCGTGTAAGAGTAGCAACCCTAAGCCGGTTGGCAAACCTTAACGAGAAGGCAAAAGAAATTTTAGGCTACAACCCTAAAAAGATCCTAAACCAGATAAAAAACATTGTTGTAAGGCAGGAACGCCGGTTTAACAATTTATACGAAAATATAATTGTTAAACAGCTTGCCGAAGAAAAGATCTTTATTCTTAACGACAAGCAACTAAATGTAAGCAGGGGCGAGTTCGTTAAAAGGTATTTCAGGGAAAGCCTGCTGGCTACCCTGGTTCCTATAATGCTTGATGAAAGCCTGCCTTTGCCAGAATTAAGAGACCGGGCTATTTACTTTTTTGTAAAACTTACTAAAAATAAAAAATCGCGGCTTGCATTAATTGAATTCCCTGATTCGCTTTCGCGCTTTGTTGTTTTGCCTGAGACCAATAATCTTAAATTCATTATTTTACTGGATGATATTATCAGGTATAGCCTTGAAGATATCTTCTTCATTTTTGAGCACGATTCGGTTGAAGCCTACTCATTACAGCTTACCCGCGATGCCGAGCTGGACCTTGACAAAGAAGTGAGCGAAAAATTTATCGACTCCTTATCAAAAAGCTTACAAAAGCGAAAGAAAGGCAAGCCAATGCGTTTATTATATGATTCAGATATGCCATTGGATATGCTCAAATACCTGGTAAACAAAATGGGTTTACATGGTGAAAGCCTTATCCCGGGTAATAGGTATCACAATTTTAAAAACTTTATTGCTTTTCCTAATGTGGGGCGCCCTGAGCTGGAATATGAAAAAAGTATTCCTTTACCTGTTGATGGCCTTTCGTTTGGCAAAAGTTTAATGGGGATGATCGCCAAAAAAGACTTCCTGATAAGTACGCCATACCAGTCGTACGATTATGTGATCCATTTTTTACGTGAAGCGGCTATTGATCCTAAAGTAAAGGAGATTAGCATAGCCGTATATCGCCTTGCAGAAAACTCACGCATAATGCATGCGCTAATGAGCGCTGCAAAAAACGGAAAAAAGGTAACCTGTTTGGTAGAGTTGAGGGCAAGGTTTGATGAACAAAATAATATATCATGGAGCAGAAGACTGGAAGAAGAGGGTGTTACTGTACTTTATGGTATTGAAGGTTACAAAGTTCACTCAAAAATTTGCCTGGTTATGCGCATTGAAAAGGAAAAACCGGCTTATTATGCCTGTTTATCAACCGGGAACTTCAATGAAAAAACGGCTCGCATGTACGCAGATCATACACTGCTTACAGCTAACAAAAAAATAACAGTTGATCTTGTAAACGTTTTTAAAGCTTTGGGTAGAAACACCTTGCCAAGGGGGTTAAAAAGCCTGATCGTATCGCCAATTGATTCACGCCCGGCAATTTATAGGCTTATTGATAATGAAATAAAGAATGCAAAGGCTGGTAAAGAGGCTTACATGATATTAAAAATGAACAGCCTTGCCGATGAACAACTAATAACCAAGCTTTACCAGGCCAGCAATGCCGGGGTTAAAATGAAGTTGATAATTAGAGGGATGTGCTGCCTTATTGCCGGTATGAAGGGATACAGCGAGAATATTGAAGTGATAAGTATTGTTGATAAATACCTTGAGCATGCAAGGGTGCACATTTATTGTAACGGGGGTAATGAGCTGATCTACCTTACATCCGCAGACTTTATGACCCGTAATATCGATACCCGGGTTGAAGTTGGGTTCCCGATATATGATGAGGAACTTAAAAAAGAGGTGAGGGATATTATTGACCTTCAACTACAGGATAACACAAAATCAAGAGAGATTAATAGCCATAATACTAATAAATACCACAAAACCAGCTCGGAATTACCACACAGGGCCCAGGTTGACACTTACAATTACTTAAAACATAAAGTATAATAAATTGAGATACGCCGCGATAGATATAGGTTCAAATGCAGTAAGGCTGCTTATTGCTGATATTATTGAAAACAATGGTTCAGTTTCGTTCAAGAAAAATACATTGATCAGGGTGCCGTTGCGTTTAGGTGATGATGCATTTTTAGATCATCAGCTTTCTGATAAAAAAACGGCCGACCTTGTGAAAACCATGCAGGCATTTGGCAAACTGATGGAGGTATATAAGGTAGCCGATTATATGGCCTATGCAACATCAGCCATGCGGGAAGCTAAGAACGGGGCGGAGATAGTAAAACAAATAAAAAACGATGCAGGGGTTGATCTGGAGATTGTTCATGGCCAAAAGGAAGCAGGGATGATATACGCCAGCCATGCAGACCAAACCATTGATAAAAGTAAAAACTACCTTTATATTGATGTAGGTGGAGGGAGCACTGAGCTATCATTTTTTTCGGCAGGAGAAATGTGGGCCTCAAAGTCATTTAATATAGGTACCATCCGGATGCTGGATAACCAGGATACGGAAGAGAGTTGGAACAACATGAAAGATTTTATACGTGAAAACACTAAACAGTTCAAAATTATTTCAGGCATCGGAACCGGCGGAAACATCAATAAATTGTATAAATTATCCGAAGAAAAAGATAAGGCTCCTTTAACTTTTGGGAAACTTAAAGCGCTGTATAGTTATTTAACTTCATTTTCGCTTAAAGACAGGATAAATGTGCTTGGCCTTAACCAGGATCGCGCCGACGTAATTATACCTGCTTGCGAAATTTATATAACGGTAATGAAATGGGCTAATATTAAAAACATATACGTGCCTACAGTTGGATTGGTAGATGGTATCATTCAAACCCTTATAGAAAAAAACTTTCCAAAAGCAGGTTAAATTTATTTTAAGAAATTATTTAAAAATTAAAAAACTGTTAGTACATTTGTAGTGCCCTCTCAAAGGGCATGTTTTTCATAGGTAGATGTAGGGTCGAGTATTTATATTCGACCCTTTTTTATGCATTCAATTTTAATTGGCCGGTTTTGTTAATATGGATATGAAGAAAAAGATTGTTGTTGCTATTACCGGGGCCAGTGGTTCAATATATGCTAAATTATTACTGCAACAATTGCAAAGACTGGGCACTCAACTTGCCGAAGTAGCCGTAGTAATGTCTGATAATGCTAAAGATGTTTGGAAGTTTGAGCTTGATAATGAAGAATATAACGATTTACCATACAAGATATATTCTAAAACGGATTTCATGGCGCCTTTTGCTTCCGGTTCGGCAAAGTTTGATACCATGGTTATAGTTCCCTGTTCCATGGGTACGCTGGGCCGCATTGCTTCCGGGATCTCTGATGACCTGATAAGCCGTGCCGCCGATGTAATACTAAAAGAACGCCGTAAGCTGATCCTGGTTGCCCGGGATACGCCGCTTAACCTGATCCATATCCGCAATATGCAAACTGTTACAGAAGCAGGTGGCATCATTTGCCCTGCAATTCCATCGTACTACAGTAAACCTCAAACAATTGAAGAGTTGGCCATGACTGTGGTTAACAGGGTTATAGATCTGATAGGACTAGAGAACGAGAGCTATAGGTGGAGCGAATAGTTTGATTTCGGATTTCGGATGTTCGATTTCGGATTTAAGAAATTTTAAGTTTAAAACTATTTCGCATTCAAATAATTCCGAAATCGAACATCCGAAATCCGAAATAAATAAAATTCTTATCTTTGCGCCTTCAAAATGAATAAGAAAGTAGCATTTTATACATTAGGTTGTAAGCTGAATTATTCGGAAACTTCGTCTATTGGCCGCCAGTTTAACCAGGCCGGCTTTAATACGGTTGAGTTTACCGATACGCCGGATGTGTTTGTTATTAATACTTGTTCAGTTACTGATAACGCCGATAAAAAGTGCAAAAAGGTTGTTAAGGAAGCCCTTAAGATCTCGCCAAATGCATATGTTACCATTGTTGGGTGTTACGCCCAGCTAAAACCAAAGGAGATTGCCGAAATTCCGGGTGTCGACATGGTCTTGGGCGCTGCAGAGAAGTTTCAGATCATAGACTATATTAGCGACCTGACCAAAAAGCCTAAAGCCCTGGTTTATAACCAGCCGGTATCTGAGGCAAAAGATTTTATACCCGGATTTTCAATTGGCGACCGTACCCGTACGTTTTTAAAAGTGCAGGACGGATGCGATTATTCATGTACTTTTTGCACCATTCCATTGGCCCGTGGCAGCAGCCGGAGCGATACCATTGAACATGTTATTGAACAGGCAAATGAAATTGCAGCTTCAGGTGTAAAGGAGATCGTATTAACAGGCGTAAACCTTGGTGATTTTGGCATAAGGGGTGGTGAGCGCCAGGATAAGTTTTTTGACCTGGTTAAAGCGCTGGATGACGTAGAAGGAATCAATAGGTTTAGGATCTCGTCTATTGAGCCTAATTTGTTGAGCGATGAAATTATTGAGTTCGTAGCCCAGTCGAAACGTTTTGTACCGCATTTTCATATTCCATTGCAATCCGGCTCTGATAAGATCCTTGGATTGATGCGCCGAAGGTATAAGCGTGATCTGTATGTAAGCCGGGTAGCTAAAATTAAACAGCTGATGCCCCATTGCTGCATAGGTGTTGATATAATTGTGGGCTTCCCCGGCGAAACAAGAGAAGATTTTATTGATACCTACAATTTTTTAAACGAGCTTAACGTTTCTTACCTGCATGTATTCACTTATTCAGAGCGGGAAAACACCCTTGCCAGCGAGATGAGCGGTGTAGTACCCGGCTCAACACGCGCTGAACGGAGTAAAATGCTGCATATATTATCGGATAAAAAACGCAGGGCATTTTATGAAAGCCAGCTGGATAAAACAGAAGAAGTGTTATTTGAGGGTGATATTAAAGATGGATTTATGCACGGATTTACCCGTAACTATGTTAAAGTGAAAACAGCATATGATCCTTTGCTTGTAAACGAATTAAAATCAGTTCATTTAACAAAAATATCATCTGACGGTGATGTTGAAATTACCGAAAGCGAAGAAATATTAGCTCATTAACGCTATCTTGGCCCCAAATTACTAACGATGTTTCCAACTATATCCTTCCTTATTCAATACCTTACCGGGCTCGACATTCCACTTCCTATACAAACTTTTGGCTTTTTTGTAGCTATTGCATTTATGGGAGGCTATTGGGCATTCGTACAGGAGTTTAAACGCAAAGAGAAATTAGGATACATACATTCGTTTGAAAAAACTGTTACAATTGGTGCGCCGGTATCATTTTCAGAACTGCTTGGGAATGGAATTTTTGGGTTTGTATTGGGTTATAAAATATTGGACTCCATTCTGCATTATCACGCATTACTGGATGATCCGCAGGATTTTATTCTTTCGTTAAAGGGTAATTGGTTAGGCGGGATAATAGGTGCAGCAGGCTTTGCCTATTGGGCTTATTATGAGAATAAAAAGCAATTGCTTCCGCAGCCTAAAACACAACAGGTTACAGTACATCCAAGCGAATTAATGGGTAGCATACTGCTTTGGGCAGCTATTTGCGGCTTTGCGGGTGCTAAATTATTTAATGCGCTTGAAAACTGGGGCGAATTCATGAAAGACCCGGTTGGGATGCTGATTGGATTTAGCGGACTTACCTTTTATGGTGGTTTAATATGCGGTGGCGCTGCCGTATTATATATTGCCCGTAAACACGGTATTAAGCCACTTGATATGCTTGATATTGGTGGGCCTGGCATGATGCTAGCTTATGGAATAGGCCGCATTGGCTGCCAGATGTCGGGTGATGGTGACTGGGGTATTTATAATTTAAATGCCAAACCACATTGGTTAAGCTGGATGCCTGATTGGATGTGGGGGTTTAAATTTCCGCATAACGTAAACAACGAAGGCAACATAATACCAGGCTATATTGGTAAATTTAACCATGAATTGCCTGCGCCGGTATATCCTACTTCATTTTATGAATCTATAATTTGTATTTTATTGTTCCTGTTTCTATGGAGCATTCGCGACAGGATAAAGATCCCGGGAGTAATGTTTGGGATCTATATGATATTAAATGGCGTTGAACGCTTTTTTATAGAACTGATTCGCGTAAATACTAAATACCACGTTGCAGGAATAAACTTTACTCAAGCTGAAATGATCTCTCTTTTAATGGTAATAGGTGGGGCCGCTTTAATTTTTACCGGCTTAAACAAAAAACAGACCCTTCCAAAACATGACTGAAATAAACCTGGGTAATAAGCTGTTAGATAACCATATAATAAGGTTTGTATTTTCTGCCGGATTAGGTTTTTTGGTTGATATATCAGCTTTCTATTTATTTTACCATAATTTCCTGGTTCAAAAAACTTATAACATATTTACACTAACTGTTCGTAATTCCACACTTTCGCTGGCTTTATCTTTCTTTATGGGAGTGGTTGTTAACTTTATAATAACCAGGTATTTTGTTTTCTCTCAATCAAAATCATCACCCTATAAACAATTCTTCAGGTTTGTATTGGTAGCTATAGTGGGCTTTTTTGCAAACCTTGTAATTTTGAAACTCTTTATACAGGATCTGCAAATGTACCCGCCGGTGGCCCGTCCGCTCGCAGCATTAAGCCTGTTTTTTGCCAGTTATTTTATTCATAAGTTTTTTTCGTTCAGCCTATCGTTACGACACCAAAGTACAGACTGAAGTAACACTAATTGCCGCTAATTTATTCGAATTTCACAAATCTAATTTGTTGCAATTTGTATTATTTCGGTTTATCCGCGTTACTCAATTCGTGTAATTCGAATAAATTCGTGACATTCGTGTCCATTCACTCGTGCTTATATGGAACTTGATCAGATAGTAAATAAAGTAATTGAAATTTCAAAGGAAGTAGGCGGTTTCATCAGGGAACAGAGAAAAACGTTTAGTCCGGATAAAATAGAGATCAAGGGGCTTAATGACCTGGTATCGTATGTTGATAAAACTGCCGAACAAAAAATTGTCACCTTCTTACAAACGGTTTTGCCCGAAGCCGGCTTTATAACCGAAGAGAAAACCATTAATACAGTTGGCGAAAGATATAACTGGATAATTGATCCGCTTGATGGTACTACTAATTTTATACATGGTTTACCAGTTTACTCTGTAAGTATTGCGCTGCAGGAATACGATGAGCTGATATTAGGTGTGGTATATGAAATTAACCAGGATGAGTGCTTTTATGCCTGGAAAGATTCACCTGCCTATCTTAATGGGAACATAATTAAAACAAGTGATAGCCCGACAATTGATAAAAGCTTATTAGCCACCGGATTTCCATATTACGATTTTACAAAACAGGCAGCTTATATTAATTTGTTTACAGAGTTAATGAGAAGTTGCCACGGCCTCAGGCGTTTAGGATCGGCAGCTGTTGACCTTGCATATACGGCATGCGGAAGATTCGATGCTTTTTATGAATATAACCTAAACCCATGGGATGTTGCAGCCGGAATTATAATAGTAAAACAAGCAGGCGGAGATGTAGTAAACTTTAAAGGTGGGGATGAGGTTTTGCAAACCCGTGAGCTATTAGCTACTAACGGGAAGATAACAGGGGAACTGTTGGAGGCGATAGATAAACATTTTAAATAAGCACTAATTTTCTCGAATTAGATCGAATTTCACGAATTAAAAGAGATAGAGTAATTCGTGAAATTCGAATAAATTAGTGTCATTCGTGTTAGTCTTATAGTGCTTCAGAAACAACCTCGGTAACTTCAGGTACCATACGTTTCAGTAGGTTTTCAATACCTGCTTTAAGTGTTACAGTAGATGATGGGCAACCACTGCATGATCCGCGCAGCTCAACCGTTACCACACCTTCATCAAATGACTTATAGGTAATTGCACCGCCATCCTGCTCAACTGCCGGGCGTACATAATCATGCAAGATCTGCTGGATCTTAACTTCTGTTTCTGAACCTTCAAAATCACCGGCTTCGGCCTGCTCTTCATCCTGAACCTTTAATTCAGATTCAACGGCGCCTTTTACAAACTCTTTTAATATCGGTAAAATATCTTCCCAGTTATCATTCTCAAACTTGGTTACCGTAACAAAATTGCTGGCAAAGAAAACACCGTTTACAAACGAGAATTTAAAAAGCTCTTTTGCGAAAGGTGACTTTTCAGCACTTTCCCTGGTGGCAAAGTCAACGCTGCCATTTATTAGCAACTTGTTCACAATGAACTTGGTAGTTGCCGGGTTGGGAGTTGATTCTGTATATACGTTGATATTCATCTTATTTTTAATTAGTCTTAAGTAAACAAATTTAAGCAGCTTTTTGATTTATAGATGCTTATTTTATTGTTATGACCCGTGGGTGACGATATGTTAATGATGTACGAATGTGCAGATATGCAAATGTGCGGATGAATAAATTAAAATCTATACGATAGAAAAGCATCCGCACATTCGCATATCAAAAATCCGCACATTAATCAAATTCCGGTATAATTACTTGGTGTTATCTTCTTCAGCTCTTCTTTAATAGTATCACTTACCTGTAGCCCGTCAACAAAAGTAGCAATAGTTTGAGCATTAACCTTTGTATTGGTACGGGTAAGTTCTTTAAGTGCCTCATACGGGTTTGGATAAGCCTCTCGACGCAATATGGTTTGGATAGCTTCAGCAACTACAGCCCAGTTAGCTTCAAGGTCAGCATTAATGGCGTCGTTATTAAGCAATAGCTTATTTAGGCCTTTTATGGTTGATTTAATTGCGATAAGGGTATGACCAACCGGCACGCCAATATTACGCAGAACGGTTGAGTCGGTTAAATCTCGCTGTAGCCTTGAGATAGGTAATTTGGCTGCAAAGTGCTCAAACAAAGCATTGGCAATACCAAGGTTGCCTTCAGAGTTTTCAAAATCAATAGGATTAACCTTATGCGGCATTGCCGATGAACCAATTTCGCCTTCTTTTATTTTTTGCTTAAAGTAGTTCATAGATATATAAGCCCACATATCCCGGTCAAGATCTATCAGGATGTTATTTATCCTTTTTAAGGCATCACATTGAGCTGCAAAATTATCATAATGCTCTATCTGGGTAGTAAATTGTGAACGGCTTAGTCCTAAAATATCATTCACAAAATGATTTCCGAATGCTTTCCAGTCAATTTCGGCGTAGCCGATATAATGCGCATTGTAGTTACCAGTAGCACCGCCAAATTTGGCAGAATATGGGATTGGTTTTAAAAGATTAAGCTGATTTTCTAATCGCTCAACAAAAACCATTATTTCTTTACCCAGACGGCTTGGCGATGCCGGCTGACCATGGGTATGCGCCAGCATTGATACTTTGTCCCAATCCGCCGCGTATTTTTTAAGGAGGCTTACCAGCTCATTAATTGCGGGGTAGTAGGTGTTGCTTAATGCCTCTTTAAAAGAGTAAGGGATGGCAGTATTGTTAATATCCTGAGACGTTAAACCAAAGTGGATAAATTCTTTATAATCTTCTAATCCGAGTTTATCAAACTCTTTTTTAATAAAATACTCAACCGCCTTTACATCGTGATTGGTTATTTTCTCGATCTCTTTTATGCTTGCGGCATCTTCTTCAGTAAAATTTTTATAAATGTTGCGTAACTTTTCTGCTACATTTTTATCAAACTTTTGTAGTTGTGGCAACGGATGTTCACAAAGGGCTATAAAATATTCAATTTCAACAAACACCCGGTATTTGATCAGCGCATATTCAGAAAAATAAGCAGCAAGTTCTGCTGTTGTATTACGATAGCGGCCATCAATAGGTGAAATTGCTGAAAGAGGAGTAAGGGTCATGTTCTTTTAAATTTTTTGCAAAGATAAGGATTTGATGTGCAGATGATGTGCGGATGTGCAAATATGCAGATGTGCGAATGGGAAGATGACTATTAATAGGCTCGATTTTAGATTGTTTCTTTTCATCCGCACATCTGCACATCCGAAATTCGCACATCCTTTTGTCATCCGCACATCAAAAATCCGCACATCCGCACATTGTTTGTAGGAAACTTTGAAATCTAAAAATGTTTCCTTAGTTTTGACCCTGAAAGTCAATGAGTCAAATAGAAAGAATAATTCAAGGTGGTGAAGAGCTGTTTTTAACGGCAGGGATCAAAAGCGTAACCATGGATGATATAGCCAAACATCTGGGTATGTCGAAAAAAACCATTTACCAGTTTTTTAAAGACAAGAATGAGCTGGTAATAGCCTTAGTAAAGAAAAAGCTAAAGGAAGATGAAGATCAGATTGCGGAGATCATGAGTAAATCGGGCAATGTGATAGAGGAAATGATCAATATGATGAAGTGTTCAGAAGATATATTCTCAAGGATCAACCCGATAGTAATACATGATATGCAGAAATATCACCCGGAAGCCTGGGCGGAATTTCAGAAATTCAAAGCAGATGTTTTGATAAGCACGCTGGAAGAACTTTTAACAAAAGGTATAAAGCAAAGTTACATAAGGCCTGATATTGACGTAAAGATAATTGCCAGGATGCGGGTGAGCCAGGTAGAAATGGGCTTTAATACTAACATATTCCCCATGGCTGAATTTAACCCATGGAAAGTACAGGTGCAATTTTTAGAACATTTTAATTATGGTATTTGCACGCTTAAAGGATACAAGCTTTTAAATCAGTATAAAAATATAAACGAAGAATAAAAAAGACTGCTGACATAGGGCTGTCATTAATGGCCACGATTTTTGGATCAGTATAAAACAATAGCAAACAAATCACAACTCTATAAAATGAAACATATACTAATTATAATATGCATGTTAAGCGGAATCGCCTTAAAAGGCTTTTCGCAGCAAGCACGACCTGATACACAAAAATATAATTTCAGCATCCAGGATTGTATAAACTATGCTTATGTACACCAGGATTCGATAGTAAATGCTGCGCTTGATGTAAAAAGCGCTGAGTATAAAGTAAAAGAAACCACAGGGATTGGTTTACCGCAGATAAAAGGAACAGCTTCCTTCCAGGATTATTTAAAGATCCCCACAACCTTGTTGCCTGGTCAATTTTTTGGCGCGCCTGCGGGTACTTTTATCCCTGTACAGTTTGGGGTTAAGTATCAATCGAGTCTTGGGATAAATGCGGATCAAATATTATTTGATGGTAGTTACCTGGTTGGTTTAAAGGCCTCAAGAACATACAAAGAGCTTTCTATAAAGAGTCATGTTCGTTCGCAAATTGAAGTTAACGTGAGTGTAACTAAAGCCTATTACCAGGTTTTGGTTAGTAATGAGCAGTTGAGATTAATAAATGCCAACCTGGCTCAATTAAAACAACAAATGGATGAAACAGTTCAGCAAAATAAACAAGGTGTTGTTGAAAAGATAGATGTTGACCGCATTACCGTTCAATATAATAATTTAGTGACTGACCGTGAAAATACCATTCGTTCGCTGGCATTAAATTACCAGGTTTTAAAATTTCAGATGGGAATGCCTATTGAGAATCCTTTATCATTAAGAGATAAACTGGATGATATAAAACTAGATGACATCGCCGGCCTTTCGGGTGATACTTCTTTTTATCATAGCAGGATTGAATACAGCCTTGCCGAAACCGGGATTGCTTTAAAACAACTTGATTTAAAACGGCAAAAATCACAGTATCTGCCTACGCTGAAGCTTAATGCAAGTTATACCTCATCATATCAGAATAATAATTTTGGTAACTTGTATAAAATGAGCTTTCCATCAAGTTATGTGGGGCTTACATTGGATGTGCCTATATTTAATGGTTTTCAACGCTTAAACCAGGTAAAACAATCTCAGATTGCGGTTTTAAAATCACAAAACGATTTGGAGAATGCCAAAAACGGACTAAAACTGCAAGCCAGCCAGGCAAATGTGAACTATATTAATGGTTTACAAAGCCTTAATAATCAAAAAAGGAACATGAATTTGGCTGAAGAAGTGTTAAGAGTATCTAAAATAAAATATCAGCAGGGGGTAGGCTCGAGCATTGAAGTAACACAGGCACAAACCTCGCTTGAAGATGCTGACAATAAATATATACAAGGATTATACGATGCCTTAATAAGCAAAGTAGACCTGGATAAAGCATACGGACGAATAAAATAAATCAAAACAATCACAACATATTATAGAACATGAAAAAAATATTATATATACCAGTTTTAGTTTTACTTGCAGCTTGCTCCAATAAGCCAAAAGATAAAAAAACAGAGCTTGCCGATCTGAAAAAGCAACAGGCGGACCTGAGTACAAAAATTGCAACATTACAGGCCCAAGTTGGTACTACCGACTCGGCAAAAACCACAGATGTTAGCTCGGTGGTGTTGAAACCTGCTGATTTTACCAATTATGTACAGATCCAGGGTAAAATTGATGCACAGGATAATGTTATAGCTTATCCGCAGGCACAGGCCATTATTACCAGTATTTATGTTAAACCCGGCCAGCATGTAAGCAAAGGGCAAGTATTAGCACAATTGGATAATAGCGTATTGCAACAAAATATTGCGCAATCAGAATCGCAGGTTAGTTTAAATCAAACATTGTTCCAGCGTCAAAAGAACTTATGGGATCAGAAAATAGGAACTGAAGTTCAATTTTTACAGGCACAAACCACATTGCAGGCTAGCCAGAAAGCTTTATCTGCTCTTAAACAAC
Organism: Mucilaginibacter sp. OK098; assembly: GCF_900142915.1. Classification (GTDB taxonomy): domain Bacteria; phylum Bacteroidota; class Bacteroidia; order Sphingobacteriales; family Sphingobacteriaceae; genus Mucilaginibacter. The sequence continues at coordinate 603,736 of NZ_FRCM01000001.1, forward strand.
AGTCCATCCAATATCGTATTGTATCGCCTATCAATGGTACAATTGATCAAATGGACCTTAAATTAGGCCAGGTTGCTGCACCGGGACAAACAGGGATCCGCGTTGTAAACGCCGATGTTTTAAAAGTTAAGGCAGATGTTCCTGAGTCATACGCAGGCACCGTTAACACCGGTAATGTTGTAAAGATATTGGTGCCTGATGCCAATGATTCATTAACTACTAAAGTAACTTTTGCAGCTAAGGTTATTGATCCGTCTTCACGCAGTTTTGGTGTTGAAATAAAATTGCCGGTACGGAAAACTTTACGCCCGAATATGACTGCGATTATACAGATTGCCAATTACTCAAAACCTAATACAATAGTTGCACCTGTAAAAGCGATTCAGAAATCGGAAGCAGGTGACTATGTTTTTATTAACAATAATGGCATTGCCAAAAGGGTAAATGTTAAGGTTGGCGCTACTTATGGCGGTCAATCAGAAATATTATCGGGTTTAAAAAGCGGTGATGAACTGGTTACTGAAGGCGCTACAGAAATTGAAGATGGCGACAAAATAAAGATTTTAGCTTCTGGTAATTAATTAAATTAACACTTGATCTGTTTATTATGAAAGATCTGAACAAAGAATTTGGGCCCTCAAGCTGGGCCATCGAAAATAAAACAGCTGTTTACGTACTCATATTTTTGATTACCGTATTGGGGCTCATTAGCTATAATCATTTACCCAAGGAAAATTTTCCGGATATAGCGCAATCAAAAGTGTTTGTTTCGACAGCATTTATTGGGCAATCTCCGCAAAATGTGGAAAACCTGGTTACAAGGCAAATTGAAAAGCAATTAAAGTCTTTAAAAGGTCTTAAAAAGGTTACTTCAAACTCGGCACAGAATATATCGATAATTACAGCAGAATTTAATGCAAACATTGATATTAAGGATGCCAAAATTGATGTTAAGGATGCAGTGGATAAAGCCAAGCAGGATTTGCCTCAAAATGATAATAACCTTAAAGAATCAGTTATATCTGATATCAATGTTGCAGATCTTCCAATTTTGTATATCAATATTTCTGGTGATTACGATCTTAAGAAATTGAAGGAATATGCTGATAACTTAAAGGATGAAATTGAAAGCTATAAGGAGATATCGAAAGTTGATGAAGTAGGGGCTTTAACTCCCGAAATTCAGATCAATGTTGATATGAATAAGATGGCTGCTGCACAAATAGGCTTTAATGATATTTTAACTGCAGTTGGTAATGAGAACGTATTAGCTTCGGTCGGTACGGTTACAACCGATGGCGTACGCCGCAGCATTGACATTAAACAGGATTTTAAAAATGCTGATGATGTTGCTGCAATGGCTATCAGGAACCCAAAAGGGCAGGCTGTTTATTTAAGAGATATTGCAGAAGTAAAGGATTCATTTTTAGAGCAGGAAAGTTATGCCCGTTTGAAAACAAATGATAACGCCAACTTTAAAAATGTAATTACCTTAAATGTAAGTAAAAGAGCTGGAGAAAACCTGATTGAAGCATCTGATAAGATCAATCAGCTTATCAAACAAAAACAAAAAACAGTTTTTCCAAAAGGATTAAATATTACAGTTACAGGCGATCAGTCTGATAAAACCCGGACAACGCTTAACGACCTTATAAATACTATAGTAATAGGCTTTTTACTGGTAACGCTTATTCTGATGTTTTTTATGGGCACCACCAACGCCATTTTTGTGGCGTTATCGGTTCCTTTATCCTGTTTTATTGCCTTCCTGGTGATGCCTGTTATTGGCTTTACGCTGAATATGATCGTGCTGTTTTCATTCCTTCTGGCTTTAGGTATTGTGGTGGATGATGCTATTGTGGTAATTGAAAACACGCACAGGATATTTGCTAATGGAAGAGTTCCAATTAAGCAGGCTGCTAAAATGGCTGCCGGTGAGGTGTTTTTACCTGTATTTTCAGGTACCATGACTACTTTGGCACCATTTGTTCCGTTAGCTTTCTGGAATAGTTTGATAGGCCATTTTATGTTCTTTTTACCTATCACACTAATTATTACGTTGCTGGCATCGTTGGTGGTAGCTTATATAATGAACCCGGTGTTTGCGGTTGATTTTATGAAACCCCATCACGATGGCGAGCATGATAATCCGAAATTTGACCGCCCGGTGAAGCGTGCTATGATATTTTTAGTAATTGCTGCTGCTTTAGGTTATTGGATTAACGTAGGTATAGGAAATTTAGTGGCCCTGATTGCTGTTCTTTACCTTTTAAATCATTTCTTCTTATTGAAAGTGATTGACAGGTTCCAGAAAAATGCATGGCCAAAATTCCAAAACTGGTATGCAAAATGGCTGGAACGGGCTGTTAAAAGACCCGTACTAATGCTGTTCAGCACATTTGTTTTATTCATACTCGCTATTGTACTGATGGTTGTAAGAGGTAAAACACCGGAGTTTTTCCCATCAGGCGACCCTAACTTTGCTTACGTGTATATAACAATGCCAATAGGAACCGACCAGGCATATACCAATGAGGTTACCAAAAAGCTTGAAAAACGTGTGGCTGAAGTTGTAGAGCCTGACAAAGATGTGGTGACATCAATTATATCGAATGTAACTAAAGGCGTTACCGATCCTACCGATGAGGATCAGGGTGATTATGAAAACAAAGGTAAGGTTACTGTAGCTTTTGTTGAATTTGGTAAACGAAATGGCAAGGATACAAAAGCTATTTTGAAAAGGATTCGTGGCGCGGTTCAGGGTGTTCCGGGTGCTAAAATCTCTGTAACCCAGGAAAACAGCGGGCCACCGGTACAAAAAGATATCAGTATTGAATTAATAGGGGATAACCTTGATTCATTAGTTAAAACAGGCGAACGCCTTAAAAGTTATATTGCTAAACAAAACATTGCTGGTATTGAAAACCTTACCGCTGATGTGCAAAGCGATAAACCTACTATTGTATTTGATGTTGACAGGGAGCGTGCTAATCGTGAAGGAATAAGCTCGAGCCAAATAACAACTAATTTATTAACGGCAGTACTGGGGCAAAAAGCTGCTGATTTTAGAAATACAAAAGAGGATGATTACCAGATAAAAGTGCGGGCTTTGCAAAGCCAGCGTGGTGATATTGATGCCTTGAAAAATTTAAAAGTCACTTACCGGGACCTGGCGACAGGAGGAGCAATCAGGCAGGTCCCTATCTCGGCCTTTACTGATGTACGTTACACTACTACATTTAGCAATATAAAACGTAAACAACAAAGGCGTGTACTCACTTTAGGCTCAAACGTAATTAAGCCGTTTAATCCTAATGATGTTAATGCAAGTATACTACGGGCTATCGGAAATTTTAAAACCCCTGACAATATTTCGATCAGGCAGGGTGGTGGCCAGGAAGATCAAATGGAAGCAATGAACTTTTTGTTAGGTGCTTTGGCTACTTCATTCGGTTTAATATTGATCATTTTAATGATCCAGTTTAACTCGATAGGAAAGACGTTTATTATTATCAGTGAGATCTTCTTTAGTATAATAGGGGTGTTGCTGGGAGTAAGTATTTTCGGAATGACTATGTCAATAGTAATGACTGGTGTGGGGATCATAGCCCTGGCAGGTGTTGTAGTGCGAAACGGGATCCTGCTGGTTGAGTTTACCGATATGCTGATAGAGCAAGGTGTAAGTCTTCATGACGCAGTTGTAGAAGCCGGGCATACCCGTATGACCCCGGTATTATTAACAGCAACTGCTGCCATATTGGGCCTGATCCCTTTAGCTGTAGGCTTTAATATTGACTTTGTTGGTTTGTTTACTCATTTTGCACCGCATATTCACTTTGGTGGTGATAACGTTGCCTTCTGGGGCCCGTTAGCCTGGACAATGATCTTTGGTTTAGGCTTTGCAACTGTTATTACCTTAATATTAGTGCCTTGTATGTACATTATAAGGGTTAACATTAAAAATAAATTATTCGGCAAAAAGGAAATAGTAACTGAAGAAGAATTTGCAGAAGTTACTGCCTGATAACTGAGTACCTGATATAAAAAACAGCCTTTCAAATTATTGGAAGGCTGTTTTTTGTTATAAAGGTTTATAATTGTGGGCTGCTTTAGACGGTTTTAGTTTCCTGGAATAACCCTGATTCAATTGTTGAACCGGGACCAACCTTTAACCTGATAAAATACCCGTTTTCGGCCCTGAGATTGATTTAATGAGGTTCGGTATAATGACAGGGTCAAGGTCCGGCTTAATCATTTCTGCGTAATTTTGTTGGTGTAATGTAGCATTAACAGTTATGGTATCGTATGTATATTTAGAAAAATTGATAAATTTGTTAAAAAAGTCAGGATATAGGATAACCAATTTTACCTTACACAGTATACTACTATATTAATTGCTTAAAATGATTTCAGCTACAGATCAGCAGGATGTAAAAAAGGAGAAGATTTTAGAAGCTGCCCATCACCGGTTTTTACACTTTGGTTATTCAAAAACCACAATGAATGAAATAGCGGGCGACCTTTCAATGTCAAAGGCGCTGCTTTACTATTATTTCCCGGATAAAAGCCAGCTATATGTTGCTGTTATGCATAAAGTAGCTGATGACTATTTAAAAAAATTAGCGGATAAAATAAATACTTTCGCTAATTTAAAGGAGGCTTTTATATTCCAGATTGATACCCAGCACGATTTTATCGTGACCAATTATAATTTTTTTGATTACTTCAGGCTGAATGAACAAAACTTGCCCGAAATGATCTGGGATATAGTTAAGCAGGTGCATGAATCGGAAATGGAATTGCTGGTTAGCGCAATAACAACCGAGGTTGAAAGGGGGCAAATTAAACCGGTCGCTAATCCAAATGAAATTGTAGAAGTTTTATTGGATGCTTTACATGGGGTTAGAGCTAAATCTTTATCGCATAAAAAAACAATGTTCCCCAATAAAGAGCACTTGGATGAGATCCGCGCTAAACGTTTATTGCTTGCTGATATATTTATTAAGGGATTGATGTATTAGCCTCATTTTTACCGGGCTACTGTCACCTGTCAGTCAAAAGAAGCCCGTGAATATTTAATAGAAAAACATTATTAATATATTTGACTAAATAAATTATTTAGTCAAAAACTAATCAATTTATTTAAAATACTTCTAATTATAGAGGTGATTGTTTTAGAGTGATTGAAGCGGGCCCGAAAGTATTTTGGGCCTGCTTTTTTAATGGCTTTTAAACTCTAAAATCAATTGTGAGGCCATTAGCCAAAAAATAAATAGGATATTAAAATAGCAGTTACAATACCGAAAAAATCGGCAATCAACATGGCCGGTAAGGTATAACGTGTGTGTTTTATCCCTACCGCACCAAAATATAAAGCAATAATATAAAAAGTGGTATCAGCTGTGCCGTATAACACGCTTGACATATGCCCTATAAAGCTATCTGCGCCAAAATGCTTTAAATTGTCGAGCATAAGAGCCCGGGCGCCCGAACCGCTGAGTGGGCGTATAAATGCAATAGGTAATACGTCTGTAAAACGTGTATCCATATTAAAATGACCGAACAACCATCTAAATCCTTCACCAAGATACGTTAACGCCCCGCAAGTACGGAACAAACTTACCGCAACGAGCAAGCCAACCAAATATGGAATTATTTTAACGGAGACCTCAAAGCCCTCTTTAGCGCCTTCAACAAAAGCGTCGAACACGTTTATTTTTTTTCGTACGCCACCCAAAATGAAAATTACCGGAATGCCCAGATAAATTACATTACTGAAAACTGCTGAAAATCCACTTATCTGAGCTTTATTAAGGTATTCAGTAAAATACCATATTAACACTGCTATAAAACCTGTTATACCAAGGAGCCAGGCCAGAACTACTTTATCAAACAAATTTATTTTCTGTTTTATCGATACAACAATCAATCCGGCAAGTGTGGCAACGAATGTTGCCACTATACAAGGAATAAAAATGTCTGTCGGGTCTTTAGAGTGATAAATAGCTCGTTGTGCAATTATGGCTATTGGCAAAATAGTTAAGCCTGATGCATGCAGCACTAAAAACATAATCTGTGCGTTAGATGCCGTTTCTTTATCTTTATTTAACTCCTGAAGGCCTGCCATGGCTTTTAAGCCAAGCGGTGTTGCAGCGTTATCGAGCCCTAATAAATTTGCAGAAAAGTTAAGCATCATTTGCCCTACAGCAGGGTGGTTTTGGGGGACTTCCGGAAAAAGCCTGCTAAAAAATGGGCCTACAATCTTCGAAAGAAAATTTATAGCCCCCGCTTTTTCACCTATCTTCATTACCCCCAACCAAAGTGACATAATACCAACAAGCGGAAGAGCAATATCCATAACCGATGACTTTGCCGAATCAAACGTGCCTTCAGCCATCATCCTGAAGATCTCTGTATCGCCAAAAAATATCAGACGGATGAGTGCTATTACAAAGGCGATCAAAAAAAATGCTATCCAGATATAGTTAAGGGCCATAGAAGATATTTAAGCTTTGAAGATAAAGTTTTTTGATAATTATTTATCTTTAAATTGATTTTAACTTACTTCAATTCTTAATCTACGGATACTTAATTTACTATGGTTGATACTATAAAAAAGCTTACCGACACTATTGACGATCTTTTAAATGCTGATATTGATGCTATTGACTGGGCACACAAACCAAGTTCCGAAAAATGGTCGAAAAAACAAATTATTGGCCATTTGATTGATAGCGCCCAAATTAACCTGCAACGTTTTGTGCGCTGTACTTATGAAGAAAACTTTAAATTAACATATGAGCAGGTAGAATGGGTTGAGGCCCAGCATTACCAGGCGGCGAATGTTAATGAACTATTAGGCTTGTGGAAGCTTCTGAACCTGCAAATTGTCCGCGTGTTGGCTAACTACCCGGCCGAAAGGTTACAGGCACAATGCGATAACAATAAAACAACAGCAAGTTTGCATTCGGTTGAGTGGCTTGCAGCAGACTATGTAGTGCATATGAGGCATCATTTAAAACAGGTAATTAAAAGCTAAAAGCAGAAAGGGTAAAGCAAAAAGCTAAGAATTTGACTATCAATAGCACTAGATTGATTTATGTGAAATTATTTAATAGACTTTATATAATTAAAAAAGCTATGAACCCGTTAACAGAAACCTGGCAAATTCACAATCGCATTAATTTGTATTTGCTTGATAATATTGAAGAAGCAAATTTGAATGATATATCTGCCTCAAAAGGTCGCACTGTTGGTGAACAATTTGCACATATGCATAATGTGCGTTTGATGTGGCTAAAAGTTGCAGACCCTTTACTTTTTGATGGAACTGTTAAAATTGAGAAAGAGAATATAAGCAAGGACGTACTGATAACCGGACTAAAAGCCAGCGCAGTTGCAATAGAACAACTTTTTGAAAAGACTTACGCTGATGGCAAAATAAAAAACTTTAAACCGCATGCTACGGGTTTTTTAGGATACCTTGTTTCGCATGAATCTCATCATCGGGGACAAATTATGCTTGCTTTAAAACAATCAGGTCATCCGGTTGATAAAAAAGCACAATTTGGGATATGGGAGTGGGGGACAAGGTAATGATACAGTCGGCAGGATACTCGGGCACTCCTTTAGCTAAGAAGCTTGGCATTAAGCAGGGGGATAACATTATACTTATTAATGCGCCTGATTATTATTTTAATTTGTTTACTGATTTGCCTCCGGATGTACAGGTTAATGATGACATGATCGCCAAAAAAGACCTTATCCATTTTTTTACAAAACAAAAAGATGAGTATATAAGCTTATTGCCCAAGCTAAAGGATCAGATCAAATCCAACGGCATTATATGGGTCTCGTGGCCAAAAAAAGCATCGAAAATTGTTACCGACATCACAGAGGATATAATCCGGAACTATGCCATCCAAACCGGCCTTGTTGATATTAAAGTATGCGCAGTTGATGAAATATGGTCGGGGTTAAAATTGGTTATACCGGTTAAGGATAGGGGGGAGTTGATTAGGTTGATTGAGTTAGACTAGGTTGATTAAGTTAGAAATACTTCCAGGAACAACTTAATCAACCTAGTCTAACTCAATCAACTAATTTAATTAAATTACAGCGATACACTCCATTGAAAAAAGAATACCGCCCGGAAAAGGCATAACCTGCGGAGCGCTGCGGGCAGGCGTCATGTTTTGGAAGAACGTACTATAAATTTTATTGATGACTGAAAAATCAGGATCCGAGCCCGATACCATAAACACTGTTACTTTCACTACTTTATCCATTGAGCTGCCCGCATCTTCTAAAATTGTTTTTACATTTTTAAAAGATTGCACAACCTGCGCTTCATAACCGCCCTCTACAAGTTTGCCAGTGGTTATATCAGTACCTGCAGTACCTGATACAAAAACAAAATTACCTGCAATTACTGCCTGGGGTACAAAGGCGTTTGGACGCGGTGCGTTAGGGGTGTAAAAAACTTCTGGCTCCATTGTGATTTGATTTTGATTATTACAAAGGTGCGTAATAAATAATTTAATTATATGCCGTAATATGTTTATCACCCACAACCTGTATATCATAATCTTTTCTCATAGGGTCATAGGGCATGGTATCATTTACGGTGATATAAATATTACCCAGTTCCTTTACCGAGTATGATTGAACGTCAGCAGCCATGCTGTCTTTTAAAAGATATTGCGAAATAGATTCGCGGATCAGGTTGTATTGATTCAGTTCATTGGTTTCAATTTCAATAAATAGTCGCTTCCCATCTGCACGGAGAGAAATATTATTATGGGTTCCACCCTGGAGCGTTAAGGCGTATTTCTTGTTTTTTGTATTGTTGTCCTTTTTAGTAATAACGTATCCTTTTGCTACTAAAAAAGTATCGGCCTGGTTTATGTTGTTGTTTAACAGGAATTTGATGTCTTCATATGATATCAGGCCATTTTGGCTAAATCCCTTTAAAGCTGACAGCATTATTAAGGCGAAAAAAATATGTTTCATAACAAGGTTGTTAATATTACATCCAAGTTAAACTTTCATCCCTGTAAAGTATTACCTTAGCTTTATTGTTACAAAAAAGTATATGCCTAAAATAGAACTCACACGCGTAAAAGGCGATTTTGGCTTTGAGGCCAAAGATGAAAACGGTCATGTTGTAAGAATGGACAGCAGCCCTGAAAGCGGTGGCTGGGATTTTGGCGTTCGCCCTATGCAAATGCTGCTTATGGGGCTTGCAGGCTGCTCGGCTATTGATGTTATTGCCATTTTAAAGAAACAGCGCCAGGAAATTAAGAATTACAAAATGGTTGTTAACGGCGACCGTGAGGCCGGAAAAGAACCATCTTTATGGAAAGATATTTCTATGGAATTTCATTTATATGGAAATATTGATGAAGATAAGGCTATTAAGGCAGTGGAGCTATCTCTAAGCAAGTATTGCTCGGTAGCAGCTACGCTTGACAAAGCGGGCGCCCAAATTAAATGGAAGGTATTTGTACATTCTGCCTGAGCGTAAATAAATATATTATGCTATAAGAAGTTATGCATAGAACTGTACCTATACAAACGCTGCACCTGTTTCCGGTTTTAAATGATTTATTGATAGAACTGCTTACCTCGCTTGAACCGGCCGATTGGAATAAACCTACTATAGCGCCTTTGTGGACAGTGAAAGATATTGCTGCTCATTTGCTGGATACCAACATGCGTACTATAGCGACAGCAAATAATTACAGCGGCAAACCGCCAGAAAACATCCAATCATATAATGACCTTGTTACTTATCTGAACGACCTTAACGCCGTTTGGGTAAAAGCAATGGACAGGATTAGCCCACAACAACTGATTGGGTTAATGCAAACCACCAACGAACCATATGTTGATTATTTAGCACAGCTTGATCCTTTTGCTTCTGCCAAATATGCTGTTTCGTGGGCAGGGGAAGAGCAATCTGAAAATTGGTTTCACATTGCAAGGGAATATACCGAAAAATGGCATCACCAGCAACAGATCCGGGATGCAGTTGGTAAGCCTGGCATAATGCACAGAGAATTATTTTATCCTTGCATGGACACATTTATGCGTGGTTTGCCCCATACTTACCGCAATATTATGGCAGAGGAAGGCATGGTGATTGAAATCACCATAAGCACTGCAGCAGGCGGAATCTGGTATCTGCAAAGAAATACCAATAGCTGGGTCTTAATTAAAGATGCGTTAGGTAAAAGCCCTGATGCTGCAATTACGATTAAACCTGATACAGCCTGGAAGTTATTTACGAAAGGTATAAGACCGCAAGTAGCAATTGAAGAATCAGATTTGCGCGGCGACGAAAAACTATCAAAAGTTATGTTTAATATGATAGCGGTTATGGCTTAATAAAAGCGACATCGTTTAACATAATAAAATTTATTATACTTTAAACCACCTCAATTAGCTGCACTTTAAATTCCTAAGGAATAATGTTACAAAGTGTACACTTTTAAGCTCATAAGACGGGGTAAACTATTTTTGTACACTTAAAGTGTTTTAGGGATGGCAGAGCACAATTCAAATTACAGTATTGGGTTTTCATTGTCGTTGTTTATCAACTGTTTACACCCGTATTTAATTTTAGTAATTAATAATTAATCAGTAATCCCTTGCTGCGTTTTTCAGGGTCGTATTTTGTATGGCATTAATGTTGCCAATAGGGGTATGTTCTAAAAAGAACAGATACTTAATTACAAAATTATGAAATCAAATTTAAAAAAAGCCAGCCTGCTGTTCACCGGAATATTGGTTGGTGGTAAATTATTCGCTCAAACTCCTGATACAACCCGAGCCTCAGATTATGTTAAACCCTTTTCGGGCGATGATGCTTTTCGTACCTGGTCAATAGGTGTAAGCGGCGGTGTTTTAACACCATACACTATTATAGGGTCGAACAGGAAACAGGATTTTACTTCGCCTAAAGCAAATTTAGGATATGGTGTTTACATTAAAAAACAAATAACCCCTGCAGTTGGCATTCAGGCCGACTTTCTCGGAGGAAAGCTTGGTGCTGATAACAGCCAGGTAAATTCATTTGGTAACACTTATGATAGCTATAGCACCAAGCTTCATTACGCTGCAAGTTTAAGCGCAAACGTTACCGTGGGCAACATTAGCTGGCACGATAATAAAAGTGCAATACAGCCTTATGTTAGCGTAGGTGGCGGTACAATGCATTATACCCCCGTATTAACTTCGGGTGGAACTTCAACCAATTTTAGAACTGATAACGGAGGCGCTATAAATGAATTTTACATACCGGTAGGAGTAGGTGTTAAGTTTAACATTGCAAAAGGTATAAACCTTGACCTGGGTTACCAGGTGAGTTTTGTTTACTCTGATAACGTTGACGGATTCAACTACGGATCAAATAACGACAGGTTTTCATACGCACACGCTGGTTTAGAATTTGCGCTGGGTAAAAAATCAAAACCTCAAATGGCTGTTCATAACCCTGTTTCATCAATGAGAACAGAGTACATGATGGAAAATCAAAATACTAAAAATCAATTGCAAGCCCAGATTGATGCCCAAAAAGCTCAAAATGATCAGCTAAAGGCCGACTTAGCAACTACAAACGCTAACCTTGCCAAATTCACAGCCGATAGTGATGGTGATGGTGTGCCTGATTTTTACGATAAATGCCCTAACACACCGGCAGGAACAAAGGTTGATGGCGCAGGTTGCCCGCTTCCGGTTGCTAAAGATGTAAAGGTTTATGTTACTGAAGCAGATAGACAAGTTGCCAGGGAAGCGGTAAAAAACCTGGAATTTGATTTTGGTAAAGCAACTATCCGTCAGCATTCTGATGAGAGCTTGAATAAATTAGCTCAATTAATGGTAGCTAAAAAATTCAGCTTAAAATTATCAGGATATACTGATAATGTAGGTTCAGTTGAAGCTAACCTGAAATTATCAAGAGCGCGTGCTGAAGCTGTTAAAACATACCTTGCCACTCAGGGTGTTGAACCATCAAAAATAACAGCTGAAGGTTACGGAAAAGCCAGTCCTATTGCAAGTAATAAAACTGCAAAAGGCCGTCAGCAAAACCGTAGAGTTGAATTTAGCTTATATTAATAGTATAAGATACTTAAAACAAAAGCCGCCTCATTTGGGGCGGCTTTTTGTTTAGGTTAAATTTATACTTTATTCTACTTCAAAAAAATCGGCTAACGCTCCAAAATAACTGCTATTCCATCCTTCAACCATGTCATTATATTCCTCATCGGGAATATTGGTATGCCTTAACTCAATAGAGGTTTCATTCTTATCAGGATGCAGCTTGATAGTTACAATTGAATCTTCAGGCTGCCCGTCAAAATACCATTGCTGAACTATCTTTTTATTTTCTTCAAATTCAAGGTTTTTCCCAACAATGCTTCCTTCCCATAAAGAAAACTCCGAACCTGGCTCAGTCGACATCTCAACAGCTTCACCAGTCCACAATTCAATAGTGAGTGGGTTTGTTAATGCAGTATAAACCTCTTCAGGTGTTGCCGGCAGGCTGTAATATTTTTTAAAGTCCTTCATTTAACACGATTAATTGATTTAAAAGATTTTCAGGATAATGAATTTCAAATATTAAATCTTAGTTCCACTTTGTAAAGATATTAAAGCTTGGTAATTTAAATCTTGTAAATCCTTAAAATCCCTAAATCGTGTTTATCCGAGCGGCCACACTGTTTTGCCATAAACCTCATTTAAAACATTGGCGATGCCTGCATAAATTGCTGATAAGCCGCAAAATATCCCTTCATAGCCAGCCAGTTTTCCTATACTTTCATTCCCGGTACCATGTTCTGCCGCCAATAAAATGAATAAAATAACTAAAGTTCCAAAAACAACCTGCAGGGCGCGATTTAATTTTAATGTGCCGAAAAACAGGCATAAGGTAAATAGTCCCCACATTAACAAATAGGCACACATAGCACTTTCCGATGGTTTTGCCGCCCAGCCAAACTTAGGGATAACGATTAACCCAACCAGTGACAGCCAGAAAAAGCCATAAGAGGTAAAGGCTGTTAGCCCGAAGGTGTTATTCTTTTTTGCTTCAATAATACCGGCAATTACCTGTGCCAGGCCTCCATAAAAAATACCCATAGCAAGTATCATCGAATTCAGTTCGTAGAAGCCTGCATTATGAAGATTTAATAGAACTGTGGTCATTCCGAAGGCACAAAGACCTAGCGGAGCAGGGTTGGCAATGCCGTCCTTTACCGTAACTGGAGTTGTTGGGATCATAGTTTAAAGGTTTTTTTATTTGGTTTATCATGCAATTTAATGGTTCTGAACACATTTAGCAATTTTTTCTGAAAACTGATCTGTAACTTTATGGTTAACCATTTAACTATGCAAAAATTAGTACTGCTTCGTCACGGTGAAAGCGTGTGGAATAAAGAAAATCGTTTTACCGGATGGACAGATGTAGATCTGTCAGAAGAAGGCATTAACCAGGCTAAAAGGGCAGGGGAACTATTGAAAAAGCAAGGCTATAATTTTGATGTTGGTTTTACTTCGCTTTTAAAACGGGCAATAAAAACACTTGATATCGTACTGGAAGAGTTGGATCATTTATGGATCCCGGTTCAAAAATCGTGGCGGTTAAATGAACGTTTTTATGGAGCGCTTCAAGGTTTAAATAAAGATGAAACCATTGCAAAATACGGACCCGACCTGGTGCAAAAATGGCGGCGTGACCCGCATGAGCTGCCTCCTGCAATAACTACGGATGATGAGCGATACCCGGGGAAAGATCTGCGCTATAAAGACCTTACTGAACGGGAACTGCCTTTAACTGAGAACCTGAGTGAAACAATGGACAGGGTACTGCCTTTTTGGAATGAATTTATAGTGCCAGCCATACGGAAAGATCAAAAAGTAATTGTTTGTGCCCATGGTAATAGCCTGCGTGCGCTGATACAGTATATCGATCATCTTACTGATGAGGAAGTTACTCAATTGGATTTGCCAACAGGAGTGCCTTTAATTTATGAATTGGATGAAGGATTGAACAGGGTACGGCACTATTATTTGGAATAATATACCTTATTCCTAACCACTATGTCATTGCGAGCGAAGCGTGGCAATCGCGAACCATGCATTTACGCTTTGCAGGTAGCACACTATTATACTGCTCTGTAAAGTTCGCGATTGCTTCGTACCTCGCAATGACAATTGACGCTATTTATCCCATTGCCTTATTCAGTGCAATAATTGCCGTATCAAAATCCTCTCTCGCTATTAAAAACTGGATGTTTACTTTGCGTAAAGCAAAACCAGCGCTTTTAATGTTTATGTTATTTTCTGCAAGTGCGTTTGCTGATTTTGCCAATAAACCGGGCCTGTCCATATTTGAACCTATCAAGCATACCATGGCCGCTTTTTCAACGGTTACCTTTTCAAAGTTTGCCTCCAGCTCATGAATAAGCTTTTTGTCAAAATCTTTTTCCCAGATCACTATTGAGATGCTATTGGCATTAGTAGCTTTAAAGTTATAGCTGATGTTGTGGTTATAAAACAGCTGCATGATCTCCAAATCGCTGCCTGGCGTGCCTACCATAGATGGGTCATAAATATCAATGATCATCACCTTTTCGGTACCGGTAATTACTTCAACCCTTTTATGCTCACAGATGTAATCTTTTGTTATTAAAGTACCTGGGTGCTCAGGATCAAAAGTGTTTTTAATGCGAAGGTTTATATTGTTGATCTCCAATGGTTTTGATGCCTTTGGATGAATGGCCTCCATGCCCACATCAGCCAGCTGATCGGCAACATCATAATTAGTATTGCCTACCGGCGAGCAGTTTTCGATGCCTACTAAAACAGGGTCGGCCGTACATAAATGATATTCTTTGTGGATGATGGCTTCCTGTGGCTTAACAGCTACCGCTATCTTGCTGAAAGTAACTTCAGAGTAGCCGCGGTCAAATTCACGCATAATTCCTTCTGTACCTTTTGCATAACCTGTTACTATACAGATAGTGCTCTCAAAATCAATATGCTGCAGCTCTCTTTTAATACGCTGGTCAATGGTGTAAGAGTGATGGTCGTGAAAGCCGCTCAAATCAACCAGGGTGGCATTAATGCCCATATTCTGTAAAATATTGGCAAAGTTAAATGCGGAATGACTTTCACCAATGGATGCTAAGATTTCTCTTGCAGCCTGTAAAATCCCTTCGTTACTTACATATCCGGACGTAAGGATATTTGCAAGATTCTCCAGGTAGGTTTGCGCTTCCTTTATCCGGTTTTCAATAAATTTATCTGCTTCGGCAATATTTAAACCAAGGCTTTCATAGCTTTTGTTGATCTGTTTAAGCTTTACTACAAGGTCTTTTAACGGTTTATGAAAATCCCTGAAATTAGCCAGGTTATGATAAACGCCAGGTTCGCCTGTTTTTTTATTTTCGAGCAACAGGTTGGTTACCCCTGAAAATGCCGATACTACAAAAATGCGGTTATACAATTGCTGGCCGCTGCGGTTAAAAAGGATGATGTTTTTTATTACATCGTTTAGTGCGGTCATGGAGGTACCGCCAATTTTTTCTACTGTTAACATTTTAAAAAATATACGCTTTGAGGCGCAGGTACTAAAATTATGCCTGTTACAATAAATAATATATTATAAACTGATTTACAGGGTGTTGTGGTTTATATTGAAATGGTTAGTTAAGCTAATTATTATTGTTTTGATAAGCTTTTTATTAAAATAGAATGACTTATTCCGGCTTGTGATAAAGATCGCCGGCCTTTGCCGCAGATAGCTTTATTCCCTTTATCATGGCAGAGCTGAAACCGTTATGCTCCATTTCGTTCAAGCCTGCAATGGTACATCCGCTCGGTGAAGTTACCTTATCAATCTCTTGTTCAGGGTGCGATGCAAGCTGTAACAACAGGTCGGCTGCGCCCTTGGCTGTTTGTGCAGCCATTTTCAGGGCATCATGCGCATGAAAGCCAATTTCAGTACCACCCTGTGAAGCCGCACGGATCGATCTTAAAAAGAAGGCTATCCCGCAGGCGCATAATGCGGTGGCCGAGGTCATTAATTCTTCATTGATCTGTATGGTTACCCCAACAGTATCAAAAAGAGAGCGTACAAAATTTATGTTCTTAGGTGTACCATTATCTGTGGCAATACAGGTCATGGAATGGCCTATAGCAATGGCAGTATTAGGCATAGCACGCACTACCTGCACACTAAGATCAAGCTGCGTACGGATATCGCCGCAGCTAACGCCTGATACTACAGAGATAAGCAACTGTTTTTCGGCTTTTATAGATGGCTTTATTTCATCCAGTAATTTGTTTAACTGGTGCGGTAAAACGGCTAACACTATAAAGTCAGCCTTTCGTACAGCTTTAAGATTATTATCAGTTACATGATAACCCAATTCTGCAAACTGTGTAAGTGCGCCAACATTTCTGCGGGTTAGCGAAATTTGCTGTGGTTTGCAAATCCCGGCTTTAACAAGTCCTTTTGCTAAAGAGAGGCCTATGTTGCCACTGCCCAATATGGCTATATGTTGTTGTGAGTTCATTTGCTTTTGCTTAAAAGTGTTCCAAAAGGTTTATTATGTTTCAATTTCCCCAGATCATTTGAATGGCCAATAATTACAGCTTTAACTCCGCAGGCTATTGCAGTAAACGCATTATCCAGTTTGGGGAGCATCCCACTATGAATTATTTGCTGTGTTTTTAATACTTCATATTGTTGAGGGTCGATTTCCTGGATCAGTGAATCCTCATCATCAATATCTTTCAATACGCCCTTTTTTTCAAAACAATAGATAAGGGTAGTTTGATATAGCTCTGAAAGCGTAACAGCTAATGCAGATGCAATAGTATCGGCATTGGTGTTTAACAGCTGACCTTCCCCATCGTGGGTTAGCGCGCAAAAAACGGGGGTAAAGCCGGCATCCATCAGGCTTTTTAAATTTGTGGACTTAATTGAATTTTCATCAATATCGCCTACAAAACCATAGTCAATAGTTTTAACAGGACGTTTTTTTGCACGGATAAAATCTCCGTCAGCGCCGGTAAGGCCAATTGCATTGGTTCCAAAACGTTGTAACTGCGCTACTATGTTTTTATTGATAAGGCCGCCGTACACCATAGTTACTACACGCAACGTTTCAATATCAGTGATCCTGCGTCCGTCAACAAGCTTAGGCTCAATGCCTAAAGTTTCAGAAAGCTGGGTAGCCACCTTACCGCCACCATGCACTAAAATTTTAAAGCCATCAAGCGCTGTGAAATCTTTTAGAAAATTATGCAGGTTTTCGGAGTTATCAATAACGTTTCCACCAATTTTTACAATATAAAGACTATTAATCACCTCAACTTTATTGTCATTACCTGAAACTTTGCCAATTCTGCCCATATATTAGCCTTTATTATCCAATAGAAGTTAAAAATCTTCTATTATACTATCATTGCGGTTAAAAATAGCAAAAAAAAGCCTGTTTGTTTATATAAATGGTGAAAAAAAGCTCGTTTTTTTATTAAATGTAGTTTCGACACGCGTTAATAAATAACCCTCCGGTTAAATTATGCTGGTATAGTAATTTAATATCCGGGTAATTTTTAAAACTGCTAAGTCAGTCAATTGTATATAAATGGCGCAGGCTGATAAGTTTACATCAGATTAATGAAAGATTGTGTATTATTGAAATTTATAAGCATATATGTTTACTGTTACATCCGAAAATAAAAATAATGGTTCCAAACCAAGAGTAGTGATCATAGGAGGAGGATTTGGTGGTTTGGCCTTAGCACAAAAATTAAAAAAAGCACCGGTTGAAATACTGCTGCTTGATAAAAATAATTATCACACCTTTCAGCCTTTGCTTTACCAGGTTGCTATAGGCTCAATTGAGGCCGATTCCATTGGCTTCCCAATCCGCAGGATCTTTACCAAACAAAATAATTTTAGCTTTAATCTTGCCGAGGTAAAAAAGATAAACCCTGAAAGTAATACTGTAACTACTGATATAGGCACTGTACATTACGATTACCTGGTAATTGCTACAGGTTCAAATACCAATTTTTTCGGGAATACGGAAATTGAGCATTTTGCCATGTCAATGAAGAACATTCCGGAGGCATTGAACTTACGGAGCCTGATCCTTCAAAACCTTGAAACTGCATTGGTTACTACAGACATGCGGGAGAAATTTGCCCTGATGACCTTTGTGGTTGTTGGCGGCGGACCAACAGGTGTGGAACTTTCCGGCGCATTGGCTGAGATGCGGCATTTAATTTTAGGGAAGGATTACCACGGCTTAAGTAAATACGATATGCGGGTTTACCTGGTTGAAGGTAAAGACAGGTTGCTGGCTGCCATGTCGCCCCAGGCATCGGAAAAGGCAAAAAAGTTTTTGACTGATGGAGATGTAACCATATTTAACAGTGCACACGTGCAAAGTTATGATGGGTTTTATTTAACCATTGATAACGGCAAGACAATAAAAACCCGTAATGTACTATGGGCAGCGGGGGTAAAGGGGGAGGTTCCGGATGGGATTCCTGCAGACATTATTACCCGTGGCAACCGGATCCAGACGGATGAGATAAACAGGGTAAAAGGTTATGAGAATATTTTTGCCATAGGCGATGTTTCTGCAATTATTACCCCCGAAACCCCAAACGGCCACCCGGGCGTAGCGCCGACTGCTATACAACAAGGGGAGTGGCTGGCTAAAAATTTGGTTAATTTAATCAATAATCAGCCAACAACGCCGTTTGTATACAAAGACAAAGGCACATTAGCCACCATAGGCCGTAACCAAGCCGTTGCCGATTTGGGTAGACTCCGCTTCCAGGGCTTTTTTGCATGGCTGTTATGGGGATTTGTACACATCATGTCATTGGCAGGCTTTTCAAATAAGGGTATTATATTTTTTAGCTGGTTTATAAATTATTTTAATAAAAATAGTGATAACAGGTTGATCGTAAGGAGTTTTAATACTGAAACAAGAAAGATCAACGAAGCGTCAAAATAGAAAATCTACAGTTTTAAAAACATTGTTCCATTAATTACCTTAGTAAGGTAACTAGTTACTAATGGGTCTGTTTTTAATCATTGCGCTGCTGATTATAGTCAGCGCTTTTTATTCATATATTAATGCCCGCTATATTAAGCTACCGGGCACCATCGGCATTATTACCATAGCTATTATTGTTTCGGTTATCACCATTATTATTGATAAGCTCGATCCGGAAATAGCGCGTTACCTCACTGTTTTAGCAAAACACATCAACTTTTCAGGTACGGTATTAAACATAATGCTGGGTTTCCTGCTTTTTGCGGGATCGTTTAATTCAAATACAAAAAGACTAAAGAAAGAACTAAGGCCAGTATTTGTTTTGAGCACACTCAGTGTAATCCTTTCAACTGTTGTTTTTGGCGCCTTATTTTATTACGGCACTATGCTGTTTAAGATCCACATGTCGTTTGTTTATTGTCTTTTATTTGGCGCATTGATCTCGCCCACAGACCCGGTTGCTGTGGGTGCCATCATCAAAAATTCAAAGCTGCCAACAAATCTGGCAACCATCATTTCAGGCGAATCACTATTTAATGACGGGGTGGGCCTGGTGCTTTTTATTACTATTCTGGAGGTCATAAACTCCGGTATTGATAATGTGAGCTTTGCACAAACTGCACTGTTATTTGTAAGAGAAGTTTTTGGAGGAGTTGCTTTAGGTATAATAATAGGCTTTGTAGCTTTCAGGTTAATGAAATCAATAACAGATTTTCAAACCATTGTGCTGGTTTCTTTATCCGTAGTAATGAGTGTTTCTGTTATCGCGTCTTATTTGGGACTGTCTATTCCATTGGCCGTAGTATCGGCAGGCTTGTTTATGGGGAACAGGACGATCAATATTGACGAGAAAGAACGATCGCACGAGGCATTGGAAAAATTCTGGCAACTGATAGATGAAATGCTGAATACCATTTTGTTTGTGATGATAGGCTTACAGATGGTGAACCTGCCTTATATTACCAACTATTGGTTAACGGGTGGGATAGCCATTGTGCTTATTTTGATAGCCCGCTGGTTAAGTATATTATTGCCGTTAACATTTCTGCGCCGTACATTGAATGTTAATTATAAAAACATTAATATTTTAACATGGGCAGGGGTAAGAGGAGGGATTTCTATTGCGCTGGCATTGTCATTGCCCGCTAGTCCGTATAGGCATGTTATATTGTGCGGGAGTTATTTTATAGTGATATTTTCTATTGTGGTGCAGGGATTAACATTGAATAAGTTGATCAATTCATCGTTGAGGGAGAAGGAAGTAAGTTAGATGATATCATTACTCACCAGCTTATCTCCATTTTGACCGCTCCATCGGAGCGAAATATTGGTAGAAACATAAGCGAAAAGATTTTCGCTCCGTAGGTGCGTAACAAAACGCGGGGTTACGCGCCTACGGAGCGCCATAAATTTATGATTGTGTTTCTACCAATATTTGACTCCGATGGAGTCTGAGATGTTAACGAAATAATTCTATTTTTTTAACGATTTCATATAATCAGCAATTTCTTTTTCATTGTTATTGGCTGATTTTCCTAAATCTTCAATAATGTTTTCCTGTTCCTTTTCGGTGCGGTTTTGACTCAGTTTCTTTTTGGCTTGCAGATCATCCACTACAATTTGAAAGGCGACAATGCCCTTCATCATTTTTTGCTTGTAATCATCAGGAAGGCTTTCGTATTGCTTTAAGTAATCGGCATCGTAATATTTAATGGTTTCCTTTAATAAAGCGGATTTGTTTTCTTCACCATCCAATAATAAACAATTGCCATAGGCATGTACAGCTAAATAGTTCCAAGTAGGTACGTTTGCTTCCTTTTCGTAGTTTTTAGGCGAGATATAGGCATGAGGCTCGGTAAATATTACCAGCGCCCGGTTGTTTATAATATCAGCGGATTGCGGGTTTGCTTTTGCAAAATGGGATGAGATTACAACTTTTCCATCAACCTCTCTTACTATGAAAGGTAAATGTGTAGCTGATGGAATGCCATCTTTAACCGTCACGATAGTTGCAAAGCTATAACGTTGCATAAAGCTGATAGCTTCCGGCTGATTTGGAAAATGGTTGAAGGATGGTATGTACATATTTTAGTTGTAACGGTTGTAAACGTTGTAAGGGTTATAATTGTTAAACCTATTCAACTTAATCCAACCTAATCTAACTCAATCAACTTAAAGATTCCAGCATCCGCTTTAATACCGCCTGTGCTGCCCAAACACGGTTTGCTGCTTCATGAACTACTATGGAACTCTCACCATCTAAGATCTCATCAGAAAGCTCCAAATTACGCCTTACCGGCAGGCAATGCATAATTTTTGCACTGTTGGTGATCTTTAACTTTTCGTTAGTCAACATCCAATCCTCATTGCCCGGGAAAATCTTTCCATAAGGCTCATACGCCGACCAGTTTTTTACATAGATAAAATCGGCATCAGCCAAAGCTTCATCCTGGTTATTGGTAATTTTGGCGCCTTTTGTAAAATCGGTGCTAAGCTCGTAACCCTTTGGATGGGTTATGGTAAAATCGACATCGGCCCTGCACATCCATTCGGAAAATGAATTTGGTACTGCCTGGGGTAATGGTTTTATATGCGGAGCCCAGGTTAAAACTACTTTGGGTTTGCTGCGGGTTTTTAATTCTTCAATAGTTACTAAATCAGCCAGACTTTGCAGCGGGTGACGGGTTGCCGATTCAAGGCTCACTACAGGCACACCGCAAAACTGCACGAATTTGTTAAAGATCATTTCGCTATAATCTTCCTTCCGATCTTTTAATCCGGGGAAAGAGCGCACACCAATAATATCCGCATACTGGCCCATAACTGCAGCAGCTTCACGAATGTGTTCAACCGTATTGCCGTTCATTATCACGTTATCGCGCAACTCCAATGCCCAGCCTTCTTTATCCATGTTCAGCACCATCACATTCATACCCAGGTTAAGGGCTGCTTTTTGCGTACTCATACGGGTACGCAGGCTCGGATTCAAAAAAACGAGCGCCATTGTCTTGTTTTCTCCCAAATCCTTATAGGCATAAGGGAATTGTTTCAAATGTAAAGCCTCTTTAACAAGCTCATTTATATCAGGAACATCGTTTACAGAAGAAAATAGTTTCATGGCGTGATAAAATGGTAATGGTTATTGATTTAATACGGTTGTAAATGCGTCTAAAAACCTATCTGCATGTGCTTTTGTTAAATTAAGTGCAGGTAAGAGTCTTACTACGTTTGGCTTTGCCTCACCCGTGAATATGTGATGCTTAAATAAAAGCTCCTTACGTGCATGAGCAAATTCAGCAGGCAATTCAATGCCAATCATTAACCCACGGCCACGTACTTCGGTAACCTGTTTAAACTTTTTAATTTCCTCAATCAGGTAGCCACCAACTTCTGCAGCGTTTTGCATTAGGTTATCCCGCTCCATTACTTCAAGCACCGCTAAACCTGCAGCACAGGCAAGGTGGTTACCACCAAATGTAGTACCCAGCATACCATAAGAGGGCTGAATTTTAGGCGATATGATAATACCGCCAACAGGAAAGCCATTGCCCATACCTTTAGCCATGGTATAAATATCGGCATTGATACCGGCATAATCATGCGAGAAGAATTTACCGGTTCGTCCGTAACCGCACTGTACAGAATCTGCAATAAAAACGGCATTGTTGGCATCACATAGTGACCTTATCTTTTGCAAAAAGCTTTCAGGCGCTACCTGGATACCGCCAACGCCCTGGATGCCTTCGATAATAACAGATGAAATTTCATTTTCGGCAAATGCCTGCTCTAAAGCTGCTTCATCTTTCCATGGTAAAAAGATAGCATTATCAGTTTCGTTTACCGGAGCAACAATTTTAGGATTATCAGTAACGGCAACAGCCAAAGAAGTACGCCCGTGAAAAGCGCCGGTAAAAGCAATTACTTTCTTTTTACCATTATAAAAAGATGCCAGCTTTAAGGCATTCTCATTTGCTTCAGCACCTGAGTTACATAAAAATAGTTGATAATCTTCTTTACCAGAAACATGGCCTAATTTCTCAGCCAGTTGTTTTTGCAAAGGGATTTCAATAGAATTTGAATAAAATCCTATCTGGTGCAGCTGATCTTCCAATCGTTTAACATAATGCGGATTGGTATGACCGATAGAAATAACCGCATGGCCTCCATAAAGATCTAAATACTCAGTACCCTTGTCGTCATATACAAGACTGCCAACACCTTTTACAATATTTATTGGATTGATAGGATAAACGTCGAATAACTTCATTTTTTTGAGGTGAAAGGTAAAAGGCGAAAGGTTTCCGCATCCTACTCAATTTATATCTAATTATTTACTTATCAAGATGAATGAATAACTGGCTAGTGTTGGATTCTCACCTTTCGCCTTTTACCTTTATCCTTTCACCTTCTTCTAAAATCCGGTTGCTTTTAACCGTAAACCCGCCTTTTCGTCCAACCCAAACATCAGGTTCATATTCTGCACAGCTTGTCCCGAAGCGCCTTTTAGCAAATTATCTAAAATGCTAATAATCAAAAGCTTGTTGCCATGTTTCTTGACCTGGATAAAGCATTTATTGGTATTTACAATTTGCTTTAAGTCGATATCATGCCTGGTTACATGTGTGAACGGATGCGCATCATAATATTGATGATACAGTTTTAATGCTTCCGCATCTGACAAATCAGTATCAAGATACATGGATGCGATTATCCCACGGGTAAAATCACCACGGTACGGGATGAAATTTATTGCCTGGTTAAAGCCTGATTGTAATTGTCTTAGCGACTGCCCGATCTCGTTTAAATGTTGATGTTCGAATGCTTTGTAAACCGAAAGGTTATCATTACGCCAGGTAAAATGTGTAGTGGCTGACGGACTTTGCCCGGCACCTGTTGAACCTGTTGTTGCCGTAACATGCACCTCGCTGTTTAATAAGCCCTTTGATGCCAATGGGAGCAGACCTAATTGCAAACACGTAGCAAAACAACCTGGGTTGGCAATATTACTTGCTTGTTTAATAGCTTCACGATTTAACTCAGGTAACCCGTAAGTAAAGCTTTTTGTTTTAAGCTTTGAGCTTTGAGTCAATCTAAAATCCTGGCTTAGGTCAATGATCTTAATATTATCAGGGATTGGGTTTGCTTCCAAAAACTTTTTAGCATCGCCATGCCCAACACAAAGAAACAGCACGTCAATATTATAAGCCAGCTCAGCAGCAAACTTAAGGTCGGTATCGCCAAACAGGTCGGTATGCACATCATAAACATGGTTGCCCGCATTGCTGGTGCTGTGCACAAAAGAGATCTCCACATTGGGATGGTTGATCA
Organism: Mucilaginibacter sp. OK098; assembly: GCF_900142915.1. Taxonomy (GTDB): domain Bacteria; phylum Bacteroidota; class Bacteroidia; order Sphingobacteriales; family Sphingobacteriaceae; genus Mucilaginibacter. The sequence continues at coordinate 628,152 of NZ_FRCM01000001.1, forward strand.
GGATCCGAAGCATTTCTCCTCCGGTATAACCTGCCCCGCCAACAATTCCTGCTCTTATTTTAGTTTCCATGGGTTTCTGAATTAACCTTATGATAGATCATTACCTGGTTGCCAAATATTTTGGAGAACCCTTTAACATCCTCGCCGCTCCATGAATTGTTCATCTCGCCGTACGTGCCAAATTTATTAGACATCAGATCATGTGCCGATTCAATTCCTATAATTTGGAAACGATATGGATGCAGCTGTACAAATACTTTACCGCTTACATACTGCTGTGTATCACTTAAAAAGGCTTCTATATTACGCATGATAGGATCATGGAACTGCCCTTCATGCAGCCAGTTGCCATAGAAAGACGATAGTTGGTCTTTCCATGAGAGCTGCCATTTGGTAAGCACGTGTTTCTCTAAGGTATGATGCGCTTTTATAATTACCATTGGTGCAGCCGCTTCAAAGCCTACACGGCCTTTAATACCTATAATGGTATCGCCCACATGGATATCCCTGCCAATGCCATAAGGCTGTGCAATTGCTTGTAGCGCCTGAATAGCTTTTGTTGGATGGTCAAACTTTTCATTATCGATTCCAATTAGCTCTCCTTTTTCAAATACTAACTCAAGATTTTTAACTTCAGACTCGGTGACTTGAGTAGGCCATGCCTCTTCAGGCAGACCAAGGTTTGATGTTAATGTTTCCTTACCGCCAACTGAAGTTCCCCAGATGCCTTTATTGATGGAGTATTTTGCTTTTTCAAAGTTCATCTCCACACCATGATCTTTCAGATACTGGATCTCTGCCTCGCGGCTTAATTTTAAATCGCGGATAGGGGTGATGATCTGTACTTCGGGAACCAGGATATTGAAGATCATATCAAAACGCACCTGGTCGTTACCGGCACCTGTACTGCCATGGGCAACAAACTCGGCCCCTATTTCTTTAGCGTAGTTTGCTATAGCAGTTGCCTGGCTAACCCGCTCGGCGCTTACCGAAAGGGGATAGGTGTTATTTTTTAAAACATTGCCATAAATCAAAAAGCGAACGCAAGTATTGTAGAAGTTTTTTGTTTCATCAACCACATGATGCGAGGTAACGCCCATTTTATAAGCGCGTTCTTCAACACCTTTAAGCTCTTCATCGCTAAAACCACCGGTGTTTACAATTACCGAGTGAACTTCATAACCCAGATCCTGTGTTAAATATATGCAGCAAAAGGATGTATCTAATCCGCCACTGTATGCAAGTACTACTTTTTTCTTCATGGAATGTATGTTTATGTAGAGACGCAATACTTTGCGTCTTTGTAATAATTCATTGTTTAATGGTAAAGGGCGTATGCAATACGCCCGTACGATTGTTTAATTAATCGTGATCAGCACCTATGCGCTTTTTTATCGCGTTTTCTATACGCTCTAACAAAGTGGCTTTATGCGTGATCTTTTTCATTTTATCTTCGTATTCCTTTTGCTTTTCAGCCGGATCAAATAGCATGGCGGTGCACATGCAGTTTTTACGGCCTTTGCTGGTAAGGATATCAAAGTTGACGCAGCTTTTGCAGCCTGCCCAAAAATCTTCATCCTGCGTAAGCTCAGAGTAGGTTACCGGTTCGTATCCCAAATCTGAGTTGATCTTCATTACCGCCAAACCCGTGGTTAAGCCAAAGATCTTTGCATTAGGGTATTTGGAACGCGACAATTTGAAGATGCTTTCTTTAATAGCTTTAGCAAGTCCCTCTTTTCTAAATTGGGGACTAACAATTAAACCGGAGTTTGCCACAAAATCACCATGGCTCCAGGTTTCTATGTAGCAGAAGCCTGCCCATGTACCATCTTTATGAAAAGCTATCACAGCCTTGCCTTCCAGCATTTTATTGGCTACATATTCGGGCGAACGCTGTGCAATACCCGTTCCGCGAGCCTTTGCAGATTCGGCCATCTCATCGCAAATCAGCTGTGCATAGTCTGCATGCTGAGCGGTTGCAACCTGTATATCAAAATCTTTAATCATTGAAATAGAAAAATTACCGTTAAATTATTGGCTTTTTAAAGCATTAATAATTAGATGATCTTTTTTTGATGAGGTTTAATAAACCTCAATGGGTATAGGAAGAGAAATAAATCAAACCCGGGGCATGTACGGCCTTCGTCGTGAAGGAGAAAATAAAAAAACAGTTGAAACCAAAGCAGCTGCAACCGGAGCAAATATTGCTCTGATCATTGGCTTATTTAAGCTTTGTTGATTCATTTTGATGTTGTTTTTATTGTTTTTTAAATTTTGTGCAAAGTATTGCATTAATTTTTATTTATGCAAGAAAAAAATGAATTAGTTGATTAGTGAGTTGTTGATTGAGTTGATTAGGTTTTTTGCATGACATAAGTTTTTTAAAAGAACCGTTTAACCAGTCACTTAATCAACTCAATCAACCACTCACTTCCTCCCCACAATATCCTCCAAAATCATCTCCGCATGCACCCTTGAGTTTTCAATGAACCATAAATGGGTATCCATTCCGCCGCAAACTACACCGGCAAGGTAAAGGCCGGACAGGTTGGTTTCCATAGTTTCGGGGTTGTAATGGGGGATAAACTTATCATCGGTTAGCGTAATGCCCAGCTTTTTTAAAAACTCAAAGTTGGGCCGGTAGCCTGTCATTGCCATTACATAATCGTTAGGGATAGTTACCAGGCCCGCAGGGGTTTCAATATCAACCTCATACTCACGCACAGCTTTTAAATGGGAATTGAAATAAGCCTGTATACTGCCTTCTTTTATACGGTTGATAATATCAGGCCGCACCCAGTATTTAACCCGGCTGCTAACTTCTTCACCGCGAATAACGAGTGTAACATCAGCCCCCTTACGGTAGGTTTCCAGTGCTACGTCAATTGCGGAGTTGCTTGAGCCTACTACAACCACCTTTTGCATGGCGTAATAATGCGGGTCTTTATAGTAGTGCTTTACTTTTGGCAGCTCCTCGCCGGGGATATCAAGCTTTACAGCAATGTCATAAAATCCGGTTGAAAGGATCACCTTTTTAGCCTGGTAGATTGCTTTGCTGGTGGTAATGGTAAATACATCGTCCTTTTTTACCAAATTGGTAACTTCTTCAAATAAATTAACCGGCAGATTATTTGATGTAGCAACCCTGCGGTAATATTCCAATGCTTCGGAACGGGTTGGTTTGTTACTGATTGTTACAAAGGGAATCCCGCCAATCTCCAGTTTCTCGGATGTAGAGAAAAACGTCATGGTTGACGGATAATTGTATAGTGAATTAACCAGGCAGCCCTTTTCAACAATTAAAAAGCTTAAGCCTGCCTTTTGCGCCTTTAGTCCGCATGCTATTCCGATGGGGCCGCCTCCTATGATGAGTATATCGAGCATTGTGTAGAAGATATTTTTGCGAAGATAGCTTTTTTAGAGATTAGAGGCCGGAGATTAGAGATTAGTTGAGTCGGTAAAGTCCGAAAGTCAGTAAAGTCCGAAAGAAAAACAGGGGAAGAGGAAGAAAAGTCATTGAGTTATGCGATTAGTTCCCTTGGGAAAGAGGAGGTAGGGGGCTCGCCGATAGATGTATACAAGCAAACGCCTGCAAACCGAAACATAAAGGCACAAAAAAGGGTAAGCTACTTTTATCGCGCCGCTCAACTCTCTACCCTTGCTGCGTTCCCACCCTGGGGGAGTTCAAGAGGAGCTGGCCGTAAAAGACTTACCCCGCCGCAAAGATAGGAAAAGGTTTGTTTTTGGTTAATAAATTGTTAAAAAAGGCTATTTATTGTGATAAGGTTTAGGTTTTTCTATGCTGAAATATTGTAATACAACAGGTTACACAAATAAAAAAGTTTAATTATTTAAAGATCATCCCCATTTACACGGTTTAAAAAAGACTAAACTGCGGTGAGGCTGACTGTTTTTCTACCGATGCCGGCGCTTTATGCTTTGAATTTGCGAACGTATAAAAATCATACCTGCTGTTAAACGGGATCTCTTTGATCTTTTTATAGCTTTTATCGTGACCAATCGTATCCCTTCGTAATATAGTAAGCCTGTCAATTTTAATTTGCTCGTTCCATTCCAGCTTTTGAAAATAAGGCCATAATTTATTAAAAGCCTTATTCGGGATGCTTTTGGCTATGGTTATGTGAGGGATAAAATCCTGCCGGCTAAAATATTTTCTTAGCTGTTTAAACCAGACTTCGGTTAAAGGGGTAGAATTTATTTTTGCATAAATTGTAGGATTGTATTGATGATCAAAAAAATCAAATCCATTCAGATCCAGAATTATCGGCGAAAGGTTTTGCAGGTCGCGTTCCAGTTTGGGGATCATCGGGTCAATCCATACCGATCTTTTACGGGGCCAGTATTGAATGGTTATGTGTGCCTTTGCATAATGACCCTCATATTCACCAATAACGCGTGCACTGCTATTTTTTAGCTGTTTTATACTGTTAGTAACACTTTCAGATGGTGAAAGCACTATTAAATAATCATGGTAGGCTGTCATAGCTTCATTGATTTGATGAAACAAATATTGCTAATATTTTTAGTATTTGCAAATAATTTTTGATTTTTTTTTGAGGTGGATCTGATAAATTTGTAGTTTACTTTCCTGTTTAAAATATTGTTTTTACACCATTATTTTTCCTTCCCTCTTTACGCGCAGCGAAGAGAGGGAGGTCCAGCGAAGCGTTGACCGGGTGAGTAAATATGCGCGCAATATTAACGCAAATGCATTGGCGTAAATGCATGGCGGGGGGGACTCACCGACATTGCTTCGCTCGTCACCCTCTCTTCGCCTGCTGCGGAAAGAAGGAAAATTATCCTAAAACGCCAGCAACTTATTACCAAAGTGCAGCTCGCGGTAAACTTTCCATTCGTGGTGTTCTGCAAAAGTGTCTCTGTGTAAGATAGTTAGGTTATTTACAATAAACGAGTGCTTAAATTCCCTCCTCTCAAAATTTGGCCAGAGTTTGTTGAATGCCGTTACCGGGATGTTTTTTGCGATGGTGATATGCGGTACAAAACCCTTAACCTTTATCCCCATTTGCATGGTGAGCAGCTTAAACCAGTTTTCGGCACGGCCCGTGTGTTCAATTTTGGCGTAGATGGTTTTGGTGGTTTGGCTATGGCTAAAATGGTCAAAGCCATTTAGATACAGCTCAACCGGGGGCATAGTGCTTAAGCGTTGCCCCATCCTTTGTATAGCTGGCTGTGCCAAAAAGGGTTTGCAGCGTACCTGGTGCGTTATGGTTATGTAGGCCCTGCTGTGCATCCCCTCAAAATGCCCGATTGTATTTACCGATGCCCGCTTATACCTGCTGATCTCCTTAACCAGGTCGGCTGGTAAGGAAATTATCATCAAATAATCAGCGTAGGCAGTCATAAATAGCGATTGAATTACGGGTGTAAAAATGCTAATATTTTTAGTAATATCAATTAATTTTTTACATTTGTTCCATGCAAACCAAACGCACCATCATGCATATTGATCTTGATTCGTTCTTCGTATCTGTTGAACGTAAGTTTGATCCTTCGCTTATCGGTAAGGCGGTGATCATCGGCGGCTCGGCGGATAGGGGTGTGGTGGCCAGCTGCAGCTATGAAGCGCGTAAGTTTGGGGTGCATTCGGCTATGCCTACGCGGCAGGCGCTTAAGCTTTGTCCGCATGCTATTGTTTTGCGTGGTTCGCATGGCAGGTATGGCGAGGCCAGCAGGGAGGTAACTGAGATAATCCACAATGCTGTGCCGCTGTACATGAAAACATCTGTAGATGAGTTCTATATTGACTATACGGGGATGGACCGCTTTCATAACTGTTATAAACATGCCAGCGAACTAAGGCAAAAGATAATAAAGGATACCGAACTGCCTATTTCGTTCGGGATGTCATCAGGTAAAACGGTGTCCAAGATGGCTACCAACCAGGCAAAGCCCAATGGGCAGCTCTATATTCCGCATGGGAGGGAGAAAGAGTTTTTGGCGCCATTGGCGATAGGTAAAATCCCCGGGCTTGGCGAAAGCACGGCTAACAAGCTGCACCTGTATGGCATAGAGCGGATTGGTCAGCTTCAAAAAATGGATGTACGGTTTTTGGAGACAGTTTTTGGCAGGATGGGCAAATACATATGGGAAAAGGCAAATGGTATTGATGACAGCGAGATTGTGCCTCACAGCGACCGTAAGTCCATCTCGACTGAGCATACCTTTCATACCAATATTAACGACAGGCAAGCTATAGAAACTATCCTGGTATCAATGACGGAAGAGCTGGCCGGGAAACTGCGGAAAGAAAACAAAGTGGCATCATGCCTGGCTATAAAGGTGCGCTATGCCAATTTTGAAACCCATACCCAACAGGAAAAGATAGCCTTAACCGCAGCCGAGCATATCCTGATCCCCGGGATAAAAAATTTGCTTAAAAAAGCATGGAACCAGCACAGGCCGATCAGGCTGATAGGCGTAAGGCTTAGTAACCTTTGTACAGGCAGCTACCAGATAAACTTGTTTGAAGATAACGAGGAACGGATAAAGCTTTACCAGGCCATGGATAAGATCAATTTTAAATTTGGTGAAAAAACTGTTTGCCGGGCTGCAGGGATGGAGATTGGGACAAGGAATTTTAACCCGTTTATGCGTGGGTGAACTAAGATTTTTAGGATTAGTAGGATTTTAGGATGAAGTAGGAAAACTTACGAAGTTTTTAAAACTTCGTAAGTTTGATGCATAATTAATTAACTCGAGATAGGAATCCTTACATCATTTAATCCTACAAATCTTAGTTCAAAACCTTCTTCATCAACAAATCCGTTTGCTTGTCATCGCCCAAGAAAAATTCGTGGCTGCTGAATACTTCAAAGCCGTTGTGCTGGTAAAAGCCTATGGCATTGGCGTTATGCTCCCACACGCCCAGCCAAACGTATTCAAACTGCTTTTTAGTGGCGGTTTCAACTGCGAAATCCAATAGTTGCTGGCCAATACGTTTTTTGTGATGCTGGCGCGATACGTAAATTCGTTCAATTTCCATGGCGTTTTCGTCCTTGAACTCGGTTTGGGCATCGTTAAAGTTTAACTTTAAATAACCAGCTACTTCATTATCAAGCATAGCAAAATAAAATTCAGAATCGGGGTTGATCAGTTCAGTCAGTATTTTTTGTGATGTAAAAGCAACGGAGGAATAAGCTTCCATGTTTGCGACCTCATTCAGTGGGCCAAAGAAATCGAAAAAGGTTGTTTTACTGAAATCAAGCAGTACAGCTGCATCTGTCATTTCAGCTTTTTGGATGGTTACTTTATTAGGCGACATTGGTATTTTAACTTAGTGATCTCCGCACCCTCTTTGTGATCTTTGCGGTTATTTTAACACGGAGATGCAGAGGAGGCACAAAGTACGCGGAGTTTTTTATATAATATTCAAATTTTCAAATCAACACATTTTCAAATCAATCAATCGAACTGTTCCTGTAGTCTGATCAGCCTGTCAATCATCAGGTTCAGTTTTTCCTCTTCGTTTTTAAACATACGGGGCTTAAGGTAAAAGGTGATGAACAGGAACCATAAAATTATTGACCCGTAAGTGACCAGCTTAAAGTAAAGGGGGGCATCTTCCAGCACCTCGACAAAATACAATGCCAATCCAACACTTATCAACAGCATAAATAAATAATAAAACCAGCCTATTACTTTGCTGCGGTTTTTTTGATAAGCTTTAAGGGTGTTTAAATATTCGGTTGGGTTTTGGGTGAGATCGTGCTTATTCAGGATATGATAGTGACGTATAATGAGGGACAGGTACATTAGCATAGTAACTAAAATAATCAGGATGCCTATAATAGTGGCAGGAGAGCGAAATGCAAAAAAGAAGGTAATGATAAAGGCGCAGACTATTAAAGCAATCATTGCCACAATACCCCAGTATAACTTGCTGGTTATACCGCGGATCCCCTTTTTTACCTGCTTTAGCGCCTCGTCCACCGAAAGCTTGTCGGGTTTTGGCTGTCCCTGCCAAACCGACATTAAGTGCTCAAACTCTTTCATAGTGGTTATACAATTCTGTTAATTTCTGTTTAATACGATATATTTTCACCCTTAAATTCCCCTCCGAGATCCCCGAAACATCCGCAATTTCGGGGTATGGCACTTCATCAAGCACCAGTGTAATTATAATTCTTTCTGATTCTTCCAATTTCGATATACACTTATAAAGCAAGACGACCTGCTCATTCTTTTCAGATAGTTCTTCTTTTTTGTTCTCAGCAATAAAAAGTGTAAGCTCGTCTTTTGCCTGTCGTTTCTCCGAACGCAGGTAAGTAAGGCAGGTATTAACAGCAATACGATAAATCCAGGTTGAGATCATTGCCTGGTTACGAAATTTATCAAGGTTTTGCCAAACTTTTAAAAATGTTTCCTGTAAAAGGTCGTTCGCAGCATCATCATCCCCGGTGTAACCATAACACAAATGGTAGATTTTTTTTGAATTGGCTTCATAAATCTTCTTAAAAGCTGCTTCTTTTTCTGCCACTATCAGTTAATTTTTATTAGTTAGATTTTATAACCCCAAAGATGTTACAACAAATAGTCATTCTTGTAAAACCATGGAAATTTATTTTCGGCCTCATCAAGCAGCCTGTTATATTCCTGGCTATGATCAAACTGCAGGTCCTCGTGTAGTTTTTTAATGTTTGCGTTGATCTTGTCCACCTGCCTCATTAATATCAACCTTAAGGGCTTGTAAGAAGTGTTTTTGTTGATGTATTGCAGGTAGTTAAAGCAAAAGCTTAAAAGCAGGTCAATTTCTGCAGGTTTTGAAGCTATAAATTTGGTGTATTTACCAATCAGCCTTAAAACCTTACGTACACTTTTTGATGCCAGGTAGCTATGCGATGGCAGCTGGCTCAGCATAAAACCAACTTCGGCCTTTACCTTTTCAACAAAGGCATGTTCATCATTGGCTTCAAACAACAGGTAGGCAAGCAATTCTTTGTTCTCCTTTTTATACCTAACCAGGCGCAGACAAAGCTCAGCCAATTGCTCATGCGGCAAATGCTGAACTTCTTTCTTTATATCCTGTAAGCCATAGGTAGATATGCTCATAAGTTTTAGTATGGGTGCAATTTACTAAATTTTGTAGTATGTCGGTAATTTTGGCTATTTGCATTAACAAAATGGCAATAACATACAATGTTACACTATGAGAAAATTATTTCAAATCAATATTTTCAGACCTTATAAATTCTTGATAAGGAAATTCAGTAGACGTATTAACAATTTTTACGACATACTTATATTCTCTTACATTTTTATCAACCATATTTTCATATATAACTACCCCATCTATATATACATATGCTTTTTTATAAACCGTCAAATATCTAAACCAATCATTAGTAAGTTTTATTTTTCCTGTAATCGATCCATTATAAGGAAGCGATTCAGTTATATAAAAATTTTTTATGCTGAATTTTATTGTATCAATGTCTTTCTTTTTATTAATTGTATCAATGTAAATAAAACACTTGCTCTTCAAAACTTTAACAGGTGTTTTTGTAGCATTGGAGATAGAATAGAAAACTTTCTGGGTATCCATTCTAACCAAAATTGTATCTATTTTTATTTGAAGATATGGTTCGTTTTGGGCCTTAAATTGTTTCTGAGTTTCTTTAAGAGATGCTATTTGAGCGTTAAGCGAACTATCCTGAAGTTTAAGGTTTTTTTCAGCTCGCTTATCTCTTTCATCTTCTCGTTTATCACTTTCCGTAGCATCTTTGCGAGATTGAGTATAGACTTTGTTTGCATTGGTTGTGTCTGCTTTAAAAACGCGCTCCGCAATGGATATAGATTGCCTTGTCAAGCACCCCTGCCAAATGGAAATCCCGGCAAGAATTGCGGTGAAAATGAAAAGCCCACAATTAATAATTACAGACCTGTTGGCAATTTTGTTAGCGTCAATTTGTGGGCTGTTATCGCTTTGTGGATTAGAAAAGTTTATTACTACATGTCTATTCTCGGTATTTTGTTCATAGTTTGTTGCGTTTTCGTTTCTTACCTGATCTAAACTGGTATTTACGGAAATATTAACAATAGGGGTGTTTTTACTCCTGTTAGATATAGGAGGCTTAGGTTTATCTTGGCCGGGGTTATTATTTGGGGGTGGTGGCATTTAGGTCTTATTTTAATAAAGATACTTTTTGCCATTCAATAACCAAATTATTTATCCTTTTCAGTCGGCGGCAAGTCTTCTTTCTTAGGCGGCTTAGTCTTAAGAAGATGTAATAAACTCCTGTTAAATTCAGTAAGTATCACAGGTCCCGGCTCGGGCTTTATAGCTCTTTTAACATATCTTCTTTTACTCATTTTGTCAATTCTTTATAAGTTAAACAACATACCAAGTTTGTTAATACAAAATCGGAACGCGATGAAGTGGTAAATTTACGAGCATTATAACGTAATGTATATTCATTTACGTAAGCCTATAAATGTTCGCGGCTAAGATGCCGGTAGGTGGATTGTATAAATGTTGTGACTCCATTAACCAAACTGGCTGCCCATAATTGTTTATTAAACATTTAATGCTTTGCTTAGTTAACACAAATTTATATTATTGTATAACCAATAGTTCTCCACTTTTTACGCTCTTACACCAATAAATAAACTTAAATTATGGCAGCAGATACTGTAAATATAAACGGCAAGGCTAAGATCAATAATACTTACGATGCAATTGTTATAGGCTCGGGGATAAGTGGCGGATGGGCTGCAAAAGAGCTTACCGGCAGGGGCTTAAAAACCATTATGCTGGAGCGCGGTCGTAATTTTGAGCACCTGAAAGACTATAAATCAGCAGCAAAAGACCCCTGGGAATTTGAGCACCGCGGAAGTGTTACGCAGGAACAGCGAAAAGTACGTCCTGTAATTTCGCGCGGATGGGGAGCTACGGAGCCTATTATGGATTATTGGGTTAATGAACAGGAAGCACCATATACCGAGATAAAGCCTTTTAACTGGTGGCGGTCGTACCAGTTGGGTGGGCGTTCCATTTTATGGGGAAGGCAAAGTTACCGCTGGAGCGATTTTGATTTTGAAGCAAATGCCAAAGACGGCTGGGCAATTGACTGGCCAATAAGATATAAAGACTTGGCGCCATGGTATGACCATGTAGAGAAATTTGCAGGAGTGAACGGATCAAAAGAAGGCCTGGCGCAATTACCCGATGGGCATTTTTTGAAGCCTATGGATCTGAATGTTGTGGAAAAAGATGTTGCTGACCGCATTAAAAAGCATTATAACAATACCCGGCATATGATAATTGGCCGCAGCGCCAATCTTACCGAAGCTATTCCGGACAGAACTGCCTGCCATTTCAGGAACAGATGCTGGGAGGGGTGCCCGTTTGGAGGGTATTTTAGCACACAGTCATCTACTTTGCCGGCAGCCGTGGCTACAGGCAATTTAACGGTGAGGCCGTTTTCAATTGTTACTAAAATTATTTATGATAAGAACACGCAAAAGGCAACAGGCGTAGAGATCATTGATGCCGAAACGCATCAGACCTATGAATACCATGCAAAAATTGTGTTTGTAAATGCTTCAGCCTTAAATAGCGCATGGGTTTTAATGAACTCGGCTACAGATGTATGGCACGGTGGATTGGGCAGCAGCAGTGGCGAGCTTGGTCATAATATTATGGATCACCATTATAACCTCGGTGCATCGGGCACAGTTGAAGGTTATGAGGATAAATATTATTTTGGAAGAAGACCTAATGGAATTTACGTAGTACGTTTTGCTAATTTGTTTGGCGATAAGCGCGATTATATGCGTGGGTTTGGTTACCAGGGCAGCGCAAGCCGTGATGGATGGAGCAGAAACGTAGCCGAGCTTAATATAGGGTCAGCATTTAAAGAAGCACTTACCGAACCGGGGCAATGGTCAATCGGCATTGGCGGCTTTGGCGAGCTGTTGCCGTATCATGAAAATAAGATCACGCTTGATCCGCATAGAAAAGATAAATGGGGTTTGCCAATTTTAGCGATGGATGCCGAAATAAAGGACAATGAAAAAAAGATGCGGGTAGATATTGTGAAAGAGGCCCGGGAAATGCTGGAAATTTCAGGTGTTAAAAACATTACCTCATGGGATAGAGGGCACAATGTGGGCGATGGGATCCATGAAATGGGTACAGCCCGGATGGGACGCGACCCTAAAACATCGGTGCTTAATGAACATAACCAGGTATGGGATGCTAAAAATGTGTTTGTAACTGATGGCGCCTGCATGGTTTCATCGGCCTGCCAAAACCCATCATTAACTTATATGGCATTAACGGCCCGAGCTGCTAACTTTGCTGCAGATGAATTAAAGAAGGGTAATATTTAAGGGGAGAGGTTAAAGGCGAAAGATAAAAGCTGAAAGGTTTTTGTGATTAAATGAATGTAAGTTCGATATAAAGGTTGGTGGAACATTCTGATTATAAGCAACTTACACCTATTTAATTCTTTATAAATAGCTAAATATTTGATAATCAGTATGTTTCACTGCGTTCCGGGTGTTCCGTCATAAAAATGGAACGCTTGTCAGCGTAGATACACAAACTAGCGCTTCGCCTCAACGCGGTTGGAGAAGGGTTTAAGAGGGGATGGCCGTTTGCTTATGTCTCATGTTAAATTAATAAAACAATTACTAATTAATGGATATTTTTCCGACGCAGTATTCCACGCTTTCGTCAATTGCTTTAAATGGGTTTCTTTCAGAACGTTATGGATTTATAGATACATCCTGCCGTTTACTTATCCGTAATGTTAGTGATACTTACCTGGTGGAGAACCGGACAGACAAATACATTTTTAAGATCTATCGTGATGCGCACCGAAAGCTGGATGAGATAAAAGGCGAGGTTGAGCTGCTTACTATTTTGGCTGATAAAGGGGCAAAAGTCTCGTACCCGATAAAAGATATTAGGGGCGATGTTATCCAGGCTTTTAATGCTGCCGAAGGCACCCGATATGGTGTTTTATTCACTTATGCCATGGGAAAGGTGGTTAACGCCATGAATAATGAGCAATTAGTGGTGTTGGGCAGGGAGATGGCAGTAATACATAACATAACTGCCAATATTGAGCTGAGCTACAGGCGGATAGTATTTGATACAGATACAACCATTACCGAGCCCATTAAAATTATAAAAAGCGTATTTGATGAGTTACCTGATGAATATGCTTATTTAACTGATACTGCAAAAGAAGTAATTGAAAAGCTCGGGCAGTTTGATTATTCCAACTTTAGTTATGGTTATTGCCATTATGATTTTTTGCCAAAGAATTTTCATTTTGACGGGGACAATAACATTACCTTTTTTGATTTTGATTTTGCAGGAAAGGGCTACCTGGCAAATGATATAACCATATTGTATATTCATTACTTTTTAGAAGCAAGTTCAGGGAAAATAACGAGGGAAGAAGCCGACTCCGCTTTCGCTGTTTTTGTTGAGAATTACCGCAAGGTAAGGCCTTTGCATTATGATGAGCTTAAGTCTATTCCTTATTTGGGCTTTGCGTTTTGGGTGTTTTATCTTGGGTTTCAGTATGATAATTTTGATGATTGGTCGAGCATTTTTTTCGGCCCTAAGTTTTTAAAGGATAGGGTAGCGTTGATAAAAAGATGGATGGAATGGTTTGAAATATAAGCTACCTTTATTTTTATGAATGATTCAAAATTTAATCTTGATGGCCGCATCTGGATAGAAACAGCAGGTGAGAAAATACTGGGACACGGGCGGGTTGAATTATTGGAAAGGATCAAAGAATCAGGCTCTATCCGGCAGGCTGCATTGCAGATGAAAATGTCATACAAACAAGCCTGGGACCTGATCAACCATATGAATACACATTTTACATCGCCTGTTGTAATATCACACAGAGGGGGCAAAGGCGGCGGGAACGCTGTAGTAACAGATTACGGACTTAAAGTGATCAGCCAGTTTCATTCCTTTCAGGTTAAACTAAAGGCCTTTTTGGCTGAAAATAGCAGCGAGATCAACCTGTAAATTTTAATATTACTTAATTGTAAATAAAAGAAAACATATTCCCATTTTTGCGTTATATAAATTTTAATATATCGCTTTGTATGAAAAAAACCTTACTCAATTTATTATTCGTTTTTATTACCCTGGTTACTATAAAGGCTAATGCGCAAAAAACCGACACCGGTAAGCGCGTTTTTCAACTGGGGCAGGTAACCATTAAAGGAACCCGCGACAGTTTAAAGTCAAATAAACTAAATGCCGCCTCAATAAATTTATATAACAGACTCACTGTATCACAAGCTTTAAGCTTATTGCCAGGGATTACTTTAACCGCTGTTGGTGCGCGTAATGAGTCGGCAATAAATGTACGTGGTTTTGATATCAGGCAGGTGCCCATTTACCTTGACGGCGTGCCGCTTTATGTGCCATACGATGGTTATGTTGATTTGGGAAGGTACAATACCTTTAACCTTTCGGAAATTGATGTGGCAAAAGGATATTCATCGGTGTTATTCGGCCCGAATGCCGAGGGCGGCGCAATTAACCTGGTTACCCGCAAGCCGGTGAACCAGTTTGAGGCAAACGTAGTTGCGGGCTGGTTAAATGGTGGATACCGTTTAAATACAAACCTGGGTGGTAATTTGGGCAAGTTCTATTATGAGCTATCAGCATCACAATTAAAACGAAATTATTACCCGCTTTCGTCATCCTACATCCCAACAAAAAATGAAAATGGCGGGCACAGGGATAATTCTTACAGCAATGATATTGGTGTAAGCGGTAAAATTGGCTTTGTTCCAACCGCAAACCAGGAATATGCCATTGGGTATAGTTATCAGCATGGTACAAAGGGTACCCCTGTATATGCCGGGAATGATCCGTTAAACTCGCTTTCAAAAAGCGCCCGTTACTGGAAATGGCCAAACTGGGATACGCAGGGCCTTTATTTGCTGAGTAATAACAAACTGAACAGCACCAATGTTATCAAAACCCGCTGGTATTATAACCAGTTTAAAAATGAGATTGATAGCTATGATAATGCTACTTATACAACTATAAGCAAACCTTATGCTTTTAAGAGCATTTATAACGATTATACATTGGGAGCAAGCTTAATATTCGAAAACACAGACATAAAGAACAACAATTTCAGCATTGCAGGTCATTACAAGCAGGACGTACATCGCGAGCATAATGTTGGTGAACCAATAAGAAGGGATGCCGATAATAATTTTGATATAGGGGCCGAGGATACCTACAAGATCACATCAGCCTTAAAAGCAAACGCCGGGATCAGCTATAACGACAGGAGGAGCAGCGAGGCGCAACAATATACCGGTGGGGTAGTTTCCGATCTGCCAGCCAACAGCAACGGCGCATGGAACATACAAGGCTTATTGCAATATGATTTTGATAAGGATAATGCGCTGAGCTTTTCTGTTGCCCGTAAAACCCGCTTTGCGACTATTAAAGACAGGTATTCATACCGATTTGGTACGGCTATCCCAAACCCTGATCTGAAAGCTGAAGATGCTTTAAATTACGATTTGACATACCATACTTTACTGGCAAGTAAGCTAAGTATTGAAGCATCCGGTTTTTACAGCAAAATAAATAACAGTATTCAAAACGTTAATAATGTACAGTTCAATTCAGCTACAAATACTTCTGTTTCACAGGTTCAAAATGTGGGCCGGGCAGAATATTATGGAGCGGAGCTGGCTTTGGGCTATGCCATCAGTACGCAATTCCAGGTGAATGCGAATTATACACACATTGTTCGCAATAATTTATCAGCTCCGAAGATCTACTTTACAGATGTGCCAAGGGATAAAGTGTTTGCCTCGCTTGAATTTAAACCCATCAGCAAGTTGTATATCCTGGCTTCTGAAGAATATGATTCAAAAAGGTTCAGCACCAGTTATGGAACCGTATCGGGTGCATTCTATTTAACCAATGCAAAGGTGCATTTATCGCTGGCCAAAGGCTTTTCTGTTGAAGGGGGAGTAAATAACCTGTTCGACAGAAATTATACGCTTGTTGAAGGTTACCCGGAAGAAGGACGGAACTATTTTGCTAATATTATCTATAACTATTAGTGGGGGAAAAGAGTCAGGAATTCAAGAATCAAGATGCAAGAGAGAAAAAATAGATCAACATAAGATTAATACGTTTACTTTCTTTATTTATCTTGATTCTTATATCTTGACTTCTTGATTCTTATATTTAAAACGAATGAAGATAAACAAGTATAACATTGTTTTTATCAGGCATAAAGGCTTTGTTATACTTGTGCTTTTACTGTTGATAACAGCTTTATCGGCATGGACTACAATTAGGGATGCTATTGAAACCGGGCCTTATCAATTGGTATATCCTGCCAATTTTGGGAACCGCATTAATGTTCCTGATGATAACCCAACCACCAAACAGGGGGTTTATTTGGGCAGGTTATTATTTTATGAGAAGAAGCTATCAGCAAATAATACCCTGTCATGTGCCAGTTGTCATCAGCAGGATAAAGCATTTACTGATGGTAAAGCACTTAGTGAGGGTGTTGACCAGGTACTAACTGCCCGAAACTCCATGTCGCTGGCTAACCTGTTGTGGACAAGAAAGTTCTTTTGGGATGGAAGGGCAGGTAGTTTGGAAGATCAGGCAATTACCCCAATGATTAATCCGCATGAGATGGGTCAATCGCTGGATGTATCTGTTAAAAAACTCAGTAACACAGCTACTTATCCTGCTCTATTTAAACTGGTTTATGGTAATGAAACCATAACGGGTGATAGGATCTGCAAAGCAATTTCACAGTTTGAGCGCACGCTTATTTCGTGTAATTCACGGTATGATCAATATTTAAAAAACGCTTACCTGCCAACCAGGCAGGAACTGAACGGGATGAATTTGTTCATGAACGGACCTAATCCTGAAAAGGGCATCCGCGGAGCTAATTGTGCACATTGCCATGGCGGCCCTAAAACCTATAACGAACTTTTTCACAACAACGGGCTGGATAGTATTCCTAAAGATGTAGGTATCGAGTCTTTAACAGGTTTGGCTGCAGATCGTGGTCGTTTTAAAGTGCCAACCCTGCGGAATATAGCCTTAACTTCTCCCTATATGCACGATGGCAGGTTTAAAACCTTAGAAGAAGTTGTAGATCATTACAGTGATCATTTAAAAGAATCGGAGGCTTTAAGTACTTTTTTACGCGGAGAATCAAACGATATAGGCGGGAAGACCTTACATTTAAGGCCGGATGAGAAAAAGGATATCATTGCATTTTTAAACATGCTTACGGATTCAACATTTATTAATGACCCGCGTTTTTCTGATCCGAATAAAACAATCGCACTGAAAAAATCAAAATCCAACTCCAAATGAAGAAATATACATTTATAATAATTGCGCTGTTCGCGTTTTTTATAAACGCTTATTTAACAAAAGCACAGCCAACTACTAAGGATGCATCTGTAAAAGTAACAGGTGAGGTAACTTTACCTCTCGACTTAAAATTAGCTGATCTACAGCAATTTAAACAAACTGAAGTTACACGAAAAGACAGGGATGGAAAAGATCATACTTATTCAGGTGTAATACTTTCAGAGATCTTGCAAAAAGCTGGCGTTACATTAGGAAAAGACCTGCGCGGCGAAAACCTTACCAAATTTGTACAGGTTACAGCCAGCGATGGTTACCAGGTTGTTTTCGCACTTGCTGAGTTGGATAAGGATTTTACAGACCGGATGATCATACTTGCTGATAAAGTTGATGGCAAACCATTGTTGCCTGCTGACGGCCCATTTCGTATTATTGTACAGGATGAAAAAAAGCCGGCACGATGCATTAAGCAGGTAAGCGGTATAAAGGTTCAGTTTGCCAAATAAATGAAGAAACACTTATTTGTATTCCTGATTTTTATTTTAGATATCGGGCTTGTATCGGCACAAACGCCAATTGTTAAAAGTGTTGAGCTGCATACAACAGTGCCAGGGCAAACACAGTTGAAATTACTGAATGCCCTTGATACCTTAATGTTGCATATTAGTAAAGGTACACCTCAATCAATTGAAATAAACCAGGTTGGTTCTGCATTAAGCTTATCGGTTTTCAAAGATCTCAAAGGCATTGAAAATAATGCAAAGGGTGAGCATTATTATAACCCAACGCTTTTAAATTTATACCCTGTAACAGGTAATCAGTATTTTATTTCACTGGCTTTTATAAGTAATGTTTCTACAGGTAATCCTGTCAGGGCAATAATTGATTTGGTTGCCGCTGTTGATAGTAACAGTACTACTTTCTCTATCCCTGTTTATTACCTTACCCGTAGTTGGAAAACAGTTAAAACAGGTAATATAACCTATCATTACGCTGATAATATAAATATTTTAAGGGCTAAGGGGTTTGATAAAGCAAATACAAGAATTGCATTAAAACTGGGCCTAAAGCCAGAACAATTTGATTTTTACCTGTGCAATAATTACCAGGAAATAATACACTTGCTTGGTTACGGGTATGACAGGGAATCTGCAGGCATTGTAAGTGATGGATATGGGGTAGATGCCCACACCATTTTTTCTATTGTGCATAATGAGGATTTTTCGCATGATACTTTCCATTATTATGCAGCAAAAGTCAGAAAGAACGCCCGTAATTCGGCAGCAGAAGAGGGAATTGCCTATAGTTGGGGGAATGCCTATTATACTGATGAGCATGGCGAAATGATAACCCAGAAACAATTGGTGCCAAAGTTAAAAGAATATCTTCTGCAGCATCCGCAAGCAAGCTTACTCGAATTGTTTAGCAAAAACCCTATGATCCTTACCGGGCAGTTAAAGGTACGATCATTATTAGCTAGCCTTATTTGCGATGAGGTAGAACGTAAGCAAGGAATTACCGGGATAAAGGAATTGATTAATTGCGGCAGGGGAGATGATAACTATTTTACTGTGGTAAATAAATTTACAGGCATTAACACCTCAAACTTTAACGAACGGGTAAAAGCGTTACTGGAAAATTATAAATAAACTTTTAACTTAGTTAAATATTGATCTCAACGGCCCTTAAATACCAAAATGGATAAAGAAAAACCTTTTGATAAAAATGATATTGAAGGTATGGCCCCGCTTATATCGGTGTTTGATATGCCTGTGTCGTTAAAATTTTACAGGGATCTGTTAGGCTTTTCTGTTGCAATGTCATCTGGAGAAGGAGATGATGTAGATTGGGTGCTGTTAAGGCTCAATGAGATTGAACTGATGCTGAATACTGCTTATGAAAGCGCATTTAGACCCTTAAAACCAGATACAGACCGGATTGCAGCTCATGAAGACATGACTTTATACTTTGGCTGCCCGGATACCGATGCTTTATATGAGCATCTTCAAGCCAATAATGTAGCTGTTAGTAAACCCGAAATTACCAGGTACAACTGGAAGGCATTGACCCTTAAAGATCCGGACGGATACGGGCTTTGTTTTCACTGGCCATTGCCAAATTCCTGATTATTTATTGAAATTATAAATATGGTTATTTATATATAATTATAATCGCTCCCGTCAGGAGCATTATTCTTTCTTCCCATCTTTTTTTAACTTTTATAGCTGCATTATGCTTTAGATTCAATGCTGCTACCTCAATTTTCATTGTGTTTTTAATTGGTAATATTATTTATTCCCCAGAGGAGTAAGTAAATAATATTTATTAAATCCGTTTGCTGCAAGGCTGCGTAATTCTTTAAAAATCATACTATAACTTAAAAGATTACAAATGAAAAAGACTAAACTTATTATTGCAGCCGCTGCCATGGCATTAGTACTTGGCGGGGGGATCTTGTGGGCATCGGATCATGCCGATGCACCCAACGTAAAAGGAAAGAGTACAGACATTACAGATCTGTACGTGTTTCAGGGTGAGAACACCAGCAATCTTGTTTTTGTTGGAAACGTACAGGGATTATTAAGTCCCACGGCCACCAAAACCGCCTCATTTGACGAAAACACCATGATTGAATTTAAGATTGACAACACCGGCGACAATGTTGAAGACCTGGTAATTCAATGTGTTTATAAAGGCGGCAAAATGTACATATACGGGCCGGTAAAACCTGTTAGCCCGGGTACATCAAGTACTGTAGTGGGTACGGCATCTGTAGTGGTACCTGTTACACCTTATGGCGCTGATGCTGTTACTGTAACTTCATCAACCGGCATTAAAGCGTTTGCAGGCCCAAGAGATGATCCTTTCTTTTTTGACCTTGATCAATTTCACAAAATTGTCGGCGGAACAGCTTCAGGCTTTAACAATCCCGGAACTGATACTTTCGCCGGAACAAATGTGCTGAGCGTTGTGGTTGAAGTACCCAAAAGCATGTTGAACAGCACCGGTAAATTGGGTGTCTGGTTACAAACAAAAACTAAATAATTAATTAAAGAAAGAAATCAAGATCATGAAAAAGAATATATTATACAGCATAATCAGCCTTTGCGCGTTAACCATTACGCTAAGCGCCTGCCATAAAGATAAGAAAGTTACACCAGGTGATCCCAATACCGGACAAGTGTTTTCAGTAGCAGGCGACCAGGTAGGCCGTCCCGGTATTGCTACCGTTTTTGTTAGCGCTGCCGATAAAGATAATTTTAACGTAACTGTACCATCTGTAATGGGGGCTGCTTACCAGGCAAAATTTCAAACCCAGCTTCAGGCCTATAATGGTGGTGCGTACACTACCAACTTATTAGGCTTATCTGCTTCAGCATTTACAGGTGTTTTAGCAACCGATGTATTGGGTGTTTCCACAACCGGTAAAACTACTTATTATGACGGAACAAACGTATTGACAGGCAGAACCCTGACGGATGATGTTATTGATGTAAGTTTAATTTTAATATTCGGCGGTCCTGATGCCTCTAAAAACCCGGGTTTAACATCAGATCATGTTAATGGTAATGATAAACCATTTTCAACTTCATTCCCTTACGAGGCCGCACCCTGGTAATATTAATTTAATCTATCTGAATAAAAGGCCGGGGTAATTCCCGGCTTTTGTTTTAGGTTCCATTTATCCAATTAATTTATACTTACTTAGCTTATCAAAATTTTAATGGAAGATAATATCAAAAGCCAATTACTTCAATACAGTCGCGTAGCGGGGATAGCTTTATTGCTGGTGTTATTTAGTCAGCCGCTTTGGGCACATGTAATTGTGGGCGAACTGGAAAAGATGTCGAAAGCGGATGCCGCCCTGGTATATCTTGGCCTGGGTTATAAGCATATTCTTCCGTTGGGGTTTGATCATATCCTGTTCATACTCAGTTTGTTTTTGTTAAGTCCTAAATTAAAACCAGTGTTATGGCAGGCAACAGCTTTTACAATAGCTCATTCTGTTACACTGGGTTTGGCAATGTATCATGTAATTACGCCGCCAGCCAAAATTGTTGAGCCTGTTATAGCGATGTCAATATTATATGTGGCTTTGGAGAATATCTTTTCACCAAGGCTAAAAACCTCGCGGATAGGTGTGGTATTTTTATTCGGGCTGGTACATGGAATGGGCTTTGCAGGCGCTTTAGGGCAATTAGGACTGCCTAAGAACTCTTACCTTATCTCGCTGGTAATGTTTAATGTTGGGGTTGAGCTTGGGCAATTAACGGTAATAATAACAGCCTATTTTTTATTAGCCAGGTATTTTGGAGATAAGCCTTATTACCGCAAATACATTGTGATCCCTTTATCTGTCATAATAGCTTTAATAGCTACTTACTGGACAATACAAAGGTTATTCTTCTAAACTTTTTTGAAGGTCTTTTTCCTGGTCTGGGCTTAGGTCGTATTTATTTTTCTCCGCAGCTTTAAAAAACTCGCCGGCGTTGTATCCTTTGCCAAGCCCTTTCATCATTTTACCCATATAATATAGTTCAAGCCCTTCAAGCGGCTGGCCTGATACATGCTGCTGAAATACTTTGTAGGCTTCGTCTTTCTTATTATTTTCAAATAGGGTATAGGCATACCATGCATAGGTTTGTGGTGTTGCGCGATTATTTAATTCATTTTTTGCAAGATCCTCGGCTTTTGACGGATTATTCAAAATACCGGTATAAATCTCAATTACATATTTATTATACATTTGGCCATAAACAGTATCTGTTGACTTTGCAACAAACTCATTAGCGTATCTTTTTTCAAGTGATTTATCGCCTCTTTCCTGGGCCATTTGATACAATTTAAAAAGTGGATCAGGCAGCTTATTTTTTGTCAGCACAAATTTAAAAAGGCGCTCGGCGAGGGTATCGTTTTTATCATGCACTAAAGTAAGCCAACCCAAACCAAGGATACTGTGAAAATCAGCACTGTTTAGCCTGAGGCATTCTTTATAGATCTCGCCTGCCTTTTGCAGTTTGCCTGCATGAATATTAAGGTCTGCTGCGTTTGATAAAGCAATCCCTTTAAGGTAAGGTGAAGCTTTTGCAAGCTTAGCTGCCTGCATCATTCCGCTTATGGCGCTATCAATAGTGCCATTAAAGTGATCGTATTTTGATCGCCTGAAATAATAGCTGTAATCCTTGTCAGACTTTAAACTGTTTAAATATAAACTTGATTTAATATATCTGCCCAATTCAAAATTCACATCAAACGAAAGCGTATAAAGGGTAAAATTGTCAACCCCTATCTTTTTGGCCTTTTCAAGCAGCGTATCGGCCTGGCTAAAATGATGCTGCAGCATTGCTGACGAGGTTAATGCAACAAATGGTGATGCCAGGGAGCTGTTATATGTTTTATTGATATTTTTATAAATCGCTTCTGCCTGTTTTACATCCTGTATATCGCCAAAAAGATGAAACCTCGCTATTAAAGTTGAAGCGTATTTGGATTCATTTACCTGTCGCGATTGTTTGGGGTCAATCCTGCTTTTCCAAAACTCCAGATCCGCTTCATTATCTTTTGCCTGTTGGGGTAAAGTATAATGGTTGATGAGGCTGTCAACGTAAACTTTTGAAACGATTTTAGAATTTTGATTTTTACAGGAGATAAAAAATGATGCCATTAAAATTGCACCAACTAAATACTTCATAAGCCAGGTTTTTAGAATAAGTTACGTAAATACAGAGGTAACAGTTTTACAACTACCATCATCATTTAAAATGAATAATTAAATCCCTGCATAAGCAAACTACGTAAATGCCTAAAACCTTTGACTAATATCTATTCCCCTTGCTTAAGAAACTTAAATTCGCGGTCCGGTTAAATAATAGCGTTGAGCTTTTTATGAAGAAAATTGCTGTGCTCAGTTTATTATTATTTATCAGCAATTTTTTATTCGCGCAGCATAATATTAACGGCAAGATTATAGATAGTGTTACCAATGAACCTGTTAGTGGTGTGACAATTGTGTTATTACCCACAAATACTACCACAGTGACTAACGAGATAGGCCGTTTTACTTTTAAAAACATCTCTGCAGCAAAAACTATACTAGTTACTGCCGTTGGTTTTGAAAAGAAAACCTTTGATGTATCAGGTTTTAAAGACGGACAAACTATCAGTCTGATAACGTACCAAACCCAGCTGGCGGACGTTGTTGTGAGGGCCGATGCCGGAAACCCCTACAAAGCCATCAGCGAAACGGATATTAAAATGCGGGGCATCTCCAATTCGCAAGAAGTATTGCGCATTGTACCCGGTTTATTTATCGGGCAGCACCAGGGTGGCGGCAAGGCAGAACAGATCTTTCTGCGTGGTTTTGATGCAGATCATGGCACAGATATCGGCCTTTATGTTGACGGGATTCCTATTAATATGGTTTCGCACGCTCACGGGCAGGGATATGCCGATAGTCATTTTATCATCCCCGAAACAATAGAAAGTACCGAATTTAAAAAAGGCCCTTACGATGCGAAAAAAGGTGATCTGGTAACATCAGGCTTTGTTGATTTCCATACAGTAGATGCCATTAGCAATAATACCATAAAGCTGGAAGGCGGGCAGTTTAACACCTTCAGAGCTTTGGCAATGTTGAATTTATTAGATGACAAGGCAAAGACTAAAGGAGAATCATGGTATGCCGCATCCGAGTTCAGGTATAGCGACAGTTATTTTGATAACCCGCAGCATTTTAAGCGCTTCAATTTCTTCACCAAATACAAGAATAAGCTATCTGAACATAATATACTTAGCTTATCAGTCTCAACTTTGTACAGTACCTGGCTTGCCTCCGGGCAAATTCCCGATCAGGCAATTGACCAGCATGTTGTAGGCTTTTATGGCGCGCTTGACCCTAAAGAAGGCGGAGTAACCTCACGTACCAATATTAACGCCCAATTACTAACCACCTTGAACAATAATGCCATTATAAAAAACCAGCTTTATTATACCCGCTATAAATTCGATCTGCATACCAACTTTACCTTCTTTTTAGTTGATACTATTAACGGTGATGAGATAAGGCAAAAAGAAGCCCGTAATTTATATGGTTATAATGGCAGCTATGTGCATGAAAGTTATTGGGGCAATACTAAAATAACTACAGATATTGGCCTGAACGCCCGTTTGGATGTTACCGATAGTTCGGAATTATCGCATACAAAGGATAGATACACCTTACTTAACCGCATAAAGCTGGGCGATATTACCGAGTTTGGTGGCGGCGCCTACATTAGTGAAACTTTTAGATTCAATGAAAAATTCAGCATTAATGCAGGTTTGAGATTCGATCAGTTCTTTTACAGGTACAATAACAAATTTGTCGGGGATACCACCTTGCCGGGATTAGGAGCGTATAAAGCACATAACAATATTATTAGCCCTAAACTAAATTTTTATTACCAGGCTAATGATAAAACGGAGGTTTACCTTTCAATGGGAAAGGGCTTTCATTCTAACGACGCAAGGGTAGTTGTTGCGGTAAACGGCTTTCAAACCCTTCCCGCAGCTTATGGAACCGATCTGGGTGTTGTGTTTAAACCAGCAGAGAACTTATTAATAAATGCCGCCCTTTGGTATATATACCTGCAAAAGGAATACGTTTACGGGGGCGACGGAGGCACGATAGATTTTAGCGGACGTACACAGCGTTTAGGACTTGATTTTTCGACCCGGTACCAACCTGTAAAGTCTTTTTTCTTTGATTTGGATGTAAATTATGCTCATGGCCGATCGCTTGATGATCCTGCCGGGAAAAACTATATACCATTGGCGCCTGTTTTTAGCAGCACTGCCGGGATAACTTACACCAACAAAAATGGCCTTAACGGAAGCTTGCGCTATCGCTTTTTAGCCGACAGGCCTGCAAACGAAGATTACAGCCTTACTGCACAGGGTTATTTTGTGAATGACCTGGTGTTTAACTACACCCGTACTAAGTACGAAATTGGCTTAACTATTAATAACGTATTTAATGTGCAATGGAAGGAAACCCAGTTTGATACGCTAACCCGTTTGCAACACCAAACAACCCCTGTTGATGGAATAGCCTTTACACCGGGTACTAAATTTGCTGCGGTTTTGCATGTAAGCTATTTCTTTAAGTAATTAGCAAACGCAGATACTACTAAACGCCGGTATTTGCTTTAACAGCTTATAAGTTTTAATTGAAATATATAAATATAGTTGACAAAAGCAACTGTATTTATATATTTGCATTATGATTGAAGATAAGATAATACGGATCCGATCATTTAACCGGTATTATACCTCTGTAATCGGCCTGCTGGATAAGCAATATTTAAACAGCGAATTTTCATTGACGGAAGCGCGCATAATGTATGAGTTGAATCATCATCCCGATGGCATGACAGCGAAGGCTATTATTGAATTGCTGGATCTTGATAAAGGCTATTTGAGCCGGATGTTACAGAGCTTTGAAAAAAGAAAATTGATTGAAAAAAGGCAGTCGGCATATGATAAGCGCTCTTTTTACCTGCATTTATCGCAAAAAGGGAGTGCTGAATTCTCAAAATTAAATAATGCCTCTGTGCAACAGCTTACAGAGCTGCTTGCATCTTTTACCGAAAAGGAAGTAAACGAGCTTACAGGCCATATGGATGCCATCAGGAATATTTTAGAAAAATCAGCTACAAAAAAACATGACTAATAATATCAACTTAAATGATGTTGTTATCCGCACAACGTTAAGGCCGGGCGACATTGGGTATGTTACCTGGATGCATGGTGTTCTGTACAGGGAAGAGCATAATTTCGGGGTAATCTTTGAAGCCTATGTAGCATCAGGCTTGTATGAATTTTATAAAAATTATAATCCTGAAAAAGACTGTGTATGGGTTGCTGAATACAATGGAAAGATAGTGGGGTTCCTGTTATTAATGCACCGCGGAGATGATACTGCGCAACTCCGTTATTTTATCCTTGATCCTGCTTATCGCGGAATTGGCCTCGGGAAAAAACTGGTTGGTATGTATATGGATTTCCTGAAAGAACGGAACTATAAAAAATGCTATTTATGGACAACAAATGAGCAATTTACCGCCGCAGGCATTTATAAAAAACTAGGTTTTACGCTGACTGAGGAGGTTGATTCAACTGCATTTGGCAAACCGCTTAAAGAACAACGTTATGATTTGCTATTGCACTAATAAATAGTTGTGGTTGTTTAATCCAGCGCAGGCAGTTCAATGTAAAATATTGTCCCGTTGCCTGCATTGCTTTCAAACCAGATGTTGCCATTATGCATCTCAACTATCTTTTTAGAAATAGATAAGCCAAGGCCAAATGGCTGCTCACCATCGGTGCCGTTCTTTTTTGCAGGTGTAAACATTTCAAATACGCTATCTTTTTGATCAGCAGGAATACCGATCCCGTTATCAGCGACCGATATAAGAATTCGCTTGTTTTCTGATTGAATGCCAACCCTGATTATCCCGGAAATATGACTGAATTTTATAGCATTTACAATTAGATTATTAATTGCCCGCCATATTTTTTCGTGGTTTACTTCGGCTATTATTGGCGTGTTAATATGATTGAAAATTATTGTCTGTTGTTTTTCCTGTGCCCTAAACTGTAGTAGTTCAACAGAATCATAAAGCAGCGAATTTAAATCTATCCTTTGTGTTACCAGCTTTTCATTTTCATCTGCCAGGCCCGAATTAAGCAATTCGTTTATCATTTTCATTGAATTCAATCCTGTTGTTTCTATGAGCTTAAGGATACCCTTGTTCTCTTCTGAAAACTCATCTTCGGCAAGCATGAGTGACACAAGACCGGTTATACCTGAAATAGGATTTCTCAGGTCATGCGCCATTACACGCATAATGCGGATATAGTTTTTGTTAGCATGTTCCAATTCACCAAGTGTGCGCTGCAGGTGCTGATTTTGCTGATTAATTTCTGCCTGACTTTCTTTGGATTTTCTGAGGTTTTTATTAATTATAAAAATGAGCACTAGTGAAAAAATAACAAATATTGCAGAGCTAGCCAGGTATATTTTTTTTACTTTGTTTTCCTGTTCAAGGCTGGTTAAAGCTTGTTTTTGCTGTAAGTTGTGAAGCTCCTGTTCTACGTTTAAGCTGTAAAGGTTAGCAGATCTGGTATCTAAAGCGTCTTTTAGTTTAATATAAACATCCTGGTAATGATATGCTGCCCCGGGTTGGTTAATTTTATACAAATACTGGGCATATAGCTTGTTCCATTTAATCACATACTCTTCTTCGTTATCAGCGGGTAAATGATCAAACACTTGCCTGCTTTTATCAAAAGATTCTTTTGCCTTTAAATTATCACCCAATTTTATGTATAATTCGGCCAGTTTTAACAAAGGCGGAATAATAGCACCGTCCGGATCTTCGCCAACAAGGGTAACACTTTTTGTCAGATAGCTTTTGGCGATACTAAGGTTTCCCTGTTTTAAATTCACGCCCCCGAGGTTATCATATACAACCACACTGGCTGTATTGATATAATGTTTGCCTATCAGTTTATTGCTGTCGGTTTTAGTTATTAAATCCAGATCCTTTAAATAGTAAGCAGTTGCACTATCAAGCTTACCCGCCATTTCATAAGAAAAGCCGGTGTTATTAAGGGTTCCCTGTTTTATAAAAAATAGTTTTTGAGCAGTGATGTTTTTATTACATAAACCCAGCTTATTGTAGCTTTCTGCCCAATATTTGGCAGCCACAAAATAGTTTTTTTGTGTAAAATAAATGATGCCAATTTTACTTGCCAGCTCGCCATTATCACAAATACCAGATGACAATACTTTTTGGCCTTTATAATAATAATCAAGCGCTTTAGAATAGTTTTTAGTCCTAAAGCAGGCATCTCCTTTAATAAGTAAAGATTGAAAGTATTCGTCAGGATACTTTTCAATATTTTTTGAATTATTAAAAAAGTCAAGACAGCTGTCGGCATATAGATCCATAACAGCAGGCTTATAAAAGTAATGATCAGCCTGCAGATGATAATAAGTACATA
The DNA here is from genome assembly GCF_900142915.1 of Mucilaginibacter sp. OK098. Lineage (GTDB taxonomy): Bacteria > Bacteroidota > Bacteroidia > Sphingobacteriales > Sphingobacteriaceae > Mucilaginibacter. Next base: position 656,599 of record NZ_FRCM01000001.1, read on the forward strand.
TAAGGGGATCGGAACCAGGAATTTGTTTGCGTAATTTTGTTAAAAGCAGCATAGCGCTATCACCTTTACCCGCAATAATAAGGCTGTCAGTAATTTGCAACTGCTTTTTTAATTTATCATGAACAGGGTTGTTTTTTTGAAGGCAAGAGCTTAGGAGAAATAAAAATAAGACAGCTATATTTCTGAGAGATGAGCCTGGTAATATAAATTTCATGGTTAAGGATGATGTATTGCCGCATTATCAGGGGTTAATAAATGCTTGTTTACAAAAGCGAAAATACTTGAAAATGATAATAGTAGCTAATAAATAGCCAGTGATTTAATATCATTTTGTGTACACAATGTAAAATTAACGTTGTTAAACGGCAAGTTTTTTATAAAAGAGTTGTGTATGGCTCTAAGTGGCTATCAATGAAAAATAAAATTGCTTAACCCGGAATATCAGGCCGTTATTGAGCGATCTGTTATTTAATAGATACATTGTATATTACGGCTGTAAACAATGCTATACATGCCTAAGAGATATATGAATAAATTTTTAACGGTTATAGTCCTTTTTTCCCTGCTAACAGGGTGCAAAAGGAGCAGTGCCCAGGCAAGTGGATTGAACAGCGTCCGGAAAAATGGAAATTTTAGGGTTGTTGGCTATCTAACGGTTCACAGTATTGAAAATGGAGCGGGCGCCAGTTTTGATTTCAGCAGGATAAACTACCTGAATATTGCCTTTATTAACCCGGATGCAAAAGCAAATTTTACAGTAACACCTGCACTGGCGAGCGTTATTACTGCTGCTCATGCAAAAAATACGAAAGTTTTGGTATCGATAGGAGGAGGGTCTGCACCGGAGTATTATACATCGCTTTTATCAGATCCGTTGCGTAATATTCTTATTAACAACCTTGTAAAACTAGTTGCAGATAATAACCTGGATGGCGTTGATGTCGACCTTGAAGGGCAACGGATTGATAATAATTATGAAGCTTTTGTTACGGGGTTATCAGTAGCGTTAAAGTCGAAAAATAAATTGCTTACATCTGCTTTTGCTACCGCATATAAATCACAATACACAGATAAGGCTTTGGCTGTTTATGATTTTATAAATATCATGTCGTATGATAAAACCGGCCCATGGCGACCGGCAAATCCGGGGCAGCATGCTCCATATGATATGGCGGTTTCCGACCTTGAATACTGGACAAACACAAGGGGGATAGCCAAAGAAAAGCTTTGCCTTGGCGTGCCTTTTTATGGGTATGGATTTGGAGCAGGTGCACCTGCTGATATGAATTTCAGTAACATTGCAGCACAATATCCTGGTTCGGAAAATACCGATGAGGTAACCGTTACAGGTGGCGGCATCATTTATTATAACGGGATCCCCACAATTAAAAACAAAACAACACTTGCTTTACAAAATGCCGGTGGGGTGATGATCTGGCAGCTGATGGGAGATGATTTTGGGAGCAAGTCATTATTAAATGTTATAAATAAAACAATAAATTCGGCAAAGTAGCAGATCTGTTGACTTTTGTTGGTTACGGGAAGCTTTAGGTTTAAGAGTCAAGAAGTCAAGAATCAAGAGTCAGGACAGATAATATGTCGTTTTTTCTCTTAATTCCTGATTCTTGACCTCTTGATTCTTTTTCACAAGATTAATTTGATAAAAACTTATAAATATCTATATTCAATTCGCCAATTAACATAATATTTAAATGAAAGAGAATAAAACTAGCCCCTGGATCTTTTGGACAGGCTTCTGTTTATTGCTGATCCCCGGACTGGTACACGCTTATCTGTTAATGCCTTTTCCGGGCAGCCAGGATCTCAATGCTATAACCGTTTCTTATTATCTCGAAAAAATTATAACACCGCTGCGCATAGCCGGAGCCATATTGGTGCTTTTTTATATTGTAAAATATTTTACAGCAAACACCCTTAAAAATAAGGTAATTAAGGTTGCGGCATTAGTGCTTTACCTGGGGACTTTTTATGTAAGCGATGTTATGTATAAGGCAGAAACCATGTTTGAAGAACCCAAAACAGTAAGTTTTGCTAATGCGATACATAACCATGTGCCTGAGAGCCTTGTAATATTAGGGGTTGTTAATAATGGTGTTGCAAAGGCTTATCCACTTGTTTATTTGGGGTATCACCATAAAGTACAGGACAATGTTGGGGGCGAACCTGTGCTGGTTACTTATTGCACCATGTGCCGTACCGGGCGTGTATTTAGTCCGGTAGTTAATGGCAAAAGGCAGGATTTTCGGTTAGTTGGGGCAAGGCATTATAATGCAGTAATTGAAGACTCCGCAACAAAAAGCTGGTGGTACCAGGCTACAGGTATTGCAGCCGCTGGTCCGTTAAAAGGGAGCCGTTTGAAGGAGCTGTACTATGAGCAATCAACCCTGGGTGCATGGCTGGCCAAATATCCCGGTTCACTGATCCTGCAACCCGATAAACATTACCTGACCGATTATGACGACTTGAAAAATTATGATAGGATCCAATCTGTTGACAAGGACAGCACCATTAAAAACAAGGATACCATAGTAAGAAAAAGCTGGATTGTTGGCGTAATTGTTGATAAACAGGCAAAAGCCTATAACTGGCGCAAGCTGGTAAAAACAAGGTTGGTGAATGATAAACTGGCAAACACGCCGCTTATGGTAAGCCTGGAAAAAGATAGCCTTACCTACCATGTTTGGAACAGAATGGTAAACGGAAAGGAACTGCACTTTAACCTTGATCAGGCCGGATTACTAACAGACCAGGAGACAGTGTCAACCTGGAACTGGGATGGTTTATGTACTGCAGGAGTGAATAAAGGGGCACAATTAGGAAAGATCCAGGCTTACCAGGAGTATATGCATTCGTGGAAGCACTTTCATCCGGATTCATCATTTCAATAAAAAAGTTATTATAAAATATAGAGCCCGGTTTGCATTGCAGGCCGGGCTTGTTTTTTAGAACTGAAATAGCTAGTGTTAAATCGAAAGTCTTAAGTTCCAGAACACTTGGCATTAGCAGAAACTTGCTTTACCCCATTTTGCTTAATGTTTGGCCTGCTACCATGGCCTAACCGTTTTGGAATTGCTAATTTTGTAGGCATGAAGCTCTACATCAAAAACATGGTTTGCAATCGCTGTAAACTGGCTGTTCAATCTGAAATGGAAAAAGCGGGTTTGGAAGTTATACACATGGAGCTGGGCGAAGTTGACTTATTAAAAGAACCAACCACCCGGCAATTGGAGCAGTTAGAAACGGGCTTAAACAGCCTGGGCTTTGAATTGATCAGCGATCAAAAAAGCAGGGTTATTGAGCAGATAAAGACACAGATCATTTCGATGGTGCATTATGCAGATAAGCCGGAACATTTTAAATTGTCTGTATTACTGGCAGATCGCCTTCATCATGATTACAGCTATCTCAGTAACCTGTTCTCGGCTGTTGAGGGCATAACCATTGAAAAATATCACATCGCACAAAAAATTGAACGGGTAAAAGAACTGTTGGTTTATAATGAGTTGAGCTTGTCGGAAATAGCTTATCAGATGAGCTACAGCAGTGTGGCACATCTATCAAGTCAGTTTAAACAGGTAACCGGCCTTACGCCTTCGGCCTTTAAATCTCTCCAAAAGCAACAGCGTAAACCCCTCGATATGGTTTAATTTTATAACTCTTTGCCATAATTGTGTAACAGGCAGGGGGAGTGTCGATGGTAAATTTGTGTCAGTAAACAAAAAATTTATCATGACACATACTTATCAAATTACCGGTATGACCTGTTCAGGCTGCCAGGCAAAAGTTCAAAGCCTTTTAACACAGGTTAACGGCGTTAAAAAGGTTGATATATCCCTAGCTGAAGGGACTGCTGAAATTACCATGCAGCAACATATCCACACCACGGTTTTACAACAAGCTCTTGCAGATTACCCTAAATACCAGTTAAGTGAAGTTGCAGTACATCAAAACATAAACACTGTAACTGATGATACCGAAAACAAAAGCTGGCTGCAAACCTATAAGCCCATCCTGCTGATATTTGCGTATATCCTGGCGATTTCTTTAATAGCAGCTTCACAAACCGGGCATTTTGAAACCGCTACCCTGATGCGCATTTTTATGAGCGGTTTTTTCCTGGTCTTTTCTTTTTTTAAATTGCTGGATCTAAGAGGATTTGCTGAAAGCTATAGCATGTATGACCTGGTTGCCAAACGCTGGCGTGGCTGGGCTTACCTGTACGCTTTTATAGAACTGGGCCTTGGACTTGCTTATGCACTTAACCTGGTTCCTATGGCAGTAAATTTTATTACATTTATTGTTATGTCGCTTAGTATTATTGGCGTATTGCAAAGCGTTTTTAACAAGCAGAAAATTCGTTGTGCCTGCCTCGGAGCTGTGTTTAATTTGCCGATGAGCACCGTTACAATTATTGAAGATGGCCTGATGATACTGATGAGCGCATGGATGATCATCGCTTAATGAGGCGATTTCTGGTTCAGGTGCCTTTGTAAGGATTCATTTACAAAGGCATCTGTACAATTATTATAACTATTATTGAATAACAAACCAATTTTAGTACCTACCTGATCGTATTATGCAGCTAAAATCGCTTTTATATCTCCTGGTTCCAATAGCAGTTTTGTTTTGCAGCAGCAATGTTTCAAAGCCGGCAAATGATCCTTACAAAACGAAAAATAACCATCACCACAACGATGATTATAAGCTGGTTTGGGCAGATGAATTTAATAATGACGGACCTGTTGATTCAAAGAACTGGACTTACGAAACAGGTTTTGTACGCAACCATGAGCTGCAGTGGTACCAGGACAAAAATGTGTATTGTGAAAAAGGGAATTTAATTATTGAAGCCCGCAAGGCACACGAGCCTAATCCAAATTATGTTGCCGGCAATACTGACTGGAAAAAAAGCAGGGAATTTATTGATTATACATCCGGATGTATAAAAACTGCGGGCAAACAAAGCTGGAAATATGGCCGCTTTGTTATGCGGGCAAGGATAAATACCCATATGGGCTTATGGCCTGCGTTTTGGACGTTAGGGGAGAAGGGCCGCTGGCCATCAAACGGGGAAATTGACATAATGGAGTTTTACCGGGAGAAGTTGCTGGCCAATATTGCGGTTGGAGCAGCACAGCCCTCAAAAGCTTTATGGTTTAGTAATACCCGGCTGATCCTGTCATTTAATGATGCGGATTGGTCAAACAAGTTTCACACCTGGCAAATGGATTGGGACGAGCAAAGCATAAGCTTGTATGTAGATGATATATTGCTTAATCAACAGCCAATGAAATTCCTTTACAACCGGGACAGTACAGGAATTAACCCTTTTCAGCAACCACATTATATACTTTTAAACCTGGCTATTGGTGGTGATAACGGTGGTGACCCCGGATCAACAGATTTTCCAAACCGGTATGAAATAGATTACGTTAGGGTTTACCAAAAGTAATGTTTCACCATCGCAATCTTTGTGATTGAACCACCAAAATCTAATCAACTAAAAAACTGGAACACGCTCATTATGAGCAAATTATGAAAACTCATCCAAAAGGCACAAATTTTGTAACGATTGATTATCAACTACTTGTATTTTATAAAAATCAAAACATACTGATAATCAACGTGTTTTACTGCGTTTCACCCCGTTCTGTGTAAAAATGGAACGCTTTGCCGGCGTGGATACACAAATTTGCGCTTCGCCTCAAGGCGGTTGGAGAAGGATTTGGGCTGAGGTGACCGTTTACTTATGCCGAACTCACGTTAACTTAAAAGTTGCTCACACCTTCTGCTTTATATTCTTCAATATCATTCAAAAACTCCATTGCCTTAATTAGTTTTTTTCCGCCGAAGCCTTCAATAAATGCTTTTACCCATTTAATGTGGATGTTTTTATATGTGAGTTTTTGGTACAGGTAAACAGACAGGATAACAAAGAAAGAAACCACTGCGAGGTTAATAAGCCAGAATGTAGCGCCGCCGTGATCAACAAGCTGTTGGTTATACCAAAAGGTGCACCATAGCGGCGCCTGCAAGATCATTATCCTGCCAGAATTGTTTAGTGAGGATTGGATAGTGGCCAGTTTTTGCTGCGCACCGGTAATGCTATCGGTTATATTTACCTGGCTAAGCAGGGCCAGGTGCCTGATGTAGGTGGCAACGGCAAAAATATTGAATAGCGCAATCAAGCCCATTGAACCGGCGAAGTAGATATTTCTGTAGCCGACGATCGTCCAAAATACCAAAAACAATATCCATAGTATGCCAATCACTACCCCGGCAACCTGGTTACGTTTAAAGGCATTGATATTGCTCTCCGCTTTTTGTGTTTGGATCTCTTTTATTATTTTTTGATTAAGCTGCAGGGATCTTTCCAGTTTAGCATCATATGCCTGCCATAGTTGTTTTATATCTAACTCTTCCATTATTTTAATTGTTGATTTTTGAAAACCGTTGTTTTAATTGTTCTTTTATCCTGTTTGTTTTTGTCCGGATGTTTGTTTCGGACAGGCCAAGGATCTCGGCCATTTCTTTCCCGTTTTTTTCCTCCAGGTAAAGCAGTATCAGCGCCCTGTCAAGTTCCTTCAACTCACTAATAAATTGCTGTAACAGGTTCAAATGGTCTTCCTTTTCATTTGTGGGCTCTTCTTCATCGAATGCTATTATGCTTTCTGAAATAGGTGTTATCAGTTCATTTTTTCTTTTTTCCTTGCGATAGGAGGCAATTGCTACGTTGAGGGCAACCCGGTAGATCCAGGTGGAAAGCTTACTCCGCGCATCATAACTTGAAAAAGAGCGCCACAGCTGCAAGACGATCTCCTGCACGAGGTCTTTTTTATCGTCTTCGTCTTTTTTGAAAGAATTAGCGATCTTATAAATGATCCCTTTGTTCTGTTCAATCACCAATAGAAATTCCTCTTCCTGCTCAGGCGTATTCATTATTGCTAAAATTCATATGCTGTAATTAAAGTTAATTTTAAATTCTACCAATTATTCGCATGGGGAGGGGAAATGTCACAGATGGGCGCTAAATAATTTTATAATTGTCTGTAAGCATTGATTTAAAAAGTATTTTCGTGTTACCCAACCTGCTTTTGTTATTTATGAAGATCTCACTGGCCATTACTGATATTTTGATCCTTTCGCTGGCGTTCCAGGGTCTGATCTTATCGGCCATGCTATTCTATACTTCAAAAACCATCAGGAGTAACCGTTGGATTGCTGCTTTTATTTTTGTGATAGCTGAAACCACGCTGGTAATGGAGGCGCATTTTTCAGGCATGGTAAATAAATACCCACAGATCAGTCCCCTGATCCTGAATCTGAGGATGGCATTAGGGCCGTTGATCTATTTTTATGCCCGGAGTCTTATTTATGGCGATGCAAAATTTAAGGGCAGGCAATATCTTCATTTTGCGCCGTTGATAATTGATGCCCAGGCACAGGTTATCTACCTGCTTTTTATAACCGGCATTTTGTCGATCCCGTTCGTTACTGACCTTTATGGTCAACCGGTAGTTCAAAGCTTTTTATTTAACAAAACCATTATTTCTGACCTGCCTACATTTTTTTCGATGGTGATATACTCAGCGTTGAGTTATAGAATGGTACGCAGATCAATGAAAGCACCTGAGCTATCTGCTTATAAGCTTGCAGATTTGAAATGGCTGAGAAACCTGCTCTACATGGTATTTGCTCTGGCTGCAGTTTTTTTAGTTAATATTTTATTAGCAGTTGTTTCAAGCTGGAGCAATTACCTGCTTTATATCCCCGCTACCTTGTTTATTTACTGGCTTGGGATGGCAACCTACATCAGGCAAAGTAAAATGAAAACTGCAGATGTTATGGAATATACCAAATTACCTGCTAAAATATATTTCACTGAGGAACATGCGGATCTGCACCATCAGCAGCTTATCAGCCTGATGGAAACAGAGCAGATCTATCTGAACCCGCTTTTAAAGCTTGATGTTGTTGCCGATAAGCTTTCACTTTCTGAAAAAGTTGTTTCAAGCCTGCTGAACCAATATGTTGGAAAGAATTTTAATGATTTTGTTAATGAATACCGGGTATTGGAGGCTAAGAAAAAACTGGCCGAACCTGCTTTTAGCCAGTTTACTATAGCTGCCATTGCCTATGAGTGCGGCTTTAATTCGCTGGCTACCTTTCAACGGTGCTTTAAACAGTTTACAGGGATTACACCGAGCCAATACCAAAACAGCTTAAAGTCTGGTAAAATTGAAGCAAATAATGCTCAAATCCCGATTTGAGTAGTTGTATAAAGGTGTATCGATCTCTTTTGTATAAGCAATACAAATTGCTGGCAAACCTATATTATACAAAATGGAAAAACGTTTTTTACTACTATGTATACTGCTAACAGCTTTATACTACCAGGTTGCAAAAGCACAACAAGCTAAAATTGACTGGGATGAATGGGGGGTACCGCATATAACCGCCACCAACGAAAAAGATTTGTTTTTTGCGCAGGGCTGGGCAGAAATGCAGGCGCATGCCAACCTGGTTTTAAAAGTATACGGAACTGCACGCGGAAAGGCCGCCGCCTATTGGGGCCCGCAGTTTGAAACCTCAGACCTGCTGATTCATAATTTAAATTTCCTGCAGATAACCCGGTCATTTCAAAAAAGTCAGGATCCTGAATTAAAGCAGATCATCAGGTCATTTACCGATGGGATGAATGCTTATGCAAAGGCCCATCCGGAAGTTATTGACAAAAATAACACCGTTGTATTACCTGTTACGCCAGATGATGTTAACCTGCAAAGCTTATTTATATTTGTAACGCGATTTATTGGCGGCAGCGAATTTACCCACGTACCCAACTGGGAGGACATGGGATCAAATGCTTTGGCTGTTGCTGCTAAAAGAACAGCATCCCACAACGCCATGCTGGTTCAAAACCCGCATTTGCCATGGAGCGGCGAATTTACCTTCTTTGAAAGCGAGCTTACTTTAAACGGCAACCCGGTTTATGGAGCGAATTTAATCGGCTTTCCGGGAATTGCGATTGGCTTTAATAAATACCTGGGTTGGACCCATACCAACAATACACTGGATAATGCAGACAGCTTTGAAATAAGCCTTAAAGATGGCGGTTATTTGCTGGATGGAAAAAGGCATGAATTTAAAACCCGTAACGACACCATTTGGATAAAGCAAACAAATGGTACGCTTTTACCAAAGCCGATGAAATTTTATTCATCTGCCTATGGCGATGTGTTAAAAATGGGTAAGAATAAAGCCCTGGCAATAAAAGTTGCCGGAACTGACAGGCCAAATGCCTTGTTTGAATGGTGGAAAATGGCAAAAAGCCGGAATTTCAACCAATTTGAAGCCGCTTTAAAGATGCAGCAACTGCCGTTTTGGAATATTTTATATGCCGATGCAACTGGCTCTATTTTTTATTTGTTTAACGGGCTTGTCCCCAGGCGGCCGGGCGGCACTTTTGAATACTGGAACCAAATTATTGAAGGCGGTGCTTCAAAAAACATCTGGAGCAGCTATTTAAAATACGATGAATTACCAAAACTTAAAGACCCGGCAAGCGGCTGGCTGCAAAACGCCAATGATCCGCCGTGGACAGTAACACTGCCAAGGGAACTGAACAAAAAGAATTACCCGGCCTATATTGCGCCTGATAAAATGGAATTACGCCCGCAAAGGGCTGCTAATATGATGCTGGCAGATAGTAATATCACCTTTGAGCATTTAATTGATTATAAATTGTCAACCCATATTGGCCTTGCAGACAGGGTGCTGGATGACTTGCTGGCGGGTATTGATAGTGCTTCATCGCCTTTGTTACAGGAAGCAAAACAGGTATTAAGCAAATGGGATCGCAATGCAGATAATGACAGTAAGGGAATGTTATTATTTTATGCATGGGCCAATATGTTTCAACCCATGAATGAATATAATTATGCTGTTCGCTGGAATGCTGATCAGCCCAATACAACACCATATGGATTGAGGGATAAAAAGCATTCCCTGCAACTTTTGGAACAAGCTGCTAAATTAATGAAAGGCACATTTAGCGACCTGGCCACATCATGGGGCACTTTTTACAGGCTACGAAGAAACGGGATAGATCTGCCGGCTAATGGGGTAGATGGAGGATTAGGTGTGTTCAGGGTTGCGAATACTGAACAAAGGGGTAAAACAGCAGTGGTTAGCAGCGGTGATTCATGGGTAGGGATCATTGAATTTGGTGAAAAGATCAGGGCTAAAGTATTATTGAGCTATGGCAATTCATCACAAAAACAATCGGTGCATAATGGTGATCAATTAAAGCTGTTTTCAGAAAAGAAGCTGCGGGATGCCTGGTTTTACCCGGAAGACCTGCAAGGACATATTGCCTTTACAGAAGTTAAGCAAGGTGATACTTTTATAACTAACAAATAACGAACTATAGAAATGAAGAAGATCTTATTATTTACTGCGATACTTTTTTTAATAACAACGACATTTTGCAAAGCATTACCGTTAAAGCCCGTTACTATAAGCACGGATAAAAGACAGAAAGACCCGCTTATTGACTATACCGGCAAGTTTAAGATAGACCTTAAAAAGGGACCTGCCGTTTTGGAGATTGCTATAGTAAATGGCGAACTAGTAGCTACGCAACTATGGGATGGTGAAAAGGTGTTACTTAAGCATTTATCAGGAGATAGTTTTATGGTTGCCGGTTTTGACTGGTCGGCTAAGTTTTTAAGGGGTAAGGATAAAAAGGTTACGGAGATATTGGTAATGGGTACTGACCATTGGATGAAAATAAAGGAGTAAATATTTGCAATACCCTGGTTACTTTATAATACATTATGAAATAATGTGCGGGCAGTTTGCCGCTATTCTTTATTTCATACAGAAATTATTATATCTTCGTTTTATTACAATTGTTTTATAAATATAGACCCAAAACATGAATGCATGATCGCGTTTTTGTAGCCCGGCTGATCCATCGATTCGACCGGATTAATAACTTATGTATATTTTTTATAAAACAAAATGAATTTAATCGATCCCTCAATAACAGCCTTTTATTCACAAAGTGCTGAAGAATCAAGACTAAAAATGGGGCTTGGTCCCCTGGAGTTTGAAAGAAATAAAGATCTGATAAGCAGGTATCTACCTGGATCAAAAGGACTTGTAGCTGATGTGGGTGGCGGCCCCGGCCATTATGCGCAGTGGTTAACCAGCCTTGGCCACCAGGTAATATTAGTTGACCCTGTTGCCAAACATATTCAACAGGCTGAAAAGCGCTCCCTTAAATCCAAATATTCTTTTAAATGTATCCTTGGAGAAGCACGCCGGCTGCCGATAGATGACCATTCTGTGGATCTGGTGATCTTACACGGGCCGCTTTATCATCTTCAGGACCAGGCAGATCGTATTGCCGCCATCAAGGAGGCTCGCAGAGTGTTGAAAATTGGTGGCGTAGTACTTGGCTTTGCCATTACGTACGCAGCTTCAACATTGGCAGCCCTTCAAAACGGATTAATACATGATCCGGATGTTTTCAGTATGTGCAAAGATGAGCTTTCCAGCGGTGACCATCATCCGCCTGAAACCCTTCCGGGGATTTTGGCACAGGCTTATTTTCACCGGCCTTCTGCATTAATAAGCGAGTTTGCTGCGGCTGGCTTTAAACCCATTGATCTTTTGGCTGTTGAAGGAATTGCCTGGTTTGACAAAAAATACTTTGAAAGCTGGGCATCGCCTGATAAAAAAGAGCGTTTGTTGGAGATCCTTAAGCTTACAGAAGCAGACCCTGAATTATTATGCTTAAGCCCGCATATTATGCTTGCTGCCGGGGTGGATTTGGATAACCTCGTTGATTTAGGATAATTCGCAATAGAAAGAGGATTTAAAATCCCCCGCTTGTGATCTATACCAATCAAAGGGAGCCAAACGTTGATTTGGCTCCCTTTTTAATAATTATATAGCATTAATTATTTAATGCATTCATATTTCGTTATTCCCTTATCCAGATATTTCTAAAACTTATGGGTAAGCTTTTATCGCCATGCGCCTGCAATTTGAGTGGGGCAGGGCCATGCTTAACATATACATGTTTGGTTCCAGTAGAGGTGAACCCCTGTATTTCCTGGTTATTTTGAACTAATACACCGTTAAAAAAGATGGTAACGCGGGCAGGTGTTTTTATTGAACCATCTTCGTTAAATTCAGGATCGATATAAGCAATATCATATACATTCCATTCGCCCGGTTTTTTCTCAGGGTTTGCTAAAGGAATTGCTTCACGGTAAACACTGCCTGCCATTCCGTTAACATAAGTTTTATTGTCGTTGTTGGAGTTATCCAATACCTGGATCTCGTATTTTCCGGATAAAAACACACCGCTGTTACCTCTTTCCTGTCCCTCGCCTTCAATTTTTGCGGGAATTCTCCATTCAATATGTAACTGGTAGCTTGTGAACTTTCTTTTGGTTTCTATATCGCCCGTTGCTTTATTTACGGTAAGAATATCATCAGCCACTGTCCATTTTGCCGGCGACTGATCTTTTGCTGATACCCATTCATCCAAATTTTTGCCATCAAACAATATAATGGCATCAGAAGGAGCGCTGCTAAAGGTTTTCCCGGGGACAACTACATTGGGTAATGGCGCATAAATCTCTGCATTGTTTGGGTTTGCCGAATTGATATTTGCTTGTTTAATAGCAGATGTTTGCGTTTGCCCGTGTGCAATAAATGTTGCACATAACAGCACTGACGTTAAGATCAGGTGATTTTTCATAGGTTAACTCTTTTTATAGTTAGTATAAATGGTTTGGAGATCACAAGATAAGCATTATGTAATTTGCACCTTATGGGTAATAAAAATTATACAAAAGCCTTATAAGAAAGAAGTTGTCGTAATTACCCCCTTAAGTTGACCTTTTCTGCATCTATCATGATAAATTAATGGAAATACATTTACATTATAAATTTAACCTTAAAAAATTATATCATGGAAACTGTAAAATCAACAAACACACCTTCAAAAACTTCATTATGGATTGGCTGGATAATCAGCGGGCTTTGCATTCTGTTCCTCCTGTTTGACGCCATTATGAAAATTATAAAAGAAGAACATTCTATAAAAGGATCGGTTCAACTGGGGTGGCCGGAACATTCTATTCAAAGCATCGGAATAGTATTACTGATCTGTACCATATTATATTTAATTCCGAAGACATCTATCCTTGGAGCCGTTTTGCTTACCGGTTATCTTGGCGGGGCTATTGCGATAATGATCCGTGCGGAGCAACAATTGTATTTTGCACTTGTTTTTGGTTTGCTGGTATGGTTAGGGTTATACCTTCGGGATAAAAAATTGCAAACAATCCTTCCATTGCGAAAAGAGGAATAGTTTAAAAAGATTTACTTAATTTGGGAACTCAAATCCATCGGATCTGATTTACCAATTATTAAAAATCAAATTAAGGATCATATGAAATACTTATCAGCGCCAGCCCGTACCTCTGTTTTTCGCTTTCTCCACATACAGCTTATTTTATTGTTGTTTGTTTCTTCAGCGATCAAAGTATCAGCCAGGTCAATAGAACCAACCAAAGACCCGGATGTAATAGGAAGATGGGATATTACTATTGATAAAGCAGGTAAAAGCCTGCCTTCATGGTTAGAGGTACAGAAATCAGGAACGCATACCCTGATTGGTCGTTTTGTATATGCTTTTGGAAGTGCACGGCCTATATCGGAAGTTAAACCTAATGATGGTAAATACAGCTTTTCTATTCCCCCGCAATGGGAGGAAGGAAACAGGAACATGGATTTCCAGTTTGAAGTTAGTGGTGATAAGCTAAAAGGCACCATGGTTTATACCGACGGCGTTACCTATAATTTTACGGGTGTTCGTGCTCCTTTATTGATAAGGGCTAAAAATCCAGTTTGGGGCGTACCGGTTAAATTGTTTAATGGAAAAAATGTTAAAGGGTGGCATACAGATGGTACAAATCAATGGATAGCCGAAGGTGGTATATTGAGAAGTCCGCATTCGGGAGCTAACCTGATAACCGATAAAACCTTTACAGATTTTAAGCTTCATATTGAATTCCGGTACCCGCAGGGCAGCAACAGCGGCGTTTATCTTAGGGGAAGGTATGAAGTGCAGATCATCGACACTAAAAGCGGTGACCCGGAACCTATTAATAACCAATTCAGCTCAGTATACGGTTTCCTGCCACCAAACAAAATGATGGCAAAAAATCCGGGTGAGTGGCAGTCATACGATATTACACTGGTTGGCAGAATGGTAACTATTGTAGCTAACGGAAAAACGGTAATATGCGACCAGGTAATACCCGGAATAACCGGCGGAGCAATCAACAGCAAAGAAGGCGAACCAGGTCCGATCCTGATCCAGGGGGATCACGGACCGATCGATTATAGAAATATTGTTATAACAGTTGTGAAGTAAGGAGTAAAAAGCAAAGCCTTCCTGATTTATTGGGAGGGCTTTGAAAATATTATTTTAAATCTGTGGTTTAAGCTAACTCCGCGTTGTTTGATAAACAACCCTCCACCATATGGATCACCGCATCTACATTAAATGGTTTTGCTATAAAGCCATCCGAACCATAGCTGCCAAAGGATTCAGGAAAACGCGGGTATCCGGAAAGCAAGATAACTGGGAGGCTGCCGGTCATAATGTTGCTTTTAAGCTCATGGCAAAGCTCTCAGCCATTAATACCTGGGACAAGCATTGTAAGATCAGGCTTGTTGGTTAACACCCCTTCAATAATTGGGTGGGTGAAATTCAGGCCAATAACTCCATAACCTTCCTGGTTCAGAAGATCGGTTAACAGGCAGAAGATGTCATAGCCATCTTTTACAATCAATATTCTTTTTGATATAATATCTATAATTGGTACATAGCTGATCAATGAAAATTAAGTAATAATTAATCTTTTATTAATCACCCCAACTTACTTTATAATTAATCAATTGTAAAGGTGAAAAATTTCACAAATCCTAAACAAATTAATCTGCATTTATGAAAAGGAAACTCTTTGTGCCCCCGTACTTGGACGAAACTCCGCTGTTTAACCAATTATTAAATTTTTTAACGCAAATATTTATGAATCTTAAGAAACCCAACCTTATTTTGATGATGGCTTGTGCAGCCGTCATAATTAGCTGCTCCAAAAATAAACTTATCGCCCCTTCTCCAACTTCGGGTGATAAGACACCTAAGCTTAAAATTACAGCTTCTGCTGCCGGCGATGTTGTTGGTAAAGTAATTGTAGGCTACCAGGGTTGGTTCGCGGCGCCGGGTGACGGTTCGCCCCTTAATACCTGGTGGCATTACGCTTCCGGCGACCCCTTCGGTGTCCCTACACCAAGCAATGCCAGTATCATATCCTGGCCGGACGTTCGCGAGTATACCAACACCTACCAGGCATCCAATTTTGGCAATCTGGGCAATGGCCAGCCGGCCAAGCTGTTCTCTTCGTTCAATGATCAGACAGTAAACACCCATTTTTTATGGATGCAGCAAAATAATATAGACGGAGCAGCCTTACAACGATTTAATCCCAATGGACAGGAGGGGCCGATCCGTGACGCCATCACTGCTAAAGTTAAGACGGCGGCCGAAACCTACGGTCGTAAATTTTACATTATGTACGATGTAGGCGGCTGGACTAACATGCAATCGGAAATTAAAACAGACTGGACCAACAAAATGTCGGCTTATACCTCATCTTCGGCTTACGCTAAACAAAATGGCAAGCCTGTGGTATGCATCTGGGGATTTGGTTTTAATGATACCAATCACCCCTGGTCGGCGGCGGTATGTCTTGATGTAATTAACTGGTTTAAAGCCCAGGGCTGTTATATAATTGGCGGTGTACCTGCTTATTGGCGCGACACGAATAGTACCGAGGTAAGAACTGGCTTTTTGGCGACTTATAACGCATTGAACATGATTTCGCCATGGATGATTGGAAAGATCTCTGATGTATCCGGTTCCGACGGTTTCTATACCGATCATAATGCCGGCGACCAGGCTTACTGTAACGCTAACGGAATTGACTACCAGCCATGCGTTTTACCGGGAGATTTGCAAAAACATCAAAGAGTTCATGGCGATTTTATGTGGAGGCAATTTTATAACATGGTAAGGCTGGGCGCCCAGGGCATTTACATTTCCATGTTCGACGAATATAACGAGGGCAACCAAATAGCCAAAACTACCGAAACTTCCGCCTTTACACCGGCTGGTTTAGGCTTTTTCTCGTTGGATGAAGATGGTACAGCCTGCTCTGCAGATTATTATTTACGCCTTACAGGAGATGGCGGCAGGATGCTGAAAGGCCAGCTTGGGCTTACAGCTACACGCCCTACGCAACCGGTGGTATCCGGCAGTGTTTCTGCGCCAATCGGGCAAACAATTACGATCAAGGGAAACAATAATCTTTACGTCAGCAGCGAAAACGGCACTCAGGCTATGAATTGTAACCGCTCTACTGCTCAGGGCTGGGAGCAGTTTACGATTGTTGATGCCGGAGGAGGCAAGGTCGCCCTGATGAGCCAGGGCAAATATGTATCTTCTGAAAATGGAACCCAAGCTATAAATTGCAACCGGACATCGATCGGGCCATGGGAACAATTTGATTGGATAGACAATGGAAATGGTACATTTTCGCTGAGGGGAAACAACGTGAAATTTATTTCCAGCGAAAACGGTACCCAGGCTATGACCTGTAATCGTACTGTAGCCCAGGCTTACGAATCATTCCGGGTAAATCAATAAATAACCTAACCAGGAATAAGCTTTAAGCTTCTTTTTTTTGAATGGCCGGTTTACCAATGGCCGGCCATTCGTTGAAGTTGAAAAATCTTTTATATGGGTTGACTGTTATTGATGAGAAGAAACCCATCCTGCGCTTTGCAGATATTTAATCAGGCGGGAGTCGTTGGCTGAAAGGGCTGGGATCCAGTCACCAATTTGTTCACGGGTACAATATTTTGATCATAAATGGCGAATTGCACTGGATTAGCCAGCAAAAACCGTTGCTTAAGCCATTTCAGCGTTGTTTGATAAACAGCCCTCTACCATATGAATTACCGCATCTACATTAAATGGTTTTGCTATAAAGCCATCCGAACCATAACTGCCAAAGCACTCGAGGAAATGCGGGTATCCGGAAAGCAGGATAACCGGGAGACAGGAGGTCAAAATATTGCCTTTAAGCTCATAGCAGAGTTCGCCTCCATTAATGCCGGGAATAAGAAAATCAAGCATTACAAGGTCAGGTTTGTGGGTTAACGCACTTTCAATAATTGAGGGTGTGAAATTCAGACCAACAACTTCGTAACCTTCTTCATTCAGAAGATCGGTTAACAGGCAGAGGATGTCATAGTCATCTTCTACGATCAGTATTCTCTTTGACATAACATTCTATAATTGGTAAATATATAACGATCAAACAGGCATTATAGTTTGATGGTCATCCTGATAAATATAAGGTATTTACCTGACTTTAAGGTTACTGGAATATTATATAATTACACCGGGTTAGTTCCTTATTCTTCCTCATAGGCAAAGTGTTGGCGCATTTTTTCTTCTTCCAGGTCCAGCAACTCAAGTTGTTGTTTAACGATGTCATCGTTAATGTTTTCCTTTTTGTTAAGGGTATGGAGCAATGCCCGTTGTTCTTTCATCAACTCGGCCATTATAACCCTGTAATCTTTATAAAAAGCATCGGAGCGGGTTTTATTATCTTCTTTCTCCCAGTCCTTCAGTAGTTCAAGATCTGCTGTCAGCTTTAGCCGGAGTGATTTGACCATATCGTTATCCTTAAGCTGTGCTGCATATTTTTCGTCCAGTATTTTAAGGGAAAGGTGGGACAGCTTTTTCCTGACTAGCTGTTTTTGTTGTCCAAACGAAATGGTATAATCACGGTCGGGCATATTTATCCATTTAACCAGCGCCGGCAAGGTCAGGCCCTGCAATACCAATGTTACCAATATAACTATAAAGGTGATAAACAGAATGAGCGGACGCTGGGGAAAGGCCGTGCCTGAATTTAACATAACCGGAACACTTAAGGCTGCCGCTAAAGATACTACACCACGCATCCCTGTCCAGCCAAACAGGATAGGGGCCTTCCAGCCGGGTTTATCATCGGCAACTGTAATGAACTTGCTTATGAACATTGTAAAAACAGTTGCCCCGAAAGTGCTTGCAAAACGGGTAACGATCAAAATAGCAGTAATGATGAGGCTGTATTTGATAGCCGGGCCAAGCCCGTCGGGCCCCAGCGCCTTAATAATCACCGGGAACTCCAGGCCTATCAGTATAAACACAAAACCATTAAGCACAAAAGCTACAGCCTCCCAAACATTAATACCCTTTAGCCTGCTCTGGTTGCTGAAAATAGATTGCCGCCTTGCAGAAAGGAACAGCCCGCCACTCACCACCGCCAGTACTCCCGAAAAATGAAATTCTTCGGCCGCCATGTACATAGCATAAGGCGTAATAAAAGTAAGTACAATATCAATATTGGTAGTAGTAGGCAGCCAGCGATGAATGGCATAAAATACCAGTGCAACTGCTAAACCTATTAAAATTCCCATAACAATTACCAAAACAAAACTAACCGCTGCCTGGCTAAAAACAAACGTGCCAGTAGTTACAGCTGCAAGCGCAAAGCGAAAAATAACCAAACTGGAGGCATCATTCAGCAAGCTTTCGCCCTCTACAATGGTGATGAACCGTTTGGGTACTTTAACATTCTTTAATATCGTGCTTGCCGAAACCGCGTCGGGAGGGGAGATGATGCCGCCTAACAGGAAACCGGTTGCTAAAGTAAAGCCCGGAATAAGGCCATAAGACACAAACGCTACAACACAGGAAGTAATAATAACAATTGGCACAGCAAAGCTGGAGATCACCCGGCGCCATTTCCAGAAATCTTTCCAGGAAGTACTCCACGCTGCCTCATAAAGCAATGGGGGAAGGAAGATCACAAAGATCATGTCCGGGTCAATTTCAATACCTCTTAAAATAGGAACAAAGCCCAGTGGCAACCCTGCCAGTACCAGCAGGATAGGATAGGCAATCTTAATTTTTTGTGCCAGCATAACGATGAACAGGATCACAGCCAGCAGGAAGGTATATTGAATGATGAGGTGGTGCATAACCAAAAATAAGTCAATTTAAGCAAACCTTAAACACGTTGCTGTTTAAAAAATAGCTTTATTCTATACGTTTAGCGCCCAATAATTAATAAGACTCTGGCAAAAGGAAGTTTCTGTACTTTGAAGGAGTTATAAATAGCTAAATTACTAAGCATTGGCAAGCCTCGCCATAACAGGAGAGGAACCTGTATATTTCTTAAAAAAATTGGCGAAATAGGCAGGTTCTTCAAAACCAAGAATATTAGCGATTTGGGCTATGCTCCAGTCGGTGTGCTTTAATAAAGCATGCGCTTCTTTTAAAACGCGTTCAGAAATATGTTGGGTAGTGGTCTTGCCGGTGATTTCCTTTACAGACCGGTTCAGGTGATTGGTATGCACGGAAAGGTTTTTGGCAAAATCATTAGCCGTTTTCAGTTTAAGGAATTGGCCTGACGTATCAATTGGAAACTGTCTTTCCAGTAACTCTAAAAACGAGGTGGTGATTCTTGCTGCAGCACTGGTATTGGTTTCATATACGGTAACAGGTGCTATCTTTAAAGCCTCATGCATCAGGATGCGCAGGTAACTACGGAGCAAGTCGTACTTATGAGCATAATCTGAATCCATTTCTTCCATCATCCTGCCAAGAGTGGCCGAAAGGAAAGCCAGCTGGGCCTCATTTAAAAAAACAATGTGATTGCCGCCTGCCTTAAACAATGGAAAATCCTGCAGGGTGCTTCTATGCTCGTGCGATTCAATAAAGGCCTGGGTAAATAAACAGAAACAGCCTTCCTGCGGCCCTGGTCCTGATTCCCAGGATGATGGTACCGACGGGCTGGAAAACACAAGTGCGGGCCGGTCAATATCCACATACCTGTCCGCATAATGCATTTTACCATTCCCAATTACAAGCGCTATTTTATAAAAATCACGCCGGCTAAATGGTGTTTTCGGAAAGCAAGGCTTACGCAAAAAAACGTTGAAATGCCCCTGCCCGGTATTATTTTCTGCAAATACCTTTTGATTGTCTACCGGATGACGCCGGTAAAATTCTTCGAGTGTTTCCGTACTAAGCATAGGTAAAGGTAGTAATTATTTGATTATTATAATTAAATATGACTATTGAATGATGGTTAAATGATTGGCTGTTTGAAAATTATAAGTTTCTGCTTGAATACTATAAATAGAAAGCAAACAGGCGCTGCTACTTTTGCGCTATGGAAACCGGTTTTAGAAAATGGATCATTGTAGTTACGATCATTACTTCCACCATTATTGAGCTGATAGATACTACTATTGTAAACGTATCCATCAATACCATGAGCGGGAATTTGGGGGCATCGCTTGAGGACACAGCATGGGTTATTACTTCCTACGCCATAGCCAATGTGATCATCATCCCGATGACCAGTTTCCTGGCCGAAAAGATCGGGAGGAAACAATACTACATTGGTTCTATACTTCTGTTTACACTGGCCTCGGCTATGTGCGGGTTTTCACATAATTTATGGGAGTTGGTCGCCTTTCGTTTTCTCCAGGGCATTGGCGGGGGCGCTCTGTTGTCTACTTCACAGTCTATTCTTTTTGAAACCTTCCCGATAAAAGAACGTGCTACCGCCAGCGGCATTTTCAGCCTGGGTATTATTATCGGCCCGTCCATCGGACCGGTGATGGGGGGCTTCATCGTGGATAATTTATCCTGGCAATGGATCTTTTATGTGAATATCCCTATCGGGCTTTTGGCCGCTGTTTTATCCTTCATTTATCTTAAGCCCACTAAACGATCAGAAGACGGGAGAAGTATCGACTGGCTTGGCATCTTTTTATTGGCCGTAGGAGTCGGTTCCCTGCAAATAGTGCTGGAAAGAGGAGAAACAGACGACTGGTTTGCAGCAAATTATATTGTAGTACTGAGTATTATATCAGCCTTGTCTTTAGCCGTTTTGGTTTGGTGGGAGCTTAATATTAAACACCCGGTAATTAACCTGCGCGTTTTAAAAAGCACCACTTTATCTATTTCTGCTATTATGACCTTTGTGCTGGGCTTTGGCCTGTTCAGTGCTGTATTCGTTTTTCCTTTATATGCACAGCGGATCATCGGTTATTCTGCCTTCCAAACTGGTACCATGCTCTTGCCCGGGACGCTGATGGCGGCAATGATCTCGCCGTTTTTGGGAAAAATGCTGCAAAGCGGAGTCCGCCCGCAATACCTGATTATCCTTGGCTTTGGGCTGTCGGCCATTTTTGGCTTCATGATGTCGGGCTCGAACCTGGAAACCGGCGGCGCATATTTTTTCATCCCATTGATCTGCCGTGGATTGGGCGCGGCACTGCTGATCGTACCATTAACCGCCCTTGCGGTGTCAGAATTAAAACCGGCTGAAATACCGCAAGGCGCCGCTTTGAATAATATGATGCGGCAAATGGGCGGATCGTTTGGTATCGCCTTGATAAATACCTATATCGCGCACCGGGCAGCGGCAAACCGCATGTCCCTGATCCCTCACGTTACAGCCTCCGACCCACTTACGGTTATGCGGCGGCAATCATACATCAGTAATTTCCTAGCCCATGGCGCCAGCTACCTGCGTGCCTTACAACAATCCCTGGGGGCGCTGGAAAACACTGTTGCCCGGCAAACTTTTCTGCTAAGTTATATGGACGCATTTCTGCTGCTGGCCATTTTAAATGCCTGCTGTATCCCGCTGGTAATCCTGACCATCAAAAAAAGACAGGTTGTAAAGGTCGGTAAGGTGGAGCTTCCGGATGCGCATTGATTGGTGTTGAGATAGATCAGGAAAAATTATTCCTTGTCCTTTCAAAACAGCCAGGCATTGTAATTATGCTAGTTTCCAGTCGGGCCGTTCAAAGTGGCAGGTGTATCCGTATGGGTTCTTTTGCAGATAGTCCTGGTGTTCGGCTTCGGCATTCCAAAAATCGGTTTCAGGTACAACTTCGGTAACAATCTTTCCGGGCCATTTCCCTGAGGCTTCCATTTCCTTGATCAGCACGTTTGCAGTTTCCCGCTGATTTTCATCCAGGTAAAAGATCGCAGAGCGATAGGAGGCCCCGATATCATTTCCCTGCCTGTTCCGGGTGGTAGGGTCATGGATCTGGAAGAAATATTCCAGGAGCTTGCGATAGGATAGCAGCTCAGGGTCAAATGTAACTGCAATGGCTTCAGCATGTGTGCCGTGATTCCGGTAAGTGGCATTAGGTACATTACCGCCTGTGTATCCCACTACAGTTGAAATAACACCCGGATAATGCCTGATTAATTCTTCTACACCCCAAAAGCAACCGCCGGCCAGAATGGCTTTTTCAATATTCATTTTGTCTTATTTTTTAAAGGATAAAAATAAGGCTTTTAGGTTACACATTCTTAATTCGAAGGTCACGAATTAAGAATGTGTAGCAGGCAGGATTTAAAGTACGGATACCAGTTCGGCTATGCGGTTGGAGATCCCCACTTCGTTATCGTACCAGGCGACTACCTTGACCAGCTTGCCAATTGATTTGGTCAGGTTGCCGTCTACTATTGAGCTATGGGTATTGCCTAAAATATCAGCCGATACGAATTGTTCTTCGGTATATTGTAAAATACCCTTTAAAGAAGTATCTGCGTACTGCTTTAATATCGTATTCAGGTCTTTAGCCGAAACCTCCTGCTTTAAGTTGATTGACAAGTCAACGATCGACCCATCGATCACGGGGACACGATAGGAGAACCCGTCCAGCTTGCCTTTCAGCGCCGGTAAAACGTCACCAATGGCTTTTGCCGCGCCGGTGGTTGTGGGAATGATTGAATGCGGTGCTGACCGTGCCCTGCGCAGATCTTTATGCGGCCCATCCTGCAAATGCTGGTCGGCGGTAAAGGCATGAACAGTCGCCATATAACCGGATTCAACGCCGAACTCTTTGTCCAGGATGTATAACACAGGGGCAATGCTGCCAGTGGTACAAGATGCGGTGGAATAGATCTGATCGCCGCCGATCAGTTGATTGTTAACGCCGTGAACGATAGTTTTTATCCCGCCCGTAGCCGGTGCCGTGATCAATACTTTTTTCGCACCGGCATCGATATGTGCCTGTGCGGTGGCTTTATCCGTAAAGCGCCCGGTAGATTCGATCACCACATCGATCCCGAGGTCTCCCCATGGCAGATTTTTCGGATCTTTTTCGCTCAATAAGCTGATCTTTTTTCCGTTGACCAGCATAGCCCCGTCTTCTGCAGCGACTGTACCCGGGAAATGCCCATGCGCGCTGTCATACTTCAGCAGGTGGATCAAGGTGTTAAGGTCCGTCAGGTCATTGATCGCAACGACTTCGATATCCTGTTTATTCTGTAAGGCCCTAAGCGTCATGCGCCCGATCCGGCCGAATCCATTAATTGCAATTTTCATATTTCTGTAGTTTTAAAAGTCTTCTGTAATCAGATGGTGTAACCATCAGGTGTCTTAAAAATAGCCTTCTCATCGATACTAACCCGCCTAAACCGCAGCGCAAAGCAACTTGCTCAAGGGGCACATCGCTTTCTTCAATGCAAACCCGGGCGGCTTCAACACGGAGTTTTTCGATATATTTTGCCGGGGAGATCCCGGTTTGCCGGGTAAAGACCCGGGTGAAGTTCCGGTGACTCATGTTCGTTTTTTCTGCTAATCGCCCTACATCCAGCGGTTCATGCAACCGTTCTGCCAGCCATTCTTTTAACTGTATGGCCACAGGTGAAGCATCAACCATGCTGCCGAACTGTACCTGGTAAGCCTGCCTGTTCAGGTAAAAAAAGATAAGTTTTCGTGCTATTTCAGCAGCCACAGCCCGCCCGCAATCTTCTTCCACCATTGCTAAAGCAAGGTCGATCCCGGAAGATACGCCGCCGGATGTAAACAGCTGCCCATCCCTTGAATGAAAGAAATTACGGTCGGGCAGCATGCCTGACTTTTCCAAAATGGAACTGCCAACACCTACAAAGCCGATCCTGCGGATTCCGTTGTGAGCTGCCGCCAGCCAGGTATAAAATTCCCCGTAGTTTGATGCGGGATCATCGCCCACAATTAACAGCGTATCTATGATCCCCTCCAGCTCTGTTAACTGTAAACAATGGATCTTAATCCCTGAAGAAGCCTGCACCGGCACTGTGCCCGGCGAAACCAATACGACATCGTAAATCCCCCGAAGCTTGTCCGCATGATTAAATACATCCGCCGGGCCGGCGAAGTCCATCAACGAATTACCGGACATCACCACGATAGCGACCTTCTTTCTATCCATAAGTCAAAATTAAAACATTCAATTTATGTCTCAAAGGACATTAATTAAACAATTTAGGCCATAAATGAAATAAGAAATTAATGGAAAATCGAACCAATTTATCTAGGATTTGAAGAAAATAATTTGTTTAGATGAATTGCAGGCCTTAATCCTGTAAGCATCTTGATATAACGTTTTAAGGTTTGTCTTGTTCTTGAATTATCACGAAATTTGCCCGGAATGACGGAATTGAATGAATACGAGTGCGAAATTCTGGACACGATGCTGGAAGCTTTTGGCGTCCCAGACAGCCTGACGCGGGCGCAGCTGATGAACCTTTTTGAGCATGACGAGGCTTCGGCTTTTGCAATGGTGCAGATATTGATCAGGGAAGGCCTGATCGCTGAAACCGGCAAACATGGCGATTACGAATTGCCCGAAAAGGTTGTACTAAAGCCCAAAGGAGACAAGTTTCTGAAAGAAGGCGGTTTTATGCGCCGCTATAAGCTGGAACAGGAAAAGCCGGTAGAAGTTGGCGGCACACTTTTCAAGCTGCAACAGCAAAATATGAAACTGCAAAATCTGAAGCTTGAAAATGAAAGAGAACTCGTTGAACTTCGGGGAACCATTAATAACCTTCAAATCAGGCAATACATTTGGTGGGTACTGATCATCATTGCGCTAATAGCAGGCTACCTGATTGGCCACAAGTCAGGCGTTCATGTGCGCTCACATAGATGATCTCTTCTTATTACTGAATTGTTAACCATTCATTAAGCGAATGCATTACTTCGTATAAGTAATTTGTTACAATTAACTAATTGTTAAGTAGTTTTAATATATTTGATTTAAGCTCTTACCAATTAGGAGCTGCCTTTATAAACCTTAAATAAAAATAATATGAAAAATTTAAATGGAATTAAAAAACTATCCAGAAAGGATTTAAAAAACATTATGGGAGGAACCAGGGTACCTCCTGCGGGTTGTAGTTGTTTTTGCTATATAGGTTCTGTAAAAGTAAGTCACTCTTGCACTACTTATTGCCCGGGTGATGTAATACCTGGTATTGACCCTGGTTCGCCTTCAAATTGTGGCACTCCTCCTCCGTTGAATTAATATAATCTTACAAACAGAAAGCCTTTAGATTTTTTTTAAGGGCTTTTTTTATGCTTTTTAAAAAACGATACTTCCCTTAAAACAACAAAGCCCGATCCGCTTTAACGGACCGGGCTTTGTACTCTGAGTCGGAGAAAGGTCGAACAAATTTTTGGAAGATTTGAAGAAGACAGCGGCTTTAAATTGTTTAGAAACACGCTCATCGCTGCTCTGTTATTAACATAAATGATACATAAAATTGTAGATTTTTTTTATCAATTTTAAATATCACTTCCCCTGAACCAATTATAAACCAATTTTTATGAAAAAAGATCAACCCTCAAACTCTCCTTTGGCCGTAAATGGCAAACCCGAGAAATCCGAAGAAAAAACAGGCATAGATCGCCGCCATTTTATTAAAACAGCCGGGATAGGCGCACTGGCATTCAGTATCGTTCCGCGGCACGTGCTTGGCGGTACCGGTTTTATAGCGCCCAGCGATAAATTAACCCTCGCCTATGTAGGCTGCGGCACCCAGGGTATGCGCGAAATGCTGCCGATGCTGGCTGTGCCCGAAATACAGATAATTGCCGTTTGCGATCCCAACCGGGATGCGGTGGGATATAGAGATTGGTCGAAGAACGGTCTTCGCGATGAGATCAGAAGGGCCATCAATAAACCGGATTGGCAGCCGGGCGGTGAAAATATTGTACCCGGCGGCAGGGAAGTGGGAAAAAACGTTGTTGATAGTTTTTATGGCAATATCCGCGCCAGCGACAATTTTAAAGCGTGCACTGCCTATGCAGATTATCGCGAATTGCTGGATAGAGAAAAAGACCTGGATGCAGTGAAGATCATGACGCCTGATCACTTGCATGGTCTATTCGCGATCGCTGCATTGAAACGTAATAAACACGTACTTATGCATAAGCCGGTTTCGAACCGCTTACAGGAAGGTAAGGCGGTTATTGAATTGGCTCGTCAGAAAACCAATATCGTTACCCACCTGGTGCCCTGGGATTCCAACGGATCGATGGACCAGGTAATGGCGTGGATCAATGACGGTAAGATCGGCAAATTGAAGGAGATTCATAACTGGACCAATCGTCCTGTATGGCCGCAGTATCCGACCCTGCCAACTGATAATGTGCCCGTTCCTGACGGCCTTGAC
Organism: Mucilaginibacter sp. OK098; assembly: GCF_900142915.1. GTDB lineage: Bacteria > Bacteroidota > Bacteroidia > Sphingobacteriales > Sphingobacteriaceae > Mucilaginibacter. Next base: position 683,303 of record NZ_FRCM01000001.1, read on the forward strand.
TGGAACCTATGGCTTGGGCCGGAGGCAGACCGGCCATACTCACCTAATTATACAAATATGGTTTTCCGTGGCTGGTACGATTTCGGTGGCGGTTCCATGGCCGATATGGGGCATTATAGTTTGTGGACCGTATTTAATGCGCTGCAATTGACTTCTCCTGAAGTGATCGTGCCGAATTTAACCCACTATGTCGGCATGGGTGACCACACCCCGAATTTCGTGCACAACGATTTCTCGTTCCCTACAGGGTGTACCGTTAAGTTCAAATACCCTGCTAACGGCGACAGGCCACCTGTTGACCTGTTTTGGTGGGATGGGGGTATCCGGCCCACGGTGCCTGAAGAATTAATTGCGATAAACGAGGAAGATCTGCCTGCCGAGGGTATGATGTTCATCGGTTCAAAAGGCAAGATAATAGCCGGTTTCAATGTGCAGAATCCAAGATTGTTTTCGAAGAAAAAGAAGGAGGTGAAAGCCACTATTGCCCCCAATAACTCTTATGAGCATAACAAAATGGTGGATGCTTTATCGCTGTTTGCCAAAAGCTGCAAAGCCGGTACGCAGTATCCGGGTAGTTTCCCGGAAGCGGAGGGTCTGACAGAAGCCGTAAACTTATATGCAGCATCACTTAGGTCGCAGAAGCTGTTAAAGTATGATGCCGCAACAAGGCAGATTACCAATGTGCCGGATGCAAACAAATACCTTTCGAGGAATTATAGAACAGGCTGGGATCCGGCTACAATTTAGCCTCACGCCAATCCGCTCCCCGCAGGCGAAGGGGCTAAACTTATTTGATAAGACAAAAATTCGAGATTAAAAGAATAAACGACAATGGACAGAAGAAAATTTATTGGCCAGAGCGCCATAAGCGCAGGAGCGATGCTCCTGATACCCGGTTTCCTGCACGCGGCCGCTGCATACAAAACACCAATCGGTTTCCAGACTTACCCCATCCGGGATGTACTTGCAAAGGATTTCGCAGGCACGATGAAAATGATGGCTGGCTTAGGGTATCAATATACCGAAATGTGTTACCCGAAGGGATATGCGGGCTCGGGTTTTGGACCCCTTGTTGATGTAAAAGCCACCGATATTAAAAAAATTATAGAAGATGCCGGCCTTCATTGCCCCAGTTGCCATATTGGTATTGGTAGTTTGAAAGATAATTTTGGAGAGTGTATGGACTTCGCCCACGGACTGGGGCTGTCACAGATAGTTGCGCCTGGCCTGGATACTCCCGGGAAAACGATAGCTGATTATAAAATGGCAGCCGGCGATCTCAATAAAATAGCCGAAAAGATCAAAGCTGAAGGTATGGTTACAGGCTTGCACAATCACAGTGGCGAATTTAAGATGCTGGATGGTGAGCTGATTTACGATGCTATAATGGCTGCGCTTGACGGCAACCTGGTGAAAATGCAGTTTCAAACCGAAGTAATAACGCTGGGCTATAAAGGCCCGGCCTATTTCGAAAAGTATCCCGGCAGGTTCATCTCTTCCCACCTGTCAGATTGGACAACAGATAAAAAGCAGGTGCCTATTGGCAAAGGAATTATTGACTGGAAAGAATTTTTTGCCGCTGCTAAAACAGGCGGCGTTAAGAATTTCTTTGTCGAAATGAACATGGATACCTACAAGTACAGCGCGGAATATATTCATGGTTTGTTAAGTTAGTTCATAAAAATTTGCCATCAGGTTTTTTTTTGGAATCATATAAACAACAAAACCTTCCTTATAAAGAGGGTCGGGCTTTGTACTCCCGACCATAGAGAGGTCGAACCAATTTTTAAATAATTTGGTGAAATGTCCTCATTATCAGATATTAAAAAAATAAACATGAAGTAGTGGCTTGCCATGCTATTGATAAAGCTCTTAACGTCTGAGTTTAGATTTATTTTCCGCCCATTGTATCCTGAAACCTCGCGTACCTAAACCAAAGGAAAAATAAGACTTAAGTCCCCGATTTAAGCAGTCGCGTTTCAGCCCGGGCTATAAAAAAAGATTTTTACGTCAACAAAAATATCTACATTTACAAAAAACTTTAGGGGTGCCTTGTGCTGAGAAATACCCTTTGAACCTGATGCAGTTAGTACTGCCGAAGGGAAAAGTAGAACAACATTCTTGTTGTTTACCAATCCTCCAACGGGTCCATTCCTATCGTTTAAAAATTAAACACGATGGAAATCACCGTAAATCAACAAAGTTATTCCGTTTCAGATACTTGCTGTTTACAGCAAATGCTTGACACTGTTCTTTTGCAGCCGGCAAAAGGCATTGCCATAGCTGTCAACCAGGAAATCATTGCTAAAAGCAACTGGCCAAACCATTTCCTGAAACCCGGCGATAACCTCACCATCATCAAAGCAACCCAAGGAGGATAAAAACATAAAACCCTAATTATGAAAACTGAAAAAATTCCAGGCGAACAAGTGATCAGCCGAACGCCGTTTCCAGCGTCCCGAAAAGTTTATGTGAAAGGACAGCTGCATAACATCGAAGTAGCGATGCGCGAAGTAAGCCTGAGCGAAACCAAACTGCATGGCAGGTTTGGCGAAACCGAGCCGAATGCATCCGTCACTATTTATGATACAAGTGGCCCCTTTACCGACCCTGATATCGAAATTGATGTGAAACAAGGTTTACCACGCTTGCGTGAGCAATGGATAGTTGACCGGGGCGATGTGGAACAGTTGCAAGCGATTTCATCAGATTATGGAAACCTGCGTGCCAACGATCAAAACCTGGACGCCTTAAGGTTTGCACACATTAGCAAGCCTTATAAAGCCAAACCAGGCATGAACGTATCGCAGATGCATTATGCAAGAAAAGGCATCATTACACCCGAAATGGAATATATCGCTATCCGCGAAAACCAGCGTATCGATTTATTAAAGGAGCAATTGAACGGCCAGTATGAGGTGATGTCGCACCAGCACCCCGGTCAAAGCTTTGGCGCTAATACGCCTAAAGGCTATATCACCCCGGAATTTGTACGTCAGGAAGTGGCCTGTGGCCGCGCGGTCATCCCTTCCAATATTAACCACCCCGAAAGCGAACCGATGATCATCGGGCGTAATTTCCTGGTGAAGATCAATGCCAACATCGGTAACTCCGCTGTTACTTCAAGTATCGAAGAAGAAGTCGAAAAAACCGTATGGGCCTGCCGCTGGGGCGCAGATACGATCATGGACCTTTCTACAGGCAAAAACATCCACGAAACCCGCGAATGGATCATCCGCAATTCACCTGTGCCGATCGGTACCGTACCGATTTACCAGGCCTTAGAGAAAGTAAATGGCAAAGCCGAAGACCTGACTTGGGAACTCTTCAGGGATACTTTGATCGAACAGGCCGAACAAGGGGTAGATTATTTCACCATTCACGCCGGCGTACTGCTGCGTTATGTACCGCTTACCGCTAAGCGTATTACGGGTATCGTATCGCGTGGCGGTTCTATCATGGCTAAATGGTGTTTGGCACACCATAAAGAGAACTTCCTGTACACGCATTTCGAAGAGATCTGCGAGATCATGAAAGCCTATGATGTTGCCTTTTCATTGGGCGATGGATTAAGGCCCGGCTGTATTGCCGATGCCAACGATGCTGCGCAATTTGGTGAACTGGAAACTTTAGGCGAACTGACCAAAATCGCGTGGAAACATGACGTGCAAACGATTATTGAAGGCCCCGGACATATCCCGATGCATATGATCAAAGAAAACATGGATAAGCAACTGGCACACTGCGGTGAAGCACCATTTTATACATTAGGCCCCTTAACCACAGATATTGCACCCGGCTACGATCATATCACCTCCGCTATTGGCGCGGCTATGATCGGCTGGTTCGGTACGGCGATGCTTTGTTATGTTACACCCAAAGAACACTTAGGCCTGCCTAACAAAAAAGACGTGAAAGATGGCGTGATCACGTATAAAATTGCAGCCCATGCAGCCGATCTGGCCAAAGGGCATCCGGGTGCGCAATACCGTGATAACGCTTTAAGCAAAGCACGTTTTGAGTTCCGTTGGGAGGATCAGTTCAACCTGTCGCTAGATCCTGACACAGCCCGGGAATTTCATGACGAAACCCTGCCTGCCGATGGTGCCAAGATCGCCCATTTCTGCTCCATGTGTGGCCCTAATTTCTGCTCGATGAAGATAACCCAGGATGTCCGAGACTATGCCAAAGAAAATGGCATGGGTGAAAATGATGCGCTATCCAAAGGAATGGAAGAAAAATCAAAAGAGTTTTTACAAAAAGGGAGCGAAATTTATTTGTAGTATGGAGCTGATCATTATTTCAAACCCGATCCCTGTTGCTAATGAGCCTATGCTCATCAACAACCTGTTTATGGCGGGTTTGAAATGTTTTCATCTTCGGAAACCGGAAAGCGATATTCAATCGATAAAAGATTTATTGAATGGTATTGCATCACGTTTTTATGACCGGATCGCTTTACACCAGTATCATGAGATCGCGTCTGAATACGGGATTAAAAGATTGCATTATACAGAAAAGGCGCGGGAAGTATTAAGCGTTGAAAAGTGGCAAAATTACCTGGATGAGGGATTTATGTTAAGCACCTCTGTCCATGATCTTTCGATACTTCCTTATTTAGGGCATTTTGATTATGTTTTTTATGGGCCGGTATTTAATAGCATATCTAAGCCCGGCCATCAAAGTAAATTAACCGGTGATTTTAGATTGGATAAAACCAATACCAAACCTCAAGTGATCGCTTTAGGTGGAGTGGAAGTATCCAATTTGCGCCATATCAAGCGAATGGGATTTGATGGAGCCGCCGTATTGGGGACGCTTTGGAACCAGCCGGATAAGGCGATATCGCGTTTTAATCAATTACAGGAAAATCTGCCAGATTAAATATAACACGAATACCATGATCGATAAACTACATTATATTTCACAGCAACCCGAAAACGGGTCACACCTGACCGCCATTAGCCAGGCATTGGAAGCAGGCTGCAAATGGGTGCAACTCCGGGTTAAGAACCAGCCCGCCGATATGATCCTGGAATACGCCATAGAAGCGAACAAGTTATGCAACCAGCATGGTGCGAAATTGATCGTGAATGACCACCCTGAGATCGCACTAAAAGCGGGGGCTTATGGTGTACACCTGGGTTTGCAGGATATGTCTGTCACCCAGGCCAGGTGTATCGTGGGTCAAAAAATGATCATCGGGGGAACGGCGAATACCTTTCAGCATGTTCAGCAAAGGGTGGCCGAAGGGGTTGACTATATTGGTTGCGGCCCTTACCGGTTCACGACAACCAAAGAAAAGCTAAGCCCGATTTTAGGTCTGGAAGGCTTTAAGGCCATCATAAAACAAATGCTTGCTGCAAACATGGCCGTTCCCGTTATCGGTATTGGCGGTGTATTGCCTGACGATATCACCTCGCTGATGGATGCCGGCCTCTATGGTGTTGCGATATCCGGCGCGATTACCAGGGCCGCAGACCCGAAAGCCATTGTTGATTATAGCTATCAGCGGTTGAATACCCCGGAAATAAATGAACTTATTTAAGCAAAACCCCATGTTAACCATAGCCGATAAAATCTTTAATTCCCGTTTATTTACCGGAACCGGTAAATTCAGTTCTTCCATTCTGATGGAAGAAGCCCTGCTCGCTTCAGGCTCGGAACTGGTTACCGTTGCCCTCAAACGTGTGGATATAAAAAACAATGACCAGGATGACCTGCTCAACCGGCTAAAATATCAGCATATTAATCTTTTACCCAATACGTCGGGTGTGCGTAACGCCAAAGAAGCAGTATTTGCAGCACAACTGGCAAGGGAAGCATTAGAAACCAACTGGATAAAACTGGAAATACACCCCGATCCTAAGTACCTGATGCCTGACCCCATCGAAACCCTAAAAGCGACAGAAGAACTGGCCAAATTGGGCTTTATCGTATTACCTTATATCCACGCTGACCCGGTGCTGTGTAAACGGCTGGAAGATGCGGGCACTTCGGCAGTGATGCCGCTGGGTTCGCCGATAGGTAGCAATAAGGGTTTAAAAACTATCGATTTTTTAGAGATCATCATCAGCCAGAGCAATGTACCGGTGATTGTAGATGCAGGCATCGGCTCACCATCTGATGCGGCCTGGGCAATGGAGATCGGCGCCGATGCCGTTTTGGTGAATACCGCTATCGCGGTATCGGGCAACCCGGTACAAATGGCAAAAGCATTTAAAATGGCTGTAGAAGCCGGACGGCTGGCTTTTGAAGCTAAACTGGCGCTGCCGGTAACTCACGCAGTGGCAAGCAGCCCCTTAATCTCCTTTTTAGATGAATAACTTTAGCGATATTTTCAACACCTATAATTGGGACGAAACCAAAGCGGGCATCTATGCCAAAACGGGGCAAGATGTAGAACGGGCATTAGCTGCCAGTAAACGAACGTTGGAAGACTTTAAAGCCCTGGTATCCCCGGCGGCAGCGCCATACCTGGAGCAAATGGCGGCTATCAGCCAGCAATTGACCCAGAAGCGTTTTGGCAAAGTGATACAAATGTATGTACCGCTTTACCTATCAAATGAGTGTAAAAACATTTGCACCTATTGCGGTTTTAGCTATGATAATAAGGTAAAGCGCAAAACACTTTTGCCAATGGAGATCATGCAGGAGGTTAGCGTTATTAAAGCTATGGGCTATGACCATGTGCTCTTAGTGACCGGGGAAGATAACGAAACCGTTCATGTGGACTACTTCAAAAAGGTACTCGATCTGATCCGTCCGCATTTTGCACATATCTCTATGGAAGTGCAGCCGCTTGACCTGGAAGATTACCTGCAACTAACCCCTTATGGCTTGAACACGGTGCTGGTTTACCAGGAAACCTATCATCAGGAAGATTATAAAAAACACCATCCCAAAGGGAAGAAATCCAACTTCAGGTATCGCCTGGAAACCCCTGACAGGCTGGGCCAGGCTGGAATTCACAAAATGGGTTTAGGCATATTGATCGGCCTGGAAGACTGGCGCACCGATTGTTTTTTCACGGCACTGCACCTTAATTACCTAGAGAAAAATTACTGGCAAACTAAATATAGCCTGTCCTTCCCCCGTTTGAGGCCATTTAGCGGGGGCTTAGAACCTAAAGTGGAAATGAGCGACCGCGAACTTGTACAGCTGATCTGTGCGTACAGGATATTTAACGAAGAGGTAGAACTCTCAATGTCCACACGGGAATCTGAAAACTTTCGGAACAATATTGTCAAGTTAGGTATAACCAATATCAGCGCAGGATCAAAAACCAATCCCGGCGGATATGCCGTTGAACCGGAGTCGCTGGAACAATTTGAGATCAGCGACGAACGCAGCCCGGAACAAATTGCACAAGTCATCAGATCGCAAGGTTACGAACCGGTTTGGAAAGATTGGGATAACAGTTTAGCGCAATAGGTATGTTAAAAGGCGAAGAACTCAAACGGTATAGCAGGCAGATCATTTTACCTGAGATCGGAATAACAGGGCAGGAAAAACTAAAGAACGCTAAAGTGCTGATGATCGGCGCTGGCGGTTTGGGCTGCCCTGTGTTGCAATACCTGGTTGCAGCCGGGGTCGGTGAGATCGGTATCGTAGATGCTGATATCGTGGATATCAGCAACCTGCACCGGCAGATCTTATACGGCCTGAATGATGTTGGTGGCTTAAAGGCGGTCCTTGCCAAAGAAAAACTCGAATTGCTCAATCCGCATACTTTTATTACGGCTTATCCGGTACGCTTTACATCAGTTAATGCGGAAGCTATTTGCGGGGTTTATGACATGGTGATCGATGGCTCCGATAATTTTGAGACACGTTATCTGGTCAATGATACCTGTGTGGCTTTAAATAAGCCGCTTGTATTTGGTTCTATATTTAAGTTTGAAGGTCATGTATCTGTGTTTAATTATCAGGATGGACCCGATTACAGAGATGTATTTCCCGAAACACCGCCAGCTGATGAAGTTTCCAATTGTGCCGGGATCGGTGTGTTGGGTGTTTTGCCCGGCATCATAGGAACCTATATGGCAAATGAAGCTATCAAGATCATTTGCGGTATTGGCGAAACCCTGTCGGGTAAATTGATGACCATGAGTGCGCTTGATAACACCACTAGTATTTTTAAAGTCGGGAAACTACAAAAACAGGTTCAGGTAAAAAACATCACCACAGTGGCGCCCGCACCTGCCGATGAGCTAACGATAGACGAACTGAATGCGTGGCTAAGCGAATCTGCAGATCAAATCTACCTGGTTGATGTGCGTGAAACGTATGAGTTTGAAGATTATAATATCGGTGGGATCAACATTCCTTTATACGAATTGAAAGAACATATTGATGAATTGCCGCAGGACAAAAAATTGATATTTTGTTGCCAGACCGGTCAGCGCAGTAAGATGGCGATCCAACTATTAAAGCCTTTGTACAAAGGCGAAATGTACAGTTTAAAAAACGGGGTGATCTAAGATGAGCAAATATAAATACCCGGTAGTACTGAGCATTGCCGGATCAGACAGTGGCGGAGGGGCCGGTATACAGGCCGATCTAAAAACGATAAGCGCCCTGGGTTGTTTTGCAACCACGGCTATCACCGCGGTTACGGTACAAAATACCTTAGGTGTTAGTGGTATTCACCCTATTCCAGTCGAGTTTGTAAAAGCGCAGATCAAAGCGGTGATGGATGATCTTAAACCCTCTGCGATTAAGATCGGGATGATGCACAGCGCCGAATTGGCTATTGGCATTGCCGAAGCCTTAAGTGGATATCCCAATGTCCCGGTTATTTTCGACCCGGTGATGGTGGCGTCCAGTGGCGACCGTTTGATCGCCGGGGATACTGTGGAAACTTTAAAAAAATACTTGTTCCCTATAGCCGCATTAGTGACTCCCAATTTAGATGAAGCGGCTATCCTTGCCGGAATGGACATCAAAACCCCCGGCGATATGAAAACGGCCGCTGCACGGATCATGGAATACGGTTGTCATGCAGTACTGATCAAAGGAGGACATCTAAAAGGCCCTGACCTGTTTGATGTTTACCTGGACAAAGAGGGTAATGAGCGTATTTTCAGATCTACAGCTATTGATACCGTTAATACACATGGAACAGGATGCAGCCTCTCATCTGCCATTGCTTCTTTTACAGCATTAGGAAACGATCTGAATATTTCCATATCAAACAGTAAAAAATATATTCAACAGGCAATAGAGCAGGGCAGGGATGTAAAGACTGGAGAAGGTCACGGTCCGCTGAACCACTTTTTTGATCCCCAAAAATTAGTGAAATGTGAAATAGAGTGAGTCGGCTTGGCAGGAAGCTACCCCTGTTTATAGAAAATATTGTTGAGTTCTTTATGAAAGAACTCAACAATGGGTGGATACAGAAATTTTTTAGTTATTCTAAAGCAAAGGATTAAAGCATTAAGTTTATCTAAGAAAATGTTGCGATTATAGCTTGTAAGCCCCTGCGAATGAAACCCTACTAAAATTGAGGTAAGCTAAAGTAAAAAGTTGACCCTTTACCTTAAGCAAAGGATAATTTATTAGATAAATGGCGGTTACTGCATCATTGAATTTAACACCTGTTTAATTATGTTTTGCCCACTCTTTCAATTGATCTATAGCTTTTGCCAATACACCCGCTGAGCCTTTAAAAGCAGCGGAACCATTAGGCTTACCATCGATGCCATACCATTCATAAAAACCTTTGTCTTTGATTGTTCTGTTAAGCATGGGTTGTAATTCTGTATACGCTTCTTTAATAAAGCCATGCCTTATTAGCTGCCGAATCATTCTTGCACCAAACCAGGTCCAGTCTCCTCCGTTTTGATATATATATGGTTTTGACGCTGAGGAGTTTTTATAAATATTCTCCGGATAGATTGGGTAAAGTGTTAAGCCAATAGAAGGAGCGCCAGATAATTTAACATTGTGTAACATGTCCTGATTAACAAGCATAATTTCATTTTTTGATAAAATTCCTGCTTCAATAGCTATAGCCGTTCCGCCATGAAAATAGATTTTGTTTTCATCAAAACTTGCCGGGAATGGTGATTTATCAAGATACAAATGCGGAATGAATTTATGTTTTTTTATATCCCAAAGATATTTCCTTATCGAGTTGATGGTATTAGCTTTTAGCTGCTGCCACTTTTTTCGGTCTGTTTCTGTTTTATAAAAACCGGCCATATCATTAAGCGCTATAACAAACATGGCGTTATCATATATATCAATAGCCCAATGGGTGTTTTTATCAATATCAACTACCGCGCCGCCCTCTATCTGAACATCTCCCCAGTCCTGTGTTGTAGCTCCGGTTAAAAGATGATATTTGCCTGAGTAACGGTTCTTTTGCAAATAAGCAATAGCCATTTCCAGGCGTTGTAACGCGGTTTTTCCCGCTATTATTTCCTGCAAAATTGAGCTGTCGCCAGTTATACGGATGTATTTACCTATAGCCTGTATCAGCGAAGTTTCCTGGTCTGTTTCAACTGTGTTTTTAAAACCCACATGGGAAACATCATTAGGAGAGGTGTAAATATTAGGGTCGTTCCAGGTTACATGGCCCTTCAATACATAGCCGTCCACAATTTCGCCGTTGGGTTGTTGAAGCCTGAGAAAAGTAAGCAGATTTGCCCGTATGCTGTCCCGGCTGTAAACTTTACAGGAAGTTTCAATAAACGTATTAAAGTCACGTATCCAAACCTGGGGGTAACCATCACCAGCGTTAAAGCCTTTACTTAAAAGAGTTGTGGCTTTTGAGTATACTGTGTCCAACTTTTTATCTGCCATGATTTGTGCGGCCAGGTCCTGCTGTTGCTGAGCCAGTCCTTTTATAGAAATGCCAATTATTAAAACAGTAGTTATAAAGATGTTTTTCATGTTCGTTCTTAATATCAATGGTTTTGATATTTTAAAATCAAAAAAAGTCTATAATGGTCTGTAAAAATGACAAATGTTTAGTGATTGTAATTTCTCGTATTTGTCATATGATTAAGCGAAATTGGCAATATGCTTGTAGCATATATTAATCTTATCCCTCAAAGAAAAATTTGGAAAGAAGCAATGGTGTGTTAAAGGTTTTTTTAGAATCTGCGAATTAAATATTTATAAAGAAAAGCTTTATAAAAACAAGCTTCTACTTATGCTTGCGAATGGATTTTAACTTACCTATCTTGAACTTTCAACAGTATATACGAAACTATCTGCTTTATAATAACCCAGGTTAAATTCTATCGGCCGCTCCCCCTGGTCGAAAACAAACCGTTTTCGAAATAGTACAGGGCTGTCGACCGCTATTTTAAGTTTAGCAGCAATAAATGTATCAGCAGCTTTTGCACTGATTTCTTCTTTTGACAAGGTGGCAATAACAGAGTGATCGTTTTCCAGCATTTCATATAATGGTTTTTTAAAATCCTCGTCACCTGTTAACCCAACACGTGGATGAAAGTACGAAACAAAATACACGAAAGGCTCATTCGGTTTACCTCTTACCCTTTCCATCTTCAATAGTTTACGATCGGTCTTTATTTCAAAGAAATTAGCAAGGGCTTCATCCGGGTATACCCATGTTACATGCAACTCAAAGTTCTTGATCAGTATGCCCCTTAATTTCATTTCCTGCGAAAAGCTTAACCAATTATTTGATTTTGAGCTGACGGCGGCCTGGGCCACTTTTGTGCCGGTTCGTTTTTTCCGCACAAGCAAACCTTCAAAAACAAGCTTATTAATTGCTTGTCTTAATGTGGTACGGGATATGGCCAATTGTTTTGCCAGGTCCACTTCATTAGGTAAAGTTTTACCATTTTTATATTCTTCCTCTGCAATTATATCTCTTAAAAGCATTTCTGTTTGTATATGCAGGGGAATAGGGCTTTTGTGGTCGATGGAATATTTCATTTATATAAATATATTTACAATAATAAGCATTTTGAAAATTAGTTGATTTGTTTGTACATTAAACGCAACTGTAACATTATTACAAACCCTGCAAATAAACTTTAAATAATTGTTTTTAATTTATATGTTTGTACATTATAACATATATCGTATATGTGTTAATTATTGCAAATTAGTATAATGCAAAGTTTTTGCTTGCTAAATATACCCATACATTACTATAACAAATATGACTTCTAACCAATTGAATAATCGAATTTTTGATCAAACGCCAGTAGAAATAGCACTTCGTAAATCTTCACAATTTTTAATGCCCGTTAAATTGGAGCAGGATAATGCATTGGAAGGTATTTATAACATTTATCCGGCTTATTCACTTGGTGAAAATAAGATTTTCAATGGCTATGGTTCGCTTGCAAAATGGATTGTAGAACAAAAAACTGTTATTATAGATGGTTATGCAGGGGTGTTTTGGGATAAGATTAAATCGGCACTTCAACAGCAAATGGCAGCTACAGGTTTAAAGGTAAACTGGATTGATACCGCAGCTTTTTTGAAGCCCGTTTCAGAAATTGAAACCATTGTACAACCCTACCTGGGTGTACCGGAATCTGTATGGGGAACCAGGTGTTTGCTTGAACTTAAAGACCTTTATGTATTTGAGGACCTTGCCGCACAATTACCGGACAATGGGTATGATATTAATATTGCAATTGGTACGGCCGCTTCATTAATAAATTGGGATTCTCCCATAATTTATATAGACCTTCCAAAAAATGAATTACAATACCGGATGCGGGCTGGTTCAGTCACCAACATGGGTAATAACCAAATGGAAGAGCCTTTTCTGATGTATAAAAGATCTTATTTTGTGGATTGGGTTTTACTAAATCAGCATAAAAAAGCAATACTTGATAAAATAACTGTATTAGCAGATGGGCAATGGCCAACAGATATTAACTGGATGCTGGCAGCCGATTTTAAGGAAGGGCTAAACAAGATTTGTCATTCAACAATCCGGGTTAGGCCCTGGTTTGAGCCTGGGGCATGGGGCGGTCAGTGGATAAAACAACATATCCCCAATATAAATGAAGATGTAGTCAATTATGCATGGTCGTTTGAATTGATAGTGCCTGAGAACGGGCTGGTTTTTGAAAGTGAGGGTTACTTATTGGAAGCTTCGTTTGATTTTTTGATGTTCCACAATCAGGAACAGGTACTAGGCAAACATGCAGCACAATTTGGCGATGAGTTCCCGATACGATTTGATTTTTTAGATACGTATGATGGCGGTAATCTATCTATCCAATGCCATCCAAAACTAAAATACATCCAGGAGACATTTGGAGAAACCATTACCCAGGATGAAACCTATTATATATTGGATTGCGAAAAGGATGCCCATGTATATTTAGGTTTCCAGGAAAATATAGATCCTGAAGCTTTCAGGAATGAATTGGAGAAAAGCCAGGATGAAGGTTCCGAAGTAACAATTACCGATTATGTACAATCGCATTCCGCAAAAAAACACGATCTGTTTTTGATCCCTAATGGTACCGTTCATAGCGCTGGTGCCGGCAACCTTGTACTTGAGATAAGCGCCACCCCATACATTTTTACCTTTAAAATGTATGACTGGCTCAGGCTTGATCTTGATGGCAACCCGCGGCCAATTAATATTGATCATGCCTTTAATAATTTAAATTTTGAGCGTAAAGGAAATCGCGTACAGGAAGAGTTGATCTCAGCCCCCAAAGTTTTAGAAACTGGTAAAGATTGGGAACTTATCCATTTGCCAACACATGCCGACCATTTTTATGATGTACACCGCATTGATTTTGACAGTGCGATAAAGATAGAAACTGATAATTGCTGCCATGTGATGATGCTGGTTGAAGGTGAATCAATACTGATAGAAACAGCGGATGGATCAAGCCAAATATTCGCTTATGCCGAAACTTTTGTAGTCCCGGCGGCGGCAAACAGCTATAAGATTACAAACCTTGGTAAAAGCAAAGCAAAAGTTATTAAAGCATTTTTAAAATAACGCGATGAGCACAGCAACAATAAAAACTTTAACAAAAAAGAGCAACACTTACCTGTACCTGGTTTGCCTGGTAGCGGCCCTTGGCGGGTTCCTATTCGGGTTTGATACAGCTGTAATTTCCGGCACAGTTAGCCTGGTAAAACACGATTTTAACCTTGATGCCAATTACGAAGGCTGGTTTGTAAGCTGTGCCTTACTGGGTTGTATTATAGGGGTAAGCATTTCTGGTAAACTAAGTGACAAATATGGTCGGAAAATAGTGCTGATCCTCTCCGCAGTTTTGTTTCTTGCTTCGGCATTGGGCTGTATGTTTTCCGGCTCGTTCACCGTATTGGTATTGTTCAGGCTGATTGGTGGTTTGGGGATCGGCGTAGCATCAATGGTATCGCCTTTATATATCTCTGAATTTTCACCTTCGCGTTTTCGCGGGATGATGGTTTCGCTATACCAATTGGCTTTAACTATAGGAATAGTGCTTGCCTATTTCTCAAATGCTTATCTGCTTAACCACGCAGGTGGTTTCTTTGGCAGCGATGGTATGAATAGGGTTTTTTCTACCGAAGTATGGCGGGCTATGCTTGGCCTTGGCGCTTTGCCTGCTGCTATATTCCTTATTTCATTATTCATGGTACCCGAATCACCAAGGTGGTTGCTGTTAAAGGGCGAAGAACAAAAAGCAAAAGACATTTTAATAAAGATTGACGGCGCTGATGCCGCAAAAAATGAAATAGCGGCCTTTAAAGCGTTAGGGGATGAGGATTCGCAAGGATCATTGAAAGAGTTATTTAAGCCGGTATATCACAAAGCCCTTTTGATTGGTTTGTTATTGCCATTTATGTCGCAGGTATGTGGTATTAACGCGGTTATTTATTACGGGCCAAAAATACTGGAACAAGCGGGCTTTACACTCAATAATGCTTTGGGGGGCCAGGTAACCATAGGGCTGGTTAATGTTGTGTTTACTTTTGTAGCCATTTTTACAATTGATAAATGGGGGCGCAGGCCGCTGTTGTTTGCCGGTATAGGTGGTGCCGTAATTGCGTTGATTGTCATCGGTGCGCTGTTTGCATTGGGCATCACATCTGGTCCGTGGATATTGATTTTCATTATAGCTTTTACTGCTTGCTTTTCTTTCTCATTCGGGCCGGTTTGCTGGGTGGTAGTAGGTGAAATATTTCCGAATGCCATCAGGGGGAAAGCCATGGCCCTGGCGACACTTTCATTATGGATAGGCAATTTCTTGGTAGGGCAACTAACCCCGGTAATGCTGGAGGGGCTGGGCTCTTCATGGACATTCTGGCTATTTGCACTGTGTTGTTCACCGGCATTGTGGGTTACCTGGAAACTGATACCTGAAACCAAAGGTAAATCGCTGGAAATGATCGAAACCTTTTGGAAGACAGCTTATACCGATAATAAAAAAATAAGCAAAAGACTTTAAAGTAAAATAATGATCATATATAAGTTCAATTTAAGGCGATCTGTCAGCATTCAAAATGCTGGGTACAGGCCTCAAACATGCAGCTTAATATACCGATAAAGATATGGCATACTATAATCAACTATCCATTTAAATCAATTGAAAATTACCTGTGAGGTTTTTCTAACAGAAATGGAAAAAATGTGGAATAGTGTTGCAGCCAAAAGTATTTCAGGGATGAGATCCTGAGGTTTAGTTGATTGGTAGTCCCGGCTATGCCGGGACGTTTTTTGAAGTGAAAACCGGGTAATGTTAATAAATAGGCAATATCTATTTAAAAGGAAAACTGACCAAGCACCTTTAGACATAATTTATAAATTTTAGAACAATATATCATATAAAATATATATGCCCCTGATACATATGCCCGATTCTTTAATCCTGAAAATTATTTCATAATGAAAAAACAAACTTATACCGCTTATTTCATTCTTATTTCTTCTATTCTCAGTGCATTTTCAGCCTTTGCTTTAAAAAATCAACATAATACGGTTATCTCTGTTCCCCCTTCAAAGCGCGCTGTAGCGTTAGGTATCCCAACACTTGATAATTTGGCTGGCGATTGGATCCCGATGGCGCAGGTTGAAAATATGCCGGCTGTTCATAACTTCAATCATATGTTGGTGGTTAACCGCGATTTGACCTCCTATTTCTATTATCCGGGTGGCATATATCCCTGGAAGAAAGGCCACCCCATAACTACATTGACCATTGATGGGCAGGAATATCCTGCGATGGAAACCAGGTGTTTTCCCTATAAAGCTCTCCGCCGAAACCAGTATTGCAATGGCACATCGGTAGAAACCGATACGCGCATGATCAATGAGTTAAGAAATGTAATGTGCCGGATCATTGCAACTAATACAACTATATTGCCGCGTCGCATCACCCTTGCACTCCATGTGCCGGGTAAACTTATGGCTGATGGTATTGGTGTTTCTAATAGCACACAGCGCCCAGGTGTGGTGTCCGTCGTACGTCCGGCACGCAAGCCGGATGCTGTATCTGTTGAAAAAGATACTGTTGTTTGGCGCTGGATGGTGGAACTCCCTAAAGGTGGTTCTACGCATATTGAATTTGCTGCTGGGGACGAAGCTTCTGAACAAAGTGCTCAAACCGATGCAAATGTTATCAAATGGGCTGCCGGGTTCAACTCTTATTTTGATGCTTGTAAAACAAACTGGGAGAATCGCTGGGCTGATGCTTTTACTCCCGGAAATAAGCATTTTTCCGGGCATCTACCCATTTTAAAGAGTAATGATGCGGCGCTGATGCGTAACTACTATGTGGGCGTATGGACAATGTTAGCTTTAGAACGTACCCAGTTTCCTGTCAATAAACGTTCTTTCATTACAAGTGGTGAGCGTGAAGATGGCACCCAGTTTTACTGGGATGCATCCATGCAGTCAACCGCATGGGCACTTCTGGAACCTGCCGGTATGAAGGCAACGCTGCGCCGCTGGTTGGTGCAGAACCCGCGGACTGGACAGGCCAGCGGATATGCGCTTGATTTGAGGAATGTTAAGGGATTTGATACGACTCATTACAATCGCATCAATGGTTATGCCTTCAACGCATGCACTATTTTTAAAACGATTGACGAATATCTGCGTGTGACAAACGATCGTGCTTTTCTGGATGAAAAACTGGAAAACGGCAAAAGCGTTATAGAAACCCTGGATGCGCTTGCTACTGATTGGGAAACCCTTCCAAAAGGGCATGATGGATTGGCCAATTACGGTGAGAATAACAACCTTCTTGAATGTGCACCGGCTTATATCAATTGCGTATCATCTTGTAACGCGCAGGATATTTGGATGATGCGGCAGACGGCCAAATGGTATTCGCTGCGTAATAATAGTATGCGTGCTAAACAACTTGAGACAAAAGCTGCTGCTTTACTTCCCAAAGTAATGTCGCTTTACGAGCCGGGCGCCGGGGTTTGGAATGCCTGGCAGTTAAATGGCAAACGTGTGGAACTGCGTCACTGTGTAGACTTTATTTATACCGGTAACGCTTTGAAAAGAGATCTGTCGGGAAAGCAAAAGTCAGAGATGGTCTCATTTGTTAAAAATGAACTGCTTACCCGTGATTGGATGCGTGCCATGAGTCTAAAGGATTCTGCAGCGGTGAATTCAGACCGGCCGGATCATGGACCAATGGGAGCCTATGACGGTTGGGTTCCACTAACGGTTAATACCATGTGGAACCTGGGTGATCCCGAAGGCGCTTATAAATTCTATTGCAGTACGGTGGTGGTTACAAGCGAAGGCCCTTTTGCCCAGGCCCGTGAGTTTTTTGGCCCTAACCGTATGGAATATGATGCGCCCGTACGCATTGCAGCAAGGCAGGGTTGCATGAAGGAATGTATCAGTGGCGTGGCCTTTAGCGATGTTGTGATAACTACTTTCTTCGGCTTTGTTCCTGAAGCCGGTAATGGACGTATTTTGGCCGACCCATCTACACCACGCCCTTTTTCGGGCGAGTTACGTAATGTCCATTTTGCCGGTAAGGAATTTACGCTTAAAGCAGGACACAAAGGCGTTAAAGTGATTTCGGAACATTGAAAAATCAAAAATGAAAACATTAAATATTACCCTATCAATCAGTTTAGTTTTTGTGCTTATTGGCTTTAGTTGTTTAGCACAAAATACTACGTTCAAAATAAGTAAGGATATTCGGGCAAGCGAAATTACCTCGTCGGCATCGAGCAGTTTCGGTCCAGACCAAAGTGTTAACCATTTAACAGACGGTTCTGGTATTCATAACAACCTGCATGATAATAACGGTAGCGCACTCACCATGTGGCATACAACGGAAAATCCTGTTGCCAGCATCCCTGCAAAAGGATTGCCTTTATGTAAGGCATGGGTGAGATTTGATTTTTCAACTCAAAAATCTTTTAATAAGATTTGGATATGGAACCATAATCAGGAGAACCTGACTAGCCGTGGATTTCGTTTGATAAAAGTGTACGGAACAACAAATGAAATTGATTGGTTTGAGTTAACTACACTGGAATTACCTGATGCTAAAAACCTGAATGGAAAAGCATCAGAAATAGTCGTTAATGAAAAAAAGGCATTAAAGTCAGTAATTATTGCTGCCGAATCTAATTGGGGAGGCAATGTTTATGGCCTGAGCGGAGTGAAATTTATAGCTGAGCTTGAAGTTAATGAGTCAGCATTACCATTTCCCAATGATTTTGAATGTGCACCAACAAGCATATACCGTTATTGTAAAGATGGCAAGCCAGGAAGAGAAGTAGTGCTCACCTTTAAGGGGGCTAATTTATATCAACCTTCAGAAATAGAAGTTACAGCAGATAGCCGGACAATAACCACCTCTGTTCCATTTAGGAAGGATGGATTAGAAACGGCAACAATTATACTTCCATCTGGTGTTGGTGTTGAGAAAGAAATACAAATATTCGTTTCATTAAAAGCGGGAAGTAAAATCATAAGAAAATCATTTGTATTGCCTAAGCAAAGACAATGGACAGTATACATTTACCCACATGCACATGTTGATATAGGGTACACAAATACCCAGGCAAATGTCGAAATTATCCATAAGCGCAATCTTATTAACGGAATGAAGCTGGCAAAGGAAACGGCAAACTATCCGGAGGGGGCACGATATATTTGGAACCCCGAAGTTATGTGGCCTGTTGAGCGTTATTTAAAAAATGCGACACCAACCGAGAGGGAAGAATTATTGGATGCTATCAGAAAGGGATATATCCATCTTGATGCAGGGTATATTAATGATAATACGAGTGTTACGGCCGATGAGGAGTTTCCCGGGTTTTTTGGAGAAGCAAAGCGTCTGGAAAAGTTAACAGGTGTCCCGGTAAGTACGATCGACCAGACAGATGTTCCCGGTATGTCATGGGGAATCGTTCCGATGGCTGCTCAATTTGGAATTAAATACGTTTTCGCCCCGTTCAACGGTTCAGACCGCACCGGGTTAGCCGACAAATTCAATTTCAAACCATTCTGGTGGATTGGGCAGGATGGCGTTTCAAAAGTACTATTTCTTCAACCCGGCGATTATACTCCCGGAGCAAGAGAAAAAGGATTTAAATACTGGCCTTTAATGGCTGGCCAAAAAGATCCAAATAAATTACTGCAAATCGTAAAAACAGATCATCCCCGTGAAAATTTCATCGATGGTTATTTATGGGAAAAACTTAAGCAGTTGGAGGGTAATAGCAGTTATCCCTACGATTTATTTCCAATGACATGGGCAATGGCAGATAATACACCAATAGATGCTGACCTGCCCGATGCAGTTAAAAGCTGGAACGAAGAATATGCATTTCCGCACCTGGTTATTGCAAGTTCAACAGATATCATGTCGGCATTTGAGAAGAAATACGGAGATATAATCCCCTCATTCAGAGGTGATTTTACGGAATATTGGACAGATGGTTTGGGGGCTGCAGCTAAAGAGACAGCTATGAACCGGAAGTCCAAAGAGCGCTTAATTCAAACAGACGTTCTTTGGTCAATGTTGCATCCGCGCGAAAAAGCACCCCGCCCAGAAATGAATGAAGCGTGGCGCAATGTACTCATGGGATCAGAACATACCTGGTGCTATATGAATCCTTACCAGGCCGATATGCAGGATGAAATATGGGGGGTAAAGCAAAATTTCTTTAATACCGCTGAAAAAAGCAGCATTCAACTTCTTGCCAATGCGCTTAGCGCTGTATCGACTGATAAGTCAAATATTTTCTGTGTTTTTAACACTTTGTCCTGGGCACGCAATGGGTTGATCACAATTTCAAATGATCAAAGTGAAGGAGTTTTATCCGTACGGGATGAAAACAATAAACTGGTTGAGTCACAACGGCTAAGTACAGGCGAATTAGTGTTTTTAGCATCTGATGTTCCCGCATTAGGGACAAAAAACTATACCCTGAGTACTGAAAGCGGGGGTAAATCTGGTGTGAAGATGGCTAAAGGGAATATCCTGGATAATGGGTTGGTTAAAATTTTGATTGACCCTGTTACTGGGGATATTACCAGTTTAAAAGATAAAACAGGTGTTGAATTTGTGAACCCCGGTGATGCCTGTAACATGAACAGTTTTAGGTATCTTCTTGGAAGCGGAAAACCGGCCTCAAGTGGCCCGCAATATGCGGCAAATGTAACAACACCCTTCAGTACCACTCTTCAGAAGCCTGTACATGCAACAGGACCAACAGAAGTACAAACTTTAATTAAAGAGAATGGGCCACTTCTTGCCGCTATTGAGGTGACTTCAAAAGCCGATGGTTGCAATAAGCTGACCCGTGAAGTTCGTGTTATAGCTGGCATGCCGGAAATTGAAATAAATAATTTAGTAGATAAAATAGCCATAACGGAAAAGGAAGGGATTCATTTTGGGTTTTCATTTAACATTCCAAACGGACGAACACGTATTGATGTCCCATGGAGCGTGGTGGAAATAGATGCAGATCAACTTCCTGCTGCAAACCGAAATTGGATTTGTTTTCAGCGCTGGCTTGATATATCAAATGAAGGCAAGGGGATAACCTGGTGCTCATTGGATGCGCCTACTTTCGAAAGTGGTAATATTACTGCTAATATTATTGGAGGAGCTTTTCATTCGCCTGAATGGATCCAACATTTGCCATTAAGTTCAACCATATACTCTTGGGCGCTTAATAATCATTGGCATACAAATTTTCCGCTGTCGCAGGAGGGTAAATTGAGTTTTCGTTACAGGATATTACCTCATCAGTATGCTTATGATGCGGTTAAAGCTAATCGTTTTGGGCTTGAACAATCACAACCACTGATTGCTACTCCTGTTAAAGAAAAAATAAGCCTGAATACTTTAGTAAAAATAGATAATTTGAACGTTTTTATTTCGATCATCAAAACATCTGAAGATGGAAAGTCAATGATTATTCGTCTGCGATCATTATCTGATAAACCGGAAAAGGTAAATCTATCATTTCCTTCTTTTAAGCCACAATCTATACGAACATGCGTTGCTGATGAAACGCCGGGTGAAGAAGCAGGGAATTCAATTAATATGTTGCCACACGGAATTACTTCACTTATAATAGAATAGAAGTAGGTTTAGGAGGGAGCAATATGTTTAGGAGCCCCAGTTAGGTATATAAAAGGAAAAAGTATACCGATTGATAGATATGATCAATAGCAATAAATAGGATAACCTGGAGCAGATTAAGAAGATTAGGATAGGTTGAATAGTTGAGTTAGCCGACACTGGGACAGATAGGAGGTTTATAAAACACAAAATATTTTTTTACAATAGAACTTTAATAATTATGAAACTAAAACTGGTGATTTTATATCTGATGATGGCGGTTGCAACAGGGGCATTTGCGCAGCCGAAGAAAGTCAATCATAAGGATGCACCAAAAGTAACCGATATATGGGTAGTATTTAAAACCCACTTTGACCTGGGTTTTACCGATTTACCGGAGAATGTATTTGCGCGATATAGGGGAGAAATGATGGATAATGCGTTAAATGTTATAGAGAAAAACGCAACATTGCCCCAGGAAAAGCGCTTTGCCTGGACAGTACCCGGATGGCCCCTTTATGCTCAAATATTAGGGCCTTTGCAAACTCCTGAACGTAAAGCGAGGATAGAAAAAGCGATAAGAGACGGTTCAATAGTTGCTCATGGGCTGCCATTTACCATGCATACGGAGTCGTTGGATTATGAAGATTTGGTTCGCGGATTGGGTTACTCGTCAAATATTGCGCGTAAGTATGGACTGCCTTTGGCGATAAGCGCTAAAATGACCGATGTACCAAGTCATTCCTGGATTCTTCCAACATTATTAAACAATGCAGGTATAAAGTTTCTGCAATTAGGTTGTAATCCGGCAAGTCAGTACCCTCGATTTCCAGCACTATTCTGGTGGGAAGGTGCCGATGGTTCAAAGATTCTCTGCAACTATACTCCTTTGTATGGATCGGATATCAAGCCTATAAAAGATTGGCCTAGCAAGAATTATTTAGCAATGCAAATGACTGGTGATAATCATGGACCACCAAATGAGAAAGAGATAGCTAAATTGTTAGCTTACGCAAAAAAAGAATTGCCAGGTATAAAAATTCATTTTGGAACCCTTGATGATTTTGCCAAAGCTGTTTTAGCCGAGAAACCTAACCTGCCTACTGTTAAAGGTGATTGTCCGGACACCTGGATTCACGGCTTGCTTTCAAATCCGCAGGAAACAAAGCTTGCGCGAAATATCCGCCCTTTAGAATCTGCGCTTGATGGGCTAAATACGCAAATGGGAATTTGGGGCACACCAGCCGGGTCTGTTTCGGCAAAACTGGCAAAAGCTTATGAGCAAAGCCTTTTGTATGCTGAACATACCTGGGGCATGAATGCCGAATACGGTCCGCGTTTTAGCTACGGCGATGATTGGAAGAAATGGATGGCAGAAGCTGAAGCAGAACCTGTTCCTGAAAATGGTGATTATTCAAAACTTAAAAATAGTGATGCGGAAAACACAAAAGAAGGGAGTAAAAGAAAATGGCTGCATTCGTATGACGTAAAACGGCAATACATCCGTAATACAAACGATATTGTAAGTAATGAATTAAACACCCATCTTGATTTATTGGCAAAATCTGTAAACGTGGCGGGAAAACGTTTGGTAGTTTATAATCCGCTGCCATGGAAAAGATCGGGAATAGTTGCAAATCCATGGGAAAAAGAAAAAACTTTTTATGTGAAAGAAATTGCACCATCCGGTTACGTTACCTATTCTCAGAATGATTTAAAAGAATTAGCGGTTACCAATGATGAGCAACCTGTATTCAGCACCCCTAACTTTAAAATAGTTTTTGATTTAAGCAGGGGAGGGATATCTTCATTAACAGAAAAGACAACAGGGCGTGAATTAGTTGATAAATCCTCTAAATATGTTATTGGCCAGTTTTTGCATGAACGGTTCAGCACCAATGAGGTTGATAGATGGTGGAATGTTTATAGCCGGATAAAAGAGGGTTGGGGCCTGAATGATTTGGGAAAGCCCGGAATGATTAACGCTGAAAAAGCGCCATATGTAGCATTTACCCCAAATGATTGGAAAATATCTGTTTCGCATTCAGAGATTGCAGATATAGCTACTTTGACCTCACTTGCAACACAAGGTTTTGCAAAGAAATATACTTTAACGTTTACCTTTCCCCGAAATGATGCTCATGTTGATGTTGAATGGGCTGTAGAATCTAAAACAGCAGACAAACAGCCGGAAGGTGGATGGCTTTGTTTCCCTTTTTTAGTTAAGAACCCTAACTTCACAGTTGGCCGTTTGGGTGGCCCGATAAATCCTGTAACAGACATTGTTTCAGGTACTAACAGGTATCTGATGGCTGTAAATTCGGGCGTTTCAATTACTCAGGCAGATAAATCAGGAGCCGGGCTTACACCAATGGATTCCCCTTTGATTAGCTTAGGAGAACCCGGGTTGTGGGAGTTTGCACTAGAGCATACACCCACAATACCTTCTGTATTTGTAAACCTATATAATAACATGTGGAACACAAATTTCGCATTATGGCAAGACGGATCATGGAGTGAAAGAGTTCGGATCTGGCCTATTGATAAAAACACACCAACAGCCCCCAACCTGATTCAAAAATCGTGGGAAGCCCGCGTACCTTTATTAACAGGAACAGCTGAAGGCGCTGCAGGGAAATTAGCGGCGAAAAATACCGGTATATCTATTTCAAGAACCGGTGTGCTGGTAACCGCTTTCGGCGAAAATCCTGATGGTAAGGGAACTGTTTTGCGTTTGTGGGAGCAGGGTGGTATATCGGGTAATATTACGGTTACATTGCCTAAAGGTTCAACTTACACTAAAATGATTCCCGTAAACCTTCGGGGGGAAGTAGCAGGGAAACCGATTTATGTTTCCAAAGATAAGGTAACGTTTTTCATACATGCTTATGCGCCAGCAAGTTTTATCCTGACTATTTCTTCCATCGAACATAGAGCCGCTGCTCTGTGACTGGGGCGTTGCATAAAGGGAAAAAGATCATCATTGTTACTATGGCTACCAGCTTAACTGGCGGAGAATGGTGCTGGCCCGATGTTATGATAGGATATTCCGGAGGACTTGACCATATGATTCCGTTCTCCAAGTTTATGTACTTGTGTTAGATGGATTACTAAATTGATTCTGCTCATAAAAGTATTAGCATTATCAAAGTGTTTAGGAATGATATTTTTGATATTCCAGAACGAGGTGGTCAAAGATCCCGGAATATC
Organism: Mucilaginibacter sp. OK098; assembly: GCF_900142915.1. Taxonomy (GTDB): domain Bacteria; phylum Bacteroidota; class Bacteroidia; order Sphingobacteriales; family Sphingobacteriaceae; genus Mucilaginibacter. The sequence continues at coordinate 708,022 of NZ_FRCM01000001.1, forward strand.
CAGCTTACACAAAATATTCCTTATATATATGAGGAATATTTTGTTTCCCATGAGTTGGCTTATTGGGAAGAACATATATTTAAGACCTTAGTATTTTTTAATGAGCAATTATGAAAGACTTAAATTTAAAATCATCTCTTGATCTTGCAGATCATAGTAATCCGATCAGTAGCATGTTTGAACAACCAAAGAATGCAAAAGATTGGGAACAATATATACTGACAGAGGAGCAAATCTCCTCTTTTAAAAAGGATGGGTTTGTTCGTGGTATTAAGATACTGTCAGAAGGGCAGGTGGATATACTAAATAAGGAACTTGTAAAGCTACAATCTTTAAGTGAAGCAGAGAAGGAATTGTTTTATCATTACGAAAGTAATGAATCCGAAGATTCTGCAAAGGTGCTCTTTCACGCTATTGGAGCTTGGCGGGTTACCCCAGGGTTTCATGATTTGATCTGGTCCCCGGCGTACCGTATGGCGACATATCAGTTGTTAGGACAATCATTCAGGCTTTTTCATGACCAGTTATTTTGTAAGCCCGCCAAACACGGTGGCGTTGTAGCCTGGCACCAGGATTATTCTTACTGGACTTTTACCAGGCCGATGCATCACCTTACCTGCTGGATAGGCCTTGACGATGCAAGCAAAGAAAACGGATGCCTTTATTTTATCCCCGGTAGTCATAAATGGGGGCTATTACCTGTTACCGGATTAGCGGGAGATATGAACGCCGTAAAAAAAGTTTTAAATGAAGAGCAACTGGATATTTTTGAACATAAAGTAGCAAATGAATTGCCAAGAGGCTATGCGAGCTTTCACCACCCCTTAACCATGCATGGATCGTATGAAAACTTTTCTGAACAACCGCGAAGAGCTGTGGTAATTAATGCTATGGATCATCGTACGTTGGGGAACACAGCTGGATATGACAGATTGGAAGCATTGAAAAGTTTTCCTGCCATGCCTCAGGATAAACTTCTGGATAGCCGATTTTTCCCTCTTTTGTTCGATGGGGATAAAGAATTGGAAGCTTTAGGTAGAGATATACCCAAAGTTAATGATAGTGAATTATATGATGATCCTGCAATTTGTAAAAATAAATAGATATAAAACGGTTTAATGGCTTAAAAAATCATTTTCCTTGTTTTGCCTTTACTATCGGAAATAATTACAGATGTAACATTTTTAGCAATGCTCAAAAATCTTGCTGATTGTGACAAAAAAGAAAAGCCATAATAAAATTCCATCCTTTGTTTTTTACCATTTCTAAATGATATTTCAGCACTTATGTCATTGGGCTGCAAAGGTATATTGTTAGTATTTTTTTTAAGTTCAAATACTTTGAGGGGGCCCCGGTTTTGCCCGGCGGCCAGCAGATATTTACCATTTTTACCCCTAAATTTTATTAATGCCTTGCCATTGCCCGGAATAAAAATGCCACTTTCAAGAATCGTTTGCGGAATAAAATTACCTTTACCATCTCCTTTTAGCATCAACCCATTCAATGCATCGTAACGGCCAACGGTTACATCGGCTCCGTAATCATTTGTGTTGATTACCACATCCAGGTTACCATCACCATCAAAATCGTCTACAGTCATTCCATTTAAAGTGGATAGTTGAGCCTGAAAAGGTAAGGGAATCAGGGTAAATTTACCATTACCGTCATTTCTACAATAGCAGGAATTGAAATTATTTGCTTTTAATATTAATGCGTCTTTTAATTGTTCTTTCGAAAACAGTTGATCCATTGTAGCAGTAGCGTACGATTTATAATTCTGAAATATTGAACGCATTCCTATCATTTGTTTTACAATGTCATCTCTTGTTTGTGCCGGAAATTCTTTTTTTGTCGGGTCTTCCTGGCTTGCAGGAAGGAATAAAGAAGGGAAGGCATCGTAGCTCCCGTTGCTATCAAAATCTTTTGCATAAATTGATACTGGATACTGCTGGCTTGCTTTATAAAAAGAATTTTGTCCAAGGTTTCCTATTATATAATCAATATCTCCATCGTTATCAAAATCGCCTGCGGCGATACTATTCCACCATCCAATTTGATTTGACAGGCCCGTTTTTGGAGTTACATTTTTAAAAGTGCCTTTATCATTTTTCAAAAATGTAATGGGCATCCATTCTCCGGCCAAAACCAGATCAGGCCATCCATCATTATCAAAATCAGTAACCATTGCATCAGATACCAGGCCAATATTATTTAAGTCTTTTGCTACCTGGCTGGTAACATCGGTGAATTTTATTTTACCATTTTTGGAATCATTCCGGTAGATACAACTTGATACCGGTTTGGGGTAGCTCCAAGGTTCAACCCTTCCGGTAATTAAGAGATCAAGGTCTCCGTCTTTGTCATAGTCAATTGCCCTCACACATGATTTACTTGTGAAATTTCGGGGCAGCGCTAAAGAATCAATTGAAAAATTTCCCTTTCCATCATTAATGTAAAGAATATCCTGATAAGCTTCTGAATTAGGTTTGTTTTCATAACCACCACGGGCTATAAATATATCCAGGTCGCCATCGCCATCAGCATCAAATAGGGTCACACCTAAATCCTGCAACTGCAATATGCTTTTTTCAGACTGCTGTGGCAGCGCTTTCTTTATAAAAGTGCCATTAGCCTGCTGGAATAGGATAGTGGTCCCAAAGTCAGAATTTCCACTTACAATAATATCATCCAATCCGTCGCCGTTCAGGTCACCGGCAGCTAGCGCTGGCCCATATTCTGAAAACTTATGCGGTAGTAATTTTTGAATAGTAAAATCAATAAAATCTTTCTGGGAATGCGCATAGTGAATATTCAAAGAATCAGATACTTCTTTAAAAAGTGTGTTTGGCGCAATCATTGAATGGTCCCATGAATAATTGATCTTTGCATTTGCATTTGAAACACTTATTGTTTGATTGGTGTGTACTTTTTGTAAAACCTGTTTTTTACCATTGGGCCATTTTACAACCATAGAGTCAATAATGGAAACATTCCCCAGTCCAAAGTGAGGGTTTGACTGTATAGAAGATAAATAGCCACGATATGGTGTTTCCTCATAAGCCTGTTGCTTACCACCATAATATAGCTCTATCCATGTTCCCAACCCATTCCTGTTCATAGAATCTCCTATAAGTTTAACATCTAAATAGTGTTCGTTTATCGGTTTAGAATCCATCGTTGTATTCTCATAAACTGAAGCCTCATCATTGATATTATTAATAATCATATCCAGATCGCCATCATTATCTAAGTCAGCATAAACAGCTCCGTTTGAAAAGGTAACGGCGGTTAGCCCCCAGTCTTTAGAAACATCGTCAAAGGTTAAATTTCCATTATTATGAAAAGCGTAATTGTGCAGCTTTACTTCCGGTATTTGCTTCAAAGTATAAGACATTGGGATAATGGGCGAAGCATCCTTCCGAAAAGTAATAAAATCGTGATCCGTTATATCTTTCGGAAAGCCGTTGGTAATAATTACATCGCGAAAGCCGTCATTGTCAAAATCAGCAACTAATGGACTCCAGCTCCAATCCGTTGCTGACATACCTGAAAAGTACCCAACATCACTAAAAATCGGATCGCCAATTGAATCGTTTGAATTTACTCTTGGGCCCTGGTTAATCTGTATGGTATTTCTTACATACTGGTATTGGTATTTAAAAAAATCGTTGAGTTGAAATGCCTGATAGCTACTTGAACTCAGCATCATTTTTTTGCGATAATTATCTTCGGGGTTCATATCTAGTTCTATTACATCAGATAGGCCATCGTTATTAATATCTATCACATCTTGCCCCATTCCATTTGCAGAAGTATGTTTAAAATAGGATGCCGCTTTTTCTGTAAAAGTTCCATCATGATTATTTATATAAAGTAGGTCGTTTGAGATAAAATCATTGGTCACAAAAATATCTTTCCATCCATCTTTATTAATGTCTGCAATAGTTACTCCATGGCCGTAACCTTCAATGGTAAGCCCAGCCTGCTTGGTAACATTTGTAAATACAGGATGTTTGAGCTTAGTATTCCAGTCATTTCTATATAACCGGCCCGTACTTGGAAAAGAGCCATCTGTAACTTTAGGTCTAAAAATTGATGGATTTACGTTTGGAGGGATCTGATTTACTACCAGGTACATATCCAAATCGCCATCGTTATCATAATCAAAAAAGGTGGCCATGGTTGAATGCGTAGTATCATCTAATCCATATTCTGCAGCCATTTCTTTAAAATATGGCAGCCCGTTTTTATCCAGGCCCTGGTTAATGTAAAGAAGGTTTTTTCTCTTTTCCGGGTTTTTATCCATGGATGCGCAAACGTAGATATCCATCCATCCGTCATTATTAATATCTATAACAGTTACACCTTTGCACCATTTACCATCCCCGCTTACCCCCGCACTTTTTGTAATATCCTCAAATTGCAAGTTCCCTTTGTTTAAATATAATTTATTAGATACTATGTTTCCGGTAAAGTAGATGTCTTGTAAACCATCATTATTAAAATCACCTACACCTACACCGCCTCCGTTGTACATATTTGTTACATCAATAGGATTGATGGAATCACTCTCAACTATCTTATTATTAAAATGAATTCCGGAATGCTCCGAAGATATTAATTGAAAAAGCTGAGGGTTTTGCTTGCAAGAGAAAAAAAACAAGGAAATGGTTGCAAAAAAAAGAATGTTAAGAACAGATTTCATATGCGTATCATTTTAAAATAAAGTATCGGAAAAAAATATCAGCACTATTGTGTTTTGTGCTACCTCTCATATTATTTTTTATCTTAATACAAAAAAATAATATGAAGCTGCCAGCAGGTTTTATTATTTTGAAGCGGTTGCTGGTTTCAGTGAAACTGGCAAAACCCGAAAATATTTTTTGTATTTTATATAAGTATTAATTGTTTTTTTTCAAAAAATTGAAAATCAGCATTTTATTAAATATAAAATATTCCTATTCCCCCTAATACATACCAAATTCCTGAATAAAAAAAATTTGTGAGTTATAATTATTTTTTTTTACATTTGATATTAATGTATGTACATAATTACATATGTACAAAATTACATTTATATTTTAATTAAATTATTTTAGTTTTCAAAAACTGAAAATCAGATAATTATTAAGCCTTAAAATTTTTTCTTCTTTAGATATGCATCTCATGCCCCCAGAGGAGTAAAATTTTACTTTTATATATTATGTATATACATAATTACATTTAAATAATATTGCACCTATATTTTCAATAAACTATGTAGTTCCGTTTTTTATTGAAAAAAATAAACATTTAAATCTTGCTGGTTAGGCAGCAAACTAAAAATATGGAAAAAATAAACAGCCCTTAGAAAAGGATCAAACCTTTTATTTAAAGGTTCTTGTTGTGTGGGTCGCAACAAAGAATTATGGAACTCAAGTTTAATTTTTATCAACCATTAATTGCCAATTATGAAATATAAATTACTACACTATATTAGGTATATAACTAAATTCACTATTTGTGGGTTTGTTTTAACCTGTTTTTTTTGCCCGGAAGTATGGGCAAATACTCCTCCTCCCCGAATAAATAATGCGGGAAAAGCCCTTGATATTAGTGAATATGGAACGAGCAATTTCCAAAGTATAACTATTACAGGAAAAATAACAGATGAAAATGGACTTGGGATTCCAGGGGCCAGTATTCTGGAAAAAGGTACTAAGAATGGTTCCATTAGCGATCATGATGGAAATTACACCATTAAAGTGAAGGATGAAAGCAGTATTCTGGTAGCTTCTTATATCGGGTATTTGAACAAAGAAATAACAGTAGGTTCTTCATCTGTTATTAACATAAAGATGGAAGTAAATTTAAAAAAGCTTGACGAGGTAGTTGTTGTTGGGTATGGTACTCAAAAAAAATCGGAGCTTACCAATGCCGTTGTACAAACAACAGGTAAGGAGCTTACGAAATCAAACGAATTGTCCCTGTCTAATTCCTTATCGGGCAGATTGCCAGGATTATATGTAAATCAAACAAGCGCTGCCCCGGGTTTTGATGATGCACAAATTTTGGTTAGAGGATATAATACCTACCGGAATAGCTCCGCATTAATAGTTATTGATGGGGTGGCAAATGCAGATCCTGATGGGCTTAACCGTTTGGATCCGCATGATATAGCATCTATTTCTGTGCTGAAAGACGCTTCTGCTGCTATTTATGGTGCACAGTCGGCGGGTGGCGTTATCTTAGTAACTACCAAACGGGGTAAAACCGGGAAGCCATCTTTTGATTTTAGCACTAACTTTTCAGATCAATCCCCAACAATGAAAGTTAGGTCTGCCAATGCACTTGAATATATGAAAGTTCTTAATGATAGAAGAACATTAGAAGGCACACCTCCTGACTTTCCGGATGCATTGGTTCAGGCCTTTACTGATGGAACAAGAAGGGGAGAAAACTGGTGGAATGCATTGATTGGCCCCCCTGCCAATCAATCCAGGCAATCTCTAACAATGCGGGGCGGTTCTGAAAAAATAAAATATTTTACTTCAATTGGTACAGCTGCGCAAGGGGCGATTCTTCGTGGCGATAATAAATCAAAACTTAATCAATACAATATTAGGAATAACCTGGACGTATCGGTTACAGATAATTTTGATGTAGGGCTCGATCTTGCATTAAGAGAAAAAGATACTCAGACCCCTCAAGGCGGCCCCGGCGGAGAAATTGGATACCTTGCAAATACCAGTCCATTACAAGAAGCTTATCTGGGTGGGGATTATCGTTATCCGGCCATAGGATGGTCGCAATTAAATCCGGCGGCAAGAATTCTAAGCCCGGGTTACCGTAAGTATCAAGCCGATGTTTACAGCGGCACGCTTAAGTTCAAATACAACATGCCCTTTGTAAAAGGGTTGGCTTTAGATGGTTTTGCCTCTATGGATAAAACGATGAACTATAATAAAGCTTTTAACTATACATGGTTTTATTTTGAAAAAAACGCAGCAGGAGATATTGTAAAGGTACCATCAAGATCAGTAGAAGATATTGGATTGAGAGAGGATTTTGCTCAAAGTTTCAGAAGTACTGAAAACCTAAAACTTTCTTATAATACTACTATAAATGAAGACCATAAAATTAACGCATTTGTTTCCTATGAGCAAATGACGTATAAGGATAACAATTTCTATGCACAACGCCTTGGATTCGATTCTCCGCTAATTGATCAACTTTTTGCCGGTAGCCCAACCCCTGCAAATGGAAGTAACAGTGGCAGCGCTACGGAATCTGCCAGGCAAAATTATTTTGGACGTGTAAATTATGCATATAAGAGTAAGTACCTCCTTGGATTCAGCGCCAGGTATGATGGTTCACCTATCTTCCCTCAGGCAACCCGGTTTGGGTTTTTCCCGCAGGCTTCTGCAGCATGGGTAATTAGCGAAGAATCATTTATGCCGAAGGATCTGTTTAGCAACTTAAAAATAAGGGCTTCATGGGGCAAGTTAGGTAACGACAGGGTAAACCCTTTCCAGTATATCGGTGCGTATGGTTATACTATTAAAGATCCACAGGGCAATGTCAGCACAGTTCCTGGATGGGTTGTTAACGGAGTAGATGCGCGGGGTATTGCGGCTACATCAACACCCAACCCTAACATTACCTGGGAAGTAAGTGAAAAAACGGATTTAGGTTTGGAAGCCGGGTTTTTACAGAATAGGTTAACCTTTGAAATAGATCTTTATAAAAGTGCAACTTCACATATCCTGGGTCAAAGACAAGCATCAATTCCGGGATATACAGGATTGGTACTACCGGATGAGAACATCGGTAAAATGGAAAGCCATGGAATTGAATTTCAGGCAGGATACAGGCAGAGTATAGGGAAAGTGAATCTTAATGTTAGCGGGAATGTGTCATTTAATGCAAATAAAGTGGTGTATTTCGACGAAACACCCCAATCAGAACCCTATCAGAAAGCAGAAGGACATCCCATTGGCTCTATTTTGGTATACAAGGCTATTGGTATCTACAGAACCGCAGCAGACCTGACTAGTAATACGAGCTACCCGGGTGCAACATTAGGCGGGTTGATTTTTGCAGATTTAAACCATGACGGTAAAATTGATGCAAATGACCAGTATAGGTATGACGCGGGTTCGATTCCTGCTGACCCTACTACTGGTCAAGGCAGAGTAGCGGTTCCTAAAATGCAATTTGGATTAAACATCGGATTAGATTACCAAAGCTTTGACTTGAGCATATTATTACAAGGACAAAGCGGCGCCAAATGGCGTTTAAGCAATGGATTTAATTCTGGTGCAGGTGGTAACGGGCTTGAATACGTAGCTAATAACAGTTATTCATTATCAAATCCTAATTCAGTACTTCCAAGGATTGAACCGGTAGGTACAGAAGGGGCGGATGCTGATTTTTACTACCATACTTCAACCTGGTTGCGTTTAAAGTCGCTTGAAATGGGGTACACCCTTCCAAAGAGTTTAGTTTCCAGGCTTAAAATTTCCTCGTTAAGATTTTATGTGTCAGGTAATAACTTGTTTATGCTGGTGAACAATCTTAAAAAATATGGCGCCGGCGATCCAGAATTCTTATATGGAAATGGAGGAGGTTATCCAAATATGAAAATTTTTAATGCTGGACTTAATCTTACTTTCTAAATAAAAAACATATGAAATATTTAATATTTAATAATAAAATAGCTAAGAAAGGCTTTGTCATATTGATAATATCCTTTATAGCCGCTATCGCTTCGTGTAAAAAGCTATTGGATAAAAAGCCATTAGATGCAATATCCGACGATGCCGTTTTTAACGACCCTACATTTCTTCAAAACTATGTGTATAATGTGTATAATGGCATAAAACCACCATGGAGCCCGGGAAGCGGTGGTTTTGAAACATTGACAGATGTCGCAGTTGATCAACCCGAAACACATGACAGAGCTGCGGGGGTTCGTGAATATTTGCAGGGAATTCTTTCTCCGGATAATGTTACAGATCTTACTAATATTTGGAATGAAGAATATGGCTATATCAGGAAAGCTAATATTTTCTTTGAAAAAACTGGCAATTCCGCTATTAGTCCTGATAAACTTAATCCAATGAAAGGAGAAGTACATTGTATACGGGCCTGGATGTATTTTGAATTGATGCGAACTTATGGAGGAGTGCCGATAATTACAAGCAGCTTTGCATTAAATGATAAGAGTTTTGATAAGCCCAGAAATACCTATGATGAATGCGCAAAATTTGTATTAGATGAATGCGACCAATCAATTAGTTTATTGGATGGCATTACACCTTCTCCCGGAAAAATTAGCAAAGCGGTTGCTCTGGCTTTGAAAGCCAGAATGTTGCTGTATATGGCAAGTCCGTTGAACAATCCTTCAAACGATAAATCAAAATGGCAGGCAGCTGAAGTAGCTACCAAAGCTGTAATTGATGCCGGATTTACCTTGCATCCTACGTTGGAAGACCTGTTTGTAAAACCAGTAAAAACGGATGAAATTATTTTTGGTAAATCTTTTACTCCCGGAAACAGGATACCCGATTGGGGCTATAATTACGATTATTGGCCTTGTGGGTTTGATGCCAGGCAACGGCTTGAGCCAACGCAGACATTAATTAATATGTTTCAACTTACAAATGGAAAATATCCTTACCAGGATGACGGCATAACCGTAAATTCTGCCTCAGGATATGACCCGCAAAATCCAAATGTTAATAGAGACCCACGATATTATACTGATATTATTTATCCTGGTTGTAAGCCAGTAACCATCAATGATGGAGCTAAGAGTACCGTAAGGACTTATGAATATTGGGAAGATGCAAATCCTAATCCTGATAATGCCGCTCCTTACTTAAACCCTAATAAGGTAGATCCTCTTAATGGGCAAGATCTATTTGATTTTGGCAGGGATTCCAAAACATACTGGGTAAAAGGGTTAACACCGTTTCACTGGAGAGTTGAAACAGGATATACTTTTAAAAAGCTAACTGATTTTAGTGGGCCTCGTGCCAGTTTTGATTATGACTACGCTCAAGTAGTTGCTTTCATGAGAGTATCAGAATTTTATTTAAACTATGCCGAAATCCAAATAGCTTTAGGTAATGAACCTTTGGCACGCCAGTATATTAATATGGTTAGGAAAAGGCCATCGGTTAATATGCCAGATATAACAAGCTCTGGTGCGGATTTGGTTAAAGATTATAGAAACGAAAGGGCTATAGAATTACTCCTGGAAGATTCACGTTTCTTTGATCTTATGCGTTGGAAGGCAGCGCCTGGACATGTGGACATTCCAGTTATGGGGCTAACCAAAGTGACTATGGACTGGACAGGCGCTCATCCAGGAGATTTATTAGGAAAGCTAGCATTTACTTTTGGCGTGATTCCTGAAGCTGAAGTAAGAACAGCATGGAAAGGGGATTATTATTACTTATTCCCTATTCCAAACGTTGAAATTAAAAAAAGCAATAACGCTATAAAACAAAACCCTGGTTACTGACACCTTGTATTTTTAAGGTATTGCTAATTTGACCAATTTCATTTATAGTTAAAGTCAATGGCAGGAGCCCTCCTGCCATTGACTTTTTAGGGTAACTGCCTGAGGGTTAATAAATCAGGATCTAGTTAAAATAACCACAAAATAAACTTGTTTGGGCTAGTAACGCCAGGATTGCTAATTCTTCTAAAGCATTGCGTGAAACCAATGATATGGAATCTAAGAACAGACTGGCAAAAGTTATTAAAGCATTTTTAAAATAACCCGATGAGCACGGCAACAATAAATACTCTAACAAAAAAGAGCAATACTTACCTGTACCTGGTTTGCCTGGTAGCAGCGCTTGGCGGCTTTTTATTCGGGTTTGATACAGCCGTAATTTCAGGCACGGTTAGCCTGGTAAAACACGATTTTAACCTTGATGCAAATTACGAAGGCTGGTTTGTAAGCTGCGCCTTACTTGGCTGTATTATAGGGGTAAGCATTTCTGGTAAATTAAGCGATAAATATGGCTGTAAAATAGTGCTTATCCTCTCCGCGGTTTTGTTTCTTGCTTCCGCATTTTATTGTGGTTTATCAAGGCAGATCTTTTGATAGTTAAATTATTGATTATTAAGAAGATAGTGATTGAACAAAACTTGAACAAACTTGAACAGGTTTTTGTCAGCACCGATTTTATATTTGTTACCAAAGCCCTTTGTTGAACTCCGGTTAAAACATTAAAAATAATAACGGAGGGTTGAACTGTTTTTAAGGCAGCTGATATTTTTACCAATAAACATTATCAATCATGATGAAAAATAAAATAATTCTTCTTCTCTCCACCGTGATCTGTGTATTACTGCTCTGCTATAAATCCCGGGCACAGGACACGTTGATCCGCCACGATACTCTTTATTCCAAGATACTGCAGGAAAAAAGACCTCTGCAGGTAATTTTTCCTGGCGATTACCTCCCCGGCTCATCGGAACAATATGAGATCATCTATGTGCTGGACGGTACCAGCACCTTTATACAAATGGAGTGGAACTTTTTGCAGGGGGAAGGATTTATCCCCAAAAATATGATCATGATCGGCGTGGAAGACACCTTTCATGGCGATGTGAATCTCCGCGACCGGGATTTCACTCCGACCCGTACCAACCCCGTTTCCGGCGGTGCTAAAAATTTCCTCGCTTTTTTTAAGGAGGAGCTGATGCCTTATATATCCGTCAAATACCATGCAAAGCCGGGAGGCCATACGCTTTATGGGGGATCATTAGGGGGGCTGTTTGTTATGTATGCTTTTTTAAACGAACCGATGCTTTTTACCTCTTATGTTGCCGTTGACCCAAGCCTGTGGTGGGACAACTTTTACATGCATAAACTTGCCGTAACGAAACTGGATAGTGTTAAAAATTTTCATAACACCCTGTGGATTGCCGGGCGTCAGGGTAACCCTTATCATTTCATGGGAACCTTCGGGATGGATTCCCTTCTCCAGGAGAAGACTCCGGTTGGGTTGGACTGGAAATGCACGGCTTATCCCAATGAAAGTCACTACTCCACCAATTTTAAAGGTTTTTATGAGGGGATGAAATATTCGTACGGCGGATTTTACGCCTCAACGGGGGGCTATAACACATCCAGAACTATTTTTATTAAGCCCCGCTATGGTCGGGTCATTAAGGATAAACCGTTTCAACTACTTTGCTTTAATTTAGTGCCTGAGCTTTACATACATTATACTGTTGATGGTTCAGCTCCGGTTCGTTCTTCCCCTAAACTGGCAGGGGAAATCACTCTGCTAAGTTTGAGCGACAATACTAAACTCCGGGTTAAATCTTTTGGTATGCGCGATGAATATAATAAGACGGACAGTGGATATTTCCTTACCGGGGAGATTTTACCAGCCATGGCGAGACCTAAAAATGTTCAGCCGGGTGGTTTACAATACACTTATTATGAAGGGGAATGGGACAAGTTGCCTGACCTTAAGAAATTAAGACCAACTCAAGCCGGGTTTGCCGGCAAAGACTTTGATGTCAACCATTTCGGCAAGCAAAAGAGTTTTGTTTGTGTGCTGGATGGACACCTGGAAATAACCAGGAATGGTTATCATATCTTTGAAATGGGGGATGGAAATGAGTACTCGAAAGTATTTATTGGGGATACTCAATTGCTCGGTGAACATTTTGTACCCGAAAACGGAGAATTTTATCTATTGCCTTTACAAAAAGGCTTTTACCCATTCCGGATCGTCTACGTCTACAAAAAGGGCGGCGGCGATCTGGTGCCGATTTATTTAAAGCCTGAAGGCATAGATGACTTTCCGATAGCTGGCAAAATGTTATATAGCCGCCATTAGATGGTCTTATAGGAAAAATGAAGTCATGGGGGTGCTAAATGCCTGTGTGGTGGACCACGATACGCCGCTCCATAGGACTTCTTGTACAATTAAACTCCAGACCTTTTCGATAAACACGTTTGACCATTAAATTTACCTCTTTTGCATAGTAGAGAATGTTCTGTTCTCAATGATGATGAAATACATAAGCTTGTAGAGAATTGTAGATTCTTTATGTGTTAATCTATATATTATTGATAACCCATTAGTTGGTAATAAGTATTACTTACTGGCAGAGTTTATATAAAATCCTTCATTTTAATTTTTAAAATAATTGATAAGTAGTTAGTTAATCTGAGAACCTTATATAACAAACTAAGGCATATCCTTTGCCCGAATAGCTCTTGTATAATGGAATAGAGAACATCAAATTTCATTAAAAAAAGATACTATCCCTCAAATCAAACAACTTCAAACAAAAAACCCTCTCTACTTAACCGTAAAGAGGGTTTTTAATTATTACAGTAAAGTTAGGTAGTACCTAAACTTTTCCTGTACCCAGAGCCGGGGTCGAACCGGCACGGCCTTGCGACCACAGGTGTTTGAGACCAGCGCGTCTACCGATTCCGCCATCTGGGCATTTTTTAAGACATGAACGGTGGATTAGTCGTTCAGAATCGGGATGCAAATGTATTCAAACTCTCTTTAATACGCAACAGATATTTTTGTCTAAAATAACAATCTGCTATTTTATTTAAACGGTCTTCCTTTGCGGTATCATCCAATTGCTCATAACCGGCAGTAAACCCTGCAATACTTTCGTCAATATCTCCCTCAATAGCAAGCACTTCTGCGGTGATGTGGCCAAGCTCATTGGCGTCGTCCACTTCCATCAGCCGCTCGTTAAGATCCATCATTTCCATTAAAAAATCTGAAGGAAGCTGTGGTTTTGCACCATCTTCCAACAAATTATGGGTACGTAAAATGTATTCGAGCCGCTTATAGGGGTCTGAAAGCGTTTGATGGGCCTTGTTATTTAGGGTGGAAAGCTCTAAGATCTCCTGTTGTTTTTCATCACTCTCGTTGGCATGAAAATCGGGGTGATATTTTTTGCTTAGCTCATAAAATTTCTTCTTTAGCAAAGCAACATCTGGTGTAAACGATTCAGGAATACCGTAAAACTCAAAGTAATTCATGGGGTAAAGTTAGTCCGAAAGTCCGGAAGTCGGAAAGTCCGGAAGCAGAAAAGGTGAATTTTATACGAATTTTACATCCGGCAGAACTAATTGCAGCGTCTTTCGGGACTTCCGGACTTTCCGACTTTCGGACTAAAAAAAAGAATTATCTTTGGCAATTATATTCCAAGTTTATGTTATTTGACCAAATGCGGCAGAAGCCGTTCTTTATACTGGGCCCATGCGTAATGGAAAACCAGGAGCTTTTATACACCGTGGCCGAAAAGGTTGCCGAAGCAGGGCAGAAGTATAATGTGCCTGTTGTTTTTAAATCATCGTTTGATAAGGCAAATCGTACCTCTATTCATTCATACCGCGGGCCGGGACTTGAAAAAGGTATGGAAATGCTGTTGAAAGTAAAGGAACGTTTTGGTTTGCCGCTTATAACTGACATTCATGAAAGCTACCAGGCCGCTATTGTAGGCGAGGTGGTTGACATACTACAGATCCCGGCGTTTTTATGCCGTCAAACTGATCTGCTGGTGGCTGCTGCTAAAACCGGGAAGATAGTTAATATAAAAAAAGCGCAATTTCTGTCGGGACAGGATATGTTTTACCCGGCTCAAAAGGTTATTGAGGCCGGCAATACACAGGTAATATTAACCGAGCGTGGCAACATGTATGGCTATAATAACCTGGCGGTTGATTTCAGGAATATTTATGATATGAAAAAAATCGGCCATCCGGTTTGCATGGATTGTACACATTCGGTACAGCGGCCGGGCGGCGCAGGTGGCAAAACCGGTGGCGACCGTACTTTTGTACCTATGATGGCCCTTGCGGCAAAAGCCTTTGGCGCTGACGGCTATTTTATGGAGATCCACCCAGACCCGGACAACGCGTTGAGCGATGGGCCTAACATGGTAAAATTACAGGATTTGGATAAAGTAATGGCGCCTCTTGTAAGTTAAGTATGAAAGATATTGCCAAAAGAGTTTTTGATACCGAGATAGCTTCACTGCAATTTGTTGCTGATTCCATTGATGACGAGTTTACCAGGGTGGTTGAGGCGATATTGAAAAACGCGGGTAAGCTTATTGTTATCGGCATTGGTAAATCGGGGATCATCGGGAAAAAGATAGCGGCTACTTTTGCCAGCACAGGCACGCCCAGCTTTTTTTTGCATCCTGGGGAGGCTTTTCATGGTGATTTAGGGATGGTGGGCACCGATGATATGGTGATCCTGATCTCGTACTCGGGGGAGACAGACGAGGTATTAAAGCTGATCCCTTTTTTGGAGTGGAATAAAAATACCATTATTGCTATAACGGGTAATCCTAAATCAACGGTTGCAAAAAACAGCCACTATCACCTTAATATTTGTATCAAGCAGGAGGCTTGTCCATTGGCGCTGGCGCCAACATCATCAACCACGGCCGCACTGGTTATGGGTGATGCACTGGCGGTTGCCTTGATGGAATCGCGCCAGTTTCAGCATGAAGATTTTGCACGTTTTCATCCTGGCGGCAGCCTTGGGCGTAAATTGCTGATAAGGGTTAAGGACCTGATGCGGACCGATAAATTACCTTTTATAACCGTTGATGCATCATTTACCGAGTTATTGCTCAAAATGTCAGAAGGACGTTTAGGGATGGTTATAGTAGGAGATGCCAATAATGTAAATGGAATAGTTACCGATGGCGACTTAAGGCGCGCCTTATTTAAAAACCCGGATACCGCGCAGCTTACCATTGAAGGCATGATGACCAAAACCCCTGTGTTTATTCATGAAGATGAGTTTATAAACCAGGCCGAGCAGTTAATGATAGAAAAAAAGATCACAACGGTACTGGTCGGATCATCAGATGATAGGTTTGTGAGCGGGGTTTATCAGATCTATAATAGTTGATTGAGTTGAGTGAGTTGGATTAGGTTGATTAAGTTGTTGCAAGGTTGGAACGTTTTAAAAAACTAAGATGTGCTATTTTTAACTCAATCTAACCCAATCCAACTTAATGAACTTAATCTAACTCAATCAATCCAAAAAATGCCTGTATTTTACGATCAGCTCAATAGGGGAGTAAACCTGCCATCGGTACCAAAAAGAATAATTTCAGTGGTGCCGTCGCAAACGGAATTGCTGTTTTATTTAGGGTTGGATGAGGAAATTATTGGCATAACCAAATTTTGTATCCATCCTGCTGATAAATTTAAATCGACCACAAAGATTGGCGGCACCAAACAGCTGGATATTGCCAAAATTATTTCTTTAAAACCCGACCTTATCATCGCCAATAAAGAAGAGAATGAACGCAGCCAGTTGGAAGAGCTGATGCAGCATTTCCCGGTTTGGATAAGCGATATAAGTGATCTTGACGGAGCGCTTCAAATGATAGCGGGGGTGGGCGCATTAGTTGGTAAGCACAAGGAAGCTTTAGCGCTTAATAATAACATCAGCCTCAAATTTAATGAGTTAAAACTTGCACCATTAGATCTGCATGTAGCCTATTTTATATGGCGAAAACCTTACATGGTTGCAGGGAAAAATACTTTTATTGATGATATGCTGCAAAAATGCGGGTTAGTAAATGCATTTGAAAAGGAAAGATATCCTGAAATTGATGCTTTATTATTGCGTGAAGCTAAACCGGATGTTATCCTGCTTTCATCAGAGCCTTATCCTTTTAAAGAAAAACACATAGTGGAGCTTAAAGCAATAATACCAAATGCAGTAATTAAGCTGGTTGATGGTGAAATGTTTTCATGGTATGGCAGCAGGTTATTGGATACACCTGCTTATTTTAATACTTTAATTAGTGAATTAATTTAGATTTACTAAATTTAGTAAGTAAATAAAGCGGTTTCCTTATTGCCATGAAAATATTAAAGATCACATTCAGTATACTTGTTGTATTTCTTTTTTCATCATGCCTTTCGGGGATTAAAAAAGGTGCAGATATTTCCAGGAATCATATTGATTATATCAAATCGCTTGGGATTTTACCAGGTGATGAACGAATTGTGCTTTTTGTTTCGCAGGGCAGAATGAAGGTATCAGGGAATTTTTTTACCGATAAAAGGATTGCTGCTTACTGGATTGACGGAAAGCATAAAGAAAACTCCTTTATTAAGTTTGCTTTTTATAAAGAAATAGATTCTATAGTTCCCCATTTAATAAAAGAGGCAAACCATTCTTCCTACCTGGAAGTTTATAAAAACAATGGCCAGAAGTTTAAAGTTTATGTTGATGCCAGTAGCGAGGAAACTCAATATTTTTTTGAAAAGGCAATTGCCGAATGGAAGAAAAATAAATAAAAAGTAGTTTATCTGGCTTCCATAACATACTCCCTGCTCCAACCCACTAAAAGGTCCATTATCCCGTTAAGTGCCCTGCCTTTTTCTGTTAAGGTATATTCAACCCTTGGTGGAACTTCCGGATAGGCTTTCCGGGTAATAACGCCATCAGCTTCCAGTTCTTTTAAATGCCTTGATAAAACCTTTAAGGCAATGCCCGGGATAGATTTATGCAACTCGCCGAACCGCCTTGACCCAGTCATCAAAATCCAGATAATGATAGGTTTCCACTTGCCCCCAATAACATTAACGGCTGCAGTTATGGGGCAGTCGCAGGCCTGTTCATATTTTTTTCCAATTATTTCTGTTTCTATCATGCTGATATTCAATAATTATTACTTTTCTGTCAATACTTGACAAAAAGGTAATTACTTGATAAAAGTAAAGTATTGATTTATGTTTGTCAAAAAAAGCTATGGAAAATCATAAAACAGAAACTTATCAAAAAGGCCTTGCGCTTCTAAATCAACTGCATGGCGGACAAGCAGGTGAACAATTGGTTAATAATTTGAAAGATATTTGTCCGGACTTTGTAGATATGACCATTGAGTGGGCCATGCAGGGGATAATGGCCCGTCCGGGGCTTGATCTGCTAACCCGCGAGTACTTGCTTATTGCATCATGCACCACGCTTGGCCATACCGTGCCGCAATTAAAAGCACATATTGACGCTGCGGTGAAACTTGGCGCTAGCAAACAACAAATTGTTGAAGTAATTTTACAGATGACCTTTTATGCAGGCGGAGCTGCTGTAAGCAATGCACTAGCCCATGCAAAGGAAGTATTTGAACAGCATAAAAATTAAACCCAATATAAATGAAAATAATCATCATCGGCGCAACAGGCACCATCGGAAAGCATATAACCAAGGCATTACAGAAAGACCATGAAGTAATAAAGGCAGGCTCAAAAAGCGGTGATTTGCAGGTTGATATTACCTCCCCGGATTCCATTGAGCGTTTTTTTGAACAAACCGGCAAATTTGACGCCCTGGTTAGCGCAACCGGAAGCGCACATTTTGGCCCTTTAAATACCATGAAGGATGCTGATTTCAGGAAAGGAATAGATAGTAAGCTGATGGGGCAGATCAATCTGGTTTTAATCGGTCAGCATCATATAAACCCTAAAGGATCATTTACTTTAACATCAGGCATATTGAGTGAAGACCCTATTGTGCTAGGGGCTAATTTAAGCGCGGTTAACGGGGCCATTAATGCTTTTGTTAAAGCCGCAGCGATTGAACTTGATAATAGTGTGCGGATCAATGCGATAAGTCCCGGAGTTTTTGAAGAATCGCCCGATTACTTCCCGTATTTTGCAGGTCATATCCCGGTTAAGATGGATAGGGTAGCGCAGGCGTATATCAAAAGTGTTTTAGGGGCCCTTACCGGAGAGGTTATTAAGGTTTTTTGAAAGGACTTAAACAAATTGCAACTTTTTTATATAGAATAAGCAAGAATATTTTAGGTTTGAGGTAGTTACCATTTAGAAATTAATGGTAATATGTTCCCTGGTCTTAGTTTAATTGTATAATCTTATAAAAAAGTTGAATGTATTGGTACGAAGAGGAGATTAAGCGTCTTGAAAAAGATTATACGAAAACAGCGAATGAAGTCGAAACGGTTTTTTATGGCAGCTCTTCAATTCGTTTATGGACAAGCCTTAATGAAGATTTTAAAGAGCTGAAACCTGTTAACCTGGGTTTTGGAGGTTCAACACTGGCGGCATGTGTATGGTTTTTTGAAAGGGTGATGATCCCTTATCACCCAAAAAGAATTATAATTTATGCCGGCGATAATGACTTAGGCGATGGGAGACACCCCGAAGAAGTTTTTATTTTTTTTCAGCAGCTGGTTGTAAAAATAAATAAACGCTTTGGCGACCTGCCTTGTTATTTTGTTTCATTGAAACCAAGTATTAGTCGCTGGCAAATGGTTGATCAATTTAAATACACCAATAATTTAATTGAAACGGAGATTATTACGCGTAACGATAATTGGCATTTTATTAATGTGTTTAAAGAAATGATTGATCCTGCAGGTCGTTTGAAAAAAGAATATTTTCTGAATGATGGTTTGCATTTAAGTGAAAATGGATACAAATTATGGAAAGAAATTATAAAGAAACATATTAACTATTAATTATTTGTTTATATTCAATTCACATAGTCTATAGATCTTTCCAACATGAACACTATGCCGAAATGAATAGAGAATATCATAAATGGTATAGTGCCAATTTACAGCGCGACATGGAGCTGTTAGTTTTTGGACACTCCGGCCGGGCGGTATTGTTTTTCCCAACCCGCATGGCCCGTTTTTATGACTACGAAAACTGGGGGATTGTAAGTGCCCTGCGGGACAAGATCTATAATGGTGAGTTGCAGCTATTTTGTGTAGACAGCATTGATGCAGAAAGTTTTTATAACCTGTGGGCAGATCCATCAACCCGTATTAATCGTCATTTGCAATATGAGCAGTATGTTTTGCATGAGGTATTGCCCTTTATGCGACTCAAAAACAGTGGAGATTTTTTTGAAGTTGCAGGTTGCAGCATGGGCGCATATCATGCGGTAAACCTTGCAATGAAATATCCCATACTCTTTAAAAAGGTGATATGTATGAGCGGGAGGTACGACCTTACCCGGCAGATAGCGGATTTCAAAGATCTTTTTGATGGCTATCATGATGAAAATGTTTATTTCAACATGCCCCAGCAATTTATTGCGAACCTTGATGCCCCCAATATTTTAGAGGCTATCCGTAATATTGAAATTATAATAGCAATAGGTGAAACCGACCCGTTTTTATCAAATAACCTTGAATTTAGCAATGTGCTTTGGAACAAGGGGGTGCCCAATCAATTATTCATCTGGGATAATTATGCCCACCGGCCCCGTTATTGGAAACAGATGGTTCAGCTTTATTTGTAACAGCGGATAATAAAAAAGAAGCTGTATCAAAAATCTTAAATCTAAAAAAAACACTCAAAATAATATTTGATCTCTGTGATCTTCGCGCCTTCTTTGTGCGCTCTGCGGTTTATTTTTAACCACAGAGCGCACAAAGTAAGCTCAGAGAAACACGGAGCTTTTATTATCCAAAATTTAATTTTGTTTAGTATCTTATGATTTTACTTTTGATACAGCCTTTTGTTGGAGATTTCTAATACCTGTCCCAAAAAGCAGGCGGCTCAATCCCTAACGACCGTAGGTAAACATAACCTTGTGCCCTGTGATGAATTTCGTTATCAATCCAGTAAAGAATGATATCAGATGTTACTCCTTCGTATGCGCCGAAAGCCAGCATCACCTCCTGGAAACGCTCTTGCGGGATCAGTGGCCAAAGCGTGTCGATCTTGTGCGTTACATCATCCCATAAATTTAAGATCTCTTCTTTTGTGCAGGCCATGGCAGTGCCAGAGTTTTTACTGATCTCGTCTACGGGCGTAGGTTCATCCTGGAAGAGTTCCTGGAGGCCGGCATCTGCAATGCCTATGATCTCCTTTAACATCATCCCAAAAGTTCGCATGCCGCCAATTGAATATTCAAATAGCTTATCTTCCGGGAAAGCTTCAATAACCTTTCTTGTTAACTTGCGGTGACCTTGCCAATGTTTTAATATGGCATCAGAAGAAGTAAATCCTTCAATCGCACTGTTTGTTTGTTGTTTGATTTGATTGTTTTCCATTGTTGTGTTAGTTTTAATTGTTTTCATAACAAAGAAAAGCAGGGGCAGTGACAACCCTATGTCAGTAGAGAGAAATATGTTTTGAGAAATAAAATGACCTAACAATAAAAAAGTCACCAACTATTTCAGTTAAGGCTTTGTGGGAAACCTGTGTGCTCCTTCAAAATATCTTCAAGATATTTTGAAGGTTGTTAAAGAAATATTGGCTTCAACATTGCGCCAAAATAACTAGATGCTATTTTTTAACCATCCAAAATGCACCTGGTTCACGTCCTGACTGTTTAGCAAAAATTGGGCACTTATCCGAAAACTCTTTATTATAATTATGTGCTAAATAATTCAAAGAACCTATTATTTTATATTTTTCGTTAAAGGTTAAAAACGCTTCCAATAAATATTGTTCATTCCATAAAACATGATTATAAACCCACTCATCCAGGTAGTCCTTAGGCATAAAAATATCATGTATATGAACAATAACACCAGGGTTTAAAATGGGCAAAATTTCCAGGTATTCAAAAAGCACATCACCTTGTGGCCTGATAATGTGTGAAGAATCAATAAATAATATATCATTGTGACCAAGAGTTTGAAAAAAAGATTTATTTACAGTTTCTACCCGCTTTCTAACCACTTCTACACCTAATTTCTCAAGCCCGGAAAATTCATAAGGCTCTATACAAGCATGATTGCATTGATAACTGGCGTCATCGATTTTATTTTGTGATATAGCATTTTGCGCCATAAATGTAGAGTGTCCGCTTCCTATTTCAATTACGCGTTTCGGTTTAAAATATCTAATAATATTGTATAAATATTCAGCATCACCTGATGCATATGAACTATTATTATAAAAGTATGTCAATTCTCCACTTTTCTCAAGTGGAAATTTATTTAACTCATCATTATAGTTGAATTTATCTAATAACTCTAACTGCTCTTCAGTATTAAAATCAATTCCTGGTAGTTCTCTATCACTTCTTAACGATTTTATCAGCTGTTTTTTAGGGTTTATTAAAGGCTGATAGTACTGATCATGAATAGGTAAAATACCTGTTGTCATAAAAATTTTCTCTTCAAAATACCCGATTCCGACTGATCGAATAAATTTTAACCATAAAGCTGAAAGAAAAGTAAAAGGCAGGCCAAGGTGTGATAAAAATTTAAAGGCTTTTTTCATAGAAACAAATATAAATTTATTCTCTAAAAATACTTAGAATCATTTAAGTACCTGATGTTAAACACATATATACCTGTTTATAATCTAATATTAAAGTTTCCTTGCTTTAATACTAGTTGTGCAAATCTGTTCAAAAGAGAAAACCCTCTTCAAATTGTTTTAAATTGGGCTTTCTTATTTTGTTTGGAACCTTGCAGGAGTTAGAACACCTTGAAGAAATTTTATTGCTCATCAAAATATACTTAACAAATAAAAACATGAACGAAAAGACCAAATCAACAGAGCGTTCCATGGAAGAAGAACAAATTCGTGAAGCCCTGGATGCGCACTGGCAGGCGTCGGCAGCCGGTGATGAAAACGTGGAACATGATATTTACGATGATGATGCCATTTGTGATTATCCACAGTCGGGCGAGAGAATCCTCGGACGAAGCAATTTACAGGCCTTGCGGAGTCATCATCCGGGTAAGCCGTCGGGTTTCAATATCAAACGAATTCTCGGAAAAGGTGATCTATGGATCACGGAATACACAATCACCTATCAGGAGCAACCAGCATACACAGTGAGTATTATGGAGTTTAGCTACGGTAAGGTGGTGCACGAGACACAGTATTTCGCAGATCCCTTTGTGGCGCCGGCCTGGCGAAGTCAATGGGTTCAGCAGATCGTGTGATGCAGTATTTAGCCTATGGCCGGTGTTTTCACTGCACCATTTTAAACTTAAAAACTCAGCCAAATTGACCGGGTTTGATTCGGTGCAGAACCTATGCATGAATTAGAATACATTGGATGTATTTTACTGATAATTAAGTCGATATATCGGTATGGAAAATGAAATTATTTTAGGTGCTTTTCGGGATTATAGAACTTTTATCAGGGCTCCGATGATAGCGGCAATTCCAATGATGTAAGGTTCTTGTAGTTTTTTGACATAGATAAGTGCCAGCACCGTGACTATACCAATTAATGCTGTAGGAATATCTATTATAGAACGCAACCCAATAATAATAACTGAGCCAACCAAGGCCCCGATAACTGATGCGGTAATACCCTCTACAAATGCTTTGATGCTGTTATTTTTAGCGATCTTTTTAAAGGATGGCGCTAAGGCCGTGGTAAACAAATAACAAGGCAGAAAAGTAGCTATTGCAGCGACAGCAGCGCCGGGAAAGCCCGCCACTAAATAACCGATAAAGCCAACGGTGATGACCACCGGCCCCGGCGTAATCATGGCCACTGCTACCGCATCCACAAACTGCTTTTCGTTCAGCCAGCCAAACTCCTTAACTACCCCGCCATGCAGGAAAGGCACAATAGCCAACCCGCTGCCGAATACAAATGCCCCGGCTTTTAAAAAGAACCAGCCGATCTCCTGCAAGGTCTTGCCGTTATAATTCCAGAAACCAACACTCAACAAAATTTCGGCAGGAACAATTGTTGGTTTTTTTATCCATTGAGGCGGTGCTTTGATCAACATATATAAAATACCACAAGACAGAAATAATAAAATTTCTTCTTTTTGGGTAATGACTGTGATGGCGATCCCAACGCTATAAAACAGCCATAACAACCATTTGGATTTCATAGCAGACAGTTTAAACTTACTGATGGATTTTACGGTCAGTTTGTAGGCACTCATCCCGATAATACCAATCACAGCGGCACCTACACCATAGAATACTGCCTGCATCCAGGCCAGCCCGCCGTAAAGCTGATAAGCCATCCCTAATAAGACCACCATGATAAAGGACGGCAATACAAAAGCCAGCCCCGCTAGTGTCGCACCGATCAGCCTATAATGTACAAAGCCGATATAAATACCCAATTGCGCGGCCAGAGGCCCCGGTGCGAGTTGCGCCAATGCCAAACCCTCTTTGTATTCTTCATCGGTCAGCCAGCCTTTATCTTCCACCAGGTCACGGTACATATAACCCACCAAAGCAACCGGCCCGCCAAAACCCCAGGCGCCGAGTTTCAGGAAATACATTACCAGGTCTTTGAGACGGTAACGTTCCATCACATTTTCATTTTGTTTATTGGCTCTTTGCCCAATACATCCAACGCAGCGCGGAAGCCCTGGGCTAAGTCAACTGCTTTTCCGCGTCCATAATAATGCAGAAAGATCATGTGAGGGTCATCGCCGAGCATGTGGTTGTGTACGGCCACTATCTCCAAGTTATGCGCCCTTAAAGTTTTGATCACGCTATTCACCTCGCTTTGCAGCATGGCAATATCACCCGCGATATGCGCATCGTCCTGCTTGCCTGCAAAAGATGCCCAAGTGTTTAACCCTATATTGGTAGTCATTTCCACACCCATTGTAATTACTTTCAGGTCAGCCCGGCCAATGGTGTATTTGTAGGTCGGGCCGTTTACTGTGCCTGTATATTTTACAATGGCATCGAGTGCGGGCAGATCAAAGTTTTCCTTTCCTGTAATTGCTGGCGGTGCAGATTGTGCAGGCTGGTTGGCTGGGAATATTTTGCTGTCGCGAATTGTGTCGGCATATTTCTTAGCTAATTCTTCAACGGTTCCCATACCATGAATGTGCATATAGAATATGCGTGGCTCTTCATAAAAGAAGTGGTTATGTATAGCGGCTATCTCCAAGCCGTTGGCGTGCGCTGCAGATATTAGCGGATTTACTTCTTCCATTAGCAATACATTATCGCTCATAGCCATCGCAGATTTGCCGTCCAAGGTCTTTTTGAACGAAACCCAACCACCAAAGCCAAAGGGTATAGGTACCGGCTCTCCTTTGATCTTCATTTTTAGATCGTTCCTGGGCAATGGTGTGGTATAAACAGATTCAGCATCTTTATAGCTACCTTTCTTGCCTAAAGCGGCGTCAATGGCGGCCATTTCATCAGCCGTTATAGCCGGAGTTTTGGCGATTAATAATGAAGCCGCCTGTAATTTTTGTAAGGGTAGTATTAGGGTAGTACCCAATACTACGGTTGCCTGCAAAGCTTGCCTGCGGGTGAATTTGTGTTTTTCCATAATGATAGTTTGCGTTAACGAAAGCAATACTACCCATATACAAATTCCTAAAATTGTATGGATTTAACTATTTGTATCCTTTTTACTTTTCAAGCTGTTTTTTTTATAAATCGACGGGTTTTGCCCGGTCTGTTTTTTAAAGATCCGGTTAAAGTGGCTTTGATCGGAAAATCCTGTGAGGTAGGCGATCTCCGTTAATGAGTAGGTAGTGCTATCTATCAGGTTGATAGCTTTTTCTATTCGTAGTTTGCGGATATAATCTCCAAAGGATAAATTTTCAAAGTATTTTGAAAACTCTCTTGAAAGATAAGCTGGGTTGATCTCGAGCTCACTCGATACTTGTTGCAGGCTCAAAGTAATGTTCGTATCTAATTGATCCTGGATCATCTCCTTGAGTTCTCTTGCCCATTCCGGCGCTTTTTTAGCGCTTCCCTGCTTCAAATACTTATGATAAACTTCTAATAGTAATTGTTCGACAGGGGCTTGTGTATGTTTTTGCTGATGCAGGTATTTTGCCCAGGTATAAAGCCCGTCGTAAACTTTCATACCCAATTCCAGCAGTTCGTGGTCATCCGGGATATTCTTTGATAGCCCTAAAAATATAGCTGATAAGCCTGAAGCCTGGGGTGCAAAATCATGACGGTCAGTGTCTGCCCCCCTGATAACAGCCGCCATCCTGTCAAGCGCAACGTCTTTGATATGGTGCTTTTTAAGAAAATAATCAAACGTGCATTGGTCTTCATAATGTGTGTATTCAACTCCCGGAAGATCAAATGGAACTGCATTTATTTCTGTTGCCTTTGTTATAACCTGGTCAAAAGGGACATAGATAATTTCGGCGTCGGCATCAATAAACCGTTTAATTAGCCAGGGACAAGCGATACGATCAATCTTCGGATGTTCACGGGTGATCCATTTCATTTTGTAAATATAAAGACACTTTGATATATCATTACTACGCTTAATGCAGGCTAATCCTGTCATCAAGTGCTACAACGATTCCGGCTCTCTACGCTTTTACTTTTAACAGACTTGCATTGATAGCAACCACCACAGTACTCACTGTCATCAATACAGCCCCAGTTGCCGGGCTTAATATAATCCCCTGATTATACAGCACGCCTGCCGCAAGTGGTAAAGCAATTACATTATAACCAGTGGCCCAGACCAGGTTTTGGATCATCTTTCGGTAGGTCGCTTTGCCAAATAAGATCAGGCTAACAATATCCTTAGGGTTACTATTCACCAATACTATACCCGCCGTTTCTGCTGCTATGTCGCTTCCCGAACCCACCGCGATACCAATATCCGCTTGTGCTAATGCAGGCGCGTCGTTCACACCATCCCCCGTCATAGCCACAAACTCACCCTGTGTTTGCAGTTCTTTGATCTTCTCCAGCTTTTGATGTGGCAATACCTCGGCAATGAAACTATCCATACCTAACGTTTTGCTCACGCTGGCCGCAACTTTATGGTTATCACCCGTAAGCAGTATAGATTTGATATTTTCTTCTTTCAGGGTTTTTATTGCTTCTGCTGATTCGGGTCTTAGCTTATCTGACAAAGCAATGTATCCGGCTAATTCTCCATCGATAATCACAAAAACAATCGTTTCTGTATCATTGGTGGTAAAGCCATCTGGAACAGTTAATTTATTTTCCTTTAAATAACCCGGACTCACTACCAAGATCTTTTTACCCTCCACAATGGCTTCAACACCCCGACCTGTGATTGCCTTAAAGTTTTCAGCTTTTGGAATAGTCAACTTTAAGTCTTTTACTTTTTGCAGGATGCCTGTCGCAATTGGATGCTCAGATTCTTGTTCTAATGCTGATGTCAAGCGGATGAGCTCCTTTTCATTCATCCCTTTTTGTAATGAGATCACTTTGGATACTTCAAACCTACCCACGGTAAGTGTGCCCGTTTTATCGAATACAACGGTGGTGATTTTTCTTGCATTCTCAAATGCTGTGCGGTTCTTTATCAATAGGCCATGTTTCGCAGATAAGGCTGTTGACCTGGCAACAACCAACGGCACAGCCAGGCCCAAAGCATGAGGACAGCAAATAACAATAACTGTCACCATTCTTTCCATTGCGAACGCTAAAGGCTGGCCTGTTAAATACCAATATAAAAATGTGCCGATTCCTGTTACTAAAGCAATTATAGTTAGCCACCTTGCCGCTGTATCTGCTAAAAGTTGGGTTTGTGATTTTGATTTTTGCGCATCATCCACAAGTTTAACTACCTGAGACAGGTAAGAGTCTTTGGCCGCATGGGATACAGTAACTTTAAATGAGCCATTACCGTTAATTGAGCCGGCGATTACCTTGTCACCTTTTACTTTTTGTACCGGTTTTGATTCCCCGGTCAGCATCGATTCATTAACGTAACTTTCGCCCTCTAATATGATCCCGTCTGCCGCGACTTTTTCGCCGGGCTTAACCAGGATAATATCGTTCTTTTTCAGGGTATCCGTTTTTACATCATGGATCATGTCTTTCATAACCATGTGCGCATCAGCGGGCATTAACTGAACCAACAACTCCAGTTCATTTGAAGCCCCCATCACAGACCGCATTTCTATCCAATGCCCCAACAGCATGATCAGGATAAGTGTATCCAGTTCCCAAAAGAAATCCATTCCTTTTAAGCCAAAGACAATGGCTACACTGTAACTATAAGCAACACTTATCGCAAAACCGATCAGGAACATCATGCCAGGGTTCTTTGTCTTTACTTCGCTGGCCAACCCTGTTAAAAATGGCCAGCCGCCATAAACAAACACCACCGACGATAAGGCAAACAAAATATAGGATGAGCCTGTAAATTGCCAGCTTACGCCCATAAAATGCTGGATCATGGTTGATAACAGCATAATTGGAATAGTAAGCACCAATACAACATAAAACCGTTTTTTAAAATCAGCGACCATCATCGTATGGTGGTCATGCTCTGACATGCCCATATGCGGGTTATGGCCTTTATGCATATTACTGTGATCAATGCCTGCGTGCATTTTATCCATATCCATTTTAAGTGAGTTAAAACAATATTTGTTTCAGGATCTTATTTTTGTGCTTTTGCAAAGTTGCAAATTGTTGGATACCAATTAAATGATGCTAATCATATTGTTAATTGTTCCCAAATACATTAATCATGTTATAATTGATTAACAATGAAATAATAAAGGCGTCCATTTGTTTTATACTCCAAAAGAAATAGACATTTAAAATAGACCAGTAAGGGCATTTAGTCTATTGTTGGTATTTTCACCGCAGTATTTTTAAACTAAAACCCCAGCCAAATTTGACCGGGTTTAATTTTGTACGGAAGAAGGGGCGATGTTAGAATACCTTGAAGATATTTTTAACATAATTAAGTATATTGTGGGGGTGTAATGTTCTATCTAATGCATCATAATTAAATAGCCTAATAAAAATTCATACTATGTTTACATCATTGTTCAAATGGCTTGGTCTTTTCCAAAAGAAGAATGATCAATCAAAAAACGATTTAACTGAACAGATAACCCAACCTGTAGAAAGCTTCAAAAATAGAAACATATACAAAAAGCTAACTTCTGAAATTATTAATAATAGTAATGACGACCAGTTACTTCAAATTGTATTCGATAATTTATCAGGGAAACTCTCTGATGATTACACAGAAGAGTATGAAGCAGTATTAACTTTTTCAAAAGCACAGCAAGCAATTTACATTATTTGGTGTTTAGAGGCAGAAGTAAATAATGGAGGCTTTAATCAATATTATTTTAACTCAAGTGGACAATTTGCCTCATTAACACCTGATGCCTTGCAACTTGTCGGGGCTCATAAATTTTCTGCTCTGACAGCTATGGCAAATAATATTTATGAAACTGAATATTCAAATATTACAAAGTATCAGGATGGAACTCTGGAGGGTTTCAGCAAATCGTATAATGATAATCCATTAAATGAATTTGATAATGAATTCTATGAGCTTTATAAAGTTGAGAATTTACAACAATTGCAGATTGACTTCATTAGAAGGAATTTATTCAATTTTATTGAAGAATAAAAAAGCCGCTAACTTATTCAGTTAACGGCTTTTTTGTGCGGAAGAAGGGACTCGAACCCCCACGCCGTGAAGCGCCAGATCCTAAGTCTGGTGCGGCTACCAATTACGCCACTTCCGCAGTTAGGATTTTTATGAGGTCGCAAAGATAGCTTAAAATAGTAGATTATAAAATATTTTTTGCTTTTAGCTGTAGTGGCCTATTACACAATGTTTTATTTTTTAGTCGGGAAGACGGAAGAAGCTTCAAGGGGCTAGCTGGATAATATCAGACTTACGAAGTTTTCAAAACTTCGTAAGTCTTAGGAAATATAAGTCTTTGAAATTATATATTCTAAAGCAAAGGCCGGGGATCAAAAATCACTCTAATGGTGCTGATCTTTCCGTCTTTCATATGGTACCACCCGGAGCTTAAAATAGGGATCCCCCTCATGGTTACATCAAACAGCAGGCATGCATCATCATCTTCCGCAACAAGTTTTTTAACGTTGTATTTTAGCTTCATCCGTTCCATGTCGCTAAAATACAGGTCGGCCCCCTCGCGCGAGCCCAAAACGCCCTCAAACTTCATATCATCACATACATATTCCCTCGCGGTTTTAAAATCTTCCTGGTTAAGGGCATTTACAAAAGCAAGCAATACATCCCTGGTAACACTTGCAGGTGAATGAATTTCTGTTTTCATTTTGGTTTATTGGTTTTGTTAAATAAAGATAAAAGATTTAGGAGACTTCCTAAACCTTTTATCTAAGGAAATCACTTTTAGAATCGCAGGCCTTCGACCTGCGCTATTATATGTTGCCCCTTCAGGGCTTAATGTGTTGGTTTTACTACAATGTTAAAGGCCTGAAAGGTCGTAATGCGTTAGCACAGGTCGAAGGCCTGCGGGAGAATTTTATCCTGATTATTACTCTTTTAAGCTCGTTTTTTATAATAGAACAGGCTCCAGTTTAGTACTTACCCCAATCCTGTTCCAGGCGTTAATGGTGATGATGGCCATGATTAGCTGGGCAAGATAAGCCTTATCAAACATGGCTGCAGCAGCGTTATAGGTTTCGTCGGATACTTTATTGCTGATCAGTGTAACTTCTTCGGTAAGGGCGAGTATGGCGCGTTCCTGTTCGTCAAAATATGGGGTTTCGCGCCATGAGGTAAGGCTGTAAATGCGTTGTTCTGTTTCGCCTGCTTTGCGTGCATCGCGGGTGTGGATGTCAATACAATAGGTACACCCGTTTATTTGTGAGGCGCGGATTTTTATCAGGTCCTTATGTTTGGTTGTTAAACCGGTGCTTTCAATGTAATTCTCCATGGCTAGTATAGCTTTGTATGCTGCCGGATCTGCTACGTTAATTTTTGTTCTGTTGCTCATGATCTTGTTGTTTTGATAAAGCAAAGTTGCGCAACAAAAGCCCCTCAAAAAATGAACTACAGTTAAGAAATTAACGTATTCTTCATGAAGTCTGGCAGTATGGTAATTGATTATCAGATACTTACAGCTATTTAATTCTTTAATAAATTCAACTATCTGATAATGAGGATGTTTTACAGTGTTCCATATGTTTCACTGTGAAAATGGAACGCTTGTTTGCATACACAAACTTGCGCTTCTCTTCAACGCGGTTGGATAAAGGCTTGGGGTGAGGTGACCGTTTGCTCATGTCGACCACACGTTAAACTAAATCTTTTTTGCCCTGAGCCGGCTTAAAAACTGTGGAGTAAAACCAAGATACGATGCCAGCATATATTGCGGCACCCGCTGCAAAAAATCGGGAAAGCGGCTTGAAAAATGGATGTACCGCTCTTCTTCAGTCAGGTTAAAAATGTAACCGATCCGGCGTTGAGAGGCTACATAGGCCTTTTGCATCATTATCCTGAAATATGTTTCCAAACACGGGATCTGCTCAAAAAGTATTGCTTGGTTCTTTTCACTTAACAGCAACACCTCCGATGGCTCAACTGCCTGGATATAGCAGGTTGATGGTTGTTTGCTCGTCAGCCCGTCGTAGTCGGTGATCCACCAGTTCTCTATCCCAAACTGGATAATTTGCTCGTTAAGCTTATTGTTTACAAAATACAGCCTTAAACATCCTTTTACCACAAAGTAATTGCCGTGGCAGTGTTTGCCGGCTTCAAGCAAAAATGCTTTCTTCTTTAGTGTTTTTGGCTCAAGCTTTTCACAAAGCAACTGTTCTTCGGCAGCTGTTAGCTGTACATATCTTTTTATGTGGGCGAGGAGTTCGGGATACATAGGCAGTTAGAATTAAGAACCAAGATACAAGAAATAAGAGTCAAGATACAAGAGTGAGGAGAGAAGAAATAGGGTGTTATCATATTCGTTGTATTTTAGTTTTATTTCCTTTTTATCTTGATTCTTGCGTCTTAATTCTTGCTTCTCAACACTATCTTAGCAACATGAAAACTATCAAATGGGGAATTTTAGGCGCCGGGCGCATAGCCGGTAAGTTTGCGGGCGACCTTAAACTGGTTACCGATGCAGAATTAATAGCCGTAGGCTCACGTACACAGCAATCTGCTGATGAATTTGGGAAGGAATTCAATATAAAATACCGACATGCCAGTTATGAAGCATTGGTTAAAGACCCTGAGGTTGATGTAATTTATATTGCAACACCGCATAACCTGCATTATGAAAATACCCTGCTTTGTTTGCAGCATAACAAGGCTGTGCTTTGCGAAAAGCCATTTGCCATGAATGCCAGGCAAACTAAAGAAATGATTAACCTGGCAACGGAAAAGAAAGTTTTTTTAATGGAAGCGCTATGGACAAAATTTCACCCGCATTATAAAAAAATGCAGGAAATGATAGGGCAGGGGTTACTGGGCGAAGTATGCTCTGTATTGATAAACTTTGGCTTTAAGCCTGCACCGCCTATCCCGGCAAGGCTTTTTGACCCTGCGCTTGGTGGAGGTACCTTAATGGATATAGGTATTTACAATGTTTTTATGGCGATGAGCATATTAGGGAAACCGGATGCTATTGAAGCAAGTATGACCCCGGCTTCCACAGGTGTGGATGAGCAATGTGCCATCCTGTTCAAATACAAAAATGGAGCTATGGCACAGCTGTTTTCAACCTTCTCCTCAAACCTTGCAACCGAGGCTGATATCAGTGGAACCGAAGGCCGGATAAGGCTTACCTCCCGGTTTTACGAGCCATCGGCGACAATAGAATACTACCCCAAATACCCTGACAGCAGGGAGATTATTCCTGTTGAAAGGGAAGCGGGCTTTGGTTACCAGTACGAAGCTCGACATGTAAATGATTGTTTAAGAAGAGGACTTACTGAAAGTGATGTTATTTCGTTTGCTGACACTTTGCTGCTGATGGAAACTTTGGATATGATAAGAAGTATTGCAGGGATCCATTACGCAGTTGATGGAAATTAATAAGTAGGGTGGTATATTAGCTGCAACACAATGCAATTAAAACGTGTCAATAAATAAACCAATTATCAGCAGCCAGGCTGTTAATGAACAATCAATGTGGGAGAAAAGTAAATGTAAAAAACATTGTGCCGCAAATAAGCATTGCAAAACAAATAAACCATTTAATATCACCTATTGATCTGCCTGGTTTTAAAATAAGTTGCCTGAACGGATCACTCAGCAGCATGCCCAACCCGACCAGGAAAATAAAGCCTGTTGCAAACTGAACTCCAATCCACATCGGTAGACTGCTATGCCAACCCGGTACGAAATTAAGAAAACTGAAGAGGATAAATATATTCCAAATAGCCACTATGGCTATAACCGCAGGTCTTTTTAAAGGAAAAGCCCCGCTTGATTGTAATTCAAGAATTTCGTTTTTCTCCAGGAATGACAGAGGTGTTTTGTTGTTTAAAAAGCCAATTTGTTCAATCCTGTTAATTAGGGAAGCAGCGCTTTCTGAAGACGTGAAAATAACCTTTGAATTATAATTATCTACCCGGTGGTTAATTTTTATCCCTCGTTTAGCAAATAATCCATAAGGCTCAATGGAAATAATATCCGCAGGGGCGAAAACAAGGTTACCAAGTATTGAGGCATTGAGTTGCAATTTATTACTAGTTACGGTCAATGTTACAAACGGCCAGGTAGCATTTGCACGCCCTATTTGAGCACCACCGGTTTCTTTTAATTCAATCATGATAAGTTTAAAAATTCATTTTCAGTCATTTCAAAATCACTTCCGAATGTGAATGCTGCCTTGCCTTCTAACAAGCCTAATTTACGTTTTTTCGGTTTAAATATCTGCTTAACGAAATAACCTATAGCTTCGCTTTTATTGTCTTCAGTTATAGCAAATTCTTCTCCGGCTTTTACCTGTTTAATTATTTCTGAAAAACTATTCTTAAACTCAATGACTGAAATTGATCTCATGATTTTTAATTTAGTGCGCTCTGTTTATTTTCAATACCTTGTGGTTGATTTTTAACCACAAAGGCAACAAATTTCATTGAAATTTTATTTCAAATACAACTTGTCCAAAAATAAATACCTTCCCCGCTCACTTTCAGCTTCCAGTTTTGTGTTTACATCAATGTTCATGAACTTTACTTTACTGCCATTGGTATTTGGCTCCCATTTGGGTAAGCCTTTGCCATTGGGGTTACCTGTTTTTATAAAATTAGCAAAGTAGTTTTCCATCAATGCTGATACCTTGTAGTTGTCTGGTGTCCAGGCATAAACTTTATTGGATTCAAGGTTGCCCATTGCAAACTCAATCTCCGATGCGTGTGATGCGCCAACCAATGCTTTTGGCATTTTATTGGCATTCGCATTATCAGTTGGTTTTACCTCAGGTGGGCGTGGGCTTGAGAATACATAACGGTAAACAGGTTTTTCACCGGTTTTACTTTGCAAATCGGCCCATTTCCAGGTGCTGTAGACGATAAACCTGTCGCTGGCCAATGCGGTTGCTGATTTGATCACCTCGTCCTGTGTTGTGCCGGGATACAGTTTTAAAACCTCGTCGGCGTTATCGGGAAACTGTTGTTTTAGCTTTTTTGCATAGTTTTCAGTTGTTGGCATATCGCCGCCTGTAAATGCCTGGTAAGGGATCTCGGCAGAATTCCATCCAACCAGTAACGGAACATGCGCCTGTTCTCCGGCTTCAAAAATTTCAACAGGAGATTTTGGGAGGAAATAGCCATCAACAGTAGCTGACAATCTCCATACACCGGGCTTTGAGGCAGCATCAAGTAGCTGAGCAGCTGGTATGGCACGTAGTTCGGCCAGTGTTTTAGTTCCATTCTTTTCAGCAAAACTTACACCGTTCTTTTCTCCTTCGGCAAGCGGGATAGCGGGCAGGGTCGGCTTTATCATAGCGCCGCTTTCGCCAATAGCTCCGGCAATAAGGTCTTTTGATAATGGCGATACCACCTGCGCACAAACTGAAATGGATCCTGCTGATTCGCCGGCAATGGTTACTCTTTTTGGATCGCCGCCAAATGCTTCAATATTTGCCTGTACCCATTTTAATGCAGCGTTTTGATCAAGTAATCCATAATTTCCGGAAGCATGGTGAGCTGATTCTGCTGTAAGTTCCGGGTGCGAGAAAAAGCCGAATATTCCCAGCCTGTAGTTGATAGTTATAGTAACAATCCCTTTTTGAGCCATACTTTCACCATCATAGCGGGATTCTGATCCATCCCCGCCTACAAATCCTCCACCGTAAAAATATACCAGCACGGGCAATTTCTCTTTTGGCGATTTTGCAGGTGTCCATACATTAAGGTACAGGCAATCCTCGCTCATGGTATCGGCACGAAAGATCATATCAGCGAATACTCTTTTTTGCATCGGCATATGGCTAAAATGATCAGCTTTACGCACACCGTCCCAGTTTGCCGGTGGTTGCGGCTCTTTCCAGCGCAGGTCGCCGATGGGGGGCAGGGCATAAGGGATACCTTTAAAGCTCCGGATCCTTATTGTTTGGTTAAAAGTGCCTTCGAGTGTGCCGTTGCTTATTTTAAGCTGGTTTGTGATAGACTGTGAAAAGGCCGTTGTGAAAAATAACAGCGCGCAGAGCAGCGAAAAAGGAGTTTTCATAATAAACAGGTTAAATGGATGAATGATTTAATTTAGGGATAGAAAAATAAACTTTTCTATTGTAACATAATGATACAATAATAATTGCTTATTTTGAGATTATCAATTTATTTTGTTTTTTTAAAGATAAATTCTTTTGTAGATGACCAAAGTCCATTCAGCCAGCGAGATCGATGAAAAAGGGGAGGGCTTTTTAAAAAACATCGCCATTGATGCGGTTATATTTGGTTTTCATGACAATCAGCTAAAAGTTTTGCTGATTGAGTATAAAGGAACCGGGTTGTTTGCCCTGCCCGGAGGGTTTATAAAAACTGAAGAAGATTTAAATAGTGCTGCCTTAAGAGTTGTTAGCGAGCGGATTGGGCTTGAAGATATTTTCCTGGAGCAATTTTATGTATTTGGTGACTATTCCCGATACAACCCGACACAATTTAAAATCATTATGAGCGCTAACGGGGATGTGCCACCAGATGATCATTGGCTGTTAAAAAGATTTATTTCGATAGGTTATTATGCCCTGGTTGATTTTACCCAGGCCAAACCGATGCCTGCCGCAATATTTGACAGCTGCAATTGGTATGACCTTACCGCCATGCCCAAACTGATCCAGGATCATACCCGGATAGTTGAAAAGGCGCTGGATACGCTTCGTTCAAACCTTGACCAGAAACTTATCGGATTTAACCTGCTGCCACAGGATTTTACGATGGGCGACCTGCAAAAGCTTTATGAAACCATATTGGATAAAAAGCTGCTCCGCCCGGCCTTTCAGCGTAAAATACTTGCTTTGGGCATATTGGAAAGGGTAGCCAAAAAATGGACAGGGGGGGCGCACAAAGCACCATATTTATACAGGTTTAGATCCGCTAAGCGTGTTTCAGAATAAAACGCAGATTAGCTTTGACAACTTTAAAAAAGTTGTCAAAGCTTTACGAGCAGATCAATTGTTCACATCACCTTCAATAAAAATTTATTGGTAATGCTTGCTTTAGCTGCATCTGTGGCTGTAATATTTATTTCATAGTTCCCGGCAAGGGGTTGGCCGGTAATTGTTTTAGCTGCGGCATCAAACTTTAACCCCGCAGGTAATTGGCCAGCCGAAAAGGTTAATGTATTGTTCCCGTCATCATCAAAAAAAGCATCACCTGGGATTTGAAACGAAAAGGCACTGCCCGCTTTAGCAACCTGATCCTTAAGCGGATTTTTAACATATGGTTCAAAATTGGTATGCTTTAATTTTTCAAACAGGGTGTCAAATCTCACCCAAAAAATAAAACAATCTTTTTCGCTGTGACCATGGGTATAAAACAGGTATTTACCATCCGGACTAACATACTCGCCCCAGCGGTGGGCCAGGCCGTTATTAATGAGCGGTCCCAGGCTTTTGGGATTTGTCCAGGTATCATCAGGTTTATGGTAGCTAATGTAGAGCTCACATTCAAAATCAGGGTGTTCTTTTGTACTGATGATCATATACGATTCATCTTTTGCCACAAAGAAATCGCCATTGAAGCCGGGTGAATTTAATGGTACGCCCAGGCTTTTAATAGCAGTATCGCCTTTTGAAGCATCAGTTCTTGAAAATTTACAGTTTTGCCAATCCCTGGTGCCCCAGTTACCATTGCTGCCTGCATAAATATTGCCGCTTATGGTAGGCATAAAATCGTAAAGCCGGTAAGATTTATGCATGTATTCAGTCGGAGCTGTCCAGCCCGTGCCTGTTCTGTGTGCCTGCCAAACAAAATCTTTCCCCGGTATTTTATTGGGGCCGCCAATAAAATACATTGTTTTTCCATCCGGCGAAAAGGCAGGCGCATAATACTTTTTAGTTAGTACATAGGGGCCATTCCATTTGCCATTTGCGTATTTTAAGTATTTTAGCTTATGGTTTTTACTGTCAAACCATGTGGTATTGTGGCTGTAGTAAAATTCCTTCCCATCGTTTGAGAAAGCAACCCTGTCGCCGGCCCAGGCGCCTTCTTCGGCCAGTATGCCAGGGGCGAATACCTTCGGCGTATCAGATGGGAGAGTTTGCCCTAAATATGCATCAGGACTATCCCAAAGCGTGGCAGGTTCCTGTTTGCAGGCGTAAAACGCCGATATTATGATGAGTAGTATAAAAGTTAATTTATTCATGATCGTACAGGTTTATTTATTTTTAAAGATGCCGGCATGCAGTTCATTGCCTGCTGACTCGGGCGAAAGATTTAAATAGTTGTGTGGAATACCTTTGGCCGTAACCTCATTTAACAGCACATTTCCGGTTTTGCTGATGTTCACTTCAATAGGCGTGTTTTTTATATCAGGGCCTTCAATCTCCATTCCGTTAAGGCCCATGAAATATTTGTTATTGGTTATAAGAGAGTTACTGAAGGTATAATGGTGAGTATGCTCTTTATCGCTCACCCAGAAATAGTTACCGTTAGCAATTATGTTATTGCTGAAGGTAAATGGTGCGTTTGAACTTTCTCCATAACCATACCATATGGCAGCTTCATAAGCGCCATAAATAATGGAATGGGTAAGCGAAAAATTCTTTAAACCGAGGAAAACTAAAACCGCGTTTTTACAGTTATAAAATATGCAGTGGTCTATATTTATATCTGCACCCTGCCCGAAAAGAGCGCCTTGTATAGCTGCTGAATTTCTTTCGCCTATAAAGTAGCATTGGGAAATTTCAAGCCCTTTCAGTTTTTCATTTTGACGCTCTATACAGTAATAATACTCAACGCCCGGGTTGGGATTACCTAAAAATTTCAGCGCTTTAATACTCACATTATTCCTGGCGATTTGAATGCCTACACAATATTTGAACTTTTTACCGCTGTTAGTATCAGCTATAGATTGGATCACCGGCATTTTACCCGGCTGCCAGGCAGTATCATCTGGCATTACTGTTGCTTCGATTGTGAATTTTGAAGTATCTGCCATCCCGTTAGGCGATTCAATATGTAATTTGTCAGTAAGCCGGTATAAACCGGGTGCAAGTTTTATAGTAACAGGCTGAGGGCCTGTAAATCCGTTTGCAATGCTTACCGCTTTTTGCAGGCTTGCAAGCGGATCAGCAATAGTTCCCTTGCTCTCATCATGGCCTTTAATGGCATCAACATATAAGGTTTGGGCCTTTAATTGCAGGTTTAATATCACCAGTAAAACGAGCGGTAAGGATTTAATTAACTTCATTTGCATTAGTTTTTTTCTTTTTTAAAGATCCCTGCGTGCAGATCATTTCCAGCTGATCCGGGGGCGAGGTTCAGGTAATTATGCGGTTGTGATCTTTCGGTTTTTATTTCAACCAGGATCACTTTACCCGTTTTGCGAATATTGTTTTCTGTGAGGTTGCTTTTTGACGCCGGGATAAGGTCGTTAGCGATGTATCCCATATAATTACCGTTTTCGGTGATGAGTGAATTGCTGAAAGTATAAACTGGCTGTGTGTTATCTGGCCTAACCCAAAAGAAATTGCACTGGGTAACTATGTTATTTTTAAACACAAAAGGCGCATTTGAGTCTCCAAACCATATAGCTGATTCATAAGCGCCATAAATAATAGAATTCGCAATGGAGAGACCTTTTATCCCTTTGATCAACACCATAGCATTGCGGCAGTTGTAAAATATACAATGGTCAACATGGATCCCGGCGCCATGTGTCCAGAGTCCGCTTTGCAGGCGGTTTGAATTCTTTTCACCAATAAAATAGCATTGGGAAACCTCTAATTCGTTTAAATTTTCATTTTCGCGGGTAATAGGGTAATAATAAGGGACATCCGGGTGGGCATTGCCAACAAATTTTAGCCCTTTAAAACTCGCATTGTTTTTAGCTACCAAAAAACTCACACAATGTGTAAATTGGAAATTTGAATTGTTTGGTGAAACTGATTGGATTACCGGCATTTTTTCAGGCTGCCAATCGATATCATCGGGCATATGAATAGCTTCAATGGTAAATTTTGATGCATCGTTTCCCTGTTTTGCGGTTTTTATAGCCATTTCGTGTGCAACTACATATAAACCTGGCTCCAGCTTAATGGTAACCGGTTCATTGCCGCTGAAGGTGTTGGCTATAGCAACAGCCTTTTCAATACTTAATAATGGATCAGTTTGAGTCCCTTTTGCAACGTCTTTGCCTTTTAAAGCGTCAACGTACAGGGTTTGGGCATTAAGGCGCATGCTTGCTGCCAACAGGATGATTATGGATAAAAATTTTAGTTTGTTCATTTCTTTAGTTTTAAATTGCCGTAATTAATCATATGTGATTTTTGCTTTGTTATGTAAACTTACAAGTGGCAATTATTTATACCAATTCATTTAAAGTTCAAGTTTTTTCAAGTTTTATCATTTTGATTTTCAATGACTTCTGATATTCAAAAACTCATTGCAATTATTGAGCAACAGCTTGACTGGGGAGATTCGTCTGCCTGGCAAAGCCGGGATTTTGAAGTTCTGAGCCAGCTGATCTATGACAAAACCAAAGTTTCGTTAAGCGAGAGCACGCTCAGAAGAATATGGGGGAGGGTTGAATATAAACACCTGCCAAGTACTACCACATTAGATACCCTTGCGCAATTTGCCGGTTTTGAAAACTGGCGTACATTTATTAAGCAAAACACCGATAAAGCACCTGGGATTGCAACAAACATGCCTCAGGTTAAACAGACTGAAAAAAACGGCATTAACGTAACGTATATCATATTGATCATTATCCTGGTAGCGACAGGAGCGGTATCTTTTTTTATTATTAAAAGGGCCGATACGGGTATTAATAATGCAGATTATAAGTTCAGCAGTCAGCGGCTTACCAATGCTATCCCTAATTCTGTAATATTTAATTACGATGCTGTAAATGCTCCAATTGATTCTGTTTATGTTCAGCAATCATGGGATCCGCATACAAAAACGCTGGTGGATAAGAAAATGCACCAGCACACCTCTGTATATTACGAACCCGGCTTTTACCAGGCAAAATTACTTGTCGGAAAAAAAGTTGTAAAAGAGCATAAGCTGATGATCCCAACCGAAGGCTGGCTGGGCCTTATTGAGGATAAACCTGTGCCGGTTTATCTTAATCCACAGGATTTTATACAGAAAGACATGCTTAACCTGCCGGTTGCTGTAATACAGCAAAAAAACATGAGCATGCAGCCTAAACCAACCTATGTAAAATATTATAACGTTGGCAATTTTACACCTGTACCGGTAAATAATTTTAGCTACAGCGCCGAAATAAAGAATGGATATAAAGATGGTGAAGCCGCTTGCCAGTTTGCTGCTGTAGCGCTTATTACCGATAGCGGGCCTATCATTATTCCCC
The DNA here is from genome assembly GCF_900142915.1 of Mucilaginibacter sp. OK098. GTDB lineage: Bacteria > Bacteroidota > Bacteroidia > Sphingobacteriales > Sphingobacteriaceae > Mucilaginibacter. The sequence continues at coordinate 748,677 of NZ_FRCM01000001.1, forward strand.
TTTCTATAAAAGGTTGTGTATCCGAGCTTACCTTGTTTAGCGTTGATTGGATCATATCGGGCAAAACGGCAAATTTTTCCGGCTTTGGGGTTGATCTTTCCAATTGGGTTAGGGTTTCCTGTAAAAGCACGGCTAAAACCATCAGGTACTATGTAAATGATAAACAGGTATTTGAATTTCAGTTGCCGGCCAACAATGTAAAAATTGTGGGGGTCTGGTTTGGTTTCCAGGGAACCGGGGCGGTTAGGAATATTGAGCTAAAGGGACAGGATAAGATGGTGTTTAAGGCGTTTTGAAGAGCTCTACAGTTTTAACCACGGAGTTCACGGAGCGGAGCACGGAGATTATAGTATTTTGGAATGATATATGAAGGTAGATTAAATGTGAGGACATAAATTAAAAAACTCCGCTTTCTCCGTGCATTCTTTGTGATCTCTGCGGTTATCTTCAGTTAGCGGTCAAAAATTCTAGCACAATCTATTTCCCCCAAAAACGTTCTATAACAATTCCCCTAAATAAAACCTTCAAATCATACCTATGAGAAAGGGAACGCTTACTTTATTCATTCTTGCTTTTTTATTCCTGAGCAGTTGCAGTAAAAAGGAAAATGGCACGCTGGTTACCACGGGCAGTAAAACGCCAACAAACGGCTCCGGCAGCACCTGTAATGCAAAGGTTGCCGATGTTGAAAATATGGCTATTTTTCCTGCTGACAACTCATGGAACCAGGATATTTCCGCCGCCGCAGTTGATCCTTACAGCAGCCAGATAATAACAGGGATAAGCACATCAAGCCTGAAATCCGATTTTGGGAGTGGTTTATATGATGGTGTACCTATCGGCATCCCTTTTGACGTTGTTTGCGGGAGCCAACCGAAAGTTAATATAATTTTTCGGGCGAATTCCTACGATGGCGATTATGGCAGTGAAAGTGATCCCGGGCCTTATCCAATCCCTTCAAATGCCAATATTGAGGGCAACGGTCAGGGCGATTCGCACGTGCTCGTGGTTGACAAGGATAACAGTATGCTTTATGAATTGTACAATGCCAGCTTCGCCAATGGTAAATGGGGCGCATCAAGCGGGGCTATCTATGATTTGAAATCAGACAAACTGCGGCCCGCAGGCTGGACATCTGCCGATGCCGCAGGCCTCCCAATTTTCCCGGGACTGGTGCGATATGACGAAGTATTAAAAGGCACAATTGACCATGCAATCCGCTTTACGCTGCAATCGCAAAATGTAAAACCAGGATATATTGCCCCAGCACGGCATAGCGTGAACAGTAAGGGCGGGCAATATTCGCTGCCCTTTGGCGCTAAGATCAGGCTTAAGGCCAGCTTTAATATCACCGGTTACCCACCGCATTTACAAGTGGTATTAAAAGCGATGAAAAAATACGGATTGATCCTGGCGGATATCGGCAGCAATATGTATTTCAGCGGTGCGCCTGATGATAGATGGAATAATGATGAGCTGCAAAAATTCAGCGGGGTAAAGGCTTCTGATTTTGAGGTGGTGAAATTTAATTGAGGTGGAATTATAATCTTCAAATTTAAGATAGTAGAGACGCGATGCTTCGCGTCTAACTGCGGCCAGGTTGCCAACATGTTTCACAAAACCAAGATCATGCTGCTAATTATGATGTTTACCTTAATGGTTTAAGACGCGATGCATCGCGTCTCTACAATATTATTACAAATGCTTCACCACATGATACTTGGCAGGCACCGTAATTAAATAAGCATAAATCGCATCAACTTCCTTATCGCTTAAATATTCAAATTTTTCCATTGGCGGTTTCAGTTTCCTGGTTGGGCTTTGGCCATCTTTAACGGCTTTGCGAAAATCTTCTCTTGTATAACTACCTATTCCGCTATTTTTATCTGGGGTGATGTTTGATGCAGCAATTTCCATACCCTGTGCGCCTTTAAATGTTGCGCCGCCTGCAAGGTATCCTTTTGTTTTCTCGGGGGTTATGGAGTTTAAGGCTTTTAGGCTTTTGGAATGACAGTGATAACATCCCACATTATCAACCAAATATTTTCCCAACGCTACCGGGTCATTTCCCGATGGCCTTTTAATCCCGTTTTTATAGGGAGCCGGATCTCCTTTAAAACCCAGGTAGGCTTTACCAATCAGGCTATAATGTGTTAGGCCAACAGTAGTGTCAGCAGCGCTAACTGCCTGATCATCTGAACGGAGGTAAACTATAATATCATTTATGTCCTCATCTGCCATATTTGGGCGCAGCATGTAGGCCATAAAGCGGCCATCTTTTGAGATCCCTGTTTTAAGTAAATATTTTAGCTGCGCATCTGAATATTTGGGGGCAATTCCGTTTGTTTTTGAATGCGTAAGATTTGCTGAATATACTTTACCCGCGATGCCTGGCACATCATGAATAGGGTTGCCGATAAACTTTTTAACACCCCGGTTATAATGACAGCCTGCGCAAATGCTGAATACCAGGTTTTTCCCATGCTCAAAATTTGCAGTAGATGCAACTGCTTTATAATCACTTTTAGTGGTTTCAAAATGCGTTTTACAGCTGATGATAACTATAATAGCAAGTATTAAACTTGTTACTGTGAGGCCTTTGTATTTCATAGCAGTAGGGATATACTTATTACTACATAATTGCGGTTACAATGTTTTCGGGAGGATTGGATTTGGCAAATTTTAAATTTGCCAAATCTTTATAATTTTCCATACTTTTAGCACACCATGGAACCTAAAAACAATAAGAAAACCATCCGGGCCTGGGCCTTTTTTGATTGGGCCAATTCAGCTTATAACCTGGTTATTACCTCAACTATTTTCCCGGCCTATTATGTGGCTATAACTGCAGACCCTAAAAATGGTGACATGGTTACCTTTTTTGGTCACAGGTTTATAAATACGGCCTTATCTAATTATGCATTGGCGGTTGCCTACCTTATTATGGTTTTGCTGTTGCCCATATTATCCTCTATTGCTGATTACCAGGGGAACAAGAGGATCTTTATGAAGTTCTTTACCTGGCTGGGGGCCATTTCCTGCTGTGCTTTGTTCATTTTTACTAAGGATAACCTGGAGTTTGGCATCATTTGTTTCGCGCTTGCTGCAATAGGCTATAGTGGCGGTTTTGTGTTCTACAACTCATACCTGCCCGAGATTGCCACGCTTGATATGCAGGATAATGTAAGCGCTAAAGGTTTTACCTACGGGTACGTTGGCAGCGTTATTTTACAGATCATCTGTTTGGTTTTTGTACTGTCGCCCAAAACATTTCATTTAACCTCAAGCGGTGCCGCACAACTGTCATTTTTACTGGTTGGTTTATGGTGGATAGGTTTTGCCTATATCCCTTTCAGCGTATTGCCAAAAGGCAGTCCTAATGCTGAGCCTCGCCATAACAATATTATAAAAGGCGGCTTTATTGAACTGGGGCAGGTGTGGAACAAAGTAAAAGCAATGCCACTGCTGAAACGATTTTTACCTGCTTTTTTCTTTTACTCTATGGGTGTACAAACCATTATGCTAGTGGCAGCTGGCTTTGGGGCCAAAGTGCTGCACATGGAAACCAGCGGACTGATAGAAATTATTTTAATTATCCAACTGGTGGCAATAGGCGGGGCTACATTAATGTCGCGGTTATCAGGTATTTATGGTAATGTAAAAGTACTGGCTGGTGTGGTAGTGATATGGATAGGGGCGTGTATTGCCGCTTATTTTACCACTACGGTGACACAATTTTACGGATTGGCTATTGTTGTAGGAATGATTATGGGTGGCATCCAATCGCTTTCGCGGTCTACCTATTCCAAATACCTGCCGCAGGATATCCCGGATACGGCATCATTCTTTAGTTTTTACGACGTTACCGAAAAACTGGCAATAGTAGGCGGGATGGCCAGCTTTGCATTTATTGAGGAATTAACCGGCAGCATGCGCAATTCGGCACTGGCTTTGTGCGTTTTCTTTATAGTAGGATTGGTTTTGTTGTTTTCTTTATTGGCACAGGAGAAGAAATTTAATAAAAATTCTGATTTTAGCGGTTCTTAATTCCGAACAGATGAAGGTTGAGTTATTTATTCCTTGTTTTATCGATCAATTATTTCCCGAAACCGCTTTTAACACCATTAAAGTGCTTGAAAAAGCAGGGTGTGCGGTTACCTATAATCCGGCGCAAACCTGCTGTGGTCAGCCTGCTTTTAATGCGGGTTTTTGGGATGACGCCAAAACGGTTGGCAGCAAATTTTTAAATGATTTTTCTGCAGACAGTGTAATTGTATCGCCATCGGCATCCTGTACCGGTATGGTGAAAAATTATTATAACGATCTTTTTACCAATACAACTTCGCACAATAAGTGCCGGGCTATCCAGGCAAATATCTATGAGCTGTCGGACTTCCTGGTAAACATTCTGCAGTTTGATTATTTCGGCGCCGAACTGGAAGGTCGCGCGGTATATCACGACAGTTGCAGCGGCCTGCGCGAATGTAAAATTAAAGGAGAACCCCGCCAGCTATTATCAAAAGTGCTTGGTCTTGACCTGGTTGACCTTGCGGACGGTGAAACCTGCTGCGGTTTCGGTGGTACTTTCGCGGTTAAATTTGATGCCATATCTACTGCAATGGCCCAGCAAAAGGTTGATCATGCTTTAGCTGCCGAAGCGGAATACATCATATCAACAGATGCCTCATGCCTAATGCACCTGCAAAGCTACATCGACAAAAATAACCTGCCCTTAAAAACCTATCACATAGCTGATGTACTGGCAATGGGGTGGGGGAACGTATAAGATTTCGGAATTCGGATGTTCGATCTCGGATTTTGGCAAGCGCATAAAAGTTGTAAGGATAAAATATCTTGTTTCAGGATTAAACCTTATAGGCAAACTTATATCTTACCCGGTATAATATCACCAATCATTTATTAACCTGGAAAACATTATGAGCTACCATTTACAAACTGAAATGAATATAACAACTAATTACACCTTCATCACCTTTAAAAAACAAACTATATTAGTGAAAAGAACAATATTAATGCTGGGATTACTTGCTGCATTGGGTTCGTGTAAAAAAAGTCCGGAAATCCAAAAAAAGGATGATGGAAAACTTCCTACTGATATTAAACTTACTATTACTAACGGTAATCAGTCAACTGATTTAAACCAACAGGGGGACGCTACCTATAACTTTTTAGGTTATGGATATGATATAACCGATCAATATAACGATGCATCTTCGGTAAGATCCGTAGTTATAAACATTCCATCGCTCGTTAAGAGTAATCCCTATCAATTTGACTTGAGCAGAGCTACTACAGGTTATTGGGAGAATTACAGCGGAGAAACCGCAACGGATTTAGCAGGTAAACTATCACAAAAGTTCGACGAAACAAGCGGTTTAAAAGTGTTTAAAAATACAATAGCAAGTGCATTTCCGGGTGCGGATACTTTCAATGGTAAATATGTGTATGGGTATTACTCAGCCATTTCGGTAAGAATGAGAATGAGAATCGTAGATAATTATAACAATGTGCTAAATAGTTACGTTACGGATGGCTTTTCACAGGATGTAAATACATTAACCACCGCCGACTTAGTAAAAAAATATGGCACGCATATGTTAAGAAGCATAGCAATTGGTTCACGTTTAAATGTGGTTTACCAGGCTGAAGCGCCTAGCACAAACAGAAAAATGATAAGTTCTACAGGTTTAAGGTATGCAATGAAGACAATATTTGGGCTTGCTACCGGTGAATTAGACCCAATGGATTTGGTTGCCTTGAATGCCAATACGTCTGCTAAAGTTTATTTTTATGCAGTTGGCGGAGACCAATCAACGTTAAAGGAAAGTAGTGTTAACAATAGGACATTCATTAACCCCACTGAATGGTTTGGCAGTACAACTGAAGATAAAGCGAGGTTTATTGGTGCGGCAGAAGACGGGCTAATTCCATTATATGATTTAATTACAGATGTTAATAAAAAAGCGGTGGTAAAAGCATACATCATAAAATATATTCAGGACAACCAATTGTAATATCAAGTATAATCCTTAATAAATTTATCTTATTTTTGTGCCTCAAATAAGATCACTTAGTAGGTGATTGAATAAACGTAATTTTATAAACTTTTAAATCATAGTTGTAGATGATTAACATTACACTCCCTGACGGTTCCGTTCGTCAGTATGACAAGGGAACGTCGTCCATGCAGATCGCGCAGTCGATCTCCGAAGGATTAGCCAGAAACGTATTAGCAGCCGAAGTTGACGGCCAGGTTTGGGACGCAAGCCGCCCCATTGAGCAAGACGCGCACGTTAAACTATTAACCTGGAACGATACACAGGCAAAGGCCACTTTCTGGCATTCATCAGCCCACTTGATGGCCGAGGCTTTGGAAGCATTATACCCGGGTACAAAATTTGGGATAGGACCGGCAATTGAAACCGGCTTTTACTATGATGTTGACTTTGGCGACCGCGAATTTTCATCTGACGAGTTTAAGCTGATAGAGGACAAGATCATCGAATTGGCTAAAACCAAAGAAGAATATATCCGTAAGCCTGTTAGCAAAGCGGATGCGATTGAATATTTTACTGAAAAAGGCGATGAGTACAAGCTTGACTTATTAAAGGATCTGCCCGATGGCTCCATTACTTTTTATACACAAGGTAATTTTACTGACCTGTGCCGCGGGCCACACATCCCTAATACAGGTTTTATAAAGGCTGTTAAGCTAATGAGCGTTGCCGGTGCCTACTGGCGTGGCGATGAAAGCCGCAAGCAGCTAACAAGGATCTATGGCGTTACCTTTCCTAAAGCAAGTGAGCTTACTGATTACCTGCATTTGCTGGAGGAAGCAAAAAAACGCGATCACCGCAAGCTGGGTAAAGAAATGGAACTGTTTGCCTTTTCTGAAAAAGTGGGCATGGGTTTACCACTATGGTTACCCAAAGGCGCTGCTTTGCGCGAACGGTTGACTAATTTTTTACAAAAAGCACAGGTAAAGGCGGGTTACGAGCAGGTGATTACCCCGCATATAGGGCATAAAAACCTTTATGTAACATCAGGCCATTATGAAAAATATGGTGCTGATTCATTCCAGCCGATAAAAACACCGCAGGAAGGGGAGGAGTTCTTTTTAAAACCAATGAACTGCCCGCACCATTGCGAGATCTATAAAACAAAACCACGTTCATATAAAGACCTTCCGGTACGTTACGCCGAGTTTGGTACCGTTTACCGTTACGAGCAAAGCGGCGAGCTGCACGGCTTGACCCGTGTTCGCGGATTTACTCAGGATGATGCGCATTTGTTTTGTCGCCCTGACCAGGTAAAAGATGAATTTAAAAAGGTTATTGACCTGGTATTATACGTATTTGGTGCTTTGGGCTTTGAAGATTATACCGCGCAGGTATCACTTCGCGATCCGAATAACAAGGCTAAATACATCGGTACCGATGAGAACTGGGCTTTAGCTGAATCTGCAATTATTGAAGCTGCCGAAGAAAAAGGTTTGCGCACTGTTGTTGAGTTGGGTGAGGCTGCATTTTATGGGCCTAAGCTTGATTTTATGGTTAAGGATGCCCTGGGCAGAAAATGGCAGTTGGGAACTATCCAGGTGGATTATAATTTACCGGAACGTTTTGAGCTTGAATACACAGGCAGTGATAACCAGAAACACCGGCCGGTAATGATCCATAGGGCGCCATTTGGCTCGCTGGAAAGGTTTGTGGCTGTGTTAATTGAGCATTGTGCGGGTAATTTTCCGCTGTGGCTTTCGCCTGAGCAATTTATTATTTTGCCGATCTCTGAAAAATATGAAGATTATGCAAAAAAACTTTCAGAATCGTTAAAAGATTCCGATATTTGCGGGCTTATTGATTTCAGGGATGAGAAGATCGGGCGTAAAATCCGTGATGCCGAAGTCAAAAAAATCCCTTATATGCTGATTGTGGGAGAAAAAGAAACAGCCGAAGGCTTGGTTTCTGTTCGTAAACATGGTCAGGGAGATTTAGGAAGCATGAGCATTGAAGAATTTAAACAACAAATAATTAAAGAAATAACAGTATAACTTGGCATTAAACAAACCTTTCAACAGAGGACCCAGGCTACCATTTAAGAAAAAGGAAGCCGAACACAACATCAATCAATTTATCAGGGCCACTGAGGTCCGTCTTGTAGGCGATAACATCGAACAGGGTATTTATTCCCTTCGCGATGCGCTTGCATTAGCCGAAGAGCAGGAGTTGGATCTTGTTGAAATTTCTCCAAACGCAGTACCTCCCGTTTGTAAAATTACAGACTATAATAAGTTTATTTACGAGCAGAAGAAGAAGCTTAAGGAGATAAAGAGCAATGCCAAGCAAACCGTTATTAAAGAAATAAGGTTTGGGCCAAACACGGATGACCATGACTTTGAGTTTAAATTAAAGCATGCCATTAAGTTTTTGGAAGCCGGCGAAAAGGTAAGGGCTTACGTACACTTTAAAGGCCGTGCAATTGTTTATAAGGAGCAGGGCGAAATTTTGCTTTTGCGCTTTGCACAGGCATTAGAAGAAGTAGGTAAGGTTGAACAATTGCCAAAGCTTGAAGGAAAACGGATGTTTTTAACCGTTACGCCTAAGGCAGCGAAGAAGTAGTGATTAGGGACTGGAGATTAGAGGTTAGGAAAAACAAGCTTTCGCCTTTTACCTTTCAGCTTTCACCTCAAAAAGAGTAATTAATTAATAAATATATATACACAGACGGTTATGCCAAAAATGAAAACCAATTCCAGTGCCAAAAAGCGCTTTAAGCTTACTGGAACAGGTAAAATCACCAGGAAGAACGCCTTTAAAAGCCACATCTTAACAAAGATGTCGACTAAACGTAAACGTAATCTAACTCACACCAGCTTAGTATCTAAGGCGGATATGGGTAACGTAAAACGTATGCTTTGCATAGGTAAGTAATTAACAAATTTTTAACCAGGTATTAGAGTTTTAAAGATCATTAAATTGACACTCACTACCAAAAATCAACAACATGCCACGTTCAGTTAACGCAGTAGCGTCGAGAAGACGCCGGAAAAGAATCATGAACCTTGCAAAAGGTTATTGGGGTTCACGCAGCAAGGTTTATACCGTTGCAAAAAACACAGTAGAAAAAGGTTTACAGTACGCATATCGTGACCGTAAGACCAAGAAAAGAGAATTCAGAGCTTTATGGATCCAGCGTATTAATGCAGGTGCACGTCAGCACGGAATTTCTTACTCACAATTAATGGGTAAATTAACAGCAAGTGAAATTGGTTTAAACCGTAAGGTATTAGCTGATTTAGCAATGAATCACCCTGATGCTTTTAAAGCAGTTATTGATGCAGTAAAATAAACTAAGATCTTTAAGATTTAAAGATTCTTAGGATAAATATTAAAAAACCCGCTTAATGCGGGTTTTTTTTGTGGCGTTATTTTTTGAAACATGATTTCTCACTTATTGTTAATTTTTTTAAGGTGTTCAAGAGGGCTTCGCCGTTTACCTGATTTTAGGATTTTCTGATGCTTTGATCAAGGTAATCTTTGAATCCTTTAATCATGGTTCAAAAACTACAAAGCTATAATAATTCCTTCTGCTTCAGGTATATCCATATACTGTTTAAAGTTCTGTACATCATTATCAACCAGTTTCTTAAATACCGGGTTTAAAACATGTGCCACACTTGCGCCAAACCCGCCTGCAGGCGGCTGGTAGCTTATAACCACATCAATCAAGGTGCCGCCATCTTCTGTATCGCGGAACCGGACCTTACCTGCGTTATCAATAATTGAATTGGGGAGGGAGCTCCAGCCGATCATATAACCCGGATCATCATGGACAATTTCGGCATCCCAGCTTACAGTGGCCACACCGGTGGGCAGCTTTAAAACCCAATATGAACGTGTTTCATTAATTACATTTACACTTTCCAGGTGCTTCATAAACAAAGGAAGGTTATCCAGCTTGCGCCAAAAATTATATACATCGGTTCGTGATCTGTTAACTGTAAAGGAAGACCTGATATTAATATTTACAGGAGAGGTGTTGATTTTACCTGCCTGTGAGTAAAGTTCACAATGGCCGCTGATGCCCCGATTTACCAGGTAGCCGCCAGCGCCAAGCTTTAGAATACTGGTGAAAGGGCTTTTAAATATATTTCTGATGCCTGAAAAGCTCAGTTTTACGCCTGCGGCTATAGAGATATAACGTTCGGGCCAGTTCAAATTTATGTTTGCAGAGCCGTTGTTACCCGGGGTCCGCTGTAATGCTGTATTTGACATATAGTATTGTTTAAATAGGTGTACCTATTCAACAACCTATACAACTGATTAGTTTTATTTATTATGATTTCACTGATTAGCATCGCTGATTGGAGCTGATAATTATGATGAAGCTGATGGGAGGATAGTCAGATTTAGTTTTTAAAACTTCGTAAATCTTTGGAAGATCTAACTTAATCAACGAAATCTAACTTAGTCAACTCAATCAACCGACTAATAGCTAAACTTAAACTTAGATAGATCAGGGATATGTTTTTTAGGTCGATTTAATTCATATTGATGAATAACCTGACCCAGGTTTTTCATAAAGGGAAGACAAACGGTGGCATATTCATACTTGTTATCATTATAGATGCCATCTTCGTTTGATTGTACCACGGCGGTTAAAATAAATTCTACATTGTGCTTAAAATCAACTATGTAGGCATTGTCGATATCATAACCATAAGAATCGCCAACTTTGTTAAAGATCCTGATATCGGGATTTATAGATGCTGTGCTGTCGCCGCCGTAAAAAAGGAATTTACAATAAGCAGGGTAGTAGTCGGGCTGGTTATAAGTAGGCTTTTTACTTTCGCCAGGGAACATGCTCATGTAATGGTAGATGAATTTATATTCTTCCGGTTTTAAATTAAATTGTTGCTCTTTTGGAAAGGAATCAGGGAATAATAATCTCTTTAATACCGATTGCATATCTGCAATGGTATAAACGTTCTTTTCGCTGAAATCAAAGGGCTTCATTACCAGTTTGTCGTTTTTATCAAGGTAGCCCTTTCCCTGTATCATGTTATCCAAATGCATCGGATAATTCTTTGCATCATATTGTGCAGACTGGCGATAGATCAGCTTATCGTCACTATAAAAATCAATGGCATTAGTATGTTTAGCATTTTCGCCGGCGTCATAAATAGCAAGCCGGCCAATAATCCGTGTGTTATTTAAGCCATATTTCTTGAGCTTATTGTTGATTTCTTCGCGACCAACAAATTCATAAAGACGATTATAGGCATAGTTGTCGCTTACCAAAAGAATTTTCTTTATGTAATTTTCAATACTTGGCAGACCATTAATGGACGAGGTGTCCTCCGTCATTTTGGTTTCCCCTTCAAATGAGCTATCGGTTTTCATAACGGATCTCCTGGTTAAGCCGGAGATGTTTAATTCATGCAATTTTTCTAGCGCAAATATAGCGGTAGGTAGTTTAACAGTGCTTGCCGGATAAAAATAGTGGTTGGCATTAAGCTGGTAACTATATGAGGTAAAGTGAGGTACATTGTTTTTATCCCTGTCAATTTGTGTATACAAGATCTGTACCTCATTATGGGTTGGGTGATTCAGGATGCCGCTGAATAGCTCGGGGTGGGACTCCAATAATTTTTTTAGAAAAACAGTATCCGGTTCTTGAGCAAAAGCGTTAACTTTTACCATCAGTAATAAAAAAAGTATAATGTTTTTCATTATTTATATTGCAATCTATTTAGTTTACCAAACTTAATTAACCTGCTTAACCTAATCAACTAAATACACAACTTAGTTGTCGATTATAAATTCTTATCATACTTTTACACCGCTTTAGGTTTTCTTAGGGTAATACCATAAGAAATTAAAAGGGAATACGGTGTAACTCCGTAACTGTCCCGCAGCTGTAAGCTCCATAACCGTTGTTCAATCAATTGGTCACTGTCCATGTAAAATATGGGCGGGAAGACCGGGCAACAGGGGAGTAAGTCAGAAGACCTGCCAGAGCATAAATATTATTCACGGCTTTCGGGGATTGAAGCTTGAATGTGAAACTCTTCTGCTGTGGTTTCTATTTCAAATTTTGTATTCTGTATAGCTATGGGTTAACCCGCGACAAATGCAAGGAATTGAGCACTATTTAAAAAGTATTTTATCTTTTTTACCAGGATTATTCCTATGCGTTGTTTTGCCTTTTTCTGTAAATGCTCAAACCGATACTGCTAAAAAGTTAAATGAGGTTAAGGTAAAAACCTCTCCAATACCTCAGGTACAAAGCATGGCGCCGATACAACAAATTTCAGCAAATGCTTTTGATCAATACGGCGCTTTTGATGTTGCAGGTGCTATAAGAAATTTTTCAGGTGTGAATATTAAAGATTATGGCGGGATAGGCGGTTTAAAAACGGTATCAGTAAGGGGGTTAGGAGCTAACCACACAGCAGTTTTATATGATGGAATATTGGTAAGCGATGCCGAAAACGGGCAGATTGATCTGAGCAAGTTTAATTTAAATAATGTACAGGATATTACTTTGTTTAATGGCCAGCCTGCAACCATTTGTATGCCGGCAAGATCCTTCACAGCAGCGAGTATCCTTTCTATTAGAACTATTAAACCAGCGCTTACAGCAAATAAGCCTTACCAGGTTACTGCCGGAATAAAAGCAGGATCATTTGGGTTGATAGAACCGTATTTACAATGGCAGCAGCGGATTAATAACAATTGGTCATTTATTGTAAATAGCTATTTCGAAGATGCAAACGGGCGATATAAATATCAAAGCAGTGGAAATGGATCAAGCTCTACACGGGACCGGCTCAATTCAGACATTTCTGCCAGGCAGGTGGACGGCGCCTTGTACTGGACAAAAAATGATAGTAATAAATTTAATCTGCATATAAATTACTACGACTCTGAAAGGGGTTTGCCCGGCGCTGTAATACTTTATAACGCAAATACTTCAAGGGAGCGTTTGTGGAACAGGGACTTTTTTATGCAGGCCGGTTATGAACGGATCTGGGCCAGTGGGCTTCATTTGTTTTTGAACACTAAATTATCCCAGAACTATCTTCGCTACCTTAATCCGGATTTTTTGAATGAACAACACCTGTTAGATCAGCGTTTTACACAACGCGAGGTTTATCAATCTGCAGCTTTAGCTTATCATTTTGCGCCTAATTGGGAAGTTTCCTATTCAACAGACGTGGCAGTTAATGACCTGAACGTTCTTTTCAATTATCCTTATCCACTATTTCCACACCCGACAAGATTAACAATGCTAAATGTATTGGCATCAAACTTAACCCTTGGGAAACTTCAATTAGAAGGAAGTTTATTGAATACAAATATTACTGAAACGGTTAAAGCTGGCAGGGCAGCCCCAGCACGGAATAATTTTTCGCCGACCTTATTAGCTGCTTTTAAGCCATTTGAAAATTCAGGATTTCAGTTAAGGGCCTTTTATAAGTACATATTCCGGAATCCAACATTTGATGATCTTTATTATGGTGGAATAGGCAACCCTAACTTAAAACCGGAATTTACAAACCAATTTGATTTGGGCGCTACTTACAGCAAGGCTTTAAATGGTTTTATTGATTATATAGCATTAACCGCAGATGCCTATTATAGTCATGTAACCAATAAAATTGTATTTATCCCTAAAGATGCTTACAATGGATCTATCCAAAATTTTGGCAAAGTTGATATAAAGGGGATTGATATTAGTTTAAAAACACAAACTAAAAGCATCAGCGGATATAAGGGTTCGCTGTCATTAAATTATAGCTATCTGCAGGCGCTTAATGTTACCGATCCAACATCATCCATATATCTTAATCAATTGCCCTATACCCCAAAAAACATATTGGCTTTTAACGCAGGTATTGATCACGGCCATATAGGGTTATATTTTAACCAGGTTATTTCGTCGTCAAGATATTATACCAATGATAATCTTCCGTATGACTATATCCCCGGATACGCTATAAGTGATGCCTCTTTTGTTTATCACACTGTATTAAATAATAAGCCTTTGCGTGCGTCAATTGGGGTAAATAACCTTTTTGATAAAAGCTATTTTGTTGTACAAAGCTACCCGATGCCGGGCCGCTCATTAAGACTTTCAATTCAAATAACTATATAAATAATCAATAATCATGAAACAAATTAAACTTAGCTATTTACTTATTGCCATAACGTTCGTAGTGACATTGGCATCGTGTCATAAAGACAAAGTTATCCCTAAAACTAATAATCCGACTGCAACCAGGGCCGGTTTGTATGTGTTAAATCAGGGCGGTTTTGGCAGCAATAACAGTACACTTACTTATTACGATTATACAACCAAACAGCTTACGGCTGATCTTTTCAGCACGGCTAATGGCGGCAGTAAAATAGGCGACACCGGCAATGATGTTGAGATTTATGGCTCTAAGATGTACATTGTCGTTAACAACTCAAACAGAGTAGATGTTGTCAACGCTAAAACGGGTAAACTTATTAAACAGGATAGTGTGCACCAATGCAGAAGTGTAGCTTTTTACAAAGGAAATGCATTTATTACTTCGTACGATGGTAACGTAGCAGTAATGGATACTACAACCTTATCCATAAGTAAATATATTACAGTTGGTCGTAATCCTGAGCAATTAGTGGTTTCGAACGACAAATTGTATGTAGCCAATTCTGGTGGTTTAAGCTTTGGCAATCCGGATAAAACCGTTTCGGTGATTGATTTAACCTCGTTAGCTGAAACAAAAAAAATAACGGTAACAGCTAATCCCGTATCTCTTGCTGCTGATACATATGGAAATGTATATGTTATATCATTGGGCGATTTTGCAAGCGTACAGGGAGGCATCACCGTAATTGATAATAAAACAGATGCTGTAAAATCACAATTCGCACCATCCCTGGGTTATAATATACCAATAGCTGCACAGGGTGATTATGTTTATTACGTTACGGCTGATAATAAGATTGCAGTATATAATGCGAAAACACAAACCGCTGCGCAAGCTAATTTTATAACTGACGGAACGGTTATCACTACCCCTTATACATTGGCTGCCGATGCTTTAAGCGGTGAAATATTTGTTACCGATGCAAAAGATTATTCATCAAACGGTACTTTATACGCTTTTGATAAAACCGGTAAGCTGGAGTATTCAATTGTAGTTGGTATAAATCCCGGTAAAATTGCTTTCGTGAATAAATAAGAAGAATAAAATATTGATTTTATTTAAGCGGATAATGTGTAATTTTACTTCATAATTTAAATTATGTCACTACAAAAATTAAATACCCGCACAATCGTGCTTATCCTGATGATCCTGGCGGCAACTGCTATGCGTTTGCTTAGTTATAAATATCCATATATACTAAGCAATTTTACGCCGGTTGGTGCAATAGCATTATTTGGCGGCGCTTATTTTAGCCCCAAATGGAAGGCTTATATTGTAGTATTGATATCCTTGTTCTTAAGCGATATAGTTATCAATTATCTATATACTTCAAAATGGGTGTTATGGTATAACGGTTCTTTTTGGGTGTATTTAACGTTTGCTATAATGGTGTTTATAGGCAGTCAAATAAAGAAAGCAAATATTGCCAATGTAGCTATAGCATCTTTAGTTTCTGTTTGTGTGCATTGGTTAATAATTGATATGCCGTGGTTATATGGAACGCTATATCCACATAATTTATCTGGCTATGGCCAGTCATTGGTAGCGGCAATTCCTTTTGAACGAAACATGGTTTTGGGCGACATTGTATTTTGTGCCGTATTGTTCGGCGGTTTTGAGCTGGCAAAAAGCAAATACACAGTTTTACGTAGCCAAAAAGAGCTGACTGTTTAACATAAGAATATTTTATTGTGAAAAGCGGCTCTGTAAAGGGCCGCTTTTTTTATGGGATAGAAATAGATCGTAGAGACACAATACTTTGTGTCTCTGACAAGGAAAAATGCAGATATATAGATTCAATAATATAATTCAGAGATGTAAAGTATTGCGTCTCTACAATGAAAAACATGAAAAAGATCGTAGTATTAACCGGCGCTGGTATAAGCGCCGAGAGTGGTTTAAAAACTTTCAGAGATAGCGATGGACTGTGGGAGGGATATAACATTGAAGATGTGGCAACCCCGGAGGCCTGGAAACGAAACCCTGAATTGGTTCAGGATTTTTATAACCAGCGCCGTAAATCAGTTATTGAAGCAAAACCCAATGAAGCCCATTATGCACTGGCCAGGCTCGAAGAAAAATTTGACGTAACCATCATCACTCAAAATATTGATGACCTGCATGAGCGCGCAGGCTCAATCAATGTGGTGCACCTGCACGGAATTATAACCAGATCGCAATCAAGCAGGAAACCAGATCTTACTTACCCAATTAATGGCTGGGAACTAAAGATGGGCGATAAATGTGAATTTGGCTCACAGCTAAGAGCACATGTAGTTTGGTTTGGCGAAGCTGTGCCGATGATTGAAAAGGCAGCGCAGATTTGCACCCGGGCAGATCTTTTTATTTTGATAGGCACCTCGTTAGCCGTATATCCGGCAGCTGGTCTGGTCGATTATGTGCCGCGTAATACGCCTAAATATATTGTGGATCCCAAAATTCCTCACATGAACACGGATAGTTCCTTTATTAAGATAGAGGAAAAGGCTACAGTAGGCGTAAAAATGCTTGCAGATAAACTATTAGGATAATTTCATACTAAATAAAGTGCTCCAGGAACCATCTAAAAATTATTAACTAATAACTTAGTGTATAATATATAATTATTTATATGCTTATTTTTTGCTTCTATATAATAATATGTAAATAAATTTCTAATAAACTATCATTAGTAAATCTATTTTTTAATAAACATGTCATTTTTTATTGAAAAATTCAATAATTTTAATACTTGTATGCAATATATTAATTATTTACTGATTGATTTTGCTAATTAGTTATACACTAAGTATAAATAATTGTTGTTTGTATTTTATTTCTTATCAATTCATATTTTAGTGTAAAAAAATTAAATAAAATCATTAATATTTTGTCTTTTTTATTTTAAAACGATTTTATTTGAAATATTATTGACTATAAATGATTTTTATTGAAGATAATAAAGGTACTTATGACACTAATTATTGTAATCATAGCAAAAAAGGCATGCTGATTATAAAAATTCAATAATTTTACGTCATTAATCACTTGGTTTTTTAATAGTAAAGTAAAAGTTTAGCAACTATTTGTAATGTAATTGTTACAAGATAAATTGGGGCCGTACTTACTTATTAACTATTAACTAACTAAACGATTTAAGAATGAAGAAAAATTTACTTCACGGTATTTTCTTTCTTTTGCTTTTTGTAGCCGGCAATTCTGCCTATGCGCAAACCCGTACCGTAAGCGGAACGGTTACTGCAAAAGACGATGGCTTACCTATCCCCGGGGTAAGCGTA
Source organism: Mucilaginibacter sp. OK098 (assembly GCF_900142915.1). Classification (GTDB taxonomy): domain Bacteria; phylum Bacteroidota; class Bacteroidia; order Sphingobacteriales; family Sphingobacteriaceae; genus Mucilaginibacter. The sequence goes on from NZ_FRCM01000001.1 coordinate 766,176, forward strand.
GTAGCAAAAGGTTACAAAACCGGAACCCAAACCTCAGTCCAGGGAAAATTCACTTTAAACCTTCCTTCGGAAGCAACTACATTAACATTTACTTTTATTGGTTACCAAAAGGTAGACTTGCCTATCCCTGCCAGCGGAGTTATTAATGTTGTAATGAACAATGACTTTAAACAACTAAATGAAGTAGTTGTAACAGGTTCGGGTGTGGCTACAAGTAAAGCAAAACTGGGCATTGCCGTTGAATCGGTTTCAGGCAAAGCCCTAACATCATCACCGCAAGCATCAATAGACCAGGGATTGATAGGTCAAATTCCCGGTGCACAGATTTCTTCCGTTGATGGCACTCCTGGTGCAAAAACCAACATTATCCTTAGAGGTATTAATACTGTTCAGGGCAGTACTTCGCCAATGATATTGGTGGATGGGGTTGAATCCCGAACAACGGATCTAAGCCAACTGGATCCGGCTACTGTTGATCATATTGAAATTGTACAGGGTGCGGCGGCTTCAACAATTTATGGTGCACAGGGTGCAAATGGTGTTATACAGGTATTTACCAAAAAAGGAAAAATAGGTAAAACCCGGATAGACGTTTCATCAAGTTACAGCGGCAGCGATTATATAAATCATGGGGATGTTCACCAGGCAAAATTGAGCAGCTTTAAAGTTGATGCCAACGGAATTTTCATTGATGCCAGCGGAAACCCTATTGTAAGAAACCAGGATGGCAGGTATCTTGGGATCCAGTGGGCTTATGGAGCAGATGCGGCAAATGGCCACCCTACGGCTATGTCAAATCCTTTAAACATTGCGCATCAGCAATATGGAACAAACTTAAAGTATTATGACCACCTGGCACAGCTATTTAAAACAGCTTACACAAGTAATAACAGTGCAGCCATTTCTGGCGCAACAGAAAAATCTGATTATAGCTTAACGCTTTCCAATAATCACCAGCAAAGTAATATCAGGAACAACGGTTATAACGACAGGACAAACCTAACCGCAAATATAGGGGCTGAACTGTTTAAAGGCTTTACTATCCGCTCTGTAACACAACTCATCTATACTAAAAATACCGTAAATCCCAATTATGGAATAGGTAATGCAGGTGGGATATTTGATGTATTAAATGCATCGCCTTTTTATGATTTTAATCAGAAAAACCCTGATGGGAGTTATCCCTTATCATTAAACTCAGGTACAGTGAGCGTAAATGGATCAAACCCTAATTATTATACGCAATGGGCAAACCGCGTATCTAACCGCGAAGATCTTTTGCAAAGCATACAGGCAGATTATAAGATAAATAAATTTATAACGTTGAACGCCAAGTACGGCCTTAACTATCAGCATACTGAGCAAAACACTATTTACAAAAACCAGGCTGCTACACTTACAGCAATAGATCTTGGTTCGTACTATGGCGCTTATGCTTCTGATCCTAATGGTGAGCTTGATAAAAATACCAGCAGTACTGTTTTTCAAAACTTTAACGGTTCGGCAGTTATTAAAACCGATTTTGAAAAGGATTTTCATATCAATTTACCTATAACAACAAGTACCCTATTAGGGTATGATTACAGGAAAAATGTAGATAAACAATTTAATACCTATGGTTTAGAGCTACCGGTTTATGCTATCTATAATTTTAATCAAACATCAACCCAGGCAGTATCCTTTGATTACACTACTCCATTTATCACCTATGGCTTTATATTAAACCAGAAAATTGATTTTGGCGATTATGGCGGTGTAGCGGGTGGTTTCAGAAGTGATTACTCTTCAGCTTTTGGCGGCGGTTCAAAACCCTTCACTTTTCCTGATGTAAATGGATATATCAGGCCTTCATCTTTTGATTTTTGGAAAAACTCGGGTATTGGAGCTGCAATTCCTGAATTTAAGATAAGAGGTGGTTTTGGCGAAGCCGGTACGCAGCCACAGCCATTTGACAGGTATCCAACTATAAATCCTACAAATTTGGGTTCATCGTTAACATTTAATCTGCCAACTTCGCTGGCTAACCCTGATCTGAAGGTTGAGGTTTCAAAGGAATATGAAATCGGTACCGATTTTTCTATAAAAGGTGCTTCAGGTAACTGGTTTAGTGAAATTAACGTAAGCGGCACTTATTGGAGTCGTAAAGCTAATAATGTTATTTATAGCATAAATACAGCTCCTTCAACGGGTGGTACTCAAATAAAAACCAACGCTATTGGTCTTTCATCACATGGTTTCCAGGCGTCGCTAAATCTTGGCATATTAAGAACCAGGGATTTTAACTGGAATTTCACCACCAACTTCAGTAACCAAACTACAACAATAACCAGCACAAGCGGGCCGCCAATTATTCTTTCTACAGCTGCCGGAAGCACCCAGTTAGCCTTGGTTGCAGGTCAAAAAATTGGCCAGATTTATGGTAATAAAGCATTAACAAGCCTGAATGAAAAAAATAGTGCAGGTGTGCCATATATACTTCCTGCTGATTATGGTAAATACACAATTGTTGATGGCCGGGTTGTTAATATTGCTACAAAAGGGATTCAATTTGCAAATGAGGCTAGCTCATTTGGCGATCCAAACCCTAAATTCAACGCGTCATTTATAAATAACTTTACTTATAAATCGCTTTCATTCGGTTTCCAATTCGACTGGGTTTATGGCAGTCATCTTTATAACCAGACAAAAGAATGGCAGTACAGGGATGGGATTAGCGGCGATTATGATAAAGCGGTTAATATCGGCGGCACATCAGGAGCCTATACGGCCTATTATAGAAGTGCTTATGCAGACATTATCGGTGGCGTAAACGGTGCAAGGGATGGCACTAAAGATTATTTTTATGAAGGCGCTTCTTTCTTAAGATTAAGGAATATTTATCTTGGTTATGATTTCTCCAAATATCTTAACAGTAAGATATTCAGAAGAGCGGTTTTAACATTTACAGGTCGTAACCTCTTAACCTTTACCAAGTACACAGGTTTTGATCCCGAAATCAGCTCTGGTTCATCTAACTCACCATTTGACAGGGGAGTGGATCATGATTCAATGCCTAACAGTAAATCATACCAGATCGGTTTAAACCTTGGATTTTAATGGACTTTAATCAGAAAAAAATGAAAAAATATAAATATATTATAACATCGGTGATCATGGCTGGAATAGTTGTGTCATCATGCAAAAAGCAACTGGATGTAAAAAACCCCAATTCACCCACGCTTGAGCAGGCAAAAACAGAATCAGGTCTAACCTCGCTTGCGGCAGGAAGTATATATATTAATGGTTTTGTAAATGGTGATGGATGGCTAGGGGATAGCTTTTTCTCCTTATGTTATGGTTATCATGAATTACTTGCTGATGATGTGTCGGCACAGGCTGCAAACCAAAATGTAAACCTTGTTAATGTGCCCGATTATGCAATACTGGATGACGGTTCAAAAGTAGTAAACACCCAGCCGCAAATTGCAAATTTAAGGTTGAACAATTCTCGTGACAAGCAGAGCCAAAACATGTTTTATTATGAATGGCAGAGTATGTATGGATTAAATAACGCTTGTAATCAAATTCTTGCACTTGCAGGTACTGTAAGCCTATCTGGTGATGCAGCTACTAAGCTGGCTACCTACAAAGCCTGGGCTTACTGGTGGAAAGGTTATGCTTATGCAAGGTTGGGTTCAGTTTATTACGCAGGTATTATTAATAACGAAATAAGTGCAACAAATGCCAGCTATGTTAACAGTGCTGCCCTGATTGCCGAATCAAATAAAAACCTGGCGCAAGCGGCTTCTATTTTAAATGGTATAACCGGTACAGATACCTATACTGCTTTAATGGTGAAACTTATTCCTTCGTTTTTCCAGTTAGGTAATGGCAAGGTGCCAACAACGGCAATGTTTGTACATAGTATAAATACATTAATGGCACGCAACCTGTTGGTTAACACCCGGACTTCTGCTATGACAGCTGCCAACTGGCAAACTATCCTTACTTTAACCGCTACCGGTATTCAATCTTCTGACAATATATTTGCGGGGTTCTCTACATTAAATAATGCTGTATTTTCAGCTGGTGGAGGATCAGTAGCTGTAAACACCGCTGGTGACGAAACTGCGAGTAGTTTTACAATAAGCGAAAGATTGATACAGGATATTAAACCTGGTGATAAACGTTTTGCCGAAAACTTTTTACAGGTTAAACCATTCTTTAACCAGGTTGGCGGGTTTACTTTTAGCACAAGATGGAAATTATATGACGCGAAGCTTGACACTGTACCTAACAATGGCGCTATTCAGCTCGCCAATAAAACCCCTGGCAAACAGGAAGTTTACATAGGTGGAACCTATGAAGAAAATGAGTTGATGAAAGCTGAAGCGCTGATCAATACAGGTCAGATTGATCTGGGTTTGGCTAGTATTGATAATGTAAGGGCATACCAGGGAGCAGGGCTTGCAAAAGTTTCAGGAACAGGCTTAAATTTAACCCAGGCACTGGAAGAATTGCGTAAAGAAAGGCGCCTTGCCCTATTGTTTAGAGGAACAGCATTTTACGATGCCAGGAGATGGGGGGTGATCTATGATATTTCAGAAGGTGGCGGCAGAACCAATGCGATTGTACTTTCACCAAATGGTACATTAAGTACGCATGTAACTATCAATTATAATTTCCTTGATTATTGGGATGTTCCTGCTGATGAGGTGGTGTTAAATCCGCCTGGAGCTGGAAGTGCACCAGTTGTGAATCCTAAGAAATAATACCCCGTTCTTATTAATATCAGTTAATGTTTTCTATGGTGGTCGTGTATGAAAATTACACGGCCATCTTTATTTATAACAGATCCTGTAAGCAATATGGTTTTTTAAAATAAGTTTGTAGTGGGATAAAATATTCACAAACCAAAACCATTATTAATGCTAAAATGTATCTTCAACTGGAGCGGCGGCAAAGACAGTTCATTGGCTTTATACCATTGCCTGCAAAATCCGGATCTTGACATAAAATACCTGGTAACAACCATTAACGATGCGGTGGACAGAATTTCCATGCACGGCGTACGGGTTGAGCTGTTAATTCAACAAGCTGAAGGCATCGGGATCCCGTTGTACCAGATCCGTTTGCCCGAAATGCCGGATATGAAAACCTATGATAATGCCATGCGCCGGCACCTCGAACATTTTAAAAGTGAAGGGATCACCCATTCTATTTTCGGCGATATATTTTTAGAAGATCTGAAAAAGTACCGTGATGACCGCCTTGCCGAAGTAGGCATGACCGGTATTTATCCATTATGGAAACGTGATACAACTGAGCTGATAAATGAGTTTCTTACTTTAGGATTCGGTACCGTGATAGCATGCACCCAGCAACACCTGGAGTACTTGGTGGGGAAGGAGATCACTCCGGGACTTATCATGTCATTACCCGCCGACGTGGATGTTTGCGGAGAGAACGGGGAGTTTCACACCTTTGCATTTAAAGGTCCTATCTTCAAAAAAGAGATCAAATATAAATTAGGGGAGAAGGTTTTTAAAGAATATAAAACGCCTGAAAATACCAATGATGTCTGCGCTTCTGATCCTGGTAAAAAACTTTCAGGTTTTTGGTATCAGGACCTTATTTTAGCCTGACCTCCCATATATTTGGCGATTTTATACCGCAGAATATTATTTGGCGATACTTTTTAAAGTATAATAAAATATTAATAATCAGATATTTAAACGCTTTATTAAAAATATGGAGTTAAAGTTTACACTTGCTTTAGATCCCAATTATGCCCCATTTTGCCAAATAAAATTTCGAGGTAAAGAAACCTGTCTGTTAACTATCTATTTTTCAATTATTTATGTAATTTTAATAAACTAATAGTTGTAACGATTGTACGATTCATTAAAATCCTTCCGCATTTCAGTAAAGCGGGTAGATACGGTTTTTAAAAACTCCTCATCAAGCAATTCAAACACGCTGTTAACACCATCAATAAGGTCTGCTTCTGCAATTTTGTAGGTCTGTTCCAGGTTCCCCTGCTCTATCTTCACAATAAACTTTCTGTTCATATTCAGGATAGAGATCTTGAAATCAGGGTGGGGTAATTCGGCAATAATTCTCATGGTAATCAAATTTTATAAAACCAGTAGCAGGCAATTTAATAATGGTTTGCTACTTTGCTAAATAAAAGATTAAATATGAGATTGGCCTTATTTACTTTTACAACAGCATCGCTATTTTTGTAACATGGCAGAGGATTTAAACATAACAACATCAACCGATAAGGCTGAACAATATCAATCGTTAATTCCACAGGTGGAGGCTTTGTTAATGGGTGAGCCAGACCTGGTAGCCAATATGGCAAATGTATGTGCTGCATTAAAAGAGCAATTCAAATGGCTTTGGGTTGGGTTTTATTTGGTGAAGGAAGATGAACTGGTGCTTGGGCCATTCCAGGGGCCGGTAGCCTGTACCCGCATCGGATTAGGTAAAGGCGTTTGCGGCGCATCGTGGCAGCAGGAAAAAACATTGATCGTTCCTGATGTTGAGGCCTTCCCCGGTCATATTGCTTGCGCTTCGGCTTCGCGGTCTGAAATTGTAGTGCCGGTATTTAGCAATGGTAAAGTGGTTGCAGTGCTGGATGTGGATAGTGATGAACTGGATCAGTTTGATGAAACAGACGCGCAGTATCTTCAGCAGGTTGTAGAACTGGTAAACTTTAAATGAGCAAAGTATTCCTGATTGCCGGGCTGGGTGCCGATACCCGGGTTTATAATAATATCGACCTGAACGAAGATGAAGTGATCAGCGTTGGCTGGATTGAACCACACATAACTGATACTTTAAATACTTATGCACAAAAACTTATCATTCAATATAATATAACACCTAATTCGATTGTTATTGGTAATTCCATGGGCGGCATGATAGCGGTTGAAATAGCCAATATTCTTCCAATCAAAAAAGTCATCCTCATCTCAAGTATCAAAACAATTGACGAGGCTCCATGGTATTTTTCAATGTTTCGAAGGCTGCCGGTTTATAAGCTGATCCCTGGTAAGGCATTTACCTCTATGGGTTTTTTGATAAAATTTATATTTGGAAAAATGAATACTGCCGATGCCTGGCTGTTTAATGATATGCTTAAAAACTCATCGCCAAAGTTTTTAAAATGGGCAATGGGGGCAACATTGCATTGGGATAATAAAACCATCCCTCCGAAAACTTATATCATTACCGGCGATAAAGATCATGTATTTGATTACCGGCGAATAAAAGACGCCATTGTAGTAAAGGGAGGTACGCATATTATGGTATTTGACAAGGCCGAGGAGATTAATAAAATACTGAAAAGGATCCTGAAAAAATGAAATTACCGGAGTCGTATTATTACAGCGAGGATGTTGTTACGCTCAGTAAAGATTTGCTGGGTAAATATTTATTTACCTGTATTGATGGTGTAACTACCGGTGGATATATTGTTGAAACAGAAGCTTATAATGGCATTATCGATAGAGCATCTCACGCTTTTGGAAACAGGCTTACCCCGCGAACTAAAACCATGTTTATGCGTGGTGGGATAGCCTATGTTTACCTTTGCTACGGCATTCACGAAATGTTCAATATAGTAACTTCAGGTGAGGGGCAACCGCATGCAATCCTGGTAAGGGCTATTAATCCGACCGATGGAATAGAAGCTATGCAAAGCCGCAGAAATATGCCGGTGATAAAACCAACCATTACCATGGGGCCTGGTTCCGTTGCAAAGGCTTTAGGGATTTCCCGCGCTATCAACGCTTTTAGCTTACAAGGTGATGTTATTTGGATAGAAGACAGGGGATTAACCTTTCCCGATGAAAGTATAGCAGTTGTACCAAGAGTAGGTGTAGACTATGCCGGGGATGATGCACTGCTGCCTTATCGATTTTATGTAAAAGGAAATCCCTACGTAAGCAAACCAAATAAATAAGTAATTTTGTCCCCGTAGCGACACAATACTTTGTGTCGCTTTCTATTTTTGCCTTTTATCGATTTAGAATTACCCAATGACCTACCAAAATACTTTAGCTTTCGCTACGCAGCTTGATGAGCAGGATCCGTTAAAAGATTTTCAATCTAAATTTCTTGTGCCAAAGCATAAGGGCAAAGACGTAATCTATTTTTGCGGTAACTCACTGGGTCTGCAGCCTGCCATCGCTCAGCAATATGTATCCGGGATCTTTAACAATTGGAAGGAGCTTGGTATTGAAGGTTTTTTTGCCGGGGGCGATCCATGGCTGGGGTATCATAAACAGCTTACACAAACACTTTCGGGCATAGTTGGGGCAAAAAGCGAAGAAGTTACCGTTATGAACTCACTTACAGTAAACCTTCACTTGTTGATGGTAAGTTTCTATAAGCCAACACAAAAACGTTTTAAAATATTAATGGAAGGCGGCGCTTTTCCGTCAGATCAGTATGCTTTGGCAAGTCAGGCAAGGTTTCATGGGTATGACCCAAAAGAGGCTATTATCGAGATTTTTCCGCGTGAAGGAGAGTTTATTTTAAGAACGGAAGATATCCTTGAAGCCATAAACAAACATGCTGATGACCTTGTTTTGGTGCTTTTCGGCGGAATAAATTATTACACAGGGCAGTGCTTTGATATGGAAGAAATAACGAAGGCAACCCACAAAATTGGCGCCTATGCCGGGTTTGACCTGGCACACGCAGCTGGTAATGTGGTTTTAAAAATGCATGATTGGGGTGTGGATTTTGCCTGTTGGTGTTCTTACAAATACATGAACTCAGGGCCCGGCGGCATCAGCGGGATTTTTGTGAATGAAAAGCATTTTAATAATAAAGATTTAAACCGGTTTGCCGGCTGGTGGGGATACCGGGAAGATGAACGCTTTTTAATGACCCAGGACTTTAAGCCAGAGATAGGTGCTGCTGGCTGGCAGCTAAGCACCAGTCCAATCATGCTCCTGGCTTTACATAAGGCCGCCCTTGACGTTTTTGAGCAAGCGGGCGGTATTATCCCGTTGCGAACAAAAAGCGAGCAACTGACGGCATATTTGGAGTTTTTGATCAACGGGATCAACCAGGATAAGAATGATGAGCTTTTTAAGATCATCACCCCAAAAAACAAACAGGACCGCGGCTGCCAGCTTTCAATAGTTTGTAAGCAAAATGCCAAAGCAACCTTTAATTATTTAACCGAAAACGGCGTTATCGGCGATTGGCGTGAACCAAACGTAATTCGTTTAGCTCCTGTGCCGCTTTATAACAGCTTTAAGCAAGTTTTTGAAGTTGGGCGGATACTTAGAGCTTCCGTGGATTAGTTGATGTTGTAATGGTTGTAGGCGTTGTAAAAGTAGAAAGCATGATAAAAGCATATGTTCCTTTTGACTCATCAACTTACCGACCAATGACTAATGACTCGATGACCAATGACTAACTTGAAGATAGCTTATGATCCGATTTACGCTCATCCTTTACCCGAAGGGCACCGCTTCCCGATGCTGAAGTATGAGCTGATCCCGGCGCAGTTATTACATGAAGGGCTTATTAGTGAAGAGAATTTATTTTCACCCGGCCTGCCGGAAGAAGAGGTGATCCTGTTGACACATGATAAAACCTATTGGGAACAATTGCGCGATCTTACCCTGCCGCCACGTGAGCAAAGGAGAACCGGCTTCCCTTTATCCGCCAAATTAATTGAGCGGGAAATAAGAATTGCTAAAGGAACCATTGATGGTTGCCACTATGCAAAAGAGTTTGGCGTTGCCTTTAATGTTGCAGGTGGCACGCATCATGCCGGTACTAACTGGGGCGAAGGTTTTTGTTTATTGAACGATCAGGCAATTGCAGCTAATTATTTGTTAATTAATAAATTAGCTACATCTATCTTAATAATCGATTTAGACGTGCACCAGGGAAATGGCACCGCCCAGATCTTTGAAAACAATCCAAAGGTATTTACATTCTCCATGCATGGGGCCAATAATTTCCCCTTCCGGAAAGAACGGTCAGACCTGGATCTGCCATTGCCCGATGATACCGGCGACGATGAATACCTGGGTTTGCTAAAAGAAACCTTATCACGTTTGATAAGGCAGCAACACCCGGATTTTATATTTTACTTATCCGGTGTAGATGTGCTGGCGTCAGATAAATTGGGCAAAATGGCTTTAAGCAAAGCAGCTTGTAAAGAGCGTGATCGTTTTGTATTTGAACAATGCATAATGAACAAAATCCCTGTGCAGGTAAGCATGGGAGGGGGCTACTCACCCAATATTAAAGATATTGTTGAAGCGCATTGTAATACCTATAGGGTGGCAAATGAGTTGTATTTTTAATAGTATGCCCAGTAAAACTCCGTGTCTCTCAGTGTTATTTCTCAGCGAACTCTGCGGTAAAAAAGATAACCACGGAATTCGCAAAGAGAGCACAAAAATCCACAGAGGGCTAAAAATTTAGTCTTGTGCAATAATTAAAACTGTTTTATCCCGATGCTTTTTGCTGATGAATTGAAAGCGGAAAAACAGCAAGATTGCCGACGCCATTAAACCCAGCACCAACCCATACCAAATGCCGGCAACTCCCAAATGTAATGGCATTCCCAGCAGGTAGCCAACCGGAAGGCCTATTACCCAGTAAGCCAAAAACGTAATTACTGTTGGGATGTTTACATCACCCATACCTCGTAAAATACCAAGTCCGACAACCTGTGTTCCATCAAACAATTGAAAGAAAGCGGCAATGATAAGTAATTGTGCTGCAATGGTTATAACTGCTTTATCTGAAGTGTACATCCATGGCAGTAAATGATTTCCAAGAGTAAATATAATTGCCGTAACAAACATAAATAGCAATACGATATGGTAGCTTGATATAGCAGAGTGCCGTAAATTCTGATGATCCTTCGCTCCAAAATAATTCCCCGATTTTATCGAAGCAGCTGCCGAAAGTCCGCTGGCCATCATATAAGTGATTGATGCCAGGTTGATGGCTACCTGGTGGGCAGCCTGCTCATGGTATCCAATAGTCCCAATTAAAATGGCAGCTCCGCTAAATGCGCTTATCTCAAAAGTATACTGCAATGCAACAGGCGCACCTATCTTTAAAATTTGTAAACCGCGTGACCGGCTGATGCGTGTGAGCGAAAAACTTGCCAGGTACTTTTTAAAACGCTCTGACCTGAATACGTAAATCCCCATAACAAGAGCCATCACACAACGATCTATCAGCGTGCTGTACCCAACGCCTTTAATACCCATAGGTGTAATACTAAAAAAACCTTTTACGAAAATTATACCCAGGCAAATATTCAACAGGTTTCCCCATATAGATATCAGCATGGCTTGTTTTGTAAAACCGAGGCCTTCGGCAAATTGCTTGAATGTATTAAATATCAACATGGGGATAATTGATAAGCCCAGCAATGTTAAAAATGGCCTGGCCTGGCGTACAACCTCCGGCGTTTGATCAAGGTGTCCCAGTAAAAATGCAGAGGCTAATGCTGTAAGGGCAAAAAGTATAATACCAGTAACCACATTCAAAAACAAACTGTTTGAAAGCAGCTTTCCGCACTCTTCAAAATCATTCCTGCCATTAAGCTGGGCAATTAAAGGTGTTGAGCCGTACGAAATGCCAATGCCTATGACCAGTACAATAATAAAAACACTGTTTGCCAGTGAAACCGCCGCCAGTGAAACTGTACCCGCAAAATGCCCGACAATAATACTGTCTGAAGTTTGAACCAAAGTATGCCCAACCTGCGATATTACAACAGGAATAGCCAGGTGCAGGTTATCACGGTAATGGTTTTTATATTTTTGGTAGATGGTCATGATTAGAGATTAGTTAATTGGAGATTAGGTTTAGTCCGAAAGACAGTAAAGTCCGGAAGTCTGAAAGAAAAAGTTCGAAGTCAAACTAACATTAAAACATTCCAACTTTACAACATTCCAACAACTACGCTGCTGTGTAAAATTCTTCCTTCTCCGTGGTATTTATCCTTATGATGCCTGAAAGGATCAGATCAACCAATAATTTTTGTGCTTTTTTGCGGCCGATTTTCAACAGGTCGCAGCATTCTTTTATGGTGATCCTATCGGTTTTTTCAAGGTATTCAAGCAAAGCTTTTTCGTTGTTTGAATATTCAATTAAAACCCCATCATCGCCTGATGATCGTTTAAGTACATCCACTACAATTTTGCTTGCCAGCACACTCTTATCTTTTACCCTTACATATACCCACCATTTACCATCTTCAGCAAGCGCATAATGGGGTTTTAAAGTGCTTTCCACAATCTCAACTATCAGCACCAGCTTATCATCAATATAAACCTCTTCAAAAATGGGTTCAAGCGCCGGCCGGGCATAAAGGTGAGCGGCTTTCGTTATCATATAGCGCTCTTCGTCTTCTGATTTTACGCCTTTTATAGTGCCATCATCAGCTACGCCTATTAATAACCTTCCGCCTTTATTATTGGCGTAGCTAACCATTGTACGCGCTATTTTTTCGCAACTGGTAATTGTTTTCTTAAAGTCGAGTTTAACACCTTCGCCCTCAAAAATCAGCCTTTTCAAATTCATTTTTCTTCTTTCTCCTTTTTAAGCGATTGATAAGGTGTAAATATTTCCATCCAGTTTTCGGGCTTGCTGATCGCTGTAAAGCCAAACTGGCTGTATAAGCCCTGCGCATCTGCCGTTGCCAGCGACCATCGCCTTAAGCCCTGTAATTCCGGGTGCTTAACGATGGTTTGCATCAGCCATTTTGATAGTCCCTGTCGCCTGTATGCCGTTAATATAAATACATCGCAAATGTAAGCAAATGTGGCCTTATCGGTTACCACCCGGGCAAAGCCTGCCAATTTATTTTGATGATAGACGCCAAAATTAAGCGAACCGGCAATGGCTTTTTTTAATGTTTCAACAGGGATTCCCTGGGCCCAATACGATTCTTTGTCCAGGTAGTTATAGATCACCTCAAAATCAAGCAGACTTTGATCTGTAGAAATATGAAAATCTTTTTTTTGGAAAACAGCATCATTCATTATCACGTACATTATTGGTCAGGATTTGATGTAAAACCGGTAGGGGAGGTGTATAAATTAAATGTTCTTCACCTTGTGGCTAATATCTGAAATTTCCCGGTAAAAGCAATCCTGGTAAACACAATTTTAATTTTCTGTGTCATTCTTAGCCGTTTAATAAGTGAAAACAATTTTATAATGATAGGCCTGTTTATAATTAATAAAGAAAATAATACAAACAATGGCGAAAGTGTGTGGTTGTAACTTTTACTACTAAATAAAACATATAAAACCTATGAAAAAGCAAATTTTTAATTTCGTGCTGATCGCAGCGGTGATTGGTTCAATAGCAGCAGGTTGTGGCGCATCAAAAGATGCCAGTACTAAAGATACTACAAAAAAAGATACAACAACTAAAATGACAGCGCCACCGGTTGCAAAACCAGATACGATGAAAAAGGACACAACGCATCACTAAGATGCATATCAAACAAAACGCCCGGATTAAAATACCCGGGCGTTTTGTTTGATAAAGACTTTTTATTAAAACGGACTTTTTACTAATCCGCCGTCAGCTCTTATAGCGGCGCCATTGGTTGCAATAGACAGGTCGCTTGCAATGTATGCAACTGTGCTCGCAATTTCATCAGGATCAATAAAGCGTTGAAGGATTGATGTTGGCCTTGCGCTTTTAAAAAATTCCTTTTCCATTTCTTCAATTGTAAGATTTTTTTGGGCAGCAAGGTCCTTTACAAAAGTGCCGGCGCCTTCAGACCATGTTGGCCCTGGCAATACCGCATTCACTGTTACATTAGTGCCTTTCGTAAGCTCGGCTAATCCGCGTGCTACGGCTATTTGCGCGGTCTTGGTCATTCCGTAATGGATCATTTCTTCAGGAATCTGCAGGGCTGATTCGCTTGAAATAAATATGATCCGGCCCCAGTTTTTCTCAATCATTTTATCAAAATAAGCCCTTGATAAACGTACACCGCTTAAAACATTTACCTCGTAAAATTTAAACCAATCTTCATCAGTTATATCCCGGAATTCCTTTGGTTCAAAAATGCCCACATTGTTAATTAATATATCAACCTCCGGAAGCTGAGCAATTAGTTGGTCAACTTGCGTCTTATCAGAAAAATCTGCAACTATCCCTTTGATGTTTTTATTCCCGGTTTCTTTCTTTAAGTTTTCTACGGCCAGGTTAACGCGTTCAACTGTTCGACCGTTTACAAATACTTCAACGCCTTCATTAGCCAGGGCCTTTGCAATTGCAAATCCAATACCGGCAGTTGAGCCGGTAACCAGGGCAATTTTATTTTTTATTTTAAGATCCATGATTTTAATTTATTAGATGTTTTTCAAAAACAAGTTTAGCGATGTTTTTTGACTTAGATGAATATCTGCTAAAAGATGGAATGAACCTGACATTTTTAAAGACTGATCAAATAATATTATTTAGTCTCATAATTAACATTATGTTAAGTAATATTTTCAATTTAAAGGGGATCAAAACCAATCCCCTTTAATAATATGTTCTTAATTACTTCCCTCCGCTTGTAAGGGCATCTATTTGTTGTTTTAATTCTGTAGCTTTTGCTTTGTTTTCAGCAGCATGTGCAGGGTCAGTTTTTGCCCTGTAATAGTTCCTTAAGTTTGTTAAAGCATCAATCGATTTTGGATTAATATCAACCGCCTTTTGTAAAAAAGGTTTAGCAATGTCAAGCTGTGTATTTGATTTTGCAATTGCAGCATCATATTCTTTTTGCTTGTTTGATGGCAATTTGTTAGCCGCATTATAAATGTCAAGCGCCGGACGCATTAATACATAACCCAGGTTCATGTTGGCTTCAAAATAATTGGCATCAATATCAATCGCTTTTTTGTAAGCATCTGTAGCCTTAGCATAGTTGTCCATCGCTGTTGCGTGTTCTTTAGTTTTTGTTGCATCGTCTTTGGCTTTTTCAGCCCTTGCGTTGGCTGCGTCACCAACCTGCGAATAGGTTAAACCAAGGTAATATTCAAGGTCCTTATTTTTAGGGTCGTTTGCTATCGCGCTTTGAATTTTCCCTACTACCTCAGTTTGTTTGCCGCTTTGCAGGGCCATCTCAATTTCCCTTTTGCGTAATTCAGAATACGCAGGGTATTTTGCAACACCTTCGCCTGCTACTTTTATAGCATTAACAGTATCTTTTGCCAGCAGGTAAATACTTGTCATGTCAAGATATACCCTTGCATTGCCTGAGTATTTAGTAGTTAACAGCTTATTATAATTTGTTATCGCAAGCGGATAGTATTTAGGATCTTTTTCCCCGGCGTTTGCTGCGGACAATGCGGTATAATAGATAGCATTGGTATCATCAGGTAAGGCTATACGGTAGTAATCAAACTCTTTATAAGCATCTTCATATTTTTTATTCTGATAATCCTTTACCCCCGCTGTTAATTTATATTGAGCTAAATTTACATTTGCCGCATCAATAAGTTTTTTATTCTCGCCTTTGGTATCCAGCTCTTTGGCTTTTTTTACTGCTTCGTCTGCAGTTGAAAATAAGGGTGCAGATGTAGTGGCTACGCTATCATCAACCGCTAATGAAGAATATATAGCGGCTTTCAAAGCAGAAGTTTGCGGGTTATTAGCCGTTTTTTCATTTACTGATGCTTTATCAATAGATGTTTTAGCATTCTGGATGCTTGCAGTAGCCTTGGTTGCAAATGCAGCCGCTTTTTGACCACGCAGTGATGCATAAGTATCATACTCGCTTTGCGCATTGTTTAGTTCACCTTTTTGTGCAAAGGTAGCTGCTGAAGCTAAGCCTAAAAGGCATGTCATCAAAAGTTTGATTTTCATGGTATTATTGATTGGTTAACTGTTTTAATTTATTATTTATCCTGTTAGTTTGGTCTTGATTTCCTGATTGTGCATAAACTATTTGCAGCACCTGCAAGCAATCAACATTATTGGGAGATATTTCATTTGCTTTTTCAAGCCATTGAGCTGCACGGGTATTATCCGGAGTATTGCCTTTCTCCTTTTTTCTGGCACTTTCTTTTAAATATAATAATCCAAGGTTAAATATAGGATCATATAATGAACTGTTTAATTCTATCGACCGTAAATAAAGTGATTCAGCTTTATCATACTCATTTAAATGATCATAGCAGATAGCTGCAACAAATGCAATATCTGCGTTGTTTGAATTGTTATCAAGTAAAGCAGGCAATAATGGGGCTAATGACCGGTAATCTTTTCTATTGCTATAAATATTTGCCTCGTCAAGCAATAAGGTCTTATCATTTGGTAAAAGCTTACGTCCTTTTTTTATAATATTGAGCGCACTTATAGTATCACCTAATAATTTGTAATTGTTTGATGCAGCCTGTACGTACTCAACCTTAGTGCTGTCGCTGTTAACCATGTCGGCATAGTATTTAGCTGCAGTCTGCATATTACCCAGCTTGTTATTTGAATAAGCAATATAAGTATTAAGCGGCTTAAATGAAGGCGCGTATTTTTGCGCGCTTTGAAATAGCTGCAGCGCATTGCCAAAGTCGGATTTATTCATATACACAAAAGCTTTGCGCATATATACGTTGGCCAGGCATCTTTTCGAATAATCAATTTCCGACTGGTATTTGTAAGCTTTTCTTTTTGATGACAGGTTATCAATCAGGTTTACTGTTTGTGTAAAAAAACTAGCCGGCTGATTAAGCTTATTCAGCGAATCAATATAAAGTATGCTTGAATTAACAACAATACGGTAAACAGTTTTTTCCACATCCATTGAGTCGGCACGGGTGGTGATCAGGCTATCTACCGTTTTTTTAGCGTTGGCTAAATATTTCAAGTCCTTTTTTTGCTTATAAAAGGCCAGGCTGTTAACTACGCCTTTAAGTACTTCTGTTTGGCAAAATGCAACAGAAGTACTAAAGGACAGCAGTAAAACCGGTAATATAATTTTACGGCAATTCATGCATTATTCATTTATGTCATCAGCGGCCGGTTCAGTGCCGGTGTTCTCTGGGTTTTCAGCATTTTCATCTATCTCTTTATCTTCATCCTCATCATGCTCAATTTTTGCAACTGATGCTATTTCATCATTCCCTTTAAGGGTAATCAACCTAACGCCCTGGGTAGCTCTTCCCATAGTTCTTAACTCACTTATAGCTATCCTTATTATAACGCCCGATTTATTGATGATCATCAGGTCCTCATTATCAGTAACACCTTTTATGGCAACAAGTTTTCCGGTTTTATCAGTAATGTTTAAAGTTTTTACACCTTTACCACCACGGTTAGTTACCCTGTAATCATCAATATCGGTACGTTTTCCATAACCTTTTTCTGACACTACCAACACAGTTGTTTCCGGGTTATCAATACTGATCATACCAACAACTTCATCATCTGCATTTTCAAGTGAAATTCCTCTAACACCTGTAGCTGTTCTGCCCATTGGCCTAACTGTCGACTCATTGAAGCGGATTGCACGGCCTGATTTTAAAGCCATTACAATTTCGCTTGTACCACTGGTTAAGTTTGCCTCTAATAATGAATCGCCTTCATTAATATTTATCGCATTTATACCATTTGCACGCGGACGTGAGTAAGCCTCAAGTGAGGTCTTTTTAATGGTACCTTTTTTGGTACACATTATAATAAAGTTGTTTTCCAGGTATTCAGTATCCTTCAGGCTGATCAGTTTGATATAAGCCTTAATGTTTTCTTCTTTCGGGATATTGATGATATTCTGAATAGCCCTGCCTTTTGATGTGCGGGTGCCTTCCGGAATTTCAAATACCCTGAGCCAGAAACACTGGCCTGATTCGGTAAAGAACAACATGTAATTGTGGTTTGATGCAATCAGCAAGTGTTCAATAAAATCCGCATCGCGGCTATTGCTTCCTATTGCGCCTTTGCCACCCCTGCCCTGTCTGCGGTATTCAGTCAAAGGCGTACGTTTAATGTACCCTTCGCGTGATATGGTGATTACAACATCCTCATCCTCAATAAAATCCTCCGTATTCATCTCAGCAGATGAGTGCACCATTTCGGTTTTGCGCTCATCGCCATATTTATCGCGGATCTCAATTAGTTCGTCTTTAATTATCTGCATCCGCAGGCCTTCATCAGCCAAAATAGATCTCAAATAATCAATCAGTTTCATTAAGCCTTCGTATTCGTCTTTTATCTTATCGCGCTCAAGTCCGGTTAACCTTCTTAAGGTCATGTCCAAAATTGCACGCGCCTGTAAGTCGCTTAATCCAAACTGGGTAATTAAACCTTCCCTTGCATCATCCGGCGTATTTGAAGCTCTTATCAGCTTTATTACTTCATCCAGGTGATCTAAAGCTATCAGCAAACCTTCCAGGATATGCGCACGTTTTTCAGCTTCTGAAAGCTCGAATTTGGCGCGGCGGATCACTACCTCATGCCTGTGCTCAACAAAGTGATGGATCAGGTCCTTCAGGTTAAGCAGCATTGGCCTGCCGTGTACAAGCGCAATATTATTGATGCTGAATGATGTTTG
Source organism: Mucilaginibacter sp. OK098 (assembly GCF_900142915.1). GTDB lineage: Bacteria > Bacteroidota > Bacteroidia > Sphingobacteriales > Sphingobacteriaceae > Mucilaginibacter. The sequence continues at coordinate 784,711 of NZ_FRCM01000001.1, forward strand.
AAGCGCAGTTTGTTTGTACAGGTTATTTAGTACAATAGCCGCGTTAGCATCGCGTTTTATTTCATAAACAACACGGATGCCTTCTCTGTTAGATTCATCCCTGATGGCAGAAATACCTTCAATCTTTTTATCATTTACCAGCTCGGCAGTACGCTCAATCATCAGCGCCTTGTTTATCTGGTAAGGAATTTCGGATACGATAATCCGTTCGCGGTCGCCGTTGTAAATTTCAATTTCAGCCCTTGAGCGGATAACTATCCTGCCGCGGCCGGTTTCAAAAGCCTGGCGCGCACCATCAAATCCATATATAATTGCTCCCGTTGGAAAATCGGGACCTTTAATATGCACCATCAACTCATCAATTGTAATTTCGCGGTTATCAATCAGTGCCAGGGTCGCGTTAACCACTTCAGTAAGGTTATGCGGCGCCATATTGGTGGCCATACCTACCGCAATACCCGATGCTCCGTTAACCAGCAAATTAGGAAACTTGGCCGGTAAAACCGTTGGTTCCTGTAACGAGTCGTCAAAGTTTAACTGGAAATCAATAGTGTCTTTGTTAATATCAGCAAGCATTTCTTCTGCTATCTTTTCAAGCCTTGCTTCTGTATAACGCATCGCTGCGGGCTGATCACCATCAATTGAACCGTAATTACCCTGTCCCTCAACAAAAGGGTAGCGCAGGCTCCAGTCCTGTGCCATACGCACCATAGCATCATAAACTGATGTATCGCCATGCGGGTGGTACTTACCCAACACCTCGCCCACTATACGGGCTGATTTTTTGTAGGGCTTGTTATTTGCTAACCCCAAATCAAGCATACCATACAATACACGCCTGTGAACGGGTTTTAAACCGTCGCGTACATCAGGTAATGCCCTCGATACGATAACCGACATTGAATAATCAATGTAGGCTGCCCGCATTTCTTCATCAATATTTATCGAAATTATTCTGTCTTCTGGTGGTGTATTTCCGTTTCCTGTTTCTTCGGCCATTTTTTATTTCTCTGTAGATTCTTCTCTATAATTGCGTGTCTAAAAAAGTGTTTTTAAACCACCCGCGAAGTTAAGAAAATTAATGGTTTTTCCAGTAATGTTGGTAACAATTGTGTGTGGAAAAGAGTCGGGAAAGTCCGAAAAGTCAGTAAAGTCCGAAAGTCTGAAAGTTGATAAGTTTTAAAGTAAATAAACGTTTGAAAACCGGATCAGTTACATTTTAAACTTAGGCCAAAAATCATTCAGACTTTACTGACTTCTGGTCTTTCGGACTTATTTAACCTTTAACCTTCTTCCAGTATTCCTTTACAGCATTGCCGTTTGGCAAGGTTCCGCTAAGAGTAAGAGTATCATTCCGGATAGAATAAAGGTAATGGATGCTCACCCCTACCAATTTTGATTCCTGGGCGCTAAAGGTTTGTGTTTCTATACAGGTATCGGCATTTAAGTTGTAGTCGCCAGCTTCATACTTTTGAGGTTTTTCGCCTTTTTCCAATAAAAATGACTCATAGTTTTTTGAGGCGTATTTTCTTTGCAGTGTATATTCTGTTGGCGCACCTTCAACTTTTCCGTTAAACACATCACCGCAATATTCCCAGGTACCTTTAAGAGGATTTGAGTAATTAAAAGAAGTAATTATTAAACCAAATATTACCAGGCACCCGGTTTTATAAATTGTTTTTATGCTCATATTCTATTATAACGCAATTAAATGCTATTACGATACCCCAATGACTAATGACTAATGACCAATGATTATTTACGCCCAATTAATACCTTTTTTTAATAAGGATAACGTTTTTTCTTCCTCACTGCCGGGCTCAGGCTGGTAATTATAAACCCACTTGGCAGTTGGCGGCAAGCTCATTAGTATAGATTCTATCCGGCCATTTGTCTCCAGTCCAAATTTAGTTCCGGCATCATATACCAGGTTAAATTCAGTATACCGGCTGCGGCGCTGGTATTGCCAAAGCTGCTGCTGTTCTGTAAATTGGGTATCGCGGTTGCGTTTAACCAGTTCGGTATATATCGGGATAAATGAACGCCCCAGTGCTTTTGAAAATTCAAAAATAGTTTCCCATGTCAACCCATCGTTTGCAGTTAGGCGGTCGTAAAAAATGCCCCCTATTCCGCGGGTTTCATTACGGTGTTTAATGAAAAAATAATCATCGGCCCAGGTTTTAAAGCGATGGTAGAAATCGTGGTTAAATTGAGCACAAACCGACTTTAAATAAGCATGAAAGTATTGTGCATCGCCATCAATTACATAATGCGGGGTTAGGTCTATCCCACCACCAAACCAGCGTAATGGCTCATGGTCAGCGTCAGCAGACGGCATCTCAAAATATCGAATGTTCATGTGGATGATAGGCACCATCGGATGATTGGGATGGATAACTATTGATACGCCGGTTGCAAAAAAGTCTTCCTGGTCTACATTCATCGCTTTTTTCATGGTATGCGGAAGCTTACCATGCACGGCAGAAAAATTAACCCCGCCTTTTTCAAAGATCTTCCCGTTTTGAATAATCCGGGTACGACCGCCACCGCCGCCTTCACGTTCCCACTTCTCTTCTTCAAAATGCGCCAGTCTGTCGCATTCTTCAAGCGCTGCGCATATCTCATCCTGTATCAGTTGATATTCAGCAGCTATCTCTTCCTTGCTAATCATGGGGTAAAGTTGCAGATTTTTTTGATAGAGATACAATATTTTGCGTCTCCTGTATTAGATAAATTGACCCTTAAAATCGCCGAAACAGCTTGGGTCTATGAAAAAAGTACGTTTTGGTCATGTCTAAAAGTACCCTAAAAACGGGCAAAACGGATTTTGGTCATGTCCCAAAATACCCCAAAAACGGGCAAAGTGCATTTAGGCCATGTCTAAAAACAGCAAAAAACGGGCAAAAACCATTTAGGTCATTTGGTGTAAAAGCCCCCGAATGCAAATGGAGATGAGGAAAATTCAACTTTCTATACCCTTAAATCAATATTTTAAAGAACAATTTAGGGTGAAGATATTTCAATCAGAAAAAATTAAAAGAGCTGATTATAAATTTAATTGGGTAATATCTTCAAATTCGACCAAAGAAATTGGCGCAAGGTGAGGCCAAAAGATCAACTTCAGCGTAACACAAATATACGAAATCCGGCTGATACAATTGCAGTCAGGTTGTTAAAAAACAGTCAGATTTATCAACTTTTAGGAGTTGACAAATCTCTTCTCTCCTTGCGCCTCTAAGAAATTTCAACGTAATCTAAATCCTTACTAAAGGTTTCTTTTAACTGACTTAACGAGAATAATGCAATTACGGTTAGTATGGCCATCATAATATATCCGCTGGTAATCATATCATAATGTACTAACAATGCGGTAAAACCCCAGTTAATAATAATCAGCGAGCCCCTTACAAAGTTAGGGACTGTTGTAGCAACTGTTGAGCGGATATTGGTACCAAATTGCTCTGCTGCAATGGTTATAAAAATAGTCCAGTATCCAACCGCACAACCCATAAAAAAGCAGATCCATACAAATTGCTGGCTGGTTATACCTTTTGCATTTAAATATACCGCTGCGCTTATTGCTGACAGAATTAAAAAAATGCACATGGTTAGCTTACGGGATTTGGTTGCCTGCGATAATAGCCCCGCAAATATCCCACCAACCGAAATGCCGATATAAGAGTATAAAATGCCATCACCTGCATTTAGTGCGTCTTTAGCGCCCAATGCTTTACCAAATTCTGGCGATAATGTAACCAGCACTCCTACTACATACCATAGCGGTGCGCCTATTAAAATACAGGCTAAATATTTCCCAAACCGTTTCCAATTAGTAAACAGTATAAAAAAGTTCCCTTTTGATACATGGGTTGCTTGTTCAATGTTTTTAAACATGCCCGATTCAAATGTGCCTATGCGCAATAAAAGTAAAACAATGCCCAAACCGCCGCCTACAAAATAAGCATCGCGCCAGCCGTATTTTGCAACCATTACAGCAGCTGCGGCACCAAAAAGCCCTATAGCAGAAACAATCATGGTGCCATACCCTCTCTTTTCCTTGCTCATGGTCTCGGTTACAAGTGTAATGCCTGCCCCAAGCTCTCCTGCAAGGCCAATACCTGCAATAAAACGGATAATTGTATAAGTGCTTACATCATGAACCAGGCCGTTGGCAAAGTTTGCGATTGAATACAGCAAAATTGAACCAAAAAGCACCTTGATCCGGCCTAATTTGTCGCCTATTACTCCCCATAAAATCCCGCCCAACAATAAGCCAAACATTTGCCAGTTAATAATATGAATACCCTGGGAAAGCACATCGGCAGGTTTAACGCCAATATCAAGCAAGCTTGCTTTTCTTACTATCGAAAAAGTTAAAAGATCATAGATATCAACAAAGTAACCCAATGAGGCTACGAGTACTAAAAAAATAATATTCCTTTTGGCTTTTGCAGCGGCTGCGTCGGTCATAATTGTAATAGTTGGTTTGGCTAAAGTAACAGAATTATTAATAATTTCTTTAAAAAATTAAGCACAAAAAAAACCCCTGTGGAGCAGAGGCTTTTGAAACATCGGTTTCGTAATTATGCTTTTTTTACATTTACTGCCTGTAAACCTTTTCTGCCTTCTTCCACTTCGTAAGTAACGTTATCGTTATCTTTAATGGCGTTTACGCCGCCTTGTACATCTTTGAAGTGTACAAAAAGATCTTTACCGTCGTCGGTAACAATAAAACCATAACCTTTTTGTGTGTTAAACCATTTTACTTTTCCAGTTTTCATAAATAATTATAATTGTGTATTAAAAAATTGTGTTAAAGATTAAAAACCAGACCCAAACTGAATAAAATGGTATTTATTATCAGAAGGATTTAGAAAAACCGTCAGTTCAAATATATAAAATTATTAAATACCAAATAAAATTATTTATTTGGTTGCGGTGTCGTCCTTAAATAGGGTTTAACCAGTGTAAAACCTTTCGGAAATTTGGCAGGGATATCTTCCGTTTTAATTGCAGGCACTACAATAACGTCTTCTCCGTCTTTCCAGTCGGCAGGTGTTGCCACACTGTATTTGGCGGTTAATTGTAATGAATCTATTACGCGTAAAATTTCCTGGAAGTTTCTTCCGGTAGATGCAGGGTAAGTAATAGTCAGCTTAATGGTTTTATCAGGGGCGATAATAAATAACGACCGTACTGTTGCAGTTAATGAAGCATTCGGGTGGATCATATCATAGGCAAGCGCAATTTCGCGGCTCTCATCCCCTATTATCGGGAAATTTACCTCAACATCCTGTGTTTCATTGATATCGTTGATCCAACCTTTGTGCGATTCAACAGAATCAACGCTTAGTGCTACTACCTTAACATTACGCTTATCAAATTCGCTTTTTAACGATGCTGTTTTGCCTAATTCAGTAGTACATACCGGTGTATAGTCTGCCGGATGCGAAAAAAGTACACCCCAGCTATCGCCAAGGAATTCGTAAAAATCAATTTCACCCTGTGATGTGTTTGCCTTAAAATTTGGAGCTAAATCTCCCAGTCGTAAACTCATAATGATATAATGTTTTTGTTAAAAATAATATACTAAGGTAGCTGATTGTTTTATTAATCAATAGTGATATTGAAAAATATTCTATTAATTACGTAGACATTATAGTTCTTGTGAGTCAGAAAGTCGGTAAAGTCGAAAGAAGGATCGCTGATGTAAAATGATGTAGCTGATTTAGCAGATACCGCTATAGTTCGCTCCAACTTTTACAACCTCTGCAACAATTACAACCACTGCAACTAAACTTATTGCACAAAAGCTTGTTATACCTAAACATGGAAAGACACACCTATAATACCGGGATAATTGGAAACTGTGCTTACCTAGCGCACGTAAATAAAAATACAAATATCGATTGGTTATGCTGGCCCCGCTTTGACAGCACTTTTATTTTTGGTGGGTTACTTGATAAAAAAAAAGGCGGCTCATTTTCAATTTTACCAACTGACGAGTATACTTCGCACCAATATTACCTCGAAAATACCAATGTACTTATAACCGAAATAACCACGGTTAAAGGTGCAAAGTACCGGGTAACTGATTTTGCGCCACGCTTTCATGAACACCAGCGGTATTATAAAGCGCTGATGCTGATCCGTAAAATTGAGGCGTTAGAAGGATCGCCGCAGGTGGTGGTAAAATGTGTGCCGGTATCTGATTATGGAAAAACAAAGCTACATGTTAACCGGGGCAGCAATCATATCCAGTTTTTAGGCGGCGATGAAAATATGCGGCTTACCACAAATATCCCTATCAGCTATGTTTTTGACGAACAACCTTTTGTGATAAATGAATCTAAATACCTTGTGCTTACCTATGGAGAGCCACTTGAAGCCCCCCTGATAAGCACCGCTGAACGTTTTTTACGCGAAACCACCCAGTATTGGCGAACCTGGATAAAGCACTCATCTATAGCTACTTATTTTCAGCCATTTGTTATCAGGTCGGCTTTGGCTTTAAAGATCCACCAGTACGAAGATACCGGGGCTATAATTGCAGCAAGTACTACAAGCCTGCCCGAATCGCCTGGCAGCGGGCGCAATTGGGATTACCGCTATTGCTGGTTGCGCGATACTTATTATGTTTTAACATCGCTAAACCACATCGGTCATTTTGAAGAAATGGAGAAATACTTCAGCTATGTTACTGATATCTCATTTAATGAAAATGAACGCTATCAGCCTTTGTATGGCATTACCGGTAAAAAGGATCTTGTTGAAGAAATAATGACAGACCTGGAAGGTTATATGGGCAACCAGCCTGTACGTGTTGGCAACCAGGCTTCCGAGCACATTCAGAACGATATTTACGGACAGGTGATGATCTCCCTGCTCCCATTGTATACCGATCACCGCTTTGTATTTTCTGAAAGAAAAGATTCTGTTAGATGGATCGAGTTTTTGCTGAGTAAAATTGAGCGCACCATTGATGAAAAAGATGCCGGCATCTGGGAGTTCCGGAACATGGCGAACATTCATTGTTACAGTAACCTTTTTCAATGGGCAGGCGCTTCTGCCGCTGAAAAAATGGCCCGGACCATTGACAACCCCAAATTGGTAAAAAGAGCCATAAAAGTAAAAGAACGTGCTGCTGAGCATATTGAAAGCTGTTATGACCCGGTAAGAAAAGTTTATACCAATTCGGCAGGCAGCTCAAATCTTGATGCCAGCACCTTACAACTGATTATGATGAATTACCTCGACCCGGCATCTGATCGTGCCAAAGATCATTTAATTGCACTGGAGAAAGAGCTTAAAGCCAGTAACGGATTATTTTACAGGTATTTATATAAAGATGATTTTGGTAAACCCAAAACAACATTCCTGATCTGCGCATTCTGGTATATTGAAGCGCTGGCATGTGTTGGCCGGATGGATGATGCCATGCGCGAGTTTGAAAATATACTGCAATATTCAAACCACCTGCTGTTATTCAGCGAGGATGTTGATGAAAACGACGGCAGTCAATGGGGTAATTTCCCGCAGGCCTATAGCCATGTGGGGTTAATGAATGCCGCTTACAGGATTGCTATTAAATTAGACAGGCCGATATTTTTATAGGATGAGGCAAAAGGTTAAAGGCGAAAGGTTTTGAAGAAGGCGAAAGCTGAAAGGTTAAAGGCGAAAGGTAAAATCATAATACTCATACTGCATAACAGTTTTAAAAGCTTTCACCCTTTACCTTTAACCTTTCGCCTTTTACCTCCTTCTCAGGAAACACCCAGCTTCAATTTATACCTGTATCCCCTGCCCCCGCCGAAGTAATTTTCCATCTTTAATACCTCGTGTGATTTTTTGGCTATCCAAAAACGTTCATAGCCCTTTTCGGGATCCTTATTGTCATTGTAGTTGTTAAGCACCCAGCAATCAATCTTTTCACCGTTACTGCCTGTTAAAAAATCGCTTGCAATAACTGTATAAGCCACTTCTTCTGCTTTTCCAAAGCCGGGATCATAATAATTGATCACAAAAACCCTGTTTTCTTTATAAGGCAGCAGCGAATAAATTATCATATCGGCATGCCAATTCAGATTGTATTTACTAAAGGAATCGTTAAAATCTTTTATTGCAACAGCTTTAATTGAATCAGGCACATCGCTTTTGTTGTTTACATTTTTAAACTCAACCTGTTTTGCTTCAAAGTCGAACTTAATTGAATAGCCCAGGCGCTTCCAATAAGTATCATGTAATAGGGTACTAAAATCTTTTGCATCAAAAACGGTATAACATTTATGTACAACGGTGTCATACTCCCATTGCTGCTTCACAAAAAATGCAGGCTTGTTATGGTATTGCTTGGCCTCAACATTAAAGTTTATAAGCGTTACTCTGCTCGCAGGCGCCTCTTTTGTCTTTTTATTATATTGCAAATAGCTAAAATCACCGGTTTGCAAATGTTTAAGGTCAAGCGTAGCAGGCTCAACATGAATAGTATCAATGTTTTTAGCGATGGATGGGATTGTAAATGCTGATAAGGCTAAAAGAAGAAGTAATTTCATAATGAATATTGTTTTCGTAAATATTCATCATCAGTTGGCCGCTGTAAAATAAAGTTAACAGTTTGCCCTTTATTTTTAATCAATTGGGGTATTTCTCAATTTGGCTTAAGTTAAATTAAGTTTTGTTGGAATACCTTTTGCCTTTTATCTTTCAGCTTTCACCTCCTTTAATGCACCGCCACTTCTTCAGTAAAGCTCAATAGCAATTTTCTCACTTCGCCCGGGTTACGTAAATAAAATTTAGCGGCAGAAACATTCCCTCCTACCTTAATGGTCAGCGCTGAATCAGGTAACGCTTTAAATACATCTTCGTCTGTATAATCATCACCAAAGGCAATAATAAAATCATAATTATTTTTCTCTACAAGCATCAAGGCGGCTTTGCCCTTATTTATTTCCATGTTTTTTACCTCCAGCACTTTATCACCGGGTAAAAGCTGCAGGCCCTTATCGCTTGCCAGGTATTTTAAATTATTCATCAGCTCATTGGCACGCAGCTCGCCAAGCCCTTTTTGTGCATTGCGGTAATGCCATACCAATGAATATGTTTTTTCCTCAATAAATGAACCTGGTGTACGGTCAACATAGGTTTCCAGCACGGGATAGATATCATGTTTCCAGGCATCAGAAAGGCCGGAAACTTTATGCCATGACGTATTTTGCTGTTTAAACCACGAACCATGTTCGGCAATCAGGTATACATTTTTATCGCTAAACCATTCGCTTAAATTTTCGTGCTTACGACCACTTATCAATACTATCATATTGGCCGGATCTTCGGCCAGTCTTTCAATAATTGTATAAAGCTCTTTGTCTGGCGATGCCTGGCTAATGTTCGATTTAAAATCAACCAGCGTTCCGTCATAGTCTAAAAATATGATTCGGTTTTTGGTTTTATGGTAACGGTTTATTATTGATTGCTCGGTTGAGAAACTAACATGCCTGGTTTGCATGGAACGCTGCATTTGCTTAACCTCTTTAAGCCTGTCCATAAATATTTTTACCCAATGCGTTATATTAAACTTAGCAACTAACTGTCGCATTTGCTGCATGCGCCTCCTTTGCTCACTCAAAGGCATGTTGATTGCCGTAATTATAGCATTACAAACCTCATTGGTATTGTTTGGGTTAACTACCAGGGCATCAATCAATTCTTTCGATGCACCCGCCATTTCGCTTAGTATAAGTACGCCGTCGTCATTTATGCGGCTGGCTACGTACTCTTTGCTAACCAGGTTCATGCCATCCCTCATCGGGCTAACCAAACAAACGTCTGCCGAATAATATAGGGCCGACAATGTTTCAATGGGGAACGAACGATAATAATAATGAATAGGTGTCCATTCCATGTTGCGGTACATCGCATTGATGTTCCCTACTCTCTTGTCAATTTCATCGCGCAGGTGTGCATACTGAGGTACGGAGTCGCGTGACGGTACAACTATCATGTGCATAGTTACTTTTCCGCAATATTCAGGATGCAGCTGCAGCAATTGTTCAAACGCTTGTAAACGCTGCAAAATGCCTTTACTATAATCAAGCCTGTCAATTGACAGGATAAGTTTGGTGTTTTTAAAAGTTTCCTTTATTATTTGCACCTGCTCAATCACCTCTTTTTGCAGCGGAAGCGATGAATATTTCTTTTCATCTATCCCCATCGGGAAAGACTCAACCACTATAGACCTGTCGCCGCTCGTTATTACGTTTGCTGACGAATTTATAGGCAATATGCGCGTTGCAGCGCCTAAAAAGTGTCGTACGTCGTCAAATGTATGAAAGCCGATCAGGTCGGCGCCAAGCATGCCTTCAAGCAACTCCTGCCGCCAGGGAATAAGCCTGAACATTTCGTGCGACGGGAAAGGGATATGCAGGAAAAAGCCAATAGAAACATCAGGCATTTCCGCCCTGATCATTTGCGCTAAGAGTAATAGCTGGTAATCATGGATCCATATAACATCGCCGGGTTCGGCAATCGCCAGTACGGCATCCTTAAATTTTTGATTTACAATGTTATAATAATCCCAGTTCGATTGTCTGTAAACCGCATAAGTTGAAGTATAATAATGAAATACTGGCCATAAAATTTCGTTACTAAAGCCTTCATAATACTGGTTGATCTCTTCCTGGTCTAAAAATACAGGTACTAAGCTTAGATCGGCTAATTGATTGGTTATAGTATGCCTGTCTTGTCGTTCGGCAATTTCAACGCCGGGCCACCCAATCCATTTGTTATTTCCTTTTTTATAGATCGATCCCAAACCTGTAGCCAACCCGCCTTCACTGGGAGATAATGTATACTCATCCCCTGTTTTCGAAATTTTTACGGGCAACCTGTTTGAAACTATTATTGTTTTTGACATAGAACACAACTTAATGGGCACTAATTGCACGAATTGATTCGAATTACACGAATTGATTAAAAAAATCCATGTAATAAAATTCAATCCGTGTTTATTCGTGACTCATTAATAAGGTTTATAACCGCAAGTTGTTTTAGAAAAATGCATTTTTATGTCAATTAAGGCATTTTTTTTAACTAAAGGGTAATCGTTGACATAATATAAACATTCTGTTAATGGGGCATTCCCGCTGCAAATCAAGTTCGTGAAATTCGAACTAATTCGAGAGAATTAGTGCTTACATAATAAAAAAAGCCACCTGCAATTTGCAGATGGCTTCAAAATAATTGTTGTTTTGGGTGTTATTTCACTTGTTTGAAAAACTCAACGTTTCCTGAGTTTGCAACCCTAACCAATATTTCATGGCTGGCGCTTTTTAAATCAACAAAGTATGAAGTTGATTCAATATCATTGTTTAAAGCTTCATTAGCCTGGTAAACAATAACTTCACCAGCTGTATAACCTTTATAGTTATCAGCAATCATTTTTTGTGATTTAGCAGGGATAGCTTTGTAGATAGTAGTTTGAGTAGTACCTAAAAAGTCACCGGCTAAATTGTAAAATGCAGTTTTCTTGGTGCCATCAATGATGAAATCAGCTTTCTGGCAGTTTTTAGTTACTGTCCATACAGTATTGGTTGCATTTGCAAAATCTGCGCTAAATGCCTGTTGTACAGAATAAGAAACCGTAGCACCTTCAATTTTTTTACCGCCGTCAGCAGCAAATACACTAACGCTGAACAAAGCAGCAGTTGCGATAGTTAAAAATATTTTTTTCATGTTATGTTAAATTTTAAATCCGCAACAAAAATAACAAAATATTGCCATTTGTCGCTATAAAATTTCATTTTTATGAATATTTTATAATTATAGGCCTTTTTTGGTAATAAATTTAAATTATCACAATCTACTTAGTGTATTTTTTACAATATGTAAATCAAAAAAAGCACGAAAAAGTGCCTCACCGATTAGGTAACAGCTATTTTACATGAAGTTAACGTAGATTTTTGGTTGAATAAGTTGATTGAGTTAGATTGAGTTGATTAGGTTGAGCTGAGTTTGAAGGGGGATGTTATTTTAACATAATCAACTCAATCCAACATAATCAACCACTAACTAACCTCATCCATTATCAGCAAACCCCGGATACAAGGTCATGCCGCCATCCATAAATATGGTGGTGCCGGTAATATAGTCGGCATCGTCTGATGCCAGCCAGGCGGCAAGCTTACCGATGTCTTCAGGTTTGCCGATGCGATTATAGGGGATCAGCGTTAATAATTTCTCCAAAGCTTCCGGGGTATCCCAGGCTGCTTTATTAATAGGTGTTTGAATTGCGCCGGGACCTATCCCCACTACCCTTATTTTATGTGGCGCCAGTTCCTGCGCTATGCTTTTCATAAACATGCTAATGCCGCCCTTGCTCGCCGCATAATTTACATGGCCTCCCCATGGAATAACCTCGTGCACACTACTCATGCAAATTATTTTACCTGCAGCTCTACTCCTGTCTTCAACCACTCCCCTGCGGATAAATTCTTTTGCCGCTTCGCGCGAGCATAAAAATTGCCCGGTAAGGTTTATATTGATGACGGTATTCCACTGGTCAAGCGTCATATCCACAAACTTCGAATCCTTTTGCAGGCCGGCATTGTTCACTAATATGTCAATGGTACCAAATTGCTTAAACATTTCGGCAAACATGGCCTGCACCCCGCCCTCATGGCTCACATCGGCCTGGTAAGCAAACGCTGTGCCTCCTGAGGCTTTTATTTCATTTACGGTTTCTTCGGCAGCATCATGGTTATGGGCATAATTTATAACAACGCTTGCCCCGGCTTGTGCCAGCGCTAATGCAACGCCCTTGCCAATACCACTATCGGCGCCGGTAACTAATGCTGCTTGTCCTTTTAATAATGGGGTTGAATTCATATGATATTGTTGAGTTATAAATATACAAATCGCAAATAACAGATCTGGTTTTAGCCTGGTATAAATTAATCTTAAAATTTGTGGTTTTATTAATACCTTCAATCCCAACATATTTAACCTATGATCAATCCTTACTTAAAACCCTGGTTCCTGAAAAGCTTTATCTTTTTATTTTTTATAATACCACTATGTTTACAGGCCCAGAATACGGCTGAGTATAAACCATTAATCGCAGATAATGTACAGATTACCTCAAAAATCCTTGGTGAAACCCGTAAGGTCTATATTTATGTTCCGCCTGCCGACTCCCTAAATCCCGCAAAACGCTATCCGGTATTATATTTAATGGACGGTGAAAATCATTTTGGTATGATAGCCGAGCTTTGCAAGTACCTAAGTCGTTGGGATGTTAATGTGATGCCTGAAATGATTGTAGTAGGCATCCCAAATACCAACCGCACAAGAGACCTCACACCTACCCATAGTATTATTGATTATTACGGCAAAGCGGATACAAGTGCAACTTCATGGCTTAAATCAAGCGGTGGTAATGACAACTTTTTGCAGTTTATTAGTACAGAATTGATGCCTTATGTTGAAACTCATTATAAAACACAGCCTTTTAAAATATTTGCCGGGCACTCTTTTGGCGGGATAACAGCTATTAATTGCTTTTTGAACAATCCGGGCATGTTTAACGCTTACATAGCCGTAAGCCCTTCTTTTTGGTGGGATAACGAATATTTGTTAAAGCTGGCGGATAAAAAGCTGCAAAAGGGATCCGCCTTAAACAAAATACTTTTTTACAGCGATGCCAACGAAGGCATGGATGATAAAAGCACATTCCATACTAGCCTGCTGAAATTTGATTCGCTGATAACCGGAAAGCAAATTATTGGCCTTGATCATAAGTATTTGAATTACCCTGACGATATCCATATGACTGAACCTGTAAAAGCATATTATGATGCCCTGCGGTTTATATACGGGCAATGGGATTTAACGTCGCAGGAGTTTGAACAAGCTAGTTCTGTAATAATAATGAAGCATTACCAGCAATTATCAAAACGCTACGGCTATACTGTTTTACCAAATGAGGTGAATATTAACAATTGGGCCTCCGATTTAATGAAGAACCCCGAAACGCTGAACAATGCAATAAGCCTTTTTGAGATGAATGCTGTAAATTATCCTTCTTCACCTAAAGCATTTACCAGCCTGGGCGATGCCTATATAAAAAAGCATGAGCAGCAAAAAGCTATCGCCAGTTATAAAAAAGCACTCATGCTAAACCCGGAATATGAAAACGTTAAGGGTAAATTGAAAAGCCTGCTAAAGTAAAATACTTTTCTCGCCTGGGATTTATAAGATTGCAGGATATGTACTTTAATATTTGAAAAATTAATCCTTTAATCTTATAAATCCTACAAATCTTAGTTTATAATGCCTTTATATACTCATGAAACAAATGCAGCGCCTTCTTCTTATCTTCTGTCAATTCAAAATCAAGTTTGTGCATTAAATAATCTTCCAAATCAAAGTCTGCTCTTTGGGGGAGTTCTTTTAACAGTTCAACCCGGTGATCAAGTCCGGATTTCAGCGCCTTGTTAAACTCTTCCATAAAATCAGCCGGGATGGGCTTGTTAGCCACCCACGCGGCAAATACAAAAGGCAGACCGGTAAATTTTTGCCATTCTTCGGCAAGGTCATATACATATTTGTATTGCTGCTTTTTGCCAAAGGTGCGATCCCCTATCTGTACAAAAGCAGTAAAAGGGTCGTTTGAAGCCGCATAACCAGGCGCATTTTTAATCATCCGATGATCTGCTTTCCAGTAATTCTTCAGCAATACCCTTGCTAAATTATTTGACGAGCGCGATTCCGGGTCAAGCTGCAATGTTTTAATCTCGTGGATCTCGCAATTGCTGAAAATAAAAACAGAATTTACCGGTCCTGATGCGCCAATGCAATAATCAGAAACGATTTCCCATTGTGGAAGGCTCAATATAGCAGCAACCGGGATCAGGCCGATATCAACCTTATCGTCAATCAGTTTTTGGGCACAATCTGACGGGATATCAAGGCTCAGATCTATCTTATTGATGATCTCGCTGTGCTGGATGCCGTATAAAAAGGGTTTGGTATTGGTGTAGCTAACTGCGGATATTCTTATTTTAGTATTCAAGGTAGTTCTAGCTGTTTTTTAAGTGTTCGGCGTTATTAAAATCAACGATCTCGTATTTATCGCCGTCACAAATAACTTTATATAAAACCAGGTTCTGGTGCGGAAAGGTATCCATTTCCGTAAGCGGTTTGCCTGTAAGCAGGCACAAGAGTAAACGCATTGCGCGGCCATGCATGCAAATAAGCACAGTTTCTTCTTCAGGATGGCCCATGATAACTTTTAGGGCTTCAATCTGCCTTGCTTTTACCTCGTTAGGACTTTCGCCACCTTCAAATTTTGAATCTAATTTGCCATCCAGCCAGTCGCGCATTAGTTGAAGAAATGCCGCTTTGTTTTCAGTTGTAGCAGGCTGCCCCTCGTGAATTCCCCAGGCAAGCTCATCCAACCCTGCTAATTTTTCAAACGGGATGCCAAGATCAATAAAAGGCTGAACACTTTGCTGCGTACGTTTAAGCTCCGAAATATAAATTTTATCAAACGGCACCTGTTTATAAGCAGCAAAAAACTGTCCGGCTTGTTTACGACCCTCATCATTCAGGTCGGTATCCATTCCGCGGCCCTGTACAATGCCCCGTTTATTCAGTTCAGTTTGCCCATGGCGGACGATGTAAAGTGTTTTAGTCATTGTTATTAGTCATTTCGCTGCGCTGTCATTAGTCATTTCGCTGCGCTGTCATTGGTCATTTCGCTGTGCTGTCATTGGTCATTAGTTTTTTGGATGATTGTTATACATTTTAAAAGCTCCCAATGACACAATGACCAATGACTAATTAATTACCGGCAACCTGTAAAATTGAGGCTTTGCTTCCTGCGGAAATTCAAAGTTTGTATAGTCGGTAACTACGTTGTATAAAGTATCTCTTTCAATAGGTTCGCGGCCCACATTCTTTATCAGCTCAACCAATTGTTTAGTGCCCATGCCAGGGTGTTGCTCTTCTGCGCCGGCCATTGAGTAAATTTTGGTAGTATCGTCAAGGGTACCGTCAATATCATCCACACCAAAATTAAGCGACAATTGTGCTGTGGTGCGGCTGATCATAGCCCAGTAAGCTTTTATGTGGTCAAAGTTATCCAGGTAGATCCGGGCAATTGCATAATTGCGCAGATCCTCAACCACCGTTGATTCCGGCACATGCGACATCTGGTTATCCTGGTTGCGGAATTTTAACGGGATGAAGGTTTGGAAACCGCCCGTCCTATCCTGTAGCTCGCGCAGGCGTTCCATGTGGTCAACCCGGTGCCAATATTTTTCAATATGGCCATAAAGCATAGTTGCGTTTGAACGTGCGCCCAGCTTATGCCATTCTTCGTGAATAGCAAGCCATTGATTGCCGGTACATTTATCTTTGGCAATTTGCTCTCTTATTTCCGGGTGAAAGATCTCGGCGCCGCCACCCGGGATTGATTCCAGCCCCGCATCCAGCATCAGCTTCATGCCGGTAGCGTAGTCAATTTTGGCTTTCTTAAATATATAATGATATTCAACAGGTGTTAATGCTTTAACATGCAATCCGGGTCTGTGCGCTTTTATTTTGCTGAACAGTTCGCTGTAAAAAGCAACATCATACTGTGGTAAAACTCCGCCAACAATGTGCACCTCGGTAACCGGCTCGTTATCGTATTTTTTTACGATGTCCATCATTTCATCCATCGTATACTCCCACCCTTCTGATTTTTGTTTTATCAAACGGGAGTACGAACAAAACTTACAATCGTAAACACACAGGTTGGTTGGCTCAATATGGAAATTACGGTTGAAATAGGTTTTATCGCCGTGTCGCTTTTCGCGGATATAGTTGGCTAAAACTCCGAGATATCCCAATTCACCCTCTTCATACAGCAAAACACCTTCATCAAAGGTGATTCGTTCGCCGCGAAGCACTTTTTCGGCAACTTGTTTCAAACCGGCAGATAAATGCGGATTCTGTAATAATATAAGCAGGTTACTTTCAGCTTCCATTCAAAATTACTTTTGGCAAAAATAGGAAATGTTCGTGTAATCGTGGTGTAACATTTAATCAGTATAATGTTCTTTTTATTATCAATGATGTTGATATATTTAAAACTCAAAGTTTCCTGATGAAAAAACTATTAATTGCTTGCTGCTTAATTATAATATATGCAGGTTTGTCTGCCCAAATAAAAAATCCAGGATTTGAATTAAAGAGTGATTCGCTAAACTCATTACCCGCAAACTGGATAATTAAACATGCAGACGGATCTACAACCTCACTTGATGAAAATATAAAGTTTGCCGGTACAAGCTCGTTTAGTATAAAAAGCATACAAAATGTTAATCCTGCTATCTATAGTATCTTCTCACAAACATTTGACATAAGTGTTAGCCAGTTAAAGATCATTAAATTTTCAGCCTACATTAAAACTGAAAATATTAAAGGAACCGCTGCCCTATATTGCCAGGTAATGGACAATGATAACCGTATTATAGGCACGCAAAGCATAGATTCAAAGAGTATAACACAGCAAAATAATGACTGGAATAAATATACCATATCAATAGCCGTAAATGGTAATGCTAAGAAAATATTGGTTGGTGGTTATTTGATTGGTGAAGGCGCTGTTTGGTACGATGAATTTAGTATGGAAGAGTTTCCGTTTCAAAATACAACGCCATCAAACGACGTTAAACAATACATAAAAGAATTTACAGATATTATTAAAAAGTATTCTATATATACTAAAAAACTAAATTGGGCTGGTATTGATGCTGATATTGATCAGCTATCGGGTGGAATAAAGACCATTGAAGACGCACAATTATTAACAAGCTATATTATGAGCGAATTGAGGATCGCCGGGGATAATCACTCCTTTATAAAGTCCAAGGCAGCAGCGGTTAGGTACGCAAATGAGAATGTGGATATGAGGCTGCCGTCTGCAAAACTTTTGCCTGGTATTATTGGCTACGTTTGGATGCCGGGCTTTGGTTCAACCAGTGATACGGCATCCACATCATTCGCAACAACAATTCAAAATATGATACGGGAGCTGGATACCAAAAATGATATTTCAGGTTGGATTATTGACCTCAGGCATAACAATGGCGGTAATATGCACCCCATGATTGCCGGGCTTGGCCCAATAATTGGCAATGGTACACTGGGGTATTTTGTTTCGCCTGAAACCAACAAAATTACACCCTGGATGTATAAAAACGGAAAAGTAACTAACGGTTCGGCAATTACGGCAAAGGTATCAGGCGCTTATGCTATTAAGAATCCAGGTTCTAAAGTAGCTGTTTTAACCGGGCCCAAAACAGCAAGCAGCGGAGAAATGACAACCATTTGTTTTATCGGCAAGCCCAACGTTAAGCTTTTTGGACAACCAACAGGTGGCTATACTACTGGCAATCGTGGTTTTAAACTGTCAACAGGTGCTTATCTTTATTTAGCCAGTGGCTATGCTGCCGATAGAAATAAAAAGGAATATTTAGGTAAAATAGATCCTGATGTGGTTGTAAAGGACACTAACGAAAATGGTGATGATGCAACTATTAAGGCAGCTACAGATTGGATCCGGAATAAATAAATCAGGAAACTGAATTTTTCTTTAATTCATTGGTTTCTTTCCTGTTATTCATCCATGCTGTAACATAAATATTTGCATAGTATAAACCAAAAACCAACATGGCCCCTACCAATGCGCCATCAAAATAAGGCTTTAGCGAAAGATGTGCTGATGGAAACAAGTATTTACTCGTAAAGCTTATTAACGATATAACCAGCAGTACTATTGATACCAGGGGGATGCGTCCTATTTTCATTTATAACAGATTTTTATGCTAATGTATAATTTTCTCCACAAATGTACAGCGTTAGCAATTATGAATTCAAAAAAAATCTTCCGCTTATACTTAGTTTATTTTTTATAAAGCCGTTACAGAAGAGATATTAATCCCCCGGAAGCAATCATCCTGGCAGCCATCAGGTACATAACCACAACTTGCTATTAAGCCTTTGCTATCCGTTTCAAAATATACTTTGTTCTTTGTTTTATCGGCAGATAACCATTCGGTTGGCGCTTTTGCATAAATCTCATCAAGTGTAAGCAGGGCCGCTCCTCCCTGGTGTGTGTTCAGTGTTGTACTGTCTTCCGTCCAGGTCTTGGTTACGTTTGCAACTGTGGAGTTTTGCGGGTAAAAACCTGCTGTATAACTTCTGCCGGTTACTGTTCCGTTCTTTACTGTTATTGTAGTTGCATCGTAAGCGCCAAATACCGAAACAAAACTGGCAACATATGAATAAGAATTATTTATAGTCTTTTTATAGGTATTCCATTTTGCCTGGCTACTTTGAAACTTTGACTGGTATGAGAATTGATCCTTTTTGCAGGATACAAAAAGCATAATAACTAAAATGTAAAGCAGGTTCTTCATAAGATAAAGTTTTTAAATACCATTACGTAATTTAGCCGCCTAATGCTACATTACAATATTATGAAAATTGAAACCATTGCCATCCACGCTGGGAACCACGTTGACGAAACGTCAAAAGCCGTAATTCAGCCTATCATATTATCCACCACGTTTGAACGGGCTGTTGATGGTACATTTCCGGGTGGGCATATTTACAGCCGGTCAAGTAATCCTAACCGTACTTTGCTCGAAAATGTACTGGCTAAGCTGGAAGGTGGCGCTGATGCTGCTTCATTTTCATCAGGTAATGCAGCAGGGATGTCGGTTTTTCAATCATTGGAGCCGGGCACGCACATTATTGCACCCGACGATATGTATCACGGTTTACGGAACCAGCTTAAGAATCTTTTTGCAGGGATCCTGACCTTTGATTTTATAGATGTAAATAACCCCGAAGTTTTACAAAACCACATAAGGCCCGAAACCGGTTTGATCTGGATAGAAACGCCGTCAAACCCGCTGCTTAAAATAACAGACATAAAAATGGTTGTAGCTATTGCAAAAGCAAAAGGCATAAAAGTAGCCTGCGATAACACATTTGCAACCCCAATATGCCAACAACCACTCGCTTTAGGCGCTGATTTGGCGATGCATTCCGCTACCAAATATTTTGGCGGGCACAGTGACTTGATGGGCGGCGCACTGATCACCAAAGAAAAAAGCGATTGGTGGTCAAAGATCCGCCAGGTGCAGGAAATGGGCGGTGCTATCCCCTCCCCGATGGATTGCTACCTGCTTACACGAAGTATAAAAACATTGCCTTACCGCATGCGCGGCCATGTGCATAACGCGCAGCTATTGGCTGAATTTTTAGAAAATCATCCCAAAGTTGAGGGAGTAATGTACCCGGGACTGCTATCCCATCCACAGCACGCTATAGCCAAAGAACAGATGTCGGCTTTTGGCGGCATGCTTTCATTTACCTTAAAGGGTGGCGAAGCGGAAGCCCGCAGGGTAATAAACGGACTGAAAATATTTACCAAAGCCACCAGCTTAGGTGGTGTTGAAAGCTTAATAGAACACCGCGCCACAGTTGAAGGGCCAGATACCAAAACACCTTTTAATTTATTAAGAGTATCTGTTGGGCTGGAGCATATTGACGATTTGATTGCTGATTTAGAGCAGGCGTTGGGTTAGTGATTAGAGACCAGAGGTTAGAGATTAGAGGAGGGAAAAAGGCTTGTTATTTACTCTGATTACCAGATTTACGAAGTTTTTAAAACTTCGTAAATCTTATCCATTTTCAATCCACAACCTTTCACCTTTTACCTTTCGCCCTTTACCTTTCCCCTCAAAAGAAAATTAAATTTGGAATACTCACAAATATCCCTTTATATTTGCAACAATATTTGGTAGCAATACCATTGATCATTACCTCCGCAAAGGGTTTTGATTTATAAAGAAGCGGCGAGAGATCAGGCTCAGTAACCCGCTGGCAACCCTTCAAAATTGAAGAAGGTGCCAATTCCTGCCCCGGTAAATATCCCGGGAAATATAAATTAATAACCATGAAAAGTTTGATTTACACCATTTTCCAAAACATTTTTAAGGCTCCCAAACCTACCGCTATGCTATATGTTTATAGTCCGTCAAAAGGCTATATGTGTATTTGTTGCTGTTGCTAAGCCCTAACACGTTTTATTTTTCTTTTCCCTGAAAATGTACGTGACTCACAAAGGCGATCTATATCGCATTGTGATCAAATAATCAACAAATTTCATTAAAAATTTAAATCTTAAAAACATGTCATCTGCCAATTTAAAATTTGAAACTTTGCAACTTCACGCAGGCCAGGAGGTTGATCCAACAACAGGTTCACGCGCTGTACCGCTTTACCAAACTACTTCATACGTATTTAAAAATGCCGAACACGGTGCAAACCTGTTCGCTTTAAAAGAGTTTGGCAATATTTACACCCGTTTAATGAACCCCACTACTGACGTTTTTGAAAAACGCATAGCGGCTCTTGAAGGGGGCGTTGCTGCTTTGGCAACTGCATCGGGCCAGGCATCACAGTTTATCGCTTTAAATAATATATTGCAGGTAGGCGACAATTTTGTAACCTCACCTTTTCTTTATGGTGGCACATACAACCAGTTTAAGGTAGCATTTAAGCGTTTAGGCATTGAGGCCCGTTTTGCTAAGGATGATACTGCCGAAAATCTTGAATTATTAATTGACGATAAAACCAAAGCCATTTTCCTTGAAACTATCGGTAATCCCGGCTTTAATATTGCTGATTTCGATAAGGTAGCTGCGCTTGCGCGCAAGCATGACCTGCCTCTAATAGTTGATAATACTTTTGGTGCAGGAGGCTATTTATTCCGTCCGCTGGAGCATGGCGCTAACGTGGTTGTTGAATCAACCACCAAATGGATCGGCGGGCATGGTACCAGTATTGGCGGGGTTATAGTTGATGGTGGTAATTACAATTGGGGCAATGGTAAATTCCCTCAGTTTACAGAGCCTTCCGAAGGTTATCATGGTTTGATATTTGCAGATGTATTTGGCATTGGCGGTCCGTTCGGTAATATCCAATTTATTATTCGTGCCCGCGTTGAAGGCCTGCGCGACTTCGGCCCTTCGCAATCACCCTTTAATTCGTGGTTAAACATACAGGGCTTGGAAACACTTTCACTGCGCGTTCAACGCCATGTTGACAATACGCTTGAACTGGCTAAATGGCTGGAACAGCATCCGCAGGTCGAAAAAGTTAATTATCCCGGCCTTGCTTCATCTCCGCACCATGCCCTTGCTAAAAAATATTTAAAAAATGGCTTTGGCGCAGTATTAACATTTGATGTTAAAGGCGGAAAACAAAATGCAGGCAAAGTAATTGATGGCTTACAGTTAGTGAGCCACCTGGCAAATGTTGGCGATGCAAAAACGCTAATCATACAACCATCAGCAACCACGCATCAGCAGCTTTCTGATGAGGAACAATTAGCTGCGGGGGTTTTACCAAATTCATTACGTGTGGCGGTAGGATTAGAACATATTGATGATATAAAAGCAGATTTTGAACAGGCCTTTGCTAAGCTAAACGCATAGGCGGAAAAACTATTTGGTCAGTGGTCACTAACATTTCACAAATGCCCAATGACTACTGCCCAATGACTAAAATAATAATGAACGCAGAAATATTTAAATACAACGGTCCCTTTGAACTTGAATCGGGCAAACAATTAAAAGAGCTTGAAATAGGTTTCCATACCTATGGAACGCTTAATAAAAACGCGGATAATGTAGTGTGGGTATGCCATGCCCTCACTGCAAATTCCGATGTTTTTGACTGGTGGAAAGGCTTGTTTGGTGATAATAATTATTTCAACCCCGATGAGCATTTTGTGGTATGTGCCAACATCCTGGGTTCGCCTTATGGTACCAGTAACCCGCTAAGTATAAATCCGGTAACAGGTCAGCCTTATTATCTTTCTTTTCCGGAATTTACGGTACGTGACATTGTTAAAGCACACAGCCTATTAGCTGAACATCTTGGTGTAAGAAACATTGAGATCCTTATCGGTGGTTCGCTTGGCGGTCAGCAGGCTGCTGAATGGGCAATTATCGAACCCGAGCGCATAAAAAATCTTATCCTTATTGCCTCCAATGCAAAACATTCGCCATGGGGAATTGCATTTAATGAATCGCAGCGTTTGGCGATCAGCGCCGACCGTACATTCTATTCAAACTCACCTGATGGTGGGCAAAAAGGATTAAAGGCAGCAAGAAGCATTGCCCTGCTCTCCTACCGCAACTATAAAACATATTCCATCACTCAGCAGGAAGACGAAGATAACATTACCGGCGACTACAAAGCGGCATCGTACCAGAATTACCAGGGCGAAAAGCTGGTGAACCGTTACAATGCCTATAGCTATTGGTACCTGTCAAAAACTATGGACTCTCACAACGTGGGACGTAACAGGCATGGAGTTGAAAAAGCATTGAGCTTGATCAAAGCGCGTACATTGGTTATCGGTATAAAATCGGATGTTTTATTTCCGATAGAAGAACAGCAATACCTGTTCAGGCATATTCCAAAATCAGCCTTTGCCGAACTGGATTCATTTTATGGGCATGATGGGTTTTTAATTGAAACAGAAGCATTAACAAACATAATTACATCATTTTTTAAAACAGATGTAAAAGGAAAAATTATTGAATTACAACGCACAGCGTAATGAGTAAAAAACTAAACATAGGATTATTTGGCTTTGGCGTGGTTGGCCAGGGTTTATACGACATCATCAAAACAAAACACTTAAACCTGGAAATTGTAAAGATCGCCATAAAGGATGCGCATAAACAACGCTCACTCCCATCGCATTTATTTACAACCGAAAGGGATGAGCTGCTTAACAACCCGGAGATAAACACCATTGTTGAACTGATAAATGATACGGAAGCTGCATTTGAAATTGTTTCAAGGGCATTAAGTTCTGGTAAAAACGTTGTATCGGCCAGTAAAAAGATGATTGCGCTCCATTTGGAAGAATTGATTGAGCTGCAGCATAAATACGGGACATCATTATTGTATGAAGGTTCAGTTTGCGGGAGTATCCCAATCATCCGTAACCTGGAAGAATACTATGATAATGAATTGCTGCATTCAGTAAGCGGTATTTTTAATGGGTCATCAAACTACATACTTTCAAAAGGTTTTAATGAGGGTTTGGATTATGACAGCGCATTAAAACAGGCACAAGACCTTGGTTTTGCCGAAACAGACCCCACAAGTGATGTTGGCGGTTTTGATGCCAAATATAAATTGGTTATTGCCGCTGCACATGCATATGGTGTAATTGTAAAGCCTGATGAGGTATTTAATTTAGGGATCCAAAATCTGTCGGCGCATGACCTTCAGTACGCCCGCGAAAAGAACCTTAAAATAAAGCTGGTTCCCGTAGCAAAAGAGCTTGATGACCAGCATGTAGCTCTATTTGTGCTGCCAAAGTTTGTTAACGATAAAGAGTTTTTATACAATGTTGAATACGAATACAATGGCGTAATTGTACAGGCGGCTTTTGCCGATCAGCAATTCTTTTTTGGTAAAGGTGCGGGCGGTCACCCTACTGGCTCTGCAGTACTGTCAGACATTGCAGCGTTGCGGTATGATTATCAATATGAATATAAAAAGGCAAAAGAGCGCAAAGGCCTTAACTTTACCAATAATATCGAGCTGAACATATACTTGAGGTATGAGGATGAAAGCCTGGTTGAAGCTTTGGATTTTGTGCATATCCATGAGCGTTATTATTCAGGCAGTTACAAGTTTGTTATCGGGAAGATCAATCTTCAAAACCTGGTAGATAACCAGCAGCTTATAGCCAATAACAAAGCATT
Organism: Mucilaginibacter sp. OK098; assembly: GCF_900142915.1. GTDB lineage: Bacteria > Bacteroidota > Bacteroidia > Sphingobacteriales > Sphingobacteriaceae > Mucilaginibacter. The sequence continues at coordinate 809,559 of NZ_FRCM01000001.1, forward strand.
CGTAGCATTTGCCGACCAGCTTGCAGGCGTTAATTTGGCTAAAGAAGTTAAAGAGGCGGCCACGGCTTTATAAAGATTTTTTTTGTAGGTTTTATAGTTTTTAATCAGGCTCCATTATGGAGCCTTTTTAATTTACTTCAAATAGACGACTCATGAAGTCTTTAAAATCCTGTAAATATCTTCACTTTCATAATATTTGTCGGCAATTACAGTGATAGGTAACCCAAAAGCTAATATTAAAGCCCCCAGGTTTTTCATAAAACCTACAACATTAAAAGGTTGGGAATGCACCTGGCTTAAAGGCAATACTAAAAGGTTCATAACTGCCCATATTATAATACCTGTAACTAACATTAATACAAACCTGAATTTTACAATGTTTATAAGCTTGTTATAGAATACAAAAAACAGAATTGTCCAGGTAAAAGCTATAAAATAGTGAAATAATACTCCGTAGTATATCATTTCATTGCCCGGTCCAAATGCTGCATTGCCAAAAACTCCGCTGGCTATAAATTTAAATATAACAGATGCCGGAACTTTATTATTAATAATTATAGCCAGCAGCGCATCCAATGAGCCTGTAAGCAGCCCTGTAAATAAAAACCAGGGCAATAATTTTTTTCTGTTTGCTTGTTCCATCGTGATAATTAATTAAAATGTTTATCAAATTTCACGAATGGCGGCAAAGCAAGCAATTCACAGCTTATGCATGTTGAAACAAGTTGGTACAAGATTTCCGGGAATCAATTAAACAAAAAATCCCGCCTAAAATAGACGGGATGTAATATTTCTTTTCGACAACTCCCCCTTTAGGGGGTTGGGGGGCAAGGCTAAATATCCCTGTCAGTTTCCCAGTTTTCAAGATAATCAGCCACACGTCTTACAAATGATCCACCCAAAGCGCCATCAACTACGCGGTGATCATATGATAATGATAAGAACATCATATGGCGAATCCCGATCATGTCACCCTGTAAAGTTTCGATTACTGCAGGCTTTTTCTTAATTGCGCCAACAGCTAAAATAGCTACTTGAGGCTGGTTTATTATAGGCGTACCCATAACATTACCGAATGAGCCAACATTGGTTATGGTAAATGTACCGCCCTGAACATCATCAGGTTTAAGCTTATTGGTGCGGGCACGGTTTGCAAGGTCATTAACCGCTTTGGTAAGCCCTATCAGGTTTAACTCATCGGCCTTTTTAATAACCGGAACTATCAGGTTCCCGCTTGGCAAAGCTGTTGCCATGCTGATGTTGATATCTTTCTTCTTTATTATCTGTGTGCCATTTACCTGGACGTTGATCATCGGCAGGTCTTTTATGGCTCTTACAACAGCTTCAATAAATATAGGTGTAAATGTTATCTTCTCCCCTTCGCGTTTTTCAAAGCTCGATTTTATTCTTTCGCGCCATAAAACAAGGTTGGTTACATCGGCTTCAACAAACGAAGTAACGTGTGGCGAAGTATGCTTGCTCATCACCATATGATCGGCAATTAAGCGGCGCATCCTGTCCATTTCAATTATTTCATCGCCACCAGACATTGATACGCCTTTTGGCGTTTTATTTTCTGCAAGCTCCTGGGCAGCTGGTTGAGGTGCAGGAGGAGCAATAGGTTCAGGACGTGGTACTTCTGCAACAGGTTCCGGTATTGCCGCTTCCGCAACAGGAGCAGCTGTAACTATAGGCGCAACAGGAATATTTACGGCTTCAGGAGCAACCGGCTCAGCGCTTTTTTGTGATGCCAGTGCAGGCTGCACTCTTTGCTGAACATACAATAACAGGTCATCTTTCGTTAACCGGCCTTCGGCGCCCGTACCAGGGATCTGATCAAGCTCCACATTGCTGATACCTTCCTGTGCGGCAATATTTTTTACCAAAGGCGAATAAAAACGAAGCCCGTTCTTAGCGGCCTCATCTGTTTTATCTTCTGCCTTTTGTTCCAACTGTTGGATATACGGAACAGGTTCGGCATAATTTTTTACTGATTCGGCAAATACCTGTGGTTTTGGTTCTTCAGCTTGTTTTATTTCAGGCTGAGGAACGGGTGCGCTATACACAGGTGCCGGTGGTGGCGTATGCTGAACAACGGGGGGCTTAGCCTCTTCTACCGGTTGAGGTATTCGTTGAGTTACAACAGGCTGTACCGGAGCTTGATGGAATGTAGCCGCAGCCGGCTCTTCTTTAACTTCTTCGGGTTCATCGGTTTCAATTATTGCAATAACTGCACCAACCTTAACCACATCATTATCCTTATAAAGCCGTTCGGCTAATTTGCCCGATACCGGAGATGGAACATCCGAGTCTACTTTATCGGTGGCAATTTCCATTACTGTTTCATCGGCTTCTATATAATCTCCCGGGTTTTTAGTCCACTTGATTATAGTTGCCTCTTCAACACTTTCGCCCATTTTTGGCAGCAACAGTTTATATTTAGCCATAGACAATATATAGATTAAAGGCCAAAATTAGCTGATTTTATCGTTATTTTCCAGAATTGTGAAGTAAAGTATTCAACATATTTAAGGCTGAAATTGCAGTCCTTTCGATGTTTTGACGGCGTTTATTCCCAAATGTTAATTTCTTTACGATGGTTTTGTTGAGAGAGGCCACTGCAATCCACACGGTACCGACGGGTTTATCAGGCGTTCCTCCGTCAGGCCCGGCAATGCCGGTAACAGCCAGGGCATAATCCGATTTAAAATTGTGCAAAGCGCCTAAAACCATTTCGGTGGCTGTTTCTTCGCTTACAGCTCCAAATTTCGCCAAAGTCTCTTTTTTTACGCCCAAAATACTTTCCTTTAATTCGTACGAATAGGAAACTGCCCCGCCAAAAAATACTTTTGATGAGCCTGCATGCTGGGTAATTAAATGTGAAATGTATCCACCTGTACAGCTTTCGGCAACTGACAGCGTGAGGTTATTCTCCGCCATATAATTTAATATGGCCTTTTCTATTGATATATCTTCTTCAGCAGCTACAACATTGGCAACACGTTCAACTATTTTAGTTGCAAATTCATTTATTTTATTTCTTACAACAGCTTCATCTTCGCCATATCCGCTAAGCCTTAACCTTACCTGGCCAAGCTTTGGCAAATACGCCAGCTTAATGAACGATGGTAAAGTGTCTTCAATGTCAGCTATCTGTTCAGCCAGGTATGATTCTCCTTCCCCTACTGTTAAAATGGTTTTGTGAATAATTACGGGTAACTTTAACGATGATTTAAGTTTTGGGATCACCTCATCTTCCATCATGTACATCATTTCGTGCGGTACACCCGGCATCGAAACATAAATTTTACTTTTTTCATTAAACCACATTCCCGGGGCTGTGCCGTTTTTATTGAGTATCACTTCACAGTTCTCAGGTACTTGCGCCTGCAACCGGTTTACTTCCAGCATAGGCCTGTTATAACGCGAAAAAATATTTAACACATTATCCAAAGCATCCTTATTCTCAACCAGCTTAACATTAAAGTATTCGGCAATCGTTTTTTTTGTGATATCATCCCTGGTGGGCCCAAGCCCGCCGGTTATCAAAATAATATCTGCCCGGCCAGCTGCTTCTTTAAGCGCAGTTAAGATATGCTCCCTGTCATCAGATACCGAAGAGATCTGTTTTATACGAATCCCGATATCATTGAGCTGCCCGGCCATCCAGGCTGAATTGGTATCAACAATTTGCCCTATAAGTATTTCGTCCCCTATTGTTATTATTTCTGCAAGCATTATTAATTGCCGTTAAAATATGAACTGCTTGTGTAATCGCTTCTCTTACTTAGTTTTAAATCCTGTAAAATGGCTGCTTTTACTTTTAATGTAACGTTGTATGATTTATAGATTCCAAACGGAACCCATTGTACGTTCAGGTCCCAGCAATGAAGGTCTCTGTAAATTGAAAATGAGCTTATAGCCAGCTTATGCGCCCGGATATCATAATTGGTATTATACTGAACTTTCCACTTTGAGGTTAAGTTAACATCACCGCTCAGCATAATTGTGTTGGTTGTATTGGTATTGATAATGTTATTATTATAACTGAAATTATAATTGAACGATAAGTTCCACGGTACATTAAAATCTACATACGCACTTGGATCACTGTTTATAAATGCCAGTTTTTGGGCTTGTTGCGGATTAATGGTTTGCAGCGTACTATTTGGTAATACAGGCGCATGGGGCTTAAATGATGTTGAGTTTAAACTGCCGCTCATTGAAAAGCTGATAGTTGTAAGCTGCGGAAGCCTTCCATCCTGGAAAGTATACCGGTTTATTTCGTGTGTGTAGCGCTGGATCTGCCCATTTGAAATGGTATCAAGCACTTGTGTTACATATGGATTTAATGAACCATATAAGCTAAGATTGACCTTTTGATTTAATATAGCAGTGTGAGCCGAGAACGAAATAGGTGAAAGCCTGAGCGAGTCCTGTGCAAAATTGTAAAAAGTTGAAAATGAAAATCCATCAAGTATATTTACTTTCCTTGCCTTGCCTGATGTATCGGTAGTTTTAGGCTTCAACTTCATTTGAATAGTATTGTCAAGGTTAAAACTTATCCCTGCCTGCTTTCCGGGAGAGGGGAAACCATCAGGAAAAATGGAATAAGTACTACTTTTAACAGGGAATGGTATAGCGGCATTGCTTACTATTGTTTTGTAGTATCCAAAGCTGGGATCAGAAAAATCAGGATTGTAATTGAAGCTGATCGTAGGTGTCATTACGTGCCTTATGGCAACTATATTTCCCTTTTTAAAGTTTATTGTACTGTAAATTTTTGTTGATAAACCACTACTGAAATTGTAAGAGCCTGCTCTTTTAAATCCACTTATGGTGTCACGTACAGGCTGAGTTGGATCAATGATAGTACCATCTGCATTAACTCCCCCACGTACATACTTTTCTCTTATTGTTTGTAAATACCAATGTTCGGTATAGTTAACAGAGCTGCTAAATTGAAAATACTTGAATACATTTAAACTTAAGCCCACCGGAATTTGGTGTACAGCGCGGCTTTGTAATCTTTTTGCCAAAGTGGTGCTTTTAAATAGCTCTGCTTCGGGTACATTGTCAACCTCATTAGTAGCTTGCAGGCTATAGCTCACAGTTATTTTTTGATACCATTTTTGATCTCCTACCCTGTCTTTTGAATCAAAGGGACTTATAGATGCCATTGTAAAGCTCAGCGTAGGTAATTGCAGGGTTACTGTTTTATTAGTAAGGTCCTGGCTGTGTGATAAGCCCAAACTTAAGTTAAACGGAGTTCCCTGCCATGTTTTACTATAATTTATAGATGAGCGTAAATTGTTTTGGGTAAGCGAATTAATATTGTAGCCATTTTGAGCAGGATTATTTCGATAATAAGTTGATGTACCCGCGTTTACCGAGGCACTGAAAGTGCTTCCGGGGTTTGCATTCGGATCCTGGCTGTGTGACCAGGTAACATTAAAATCTTTTTGTGCCGGGTCGCCTTCTAATCCATAATTATGCGATCCATAGCTTAATGATACGGTACCACCATATTTATACCTTTTTAAATAATGTGCTGTAGTATTTAATTCATACGATCCTTTTGAATAAACTGTTCCGGTGTTGGTTAAATCCAGGTAATCACTAATGCCAATATAGTAACCAAAGTTTCTGAGGTAAAAACCAAGCTTCTGATCCTCGCCAAAAGTAGGAATTATAACACCTGATGCACGGGTATCAGGCTTTGGGAAGAAGCCAAAAGGGATGGCCAACGGAAGTGGGATCCCCTCAATTTCAAGATATGCCGGTCCGGATATGATCCGGTTCTTCTCGCCGATGCCTTTTGTTATTACTATTCCAAAATGTGTGTAAGGCTGTGGTAAATCACATGTGCTAAAGGTAGTATTGCGGTAGGCTACCTCTGTTTCATTTAATTTTTTGACCTCTCCGCCCGATAAGAAATTCCCATCCTGCTCTGATGCCGGGTTAAAAACCCTGCCCTTTTTAGTTTTATAATTAAAGAGTAAGGAGTCAGATTCAACGGGTTTATCCTTACTTTGTTTGGAAATGGGCCTCCCCACATATCTTTTGGTTATGGGGTCAGTACTTCCTTTGGCAAATATCAGGTGATTTTTTTGGTCGAGCCTTATATAGTCGGCATCCAGCTCAAAATCTTCATAAGTTACGCGGGCCCTGCCATATAAATAGGTAATATCGTGAACTTTATCTGTAATTACTGAATCTTCTGCATGTGACGTTACCTGCGATTGCAAACCACCATTTGAACCCTTTTTAGTGGTGTCATTTTTCGCGGTTGCATTTTTTGTGCCCGGCTTTGCCTTAGATTTTTTACCTTTAGTAAGTTTTGGAGTTACTGTCGTATCAGATTTTTTAATTGTATCCGTTTGTAGTACATAGCAATAGATACTAAGGGGCCGTGATGAAGCCATCACATTTGCCATTAAAGTTATTGCAATAAGAAAAAATAGACTTATGAATTTCAAAATTGATTATGAATAGTATTTTTGCAGATATAGTTAACAGCGTTCAAAAATAATGAAAAATAAGGCATTGAAAAGATTGATTTACGGTTTATCGTTTTTACTTACAACTTTACCCGTTTTTTCTTTTGCAATAAGTTCACCGGAAAAACAGGATACCATTGTCAATAATGGCTATAAAGTTAAAACCATTATTGTTGATGCCGGTCATGGTGGCCAGCACTCAGGTGTAGGCCATTTTTCTCCTGGTGCATCGGGTTCCTATTCCAATGAGAGAACAGTAACGCTTGCTATAGCATTTAAATTGCAAAAAGCGATAGAAAAAGAGTTAGAAGGCGTAAAAGTTGTTATGACCCGTTCAACTGAAGATGATGTTGCGTGGCAAAAACGCGCTGATATTGCAAATGCTAATAAAGGAGACCTTTTTATCTCACTGCATTGTAATTCATTACCAGGCAGGCGCATCCGCGAGGTAGTTGGCCATAAACATCATAAACCTGTTTACAGGACTACCGAAGTCGCCGACCGTTCTGGCAAAGGCGTTTTGCTGCTGGTTTATGGTTTTCATCGCAGTAAAGAAGAAGAAAAAGCCATCAAAGAAAACCTGATTGAAGATGATACGGAGATGAATACCAATCCGGACCCCAATGATCCGGAATCAATAATCCTGATGAACGAATATAAGCGCAAATACCGCAAGCAAAGTATCCATTTGGCGGAATTACTTAATACTGAGTTTACTGAAACTGATGGCAGGCATAGTGATGGCATTAGGGAGCAGGGCATATTGGTATTATGCCATAGCGCTATGCCGGCTGTGCTTGTTGAAACAGGCTATATTAATAACCCGGATGATGAGGCCTATCTGAATTCAGAAAATGGCCAGAATGAAATTGTGGCATCAATAGTAAGAGCCATCATAAACTATAAAGCCGGTGTAGAACAAGCGTCCCAATAAGTTGTAAAGGTGAGTCCGAAAGTCAGTAAAGTCCGGAAGTCGGAAAGAAAGACATAACTTTGGAACCTTTCAACGTTACAATATTTCAACAGCTATATCAAATCATCACCATGAAAATATCAAACGAAACAAAAATAGGCGCCTTAACGGCCATAACAATTACTGTTCTTATACTGGGATATAGTTTTTTAAAAGGAAACGATGTTTTTTCAGGTTCCAACAAATTTTACGCTGTTTACAGGAGCGTTGACGGTCTCTCGGTATCAAAGCCGGTATTGGTAAATGGTTTCCAGATAGGGAATGTTTCGAAAATGAAATTATTGGGAAATGGCCATACCATAGTTGAGTTTAAAGTAAACAAACAATACAATGTACCATCAAACTCCCTGGCAAAACTGGTAAGTACCGATCTTTTGGGCGGAAAAGCAATTGTATTTGAATATGGCAACAGTAATACTTATGCAGATGACAACGATACACTACGTGCCGATATCCAGGGGAGCCTGGCGGAAAGCCTCCAGCCTATTCAAACCAAAGCCGAAAACCTGATAACAAAGCTTGATTCATCACTTGCTGCTATTAACAAGATCTTAAATCCAAACTTTCAAAAGAACGTTGACAGAAGCTTTACCAGCATAGCAAACTCTTTGCAGACCCTTGAAGGTACCACCAAAAAAATTGATGCATTGGTTGGCGGACAAACCGAGCATATAAATGGTATAATGGAAAATGCTGAAACGGTATCATTCAATTTGAAAAACAGTACGGCTAACCTGACGGGCATCACCACTAATTTTCAAAAAGTAAGTAATGATATAGCTGCTGCCAATATTAAGCAAACCCTTGACAATGCAAATAAAGCAATGGCCGATCTGCAGGCAACAATTGCTGCAATAAACACCAGCCAGGGTTCGCTTGGGTTGTTGCTGCATGATGATAAGATGTACAATAACCTTAAAGATGCTTCTGCCAACTTAAACAGCCTGTTTATTGATCTGAAAGCACATCCGAAACGATATGTAAGCTTCTCCGTGTTTGGAGGAAAAAAGGATTGATGTTAGTGATCAGAGGTTAGAGACCAGAGATTAGGCTAAGAAATTAGAATAATGCAACTAATCTCTAACCTCTGATCACTAGTCTCCAATAATAAAGGTCCGCCCTTCAATTGCCAGCTCTGTTTCTGGGAAAACACTGCGGGCTTCGTCCAGTAGCTCGGTTAAAGTTTTGTAGCGGGCGGAGAAGTGGCCGATCAATAATTTTTTTGCATTGGTTATTAATGCCACTTGTCCGGCTTGTAATGCTGTGGTATGATGGGTTTCAATTGCCCTGTCGAGCATGTTGTTTAAAAATGTAGCCTCGTGGTACAGTAGTGTAACACCATTTATTTGCTTAAGGTACATTTCATCATATAAAGTATCTGAGCAATAGGCATATGCCTTAGGCTCGCTGGAGTCAGTAGTTAGCGTATCGTTTTTTAACACTTCGCCATTAGGCATAGTATAATCGGCCCCCTTTTTTAACGCTGAGTAATATTCAACAGGTATGGCCAATTGCTCCAGCTTATCCTTTATTAGCTTCCGTAGCCTTTTCTTCTCTTTGAATAAAAAACCTGTACATGAAATTCTATGATTAAGCGGGATGGTTTCAACTATGATATCCTGATTGTCTAAAAGTACCTCTGCTTTTTCCGGGTTGGTAAATATAAATTCCACCGGGTATTGCAGTGTGGTTTCAGAATACTTTAACTGCAGATCAACAATTTCCTTTAGCTTGGGCGAGCAATAAATTTTTAAAGGTTTAATGCGTCCGTTTAAGTGGAGTGACGAGAGAAGCCCAACAAGACCTAAATAATGATCTCCATGCAAATGACTGATAAAAATATGATCAATACGACTTGCCTTAATATCAAACCGCAACATTTGCTGCTGAGTGCCTTCGCCGCAGTCAATCAGGTACAGGCGTTCATTTATATTGAGCGCCTGTGACGTTGGATTTCTGTTAAAAATGGGGGTTGCAGAGCTGCTGCCAAGTATTGTTACCTCAAATTTCATACTTGGTAAACAACCGGATTATTTATTTTGCTTCTTTCTTTAATTCTTTTTCTATTTCCTCCATAAAAACCAAATCAATGGCTTCTTCACAGGTAGGTACAATAGAAAGTACGCTGTCGAGTTGTGAAATGGTGATCAGGCGGGCAACAGGTTCGTTTAAGCCGGTTAAGATAAAAGTTCCTGAAGCATTTTTGCATAAACGATGACCAACAAGTAAGCTGCTTAATCCTGATGAATCTGCAAATTTAACCTGTGAAAGGTCGAAAATGATGTTTCGCTGACCCTCTGTGTTGATCAATATCAATTCAGATTTAAGCTGAGGGGTTATTAATGAATTTAATTTTGATTCATTCAGCTTTAACAGAATATATTTTTCGTGCTTGTCAACAGTAAATTTCATTTTTTGTTTCTAATTAATAAGCTAAGATATAACTATTTTGTCTACAATAAAAAAATTACAGCACAGTAAGTTCATTATTTATAGCTTTTTCAACCCGGGCCAATACATTTTCATCTCCCGGTTTAATAAATTGCTCACCGGTTATTTGTTCAAACAGCTCGATATAACGCTCAGAGATAGATTGAACAATCTCACTGGTCATTAACGGAACTACCTGTCCGTCCTTACCCTGGAAACCGTTTTCAATCAACCATTTTCTTACAAATTCTTTCGAAAGCTGTTTTTGTGGCTCATCGTTATCCTGGCGTTCACTATAACCATCGCTATAAAAATACCTTGACGAATCAGGCGTATGGATCTCGTCAATTAAATAAATTGTTCCATCGGCTTTGCCAAACTCATACTTGGTATCAACCAATATTAAGCCTTGTTTGCCGGCAATTTCCGTACCGCGTTGAAACAACGCCTGGGTATATTTTTCAAGCTGCTCATAATCTGCGGCAGACACTATGCCACGCGCTAAGATCTGTTCTTTTGAAATATCTTCATCATGCCCTACCGAAGCTTTAGTGGTAGGCGTAATAATAGGCTCAGGCAGTTTGTCATTTTCTTTAAGCCCCTCGGGTAAACTAACACCGCAAACCTGCCTTCTGCCTGCGCTGTATTCGCGCCATGCATGGCCGGCAAGGTAACCGCGGATCACCATCTCCACTTTAAAAGGCTCGCAAATACGGCCAATGGTTACAGATGGATCAGGCACGCTAACCACCCAGTTTGGAACAATATCAGCAGTAGCAGCTAAAAATTTAGCAGCAATTTGGTTAAGCACCTGCCCCTTATAAGGAATAGGCTCGGGCAGCACCACGTCAAAAGCCGAGATGCGGTCGCTAACCACCATTACCAGGTATTTATTGTCAATAGTATATACATCCCTAACCTTACCCTTATAAAAACTGGTTTGGTTTGGAAAGTTAAAGTGTGTTTCTTTTATTGCATTCATTGTGTTTTAGATTTGAGATGTGAGATGTGAGATATGAGATACGACAGGTTAATGGATTTTTGCTGTCTCAATTCTCAATTCTCAATTTCACATCTAAGAATGTCCCTAATTAAATATGAAATTTTTTGTCTCAAATCTCATATCTAACATCTCATATCTTTATTGGATGTCGCCGTATGCAGCCAGTATTTTCCTTACCAGCTTATGCCTTACAACATCTTCGCCGCTAAGATAAACAATTTCAATTCCACTGATATCTGTAAGTATGCGTAAGGCCGTGTGTAAACCTGATTGCTGCTTTTTAGGCAAGTCAATCTGGGTAACATCACCGGTTACAATAAACTTAGCCGATGGGCCCATACGGGTTAAAAACATTTTCAGCTGCATATCGGTGGCGTTTTGGGCTTCATCCAAAATAACAAAACAGTTATCCAGCGTGCGCCCGCGCATAAATGCCAATGGTGCAATTTCAATGGTACGGTTCTCCAGGTAAAATTTTAGTTTTTCAGCCGGGATCATATCATCCAGCGCATCATATAATGGGCGCAGATATGGATCAATTTTTTCTTTAAGGTCGCCCGGTAAAAAGCCCAGGTTCTCCCCTGCCTCAACTGCCGGCCTTGTTAATATAATACGTTTAATGTCTTTATTCTTAAGTGCCCTTACTGCCAAAGCCACCGCTGTATAGGTTTTACCAGTACCTGCAGGGCCTATGGCAAAGAGTATATCGCTTTTATTTATACAATCAACCATTTTACGCTGGTTGGCTGTACGGGCTTTAACCATAACTCCATTAGGCCCAAATACAATAACTTCGCCGCTGGCAAACTTATCTGCAGATGGATCGCTTGTTGTTGCGTCTATTTTTGATCCCAATATTCTTTCCAGGTCTGTTATATTTAAATTCTCATACTTTTCAACATGCTGAAGCAAGTGCTGGAATTTTTCCTGGAATATATTCAGTTCATGGTCATCACCCAATATCTTTACTTCGTTACCCCTGGCAACTATTTTAAGCTTTGGATATTGCTTTTTAATGATCTCAAAATGATCATTGTTGGGTCCCCACAAAACTGCTGGGTTGATTTGTTCAATTGACAATTTAAGTTCGTTCAATACAAATTGATTTTTAGTTGCAGAATTTTATGAATTAAAATTGAATATTTGTAGCTCTAATTGCTTGCACAAGATTAGCGATAAATATTTAATAAATTAATGGCAATAATAACTTTAACTACTGATTTGGGCGATAAAGATATTTATCAGGCTGCCCTTAAAGGCAGTATCCTGAAATTGCTGCCATCAGTAAATATTGTTGACATAACCAATAGCGTTGCTGCATACAATATACAACAAGCAGCCTTCATATTAAAAAATAGTTTTTATTATTTTCCGGAGGCCACTGTGCATTTAATAGGCATTGATACCGTTTTTAATACCAATACCCGGTACCTTGCCGTAAAGTATAAAAATCACTATTTTGTTGGGGCTGATAATGGCATATTCTCATTAATGTTTGATGCTGATCCCGACGAAATTTTTGAAATAAACATCATGCAGGATCTGAAATTTCTTCATTTTCCCCTTGCTGATATTTTTGTTAAGGCCGCCTGTCACCTGGCACAAGGCGGAACGCTTGCCGAAATAGGCTTGCCTGTTAGCGATATTGAGAAAAAGATGAACCTGCAGCCTGTTATCGAAAAAAACCTGATAAAAGGTGTGGTAATTTATATCGATTCGTTTCAGAACGTGATCACCAACATTACCAAGGAGTTTTTTAATACAGTGCAACAAGGCCGCCGGTTTATGTTATCCTTTAAACGGAACGAAACCATTAATCACCTAAGCTGGCACTATAATGAAGTACCCGAAGGTGAAAAACTATGTCTTTTTGGAATTAGCGATCACCTGGAGATAGCAATCAATAAAGGAAACGCCAGCGGTTTGCTGGGTTTGGGTTTGGGTGATAGTGTGATAATTGATTTTGAAGAGCTTTGAAGATTACCTTTCTATTTATACTATTCAATATTTTTGCTATCTGCGTTTATTCAAAGCAAAGCAGCGATTCCATTGCTTATAAGCTGCAGCGAAAAAAAATAAATACTATGCTGGCGCAAAGGGCGCAAAAGTTTGGGCAGTATGATGAGAGCCTTACTAAGCGTACAGGTATATTCGGGTTTCAAACGAAAAAGGACATCCGCAGGTCGAACGATATTTTGATGGATATTGTTAAAACCGATAACGATGTTTACCGGGAGTTAAAGATCCTGTTCGATTATCGAGTATTTCAGCAAACACAAATCCAGGATCATTCAAGAGAAACCGAGCAGAGTACACTTGGTTATATGATTACCATTAACAAGCTGCGCAAACAAATTGAGGTATTAAAGGCTGATGCCGAAGAACAACGGCAGCAGGATGAAAAGATCAGGAACATATTAATAATAACAGTATTGGCATTAGCCGCATTTATATTTTTAATGTTCGCCTTCCGTAAGCGCAAACGTACTCCTGTTAAACGCAAGACCACTGCCCGCAAAAGTAATCGCAGGGCGTAGAGGCGCAACACTTTGCGTCTCCCACAGATAAAGTTCGGACACGCAAAGTATTGCGTCTCTACGTCAGAAATACAGTACCTTTGTAATTTATTTAAAATGTTTTGGTACACCAATCGTCTTAATTAATGATTCGGGATTTATAACAAACAAATGGCAAGAGGACGATTTAACAGTGGTAACGCGGCAGAAAAAGAACTGCCAAAAGCAAAAATAAATAGTAAAAGTTTAAAACAGGTAATCAGGCTACTCTCCTATGTAAGGCCTTATCGCGGCAAATTTATCGCGGCAATGATCTTCCTGTTCTTATCAAGTCTTACGGGCTTAACATTTCCCAAATTTTTAGGTGCGTTGATTGATGCCGCTCAAGGCAAACAGAAATATGATTTTTTACCAGCCACGCTCAACGGCATCGGCTTACTGGCATTAATTATATTGTTTTTCCAGGCCTTTGTTTCCTACTTCAGGGTGGTATGGTTTGTGCAGGTAGCTGAAAAGTCTTTGGCTGATATCAGGCGCGATACTTATTTTAAGTTGATAACGCTGCCTATGAACTTTTTCTCCAACCGCAGGGTTGGTGAGTTGAACAGCCGCATCTCTGCTGATCTTTCACAGATCCAGGATGCCATAACCACTACGCTCGCGGAAATGATCAGGCAGCTGATCCTGCTAACCGGGGGAATTACCTTTTTAGTGATCGTATCGCCCAGGCTAACATTAACCTTATTAATGCTAATCCCCGTATTGGTTGTAGTAGCGGTACTGTTTGGCCGGTTTATTCGTAAACTTTCACGCCAGGCGCAGGATAAGCTGGCAGAATCAAACACGGTTGTTGAGGAAACGTTGCAGGGTATTGCCAACGTTAAGGCATTTGTGAACGAAGCATTTGAAGCCGGCCGATATGACAGGAATTTACGCGATGTGGTTAAACTTGCCGTAAAAGGCGCAAAATTCAGGGGTTTATTTGCCTCATTCATTGTTTTTTGCCTTTTTGGGGCCATTGTAGCTATTATCTGGTATGGCTCAATTATGGTTAGTCACCACGAGCTTACTATCGGGCAGTTAACAGAGTTTGTTATTTACGGGGTATTTGTGGCTGCATCAATGGGCAGCTTCCCCGAGTTGTATGCAAACATGCAAAAAGCAGTTGGCGCCAGTGAGCGTGTACTGGAGATTTTGGATGAGCAAGGCGAAGAGATCTCTATCCACGAAAAAAACAATACCATCAAACAAAAAATTGAAGGTAACCTTTCATTCAATAATGTGGTTTTTGGCTATCCGTCAAGGCCTGAGCTTACTGTGTTAAATGAGATTTCGTTTGATGCTGCGGCCGGGCAAAAGGTTGCTATTGTTGGACCCAGCGGTTCCGGAAAATCAACCATGGCAGCATTGATCCTGCAGTTTTATCATCCCCAAAGTGGTACAATTTCTTTTGATGGGAAACCTTCGGCAGAATATTCATTAACCGATATTCGCAACCAGGTAGCAATTGTGCCGCAGGATGTGATGCTATTTGGCGGAACGATAAAAGAAAACATTGCATACGGTAAACTGACGGCATCCGACGATGAAATTATCCAGGCAGCACAAAGGGCCAATGCCCACCAGTTTATAACTTCATTCCCTGAAGCTTATGATACCGTTGTAGGCGAGCGCGGTGTTAAATTATCCGGGGGACAGCGGCAGCGGATAGCCATTGCACGGGCTTTGTTAAAAAATCCTGCTATATTGATACTTGATGAAGCCACTTCGTCGTTAGATTCAGAATCCGAACGTTTGGTGCAGGAAGCCCTGGAAGAGCTGATGAAAAACCGTACATCAATAATTATAGCACATCGCCTTTCAACTATCCGCGAAGCTGATAAGATCATTGTACTGGAGAAAGGGAGAATTATTGAATCCGGCAGCCACCAGGAGCTGATTGGTAATGAACAAGGGCTGTACAGGTATCTTAGCGCTTTGCAATTTGAGGTAAGTTAACTATAACCCCCGGCTTTAAAATCCGTATAAGCGCCGACATCTTAATCAATTTAATTATCTTGTGATGTTTAAACCGCCACAATTTATCCGATAAAGCGATCATTATACATGAACTGGAAACCTTATCACAAGCCTGTTTTAATTGTAATAGCTGTCGTATCGCTTGGCTATAGCTGCAGGTTGGGTGCAAAAAGTAATGCCGAAGACAGCGTGGCCTATCTAAATAAAGCATCAATTAATCCCGATACCAATAAGATTGATGCAATAAATCAACCTCAAATAAATGTTGACCATAGCAATGATCCAGTGCCGCTAAAAAACATGTTTGGCATTAACGGATACGAATGGAATTTTTTAGAAAATCCGGGTAGCCCTAATGACAGGAAGCATATTTACGAGGACAATATGGCCCTGGTAAAAACTTTCTCGGCCTTAAGGCATTACCTGAACTGGAATAGGATTGAAACTACAAAAGGCAACTATACTTTTAATCCTACCAATAACGGCGGCTGGGATTACGATATAATTTATGAACGCTGTAAACAGGATGGTATTTTAGTTTTGGCAGACCTGAAAAACATCCCCGAATGGTTACAAAAAACCTACCCGGCAAGTTCAAGGGATGATGATAATGCACCAGCTCCTTACGGACAAAGCTTAAATAGCCCTGCCTCCTATGCCGATCAGGCCCGTGCCGCATTCCAGTTTACTGCAAGATATGGCTTTAATAAAAATATTGATAGATCTCTTGTAAAAGTTGATGACCGCAAACGCTGGAATGGCGATATCCCTAATGAGGTTAAAATTGGGATGGGCCTGATAAAATACATTGAATGCGGAAACGAGCGCGACAAATGGTGGGGCGGTGATGACACCCATCAAACAGCCGAGCAGTATGCAGCAAATTTATCGGCATTTTATGATGGCAATATGGGTAAGCTCGGCGCAGGCATTGGTGTAAAAGCTGCCGACCCCAATATGCAGGTAGTTATGGGCGGCTTGGCAACTGCCGATGTAAAGCGCGTTCAAAAGATAATAGACTGGTGCAAAACAAACCGCGGATATAAAAAAGACGGCAGTATTAATCTTTGTTTCGATGTGATCAATTATCACCTGTATTCAAATAATGGCGATGTTAGGGTACAAAAACGAGCTACAACAGGAATCGCTCCTGAGCTTTCTATCTCGGGCAGCGTAGCCAACTCTTTCGTTAGCCTGGCAAACAGCCTGTTGCAGCACCCCGAGGTTTGGGTAACCGAAACAGGCTATGATATAAACCAGGGAAGCTATCAAAAGGCCGAATCAATTGGCGCAAAAACAGTATTAGCTAACCATGCCGACTGGATCTTACGTACCTCCCTCCTATATATCCGTCACGGCGTCAAACGGGTATTTTTTTACCAGTTGTTTGACGATCATGCCGGCGGCTCAACCCAATATGCCACATCTGGCCTCGCCGAAGGCATAAAACGCAGGCCTGCCTCAGACTATATCTTACAAGCTACCAAACTGATGGGTGATTATAATTATATAAAAACAATCAGTAAAGATCCTTTGGTTGACCAATACCAGCTGGCCGATAAAACGATGTTTGTATTAACCATTCCCGATGAAACCGGCAGAAAAGCCAACTATACTTTGGATTTGGGAAAAGCTACGAAAGCAAACATCCACACTTTAAAGATAGGCGCTGATGTTATGGATAATAAAATAGTTAATACAACTAATGGTAAAGTGACTGTTGATGTGACGGAGACGCCAGTGTTTGTGGAAGGGGTTATGTAGAGACGCGTTATTTCATAAATGCTTCATGAATTTCAACTTGATTAGTATATCATATAATTTTATTAAATTTGATAAAGTGAATATTATGAAAACTGTTCAAATCAATAGTGCTGTTTGGAAAGAAGGAGATTACTTTGTCGCCCAATGTTTAAACGTTGAGATTTCGAGTTTTGGAGATACAAAGGATGAGGCATTAGCCAATTTACAAGAGGCTTTAGAATTATATCTGGAAGATAATGAACATCCCGAATTTACGATTATTGATAAACCTGAAATAGTCGGTTCCATTTTAAAATATGCCTAAGCTTTATTCTTCTTCATACATACTTAAGGTGTTAGGCGATCATGGTTTTATCTTTATTTCTCAAAAAGGGAGCCATGTTAAACTTAGAAAAACTGATACAATAACCTTAACAGTAATAGTTCCCGCAAATAGAAAAGAAATCCCTATTGGAACATTTCGTTCCATTCTTCGTCAGTCCGCTTTAACGGAAGGTGATTTTAAATAAAAAATGTCGCCCTAAAAAGCTATTTTTGCGCTTCAATGGAACACATTCGTAATTTTTGTATAATAGCACATATCGACCACGGTAAGAGTACACTTGCCGATAGGTTATTAGAATATACCAATACCATAACCCAGCGCGAATCACAGGCACAATTGCTTGATGATATGGACCTGGAACGCGAGCGAGGCATCACCATAAAAAGTCATGCTATCCAAATGGACTATGAATTGGATGGTCAGAAATACATCCTTAACCTGATTGATACACCCGGGCACGTGGATTTCTCTTACGAAGTTTCACGCTCTATTGCCGCTTGCGAAGGTGCATTGCTGATAGTTGATGCGGCACAGGGTATCCAGGCGCAAACTATCTCAAACCTGTATCTTGCTTTAGAGAACGACCTGGAGATCATCCCGGTTCTAAATAAAATGGACCTTCCCGGTGCTATGCCCGAGGAAGTAAAAGACCAGATTGTTGAGCTGATTGGTTGCAAACGTGAAGATATTTTGGCAGCATCAGGTAAAACAGGTATGGGTGTACATGATATTTTACGTGCCATTGTAGCTCGTGTACCCGCTCCTGTCGGCGATCCGGAAGCTCCTTTACAGGCATTGATATTTGATTCGGTTTATAACTCGTTCCGCGGTATTGTGGCTTACTTTAAAGTGGTTAACGGCGAGATTCGAAAGGGTGACAAAGTGAAGTTTTTCGCCACTGAAAAACAGTATATAGCTGAAGAAGTTGGCACGCTAAAATTGAAACAGCTACCGAAAGACGTGATCAAAACCGGTGACGTGGGTTACATCATATCGGGTATTAAGGAATCAAGAGAAGTAAAGGTTGGTGATACCATCACTACTATTGCCCGCCCATGCGAAACCGGGATCCAGGGCTTTGAAGAAGTAAAACCGATGGTATTTGCCGGCATCTACCCGGTTGATACTGACGAGTATGAAGAACTGCGCGAATCAATGGCCAAACTGCAATTGAACGATGCATCACTGGTATTTGAACCGGAATCATCCGCCGCGTTAGGCTTTGGTTTCCGTTGCGGTTTCCTTGGGATGCTGCACATGGAGATCATCCAGGAGCGGTTAGAGCGCGAGTTTGACATGACGGTGATCACAACAGTTCCCAACGTATCATACATTGCGTTCACCACACGCGGCGAGCCTATCGTCGTAAACAACCCGTCAGATCTACCTGATCCAAGCAAGATTGATTATGTAGAGGAACCTTACATTAAGGCAACCATCATCACCAAATCTGAATTTGTGGGACCGGTAATGTCATTGTGCATTCAAAAGCGCGGTTTCATAAAAAATCAGTCGTACTTAACATCTGATCGTGTTGAGCTGATCTTTGAGATGCCGATGGGTGAGATCGTATTCGACTTTTATGATAAATTAAAAACCATATCAAAAGGCTACGCTTCGTTTGATTACCACCAGATAGGTTACCGCCGGTCAGACCTGGTACGTTTGGATATCCGCTTAAACGCGGAACCGGTTGATGCTTTGTCGTCATTGATCTTTAGAGGTAACTCTTATGATTTCGGTAAAAAGATCTGTGAAAAATTAAGAGAACTGATCCCGCGACAGCAATTTGAAATTATTATCCAGGCATCCATTGGTGCCAAAATTATAGCACGCGAAACCGTAAAGGCCTTGCGTAAGGATGTTACTGCCAAATGTTATGGCGGTGATATTTCCCGTAAGCGAAAACTATTAGAAAAACAGAAAAAAGGTAAAAAACGTATGCGCCAGGTGGGTAATGTGGAGATTCCGCAGAGTGCGTTTATGGCAGTGCTGAAACTGGATTAAAAAAGAGTCAGGAATCAAGATATCAAGAATCAAGATAGAATTTATAAAGCTTTTTTACTTCTTGATTCTTGACTCTTGGTTCCCTAACCAAAATATAATGAATTTACTCGACGGAAAATACGTATCAGAAAAACTTAAGGGCGAAATAGCTGAATCAGCAGCTAAAATATTGGCAGAAACCGGGCGCAAGCCGCATTTGGTGGCAGTATTGGTTGGTCATGATGGCGGCAGCGAAACTTATGTTGCCAGTAAAATAAAAAACTGTGAGGCTGTGGGCTTTAAATCAACCCTGGTGCGTTATGAAAGTGATGTAACCGAGGAAGAATTATTAGCTAAAGTGGCCGAGCTTAATGCGGATGCTGATATTGACGGCATAATAGTACAATTGCCCCTGCCAAAGCATATCGATCCTGAAAAAGTAACAGAAAAGATTGATTACCGCAAAGATGTGGATGGTTTTCACCCGGTTAACTTGGGCCGTATGCAGCGTAACCTGCCTTCGTTTATCCCGGCTACCCCTTATGGCATTACCTTAATGCTGAAAGAATATGGAATTGAAACAGCAGGTAAGCATTGTGTGGTAGTTGGCCGAAGCAATATTGTGGGGTCGCCAATGAGCATCCTGATGGCACGCAACACTACTCCAGGTAATTGTACGGTAACCATTTGCCACAGCCGCACACCTGATATCAAAAAATTTACGCTTGATGCTGATATCCTTATTGTAGCCATCGGCAAAAAGAATTTTATTACTGCTGATATGGTAAAAGACGGTGTAGTAGTAATTGACGTAGGCATGAACCGCGAAACCAGCACCTTAACAAAATCCGGTTTTAAACTTTATGGTGATGTTGATTTTGAAAACGTATCTCCAAAAGCATCATGGATCACACCTGTACCCGGCGGTGTTGGTTTAATGACTATTATTGGTTTGCTGAAGAATACCCTGGCATCGGCTAATAAAGAGGTTTATAAGTAGTTGATTAAGTGAGTGGCTGGCCCAATACTATAAAATATGTCATGCTGAACTTGTTTCAGCACCCCACATGCTAAGTCTGCACCATGTATACGGGAATGTCCTGTGGGGTGCCGAAATAAATTCGGCATGACGGAGAGGGCAGTCAACTAACCCAAATACTCCTCAGGAATCTGGTAATTCTCATTTTCATCGCTCCAGGCCATTGAGGTAATTCGCCAGCTATCATCAACCAATATAAATTGGATATAGTTGATGCCCCGCGGAAGGTTGTCTATTTCATGGTCGGCAAAACTGTATTCATATACGCTAAGGCGTTGTGCCACTTTGCCAAATACTTCAGTTTTTGAATACAATTCCCGTTGCATAAATTGTAATAAGGTACCGGCTGCAATCTGCGATTCCAATGCCTGTACAAATGTTTCAGCGGTAAAAGTAACCGGCTTGCCAAAGCTATTATTTACCAGCAATCCATCCGCATAAAACAATCCTTGTACAGTTTCCAGGTCGGGCATTTCGCCATCCTGGAAGCTTAACGATTCATAAAAATCTTCGGTTATATAATCAATAGCTCTTACGTTCATTTATTAAATACTTTCTTTATATCGTCCCAAACGGAACTGATCCCGATATACAGGCTGTTGTCCTGTATTTTTACCGCATAGGTTTTTAGGTAATCCTCACTCCCTTTGCCGGTTTGCAAATCAAAGGAATAACCATGAAGCGGGCAAATTATTTTTCCATTTTCGCACCAGCCTGAACTTAGGTCGAAACCCTGGTGCGGGCAGGTTGCGGATACTGCAAATAGCTTCCCCTCGTACCCAACAATACAGATGCTTTTGCCTGTTACTTTTACTTTTTTCATGAAAGGCTTTTCAACGTCTTCTACATCCGCAGCCCAATACCACTTCATAAATATTAAAAGTCGATCTTTAAATTCATTAATGACGGGTTTTTCATCACATCATCCATGTTGGTAATCAGGGTAACCCGTCTCCTGTCGGCTGATACGATGGCTTTGGGATTGTTTACTTTTTTTACAGGTTTGGCAAAATTGAGGATCACCTTATAAGGCATATCAATCAGCATGGCCTTTGCCATTGAAAAGGCTGAAGATGTTTTCTTTAAAAATGCATTAAACTTCGCTTTATCAATAACCCGGTAAAATTTATGTGGAGTAATTTCATAGGTGTAATAATCTTCTCCTGCAACCAGTTGCTGGGCATCAAAGCCTAAAGGCTGTTTCTCCTCTTTTGAAATAGATTTTAGTTGACTATTCATCGAGATCTTTGAAATGTGCTTAAGGTAATATTCAAGATCGGCAGAGTTCTTAGCCAGGTGATTAACGCTTACCTTCATTATACTTTTTTTCAGATCCATCTTTATTGATAGATTACTGCTTTTAGCCATGTTAGCCTCTTCCGCACTCATTTTAAGCTGGGTTGTATCGGGCAGGGCAGTATAAAAATTTAAGGTAGTATCTTTTACCAACGAAAATTGAGGGGTTGCTTTAACAGAATCCGACATCAGGTTCATCAATACGGATACGGCGCTGCCCATGTCAAAACCATAAACTACGTTGCATGATCCGTCCTGTTTAAAATTATATTGTTCTTCAATATCAACACATGAAGAAAAGCAAAGCAGAACGAAAAATAGTACCGGCAAGTATAGTTTTTTCATAATGCGAAATTTTAAGTAATAATAAGTAAAATAGGTGAAAGGATAAAGGTAAAAGGCAAAAGGTTTTTTTAAATTTATTTATTGATGTTGAAGTTAAGTCTTTTACCTTTCTTCTCAAAGATTATCTTTCTATTATCACAATTTTAGGCCTTTTATCCTTTGCCTTTTACCTTTCCCCTCAAAACAGTACCTTTGCAGCTTAATTATGGCACACCAAATACCGGAAGATGGCACGTTGCTTCCTTTAATGGAAGAGTTTTATACGATACAGGGGGAAGGATTCAATACAGGTAAGGCTGCTTATTTTATCCGCCTTGGTGGTTGTGATGTGGGTTGCCACTGGTGCGATGTTAAAGAAAGCTGGGACGCTGAACTTCACGCATTAACAGCTGCCGATCAGATTGTCGAAAATGCCTCCAAACATCCCTCAAAAGCGGTAGTAGTAACCGGTGGCGAGCCCTTGATCTATAACCTTGATTACCTGACAGCCGGTCTGCAAAAAAAAGGTATCAAAACTTTTATAGAAACATCCGGTGCGTATCCGCTGTCAGGCAGCTGGGACTGGATCTGTTTATCGCCCAAAAAGTTCAAATCGCCAATGCACCTGGTTGCTGCCAATGCTGATGAGCTTAAGGTGATCGTATTTAATAAGTCGGATTTCGCTTTTGCAGAGGAAAACGCCAAACTTGTTTCGCCAAACTGTAAGCTGTTTTTACAGCCCGAATGGTCAAAGTCAAAAGAAATGATCCCGCTTATTGTTGATTATGTAATGAATAACCCGCAATGGGAGATTTCTTTGCAAACGCATAAATACCTGAATATCCCGTAGGGGAAAGAATCAAGAAAATAAGAGTCAGGAATCAAGAAGATACATCTTAATAATTATACTTTTTTTCTTTTCCCCTGATTCCTGCGCCTTGTATCTTGACCCGTACATATTGCATCTCAAAAAAAAATGTAACTTAGGATACAAAAACACGTATCAAAACCAATGAGAGTCGTTGTCTTCTCGGTTCTGTTATTTTTTATTACCAATTATACATTCGCCCAACAGAGGCAATACTCTACTACCGATAGAGAAGCTATTAAATATTTTGCCCTTGCTAATCAAAGTTTGGACGACCACCTGTATGATGATGCTATTGGTAATTTACAAAAAGCAATTGAAGCCGATAATAAGTTTGTTGAAGCTCACGCTGTGTTGGGTGATCTGTTGCGGCAGATGCGTAACTACAAAGCATCTATCGAACAATTCCATAAGGTAATTGCTTTAAACCCTGAATTTAACCGGGCTGTATATCTTAAAGCCGGAGAAATGGAAATTAGTAATGCGCAGTATGAATTGGCGCAGCAACATTTGGAAAAGTACTTAACTTATCCAAACATCACAGCTCAGAATACTTATTATGCTCAAAAACTCATTACCGACTGTAAATTCAGTATCCAGGCAATTGCACACCCCGTCCCCTTTAAACCTATTAACCTGGGACCTGAAATTAATACCGAAGCTGATGAATACCTGCCTGTAGCTACTGCTGATGAAGCTACGCTGATATTTACCCGAAAAATAAACAACAACGAGGATTTTTATAAAAGCGATAAATTGAATAATAAATGGCAAACCGCTACTTATTTAAGCGACCAAATAAACACCCCCCAATATAATGAAGGTGCGCAATCTATTTCGCAGGACGGCAAGTACTTGTTTTTTACCGGCTGTAACCGTCCGGACGGACTTGGGCGCTGTGATATATATATAGCGCAAAAAAAAGGGAATGACTGGGGCAAACCATTTGATTTAAGCCCCCCGGTTAATACTACAGGCTGGGAATCGCAGCCATCAATAAGTGCTGACGGCAAAACGCTTTACTTTGTAAGTAACCGTAAAGGTGGTTATGGTGGCTATGATATCTGGAAATCATCATTAACAGAAAAAGGCTGGGGCGAGCCGGAAAACCTCGGGCCGAATATCAATACCATTTATGATGAGCAATCGCCTTTTATTCATCCGGATGACAGCACGCTCTATTTTTGTTCGAACGGATGGCCCGGATTAGGTGGGAAAGATTTGTTTATGAGTCGTTTGGGTAAAGATGGCAAATGGCAAAAGCCCGAGAACCTCGGCTACCCGATCAACTCCAGCGGGGATGAAAATGGATTGAGCTTAACAGCTAACGGCAGTTATGCATTTTTTTCATCAAATAACTTAAATGGCTTTGGCGGTTTTGATATTTATACTTTTGAATTACCGCCAAACTTACGGCCAAAGTTGGTTACCTATGTAAAAGGTATAGTGAACGATGCAAAAACCAAAGCGCCGCTGGAAGCCGCCGTTGAAATAATCGACCTGCAAAAAAATACAGCGGTTTACCAGGATTATAGTGATGCAACGCAAGGCGATTTTTTAGCCACATTAACAGCGGGGAAAGACTATGGTTTAAATATTTCAAAAAGCGGCTACCTTTTTTATTCAGCCAATTTTTCGCTGATCGGCCACGAAGCTAAAAACCCGTACAACATTTTAGTTTTACTGGAGCCAATAGAAGTTGGCAATAAAGTGATCCTGAACAACATATTTTTTGATACTAATAAATTCGATCTGCAAACTGAATCGATTGCTGAATTACAACAGCTTGTATCGTTTTTAACAGTAAACCCGACGGTACATATTGAGATTTCGGGTCATACGGATAATGTTGGTAATGATCAGCTAAATCAAACCCTTTCAGAGAACCGGGCAAAATCTGTTTACCAATACCTTATAAGCAGTAAAATTGCTGCCGACAGGCTTGTTTTTAAAGGTTATGGCAAAACACAGCCTATTGCGCCCAACACAACCGAAGATGATCGTAAAAAGAACCGCAGGACTGAGTTTAAGATAATAGCCAAGTAGGTGAAAGCTAAAAGCAGAAAGCGTAAAGCAGGAGGTTTAAATCCTTTGCTTTACGCTTTCTGCTTTAATAATTGCTTTTAGCTTTAGGCTTTCCGCCTTCCGCTTAATTCCCCATTTCGGAAATAAACTTTATCCGCATTAGTTGAATCTCTTCTATTGTATAATCATCACTGCCAAGTTCGGCCAATGCATCATCTATTGAATCAACTTCGGCAGTACGGAAATAATCAAATACTTCTTCCTGCTTATCCTCATCAATAATTTCGTCAATGTAATAATTCAAATTAAGCTTGGTGCCAGAGTTTACAATAGTTTCCACCTCTTTCAGGATCTCTTCATAGGATAATCCTTTTGAAGCAGCTATATCGTCTAAATTTAAATGACGATCGATGTTTTGAATGATAAACACTTTAAGCGCTGATTTATTGGCAGCGCTTTTGATCACCATATCAATAGGGCGGTCAATATCATTATCCTCCACATATTTCTGGATCAGGTCGGTAAAAGGCTTGCCAAATTTAAGCGCCTTCCCTGCCCCTACACCCGAGATTTGTTTTAATTCTTCAGTCGTGATAGGATAATGCGTACACATTTCCTCCAATGACGGATCCTGGAATATAACAAACGGAGGCAATCCTTTTTGTTTAGCCAGCTTTTTACGCAAATCCTTAAGCATCTGCAGTAACTCTGTATCCAGGGCGCCACCACCTTGTTTAGGGCCGTCGGCATCATCATCATCATCCGTTGCTTCAATCGGTTTGTTCAATACAAAGCGGATGCTGTAAGGGTTGTCAATAAATGAGTTCCCTAGTTTGGTCAATCTCAATAAGCCATACTGGTCAATATCCTTTGATAAAAAGTTATTCAGCAGTGCCTGCCTTAAAAGAGAGTTCCATAAGTTTACGCCGTCTTCCTTGCCCGATCCAAAATAATCAAGCAGGTCATGTTCGTAATTTTTTATCTGTGCACTATCTGCACCCATAAGGATGCTGATAATATGATGATCGTCAAATTTTTCACCAATTTGTTTTATCAGGCTTAGTGCCCTGTGCAGGTGCAGCTCGCCATCAAAATGTTCTTTAGGTCCGCAACAGTTATCGCACATATTGTTACAGCCTGCTTCGTTAAAGTTTTCACCAAAATAATGGAGCAGTTGTTTACGACGGCAAACGGATGATTCGGCATAGTCAATAACTTCTTTCAGGATCTGGGTGCCGATCTCGCGTTCTGATACCGGTTTATCCTTCATGAATTTCTGAAGCTTATCAATATCCTTTTCTGAATAAAAAGCAACACAAACACCTTCGCCCCCGTCACGACCCGCGCGGCCTGTTTCCTGGTAATACCCTTCCATGCTCTTTGGCACATCATGGTGAATTACATAACGAACATCCGGCTTATCAATGCCCATACCGAAGGCAATAGTAGCAACTATAACATCCACGTCTTCCATCAGGAATTTATCCTGTGTATCAGCGCGCACTTTCGGATCTAAACCGGCATGGTATGGCAAAGCTTTAATCCCGTTAAGATTGAGCGCCTCGGCAACTTCTTCAACCTTTTTACGGCTAAGGCAATATATGATCCCTGATTTACCCTGGTTTTGCTTAACAAATTTAACAATCTCCTTTATTACATTGCGTTTAGCGCGTACCTCGTAAAAGAGGTTCGACCGGTTAAACGATGACTTGTAAATAGTAGCATTGTTCATCTGCAGGTTTTTTTGAATATCCTGCTGTACTTTTGGGGTTGCTGTAGCTGTTAATGCAATAATGGGGATATTATCGCCGATATTGCTGATAACCTGCCTGATCTTGCGGTATTCCGGGCGGAAATCATGCCCCCATTCCGAAATACAATGCGCCTCATCAACCGCTACAAACGATACCTGGTTAAGGCGTAAAAAATCAATATTTTCCTGTTTGGTGAGTGATTCCGGAGCAACGTATAGCAGCTTGGTTTTGCCGGCTAAAACATCTTCCTTAACTCTTCCGATATCTGATTTTGTTAATGATGAATTTAAAAAGTGGGCTATGCTGTCTGAGCCTCCAAAGGCTCTTAGCTGGTCAACCTGGTTTTTCATCAGGGCGATCAAAGGGGAAATTACTATCGCAGTGCCTTCGCTCATCAATGCCGGTAATTGGTAACACATGGACTTGCCACCACCTGTTGGCATAATCACAAATGTGTCGTTACCCGCCAATATATTAGTTATGATCGATTCCTGCTCCCCCTTAAAATTATCGAACCCGAAAAAGTTCTGGAGGTTATCAAAAAGCGACTTCTTAGTTTCTATCATTATAAACGTATTCTTGATTGTATTTAAAAGTTTAAAGTAACAAATTTTTCTCAATAAACGATGGATTTACTTTAAAATTTTATACAAAAATGATTATTCTATTAAAAACAATTTGTTTATTTACTTCGTTTAACTCCCGGTATCTGTTAAGCGTGTTTATTTAGTTTTATTTAATTCATAATTTACAAATTAATAAGCAATTTTGCCCCCGCATTTGCCAAATAAAACCATCGTGAACTGCCGGTAAACAAAATCGGCATAAAAAAGTTCATCATTGTTTTATTATCAAGGGAAAACAAACAACTTTACTAAAAATTGTTTAATCACATATGAACAAAAACTACTATGCTATTATAATGGCAGGCGGTATCGGAAGCCGTTTTTGGCCCATCAGCCGTACATCGCACCCTAAACAATTTATTGACATACTGGGAACCGGGAAAACTTTGATCCAAAATACCTATGATCGTTTCCTGAAAATATGCCCCAAAGAAAATATTTACGTCGTAACTAATGAGATTTATACCTCGCTGGTAAAACAGCAGTTGCCGGATATGACCGACAACCAGATCCTGACCGAGCCGGTAATGCGCAATACTGCGCCTTGTGTTGCTTATGGGTCTTTTAAAATTGAAAGTCTTAACCCTGATGCTGCTATTGTAGTTGCCCCATCTGATCACCTGATACTTGATGAGGCAGCATTCATAAGCACTATTGAAAAATCACTGGAAGTAGCAACAGCAAATAATTGCCTTATAACTCTAGGTATAAAGCCATCAAGACCTGATACCGGTTATGGATATATTCAATATACGGAGCAAAGCCTAAAAAATGATTTTTATAAGGTTAAAACCTTTACAGAAAAACCAACCCTCGAAATAGCCAAGACCTTTTTACAAAGCGGTGATTTTTTATGGAACGCCGGGATCTTTGTATGGTCGGCCAGGGCTATAGTGAATGCTTTCAGCAATTATTTGCCCGATATGTATGAAATTTTTGCAGAAGCAAGGCCTGTGTATAACACTACTGATGAAAAAGCACATATTCATACTTCTTACCTGCGGTGTACCAATATCTCTATTGATTACGGGATAATGGAAAAGGCCGATAACGTGTATGTGCTGCCTTCGGAATTTGGCTGGAGCGACCTGGGGACATGGGCCTCAATTTATGAGCTGGCCGAAAAAGATTATGTAGGTAATGCAGTTATCCCCGCCGAAAAAGTTATCATGTACGATTCATCGAACTGTATGGTTAATGTACCCGGCGAAAAGCTGGTTATATTACAGGGGCTTCATGATTATATTGTTGTTGAAGCCAATAATACCCTGCTGATCTGCCCCCGCGACCAGGAGCAAAACGTTAAAAAGGTGGTTGCCGATGTGAAGCAACAGTTTGGAACGAAGTATATTTAGTGATTAGAGACTGGAGATCAGAGATTAGTTTCTTTGTAGTCCAATAGTCGGAAGGATCTAAATAGGAAAGCCCTTGCAAAGTAATGCGAGGGCTTTTTTGCTAATCTCTAATCTCTAATCTCTAATCTCCAATTAACTAATCTCTAATCTCTGCCTTATCGCTTCATACAATATCACCCCTGTTGCCACAGAAACGTTTAACGATTCAATTTCACCGTACATCGGGATCTTGGCTAAATGATCTGCTATGCGGATGATATCATTGCGTACGCCATCTTCTTCCGAACCCATTACTATTGCTGTAGGTACTGTATAATCAGGTTTGTAAATATACTCCTGCGTTTTTTCGGTACAGCAAACCAATTGCAGGCCTGATTCCTGGAGAAATTTCACAGTTTGCATAAAGTTATCATGCCGGCAAACCGGGATCTTATACAAAGCCCCGGCAGATGTTTTTATTGAATCAGGGTTAATCTGTGCCGATCCTTTTGCCGGTACCACTATGGCATGCACACCACTACATTCGGCAGTGCGGGCAATGGCGCCCATGTTACGTACATCGGTAATAGAATCAAGCACCAGTATCAATGGAACTTCTCCCTTCTCGTATATTGTTGGAATTATATCCTCTATTTTTTGGTAGATAATAGGAGAAATGAACGCGATCACCCCCTGGTGATTTTTCATAGTGATGCGGTTAAGCTTTTCAACCGGCACCTGCTGGGCAGTTATATTATATTCATGCAGCAAAGCCCTGAGCTCGTTCAATAGCTCGCCACCAATACCCCTTTGTATGTATAAAGACTCGATCTCTTTTCCCGAACGGATGGCTTCAATAACGGCACGGGTTCCAAAAACCACCTGGTTACTTTCGCGGACTTCCCTGTTGTTGTACGACATTGTAAATTATTAAAATTAAGGCTGCAAAAGTAGCCATATTTATTGATTTAGCCTTTATTGAACTGATGCACCATTTTGGTTTTTTTAGAATAATATAATTCATTGAAATTACATTATTAACAATTTTGGTGTTTATCAACATAGGGTTAAACAACTGATAATCAAATAATATTTAAAGTTACTAACAATTACCAAACATCTGATGTTAGGCCTTGGTATAGAAATTACGGTTTCTTTAAACGATTTTTCAGGCCCTTTAAATTGAAATGTTAACTTTTACTGCATTGTTCCGCGCCAAATTTGTATATTTTTGTTGAGTATGATTTTGGAGAACGATAACCAGTATAATAAGCCGAATACCGACCGGAGAAACAGAGTAACAAACCCTACCCCTTATAGCGGTTTAGGTAAGCTTCCGCCACAGGCAATTGATTTGGAGGAGGCTGTGCTGGGTGCATTAATGCTGGAAAAAGATGCGCTATCATCAGTAATTGATATTTTAAAAGCTGATGTTTTTTATAAAGATAGCCACCAGAAAATATTTGCGGCTATCCGCATGCTGTTCGAAAAATCATCGCCGGTAGATATTCTTACGGTTACCGCGCAGTTACGCCAGCAGGGCGAACTGGAAATGATTGGCGGCGCCTATTATATTACCGAGCTTACCAACCGGGTTGCTTCGGCAGCAAATATTGAATACCACTCAAGGATCATTATTCAAAAATTTATCCAGCGGGAATTGATCAGGATCTCGACTGAAGTTATCCAGAGTGCTTATGAAGATACATCAGACGTACTTGATCTGTTAGATAAGGCTGAAAAGAACC
Source organism: Mucilaginibacter sp. OK098 (assembly GCF_900142915.1). Classification (GTDB taxonomy): domain Bacteria; phylum Bacteroidota; class Bacteroidia; order Sphingobacteriales; family Sphingobacteriaceae; genus Mucilaginibacter. Next base: position 840,089 of record NZ_FRCM01000001.1, read on the forward strand.
TTTTTGAAATAGCTCAAAACAACCTTCGCCGTGATTCGCGTAAGATGGATGACCTGATGCATGAAGCATTAAAAGAAATTGAAGCGCTTAAAGATAAAAAGGACGGTTTAACCGGTGTTGCATCCGGATTTACTGATCTTGACCGCATGACCTCCGGCTGGCAAAAATCCGACCTGGTTATTATAGCTGCCCGCCCCGCAATGGGTAAAACGGCGTTCGTGTTAACATGCGCACGTAATGCTGCGGTTGATTTTAATAAACCGGTTGTGGTATTCTCGCTCGAAATGTCATCTGTTCAGTTGGTTAACCGTTTAATTTCCGGGGAAACTGAAATCGAGCAGGAAAAGATCCGTAAAGGAAATATGGAGGAATGGGAATGGCAGCAGATCCACTCCAAAATTGGCAGATTGGAAGCGGCTCCTCTGATAATTGACGATACCCCTGCCCTTAATATTTTTGAGTTCAGAGCAAAATGCCGCCGATTAAAATCGCAGCATGATATCCAATTGATCATCGTGGATTATTTGCAATTGATGCATGGTAAAGCTGCCGATGCAAAAGGCGGAGGTAACCGTGAACAGGAAATTGGTAGTATCTCCCGGGCTTTAAAATCAGTAGCTAAAGAATTAAATGTACCGGTGATAGCGTTATCGCAACTAAGTCGTGCGGTTGAAAGTCGTCCCGGTGGTTCAAAACGGCCAATGCTGTCAGATTTGCGTGAATCTGGTTCAATTGAGCAGGATGCGGATATGGTATTGTTCTTATATCGCCCTGAATATTATGGATTAGAAGTTGATGAAGATAATATGCCAACAGCAGGTGTTGGTGAGGTTATTATAGCCAAGCACCGTAATGGTGAAACCGGGAGGGTAAGGCTTAAATTCGTTGGTAAGTTTGTTAAGTTTACAGACCTTGACCAGGGGATGGACGGCTCATTCTCACCTGCAAATGCATTCTCGGGCTTAACCCCTTCAAACGAATTTGAAAAACCAAGCAACTTCATCATCAGGCCATCAAAAATGGATCAAATGGATGATGACGATGGTTCAGCGCCGTTTTAGGCCCCCCGGCCTCTAAAGGGGAGTAAAATTGCATATTCGTTCCCTCTTTAGGGGGCTCTAGAAGATCAACCCCAAAACAATCCCGATAATAATAACCACCGGGGTTTTTATTTTGGTGAAGTTTAAAATTAAAAAAGATCCTGCCATAATTAAATAAGCCATCCAGTTAAGTCCAAAGGGTCTTACCAGTAATATCAAAGCGGTGGCCATAAAGCCAACGGCTACTGCATTTATTCCGCTAAGGGAATTTTTTATCCTGGTTATTTTTTTCAAATCGTTCCAAAAAGGAACTATGAATAAGATAAGTATAAGCCCCGGCGCATTTATGCCGATTACCGCCACTACGCTTCCGAAAACCTGGCCGATGATTCCCCCGCCCTTGTTGCCCATGGCAATACCACCCAAAAACGAGGTAAATGAAAAAGTTGGGCCCGGTAATGCCTGCTGCAATGCATAACCTGACAAAAATTCTGAACTGGTAAGATAATGCTTAACCCCCACAAACTCAGTGTACATAAGCGGAACCAATACCTGTCCCCCACCAAAAATGAGGATCCCGTTGCGATAAAAGTTTTCGAACAGGCGGATAGGCAAGCTAAATACCGATGTTTGATTTACAACAGCGCCCAGCGCGGCAAAAAACAACAGGATGCCAATAAAGTAGGTTACTTTATTGGGGTTTACATTCGAAAATAATTTAACGCGCAGCTCATTTTCCTGTGGCTGGGTTTCCAGGGCTGATGAAATAATTCCTCCTATTAAAATGAGCAAAGGAAAAGCATAAGCATTTTGCAATATCAGCGTAGCAATAAGTGAGCCTATTGCAAGCATGGTACTGACCCTTGTTTTTAAAAACTTATTGGCAAATGTATAGGTAGCGTAGGCCACAATACCCACAGCTATTGGTTGTACAAAACGCAGGATCTCGGTAAACTTTGCTTTGTTGGCAAACATATTATAGCTTATAGCCGCAAGGCACATAATAGTTGCCGATGGCAGGATCCAGATCAGGAACGTAACAATAGCCAGGCGCAGCCCGCCAACCTTCCAGGCAATGCCAACAAGGGTTTGTGTTGATGACGGGCCGGGCAATAACTGGGCTAAGGCGTTTAGCTCCATCAATTCTTCTTCGGTAATATACCTGCGTTTTTCAACAAACTCGCGCAGTAATACAGCAATATGTGCCTGAGGTCCGCCAAAAGCAGTAAATGTGTATAAAGTTACATCCCGTAAAAAAACAAGCTGCTTGTTAGTCATTGATTAGTTCATAGTTGATGGTTCATAGCCGGAAGTATAATTTACAGGATTTTTTTTGAATATTAATTAAGGTTATATTATCTGATATGAAGTTACGATGAACTTTTCATTGCAGCTACCATAAACCATCAACTCCTTAATACTCATCCGTCAATTCATCATATACACCTTTTAACTCCGAAAATGCATGGTTGTCGCGCTTATCGCGTGCTACCGTCATGCCGGTTTCATAAGTGTGTATGGCATCCTGCTTGCGGCCAAGCGCCTCATACAGCTTGCCTAAATGGTAGTAAGTACCCACATAATCATGATGATTATTTACAAGGTCTTCATAATATTCCAACGCCTTATCTGTTTGATTGATACGCAGATACTCTGTTGCCAACGCATATTTTAAAAACGGATCCTCCGGTTCATTCTTTATAAATTCCAATAGCTTCTCTAATCTGCTTATCTGCATTTTAAACTCTCTCTTTTTTAACTAAATTTGCACAAACCTATTTATAACTGAATAACAAATTGTTTCATTTACTTATAGGCATCATCCTTAAACAACAGTACGATGAAAATCCTGGTTTGCATAAGCAATGTCCCTGATACAACGACAAAAATAACTTTTACTGATAATAACACCCAATTTAATAATAACGGTGTTCAATTTATATTAAACCCTTACGATGAGATTGCATTAGCACGTGCAATTGAGCTAACTGATGGTGGTAACGGCACAGTAACGGTAATAAATGTTGGCGAGGCAACAACAGAGCCCACCATTCGTAAAGCCCTTGCTATTGGCGCTACTGATGCCGTACGTGTAAATGCAAAACCGCATGATGCATGGTACGTTGCTTACCAGGTGGCCGAATATGTAAAGACAAATCCTTTCGACCTGATCTTAACTGGCCGCGAATCCATAGATTATAATGGTTCAAAGGTATCTGGCATGATAGGCGAACTTTTGGATCTGCCATCGGTTTCAATCATAAAAAAACTGGATATTGAAGGTGATATGGTAACTGTTGAGCGTGAAATTGAAGGTGGTAAAGAAGTATTAACTATCCCTTTGCCTATTGTTGCAGGTACGGCAGAAGGCGTTGCCGAACCTAAGATCCCAAACATGCGGGGTATTATGTCGGCACGTACCAAACCTTTGAATATTATTGAACCGGTTGAGGTAAAAACATTTTCAGAAATTATTAGTTATGAAACACCTGCGCCACGCGGACAGGTAAAACTGGTTTCTGCCGATGATACTGCCAAACTGGTTGATCTGCTGCACGAAGAAGCACGGGTTATTTAAATAAAAGCCTTTATCCTATTAATGATCTTATTATAATAATATGTCAGTTTTAATTTATACGGAAAACGCAGACGGAAAATTCAAAAAATCAACCTTTGAAGCTGTTTCTTATGCCCGCGCCATTGCCGATCAGAATAATACCAATTTGGTTGCTATCTCCATTGGTGAGGTAAGCAAGGACGAATTAACCGCACTTGGTAAATACGGAGCAGAAAAAGTTTTAAATGTTTCGAACGCGAAACTGAAAAACTTTATAAACCAGGCATACGCCTCGGTAATTGCAGAAGCTGCCAAAAAGCAGGGTGCGGATGTTATCGTATTATCCAACTCATTTTCTGGTCGTGGTTTAGCGCCGCGGATTGCTGTAAAGCTGGAAGCTGGGCTTGCAGATGGCGCAGTATCATTACCTGAACAAGGCAATGGTAAGTTTACCGTTAAAAAAACGGCATTTTCGGGCAAAGCATTTGCGGTTGTTGAACTAACATCAGCCAATAAAGTGATCTCTTTAACGCCAAACTCCTATAAAGTAGTTGAAAAAAGCGTTACTCCCGCTGTTGAAGATTTTGCCGCTGAAGGTAACGCTTCAGATTTTAAGGCGATGATAAAAGAAATTGTACGCTCAACTGATAAAGTTTCATTACCTGATGCTGATATAGTTGTTTCAGGCGGCCGCGGCCTTAAAGGCCCTGAAAACTGGGGTATGGTTGAAGAGCTTGCAGGGCTGCTTGGTGCAGCGTTAGCCTGTTCAAAACCGGTATCAGATAGTGGCTGGCGTCCGCATAGTGAACATGTTGGACAAACAGGTATAGCTGTTAGTCCAAATTTGTATATTGCAATAGGAATTTCGGGTGCAATACAACACCTTGCCGGTGTTAGCTCATCAAAGGTTATTGTTGTTATAAATAAAGACCCCGAGGCTCCGTTTTTTAAAGTGGCTGATTATGGCATTGTTGGCGATGCATTTGAAGTTGTACCAAAACTAATTGCAGCAATTAAAGAATATAAGGCTTCATTATAAAAAAAGGATCTGTTGTGATGGGTAATGATATGAAAAAAATAAAACTGGACATTGTTGGCTTATCCTACAGCCAAACACAGTCTGGTGCCTATGCTTTGGTTTTGGGCGAAGTAAGCGGCCGCAGAAGGCTTCCGATTATTATTGGGAGCTTTGAGGCGCAGGCCATTGCAATTGAGATTGAGAAGATGACACCAAGTCGTCCGCTTACCCATGATCTTTTTAAAAGCCTTGGGGAAGCATACAACATTAAGATCCAGGAAATTGTAATTTATAACCTGGTTGATGGCATTTTTTATTCCAAGCTGATCTGCACTGATGGAAAAAAGGTGGTTGAAATTGATGCGCGCACAAGCGATGCCATTGCTGTTGCCGTGAGGTTTGACTGCCCTATTTATACCTTTGAGTTTATACTTTCAACCGCAGGAATAGTAATTGAAGGCAATGATTTTGTTTACCTTGAAAATATTAACGAAACCAAGGAAGAAAAAACTGCTGCGCCTGCTTCGGCAAGCGGATTTACCGGGTTAAGCGTTGATGAGTTGAAAAGTAAATTACAGGAGGCCCTGGCAGAAGAATCATACGAAAAAGCAGCCAAGATCCGCGATGAGCTAAACAAAAGAAAAGCTTCGTAAATCTTCCGGATCCCATAAAAGACAACTATTAATAGAAACTTGAAATTTTGTTCTGTTTCACACTAATTCTGCAGTTTATAGTTTTCTGATTCACATTTATTTCGCTATTTTCCGGCTTTTAATTTAATGCTGACCATTTCTTATTTTAAATTAGCCCTATATGAATATTAAGTTTCGCTTAATACTGATGAATTTCATGCAATATTTTATCTGGGGCGCATGGCTGCTTACTATAGGCGCCTACTGGTTTCAAAATAAACATTGGTCGGGAGCGCAATTCGGGGCTATATTCTCCACCATGGGCATTTCCGCTATTTTTATGCCTGCTTTAACCGGCATAATTGCGGACAGGTTTATTAATGCCGAAAAGTTATATGGGGCAATGCATATTTTGGGTGCGTTAACTCTATTTTCACTACCGCTGGTAAAAGACCCTACAACATTCTTTTGGGTAATTTTACTTAATATGGTGTTTTATATGCCGACATTGTCATTATCTATCACCGTTGCATTCTCAGCTTTAAAAAGGAATAATATAGATATCGTAAAAGAATACCCTCCCATCCGTATTTGGGGAACTATCGGTTTTATAGCAGCGCTTTGGACGGTAAGTATTACTCATAACGAGACTTCGGTGAATCAATTCTATATTGCTTCTATAATTTCGCTGACGCTTGGCATTTACTCTTTTACACTTCCAAAATGTCCTCCGCTGGCAGCCAAAACAGCAAATAAATCGTTTGCAAGCTCGTTGGGGTTCAACGCGTTTTCATTATTTAAAACACCACGATTTGCCATCTTCTTCGCCTTCTCCATGCTTTTGGGCGCGGCATTACAGCTTACCAATGCCTACGGCGATACCTATATTCATGATTTCGCCAAAATCACAGCATACCAGGGGCTCACTGCCGTTAAATATCCGGCAATCATTATGTCAATATCTCAGTTCTCTGAAGTTGCATTTATTTTGGCAATTCCCTTTTTTCTACGAAAGTTTGGGATTAAATATGTGATGCTGTTCAGCATGCTGGCATGGGTTTTACGGTTTGGCCTTTTTGCCTTTGGCGATCCCGCAGGTGGATTGTGGATGATCATATTATCCTGCATAGTTTACGGTATGGCGTTCGATTTCTTTAACATATCGGGGTCTTTATACGTGGAAACACAAATTCCGCCTGAGATAAGAGGTAGTGCCCAAGGCTTATTTATGATGATGGTGAATGGCTTTGGAGCATTGTTCGGAAGTTTTACAAGCGGGGTAATAATTGATAAGTTTTTTACCCATGCTGATCAAAGTAAAAACTGGCAGGGCATCTGGCTTACTTTTGCAACCTATGCGCTGGTGATTGCAGTTATTTTTCCATTTGTATTCAGATATAAACATAACGCTGCGCTTAAGCACGCTATTGAACACGCCTAAACAATTCTTTAATACTAAAGATGAAAAAACATTACAGGCACGAAAATGATTGCCTTAATTGCGGTACTTTATTAGAGGGAAAGTTTTGCCACAATTGCGGACAGGAAAACCTGCAAATAAAAGAAAGCTTTGGCCACATGATGAACCATGCCATAAGCGATTATTTTCATTTCGACCACCAGTTTTTTCATACCCTAAAACCCCTCCTCTTTAAGCCAGGGTTTCTTACTAATGAATATATGGCCGGCAGGCGAGCGCAATACCTGCACCCGGTTAAGATGTATATTTTTATCAGTATTGTTTATTTCCTTTTGCTATTTCAAAACGCCCATGAAAAAGTTACCGTTAAACCGGCAGCGTCAACAAAGCCTGTTGCTACCAAACTGGTATCAGATTCGGTAAACCGGCAAATTGCGAAAAACCCTAATTTAAGTGCGGCTCAAAAAAAGCAGATTCAGCAGATGGTAACAAGCTATGCCGGTGGCATTGTTAAAGTAACCCGTACCGGCGAACCGGATACCGCTGAACAGCGAAACGGCTTATTTGCAACTAAAGACACCAGTTACCAGCAATACCTGGACAGACAACAAAAATTACCCGCAGCAAAACGGGATGGTTTTTTAAAAATGGAGATCCGGAAAAAAGCTATTACTTACCAGCGTAAATATGGTTCAAGGGCCAAGGAGGTTTTTTTTGAGGAATTTAAGCATAATATTCCTAAAATGATGTTCCTGATGTTACCGTTATTCGCTTTGATCCTCAAAATAACTTTTTCAAAAAGCCGGAAGTTTTATGTGGAGCATTTGATCTACACGTTTCATCTGCATTGCTTCTATTTTATATTCCTGACATTTATTATGCTGTTGGAGCTAATTATCCCATTAGATTGGGCTATAGTCGAATGGCTAAATCTGGCTGCCACCGTATATGTTATCTGGTATATATTCCGGTCACTAAGAGTTGTTTATAATCGCAGCATTTTCCGGACTATTACTAAGATGATAGGAATGTCAATCACGTATATGGTTGTCTTTGTCTTTTGCGTTTCACTTGTGCTTTTAATTACCGCGTTACTGGCAGCCTAATTACCAAAAGCATCCAGGGCTGTTGTTGGCTTTCCGCTGCTATCAAAAGCGCCAAGGTCATAGTTTTGCCAGTTATATGATTCAGGCTCCCAATAAAAAACACCCAGGCCATTGCCATTTGTGACCGAATTGGTTTTGGTGATAATATCAGACAGAAAACTCCTGGCTGCTGTTGGGGCTGTTACATCCATACCCACTTCAACTACCATGCACGGGGTTGAATAACGGGTAACCATATCATTTATGTTTGCCAAACACTGACTATTCAAAGTAGCCCAATTATCGGTTGTTGGATAAAGCGACATTCCGATAATATCCCATTGGGCGCCATTCGCTTTGAGTCCATCAAACATCCAGCGGAAAAGGCTGTTATCATACCCATTTGAAATATGAACAATAACCTTTGTTGTGCTGCTTACTGATTTTACTGCTGAATAGCCGGCTTTTATAAGCGCGGCAAAGTTTGCCATGTTTTTTGATGCGCGGCCGTCTTCCCAAAGCATGCCATCATTGGTTTCGTTGCCTACCTGCACCCAATCAGGGGTAATGCCATTTGTTTTGAGGGTGTTCATTACACTTATAGTATAATCATGAAGTGTGGTTGTTAATGTTGCAAAATCAAGTGAAGGCCATGCTGCCGGCTTGAATTGTTTCCCCGGATCAGCCCAACTATCGCTGTAGTGAAAATCAATCATGATCTTCATGCCGGCACTTTTTGCACGCAATGCCTTTGCTACCAAGTCGGCTGTGTTGCACCAGCCGTCAGTGGGATTGACCCAGGCCCTTAACCTGATGGAATTAAAACCCAGGCTTTTCAGCAAAGCAAAAAGGTCCTGTTGCTTGCCGGCTTTATCATAAAACTTTACCCCTGCCGACTCCATTTGCGTAACCCAGCTGATATCGGCTCCCTTGGCAAATGTTGAGGATACTACAGGTGGTTTGTAAGTTTCGGGCTGAGGTTGCGGCGTGCCTGCTTTATTTGAACAGGCTAAGATCAATAATATTGAACTGCAGTAAACCCACCACCCTTTTTTTATGACTATTTTTTTAGATTATAAATTGGTAAAACAAATATATACCCATGCCCTTAAAAATAAAATGTTTATTTAACATTTATTACTTTGTGGTGCACTCTAAGTATAAAATACAGAAAATCAACAATGACCCATAGGGTCTACCCCTTTGTAGAAAAATAAAATAACAAAATGTATTGCCTCGTTAGAGGCTACCCTTTAACCATCTAAACCTTTAGACTGGCGAAGGGTAGACTCTACGAGTCAAAAAAAAATGGATTTGGTATTTCTACAAAGGGGTAGACCCTCTGGGTCATGGATCCATTAAGTATTTACTTATAACTTCCCGGTTCTTGACGGGACTGTATTTGAGATATAATTAAAGTTTTGAGTCTGATCGCCAACCTGGATCTTAAATTCCCCGGCTTCCGTAACCGTTTTACTTACGTCATTAACAAAGGCAAGGTCTTTAGCTATAATTTTAAAGGTTACCGTTTTTGTTTCTCCCGGTTTCAGGCTTACTTTGTCGTAAGCCCTTAATCGCTTATAATCGGGAGATATACTGGCATATGACTGGCTTGTATAAAGCAAAACAGATTCTTTACCTTCCACCTGCCCTGTGTTTTTAACATCAACAGTCACGGTTAGGGTTTCATTCTCTTTTAAATCAGGTTTGCTCAAATGAAGGTTGCTGTATCCAAAAGTTGTATAGCTTAAACCAAAGCCAAATTCATAAAGCGGGTTATAACCATGTTTGTCATCCGGGTTGCCATTCTCCAAATTCTTACGGTAATAATTATTTAAAGAATTGGCATATTTTGGATAAGTAAAGGGAAGTTTGCCTGACGGATTTGCATCACCAAACAAAATACTGGCTAATGCATCTCCCCCCTCGTTACCTGATAAATAGGTCATAACGGTTGCTGCTGACAGACTTTCGGCCTGTGTCACAATCCTTGGCCGCCCCTCTGCCAATACTAAAATTACAGGTTTGCCGGTTTTGGCTAACTCCATGGCCAGTTGTGTTTGTGCCCACGGAAGGTTCAGGTCATCAATATTGCCTACATTTTCGGTATAGGATAATTCGCCGAGGCATAAAACTATAACATCGGCTTTTTTTGCTGCTTTTACTGCGTCGTTAATGTTTTGAAGACTATCGAATGCCGCACCCGGCTCATAGCTTACATTATCTTTTCCTGTTTTTTGCTGGATCGCCTCCAATATGGTGTTCTTATTAGCCGCAAACTTGTCCGATTGATCGCCTTGCCAGGTGTAGCTCCAGCCACCGTCCAATGCACGCATGGTATTTGCAGTTGGGCCGGTTACAAACACTTTCATGCCTTTTTTAAGCGGAAGGATATTGTTGTTGTTCTTTAATAAAGTAATAGCCTCGGTAGCCGCCTGTACACTAACCTGCTTAAATTCATCTGATCCGAATTTTGGATAATCATCAGGATTACCAACCGGGCGCTCAAACAGGCCTAACTCATATTTTACTTTAAGGATGCGATGAACGGCTTCGTTTATCCGCGCCATTGATACTTTCCCTTCGTGCACTAACTCAATCAAATAATTATAAAAGCTATATTCATAAGGCACCATGCTCATATCAACCCCTGCGTTTACAGCAATCATTACGGCATCCTTTTGTGTAGCTGCAATGTGATGACGGTCATGCAGGTATTCAATATCGCGCCAATCAGTTACTGCTATTCCATCAAAATGCAGCTCGCCTCGCAGCACATCGGTAAGCATGTATTTACTGGCGTGGAGAGGCACTCCATTTATCTCACCCGAATTGATCATCAGTGTCCTCGCTCCTGCTTTTACGGCTTCGGCAAAAGGCGGTAAAAAGTATTCGCGCATATAACGGTCAGGGATCCAGGCCGGGGTGCGGTCTTTTCCACTTAGTGGATCACCATAGCCCAGGTAGTGTTTCATACACGCTGCTACATGGTATTTATCGCCAACATCATTACCCTGGTAGCCTTTTATTATAGATGCGCCCATGGTTTTTATCAGGTACGGGTCTTCGCCAAAAGTTTCATAAATGCGCGGCCATAACGGTGATTTCCCAAGGTCAAGCACCGGCGAATAATTCCATGGAATATAACTTGCACGGGTTTCATAAGCGGTTATTTCCCCTGCTTTATAGGCAATCTCCTTGTTAAAGGTAGCTGCCATAGCAATTTCCTGGGGAAATAGGGTGCTACCGGTTGTATAAGTAACGCCATGGATAGCATCAATACCATAAATAACCGGGATCTTCAGTCTGTCTTGTGCTGCCTCCTGCTGGATAGCCGAAATAACTTCGAACCAATGCTTACGATCATAAGCATGGCCGCTCACATTTAATATGGAGCCAACATGATACTTTAAAATGGCTTCTTTTATTTTTGCCGCATCAATCTGGTGTACGTCATTTGTAGTTGTTGACACCACATCAGAAGTAACTTCCGTCATTTGCCCCACTTTTTCTTCGAGGGTCATTTTGGCTATCAGGGCATCAACTTTTTTGTCGATAGCACTTGCAGCCGGTTGGCTTTTTTGGGGCTGGGCAGCCAGCAGCAGCACATTCAGGCATGCTACACTGGCAATAATAAAGATCCTTCTCATGATTATATTGGTTTGGTTTATTGAAATTTATTTAGACGTTTTTAATTGATCCTGCAGCGCTTCAATGGCATTGGCTAAATAAGCAAATGGTGCATTCCAGTTAATGGCTATTTCATTTGCCGCATATGCACGGTCATCATCAATATAAGCTTCATCAGGTACTAACGACGGTACCCTGATCTTATCCTGCATCCCCGGATTTGGGCCGCCAACTAATAAACCGGGAATCGGATCAGCAATACCATCAGCAACCGAAGGCCGGTGATGCGGGTGCATGGGTGTTTTGCTTCCGTAACCGGTTATGTAGGAGTAGCCTGATCCATTGCGCCCTAAAATATAATCAAGGTTGGCAAGGGCAAAATCAAGATATTGTTTATTATTCGAGAGCTTATAAGCCTGGATTAGTACAACTCCTTCATTAGCTGCCTCGGAGTTGCTGCCCCACCCAAAATGTCGGGCTGATTTTGTCATTACAGTTTGATAGGCTGTTTCACCTGCCCCGTTTATCAAATTATCGGCCAAGGCAAGTAGTCTTTTTTTAAGTTCGGGTAGTTCCTTTGGCGCATTTGCTCCCGATAAATTATTGTTTTTTATCAATGCATAATAGCCTAAGAGCCTTACCTGACTCCAGGTTGGGATTGGCATATTGGTATCGGGCAAGAGATTTACTGCCTTTAAAAATTCCGGTTTTTGAGTACTGATAAATAACTCTGATGCGGCCCAAATAAATTCATCACTAAAGTTACCGTCGCCATAGCCGCCGGTTGTGATTTTAGGCTCGAACTTTTTGTTCATAGCATCCTGGTTGTAAATAACGGCGGGGTTTTTAACTGCCCATTCCCATGCTTTGTTTGCCTGCAACAAGCACGAATCAGCCAGTCCTGGAAGCTCTTTAGGGAATTTTCTAAAGATCCGGCTTGCCTGGGCCATAACTGCTGCAAAATCAAGCGTAGCTGCAGTTCCTTTTTGTACAACATAGCGCGGCTCTGTGCCTTTATCAGGCATCTCCATTTTATCAAATGCGGCATTGGTGAGTTTATTATAAACGCCGCCATCATTTGGGTCCTGCATGGTAAGCATCCAGCGCAGGTTCCAGAGCACTTCGTTCAGCACATCCGGGATCTTATTTCCGCTTTCAGGAATATTCAGCTTAACCGTTTTCATGTAAGCCGGAAAGTCTTCGTACAGCGATAATAAGGTACTTGTACTGATTCCGCTGTTAACGATGTACTTATTATAATCACCCGCGTCATACCATCCTCCAGGCGATGAAATAGACGTGCCAGCCAACCGCTTATCACTTGCTGCCGATGGATGGATCAATACATTGGAGTCTGGATGTCCTTCTGCCCTGCTCCATTTACCTGCATATCTTTCTTTAAGCGGAATAGAGGCGCGCATAAAATAATATGCTTTTATAGCCGCGGCTGCAACATTGTGATGGACTGAACGCTTAATTTCAAAAGGATAGGAATACCCAGAACCTGGGACATATAGCTGATACTTACCGGGGACATTAAAAGAAGTAAAATCTGCTACATCTGTAAAATCTCCGTTTAAACCAGGCTTAATTGATTTTTTTAATTTCCCGGTAAATACATTTTTCTTATCTAAAGCCTGAATATAAAAAGCATTGCTTTTGCTGTTTAAAATAATCCCTGTTTTTGAAGCTTTCGGATAAAAGCCAATTTGATTTAAACGGATCTTTACACCGTCGTTCACAATAACTTGCTGAGAAAAGGCGGTTTGCACTATGAACGTAATTATAGCTGTCAGCATGTATGTACTGCGCATCATATAGTTGCGTAAATTATTGTTCATTGAATATGTATTGTTACAGGTTACAAATGGTTTATAAAGATAAGTGTAACCTGTACAATAAGTATAATACTAAATTGACAATTGGCTGTATAAATATAATACTAAACCAGCATATTTAGAAAATCCGCAACCATGTCAAAGCTTACAAAACAAAAGGCCTGCCTTATTGGGGCAGACCTTTTGTATAAATTAAAGATCAGTTATTAGTTGCCTGATCGCTTATATTTTAATTAAAGGCACGGCAAGGCTTAAATTAAACAAGCTAACCCTGGTATGCGAATCGCCAAACGTTTGTTTGGTTAGCCCGGCCTCGTAACGCAGATCAATAGAGATGTTTTTAATATCGACACCTGCACCGAACACCCATGCAAAGTTTTGATCTTTATAATTGAAAGAGGTTGCATTACCAAAAGCGTTCCCCAGGCTATTATCTTTATTAATTGCGAAAGACACTAAAGGGCCTGTATAAAAGCGACCGCCAAATCCGAAAGCGCCAACTTTACCACCAAATAAAAGCGGAACATCAAGGCTTGTAAATTTTGCTTTTACAGAGGTGCCATTATCAGAGATCTCAACATTTTTAGCAGTTAGATAAAGTTCCGGTTGAAAGTTAAAGCCTAAAGCTCCAACCCTTGCCCACAAACCACCTAAATAACCCGCTCGGTTACTGCTGTTAAATGTTGAACCTGAATAATTAAGCTTGGAAAGATTTACACCACCTTTAATACCAAATTGAAAAGATGGTAAAATTTGGGCCGAAGTAAAACTAAATGCAGCAGTAGCAATTGCCAGGGTAAGGATAAGTTTTTTCATAGTTATTAATACGAAGTAAATGTTTGGTTATTGTATTGAAATTGATTTAAGGGGATGCCCTATAATTAGCAATATCCGGTCTGCATTACTTAGTTTTAATGCAGGCCGGATATCTGGTAGAATCTGGAATAAAATTAGAATAAATTTTACTAATCCAAAAGAATTATAAAATATTTAAAAGGTTAATTGCCCACGGTAATAATCTAATATTTTAACGCGGATTAAATAGTCGTAACGGGCATTTATCAAATTGGTATTGGCAACATCTAAATTGTTTTTTGCTATTACAAAAATATCTGCTGTTACAACCCCGGCATTAAACTTAACCCCGGTAGCATTAAAGGCCTCCTGGTAGGCTGCAACCTGGTCTGTTACTGCCGTAAAACGATCATTTGATGCCATCATATTTGCATAAGCCTGTTCTATTTGTTGCTTAAGCTGAACCTGGATGTTGTTGCTGGTATTTTGTGCATCTATTAAATCAAGCTTTGCCAACTTAACATTATTCCTGTTTTGAAAATAATTCAAAATAGGGATCTGTAGATTTAATCCGGGCCCGTAGCTATAGTTGTTTCTGAACTGACTGGAAAAGCTTGTGGTTCCGGTGCTTGAATAATTGGTGTTGATTGAACCACCTAAAGACAATGTTGGATATAACCTTCCTTTACGTGCCAAAACTTCTTTTTCAGCGGCTTTAACCCTAAAGTCAGCAGCTTTAACCTGTGCCAAACTTCCCAATGCCGTTGAGTAGATTTGATCGGAGGTTTGGTCATAGCTTTTAGGTGTCTGGTCAGCAGGTAGTAACCTTACTAATTTTATATCCTTGTTATAAGGCACATTCATTGCTTCTAACAAATTTAGCTTTGCTGTAACCAGGTTGTTTTTAGCATTAACAACATTTGATGCATCATTTGCGTGTGAACCCTTTATATTATAATAGTCAGCAGGGGCAACTGTTCCAGCAGTATTTAAAACGGTTTCACGCTCTAAATTTACTTTGGAGGCATTAAACTGTGAATTTGCCTGGGTAAGCTGGTCTTCACTGTTTAAAACCTGCAGGTAAAATGAGATTATATTTAATGTGGTAAGGTCCTTTACTTGTTGAAAATCCATTTTACCAGCCTGGTATGCCAATGCATTTTGTTTTATAGCATTTATATAGCTGAAACCATTAGAAAGTAAAACGTTACTGCTTAAACCATACTGCCCGTAATTAATTTTCTGGTTAACATAGTTATAATTGGTAGGGTCCTGGCTGCGGCCAAAACTTAACGATTGTGAAACATTACCGTTAAGGGTGGGCAAAAGGTTTTCGCGGGCTTGTTGCAGGGCTATGCGGTCTCTTTCCATTGTTGTTCCGCTGGTTTTTACAGTCAGGTTATTCTTTATGGCCAAATCAACACATTGTTGCAGGGTTAAAACGCTATCTAATTGTTGCTGGGCCTTTGTAAGTACCGCTATTGATAAAAATAAAAGTAGGAAGGGTATTTTTTTAAAAAACATGATTTCTGTGATATTTATTTCTGGATTAGAATTTTCTTGATGATTCTACTCTTCCGTCTAAAAGATTAATGATCCGGGAACCGTACTCAGCATTTTTTTCAGAGTGTGTTACCTGTATTATAGTAACCCCATCCTCTTTATTTAGCTTACGGAACAGTTCCATTATTTCTTCGCCTTGTTTTGAATTTAAGTTACCAGTAGGCTCATCAGCCAGCAACAATTTAGGTTTGGCAATTAATGCACGGGCAATGCCCACTAATTGTTGCTGTCCGCCGGATAGTTGCGCCGGGAAAAGATCTTTTTTACCAACAATCTGGAAACGGTCAAGCATATCAGCCACCATAGCTTTACGCTCGGCACCTTTAAAGTCCTGGTAAATTAGCGGGGTCTCAATGTTTTCATAAACAGTAAGTTCATCAATAAGGTGATAAGCCTGGAAAACAAAACCAATATATTGTTTATACAGGGCCGAACGCTGTTTATCTTTAAGCTGATGCACAGCGTTGCCTACAAAGTAATGGTATCCTTCCGACGGTTCATCAAGCATGCCTATAACGTTCAATAATGTTGATTTGCCTGAGCCCGATGGACCCATTATAGAAATAAATTCGCCTTCGTCAATATCGAGGTTAATGTCATTAAGTACAATGTTCTTGTTGCCGCCGGCCTGGTAGTATTTTGAAATATGCTGAAGTGATAACATTTGTTATAAATTATTGAATTAGTTATTTAGTGAATTAATGAGTTGCTAATTTATTAAATAAGTATTTGAATTAATCATAGCTTTCCCACATTCTGGCACATAAGTATCAATAACATACCAAACTTTTAATTGGCTATATATCAGTATATTGTAAATTAAACTTCAAGTAAAAACTGTTCGCTTATGTAACATGAGGCGTACGGTTATGATACAGATTGGGGTTTAGTGATCAGAGATTGGAGGTCAGAGATTAGGTTTGGTGATTAGAGATCAGAGATTAGATAAGGATTCAAATAATCGTCCTTTTATTCCTAACCTCTGGTCTCTAATCTCTGATCACTCGGAACGCAGGCTCTTCACCGGGTTGGTAACGGCCGCTTTGATTGATTGAAAGCTAACTGTAAAAAATGCGATCAATATGGAGAGAATACCCGCTACAACAAAGATCCACCACTGGATATTTATGCGGTAGGCAAAATCCTGCAGCCATTTGTACATTACAAACCATGCAATTGGCCAGGCAATTATGTTGGCAATTATCACCAATTTGAGGAAATTTTTTGAAAGCAGTAAAGTAATGTTTTTCACCGATGCGCCTAATACTTTGCGTACTCCGATCTCTTTTATCCGCTTTTCTGCCGAATATGATGCAAGACCAAACAGCCCGAGACAGGATATGATAATGATCAGACCTGCCAGGATTCCTACAATTTTGCTAACCTGGTCATCAACCTGGTAAACTTCGTTAAAATGGTCATCCAGAAACTGGTATTCAAACGGAATATCGGGCACGGTACTTTTCCATGTATTTTTTATAAAGTCAAGTGCCTTGCTTGTTTCACCAGCGTTTATTTTTACCGACATGGTGCTAAAGCCATCGCCTTTATAGCTCAACATAAACAGGGTTTCAATTTTGTAATGCAGCGAATTAAAATTAAAATTTTTGGCAATACCTTTTATCGTACCCAATGAATCGTACCCAAAAGTTTGCCCAATTAATGATGATAAAGGTTTTTTAGGCTGATCTTTTAATAATTCTTTTGCCAGTGCCTCATTAATAATGTACTCCCTTCCCTCCTGCGGCTTTTCGCCCGAGAAGTTTTTACCCATCAGTAACTTTATTTTATACAATTTCAGATAATCTGCATCAGTTATTAGTCGGGTTGCTGTTAGCTGGCGCTTAGGGGCATCTGAGGGCCTGAATTCTATTCCCGACTGATCCAAATGGCTTCCTAAATTATCCTGGGCGGCTGTTACTCCCTTTACCAGGTTACTGGTTAACAACTGTTGTTTTAAAAGATCGTATTTGGCCGGCGAAACCATGTTCAATGGCACAGTAACTACCTGGTCTTTAGTAAAACCCGGATCCTGGTGCTGCATAAAATACAGTTGCTTTACTACAAGCACTGTAGCTATCATCAGGAAGATGGCACTGGTAAATTGCCCTACTACCAGTATATTCCTTAATAAACCTTTGTTTTTGCCTGTTTGGATGGAGCCTTTTAAGACCGTCACCGGGTTAAATGATGACAGATAGGCCGCAGGGTAGATCCCTGAAATAAGGCCAACAATAGTGGTGCAGCCAATAATTAAAAGCGTTACGCCCAGGTTGCTAAAAATAGGCAGGCTTAAGTTGCGGTGACTAAGGCTATTGATAAACGGTAACGTAATCTCAACCAAAGCAAATGCAAACACCAAAGCTATTAAGGCCAACATTACCGTTTCGCCTAAAAACTGGATAGCCAGTTGAAAACGATATGCGCCAATTGACTTGCGGATACCCACCTCTTTTGCTCTTTCGGCAGATCGTGCCGTTGAAAGGTTGATGAAATTTATACAGGCAATTACCAACACAATAAGGGCTATTGCCAGGAACAGGTTAGTTAAATTTTTATCAAACTTTTGATAATTAAGGTAGTCGAGCCCTATCGTTGCCGAATTAGCATGAATATCTTTAAGGGGCAAATAGAACAACTCATAATATTTCCAGCCATCACCTTTCATATGTTTTTTAAGATAGGCAGGCATTTTTGCCTCAAACGCCTTAACGTCAGTATTTGGCGCTAATACCAAATAGGTATCTAACCAATTGCCTCCCCAGTTATTAATCATCCATGGTTTAAAAGTGGTATTAAATGAAAATAAGGCGTCAAACTGCAGGTGCGAGTTTTTTGGCGGATTGGCAGCAATCCCGGTTACTGCATAAGTGGTAGTATCGCCGCCATAATGTGTAATGGTTTTTCCGATAGGATCAGCATTGCCAAACATTTTTTGGGCAGTTTCTTCAGTAAGTACAACGCTGTGCTGCTTTAATAATGCAGTAGTTCTATCTCCTTTTATTAGCTTAAAATCGAAAATGTTTAAAAAGGTGGTATCAACAAAAAATGCTTCGGGAATAAAAACCTTTTTCTCGCCAAAGGTAAGCTGGAATTTCTCCTGCCACCTGATGCGGGTGAAATTTTTAATCTCCGGATAATCAGCCTGTAAAGTTGGCCCCATCGGAAACATAGACAGGCCTACTTTTTGTGACGATACCATGCCCGGGAATTTTTGCACCTCATCAAGTTTGTAGATGTTTTTTGTATGAAAATTATCGAAACTCTTTTCGTATGAAACAAACAACATAATAACAATACAGGCGGCCATTCCGATAGACAGCCCAATAATATTTATAGCCGAAAAAACCTTGTTTTTCCAGATGTTCCGCCAGGCGATCTTTAGGTAATTCTTTATCATTTTATTTGGTCATTAGTCATTGTGTCATTAGTCATTCGCTTCGCTGTCATCAGTAATAGTCATAAGGTAAAAAGCACATTAGAGATTTCTCCACTAATGACCAATGACTAACCTCACTCAGAACGTAGACTCTTCACAGGGTTTACCAGGGCGGCCCTTACGGCTTTATATCCTACCGTTACCCAGGCAATAGCAATTGATACAAGTATAGCCAGTATAAATATTCCCGGGCCAAGGGTTATTTTATAGGTAAAGGCCTGAAGCCACTTATTCATAAAGTACCAGCCTATTGGGGCCGAAATAGCAAATGCAACTAAAATAAGTAGAGTAAATTCCTTTGAAAATAAATAGACAATATGGCTTACTGTTGCGCCCAGCGTTTTGCGGATGCCAACTTCCTTGGTGCGTTGTACTGCCATAAATGAAACCAGCCCATATAAGCCTAAGCATGATATAAATATAGCTATACCGGCAAATATTTTGTACAAGGTGGAGAGCTGATCTTCACTTTTATAAAATTCAGCTATTTTATCATCTAAAAATTGATATTCATATAAACCGTCAGGGAAATTATTGTTCCATAACTTTTCAATTGAAGCCAGTGTGCTGTTGATGTTTGCCGGTTGAACCTTGATGTTGATAACCTGGTACACATTTTTCCACGAGCTCATTAAAACCGGTGGGATCTCATCTTTCAGCGAGCTTACGTTAAAATCTTTTACCACGCCTACAATTTGTGCTGTTTTCGTTTTATCTCCCCACAGGTTAATATATTTCCCGATCGCGTCTTTTGGGTCATGTACGCCAAGTCTCTTTAACAGGGTTTGGTTTACGATATATGAATGAATGGTATCACTTTTTACATAGGCATGCCCGGCAACAAATTGAAGCTTATATAATTTAAAGTATTCAGCATCCGCCCACTTTAAATTGGCAGCAAAATCTGTCTTTTTTCCTGAATTATTATAAGTGAAATCACTGCTCCAGCTATCTCCGCCTGACGGGCTTGTAAAGCTGTAACTAACATCAGTTATCCCAGGCTGTTGAATAAGCTGATCGCGCAGTGAATTTAGTTTGGTTTTGCTGATACTATCACCCGGAAAAGGAACCGTAAGTATGGCATCTTTTTCAAACCCTAATGATTTGGTTCTGAAATAATCCATCTGGTGGATAATAACCAGTGTTCCTATCACCAATACCTGTGCTATACAAAATTGCAGAACCACCAATGCCCGGCGTAAAGAGATGCCACCGGTACGCGCTGAAGCAACTTTGTTTTTAAGCGCAGCAATTGGGTTAAAGCCCGACAAAACCATCGCCGGATATAAACCCGAAAGCAGTGTAACGCTAATAATAACACTAAATAAGAATAACAATATTATTGGGTCGGTAAGGAAGGCGCCGCTGAGCTTAATTTCAAGCAACTTGTTTAATAACGGTAAAGTGATTTCTGCAAGGCCAATAGCCAATATTACTGCACAAAGCGTGATAATAAATGTTTCGCTGATAAATTGAAACACCAGCTGTTTCCGGTTGCTGCCCAGCACCTTTCTGATCCCTACTTCTTTCGACCTGTTAACAGCTTGTGCAGTAGCCAGGTTGATGAAATTTACACAGGCAATTATTAACAGGAATGCCCCGATTAAGCCGATTGCCTCTAAAAGCTGCTTACCGAAAGGATGGAAAGTAAAAATACTTACTTCTGTATTGTAATGCATATCGCCTAAAGCCTGTAATTGAAACCCCTGCTTTGCATATTCAGCCGGTTTATGTTTTTTGGTAAACACTTCCAGGTCTTTATTAAACAGGCTCACATTCATATTATCAGGCAATACCATAAAAACATAGTGCGTGCCAAATGTGCTTACCCAATCCTTTAGGTTGTCATAAAAGTTGCTGCCTTTTTCTTTTATAGTGGCATATGATACTACTATCTTAATCGGAAAATCAGTATTTGCAGGTAAGCTTTTTATAATGCCCGTTACTTTCAAACTGGTTTTGTTTTCATATTTAATAACCTTACCCATGGCATCATGCCAGTCGCCGAAAAATTTATCGGCCTCATCCTGGGTCAAAACAACGGTATTAGGTTCAGACAGTGCTGTCTTTTTATCACCAGCAAGCCATCCAAAATCAAAAATGTTAAAAAACTGGGACTCTGTGTAATAGGCATCATCTTCCTTAAACTTTTTTACTGCTTGCCCCTTGCTATTATCTACCGTATAATGCCCGCCATACCGGAATATGGCGGCCACATTCTTTATCTGTGGAAAATCAGTTCTTAACCCTTCAGCAACGGGTAAGGGCACACCGCTACCCCAAACAAACCCGTTTTTACTTTTATAGGCAGTAACTACCCGGTAGATCTTATCTTTTTTTGAATGGAAATTGTCAAAGCTGGTTTCGAAATGTACAACCAGGAAAATAAGCAAACAGGCCGCAATGCCTATTGCAAGGCCAATAATGTTTATGGCTGTATAGCTTTTGTTCCTAAGCAAACTACGCCAGGCAGTTTTGATGTAATTTTTTATCATTGTCTTTGGTCATTAGTCATTATGTCATTCGCTGCGCTGTCATTAGTATTTTAAGGTTGTAAATTGTGCCATTGGATCTTTTAATCTAGTCGTTCGCCCAAACAAATGACCTAATGACTAATTACCAATGACTAACCTCACTCGGAACGCAGACTCTTCACCGGGTTAGCAACAGCCGCCTTTAAGGCCTGCGAACCTATGGTAAGGATGCCTATTATTATTGCTATAATGGTTGTATAAGCAAAAATTGTCCAGTCTATTGGTTTGCGATAGGCAAAGCCCTGCAGCCATTTATTCATGGCCCACCAGGCAATTGGCGAGGCAATGATTATAGACATGATGATGAGCTTCAAAAAATCGACAGAGAGCAGGGAAACAATGGTGCTTACGCTTGCACCAAGTACTTTACGTACACCAATCTCTTTTGTTCGCTGTTCAGCGCTGAATGCTGCCAGGCCAAACAGACCCAGGCATGAGATCACTATAGCTATCACGGTAAAGTAGCCCACAATGGCAGCTAGCCGGTTATCGGCCTCGTAATTCTTTTGAAATTGCTCATCCAAAAAATTGTATTCAAACGGGTCATTCTTATCGTACTTGTGCCATACATTTTCAATCATCTTTAACACTGGCGCCATATTGCCGGCCTTTGTGTGGACTATAAGGTAATTGTATTGAGTCTTATCACTCACCAATTGAAACCCATATGGCGTAACCGGCGAATGCAGGTCTTCATAATGAAAATCCTTTACAACACCTACTACCTGGAAACTGTATTGTTTTCCACGCAAATCATAATGAATGTTTTGGCCGATAGCTTTTTGTGGTGTTGCAAAACCAAGCTCTTTTATAGCCGTTTCATTAACAATAATACGGTTACCGGTATCCGATTTAAATTGAGCAGAGAAAAGCCTTCCTGACGCCGCTTTAATATCCAGTGTGCGTAAAAAGTCTTCATCAACATAATTTATACGAGTGTGTTTGGCATCGTTCATTGATTGGCCATCTCTATAAAAAGAAGCATCGCTTGGGTTGGAAATGCCCGGATAATAGGCCGATGCTCCAACTGAAATAATTTTTGTACTACTCTTTGTTTCGTTTTTAAGGGCGCTATACACAGCCTTTGAGTCGTTTGTCCGGAGGGGGATCACAATTTGCTGGTCTTTTGCGAAGCCCAGGTCGGCAGTGCGCATGTAATTCATTTGACGGGCAATAACTACCGATGCAATAATGAGCACAACAGAAATAATGAACTGGAAGATCACCAACCCTTTCCGGATTGATACTACTGCCAGCGAATTGGTAAGTTTACCCTTTAAAACTTTTACCGGGTTAAATGACGACAGGTAAAATGCCGGGTAGCTACCTGCTATAAGGCCGGTTATCAATGCCATCAGCAGGAAATATAATAGCAATGATTTATCAGCAGAAAATGAAAGGATTATTTGCTTGCCCGAAACCTGGTTAAACACCGGTAAAAGCAAAATCGTAAATATTACAGCAATAAGGAATGCTATAAAAGTCATTAAAACAGACTCCCCCAAAAACTGGCGGATCAGTGAGCTTTTTTCGGCACCCAATACTTTCCTCACGCCTACTTCTGATGACCGTTTTGATGAACGTGCGGTTGAGAGGTTCATGAAATTGATACAGGCTATCAATAAGGTGAATATGGCTATTGATACCAATACAAATAAATAGGTCCTGCTTGCCGGTGCTGTTACATTTGCTGTAAGCTCTTTGCTTAAATGAATGTCTTTTACAGGAGTAAGAAATTGCAGTTTTTCACGCCCCATTCGTTTTAGGTCGTTGGCTTCGTACTTCTTAACAAAATAAGGGAACTTACTTTCAAGCCTGGCTGCATTCGTACCACGTTTTAATAGCACATAAGTGTAAAACATATTATTCCGGGCAAAATCATTCCCTTGTTGTTGAAGGTATTTGTCCATCCCTCCGCCTGAAAATGATAAAAAGAAGTTAGCATCTATATGCGACGGACTATTCACGGGGCGAAAAACGCCTGTTACCGTATAATTATTATCCCCGTTCATATTACTACTGATATGCAGTACTTTATTAATGGCCGGCTGATCGCCAAAGATCTTTTTAGCCATAGTTTCAGATACTACTATGCTGTTGGGATTTGCTAATGCGATATTGGCATTACCTTCAATAAAATTATAGGTAAACATTTTGAAGAACGATGAATCGGCCAGGAAGCCATGTCCTTCTAAAAATGACTTTTTATCGCTATTTGTGGGCGCGTATTGTATAAGATTTACATCATCAGTAAACAAATTCAACAATTTTGTGCTTTCGGCAATCTCCGGGAACTCCTGTTTTAGTGCCGCAGCAACAGGTGGCGAAGTATAAGGAGCCTTATCTTCTTTTTCTCCCTTTTTTATGTTTGTTGTGCCAACCTGGTACAGGTTATCAATGTTTTTTTGGTAGCTATCATAGCTCGTTTCATAATGCAGGTAAAGGGCTATCAACATACAACAGGTAAGGCCTACCGCCAAACCAAAAATATTTACGATGGAGAAAAATTTATTCTTCATCATACTGCGCCAGGCAACTTTAAAATAGCTCTTTATCATTTTATTTGGTCATTAGTCATTGTGTCATTTCGCTGCGCTGTCATTGGTCATTTGCCATTGGTTTGCATCAGTCACTAATGACTAATGACCAATGCCAAATGACTATTCAGAACGCAAACTTTTCACCGGATTCATCAGCGCTGCTTTAATAGCCTGAAAACTTACTGTAGCCAACGCTATAACCATAGCCGTAACACCAGCTGTAGCAAATACCCACCAGTGAATACTTACCCTATACTGATAGCTTTGCAGCCAGTGATTTAAAGCCCACCAGGCTACCGGAAATGCAATAAGGCATGAAATACCCACCAACCGCAAAAAGTCTTTTGAAAGCAGACCTGTAAGGCCTGCTACGGATGCACCCAGTACTTTACGGATACCGATCTCTTTAATCCTGCGTTCAGCTGTATAGGCGGCCAGCCCAAACAGGCCCAGGCATGATATAAGTATGGCCAGCCCTGCAAAAACGCCTGCCAATGTGCCTGTTAAGGTTTCTGTTTTAAATTGTTGATTAAAGTCATCATCAACAAACTGGTATTCAAATGGATATCCGGGATTATCTGTTTTTATAATTGAGCCTATTTTAACCAATGCATCCTGCATAGTAACGTTTTGTTTAACCCGGATACTTAAAATGCTGGTACTTCCGGGGTTATTATATAACATTAGCGGTGCACTTGAGGCGTACATGTCATTATACAAATAGTCTTTCACAATGCCGGTTATAACACGCTGCTTGTTATCACCCTCATGTATAATTCCGCCTACCCGGCCTTCTTTGCCCATTTGTTTGGCAAATGCTTCGTTTATAATTACGTTATTGCTATCTAATGATGAATTTACATTGAAATTTTTGCCTGCAACCAGCTTCATTCCCATAGTTGGGATAAACTGTGAACTCACATTTTCCCAGCTGATCAACGGATTTTTTGACGGATCTTTTCCATCCCACTTATAATTGTCACTATTGCTCCCAACCTGTAATACAAGGTCATTGCTTAAAGCGGCATCTTCCACCACGCCGGATTTTTTAAGATCGTTGTAGACGCCGGCAAACTTATCGGCCATTTTGCCCTGCGTATTGATATAGATCAAATTGTTTTTATTGTATCCAAGCTGCCTGTTTTTAACATGCTGAATTTGCTGGTAAATAATAACAGTGCCGATAATAAGTATAATAGACGCAGAAAACTGTATAACTACAAGCCCCTGCCTGATAAGGCCCGAGCTGGCGCTTGATTTTATTTTTATATTTTTTAAAACAGCTATCGGGTTAAATGATGATAGATAGAATGCAGGATAACTTCCTGCCAATAAACCTGTTATAAGACTTATTGTAACTAAATATATAATATGGCCAGGCTCAAAAATATTAACAACCAGTTCCTTCTGTACCAGGTTATTGAATGATGGCAAGGCCAAATAGATAAAAACAACAGCTACCAGTACAGCAATAAACGACATGATAACAGCTTCGCCAATAAACTGGCCTATCAGCTTGCCCTTACCGGCGCCCATTACCTTACGCACGCCAACTTCTTTAGCCCGTTGCTCGGACCTTGCTGTAGAAAGGTTCATGAAGTTAATGCAAGCAATAATTAAAATAATAAAAGCTATAATGGCAAATAAGCGTATATAGGTTATCCTGCCGCCGCCATCCGCCTTACCGTCCGTAAAGCTGTCATGCAGGTTCCAATTATTCATAGCAAACAGGAAGCATTCATTAGTATTTCGCGGGGCTTTGGTAGTTATGTAGTGGAGTAATTTTTTATTTATGGCATTGATATTGGCAGCTGGATCCAGCTCAACATAAGTGCGTGCCCAGTTAGCACCCCAAATTTGCATCCATGGCTGTTTGTGATCAATATTCTTTAGCGGCGCAAGCCAATGAAATTGAAAGGTTGAGTTTTTAGGGAGATCTTTAAAAACGCCGGCTACTGTAAAATCCTGTTCATTATTCATTTTCAAGGATTTTCCTATAGGATTAGCATCGCCAAAAAACTTTTTAGACATAGTTTCATTAATCACAACTGCGTGCAATTCGTGAAAAGCATTGGATGCATT
The DNA here is from genome assembly GCF_900142915.1 of Mucilaginibacter sp. OK098. GTDB lineage: Bacteria > Bacteroidota > Bacteroidia > Sphingobacteriales > Sphingobacteriaceae > Mucilaginibacter. The sequence continues at coordinate 866,262 of NZ_FRCM01000001.1, forward strand.
GCCATAAATAAACGGCAGATCCAGCATTGGGAATATTCCGGGATCAGCATAGGCACCTTTCTCATTTATCGTTTTATCACCAAGTGCAAAAACCATTTGATCATAATTTGACAATATTGCAGCATTTTTAATTCCCGGGATCTCTGATCTGATGGCTTGCGCCATCGGCCCGGGGGTAGCATGAAAAGTGCTGACCTTACCACTATAGGTTTGGTTCTCATAAATGGTATACAGGTTATCCTTCTTTTTGAAATTGCTATTATAGGTAAGCTCATCCTGCACCCATAAAAATATCAGCGAAGCACAGGCTATCCCGATAGCCAGCCCGGTGATGTTTAAAAAGCTGTACCCCCTGTTTTTTAACAGGCTGCGCATGGTGGTTTTGAAATAGTTCTTTATCATTTTATTTGGTCATTAGGTCATTCGCTACGCTGTCATTAGTCATTGTGTCATTGTACTTAGTCAGGCGATTTTCCCACTAATGACTAATGACACAATGACCAATGACTTTATTCACTCCTCATGCTTCTCACCGGGTTAGCCAGGGCTGCTTTTACCGCTTTATAGCCCACCGTTATCCATGCCAGTATTATGGATGATACAAGTGCGAGTAAAAACACATCAACACTTATTGAAATCCGGTACACAAAAGTTTGCAGATATCCTGACATCATATACCATGATACAGGCACCGCTATCAGGAAAGAGATCCCTATAAGCACTATAAACTCTTTTGAAAACAGGAATACAATGCTTTTTACCGAAGCGCCAAGCACCTTGCGTACGCCTACTTCTTTGGTTCGTTGTACCACCATAAATGATACAAGGCCATATAAGCCGAGGCATGAAATAAAGATGGCGATGCCTGCAAAAATCTTATACACTAATGCCAGCTGATTTTCCTGCTTATAAAACTGGGCTATATTATCATCAAGAAAATAGCCGTTGTAAGCATATTCCGGGTACATGTTTTCCCATTGCTTTTGCAGCTTTGCTACTGTTCTGCTTAAATTTTTAGTTTCGATTTTAAGAGCGATCTGTGATTCGAATTTCTTTGCAGGTGAAATAACAATTGGTTTAACAACATCGCGTAATGAGTTGGTTTTAAAGTCTTTAACCACGCCGGTTATAGGAGCCCATGTAGCTTTATTACCCCCCAGCCTAACAGTTTTACCTATTGCGTCTTCTGGTTTTTTGATACCTAATTTTGCCAGAAAGGTTTCATTAACAACAACCTGTTTTATAGTGTCGCTCGGGTCATAGCCTTTACCTGCAACAAAATGCATCCCAAAGGTTTTAAAATAATCTGCATCGCCATATTTCAAAAAGGTGGTTATCCCATTCTCTTTTCCGTTATGATCAAAGTAAAAGTTTGTACCCCAGTTATTTTCTGACGATGGCGCATCTGATGAAAAGCTTACTGATTTTACTTCTGCATTTTGTAAAAGCTGCTGTTTAAATGCGTCTATTTTACGCAAGCTGATGCTATCGGTATATCCCGGAATTATCAGTACTGCACTTTTGTTAAAGCCAAGATCGGCTTCATTAACAAAATTCATTTGTTTTATGGCGATAATGGTGCCGATGATCAGTAATTGCGAGATGCCAAACTGTAATACCACTAATCCTCTGCGTAATGGAATACCCCCTATTGATGCCGCGGTAATCTTGTTTTTTAAGGCTAAAACCGGCTTAAACCCTGATACAACCAATGCCGGATAAATACCTGACAGTGTGATAACTACAATGGTTACCAAAACTAAAAATAACAAGCTTCCCACATTAAGCAGGCTGATGCTATCCGGCACACTGGCGATATTTTTAAGATAAGGCAGCGCAATTTTTGCAGCCACTATTGCCAATAGTACTGAGCTTACCACTATTATAGTTGTTTCGCCCATTACCTGGCCAATGAGCTGGCCCCGGCTACTGCCAAGTACTTTGCGGATCCCAACTTCTTTTGAGCGGCCTACAGATTGCGCGGTAGACAGGTTAATGAAATTGATGGATGCCATTACAATCATCAGGATGGCGATAAATGATAGTATGCGTAAGGTTGACTTTGTGGTCATGTGGTCGCCAAGGGTGTTGCCAAAGCGGGTATCAAAATGCATTTCGTTTAATGGTTGTAGAAAATTTACCTGCCCCACTTTACCCTTATCACCAGAATGCCTGTGATTAAACATTTTTAGCTGTCCGTTAATTCTATCTACAGACTCATTTTCAGGTAATTTCATAAATACCTGGTGATTGCTGCTTATTGCATGCCAGTTTGAAAAATAGTTGTAATCATTAGGGTGCTGTTTCCATGTGATGAATGATACCAGAATTTTTAAAGGCAGATCGCTGTTGGGCCTAGCGTCTTCAATTACACCCGCTACTTTTAAAGTCAGTACATTATCCATCCGTAATGTTTTGCCCATGGCATTTTTCCAATCGCCAAAATATTTAGTGGCGCTGCTTTTATCGATAATAACCATGTTAGGTTCTGCCAATGCATTTTTATCACCGGCCAGCCAGGTTGCGCTGAAAATATCAAAGAACTGCGGCTCCATAAACATTACACCTATGTTTTCGGTGAACTTCTTATCGCCGGCGCCCTTTAAAGAGCCATTATCAGGCACCGTCACCTGGCTCCCGTAGTTTGAATTTATAGCAGCTACCTTTGCCTGTGGAAAATCGAGCCTTAACGCTTCAGTAGCGGGAACTGGTACCCCGGGATTATAAGAAAACCCTTCTTCCCGTGTCTGCTGGGTAACAACGTGATAAATATTTTTAAAATTAGGCCTGAAGGTCTCAAAGCTAAGCTCGTATTGAATAACAACAAATATGAGCAGGCATGCAGCAATGCCAACGGTTAAACCAGAAATGTTAATAGCGGTATATCCTTTATGGTGGACAATATTACGCCAGGCTATTTTGAAGTAATTTTTAAGCATGATAAAATTCTTAGTTACAGTATATTAAATAAAATATGTACCAAACACATAAATAATTAATAATCAGATATTTGAATAAGTTGTTTGTGTACGAATATGTTCGTAAGTGAAACAACGGGTGTTCGGTAATGATACAGTTGTGGTTGGTTGATTAGAGACTAGTTAATTGGAGACTAGGAAAAAAGCAAAGCAAATTTGCTAACTTTCTAACCTCCAATCTCTAACTTTATTCTGAACGAAGGCTATTCACGGGATTACCCATTGCTGCTTTTATAGTGTGATAGCTCACTGCTATTACAGCAGTAAGCATGGCAATAATGCCCGCTGTGGTGAATAAGATCCAATCGGGGTTTATGCGGTAGGCAAAATTATCAAGCCATTGGTGCACCAGGTAAAAGGCCACAGGGGCCGCAATAATAAATGAAGCAGCGGCCAATACTATAGTCCCCCGGTTAAGCAACAGGAACAAGTTGGATACAGACGCCCCCAAAACTTTGCGGATGCCGATCTCTTTTGTTCGGTTAATGGTTGTAAGTCCTGACAAGCCGAATAAGCCTAAACAGGCAATAATAATAGCCAATATGCATGAAGTTGTAATAGTGGTCATCCAACGCAAATAAGCATCGTAGCCTTTGGCAACATCTTCATCCATAAATGTATAGCTGAACGGCAAGTTGCCGGTGAGTTGGTTCCAGTTAGCTTTGATCCGGTTTATTGTATTAGGGATGCTTTGCCCGGCTTTTATTTTAATCCAAAAATTTCCAGTACTGTTTACGTTAATGGTATGATAGGCAGGTACAATTTCTTGGGTAAGATCGTTAGTATGATAATCTTTGCAAACGCCAATTATATGGCTGCCCAGTGTTTCATTGATCACATCGAGCTTAGGCTTGCCTAATAAATTGTATAACGATTCGTTTACAACAACCGCGTGTTCAATTAACATCCCGTTATGCGATTTTTTAAGATCGCCCAATGCTAATTTGGCACTATCAGTGGCTACATTCCGAGAAAAGCTTCTACCTTCAACAATCGGAATCTTGAGGAATGAAAAATAGTTGTAGTCCACATTCAAATCCTGGATCACTACTTTTTCACCATTTATTGTTACCCCGTTACTACTATATACTCCAAAACTGAAAGATGTGCTCGTAATATCCTGGATAGCAGGCTCGGTAACTGCATAATTATAGAGCCTTTGTTTTAACACTTCTGTTTTAGGTTTATCAAACCAGCTATAAGGCGATTGCAGCACCAAAACCTGGTCTTTATCAAACCCCATATTGCTTGCGTTTATATAATGCATTTGCTTATTAATAGCCAATGTTGATATAACCAGCACCATACAAATAGCAAATTGAATAACCACGAGGCTTTTTGATAAAAATGGACTGATACGATACGCAGAAAAGCCTCGCATAATATTTAATGGCTTTAAGCCCGACATGGCTATCGCAGGGTAAACACCTGACATTAAACCCAATACGATAGCTAATACAAATAGGAACAAGCCAATTGTACTTAATGAAAAGTTAGACAGCACAATATTTGTTCCGGTTAAGGTTCCGAAAAGCGGCAGACAAATTACTGAAAGCAGGAAACCCGCTATTACGGCAATAAAAGCCAGCAGTTGGGTCTCGGTATAATATTGCAGTACAATTTGTTTACGGCCTGCCCCTATGGTTTTACGCACACCAACATCCTGCGAACGTGAGATAGCGTTTGTGAGCGTAAGTAAAATATAATTTAAACAGGCAATTAATAAAATGATAACTGCAAGGCAAACCAACTGGTAAATATTCTTCAAATTGGTGTAGTGATACCATCCTTCGGCCTGGTTGTAGTGGGCATCGGCAAATAGTCTTAAAAAGATGTGCATATCGCCCGGCTTCTTTTTCGGATCATATTTTTTCATCGACTCCACAAGTGGTTTAAAATATTGTTTGGCAAATACATCCAGCTTGTTTTTTAATTTAACAAGATCGGTTCCTTTTTTTAGCTTCAAAACAAGGCGATCGCTCAGTGAGTTAACACCCCTATTAATTTTGTCCTTATAGCTGGTGTTTGTTTCCATCGGGATGATCATATCAAACTGGAAGCTGGAATTTGCCGGGAAGTTTTTAAACACTCCGCTTACCGTTAACGGCGGCTGACCGGTTTCATTTGGCAGAGATATAATTTTGCCCACTGCATTATCACGGCCAAAATATTTCTCGGCTAATCTTTCGCTAATAACAACCTGGTTGCGCCCGGTTAGCACAGTTTTTGAATTCCCAGAGATGAGCGGATAGTTAAATACCTGGAAAAAGTCAGCATCGGCAAAGGTTAAATTATCTCCCTGCTCTTTAAAGTTGTTATTGCCCACCTTAATTGTTTCCTCGCCAATACCGCTAAGCCTTATTGCGTTTTCAATCTCCGGGAAATTGCTTTTCAGATCTGGCGCTAATACCGTTGGCGTTTGGATACTATTCTTTTGCTCTGCATCTTTCATTAAAAAAGAGAAGAAATTTGTCGCTGACTTTTTTTGATCAAATGACCCAAACAGGTTGGTTTCTTCTAAACGGTATAATTGATCCCGATCATGATGAAAGCTATCAAACGATTGCTCATTTTTTACATACAAATAAACAAGAATGCAAAATGCACTTGCTACACTTAAGCCAATTATGTTTATGGTAGTGTACAATTTGTTCCTAAAAATATTCCGGAACGCCAGTTTTAGGTTGATCTTTAACATATATGTTAGTTCATTGTTAATAGTTCATGGTTCATAGCAGGAAGCCCTTTTTTTTACTAATCTTCAATCTCTAGTCTCTAATCACTCAGAACGCAGGCTCTTCACCGGATTTGCAATTGCCGCCTTAACAGTTTGAAAACTTGATGTAAATACAGCAGCCAGCAGCATCCCAGCTCCGCTGATTGCAAAGATCCACCAGCTTATGACCGTGCGATCGGCAAAACCCTGCATCCATTGGTTTAAAGCATACCATGCAATGGGGGTTACAATAACAAATGCAAGCAAGATGAGCATAATCAGTTCTGACGATAGCAGCGTTACTACCTGTGCCACTGTGGCACCGAGTACTTTTCGCACGCCAATTTCTTTTGTGCGCTGGTTGGTTGTGTAAATTGCAAGGCCCAATAGACCGAGGCAGCTTATAAATATCGACAGTGCAGTTGCCCAGGTAAGTAATGTTGACGTATGCTGCTCGGTTTCGTAAAACTTAGCAATTGTCTCATCAAAAAAATTATAACCGAAATCATCATCCGGATAAATCTCTTTCCATGTTTTTTGGATGCCCGCAATTGCTGTTTTCCATTCGCCGCCTCCGGCAGTTTCAGGCTTTAAGGCAATATGGAATGTGCCCTTCATAAAACTATTGGTGCCGGTATATATGGCCAGCGGTTTAATAGGTTCGTGGAGTGAACGTTGATGAAAATCAGACACCACACCTACAACCTGCAACGTTTTAGGGCCATTAAAATGGTTTAGCACAGTACCAAGTGCGGCGTTTGGCGTTTTAAAACCAAGTACTTTTGAATACTTTTCATTTATCACCACGCTTTTTGATGTATCGCCTATGCGCAAAGCCCTGCCTGCAAGCAATTTAAGCTTGTATAGCTTCATATAATTTTCATCCCCGAATTTTAACTGAACATCGGTTTTTACTTCTTTTTTCCCATCCTGGTAACTCACATTTGTTGAGTTAGTATTGCCTGACGATGGCGGAGCGCCGCCAACACTAACCAGCTCAACCTGTGGCATAGCCTTGAGTTTATTAAAAAAAACTTGATTACGTGCCTCAGTGCGGTTTTTCCATGGGGAGTTTATTACAATTATGGCATCCTTTTTAAAGCCCAGGTCTTTATGAAGGGCATAGTGGATTTGTTTGCTTACCAATACGGTCGCCATTATAAAAAACTGTGCGATTACAAACTGCGCCACCGATAACGATTTACGCAGCAATGCCTTACGGCTTTTGCTGCCGCCAGCACTCACCTGGTTTTTCAGCACAGATACAGGCTTATAGCCCGACAGCACCAGGGCTGGATAAAATCCTGATAAGAGACTTACTATTAACACAAGGCTAACCAGGAAGAGGATCAGATCGGGCTGATGTAGAAAATCAACCTTAACGCCTGGTGCAATAAAATCAGAAAATAATTTTAGTACAACCGGTGCCAGCATTGCCGACAGGATAACTGCAATTAACGTGATCATGAACGTTTCGCTTAAAAACTGGAAGATAAGCTGCCCTCTGCTGCTGCCCATTGTTTTGCGGATCCCAATTTCCTTAGCCCGCTGATTTGCCTGCGCTGTAGTTAAATTTATAAAGTTTATACAACCTAAAAGCAATAGAAATGCTGCTATAACCAGCAGGCCTTTAAGGGTACTTTTACTGGCAATCCGGCCGTTATCAAAGTTTCCGTAGTCGCCATTAAAATGTAAATCGCTTAATGGCTGCAGGCTAAAACCGTGAGTATTTCCCTTATCTTCTGGTTTAGGCGGGCTGTTTTTCTTAAGTATAAAATTTACCTGTTTTTCAATAACGGCTGCCGTTGCAGTAGACGACAGTTTAATAAACAACTGCGATGCCGACGATGTACTTTCCCATTCGGTAAGCTGGAGTTGATCTTTAAGGTCTTTTACTACAGTACCCGTGCTGTATGATATAAAATCGTGAAAAGTGAAGTCGCTGTTTTGCGTTAAGGTTTGTACAATTCCCGTAACGGTGGTTTTAAGGGTGTCATAGGTAATTACTTTGCCTATCATTTGCCCGTAAGATAGATTAGGGAAATATTTTTTGGCCTGTGCCGATGCCAGCACAACCTGGTTGGGTGCCCCTAATGCACTTTTTGGCGAGCCTGCAAGCCAGGTGTAATTAAAAATTTTAAAATATTCAGGGTCGGCTAATACTACATCGTCCTGATTTTTAAAGCGGGTTTGGGGTGCGCCTGCTTTGCCCGGAACAAATACGTTCGGTTGAGACAAGGTAAAGAAAGGTGCTACAACAGCAACACCGGTAGCCTGGCTTTTTATTGCCCCTGCCAGCGGCCCGCAAACCCCACTATTATAGCCAACTTCGCCCTGGAAAGAGTAGTTAGAAACTACCCGGTAAATGCGGTCGCCATCGTTATGAAATTTATCGAATGTAAGCTCGAAATGTACGATCAGGTAAATTACTATGGCCGCGCTTGTGCCAATTAACAAACCTGTAATGTTTATCAGTGTAAACAACTTGTGTTTCCTGAAACCTCTGAAGGCAATTTTAAAATAGTTTTTAATCATGATATTAGGTCATTAGTCATTGTGTCATTTCGCTGCGCTGTCATTGGTCATTTGCCATTGGTTTGCATCAGTCACTAATGACTAATGACCAATGCCAAATGACTATTCCGAACGCAGGCTTTTCACCGGGTTTGCAATTGCTGCTTTAACCGTTTGAAAGCTCGATGTAAATACTGCTGCCAGCAGCATTCCTGCTCCGCTTATGGCAAAGATCCACCAGCTTATGCTGGTACGGTCGGCAAAGCTTTGCATCCATTTGTTCATGGCATACCATGCAATTGGAGTAACCAGTACAAAAGCAAGCAGGATAAGCCAGATCAGTTCTGACGATAGTAAAGATACAATTTGAGCAACCGAAGCGCCAAGCACTTTACGCACACCAATTTCTTTGGTACGCTGATTGGTGGTATAAATGGCAAGGCCCAGCAAACCAAGGCAGCTTATAAATATGGATAAACCCGTAGCCCAGTTTAACAGGGTTGATGTATGCTGCTCGCTGTCATAAAACTTAGCAATATTTTCATCAAAAAAGTGATACTCAAAATCATCGTCAGGGTAAATTTCCTTCCATGAACGTTCCATGCTTGCAACTGCTTTCTTCCAGTCATTCCCATCTTTTGTTTGTGGCTTCAAAGCAATAAGAAATGCATTATTCCTGCTAAGAGCCGGGTTTGTAAGAAAAGCTAGCGGTTTAATTGGAGCATGTAACGACCGCTGATAAAAATCAGCCATTACCCCAACAATCGTCCACATTTTATCATTTTGTTTTATCTGTTTCCCAATAGCATCGGCGGTTTTTTTAAAGCCCAGGATTTTGGCATAAGTTTGGTTAATAAGAAACGCATGGTTGGTATCGCTCTTTTGGATATTGCGCCCCGCAAGTATTTTTATTTGAAAAAGCTTCAGATAATTTTCATCGCCATATTTCTCCTGAACATCATTTTTAATTTCCTTTTTACCGTCCATGTAAAGCATTTCTGTTGACAAGGTGTTATTTGATGAAGGCGCGTCAGTGCCAATACTTATCGTATTTACCTGCGCTATTGCACGCAGTTTATCATAAAATACCAAATTCCGGCTAAACTTGCTGTTTTTCCAGGGTGCGTGTATAATTACTATGGCATCCTTTTTAAACCCCAGGTCTTTATGTAAGGCATAATACACCTGTTTACTGACCAGCACTGTAGCCATTATAAAAAATTGCGCAATAACAAACTGCATCACTGTTAGTGATTTGCGCAGGTATGCATTGCGTGTTTGGCTGCTGTTTGAATGCGCCTGGTTTTTAAGTACCAGCACCGGTTTATATGATGACAACATAATTGCCGGGTAAAAACCTGATAAAATACTTACCACAAAAGTTAAGATCACCAGGAATAAGATCAGATCGGGCTGGTGTAAAAAATCTGCTTTTATATCCTTTGAAATAAAATCGGAAAACAGTTTCAAAATAACCGGAGTTAACATTACCGAAATCAATACGGCAATAAGTGTAACAATAAATGTTTCACTTAAAAACTGGAAGATCAATTGTTTGCGGCTGCTACCCAAAGTTTTACGGATCCCAATTTCTTTTGCTCGTTGCGATGCCTGTGCAGTGGTTAAATTGATAAAATTAATACAGCCCAATAACAACAGGAAAGTAGCCATTGCCAGTAAACCGTATAAGGTGGTTTTATTAGCTATGCGTCCAAAATCAAATGTTCCGTAATCAGCGTTAAAATGGAGATCGCTTAAAGGTTGTAAACGAAATTCTTCTGTATTGCCCTTGTCTTCTTTATGATTCTTTTTGAGCAACTCATTAAGTTGCTTTTCAATATGGGAAATAGTTGTTTTTGGCGATAATTTCACAAATAGCTGGAAAGCGGAGTTTGTATCTCCCCATTCCTTTAGCGCTAATTGATCGCCCAGTGCTTTATTAGCAGTGGCTGTGCTGTATGATATAAAATCATGAAAGGTAAAATCGGTATTTTGCTCTATTGTCTGTACTACACCAGTAACCGTGGTTTTTAAAGTATCGTATGTAACCGTTTTGCCTATCATCTGGTTGAACGACAATTCCGGGAAATACTTTTTTGCCTGTTTTGAGGTAAGTACCACCTGATTGGGGGCATCAAGCGCATTGGTTGACGAGCCGGCCAGCCATTTATAATCCAAAATTTTAAAATAGCGTTGGTCGGCCAGGATCACGTTATCCTGGTCTTTAAATCTTGTGGGCGTATTCCCTGCCCTCTCAATAAAAACACTTGGCTGGGATAAAGTAAAAAAGGGCGCGGTAACATCTATCCCGGTTACCTGCCTTTGAGTTGCCAAAGCCAGTGGTGCAGGCACACCGCTGTTGTGCCCGGGTTCTCCTGAAAATGTAAAATTGGTTACTATTCTATAAATGCGGTCGCCATCTTTATGAAACCTATCAAACGTAAAATCAAAATGAACTATCAAGTAAATAACCACAGCTGCACTGATCCCTATAGACAGGCCAACAATGTTTATCAGGGTAAATAATTTATGCTTTCCAAAGCTTCTGAAAGCAGTTTTAAAGTAGTTTTTTATCATTATGGTTGGTCATTAGTCATTGTGTCATTTCGCTGCGCTGTCATTGGTCACTAGTCATTTGCCATTGGTTTGTATTAGTCACTAGTGACCAGTGACCAATGACAAATGACTATTCCGAACGTAAGCTCTTCACAGGGTTTGCAATTGCTGCTTTAACCGTTTGAAAACTCGATGTAAATACAGCGGCTATTAGCATCCCGGCGCCGCTTGCGGCAAATATCCACCAGCTTATCGGTGTCCTGTCGGCATATGTTTCTATCCATTTGTTCATGGCATACCACGCTATTGGCGTTACCAGGATAAACGCAAACAGTATCAGCAACACCAGTTCTGATGACAGTAAAGTTACTATTTGCGCAACCGAAGCGCCAAGCACTTTACGTACGCCAATTTCTTTAGTCCGTTGATTAGTTGTATAGATAGCCAGACCAAGTAAGCCCAGGCAGCTTATAAATATAGATAAGCCAGTTGCCCAGGTAAGTAATTTTGAGGTGTGCTGCTCGCTGGCATAAAATTTGGCTATTGATTCATCGTAAAAATGGAAGTCGAAATCATCGTCGGGATAAACTTCCTTGTACTGCTTTTCCATTGTAGCGATGGCTTTCTTCCACTCGTTCCCACCTTCGGTTTGCGGTTTTAAGGCAATATGAAATGTACTTGTCTGATAGGTGTTTTTTCCAAAAAGAATAGCCAAAGGATTGATAGGCGATTGTAACGAACGCTCATAAAAGTCACCAACAACACCAATAATTGTCATTGTATGATTACCGTTGAACTTACCAATCTGCTTACCTATTGCATCATGCAGGTTTTTGAAACCAAGTATTTTAGCATACTTTTCATTTATCAGAAATGCTGTTGCAGTATCACTTTTTTGTATATTCCTGCCTGCAAGCAGTTTGATATTGTATAATTTAATAAAATTTTCATCACCGCTCTTCAACTCTACACCGGTTTTGATCTCCTTTTTTCCATCCATATATACGGCCGCTGTTGTATTGGTACTTCCAGATGACGGTGGCGCCCCGCCAATGCTTATCATCTCAACCTGTGGTATTGACCGCAGTTTGCCCAATAATACCATGTTTTTGTCCATGTTACGGGTTTTATAAGGACTTTGTATAAAAACAATGGCATCTTTTTTAAACCCAAGATCTTTATGCAACGCATAATAAATTTGCTTGCTAACCAAAACCGTTGCCATTATAAAAAACTGCGCTATAATAAATTGCGAAACCGTTAACGATTTACGAAGCCAGGCATTCCTGGTTTTATTGCTATTGCTTTGCGCCTGATTTTTAAGTACTAAAACAGGTTTATATCCCGACAGCATAAGTGCAGGGTAAAAACCGGATAAGAAACTTACAACTATAGTGAGCACTATAAGGAAAATGATAATATCCGGATGATGAATAAAATCCGCTTTAATGCCCGGGGCTATGAAATCAGCAAATAGCTTCAATATTACCGGGGCAAGCAGCATCGAAATAATAACAGCAAACAGGGTAATAAAAAAAGTTTCGCTTAAAAATTGCACAATCAGCTGCATACGACTGCTGCCCATGGTTTTGCGGATGCCAATTTCCTTTGCCCTTTGTGTCGCTTGAGCTGTAGTTAAATTTACGAAATTTATGCATCCTAATAGCAACAGGAACGCTCCTATTACCAATAGGCCATATAATGTTGTTTTATTGGCCGATGAGCTAAAATCAAATGTTCCGTATTTTTCACTAAAGTGAATATTGCCCAGTGGTTCAAGGCCAAACGCATGAGTGCTTCCCTTTTCTTCAGGTTTTGGAGGGCTGCTTTTTTTCAATATGGTATTTAATTGCTTTTCAACATTTGCTGCAGAAGCGGTTGGCGCTAACTTGATAAAGACTTCAGATGCCGAATTTGTACTTTCCCACTCATGTAATTGCAGTGAGCTGCCCAAATCTTTATTTGCGAGGGCTGAGCTAAACGATATAAAATCATGAAAAGCGAAATCAGTATTTTCTGTTATTGTTTGTACAATTCCGGTAACTGTTGTTTTTAAGGTATCATAAGTAACAATCTTTCCAATCATCTGATCATATGATAATGATGGAAAGTAAAGCTTTGCGCGCTCAGATGTTAATACAACATGGTTGGGCGCATTTAACGCGCTGGTTGAAGAGCCTGCAAGCCACACATATTTAAATATTTTAAAGTATGCCTGGTCTGCCAGTACAATTTTATCCTGGGCCTTAAACCGGGTTGGAATGTTTTTTTTACCGGCAATAAATACATCAGGCGATAACGAATAAAGGGGGGCCGTTATTTCTACCCCCGTAGCCTGGCTTTTAATGGCTTCGGCTAAGGGGCCGCAAACGCCTGAGGTATAGCTGGGGTTTCCCTGGAAGCTAAAATTACTTACAACCCTATAAATTTTGTCGCTGTCTTTGTGGAATTTATCAAAGGTGAAATCGTAATGAACAATAAGGTAAATTACTAATGCGGCACTAATGCCTATTGATAAACCGACAATATTTATCAGCGTAAATAACTTGTGTTTCCTGAAGCCTCTAAAGGCAATTTTAAAATAGTTTTTTATCATTTTATTTAGTCATTAGTCATTAGTCATTTGCTTCGCTGTCATTAGTCATTGGTGCTTTAAGGCTGCAAATTGTATCATTGGACATTAATCAAATCATCTTAATACACAAATGACCAATGCCCAATGACCAGTCTTACTCAGAACGCAGACTCTTCACCGGGTTTGCCAGCGCCGCTTTAATTGATTGAAAGCTAATAGTAACAAAAGCTATAATTAAAGCAAGTACAGCTGCCATAGCCAGCACCCACCAGCTTATGTTAATCCGGAAAGCAAAATCGCCCAAAAACCATTTGTTTATTGAAAAAAATGCTACCGGCAACGCAATTATTGCAGCTATAATTACAAGTTTCAAAAAGTCTTTTGACAGTTCGGTAACTATTTGTGAGATACTTGCACCCAATACCTTGCGTACGCCAATTTCTTTTACGCGTTGGCTTATGGTAAAGGCCGATAACCCAAATAAACCAAGGCAGGCAATGAATATAGCAATGCAGGAGAAAATAGTGAACAGGCTCCCCTGTTGCTGTTCGCTGTTATAAAGCTGGCCAAACTTTTCATCCAAAAAGGTAAAATCAAAAGGTGTTTCGGGCAGGTATTTGTGCCAGGTATCCTTAACAGTTTGTATTGTAGCTTTTGTGTTATTACCATCTACTTTTATTGATAGTTTGCCATAGTAGTTACCATGTGATGGTAAGCTGAATAATAATGGGATGATCTTTTGGTGTAGTGATTCAAAATGAAAATCTTTAACCACCCCTATTATTTTCCCTTTTACGTTGCCGTAAACCATATCCTTCGCCAATGCATTTTCAGCTGTTTTCCAGCCAAATTCCTTTACCGCTTCCTCGTTTATAATAAAGTTGTTAGTATCGGTTGCAATGGCTTTTGAGAAATTCCGGCCCGCTGCCATTTGCATCCCATAGGTAGGGATAAAGCCAAAGTCGGTAGTGATATATTTAAGATCGATCTTAATTGCCTGCAACGATCCTCCTTCAATGATCTTTGCATTCTGATCGTCCAATAACCGGCCGGATGGAATGCGCGACGAGATGCCTAATTCTTTAATGTTAGCATTTCTTTTTAAATCCTCCTTAAAGGCATCATATTGTCTGTTTAGCGAATAAGGATAATTCATTGTTATAATATGGTCTTTATTAAAACCAAGCGCTATTTTTTGGATGTATTGAAGCTGCTGAAATACAACAGTTGTAGCTACAATTAAAATTATGGAAATTGAAAACTGTACAACCACAAGTATCTTTCTGAAAGAAATACCGCCGGAGCCTGCTTTTATTATCCCCTTTAGAACTTTTACAGGTAAAAACGACGACATGAAAATTGCCGGATAAATACCGCTTATTAAGCCAATAACAAATGGCAGCGCCAATATTGGTAATAAAACATTCAAGTGTAACAGGCTGCCAAATGACAGGGATTGCCCCGAAAGCGTATTTATAAATGGAATTAATATAACAGTTGATACGCCGGCTAATATCAGCGCCATCCAGGTAATTAATACCGATTCGCTTAAAAATTGGGCGATGATCTCTTTACGTTGTGCACCTATTACTTTCCTTATTCCTATTTCCTTTGCCCTTAATGCCGATCTTGCTGTAGATAAATTCATGTAATTAATACAGGCGATCAATAAAATAAATAGTGCAATAGCCGAGAAGATGAGCACACGTTTGATATCGCCATTTTCTTCAATCTCGTCATCCAGGTGCGATTTAAGATGGATGTCCGTCAAATTTTCCAGTTCAAGCTTGGTAACCTGCTGGGTTTTCAGGTTGCCGGGCATTCCGGGGAAATGCACATATTTATCCAAAAAGTCAGGCAACTGCGCTTTAACGTGTTCAACATTATAATCTTTTGGGAACAGCAGGTAAGTATAGAATGCATTGTTACCATAATTGGTTTGCAATTGCTTTTCACCATAAATTGCGGTATCCTTTAAAGTATTAAAGGACAGGAGAATCTGCGGGTGCATGTGCGAATTGGCAGGGAAGGCCTTATAAACGCCGGTAACCTTAAAATCGTGCTTATTTAATAAAATGCTTTTGTTAATAGGATTTTCATCGCCAAAATATCTCCTGGCAACTTCCTCTGTCAACATAATGCTATACGGATCAAGCAATGCACTTTTAGCATCGCCCTTTACAACCGGCACATTAAATAAGGTGAAGAAATTCTCATCAGCAAAAACACTATTTTTTTCATTAAAGAGCTTTTCCTTATACTTTAATGCAATAGTACCATTTGGATAGATCCTGGTGATTTTCTTAATATCAGAAAATGCATTTTGCAGCAGCGGGCCAAAAGGCGGGGCAACCGCACTCAGGTGCAGGTTTTCAACTCCCGGAGCAGTATAGAAGATCCGGGTAACCCTGTATATATCTTTTGCGTTCTTGTTAAACTTATCATAGCTATACTCATTTATAATATAAGCCAAAATAAGCAGGCAGCAGGTTAACCCCACGGTTAAGCCAAATATGTTGATGAAGGAAATAAACGGGTGCCTTTTGATATTCCGAAAAGCACTCCTCAAATAGTTTTTTATCATTTTATTTAGTTATTAGTCATTATGTCATTAGTCATTTCGCTGAGCTGTCATTGGTCATTGGTTTGCATCAGTCACTAATGACTAATGATCAATGACCAATGACTATTCCGAACGCAGGCTCTTAACCGGGTTAGCCAGCGCAGCCTTTACCGACTGAAAACTAATGGTTACCAGCGCTATCAGTATTGCCGATACCCCTGATACCAGGAAGATCCACCAGCTGATATTTACCCGGTAGGCAAAATCCTGCAGCCATAAATGCATAAAGTAATATGCTATTGGCGATGCTATTAGTATGGCGATCATAACAAGGCTTATAAAATCTCTGCTCAACATCGATACGATACTTGATGCACTGGCACCCAAAACCTTCCTGATCCCTATTTCCTTAACACGCTGTTGTGCGGTAAACGTAGCCAGTCCAAACAATCCCATGCATGAAATAAAGATGGCAATGCCCATGGCTGTGCTCATTAGTTTAGCTGTTTTTTGCTCCTTTTCGTATAAATTGGCAATGGTTTCGTCAAAAAATTTGTATTCAAATTTCTCATTTGGATAAATCTCCTTAGAAATCTGTTCTATTTGGGAGATGGTCTTCTTAAAATCATCAGCTTGTTTGCCTGCAGTGGCCAGCTTTATGCTTAATGTTCTTTCATTATCCTTGATAGAGCACAAAAAGAACGGGGTGATAGCTTCGTGCAGCGATTTTGAATGAAAATCTTTTACAATGCCCACAATTGCGCGCCTTTGCTTATTGATACCGACCTCAACAATTTTCCCAAGTGCATCTGCTGGTCGTTTAAATCCAAGGGCTTTGGCACATGTTTCGTTTACCAGGAACTCTGTTAACGTATCCGCATGTCGCAGGTTTCTGCCGGCAACTATCTTCAGGCCGAACAGCGGCACATAATTTTCATCACAAAAGTCAAACGACGCATCAATTTTATTCTCACCGGTGGCGCCTTTATAACTCATATAAGTTCCGGGGTGCCCCGTTGCTGCCGGTGTTGTCCGGTGGCGGGTTATTAACTGTACTCCCTGCAGCTGTTTTATCTTGTTGGCATAAACAGTCAATTGCTCACTTGTATTATTCCAGCCTGTACGGATAGATATGATCGCATCCTTATTAAAGCCAAGATCCTTATTCAGTATAAAATGGATCTGGTTGCCGATAACAACTGTGCCTATGATAAAAACCAGCGAAACTGTAAATTGAAATACGATAAGCGATTTGCGCAAGTAACTTTTCCCATTAAGCTTTTGCGAACCCTCTCCCTTTAAACTTATCACAGGCAAATAAGACGATAGCACCCGTGCGGGATAAATCCCGGCAAGCAACCCTGTAAATATCGTTACTGAAACTAAAAATATCAGTACCGGTGCGCTCAACAGATCCAAAGTAACACCCGGTGGAATTAAATTATGGAAGGCAGCCAGTACGGGGTTTGCCATCATAACAGAAACAAATACAGCAACTATCGTTACAAAAAAGGTCTCTATTAAAAATTGCACCGTTAAACTTGATTTACTGCCTCCAAGCACTTTACGTACACCAACCTCCTTAGCTCTGCGCAACGATTGTGCCGTTGAAAGGTTAACAAAATTTATTACCGCTATCACTAAAATAAACAAGGCTATCCCTATAAGTGCATAAAGTGTTGGCAAATGGGCCTTGCGGGTGTAAGAGTCTTCATAGGCGCTGTTAAAGTGAACATCTGCCAAAGGTTGTAGTTTTAATTCAACACTGAAGCCTGGTGGCATTTTTACATGAGCCTTAACAAATGCCGGAAACTGTTTTGCAATCTGTGCGGGCGTTACACCCTTTGCCAGCTTCACATATCCCTGTGAATTATAATCCCACATGCCCCAATGCTGCAAATCAATATCGTTTTTTAAGAAACTGTGCTGAATAGTAGCAAATGAAACGAAATCCTTAAAGCCAAAATCGGTATTATTACTCCAATCCTTAACAACTCCCGAAACGGTAAGGTGCAGCGAATCGTTGTAAGTAACATTCCTGCCGATAACGTTCTGGGGTTCAACGTTTCCAAAATACTTTTGCACTTCAGTTTCAGAAAGCACAACTTTAAATGGCTCCTTTAACGCAGTTACTGCGTTACCTGCGAGCCATTGATATTTAAAGAGGTTAAAGTACTGGGGTTCGGTAATAATTATGCTTGATACGTCTTCCGCAGCGTCAAACTTCCTGGGATCTTTGCTCCCGTCAGGGATGGTAACTTTAAAAGCATAATTATAAAATGCTGTAACATTTTCAAACCCGCTTACCTCGTTCCGGATAGTGATTGGTAAAGCGCTGATGGTAGAACCCAAGTCGTCGGCTTTTCCGTTCGGATTATGAAACCTCGCCACTATCCGGTAAATGCGTTCCTTATCAGGGTGAAAATTATCATAACTCAACTCAAAACTGGTGATCAGGTAAATAACCAAACAGGCACAAATCCCAAGCGAAAGGCCAAGTACGTTTATGGCTGTATATACCTTGTTACGGGTGATGTTCCGCCACGCGGTTTTAAAATAGTTTCTTATCATGTTTTAATCATTAGTCATTGTGTCATTCGCTGCGCTGTCATTGGTCATTTAGTTCATTGTTGATGGTTCATAGTTCATAGCCAAACCGTTTAGTTTCCAGTAATTTCGCCCAATCTCCGATCTCCAATCTCTAATCACTCGGAACGCAGGCTCTTCACTGGATTTGCAACAGCCGCTTTTATCGACTGGAAACTGATCGTTACCAGCGCAATTCCTATCGATATCAAACCTGCCAAAAGAAATATCACCCAGTTAATATCAATCCGGTAAACAAAATTTTGCAGCCATTTATTCATGGCCCACCATGCTATTGGCGAACCAATTATTATTGAGAGTAACACCAGCTTCAAAAAATCCTTCGATACCAGGGTTACTATGCTGCTTACACTTGCACCCAGCACTTTACGGATGCCAATCTCTTTGGTCTTGATCTGTGCCGTATAAGTTGCTAAGCCTAAGAGGCCAAGGCAGGAAATAACAATTGCGATAGCCGAGAAGATGTTAAATAGAATCCCGGTTCGCTGCTCGGTTTTATACAGGTTGCCGTATTCTTCATCCATAAAGTTATATTCAAATGGAAACCCGGGGTTGTATTGGTTCCAAAGGCGGGTAGCTGCCGCAATGGCCTTGGCTGCATTTTTCCCGGTAGTTTTTACATATAATAAATAGCCATTAGGCTCATAATAAATTACAGTAGGTTCAATTCTTTCTTTTAACGATGCAGTATTAAAATCTTTAACAACACCTATAATGGTACCTTCCTTTCCCAATAATTTCAGGCGTTTACCTATCGGATTTTTCGTCCCGATTAAATTAACTGCTGTTTCGTTTAAAATGAAGTGGGCGGTGTCTGTTTTTACCCCTGCAAAATTAGCTCCGGCCAATAGTTTAATTTTCATCAGCGGGATAAACTTTTCATCTATCCCCAGGTGATGGATGATAGTAGTAACATTAGGGTCTTTACCATCCCAGTCTGCCCCCCCAGTATAATGCTTGTTATCTACCAGTTTATTATCTGATGATGTTATAGCTTCAATACCCGGCTGATTTCTTAATTCGGCTTTAACCACATCCGGGTGCTTTTGCATCTCGCCCATCTGGAAAGAAAAAACCTGCGAACGGTCATACCCCGGATCTTTTTCGCGGATATATTTTAATTGTTTACCAATTACTAGGGTAACAATGATCAGCGTAACCGAAAAAATAAACTGGGTGGTAACCAATACCTTCCTGAAAGTTACATTGCCAATACCTAACATCAATTTTCCTTTTAGCGCGTTTAATGGTTCAAAAGATGATAACAATAAGGCAGGATATATAGAAGATGCAATTAAGGTGCCTGTAACCGTAAGCAACACTATTTTCCACAAAGCAGGATCGGCCAGGTTAAGGTGTATGTGTTTACCTGAGATCTGATTATAATATGGCATCAACAGGGTAATTAATACAAATGCAAATACCAGTGCGATACTAAAAAACAAAACCGTTTCAATAATAAATTGCGCAAACAGCTGTGCTTTTTGAGCGCCTACAATTTTACGGATGCTTACCTCCTTAGCGCGGATCATTGACCGGGCGGTAGAAAGGTTAACATAATTGATACAGGCAATCAGCAATATTAAAACAGCAACAATTAAAAATATATTTACCGTTTGCATCCCTGATGCGGAGCCGTCAACCTGGTACAAGTGAATTTTTGAAAGCGGCTGTAACCTAAAAATGTCATCTTTTAAGGATACCTTTGTCCCTGGAGCATTTTTTGCCTGGATGCGGATAAGCTTTTCTCCAATCGGCTTTATTGGGGTGCCCGGCTCAATCTCAAAAAAAGTAATAAATCCACAATTACCCCAATTCGAATCAAGCGATTTATAATAACCCTTGCCGTTGTAGTCTTTAGCTCTGAGATTCATAGAGAACAGCATGTCATAATTAATGCTGGAATTATCCGGAAAATCGGCAATTATTCCGCTTACCGTATAATTATTTTTATGGTCCTGCTGTAATACTTTACCTATAGGATTTTCGTTTCCAAAGTATTTCCTGGCTGTAGATTGCGTGATGATGACAGATTGGTCATTTGGAAATGGATTTGTAGCGCTTCCTTTCAGCCATTTAAAATCAAACATCCTGAAAAACGAAGGGTCAATATAAGCTGTATTCTCTTCTCTTAATAGTTTATCCCTGTAACTAAAAACACTGCTGTAACCATGGTTTATACGTACCGCATTTTTAACACCCGGAATTTCTTTTAAAGCATAAGTTGCTACAGGCGCCTGTATATTATCCCAGACTGTTTTGGCACTTCCACTGCCAAAAAATGCATTAACACGGTATATATTTTTTGTTTTTGTATGGAAGGAATCAAAGCTTAGCTCGTCCTGCACCCATAATAAAATAAGTATACCTATAGCAAGGCCAAGGGTAAGCCCTGCAATATTTATAACCGAGTAAAATTTATTTTTTACCAGGTTTCGCCATGCGGTTTTAAAGTAGTTTTTTATCATTAGTTCAATTGTTTATTGGTTCATTAGTTTATTGGTGCCTGTCTCCGAGATTTTTTTAACTAATCTCTGATCTTTAGCCTCTAATCACTCGGAACGCAGGCTCTTCACCGGGTTTGCCACTGCGGCTTTTATCGATTGGAAGCTGATGGTTATCAACGCGATTCCTATCGATATCAAACCTGCCAAAAGAAATATCACCCAGTTAATATCAATCCGGTAAACAAAATTTTGCAGCCATTTATTCATTGCCCACCAGGCTATTGGTGAACCAATTGTTATAGATAGTAAAATCAGTTTCAAAAAGTCCTTCGATACCAGGGCTACTATGCTGCTCACGCTTGCACCCAATACTTTACGGATTCCAATCTCTTTGGTCATGATCTGTGCTGTATAGGTTGCTAATCCTAAAAGGCCAAGGCATGAAATAATAATTGCAATAGCCGAAAAGATGTTAAATAAAACACCGGTTCGCTGCTCTGTTTTATACAAGTTGCCGTATTCTTCATCCATAAAATTATACTCAAACGGAAAACCGGGATTATATTGGTTCCATAAACGGGTGGCTGCTGCAATGGCTTTAGCAGCGTTTCTTCCCGTGGTTTTTACATATAATAAATAACCTTTAGGCTCATAATAAATTACTGTAGGTTCAATTCTTTCTTTTAACGATGCTGTATTAAAGTCTTTAACAACGCCTATAATGGTTCCCTCTGTTTCCTGTAATTTCAGACGTTTACCAATAGGATTCTTTATTCCGGTTAATTTAACAGCAGTTTCGTTTAATATAAAGTGGGCTGTATCTGATTTTACCCCCGAAAAATTATTTCCAGCCAGTAATTTAATTTTCATCAGCGGGATAAACTTCTCATCTATTCCTAAGTGGTGAATAATAAAGCCCGAATTGGCGTCTTTACCATCCCAATCTACACCGGCGGTAGTATTTCCGTTATTTACCAGTGTATTATCCGATGCTGTTACGGCTTCAATACCCGGCTGGTTCCTTAGTTCGGCTTTAACCAAATCCTGGTGTTTTTGCATCTCGCCCATTTGGAAAGAGAAAACCTGCGAACGGTCATAACCCGGATCTTTTTCGCGGATGTATTTTAATTGTTTTCCAATTACCAGGGTAACTATTATCAGCGTAACCGAAAAAATAAATTGGGTGGTAACCAAGATCTTCCTGAAGGTAACATTGCCCACGCCTAAGGTTATTTTTCCTTTTAATGCCTTTAATGGTTCAAAAGACGATAATAATAAGGCTGGGTATATGGATGCTGCGATTAAAGTACCGGCAACCGTTAGTGAAACTATCTTCCATACAGCAGGATCAGCCAGGTTAAGATGCATGTGTTTACCCGAGATCTGGTTATAGTATGGCATTAGCAGAGTAATCAGTATAAAAGCAAATACCAGCGCGATACTGAAAAATAGAACAGTTTCAATAATAAACTGTGCAAACAACTGTGCTTTTTGAGCACCTACAATTTTACGGATGCTTACCTCTTTAGCACGGATCATTGACCGGGCGGTTGAAAGGTTAACATAATTGATGCAGGCTATCAGTAATATTAAAACAGCAACAATTAAAAATATATTAACCGTTTGCATTCCTGATGCTGTGCCATCTGCCTGGTACAGGTGAATAGTTGAAAGTGGTTGTAACTGATAGGCATTCTCCTTTAAATTCACCTTTATCCACGGTGCGTTTTTTGCCTGGATCCGGATCAGTTTTTCCCCAACAGGCTTTATAGGTGTACCGGGTTGAATTTCAAAGAAAGTAGTATACCCAAAATTACCCCAGTTGCTATCAAGTGATTTCCAGAAACCCTTGCCGTTATATTCTTTGGCTACCAGGTTCATTGAGAACAGCATATCATAATTTATGCTTGAGTTATCCGGAAAATCGGCAATTATACCGCTTACGGTATAATTATCCTTATGATCCTGCTGTAACACTTTCCCGATAGGGTCTTCTTCTCCAAAATACTTTTTCGCTGTAGATTGTGTGATGATTACAGACTGATCATTAGGAAATGGATTTTTGGCGTCTCCTTTTATCCATTTAAAATCAAACATGCTGAAAAGAGATGGATCGGTATATGCTGTATTATTTTCCTTTAGCAGCTTGTTTTTATAGCTAAAAACGCTGTTATATCCCGACGAGATGCGAACGGCATTTTTAACACCCGGCACTTCTTTTAAAGCATAAGTTGCTACTGGCGCCTGTGCATTATCCCAAATCCTTTTGGTGCTTCCGCTGCCTAAAAATGAATTAACACGGTATATGCTTTTTGTTTTTGTATGAAAAGAATCAAAACTCAGTTCGTCCTGTACCCATAGTAAAATAAGCATGCCTATAGCAAGGCCCAGGGTTAACCCCGCAATATTAATTACGGAATAAAACTTATTTTTCACCAGGTTCCGCCACGCGGTTTTGAAATAGTTTTTTATCATATATTAGTCATTTGTCATTCGCTTCGCTGTCATTAGTCATTCGTGCTTTGAGGTTGTAAATTGTATTATTGGATAATTAGTCTAATCCACAAATGACTAGTGCCCAATGACCAACCTCACTCGGAACGCAGACTCTTCACCGGGTTTGCCAGTGCAGCCTTGATTGATTGAAAGCTGATTGTAACTGAAGCTACCAATAAAGCAATGCCCGCAGCCAGTACAAATACCCACCATTGAATATCTATCCGGTAGGCGAAATCCTGCAGCCATTTGCTCATGGCGTACCATGTTAGCGGAAACGCGATCAGCGATGCTATTACTATCAGCTTTAAAAACTCTTTTGATAGCATAACTGTGATGCTGCCTGTTGTTGCCCCCAAAACTTTCCTGATCCCAATTTCTTTAACCCGCTGGCGGATCATAAACGCAGCCAAACCAAACAAGCCAAGGCTGGCTATTATAACTGCTATAACAGCAAATGATGTAAATATCTTACCGGTACGCTCTTCAGTATTGTATAACGATTGATACTGCTCATCCAAAAAAGAATAGCTAAAAGGTGTACCGGGATTGTATAAACTCCACTGACGCTTTATATCTGCCAATAAAGGTTGCACATCAGCTGTTTTTATCCTTGCAATTATTGAACCCGGGCTATTAGTAGATGGCAACATCATTAAAGGTGCGATCTTTTGTTTTGCGGAGGTGTAATGAAAATCTTTCACTACCCCAACTATGGTATAATGGCGCTGACCTGAACGGATGATGGTTTTACCTATCGGATCAGTATTTCCAAAACCGAGATCGCGCACAGCGGCTTCATTAACTATAACTGAAACTGAATCGGCAGGCGACGGCGGGTAAAAGTTTCGCCCTTTAATAATTTGGATCCCCAACGTTGGGATATACGAATCCTCCACCCAATAAATGCCGCTTTGGATCTCGGTACGGGCGCCTTTATCTGCCAGGTTTTTAGCATAAATTTCGGTACCCCCCATATTATTGAAGCCCGGTACATTGCTTGAAATGCTGGCGTTTACCACACGGTGATCATTTAAAAGCTGTTGCTTAAAAGCTACTATATTATTGCCCAGTGTATAGGTATCATTTATTACCAGTACCTGGTTTTTATCGTAGCCAAGTTTCTTGTTCTGCATAAAATGCAATTGCTGGTAAACCACAAATGTTGATATGATCAGTGCTGTAGATATAGCAAACTGGCATACGATCAAACTGCTGCGTAACCCTCCCCGACCGGTAGTTTGCACAGTACTGTTCCCTTTTAAAACAGCCAGAATTTTAAATGAGGATAAGAAAAATGCAGGGTAAATACCTGCAACAAGCCCAACAAAAAGGATCAGGGCAATTTGTAAACCCAGCGCCCTGAAATTCAGGAAGAACAACATATCAATATGTTTGCCGGCAAGGTTATTAAAGTATGGCAATAACAGATAAATAAGACCTAACGCAAAAAGCATTGCCAGGGCGGTAAGCATTACTGATTCAGTAAGAAACTGCAAAACAAGCTTGTTTTTTTCTGACCCTAATACCTTCCTGATCCCTATTTCTTTTGAGCGGTTTGATGAGCTTGCTGTTGACAGGTTAGTGAAATTTATACAAGCCAGCAGCAGAATGAAGAAGGCGAGGGCGCCAAATATATAAACATAGTGAATATCGCCATTAGCCTCAAACTCATATTTAGATGCTGAATGCAGATGTATATCAGTAACAGGCTGTAAAAAGAACAGGAAAGAGTTTACAGACTTTTGGGCCTCTGCAAGGCTCACCCCCATATCACGCTGAATTTCAGGAACAACATTTTTTGCAACCAATTTCGGAAAACCGGCCTCCAGCTTTTTAGGATCGGCATTTTTATCAAGCAGAAGATAGGTAAAATAGCCAACGTTACTCCAGGTTTGCCTTGTGGTAGCCGTAACAAATGTAGCCATGCTTATAAACGCATCAGCATGGAAATGAGAATTACCCGGAATTTCGTCAATTATGCCGGTTATTTTTAAAAGGTTAGGGCCAACACTCACCATTTTACCAAGCGCCGGAGAATTCCCAAAATATTTCTTCCCGAATGTTTTAGTGATAACTACGGTATTTGGCTCAGTAAGTGCAGCTTTACTGTCACCTTCAATTAATGGTATTGAAAACAGGTGAAAGAAGTTAGGATCGATCATTACGATCTTGTTTTCTTTAAACTGCTTTTCATTGTATTTAACAAACACCGGCCCCCGCTGAGACAAGCGGGTAAAATCCAATACTTGCGGAAAAGCATTTTTTATGCCCTGTCCTACTGCAACGTCAACATTTGGAAAATCGGCCGAGGTATTGTTTCCATTTGAGTGAAGCGCAACCCTGTAGAGCTGTTTGGCATTTGCAGAATAAGTATCATAAGTTAATTCCTGGTATAAATAAGCGCTGATGAGCATACAGCAGGCTAATCCAACGGCTAACCCAAAAACGTTTATAAATGAGAATACTTTGTTCCTCCTCAGATTTCGCCAGGCTGTTATTATGAAGTTTTTGATCATAAGTTATCATTCATTAATCAGCTTATTTTAATATAATAAGCCGCGTTTCTCATAAGTAGTTTAAAATGCATACCAATTATATAAAATGCTATTAATCAATTATTTATATTTTACTTTTAATTACAACTGTATCATTAGCGAACACAGGGTGTTACACCTGCGAACAGTGGTTTTGATTTCGGATTTCGGAATTTCAATTTCGGATTTGTTTAAGTTTGCGTAAATTCGATACAAAGACCAATGAAACATTCTGATTGTCAGATACTTGCATATTATTAATCCGTTACAAATTGGCAAACTACTGATAATCAACATGTTTAACTTTGTTCCACCCGTTCCGCTGTAAAAATGGAACGCTTTTCCCGCGTGGACTAAAACTAAAAACGGTCCTGACATGCTACTAATAGCACATCAGGACCGTTAATTAAAACTATTTAAATCTATTAATTAAAGCTTATACTCAGGTTATCGCTGGCCTCAACATTAACCGGTACCCCGCCCCCGTTTAGGGTGCCTTTCACATGGTCTTTTTCCCACTCACCACTAAAATTGCTGATGTGGGCGGTATTTATTTTACTTGCCGACAAATTAAGTGTCATACCCTGGTTTGACGGAAGTTTCAGATCCACATGGCCGCCGCTAACATCAAGCTTGATATATTTCCCTAACTGCAACATATCCACATGCATGCTGCCACCGCTGGTTGAAGCATTAAGGCTGCAAGCCATAGCCGATAAATTAACGCTGCCGCCTGACGTACCGGTAATTAATTCGCCTTTTATGTCATTTGCCTGGATGCTGCCACCGCTTGTATTAGCAGTAATTGAGCCATTTAATGCTTCAAGGTGTAATGAACCGCCTGATGTTTCTAACCTTATTTTCCCCTGGCAGTTTCTTGCGTGGATACTTCCGCCGCTTGTTTCAAGATTGATGTTATCTTTTGAGTTGCTAACATCAATGCTGCCGCCTGATGTTTCGCCTTTTATAATGCCGGCAAGGTTGTCCATATGCAGGCTGCCACCGCTAGTGCTAAATTCCTGGGTCCCGGTTAAATTATCCAGGTGAATGCTGCCGCCACTGGTGTTTAAATGAGTAGCCACTTGTTTTGGTGTGAATATTTTGAAAGAGATGCTCAATTGTCTTCTCCAGTTAAAATTACCTTCATGCTTTCTTCTTGCTGTTGCATGCAATTCATGATTACTTACAGAAACATTAAGCTCATAGTCATCACTAAGGCGTTTGTCAATTTCTTCTTTTGATAGTTCCTGGCCATTATTACCACGTACATAGATCTCAATACGGGGCGATTCGCCTCCACCGCTAACAGAAATGCTGCCGCCTGATGTTTTTACAAATACATCCTTTATCGCGTCGTTAGCCAGTGATTTGGTTTGATAAGGAGTTTTATCCCAATTGCCCTGGGCCAAAGCAACTGTGCTTGAGCAGGCAATTATTAGTAGTGCAAGGTAAGTTTTCATTATTTTAAGTTTATTTATCTATTAGACTACTTTTTAATGTGCTACGTTGCATGGTATTAAAAATAAGTTTACAGTTGGCGGTTTACAGTTGGCAGTATCTGAAAAATAAAAGATAGTTTCAAACAAATAGTGGGCAGTTACAGGTATTTTCCTGCCAACTGCCCACTATAAACTGCAAACTTTTTTAACTACTCGCTTTTAAGGCTCTTCACTGGGTTTGCTAAAGCCGCCTTAATAGCCTGGATACTTACGGTAACTGCTGCAACCAGTAGTGAGGCCGCCCCTGCCGCAATAAAGACCCACCAGTGAATATTTATGCGGTAAGCAAAATCCTGCAGCCATGAATGTGCCATATACCAGGCAATGGGCGATGCAATTACAGTAGCTATAACTATTAAGCCTAAAAAGTCTTTTGAAATAAGTACTATTATACTTGAAACGGTTGCGCCCAATACCTTCCTTATGCCAATTTCTTTTGTACGCTGCACAACTGCATAAGCGGTAACAGCAAACAAGCCAAGGCAAGCCAGCAATATCGCTAAAGCCGAAAATGTAGTGAACACGCCAGCTGTACGCTGTTCGCCGCGGTACATGGCATCATAATCATCATCCAAAAACTTATAAGAAAAGGGCCTTTCAGGTACCCGGTTTTTCCAGATCTTTTCAATATTTTGAATAGCCGCACTTGTATTTTTTCCGTCTATGCGGATCAATAAGTTTTGTGTTTGGTCGTGATCTAAAAATATCAACAATGGGCCGATGGGGTCATGAAAAGATTTAAAGTTGAAATCTTTTACCACGGCTTTTATTTTGCCGGTTGAGCCTTTTGAAATCTCTTTTCCTATTGCCTCTTGAGGTGTCCAGCCTAATTCACGGGCAGCGGCCTCGTTCAGCATAAATGAGTAATGGAAATTTTTACCCTGGTTAGTGGTATCAATCTGCATCACATCGGTTTCATTAAAATCAGTGCCTGCAATAATTTTCAACTGCATAGTTTTAATAAAATCCTCATCCATGGGCAATGCGTTAACCGAGATCTGTTTACCATCAGCAGTATTAATACCGTCGCCCCATTGCACGTTAATAGGCTCATTATTGGCCGATGCAACGCCCACAACTCCCGGAACATTGCTGATCTCGTTTTTAAGTCCCTTAACCTTTGGCAACATTCTCCAGTTTATTGGCAAAACCACTACATTGCTTTTGTTATAGCCAATATCTTTATTTCTGATGTATGACAGTTGTTGTAGTATAATCACTGTAGTGACGATCAGGAAAATTGAAATGATAAACTGGAAAACAATTAACGATTTCCGCACGCTTTGCCCTGAGGTAAATGAAAATCCGGATTTAAGGATCTTTGCAAGCTTAACGCTTGATAACAGCAAAGCCGGATAAGCTCCTGCTACAAAGCCTATTCCAATTCCCAGCAATACCAGGCTGCCTAATATTGCCGGATCAAGCAATGCATTAAACTGAAGTTCTTTGCCTGATATGTGATTGAATGAAGGCAATAGTACAAAAGCAAAGCCAATAGCCAATAATACCCCTATAGCTGTAACAAAAAGCGACTCCCCAATAAACTGCCTGAAAAGTTGACTTTTTGCAGCGCCCATTACTTTACGAATGCCTATTTCGGCACCACGTCCGGCCGATTGTGCAATTGAAAGGTTTACATAGTTTACACAGGCAATTATCAATATCAACACAGCCACTATAACCATTATATAGATATAGGTAATACTACCGTTTGGCTCCAACGAACTTGGGAGATTTGAATGCAAATGCACACTTGTTAAAGGCTCCAGGTGATAGGTTAAATAGTGGCTCCCCGTCATTTTAAGCTCATTTACACTAATACCATTCATATAAGCAGCAACTTGTTTTTGCAAAGGCTGAATTTGGTCTTTATCCTTTAACAATAGGTACGTAATGTAATTCGCTTCCCACCATTTTTCAGTTTTAGATGCATTGAGGTTGCTGAACGATACAATAAAATCAAACTTAACCTGTGAATTTGAAGGCGCATCGGCAGCAACAGCCGAAACCATAAAATTCTGGTCGCCAAGTTTTAGTGTTTTACCAACAGGATTTTCTGTATCAAAGTATTTTTTAGCCGATGTTTCTGTTAGGATGATCTTTTCAGGCGAGCTTAACGCTGATGCATCCCCATTGATTAGCTTAAATGAAAATACCTTAAAAAATGAAGGGTCGGCATACAGGATGCTATTTTCTTCAAATACCCGGTTGTTGTAGGTTATAACCCCGCCGCGTTTTTCCAGGCGTACAAAATTATCAACGGCAGGGAATGTTCTTTTAAATTGCGGCCCCACCTTTGTGCCGGTTACCGATGTTTTTTGCGGTGCACCACCCTGGACATAGTCCATGGTTACCCTAACTATTTTATCTGCGTTATCATTAAAACGGTCGTAACTCAACTCATCTTTAATGTACACGCCTATCAACAGGCAACTTACAATCCCAACAGTTAAGCCTGTAATATTTACAAAAGCATAAAGCCTGTTTTTCTTAAGGTTTCTCCAGGCTATTTTGAAATAGTTTTTTAACATATTATTTGGTCATTAGTCATTGTATCATTAGTCATTAGTTTGCCAGGTTAGGGTTGTTGATCATCAGTCTTCAAAATATTAACTACTCTTTAAATGACTAATGACCAATGACAACTTCACTCACTCCGCAAGCTTTTCACCGGATTCATCAGTGCAGCTTTTGCAGATTGAATGCTTACCGTAACTAAAGCAATCATTATTGCAATAACGCCTGATAGTACAAACACCCACCAATCAATAGTAGTACGGTAGCTGTAATTTTCAAGCCATTTATGCATTGCTAACCATGCTAAAGGCGACGCGATACACAAAGCTATTAAAACCAGGATCAAAAATTCTTTTGATAATAAAGTAAATAATGAGCCTACACTTGCGCCCAATACTTTACGAATGCCAATTTCTTTTATTCGCTGTTCGGCAGTGAACATGGCTAATCCAAGTAACCCAAGGCACGAAATAAATATCGCTAAAAAAGCGAAAGCATTTGAAAGTTTACCTACAACCTGTTCACTTATATATTGCTTTTGATATTCAGCATCGGCAAAATAATAGCTGAACTGAAAATTGGGGTTTAACTCTTTGCAAAGCTTTTCGGCAGATGCAAGAGCCTGTTTAGTTTGACCGGGCTTGGTGCGGATTAGCGCCATGCCATAATTATTTTCCTCGCCGAAATGGATGATCAATGGTAAAATGGGATCGTGCAACGAGTTAAAATGGAAATCTTTTAATACGCCTACGATAGTGCCTTTTTTACCCCACATGGTAAATGGTTTGCCGATTGGGTTGGTATAACCAATTCGTTTTAAGGATGTTTCGTTAATTATATAACCTACGGAATCAGTTGCATGATCTCTTGAAAAGTCTCTTCCGCTAACCAGTTTAAGCTTCATGGTTTTTACAAAATCATAGCCAGTTGATACCTGAGTAAACATAACGTTTACATTAGGGTCTTTGCCATCCCACCTTACGCCGCCGGTGGTGCTGCCAAAATTAGTTGGAGCGTCGGAGATCCTCGTAACCTGCTGAATCCCGGGCATATTTAAGGCCTCATTTTTAAAGATCTTGTATTTAGCGGTAAGATCACCCTCTAACGGAATATAGATCAGGTTTTCACGATCATAACCCAAATTCTTTTTTTGAATGTAATTAACCTGTTTTGATATTACTATGGTACCGATAATCAGCACAACAGATAGTACAAACTGAAATACCACCAGCCCTTTACGGAACCACGCTGCGCCTGTGCTTAACTTTACTGCACCTTTAAGCACTTTAACAGGGTTAAATGATGACAGGAACAAAGCCGGATAGCTACCTGATAGTAAACCTGTTATAAGGGTTAAGCCAGTCAGGCCCAGCCAAAATCTGATCTGGCCAAAAGGAAAGTCGATTTGTTTTTGCGTAACCGAATTAAATACCGGTAATAATAGCAATACTATTACTAAGGCTATAATTGTAGCAAAGCAGGTAAGCAAAACAGCCTCGCCTACAAATTGCCTGATCAAAACCGAACGTACTGCTCCTACTACCTTCCGTACCCCTATTTCGCGCGCCCTTTTAACAGAACGGGCAGTAGTTAAATTCATGAAGTTAATACAGGCAATCACC
Organism: Mucilaginibacter sp. OK098; assembly: GCF_900142915.1. Lineage (GTDB taxonomy): Bacteria > Bacteroidota > Bacteroidia > Sphingobacteriales > Sphingobacteriaceae > Mucilaginibacter. Next base: position 897,889 of record NZ_FRCM01000001.1, read on the forward strand.
AGGATGAATACGGCTATTATGCTAAACAGGTGCACATATTCAATCCGGCCGTCTTCAGGCTTTCCATTCTTAAAATTATTATGAAGGTAAACGTCTTCAAATTTCTGGATCCCTAATTGTTCACGGAAGGCGGCGCTTTGGTCTTTATCATAGGTATCTAAAAAGTGAGCTATTTTTTTATCAAATAATGCGGCATCAGTTCCGGTTCGAAGCATTACATAAGCAATAGGCCCATTATTCCCCCAATCCTTTGCCCACTTATTTTCATCTAAAAAACTATCCCAATTGATTAAAAACTCAAATTTATTCGCTACATTATGAGGAAGGTCTTCAAAAACTGCTGTTACTTTAAAATCCTTTTTATTTTCATAACGGATGGTTTTACCGATGGCCTCCTGCGGACTGCCAAAAAAATCAACAGCCATTTTACGCGATAATGCAATACTTAGCGGAGAGTTTAATGCTGTTTGCGCATTCCCCTGGATTAGTGGGTAGCTAAACATTTTAAAATAGTCGGCACTTGCAGATGTTCCTTCCAGTTTCAGGATCTTGGTTCCTACCTGGAAGGTATTCTGGTTATTCCATGCCATCTGTACGGCATATTCTACCTGTGGCAATGTTTTCTTCATTTCATCAGCCAGCACACCAGGTACGGAATATTGTCCCATAACTTTATGATCGTAATATTGGCGCTCAATAACAGCGTAGAGCCTGTCGTTATTTTTATGAAATGAGTCAACACTCAATTCATTTTGCACCCATAATATAATGAGAACACTGCAAGCCATTCCAAGCGCCAGGCCCATGATATTTATGATTGAAAAGAATTTGTTTCTCCACAAGTTCCTCCACGCGATTTTTAAATAGTTTTTTATCATTGTATTTGGTCATTAGTCATTGTGTCATTAGTACTTTAAGGTCCTAAATTGTGTCATTGGGTATTTTAGTCTAATCATCCGCCTAAACAAACGACCTAATGACTAATGATCAATGACTAACCTCACTCCCCCTTTAAACTTTTTACCGGGTTTGTTAATGCCGCTTTTACTGCTTGAAAGCTTACTGTTATCAGTGATATTAAAACTGTTATAAAAGCTGCCAAAACAAAAACCCAGATGCTTATGGTTATGCGGTATGAGTAGCCCTTTAACCAGGTATACATAGCCCACCAGGCAATTGGGGTTGCAATTACAAAGGAGATCATCACCAGCTTTAAAAAATCTTTTGACAGCATGGTGGTAACCCCTGCAACTGATGCACCTAAAACCTTACGGATCCCTATTTCTTTGATCCGGTTTTGAGCCATATAGGCTGCAAGGCCAAACAGGCCAAGGCATGATATTATGATGGTAAGTCCTGCAAATAGACTGGCCAACGTGCCAATTCTTTGCTCATCGCCAAACTTGCGGGCATATTCCTGGTCAACAAAATTGTATTCAAACGGGTATTCAGGGTTATATTTTTTAAATACCTGTTCGGCACGTTTTAAATTTTCAGCGGTGTTATGGGTATTATTCAGCTTAAAGTGGATAACATTAAACCATGCTTTAGGCCCCTGGATCAGCATATGCCTTACCGGTTCATAGGGTGATTGTAATATAAAATCTTTAACCACGCCCACTACATGCCACAGCTGTGCATCTTTACCCTCGCCATTCCTTACTACCTGGCCCACGGGATTTTTAAAGCCCATAATTTTAACCGAGGCTTCGTTCAATAGCATTGCAGATGAATCAGATGGATAATTTATAATATCGATATCCCGGCCGGCAATAACTTTAAGCCCCATTGTTTTAACAAAATCGCCATCAGTGTTAAAAATGTTAAAATCAATCTTTTCTCCGCCAACAGGCCTGCCAGTCCAGTTATAGCCCCAGCTGTCACTCCAGCCCTCGGTTATGGGCGAACTGGTTTTGGTTACTGCTGTTGCCGCTCCGCTGCTTAACAGATCATTTTTAATAGCCTTATAATTTGTCTTAATGCTTCCTTTCATCATCACGTAAACCAGGTTATCCTTTTTATAGCCCGAATCCCTCTCTTGTGCATATTTAAGTTGCTGCCTGATAATTATGGTACAAACAATAAGCACAACAGCAAATGTAAACTGGATAACTACCAGCAGCTTACGTGGAGTAACCAACGCATTAGCAGCTTTAAATGTGCCTTTAAGCACACTTACAGGCTTAAACGATGACAGGTACAATGCTGGATAACTGCCTGAAATAATACCTGTGAAGAAAATAAAGCCCAGGAAAAACAACCAGAAATACGGATTACCGTAGGGCACAAATAATTGCTTATCTGTAAGCATATTAAAGCCTGAAATACTTAACTGTACGGCAATTAAAGCTATAATTCCCGCTATAAAAGCTATCAATACAGATTCGCCTAAAAACTGGTAGATCAATGAATTTCTTAAAGCCCCAACCACTTTGCGAATCCCCACCTCGCGCGCACGTTTTTCGCTGCGAGCCGTGCTCAGGTTCATGAAATTGATACAGGCTATCAATAAAATAAAGGCAGCAATTATTGAAAAGATCCTGATGGTTTCTATTCTACCTCCCGATACTTTTCCCTTGTCGTCGAATTTAGAATATAGCCTCCATTTGCTTAACGGATGAAGGAATTGATCGATATCTTTAGTGTCTGAATGTGATTTAGTTACGTGAACAATAGCAGCATCAGCCTGTGCTTCGGTAACTCCTTTTTTTAATAAAACCCAGGTTTGGATAGAGTTATTTCCCCAGTACTCATCGTCCCAGTTAATTTTTTTCATGTATGACCATGGCAATAAATATTCAAATTGAAAACGGGTATTATTCGGCAGATCCTTCATTACCCCGGTTACATTAAAATAGGCATTGCTATCAATTTTGATAGTTTTACCCATAGCATCGGCATCCCCAAAAAGTTTCTTTGATAGTTTTTCAGTAATAACGATGCTGTGGATTGTATTTAAAGCCGTTTTTGGATCGCCTTTTATTAAAGGGAAACTGAACATGGTTAAAAACCCGGGATCGGTAAAATTGCCCTGAACATTCAGGTGTTTATCGCCAATAATAAACAAAAAGGTGTTATCGGTGGTTCTTGCAGTTTCTTCAATTTGCGGGTAACTTTGCTTTAACACTTTGCCCATCACTTTTGGCGTGGTTCCCCAACACCAAAGCTTACCATCAAAAGCCGAGCGGTTATAAACCTCATATAACCTGTCTTTTTTTACATGAAACTGGTCATAGCTTACCTCATTTTGGATCCACAGTAATATCAGGGCCGAGCTGGCCATACCAATGGCCAACCCTAAAATATTGATGAAGGAAAATGCTTTATGCCGAAGCAAATTTCTCCAGGTGATTTTTAGGTAGTTTTTAAGCATATTTAATTTGAGTGATGTTTTTGGTTTTTTTCTAAAAGACCAATAATTCAGTCATTACGTTGCATGCAGATTAAAATATTCGCATAAAAATTTCAAGCTATTACCTTTCGCTTTTAACCTTTATGCTTTCACCTCTCTTACTCGCTTCTTAAACTCTTAACCGGGTTTGCCAATGCTGCTCTTATTGATTGAAAGCTTATAGTTATCAAGGCAATAATAACAGCTGCCATGCCTGCTAAAACAAAGATCCACCACTGAATAGTGGCGCGGTATACAAAATCTTGCAGCCATTTGTTCATGGCATACCAGGCTACCGGCGTGGCAATTGCAATGGCCAGAATGATCAGCGTTAAAAAGTCTTTCGAAAGCATGGAGGTTATGTTTGCCACGCTTGCACCCAATACCTTGCGAATGCCTATTTCCTTAACCTTTACCTGTGCCGTATAAGTTGCCAACCCGAATAAACCAAGACAGGAAATTAATATGGCAATACAGGCAAATATGTCAAAAAGAGTCCCTGTCTGCTGATCTGATTTATAAAGCTTATCATAGGTTTCATCAAGAAAAGTATAGCTGAAAGGGTAATTGGGGTTATACCTTTTCCAGGTGGCTTCAACTGCTTTTAATGCTTTTGGGGCGTCCCTCCCGGTTGTTTTAACAAAAAGCTGCCAGGTATGCGGTTGGTAATAAAATATAAATGGCTCTATTTTTTGTTTTAACGATGCAAAATGAAAATCCTTTAAAACCCCCACTATCACACCGCTTGTTTGCCATAGCTTAAAACGTTTGCCTATCGGGTTCTGGATTCCGGCATCTCTTACAGCTGTTTCATTTAATATAAAATGTGCAGTGTCTGGCTTTATGCCTGTAAAGCTGGCGCCAGCTGTTAATTTCAACTTAAAAAAATGGATAAAGTCTTTATCAATCCCCATTGGATGGATCATGAACGACCTGTCTTTTTCTTTTCCATCCCAGTCAGTATCCCCTGTAGTGCTGCCAAGGCTAATAATACTATTATCACCGGTGGTAACTCCTGATATACCCGCTTGATTGAGCAACTCACTTTTTATGCCTTCATAATGATTCTCCATATCGCGCATGGGCACAGAAAAAACATACGATTTATCAAAACCTAATTCTTTATTCTGGATATAGCTAAGCTGCCGGTTAATGATCAGCGTACCTATTATAAGTCCGATTGAGAAAGCAAACTGGCAAACAACCAGCACTTTCCTGAAAACTGAATTGCCAACCCCTAATGATAGCTTGCCTTTAAGTGCATTAATAGGTTTGAATGAAGAAAGCAGCAAGGCCGGATATATGCTTGATGCAATTAGAGTAATAGTTACCGTTAAGCCTACAACCTGCCAAACAGTGCCACTCAACAGGTCGAAATGCATATCCTTGCCTGATAATGTATTGTAAGCAGGCATAAGAATAGTAATAAGCCCAAATGCCAAAATAAGCGAGATGCTGAAAAATAAAGCAGTTTCAACAATAAACTGGCTGAAAAGCTGCATCCGGGCTGCTCCGATAATTTTACGTACACTCACCTCTTTTGAGCGCAACATAGCACGTGCAGTGCTCAGGTTTATGTAGTTTATTGCAGCTATTAACAATATCAGTATAGCAACTATAGCAAACACTTTTACCGTTTGCATAGCCGATGAACTTCCATCAGGCGCATACAAATGCATTTTTGTTAAGGGCTGAAGCAGGTAATGCCCATCAGATAATTTAATCCCATCCTGGTTTTTTACATGGATCATAGTGAGTTTATCCTCCACATCTTTTATTGATGTACCAGGCTGCAATTGCAAATAGGTGGTAACATAGTAATCACCCCAATCAGCATCCATTGATTTCCAGTAATCTGAAGCGCGATATTGGTTTTTGCGCACGTTTATTGAGAACAATATGTTTTGATTGATGGATGAGTTTCCCGGGAAATCGACCACAACTCCGTTAACTACATAATTATCTTTATTATCAACCTGCAGTATTTTACCAATCGGATCATCGTTCCCAAAGTAACGTTTAGCTGTGCTTTCTGTTACTATAATTGAATTATCAGTTGGGAAAGGGTTATTGATATTACCTTTTACCAATTTAAAATCAAACACCTTAAATATTGAAGGATCAACATAACTTAATTTACCCCGCTCCTCAGTCAATAATTTATTTTTATATCTGAAGATAGAATACTGGCCATTATCAACCACCCTAACCGCATTAACAACACCCGGAACGTCCTTTAATGCAAAAGTTGCAACCGGTCCTTGTACGCCACCCCAAACCTGTTTACTGGTACCTGTACCTATCTGGGCATTAACTTTATAGATCTGTTCGGCCTTGGTGTTAAACCTGTCGAAGCTAAGCTCATCATTAACCCAAAGCAAAACTAACAGGCCAACGGTTAATCCTACAGTAAGCCCTACAATATTTATGGCGCTGTAAAACTTGTTGTTAACTAAGTTGCGCCAGGCGGTTTTAAAATAGTTTTTTATCATGGTATTTGGTTATTAGTCATTTGTCATTCGCTTCGCTGTCATTGGTCATTAGTAATGGTCTAAGGGTAAAAGCACATTAGCGATTTTTCCACTAATGACCAATGACACAATGACCAATGACTAACCTCACTCGGAACGCAAGCTTTTCACCGGATTAGTCAAAGCCGCTTTTATTGATTGAAAGCTAATGGTTATAAGAGCAATTGCCAGCGTTATCCCAGCCGAAATTGCAAAAACCCACCAGCTGATATTGGTTCGGAATGCAAAACCCTGCAGCCAATTGCTCATGGCATACCAGGCGATAGGAAACGCTAATATTGATGCAATAATAATCAGCTTTAAAAAGTCTGTTGAAAGCATGGTTACCACGTTTTGAACCGAGGCCCCTAATACTTTCCGGATGCAAATTTCCTTCATGCGCCTTTCAGCAGTATATATTGCCAGCCCCAGTAAACCTAAACAGGCCACTACCACCGATAATATGGTGAAAACGGTAAAAACTTTCCCCATCACTTGGTCCGAGCGGTAAAGCGCATCAAATTCCGCGTCCATAAAACTATAATCAAATGGCGTATTAGGTGCAAACGCTTTCCATTTACGCTGAATATCTTCTATTGCTGTATTATAATCTCCCGGCTTTATTCTTACAGTAAAATAGGATGTTCCAATTTGATAGGTGTTTGAAGTTGTATAGAATAATGCAAAAGGAGCTATCTCCGTTCTTAACGATTCGGTATTAAAATCTTTTACAACACCTACTACTTTAAATTTTTGGTTGTTATTACCAGGATAGGTCAGCGTTTTGCCGATAGGGTTCTTCCATCCAATTTGTTTTACAGCCGTTTCGTTTAATAACACCGATGCCGAATCGCTAAAATCTTTAGAGAAAGCTCTGCCACTTTCAATTTTTAGATTTAACGTTGATACAAATGCATCGTCAACAATAAATGAAGAGAGCATAATATTATTCTCGGCACTGTGCGCGTCATTCGCGTTTAATTCAGGTATATAAGTATCACCGAAAGACTGTTTCGTGGGTAAGCTTGTTGAGATACTTGCGTTAGCTACCTGCGGCAGCCTTAATAACTCCGTACGCAAGCCCTCCTCGTTTTTACCAAGGCGGTCGGCATTCGCTATAACAATTACGTTTTCTTTATTAAAACCCAGGTCCTTGCTTTGGCTAAACATCAATTGCTTGTAAACAACAACGGTACAAATAATAAGCACGGTTGATACCGTAAACTGGAAAACCACCAGGGCGTTCCGCGTAAAAAAGCCGCTTCCTGATCTGTTAAACAGGTTGCCTCCTTTTAATATGCTAACAGGTTTTAATGAGGTAAGGAAAAACGCAGGATAGCTGCCTGCCAGCAACCCGGTTAGTATTATTAATGAAAGAATACCAACGCCTGTTTTTAAATTAAGGAATTCAAATAATGAAAGTTCCTTGCTTGCTATTTGATTAAATGCCGGCAATGCCAGTATCACAATAAGTATTGCAAAAATGGCCGCCAGGAAACTGTACAATATGGCCTCGGTAATAAATTGGCGGATCAGCTGCTTTCTTAATGACCCTAAAACCTTACGAATGCCTACCTCTTTCGCCCGTTTTACAGATTGTGCGGTGGACAGGTTCATAAAGTTTACACAGGCCAGCAATATGATGAACAACGCAATTGCCGAAAAAATGTAAATGTATTTGATATCGCTTTGTTCAAAATACCGGGTGCCAATATCTGCCGAATAAAGGTGTAAGTCGGTTAAAGGTTGCAAATGCAGATCCCACTTACCACCTTTTCTTTTAAACTCGTCATAAGGCTGACCAATGCGTTTAAAAGCGCTGGCAGCCTGTGTTTTTACCAATTGCGGAAACTTGCTTTCCAAAGCTGTTATACTTGCCGGGTCAATTGCTGCATTAGCCTTAAATTTAACGTAAGTGCCCATCTGCAGCCACACCCAGCTCCAGCTAAAGCGTTTTACATTTGGAATACTTGCTGTGTTTTGCAAAACATCAAATTGCAGTGAGGATTGTTTTGGCAGATCCTTTAAAACAGCCGTTACTGTAAATGGTGTAGCATATTCATCAAATATTAAAGTTTTACCTATTGGCGATTCATCTCCAAAGTACTTTCTAGCGGCTTTTTGAGTAATTACAATTGAATTGATACCGTTTAAGCAGGTTGCTGCATCACCGGCTATTAACTGAAATTTAAAGAATCTTAAAAAATTAGAATCAACGGCAAGCAAACTTTTTTCAGTTATCGAGCTTCTTTGACCTTTGTTTTCATAATGGACGATCTCGTCGCCGGGTAAAAAGATGCGGGTGTAGCTTTCAATTTCCGGGTAATTGTTTACTAAAGCTGCACCAACCGGCGGCGGGGTATGCCCAATATTAAATTGATTATTCCCCATTTTTCCATCAAGATTAACCCGGTAAATGCGGTTAGCATCTTTAAAATAACGATCATAGCTTAATTCATCAGCTACATACATTCCAATCAGCAGCACGCAGGCCAGGCCAATAGCTAAACCACTTATATTTATAATACTGCTTATCTTGTTCCTAACAAGATTTCGCCAGGCAATTTTTATGTAATTCTCTATCATATGTTAGTCATTAGTCATTGTGTCATTGGTCATTAGTAAATTATATTATGATGAGCCATGGTTATTAAGTTAGTCAAACTGAATCCAAATCCGACCCATCCAATGACTAATGACCAATGACTAACCTCACTCACTTTTAAGGCTTTTAACCGGGTTTGTAATGGCGGCTTTTATTGATTGAAAACTGATGGTTACAAAAGCTATAATTATTGCACCGCCACCGGCAAGAGCTAAGATCCACCATTGAATATTTTGGCGGTAAGCGAATCCCTGCAGCCAGCTATGCATGGCCCACCAGGCCAGCGGCGTTGCCAGCACAATAGCTACAAGTACCAGTATAATAAAATCCTTCGACAGCATGCCTACTATGGTTGAAATATTGGCACCCAAAACTTTCCTGATCCCAATTTCTTTAGTGCGTTGCTCTGCAGCATAAGCGGCCAGGCCAAACAACCCCAGGCAGGCAATTACAATAGCAAGCGACGTAAACGCAACGGAGATTGTGCCAATCCGCTGCTCTGAACGGTAAATGGCATCAAAATCCTCATCCATAAATGAATAATTAAATTCCTGGGTTGGGGAAAACGAGTTGTACTTATTTTTTATCTGTTGGATTATTGCCGGAATATTGGCAGACCTGATCCGCACACTTACCGCTCCCCTGTCTTCATCCATGTTAAAAATCAACGGGGTTATATTATCCTTTAGCGATCTGAAATTGAAATTTTTCATTACCCCGATGACATGATACTTCTTTATATTTTTGCCCATCCTGTCATTCGGCGTATAAAGAAACTGATCTATAGGGTTTGAAAAGTCGAGCATTTTCGCGGCGGCTTCATTAATAATCAAAGCAGTTGAATCAGTGAGGATTTCCTTAGAAAAATTTCTGCCCTTTACTATTTTTATTCCAAGAGTAGGCAGGTAATTTTCATCTGACGGCCATATTTGTGTAAGTATCGCCCGTTTTTGGTTCATTACAGGGTCTTTAAAAAATGTGGTACTGTTGCCATATCCGCCAGTTGGCAAAGCGCCGCTAAGTGAAGCATCCTGTACGCCTGCCAGGCCCTTAACTTCATCACGGAAGGATTTGGCGGCCTTACCGATCGACCAAACGTTGCGTACGATCATTACGTGATCGCGATTATAGCCCAGATCTTTACTTTGGATATACTTAAGCTGGTTATATATCACCAGCGTGCCAATAATTAGAAAAATGGAAATGAAAAACTGGAAAACAACCAATGTACTACGGAATATACCACCTTTAAAGCCTGATGCTATTTTCCCTTTCAATACATCGATAGGCTGAAAAGCTGAAAGGTACAAAGCGGGATATGAGCCTGCCAGGCAGCCAATCACAATAATTATCAGCAATAAGGTTGGTAATAACCACGATATTATTTGAGCGGTTATGATGAGTTCTTTGCCGGCCATTTTATTAAACGCCGGTAAAAAGAGCCAGGCAGCCAATAGTGCAATAAGTGTGGCAAATAAGGTTACTAATACCGATTCTGTTAAAAACTGGGCTATCAGGTATTTACGCGGCGATCCTAATACTTTACGCACCCCAACCTCGCGGGCACGGTTTGATGACCGCGCAGTAGAAAGGTTCATGAAATTAACACAGGCAATAAGTAAAATAAATATAGCAACGGCCGAAAATATATACACATATTTTATATCGCCATTCGGGCTCATTTCGGCAATACTATTTGAATGAAGGTGTATTCTTTCAAGTGGAATAAAACTGAGCTTGTAATAATTGCCTGCTTTTTCAAAGTCGCTAAATGTTAAATGTATCATGCTTTGTAGTTGCGGACCTGCATGCTTTATCATGAACTCAGGCATTTTAGCCGTAAGCTTATTGATGTCAGCACCTTTTCTGAGCACTATGTAAGTATTGAAATTATTGCTTAACCAGGCGTCTTCTTTACTTTCGGCCAAACCGGGCATCGCAATAAAAAAATCGTAATTAAAATGCGATTGTTTAGGGATATCCTTAATTACCGCGGTTACCTTATATAGTGAAGTATCGTTAAAAGTTAATGTTTGCCCAACCACATTTGTACGGTCGAAATATTTTCTGGCCATTCTTTCGGTAATAACAACCGTATGGGGCTCAGTTAATGCATTTGAGGTGCTGCCGCTAATCATTGGCAGCGTAAAAATGCTGAATATGGAATTATCAGCATATACCATCCTGTCTTCAACTATATTTTGCCTGCCTTTTTTTACCTGGTTTCCGCCGTTATCCCTAAATCGTGCCACCTGCTCAATCTCGGGGAAATCTGCTTTCATAGCCGCCGCCGTTGGTGCCGGGGATACAGCGTAGGAGTTTTCGTTGCCGCCGAATTTTATATTATTGTTTATACGATAGATCCTGTCGGCTTTGGTATTAAACCTGTCAAAGCTTAATTCATCAAACACGTAAAATACAATAAGCAGGCAGGTAGCCAGGCCCAAAGCAAGGCCGAGCACGTTAATAAAGGTAAATCCCTTATTCTTCATCAGTCCGCGAAAAGCGGTTTTAATATAGTTTTTTATCATGGCGATTTGTTTTAGGTGAACTGTTAGCTTATGGGCCTTTGAATTAGACGACTTATTAACTTATTAGGTTGCACCTGTTTTACATTAATTAATTATAATTCATACAATTAATTCACCTTTTACCCCTATTCGCTCCTTAAACTTTTAACCGGATTTGCCAATGCTGCTTTAATAGCCTGGAAGCTTACTGTTGTAACAGCAATCATCATCGCTAATATGCCGGCCACAGCAAACACCCACCAGCCGATATTTACTTTGTAGGCAAAATCTTTTAACCAGCTATGCATCCCAATCCATGCAATCGGGAAGGCAATTATTGCTGCAATACCCACCAGTAGCATAAACTCTTTTGATAACATATTTACTATTCCCGGAACACTTGCACCCAGTACTTTCCTGATCCCAATTTCGCGGGTACGCTGTAAGGTGCTGTAAGAAGCAAGACCCAACAGGCCCAGGCAAGAGATCATGATAGCCAGCACAGCAAAGTACATAAACAGCTTACCAAACCTGTCTTCAGTTGCGTACTGTTTATTGAAATTCTGATCTAAAAAATAATAGGTTAGCGGCCTTTGCGGAACTAATGTTTTCCATTTGCTTTGCACAGCAGCGATAGTATTTGGGATATCACCGCCTTTGACTTTTAGCGTAAATACATTTATGTTGTGCAAGTTTATTCTCAGATTTAAGGGCTTAACATTTTGCTGCAGCGATTCGAAATGAAAATCCTGTACAACCCCGATAATTGTACCTTTACGCCCCCATTGATTAAACTTTTTACCTATTGCGTCTTTAGCCGATGCATAACCGAGGTCTTTTACGGTTGTTTCATTTATAACAAAAGCTTTTGTTGAATCGGTAGCAAACTCGTTTGAAAATGCACGCCCGGCAACCATTTTCATTCCGTATTGAGGGATAAAATCAAAATCGACATCGTAAAGGTTCATATTCATTGACAGCAAACTGCCCGAATGACTTTCAACTTCTGAATAAGCAACGCTATTACCGTTTCCCGGTGTTGTGCCAGAGCCGGATGCGGATAGTACTCCATTGATCTGCTTTAGCTCATGCTTTATAGTTTCGCTCATGCTTTGGGCAAGGGAGTCGCCGCTAAAATCAAGGATCAGCATTTGATCTTTTTGAAAACCCAGCGACTGGTTTCGCATGTAATTGAGTTGGTTATACACAATAATAGTACCCACAATAAGCACTATTGATATAGTGAATTGTACAACAACAAGGCCTTTTCGTAAAAAGATCCCTTTAACAGACGAGGTAAAACGCCCTTTGAGTACGGTTGTAATATCAAAATTAGTAAGTATGAGTGCGGGATAAATACCTGCAATAAATCCAATTGCCAGCGCTATAATAAAAAGTATAAAAATATAACCGTGCTCAATAATACTATGACTGATAATCTTGCCCGCCAATTGATTAAACATTGGCAATAACAGTTGGCTTAACGCCGCCGCAATGACAAATGAGATTAAGCAAATGATAACTGACTCGCCTAAAAACTGCGCGGTAAGTTGCCCCCTTTCTGCCCCCACCACTTTGCGGATCCCTACTTCTTTTGCCCGTTCTGTGGCTCTTGCAGTGGTAAGGTTTATAAAATTTATACAGGCAATCAACAAAATAAATATGGCCACTATTGAAAATATGTACACATTTGAAAGATTGCCATTAACCGGTGCCCCTCTGAAAGTATCCATATAAACTTCTTTTAACGGTTCCACAAACAGCACGTAGTTATAGCCTTTTCTACGTTTATCCTCGCTGATATGCTTTATTAAAAAATTCGGGAGCTTTGCCTGCAGTTTTGCGGCAGCGCCCGCGTCGGGGATCAACAGGTAGGTAGAGTTGCTGAAATTACCCCATTCATTCATATTTATCAACTTCATCTTTTCCATTGTTGAGGCAGAAATCAACATATCAAAGCTGAAGTGCGAATTGAGGGGAACATCTTTAATTACACCGGTAATGGTGACTGGCTGCTTGTCATTTAAGCGGAGTGTTTTACCAACAACATCTGTACTGCCAAAATATTTTTTTGCCATAGTTTCCGTCAATACCATGCTGAATGGATCTTTAAGCGCAGTTTCAGGATTGCCATGGATAAATGGAAAGGTAAAGATCTTAAATATGGCAGGATCAGTAAAGCTGATATTGTTTTCCTGGAACTTCTCGTTTTTGTTCGTCACTAAAAAACTTGCTCCAAAAACCCTGGTATTTGCTTTTACTTCCGGGTAATCAGCCTGTAATGCAGGCCCCATAGGCGGGGATGCACTACTCCAGTGAAGCACTTCGTTTGGTGATTTAATATCTGTATTCAGCCTGTATACCTGGCCGAAGTTTTGGTTAAACTTGTCATAGCTCAACTCAAACCGCACATACATGAAGATGAGGAAACAGGCTGCCATTCCTACTGCAAGCCCTATTATATTTATCAGCGAAAAGCTTTTATGCCTCCAAAGGTTTCTGAAAGCAATTTTTATATAGTTCTTTATCATTTTATTTAGTCATTAGCCATTATGTCATTGGTCATTAGTGTCTTAAAGCGGTTTCATTGGACCTTTTGATCAATCATCCGGTTAAACAAATGACTAATGCCCAATGACTAACATTACTCGGAACGCAAGCTCTTTACCGGGTTCATCATTGCCGCTTTAATTGATTGAAAACTTATGGTAACAATAGCTATTATTACGGCTGCAATACCTGCAAGGGCAAACACCCACCAGTTTATTGCAATCCTGTATTGATAGGTTTTGAGCCAGTTGTGCATTGCCCAGTAAGCTACCGGGAAAGCCACCAGGCACGATAGTACAACCAACTGCAAAAACTCCATTGAAAGTAAACCTGCCAAACCTGGCACACTTGCGCCAAGCACTTTACGGATGCCAATTTCTTTGGTACGCCGTTCTGCTGTATAGGCAGCTAAGCCAAATAAGCCAAGGCACGAAATGATGATTGCAAGCGACGCAAATACCCTTGATAGCTTGCTTACCAGCATTTCAGATTTAAACATCTGGTTAAACTGGTCGTCAACAAAACGGTAATCGAATGGATAAGCCGGGTTATATTTTTTTAATACAGCCTGCAGGTTTGCCAGCGATTTTTCAACATCATTTTGCGATTTCAGGCGCACATACATAATTGTTGCATGTCGCGGGGGCACACTCCAAAACATTACCGGATCGGGTTTGCCATACATATCGCCATATACATAATCATTCACAACGCCTACAACTATGGCAGATGTTGTATCGCCTTCACCATGAACAGTTTTCCCAACAGCGCTGCCTTTGCCCATTAACTTAGCCATTGATTCGGTTATAACCATTCTTAAAGGCGTGTTGGTGTCTGCCATCGTAAGATTCCGCCCTTCCAGTATTTTCAGACCAGAGGTTTCCATAAATTCAGGAGTTACATAACGTTGTGATACCAACACCTGTGAGCCGGCAGGCTTGCTGGCCCAGGTAAGGCCAGATGTGTTGTTTCCGTTATAAATAATACCATGATCGGCAAGTGCAACGTTTGATACGTAACCGGTGCTTAAAAACTCCTGTTTTATAGGATTATAATTTTTGGCCATATCGCCCTGCAGATCCATTTCAACAAGGTTATCCTTATTAAAACCCAGTTTCCTGTCTTTAACATGCTGGATCTGCTGGTAAACTATTATGGTACTAATAATCAGTACTATTGATGCTGTAAATTGCAAAACCACCAATCCCTTCCGGATATAGGAAGCACCACTATCCTTCATTTTTATCCCTTTTAATACGGACACAGGGTTAAACGAAGACAGGTACAATGACGGGTAACTACCCGCAATAATTCCACAGGTTATAGCTATAAACAGCAAAGCAACAAGATGATAGGGATTGCCAAAGCCCGGCACTAGCTGTTTTTGAACTAATATATTGAAGGCCGGCAATACAAGCATGATAATTATTACCGCAAATATTGCGGAGATAAATGCCATAAATATGGCTTCGCCTATAAATTGGAAAATCAGAAGTTTCTTCCCGGCACCAAGTACTTTACGAACGCCTACCTCACGGGCACGTTTTTCGCTACGGGCAGTAGCCAGGTTCATGAAGTTAATACAGGCTATGAACAGAATGATCCACGCAATTATGGTAAACAAATGAACATATTCAATTTGACCACCACCTGTTTTTTTGCCATCCTTAAAATCATCATACAGGTGCCAGTCGTTCATTGAAAACAAAAATGAATGACCTAAGGTTGTGGGGACTCGTTTTTGGATATAATTATAAAGCTGCTTATTTACAGTTTCCGGATCTACACCGGGTTTTAGTTCAGCATAAGTGATTGTTGATTGATTCCCCCACTCTTTTAACCACGGACTTTGATCAAAATAAATTTTATAAGGCATAAACCATTCAACCTGTAGTGAAGAATTAGCCGGAAAATTTTTAATAACGCCCGATACTGTATAATCCTGCTTATTATCAACTCTTATACTTTTACCTATAACACCTTTATCGGTACCAAAAAACTTTATGGCAGTTTTTTCGGTTATAACAAGCGAATGAAGCTGTGAAAATGCCGAAACAGCATTACCCTCTACAAATGGCAGGGTAAACATGCTGAAAATAGCAGGGTCGGCGTATTTGCCAGAGGCGAAGACTGATTTATCTCCTTTCGAAAAAAGCAGCGACGTGCCACCTTCAGATGCACGTGCAGTATTTGCAATGCCAGGAAGTTCAGCCTTCATAGCCGGGCCCATTAATCCGGGGGTCGAAGAATGCGTAAATACATAAGTATCATACTTTTGGTTTTCACGCACAATGTAAAGCCTGTCTTTCTTTGTGTTTACCGAATCGAAGTTTACTTCATCCTCAACCCATAAAAAAATAAGCGATGCGCAAGCAATTCCTATAGCCAGGCCCCCTATATTTAAAAAGCTATAGCCTTTGTTCCTGGTAAGGCTGCGCCACATGGTTTTTATGTAATTCCGTATCATGTTTTAGTCATTTGTCATTGTGTCATTAGTCATTGGTGTCTGGTGGTTAATAGCCAGATTTGTAGTTTTGAGCAATCCAACTAATCTCTAGCCTCTAATCACTCGGAACGCAGGCTCTTAACCGGGTTTGCCATTGCGGCGCTCATGGTGTTAAGGCTTACCACAATCATAGTTAGCAATAAAATGAGGGCACCTACAGCGCCAAACATCCAAATGCTGATATCGATGTGATAAGCATATTTTTGCAGCCAATTATGCATCATCCACCAGGTTAGCGGTACCGATATTACAAAGGCCACCAGTACCAGTTTTAAAAACTCTGTAGCTATAAGCATTAATAATTGTTTTAAACTAGCGCCCAATACCTTGCGGATCCCAATTTCGCGGAAACGTTTTTCAATGGTGAATGAGGCTAAACCAGCAAGGCCGATACAGCAGATGAAGATTGCCAGGCCAGCAAAAATGTTGGTTAAATGGCTAATCAGCTCTTCGGCAATAAATTTCTTCCCAAACTCCTGGTCAACAAACTGGTATTCAAAAATATCGGCCGGGCTGTATCTGGTATAGATCTTTTTATAAAGCTCAATTGCTTTTTGTGGCTGTACAGCATCATTTAGTCGTGTGGTGATATAGGAAGAGCCGCGGGCACTATAATACACCATTAGTGGATCAACAGGAGCATAAGGCGAGGTCATCACCACATTGTCAATTACGCCTATCACAGTGTACTTTTTTGGTCCGTAGCTCATTTGCATACCAACCGGGTTTTTGACTTTCATCGCATCAATAGCCGCTTTATTTAGTATCATAGAGACAGAATCAGAAGGTGTGCCTGAAAAATCCCTGCCCTGCAACAGTTTAATGCCCATAGTTTTGGTAAAATCCACATCGGTTTGGATGCCTGAAAATATAATTTTAGCATCAGTAGGCATTCCCTGCCATGATGGAGAGGGCGACCGCCACCAGATATCGGTGATTGGCGATGAAGTGCGGGTAACTTCTTTTATTAATCCTGATTTTAACAGATCGTTTTTAATAGCTGCATAGTTTTTGTCTGTAGCCTGGGTTGATGGCAGCATGATCAGGTTATTGGTGTTATAGCCAAGATTCCTGTCCTTAACATGCTGAATTTGTTTATATATAATAAGCGTGGCCGCGATCAGGAAAATGGAGATCACAAACTGGCCTACAACCAGGATCCTCCTTGGTAATACCGCACTTTTTCCGGCTGCAAATGTGCCTTTTAATACCTTAACCGGATTAAAGGAAGAAAGATATAAGGCAGGATAGCTGCCTGCCATAACACCAGTAAACAGAATAATTATTACAGACCCCGCCCAGAATAATGGATCGGCAAGGTTTAAATGCAATTGTTTATTAACCAAAGAGTTAAATGATGGCATTAATAAAAATACAGCTATAACCGAGAAAACAAATGCAGCAAGCGACAGCATCATTGATTCGGAAAAGAACTGCAGGATGAGTTGTTTTTTATCAGACCCCAGTGTTTTCCTGATCCCAACTTCTTTGGCCCTTTTTTCGGAACGGGCGGTTGAAAGATTCATGAAGTTTACACAGGCAATAAGCAATATGATAATGGCTATAATGGTAAATAGCCGCACATACTCAATTTGCCCGCCTGTGTTTTTGCCGTCTTTATAATCACTGTATAAGTGCCACCTGTTCATTGGCACTGTAAAATAAGTGCTGATCTTGTCGTGATTATGATCAAACATTATTTTATTAATGGATTTCTCTAACTGAATGATATTAGGATTAGGCACTGTTTGGATATAAACCATGTATGATGAGTTCTGCCATTCCTTCATGGCGTTCTGAACTTGAGGATCAGATGGGTTAAAAGAGGACATACACTCAAACTGGCGGGTTGAATTGCCAGGCATATCAGCAATAACGGCTGTAACTTTAAGTAGCTGGTTATCGGCCTTAAGTGTTTTATTAATCGGATCGGCAGTGCCGAAAAAAGATTTTGCTGCTGATTCTGTTAAAACAAGGCTGTTTGGCTCTGTTAAAGCTGTAGAGGCGCTGCCCTTAATAAACTTACAGGTAAACATATCAAAATAGCGACCGCCTACTGTAACCAAATTCTTTTTCAATTTGGTTTGCCCGTAAACAAACAGCTGCGGGCTGGCATAGCTTGACATTACCGCATTTTTTATCTGCGGGTAACCGGTTTCCAATGATTTTGCCAGTGGAAACACCATATTATTATCTGTAAATATGTTGTTCTTAAAATCACGATTAGCTATTACCTGGTAAATGCTTTTGTAGTTTGTGTTAAACTTATCAAAAGTAAGCTCATCGTTTACCCATAAAAAAATAAAAATAGTACAGGTAATGCCAATGGTTAAACCAAGCAGGTTGGTAATAGCGAAACCTTTGTTGCGAGAAAGGTTGCGCCAGGCTATTTTTACATAATTTTTTATCATTTTATTTGATTATTAGTTATTGGTGCTTAAGATATTGTAGGCATTGGACATTTTAATTAATCATCCCAATAAACAAATGACTAATGCCCAATGACTATCTTACTCTGAACGCAAACTATCCACCGGGTTAGCTATCCCCGCTTTTATTGCATGGTAGCTTACCGTTACAATTGCTGTTAAAACTGCTACAAAACCCGCTGCTGCAAACATCCACCATGAAATGGTTATCCGGTAAGCAAAGCCTTCCAGCCATTTGTGCATTGCCCACCAGGCTATTGGTGAAGCAATTACAATTGACAATATGACCAGCGCTAAAAAGTCACGCGATAACAAAGTATTAATTGATGCCAGGCTGGCACCCAATACTTTGCGGATGCCGATTTCCTTAGTACGTTGTTCGATGGTGAAGGCTGCTAAACCAAATAATCCGAGCGTAGCAAGAATTATAGTGATATAAGTGAATACGCCAAATATAGAAGCGAGGCGGTCTTCCGCCTTGTATTGCGCATTAAAGGCATCATCCATAAATGTGTAATCGAATGGCGTATCCTTATCATATTTTTTGTAGATAGCCTGCATTTTGCCGAGCAAAGTAGGCAGGTTGGTATGCGGTTTTATCCTGGCAAGCAGACTGCAACCATCTCTGCTAAAAAACGGCATATTATCAGGCGCGATATAAAGGACTAAACCCGATATTTCCGACTGCAACGAACTAAAGTTAAAATTCTTCAATACGCCGATAACTTTAAATTTCTGATTGCCCGACTGAACGTAGCTGCCGATAGGATTAGCAGGCAGGTGAAGTTTTTCAATAGCCGCCTCGTTTATCACCAGCCGGTCCATACCGGCGAGCTTTTGGTCGGCAGCCGGTGCATATTTCCATTTTAATCCTAACGTTTTAATGTACTGGTCATCAGCCAAAAGTGATGAAACCATAATATTATCATCCTTGGTTTTACCATTGAAAGAATTCATATCATGGCCGCCAAACATTGCGTAGTGCGAAGTAGCGGCGCCCTCAATACCGCTTAACGACTTTATATCCTGCTTAAATGCCTGGTAGTTGTTGCCAAAAGTATTGTGAACCGGTATCATTACCACATTTTCGCGGTTAACGCCGGTATCTGCGTGCCTGAAAAAGTAAAGCTGGCGGTCAATAACAATACCGCAAATGATAAGACCTACCGATATGGCAAATTGCAACGTAGTAAATACTTTTCGTACCACAACGCCACCCGTACTTTTGCCCATTTTGCCTTTCAGAGTTGCAACCGGTTTAAATGCCGATAGAACCAAAGATGGATAACTACCTGCTATTAAGATTGTTAATATTAATAGTGCAAACAACAAAATTAATACCGTAGGGCTGTATAAAAATGTGTCATCAATTTTAAGCTGAAGCACATTTAAAAACCATGGTTTAAAAGCGTAACATAATAAATAACCCAGCACGAACGATATGGTTGCAAACATTGCCGACTCTATATAAAATTGAGTGGCAATGGTTTTCCTGCTCGCCCCTGCTACTTTTCGCACACCAACTTCTTTAGCCCGAAGCGTTGCGCGGGCGGTTGAAAGGCTCATGTAATTAACCAGTGCCAGCAGCAATATCAATATGGCAACCAGCGGGAAGATCTTTAGGTATTTTGTGTTTGACGAATCGCCGAAATTGCTTTTTAAGTGTGAATCAGGCAATGCGGCCAGTGAATAATGTACATTATCGAATGTTTTTTCCTGCCTGGCCATCAGATCGAGGTTACGCCTTAGCGCAGCGGTATCCGAGGCATGATTTAATAAAAGATAAATAGAAAAATTGCCAAAACTAATTTCTTTTGTTCCTGTGTATAACGATGCCTCCTTCATTTTAAGGAGGCTTTGGTTTGAAGTAACAAAATTGAATTCGATTGAGGAATTCGACGGGTTATTTTTGGCAACGCCTGTAACCTGGTAGGTAAAGGCGCTATCGGTTTTTAATGTAATGATTTTACCGATTGGGTTTTCATCACCAAAATACTTTTTCGCCATATCTTCGGATAATACCACGGTGAACGGCTTATCAAACACATTTGAAGCATTGCCTGATATGAGTTTAAATGAAAAGAAGCTAAAGAAATTTTCATCGGCAAACAGCAGTTTCTTTTCTGAATATTTCGAATCGGGCTTTTCAGGGTTGCTTGCAATTACCGGTTTAAAATAGGCCATAGTCCTCATGTAATCCTTAACAATCGGCTGGCGCTGCTTAATTATATCTGCGGCTGCATAGCTCATATAAGCCATACTCATGGTTGTTCCACCCACTTTAATGGACGCCCGCGGACTAAAAATTTGGTCGGCATTTTTATGAAAACTGTCATAGCTCGTTTCATGGGCTACGTACATCATTATCATCATACAAACAGCTAAGCCAACGGCCAGGCCTGTTATATTGATAAGGCTAAACAATCGTTGTTTAACCAGGTTTCGCCATGCGATTTTTATATAGTTGAGTATCATTTTATTTAGTTATTAGTCATTTCGCTTTGCTGTCATTGGTCATTGGTTCTTCGAGGTGTAAATTATGTCATTGGATATTTAGTTTGTTATCCATCTAAGGAAATGACCCAATGACTAGCCTCACTCAGAACGTAAACATTTAACCGGATTAGCCAAAGCCGCCTTAATAGATTGAAAGCTTATGGTTAAACCGGCTATAATTAAAGAGCCTAAACAGGCATATATAAGGATCAAATAGTTCATATCGATCCGGTATGGGTAGTTTTGCAGCCATTTATTCATAGCATACCACGCCAGCGGCGATGCAATTATAATGGCTATAAATACCAGTTTTAAAAAGTTTATCATTAAAATGGAGCTGATGTTTGCAATACTCGCACCAAGCACTTTACGTACGCCAATTTCTTTTACCCTTTGCTCAATTGATAATGTTGCCAGTCCGAATAAGCCGAGGCAGGAGATGAAAATTGACATTATAGCCGAGATGGTGATAATTTGCTTCCATTTTTTCTCGCTGTCATACTGATCTGCCAGCGAATCAGTTAAAAAATTATAAACTATGGGATAATCGGGAACCAATTTTTTATACTCACGCTGAATAGCATTAATGGCTTTCACTTTTTGGGCAGGATCAATTTTTACCAAAGCTTCGCCATAGGTTGGTTTGGCAAGCTGTTCTATCACCAAAGGATTGATCTTTGAATTCAGCGACGAACTGTGGAAATCATGTACAACGCCAATTACCGTATATTCCTGCTTTCCTTGCTTTATTTTTTTTCCTATCGGGTCATCGTTCCAGCCGGCAGCCTTTATAAATGATTGGTTAACCAGCACCTCTGTGGTATCGCCTGACATGTTTCCAAAGGCGCGCCCCCTGATTACGGGGATGTTTAATTGCTTTAAAAACTGATTGTCAACTTCAAAATAAGGCGTGCTTGTTAGCTTTTTATCGCCAACTTCAAACATGGTAGCATATACGGAAGTAAAAGGAACGTTTTGCCCGGACACACTTTTTATAAAAGGATACTTTGAAAGGTTATTTTTAAACAGATCAAAATTGCGTGGGAGTTGTACATCAACAATGTCTGATGGTTTATAGCCCAGGTCGGTATTGATCAGAAAGTTAAATTGCTTTAACATTACAACTGTACCTATTACTAAAAAAACTGCCACAACAAACTGTACAACAACAAGGCTTTTGCTGAGGTAATTATTACCCGTCATTTTTAACTTGCCGTAAAGCGTTTGTACCGGGCTAAATCCTGAAAGCACAATAGCCGGATAAAAGCCCGATAAAAATGTATTAATGATTAACAGCGCTGTAAAGATGCCTGCGGTTTGCCAGTTTAAAAGATAAGAGGCCTGGAGTTGTTTATCGGCTAATTCATTAAACTCAGGGAGACAAGTTATTAAAATGAATACTGCAATAACGGAGGCGATGAGGGTTAGTATAAACGACTCACCCATAAATTGCACAATAAGTTGTTTACGTGAACTGCCGTTAACCTTGCGGATGCCGATCTCTTTTCCCCGGCGTAACGAGCGCGATAAGGTTAAATTGATAAAATTAATGCAGGCTATAAAAAGGATAAAGCCTGCTATTCCGCCTAATATATATGAATAATCAACCTTGTTTGAGGGTGTTAACCCGTTGCCGGTTCCGTACTCGCCGAGGTGAACATTGTAGTAAGGTTCAAGCTTAAAGGAAGAGCTAAGTTTGGCCCCAAATTTCTTTTTAAAGTCAGCCATTTCTTTACCGGTGTAGCGGTTAAAAACGGCATTCATTTTTTTTTCAACCATCTTCGGGTTTACCTTGGGATTTAAATAAACAAAAGAGTTTAGGAATGAGCTGAACCAATCCATTGCCGTATATTGTTTAGGCAATGAACGTTCAATAGACATCAGAAACTTAAAACGAACAGTTGAATTCTGAGGCACATTTTTTGCAACGCCTGTTACCGTGAATGGAACAAATTTACCATCCTGGTTTATTTGCAATATTTTGCCGATTGCGGTTTCCTTGCCAAAATATTTTTCGGCTATATCTTCTGTAATTACAATATTATCCGGATTGCTCAATACAGATGCAGGGTTCCCTGAAATTAGGGGTAATGAAAAGATCTGAAAAATGCTTTTATCGGCATATAAAATGGGTTCGCTTATAACATCCCCGCCTTTTTTAACTAAGGAACTACCGCCTCCGTTTATCCTGCAAAAATCTTTTATTTCGGGGATCTGTTGTTTAAAGGTTATACCCTCAACACCTCCGGTAAAACCGTTTTTATATTCAGTACCGTCGGGTCGCTGCCCATCTTGCACAATGCGGTATATAGAAGGCCCATTTTCATTAAACCGGTCAAAACTAACTTCGTCTTTAATATATAAAGCAATAAGCATTACACAAGCAAGGCCAACGCTTAACCCAAATATGTTTATCAATGTATAGGTTTTGTTCCTAAACATATTTGTAAATGCCGTTTTAATGTAGTTTCTTATCATTTTATTTGGTCATTAGTCATTCGCTCCGCTGTCATTAGTCATTAGTGCTTTAATTCGGTAAGTTATGCCATTGGCATTTAGTCTAATCACCCGTCCTACTAATGACGTAATGACCAATGACTAAACTCACTCGGAACGCAGGCTCTTTACCGGGTTTACCAGCGCCGCTTTTATTGCCTGGTATGAAATAGTAATGGCCGCAATAATTACTGATGCCGCTATTGATATAACAAAAATTCCCGCTCCAATATTTATATGGTAAGCATAGTTTTGCAGCCAGCTATGCATAGCGTAATAGCCTATGGGCCCTGCAATAAAAAATGCAACGGTTATCAGCAGAATAAATTCTTTTGAAAACAGCGCCACAATACTCATAATTGGTGCTCCCAATACTTTCCTGATCCCTACCTCTTTTGTACGTTGCGACGCTGCGAATGCTATCAATCCGTATAATCCTAAGCAGCCTATAAGGATGGCTATACCTGAAAATAGCTTAAATGCAGTGTAAACCTTTTGTTCCTGGGCATAAAAACTGGCAATATGTTCATCAAGAAACTGATATTGAAATAAATTGTCAGGAAATAACTTCGACCACGATTTACCAATGTTATCAATGGTTTTAGTTATTGCGGATGGTTGAATCTTTATGCAGGCCCGGTAAAAATTTTGTGCCCTGTATTGAAGCACGCAGGCGCGTATTTTTTTATGTTTCGATTCTTCCTGAAAATCCTGCACCACGCCCATTATGGTTGCATCGCGCCCGTTTACTGTAAGGTGAACACCAACAGCTTTGCGCGGATCCATTATGCCCAATTTATGAACCAGGGTTTCATTCACCACAAAATTCTGGATAGTATCAGTTGCAGGCACCTTCCTTATTTTTTCGCCAGCCAGCATTTTAAGACCAAACATATCTGTGTAATTTTCATCAACGAATTTCACATTGGTTACGTCATCTTTTGTCAACCCATATGCTGGTGCAGAAAAACTTGTGGCATTGTTTGCATAAGACGGCGCCCCCGACGAAAAGCTAATTTGCTGCACCCCGGGAGTGCTTGTCAATTGTTGCCGTAGTACTTCGCTTTTGGCTTCATTAGGAACGTAGATCGAAATAATAGCGTCCTTTTGAAAACCAAGGTCCTGGTTTTCAAAATAATCCATTTGATTGGCTACCACTAATGTGCCAACAATCAGTATTTGTGATATGGCAAATTGTGATACCACCAAACCCTTGCGTAATGTAAACCCGCGCGTGAACCCGCCGGCGCTACCGCTTTTTAGCGAGCTTACCGGTTGAAACGCCGACAACACAAATGACGGATATAAGCCCGATAACAGGATAATAACGATGGTAAGCCCGGCTATTATACCAATTACCAACGGTTCCTGTAGTTGCCTCGCATCGATATTTATATTCAGCCATGCACCGGCTTGGGTTAAAAACAAAGCCGCTGTGCTAACACCAAGTATCAGTGCTATTAATACCAGCACGGTGGTTTCGCCCATAAATTGGGTAATTAGCTGGGAGCGCATGGCGCCCAGCACTTTGCGTACCCCAACCTCTTTCGACCGCTTGATAGCCTGTGCCGTGGCCAGGTTGATGAAGTTTATGCAGGCAGTTATGATTATCAGCATGGCTATGCCGAACAAAGCGTAGTAAGTACTTTTCGATGTGGGCGTAATAACGTTATTTATATACCGCTGGTCAAAATGAATATCCTTAATAGGTTGCATTGGCAGCCTGACATCTTTCTCAATCGACCAGTTTTTACGCAGAAACGCTGGCACTTTACTTTGAATATTTTTGATGGATGAATTTGGTGGCAATAAAATAAATGTGAAGAAACCGCCGCCGATGTTCCAAAAGTTGTCCATGTTGTTCTTAATCTGGCTCTTTATGGTTTCCAGTGAAACAATCATTTGCAATGGCAAGCTCCTGTTACCAGGCAGGTCCTTTATCACCCCGGTAACTTTTGCATTAATTTGGTTTTCGATATTGATAACCCTGCCCATAGGATTTGCATCACCAAAATATTTATGAGACAGTGTCTCGGTCAAAACTATGGCGTTAGGCTCATTTAAGGCTGTTTTAGGGTCACCGGCTATCCAGTTAAAATTAAATACACTGATGAAATGTTCGTCTGCAAAAGCGAAATCATTATCCCTGAAACGATTATTACCTACCTTAACCATTACCTCTTTGCTGTACATCACCTGTGTTACCTGCTCCAGCTCCGGGAAGTCGATACGCATTTTTGGGGCGATAGCCAGCGATACGTTCGAATTAAAGTCAATAGCGTTTAGGGTAACCCGGTATATACGATCGGCTTTGGCGTAGTTATCGTAGCTAA
The DNA here is from genome assembly GCF_900142915.1 of Mucilaginibacter sp. OK098. GTDB lineage: Bacteria > Bacteroidota > Bacteroidia > Sphingobacteriales > Sphingobacteriaceae > Mucilaginibacter. The sequence continues at coordinate 923,715 of NZ_FRCM01000001.1, forward strand.
GCTCATTGCGAACTATTAAAAAAATAACCAGGCATGCTGCTATACCTAACGTTAAGCCGAATACATTCAAAAAGGCATAACTTAAATTACGCCTTATACTCCTGAATGCTATGATCACATAACTCTTTATCATAATGGTTCATTTGTTTACTTCTTCATTGGTGTTTTTTTAATTGATCTCTAATCTCCAGCCTCTGGTCTCTACTCCGATTTTAAACTATCAACAGGATTATTTAACGCTGCTTTTATTGATTGAAAACTGATGGTAATAAAAGCTATTAATATAGCCCCTGCACCGGCCATTGCCAAAACGTACCATTGGATACTAGTGCGATAAGCAAAATCCTGCAGCCATTTTTGCATGACCCACCATGCCAGCGGTGTAGCTATTAAAATGGAGATGAGCACCAGTTTTATAAAGTCCATTGATAGCATGCTTACTATAGTTGATACACTTGCGCCCAACACCTTCCTGATCCCGATTTCTTTGTTACGTTGCTCGGCTGCATAGGCGGCCAGGCCAAATAAGCCCAAACAGGCAATGGCAATAGCCAGCGTGGTAAATGCTATAAATATGGTACCGATGCGTTGTTCAGAGCGATAAGTAGCATCAAATTCCTGATCCATAAACGAATAGGAAAATGCCTGATTGGGTGAGAACGATTTCCACTTATTTTCAACTTGTGCCATTAAGGTTGTAAGATTTGCCGAATGCATTCTTATGCTTATAGCGCCATTATCAGGCCCGTAAGCCAAAACTGCAGGTTCTATTTTGTCCTTTAGCGATTCATAGTTAAAATCTTTCATTACACCAACTATGTGAAAGGCCTGCAAACCATAACTAAAGCGGTATACTATTTTATTTAAAGGATCTTTTTCGCCAAATTTCTTTGCGAAGGCTTCATTTACGATTATGGCAGAAGAGTCAGTTGCCATATTTTTTGAGAAATTGCGGCCGGCAATCAGCTTTATGCCCATTGTGTTGATATAGTTTTCGTCAACCGACCAGAACTCGGTGAGCATATCCTCTTTTATGTCGATGATTTTGTGGGGAAAGAGACCTGTTTTTAACCTGTCTGATCCTGTTGGTGTGTATGCCGACATGGTGGCATTTACAACACCGGGTAATTGTTTAAGTTCCTGTGTTAAAATTTGAGCATTTTTACCAAGTGATGTCGTATTTTTTATAACCAGTACCTGGCTCCGGTCGAACCCGAGACTTTTATTGTGGATATAATTTAGCTGGTTATAAATAACCAGTGTGCCTATAATAAGAAAGATAGAAATGGAGAACTGGAAAACTACCAGGAAGCTGCGTAAAAAGCCGCCTTTAAAGCCTGTTGATATTTTACCTTTTAAAACATCAATAGGCTGAAAAGCCGACAGGAAGAATGCCGGGTATGAGCCTGCAAGGAACCCTATTACCAGTACTATAACTATTAACGAAGGGAGCAACCAGCTAAGCGATTGCGCAGTAAAAGCCAGCTGTTTATCGGCCATTTGATTGAATAATGGCAGCAATGCGAACGCTAAAACTACAGCGATAATTGTTGAAACCAGTGTTACTAAAATTGATTCAGTTAAAAACTGCGCTACAAGATTTTTACGGGCCGAACCCAGCACTTTACGTACACCAACCTCTTTTGCGCGTTTTGATGATCGGGCAGTTGAAAGGTTCATGAAATTAACGCAGGCTATCAGCAAAATAAATATGGCTATAACCGAGAATATGTATACATATTCCATACTTCCATTTTTTGAAAGTGAATATTGGCTGTCATCTTTTAAATGAATATCAAGCAAGGGTTTTAAAATCATCCTGAAATGATTACCGTTTGTACTCCATGCTGCAGCTGAAAAAGAGTGCTTTATTTCGATAGATGCTATTTGAGTTTCAAGCTTTTTGATATCTGAACCAGGCTTAAGCAATACGTAATTATGAACACCGCTGTACCCCCATCCCCCAATCCTGCTTTCTGGCAACGTTGAGAATGACAGAAAGAAATTATAGTTAAAATGCGACTGGGCAGGAATGTCTTTTATTACACCTGTTATTTTGTAAGTGCTGGTATCATTAAGTGTAAGGGTTTGGCCTACAACGTTTACTTTATTAAAATACTTTTTGGCTGTGCTCTCTGTAATTACAGCCGAATGGGGATCGTTTAGCGCAGTTGATGGGCTGCCGTCTACCATAGGCAGCGTGAAAATATCAAACAGACCGGGTTCGGTATAAACAACGTTGGTTTCCTGGATATTCTGGACTCCCTTTTTAAAATAAAATTTTGAAGGCGAAATAAACAGGCCGGAAGCATCAACCACTCTTACAGATTTCTCTATTTCGGAGAATGTGTTTTTTATTGCAGGAAGCAAGGGGCCCTCAGATGTTGCATATAAACCGCCGTGCCCGTTTAATTGGGCATCCAGGGTTAACCTGTAAATCCTGTCGGCTTTGGTGTTATAGCGATCATAGCTTAACTCATCAACTACGTAAAATACAATAAGCAAACAGGTAGCAAGGCCAACTGATAAGCCTAATACATTTAAAGCTGTAAATCCCTTATTCTTTAAAAGAGACCGATAAGCAGTTTTTAAGTAATTTCTTATCATGGCGCTATGTTTAATAATTTACTTGTACATGGCTATATTTTAAATGAGTATAATTTTACATTTTTTATGTAAAAGTCTCATTTATATAATGTTATATTATTATTTACTTTACAAATAAGGCAACACTCAAGCTACCCCTCCAATTAGGAGGGGATAGCAGAGGCACTTATTAACTTATATAAACTTTCTTTTTAGTAGTTCAATTGGTTCATTGGTTTTTGGAGTTAAATAGCTCTTATTTCGAACGATCAAACCATGAACCATGAACTATAGGCTATGAACAGCCTTATACCATAATGTTTTCTACTACGCTTTGTCCATCAAGTAAACGGATGATCCTGTGGCTGTAACGGGCATCATGTTCAGAGTGTGTTACCATTATAATGGTTGTTCCCTGTTCGTTAAGGTCTGTCAATAATTCCATAACATCGTTACCGTTGCTTGAGTCAAGGTTACCGGTAGGCTCATCCGCAAGTATCAGTTTTGGTTTGTTAACTACGGCACGGGCAATAGCAACACGCTGTTGCTGACCACCTGATAGCTGTTGCGGATAGTGGTTGCGGCGGTGCATTATCTGCATTTTATCAAGCACCTCTTCTACCCTTTTTACACGCTCGGCTGATGGAACGCCTGTGTAGATCAATGGAAGCTCCACATTTTCAAATACAGTTAACTCGTCAATAAGGTTAAAGCTTTGAAATACGAAACCAATGTTATGCTTACGCAGATCAGCTCTTTTACGCTCAGTAAAATGGGCTACTTCAATTCCGTTAAAAACATAGCTGCCTTCATCGGGATCATCAAGCATGCCCAAAATGTTGAGCAAAGTTGATTTGCCACATCCTGAAGGACCCATTATGGCAACGAATTCGCCGGTTTTAACTTCAATTGACAGCTTGTTTAAAGCGATCGTCTCTACCTCTTCGGTACGGTAAAATTTTTCCAGGTTTGTTATTTTTATCATTGGTGCCTCCTAAATCCGTTCCCGTTCATTTTGTTAAGGGTGGATTTTAATTTATAATTTAAGTTAATTAATTGCCTTTATTATTTTATTGTTATCCTTTGTTTTTTACTCTATATCCCTAATCTCTTACCTCTTGTCTCTAATCTCTATACCCTACTTCTTCAGTACCAGTTCCTGGATATCTCCATAAGTTTCATAACTTGAGGTTATTACCTTATCGCCAGGCTGTAATCCTGATGTTAGCTCAAAATAATCAGGGCTTTGCATGTTTATCTGGATTGGTACTTTATATGCTCTTTTTCCATCTTCGCTTACTTTAAAGATCCAGTTACCACCAGTTTGCTGGAAAAACCCTCCTTTAGGTAATAACAATGCAGTTCTTTGATCGCTTAATGCCAAACGCACCTGTAAAGTTTGCCCTTTTCTTATGCCTGTAGGTACCGGCCCAACAAAAGCCATATCTACCTGAAACTGTCCGTCTTTACCAACAGAGACAAATACTTTTTTAATTACCAGGTTATAGGTTTTATCAGCAAACTGAAAATCGCCTTTAAGCCCGGTAAATACTCTTGATAAATAATGCTCTTCAATATTAACCCTTACCTTAAAACCTGATAAGACGTCGATTTGTCCAAGATGTTCCCCTTTATTTTTACTTTGTCCTATTTCCGCATCAAAGGAGGTTAACTGGCCATCAGCCGGCGCCCTTAAGGTAAGGAGGTCAACTTTTTTACGCATCATTTGCAATGCGTTTTGCATTTGTGCTATTTGTTCCTTTGTCTGGCCATCCTGTTGTTTAACCATTGCTGTATCTTGTACCAATATCTGTGTTGCTAATCTTTTACGGCTCAACTGGTACTGGTATTGATTTAGAGCAGTTTGAAATTCCTGCGAACCAATTGCTTTTTTAGCATAAAGATCTTTATCTACCTTGTAGATCCTTTCTGCTTCTTTAAAGGCCACATCCACATCGGCCATATTATTTAATTTACTGATAGTTGCTGTCTGTTCCTGCGTATGCGAGATCTGCATTTGAATCTGCTGTGCATATACGTTAGTTTCCTGTGTCGCTAAATTAAGCTCAACGTCAGTATTTGACATTCTTAAAATAGGATCGCCCTTTTTTAATATGGCGCCGTCTTCAACATATCTTTCTTCAACACGTCCGCCATCAGAAGCATCAAGAAATATGGTACTAAGCGGCATTACCACGCCATTAACAGGGATAAACTCCTGAAATGGGCCTTTTTTAATTTCACTTATAGTTAGTCGTTCGGTATCAACATCAAGTTTACTCTTACCCGAGGTAAAATAAATGCTTCCGCCAATTAGTAAAACAATGCCCGTTATTCCGGCAATAGTTAGTATCCTTTTGGTATTCCAGGTCTTTTTTTCAATTACTCTGTCCACTGTGTTTATTAATTTATATTTTGTTATTAGTTACAAAAACACATGCCACAAATTAAATAGCTGTTTTTCAGTATTTTAAACCTAAAATACCAAATTGAAGCGTACGCTTCTGTTACATCATGTGTACGGTTCTGATACAATGCTTTTTAGAAGTCATTAATCATTGGTCATTAGTCATTCGTGTGCTTGTTCATATAGTTTATTGGTTTATTGCGATATATGTAAAGTTATAATTTTCAAATAGCAATTTATTACCCATATTTATTGCCTAAACAGCTTTTAGCATAGAAATTGTTACTAACAGGTATCATAATAAGCCAACGGTATAAAATTATAACATTTACGGATAAATATAGTATTATTGGCAACACTCAATGACTAATCACCAATAACAAATGACTAAATAAAGAATGATACTAAAAAAAGCTACAGTATTAATTGTTGATGATGATCCCGATGTACTTACGGCGGTAAAGCTTCTGCTTAAAACCGAGGCACAGGAAATTATAACTGAAAAGAATCCCGAAAACCTTAATTGGCTGCTTCAGCGTAACCAGGTTGACCTGGTTTTGCTTGACATGAACTTTAATAGCGCCATCAACACCGGTAATGAAGGTTTATACTGGCTGCGTAAAATTAAGGAATGGAAACCTGCAGTTTGTGTAATTATGATAACAGCTTATGGTGATATTGACCTTGCTGTACGCTCATTAAAAGAAGGAGCCAATGACTTTGTTGTTAAACCCTGGCATAATGAAAAGCTGATTGATACAATTAAAGATCTGCTTGATAAAAAGGAAGGTGTTAAAACAGTAAAAGCATCGGTAAAAAGCGCGACCGGCGATACTTCTATACTCGGTGATTCTGAAGTGATGCAGGACATTTTTTATAAAGTGAATAAAATTGCACCTACTGATGCCAACATATTGCTTTTGGGCGAGAATGGAACAGGTAAAGATTTAATGGCCAAGGCTATTCACGAGCGATCATTAAGGGCTGATAAGCCATTTATTAAAGTGGATGTTGGCGCACTGACCGATACGCTATTTGAAAGTGAGCTTTTCGGGCATAAAAAAGGTGCATATACTGATGCCCGTGAAGACCGGACAGGCAGGTTTGAAGATGCGCAGGGTGGCACCTTGTTTTTAGATGAAATTGGAAACATTTCGCTGCAACAACAGGCAAAGCTGCTAACTGTATTGCAAAACCGGCAGGTTACAAGGCTGGGCACCAATAAAGCTGTTGATATTGATATCCGTTTAATATGCGCCACTAATTTACCATTATCTGAGCTGGCAAATGAAAACCGTTTTCGTAAAGATTTGATCTATCGCATAAATACTGTTGAAATTAATATGCCGCCTTTACGCAGGCGTAATGATGATATTGTAATACTTGCCCGGCATTTTGCAAAATTATATGCCGGTAAATATTTAAAACCATCTGTTGATTTTGATGCCGCTGCCGTTATAAAATTGAAATCATATAATTACCCGGGCAATGTGCGGGAATTGCAATACACAATTGAGCGGGCTGTGATAATGGCTGATGATCATATATTGCGCCCTGACGATCTTATATTCTCCATTTTGGAAACACCGGGAGAGGTTATAGTAGATGATGATAACGTGCCACTAAGCACACTTGAGAAAAATGCCATATTACGTGTTATTGAAAAGCATAATGGTAATATTACCCGGGCAGCAAAAGAATTGGGTTTAACACGAACAGCTTTATACCGCAGATTAAGCAAATATGATATTTAACCGTTATGAATGGCGGCTGGTGCTGCGTGTAATTTTGATGTTTATTACGCTTACGGCAACATCAGTGTTGGTGGAAAAAGGCTCGGGATATTATATGTTTTTAGTAATAACCATTCCACTGGTGATCTACGAGGTTATTGACCTGATCCGTTTCCAGAAAAAAGCACAGGATGAGGTGAGCCAGTTTGTTGAATCAATCCATTATCGTGATTTTTCGCGTCATTTTGATGTGCGTAAGGCACCCAATGAACTCAAACCACTCCGTAAAGGTTTTAATGATATCAATACAACCTTTAAGCTAATCAGTCGCGAAAGGGAAACACAGTACCATTACCTGCAAAAAATACTGGAACTGGTTGATACCGGTATTATATCATACGAGCAGGAAAGCGGTGAAACCGGCTGGATAAATGAAGCCTTTAAAAAATTAATAGGTGTCCCCTATCTTAAAACAATCCATTCCCTAGAGAAACGCGAGGAGGTTTTATACCAGGAGATAATCAAGCTTAAGCCTGGCGACAGTAAAATTTTAACCATTACGCGCAATCAGCAACTGGTTAAAATATTGGTTACGGCCAGCGTTATGCGAAGTGAGGATAAAATATACAAGTTGATTGCCTTTCAAAATGTTAGCGAAGCATTGGACGAAACTGAATCAAAAGCATGGCAAAAGCTCTTGAATGTAATGACGCACGAGATCATGAATTCGGTAGCGCCAATATCTTCACTTGCCGATACGCTTAAAAACCGCCTGCAAAGTCCCGAAATTGCTAACAGCCCGGTAAGCAGCCAACTGGAAGACCTTGAGCTGGGTATTGATACCATTAAGCGGCGCAGCGAAGGCCTGCTTAAATTTACGGAGAGCTACCGCAGCCTTAACAAGATCACTAAGCTCGACCTTACTAAAATACTGGTGCGGAACCTGTTCGAATCACTGAACAGGCTGATGCGGCCAACGCTGGAGAAAAAGCATATCGAGCTGGAAATAATTCTGCGTGATCCTGCATTGGCTATAGAGGCTGACCTTAACCTTATTGAGCAAGTACTTATAAACCTTTTGGTTAATGCCATTGAAGCAGTAAAAGACCGGGAGCATCCGCTGTTAACACTCTCAGCCGAAGTTTTAAGCAATGGTAAAACGCTGGTAAAAGTAGCAGATAACGGCTTAGGTATGCCTACCGAATTGCTTGATAAAATATTTATACCATTTTTCAGTACCCGTAAAACAGGCAGCGGGATTGGTTTAAGCCTTTGTAAACAGATAATGCTTTTGCATAAAGGAAACATCCAGGTACAATCAACAGATGGAGTGGGGTCAACATTTATATTGCAGTTTAGCCCATCGGGAGGGTGATAAGATCCAGGCTGGGTTTTAAGTCAATCTATCATCATGTTTTTTAAAAGCAGACCTGGTTTTCAACTTAAAAGGTAGTATTGTAGTATAAATTTAAAAATGCAATCATCTAATTTAAAGCGTGTTTTCGCCATTTCCGGCAGCCTGCGTTCAGGCTCGTCAAACCACAATATTCTTAACTTTTTGAAGCGTTTGGCGCCGCCTGATATTGCATTTACTATTTACGACAGATTAGCTGACATACCTCCTTTCGACCCGGGTAATGACACGGACTGGGTAAATGAACCTGTATTCGAGTTGCGGAGTTCTATCAAACACGCTTCTGCTATTATCATCTGCACACCCGAATATGCCTATGGCGTGCCCGGTCAGCTTAAGAATGCTTTGGACTGGACGGTTTCAAGCGGTTCATTTAGTGGTAAGCCAACTGCCTTAATTACCGCATCAACCGGTGGTGAAAATGCGCACGAGGCATTACTTAAAACTTTAGGGGCAATTGATGCCAGTGTAACGGATGATACTAAGCTGCTGGTATCTTTCATCCGCTCAAAAATGGATAGTGAAGGAAATATTATTGATGAGGCAACGGCTGACAGTTTAAAAGCTGTCTTTAATGCGCTTTTAAAGACGATACAATAAGCGCATTCTGCCAATTTGACAAATTCTATGGTTTGGAACAGGCATTGATGTGTGGTGGTAACACTAAAACATTAATTTTCATAACCAGATAAATTATGCAAGAAAAAGGCACAATTTCGATCCATACCGAAAATATTTTCCCGATAATTAAGAAATTCCTATACTCAGATACTGAGATCTTTTTACGGGAGCTGGTATCAAATGCCATTGATGCTACTCAAAAAATAAAACGCCTTGCTTCATTGGGCCAATATAACGGTGAGCTGGGCGAGCTGCGTGTTGAGGTTTCCTTTGATGAAAAGGCAAAAACCATTACCATTTCTGACAATGGTTTGGGGATGACTGCCGAGGAGATCAAAAAATACATCAACCAGATAGCATTCTCCGGAGCTACCGAGTTTATGGAGAAGTTTAAGGAAGCAAAAGATGCTAATGAGATCATCGGTCGTTTTGGCCTTGGCTTTTATTCTGCATTCATGGTGGCTGATAAAGTTGAAATTGAAACATTATCATACCAGGAAGGCGCCGAACCCGCACATTGGATCTGCGATGGCAGTACTGAATTTGAGATAAGTGAAGGAAGCCTTGAAGAAATAGGTACAGAAATAACCCTGCATATTAATAAAGATTCAGAAGAGTTTTTAAGTAAGCATCGTTTACAGGAGATCCTTGATAAATATTGCAAATTTTTGCCTGTACCAATTAAATTTGGTACAACTACACAGGAGGAAGAAGACGGTGTTGACGAAGAAGGCAAACCAAAATATATTTCAGTAGAAACTGATAATATTATTAATGATACCAACCCGATCTGGACTAAAGCTCCAAATGAATTAAAGGACGAAGATTACCTTAATTTTTACAAGCAGCTTTATCCGTTTTCAGAAGATCCATTGTTTTGGATCCACCTGAATGTTGATTATCCGTTTAATTTAACCGGTGTTCTGTATTTCCCTAAGCTTAAGAATGATTTTGAGATTCAGAAAAACAAAATTAAGCTATTCTCGCGCCAGGTATTTATTACCGATGAGGTAAAAGATATTGTACCTGAATTTTTAATGTTGTTGCATGGGGTTATTGATTCACCGGATATTCCTTTGAATGTTTCCCGCAGCTTTTTACAGGCTGATAGCAATGTTAAAAAGATAAACAGCTATATCACTAAAAAAGTAGCTGATAAATTGGCAGAACTTTTCAAAACCGATCGTAAAGCTTTCGAAGAAAAATGGAGCGACATCGGCCTGTTTGTTAAATATGGTATGGTTAGCGAAGAGAAGTTTTATGATAAAGCAAAAGACTTTGTTTTGCTAAGCAATACTAAAAAGGAAAACTTTACTTTAAGCGAGTACAAAGATAAAGTTGAACCTGAACAAACGGATAAAGACGGTCAGTTGGTTTATATTTATACCAATGACCCGGCTAAACAGGATGCATTCATCCAGTCGGCCAATAAAAAAGGTTATGATATTTTGCTAATGAACTCGCCCATTGATAATCACTTTATCGGGCAATTAGAGCAAAAGCTGGAAAAAACATCATTTAAACGTGTGGATGCTGATGTTGCTGACAAGCTGATCAAAAAAGAAAATGCCCTTGAGCATGTGCTTACTGAAGAGGAAGCTACTAAAGTGAAAGGGATTTTTGATAAAGCGATCAATAAACCAGCCTACAAAGTTGAGTTGGAAAGCTTAAACCCTGATGAGTTACCTGTAACAGTAACTATGGATGAGTTTATGCGCAGGATGAAAGAAATGGCGGCTATGGGCGGCGGCATGGGCTTTTATGGCAGCATGCCCGATAATTACAAAGTAATTGTTAATGGTAACCATAAACTAATAAGCCGGATCCTGCAGGAAGAAAATGAAGAAGTACAATCAGCGCTTTCAAAACAAGCGTTTGATCTTGCTCTTTTATCGCAAGGGCTACTTACTGGTGCCGAGCTTACTGAATTTGTTAACCGCAGCGTTAACCTGATATAATAGCTAACTGCAAACAAAATTGTAAAGCCGCTTTTAATGAGCGGCTTTTTTTGTTTTATATAAGCTTTTTTATATTGTATATTAGATTAATATATTTATCGTTAAACCTTAAAAGCATTAGCTATGAAAACTTTAATTAAGCTATTTTTTGTTGTGGCAATTTTAGCCGGCGGCATAAATATTACTAACGCACAAACCACAAAAAAAGAAAAGCAAGCCGCTAAGGCCGCAAAAATAAAAGCGCTGCTTGATTCCCATAATTATGTTTTTAATGCAAATTATGTTATTCCACAAAGAGGCAATTCAAGATCAACAAACTATGGTTATGATTTGGTAGTTTCAAAAGATACGGTAACTGCTTATTTACCTTATTTCGGAAGAGTTACCATTGCCCCTTCTGATCCGAGTGATGGCGGCGTTAAATTCACGTCTACAAATTTTGATTACACTACAAAGCAAGCTAAAAATGGCAGTTATGATGTCACCATAACTCCAAAAGATGCCGGTACACAAGGATCAAAGGATGTGCGGTATTTAAGATTGAATGTTTCAACAAGTGGGTACGCTTCATTACAGGTTATCAGCAATAACCGTGATCCGATCTCATATAATGGAGATATAGAAGAGCGGAAAGCTAAGAAATGAGTGAAGTTGTAGTTGTTGTAAACGTTGTAAGAGTTTAGCATTTAAAACAAAAGAACCGTTTTTAGCGGTTCTTTTTGTTTTATAATCTTGTTATATAACTTCGTTAATACTCATTTCCTTAATCTCTTTTATCTCGTTTGGCCTTCCGTTCTTGAAAGCTTTACGCGGTGTTAACCCCAGCAGATCAAACATGGCCATATCGGTATCAAAGGACGGATTCGGCGTAGTTAACAATTTTTCACCTGCAAAAATAGAATTTGCACCTGCCATAAAACAAAATGCTTGTTCAACTAAACTCATTTCTGTGCGGCCGGCGGATAGGCGTACTACTGTTTTAGGCATAATAATACGGGTAGTGGCTATCATCCGTACCATATCCCAAACAGATACTCTGGGCTGATCTGCCAGCGGCGTACCCTGAACCGGCACCAAAGCATTAATTGGTACTGATTCCGGATGTTTAGGTAAAGTTGAAAGGGTCTTAAGCATAGAAATGCGGTCTTCCACAGTCTCGCCTAAACCTATAATGCCGCCACTGCAAACAGTGATCTTTGCTTTGCGTACATGTTCTAATGTTTTTAAGCGGTCATCATAAGTACGGGTGGTTATAATACGCTTATAATCATCCTCTGAAGTATCCAGGTTGTGGTTGTAGGCATACAAGCCTGCATCAGCCAATCGTTGTGCCTGGGCTTCGGTAAGCATGCCCAGTGTACAACATACTTCCATATCTAACTCGTTTACAGCTTTCACCATGTCTATCACTTTGTCAAAGTCGCGGTTATCGCGTACTTCGCGCCATGCAGCGCCCATGCATAATCTTGATGCGCCGCCGTCTTTAGCTTTTTGCGCTACAGCAACCACTTCTTCCTTTGGCATTATTGCATGCACATCAACCCCTGTATTATAACGGGCCGCTTGCGGGCAATAGGCGCAATCCTCGGGGCAGCCACCTGTTTTAATTGATATTAACGAGCTGATCTGCACTTCTGAGTAATCTTTATTTTCACGATGCACAGAAGCTGCTTCATAAACCAGGTCTAACAAAGGCCTATGGTATATTTCCGCAATCTCTTCTTTTGTCCAATTGTATCTTACTTCGGTCATTCTATGCTTGTTTAGATATATTCGTATTCTGTTTATTAGTTATATTAGTAATTATAAAAGTTTTGTTGCAAACCATAACGGCAGCAAAAAGCCGGCACAATCTGTAAAAGTAGTTATAATGATAGATGACGCTACTGCCGGGTCAATCCCCACCCTTTTTAATACCAATGGAATTGAGGCTCCGGTTAAGCCTGCAATTACCAGGTTGCCGGTCATAGCTAAAAATAACACCAAACCAAGCATTGGATTTGAATCATAAAATAAAGCGATCAAAAAAACGATTAAGCCATTTGCCGCACCATTAAGCAATCCCACCAAAAATTCTTTTACAACGGCATTGTATGCTTGCTTGTCGCTCAGGTCACTTAATGAAATACGTCTTACGGTTACTGCAAGTGCCTGTGTTGCGGCATTGCCGCCCATCCCTGCTATAATGGTCATATATGCTGCAATGGCGGGGAGACGCTCAACAGTTGAGTCAAAATGTCGGATAACAGAAGCGGCCAAATAAGCTGTAGCAAGGTTAATGACCAACCATGGCAAGCGGCTTTTTACCGCTTCTTTCCAGTTACCACTCAGTTCCTCATCCTCTGATACACCGGAGATCTTCAAAATGTCTTCGGTACTCTCCTGCTCCATTACGTCAATAATATCATCAACGGTAACACGGCCCAGCAGCTTCATATTATCATCAACAACCGGGATGGTAGTAAGGTTATATTGTGAGATTAAACCGGCAACATCTTCCTGGTCAAGATCAGCTTTTACGTAAACAAAATCTGTGTTTACCAAATCACGTACATGAGCTTCGGGGCGGGCTTTTAATATTGATTTTACGGAAAGGATGCCCTGCAGAATATCGGCATCATCAACCACATAAATGGTGTAAAACTCCTCCATTTCTTCAGATTGCCTAATGATCTCATCCAATGCATCCTTTTTATCAAGGTTGATGTTTACCTTGATAATTTCAGAGTTCATAATACCGCCCGCCGTATCCTCGTCATATTTTAACAGGGCACGGATGCTATCGGCATCCTCCTGGTCAAGATCTTCTAAGATTTCCTGCTGTTCATCTTCATCCAGCTGCGAAATAATGTCTGTAGCATCATCATAATCCAGCTCCTCAATAATCTCCGAACGCTTTTCGGGATGAAGTCCAATAAGTAGCTCACCGGCGTCTTGCTCCTCGTGCATTTCGGAGATAACCTCTGATGCAACGTCGGTTGGGAGGATATTGATGATCCTTTCTTTTGCCTCCAGCGGAAGTTTTTCAAATAGCAAAGCAATCTCCGAAGCGTGATATTCTTTCAGAACAAGCTCTAATTCAGCATCATTACCCTCAAGAGCGGTTTCAATGCGTAACAGATCCGACTTATCTATTTCAAAAGATTGCATATGCGACTAAAATACATATTTATAGTACAAAACCGGGAATAAAAATAGCTTGATTTCTTGCTTAAATTCAAGAGTTATAAGCTATACTCATACTTCGCAATTACTGTGGTAAGCTTACCTAATTTCGACAAGGTTTGATTAACCTGCATTTTACGGATCGATACCGTGATACTGCAATTGTTATCAAATGACTGAGCAATTATAGTTAAACCATCTTCTTTGATTATCCGCATTACATCATTCATTTGCAGATAATCAAATTCAATGGTGTAAATATCATTTACTGTTTTTTGAACAATTACGGCTTGTTTCAACGCTTCCTCTGTTGCCATTTTATAGGCATTTATCAACCCCGGTACGCCAAGTAATGTTCCGCCAAAATAACGTACTACCACAACAACAAGGTTTGTTACATCATGCGATAATAAAGTATTTAGTATTGGCCTTCCCGCAGTTCCTGATGGCTCGCCATCATCATTTAAGCGAAAAACTGAGCGGTCAATAGTCAGCCGCATTGCCCAGCAATGATGATTTGCTTTTGGATGATCGGAACGTAACTGGGCAAGCTGAATTTTCAGGTCGACTTCATTATTTACCGGGTAGGCAAAGGCCAGGAATTTGCTGCCTCGATCGCGAAAGATACCTTCTGAAGGTTTTTTAATAGTACGGTAAGTATCGTCAAAAAGCATTAAGAATGAGAAAACAAGTTGGTAAATAATTGCGGATAATAGATAATAGTAATAGCTATCAAAGCTAACAGGATCCCGATTTTATTAAATGTGCTTAGCTTTTCCTTAAAAATAAATACACCAATAAGCGTACCGGCTATAATAACGCCAATGTTCATAGATGAAAAAACTATTGATGGATTTTTAGCTAAAACCTGGTGCGCCTTTATATAAAACAGGATGTTACCAAAATTGGCAATCCCTAATACCCAGCCAATTAAAATATGCGGCCACGAAAACCGCATGGTTTTATTTATAACCTGGTACAATAAACCAATAAATGCTATTACAAATGCCAGCGAATAAACAATAAACAAGGATGTTCCTGTTGATATTTGCTTAACCAGAGCCACCTGTTTAAATAAAACATCAATAACCCCCATTCCGAAAAACACAATTAAAAGATAGATCCATGAGCCAGCCGTGGTTTTATCCTGGGTTTGTTTTTGCCACGGTATCAGGCATATTATTGCCGCAAAACCAACAGCTAGTCCTATTAATTTAATAGAATTAAGCGCTTCGTTAAAAAATAAGAATGCCGCCACAATAGGGATGAAAAGCGACAGACGCTGTGCTACATCTGTTCGTACAATACCCGCTAGCTTTACAGATGCTGCCAGTATTACAAATAATGACGGTAACAATAAACCCAGTAGTCCATACAAATAAAACGGAGCTTCCCCAATATTATTCAATTGTGGTTTTAAAAACAGCCAGCTCAAAACAATAGCAATACTGTAGTTCCATGTAATAGCCTGGTAAATGTCTATATGATAGCGTTTAACCAGCTTTAACATTATTGATACAAATACACTGCAGCAAATACTTAAAAAAACGTAGAGCATTTTTGATTGGTTAATTAAGTTGATGGAGTTGGATTATGTTGATTGAGTTAATTTTAACTAACCTCTTATCACTAATCTCTAACCACTACAAGCACTTTATCTTTCCCCGATGAATATTCATCAGTTATTTTCCCCTTTACAGATGGGGCTTTTATTCCTGTTTTCAATTCTTTTTCGCCTGTAAAAATACGGGCTTCGTCCCACAAATCTGCCTCAATAAAACTATTTAATGTATGGGCGCCGCCTTCAATAATCACCGATTGGATATCCTGAAGGTATAATTGAAATAAAATATACTGGGGTACATATCTGTCAAAATCTTCAAGGGCAATATACTTGTTTTTGCCGTTAATATCGGTTTTTACCTCGTTAAATATCAGTGTTTCAACAGACTGATCGAATACATTTAAGTTTTGGTTTAATTCCAGTCGACGGTCAATTACAACCCGTTTAGGTGATCTGCCTTGTGCGTACCTGACGTTTAACTGCGGATTATCAATTGCAGCTGTGTTTTTACCAACCAGTACAGCATCTTCTTCGCTACGCCATTGATGTACCAACTTTCGCGATTCTATGCCGGTTATCCAATGCTGGCTACTATCCTCCGGTGCAAAAAAAACATCAATGGTTTGTGCCCATTTGAGGATGATATATGGCCGGTGCTTTTGTATCCTGGTGAAAAAACGGCGGTTAAGCCATTGGCATTCTTTCTCTAAAACACCAACAACAACTTCAATACCTGCTTCTTTTAATTTCTCGATACCCTTACCATCAACCTGGCTAAACGGATCCCGGCAGCCAACAATTACATTTGGGATCTGGTGCTTAATGATCAAATCGGCACAGGGTGGGGTTTTGCCGTAATGCGCACAGGGCTCTAATGAAACATATATGGTGGATTGCTTTAACAGTTCAGATGCATCAGGAAAATTGTTGATAACCTGGTTAATTGCATTAACTTCAGCATGAGCCTCACCGTATTTATGGTGATAACCCTCTCCTATTATTTTATCTTCAAATACTACAACAGCTCCCACCATTGGGTTAGGACTAACGGTCCCGATACCTAACCCGGCAAGTTCTATACAGCGCTGCATATATTTTTCGTGTTGCACCATGCTGCAAAAGTAGCTTTTATGTTACTTTGTTGCATGAAAACTATAAAGGATGTTTTTACTGACTATAAACAAGGTCTTGATAAGATATACGATACAAATGAGCTGGGTGCTATAACATTATTGACAGTCAGCGAAATATGCAATGTATCAAAAGCAAAAATCAAGGCTTTTCCTGAGGATGAAGTATCTCCCGAACAAGCTGAAAAGCTAAAGAGCATCCTTGAAGAATTAAAGACCGGAAAGCCAATCCAGTATATTTTAGGAAAGACAGAGTTTTATGGATTACCTTTCAATGTAAACCCATCAGTACTGATCCCCCGCCCTGAAACAGAAGAACTGGTGGAATGGGTGCTTAACTCAGTTGGCAGTTTGAAGTTGGCAGTGGGCAGTTTATTGGATATTGGTACAGGGAGTGGTTGTATAGCTATCAGTTTAAAAAAGAATTTATTGGGTTTTAAAGTATCTGCAATTGATATTTCTGCTGATGCATTGCAAACAGCAGCCTCAAATGCAACTCTTAATGCCGTTGATATTGAGTTTATTGAGGATGATATATTAAACATCAAATCCGAAATCGAAATTCCGAAATTCGAAATCATCATAAGTAATCCCCCTTATGTTACACTGCATGATAAAACTCAGATGCATACCAACGTAACAGACTTTGAGCCCCACACAGCCTTATTTGTTCCGGAGAATGATCCATTAATATTTTACAACGCCATTGCTAAATTTGCAACTACCCACCTAACTGAGAATGGTCTTTTATTTTTTGAGATCAATGAAAGCTACGGTAAGGAAACTGTTAAGCTATTGGCTGATAAAGGCTTTAAAAATATTGAGTTAAGAAAGGATATGAGCGGCAGGGATAGGATGATCCGGGCGTTTATTAGTTCATTGGCTCATTAGTTCACTGGTCTTTTCTAAAGTGGTTTACTGCCTACTCAAAACTGCCAACTAACTCCTCGGATGAAACTGTATAATAGTCCCCTTTAAATATTCCCTATCCAAATGAGTATAGATTTCTGTAGTGGTAATACTCTCATGGCCCAGCATTTCCTGTACGGCACGCAGGTCGGCGCCGCCTTCAACCAAATGCGTAGCAAATGAATGCCTGAACGTATGTGGACTGATGGTTTTATTGATCCCGGTAAGTTCAGCTAACTGCTTAATTATCATAAATATATAAACTCTGCTTAACCTTGCCCCCCGCCTGTTTAAAAAGACTAAATCTTCCTCACCTTTTTTTATTGGGATGTGAACACGGATACTTTCTATCCAGATTTTCAAAGCTTTTATGGCGGAGCCTCCAATAGGTACCAACCTTTCCTTGCTGCCTTTTCCGGTTACTTTAATAAATTCAATATCCAGGTAAAGATTAGATAGTTTAAGCTCTGTTAGCTCTGACACACGGAGTCCGCAGCCATACAATACTTCAAGAATAGCCTTGTTGCGGCCGCCTTCGGGTTTGGAGAGATCAATTGCATCAATCAGCTTATTTATATCTTCAATACTTAACGTATCCGGTAGTTTGCGTTGTATTTTGGGTGATTCAAGCAATTCAGAAGGATCGCTTTTTATAAGATCCTCCATTAATAGGTATTTATAAAATGCTTTTATTCCTGATAGGATCCTGGCTTGTGATGATGGGATCATTCCTAATTCGGCAGCCCAGACAATAAACTGACGCAGATCTGTTAAAGTTATATTTTCCGGATTTATTTTAACTCCTTCTCTATCAGAAAATTGAAATAGCTTTTCTATATCCCTGCTATAGGCCTCAATTGAGTTTCCTGACAGTGATTTCTCAAGCTTTAAATAAGATTGAAAACCTTTTATTGTCGAACGCCAATCCAATTTATATTTTTTTAATGTTTTTAGCTAAGTTTGAAGTGATGAAGATACAACTTATAAACGGCCCTAATTTAAACCTGCTTGGTGTTCGCGAAAAGTCAATTTACGGAAACACCGATTTTGAAACATACCTTAAGGAGTTGCGCCAGCGTTATCCTTCAGTTGAAATTGATTATTACCAAAGCAATGTTGAAGGCGAAATTATAAATAAAATTCACGAAGTTGGTTTTAATAATGATGGCATTGTTATAAATGCCGGGGCTTATACCCATACTTCTATTGCTATTGCCGATGCCATTGCGGCTGTAAAATCACCGGTTATTGAGGTACATATCTCAAACGTGTATAAAAGGGAGGAATTCAGACATCACTCTATGCTGGCTGCCAGCTGTAAAGGCGTTATTGCCGGTTTTGGGATGGATTCGTATCGCCTGGCTCTTGAAAATTTGATAAGTATTTAATAATTATACAAAACGTTAATGATGCGCAAAATAATTAAGTTAACCCCAATAATTATATTTTTACTGTTGGCTTTTTCATCGTATAGCGGTTTTGCCCAGGATAAAAAGAAAAAGCCGGAAGCCACAAAAAGAGAAACAGAAAGAAGTAAAATGCATTTGCGCGATTCATTATTGCGTTCATTTAACAGGTCCGACACGTCAGTAAACAGCCTTTTACAGCGGATTGAGCAATATACTACTACATTTAACCAGATAAATAATAACCTGGCCGAAGGCATTGACACGGCCGAAATAAGCCAGGGGTTTCCTCCTGCTCTAAAAAGAATCAATAAAATTGATAGCCTTACCAACACTCATAAGTCAAGCACTTTACGTTATTTATTTGTTTTACGGGACAATCTTGATCACCTGCAGGGACAACTGGAAGGCTGGCAATCTGATTTGGAAGATGCTGGTACTAAACTAGTTCAAAACCAAAGAGAGCTTATCAAATTTGCAAAGGACACCTCACTAAAAATTATCCCAGCAGATAGTATAATCAGGGAAACTTTTTTTGCGCAGCGAAAAGGTGTTAGGCAATTATTTCGAAAAACGGATTCTGTTAACCGCGCCAATTTATTAAGGGTTAATCTTTTACAGGACAAAATTGCTGTTGCCTATACTAAAACGCTTGATGAATCAGACCATATTGATGCCAAAATAAAAAGATTTGCTTTAAAGGCGATAGACGGCGAATCTGATTACATATGGAACACCGGCCTTCAGTACAACGATTTTAAATCGGCACTAAGCAGTACCATCAGGCTTAATAAAATACTATTTAACTACTTTATTAAAAATGAAACTTACACACATTATTTGAGTGTATTGTTCCTGGTGCTGGTGTTTTGCTGGATAATATATGTAAGGACGAAAACACTGCGCCAGCATGAAAACCCCGAAACCATATTAAGCGAGGCTAACTATATTTCTAAACATCCAATTGCAGGGGCATTATTGATTTCGGTAGCTATTATCCCTTACTTTTATGACCACCCACCAGTAGTTTTCCTGGAGACGCTCTTTTTAGTAGCTATTATCATAGCGCTGTACCTGGTGAAAAAGGGTTTCGAACGCTGCTGCTTTACCTTTCTTCACCGTTTGTTTTGGCTTACCATAATTTATGGCGCCAGTAACCTGTTTATCCAAATTTCAAATATTGACAGGTATGTTATTTTGATATTGAGCATTGCGTCTCTTGTTACAGGCTTTTCGTTTTACAAACATGTTAAAAAAACACCTGAAGAGCATCTTCCCTATACCAAACTGGCTTTAAAAATATTTATAGGCCTGCAATTCTTATCGCTGATCCTTAACATTACCGGCAGGTTTAGCCTGTCAAAAATAATCGGGGTTACGGCTGTATTCAATTTATGGTTCCTGGTGATCCTTTTCTTTGTAGTGCAGGTAATTATCCAGGGTTTATTCTTGCAGTTCCAGGTTAAAAAAGAAGGTAACAGTATTTTAAACTGGATTGATTATACCATTGTTCAAAAGAAATTCAGGGGCGTTTTAATTACGCTGGCTTCGTTGCTTTGGTTATTTTTTCTATTGCAGAATTTGAATATTGATGATTGGGCAAGCGATAATCTTGGCGATCTTCTTGGTCAATCGCGCACTGTTGGTGGTTCTTCATTTACTTTTGGAGGCTTTGTTATTTTTATTGCAGTTATATGGCTTTCATCCATAGTGTCAAGAATTGTCAGTTATTTTTATGATGTTTCGGCGCAACGGGTTAGTGATCTTTCTGTGGCTAAAAAGAAAAATCGTACTTCTACCCTATTGATAAGGCTTGGGGTATTTTCAATTGGCTTTTTGCTGGCTGTTGCAGCCTCGGGTTTCCCGTTAGAAAAATTAACCATTATTATCAGCGCATTTGGTATTGGTATCGGTTTTGGCTTGCAAAATATTGTAAATAACCTGGTATCGGGCTTGATCCTGGCGTTTGAAAAACCAATTCAGATCGGGGATATTATTGAGGTTGATAACCGCTCGGGTACCATGAAGGAAATAGGAATCCGGTCGAGCAAAATATTAACAAGTGATGGTTCAGAAGTTATTATACCTAACGGCGACCTGATATCTCACCATGTGGTAAACTGGACGCTGAGTAACAGCAACCGCCGCATTGAACTGATAGCTGCCGCAGCTTATGGCTGTGATATTGATAAGGTTAAAGCGCTTTTAAAAGATTTGCTGAGTAACAGGGATGATATTATGAGTATTCCCGGTCCATCTGTTTTCCTGCACACACTTAGTGAAAGCGCTGTGGAGTTCAGGATCTTTTTCTGGGCGGCTGATATCAGTACAACGCTTGAATTAAAGAGCCGTATTTTAGCTGATATTCACCAGGCATTTATTAACGGTGAAATTGCTATCCCGTCAACCAAAAAAGATCTTTACCTGCATTTTCCGGATGGCGAGCCATTATTGAAACAAGAGACTAAAGCAATTGAAGAAAAAAAGAGTGTAAAAAAGGATACTAATAAAAACGATCCTGATCAAGATCAGTAAAGTGCATTTTCTTTTTTACAAAAAAGGCCCATACCAGGCTGCCTTTGTACATACCTTTTTTACAGTTGGCAATTGACAGTTGGTAGTTAACAGTTTTTACTTTCGACTTCTTTCCCCTGAAAAGGTTAAGTACGAAATTCTGATGCGCACGGCTAACCGCCCAGGCATCCTTACGTTTACCCTCTGTTAAAAAGCGAAACAATGCCAGCAGGTCCATCCAGATTCGGACGCTTATTACAAATACGGCCCGCCAAAAAGGAAGGTTATTTTGTAACAACAGCAAATTGTTCCTGAAATTAAGGTAGGTTTTAAACGGATTTTCAACATTTAACGTACCGCCGCCTAAATGAAACACTTCCGATTCGGCACAATACATTACTTTGTAGCCCATGTTTTTTAAACGCCAGCATAAGTCAATCTCCTCCATGTGTGCAAAAAAACGATCGTCAAAACCACCCGCTTCGTGCCAGCAATGCTTTTTAATAAATAAGGCGGCCCCGGTTGCCCAAAACACCTCGCCCGATTGTTGATATTGTCCTTTATCCTCCTCAATCTCATAAAACATTCGTCCCTGGCAAAATGGATAACCGTAGCTATCTATAAAGCCACCCGCTGCTCCGGCGTGTTCAAAATGATCTTTTTGATTATAGGCCCGTATTTTAGGTGCAGCGGCAGCAATAAGCGGATCGCTTTCCATTAACGTAATAACAGGCTGAATCCAGCCTGGTGAAACCTCAACATCAGAGTTAAGCAGGATAAAGTAATCGGCTTCAACATGTTCCAGCACCCGGTTATAGCCACCAGTAAAGCCATAATTATCGTCATTTTGAATAATGCGGATTGATGGGTACTCCTGCTTAATAAACTCAACAGAACCATCGGTTGACGCATTATCCCCCACTATAATATCAAGGTTGGGATAAATAGAGGTTAAAACGGATGGGAGAAACTGGCGAAGGTGTTTAATGCCGTTCCAATTTAATATAACTACGGCAACTTTGGGTGTATAACTCATTTACATTTTAGTTCATTCGTTCAATGGTTTATTTGTTCATTAGTTAAATAGTTCATTAATCAAATAACCAGATAAATTCTTTATATCCGCAATATACCAATGAACCAGTGAACAAATCAACTATTGAACATCACTGGGCTTAATTTTCCATCTCCGGTGAGACCATAGCCAGTATTCAGGTTTCTCTCTTATTAATGATTCCAGGTACTTTACGTGAATTTCAGTGATCTCGTATGGTTTGGTTTCTTTTGGCTCTTCCACCAGGGGTACAAAGGTATAAGTATAATGGCCTCTTTTTACTAAATCTATTCTATAAAATATAACAACGCAATCTACCACTTTTGTTAACTTTTCAATCCCCAGGAATACTGCAGTTGGTTGATTAAGAAAAGTGGTAAAGTAATTTATTTCGTGTTTTACAGGTGTTTGATCAGATGCCAGCACTGTAAAGGTAAGTTCATTTTTGTACTCGATCATTTTACGAAGCGTTTGTTTCATAGAGATCATGGTAGCGCCAAAACGCGAACGGGTACGGTTAAAAAAGTCAGTAAACACCTCATTCGACTGTGGCTTATATACAATAAGCCGTTTTTCATTAGTCAGAAAGCCAAAGCTCAGACAAGCCATCTCCCAGTTACAATAATGCCCGGCAGCAGCCATAATACTTTTCCCCTGCTTAAAATAATGGTCAACCAGTTCAGGGTTTGTAGGGATCATCCTTTTTCGTACCTGCTTTTCAGACATGCTAACCGATTTAATGGTTTCCATCATCAGGTCGGCCATGTATTTAAAGTATTTCCTTTCTATCAGCTTTCGCTCCTCTTCTGTTTTTTCAGGGAATGAATTTTTAAGATTTTCCTGTACAACTTTCCGCCTATACCCTGTAATGTAGTAAAGAATTACAAACATAACATCAGAGATAAGGTACAAAAACCAGAAAGGTAGTAACGAAAGCAAATACAAAAAGAATGTACCTAATCTTGAAAGCCCTTTTTTTATCATTATTTTTGCCCGGTTTTAGCTACAAACATAAAATATATGATTGAAAAAGGCGCTGTGTTACCTATGTTTTATCTTCCTCCGGTTGAGTATTTTGTAAGATTGAACACCTACAAGCCTGATATACTGATAGAAAGAGAAGAGCACTTCCCCAAACAAACCTACCGCAACAGGGCCAGCGTTTACACCCCTGATGGCGTACTTACCTTAACAGTGCCTGTAATAAAGGGGGCAAAAAACCATACCAAAGCAAAAGATGTTAAAATAAGCTACGATTTTGAATGGCAGCGCCTCCACTGGTTAGGGCTGCAGGCTTGTTACCGCAGGTCGGCTTATTTTGAATATTACGAGGATGAGCTGGTGCCATTTTATGAAAAGAAATTCGATTTTCTTTTTGATTATAATGAGCAGCTTTTGCAATTTATACTTAAGGCAATGAAAATAAAGCTTGAGTTGAAGTTTACTGAAAGCTACGAAGCGGAATATCCTAACTTAGCTGACTATAGAAATGCCATTAGCCCTAAGCATGAAACAGACATTGAGCAAAAGCCATATTTCCAGGTATTTGAGGACCGCAAAGGCTTTATAAAAAACCTGAGCATTGTCGATCTGCTGTTTAACCAGGGGCCTCATTCTGTTAATTATTTGTAATGAAGACCCTATGGCTTGTGTCTGTGTAAGAAAGCTAAAACAAGCTGTGGCCCATGCGATTCCTTCATCGGGGATTAATGCAACATTAATGTTACCTTAACGTACTTAAACAAAATGGGGGCAATTTTGTACTTATTTTTGCAGTTATTAAAATGTGGTTAAAATAATGCCCCTGTTTAAATCAGTAATAATATCTTTTTGTTTTGCTGTTATCATGCTGGTTGCAAAGCCTTTTATAGGTTTTAATGCATCCAGCCAGGTAAAACACTTAACCCATTTAAGTATTTGTGTAAAGGCCTTTACCAAACGGAAACAGGAGTTTGTTGAGAACGGCAGCTTTGACGTGTTATCTATTCAAAAAAAACTGGCTGACCCTGCTAAACAATTCTTTCTGCTATTTTCTTTTCTTTTAGGCATTATTTTACCGTTTGTTTTTGCCGCGGACAATATATCCAATCGTTTTTTACGTAAGCTGCAATTAAGTTTATCCCCGCGTCAGCATACCTACCTGCTTAACAGCGCGCTCATTATTTGATTTTCGGGCTTGATCGCTTTGTGCGATAATTTTTAAACAGTTAGTTATAAGTCTTGCTGTTCCCATTATTCAATTTCATTAAATAAATTTCCCATTCAAAATGTTAAGTTTTAAACGATGCTTTGGCACTTGGTTATTGCTCCTTTTAGCAATAAGCTCAACTGCCCAGCAATCAGCCCCGATAACTTTAAAAGAATTATTAAACCGGGTAAATCAGAAAGCGCCAATGTTGCTTACTG
The DNA here is from genome assembly GCF_900142915.1 of Mucilaginibacter sp. OK098. Taxonomy (GTDB): domain Bacteria; phylum Bacteroidota; class Bacteroidia; order Sphingobacteriales; family Sphingobacteriaceae; genus Mucilaginibacter. Next base: position 948,582 of record NZ_FRCM01000001.1, read on the forward strand.
ATTCTGCCGTAATATTAATAAGGCAGGCGCAAGCTGCCGAAACCCGCAGCAGCTGGCTGCCAAACCTTAAGCTGAACTACCAGGCAGATATTGGCACCAGCAATAATACCACAGGCCCCTACTTTGGCTTTGGGATCGTCCCTTCAAGCTCAGGCGGTGTGCGCAGCACCAGTGTTACCACGGCTATTGGTGATAACCTGGGTATTGCAGCCCTTGATTGGGAGGTTTACAATTTTGGTAAATATGGCGCCCAAAACAGGGTCGCAAACTCCGATATCCAGGTTGAACAAAACCAGTTTGCGCAATCAAAGTACCAACTGCAGGCTTATACCATCAGTAATTATTTACAATTGCTGCGCCTGCAGGATTTCCTGAACATCCAATACCGTAACATTCAGCGGAACGAGCAGATCAGGCGCTCTATCGAGTCGCTTGCCAAAAGCGGGATCCGCGCGGGTGTTGATACCAGCATAGCAGAGGCTGAGCTTTCAAAAGCCCGGCTAAACTATATCGAACTAAAAAATCAACTTAAACAGCTGCAATTGAACGTGTCGGCAATAAGCGGCTTACCCTACCAGTCGATTGTTCCGGATACTACGATTGAACTAAACCTTATTGGCCAGCCGAACGCTTATTTATTTAGCCCGGATACGGCAAACCATCCGCTCATTAACTTTTACAGGTCAGTTTATCAAAACAACCTGCAAAGAGAGGATTTGGTAAAAAAGCTGTATAACCCCAAAATCTCATTAGAAGCTGCCGCATGGGAACGCGGATCGAGCATTGATGGCAATGGCCAATACAACAGCATTTCAAACGGTTACGGGTTTAACAGGGGGAACTACCTGGTAGGCCTGGGTATTTCCTATAACTTGTTTGACCTGCGCCGCAAACAATTGAAGCTAAGCACTCAAAAAGCCAGCACCAATTACGCCATGAAGAAACTGGAAGAACAACAACAGTTACTTGCCGTAAGTAACAGCCAGGCCGATGCTGAAATGGAAACTGCGCTTGAACGCCTTAAAGAAATCCCCAATCAGTTAAAAGCGGCCAATGATGGTTACAGGCAAAAGCTCTCGCTTTATAAAAGTGGCTTAACCGATATTATTGAGCTCAACGCAGCCCTCAACATCCTCTATCGGGCTGAAACAGATTATATGCAGGCAAAATACCAATACGCTACTGCACTGTTCCAGAAAGCCATTACAGAGAACCAGGTAAATACAGTTTTAAACCTATTAAAATAATCAGCTATGTCAATGGTCACATCCGCACTGAAAAGGCCCATCACCGTTGTGGTGATAACCCTGAGCCTTTTAATATTTGCAGTGCTCAGTGCAATAAATATACCCATAGATATATTTCCGCAGTTAAACCTGCCAACTATCTATGTAATAGAATCATATGGCGGCATGTCGCCTCAGCAAATGGAGGGCTTTTTCTCCACCCGTTTGCAGGATCAGTTTTTATATGTAAACGGGATTAAAAATATCAGCAGTAAAAATATCCAGGGACTAACGCTTATAAAGCTCTCATTTTACGAAAGCACCAATATGGCCGAAGCTTCTGCTGAAGTTGCGCTACAGGTAAACCGGGCGCAAAGTTTTTTCCCGCCCGGCGCTTTGCCTCCTCAGGTTATTCGTTTTGATGCTTCATCACTGCCTGTAGGCGAATTGGTGATGGATAGCAAAAGCGAAAGTCTTAAAGACATTTACGATATGGCTGCCACTAAGATCAGGCCCATGTTTGCCACTATCCCGGGTTTATCTGCCCCGCCCCCATTTGGCTCTAATGCAAGGTCGATCATACTGAGTGTTGACCCTAATAAGCTGCGGAGCTTTAACCTTACGCCAGATGAAGTGGTTGATGCGCTTTCAAAATTCAATGTCATGTCGCCGTCAGGTAACCTGAGGCTTGGCGACCAGATGTATTTAACCACCATGAATTCGCTGATAAAAAACGCAGATAATTTTGGCAACATCCCGGTAATAACAAAAAATGGTGTTCCGGTTTATGTTAAGGATATAGCCAGGGTTACAGATGCCGCAGATATTACAGTTGACTATGCCCTGATAAATGGCAAGCGCTCGGTTTATATCCCGGTTGTTAAAACAGCTGATGCTTCAACCTGGACCGTAGTGCAGGATTTGAAAAGCAAACTGCCAGAAATGCAAAATCTGCTGCCGGATAATGTAAAGATCTCATACGAGTTTGACCAATCTGTATTCGTAGTAAATGCGGTAAAAAGCTTAATGACCGAGGGCGGTTTAGGTGCCCTGCTCACTGGTCTGATGGTACTCCTGTTTTTACGCGATTGGCGCAGCAGCCTTATTGTAGTGATCACCATCCCGGTATCTATTTTAATTGGCGTGTTATTACTCAGTCTCTTTGGGCAAACCATAAACATTATGACGCTAAGCGGCCTGGCTTTGGCTATAGGTATTTTAGTAGACCAGGCGACGGTAACCATAGAAAATATTCACCAGCATTTGGAAATGGGCAAATCAAAACGGCTGGCTATTTATGATGCCTGCGAGGAAATTGCCTTTCCGCTGCTGCTGATATTATTATGTATCCTGGCGGTGTTTGCACCATCCTTCCTGATGAACGGTGTTCCTAAAGCCATGTTTTTGCCATTGTCGATGGCTATTGGGTTAACCATGATCGTATCTTACCTGATAGCGCAAACGCTTGTGCCTATAATGAGCAACTGGATGATAAAAGCTGAACGCTACCAACATTATCACCATGGCGAAGTTCATGCGCACGCAGGTGAAGCATTAAACCGGCAGGAAGAGATGCAGGTAAACAAGCATTTGGATGAAGAAGAAAAGCACCCGGAAGAGAACGACCTGTTTGAGAAGGTGAAAATGCGCTTTGTGAAGATTATTACTGTCCTGATGCCCCGCAAAAAATTATTGGTACCCATTTATTTGGTAGTAGTAATATTGCTTGCAGGGATAGGCTTTGTTGTTATTGGTAAAGATATGATGCCAAAGCTCAATAACGGCCAATTCCAGGTACGTCTTAAAGAACCCCAGGGAACCCGACTGGAACGTACCGAGGATAAATTTAAGCAGGTTTTGCAGATAATTGATAAAACGGTTGATCATCATGTAAAGATCACATCGGGTTATATAGGTTTAATCCCCAGTAGTTTTGGCAGCAGTAACCTTTATGTATTTAATACAGGTACCCATGAAGCTGTTTTGCAGGTAAATCTTGATGAAGATTACAAAGTGAATATGGATGAGCTAAAAGATGCCCTGCGTAAAAACATCGCTTACGCTATGCCAGAAATGAGCATAAGCTTTGAGCCGATTGATATGACGGAGAAGATCATGAGCCAGGGTGCATCCACCCCTATCCAGGTACAGGTGGCCGGCAAAAACATGGAGCAGATAGAAGGTTATGGCAATAAGGTATTAGCTAAATTAAAACAGATCCCCTACCTGCGGGATGTGGAGATTGACCAGCCTTTGAAATTCCCGGTGGTTGCCATTACGCTCGACAGGTTAAAGGTGTCGCAATTTGGTTTAAATATTAAGGATATTTCCCGGTCTGTTACCGCAAGTACCTCATCAAGCCGCTTTACAGAGAAAAACCTTTGGCTGGACGACAAAAACTCTTACACTTATTCGGTACAGGTGCAGATCCCTGAATATGTAATGAATACTATGGATGAGTTAAAGGAAATTCCATTGGTTAAAGGCCAAAGTAGCCCTACCCTTGCTGATGTTGCCGATTTTAAGGTAAATTATTTACCTGGCGAATATGACCGCAGCGGCCCGAGACGCTTTATAACCGTTAGTGCAAACATTTATAAAAAAGATCTGGGCACAGCCACTGCTGCCGTACAAAAAGCAGTTAAATCAATCGGTGACCCCCCTAAAGGTTTATTGGCTACTATTGGCGGTATGTCGAGCCTGTTAACAGAAACGTTGAACAGTCTGCAAAGTGGTCTTGCATTTGCTATCCTGGTTATATTTTTATTACTGGCAGCAAATTACCAGTCGTTTAAAGTATCGCTCACTGTATTATCAACAATTCCGGCTGTAATATTAGGATCAATAACCGCATTGCTGCTTACAGGTTCAACACTTAACCTGCAATCTTATATGGGGATGATCATGTCGACCGGCGTATCCGTCGCCAACGCCATACTGATAGTTACTAATGCCGAAAAATTAAGGATCGAGTATAAGGATGCGACAAAAGCAGCTATCACCAGCGCAGCTATCCGTTTAAGACCCATATTGATGACCAGCCTTGCCATGATAGCGGGGATGATCCCAATGGCATCGGGCATGGGTGAAGCGGGCGAGCAAACTGCCCCGCTTGGCCGTGCAGTAATAGGCGGTTTATTTGCCTCAACGCTTGCTGCCCTGTTTATTTTGCCAATGGTATTTGCCTGGGTACAAAACAAAACCACCTATGACGAGCCGTCACTAATGCCCGAAGAGTTAACCACAACCACACCTTTAAATATTAATTAACATGAAATACAGACCCTATTTATTAATAGCAGTTACCTGTTTTTTTGCCGCATGCACAGGCAATCAAAAACCGGTAGACATCACCAAGGAAACAAAACAGAGCGCCAATAAATATAAATTTGGAACCGTGGCAGAACAGGCATTATCCAGCTCTGCACGTTTGCCGGGGCAGCTAAACCCTTATAACGAAGTAAACCTTTTCCCCAAGGTGAATGGTTTCGTAAAAAAGCTGTTTGTTGATCGTGGTTCCATCGTTAAAAAAGGACAGCTTTTGGTTACCCTGGAAGCACCTGAAATGGAATCACAGCTGCAGGCTGCCAATTCACGCTATTTGCAGGCAAAGGAAAATGCACAAGCCAGTAAAGAAAAATACCAGCGTTTAAAAGAAGCCGCAAGCGAGCCGGGCTCAGTATCACCATTAGACATTGACAACGCCGTAGCAAAAATGAAGGCCGATGATGCAATGGCGCAAGCAGAACGTTCAAATGTTGAATCGGTAAAAACGATGCAGGGTTATTTAAATATCTATGCCCCTTTTGATGGCATGATCATTCAGCGTAATGTTTCGCCGGGTGCACTGGTTGCACCGGGAAAATCAACAGATCAGCCTATGCTGATCTTACAGGATATCAATAAGCTGCGCCTGGAAGTATTTATTCCTGAAGATTATGTTGATAAGGTTGATTTAAAACAGCCTGTTACTTTCACTTTCAATGCATTACCAGGCCAAACCCAAACAGCCAGGATCAGTCGCTCGGCCAATGCGCTGAGCACCATGCGATCTGAAGCTATTGAAATTGATGTGTTAAATAAAAACGGCAACCTTAAACCAGGCATGTATGCCGAAGTTAAGATACCGATGCTGTCGGGTGCTAAATCGTTGCTGGTTCCCAACACGGCCATTGTTCGCTCAACTGAAAAAGAATACGTTGTTAGGAATGATAATGGAAAAGCCGATTTAGTTGTGATTAAAGAAGGCCTGGTTAGTAATGATGCCACAGAAGTTTTCGGCAATTTAAAACCTAACGATAAGGTGGTGCTAAAGGCCTCAGATGAAATAAAACAGGGGGATAATCTCCAATAAATAAGTTTTATTTTATTATTTGGAACCGGCTGTTATTATTTTCAGCCGGTTTTTGTGTTATATAATAATCTATTAATCAAATACTTAAATAATAATATATAATAATTGTTAACTTTTTATGCTAATTATTTGGGAATTAAAATATTACGCTTACCTTTACACTACTAAATAGGTAGATATTATAGAATTAAACCAAAATGAAAACTTCAAATTCTTACTTGCACTCCACCATTAATGCTGCAAGTTATTGCTCTCAACCTCCGAAATCATATATGTGTTGCTGTTGATCTTTCCTCCCACAAAACACATAATCAGTATTATTTAATCCAAACTTTTCACGTTTAAACTTAACAAATGAAATTACCTTACGTAATTAGAACGGTACTCCTATTGAGTATAATTTTCAGCGCAATTGCCACAAAGGCACAGCAAAATGAAGACCTGCTGAATCTTCTTATCAAAAAAAAGGTCCTGAGCCAGCAGGAAGCTGATTCCATCAGAGCTGATGAGGCTATAAAAGAACAAGCAAAAAAAGAAAATTCAGCAAACCGGCATGGAATATCAATCGGCAGAGCATTACAGATAAGTGGATTGGTACAGGCGCGCTACCAGGGGTTTGAACAATCAAACGTTAACAACTCTTTTGACCTTCGCCGTGTGCGCCTTGATTTGCGCGGCAATATAACCGACCGTTGGTCGTATGATGTCTATACCGAATTTGGAGGTACTGGTGTAAAACTTGTTGATGCCTTTGTAGCATACACCGCCGGCGATTATTTGAAATTCTCAGCTGGCCAATTTAAAATCCCATTCTCGGTAGAAAGCTTAACATCTGACTCGCAGCTGGAGTTTTCTGACAGATCTCAAGTAGTTGAGGCCCTTGTTTCCAGGACTAAAGATGTTATTGGCAATTCCAACGGTCGTGATATCGGGATCATGGTTAACGGCAGCTTTGCAAAAATTGATGACTTCTATTTATTTGACTACTCATTAGGCGTATTTAATGGCGCTGGTTATGATGTAACTACAGATAATAACAATCACAAGGACATAAGCGGACGGTTAAGTGTTCACCCGGTTAAAAACCTCTCGGTATCAGCCGATTTTTATAACGGCCAGGGTAATTACGGAACTCCGGCTACCAATCAAAAAAGAAACCGTACCGGTGTTGATGCCCGCTATGTTTGGAAAGCGTTATCGCTAACGGCCGAATATGATAAAGGCACTGATGGTAAAATAAACAGATCAGGCTGGTATGGCCAGGCGGCTTACTTTATCCTGCCAAAGCACTTGCAGCTTGCTGCCAAATATGATACATATGATCCGACACAAACCAGCTTAACCGACCGCTCTAACTGGTACACCGGCGGCGTAAACTATTACTTTAACGACTGGACAAGGCTTACCATTGATTACACCTTGCGCCGCGAACAAACTACCCAGGTAAAAAACAACCTGCTTAACGCACAATTACAAATAGTATTTTAAATAAAACAAAAATGAAGAAAGCAATATTCAGGCAACAGGCACTTATAATAGGTGTGGTTGCATTGGTTACACTAACCACCATTTCTTCCTTTACTAAACGGGTTTCCCCTAAGCCGGTTGACGATCTGGAGGGCACCATCAGCATATCAGGCGCATTTGCCCTGTACCCTATTACGGTAAAATGGGCAGATGAATTTAAAAAGCTTCACCCCAATGTGAAATTTAACATTTCGGCAGGCGGCGCTGGCAAGGGAATAACTGATGCACTTTCAGGCCTTGTTGATATTGGTTTAGCCTCACGGGATATTGACCCCGCCGAAGTTAAAAAAGGCGCTTACACAATTTATGTAACCAAAGATGCTGTGTTGCCAACCTTTAACACCGCAAACCCGGATGCTGCCGCATTACTTGCAAAAGGAGTTAAACGCGATCAGTTCCTGAATATATTTGTTACGGGTAACATTAAGAACTGGAACCAGTTAGCTGGAAAAGTTTCAGTGCCTATCCATGTATATAATCGTTCGGATGCTGCCGGGGCTGGTGAAACCTGGGCAAAATATTTCGGTAAAAAACAGGAGGATTTGCTGGGTGTAGGAGTTTATGGCGATCCGGGGGTAGCTCAAGCTGTTAAAAAGGATGTTACAGGCATCGGCTATAACAACATTGCTTACCTGTATGATTTAAAAACCCGTAAGCAGGTTGCCGGTGTACATGCATTACCTATTGATGTAAACGGTAACGGAAAAATAGATGCGGATGAAAACTTTTATGACACCGTTGATCAATTAACTGATGCCATAGCTGCTGGTAAATATCCATCCCCACCGGCCCGTAACCTTGGCTTTTTATTTAAAGGAAAACCTAAGAAGAAAGAACTGATTGAGTTTGTAAAGTTTGTATTAACCACAGGCCAGAAAGATGTTGACGAAAACGGATACATAGCGCTTTCAAAAGCTAAGATCCAGGAGGAGCTAAAGAAGGTAAATTAGGTTGGAAGGGTTGTATACGTTGTAAAGGTTGTAAGAGTTAAAAATTACTGCCTTTATAACGTCTGCAACAACTACAACTCTTACAACCTTTACAACAACTAACATGAACTTCAGACTACTAAAAGATAAGATCCTATCCAAACTGATGCTGGTTTTTACACTGGCATCAGTTTCTTTATTAGTGATAATCGGGATTGGCTTATACTATAAATCCATCCCGATCATCCACCGGCTTTCGTGGAGCGAGCTCATCACTTCAAGCATCTGGAAACCATTAAAAGGCCTGTTTGGCTTTTTTCCGTTTATAATGGGTACGTTGTGGGTAACTGCTATAGCTATAGTTATTGCACTGCCATTATGTTTGCTTACAGCCTTATACATTGTTGAATATGCGCCAACCAGGGTAAAACGCATCCTTACACCTTTTGTTAACCTGCTATCGGGCATTCCCCCGGTTATATTTGGCGTTTGGGGTGTACTGTTCATTATTCCGCTTATTCAAATCTACATAGCACCGCACTTTGTTGAATTTTCAACCGGATATAGTGTTTTAGCCGGCGGAATTGTTTTAGCAGTGATGATCTTCCCGCTAATCGTAAGTATCATAAGCGAAGTATTGCGAACTATCCCGCAGGAATTAAAAGATGCGTCACTGTCACTTGGCGCAACAAAATGGGAAACCATAAAAAAGGTGATCCTGCGTAAAGCGTTGCCGGGCATTATTGCCGCAGCGGTATTGGCAATATCCCGCGCCTTTGGCGAAACAATAGCCGTATTAATGGTTTGCGGTAATAATGCAGCTGTACCACATTCGGTGTTTGATCCGGGGTATCCCCTCCCTGCGCTAATTGCCAATAACTATGGCGAAATGCTCTCTATTCCACTTTATGATTCGGCGCTGATGTTTGCAGCCCTGTTGCTTTTTATCATTATCCTGGTGTTTAACATTATTTCAAGGGTAATATTGGCCCGTTTAGAAAGGAGACTTGCAGCATGAAAAAAAGAAAATTTGAAGAGCTGTTTTTCAGGATCCTGATGGTGCTCGCAACTATACTGGTGGCCGGCAGCTTTTTCCTGATAGTTGGCACCGTATTTTTTAAAGGGTTTCATTACATGAATCTTGATATGATAACAAAAACCCCGGGCGGCGGCTTTTATATCGGGAAAGAAGGCGGTGTGCTCAATGCAATAGTCGGTTCCTTTTATGTGGCCGGTGGTGCAACTATACTCGGCTTACTGGTTAGTATCCCGGTAGCCATATTTATTAATTTATATATGGATGGTAAAAGGTTTTTATCAAACACCATTCGCATGGCCTTTGATGTATTATTCGGGATCCCATCCATTGTTTATGGCGCCTTTGGCTTTTTAATAATGGTTTATTTTGGCATCCGGGCTTCCCTGCTCGGCGGTATTATAGCGGTTACGCTGTTGGTGATCCCCATCTTGGTGCGAACACTTGATGAAGTGATCCGTACTGTACCCTTTGAACTTCGCGATGCCGCACTTTCCCTGGGCTCAACCCGTTGGGAAACCGCTAAAGTTGTTTTAAGACAAATAAGGCCGGGAATTTTTACTGCTATATTATTATCATTCGGCAGGGCTATTGGTGATGTCGCCTCTGTGCTGTTCACTGCAGGATTCAGTGATAATGTCCCAACCTCGTTGCATGAGCCTGCCGCTACCCTGCCCCTGGCTATTTTTTTCCAGTTGGGCAGCCCAGTTGAAGAAGTGCAGGGCCGTGGCTATGCTTCAGCACTGATATTAACCATTATTGTACTAACCATTACCATTTTATCAGATATCCTGATAAAGAAATTCTCAAAACATAAAATTTAAATGACTCAAACTCCACATATCAGCGTACAGCATTTAAATGTGCATATCGGCGCCCAGCATATTTTAAAGGATATCAATATCAATATTCCCGATAAAAAGGTAACATCAATTATCGGGCCGTCGGGCTGCGGGAAAACTACCTTATTAAAATCATTTAACCGTTTATGGGATAATACCGCTGATGTAAAAATAACCGGTAAGGTACTGGTTGATAACGAGGATATTTATGCCCCAAATGCCGAAGTAACGCATATTCGTAAAAAAATGGGATTGCTTTCACAGCGTCCTTATCCCCTGCCAATGTCTATTTATGATAATGTGGCTTATGGGCCGCGCATCCATGGCATCCGTAAAAAACAGGTGTTGGATGAGTTAGTAGAAGAACAACTAAAAGCCACCGGTTTATGGAACGAGGTTAAAGACCGTTTAAATGCTTCGGCTACGCGCTTATCCATCGGGCAGCAGCAACGCTTATGCCTTGCCCGCGGACTGGCAGTTGGACCTGAGATTATATTGGGCGATGAATCTACCTCTGCGCTTGATCCGGTTTCAACTGCAATAATCGAAGATCTTTTTATCAGCCTGAAAGAAAAATATTCTATCGTTTTGGTAACGCATATCCTCAGGCAGGCACGCAGGGTATCAGACTATATCATATTTGTTTATATGGGTAAGATCATTGAGTTTGGGCCAACTGAGGAAGTTTTATTGAACCCGAAAGAAGAGCTGACTAAAGAATATGTAAAAGGATACATAAGTTAATTCTATAAATTAACTTGCGTTTGTCAGTAGTCTTGAGATATGAAACATGTTGAAATTCAGCACATTGCGATCTTATTGCTAAAAAAACGCAAAAACAAATACGCTGATTATCAAGTAATTACAATATGTAAAAATGTTAATATATTGACAATCAAAGTGTTTCAAGGTGTTCCACCTCCGTTCCGCGGTAAAAGTGGAACGCTTTGCCGTGTGGATACACAGACTTGCGCTTCGCCTCAACGCTGTCGGAGGAGGACATGAGGTGAGATGGCCGTTTGCTTATGTCGGACTTACGGTAAATTAATGCCTTTTTAATTAAAAAACCATCAAATTTTAATTATTTATACCCAGTTATGAATAAAATAAATACAAAAGTGCAATTTATCACTGAATTACTATTGGTTTTATATTAAATCGTATTAAAACCACAACTTTTGCCATAATATAGCCGTATATTGCACCATTTATTATCATAAATGGCCTATAATTACCAAAGAATTATTATTAAGATCGGGTCGAACGTATTGACCCAAAAGGATGGTTTGCCTGATCAAAATCGCATCAATCACCTGGTTGAGCAAATTGCTAAAATAAAACGACAGGGTATTGAAGTTGTATTGGTTTCATCTGGCGCAGTAGCATCAGGAAGAAGTTTAATTACCATTTCTGAAAAATTTGATTCCATTGCCACCCGGCAACTGTTTGCTTCTATAGGCCAGGTAAAACTAATCAACACTTATGCCCAGCAGTTTGAAAAATATAATATCCTTTGCTCGCAGGTATTGGTAACAAAAGAAGATTTCAGAGACAGGCTGCATTACCTGAACATGAAAAACTGCTTGAAGATCCTCTTACAGCATCACGTTATCCCTGTGGTAAATGAAAACGATGTGGTTTCGGTCACCGAATTGATGTTTACTGATAATGATGAACTGGCGGGCTTAATCGCCTCCATGTTAAATGCGCAGGCACTTATCGTACTAACTAATGTAGATGGCATTTATGATGGCAACCCGGATACAGAAGGTGCAAAAGTAATTGAAGAGGTAAGCGGTAAACACGTTGATTTTTCAGCTTTTGTAAGTAGTGGTCGTTCACAGTTTGGTCGTGGTGGTATGATCACCAAATCAACCATGGCGCAAAAAACAGCTCAATTGGGCATTGCAGTTCATATAGCTAACGGCACAAGGGAAAATATTTTGGTTGATGTGCTCGATAACAAAGTGCCCCACACCTACTTCGTCCCAAACAGGTCAGCATCCGGGAAAAAGAAATGGATAGCTCATGCAGGCAATTTTGCTAAAGGCATAGTACAGGTTAATGAGGGTGCTAAAGCTGCCCTTACATCTGCAAAAGCGTCCAGCCTGCTTCCAGTTGGTGTAATTAATATTATATCAGGCTTTAAAAAAGGTGAAATAATTAAGCTGGTTGATGAAAACAATAAACCGATTGGTTTAGGCATTGCAGAATATGGCTCAGATAAAGCTGCGGAAATGATCGGGCAAAAAAATCAAAAAGCACTCATACATTATGATTATCTTTACTTAGAATGTTAAATCGCTATAATTCATATTTTGAAAACGCCCGTTCTGCAAGCAGAAAAAGCGCTTCCCCGGTTATCATCAACCAGGTATTGAATGATTTGGCGGATGCTGCCGTAGCCCAAACCAATTATCTATTACTGGAAAACCAAAAAGATCTTGACCTGATGGATCAAAAAGATCCAAAATATGATCGTTTAAAGCTTACGTCCGAACGGATTGCCGATATAGCCAAGGAAATAAGAAATATTGCCTTGCTGGAAAGCCCTTTGGGACAAATATTTTCGGATAAAACAATGCCTAATGGTTTGCAGATCTCTAAAGTAAGGGTTCCGCTTGGTATTGTCGGCGTTATTTACGAAGCCCGGCCAAATGTAACATTTGACGTATTTTCCCTTTGCTTTAAAACCGGGAACGTTTGTATTTTAAAGGGTGGCAGCGATGCCGACCATTCCAATAGAGCCATTATTTCTATTATTCATCAGGTTTTATCAGACCATGAAATTGATATTAATAAAGCCATATTGCTCCCTGCAGAACGTGAAGCCACTGATGCACTATTAAATGCTATTGGTTATGTTGATGTTCTAATCCCAAGGGGGAGCCAGCAATTAATTGACCATGTGCGCAATAATAGCAAAGTGCCTGTAATTGAAACAGGGGCCGGTATTGTACATACTTATTTTGATGAATTTGGTGACCTGGAAAAAGGCGCTAACATAATATTCAATGCCAAAACCCGCCGTGTAAGCGTATGTAACGCGCTGGATTGTTTAATTGTTCATTACAGCCGCTTACGTGATTTGCCAAAACTGGTGAAATTGTTAGGTGAAAAAAATGTCACGCTTTATGCAGATAAAACTGCTTTTATGATCCTCAAAGGCCATTATCCTGATGCACATCTAAGTCATGCCAGGCCTGAGCATTTTGGAACTGAATTTTTATCAATGACATTAGCGGTTAAAGTTGTTGAGAGTTTTGAAGATGCGCTTGACCATATAGCGCAATACAGCTCAAAACATAGCGAAGCCATTATATCAGAAGATGCGGAACGGGCAGAAACCTTTTTAAACCAGGTTGATGCTGCGGCTGTTTATGTAAATGCCTCTACTGCGTTTACAGATGGTGCACAATTTGGTTTAGGTGCTGAAATTGGTATAAGCACCCAAAAATTACATGCCCGTGGCCCTATGGGACTGGAAGAATTAACCAGTTACAAATGGGTTGTAAGAGGAAGCGGGCAGGTAAGGCCTTAAATTCACTACATTTTACCATATCCTGACTTACACTGTCTTAACATAAATATCAAAACGGTATCTTTGCAAAATTATGAGTAAGCACGGCAGGATCTTAGTGGCAATGAGTGGTGGAGTTGATAGTTCAGTAGCGGCAGTTATGCTGCATGAACAGGGCTATGAAGTTATTGGGCTTACCATGAAAACCTGGGACTATGCTTCATCAGGCGGAAGCTCGAAAGAAACCGGTTGCTGCAGCCTGGATAGCATTAACGACGCTCGCGCTTTAGCCGTTGGTTATGGCTTCCCCCACTATATCCTGGATATAAGAAGTGAATTTGGCGATTTTGTGATCGACAATTTTGTTGATGAATATCTTGCCGGACGTACGCCTAACCCTTGTGTTTTATGCAATACTCATATAAAATGGGAAGCGCTTTTAAAACGAGCAGATAAACTGGATTGCGAATTTATAGCAACGGGCCACTATGCTAATATCCGTTTGCAGGATAGTGGCAGGTATGTAATATCGAAGGGTAAAGACGAAAATAAAGATCAGTCGTACGTACTTTGGGGCGTATCGCAAAAAAACCTTGCCCGTACAAAATTCCCGTTGGGAAGTTTCTCAAAACCCGAGATCAGGCAGATGGCTATGGATATGGGCCAGGTTGAGCTTGCCGGTAAAAGCGAAAGCTACGAAATTTGCTTTGTGCCGGATAACGACTATAGGTCCTTTCTAAGACACAAAGTGGAAGACCTTGAAACAAGGGTTGCCGGCGGTAACTTTGTTTTAACAGACGGCACTATAGTAGGTAAACACCAGGGATATCCGTTTTATACTATAGGCCAGCGTAAAGGTTTGGGCATTGCTTTGGGGCATCCTATGTTTGTAACCAGCATTCAGCCAGAAACCAATACCGTTGTATTAGGGACCGTTGATGAACTGGAACGCAAACAGGCATGGGTTAAAAACCTCAACCTGGTTAAATACGAAACCATTACAGAACCAATTGAAGCGGTTACTAAAATAAGATATAAGGATGCGGGCACCCAAAGCACCATTGTACAAATGGGCCAGCATATGAAAGTTGATTTCCATCATTCCGTATCAGGTATCGCTCCTGGCCAGTCTGCTGTATTTTATGAAGGCAATGATTTGCTGGGCGGTGGTTTTTTGATGTGATTAGGTTGGAGAAAGTTGTAAGTGTTGTAAAAGTTGTAGTGGTTGAAATCTTCCACTTTTACAACACATTTACTTTAACAATTACAACCCTTACAGCCTCTTCAACACTTACAACAAGCATCAACTTTCCAACGCTTTAAGAAAAAACAAATTTGCGTTTCGCTTTCTTTATGTTTTATTTGCAAAAAAAACTGCTTAAATGGCTAAAAATTTACTCATAGTTGAATCTCCGGCGAAAGCCAAAACCATCGAGGGATACCTTGGCAAAGACTTTACAGTTAAGTCGAGTTATGGGCATATCCGCGATTTGGTTAAATCTGATGATGCCATTGATATTGCAAATAACTTTAAACAAAACTATGAAGTTCCTGCCGATAAGAAGCAGGTTGTCAGTGAATTAAAGAAATTGGCTAAAGAGGCAGATATGGTATGGCTTGCATCGGACGAGGACCGTGAAGGGGAAGCTATTTCCTGGCATTTGTTTGAAACATTAGGCCTAAAAGATGCTACTACTAAGCGGATCGTCTTTCATGAGATAACCAAGCCGGCCATTCTAAGAGCAATTGAAACACCAAGAAAAATAGATTATAATTTAGTAAACGCTCAACAGGCTCGCCGGGTGCTTGATAGATTAGTAGGTTTTGAACTCTCTCCTGTTTTGTGGAAAAAAGTAAAACCATCACTTTCTGCAGGCCGCGTGCAATCTGTTGCCGTTAGGTTAATAGTTGACAGGGAGCGTGAGATCAATAAATTTAAATCAGAAGCAGCCTTTAAAATAGTTGCCATTTTTGGTAAAGGCAGAGATGCATTTAAAGCTGAGCTGCCTGAACGTTATGCACAACAGGAAGATGCGGAAAAGTTTTTGCAGGATTGCCTAGGTGCCGACTTTGATGTAAAATCATTAGAAACCCGCCCCGCAAAACGTTCACCCGCCGCGCCTTTTACTACCTCAACCCTGCAGCAGGAAGCCAGCCGTAAATTAGGCTATTCAGTTTCGCGTACGATGCAGGTTGCACAAAAGCTATATGAAGCCGGGCATATCACTTATATGCGTACCGATTCGGTTAACTTGTCAGACACCGCACTAAATGCAGCTGCCGATGAAATTGTATCCGCTTATGGCGACAAATACCATCAGCACAGAACATATAAAACCAAGAGTGCCAGCGCACAAGAGGCCCACGAAGCTATCAGGCCTACTTATTTTAACAAGCATTCCATCCAGGGCGATTCAAGCGAGGTTCGCTTATATGAGCTGATCTGGAAACGTGCAATCGCTTCACAAATGAGCGAGGCGCAGTTTGAAAAAACAACCGCAAAGATCAGTATCTCAACCCGTAAGGAAGATCTGGTTGCCAACGGCGAAGTGATGAAGTTTGATGGTTTCCTAAAAGTTTACCTTGAATCGAGCGATGACGAGGAAGATAACTTGCAGGATGGTGAAAATGCAATGCTGCCGCCTTTAACAAGAGGACAACGGTTGGCTTTACAGGAAATGTCAGCCACAGAACGTTTCTCCCGTCCGCCGGCAAGATATACCGAAGCCAGTTTGGTTAAAAAATTGGAAGAGCTGGGCATTGGCAGACCATCAACCTACGCCCCTACTATCTCTACTGTTCAAAACCGTGGATATGTGGTTAAGGAAGAACGCGAAGGCAAGCAAAGGGCTTTCCGTGTTTTAACGCTTAAAGCGGATAAAATAACCAAAGACGAAAAAATTGAAAACACAGGCGCCGAACGTGGTAAACTGTTTCCTACAGACATAGGTGCTGTAGTAAATGATTTCCTGGTTCTGCACTTTAATGATATTGTAGACTTTAACTTTACGGCAAGCGTTGAAAAACAATTTGACGAAATAGCCCAGGGCCTAAAAGAATGGACCGAAATGCTCCACTCTTTTTATACGCCGTTCCATAAAGAGGTTGAAAACACCACGCAAACAGCAACCAAGGCAACCGGCGAACGCGAGTTGGGCGTACACCCGGAAAGCGGCAAAAAAATGTCAGTACGGATTGGCAGATATGGACCTTTTGTCCAGGTTGGCGAGAACGCGACCGACGAAGAGCCCGAAAAACCGCTTTATGCAAGCCTCCGCACCGGGCAGAGCATTGAAACCATAACGATTGAAGAAGCACTTGAACTATTTAAGCTGCCGAAAAAGGTTGGTTTCTTTGAAGATAAAGACATGACCGTTGCCATAGGCAAATTCGGCCCATATATAAGGCATAACAGTGCATTCGTTTCATTACCAAAAGGAATTGATCCGCTTGATGTTACGGAAGAACAGGCGATAGAGCTAATTCTTGATAAACGTAAAAGAGATGCTGAAAAGCTGATCAAGACGTTTGATGAGGACCCGACCATGAAGGTTTTAAATGGCAGATGGGGCCCTTATATCGAATTCGATAAATTAAACGTTAAGATTCCAAAAGATAAAGATCCTTTAACGCTCACATACGAGGAGTGTAAAGCCCTGGCCGATGCAACCCCGAAAGACGTCAAAAAAGGACGCTTCGGAAAAACTGCGGCAGCGGCCAAACCAGCTGCCAAAAAAGCTCCTGCTAAGAAAAAAGCGGTGGCGAAAAAAAAATAGATTAGTTGATTAGGTTGATTGAGTGAGCGGTTGATTAAGTTTTTACTTTTCAAACTCAATCAACCTAATCTAATCCGATCAACTTAATCAACCCAAAGATGATAAAAGACCTGCCCAAAAACGTAGTAAAAGATATTGCTATAGCGGTAGCGCTGGAGAAAGAGAGCGTTGAAAGTAAAATATGGTATGTTTATTTGATTAATCTTAAAAACATACCAATTGAAAATGTGCTGATCACATCAAAAGGTTATGGTGAAAAAGATGGCGTACCGGTTAAAACCTCGGTACTGCGCCATATGATCCCGGTTGTTGAAAGCAACTCCTTTAAGCTTATTGAACCCATTGATGAGCAAACCTTTGGGCTTAATAATGAATATTGGCTAAGCTATTATATCGGCAAAGATATCTACGACAAAAAATTCATCTTTTTACCCGAAAGCATTGTTGAAATGAATTTTACAAGGCTGCCTGTAATAAATAAGGTTGGGGTAATGATACTATAAATCCCAAGTTCTTACTTCCGAAATCGAACTTCCGAATTCCGAAATAAAAAATTATTTATTGTCATTAATTTCATAATTTACATGATAATAAATCAACCTATTTATGGATACTTTCTACAGCTTTTTCCGTAGCCGGAAAGGGTTAATCAGCCTCGGTATTTTTTTGGTACTGGCAATTTTGGTCGTTTTTATAGTTTTTCGTCATCGCCAAAAACTTGGCGTTGATCCGGAATTCAGTAAATACATTGAGTCATACACAACGGGAATAATCTCCAAAGGCAGCACCATCAAAATAAGGCTGGCCAGCGAAGTACAGGTTAGTCACCAACAAAATGCGCCTTTAAGCGATAATATTTTCAGCTTCTCCCCTTCCATCAAAGGTAAAGCATACTGGATTGATGCGCGCACCATTGAGTTCAGACCAGAAGGAAAACTCGATCCTGATAAAAACTACACAGGTGATTTTAAATTAAAGAAGATTTTAGATGTTGATGGGAAATTTGAAGATTTTAAATTCAACTTTCAAACCATAAAACCTGACTATACCGTAAGCTTTATCGGCTTGCAAACAGCTACAAACAGTTCGCTGGATAAAATGAAGCTAAGTGGAACTGTCCAGACAGCGGACAACGAAGATCCTGCTGAAATAGAAAAGATCATCAGCACCAATTTTTTAAACCCGGTTAGTGTTACGTGGCAACATAATGCTATTACAAAAACCCACCATTTTACAATAAATCAATTAAACCGGGGTAATGGCACAATAAACAAGTTAACGGTTAACTGGGATGGCAGCAGCTTAAACATTGATAAAAAAGGCAGCCAGGGCTTTGATATTCCGGCTATAGGCGACTTCAGAGTGCTTGATATAAAAGCGATGCAGGATAACGACCAATATGTATTGGTTCAGTTTTCGGATAATATAATGATCGGACAGGAATTAAATGGTTTGATAGGCCTTAGCAATGTGACAGATGCCGCTTATACTATTGAGGGGAGCACGGTTAAGGTTTATGGCCCCGAACGCCTGCAGGGAAATTACAGTGTATTTGTAAACGAAGGCGTTGAAAATATCTCACACAAAAAGATCACAAAAGCATTTACCGCCAATCTGTTTTTTGAAAACAGGTTGCCCACTGTTACTATACCGGGCAAGGGCGTAATTTTGCCGGACTCAGGTAAGCTGATGATGCCTTTTGAAGCTACCAACCTGAATGCGGTTGATGTGAGCATTATAAAGATCTACGAGAACAATGTGCCCCAATATTTCCAGAACAACGGCTTTGATGGCGGCGAAGAATTGCGGCATGTAGGCAAGCCTGTGGTACAAAAAACTATCCGGCTTGATGAAGATAAAAGCCTTAACCTAAGTAAAAAGAACCGTTTTATGCTGGATATTGACCAGCTTTTGCGTACTGAGCCCGGCGCTATCTACCGGGTGATAATTGGTTTCAGAAAAGATTATTCCATATATAATTGTAAAGCAGGTTCGCCTGTGTTGAAAAATGAAGGCGACAATGAAGGTTACGGTTATGAGGGGAGCGGAAACTTTGGTACCAATTCAGGTTCAATAAGTGATGAAGACGATGATTTTTGGGCAAGATATGATAGTTTTTACCCGGATGGATATAACTGGCAGGAACGTAATGATCCCTGTACCAATTCATATTTTAGCAAAGATCGCTGGGCGGTAAGAAATATCATCGCATCAAATATCGGGTTGATAGCCAAGCGCGGCAGCGATAATGGCATGCTGGTAGCGGTAACCAATATATTAACTGCTAAACCAATGAGCGGTGTTGAATTAGAGTTGCTTGATTACCAGAAACAGGTAATATTAAAAACAACAACAGATGGTGATGGCCTTGCAAAATTCGATATGAAGCGCAAGCCATACCTGCTTGTTGCTAAGAACGGTAAGGAACGTGGCTATTTAAAGCTTGACGATGGTAGCTCATTACCCCTCTCCCGATTTAATGTTGGCGGTGAGCAGATCCAAAGTGGCTTAAAAGGATTTATCTATGGCGAGCGCGGCGTATGGCGCCCCGGCGACTCGATATTTATGTCGTTCATACTGGAAGATAAGTTGAAGACTTTACCGGCAGATCTTCCTGTACAATTTGAATTGTATGATGTTAATGGAAAATTATATCGACGGATTACCCAAACCAAATCCATAGATGGTTTTTATAGTTTCCATACGGCTACAGAAACTTCATCACCGACAGGTAACTGGTCGGCAAAAGTAAAGGTTGGCGGGGCAGTATTTGAAAAAAGCATTAAGATAGAAACCATAATGCCTAACCGTTTAAAGATCGGTTTAACATTTGGCGGGGCAAAAGAATTAACAAAAGGTGGTGATGTAACCGGCAACTTAACAGCGCAATGGCTATTTGGCGGCACCGCACAAAGTTTAAAAGCAAAGGTGGATGCCTTTTTATCGCCGAAATCAACATCATTTAAAGGATACGAAGATTATGTTTTTGATGACCCTACCCTTGCCTTTACCACCCAAACCCAAACCATATTTGATGGCAGACTTGATGAAAATGGTAAAGCATCAGTAAACACCAATATTAATATTGAAAAACAAGCGCCGGGACAGCTAACCGCAAACTTTTTGGTCAAAGTTTTTGAACCAGGCGGGAACTTCAGTATTCAGTCGTTAAGTATGCCATACAACGTTTATCCGGGCTATGTAGGGATTAAAACAGAAAAAGGCAGCGAGCTTTCGGGGATGCTGGTGACAGATAAAGACCATGATATAGATATTGCAGATGTTGATGTAAACGGCAAACCATTTGAAGGCACCCGTAACGTTGAGTTGGAGCTTTATAAAATTCAATGGCGTTGGTGGTGGGATGAAACAGGTAATGCGTTGAGTAATTTCACCCAGGATAAGTATAACAAACTGATAAAAACAGCAACCGTAAAGGTGGTGAACGGGAATGGCAAATGGAACCTGCATATTAACCAGGCTGATTGGGGCCGTTATTTGATCCGGGTTAAAGATGAAGAAACCGGGCACTCAACCGGTAAAATACTCTATGTTGATTGGTCAAATTGGTCGGAAAGGTTACAGCAAACCAATCCTACAGAGGCAGCCATGCTATCATTTACAGCTGATAAAACCAATTATAAAGTTGGCGAGGATGCTACTCTTACAATCCCAACAATGAGCGATGGACGCGCTTTGATCAGCTTTGAAACCGGCAGCAAAGTTTTAAAAACAGCATGGATAGACACCAAAAAAGGACAAACCCGCTATACTTTCAAAATAGATGAGAATATGGCGCCAAACATTTTTGTGAATGTTACGCTGCTGCAACGTCATTCGCAAACAGTGAACGATCTGCCGATCAGGATGTATGGCGCTATACCGCTGTCAGTTGATAATCCCGAAACCATTTTGAAACCGGTTATCAGCATGGCAGATAAGATTAGGCCCGAAACAAAGTCGTCGATTACCATATCAGAAGCATCGGGCAAGGAAATGACTTACACGATTGCTATTGTTGATGAAGGACTGCTGGATATCACCAATTATAAAACCCCTGATCCGCATGAAACATTTTATGCCCGCGAAGCCCTTGGTGTAAAAACATGGGACCTGTTTGATTATATAATTGGTGCTTACGGCGGTGGATTAGAGCGGATCTTAAGCATTGGCGGTGATGGAACTGCCGGCACCAATCGCAATGTATCTGTAAATCGCTTTAAACCGGTTGTGAAGTTTTTAGGCCCGTTCCATTTAGATGCGGGTGATAAGCAAACACATACATTTACCTTGCCACAATATATTGGTTCGGTAAAAGCAATGGTTATTGCCGGGCACAATGGCAGTTATGGACGTGCAGAGAAGGTGGTAGCAGTTAAGAAGCCTTTGATGATCCTGGCTACCCTGCCAAGGGTTTTGGGTCCATCAGAGAAGATTCTGCTACCTGTAACAGTTTTTGCAATGGAGAACAACATTAAAACAGTAACTGTGCAGGTGCAGTCAAATGCCTTTAGTAACCTTGGTGGAAATAGCCAAAAGACCATCACCTTTGCAAAACCGGGCGACCAGCTGGTAACATTTGACTTGAGCGTTAAAGATTTTGTTGGTGTTGGCAAAGTAAAGATCATTGCAAAAAGTGGTAGTGAGACTGCTACTTATGATGTAGAACTGAATGTTCGTAATCCGAATCCGCCCGTTACAAAGATCCAGGAGAAAGAGCTTGCCCCCGGTGAAAACTGGAGCGTTCCTTATTCAGCAATCGGTATAAATGGCACCAATAAGGCTACGCTGGAAGTCGCTTCTATCCCACCCTTAAACCTGACTAAGAGGTTGAGCTATTTGATAGAGTATCCATATGGTTGTGTGGAGCAAACTACGTCATCAGCGTTCCCACAATTGTTCCTAAACCAACTGCTCGACCTTACATCAAGGCAAAAGGCAGAAACCGAACGCAATATAAAAGCGACTATAAACAGGCTTAACGGTTTCCAGGTAAACGGTGGCGGCTTAAGCTACTGGCCGGGTGTTGGCGATGCTGATGAATGGGGCACCAATTATGCCGGTCATTTTATGCTGGTAGCACAGGCAAAGGGATACAGCCTGCCGCTTGGGTTTATAGATCAATGGAAGAAATATCAAAAACAAAAGGCCCTAACATGGGCGCCTGACTCACGCAGCTTTTATGGAGCGGATCTGGTGCAGGCTTATCGATTATATCTATTGGCACTTGCACGTTCGCCGGAACTTGGAGCAATGAACAGGCTTAGAGAGTTTAAATACCTGAGTATTGAAGCAAAATGGCGATTAGCAGCTGCTTATAAACTGGCTGGTCAGTCGGAAATTGGTTTGCAAATGATAGCGGGATTGCCACTGGTAATTAAACCCTATAACAGTATGTATGGCACTTACGGGTCTGACTTGCGTGATGAGGCTATGATATTAGAAACACTCACCCTGCTCGGTCAGCAGCAAAAAGCTGCCGGCTTATTACGGACAGTTGCAACCAAATTATCACAGGACGATTGGTATAGTACACAAACCACAGCTTATTCATTAATTGCTATTGCCCAGTATTGCGGGGAGCATAAATCATCAGCAAAGATGTCTTTTAGTTACCAGGCGAGTAATTTAAAATCCACTGTTAGCTCGCAATCATATCTATGGCAGCTGCCTGTTGATGCTAAAGACGGTAATGTTTCGTTGAAAAACAGCGGCACCAATAAGTTGTACGTCAGGTTAGTACAGCAAGGACAGCCATCCTCCGGCGAAGATGTGCAAACGCGCATCAATCCTGATATTTTACAAATGCGGATTGCCTACACCACTCTTGGCGGTAAACAATTGGATCCGGCCAGTCTGAAACAGGGAACTGATTTTGTAGCACAGGTTACCATCAAAAATCCTGGTAAACGCGGCCGTTATGATAATTTGGCGCTTACGCAGATCTTCCCATCCGGATGGGAGATATTAAACACCCGGATGATGAACGGCGCCGAAGCATTCCCATCCTCGTCATCAGATTACCGGGATATCAGGGACGACCGGGTGAATACTTATTTCAGTTTGATGGAAGGCAAGGAAGTAACTTATTATGTGATGCTGAATGCTGCATATGCAGGCAAATATTATCTGCCTGCTACGTATTGCGAGGCGATGTACAATAATGCAATTACAGCTTTGATAAAGGGGCAATGGGTTGAGGTAGTGAGGTAAGTTAGTTGATTAAGTTTATTAGGTGAATAAATTGAATATGATTATTGGATCGAGAACATAGAAGAAAATTATGAAGTTATTTAATTTTTTATTTAAAAGAAAATTGTCTTACCAGTCAGTGGAGCCTGTTAATAATACACGTGAAGTCGACAATGATAGAGAAAGTCGGAAAGGTAATGATTTTGAATTTCTCATAAAGGGAGATGTAGATATACCAAATGACAAGTTTGATCAAATAATGTCGCCAATATCCTTTACATGCGATAGAATAGAAAGAGATAACTGGATTTACTATCAGGTTGGTAACGACGAATTTAGTTACTCATTTGAGCCGCCGGGAATTCAAATGACATTTAATAAGGAAATTACTTTTGAGAAAGCTAAGCAGATAGGGGACGAGGTTGTGAATAATATCAAGTCAACAGGACAAAATGCGGAGTTGGTAATATTAGGTAACAGCGATATTTATAAATTCTAAGAATACAAGAGCGGCAAACGAGATTCGAACCTTGGGCCTTCAACTTGGAAAACTGAAACGCTGAATCATACGATCGTAGCACTTGATGAAAAACTAATAACTGAAGATTGCTAAAGTCGTTCCAAAACAAACATGATCAATGCTTGAAATTATTAAGCAGTTATGGTCAAGTTATCAAAAGGAAAAAGAACAACGAACTGGACGACAAAAAAGAACTTTAAGCTAACTCAATCCAACTTAATCAACTACATCTTAAAAAGTCCATACTTCAATATACAGTAAATAGCCCTTACTCCATCCTTCCATCCTATTTTCTTACCGTCTTCATAGGTACGGCCGTAGTACGAGATCCCCACTTCGTAAATGCGGATTTTTGGTACGCGTGCAATTTTTTGAGTAACCTCCGGTTCAAAGCCAAAACGTTGCTCTGTTAATTTGATGGATTGGATCAGTTTGGTATCGAACAGCTTATAGCAGGTTTCCATATCAGTAAGGTTAAGGTTACTGAACATGTTTGATGCAAATGTTAGCCAGTGGTTGCCTATGGTATGCCAGAAGAACAAGATCCGGTGCGGATTGCTGCCCATAAACCTGGAGCCATAAACCACATCGGCAAAACCGGAACAAACCGGTTTTAACAGGTCATTGTATTCTTCCGGGTCATATTCAAGGTCAGCATCCTGGATAATGAGGTATTCGCCGGTTGCTTTTGAGATGCCGGTATGTAGTGCGGCTCCTTTGCCTTTGTTATGTTCGTGGCTAAAATAACTTATAGCTAACTCCGGATTGCTTTGTTGATAGGTTTGAACAGCCTGTTCTGTATGATCAGAAGAGAAATCATTTACAATGATCACTTCCTTTTGAATATCATCAATCAGCTTAACCGCTTTAATTTTATCTAAAATTAAATGGATCGTATTACCTTCGTTGTAGGCAGGGATTATAATTGATAATTTCTTTATCTTCATTCCAATAAATGCGACCGGGTTTAAATCGAATTAAAAGTTATCTTAAAAAACCAAAAGTAATAATAATACTTGCGTTTTTGTTAACCCTGTTCCTCCTATTCTGGTTTTGTTTGCCAAAGCCATTATTCAACAGTCCAACTTCTTATGTTATTGACGATACCGACGGACAATTACTTGGCGCTTCTATAGCTACCGATGGGCAATGGCGATTTCCCCCTAATGCCGAAGTGCCCGAAAAATTTAAGCAATGCATTATAGCTTTTGAAGATAAGCGATTTATGCACCATCCGGGTTTTGATATCCTGGCATTAGGCAGGGCCATCAAACAAAATTTTCACTCCAGCAAAATAACCAGTGGTGGCAGTACCATAACGATGCAGGTTATCCGGCTGGCAACCAGACATAAACGCAACATCTGGAATAAACTGATCGAGATGTTTATGGCAGTGAGACTGGAAGCAGGCTATAGCAAAAACGAGATCTTATCATTTTATACAAGCAATGCCCCGTTTGGCAGTAATGTTATAGGGCTGGATGCTGCATCATGGCGTTACTTTGGCCGGAGCCCGGATAAACTGTCCTGGGGAGAAATGGCAGCAATGGCGGTTTTGCCAAACGCACCATCGCTGGTGCATCCCGGGAGAAACCGGGCTATCCTTTTAAAAAAACGCAACCTGCTTTTGGATAAGCTTTATCACCAGGGAGTAATAGATTCTATAACGGCTGCATTGGCGAAATTTGAGCCGGTTCCAGATAGGCCTATGCCATTACCCCAGCTTGCCCCTCACCTGCTTGAACGGTTTAAATCAGATCATCAGACCAATACCCATGGTGATACAAGGCTAAGGACGAGTATCAGGTCATCGCTTCAGCAACAGGTAAATGAGATTTTAGAGCGGCATCACCAGGTTTTAAAGTCCAATGAAATTAATAATATTGCTGCAGTTGTGCTGGATGTGGAAACAGGTGCGGCATTGGCTTATGCCGGTAACATAGCGCATCCGGAAGATCCGGAAATGGAAAGTGACGTAGATGTGGTTGATGCGCCCCGGAGCCCCGGAAGTACATTAAAACCTATGTTGTATGCTTCTATGCTACAGGATGGTTTGCTGCTGCCAAATAGCTTAATGCCCGATATCCCCACACAAATTGCAGGCTATCATCCGGAGAATTTCGACCTGGGTTATGATGGCGCTGTGCCCGCATCAAGGGCATTGTCACGCTCATTAAACGTACCGGCGGTAAAAATGCTGCAGCAATTTAAGTATGAACGTTTTTACGGCGTGCTACAAAAAATGGGGATTACTACATTAAAAAAGCCGGCAGATCATTACGGGCTATCGCTTATTTTGGGTGGAGGAGAAAACACGCTTTGGGAATTGAGTGGTGCCTATGCCGATATGGCGCGTGTGCTTAATCATTATACCAAATACAACGGCAAGTATGATCCAACTGATTATCACAACCCGGTTTACAGCGTCTCCTCAAGAAAAAATAAACCCGAATTTGAAAAATCGGGTTTACTGGATGCGGGTTCTATTTACTACACACTACAGGCCATGGAAGAAGTTATGCGCCCAGGTGAAGAAATGCTATGGCAGCAATTTAGCTCAAGTCAGCGTGTGGCCTGGAAAACAGGGACAAGCTTTGGTTTTAGGGATGGATGGGCAATAGGCATCACACCCAAATATGTGGTAGGTGTGTGGGTTGGCAATACGGATGGAGAAGGAAGGCCTAACCTAACAGGTATTAGCACCGCTGCGCCTGCCCTTTTCGAAATCTTCCGCCTGCTACCTGTTACCCGCGATTGGTTTGAAATGCCTGTTGGCGAAATGGTAAAAATAAAAGTATGCCACCAAAGTGGTTATCGTGCCGGTGAATATTGTGATGATACAGATGATCTGTGGGTACCTAAAAGCGGATTAAAGGCGCCTGTTTGCCCTTATCATCAACTGGTACATTTAAGTGCTGATGGTAAATGGCAGGTAACAGGTAATTGTACCCCGCCAAATCAGATTATTAACAAACACTGGTTTGTGCTGCCGCCATCTATGGAGTATTATTATAAAACCAAGAATTACCAATATCGGGTTTTACCACCATTCAGGCCTGATTGTGTACAGGCCGAAAATGCGGCGCCAATGGAAGTGATCTACCCAAAAGACGGTGCTAAAATATATGTGCCGCTGGAAGCAGATGGCAGTCGCGGCAGGGTAATTTTTAACGCTGCCCACAGACAATCAGGTGTTAAGATCTTCTGGCACCTGGATGATAAGTATGTTGGCGAAACAAAAGACTTCCACCAGATGGCTTTAAACCCACCTCCAGGAAAGCATGTACTTACACTTGTTGATGGGAATGGGAATACCGTTCACATAGGATTTGAAGTACTTGCTAAGTAGTTCATAGTTGATGGTTCATAGTTCATAGCCAAAAACCTGATAGTTTAATTGTAAATTTTAGCGTCTTAGTTAAAAACTGCTAACTGCACACAGCAAACTGCCAACTGAATTATTTATATTGCTCAAAAAATAAATACCATCCAATGCTTGAACAATACGACCTTCATAACCTGATGGTTATTGATATTGAAACCGTCCCTCAATACAAGAGCTTTGATGAGGTACCCGAGCATTTTCAAAAGCTGTGGGATTTAAAAACGGTACATCAGCGAAAGGAAGAAACCGCAGAAGACTTTTATGAACGGGCCGGCATTTGGGCTGAATTTGGAAAGATCATCTGTATTTCAGTTGGGATCTTTACCAATGGCCGCAATGTTGGTTTAAGGGTTAAATCATTTGCTTCGCATGATGAAAAGGAACTGCTTGAAAAGTTTTCAGCATTGCTGGCAGGTCAGCCGGCTAGTTTGATCCTTTGCGCACATAATGGAAAGGAGTTTGATTTTCCTTATATCTGCCGCCGGATGCTGGTAAACGGCATTAAAATTCCTTCACAACTAGAACTATCAGGCAAAAAGCCCTGGGAGATCTATCACCTGGATACCATGGAACTGTGGAAGTTTGGTGACTATAAAAACTACACCTCGTTAAGTTTACTTACCGCAATTTTTAATATCCCCACCCCAAAAGATGATATTGATGGCAGTATGGTTGGTAAAGTTTACTGGGTTGATAACGAATTAGAAAGAATTTCCATCTATTGCCAGAAGGATGTAGTGGCTACAGCCCAATTGTTAAGGCGTTACCGGGGCGAGGAGCTAATTGCAGATGAATATATAACCTTAGTAGGAACATAATGCTGCAGGTAAAAGATCTGAACGTTAAATTCAAAACACAAAATGTTTTTTTCGAGGCCGTTAAAAGCATTTCTTTCAACCTGAAAAAAGGAGAAACTATCGGCATAGTAGGCGAATCAGGATCCGGAAAATCAGTTACTTCGCTTGCGCTGATGCGTTTGCTGGATAAAAACCAGGCTTTAATAAGTGGGCATATTTTATTGAACAACAATAGTTTATGTGGTTTATCTGAAAGTGAAATGCGTAAAATAAGAGGTCACCAGATGGCAATGATCTTCCAGGAGCCGATGACTTCGCTAAACCCGGTTTTGACCTGCGGACACCAAATAACCGAGGCCATACAATTACACCTCAATACAACAAAAGCCGAAGCTAAAGAAAAAACGATAGCACTATTTAAAGAAGTACAACTCCCCCGACCTGAAGCTATTTTTGACAGTTATCCGCACCAAATTTCGGGTGGACAAAAACAGCGGGTAATGATAGCGATGGCTCTTTCCTGTAACCCGGAGATCCTTATTGCCGATGAACCCACTACCGCCCTTGATGTAACCGTACAAAAAACTATAATAGAGTTACTGCTAAAGCTAAAAGCCGAACGCAACATGAGCCTGATCTTTATATCGCATGACCTGGGTGTGATCAGTGAAATTGCCGACCGGGTGCTGGTAATGTATAAAGGTGAAGTGGTTGAGGAAGCTCCTGTAAAACAACTATTCACACATCCAAAACACCCTTACACAAAAGGATTACTAGCTTGCCGCCCATCCCCTGATCTGCATTTAAAAAAGCTTCCGGTTATTGCTGATTTCCTGGATCAGGGTACAAAAAAGGCAATAAGTATTGAAAAGATAAGAGAAGGATACGCTTATCCCGCTGATGAAATTATTGAACGGAAAAACAAATTATACAGCCAGCAGCCGTTATTGAAAATAAATAATCTTAATACCTGGTTCCCGGTAAAAAATGGATTTTTTAACAGGGATAAAGAGTTTGTAAAAGCTGTTAAGCAGGTAAGCTTTGATGTATATCCCGGTGAGACGCTTGGGCTTGTAGGAGAATCGGGGTGCGGTAAAACTACTTTAGGCCGAAGTATTTTACGTTTGATTGAGCCAACCTCAGGTACCATACAATTTGAAAACATTGATCTGAGAAGTTTAAGAAAAGATGATCTCAGGGAGATCCGCCGGGATATTCAGATTATTTTCCAGGATCCTTATTCTTCTCTTAATCCCCGTCTAACAGTAGGCTCTTCATTAATGGAACCGTTACAGGTGCACCAGTTTTATACCAATGATAGCAAACGCAAAAAAAAGGTGCTTGAATTATTGGAACGGGTAAACCTTTCGCCCGAACATTTTAACCGTTACCCTCATGAATTTTCAGGCGGTCAGCGGCAAAGGATAGTTATAGCGCGAGCTCTGGCGCTTCACCCCAAATTTATTATTTGTGATGAATCTGTGTCGGCACTGGATGTTTCCGTACAGGCCCAGGTACTTAACCTGATCCGCGAATTACAGCAGGATTTTAATTTGACTTATATTTTCATCTCCCATGATCTTGCCGTTATTAAACATATTTCAGACCGCATGATGGTGATGAACAAAGGCGAAATTGTTGAAATGGGCGACCCGGATGAAATTTATTATCATCCGAAGGAAGAGTACACTAAGAAATTGATCAGTTCTATTCCAGGAGTATAGTAATGCGGAAGTCGGAATGCCGATTGCGGAATTTTTAATTGAAAAATTTAAAAGTGTAAGTGTATTAAGCTAATTGATAAATTTTATACTTTGGGATTTAATAAAGCACCATAAAACAATTTAATATGTAACCAGTAAATGACCTTAAACTAAGAACAAAGACCTTCGCACTCAATATCATCAGGTTAGTTAAAGCATTGCCTGAGGATAGGATAGGCAGAGTTTTAGGCAATCAGATTCTACGTTCAGGCACATCTGTAGCAGCTAATTACAGATCTGCTTGTAAAGCCCGCTCTAAAGCGGACTTCATTTCAAAAATAACTATTGTAGAAGAAGAAGCCGATGAAACCACATTATGGTTGGAGCTTATCATGGAATCAGAAACTTTAATAAATGATTTTACAAAATCTCTCCATAAAGAATTAACAGCCATTTTCACAAGTTCAGGAAAACAGCCAAGGAAAACAATTTGAATAGTAAGAAAAAGTGAAACAGATTAGTGCGGAAGGCGGAATGTCGATTGCGAAATGAAATTAGATGTTCAAAACCTTTCCGCAATCGGCATTTCGATTTCGCATTTAAAAACTTCCGCAATCGACATTCCGCCTTCCGCATTGAAAACATCGTATCTTTGCACAAATAATACATATGTTTAAAAAGAAAAACAGTTCATCTATAGTAAAAGTACTCACTCAAATGGTACTTGATATATTTGAACAAAACGGTAATACACCGTTAAATTACAAACAAGTTTCTGCCAAATTAAATGTTCGCGACCCGGATTCCCGGGATATAATTTTTGAGATCCTTAGGGATGAAACAAAAACAGGCACCTTAAAAGAAATAGCCCCCGGTAAATTTCAATTACTCGAACTCAAAACCTTTATTGAAGGTAAAGTTGACCTCACTAACGATGGTTCGGCATTTATAATTACTGATGACGAGTTTGAGAGCGATATTTTTGTTGCTCCCCGTAAACTGAGGAATGCATTAAATGGCGACCGCGTTAAGGTTTATGTTTATGCAAAAAGTAAAGGCAAACATAAAGAAGGCGAGGTAATTGAGATCCTGCAGCGTGCCAAAATGGAGTTTACAGGGATAGTAAAACTATCTGAGCGCTTTGCCTTTTTTATTCCGGATGACCGCAAAATGATGCACGATATTTTTATCCCGATGAGCGAACTCAACGGTGCTAAAAATGGCATAAAGGCAGTTGCTGAAATCACCGACTGGCCTGCTGAAGCTAAAAACCCGATAGGCCGGATAAAACATGTTTTAGGTACGCAAGGTGAGAACGATACGGAAATGAACGCTATTTTGGCGGAGTATGGGTTTCCCCTATCATTTCCTAAAGAAGTTGAGCACGAATCAGAAGAAATTTCTGACATAATAACAAATGAGGAAATTGCCAAAAGGCGGGATTTTAGAAATATTACAACTTTCACCATAGACCCATTTGATGCAAAAGATTTTGACGATGCATTATCGTTCAGACTATTAGACAATGGCAATTATGAAGTAGGTGTGCATATTGCCGATGTATCACACTACATAAAACCGGATTCTGCCCTGGATAAAGAAGCGCTTGACCGCGCTACATCTGTTTACCTGGTTGACAGGGTTATCCCCATGCTGCCCGAACGCTTGTCAAACGGATTATGTTCATTACGACCAAAAGAGGATAAACTTTGTTTTGCAGCCGTTTTTGAAATGGATGAAGAGGCACATGTTATAAACGAGTGGTTTGGCAAAACAGTGATCCATTCCGACAGACGCTTTGCTTATGAAGAGGTGCAGGAGGTGATCGAAAATAAGACAGGTGATTTTGATACGGAGATTTTAAAACTGAATGCATTAGCCCATAAACTGCGCGAACGTAAGTTCAAAAACGGTGCCATTAGCTTTGAAACTACAGAGGTGAAATTCAAGCTTGATGAAACAGGAAAGCCTACCGGTGTTTATGTAAAAGAACGTAAAGACGCTCATAAACTGATTGAAGATTTTATGCTGTTGGCAAACCGGAAGGTTGCTGAGTATGTGAGCAAAATGGGTAAGGGAAAACATAAATATACTTTTGTTTATCGGGTGCATGATACACCAAAACCTGATTCCCTGGCTAATTTCGCTCTGTTTGCTGCAAGGTTTGGGTATAAGATCAATACCAAATCGGATAAAGAAACGGCAAGATCCCTTAACTTTTTAATGGAGGATGTTGAAGGTAAAAAAGAGCAGAACGTGCTTACCCAGCTTGCTATCCGCTCGATGGCAAAAGCTATTTATACCACTAAAAGTTCCAGTCACTATGGGCTGGCGTTTGATCATTATACCCACTTCACCTCTCCTATTCGCCGGTACCCTGATGTGATGGTACATAGGCTGTTATTTCATTACTTAAACGGCGGACAATCAGCCAATGAAGAGCATTATGAAAAGCTTTGCCAGCACAGCTCGCAAATGGAGAAAAAAGCGGCTGATGCTGAACGTGCTTCTGTAAAATATAAACAGGCTGAGTATTTACGTGATCAGGTTGGGAATGTATTCAGCGGCGTTATATCCGGTGTTACCGAATGGGGCATGTATGTAGAGATCATCGAAAATAAATGTGAAGGCATGATCCGCTTGCGTGATATTTCGGATGACTTTTATACTTTAGACGAAAAAAATTATGCCATTATTGGTCAGCGTAAAAAGAAGGTTTACCAACTTGGCGATGAAGTTAAAATAAGAGTAAAAAATGTTGATCTTACTAAAAAACAGATCGACTTTACACTGGTACAGGATTAGGTAGGAGTTGAATAAGTTAGATTAGGTTGATTGAGTTGGATAAGTTGAATTTATCAAACCGCTCGCTTGATCAATCAAAATAAAATCAGTGAAATCATCCTTAAATCGGTGAATCAAAAATAAATGAAGAAACTTGAAGATTTGCAGGAAATTATAAGCGGGGCTGTTAACAAGCTTAGCTTTCCTTTGTACCCTGCAGCATTATATGAACCAATAAGCTATATTCTCTCACTGGGTGGTAAACGGATGCGCCCGGCCCTCCTTTTGATGGCCTGCGACCTGTTTGGCGGCGATGTGGATGCGGCTATCTCTCCAGCTCTTGCCATTGAGGTATTCCATAATTTCACATTAATGCATGATGATATTATGGATAACGCGCCTTTACGACGCGGCAGCACTACCGTGCATGAGCGCTGGAATAAAAATGCAGCTATCCTGTCAGGTGATGTTATGCTGGTAGAAGGCTATAAATTAATGATGCAGGTGGAAGACCGTTTACTGCGGCCCATCCTTGATATTTTTAATACTACGGCTGTTGGTGTATGCGAGGGACAGCAACTGGATATGGAGTTTGAGGATCTTAGTCATGTAAATATTGATGAATATCTGAATATGATCCGTTTAAAAACGGCAGTTGTGTTAGGCGGGGCATTAAAAATTGGAGCATTAATTGGAGGCGCTGATGTAAAAGATGCCGAATTGCTAAGCAGCTTTGGCGAGCATTTAGGTTTGGCATTTCAACTGCAAGATGATATCCTTGATGTATATGGTGACCCTGAAAAATTTGGTAAGCAGGTTGGCGGCGATATTATCTCCAACAAAAAAACATATCTGTTAATAAAAGCATTGGAGCTGGCTAATAAGCAACAAACTATTGAGTTAGATAATTGGATTGCTTTAAAACAGTTTGATAACAACGAAAAAGTTGAAGCAGTTACAGCCATTTATAATTCTTTAGATGTACGAAAATATGCTGAAGAAGCTATGCAAACCTATGCTGATAAAGCTTTTGACGCACTGGATGCCATTAATTTACCCGAAGAACACAAACAATACCTGCGCAATTTTGCGGATGGACTGCTGGTAAGGGAGAATTAAGTATATTTAGTCTGTGAAAAAATTACTGGTCGTTTCTGCCGTTATTTTACTATTGTCCTTTTTTGTGGTTCAGGCCTATTCCCAAAGTTTAACACCTCCTGAATTTCCAGGTGGTAAGCAAGCGTTCAGCGCATTTTTACACAAAAATTTAAAGTGGCCAAAAGATGATGGAAATGATTCGCAAGGTGTTGTAATAATAAGTTTTTTTGTAGAGAAAGACGGCCGCTTAACCGATATAAAGGTAGTCAAAAGCATGAGCACAGCTTTTGATGAAGAAGCGTTAAGGGTGATAACCCTGTCTCCAAAATGGATTCCCGCCATGAGAAATAATAAGTTTATCAAATCAATATACACAGTCCCGATAAAGTTTTACCAGGAACAACAATAATAACCCCCAATAATCATATGCGTAAATTACTTATAGTTATTATCTTGCTTATTGTCAGCAAACTACATGCCCAGGAACTTACCTCTGGCGGCAAGCTAAAGCCCGAGCAGGCTATAATGGATGTAAGGCATTACACAATTGCTTTAAATCTGGATTTTAAGCAAAAAACAATTGATGGTTACACTACAATTGATGTTATAATGACCCAGCCAACACATGTTTTGTTGTTCGATCTGCTTGATTCCCTAAATATCAGCCAGGTATTGGTGAATAATAAACAGCAACCATTTGAATATAAAAATAACCTGATCAGGATCAACCTTGCTAATGAACTACCCGCAGGTAAAGCAAGCGTAAAAGTGATCTACGGCGGCAAACCACATGTGGCACGCAGACCACCATGGGATGATGGATTTATCTGGTCAAGAGACTCAACAGGGCACCCATGGATGGCAATAACAGCCGAAGGAACGGGTGGTAAGCTGTATTTTCCATGTAAGGATCATCCATCTGATGAACCCAATGAGGGTGCAGACCTGATTATTACTGTACCAAAAGACCTTGTAGTTGCTGGCCCGGGCTTACTGCAAAAAGTGACCAAACACGGCGAAACAGCAACTTTCCATTGGAAAACAAATTATTCTATTAATAACTACAGCATTCTGTTTAATGTAGGTGATTTTGCAGTTGTAAGCCGCAAGTACACTACTATTGACGGACATATTACGCCTCTGCAATTTTATGTATTAAAAGAGCATCTCTCAAAAGCTGAACATCACCTGGATGTTTTTGAAAAAACCATCCATGAACAGGAGAAGTATTTTGGCGAGTATCCCTGGGCAAAAGAAAAGATTGCCATTTGCGAAACGCCACATCTTGGTATGGAGCACCAAACCATGAATGCCTATGGCAA
The DNA here is from genome assembly GCF_900142915.1 of Mucilaginibacter sp. OK098. Classification (GTDB taxonomy): domain Bacteria; phylum Bacteroidota; class Bacteroidia; order Sphingobacteriales; family Sphingobacteriaceae; genus Mucilaginibacter. The sequence goes on from NZ_FRCM01000001.1 coordinate 983,593, forward strand.
CAAGTTCCAATACACAAAAGTTGGTGGCGAAGATTACGATGGCCTAATGCACCACGAATTTGGGCATGAATGGTGGGGAAATAAAGTAACAGCAAAGGATTGGGCCGATTACTGGATCCACGAAGGGATCTGCACTTACGGCGATGCTTTATATATAAGGGAATTTGAAGGTAAAGACGCTTATATCAAATTCTTCAAACGGTCTGCGCTTTCATTTGGCAACAAGGTTCCAATTGTTATGGGCAAAGATATCGACGAAGAAGCAGCGTACAATGGTGATATATATGGTAAAGGAGCTTTCTTTATGCATACCATCTGTTACGTAATGACCGATAGCCTGTTTTTCCCTGCGCTTAAAAAGTTTGTAACTTCTCCCCAATACACTTATGACAATTTGGTAAATACTGATGACATAGAGCAGTTTTTCAGCAAGGAATCAGGAAAAGATTTAAAACCCCTGTTCGATTTGTATTTGCGCACAGTTAATAAATTGGAGGTTCACATTAAGCAACAACCAAGAGACAAGTACTTAATACAGTTGGATAATATTTCGATTCCGTTGCCTATTGATGTAACTACCGATGCCGGTACAAAACGAATAATGGTAGACAGTAAAGGTATCAGGGTTGATAGTAAGACAATGCCCGTGATTGATGCGGACAGTTATTATTTAAAGAAGGTAATAATGGAATAAAATATGAAAAAAACGCTATTGTTAGTATTTATAACTTTAATCGGTATTTCATTTGCTAAAGCACAAAAACCCGACACAATAAAAGACCCGGTAACGGATACAACTATATTTGCATCGGTTCAGCATCAACCTGAATTTCCGGGAAGCAATGATCAGTTTTCTGCATACATTGCGAAAAACATTCGTTATCCGAAAGATGCCAGGGAAAAGACCAAACAAGGACGCGTTATTGTACAAATGATAATTGAGAAAGACGGGAGTATTTCTCATGTAAAAATTGTAAGAAAAATATTCCCTTCATTGGATGCAGAGGCTGTAAAGGTTATAAGCAGTTCTCCAAAGTGGAATCCTGGTATGCAAAATGGATATCCTGTAAGGGTAATTTATACGATGCCTATTAGTTTTAATTTAGGCAGGACATCCCCGTAAAGAAAAATGATTAGTTGTCTTAACTATCAGCTTTAATAATACCCTCTTAATATTTTGGTAGAAAACAAAAAGCCCGGATCTAAACAAATCCGGGCTTTTCAATATTATTAGCTTGCTGATTACTCAGCTGCTTTTTCTTCTGTGTCAGCAGCTTTCTTTTTAGGAGCTGCTGCTTTTTTTGCTTTTGGAGCTGCTTCTTCAGCAACCGGAGTTTCTTCAACTGCTGGTGCAGCTTCTGCTACAGGCGCTTTTGCTTCAACTACTTTTTTCTCAGCTTTTACAACTGGTTTTGGTGCTGCAACTTCAGCAACAGGCTCCAATTCAAGAGGCAATACAGAAACGTATGAACGGTTATCTGCTTTCTTCTTGAATGTTACAATACCTTCAGCCAATGCGAATAGGGTATGGTCTCTGCCGATACCTACATTAAGGCCTGGATTGTGTTTAGTACCACGCTGACGAACGATGATGTTACCTGCAATTGCCGGCTGACCACCAAATATCTTGATACCTAAACGTTTGCTATGTGACTCGCGGCCGTTTCTGGAACTACCGGCCCCTTTTTTGTGTGCCATTTCTTAATATCTTTATGGAGCTATAACGGCCCCCGATTAAACTTTAATTATAATGTTATACCAGTGATCTCTATCTTGGTAAATTGCTGACGGTGACCGTTCTTTTTCTTGTAACCTTTTCTTCTTTTCTTTTTGAAGATAATTACTTTATCACCTTTTAAATGAGACACTATCTTAGCAGATACTTTAGCACTTTTTAAATCAGAACCTAATTTAAATTTACCTTCGTTTTCAGCTAACAATACATTGTCAAATTCAATACTAGCGCCCTCTTCACCCTGTAACCTGTGTACAAAGATCTGCTGGTCTTTTGCAACTTTGAATTGCTGTCCGGCTATACTTACTATTGCGTACATTGTTTGTTAATTATTAGTTTTAAAATTCGAGGTGCAAATATAGAATAATATTTTAAATAAAGCAACGCTATTAAATTACATTTTACACTGATTCTTTAAGGCTTCGGTATACTCCCTGGTAATTGGTTGTTCGCCAAGCTTCACACATTCATTGTAATACTTCCAGGCGTTGGAACAATCTTTCTTATAAAAGTAAGAAGCGGATAGCTTAAATAAAGTGTTTTGATTAGATGGATCAATTTTATAAGATTGATTAAATACTTCAATAGCCTTGTTTAAATTATTAATCTGATGATCATTCATATAACTAACCATATAAATAGTGGCCTTATCAGTTAATATATTGGAGCTATTGGGGTTTAATAAAAGTCCTTTATCAAGCTGTTTCGAAGCCTCATTAATATCGTTAAAACTGAAATAAACAGCAGCATATCCCCAATAAGCATTTTCGTTTTTAGGGTCAAGTAGCCATGCCTGGTTAAATCTTTTCATAGCTGTTTCCAAATCACCTCTATACAAATAAGTAAATCCAAGCTTTACAAGCTGCTCAGAACCCTTTCTACGGGTAGTATCCTGTTGTAATACAGTTTCAATAAACTTGTTATCTGCTTTTATTTCATCCTCGCTTTTTGTTATATTACCGTATTCGGGCCTTAAATTAACTTCCGATTTGGCTTTAGTCTGTCATTCAGCATAACTCATTTGTTGTGCCAATGACGGCACAGAGATTAACAATGCTATATACAGTAAAATATGCTTCATGGTCAATTACTTTTTCTTTCTGTCCTCGGCATCAGCTAAAACGTGTATAATTTCCTTTACCAGGTTTTCATTGGCATCTTTTAATCTTGAGTCGCCATCAAATGCTTCATCATATAATACCTTTTTGCTTTTGCGCTGGTAATTAAACTCAATATAATAACGTACCGGCTTTGCTCCTTTATATTTAGTAGTATCGCCAAGCTCATTTGAAGGAAAATCCCAAAAACCAAGATCAGCAGCTTTACGGTGTAAATAAAGCAAGTCGCTTTTTGTAAGCAACAGGTTCATTTTCACCAATGAATCATGCCTGTTTAAATATTGGTATGCGCCTGTTTTCGAATCGTATTTATTTAAAAGGCTATCACTTGTACCATATTGAATAACAAATGATTTAAACTCAGTAAACTTATAGGGCGCATTTTGGATCATCCTGGTATAGTAATATATGCAATACAAAAGGAAAGGCACCACTATTGTTAAGGTTAGAAATACTTTTTTAGCTCTGTCGGACATTTTTAATTAGTTTTTTATCGAGGTATTGTTAAATAATTTCTTTGGTTTGATCGGATAACTCCCCTTCCCATTTGCTCACTACTGCGGTAGCCATGGCGTTACCCAACACGTTTGTGGCCGAACGTCCCATATCAAGTAGAGGATCAATCCCTATTATGAGAGCCAATCCAGCTTCCGGGATGTTAAACATTGGCAATGTTCCTGCAATAACCACCAGTGATGCCCTTGGCACACCTGCTACGCCCTTGCTGGTAAGCATTAGTATAAGTAGCATGGTTATTTGTTGCCCTATTGATAAATGCATATTATAGGCCTGCGCTAGGAATAACGAGGCAAAGGTCATATACATCATAGAGCCGTCAAGGTTAAATGAATAGCCGAGTGGTAAAACAAAACTTACAATTTTATTATTACAACCAAATTTTTCAAGCTCAAGCAATACTTTTGGATAAGCCGCTTCGCTGGTTGATGTACTGAAAGCTATCAGCATGGCATCTTTTATCCGGCTTACCAGGTTAAACACCCGCTTGCGCAACACAACAAAGCCCGCAAAAATAATTGCCATCCAAAGCACGGTAAGCGAAAAATAGAATTCGCCTATAAAAATAGCATAGGTTGACAGGATCCCTAAACCCTGTTTGGCTATAATAGCTGTTATGGCGCCAAACACAGCTAATGGCGCAAGCATCATTACATAGCCCGTTATTTTTAATATAACGTGTGCAATGGCATCCATTGCTTTAATAATCAGCCCGCCTTTTTCGCCAATTGCTGCTGTAGCTATGCCAAAGAAGATGGAGAACACCACAATCTGCAGGATCTCATTATTTGTCATGGCCTCAAAAAAGCTTCGGGGGAATACATGGTCAACAAAATCTTTTAAAGAGATCCCTGTTTTCTTGATCCCGGTAGATAAATGGCTGTCTGGCAATGGCAGGTGCATTTCCATGCCTGGCTTGAAAAGATTTACCAGCAACATCCCAAGCAGCAGGGAAACCAGGGTAGCGCTTAAAAACCACAATAAGGTTTTACCGCCAATGCGGCCTACAGCCTTAATATCACCAACCTTTGCCACACCAACCACCAGCGTTGAAAACACCAGGGGGCCGACTATCATTTTAATCAGGTTCAGAAATATATGGCTTAAAATAGTAAAGCCTTCCAGCTTATCCTCGCGGAGATCATCAGTGGCTTTACGCAGTACAACCTGTGCGCTGCGATTTGATTTTAACAGCTTAAAATCAGCGGTTGTGCTATCTTTTAAAGTGGATAAACGGGCATCAATAACTTTGATATTAGCCTCTACCGTACTTATACGGGTATTAATGGCATTTATTACATACACATTATACAGGTAACCAGCTATTACCCCCGAAATAAGGGCAATAAAAATATAGAGCGTAAGTTTGCTTTTTTGCATAGCGCTTGTTGAGCCTGCAAAAGTAGTAATTTGAGTTGATTAAGTTAATCAGGTTAAAATATGTTGATTGAGTAAAATACCAATCCAAACCCATAGTGCTTTATTATCCTATTTCTTCAATATTATTATCTAAATAATATAAAAGGAATCCTTTAGATTACCTTCTTAACTTTAAACGAGCCATCCTGTGCTTTTATCATGAAGCTATCTATATTACCATGAGTATCTTTCATAAAAGAATGAATATTGAACATGATCTCATTAAAAAAGAAATCGGTATTGCTGCTAAAGTGCATCAACCATGGAGTTGGTGAACTGCTGTCGTGAAACCATAATTTACCATTTCTCCAAAATACAGTAACAGATTGGTCTGAATCATCACGGAATTTATATTTGCCGCAATAAGTGTTTAAAACACCATCCGGAACAATAACCTCCTTTTTAACAACCGGGTTGTAGAACCCTTTCCATTTATAAACAGTGGCTACGCTATTAATAATTTCTTCTGTGATATCAATGTATGCAGCAAGATCAGTATTTGCCATTATAACCACCCCGTTACCATTTTTAATGGATGCGTAATAGTCTGCTACAAATCCTTCATTCAGTCCGTCATGATGAAAATAGGTATCGCTGCCTTTTTGTTCTATAAAGAAACCAAGTGCATTGTTTTTTTCTATTTGCGGAGTAAACATTTGCTTAACGGTTGTGGACGAAAGTATTTTGTTATTTCTGCTCTTGAGGGATAGTTGTAATTCTATAATAAATTTTGCCAGGTCGGCAGGCGTCGACCAAAGAGATGCACCGCATGCATCTTCCGGATAAATATGATACTTGCAGCCAATATCTTTTCCGTCAAACCGATACGCTGTAGCTAAATTCTTTTTCTGCTTCTCTGTAAGCTGGGAATAATAAAATGTATGATTCATTCCCAATGGTTTAAAAATGGTTTGGGTCATATAATCAGCATAAGGCCTACCCGTAACATCCTCAACCTCCATCCCTGATATTGCATACCCGCCACCTGAATACTCAAATTTTGTACCCGGTTCAAATACCGACCTTACAGCCGGTGAGTTGGCCGGTGGCTCTCCATTGAGTATTTGAATGATATTGGGAAGCGGCTGGTACCATTTATACCCGTCAAAACCATGTACCGAGAGGCCGGCAGTATGGCTAAGTAATTCAAGCGTGGTTATTTTTTTACCGCGGCTTAATGAATCATAAGGGAATTTCCACCTTTTTAAATAAGCATTTATATCATGGTGCAAATCAATTCTGCCATCCTGCACCAATTTCATTGTCCCCACAGCATGGATAGATTTACCAATGGAGGCCGGTTGAAATAATGTGGATATTGTAACCGGGATCTTTTGGGCAGTATCTGCCCAGCCATATCCTTTTACCCATTCAATTTTATAATTATTTATAACGGCAACGCTTACTCCATTTATCCGGTAATATGCCATGCGATCAAGGATGTTCCAGCCGGTACTATCCTGTATTTTCACCCACCCACCCAGGTTATTTTCCACTTTTTTTATCCGCGTTTTTACTTGAGGCGAGTATAGGTTCAGTTTTTGCGCTTCTGTGGCAATTGCCGTAATTAACAACAGGAAGAATATATAATAAGTTTTCATAATTTATTTTGATGAATAATTAAACTGATACATTTTGTCGGCATTGTTGATATACTTTTTCATATACCGGTTAAAAATTGTAAAAGATTGATTTTGTCCATTCACTATAAACTCGTTTAGAGTTAACCGGAAGGAAAGCGCGTCTTTTTGATTTTTAATGATCTGATCTTTTACAAGGTCGTTTACAATAGCCAGCTGCTGGCTGTTAATCCTTGCTTCATTTTGACGGGCTGCTTCTTTTTGCCTTTCCCATAATATGGATGTAAGCTTATCAATGAGGGCCGTGTAGCGGTCAAGCTCCCCAGTAGGGATTAGTTTATTATTTAGGTACAGCTTTGGTAATCGGTCGCCTTCTTGCACCAGTTTGTATCTTATGCCATCCGGACCTGTGGTAGTAATAGTATTCAGGAAAGTTTCCTTTTCCACGGTTGCCAGGGCAGGGAAAGCTACAGCCTTGCCGGTTGTTAAAGCGCTTTTCTGCGATTGCGCTGAGCCAGGCGCCCCCAGTATACAAAGGCTAATAAAGGGTAGCCATAATCCTTTTGGGATTTTTTTCATGATGCTTTGTTTTTTAATACCCCAAAGCTATTGCCGATAAACGCCGGGCCATATATAGAAAAGCTTCAGAAAAGATTCAGATTTTATAAAAATGAATAGTTAAGTTCGATTCGTTTATTTTTGATGAATGATTGAAAAGCCATTTATAATTAACAATCAATTTTTTATAACCCCATTGCTTGGTCTTATAAAGCAAAATGATGGGCAAAATGAAACCCGCCTTGAGCCAAGGTTAATGCATCTGCTTTGTATGCTGGTTGCTAATAAAGGAGAATTGGTTACCAGGGCCCTTTTGACCAAAGAGGTTTGGGATAATTACGGAAATGCTGATGAAGGCCTCACTCAGGCCATTTCCTACCTGCGTAAAATTTTTAATGATGATGGAAAAACACTAATTGAAACCGTACCAAAAAAAGGCTATGTATTAAATGCTATAATTACAATTCCTAAAACAGAGAATAATGTTGTAAAAGTAAATCCTAACAAGAAAAAAGTTTATTGGATAGCTGTTGTGGTTATAACAGCATTAATTATTGGGGGATATTTTATTTTCAGGACTAGCCATATAGCCTCCAAACATCCGGCAGATGTAATCAACGGGGCTAAACAAAACGATTCGGCAAAACTAAAATCTCCTGACGCGTTAGAAACATCCAAATCTAAAAATGCAGATAAAATACCAGACACAGCTAAAAACTCAAAACCTTCTCCTGATTTAAAAAAATGAAGAACTGTACCTGGTAAAATTTAAATCTTCTCTACCACCACTGCAGTTCCATAAGCCAGCACCTCTGTTACGCCCTGCAAAACTTCATTGGCATCATAACGCATATTAATAACTGCGTTGGCGCCGTGTTGCTGCGCATGCTGCATCATTAGTTGATAGGCTTCTTCGCGGGCTGTTTCGCAAAGCTCTGTGTAAACACTGTTTTGTCCGCCCATAATTGTCTGCAAACCACCTAATATATTGCCGCCTACCCCGCGCGAACGAACGGTAATCCCTCTTATTACTCCCAAATGCTGGGTTATTTTATAGCCTTCAAGGCTTGTGCTTGTTGTAACTAACATAATTTTCCGATTTTGTTTATTGGATGTTTTTTAATACCAATTGTTTCAAAAAAACGCCTTTTTTTATTTCGTTAGCCACCTAATTCGTCGCCCGGGCGGTTATCGCCATAAAGATGAGACAACCAAGCTGCCGCGAATCCTAGAGCAGATAACAATTGCATCGTAAGTATGGTTAGGCGTAACTTTATAATTAAAATCACTGAGGATACAAGTAGGGATTTATAACTGGCTAATTAAAAACAGAACAATAGCTTAAAATCTCACTCTGTTAAACTCTTTAAATAAGCAATGCTTGCCGGAACCTGTTCCATAACATTATTGCTTTCATCTTCAATATAATAATGTTGTATTCCGGCTTGTTTGGCTGCCTTTAATATTGCAGGGAGATCCATTTGCCCGGTACCCAAAGCAACATCATTGTCCCGTGAGGTACCACCCGAAAGATTTCCCTTTACGCCCTTTTTAAGATCTTTTAAGTGCATCAGTTTAAAACGGCCGGGATATTTATTAAGCATTTTCGCAGGGTCCTGTCCCGGGAAAAAAGCCCACAAGATATCCAGCTCAAAACTTACATATTCTGGATCTGTTTGCTCAACCAGAAGATTAAACAAGGTGCCAGTTTTATATGGCTCAAATTCAAACCCGTGGTTGTGATACACAAAGGATAAGCTGTACTGCTCTTTGAGTAATTTCCCCGTCCTGTTAAAATCATCAATTGCTTGTTGGGCCTCTTCCAACGTAAATACGCCTTTATGAGGAATTCCGGCAACCCTTACATAATCAGCACCTAAAGTTTTTGCGTTTTGAGCAACCAGGGCAGTTTTATTAATAAAGTCTTCATAGCTCACTCCAAACGAAGAACATTTTAAACCTCTTTCATCAATTAACTTCCTTAATTCAGCCGCGGTTTTACCAAAAAGATTTGAAAATTCAATATCTGTAAATCCATTTGCCTTAATTATATCAAGCGTTGACGGCACATCCTTTTCAAAATATTTGCGATAGGTGTATGAAACTACGCCGGGCTTTTGAGGGAATAATAATTGTGCAAAGAGCTTATCTGCAGGAAAGAAACAGACAAACAGAACAGCCATTAATTTGATGCGGTTTAAAGACATGATTATCATAATTGGATGGGAAAGAATTATCAAATATAAAATAATCTTAAAGTGAAAGTCATATTCTATCACGTCAGACCGAAATAATCAAACTAAATTATTTGGTGCCGATAATTTTTAGATGTCCTTTTCATAAATTTGAAAATGTTGCAGATAAGCGAACTATATATCTACCCCATAAAATCACTTGCGGGAATTGCCGTTAAAAAAGCACAGATAACCGAAAAAGGTTTTGAATACGACAGGCGATATTTGCTTGTTGATACAAACAATTGTTTTTTAACGCAGCGTGAATATCCTCAAATGTCACAGCTTCAGCCTTCCATTGAAAATAATGAACTGCGTGTTACTCACAAGGCCAGCAATAAGTTTATAACATTACCATTAACCCCTCTGCCATCAACTAATCGCGCTGTGGTGGTTATTTGGGATGATACCTGCATAGCTGAATTTGTAAGCGATGAAGCTGATAGCTGGTTTACTGAAGTGCTGGGGATAAATTGCAGGCTGGTTTATATGCCCGATGATACAAAACGTGTGGTTGATCAGCGTTATGCTCCTGAAAATTCCGTTACTTCCTTTTCTGACGCTTATCCGTTTTTAATTATCGGGCAGGCATCGCTTGATGACCTGAATAACCGGCTTATGGATGAGTTACCAATGAACAGGTTCAGGCCTAACATCGTATTTACAGGTGGTGAGCCTTTTGAAGAAGATCAGTATGGACATTTTACAATTGGCGACATTGATTTTTATGGGGTAAAGCTTTGTGCCCGCTGCGTAGTTACCACTATTGACCAGGAAACAGCAAAAAAAGGAAAAGAGCCATTAAAAACTCTGGCATCCTACCGTTTTAAAAACAATAAGATCTTGTTTGGCCAAAACCTGGTTCATGAAGGATCCGGGGAAATTGCAATAGGCGATGAGATTATGGTTTTACAGGAAAACGTGGAAGACAGGTTTATTGTTTAAATGAAACAATATATTGCCCATATTACCTTACTGGTTAATGATTATGACGATGCCATTCAATTTTATACAGAAAAATTGGCATTTGATTTGATTGAAGATACGCCATTAAGTGAAACCAAAAGATGGGTACTGGTTGCACCCAAAGGTTCGAAAGAATGTTGCCTGTTGTTAGCAAAAGCTGATGGTGAAGAACAAAAAAAACATGTTGGCAATCAAACCGGCGGTCGCGTTTCGTTGTTTTTGTATACAGATGATTTTTGGCGCGACCATGCCAATATGTTAGCCAAAAACATCAAATTTGTTCGCGAGCCTAAAGCAGAACCATATGGTACTGTTGCTGTTTTTGCAGACCTGTATGGAAACCTTTGGGATTTAATACAAGCTAACGCCTGAAAGCAGTTTTGAGCAGGAATATTTGCACATCAAATAAAACATTATCTTTACCATAGATTAACACCTTATCAGCAAATAAAGTAACTCAAATTCTTTTACCTATCTTTGTAAGCGCTATTTTTAAATATGCTATCGAAAAAAACTAAGTATGCAATTAAGGCCCTGGTAGTGCTGGGGAAAAATGCAGATAAACCGCCAATGCAAATTTCAAGGATTGCTGAGGAAGAACGGATCCCGAAAAAATTTCTTGAACAGATCCTTTTGGATTTGCGTAACGCAGGCTTTCTTTACAGTAAAAAAGGTGCGGGAGGTGGCTACAGCCTTAACAAAGACCCTAAGGATATATTCCTGGTACAAATAATGCGGATTACCGATGGCCCCATAGCCATGGTACCATGCGCCAGCCTTAACTTTTACCATAAATGCGATGAGTGCCACCAGGAAACAACCTGCGGAATTCGGGATGTGTTTATTGAAGTTAGGGATGCAACTGTAAAAATACTATCTGAAACCAGCATTGCTGACGTTATTAGCCGCGAAGGTACGTTGCTGTTGAATGTTTAGTGGTTCCCTTGTAATCAACCATTTTACCGGTTTATCTTCATTTAAAATAAGATAACTAACCGATTAATATTATTACTTTTTAAAAACAAAATAGCCGCCCAATAAAAATGGACGGCTATTTTAATATATAACTGATATTTTCTAAAAGTTAAATCCAATCCGGGCAAATAACCGGCGCCCGTTTTGGCCCATTTGTACAGCGTCAAAAGGACCGCCGGTTTCATTATTATAGGCATAACCCTTAGCAGCCAGTACTGCGCCAAGTGTAGGGTGTATATTGAATATATTATCGCTACCTATTGAAACATGAGCGGTTTTACTCAATTTATAAGCAAAATACAGATCACTAACAACCTTACCACTATAATTATATTGATCGGGTACTTTTGTGTTAGCATCGGCATCCAACGGAACAACCGGATGGATCCCGTCAAAATTATCACCGTATCCAAGCAATACTATCTTACCAAAATAGGTGAAGCGCGTACCTGCTGTAAATTTCTTATAGCTATACTCCGGGTTTAATGAAAGCTTTTGCGGAGGTGCGGATGCTAAAATAAATTTCTGCTCACGATCACTTAAAAAGGTCTGTCTCAGCAGATCAGTACCATTCAGTTTAGCCGGGTAATTGATGCTGTTAATCTTCATGTGCTGAAAATTGCCCGCAAATAACACCCTGATCCGGCTATCGCCTATTTTCTTGTTGTATTCAATTACAACATCCAATCCGGTATTTGTGGTATTTACTGCATTGGCAAAAAACTGTGCGGCAGAAACGTGCAAAGCATTAAGCGCGGCTAAAAATGCCGGATCGAGTGTTTGATCACTTGCACTAAATTGGCCAGAAAGCACTACCCTGTCTTTTACCTTAATTAAATAGCCGTCGGTAGTGATGCTTAATTCAGGTATTGGTTTATAGGTAAAGCCTATCCCGGCATTGGTTGATGTTTCCTGTTTAAGGTTAGGGATGCCGGCTGCTTTAGTAATGGGGCTAAAGTTTGGTGCAATTTTCACCTCAGAAATAACACCGCCCTGTACATTGGTATAAGATGAACTGTAGTTGATCTGCTGTAATGATGGTGCACGGAAGCCTGTACCTACTGAACCCCGAATATTAAAATTATCGGTTACTTTATAGCGGGTAGCAAACTTAGTACTGTAATTAAACCCAAAGTCGCTGTAGTGTTCAAGCCTGTTGGCGTAATCAATTAACCATTTTTTGGTGATGTCAGCTTCCAGGTCAAGGTAGATCCCTTCAACCGAACGGTGAGCATTTACAACATCAGTAGGCTGGTATCCCGGAAATCCCTGTGAACCTGTAGCTTTGTCTCCATTATAATTTGAATAAGAATCAGGCTCGCCTGCATTAATTTTATAACGTTCGTACCTGTATTCAGCACCTGCACCAATATTTAGGCCTGCAAATACATCTTTTAAATGTTTGCTAAAGTTTAAGTTAGTGGTGTTTTGTAAAAACTGCGATCCACCATCATCAAAATGATTTTTATTGGCACCTAATGAGGCATTAAACGTTTTATCACCAAAAAAATGAAATGAATTGTTACCTATATTATTGCTTAGGTCCCAGTCAACATCCTTTCCAACAGTTCCTTTTAATCCCAATGCCAATGATGCATCAGTATTATGTGTTTGTATGATCGGGTTATAATAACTATCACCATCAGGTGTATTAAATATAATACCGGGTACCGCTATAAGGTTTCCGCTGGCATCAGTTGGAAAACGCCCCGGTGAACCTGAAAAGTTCCTTGTAAAAGCATAATCATCAGAGTTTTTACGGCTATAGCCACCAAAACTGTAAAAAGTTGTGCGGCTTCCGGCAATTGGCAGCTCGTTATTAAAAAACAAATCAAAACTATTTGCCGAGCCATCTCCATTTGCACGCCTCACATTATTAAGCGGTAATGCTTTAGGGTTTGCAAATGCAGTATCATGCGTTTGCCTGAAGGTTTTGCCGTTATTAGCATAATCTGCCGATAAGTTTATGAATCCATTATTTTTCCCAATTGCAATGCCGTAATTAGCATCAAAAGCAACCGCATTACCATCAATTGCCCCACCATGCGGATACTGGCCCTTTGCAAGCGCGTTACGGCTGTTAAATTCCGGGTCGTAATAACCCGAATATCCGCCATTTATGGTAAATTCATTTACAGTCTTTTTTAATATGATATTGATTACACCGGCAATCGCATCTGATCCGTATTGTGCGGATGCTCCATCACGGAGAATTTCAACCCTGTCAATTGCAGCTGTAGGTATTGAGCTAAGGTCAGTGCCGGAATTACCGCGTCCCCGGGTGCCAAATACCGAAACAAAGGCGGTTTGGTGCCTGCGTTTTCCATTAATGAGCACCAAAGTTTGATCAGGGCCCAAACCTCTCAATGTACCCAGTTCAACGTGGTCGGCACCGTCTGAGCCTGATTGCTTGTTGTAATTGAACGATGGGGCCGAATAGTTTAATATATCGGTTATATCAAGCCTGCCTGTACTAACAGAAGCCTTTGCAATATTAACCACATCAACAGGTACGGCTGTTTCCAGCTTAACCCGACCAGCAGAACGTGTGCCGATTAAAACGACTTCGCCAAGTGTGTTAACATCTTTCTCCATTTTTACATCAACAGTACTGCTGTTTCCTACAGTAATTGTTAAAAGCTTATACCCTGTGTATGAAAATATCAATTGGTCACTTGCCGAAGCGGAAATTGTAAATTTCCCGTTTGCATCTGTAGATGTACCGATGGAAGTGCCCTTAATTCTTACTGAGGCACCAGGAATAGCCTCTTTACTGGAGGCATCAGTAACTGTGCCTTTAATAGTTAACTTTTGTGCAAAGGCAATCCCTGTGCTGAGACAGATTATTGCGAGGATAATAAGTAAATGTTTCTTCATAAAATAATAATTAATAAGCCAAGGTTAATTTTATGTAAGGTAATAATAATTATACATTTTTCATACAAAGGACTTTTTTATTAAACTATTGCTAAGATAATTCAAACTAATATGTCAAGTTAAAAATTGGGTGTAAATATTACATAATAGGTATCAGCGGTTAATAATATATTTATTTGAATAAACTATCAGGATATTAATACAGAAAGCTTAAAAACCAGGAGAACGACTATTAACTATAATGTAATACAAAGGTAAAAATCACCTTTTTTCAAATAAATACTACAACTTCCCTATACTATATGTATATTTGTCACTATAAACAATGAAAACACCAATTTATAATTACTTTAAGGCTATGATGTATTGCCATATGTACGGCAACTAATTGAGGCTTTATTGCTATTATATTTAACATATAAGCCTCTTTCGCCTAAGCAAAAGGGGCTTTTTTATACAATAAAACTAACAACAATATTATGCAAAGCTTTCGCACCGAACTGGAGAACCCGATAGTTGAAAAAGACATCATTGATCTTGAAAAAAAGATCAGGGCTTTTCGTGAAGGTAAGATCCACGACGAAAAATTCAGGAGCCTGCGGTTAGCACGCGGGATATATGGACAAAGGCAGCCGGGAGTACAAATGATAAGGATCAAGCTTCCTTTTGGTAAGGTAACTTTTAAGCAATTGCTTCGCATTGCTGATATTTCTGATAAGTACGCTAGTCACAACTTGCATTTAACTACCCGCCAGGATATCCAGATCCATTATGTAAGCCTTGACCGTACGCCACAATTGTGGGCTGAACTGGAACAGGATGATATTACGCTGCGGGAAGCTTGTGGAAATACCGTAAGGAACGTTACCGCCTCTCCTACTGCGGGTATCGATCCGCTTGAACCGTTTGATGTATCGCCATATGCACATGCAACATTCGAGTATTTTTTGCGCAACCCGGTTTGCCAGGAAATGGGCCGTAAGTTCAAGATCTCTTTTTCGTCAAGCGAAGCTGATACCGCTTTTTCGTATATTCATGATATTGGGGTGATCCCTAAAATAAATGCAGCCGGCGAACGCGGGTTTAAGGTAATGCTTGGCGGTGGCCTTGGTGCGCAGCCTTTACTTGCCAACATTGTTGAAGATTTTTTACCCGAGGATGAGCTGATTCCTTATATAGAAGCTATTATTCGGGTTTTTGACCGCCATGGCGAACGCAATAACCGCAATAAAGCCCGTCTAAAATATTTGATCCAAAAAATAGGTTTAGCCGAAGTTTTGTCGTTGGCTGAAGCTGAGAGAACCGCTTTAAAAGTAAAAACATACAAAGTAAACAGGGATGCTTTAACAGGGCCTTCAATCCCTGCGGAAACAACTTTTAATGATGTGGTTATAAGTAACCCGTTCCGTTACGAACAATGGCTTGCAACCAATGTATTTGAGCAAAAACAACCCGGTTTTTATGGCGTTTATGTAAAAGTGCCGGTGGGCGATATCCCTTCAGAAACCGCGCGTAAACTGGTAGCTGTACTTGAGCCATTAGTAGCAGATGAGATTCGCGTAACTCAAAATCAGGGATTGCTATTAAAGTTTGTTCGTAAGGAAGCATTGCCTTCATTATATAATGGACTTGCATGGCTTGAGTTGGCCGCACCTGGCTTTGACAGCCTTGCAGATGTAACTACCTGCCCCGGTACTGATACCTGTAACCTGGGCATTTCAAACAGTATGACGCTTTCACGTGTGCTTGAAGATGTGATCTATAATGAATATGAAGACCTGATCTATAACAAAGAAATAAAAATAAAGATCAGCGGCTGTATGAACTCATGTGGTCAGCATGGTTTGGCACATATTGGGTTTCATGGCAGTTCATTAAAGGCAGGCATTAAGGTCTTACCTTCGGTACAGGTACTTTTGGGTGGTGGCACAGTTGGCGATGGTGTTGGCCGTGCAGCTGAAAAAGTGATCAAAGTACCGGCTAAGCGTGCAACACATGTACTAAGGGCTGTGCTTGATGATTATAAAGTGAATGCCCTGCCAGATGAAAGCTTCCACGCCTATTACGACAGGAAAACGAAAGATTATTTTTACCAGCTATTAAAACCCCTTGCTGACCTTACCACCTTAACCGATGATGAATTTGTAGATTGGGGCCACCAGGAAACTTTTGCTACCGCTATTGGCGTTGGCGAGTGCGCCGGGGTTGTTATTGACCTTGTAGCTACATTGCTTTATGAATCTGAAGAAAAATTTGGCTGGGCAAATGAGGCATTTGCAGATAGAAGATGGGCCGATGCCATTTACCATGCCTATAATACTTTTGTAAGTTCTGCTAAAGCATTATTGCTTGATAAAGGCATTAATACCAGCACGCAGACAGGTGTAATAAAAGAATTTGATAATAATTACATAAACACCGGTGAAATAAAATTAGAAGGCAGTTTTAATGACCTGGTTTTACAGATCAATAAAAACGAACCTTCAGAAGAGTTTGCCACTGCTTACCTGCAGGCTGCAAGCGATTTTTTAAATGCCGTTAAAATAAAAAGAGAGGAATTGGTACAGTCATGATAAAAGAACCACGTATTACACTTGTTGGTGCAGGCCCGGGTGATACCGATCTGATAACCCTTAAAGGTGTTAAAGCATTACAAACTGCAGATGTTGTTTTATATGATGCGCTTGTTAACGATGAAATGCTTGAATTTGCACCGGCCCATGCTATAAAAGTATATGTAGGCAAACGCTCAGGCGACCACTCCTACTCGCAGGATGCCGTTAATAAGCTGATGATTGATTATGCTATTAACTATGGCCACGTTGTAAGGCTTAAAGGCGGCGACCCTTTTGTTTTTGGACGAGGGTTTGAAGAATTAGACTTTGCAGCATCATACAGTATTCAGGCACAGGTTATCCCCGGTATTTCCAGCTCAATTGGTGTTCCGGGAATGCAGCACATCCCGGTAACACATCGTGGTTTAAGCGAAAGCTTTTGGGTAGTTACGGGCACAACTGCAAGCGGAAAAGTATCGAACGATATTTATGAAGCAGCCCGTACAAAAGCTACCGTTATTGTTTTAATGGGAATCCATAAACTGGAAGAAATTACCGCTATCTTTAAAAGAGAAGGTAAAAACAGGTTGCCTGTTGCCGTTATTCAAAGCGGAACTACCAAAGATGAAAAAGTGGCTATTGGTATTGTAGATACTATTGTTGAAATTGTAGAAGAAAAGAAGATAACCTCACCAGCCATGATTGTTTTTGGCGATGTAGTATCTTTACATCCGGCTTATCAGCCTATTAAAGAGTTTTATGACATTATTGCCGAAGGATAGCAGGTTAACCGTTCAGGATGAAAGTACAAAGGGCAATCCATTGTTCCCTGTGTTTTTAAAGCTGAATGAGTTGCATACGGTACTTATTGGAGCCGGTAATGTTGGTTTGGAAAAACTGACTGCCATACTGCACAATAGTCCGGATGCCGCTGTTACTGTTATTGCTTTGGAAATTTTGCCGCAGATCCATGTACTGGCAGCAGAATATAAGGACCTGAAAATCATACAAAAATCTTTTTCTGATACTGACCTTAACAATGCCGACCTGGTAATTGCCGCTACTAACGATGGCGAGTTAAATAACTTTATCAGGCAATCGGCGCATGACAGGAAACTGCTGATAAATGTTGCTGATAAACCTGAACTCTGTGATTTTTACCTGGGTTCAATTGTTCAGAAAGGCGATCTTAAAATTGCCATCTCAACAAACGGGAAATCTCCAACTATTGCAAAACGGCTTAAAGAAGTTTTAAATGAAGGATTGCCTGATGAGCTGGATATTACCTTGCAGCAAATGAGCGAACTGCGTAACTCACTCAACGGTGATTTTGCTTATAAGGTACGTAAGCTAAATGAAGTAACTTCGGTATTGGTTGAACCTAAAACTGCTGATAAAAAGAATTTTATCTGGCTGCTATGGGGTGCAATTATTTTATCAATAATTATTGTAGTTACATCATTATGGTTCAATGAACCAGGCTTCAGAACATATGCTCAAAATATCCAGCCGGAATTTTATTATTTCCTTGGGGCGGGGTTTGTATTTGCACTGATAGATGGCGCCATTGGCATGTCATACGGGGTTACATCAACTTCTTTTTCCTTAACAATGGGCGTGCCACCGGCTTCAGCAAGCATGGGTGTGCATTTATCAGAAATTATGAGCAATGGTATTGCGGGGTGGATGCACTACCGTATGGGCAATATCAACTGGAAACTGTTTAAAATGCTGCTTATCCCCGGAATTATAGGCGCGGTAACAGGTGCCTACTTACTTTCATCGTTAGAGCATTATAGCCAATACACCAAACCATTTGTATCATTATATACATTGATACTGGGCATTGTTATTTTATCAAAAGCGTTTAAAACAGGCGTTAAAAAATCACACGAAAAAATAAAAAAGATCCCGCTACTTGGCCTTGGCGGTGGCTTTATTGACGCTGTTGGCGGTGGTGGCTGGGGCTCAATTGTGTTATCAACGTTAATTGCTGGTGGCCGTCATCCCCGTTTTTCGTTAGGAACCGTTAAGCTATCGCGTTTTTTTATAGCGCTCATGAGCTCTATAACATTTATTACCATGCTAAAGAGCAACCATTGGGGCGCTGTTGCAGGTTTGGTAATAGGCAGTGCAATTGCATCACCAGTTGCTGCAAAAATCTCAAACCGAATTTCGGCAAAGGCAATTATGATAGCTGTAGGAGTTATAGTAATTGCTATAAGTATAAAAAGTATTGTGGCCTTTATAACAAAAGTTTTATAAGATGAGTAAGTTAGCAGAACATATAAAACAGGAAACAGCAGGGCTTAACCCGGTAGAAGCATTAACGCTTTTGTCGGATATTTTTCATGATGAGATAGTTTTTTCAACCAGTTTTGGCTGGGAAGACCAGGTGATAACGCACATGATATTTACCAATAACCTGCCTATAAAAGTTTTTACGCTTGAGACAGGCCGGCTATTCCCGGAAACTTATTATGTTTGGAACCGCACCATGGAAATTTACGGCAAGCCTGTGCATGCTTATTATCCACAAACCCAACTGGTTGAGCAAATGGTGAGCACAAAGGGGCCAAGCAGTTTTTATGAGTCGGTTGAAAACCGTAAGGAGTGCTGCGGCATCCGTAAAATTGAGCCGTTAAAACGTGCTCTGGCAGGGAATAAATGCTGGATAACCGGCATCCGTGCAGAGCAATCAGCAAACCGCCAGTTTATGGATAATGTGGAATGGGACGAAGGAAACAACCTTGTGAAGTTTCACCCTATTTATAGCTGGAGTTTAGAAGAAGTAAAAGAATATATTAAAAAACACAACATACCTTACAATACGCTGCATGATAAAGGCTTCCCAAGTATTGGCTGCGCTCCCTGCACAAGGGCGGTACAGCCCGGCGAAGATTTTAGGGCAGGCAGATGGTGGTGGGAAGACCAGAGCAAAAAAGAGTGTGGATTACATGGGGTAAATGAAGTTATTGAAAAATGAGTAAACATCAGTTAGATTATTTGGATGAGTTAGAGGCAGAAGCTATTTATATTCTGCGCGAGGTAGCCGGTCAGTTTGAAAAACCTGCCCTGTTATTTTCGGGGGGGAAAGATTCTATAACATTGGTACGCCTGGCAGAAAAAGCCTTTCGTCCGGGTAAATTCCCGTTCCCACTGGTACATATTGATACCGGGCATAATTTTATTGAAACTATTGAATACCGCGATAAAATGATCAACCGCATTGGCGAAAAGCTGATCATCGGCCACGTGCAGGATTCAATTGACGAAGGTAAAGTGGTTGAGCAAAAAGGTAAAAATGCCAGCAGAAATGCGCTGCAAACTGTTACTCTGCTTGATACCATTGCCAAACATGGCTTTGATGCCTGCATAGGCGGCGCCCGAAGGGATGAAGAAAAAGCAAGAGCTAAAGAACGCATATTTTCTGTAAGAGATGAGTTCGGCCAATGGGATCCAAAACGCCAGCGCCCAGAGCTTTGGAATATTTTTAACGGCAAGATCCATAAAGGTGAAAACGTTAGGGTATTCCCTATCAGCAACTGGACCGAGCTTGATGTTTGGAATTACATCCGCCGGGAAAAGATAGAACTGCCGTCGATTTATTTTGCGCATGAGCGCGAGGTAATTACCCGGAACGGACAATTAATGGCTGCTTCTCCATTTTTAAATATGGATGATGAAGATATTATTGAAAAACGCAATGTACGCTTTCGTACTGTAGGTGATATGACCTGTACAGCAGCTGTAGAATCATACGCTTACCGCATTGACGATATTATAGATGAAATAAGCGAATCAAAAATAAGTGAGCGTGGCGCAAGAATGGACGATAAAGTAAGCGAAGCCGCCATGGAAGACCGTAAAAAAGGTGGATATTTTTAAGCGCCTTTGTTGGTGTTGTCACCAACAAATATGGTTGATGTCGTTTGAAAGGCATCTTCTTTTGTTGGCGACAACACCAACAAAGGCAAAATAAATCCGAAATAGAAAATCCGAATTCCGAAATACAAACAATGGATATATTAAAATTTATAACAGCAGGTAGTGTTGATGATGGTAAAAGTACCCTGATAGGCAGGCTGCTTTATGACAGTGATTCTATTCTTGCTGATCAGTTGGAAGCATTACACAGCTCGAACCGTAAAAACGATGACGGGAGTATTGACCTTGCCATTTTAACAGATGGCCTGAAAGCCGAACGTGAGCAGGGAATTACTATTGATGTAGCCTACAAATACTTTCAAACAGACAAACGCAAATTCATTATAGCCGATACCCCGGGGCATATTCAATACACCCGTAACATGGTTACAGGCGCATCAAATGCAAACCTTGCCATTATATTGGTTGATGCGCGTAAAGGGGTAATTGAGCAAACTATCCGTCACTCCTACCTGGTTTCATTATTAGGTATTCAGCAGGTGGTGGTTTGTATCAACAAAATGGATATGGTTGAGTATAGTGAAGCTATTTACGAAACCATTGTTAACGACTACAAAGCGCTGGCTTATAAAGTAGGGCTGAAAAACATCAAATACATCCCGGTAAGTGCTTTAAAGGGTGATAATATAGTTCATGCTTCATCAAACATGAAATGGTATGAAGGCAAGAGCCTGCTTCCATTTTTAGAATCTGTTGAGCTTGATATTGACGATAGCAGGGCACATGCGCGTTTCCCGGTACAATGGGTTGTGAGGCCACAAACTGAAGAGTTGCATGATTACAGGGGCTATGCCGGCCGGGTTTCAAGCGGATCGTTTAAGGTGAATGATAAGGTAACGGTGCTTCCGTCAGGCTTTCACTCAACTATTGAAAAAATTGAGGTGCTTGATGCAGAGCCTGCTGAAGCTTTTGCAGGTATGTCAGTTACTATTCACTTAAAAGATGAGATAGATATTAGTCGTGGAGATGTTTTGGTAAATACAGAATATCTGCCTGAAGTTTCACAATTAATAGAAGCCGATTTGTGCTGGATGGATACCCGCGCATTAGACCCATCGCTTACTTATTTTATACAGCATAATAGCAAGGTAACCCGCTGCAAGATCAGGGAGATCCTTTATAAAGTGAACATCAACACGCTTGAAAAAGAATTTAATGAAGATTTTAAGCTGAACGATATTGGCCGCATAGTCATCAAAACTGCAGAGCCTTTGGCCTTTGATCTTTACCAAAATAACAAAGCTAATGGTGGAGCTATAATAATAGATAGCAGAACGAACGTAACGGTTGGCGCACTCATGCTTCGCGCAGTTGCGGAGTAAATAACTCATAATAAAAACGTCATGCCGAATTTATTTCGGCACCTCACATGTTAAGTAAACACCATACTGGCGACATGTCCTGTGGGGTGCTGAAATAAATTCAGCATAATATTCAATACATCAACAACTAATCTCTAATTAACTAGCCTCTAATCTCTATTTCTGAAATTCACTTTTCAATTCTTCTTTCTCAGCTTTCCTAAATTTCAAAACTTTGGGTACCGATACACCAGTAATATATGGGTTATCCTGGTTCAGCCTGTAGTAACCCTGGTGATATTTTTCTGCCGGATAGAACGCTTTATAAGCAACCACCTGTGTAACTATTGCTTCAGGATAATGCTTGCTTTGATTTATCTTTTTTATTATAGCATCTAATATGCTTTTCTCTTCAGGTGTACGATAAAATGCTATTGAGCGATAATCAGTTCCTTCATCAGGCCCCTGGCGGTTAAGCTCAGTTGGGTCATGTGCAAAAAAGAAGGCATTTGCTAAAGTGGCGTAGCTGATCACTTTGGGATCATAGTAAACCTGCACACATTCCGCATGGCCTGTGGTACGAGAACTTACCTCTTCATAACTTGGATTCTTAGTTGTGCCTCCTGCATAGCCGGAGATCACTTTGTTTACGCCCTTAAGCTCAGACATTGCCTCGCTCATACTCCAGAAACAGCCCCCGCCAAAAGTGGCTACTTCTTCTCCTGCTTTCGGTTTTGGCAAGGATGCAAAACTGCTGCCGCCGTTTGATTGTCCGTTAACGCAGCCGGCAAATAAAAATATTGCGGCTACATATAAAATAATTCGTTTCATACTATTTTAAAGTTTATAAGTAAATATACGTTGATGATTGTCTGATGGATGGTCATTGTTGAGTAAAGTTGATTCAGTTTTAACAATTAGTCGTGAAAAACAAAAAAACCTTACAACAATTAATAATCTTCATAGCACTGCATTAACTTAAAGGTGAGTTCGATATAAAGGTTGATGGAACATTTTGATTATCAGTTATTTACATCTATCCATCCCTCAATACAAGGCGAAGTTCCTGATAATCAACATGTTTCACAGCGTTCCACCCGTTCCGTGTGTAAAAATGGAACGCTTTGCCGGCATGGATGCACAAACTTACGCTTCGCCTCAACGCGGTTGGAGAAGGGTCTGGGGGGAGGTGACCGTTTGCTTATGTCGAACTCACCTTAAGTTAGGCTAACTCAATCAACCTAATAAACTTAATCCAACTTAATCAACCCCTCACCGCCCTCTTCACTTTAAAAATTATATCTGTAAGCCCGTTGATCTTTATCTCATAGACAGTAGCAAGCATCATCCCTAATTTACCGGGCGGGAAACCTTTGTTATGCATCCATTCCAAATACGATATGGGGATATCGCTTATCAAAGTGCCCTTATATTTGCCAAAAGGCATTTTTGTTTGTACAATATCAACAAGTATTTGCGAATCTGGCCTAATATTTTCCACATCGTAAAGATAGAGATAATACTTAATGACATCTGTTGTTTCAGTACAACCCGCCTTATAAAACAGATAATAACCAAAATATAACACACAATTTGTAACAAATAAAGTTATACAAACTAGATTTATAAACTAATTATGAAACAGCAATTTGACGCAATACTTACAGGGTCTGATTCCGATGTTGACGGAATAGTAAACCAAATTAATTTTGACGGTTTTTCAAGTGCCTACGAATTTAAATCGATTGACAACAGCCTTCACCTGGTTATAGCTAAGGACGATGATGGCAAATGGGTGCGGCTTGCCGGTACTGAACCCTATTTAGGTAGTTGGGTTGATGAGCTTGTTCAACAAATTATTTAACACGATTTAGGGATTGGATAGATTAACAGGATAAAAAAAGAAAACCTGCAAAGTTTTTAAAACTTTGCAGGTTCATTACATTGAAATCCTGTTAATCTATCCAATCCTTAAATCGTGTTTAGAAACGCGCTGGCCTGTGCGACATCCCCATTGTATTGCCGGCGAAGTGTTCATTACCACCTCTGTTATCTCTGTCATGCCTATCATTGTTTTGGTTAGAAGGCTGACCAAACCCACCCTGACCACGGTTATCCCTGCCACGATCATTGTTTTGGTTTGATGGTTGGCTGTAGCCGCCTTGTCCCCTATTCCAATTATTATCATCGTTTCTTCTATATGTATCCGGACGACGGTTATCTCTTCCCCAGTCATTAGCCCTACGATCATCACCACGGTAAGCATCACGGTCAAAATGATCATTACGGGCATAGCCACCGCCATAACGGTTGTCGTTATTAAAATGTCTCCATTCGGCTACTTCACGCCCGTTAAACCTTGAACGGTAAAAATCATTGCGCATAAACGGACGGTGCTCATGAATCTCAAACCTACGGGCACTTCTCCAATCGTAATTACGATAAGCTCCGGGTAAGTAGGCAGCTGAGATCCAGCTATTACCATCATTATAATAATAGCACCCTGCGTTTACATTGTAATAAGCACCTACATCTGGTAAATAATAGTAGTCATCACTATTACTGTCATCATAAACATCTTGTGTTTCCTGATATATCGGCTGTTCAACCACAACAGGTGCATGCCTGTAAACCACTACCGGGCTTCCCCAATTAAGTCCCACATGTACTCTTATTTGTGCATTTGCAGTATTATATAATAATCCACTTAATGCTATTGCTGATATTATTGCTATTTTTTTCATGGTGTTAATTTGTTTTAATTTTAGAATGATATTATCATTTGCTTTATACTGTTTGTTGTTGCAAACGATGAATTCATTGTGTCAAATTTTATATATCTATGACTACTGAAATCAGCCATAGTTTAACCACAACACGCAATCATTTTATCATTATGTACTATTAGTAAATTATATTCTTATATATAAGACATTTACAGAATTAAATTCCAAACAAAAAGCAATCATCTTATTAAAAGCATATTTTATTCTTTTAAATATTATTGGATATTTTGTCAATAAAAGGCAACTCACTTATTAATTAGTATTTAAGCTTAGCTGTAAATAAGTGTTGTAACTATTTTAGTACAAAACTTGCCTGCTTATTTAAGGTAGTTTCAATAACTTTGATCAACTAATTTCAGCACTTATGAAAATGAAAAAATTGTTTGTCTTTCTGTTGCCTGTATTTGCAATAGCAGGACTAATATTATTTAATGCCTGCAAAAATGCAGACACTAAAAACACGGGTACCATGGCCGATAGTACAAACACCGGGGCTGCCCCTACAGCAGCCAATGCAGGTTTAACCTTGCCGGCAGGATTTAGCGCCGCTGCTATAGCCGAGAATTTAAGTAGTCCGCGGCACCTGGTAGTTACCCCACAAAACGATATTTATGTTCACCTTTCAGGTTCAAACAATGGAAAGGGAATTTTAGTATTG
Source organism: Mucilaginibacter sp. OK098 (assembly GCF_900142915.1). GTDB lineage: Bacteria > Bacteroidota > Bacteroidia > Sphingobacteriales > Sphingobacteriaceae > Mucilaginibacter. The sequence goes on from NZ_FRCM01000001.1 coordinate 1,008,819, forward strand.
CATGATGATGGCGATAAAGCTACTTTAAAAACCGGCTTCGCTAATTATGGCGGTACCGGGATCACCATTAAAAATGGTTATCTGTATGCCTCATCAAACAGTGACATTTATCGCTATAAATTGAACGATAAAAACGAAGTAATTGATCCGGCTAAACCTGAAACTATAGTGAGCGGCTTAACCAATAAACGAATGCACAATTCAAAATCAATAGTGCTTGATAATGATGGCAACATTTATGTGAATATTGGCGCTTATTCAAATATTTGCGACGATTATGACAAGGATAAAAAGGGATGTCCTGTTTTAGCAGATGCAGCAGGCATCTGGCAGTTTAAAGCCGACAAACTTAATCAGAAACAAAGTGATGGCGTCCGTTATGCAACAGGATTAAGAAATGTAGTTGGCTTAGATTGGAATCAACAGGATAACCAGCTTTTTGTAATGCAGCATGGCCGCGATGCGCTGCATGATCTTTATCCAAACTTATACACCGCAAAACAATCAGCCGATTTACCTGCCGAATGTATGTTTGCATTGAAAAATGGTGATAATGCAGGCTGGCCTTATTTATATTACGACTGGATGCAGCACAAAAAAATGCTGGGCCCTGAATACGGCGGCGATGGCAAAAAAGAAGCAGACAGCAAATACCTTGAACCTGCAGCCGCTTATCCTGGCCACTTTGCACCGGATGGCTTATTGTTTTACACCGGCAATCAATTCCCTGAAAAATATAAGAATGGCGCTTTCATAGCGTTCCATGGCTCATGGAACCGTGCTCCTGAACCACAGGAAGGGTATTGTGTAGTTTTCCAGCCTTTTAAAGATGGAAAACCTGATGGCAAGTATGAAATCTTTGCTGATGGCTTCGCTGGGCCGAATAAATCACCCGATGGAGCTTTACATCGCCCATGCGGCTTAGCACAAGGTCCGGACGGTTCGTTATATGTAACAGATGATCAAAAAGGAACTATTTATAAAATTACCTACAAAAAATAATTATGAAATTTAAAATTGCCTGTTTGGCACTAGTGACATCTTTGTTTGTACTTAATTTAAATGCACAAGTAAGGCACACCAAAAAACATAGTAGTTCCGGTTCGGCAATGGCGAGAGGTAAGATTGTTTATAACAGCATTTGTTTAAGCTGCCACATGGCAGGAGGTGCAGGTGTACCGCATTTAAACCCGCCGTTGATCAATACAACTTACGTATTAGGTGATAAGGCAAAGCTGATAAAAATTGTGCTGAATGGTTTTAATGAAGATGTGGAGATAAACGGCCAGACCTATTCAAATACCATGACCCCGCACAGCGATTTAAAAGACCAGCAAATTGCCGATGTGTTAACTTATGTACGTAAAAGCTTCGGCAATAAGGCAAGCTCAGTAAGCGCTGTCGAAGTGAAAAAGGTTAGAGCGTCTAAGTGATTTTACTGATTTTTTAAAGAAGATTACACCGATAAAAAACAAATCGGTGTAATCTTATCCTAAATCATATTGCAGGCAATGGTGATATTACAGCCCCCATATTTGCAAGCTGTAATAATGCAGATCTCCGTACCTCATCTGCCGTTTGTAAGCCAAGTATTTCATGGTTTATCTCACAGGCGCCTGTCCCATTAGGGTCAATAAAAACTTTCAGATCGGCCATAATAGCTTCACGAGCAGTTGTTGACACGCAACCATGTGTATAAAAGCCCACAATCAATACTTCATCAGCAGCTGCAGTTTTTAACCAGGAGCCTAAATCAGTTCCTGTAAACGCGCCATACACATCTTTTTGAAATTCCTTTTCCTTTACAGTGCCTGGTCTTGGTCCAAAGCCCGGCACAAATTCGGCTCCCCATGTACCAGGTACAAATGCCGGTGATTCTGCTGGCCGGTTAAAATGCCTTATCCAGGCAACCAGGCCATCTTTACTTCTTGCCTGTTCAACTCTTTGTCTTATTACTTCAATCGCATCTAAATGGTTAGGTACCGGTCTTTTACCGTTTTTTGAAAATTCATTCTGGGCGTCAATAATTATTAGTGCTTGCATAATAAATGTGTTTTAAATATTATTCTGCAAGGTAGTTTCACCGCCTCAGGCTGGCAACCTGATTCTTGCTGAGTGAATTTTCAACTTTTGCCCATTGATAAATTATGAAGCGCTTCATAAAAGTTTTCACAGGCATTTTCATTGCTTCCAATAAATAAAGCGGGTTCTATCAGTTCTAATTCCATCAGATAAAATTCATCGTTATTTAATAATATCCCATCTACCCTGGCATAAAGCAAGGGTTTATTAATTGTGTTTAATAATGATTGTGCTTTCTTTAAAACGCTTTCCACCGGATACGCAGGTTCATCTGTCCCTCCAAATTGAGCCTGAACCCTAAAATCGCCCGGTTTTGCCTTTTTTAAGATGGCATGACTGAATTTCTTATTAAAAAACAAAAGTGATAGTTCTCCATTTGTAATAATTTCATCCATGAATTTTTGAACTATTACATCTCCATATTGAAGCATTTCCGCAAAACGAAGCTCATCAGCTGCAGCACTCAAAGCAGTAGTAGTCCATGTATTGAATGAACCACCCGAAACTGCAGGCTTAATTACCGCCTTATCCCAATTATTAATCGCCATAATATCAGTTAACCTGATAATTGAATTTTGAAGGCAAAAATGATATGGAGGCAGCAATGCACCTAGCGGAGAAAGATCAGCCAGGTATTTTTTATTTTGATTCCATTTTACTATAGAAACAGAGTTTAAAACTATACAACCCAATAATTCAAGCTTATCAAGCCATGCATTAAATTCATCTATCCGGGTATGATAATCCCACATAGAGCGCAGTATAATTGCGTCGTAAGCTTGCCAGTTTACTGTTATATCATCCCATATGGCGGGCACCACAACAATATTTTTATTTAGCAGATATTTGCTTAACAACAGATCGTCATTAGTTAGTAAAGGTTCTTTACTGCAGGTTACAAAACATATTTTCATAATATTAACTTTAATTCATCCGGTTTGGTAAACCTGATTTTGTTTGTTTAATTCTTCGGGGAATACGTTATAATTAAGGTGAGTGATTTTTTATTTTGATTGCAGGCTAATTTCATTTTTACCCATTTCCCATGCAATCATAGCCTGCTTTCTTACCCTGCCATAACTAAAGTTCCCCACATCTCCGCTGTTGCATATGATACGATGGCAGGGTATAAGATATAATATTGGGTTTTTACCCGCTGCTGTAGCTACTGATCTGATACTGTTGGGATAGCCTATTTGATCAGAGACTTGTTTATAGGTTTGTACATTACCGAACGGAATATTAACCAGGGCTTGCCACACTTTTATTTGGAAATCGGTTCCCTGAACCAATAAGTTAAGCTTTTCTTTATCTGCTGCACCGGGCTTAAATATCTTTTGTACATATGTTTGGGTAAGGTCAGGCCGGTGGTTTAAAGTTGCGAAATGCCATTTTTGCGAGAAAAGCCGGTATTCATCACGCTTACTATCTTCGTCAATAAAATGAAAGTCGCACACTCCTCTTTCGGTAACAGCTATAAAACACATACCGAAGGGCGTTGCGTGATAACCATATACAATTTCCAGTCCCATACCAGCCGATTTGAACTGCTGCGGACTAACCCCCTCAATGTTTACAAACAGATCATACACCCTGGATTGGCTTGAAAGGCCGGCAATCCCGGCTGCTTCAATAACATTTTGTGTTTGTTGTATTTGGTTTTTTAAATGCTCAAGCGTAAGGTATTGAACAAATTTTTTAGGTGTTAACCCAACCCAATCCAAAAACATCCGCTGAAAATGAAACGGGCTAAGGTTTACTTTTTCGGCAATTACATCAAGGTCTGGTTGTGACTTGAAATTTGCTGTAAGGTAACTTACTGCTTTCTCAATCCGGTAATAATTTACTGTCAGGTCTTTAACCATATAGCACTAAAGGTAATACTCATAAAACTGGTTTTCCAATTTATTGAACCAAAGTTAATTTATGCTATTTCTTTTAAAAAAACTCAGGATTAATTCGGCAATTTCTGCTGTATTATTTTCGGTTGCCGCCCAGTGGCCCCCATTTAACAAATGAATTTCGGCTTTGGGGACATCTTTCAGGTAAGCCAATGCCCCGGGAACTGTAAAAAAAGTATCTTCTTTACCCCATGTAATTAAAACAGGAGGCTGATACTTTTTCAGGTATTGGTGCCATAGCGGATAACTTTTTACATTATTACCATAGTCAAACCATAATTGCATAAACAATTCAAGCCTCCCCGGCTTTAACATTATATCAGCATCTAAAATATGCCTGTCAGGGTTTACCGCAGTCGAAAAATTCCATTGCCCGGGCAAAACTGAACTGGCTTTGCGATAATAATTTATCCAATCAGTTTCATATTTTTTATTTTTATCACGCCAATACTGCTGTAATTCGCCGTTAGGGTCCTGCGCCTCGGGGAAGCCATCCATATAAGCGTTACCATTTTGAATAATTAATGCTGTTATATTTTCAGGATGTTTAAGTGCTAATCTAAAGCCTACTGGTGCCCCATAATCCTGCATAAATAAGCTGTACTTATGTATTTTGAGTTGGTTTAATAATAAATCAATGCTATTGCTAATGTTATCAAAGGTAAAGGGATAGTTTTCTGACGATGGGACATCAGAATAGCCATGACCCGGATAATCAGGCGCTATTAAAAAGAAATCTATTTTCAATAATTGCATAAGGCCCTGGTACATAACAGATGAGCTGGGAAAACCATGCAGCAATACAATAACCGGGTTGCCCGGATTACCCGCTGTTCTGTAAAAAATCTTTACCCCGTTTATACTTTCCCAATGGTATGAAAAATCGTTGGATTGCGCTGTGCATCTGTTACTGTATAAAAAAACAAGAAAACAGATAAATACTTTTTTAAACATTCTTTAAACTTTTAAATCAAAGCAAAGTTTAAAAGAAAGCCAAAGCCCTGCAACCTGATTCTTGCGGAGTATTGAATGCTTTACGATGGCTACTCAATAATATAATCAACAACTGTTCACCTAATCAACACAATCAACCTAATAAACTAACTAACTTTTTTATATTTTTGCGGTTGATCTGGAAGATACCTTATCTCCGGTCCCATCCCTAATAAATGGATATATCAGTAGTAGTACCACTTTATAATGAAATAGAATCGTTACCTGAGCTTACCTCATGGATAAGCCGCGTAATGGACGATAACCGGTTTACCTACGAAGTGATCCTTGTTGACGACGGCAGCAACGATGGTTCGTGGGAAATGATCAGGAAGCTTAATACAGGCAATCCCTTTATAAAAGGCATTAAATTCAGGCGCAATTATGGCAAGTCGGCGGCTTTAAATACCGGCTTTGAAGCTGCAAAGGGTAATGTAATTATTACCATGGATGCTGACCTGCAGGATAGCCCGGATGAGATCCCTGAATTATACCGCCGCATTGTAGAAGAGAAATATGATCTTATTTCAGGCTGGAAGGCAAAACGACATGATCCGCTAAGCAAAACTATCCCTACAAAATTATTCAATGCCGCAACGCGCCGCATGTCGGGCATTCATAACCTGCATGATTTTAATTGCGGTTTAAAAGCATACCGCAAAACTGTAGTTAAAAATATTGAAGTTTATGGCGAAATGCACCGTTATATCCCGGTGATAGCCAAATGGGCGGGTTTTGCTAAAATTGGCGAGCAGATAGTTGAACATCGTCCACGCAAATACGGTAAAACTAAATTTGGCATTAGCCGGTTCATAAACGGGTTGTTAGATCTGATGTCGATATTTTTTGTCGGTAAGTTTGGCAAACGCCCAATGCACTTTTTTGGGGCAATGGGTACGTTGAGCTTTTTTGCAGGTACCATATGCGTCATCTGGATAATTTGGGAAAAGCTTTATAACCTTGCTCACCATATAGTGCCGAGGCAGCCAACCGATAATCCCTTGTTTTATATAGCCCTTGTAGCTGTAATATTAGGTTCGCAATTGTTTTTAACCGGCTTTGTTGCCGAACTGGTAGCCCGCAGCGCTCATGAACGGAATAAATACCAGGTAGAGGAAGTTATTTGATGTGTGAATGTGCAGATATGCAAATGTGCGGATGAGAAAAATGAAATCAATGTGCAAATGTGCGAATTTTGGATGTGCGAATGAAAAGAAATATGTTGATGTTAAGAAAATTAGTTTGCCTATTTATGTTTACCATAATAAAAATTATTTCATCTGTTTTTAATTGTTTTTTCATCCCCACATCCACAATCTGCACATCCGCACATCCAAAATTCGCACATTAACACATGTTTTTTTCCATCATCATACCCCTATACAATCGCCCGCAGGAGATAAAAGAACTGCTGGAAACCCTTGTTATTCAAACCTATAAGGAGTTTGAGGTTTTGGTGATTGAAGACGGGTCAAAAGATGTTGCTGAAGACATTGTAAAAAGCTTTGCCGACAGGCTGGATGTTAAGTACTTTGTAAAGCAAAACGAAGGCCAGGGCTTTACCCGTAACTATGGCTTTGAGCGGGCAAAGGGCGATTATTTTGTAATTTTCGATTCAGATTGCCTGATCCCTGAAGATTATTTACAGATAGTTAACGATTCACTTACAGCCAATCCTTTAGATGCTTATGGCGGCCCGGATGCTTCGCATCCATCGTTTACTCCTGTACAAAAAGCTATTAGCTATTCCATGACCTCCCCCTTCACAACCGGTGGCATTCGTGGCAATAAAAAAGGTATAGGCCAATTTCATCCGCGTAGCTTTAATATGGGGATTTCGCGACAGGTATGGGAAAAAGCTGGCGGTTTTATCATCACCCGCTCGGGCGAGGATATTGAGTATAGTATCCGTATTCATTCAATGGGATTTAAGATTGGACTGATTCCTGAGGCTAAAGTTTACCATAAACGCCGCACTAACTTTTTACAGTTTTATAAGCAGATCCATTTCTTCGGGCGCGCCCGGATAAATGTTTATAAATTCTTCCCTGGCGAGCTTAAAGCGGTACATTTTTTTCCGGCTATATTTACACTATCATTATTATTTACATTAGTTGCTAACATATTTAACTGGCAAATAGCACAGTTATGTAATATTGTTCTGACACTTATTATTTTGTTGATATTTTTTCACTCATGGAGTAAAAATAAGTCAGCAAAAATCGCATTTTTGAGCTTAATAGCTTCCTTCATCCAGCTTATAGCCTATGGGCTTGGTTTCATGCAGGATTTTTTAAAAAGGGTAATCTTAAAGTTATCTTAATTATATATGTACCATCCATTTTCAGTAACCGAAACACTTAGTATTACATGGCATATTCTAAAAAAGAATTTTGCAACCATCGCTGTATATACACTGGTAGTTTTTGTTAGTGTGGGTGGTTTTGGCTTTTTGATATATGATTTGCTGAACGATGAAGTTTTAACTTCAATTGGCGTTGTACTTTTATTAATTGGTATCAGCTTTCTTTTTTTAGGGTTTATCAAACTAATTTTCCAGCTTATTGATAAAGAGTTTTACGATTTTGGCTTTGGCGACATCGTACCTAAAATAAAAATGCTGGTCAGCTACCTTATTTTGCTGGTAATTGTAAGTACGCTGGCCGTTTTCATGACCAATGCTATCAAATATCTTGGTGATGGTATTATACAGAGCATTTTGGGAATAGGGATCTTTATATTCATCCAATTTTTCTTTCTCTTCTACTTCCCTATTTGCGCCTGTTTTATTGTTGACGATCAATCAGGCCCGTTTGAATCAGTTGCCCAAAGTTTCAATTTAATAAAAGGGAATTTTGTTAAATATTTTTTACTATTTCTGCTGATTGAAGCATTGGTGTTTATTGGTTCTATAACGCGCATAGGGATGATATTTGTAATTCCGTTTGTAAACATGCTATTGGTAGTAGCCTACCGCAAACTTGTTTACAGCCATTTGGATGTAGACGATGAAATTACCGAAACGCTTTAATTATGGGATTAAAGGCAGCATTAAGCAAACCTTTTGCCGTAATAGTTAACAGCCGGTTAAACAAGCTCCGCAAAAACGCAGTTGCATTGCAGCAAAAAACATTTGAACAGCTTCTCAGCAAGGCAAAAGATACTGCTTTTGGTAAGGATCATCATTTTGAGCAGATCAGCAATTATGATGATTTTAAAAAGAATATCCCCATCCGCGATTACGAAGAATTAAGGCCATATATTGACCGGGTTACCAAAGGCGAAGAGAATGTATTATGGCCCGGTAAACCAGCTTACCTGTCAAAAACCTCTGGCACAACTTCGGGCGTTAAATATATTCCCATTTCAAAAGAGAGTATGCCCGAGCATATTAAAGCTGCCCGGAATGCCTTATTGAGTTATATCCATGAAACCGGCAATGCTGATTTTGTTGATGGGAAGCTTATATTTTTGCAGGGCAGCCCGGTGCTTTCCGATAAAGCAGGTATTGCTACCGGCAGGCTATCTGGCATTGTTGCCCACCATGTGCCTGGTTACTTGCAAAAGAACCGCATGCCAAGCTACGAGGTTAATTGTATTGACGACTGGGAACAAAAGGTTGATGCCATAGTTGAAGAAACCAAAAACCAGGATATGCGCCTCATCTCGGGCATCCCGCCCTGGTGCCAGATGTATTTCGACAGGCTTTCGACAGTATCCGGCGGTAAAAAAATAAAAGATATTTTTCCAAATTTTAAGTTATTTGTACACGGCGGTGTTAACTACGAGCCTTACCGTGCCCGGATGGAAGAAAGTATCGGCTTTAAAATTGATTCTATTGAAACTTACCCGGCATCCGAAGGTTTCATCGCCTTCCAGGATTCGCAGAAAGAAAAAGGTTTATTGCTAATGGTTGATTCAGGGATCTTTTATGAATTTATCCCTACCGATGAGTATTTCAATGAAAACCCAACCCGCATCAGCCTTAAAGATGTTGAGCTCGATAAAAACTATGCGCTGATATTAAACACTAGTGCCGGTTTATGGGGATACAGCCTGGGTGATACCGTTAAGTTTGTATCAAAAGATCCGTATAAAATTGTAGTTACCGGGCGTATAAAGCATTACATCTCTGCCTTTGGCGAACACGTAATTGGCGAGGAAGTTGAGCAGGCATTAATGAGTGTGGCCAATCAGCTGAGTGTTGATGTAATTGAGTTTACTGTTGCCCCACAGGTGAATCCGCCGCAAGGTGGTTTACCTTATCATGAGTGGTTTATTGAGTTTGGAACAGCACCTAAAGACCTGGAAGCTTTTTCATTAGCTGTTGACACAGCTTTACAACAAAAAAATATTTACTATTTTGACCTTATTGCTGGTAACATTTTGCACCCTTTGGTAATCCAAAGCTTAAAAAAGGATACCTTTATTAATTATATGCGCTCGCAAGGTAAGCTTGGGGGACAAAATAAGGTGCCGAGACTCTCAAATGATAGAAAAATAGCGGACGAATTGAAGGAGTATATAAAAGTATAATATTGAGTAAAAAAAAGAACATAGCTATCCTCGGCTCAACAGGTAGCATCGGTACACAATCCCTTGAGGTTATTGGCAATAATCCTGAACTTTTCAGGGCTTATCTGTTAACGGCTCAAAATAATGCAGACTTGCTAATAGCACAGGCATTACAGTTTGATCCGGCGTATGTTGTTATAGGCGATCAAAGTAAATATCAATATGTTAAAGATGCGCTTGCAACTTCTTCGGTTAAAGTATTGGCCGGTATTGAAGCCGTTATAGAAACGGTTACACATCCTGAGATCCACATTGTGATAACGGCAATGGTTGGCTTTGCCGGGCTTGAGCCTACTATTGCAGCCATAAAGGCTGGTAAAGACATCGCGTTAGCAAATAAAGAAACGCTTGTTGTTGCCGGTGAACTGATTACGGGCCTTGCTAAAGACCACAACGTTAAGATCCTTCCTGTGGATTCTGAACATTCGGCTATTTTTCAATGCCTGGCAGGTGAAGAAGACAATAAGATTGAAAAGATCATCTTAACAGCTTCTGGCGGGCCTTTCCGGAGCAAATCATTGGCATTTTTAGAGAATGTTACCCGTGAAGATGCCCTTAAGCATCCAAACTGGGTTATGGGTGCTAAAATAACTATCGATTCCGCTTCGTTAATGAACAAAGGGCTTGAGGTAATTGAAGCTAAATGGCTGTTTAACCTGAAAGCTGAGCAGGTTGATGTAATTGTACACCCGCAATCTGTTATTCATTCAATGGTACAATTCCAGGATGGTTCAATAAAAGCACAAATGGGCCTGCCAGATATGAAGCTGCCTATCCAGTATGCCCTCACCTATCCTAAGCGAATAAAAAACGATTTTAAACGATTTGATTTTACAAGTTACCCTAATCTTACATTTGAAAAACCGGACCTTGCAACCTTCCGTAATTTAGCATTAGCATTTGAAGCATTAAAGCAAGGTGGTAATATGCCCTGCATTATTAATGCTGCAAATGAGATTGCCGTTGCCGGATTTTTGAACAAAAGCATAGGCTTTTTAGCCATGAGCAAAGTAATTGAACAATGTATGCAACACATTGCCTTTATGAAGAGTCCTGATTTGGACGACTATTTGAATACTGATAAAGAAACACGCATCTTTGCGCAAAATTTAATACATCAAATGCCGTTAAAAGCATTACAATTTTAATATAAATATATAAATGAGTATAGTGATCATGGTGGGCCAGTTAATCCTGGGCCTGTCTATTTTAGTAATCCTTCATGAACTTGGCCACTTTTTGGCCGCCCGTGCTTTCGGAATTAAGGTTGAAAAGTTTTACCTGTTTTTTGATGCATGGAATTTTAGTCTTTTTAAATTTAACTACAAAGGCGTTGAATATGGTGTTGGCTGGCTGCCACTTGGTGGTTATGTAAAAATTGCCGGTATGATTGATGAATCAATGGATACCGAGCAGCTTGCAGGGCCACCGCAACCCTGGGAGTTCCGCTCAAAACCGGCCTGGCAACGATTAATAGTTATGCTTGGCGGTATAACAGTGAACATCATACTGGGCATCCTGATATTTTGGGTATTAACTATTAAATACGGGGAAAGTTACACGCCGAACTCTGAAGTTCAATACGGTATTGTGCCAGGAAAAATCGGTTTAAGAATTGGTTTGCTTCCCGGCGATAAAATAACGGCTATAAACGGCAAAAAAGTTATACGTTTTGAAGAGCTCACCGGCACCGAAGTAATATTAGGTAATACAGACCTGACGGTAAAACGCGGTGATCAAATCCTACATGTAAGGGTTCCGGGTAATTTAATAAATGATCTTTCCGATATGAAGATCGATGACTTTATAAGCAGGCTCCCCCGTTTAAAATTTGCAATTGACACCGTAGTACCTCATAGTTACGCCAATACCGCCGGCTTACTTAAAGGGGATAGCATTACGGCTGTAAATGGTGTTAAGATCCAGTTTTTTGATCAGTTGCAATCTGAACTTAAAAAATATGAAGATAAAAAGGCCACACTTGAAATAAAAAGGAATGATGTAGTTTCGCAGGTAATTACTGACGTTAATAAAGACGGAGCGCTTGGCTTTAAAGATGGCAGAACAGGAATTGGCGCTAAATTTATTGAGCCCGCACAAAAGAAACTAACCTTTGGGTTTTTTGGTTCATTCCCAAGAGGCGCTACAAAAGCATGGGGTACTTTTACAGATAATGCAAAAGGCCTGGGCAAGGTATTTAAGGGCGAAGTTAAGTTTAACAAGGCTGTTAGCGGCCCTGTGGCTATTGCAACCATGTTTGGCTCGCATATCGATTGGATCCGTTTCTGGAGCCTGGTTGGCTTTTTATCAATGGTACTGGCTTTAACCAATTTACTGCCTATCCCTGCGCTTGATGGTGGGCACGCTTTATTCCTGATCATTGAAATGATTAAAGGAAAACCACTAAGCGATAAGTTTTTAGAACGCGCCCAAATAGTAGGTTTTGTAATACTGATAACCTTAATGGTATTTGTATTTGGCAATGATATTGTGAAACAGATTGTAAAGAAATAATTTGTTATTGATCCAAAAAAAAAGGCATCTGGCTTATTGTCAGATGCCTTTTCTGTTACTGATCAGCTTAAACAGACGTATCTCCTTCTAAAGGAGTTGCATATAATGGTGCTTTCTTTTTTATACAAGCTGCAATGATCAAAGAAAGTACAACATACAAAATCAGTCCGTAGCCAAAAGCTTTTATTTCATTTATTAAAGTAGGCTGTAATTTAGCTATAAACTCTCCATTTTGAAAGGATTTTGTGTACTCATCAATTTTATCCTGAGATACATTGGAACTATTTAATCTGGCAGTTAAACTTTCAAGTATAGCACTATTTGCTTTTACTGGTAGTTGAGGGTCAACAAACTTAAAAAGTACAAAATTATAAGCCACTGAAAATAAGGATAAAATTATCCCCATAATAAATATACTTTTAAACGCCTGACCAAAAGACCAATACCCTCCTATTTTCTTTCTCACGTCCAATCCCAACACAACTAAAAGGGTAATCACTAAAACTAAAATTATTATACTAATCCAGTAGTTTGTAAATTGCATTAAAGGGTCAATAATGTAAAAAACAATAGAAAGCACAATTGAAACAAGACCGATTAGTAGCCCATGTTTAATCGAAAAATTAGTCATTGAAGAGTCTTGAACTTGATCAGTCATAACAATAAGATTTAATGGTTGATTAGGTATATTTTATCTAAAATTAAAAATTAATTCTAATATCAATACATAAAACAATATATTACTATCAATAAATTTACTTCAATTTATTGATAATAATGTTGCGATGTCTATCAGCCAATAAAAAAGGCAAAGCTTATTAAAACTTTGCCTTTTTGTATTTTTAATTTATCACCTCGCTATACCTGGTTTGTGTACACAGGCGGATCTTTTTTAAACAGTGAACCAAATATTAAGGCTAACAGAAATATAAACAGGATAGAGATAACTATTCCCTGGATAGTGCTGCCTATAGTTGTATTTTGCTGTTGTGTAAAGTCCTTCTTCATTTCAGCAATATCTTTATCAATAGCCGCTTGATTATTACCTCTTTGCTTTAATATATCTGCTTTTGCGTTTATTGCAGCAGTTTGTGTTTTTTGAATGCCGTTAGGTTCAACAAACTTATCGAAAACTATGCTTTTACCTATAAACTGTACAAGGTAAGCCACTAAAAACATAGTAAAGATACCTGTGGTAGCTTGTTTAAAAGTCCAGTACCCTCCTATGTTTTTGCGCGCATTAAAGCAGAAGAACACCACACAAAAAATAGGTATAAATACAGAAAAAATAATGGGACCGGCTACAAAAAGCACAGGCGATTTGGTGATTGATGTAATAAAATAATACGATAATATGCTAAGCCCTGTTATTATAAGGCCTAGTAGCAAACCGCTTTTAACCCCGTTTATTTTTATTTGTTGTTCAATATCATTCATTAGTATGATGGTTTTTTATGGATTATCTAAAGCTGATCAATATTTCTAATACAGCCATATCAAATTCCTTATCAATTGCATTATCAGCTATGCTGTTTTTAACTTCAACAGATGGGTCTGTATTTTGAAAAAAGCACATGATAGGGTAAAACAGTTCTTTTAACTCCGAATCTTCAGCCAGATTTGCGCCTACGATGTGGATTTCGCCAACAGGGCTATCCATTAACACCTGGTGAGCAATAACCGGTTCGTAAATGCGGTACTCGTCCTGGAACTCGTCTTCATCGACCAGTAAAAACTCTTTTAAATAGTCTTCAAGTCCGGGTTCAATATCTTCGTCTTCACATTCGTTCAGATAAAGCAGCAGGTTTAAAAGTTCGGTACCGCGATCGAGGGTTTCTTCTTCAATAGCCTCCCACTCCGGGGTATCCAGGTAATCCTCTTCCAGTTTTTTAACATCAGCGCTAAAGAAATTTATCAGCAGCAAATCAAAAAATACTTCGCGTAATGCATCCAGCTTCGGGTAATCATCAAACACCTCATCAAGCAGGGCTACTTTACTCATAAAGTCTTCTTCAGAATCAAACACTTCGCCCAACACTTCTGTAAATGGCGTAGCATCAAAGCTGCTATATTTTGAAAAAGCTTCTAAAGCGGCTTCAATGGCTGTTTCTACTTTTTGGTCGATCATGATTTTTATTGTTTATGCAGGTGATTGTTGTTACAGGTTAGCACCACTTTCCCTTTTAAATTTAACCCTATAAAGGGCGAATTATATGATTTTGATTTGTTATTTTTCTTATTGTATTCCCATTCTTCATCAATGTCTAACAATACCAGGTTAGCATCTTGTCCTTCGGCAATAATAGCCGGGTCAACATTTAATATTTCACGGGGATTAACAGCCAGCTTTTGTATAATAAGCTCCAACTCCAGTCCGGATTTCAGTGCAAGGGCAAAGGCAGTTTGTAAACCAATGATCCCAAATTCCGCCACTTCAAATTCAACATCTTTAAATTCCACCTCGTGTGGGGTGTGTTGCGATACTATAGCATCGATGGTGCCGTCTTTAAGGCCTTTCAGCAAAGCATTTACATCATCGCGGGTACGTAATGGCGGTTTAACCTTATAAAGGCTGTCGAAGCCTACAAGCGCTTCATCAGTAAGCACCAAATGGTGCACGGCCACATCGCAGGTTACTTCAAGCCCCTTACGTTTAGCTTCTCTTATCAGCTCAACCGAGCGTGTGGTTGATATGGTGCTGAAATGGATCCGTGAGCCGGTATATTCGGCCAGGTAAAGATCCCTGGCTATCATCAGTTCTTCCGCTAATGGCGGGATGCCTTTCATGCCTAACAGTGTGCTTATCTCACCCTCGTTAACTTTTGCTTTACCTGCAATGGCGGTATCTTCCGGGTATGACATGATCAGCGCATCAAAGCCCTGCGCATACAATAAAGCGCGCTCCATAAGCCCGGCATCCTGTACGGGCCTGTTACCATCAGTAAATGCTTTGGCCCCGCTCAAAAACATATCATACATTTCGGCCAGGTCTTTACCTTCGCGTTTGTGAGAGATAGCGCCTAAGGGATATACATCAACCAAATTCCTTTTGGCCCGGTTCATTAAATATTCAATTTCGGCCTTTGAATGCACCGGGGGGATCGTGTTTGGCATTAAAGCTATCCCGGTAAATCCTCCTGCGGCGGCAGCGGCTGTACCGGTGTGCAAATCTTCTTTTGTTTCAAGCCCCAGTTCGCCGATATTACAGTTCAGATCAAAAAAGCCGGGTGATACATATTTGCCTTCTGCTTCCACTAATTCCGCATCGGCTTCCAGTTCGGGGGCTATTTTGCTGATCACCCCTTTCTCAATTAAAATATCAACAACCTGCTGATTAAAGGGCGAATTAGGATCAATAATTGTTGCGGATTTAATAAGCAAATTCATTTACTATGCTTTAAAAGGTGGGTTTTTATCCATTTAAACCGGTTGCGTAACACTGCGTTGATCTGTTTTGTAAAACCGTACCAGCAGTATTTCGGCCCCCAGAAAAATCAATGCCAAAATTATACAAAGTTTCCATAATTGTAAGCCGAAATTTGTTTCAGTTATATTACTCTTTAATGAGCCCTTATTTACCTCCATTATTTCGGCAGCCTGGGGGATAACTTTATCCAGTTCGGTACTACTTAAATAGCTCAGGTCCGATTCGCTCCGGTTATCGTTAAATGCCAGTACGGCAACTGTGCTATCCACTTTTTTCAGATCATAGATCCCGGTTTCATGTAGTTGGTCAGCCATGTATATCAGCGTACTTCCCTCCTGTTGTTTGGTATCCGGGATTATACTTTGATTGCCTTTAGCCAGTTTAAGCAATTGCTTTTCGCTGGTTTGAACAGGCAGTGTTTCAATAGTTTCATCGCGCCCCAGCGTATAAAACAATGGCTGATCATGTCCGCTTAGCAACGCTATCCTGAACATTAGCGGTACAAATAACGCATGCCTCTGCAGGTTGCTAAAATCATCGTTTAACGCCACGGCTGAAACATACACCCTGCCTTTGCCACTGGCATATCCGGCTAAAAATGTTTTGTTTCCAGCTAAGGTCATTAAATTTTCGGTCCGGTTACCGGTTGATGAGCTTAGCTGATAATATTTTTTTACAACCGGCAAGTCGGGGTTTTGCGGAAATCCTTCAAATATGTTTTTAAAAACCTTGCTTTGGAAGTTCAGGGCGGACACTTTGGTATCTTCAGTCATTAACTTTTCAGGGTAGGCCGCGTTCATCTGTAGCAATAATGACCTGTAACTGTTTAAATCGGCATCGGCAGGTGGAAACACTATCAGCGTCCCTCCTTTACTCACATAAGTTTTTAACTGTTGGGATAGCCCGGTTGATATTGCATTTATATCACTTAGAATAATTAACGGATAGGTATTTAAAGCCGCATAATCAACATTGCCATCAGGCACTCGCTTAGCCCCAAAAAAGGGATCGGCCCCAAATACGGCTTTCAAATATGGGTTAGCAGTGCCTCCATCAACCAATAAAACGGGCATTTGCTGTTTTACATTAAATGAAAAGTAAAATTGGTTATCAAAAGTAACAGGATTGTCCTGCAGGGAGATTTCAGCCCGCTGCCATCCTGCCTTTAAGCCTGAGAATACCAGCGTATCATACTGCACTGAACGCTCCTTAACGGTATAGCTGCCTAATGCTTTTTGCTCACCATTGATTGAAAGCTTAAGCGGGATCTTTTCAGCTTGTTTATCAGCATAGTTATGAAGCCGAACCACCAGTTTTTCACTTTCACCGGGGCGATGGATGGCGCTTAACAAGGTGACTGAATCTACCGCAACATTGGGCAGTGTACTTGCCTTTAATTGTACCAAGCGGATGTGCACTCCGGTATCTGCTTTAACAGGCTGCGGTGTTTGCATGTTTTTTTGAAAATCGGAGATCAGGTAAATCGACCTTACCCCGCTCCTGTGTATATCCAACAAGCTTTGCTGCCGGCTGATGATTTGCTGCAAGTTCCGGCTTTGCGGACTTATTTTAACGGCATCAACCGCATCATTAAATTCGTCTCTGCTTAATAAGCGCTGATGCTTACCTTCAAAATCCTGCGTAAGCAGCTGAAAGCTATCATTTATGCTGTAAGCTGATGCTATTTCCTTGGCGCGGCGTTTGGCTTCATCAAGCAAAGTACCCTCGCGGTTAAGGGTTTGCATGGAGTAGGAGTTATCTACAAATATGCTTACGGTCTGTAATTTCCCAGCGTTAACGGCATTTTTGCCAGGGATGTATGGCTTGGCAAATGCAAATACTAAAAAGGCCAATGCCAATAGTCGTGAAGCCAGGATCAATCTTTCTTTTAGGTTCCTGCGATGCGATTGCTGTTCCTGCACATCCTTTAAAAACTGCACATTGCTGAAATATACCTTGTGATACTTGCGAAAATTAAACAGGTGCACAAGTACAGGTATGGCCAGTGTGAGCAATGCAAATAAAAAGGCAGGATATAAAAAATGCATATTTTAAATGTGCGGATTTGCAGATATGCAAATGTGCGAATTTATTTCTTTTTAGAAAGTTGATTAGGACTAAGTTGCAAACAAAAACATCTTTCAGCCATTACTCAATAAATATACATGAGTTCGATATAGAAGTTGGCAGCATAGCAATTGATTATCAGCTATTTACACCTATTTAATCCTTGATAAAAGTCAAAGATCCTGATAATCAGTATGTTTCACTTTGTTCCAGGTGTTCCGCTTGAAAAAATGGAACGCTTTGCCGGCGTGGATACACAAATTTGCGCTTCACCTCAACGCGGTTGGAGAAGGATTTGGGGTGAGGTGACCGTTCCCTTATGTCGAACTCACGTTAAACATATATAATTATGGTTGATTGGCATATCGGTTGTTCAGGATTTCATTACAAGGATTGGAAAGGTCCGTTTTATCCGGCCGATCTGCCACAGCGTAAATGGTTTGAGTATTACTGTCAGCATTTTAGCACGCTTGAGCTTAATGTTACTTTTTACCGTTTTCCGGAACTATCATTTTTGCAAAATTGGTATCAGAAATCCCCGGGAGATTTCCGTTTTGCGGTAAAAGCACCACGGGCAATAACCCATTACAAAAAATTCAATGACACTGCGGACCTGATCACCAGCTTATATGAGACCATTAACAATGGTTTAAAGGAGAAGCTCGGTCCTGTTTTATTCCAAATGCCGCCAAGCTATAACTATACAGAAGAGAAGCTTGACAAAATTATAAACAGTTTGGATCCATCATTTAAAAACGCGCTCGAATTCAGGCATGTAAGCTGGTGGTGCGATGATGTTTATAAAAAGCTGGCTGAACATCACATCACCTTTTGCGGCATGAGTCACCCCTCCCTGCCGGATGATGTAATTGCAAATACAGATGTAGTTTATTACCGGTTTCATGGCGTGCCAGATCTTTACCGTTCACGATATTCAATTGAGTTTCTTCAAAAAGTTGTAAATGATATTAAGCAGCACAGCAATGTTAAAGAAGCCTGGTGCTATTTCAATAACGATTATGACGCAATCGGTGTTTTTAATGCGAAAGAGTTGATAGGACTTATTTAGTCGAAAAATCAGCAAAGTCCAAAAGAAAATAGGTTTAAGTTATATCTTTGAATTATCATGAAACTTAGAAAAAGATCATCTATTAAAGCAATTATTGCTAAAGATCATTTTTTAAAAAGTTTGAAGCAATCTTTAATCGAAGTAAGCTTAGCAAAACAAGGCAAAATCAAACTTAAGACCTTTGAACAATTATTGAACGAGCTATAATCCCCGCTCTTCCCCTAAATACCGCACTCGTGTACTTTATCTTTTAAGTTGATGATAGTTTTCGTTGCTTTGGTTAATATATTAGTTGAAGCAATAATTGGAAAATAAAACTACCATATCATTATATTGGAAATGCCAGCTTATCGGTTGGTCGGTTGCTTCGTTATATTGGGAGTATAATGGCCTTGTGAGCGGCAATTTCAATTGGGTACTGGGCATATTGCAATTTATTAGCGATGTACTTATTTATATTTTGCTTACGCATTTATACCGCAGTTTTGCTTTAAGATATAACTTCCAAAACTTAAATTTAGGTCAGCTTCTTAAACGGATCATCCCTTCTGCAATTGTTTTAGGTATTGCTTATACACTGGTTACCACGCTTAAATTATATCTTTTCAAAATTTGGTTTTTACATTCATTTTCAGAAAGCTATCCCGACTTTTTTAAAGAAAATGTACAACTCATTTTTATTGGCGGGATCAGGCTGATGTCTATCTGGTTGCTGGCTTATCACCTATATCAATATGCACAACGGGAAATAAGAACAAGCCGTGAAAATTCACGATTGGCCATAATATCGCGCGATGCACAGATGAGCAATTTATCGGCACAGCTTAACCCGCACTTCTTGTTTAATTCCCTAAACAACATAAAAGCGCTGGTTATTGAAGACCCAAAATCAGCAAGACGGGCAATAGACCTATTATCTGATTTATTGAGAACAAGCCTATACAATGGTGATGTTATGCTGGTAAGTATTCAGGATGAAATTAATTTAGTTAAAGACTATTTAGAACTTGAAAAATTAAGGTTTGAAGAAAGGCTGCAGTATGATATTCAATTAGATAAAGATTTAGCTTCTCTTCAAATTCCAAGGCTCAGTATCCAAACACTTGTAGAAAATGCGGTTAAACATGGCATTGCAAAGTTAAAAAATGGCGGGCTGATTACTGTTAAAGTTGAGCAATCAGCAGGTTTTATACATTTAAACGTCCAAAATCCGGGCAAATTAAATATTTCAGAAACCGAAAAAGGTGTGGGCCTCAAAAACTTAAAGGAACGACTTGAGCTGCAATATAAAGGTGAAGCCCGGTTTACTATAAGCAGCGACTTGTATGATATTGTTTTAGTCGACATAAGCATTCCATCAGCATGAAAAAATTAAGCGTAATTATTATTGATGATGAGCGGAATGCCCGGGAAGAGGTTAAAAAACTACTGGAAGGCTATCCTGAGCTTGAAATAGTGGGCGAGGCAAAAAATGCTGATGAAGCAAAAGAACTGATCGATCTGAAACATCCAGACCTGCTGTTCCTTGATATCCAAATGCCTGAAAAATCCGGTTTCGATTTGCTTGAATCACTTGACCACGTGCCACGGGTAATATTTACTACGGCTTATGATCAATATGCTGTAAAGGCGTTTGAGGTTAGCGCTATTGATTACCTGATGAAGCCCATTCGCGAGGAGCGTTTTGCAAAAGCAATGGAGCAGGTAAAGTATAAAGCAATTACACCGAATGACGATCGCATCTTTGTGAAAGACAGGCAACAATACCACTTTATAAGCTGGAGCAATGTTCACTTGATTGAATCTATGGATAACTATGCGCGACTGTATTTCGGAGATAAAAATGTGTTTTTAAAAAGCTCGTTGAACTTATTGGAGCAAAAGCTGGATAAAGCCACTTTTTTCAGGATAAACCGTGCACAGATAATCAACCTAAAGTACATCGAAAAAATGATGCCAGCCACAGAGGGTCGACTAAAGCTGCTGCTAAAAACAGGGGAAGAGGCTGATGTGTCAGACAGGCAATCAGTAAAGCTGAAAAAGCTAATGAAAATATAAATCACCATTAATTTAGAAAATATCATGAACAGACTACGCTGTATGGCATTGCTATGCCTAATTTCTACTACTTTTTGCCGTGCGCAGCAGGTACATTTTCCAAAAATAAATGTGGGGGATAGTGTTGTGATCGAAAAACAAATGCCCGTTTTAGCCGATGAGATCATCCATAAATATGCTTCAAAGGGTAACAGGGCAACCTATTTAAACAACCTCTTCCGGTTGCAAATAATTGCAGGAAAATATAACGATGCTATTGCTTCAATTACTTCATTACAGGCCATTAACAAAGCAGATAATCAACAGTTTACAGGTTTACTTTTTGTGCAATATGAATTATTTGCACGCGCTAAGATTGAGCAGCAGGCATCAAATATTTCTTTTAAAAATGCTTTTACAAAATTATTTTCCAGCCTGTTAAACAGATTGGATGATAAAAGTGCTGCATATATTTATACCTCCTTTACAGCGCGAAACGGAACAAATGAATTGAAAAACAACTTCAATTCTGCATTGCTCTCAATCCAAAAAGATAGCCTGGATATTAATGATGCCGTGAATTTATGTAATACATATAACCTGGCTAATGTTTTTATAAATATTGAGCCCATTACAAAAATATTGTTAAAAGCGGATGATAACAGGCGGTATATTATACAGGACAGTGTGTTTATTAAAACAAATGATGGCGCAACGCTTTCTGCCGTTATAGTGCGAAAAAGAGGCATCAATACACCGCAACCAACTGCCTTAATGTTCTTTATTTACTCAAACCTTGAACGCAGCCTTATAGAGGCCAAATATTCTGCAGCACATGGTTATGTTGGGATAGTTGCTGATACCAGGGGTAAACGCCTAAGTCCCGACCCTATTGAACCCTACGAACATGAAAACAGGGATGTAAATACGGTGATTACCTGGATAAGCAAACAATCCTGGAGCAATGGCAAGGTTGGTATGTATGGAGGCAGCTATTCAGGCTATGCACAATGGGCAGCCACAAAACATATGAACAAGGCGCTTAAAACCATTGTGCCGTATGTAGCAGCTATCCCGGGGCAAGGCGTGCCAATGGAAAACAATATTTTTCTGAATGTAAATTACCAGTGGGCATTTTATGTAACCAACAACAAATATGTAGATGATGCAGTAAACAATGATAACCTGCGCTGGCGTAACCTGCGTAATAATTGGTACGAAAGCGGGGTAGCTTTCCGAAAAGTTGATAGCTTGGATGGCACGCCAAACCCGTGGCTTCAAAAATGGATCAAACACCCATCCTATGATAAATACTGGCAGGCTATGGTGCCCTACAAAACAGATTTTGCCAAAATAAATATCCCTGTGCTAACTGTTGAAGGTTATTATGATGACGGACAAATTTCAGGAATGCATTACCTGCTCGAGCATTATAAATACAATCCCAAAGCCAATCATTATTTATTGATTGGCCCATATGATCATTTTGGTACGCAGCAGGGCGGTACACCTGTTTTAAGCGATTATACCGTTGACCCGGTTGCCCTTTTTCATACCAAAGAGCTTACTTTTCAATGGTTTGATTATATTCTTAAAGGCGGTAAAAAACCGGAGCTTTTAAAAGATAAGATCAATTATGAAGTAATGGGCGCCAACGTTTGGAAACATGCCCCATCAATAGCCAAAATGAGCAATGCACCATTAAAGCTATACCTGAGTAATTTTAAAGCTGACAGCAATTATAAATTAGCAGATAAAAAGCCGCTTAAACCCGGCTCAATTTACCAGGAAGTTGACCTTGCCGACCGGAAAACATCAAACAATGATTATTACCCCGATCCTATTATCAAAAAACAGCTCGATCGCAGCAATGGCCTGTTCTTTATCAGCAAGCCATTTGATAAGGCAATGGAGGTTAACGGGATTTTCAGCGGCGAGCTAAAAGCGATCATCAACAAAAAAGACATGGATATTGGTGTCGTTTTGTACGAAGTTATGCCTAATGGCGATTGTTTTGAGCTCTCCTACTACCTGGGTCGCGCAAGCTATGCAAGGGATATGAGTGTAAGACAACTGCTGCATCCCGGTGTTAAAGAAACGATCCCTTTTTCAAGAACGCGGATGGTAAGCCGCCAGCTAAGCAAAGGCAGTAGACTACTGGTTGTTTTAAATATTGATAAAAACCCATTTGCACAAATAAACTACGGCACAGGTAAGGATGTGAGCGATGAAACTATTAAAGATGCTAGTGAGCCACTGAAGATCTGGTGGGGAAATGATAGTTTTATAAATGTGCCGGTGATGAAGTAATAATGCTCAAATAAGAATGTCATGCTGAACTTGTTTCAGCACCCCACTTGCTAAGTGGCCAGCATATTGGCGAACTGTCCTGTGAGGTGCCGAAATAAATTCGGCATGACGTTTTGGGTTAGTGGTCATGCTTTAATTATTATCATCATCACTTGTATGATGTCTTCTATGTTTCTTTTTCTTTGATTTTTTACTGGTAGTTTGCTTCTTTTCGGTTTCCTTCTTTTTTACAGGTTCTTTAACAACGGTTTTAGGTTCTGGGCCTACTTTGATTGAATCTTTACTGAGCTGCTTTACGGTAAATTCATTATTTCGCAGCCCATATTGAAATTGGCGCTTTGCCCCTGTTAATTTCGCAGCTTTAGTATTGCCATCGTAAATCGGAAACTCGCGGATCAGCATCCCGTCTTTAATATAAAAATTATCATCACCACGGTAACCAGTTCTTTGCAACCGAGTTAGTTTTGGAAAATCAAGCTTGTGTGCGCCGCTGTTACTAAATTCAAAGGCATAAATATTAGTGTAATTTATGGTGTCCTTTCCTTTGGCCTGGATTAATATTTCAGGATTGCCATCTAGATCCATGTCTGAATTATAGGCATTCACAATATCGCCATCCAGGTCGCCGGTGGTGGTTGTAAACTTAGCAGCTGCAGAATCTGAATGCAGAATCTCGAATGCACCTGTTTTAGTTGAACCACGGCCCCAGCTCAATACATCATAATCTTGTCCGGGCGAAACCTCAATCAGCGTATGAAACCTGAAAGGCGCCATTATAACCGGCTTTTTGGGTACAACAACTGTACTTTCAGGTTTTTTATCTTCCGAACAACTTACCATCAAAATGCTGCCGATCAGCATCAAAAAACAATAACGGTATTTGTAAATCATAAAAATCTTAATTAAACATCATATCCGGCGTTACCTCGCCTTTTGGTTTATCAGTGGTAGTCATAAACACTTTTAAACTGCCATTGCTGGCGGCATCAAAATATTTTATGGTGATCTTGTGATATCCCTTTTGCAAAGGCACTGCCCCACCCTGGTCAAACACACCATGCTTGCCATCATTATCAACAACCGGCTGATCATCAATCAATAACGCAGACCCGTTTGCCGAAGCTATTGAAAATCCATAAACCCCATCACTATCAATACGAATTAACCCAGTATATATTACGCCAAAGCCCTTTATATTTTTTTTGATGTCGGCCGTATTAAAGCTAATTGCAACGCCACTATCAATAACAGCAGCGTTATTTAGTTGACTTACGCTGGTAAATTCACCTGTGTATAATTTGTATTTTAAGCCTTTGTTGGTGTTTTGGCCATTAATAGCAGGAAAAAGCGTTTTGTTATACATTACCGCACGTGTTATTTGGCTACGTTTACCCGATGGTGTAATTATAATAGTTTTCAGCTCGCGGTATTGATCTGTCGGTACATTGTAGGTCATAGGTACAGTGTATTCTATATCTGTTTCGCGAGGATTATAGCCGTCAATAGTGTAATAAACTTTGGCGCCCTCAACAGAGCTTTTTAGATTTACATTTAGCTGATTACCAAACATAATGGTATCCTTTGCACCAATTGCAGTTGGTACCCTGTAATAAAAATTATTCTTATCAAACCAAGCCAGGTGACCGGGTAGACGGGTATTGGCAAAATCAGTATAGTTTTTATTGGCTAAAGGCGTCCATGCTACTTCTGAAAGTGCCAGGATCCTTGGCAATATCATGTAC
This sequence comes from Mucilaginibacter sp. OK098, assembly GCF_900142915.1. Taxonomy (GTDB): domain Bacteria; phylum Bacteroidota; class Bacteroidia; order Sphingobacteriales; family Sphingobacteriaceae; genus Mucilaginibacter. The sequence continues at coordinate 1,033,536 of NZ_FRCM01000001.1, forward strand.
TCCACTTTGTTCTCAGTAGGAATATACTCCGTCCATAAATTAGCCTGCACGCCCATTATGTATTTTTGCTGATCAGCGGTTAATTCGGCAGGTGTTGGATTATAGCTGTATATTTTTGTTAAAGGCTCGTTCCCGCCAATGCTTAAAGGCTCATTTTCTTTGCCTTGTGCATGGTCGATATAAAGACCTCCGCTTCCGGGTGTCATCACCACGTTGTGATTTTGCTTAGCGGCTGCAATACCACCTGCTTCGCCTCTCCAGCTCATTACCGTTGCATTTGGAGATAAGCCGCCTTCAAGAATTTCGTCCCAGCCAATAATACTGCGTCCTTTTGAGTTTACAAACTTCTCAATCCGTTGTATAAAGTAGCTTTGCAGCTCTTCTTCGTTTTTAAGCTTAAGTTTTTTTATCAGTTTTTGACAGAACTCGGATTTTTTCCAGGCGTCCTTTGGCACCTCATCGCCGCCAATGTGAATGTACTTAGATGGAAACAATGCCATCACCTCGGTTAAAACGTCCTGCAAAAAATTAAATGTTTTGTCAGACGGTTCATAGATATTATGAAATACACCCCATGTTTCCGCTACTTTATAGGTAGTTAATGAGGGATCGCAACTAAACTCAGGATAAGCTGCCAAAACGGCTTCTGAGTGACCGGGCATTTCAATTTCGGGAACGATGTTTATATAGCGGTCTGCCGCATATTTTACCACATCGCGGATCTGATCCTGGGTATAGTAACCGCCATATGGGGTATTGTCAAACTGTTGCGGTGTACGGTCGTGGTAATTACCAATAACCGTTTGTGCACGCTGACTGCTGATTTGGGTTAGTTTTGGATACTTTTTTATTTCTATGCGCCATCCCTGGTCATCAGTTAAATGCCAGTGAAAGTTATTCAGTTTATAGGCAGCCATCAGATCGATGTATTTTTTAACAAACTCTACTGAGAAAAAATGACGCCCCACATCAAGCATTAAACCACGGTAGCCAAAGCGGGGGTAATCATCTATTTGCAAACAAGGAAGTTTTGCAATTGCACCTTTATCAGCAGGGATTAATTGTATTAATGATTGAATACCGTAAAAAAGACCTGCACCTTTACCGGTTATTGTTACTTGCTGAGGTGTTATAGTTAGGTTATAACCACCTTCGGGCAGGTTATCTGCACCTTTTGAGGTAAGTATTATGCTATTAGCTGCATCTTTGCCCGTATTGGGTTTAAGCCTAACCTTTAGCATTGCTTTATTTTGCAGATAATCATGTAAAAAAACAACTGCTTTATTGGTAACACTATCAGCTAACAATGAAGTTTCCTGGCTTAGCACGAACTCACCCGCTGATTTTTTAAGAGAAACCGGAGCAGGTATTATGCCCATGTTAGGGTCATTGTCCTGTGCGTTTACCAATCCGGTAAAAAGGAGCATGGAAACACATAGCGATATGAAAATCTTTTTACACATACAATAAAATTTGTTGGTTTAGTAACGAGGTGGTGAAGATAACAGATTTTGGAAAAAAACATCCATTTACAGGTGTAAAAAATCTGTTTTAAATGGGGTCGAAATGAAAAAGCCACCCAATTTTAATCAGGTGGCTTTATTTTATTTCTTTTCTTCAGATGCAACCGCTACAGCAGGCTTGGTCTTTTTCTGATCGTGAGGCCTGGTTTTACCGTATGAGCCCATTGCTATTTTTCCTTTTCGAGTTTTTTTATCGCCTTTTCCCATAATGTTATCACAGATTAAAACTGATTTATTTGATTACACAGATTTCTTATTGCAATATATACATTAAAAAGTGATAAGTTGTTTTATTTGTTTGAATCAGAATTTACAGATCAATTCGCCTGCAAGTCAACCTTTCACCTTTATCCTTTTGCCTTTCACCTCTCTCACGCTGTTACCACGTGCTCTTTAGCTGCAAGGTAGCGTTCAGCATCAATTGCTGCCATACAACCGCTGCCTGCCGCTGTAACCGCCTGGCGATAGATATGATCCTGTGCATCGCCGCAACAGAACACACCTTCAATATTTGTTGTGGTAGATCCCGGAGTGGTTTTAATATAACCGGTTTCGTCCATATGGATCCAGCCTTTAAAAATCTCCGTATTAGGGTGATGGCCTATCGCCACAAAAAATCCTGACACCTTTAAAGTAGTTTCCTCGTTTGTTTGGTTGTTCACAACGGTTACACCGGTAACACTTTGTCCGTCGCCAACAATTTCTTTGGTCTCGGTATTATACAGGATCTCAATGTTTGGCGTATTTAGCACACGGTGCATCATTGCTTTTGATGCCCTAAACTCGCTACGGCGTACTATCATAGTTACTTTACGGCACAATTTGGATAAATAGGTTGCTTCTTCAGCAGCAGTATCACCAGCGCCAACTATAGCTACATCTTCACCTTTAAAAAAGAACCCGTCGCAGGTAGCGCAAGCAGATACCCCAAAGCCGCTGTATTTTTGCTCAGATTCAAGCCCCAGCCATTTGGCAGACGCACCTGTTGAAATAATAACGGTATCGGCAGTAATGGTTTTATTTTCATCAACCACCACTTTATGCGGCAGGCTGCTAAAATCAACAGAGCTAACATAGCCAAAGCGGATATCGGTACCTAAACGTTCCGCTTGTCTGCGGAAGTTCTCCATCATCTCGGGCCCCATGATACCTTCAGGATAACCGGGATAATTTTCAACATCGGTAGTTTGGGTAAGCTGACCACCCGCAAGCAACCCTGTATACATAACCGGTTTTAAATCAGCGCGTGAAGCATAAATGGCAGCAGTATAACCTGCAGGGCCTGAGCCTATAATCAGGCATTTTACGTGTTCGATATCTTGAGACATTTGTATTTTTAAAATTGAAGATCAAAGGTAAGAAAAAAGAGGATTTTATTGGTCAGGTGGCGGTAAAGATAAATTTACGGAAGCTTAGTTGCTGAAAACATCAAACCGTTACCTATATCACGGTATAGCCTCAAAAGAACATGATTATATCCGGGTACATACGTGCCATTTTTCCCAATTAAAAAATCAAATTCATATTTCATTTTTACTGGTTTATCATCATGTAGTTCAGGTATAAATTTTGGTGCATTATTAAGCGTTTTAATTATCAATGCATCAATTTTGGGAGATACAGGGGTTTTGATAATCGGATCTTTAATACTTCCATCTAAATCTACCGTAATTTCAACACTTACTAAGCGCATAAGTAGAGAATCAAATTTTGAAAATAACTTATAACTTAAATACTCTTGCAATTTTGGTGAAAAAGCAGCTATTCGGATGTGACTAATAGTTTTGAAAATATGACCATCTTTAAAAAAATTTGTTAAAACCGGGGTTTTAATAGTATCATAACCATATGTATTCCATTCCCCCTCTTTTTTATCATCAACATAATAACCCTCTTCCTTAATGTAATTATTAACTTTAAAATCATAAAATTGAAACAAGCCATTCAATTTATTATTTTGATAAACATAGGTGCATTTTTTTACATCACGTTGTATATACTCTGTCCATGTACCGGTTTTAACGCCATTTGTAAAATAACATACAACACCAATAAAATTATTTGGATCAACTTGCAGAGCTCTCTTCAATCTTTCGGGGATTGTGATTTTTGAGTAATAAACGAATACACCATTTCGCGTTGTCAATAATGAATCCTTATAATAGCCTTTTGATATGATAGTATCATTCATACTATAAGTACTGGCTCTGTAAATGGTATCTGATATTTTTGTAACTAATGTATATGCTACCGCCTTTTTAGGATTATCACTATAAACGCCTTTTGAGTCAATATAGATCTTACCGGTTTGGGAATAACTATTCAATACTGATAAAAAGGCAATGACCACTAAATAATAAAACTTCATTATAAATGTAAAATAAACATTGATTATACTTATTTCCCAACATTCGCCTTAAACACCCTGATAACATTCCCGCCTAATATCTTATCCACATCCTTTTCAGAATAACCCAACTTCAGTAATTCCTCTGTGATTTTTGGATAATTACTAACACTATCCAAACCAAGCGGGTATGATTCAGCGCCGTCAAAGTCTGAGCCTATGCCAACATGGTCTACTCCTATCAGTTTAGCTATGTAATCAATATGATGAATAAGCAGGCTTAATGGCGGCCTGATCTTATCCGACTCGCTTTTATAAATAGCATTCAGCCGGATGTTGGCCAGGTCGCCATCGTGATAGATCGCTGTTAATGAATCCAACTCTGCTCTATGCTGATGTAAAAAGGCTGCTACTTTTGGTGTATAAGTACTGTCAACAAAGCCGCTGTAAAAATTCACACATATCACTCCCCCGTTTTTTGCAAGGGCTTTTAGCTGGTCGTCTTTCATGTTCCGCCTGTTCGGGTCAAGGCTCCAGGCGCAGCTGTGCGATGCAATTACAGGCTTGGTGCTGGTGGCAATTACATCATAAAAAGTTTGCTCTCCAACGTGCGATACATCAACCATAACCCCCAAATCATTCAGGTGCTTTACTATTCGTTTGCCATAATCGGTTAACCCTAAATGCTTTAACGAATCCTTTTTAGTAACCTCATCCCTTGCAGATGTTGCCCATGAGGTGCTATTGTTCCAGGTAAGGGTTAAATAGTTCATGCCGCGTTTGGCAAGGCTGTCAATATAATCCAGCCTGTCTTCAATCATGTGGCCACCTTCAACACCAATCATGGCAGCCATTTTGTGCTGTTTTACGACTTTTTTAAGCTCTTTTGAGTTATGAACCAATGTTATTTTATCCGGGTTCCGGGCAATCAACGCGTATAAAGAATCAATCTCGCGGTTGGCAAAAGCATAAGCCGTACCTTTTCCATATTCCTCGCCGCACCAGATAGAAAAGATCTGCCCATCCAATCCACCCTGTTTTGCGCGTACCAAATCAAAATTACCGGTAGTTTGCAATTTACCGACATCCTGTTTAGTGATTAAGATATTGGAAAGGATATCGTTATGGGTATCAATTAAAATAGCCTTCTGATGGATTTGGGGCGGTGTTTGAGCGTAGGCTTTTGTAAGCAGCATCAGAATAAATGGCAGAAGTAATTTTTTCATGTTTAAATATAAAATGAATATTGTTTTAAATAGCCCCGTGAACGCCAAAATCAAATAATTTTTGCGTTGCTAAATTGACTTTTGCTTCCCAATAATAATTTCCACCATCATAAACGTGATAAAATTCGTTCACCCAATCGGCACCATCCTTTTTTATGTTCTCATCCCAAAAACAATTTAAAAGGATTATTTTCTCGCCCTTGCCATTGATCAGCCCAAAATATTGACGTGCATATTTTTCAAGATGGCTGGATACATTTGGCCCGCGTACAAACCTAACCGACGGCAATTTTTTAAAAAACTGTTTTAAATCTCTTCGTAAAAGCGTTTCGGCTAATACAATATCATCCACGTTTGGCGTAAAGCGCTGGAATTCATTTAAGGTGTCATTTTTTAAGGAATCGTTGTACACAGAATAAACTATACCGGCTGATCTTTTCAAATTTATCCATGGTGATGTGTAGTTCGCATTAAAAATCACTCCTTCGAAATCATCACCGGCTACATTGATTGAATAGCCCGTGACCATTTTAACTCTCGTGATTTTTTGTGCCGACACAGCTGAAGCAAAAAAGAAAACCACCGAAAAAAGAGCTAATTTACTCGTCATAATTTTTTGGATTTTTGACTTTGTTACTATAAAGACGGATATTGATTTATAAAGAAATACATAATTACCCCTAAAATTAATAGTGTTCCAACGGCTATGAGGGCTGGGCCAAGCAATTTAGTTTGGGTATTATCTATCAGGAAATGTTTATAATCAGTTGTATCATAAATTACCGTCACTTTATCGCCAACACTGTAAACTGAAGGATTGCCGCCGATATTATATTTTTCCGTTATCCATTCTTTATCAGCGGTTACAAATCTTATTACAGGATAGTACGTTGTAGATCGCTCACCTGATCCCGTGCCCAAGCTTGTTTCCATATCAAATACAACACCCTCAACCTTAACACCCGATTTAATAAGTTTTTCGCGTTCATTCAGCTTAACAACTCCAAAAACCGTTAAAAAAGCACCGCCTGCAAGCAGTATTAATTCATCATAATTAACATTCATAACTAAGATTTATAGGATTTTAAGATTAATTATCATGTGTTAAAACATATTAAGACGCGATGCATCGCGTCTCTACGACCATCATATTTTATTTCATTCGCACATCCGCACATCAAAAATCCACACATCATCTACGTCTGTATTATCCCCACGTTAAACGCCCGCTCAATTGGTGCATGGTTTGCAGCTTCAATCCCCATTGAGATCACCTTGCGGGTTTCAAGCGGATCGATAATCCCATCAACCCAAAGCCTTGCCGATGCATAATATGGGGTGGTTTGTGCGTTGTAGCGGTCGGTTGTTTCCTTTAACAGCTGGTCTTCCTTTTCCTGGTTAACTTCTTCGCCTTTAGCCTTTAGCCCTGCCGACTGCATTTGCACCAACACCTTAGCGGCCTGGCTGCCGCCCATTACGGCTATTTTAGCGGATGGCCATGCATAAATCAGTCGTGGGTCATACGCCTTGCCGCACATGGCATAGTTACCAGCGCCATATGAGTTACCTATTACTATAGTGAATTTTGGCACTACTGAATTGGCAACAGCATTCACCATTTTAGCGCCGTCTTTAATAATTCCCCCGTGTTCTGAGCGGCTTCCTACCATAAAACCCGTTACATCCTGTAAAAACACCAGCGGGATCTTCTTTTGGTTGCAGTTCATAATAAAGCGGGTGGCTTTATCAGCAGAGTCAGAATAGATCACACCGCCGAACTGCATTTCGCCTTTTTTTGATTTAACAACTTTACGCTGATTGGCAACAATGCCAACAGCCCAGCCATCCACCCGGCCCAATCCGCAAATAATAGATTGCCCAAAACCAGCCTTATACTCTTCAAATTCCGAATTATCCAGCAGGCGTAATATAATTTCGTTCATATCATAAGCCGCTTCCCTGCTTATGGGTAAGATCCCATAGATATCTTCCTGTTTCAACCTTGGGTCGGCAGGCTTTATCCTGTCAAAACCAGCTTTAGCAAAGTCGCCGATCATGCTCATTATGTTGCGGATAGAATCAAGTGCTGCCTGGTCATTAGGTTGTTTATAATCGGTAACGCCAGAAATTTCGCATTGTGTTGTGGCGCCGCCCAGCGTTTCATTGTCAACATCCTCGCCAATTGCCGATTTCACCAGGTATGATCCTGCCAGGAAAACAGAACCGGTACCTTCAACAATCATGGCTTCATCACTCATAATTGGCAAGTATGCACCACCTGCTACACACGAGCCCATAATGGCCGAAATCTGGATAATGCCCATGCTGCTCATCATAGCATTATTGCGGAAGATGCGTCCGAAATGCTCTTTATCAGGGAAGATCTCATCCTGCAAAGGCAAATAAACCCCGGCAGAATCAACCAAATAAATTATGGGCAAGCGGTTTTCCATGGCTATTTCCTGGGCACGCAGGTTTTTCTTAGCTGTTATGGGGAACCATGCCCCGGCCTTAACCGTAGCATCATTTGCAACAATTACACATTGCCTGCCGGACACATAACCTATGCCGCATACTACGCCGCCCGATGGGCAGCCGCCATGCTCGGCATACATGCCTTCACCAACAAATGCACCAATTTCAAGCCATGGCTTGTCTTTATCCCGCAGGTAAGCCACACGCTCGCGGGCAAGCATTTTGCCTTTTTCTTTTTGTTTAGCTGCTGCTTTTTCGCCTCCGCCTAGGTGTACTTTTTTTAGCCTGGTCTTCAGTTCATAAACAAGCTGCTTATTTATATCCTCATTTTTGTTAAAATCGATGTCCATAATTGGTTTTTACTGGAAAATGTAATTTTAGGGAAATTTGCGCAGTAAAGCTTAATTGAGGCTAAAATTGTTTTTAATAATCTTAAAAACACCTCCCATACAAAATATTTACAATATTTTTTGTAACGTTTTCAGTATTAAATTTTGATTTAAAGGAATTATATTACTTTAGCGCAATTTTAAGCTATAAATTTAATGCAAGACAATCTAACTGTTACTAAATCAGGCAAATCAAGATTCCCCCGAAGTGTTCCGTTTATTATCGGAAATGAGGCTGCAGAGCGCTTCAGCTTTTACGGAATGCGTTCAGTACTTAGTCTTTTTTTGGTAAAACAATTTTTTAACCCTACAGATAATGCCGCGTTAACAGAGCAGGCTAACGCCCATGCCAATAAATTACATCATTTATTTGTGATGGTGGCTTATGCTTTGCCATTTGTAGGCGGCATGGTGGCCGACTGGTTTACCGGCAAATACAAACTTATTTTATATGTATCGATGATTTACTGTGTCGGGCATTTAATGTTGGCTACGTTTGATGGTGGCCTTGGTGGTTTTGAACTGGGTTTACTTGTAGTTGCCGTTGGCGCTGGTGGCATTAAATCATGCGTATCAGCCAACGTTGGTGACCAGTTTGATGCTACCAACCAGGATTTACTATCAAAAGTTTACGGCTGGTTCTATTTCAGTATCAATGCCGGCTCTATGATTTCAACCGTTGCCATTCCCTGGACTTATGAACACTTTGGCCCCAAATGGGCTTTCGGTGTTCCCGGGCTCCTGATGGCACTGGCTACCATCATATTTTTTTCGGGTCGTAAAAAGTATGTAAAAGTCCCTCCGCAGGGCGTCAACCGCAATAACCTGGTATTTATAACCTGGTATGCGTTAACTCATTTAAGTCAGCGCATACCGGGGCAATCCATGCTCGATGTTGCCAAAGGCCCGTACGACCCTGAGCGCGTTGAAGGTGTTAAGGCAGTTTACCGGGTTATGGCGGTATTCTTTTTCGCGCTGGCATTTTGGGCAGTTTGGGATCAGTGTTTGTCTGAATGGACGCTGTATGCCGAAAAAATGAATCGTGTTATTAACCTTGGGTTTACCAAAGTTACCGTGCTGCCCGGTCAGCTATCTACGGTTAATACCGTATTCCTGCTACTTTTCATTCCCCTCTTTAACTATGTAATATATCCGTGGCTTGATAAGCGTGGATTAAAAACCACCCCATTACGCAGGCTTGGTACGGGGTTGGTATTAACGGCTTTATCATTTGTTGTTATCGCTTTTATCCATAATGGTATCGAGCATGGCGAAAAGCCATCAATATTTTGGGAGGTGCTGGCATTCATGATACTTTCAGCGGCCGAAGTATTGGTATCTATCACCGGACTAGAGTATGCTTATACCCACTCACCAAAATCAATGAAGAGTACCATGACGGGTATTTGGTTCCTAGTGGTATCATTCGGCAACCTGATAACGGCCCTTGTTAACGGTCTTATTGAAGATGGAGGCTGGTGGGCCAAAAACCTTAGAGGCGCAAACTATGAATGGTTTTTTGTAACGTTTATCGGTGTATTTATAATAGTATTCATGTTTGTTTCGCCTCGGTTGAAAGAACGCAATTACATTACTGACCCATATATTGATAACCAGGCAACCGCGGAAGCAAACAACCTGTAAATCAGCATGGTTATAAAAAAGCAGTAAAGTAACAATTACTTTACTGCTTTTTTATTTTTAATGAAGCCTAAAATCAAGTATTTTCGCCAATTGTTTATCTAAATATTTTCGGGTGCCTGATAGCATAGTAATTATTCCAACGTATAATGAAAAGGAGAACATTGAACGGATGATCCGTAAAGTATTCTCTCTTCCTCATGATTTTCATATCCTTATTATTGACGATGGCTCGCCCGACGGTACACAGAACATTGTAAAACAGCTCCAGCTTGAATATACTGATAAGTTGTTTATTGAGGAGCGAGCAGGCAAGCAAGGCCTTGGCACAGCTTATATCCATGGCTTTAAGTGGAGCATAGCCCATCAATACGATTACATTTTTGAGATGGACGCCGATTTTTCACACAACCCCGATGATCTGTTAAAATTGAGGCAAGCCTGTATTGACGGCGCCGATGCGGTGATAGGCTCGCGTTATATTAATGGTGTAAATGTGGTTAACTGGCCAATGAGCCGCGTACTGATGAGCTATTTTGCGTCGGTATATGTAAGGTTTATAACCGGCATTGATGTTAGGGACGCTACAGCAGGCTTTATGTGCTATAAACGTAAAGTACTTGAAACCATCCAGCTAAATAAAGTAAAGTTTGTTGGCTACGCTTTTCAGATCGAGATGAAGTATACCACCATAAAACATGGCTTTAAGCTGGTGGAGGTACCCATTATATTCACCGACCGCACATTAGGTACTTCAAAAATGTCGACAAGTATTTTCAGGGAAGCATTTTTTGGAGTGATCCAGATGAAAATCAATTCCATATTCAGGAAGTATCCGGAAGGGTGAGAAAGAGGTAAAAGGCGAAAGGCAAAAAACAAACATTTTTTTATGTAAAGGAAACCTTTTACCCTTTACCTTTATCCTTTCACCTCAATAAAAAATACTAATTTCGTTGGCAATGAATGAACATCTCGATCCTGAGCGCGAACGCCTCTCTCCTGCCGAACGTGATATTGAAAAAGTTTTACGGCCGCAGGTATTTGAGGATTTTACCGGTCAGCATAAAATATTAGCCAATTTAAAAATATTTGTGCAGGCTGCCCGCCAGCGTGGCGAGGCGCTTGACCATGTGCTATTGCACGGCCCTCCCGGCCTTGGTAAAACCACGTTGTCGTACATTATTGCAAATGAGATGGGGGTTGGTATCAAGATAACGTCAGGACCGGTGCTTGATAAACCCGGTGACCTTGCAGGCTTATTAACCAATCTTGAAACCGGCGATATTTTATTTATTGACGAGATCCACAGGCTTAGCCCCCTTGTTGAAGAATACCTGTACTCAGCAATGGAGGATTTTAAGATTGATATTATGTTGGAGAGTGGCCCGAATGCACGTTCAGTACAGATTTCCTTAAACCCATTTACCCTGGTTGGGGCAACCACGCGTTCAGGCCTGCTTACCGCGCCTTTGCGTGCCAGGTTTGGGATCAATTCGCGCCTGGAGTATTATGATGCTAAATTGTTAACCACTATACTTTTACGCTCTTCATCCATATTAAAAACACCGATAAGCGATGAAGGCGCTTATGAAATTGCGCGTCGCAGCCGTGGTACCCCGCGTATTGCCAATGCTTTGTTACGCCGCACACGCGATTTTGCCCAGATAAAAGGCGATGGCAATATTGATACTGAGATTGCTAAATTTGCCTTAAATGCACTTAATGTTGATGAACATGGGCTTGATGAAATGGATAATAAGATCCTGAGCACAATTATTGATAAATTTAAAGGCGGCCCTGTCGGCTTAAAAACTATAGCAACGGCCGTAGGTGAAGATGAAGGTACAATTGAAGAGGTATATGAGCCTTTTTTAATCCAGGAAGGCTTTTTGATGCGCACTGCACGTGGCCGCGAAGCGACCGAAAATGCCTATAAACATTTAGGTAAAATAAAAACAGGTGGAAATCCTTCGCTGTTTTAACCAATAGTTACTACATTTGGATTTATAAACCGATTTGACTGGTGAAGAACTTTAGTCATAATGGGTAAGCACACCTTATCCCTATGGATCCTCTTTCTGCCGGCAATCAATATTTTATAATATAATTCTCTGTTTATTTTGAATATGTACAACTATAATATTCTTAATGATAAAGAACTAACTGACTTGCTTCAGCAAGGCAATGAGCATGCCTTTACCGAAATTTATAACAGGTATTGGGCAAAGTTATTTGCTATTGCAGCGAATAAAATAAAAGAACTGGACGAAGCTGAGGAAATTGTACAGGATATATTTGTTTCGCTATGGAAAAGGCGGAACGAGTTAGGTGTAATCGATACACTAAGCTCTTATCTTGCCGTATCTGTTAAATACCGGGTAATTAAAATTCTAGATAAGCGAAACAATCAGCAAAAATATTCTGATTATAGTCAGCATACCGCAAACCTTACTGACGATTCAACCCAGCAATGGCTTGAATTTGAAGAATTACGAAGCAGGTTAGCCGCTTTCGTAGCGGATCTGCCGGAAAAATGTCGATTAGTGTATAAAATGAGTCGCGATTCAGGCTTTTCCCAAAAAAGGATAGCTGCAGAATTGGGGATCTCTGAAAAAACAGTTGAGGCACATTTAGGAAAAGCTATTAAAACATTACGTACCAGGCTAAGCCAGTTCCTGTTATAAAGGCCATCTAAAAAAATATTAAAAAATATTTCACATTACACTAAGGGATTTCAATCTTTCAGCGGACTTACTATTAAATAAACCAGCTGAATGGAAAACCGTTACCAGGAATTAGCAAAAAAATGGCTGAATAAAACCATCACTCCTGATGAACAGGCCGAATTTGCAGCGTGGTATAATGCAGATCAGGACATCCCTGTTGATATTCCACCAACATTTGCTGAAAATGAAGAAGTATTAAGGGAACGAATATTAAATAAAATAAACCGTGATATTAAAAAAGACAATAACCGGTTTAAAATAATAATACCAACATGGTTACGTGTAGCAGCCGGCATATTGCTATTTGCAGGCTGTTTTATATACTATTTTGTGCAGATCCATCAGCCGGTTAAGCAACTTGCTTTAATCCGTCAAAAACCTCAGTTAAAAAACGATGTAAGTCCTGGTGGTAATAAAGCTATTTTAACACTTGCCAACGGAAGTAAAATAGATTTAAATGATGTTAAAAATGGTGTTTTAGCCAGCCAGGGTAAAACTGTGCTAAAAAAAGATAAGGACGGGCAGCTTATATACGAAGCACCGGGCGGGAAAGCTAAAGACTCATCATCTATATACAATACCATTACCATTCCAAAAGGCGGCCAGTTCCAGATTGTGCTGAGCGATGGCAGTAAGGTGTGGCTTAATTCCGCCTCGTCAATTACCTTTCCAACTGCTTTCTCAAAAATCGAAAGAAAAGTTACCATAACAGGCGAGGTTTATTTTGAGGTAGCTAAAAACAAACACCTGCCATTCAGAGTTGTCGCAGGTAAGCAAACAGTTGAAGTATTAGGAACCCACTTTAACATTAATGCTTATTCAGATGAAGACGCAATTAAAACTACCCTTATTGAGGGAAGCGTAAAAGTATCTGCTGATTCCCAAAGTGCTATTCTAAAGCCCGAACAACAATCAAGTATTTTAAACAATAAACACGGACATATCAGCATAAACACGGTTGACACAGATGATGTGCTTGCCTGGAAAAATGGCAACTTCCTGTTTGAAAGAGCCGAAATACAGTTAATAATGCGTGAGGCTTCCCGGTGGTATGATGTAGATATTAAATATGAGAGCGAGTTGCCGCCACGGCGTTTTACAGGGAGCATATCCCGTAATGTAAATCTGTCTGAGTTATTGAAGATGTTAAAATATACCGGTATAAATTTTAAAATAGAAGGTAAAACTATAATAGTTACTCCTTAATACCGTACCTGGATAAACTATTGAAAAACAATATTGCCGGGTTAACCAGCCTTGCAAAATAATGATGTTACCGTTTTGGTAATGCGATGCCTATATGTGAATCAATCAATTATTAACCATAAACTAAATTCAATGAGAAAATTAATACTTAGATCCCCCTGACATTTGAGGTAATTTTTTTTATGAAGAGCATAAAAAGCATCGGGTAAAAAATCCGGGAAGCGTTGGAGCGCTTACCCGGGTCAATATCTGGGTTACCTCTATCCACAATCGCGAAATTGAAATAATAAGTTTTTAACCCAAACACAACAAAACTATGAAATTTAATTTTATGGTGGTGCCTGTTAAACGGCATCATCTGTACAAAATTTTATTAGCTATGAAGCTAACCGCTGTTCTTATTTTTACAGCCCTTTTAAATGTAAGCGCCAAAACTTATAGTCAGAACATAAACATCCACCAGAGTAATATATCTGTTGAGAAAATATTGAAGCTGATTAAAAAACAAAGCGGCTACAATTATTTTTATGATGAAGCTGCTGTAGCAAAAACTTCGAAAGTAAACATTGACGTTAACAACGTTACTGTTGAAGAAGCATTGAACCTTTTGTTTAAAAATCAGCCTTTAACTTACCGCATCTTTCAGCAAACCATTGTTGTAAAAGCCAAGGATGAGGTGAAAGCAGAAGCCGACGTGGCCCAAAAGGTACAGGGAACCGTAACAGATGCAAAAGGGCCGTTACCTGGTGTTAGCGTTAGGGTAAAGGGTACCACCATTGGCACAGTAACGGATATTAATGGTAAATACATTTTAAATGATATTGATGGCGGAGCAACCCTGGTTTTTACTTTTGTTGGTTACAACAGCCAGGAAGTGCCTATTAATAACCGGGCAACTGTTGATGTTCAACTAAAGGAATCGTCAAGCGCTCTTAATGAAGTTGTGGTAATTGGTTATGGTACGGCAAAAAAATCTGACCTTACCGGAGCTGTAACTACAGTTAAGGCCGAGCAGCTACTGGATAAACCTGTACCAAATTTAACGCAGGCATTACAAGGTAAGGTTGCCGGTGTTGACGTAAGCGTTAATAGCAATGCACCGGGTGCAGCAGCAAAGGTACGTATTAGAGGTATTGGCTCTATCAATTCAAACCTTGACCCGCTTTATGTGGTTGATGGTGTTGTTGGTGTTGACCCTAACTCGATCAATCCCAACGATGTTGCCTCTCTTGAGATTTTGAAAGATGCATCATCAACAGCTATTTACGGTGTGCGTGGTGCTAATGGCGTAATCATGGTAACTACCAAGCGTGGTAAAAAAGGGCCGGCCAATATTAGCTATGAAACAAATTTAAATGTAAGCGAGCTTTACAGGCATGTACCAACGCTTAATTCAAAACAATTTGTTGACATTTATAATCAAGCATATGCCAACGGGGCGAAATTTGATCCTAACGGCCTTGTGCAAACACCCCCCAAGGCGTTAAATCATGCTAATTTCCCATTGTTATTTGACACCAATAACAACCCTATTTACAACACCAATTGGGAAAAGGAAACGTATAAGCCTGTTTTTTCACAAAACCACCAACTAAATATTCAGGGCGGTAACGAAAAATCTGTTTACAGTTTATCATTAGGTTATTTAAACCAGAATGGCTTAACACCAACATCAAATTTTAAACGCTACTCCATTAAAATGACTATGGATAATGATGTTAAAGACTGGCTAAAAATAGGTGGTAGTATAAATGTGATTGCCAGCAGGCAGCGTTTGGTAACTGATGGCAACGGAAGTTTGAATGTACCGCGTGCCGTAAGTGAAGAGGTGCCAATTGTGCCGATAAAATATCCGGATGGAAACTGGGCAGGAAATTTTGATATAGCAGGACTTGAGGGCGCACCTAACCCCATTCAAATAGCTAATGAGCGCTATACAATTAATAACACCCAGCAAATGATAGGTAATGTATACATGCTGTTTAAGATATCAAAAGAACTTGAGTTTAAAACAGATCTTGGTTATGATTTACGCAATCAAAAAAATAATTTTTATTCGTCTTTGGCATTACAGCATTTATCTGCTGACCAGGGTGGGGTAGCCAACATTAATTCAAATACAAATTACTATTGGCAAAGTGAAAACTACCTTACCTGGAATAAAAAGATAAATGACCATCAAAGATTTACCGCGCTGGCAGGGATCTCTTTTAGCAGAGATGTTTACGAACGGGTAAGAGCCGAAACACAAAATTTCATTGATGATTTTTACCAGTTTAATAACCTGGGTGCTGGTTCTGTTAAAAGCGCTTCTGAATCTGACAACCAACCCAATTCCCCGGGCGGGTACCAACCAGGCTCGTTAAACTCCTATTACGGCCGTATCAGCTACAATATTGATGACAAATATTTATTTACCGCAACAGGCCGTTATGATGGTTCATCAAGATTTAGTGACAAAAACAAATATTCGTTCTTCCCTTCAGCAGGTATTGCATGGCGCGTATCTCAGGAAGATTTCTTAAAGGATAGTAAGACTGTTTCAAATTTAAAGATCAGAACAAGTTATGGCATTACAGGTAACCAGGAAATTGGTAACTATCGCTCTCTTGCACAATTATCTACCAGTCAAACAGTTATAAATGGCGCATCTGCAATATCACTGTTGCCTGGCTATTTGGGTAATCCTGATTTGAAATGGGAAAGAACTAAAATGGCGGATGCCGGTTTGGAATTAGGTTTATTTGGTGATAGAGTAAATTTCAACGCTGATTTTTATATTAAAAATACCAGTGACGTTTTATTACAAACACCGATTCCGTGGACTGCAGGTTTTACAACCGCTAATGTTTACAAAAATGTTGGCTCACTTAGAAATACGGGTATTGAGCTTAGTTTAAATACTATAAACATTAAAAGCGATAATTTTCAATGGTCAACTTTATTATTATTCGCCAGTAACAAAAACGAGGTTACCAAATTAAATGATGGCAATGCTGATATATTTCCAGGCCCGAACTTTCTGGGACAGAATTATGTAATACGTGTTGGTGCACCACTTGGGTCGTTTTATGGCATGACAAGGCTTGGAACTTACAGTGATTCGCCCGCTGATATTGCTGAGGCCGCTAAACATGGTTTAAAAGCTGGAGACCGTAAATATCGCTATAATGCTGATGGAAGTAACTATTATAGCATCATCGGTCGTTCGAACCCTAAATGGACAGGCAACTTTAATAGCACAATGAGATACAAAAACTGGGATTTCTCGTTTGATATCCGTTTTGTACAGGGTGTAAACACAGCAGCTAACTTTAAACACTCTTCGGAAGACAGGCAAACCATATCAAACAGCTTAACTACCGTATTAAACGGATGGACACCTACAAATCAAAACACATATATATCGCAAGTCCGTAACTACAAATATGCACAGGATTCGCATTTTGATACCTGGTGGGTTGAGGATGGTTCATTTATACGTGGGCAAAATTTTGTATTAGGTTATAGCTTCCCCAGCCAATCGCTCAAGAAATTGCACATGAACCGTCTGCGTATTTATGCAAGTGTTCAAAATTTGTTTGTTATTACAAAATATACTGGTTATGACCCTGAGGTTGATACGTTTAATCAGTCGTATGGAAATAACTCAGCGTTTTCTCAAAACATAGATTTCTTTGCTAACCCTCGTCCACGTATATGGAATCTTGGTGTACAAGTAGGGTTTTAAAAATTGTGTCATGACAAAAGCACATAGAAAAACAATAGTGAAAGATTGAACCATAATCTAAAATTGAATAAAATGAAAACTTTAAAAAATATATTAATAGTGGCCTTTTTGTTGCTTACAAGCTCGTGCAAAAAGTTTCTGGAAGAAAAACCCGCAAGCTTTTTAACACCAGATGCAAATTTGTCGAGTGCAAAAGTTGCAAGGGCATTAGCTAATGGCTCCTACCAAAATTTATCAGGATTATTAGCGGGCCAATCCGGCTCATATGGGGGTAACACCTGGAATCTGATGGAATTTATGACAGGTAAAGCAAACAGCGACCTGGGACAAACCGGATATGTTAATTTCCAAACCCTCATTTACAGCAACACCTCGTTTTATTTTGATACATGGTGGCAACAAATGTATTTGGGCGTTGGCGCAACAAACTTAGCCATACAAAAAATACCAACCATCAATGCGGCAGGTTTAAGTGCTGCTGACAAAACTAACATGGTAGCCGAAGCACGCACCTTACGCGCATTATATTACTTTTATTTGGTGCGCATGTACGGTGCCGTACCTAAAGTAGTTGAACCGCCTAAGGATTTGAATTTGCAAATTCCGCGTGTAGCAGCAAAACAAATTTACGATGAAGTTATCATACCTGATTTGCTTGAGGCTGAAAAATCAACACTGCCCTGGAGCGATGCTACAGGTAAAATATCCATGGGTGCAGTAAAATCATTATTGGCCGATGTGTATTTAACCTATGCAGGAGCTGCCATCAATGGTGGAACTCAATATTATGCAGAATCGGCAAAACGCTCACTTGAGGTAATTCAAAATGGAGGATATAGCTTATTCAGTCAGTATACCGATATGATTGTTCCGGCTAATAAAAACAGCAAAGAGTTTATCTTACAGGTACAGTATGCTGCTTCTATTCCGGTTACAAATCCACTTACTTCACTTACCATTCCTAACTACTCGAATATTTCAAAATACTCAGATGAGTATGGATCGGTATGGCCAACAGATCAGTTTATTGCTTCATTTCCGGCTGGTGATAAACGTGCAGCCGAAAAACAATTTTTTTATACATCTTACCCTGGCATTAAAGACGGTAAAATTGTAACGTTTAAAAATCATTACATCTATAAATGGTTTGATGTAAATGCAGTTACCACTACTGCAAAATCAGATTTAAACTACACCATTTATCGCCTGGCCGATGTAATGTTAATGTATGCTGAAGCATCAAATCGGGCTGAAGGTTCGCCAAATGCCAATGCAATTGAATACGTTAGACAAATACGTGCCAGGGCTAATCTGGCACCACTTGGCGCAATGTCACAAACAGATTTTGAGCATGAAGTATGGCTGCAACGTTATTTTGAGCTTTGCTTTGAAAACAAAATGTGGTTCGACATGCTGCGCACCCGCAAAGTTCATAATGATGTTACTGGTAATTGGGACGATTTTGTTGGCCATAAAACCGTGTTTAATGCTACGTTTACCGAAAAACAATTGCTATTCCCTCTACCAAAACAAGAAACTGATGTTAACCCTAAATTGTTACCAAATAACCCAGGTTTTCAATAAATAGGATAAATTGAATGGAAATTACAGTAAGAGATTATTCCTCTTACTGTAATCTTTCATAACTTCAACTACAGGGCGTAGCAGCTTAGTAGTTGATACGTGACAATGGTCAAGTATCGAGTTATTCCTGTATAGAGGGATGGGAAAGACAAGAAGATACCTCAACAGAGTTGAATGTAATTATCGGCATTTGCCTATAGAGGAAAAAGAATTCTATAAATGGATATTGGCAGCCAACCAAAGGATTCAACTTTTACAAAAGGCCGTTACGATAGAGCACCCCGTAGATAAAAATACAGGTTGGTAAAAATATCAATATAAAAGGCCGGTTATCCAACCGGTCTTTTATATTTACAGCTTAAACTATTATTAAACATTAATGAAAAAACTATTCATTGTTTTAGCTCTCCTCTCTCCCCTGTTGACATTAGCACAACCCGGTAGCAAACCTTCACTGGTTGATTATATAAACCCGTTAATGGGTACCGACTCTAAGTATGATCTTTCGAACGGGAACACCTACCCTGCTATAGCATTACCCTGGGGAATGAATTTTTGGACGCCACAAACCGGTAAAATGGGCGATGGCTGGCAATACACCTATGATGCTCATAAAATTAACGGATTTAAACAAACGCATCAACCATCCCCATGGATGAATGATTATGGACAGTTTGCCATAATGCCGGTTACCGGGCACTTAAATGTATCGCAAAATGGCCGGGCCAGCTGGTTTTCGCACAAGGCGGAAACTGCTAAACCTTATTATTACAGCGTTTACCTTGCCGACCATGATGTATTAGCTGAAATTACGCCTACAGAACGCACCGCCCAGTTTCAGTTCACTTATCCAAAAAACGATAGCTCATATGTAGTGATCGATGCTTTTGACAGAGGTTCATATATCAAAGTTATCCCCGGCGAAAATAAGATCATCGGCTATTCAACCAAATATGCCCGGGGGCCGCTAAAAAACTTTAAAAACTATTTTGTTATTTATGTTGATAAGCCAATTACCACGGCTCATACTTACAGTGACAGCACTGTAACTGATTCGTTAGAATTGCACGCCAAACATGTAATGGCGGTTATCGGTTTTAAAACTTCTCATGATGAAAAGGTGCATTTACGGGTATCCTCCTCATTTGTAAGCATAGAGCAGGCTGAGATCAACCTAAAGAGAGAACAGGGCAATGATAGCTTTGCTGTTACCGAGCAAAAAGCAAAAGACGTTTGGAACAAAACATTAAACCGCCTTTCAGTTGAAGGTGGTACAGTTGATCAAACCCGTACCTTTTATTCATGCCTTTACCGCATGTTGTTTTTCCCTAATAAATTATATGAGCTTGATGCCAACAACCAGGTAATTCATTACAGCCCCTACACCGGCAAAACCATGCCGGGTTATATGTTTGCCGGTACCGGCTTTTGGGATACCTTCAGGGCGCTTTACCCCTTCTTAAACCTTGTTTATCCTTCAATTAATAAAGAGATGCAGCAGGGCCTTGTAAATGACTACAAAGAAGGCGGCTGGCTGCCTGAGTGGTCAAGCCCGGGTTACTCAAATGTGATGATCGGTAATAACTCGGCCTCGGTGGTAGCCGATGCTTATTTAAAAGGTGGCATAGGATATGATATCAATACTTTGTATGATGCCCTGGTACACGGAGCAAACAACGCAGGCCCTGCAGGAACAGGCCGTACCGGTGTTGAATATTATAACAAACTAGGCTATGTTCCTTACGATGTTAAAATAAATGAAAATGCTGCCCGTACACTTGAGTATGCGTATGATGATTTTACTATTTATCAATTAGGTAAAGCGTTAAATAAACCTGCTTCTGAAATTGAGATCTTTAAAAAGCGAAGCATGAACTATAAAAACCTGTTTGATCCGTCAACCGGGTTAATGCGCGGTAAAAACAAAGATGGTTCATGGGAAACGCCGTTTAATCCATTTAAATGGGGCGATGCATTTACCGAAGGTAATAGCTGGCATTATAGCTGGGGTGTATTTCATGATATCCAGGGTTTAGTAAATCTGATGGGAGGCAAAAAACAATTTATTGCCAAGCTTGATTCCGTATTTATTCTCCCTCCTATTTTTGACGATAGCTATTATGGCGAAGTGATCCATGAGATCCGTGAAATGCAGATAGTGAACATGGGACAATATGCACACGGCAATCAGCCAATTCAGCACATGCTTTATTTATACAACTACGCCGGTGAGCCGTGGAAAACCCAATACCATGTACGCGATGTAATGAACAAGCTTTACAAAGCTACTCCTGATGGCTATTGCGGCGATGAGGATAACGGACAAACATCAGCATGGTACGTATTTTCGGCTATGGGCTTTTACCCGGTATGCCCTGCGGTTGATCAATATGTGTTAGGTGCACCGCTGTTTAAAAAACTTACTTTAAACCTGGAGAACGGAAAAAAAGTAGTTATCAATGCTCCAAATAATAGCGATGATAATTTATATATCAACACCATGAATGTAAATGGCAAACCGTATGATTTAAACTGGATAAGCCATACATTGTTAAACCAGGGTGGCGTTATAAACTATAACATGTCGGCTAAGCCAAATAAACTGCGCGGTATTAAAGCCGGAGATGTGCCTTACTCTTTATCAAATGAAAAATAATTTATTTATGAAGCATCTTATAAATTATAGCATGAAGTCAATTACGCTGGCAGCAATAATGTTTATTTGTGTAGCGCGCGTAAATGCACAAAGCACGTTCAGAGTTGGTGTGGCAGGTCTGAATCACGATCATATTTACAATATATTAAATGATTACAGCAAAGGCCGTGTAAATATTGTAGGCATAGCCGAACCCAATAAACATTTGTGGGAGAAATACGGTAAGCAATTTCATATTCCAGACTCCCTGTTTTTCATCGATTTAAAAACTATGGTTGCTAAACGTAAGCCGGCCATTGTGTTGGGTTATAATGCAGTTGGCAACCATGTTGATGTAGTGGAAGTATGTGCGCCACTCGGCATCCCGGTAATGGTTGAGAAGCCTTTAGCGGCTACTTTAGTACAGGCCAAACGAATTGAGGCGCTTGCAAATAAATACCACATAACCGTGTTAACTAATTATGAAACAACATGGTATCCATCTTTTCAGGGTGTGTATGATATTGTTAATAAAGACAGTATTGGCGCTATCCGTAAAATGGTTGCCCATGATGGGCACCAGGGGCCACGTGAAATTGGCTGCAGCGAAGAGTTTTTAGCCTGGCTTACTGATCCTGTTTTAAACGGAGCGGGCGCCCTTAACGATTTTGGCTGCTATGGCGCTGATTTAATGACCTGGCTGATGCATGGTCAAAAGCCAATTGCAGTATCTGCCGTTGCAAGGCATTACAAACCCAACATTTACCCAAAAGTTGAAGATGATGCAACTATAACAGTGGAATATCCCACAGCTACTGGGTTGATAGAAGGATCATGGGCATGGCCCTTTGGCATTAAAGACCTGGAAGTTTTTGGCGACAAAGGTTACCTGCATGCAACTGATATGAAAAACCTGAATATGCGGATGCGTGAGAACAAAAAAAGCATAATAGATTTAAAACCTTTGACAGAACCCAACAATGACCCTGTTAATTACTTTAATGCCTTTTTGCAAAAGAAAATAAACGGTGATGATGACCGCACCTCGCTAAAGTATAATATGATAGTGATGGAGATCCTTGATGCTGCGAAAAGATCAATTAAAGAAGGGAAGCGGGTAGTGTTGTAAGTTGAATAGGTTGATTGGGTTGACTAAGTTAGATTGAGTTGATCAGGTTTCTTAATATTGTTTTTCTTTTTTACCTAATCAACTCAATCTAACCCAATTCAACTTAATCTAACTTAAACAATTAACTAGAAGAAAAAAATATTATTTTTGCCGCAGTTTAAAATATTCAATACCTCGATAATCTATATATGATAAAACAATTTTTTACTGCGGCTGGCCTGTGTTTTTTAGGTTTGGCAGCATCTGCGCAAGGTAATAATGCGGCTATTATGGCCCGCAAACAGGTTCCGATAGTATGCTACCACCAAATTCGTGACTGGAGACCAAAAGACTCAAAGAATGCAAAGGATTATATTATCCCTGTACAATCTTTTAAAGATCATATTAAAATGCTGGCTGATAGCGGCTATCATACTATCCTGCCTGATCAGTTGTATGACTATCTTACCAAAGGCACTGCCCTGCCAAGCAAACCCATTATGCTTACTTTTGATGATACCGATCTTGACCAGTTTGAAATAGCACGGCCAACATTAAAAAAGTATGGTTTTAAAGGTGTTTATTTCATAATGACAGTTTCATTAGGAAGGCCGCATTATATGAGCAAAGAGCAGGTTAAACAATTATCTGACGAAGGAAATATAATTGGCAGCCATACCTGGGATCATCATCGGGTAGATAAATATAAACATGACGCTAATCCTAAAAAAGACGATTGGCTGGTACAAATTGATAAGCCGACCAAAAAACTGGAAGAAATTACCGGCAAAAAAATAAATTACTTTGCTTATCCTTTCGGCGTTTGGAAAAAACCTGTTTTACCAGAATTGAAAAAGTATAACTTTAAACTGGCCTTCCAGTTAGCCGATAAACGTGATGAGAATGATCCTTTATTAACCGTTCGCCGGATCTTAGACAGTGGCTATTGGACTACAAAGACATTCAGCAGCAGTATAAAACACAGCTTTTAATCATTAAAAAGCAAAAAATAAGAAGCCTCTTTTCAAAACGGAAAGGGGTTTCTTCTTTTAATATTGGGGCCTTAAGTCTGTTTCCCGGATACCCATCGTATTGCCTTGTCGAGCTGATCTAATGGAAAGAATCGAAACTTACCTGGAATAATGTATTTAAAAAGATCGCTGTATCCCATCACCCCTTTTTGATCAGTTACAATGGCAACCCGTCCCCATTTAAAGAAATATCTAAACCCGATCTTTATATTACCTCCCCACGCCCCACTGGCAAAATTCCGGATATCTGTTTCAAGCACTAATACAAAGTTGATCCTGTTGGTTTTTTTAAGCAGTTCGTCAATTACATCAGTCAATGCATCTTCATATTCTTTTTCCGTGACTTCAGCAAATGCATGGATTCCGGCTACGTGTGGTGGTAAATCGTAAATTGGCTGAAGCATATGTTATATTTTATAAACCGCAACAATAATTACACCACAAATAAAAAAACATACAATTATATTAAATAAATGTCACAATGGTTAAAAACGTACAACTAAAGCCTATTAGTAATAGGCTTTAGTTTTGTATTATCTTTGCATAAATGCAGCAAAACAAGTCAGCATACAGCCAGCTTATTAAAACTGAGGCTAAAAACCTGGGGTTTCTGTTTTGCGGGATCTCAAAAGCTGAATTTTTGGAAGAAGAAGCGCCAAGGCTTGAAACCTGGTTAAAGAAAAACATGCATGGCGAAATGCAATACATGGAAAACCATTTTGATAAACGACTTGATCCGCGTTTGCTGGTTGATGGGGCAAGGTCCGTTATATCCTTAGGTTTGAATTATTATACCGATCAGCCACAGACTGACCCCTCAAGTCCCAAAATATCTAAATACGCATATGGATCTGATTATCATAGTGTTATAAAAGACAAACTAAAGCAACTACTTGAAATTATAAATGACCAAATAGGCGAAGTTGGCGGCCGTGCTTTTGTTGACTCCGCCCCGGTACTTGATAAAGCCTGGGCAAAAAAAGCGGGCCTGGGCTGGATCGGGAAAAATACAAATCTCATTAATCAAAAAGCAGGATCTTTCTTTTTTTTAGCAGAGCTGATTGTGGATCTTGACTTGGAATATGACATTGCCCCTACTGCAGACCATTGCGGAACCTGTACAAGGTGTATTGATGCCTGCCCTACGGAAGCTATTGTTGCTCCTTATATTGTTGATGGCAGCCGTTGCATCTCCTATTTAACTATCGAGCTTAAAAAAGAGATCCCCGAGGAGTTTAATAATAAAATGGACAACTGGATGTTTGGCTGCGATGTTTGCCAGGACGTGTGCCCATGGAACAAATTTTCTGTACTGCATAATGAACCCGCCTTTACCCCGCATGCCGATTTGCTTAACCTGAACAAGCAGGATTGGGATGAAATAACCGAAGATGTATTTCAGAAAGTATTTAAAAACTCCGCAGTAAAAAGAACAAAATTTAACGGACTTAAACGGAATATATCTTTTTTGAGAGATTAGAGGTTAGTTAATTAGAGATTAGAGGAAAAGAAATTTATTGTAAAATATAAAGTCCGGAACCCCTTCTTTCGGACTTCCGGACTTTACTGACTTTCGGACTAAACTAATCTCTAATTAACTAATCTCTGGTCTCTAATCCCCAACCTCACCCCTTTTTAAACTTATCAGCAAGCTGTTTCAGCATATCATCATTAACCGGAAGCGCCGGGCCTTCATCCTTCTTTTTAAAGGGTTTATTTTCAGGTCTCGGGTGATTAGTGGTTTTTAAGTGATCAGGCTTATGAAATTCTCTTTTTACCTGGTTCTCGGCCGGCCTGACTTCTGCATGGGTTTCCTGTATTTTTTGGGTTACCTGCTGTTGCTGGGCTTGCTGTTGCTTGGCAAAACGCTCTGCATTTTTCTTCGCATTCCAGCGGGTATATATCTCTTCCAGCTTACGTTTGGTGTATAATGGAAAATCGCCCTGCATCATCCATGAATAATAGCTGGGCTCAATTTTCAGCACATCTTCAACAGGCTTACCCTTATGTTTTCCAAAATTAAAGGTCTCTTCGCCGCTTTCGTTATAAACCATGCGTCCGGCAAAATCAACCGGTTTGTTCAGGTTGGTAAAGTGATGTAATGCTTCAACATCATTTACAACCGGTTTTGAGCGGTTCCCCTTTTTGTCTTCCCATTCAACATCTTCATATTTGGCTATCTGGGCAAGTAAGACTTCCATGGTGGCGCGGGTATCAGCCTCGGCCGAGTGGGCATTTATTATTTGTTTATCACAATAAAACTGGTAAGCGGCTTTTAATGTACGCTGCTCCATTTGGTGAAATATGTTCTGCACATCCACAAAATGGCGCTTATCCAAATCAAACATAACATTGGCACGCAAAAACTCCTCCATCAGCATAGGGATATCAAATTTGTTGGAGTTATAGCCGGCAAGATCACTTATATCAATAAATTCGGCTACCTCCGCGGCTATTTCCTTAAAAACAGGCTCATCCTTTATGTGCTCGTCATAAATGCCATGTACGAGCGATGATTCTAACGGAATTGGCATACCGGGGTTTACCCGCCAGGTTTTAACCTCTTCGCTACCATCAGGATGTAATTTGATAACCGATAATTCAACAATACGGTCAACCCCAAGATTTGTTCCGGTTGATTCAATGTCGAAAAAAGCCAGGGGCCGTTTTAAGTTTAATTTCATTTGAAAAAGATATTTTTATAAGTCGGCCTGAAATCCATATAATAAATATGCAGATTCAATTCCGTTTGCAAAGGTTGCAAAAGTCTTAAAAAGAATCAGTACTATAAATTTTTTAATTTAATTAATTTTAAAGATAAAAGTTTTAATTTGTAGCCACCTAATTATCTTAAATTAAGTACATGAAAAAACCTTTACTTATCTTTTTTTTCTTAATTTTTATCTCCGGGCTGTCATCAGCACAGGATTTTCCATATGGGGCTACCAGCACCCAGGAAATGAATATGAAAAACTATGCTAAAGATACCTCGGCCCACGCTGTGGTATTGCAGGAGTTTGGTAAATCGCGCATAGCCGTTGTTAGTGATGATAATATTAAACTGATCTATGAATATCATGTTAAAATAAAAATATTCGACAGTAAAGCATTTGATAAGGGAACAATTCAAATACCTGTTTATAACAACAGCGACAATGATTCATATGAAAGCGTGTCTGATATTGCCGGTGTTACTTATTATAAAGATGATAATGGTTTTACGCAAAAGGTTGAACTTGAAGACAAAAAGATCTATCCTGTAAAGGAGAATAAACATTGGGCCAACTATAAATTTGCATTGCCAGGTTTACGAAACGGCTGCGTAATTGAATATAAATATAAAATTGAGTCTCCTTATTTCGAAAACTTTCATTCGTGGCATTTTCAGGATGACATTCCAAAAGTATATTCAGAATATGAAGTCCATATCCCTGCATTCTGGAATTATAATGCTTCATTAAAAGGATTTTTAAAGCTCTCAAAAAACAAATCCGAACTCGAATCAAAATGTTTTGAGCTTCGTGGGTCAAGCAGCGATTGCTCATTGATTAGCTACGGTATGGCTGATATCCCGGCATTTATTGAAGATGAGTACATGACATCGCCAAAGAACTTTTTATCAGCCATAAATTTTGAATTGGTTGAATATACCAGCCCTTATGATGGCGTAAAACGTAGAGTGACCAAGGAGTGGAAAGATATTGATTATAGACTCAAAACCGAACCGGAATTTGGCGGCCAGTTAAAAAGAAAAGGATTATTAAAAGATAAAATTACCCCCATAATTGCTGGCAAAAATGATGAGCTTACAAAAGCAAAAGCCATATACCAGTATTGGCAAAAATGGTTTAAGTGGAATCTATATACTGGAATTTGGAGTGTTGATGGTGTAGGAAAAGCATTAGATACGCACAGCGGTAGCGTTGCAGATATAAACCTTTCATTGGTTACCGCGTTAAATGTAGCCGGATTAAATGCTGAGGCTGTTTTACTTTCAACGCGGGAGAATGGAGCCCTTAACACTTTATATCCTGTAATTGGTGATTTTAATTATGTTGTAGCAAAAGTTAACATTGGCGACCAGGTTTATATGTTAGACGCTACTGATCCATTACTTCCCTTTGGAATGCTGCCATTTAAGTGCTTAAACGATAAGGGGCGGGTTTTTAGTTTGGATAAGCCATCTTATTTTATGGACCTGAGTTTGCCTCAACGTGAAAAAAGTAACTACATGCTTGATGTTACCTTACAGGACGATGGTAAATTAAAAGGAACGTTAACAAACTACTCTACAGGGTACGAGGCCTATAAAAGAAGAAGCGCTATTAAAAAATTTAATAGTGTTGATGAGTATGTAGAGAACCTGAACGGGAAACTATCCAGGTGGAAGATCCTTAAATCAGAGATAAGAAATCTTGACAGCCTTGATATGCCGGTATCTGAGCTATATGAAGTTGAAATTGATGTTTATAAGAAAATGGAGGAGAACAATAAGCTAACGTTTAGCCCTTATTATTTGAATAAGATAATTACCAATCCGCTCAAATTAAATGAACGCTCATATCCCGTTGATATGGGAATGGCCTCTGAAGACAGATATGTTATAACACTACATTTGCCAACGCAATATACTGTTGAAACGCCTCCGCAAACTACTTCTATATCCATACCAAATGGCGGTGGAAGATATATGGCAAGCTATGAGCCTGGCGACAACTCCTTCAGTTTTTTGTATGTAACACAGTTCAGTAAATCTGTTTACAGTGCAGAAGAGTATCCCTATTTAAAAGAATTTTTTAACAAAATCATCCAATCGCAGAAAACCGAGATGGTTTTCAGGAAAAAATAATGAGGTCATTTATAATAATTTGTTGCTTTATAGCAATATCCACCCTGGCAAAAGCACAACAAAATTACGATGCAAGCCTGATTCCGAAAGACCTTTTACCTTACGCGAGTTCGGTTGTCAGGAATGAAGAAATTACAATTGAAGTTAAAGCTTTAGATAACACTGTTTATCATGTTAAAAAAGCCATAACTGTTTTAAATAAAAATGGCGATGATGATGCCCATATTGTTATCTATCATGATAAAAACGATGTAATTAAAAATGTAAAAGGCGTAGTATACAATGAATTTGGAAAACAAATAGACAAATTTTCGGAAAGTAAATTTGACGATGTAAGCGTTGGCAGCGGCTCATTATTTGACAGTGAAAGGGCTGAACATTATTTACCTGCAGTTACCTCATATCCATACACCATTGCCTATGAATATGAGGAAAAATCAAAGCAGACCTTGAACTTTGATCCATGGGTACCTAACTCAGATCTCGGCATTGCAGTTGAAAAAAGCTCGTTCAATTTTATATGCAGCCCTGGTTTTAACATAAAATATAAAGAAAGTAATTTACCGGTCAAAGCAATAATTGGTAGCAATGCCCAGGGATTAAAAACATATTCGTGGCAGGTAAGTAATCTGAAGGCAATTAAATATGAGCCGTTTAGCCCTTATGTACGAAACTATGCCAGCAGCGTACAAATAGCTCCCGAAAAGTTTGAGTATTATGCCTTAAAGGGTTCTTATACTAACTGGAATGAGTTAGGGAAATGGATTAGTGATAAATTAATGGCAAACCGGCAGGAACTACCTTTTCAAACCGTTGAACATGTAAAAGAAATCACTAAAGATATTACAGACCCTAAGCTGAAGGCAAAGAAGATCTATGAATACATGCAGGCCAAAACACATTATATAAGTGTACAGGTGGGTATTGGCGGCTATCAGCCTTTTTTAGCTGCGGATGTTGACCAGCAGAGTTATGGAGATTGTAAGGCGCTGGTTAATTATACACAAGCATTGTTAAAGGCTGCTAATATCGAATCCTATTATTGCATAGTTAAATCAGGCAGGAGTTTTAATATCAGCCTCCAAAGCGACTTTGCCAGCATGAACCAGGCAGACCATATAATATTATGTGTGCCATTTAAAAATGATACCACCTGGGCCGATTGTACCAGCCAGACCATTCCCTTTGGTTACCTGGGCGATTTTACAGACAACCGTACTGTGTTAGCACTCACTCCCGAAGGTGGCAAATTGCTCCGCACCCCAAAATACACTGCACAGGAAAACATTGAAAGCCGCAAAGCTGATTTTATAATTAACGCAGCCGGTGAGTTATCAGGAACAATGACAACCACGTTTAAAGGAACTGACTATGAAGATCGTGATGATTTGATAAAAGAACCTAAAAGCGAGCAATACAAGATGGAGCAGAAGAAATACCCAATAAATAACATGGATATTGAAAGCCTTGATATTAAACAGGACAAAAGCTTTGACCCGGTAACTACAGAAACAATAAAGCTGAATGCAAGAGACTATGCTACTTTGGATAATGGCAAATTTTACTTTTTGCTTAACCCGGCCAACCGCGAAAACTACGTACCGAAACAGGTACGCAACCGTCAAAACAACGTAAATATAACCCGTGGGTACACCGAAGCTGATGAGGTTACTTATACGATACCGGATGGATACCGTTTAGAAAAAAAAGCATTGGAAGTAAACATTAATAAGTCTTTTGGGAATTTCACAGTCAAGATGATGTTAAAGGGCGACAAATTAATTTACAAGCGTAAATTTCAATTAATTGGAGGCACTTATGATAAAGATGTTTACCAGGACCTGGTTGATTTTTATCAATCGGTTGTTGATGCCGATGAGTACAATGTAGTACTGGTAAAAATTAACTGAAAATTATAATCCCGAGTACAATTCCTACAATCATAATAATATACAACAAAAGCTCATTACTTGCGTAACGTTTGTATTTTGTCCAGAATGAATAATCTCTCTTTGGTGTCTGCTGCATAATAATGCAAATTTATTGATTAAAACTTTAATTTAGCCTCTATGGATAAAAATGACGAACAGGAATTAAAAAAGGAGTTCCAATTAGAGCGGATCATATTTTTCAGCGACGCTGTGTTCGCCATTATTATAACCATTATGATATTGGATGTAAAACTGCCTGAAATGGTTCGGCAGATCAGCGAAACAGAATCAAAAAACGTATTTGAACAAATATGGCCAAAACTGGTAGCTTACAGCATTAGCTTTTTTGTTATCGGGAGCTTTTGGATGGGACATTTGCGCATATTCAGCTTTCTGAAAAATTACAACATGATATTGGTTGCAATTAACCTGCTCTTTTTGTTTAGTGTATCACTTTTTCCTTTTGCACTGTCGTTTGCATTAAGCAGCTCGCACCTAATGCACTTTACCTGGGGCCTTTATACTTACATAGGCATTATTTGCTTTACCTTTTTTACACAGACCATTTTAATAGGCTACTTGGTTAAAAACAAAGAAGATTTATGCGTAAAAAACAGCGAAATAGAAACCGCATTGGAATGGAAAATAAGAAGGCTTAATTTATTCATTGTTCCTGTATTTATAATTCTGGCTTTTTTGGTAACAAGTTATGGCTTAAGCTATTATATAGTAGCCATATCTTTTATAATTTATGTTTTTTTAATAAAAAGATTAAAGAAAAAATACTACCCAAATGCCGTAAATAGTTGGTCGGTTTTATCCCTGTTAAATCGTCGTAAAACGGCTAAACATGCGGTTAGAAAAACCTCAAATAAAAAGCTTGTTTAGTATAATAGTGAGTTTACTTACCGGGAGATGTGTTTGCGGTGTCAGTAACTTCAATTGATCCGCACCTTGAAAAGTATTTGTAGGTATAAGGATCATGAAGCTTGGTTATTATTACCCCTTTTGATGAGCTGGCATGTACATAGTAGCCGTTTTGCAGATATACTGCCACATGGCTGAATTTCTTACCATCGTAATCAAAAAACAACAGATCGCCTTCAACAAGATCTTCTTCGTATTTACGCTTGATAATGTTTATTTGTTGACTGGTTGATCTTGGGATATTTATCCCATAAACCTGTTGTTCCAATAACTGCGATAGGCCTGAGCAGTCCACGCCATCCTTATCTTCGCCGCCAAACTTATAGGGGGTGCCCATCCATTGATCAATAAAAGCGTAAAGGCGGCCATTCTGTATATCGCCCTTGCTAATACCTAAAATAGCTGAATATTTATCTGCGATATCAGCCTGCGGCTTTACAACTTCGCCCGGCTGTCCCTTCATTACAGCCTTCCGGCTATGACACGAGGAAAGTATAATTGTAAACGCCAATAAACAATACAGGTAGTGTATTTTGTTCATACCTGTAAAGGTAAGGGCAATAGCGATCTACCTATTTGCAGATGTTTTTAACATATTAACATATGGGGAGTCCGGAAGTCGGAAAAGTCAGTAAAGTCCGAAAGAAGTACCGCGATTAAGAGATTTAAACGATTACTGTAGGATATCCATCACCTAATCCTTAAAATCTGTTAATCCCGGTCATAATCCGAAATCGGACATCCGAATTCCGAAACCAACTACCCTTTTATAACCCGTTGGATCTCGTCAAGTTTCATAAGCGCCTCAACTGGTGTAAGGGTATTTACATCAAGGTTGTTAAGCGTATCACGGATCTTTACCAGCACAGGGTCATCAATGCTGAACATTTGCATTTGTACAGCCTGCTTTTGCACTTTGCGAATGCTTTCTTTTATATGCTCCCCTCCTGTCCGTTCGTTTTCCAGCTTTTTTAAGATCTCGTTGGCTCGGCTTAATACTTTTTGCGGCATCCCGGCAAGCTTAGCCACATGGATTCCAAAGCTATGCTCGCTGCCACCCGGAACCAGCTTCCGTAAAAATATGATCTGGTGCCCAACCTCTTTTACCGACACATTAAAGTTTTTAATGCGGTTAAAAGAGTTGCTTAGCTCATTCAGTTCATGGTAATGCGTTGCAAACAGTGTCTTAGCCCTTGCAAGCGGTTGATTATGTAAAAATTCGGCAATTGACCAGGCGATGGAGATGCCGTCATAAGTTGAAGTACCGCGGCCAATCTCATCCAACAGGATCAAACTCCTGTCTGAAAGGTTATTAAGGATACTTGCCGTTTCGTTCATCTCCACCATAAAGGTTGATTCGCCGGATGAAAGGTTATCAGACGCGCCAACCCTGGTAAAGATCTTGTCGACCAAACCTATTGACGCAGCCTTGGCCGGTACAAAGCACCCCATCTGTGCCATCAGTACAATCAACCCGGTTTGCCTTAACAGGGCCGATTTACCCGCCATGTTTGGCCCGGTAATAATGATGATCTGTTGTGTTTCCGAATCAAGGAAAACATCGTTGGTGATGTACTCCTCGCCAAGCGGCAGATTTTTCTCAATCACCGGGTGGCGGCCACCTTTAATATCAATAACCCGGCTGTCGTTAATCTCCGGTTTAACATAGTAGTTTTTGATGGATATGGTGGCGAAGTTTAGCAGCACATCCAATCGCGCTACCAGCTGCGCATTTAGCTGGATAGGTTTAATATATTCAGCAAGCGAATACAGCAGGTCGTTATAAAGCCGGGTTTCAAGTGCCAGGATCTTCTCTTCAGCACCTAAGATCTGTTCTTCGTATTCTTTTAATTCGGGGGTGATGTAACGCTCTGCATTTACCAGGGTTTGTTTGCGGATCCACTCAGCAGGTACTTTATCCCGGTGACTATGAGTAACCTCCAGGTAATAGCCAAATACATTGTTAAAAGACACTTTAAGCGATGGAATGCCTGTTAATTCCGCCTCCCGCTTTTGGATCTCCAATAAATAACCCTTACCGCCGAAGGCTATCTTACGCAGGCGGTCGAGCTCTTCATTAATGCCGTCATTCATCACGCTGCCTTTAACCAGCATTACAGGCGGTTCTGCGCTTAGTTCTTTCTCTATCTTTTCGGAAATAAGCGTACAGGGGTTTAACTGCGCCGCTATGGCCTGTAATGGCAGACTTACAGAAGTTTCACCGATTTTTTTAATGGTGCCAATTGCAATAAGGGCCTTTTTTAACTGGCACACCTCGCGTGGGTTAGCCTTTTGTAAACCTATTTTTGATATTAATCTTTCCAGGTCGCCAATCAGGCGGATATTTTGTTTAAAGTCTTCCCTCAGTTCTTCCTGCTCGATCAGGTATTCCACCACACCTAAACGGTCGTTAATTGGTTTGAGCTCTTTTAACGGCATCACAATCCAGCGGCGCAGCAGGCGAGCTCCCATAGGTGAGCAGGTATGATCAAGTACGTCAACCAGCGTCAACGCATTTTCATTTGCCGAGCCAACCAGCTCAAGATTGCGTACACTATAACGATCAAGCCACAGGTAACGGTCTTCCTCTATCCTGCCGATGGCCGAGATATGCTGCAGGTTACGGTGTTCTGTTTCGTTAAGATAGTGCAAGGCTACACCAGCAGCTACAATACCCAGGTTCAATTTATCGATCCCAAAACCTTTTAATGATTTTACGCCGAAGTGTTTCAGCAATACCTCATTTGCATAATCGCCGCTATAAGGCCATTCATCAAGGGTATAGGTATAAAAGCGGTCGCCATAATTCTCTTTAAAATCATGCTGGCGGCTTTTTGGATAAATGATCTCTGATGGTGAAAAGCTTTGCAACAGCTTATCAATATATTCAGGGCTGCCTTGCGCGGTTAAAAATTCACCTGTTGAAATATCAATTAAGGCTATGCCGATGCTATTTTTCTCAAAATAGAGCGAAGCCAGGTAATTATTGCTTTTTTGATGCAGGATGTTATCATTAATAGCAACACCGGGCGTAACAAGCTCCGTTACACCACGCTTGACAATAGTTTTAGTGGTCTTTGGATCTTCCAGCTGATCGCAAATGGCAACCCGCTGACCTGCACGCACTAATTTTGGCAAATAAGTATCCAGCGAATGGTGCGGAAAGCCCGCCAACTCGATATAAGTGGCAGCGCCATTGGCCCTGCGGGTAAGCACTATGCCTAAAATTCCGGCAGCCTTTATAGCATCCTCACCAAATGTTTCATAAAAATCGCCTACACGAAACAGCAATAAAGCGCCGGGATACTTGGCCTTTATCTGATTGTACTGTTGCATTAACGGCGTTTCCTTCGTGGTATCTTTTGCCAAATGGTTTGCTCCTTTTTAATCGGTCGGTAAAGTTAATGCATTGCCCCGTGTTTAGCGGAATTGTGGAAAATTTAGGCGGATGTGGAATAACCGGGATTTTTGGATTAAAAGGATTTAGGATCGATGCCTCTCTTTTAAATAGCTATGGTAACGAGTTTCCATAATCTTCTAACATTATAAATCTTAATTCTAGACAACCGCATCAATTTCATCAGCCAATAACCTGTCTTTATCTGTAACTGTATCACCGGCATCATGGGTCGACAGCCAGATCTCAACCTTGTTATAGGTGTTTGTCCAGCTTGGGTGATGGTTGTTTTTCTCAGCAAGCAAAGCCACCCTGGTCATAAATGAAAAGGCAGCAGAAAAATCTTTAAACGTAAAGGCTTTATAAAGCTTGTTATTGGTTTCGTTCCACATGGTATTCAAATTGGTTTTATGATAAACCACCATCAACAGCTAAAGTTTGAATAAAACTACCCCTTATTTATGGCTGCACAGGTGTCACCGGGCGAACGGACATCACACTATCAACAACAAACACACTGACACCCCGCCATGGTAGTGTATGCAGATATTCTTTATAATGCAGTTCAAGATATGCCCCTGCGCTTTTATTTAGCTGATCGGCAACACGCTGGTTGGTTACAGAAAACATAAATTCGTTAGATTGGATGGTTCCCTGCGTTGGCGTACGAATGCCTGATTGGATCAGCCTGCCTTCATAGGTTTTAAACACATAGCCTTTGTGTACAAAATAGTTCATGGTGCCGGCCTTTGTTCCATCGCCAAAAACAAAATAATAACGATAGTAAAAGATCCCTGCCAATACCAAAAGAACTATTAAGCCTATTATTAATCCTATGCGTTTCATGTATTTGTTGTTTGGTTTTAAAATTAACAACAAATAAGGGAACTTGTAAACAGTTATATATTTTTTTCTGAATACACCATCAATTAGCTATCCATCTTAAGCTAAGTGAAAATATTTTTCCTATGCTCTTGCAAATTCAAAATATTAACTCTACAATTGTAGAGTTAACTCTCAACTCATAGAGCAATATGAAACTTACAGGCGCCGAAGAACAACTAATGGAACTAATTTGGGATAAAGACCAGGTGTTTATGAAAGACATTATAGACAGCTTTCCTGATCCAAAACCGGCTACAACTACCATTGCCACGCTGCTTAAGCGGATGCAGAACAAAGGCTTTGTGGCCTACAACTTAATGGGTAACTCCAGGCAATACTATCCGTTGGTTAAAAAATCAGCATATTTTTCAAAACATGTTAACGGTTTGATCAAAAACTTTTTTGGCAGCTCGGCTATGCAATTTGCATCGTTCTTCACTACTGAAACCAACCTTACCGATACAGAGCTTGAAGACCTGAAAAAAATTATAGATAAACAACTTAACAAGAAAAAGCCATGATAACTTACCTGGTAAATTTCACCCTCTGTAGTGCCTTGCTGTTGCTGGCTTATCACCTGTTGCTTGTAAATAAAACCATGTACACTTTTAACAGAGTTTACCTTTTACTAAGCATCCTGTTTTCTTTAACTTTACCCTTTATT
Organism: Mucilaginibacter sp. OK098; assembly: GCF_900142915.1. Classification (GTDB taxonomy): domain Bacteria; phylum Bacteroidota; class Bacteroidia; order Sphingobacteriales; family Sphingobacteriaceae; genus Mucilaginibacter. The sequence goes on from NZ_FRCM01000001.1 coordinate 1,069,810, forward strand.
GTGGTTAAGCAAACGATAGTTCCGCTCCCGTCTATTCAACCAATTCAGGAACAGTTACAATTATCGCCGGACAATATTGTCTCAAAAGCGATCCCGGTACACGCAACTCCAACTATTCATGCAATTGCTGATCACCAGGATATTAATTACACACTTTATGCTTTAATAGCTGTTTATGGTATAGTTACGCTTTTACTCCTGTTTCGTTTTGTGCGAAATTTAAACACAATTCGCTTATCTATATTGGATAGAGAAAGCGTTGTTTACAAAAATGCCAGACTTATTTTGGTTGATGAAAGATTAACGCCCCATACCTTTTTAAACTTCATTTTCCTAAACAAGCATGATTATACCAATCAGCAAATTGAGGCTGATGTATTACTGCACGAGCTAACCCACGCTAGCCAACGCCATTCGGTCGATGTCATATTTATTGAACTTATACAGGCTTTTTGTTGGTTCAATCCTTTTATAATGTTGTACCGCAAAGCTATTCAGCTAAACCACGAGTTTATTGCGGATGAAGCGGTGCTTAGCAATAATCATAACATAGCTAATTATCAGCACCTACTGCTCAGTAAGCTGGCCTGTGTTAAAAGTTTAAATATTACCAGCCAATTCAACTATTCAGTAACCAAAAAACGACTAATTATGATGACCAAAACCACCTCCGCAGCAACAGCTATGTTTGCACGACTTGCCATTATCCCAGTAATCGCGATTGCTTTTATCTTGTTTTGTACAAAAACAGAAGCGCAGCAGGATCCTGTTGCAAATAAACCTGCAGCAAAAAGCACACCTCAAAAAACTGAACAAGCTGCTACTAAAACTTCAAAAACGCTGTTGCCGCCTATATTTCTTTCAAAAGATTATCCTCATACAAAAGAGGGAGTACCCGATGCCTTATTAAAAGAGTATAATGATATTGCAGGTAAGTATGAGGAAAGCTCCGAAAGATTAATGCGGCATCCTGAAAAAATAAGCCAGGCAGACAGGGACAAAATGGAGGCGATCTTTAAAAAAATGAGCTATAAGCAGCAATGTGACCAGTCTATAGGTTTTACTTACAACGGCCCGCCTTTATCACCAAAACACCCCACTCAAGCTCAAATTGATATATGGAAAAATCCTAAAACATGTGGTGTATGGATAGACGGTAAAAAAGTAAAAAATGATGAACTTGACAATTACAAGCCTGCTGATTTTGGCCTGGCCATGGTAAGCAGGCTTACAAAAAATGCGATCAATTATAAAAATTACAGGTATCAAATTGATTTAATGACAGTTGCCAATTACAAAAAATACTTAAAAGAAGCACAGGAAAACAGGTACCACAGCGGCATGTATTACAACATGAGAAAAGCGCCTGCTGATAAAATTTAGTAATAGCTGCGTTAATTGAACTAAGTTTAACTCGCAGGCTTTTTTAATAGGATTGTAACTAAGGGTGCAGCTAAAAGTTGCATCCTTTTTGTTTAGCCATTATTTATCGCAGGCTTGTTAATCAAAGCATTTTTGCCAGCGCAGCAAGATCTTCACCTTCAATAAATATCAAACCATTTTCCCTGGCCAAAATAACTGTATGAGCTGATTTTACCGGTGGCTGTAACCAAATTACCTTTGCTTTTAATGGTAAAACGTGCCTGGATATAATTTCTTCGTGCTCTTCTTCCGGTCTGAAAATATTTACAATATCAACGCTGGCCGGTGGTTTATTAAGCGCTTTAAAAATAAGTTTCTCCTTACCATCGCTATTGATTTCGATTGTGGCTATTGAATAGTTATCAGGAGCATAGCCGATCACCATAAAGCCTGCTTTTAGTAATGATAACGGAACATCTACCCCAGGCCAGTCAACCAAAAGTATGGTACGTGCATTTTTAAGGATCTGGATATAGCTTTCGGTCATTTGTTTAAAATTGCTTTTAAATCATGCTATTTTCAGCTTTTCTCTTGTTTCGGGATCAGCTGTCAGTGTGCCCCAATTCAATGGTACTGCCCATAATTACTTAGGGAGTTCTGTTATTCAGGTTTTTTATAATTATCAGGTGGGGTTGAAACTATTTCGCCAAATTCATTAACATAGGCCATCATATCATCAAGGTTTCCGCTGGTAGGGTTTTGCTGACGGTCAAGCTTGCGTTGCTCTTTATCTTCTTTTTTCTTCTGCCTGTTTTTTTCGAGTTGCTTCTTCATGAAGGTCGCCTGTGATTTCGCCATAATATTAAAAATTAGAATAGAAAATTGCCCGATGCTTAACCACATAGTAATGGTTAATAGCCGAAAGTGTATATCAAAACGGGCTGGGATTAATGCAAAGGTAGCAAAAAAGACTTCATTTTTTTAAAAAAAGTGGATTTTGGCCCACGTTTATATATAATTAAGTGTTCCCTTCTCTATTGTAAATATAAACAATATTGATTTACTTTGCAATTCAAAGTACTTTTTTATATTAAATCATGATAGGATTTCATAAGCGTTATTTCTTACTCGCCCTGCTCCTGTTCATTATAGAATTTATCATAGGCGCTGATGTTCATGATGCTATCATCCGCCCTTACGGCGGTGATTTCCTGGTGGTTATTCTGTTATATTGCTTAATAAAAAGCTTTATAAATACCCCCGTTTTTAAAACAGCTTGCGGTGTTTTGTTATTTGTATACATAGTAGAAATTTCCCAGTACTTTCATTTGGTGAGCTTGCTGGGTTTACAAAATTCCAAAACTACTAAAATATTGCTGGGTACATCCTTTTCTTTTACTGATCTGCTGGCTTATACACTTGGCATATTACTGGTTATTATTATTGAAAATGTGAGGCACAGCATGAAAAACTTTTAAATTGATGGAAAATTTGTTTGTTAGTAAAGATTCAATAGTAAGAACGATATGGGGTAAGGCCGATACTGTATTATTCATATTTGCCGGCGCGGCAGCCGAGTTTGCGCTTAATAAGGCTGTTGACTGGTTATATTATACCGGGCGGCTCCCTGCGGATCCGCTTGGAAGATTATTTTCGACTGTTGCTTATTCGCACAAAATCATCTTTTCGGAAAAGGAAACAGCACTGTATGCAATTGACCAGATCACAGCCGTACATAAAAATGTTGAAAATAGTCGTGGCACACAAATACCAGACTGGGCTTATCGCGACGTACTGTTTTTATTGATAGATTATTCCATCCGTTCATTTGAATTACTGGAACGTAAGCTAACTATGAAGGAAAAGGCAGAAGTGTATGATGTTTTTAGCCGGGTTGGCGCACGGATGCAGCTGGCGGGGTTACCCTTAAACTATGAAGACTATTGCGTAATGCGTGAAGAGCATTTGCAGCAGAACCTAACAAGCAGTGAATTCACCGATGATCTGTACAGGCAATACAAGATGCATTTAGGGACAGTGCGATATGCTATTTTAAAACAGGTACAGCTGATACTGGTACCCCGTTCTGTAAAAAAGTTACTCCCGCTTGGAAATACTGCCTGGATAAGGCCAATGCTGCAATTGTATAAGATGCTGCGCCTGCTTAAAACAGAAGCTTTTTTTAAAAATGCCTTATTGCCTGATGCTTATAAAGAACAAATAAAAGGTTTGGAGGCTAAAACTTAAATGCTGATTTCAAGATTACCGGTCTTCAAAAACTTAATCAACTTATTCTAACCTAATTAACTTAATCAACTCAGTTTGACTCGCCCCTTCTTCCTTTTTATCAAACAACAGGCGTTATCGTGCCTGTTCCCTGTATTGGTTTTTACCCAGTTGGGCATTTCGCACTTTTTTACGGGCTTTATTTGCAGGTACGATTTCATGTTAATAGGATGTATAATTATCCAGGTTGTTTTGTTCGTTTTAAAAATTGAAACCGGGGATGAAGTGATCGTGATTTGCGTATTTCACTTATTGGGGCTTATGATGGAACTATTTAAAGTACATATTGGTTCATGGACTTATCCTGAATATGCACTCACCAAATTCTTTGGAGTGCCCTTATACAGCGGTTTTATGTATGCAAGTGTTGCAAGCTATATGTGCCAGGCATGGCGAAGATTTAACTTAAAACTGTACAATTGGCCAAAACATTGGGTAGCGAGAATAATTGGTGCTTTAATTTATCTTAATTTCTTCAGCAATCATTTTATTGCGGATATGCGCTACTGGATAGGCCTGTTTATTATTTTCTTTTTCAGAAAAGCTATGGTGAAGTTTTATATCGAAAACAAAGCGTATAAAATGCCTGTGATCCTTTCATTTCTATTGATCGGCTTTTTTATATGGCTCGCCGAAAACGTTGCCACAAGGCTTGGTGCATGGAAATATGCCTATCAGCATAAAACCTGGGCCATGGTAGATTATCAAAAAATAAGTTCGTGGGCATTTTTGGTTATTGTTAGCTTTATTATCATAACCGAACTAAAAGCCCTAAAAAGCAAGATAGATAAGCCAGAAAAAGAGCACTCCCGGGCCTTTGAATAAGTGTTAAAAAATAATACCTGGCATAAGCAGCCATGTATAAAACATTGGACAAGCTTAAGCCAGGTACGATTGTATCATTAACCTTTATAGAGGCAATGAATTAGCAGACTACCAGCCAGAGCCTTTTTTAGCGTTACCGTTTTTTATGTGTTCTTCAGCTGTTGATTTACCCATAATTGCGGCCATTTTGTTACCGGCACTGTCTTTTCCTGTTGCAATGTATCTTCCTGATTTAATGTCAATAACAGGATCGATCATTGGTACATTTTTAGTTTTTGTTTTTACTGAATACGCAGTAATGCCATTTGTTGTTGCCATGATAAGTTTTGTTTTTTTTTGATTAAACCCTTGTTAGGGCATTTTGTTTTTAAATAGGTTTTATAAGCGATATCTATACATATCACGATGCCAAGTTATATAATTATGCTTAACAAACAAATTTAACTTAGGTTGAGTTCATTAATAGTTATTAACAATATGTAAACCCATTATTAATCCTTGTTTTGTTTAAACAATTAAATTTGCTTAACGGGTGTTCAATGTTGAGCTGATTTTCTTAATATTGAACAGACTTTTAAGTAAAACACAATCAACATTATGAAAAACAGAGATTCAAGCATCCTGTATTTATTGTTAGGCATATATGCATTAATGGTAAACTGGTACTATAACCACAACCTTATACTACTACTAATCAGCTACATATTCTGGCCGTTGTACCTTATTTACGAGTTGCTGACCGGTAATCTTTCTCATGGTATGTGGAAAGAGATCCCGCTATCTTATTTTAGATAAAAGGTGGTAAAAACACACTTGTTTGCAAGGGAAAAACGTAGCTCAATAATGTTAATAAACATGGCCGGCGAACAGCCAATTGTTAAAAAATGTAAAAAACGAAATACTTTATATTAAATTTAGCTAAAAGTCGTTCCTTTGCTAAATAATCATATATGAAGAAAATTTCACTTATTGCTATTTTGTTATCGGGCATTTTATTTCTGGAAAACTGTAAAAAAGATACAGTTAGTGCTATTTCCACCTCAACATCTTTAATGATAGCTAATATAAAAGACAGTACCTGGTATACCGATACTGTTACCTCAACGTTAACATTTAACTCAGCAGCCAATACCAAAACCTTTACATGCGAAGGAACTGCTTTTAACAAGCGGATAACTATCTCTCTTACTAAAAGTACATCCATTAACTCAAGCGGTTTCCCTTTAGGCACCTATACAGTTGATGCTACACCAAATCTGCAGCTTGCATTTTTAACACCTCAAAGAAACTCGCAGGGTAATGTGGTATATACTCCAAATGGTGTAGTCGCATCCGGCTCTGGTACTGTGGTTGTTTCGGCGATTGATTCTGTAAAGAACCAGATAACCGGAACATTTAACTTTACAACGCTTGTAAATAACTATGACAATAACGGGAATATAATTTCTGTAACCGTGGCAGCTGTAAGTGGTGGTGGATTTAACAGCATGCCTTATACTTTTTCTGTTAAATAACGCTGTCTGTTCAAGTTTCACTTTAAAACATTACAAGCATGAGAGCGTTGGCTGTCATGCTTTTCTTTTTCACGGCTTTTTAGCACCGTCAAAAACACTTATTTTAAGAATCATTACCTTTGCAAAAATTTAACTGAATGCCGCAAAAAAATAAAGCTGTTTTTTTAGATCGTGATGGTGTGCTGAACCAGGAAATGGGCGACTATGTACGCCGGTTTGAAGATTTCCATATCCTTAATAATTTTGATGCCTTAAAAACCCTCCAGAATAAGGGGTATTTATTATTGGTGGCTACCAACCAGGGCGGCCTTGCTAAAGGCTGGTACACAGAAGATGAACTGGCTAAAATGCATAACAGCTTAAAGGAAACCTACCATGTGCATGGTGTTGAACTAACCGACTTTTTTTATTGTCCGCATCATCCTGATTTTACCGGGGATTGTGATTGCCGCAAGCCTAAACCAGGCTTATTATTACAGGGGATTGAGAAATACAACCTGGACCCGGCAAAATCATACTTTATTGGCGACAGGGAACGTGATGTAATTGCTGGCACAGCAGCTGGAGTAAAAGGCATTTTAATTAACAGCGACCAGCCTATCAGCGAAATACTGGATTTGATTGATTAAGGTTAGAGATCAGAGGCTGGAGATTAGAGATTAGTTTTTAAAAACCCAGATAAATTTTAAATAATCAAAACAACATTGCAACTTTAAAACTTTCCAACCCTACAACTATATAAGCAAAACATGTCCCTAAAACGCTATTTAAATAATCTTGATTCATTAATAGCTGCCATTATTGGTTTTTATGTTATTTATCTGTTTACTGCTTATAGCGGGGTGGGCATTTCGCCCGACTCAATAATGTACGCAAGTACGGCAACCAATATACAGGCACATGGTTCATTGTTGACATTTAACAAAGGGCCGCTTGTATTCTTTCCGGTGTTTTACCCTTTTTTCCTGGCTGTTATCCAGTTTATTTCACGGGTTGACCCTATCGAAGGCGGAGCAATGATCAATGCTTCCTTATTTGCCGCTGTAATATTCACCAGCGGCTGGATAATGGAAAAATTCATTTCACATTCCCGAATTTATAAATGGCTGATACTTATAGCTATCATTTTAAGTCCGGGATTGCTGGAGATCTATACTTTCCTGTGGTCTGAAACCTTATTTATTTTTGAGATCCTGCTCTTCATTATTGCTTATTGGAAATACCTGCAAACACATAGCACCAAAGCTTTAATATGGGTTGCGGTTATTACCGCTATTAGCTGCATTACCCGTTATGCCGGCGTAACAGTTGTAGGTGCGGGCGGGTTGATGTTATTGCTGGATAATAAACTGACCATTAAAAAGAAGATTAGCCATATTTTAATATTTGGTTTTGTTTCCGTTTCACTGCTTGCTGGCAATTTGGTACTGAACAGGATAAATTCGGGCTTAAGTACCGGTACGAGGTATCCTTCAATCACTCCTTTCATTGATAACCTGTACTATTTTGGTACCGTAATTTGCGACTGGGGCAGTTTAAGCAAAACAGCATATCCCTTTGCACCTGTTATTACTTCGGTAGTTTTGCTGGCTTTAGTTGGTACTTTGCTTTGGAAGGCTTTTAAAGGCCGCATAAACAGTTATGAAAACATTGTAATTGCATTTGCCGTTGTATACGGGCTTTTTATAGTGATCTCGGCAAGTATTTCCCGCTATGAGCGCATCAATAGCCGCCTGCTCTCGCCAATGTTTATTCCACTGCTTATATCGTGTACCAGTTGGGTTCCTGACGTTTTAATACTGATAAGGTCAAAAGCTAAATATGCGTTGGCAGCGGTTGCCATTATTTTAATGCTGGCCTTTGAATATTCAACGGTTTTAACTGATTACCAGCGATATGATGATGAGCGCGATTACGGCGTACCCGGCTATAGTGATGACGACTGGAATAAATCGGAATTTATAGTGTACTTAAGACATCATAAAAACCTATTTAAGCCCGGCATCCCGATATACACAGACGCTGATGAGGCCGTTTACTTGTTTACCCGGATGTCATCTACCGTAATTCCGCATAAGGAGCCCAAAGCTGCTGTTCAAAAATTTTATGCGCAAAAACGTTTTTATCTAATCTGGTTTGATAACCTGTATAATACCGAGTTGATAAACCTGCCGGATATTATGAAGAATAAAAAACTGGTTCAGATTGGTGGTGCTAAAGAAGGTCGGATATTTTTGTGCGAGGAGAAATAGCCGGGTTAGCAAATTATAATTCAACGCCAGTCCTTCGGGAGACGCAATACATTGCGTCTCCCGAAGGACTGGCAAACCGCTACAAATTAAAGACTTGCACCACGGGAGACGCGAAGCATCGCGTCTCTCTACGGCGTAAAATCCAATATGATGAAACGAAGAAGATTCATACAAAATGCAGGCCTATTAGGCATCGCCCCGTTGGTAACTTCTTCGTTTGTCGCGGAAGCCTCTGAAATAAATCTTTCTAAAGGAAATACCCGGAAATTATGGTTAAGCTATCTTGAAAAATTAGCTGATCCAGTATTAACGGCGCTGGCTTCTGATCAGCTTAAAGAAAAAATGCCGGTTGAGGCAAAAGAACCCTCGTTGGTTAGCGAGAGAGCAAAATATACGCATCTTGAAGCTTTTGGGCGTTTACTAGCCGGAATCGCACCCTTTCTACAATTGGAGCAGCTAAATGCATCGGAAAAACAATTACAAACTAAATATTTCAAACTTGCCTTAAAGGGGATTGAAAATACCACAAACCCCGTTGCAAAAGATTATATGAATTGGGGCGATGAAGGCGGCCAACCATTGGTTGATGCTTCATTTTTTGCTTATGCACTTATCCGTTGCCCTAAGTTATGGGCAGGCCTTGATAAGAAAATACAAAAAAATGTAATTACTTGCCTGTTAAAAACCCGTAAAATAAAACCGGGTGAAAATAACTGGCTATTATTTGCAGCCATGATCGAGGCGTTTTTTATCAGCATAAATGAGCCTTTTGAGATAACAAAAATAGATTACGCCATAAGTAAACACCAGGAATGGTATAAAGGTGATGGTATGTATGGCGATGGTGCAGAATTTCATTGGGACTATTACAACAGCTTTGTGATCCACCCCTACCTGTATGATGTTTTGAAGATAGTATCTGTTAAAAATGCGGCGTTTGAAACCATTAGGCAGCGGGTTTTAAAACATAATTTACGGTATACAATTATCCAGGAACGTTTAATAGCAGCCGATGGCAGTTATCCGCCAATTGGCCGGTCAATAACTTATCGTACAGGTGCTTTCCATCATTTGGCAAATATGGCCTATCATCATCAATTGCCTGAACACCTTAACCCGGCACAGGTAAGGTGCGCCTTAACTGCAGTTATTAAAAAGGTAACTGACGCCAAAGATGTGTTTGATAATAACGGCTGGCTGCGAATTGGCTTGTATGGACACCAGCCATCATTAGCTGAGGTTTATATTTCAACAGGCAGTTTATACTTATGCTCTGCTATATTATTACCTTTGGGCCTGCCCGAATCCGATCCTTTTTGGAGTGCACCTGATGAAGACTGGACAGCTAAAAAAGTTTGGAACGGGGTTGATTTACCTGCTGATCACAGTGTATGATTTAGGATGCATTAGGCCGGAATTAAATTTTGCCGGGGTAACTAATCAATAAGCAAATCGAAATTTAATTTTGATTTAACAAATCGTTCCCTATATTTGCAGCGCTCATCTATAGTCTTACTATACAAAAAAATGAACGGTTATACATTATATCATTTGCATCTGCACCATCACCACCATGTGGTGATTAGATAAATGTATGTTTCTACGTGAAATAACAACCCTCCGTTTATATTTTTATTATAGTTCCTTAAAATCATTCAGTGAAAACACTTAAAATAGCGATCCAGAAATCGGGTCGGCTCAACGAAAAATCCGTTGAATTATTGAAAAACTGCGGCCTTAATTTTGAAAATTACAAGAGCTCGCTTATCTCTCAAGTTTCTAACTTCCCGCTTGAAATTCTTTTTCTTCGTGATGACGATATCCCCGAATATGTTCAGGACGGCATCGCCGATCTGGGTATTGTTGGCGAAAACGTGATCCAGGAAACCGAGGTTAAAGTTAGCTATCTGCAACGCCTTGGCTTTGGCAAATGCTCGCTTAAAATAGCTGTGCCAAACACTAACGACATTCAAAGTCTTGCTGACTTGAATGGCAAATCCATTGCTACTACTTACCCTGTAATACTTGGCAAATTTTTAAAGGAAAACGGAATAACTTCTGAGATCCGCACCATTTCAGGCTCTGTAGAAATTTCACCGGGCCTTGGGTTAAGCGATGCCATTTGCGATCTTGTATCAACAGGAGGAACGCTTAAAAGCAATGGATTAAAACCATTTGCCGATGTAATGTCATCAGAAGCAATGTTGATCGGGCGAAAAGGAAGTGAAGATGAAGACCTTGTACAGGAGTTAATTCAACGCATTCAATCGGTATTAAGAGCTAAAGAGACCAAATACGTAGTTTTGAACGTTCTAAAAGACAATTTGCCTAATGTTATTGCTTTATTACCGGGCGTTAAAAGCCCGTCAGTAGTGCCATTAGCCGAAGAAAACTGGGTTGCTGTGCACACCGTTATCCCCGAACGTGATTTTTGGGACAGGATAAGCCAGCTAAAACAAGCCGGCGCACAGGGGATTGTGGTAATGCCGATTGAGAAGATTATTTTATAGTTGGCAGTTAGCAGTATGCAGTTGACAGTATTAGTCGGCGGCAAAGACTGCAAACGGTCCGCTCCAAACTGTGAGCTAAAATGAAACAATATAATTATTCAGATTTAAACAAATCCGACATCCAAAAGCTGGTTCAACGCAATGTTGACCCAGCTAATGAGATTAGGGCAATAGTTGAAGATGTTATTGCTCATGTTCAGCAAAATGGCGATAGCGCGCTGCTTGATTATGCTTTGAAGTTTGATAAAGTTGAACTGGATAAGCTGTATCTGGACAAAGATGAGCTAATAGAAATTGCAGCTACAGTTACAGCTGAGCAGAAAGCCGCGCTTGAAGTTGCCTACAACAATATCTACAAATTTCACAAAACACAGCTTAAAACGGAAGATAAGGTTGAAACCATGCCGGGCGTAACCTGCTGGCGCGAATTAAGGCCGATTGAAAAGGTTGGCCTGTATATTCCGGGAGGATCGGCTGTTTTGCCAAGCACCTTTTTAATGCTTGGGATCCCGGCACAAATAGCCGGATGCCATGAAATTGTGGTTTGTTCACCTCCGCAAAAAAACGGGAAGGTAAATGCGTTTATAGCTTATGTGGCATTGCTGCTGGGTATTGATAAAATATTTTTGGCAGGTGGCTCACAGGCAATTGCCGCAATGGCTTACGGAACTGAAACCATTACAAAGGTTGACAAGATCTTCGGGCCGGGAAACCAGTTTGTTACCAAGGCTAAAACTATCATCCAGTCAACCACTACCACCGCTATTGATATGCCTGCTGGCCCATCAGAAGTATTGGTTATTGCTGATGAAACAGCCAACCCGGTTTATGTGGCGGCCGATCTTTTGGCGCAGGCAGAACACGGAATGGATAGTCAGTCGATATTGGTTTGTACATCAAGTAAAATAGCCAATGAGGTTTCAGCAGAACTTGATAAGCAACTGCCGGTGTTGCCCCGTGCCGAAATTGCTAAAGTAGCACTGGAAAACTCATATGTTGTGGTAACAAATGATCTTACTGAAGCAATGAGTTTTAGCAATCAATATGCACCCGAGCACCTGATATTAGCCACCGAAAACTGGCAATCAATAACTGCGGGCATCATCAATGCCGGCTCGGTTTTCCTTGGAAATTTAACGCCAGAAAGTGTTGGTGACTATGCTTCAGGAACAAATCATACACTTCCAACAAGCTCTTATGCAAGAGCCTATTCAGGGGTATCTGTTGATTCGTTTGTGAAGAAGATCACCTTTCAGCATATAACACCCGAGGGCATTCAGAATATTGGGCCATCTGTTGAGATATTGGCAGAATTGGAGAGTTTGCATGCGCATAAGAATGCAGTAACGGTGAGAATGAAGTAATAATAAGATTGTCATTGCGAGCGACAGCGTGGCAATCGCGAACTATGCATCACCGCCACACATAGTTCGCGATTGCTTCGTACCTCGCAATGACAAACAAAAAGATTTAAAGAAAATGTTCAGTATAAATAACTTATTAAGAGAAAACATAAAGAACCTAACCCCCTACTCATCCGCACGGGATGAATACCAGGGGGAAGCAAGTGTTTTTTTGGATGCAAATGAAAATGCATATGGCTCACCATTAGAGCAGACATATAACCGTTATCCCGATCCTTTACAGTTTGAAGTTAAAAAGCGTTTGAGCGAAATTAAAGGCGTACCTCCCCGTAACATATTTTTGGGCAATGGCAGCGATGAGGCAATTGATATCCTGTTCCGGAGCTTTTGTAACCCGGGTGTGGATAATGTGATCCTGGTGCCTCCTACTTACGGCATGTACCAGGTGTCGGCCAATATAAATGATATTGAGGTAAAGAATATTCCGCTTACGGATGAGTTTCAGCTAAATCTTGACGGCATAGCCGAGGCTATTGACAATAATACCAAGCTGATTTTTATCTGCTCGCCCAATAACCCTACCGGTAATTCAATAGACCGTGCGGATGTGGAAACATTACTGGCGAATTTTAACGGTATTGTGGTAGTTGATGAGGCGTATATAAACTTCAGCCGCCAAAAAACCTTTATCCAGGAGTTAACTGAATATGCCAACCTTGTAGTTTTACAAACGCTTTCAAAAGCATGGGGCCTTGCCGGTTTACGTGTAGGGATGGCATTTGCAAGTGAAGAAATTATTGAGGTAATGAACAAAGTTAAACCGCCTTATAACGTTAACGAAGCATCACAACAACTAGCCTTGCAAGCACTGGCAAATGTAGACCTGGTAAACCTTTGGATAAAAGAAACATTACAGCAAAGGGATCAACTGGTTTTAAGTTTAAAGAACTTTGATTTTGTGGTAGATATCTATCCTTCTGATGCTAACTTTATCCTGGTTAAAACCACTGATGCCAATGGAATCTATAACTTTTTAGTTAAACAAGGGATCATCGTACGCAATCGTTCAAAGGTTGAATTGTGCGAAGGTTGCCTGCGTATTACAGTTGGCACTCCTGACGAAAATAATATTTTACTCCAAAATTTACAAAACTTTAAATGAGCAAGCTGCAAAAAATACTATTTATTGACCGCGATGGTACCATTATAAAAGAAACATCGGATGAGCAAATAGACTCATTTGCCAAGCTGGAATTTTATCCCGGCGCTTTGCAATACCTGCCAAAAATTGCAAAAGAGCTGGATTATGAATTAGTAATGGTTACCAACCAGGATGGTTTAGGAACAGCTTCTTACCCGGAAGACACCTTTCATCCGGTGCAAAACTTTATTTTAAAAACCCTGGAGAATGAAGGGGTTATATTTTCAAACATTTGTGTTGACCGTACCTTTCCGGCAGAGAACGCCCCTACCCGTAAACCGGGAATCGGGATGCTTATTCAGTATCTTAATGCCGAAAAATATGATCTGAAAAGTTCATTTACCATTGGCGACCGTAAGAATGATGTATTACTTGGTCATAATTTGGGCTCAAAAGCTATCTGGTTAAATGACAATTCAAATTTAGGAAGCCATGAATTTAGCGGAAAGGCTGAAGAAGACGCTGTAAAAAGCACGGTTACCCTTGAAACTACCGACTGGCAAAAGATCTACGAATTTTTAAAGCTGGGTGAGCGTGTTATTGAACACCGCCGCAGCACTAAAGAAACTGATATCTATATAAAAATAAATCTTGATGGTACCGGCGAGGCTAAAGTATCAACCGGTGTTCATTTTTTTGATCATATGCTTGATCAGATTGCACGTCACGGAAGTATTGATTTAGAGGTTGTTGCCAATGGCGATCTGCACATTGATGAGCACCATACTATTGAGGATACCGGCATTGCCCTTGGCGAAGTTTTTGCTTTAGCCTTAGGAAATAAAAAAGGCATTGAGCGTTATGGCTTTTGCCTGCCAATGGACGACTGCCTGGCACAGGTAGCCATTGATTTTGGCGGCAGAAACTGGATTGTATGGGATGCTGAATTTAAAAGAGAGAAGATCGGCGAAATGCCTACAGAAATGTTCTTCCACTTTTTTAAATCGTTCAGTGATGCTGCTAAAGCCAACCTGAACATAAAAGCCGAAGGTGACAACGAACACCATAAAATTGAGGCTATATTTAAAGCGTTCGCAAAAGCAATAAAAATGGCGGTAAAAAGAGATGTGAATAATATGGTTTTACCGTCGACTAAAGGACTATTATAGAAACAAGAAGTCAAGATGCAAGAGTCAGGAAGGAAAAGAAAATCTTGATTCCTGACTCTTGATTTCTTAACTCTCTAAAATATAATACATGATTGGAATAATAACTTACGGTGCCGGGAACATATTCTCATTAACAGCAGCTTTAGAGCGGTTGGGGATTCCTTATGGAATGATCAATAAGGAACAAGATTTTGAACAGTTTGACCGTTATATTATTCCGGGTGTAGGGCATGCCGGAGCAGCTATGAATAAATTGGAGCAAACAGGCCTCGTTCCTAAAATAAAATCGCTTACCAAGCCAGTATTGGGCATTTGTGTAGGAATGCAGTTACTTACCTCCTATTCAGAAGAAGGCGATTCAAAACTCCTCGGTTTGTTCCCTATCAATACTCTTAAGTTTGCAGCCAATCCAGATCATAAAGTACCCCATACCGGGTGGAACCAGGTTTCCCCGGAGAAGGAAAATGCACTTTTTGAAAATATTCCTAACGGTTCACATTTTTACTTTGTACATTCATACTTTATTGAGTATAATATTGACTATACTTTATCATCAACGACTTACGGCAACAAGTTTTCGGCATCAATTATGCGGGATAATTTCTATGGAGTACAATTCCATCCCGAAAAATCCGGCGCATATGGTGAAACCTTACTAAAAAACTTCTCAAAAATTTAAAACCATGTACATTATTCCTGCAATTGATATTTTGAACAAAAAGGTGGTGCGTTTACGTGAAGGCGACTACCAACAAGTAACAGAATATGATGTTTCCTTAGAGGAAATGATAGAAAAATATCAATCAAACGGTACTAACTTCATTCACATTATTGACCTTAACGGTGCAAAAAACGATTTCTCTAACCAGGAATATCTTTTTAATGTGATTCGTAAAACAGACATGAAAGTTCAGTATGGCGGCGGGATCCGCAGTATTGATAAGGTTAAAGAGTTGATAGATTCAGGCGTTCACCGCGTTATTGTGGGCACACAGGCGCTTACCAATCCATTATTCTTAACAGAGCTAAGCAATGAGATCTGCGGGAAAGACAAATGCTCAGACCAGGTGGTTATTGCCATTGATGTATTGGATGAGGTAATTAAATATTCCGGGTGGATGGAAAGCTCGCCTATTAAACTGATGGATTATGTTGATAAATGCCTTCAGCTTGGCTTTTTTCGGTTTTTGTGTACCGATATTGATAAAGACGGCAAACTGGGCGGCGCAGGTATTAAGCTTTATGAAAAACTGCTTGACCACTCCCCTTTTATTAAATTGATCGCATCTGGTGGCGTAAGCTCCATGAAAGATATTGAACAGCTTAGCAATATTAAAGTTGAATCGTGCGTGGTTGGAAAAGCCATTTATGAGGGCCACATTACTGTTGAGGATGTGAAAGAATGGAATCTTTCATCGTTGATATCGATATAGGGCCCCCTAACCCCCTAAAGGGGGAACAATAGTCCAATAAAAAAATATTTAATCGCTCGAAAACTATTGAACACAATTACACAAACTCTTCGCTCCCCCTTTAGGGGGCCGGGGGGCCTCACAAAGCGAATTATCCCCTGCCTTGACGTTAAGGATGGGCGCACCGTAAAAGGTGTGAACTTTGTTGACCTGCGCGATGCCGGCGACCCGGTTGAGCTTGCCTGGAACTATTCGCAGCAAGGTGCTGACGAGCTGGTGTTCCTTGATATTACAGCTACGGTTGAGCGCCGTAAAACGATGGTTGAGCTTGTTAAGGCAGTTGCAAGGCAAATAAATATCCCCTTCACCATTGGCGGAGGAATTAATGAAATTGCTGATGCTGACGCGCTTTTAAATGCCGGGGCAGATAAGATCTCCATTAATTCGGCGGCTGTTCGTAACCCTGCTTTAATTGATGAGTTGGCCAAAGCATTTGGCGTTCAGTTTGTAGTTATTGCTGTTGATACAAGGCTGATAGATGGTAAAAATATTGTGCACTTAAATGGTGGAAGGCTGCCAACTGAAAAAGAAACTTTGGATTGGATTTTGGAAGCCGAAAGTCGGGGTGCAGGTGAGATCCTGTTAACTTCTATGGATCATGATGGTACCAAAGCAGGGTTTGACAATTATTTATTGAAACAGGTTAATAATGCGGTTAACATCCCGGTAATTGCATCAGGTGGGGCGGGTTCAGTACAACATTTTGTTGATGTATTTGAACAAAGCAATGTTGATGCGGCATTAGCTGCATCAGTTTTCCACTATGGTGAGATCTTGATTCCGGATTTGAAAAGGGTGTTAAAACAGCATAATATTGAGGTAAGGGAAGTATAGTTCCACTCCCACCAACTCCTGTTGGCTGTGTCCTCACAGTCAACATCTATTTAAACAAAAGTATGCTGCCCGGGAGGACACAGGCAGCGGGATGAAGATATGAACATCGATTTCAATAAAACAGACGGGCTGGTACCGGTTATTATACAGGATGAGCAAACCCTTGAGGTGCTGATGCTTGGTTATATGAACCAGGAAGCTTATGATAAAACCGTGCAGGAAAATATAGTAACGTTCTTCTCCCGTTCAAAAAACAGGCTTTGGACAAAAGGCGAAGCCAGCAGTAACTTTCTGCATGTAAAAAGCATAGATCTTGATTGCGATAACGATACCCTGCTTATAAAGGTAAAAGCCGATGGCCCAACCTGCCATACCGGCTCACGCAGCTGCTTTAAAACCGAATACAACCAGAACTTTATATTGCAGTTAGAAGCCATAGTTGCCGACAGGTACGAAAACCCGCAGGAAGGCTCGTATATAAATAAGCTCCGTACAAAAGGCTTAAATAAAATAGCACAAAAAGTTGGTGAAGAAGGTGTTGAAACCGTTATTGCGGCTTTAGCTGAAACTGAGACAGATTTGATAAATGAATCGTCTGACCTTATTTTTCACCTGATCGTATTGCTTCGAGAAAAGGGTTTAACCCTGGAGCAGATAGCTAAAAATTTAGAGGGAAGACATAAGTAGTTGATAGATCATAGTTCATGGTTCATAGCCGAAAGTTGCAGTGGCTATGAACTATGAACCATCAACCATGAACTAAAAAAATGACTGTAGAAAAAACAGCTGAATTAACCGGACACGGCAATCCTATATTTACGCTTGAGCTTTCGCAAAAGCCGGGAATTTTGTTTACCGGTGGTAATGATAAAGGCTTGGTGGAATGGAGCCTGAAGGATAACACGTTTATAAAAGTGATGTTCCCGGTTTCAGCCTCCATATATACAATTCATGGCCCCGCTAATTTCCCGCTTTTATTTACCGGTTTGCGCAACGGCGATGTTTTGGTGTTCGATTTTATAAAACAGCAATTACTTACTCCGCTAAAACATCATCAAAAACCCATATTTGATATTAAATCTGTTAATCACAAGCAGGAATTATTGGTTGCTTCAGAAGATGGAACTGTGTCGATCTGGAGCCTTAAAACAATGGAGCTATTACACACTGTAAAAGTTTCGGATGATACAATAAGATGCATCAGCATATCTCCGGATGAAAAACAGGTTGCCTTTGGTTGCCGCAATAATCAGATCCATATTTACGACCTGGAAGAGTATACACTGCTTAAGACTTTACATGGGCATACTATGTCGGTTTTTTCCCTTCAATATTCACTGGATGGAAAGTACCTTGTATCAGGAGGGCGCGATGCACAGGTAAAAATATGGGATACTGCATCGTACAGTCTTTTAAAAAATATTCCGGCTCATTTATTTGCAGTAAACAGCATTGTTTTCCACCCCTCTCTTCCCTACTTTGCAACAGGCAGCATGGATAAAAGCGTTAAGATCTGGGGGGCAGATGATTTTAAACTGTACAAAATTATCAGCCGCGAAAAAGGATATGCAGGCCACCAGTTATCAATAAACAAACTTGCATGGAATGGCAATCAATTGCTATCTGTTAGTGATGATAAAAAAATAATTGTTTGGGATATTAATTTTGACAGCTAAAACACCCTTTTAATGGTAGTTAGCTTATGGGTATGTCGTCTTTGATCTTCAGAGTAAATACCTTTTTCGTCAATACTATCAATCTTAACCTTGCCGGAAGCATGGATGATCCGCTCATTATTTAGCATTATACCAACATGCACTATTTTCTTTTCGGCATTCTCAAAAAAGGCAAGATCACCTAGCTGGGCATCATGCAAAGTATTTATATCATACCCTTGCTCAACCTGCATACAGGCATCGCGCAATAAATTTACCCCCTGCGACCTGAATACTGCCTGTGTAAAGCCCGAGCAATCAATTCCAAAGTGCGTACGCCCACCCCATAAATAAGGTGCATTTAGAAAAGAGGTAGCGGTAACAGCCATATTTTCCGTTTCGCCAATTTCTCCTATTATTTCAAACTTTTCATCGCCTATCCGGCAGGTTGTGCCTTCTAAAAAAGAAAGCGAACTGCCCATTGGCAGGTACAGTATACTGTTATTGGTTATTTTCCAGGCCTGTGTTACAGCGCGATGGGTTATTGGAGGCGGCATTTGCTTAATTCTTTTGTAAGCAAGGTGACCAAGCATATTAAACTGCAATTGCCCTATCCAGCCGGAATAGTTATCAAAAGAGGTTATAATTTTAACCCAGTTATCCTTCCACTCGGTAATTTCAAATGTTTCACCAAATAAAACTTGTGACACCTGCTCACTTCTATCGTTAGCTTCGGCCCTTAGCGGGATAACAGAAAGATTACAGATACCGTATTCCATGTTGATATAGGCCTTTAACGAATTGGGAGGTTTAATGTTTCAACCTACAAAAAAAGGGGAAAGTATTAGTATACCATCCCCTTTTCGGTTTGTAACAAACTTATTACTCCCCCATATGAAGCCATTCCTTTTTGGCCAGTAATTCTTCTTTTGTTTCACGGATGTCTTCATCATCAACACAGCAATCTACCGGGCAAACCGCTGCACACTGAGGCTCATCATGAAAGCCTACACATTCGGTACATTTATCAGGCACTATATAATAGATATCATCTGATAATGCAGCCTGTGTTTCTTCAGCGCTTAATGTATTACCATCGCCAAAATCAATAACACCCTTTAATCCCGTTCCGTCTGAAAAACGCCATGCGGCGCCGGCATCATAAATAGCATTATTAGGGCATTCGGGTTCACAAGCTCCGCAATTTATACATTCATCGGTGATTTTAATCGCCATAGTTCTTTATATCTTATAATCTCAATTAACTTTGCCTGTAATTAACAAACATACAAATATAACAAAAAAAGATTTTAAGGGGTTCAATCCTTACCATATATATGTCAAAATTTTATAAAACAAAGCTAATAGAAGTATTTTCAAAACTGGGAGCCCAATTAACTGATCCAAATGAGGAGCTATCAATCCTGATAAATAGCGAAAAACAATATAACGCGTGGTTCACTCCTGAAAGTGTACTGGAAGCCGTAACAGCTATCGGGAAAATGCTAAATAATGATGATTTAACCCAATGGCTTAACAATTATAACTTTGATGAAAGCAAACCGGCTAAAAAAGTTGGCCTCATATTAGCCGGAAACATCCCTATGGTTGGTTTTCATGATGTGTTATGCGTACTTGTAAGCGGGAATCTTGCATTAATAAAATCTTCGTCGCAAGATTCACGGCTCATCAAACACATCCTGCAAATGCTGGTTACTATAGAGCCTGCCTTTAGCGAACAGTATAGCTTTGTTGAAAGACTTGAGAATTTTGATGCCGTAATTGCCACCGGCAGCAACAATACATCGCGTTATTTTAATTACTACTTTGGTAAAGTGCCAAATATTATCCGCAAAAACCGTAATAGTGTGGCCCTGTTAACGGGCAATGAAGCCGCAGAGCAACTATATAAACTTGGGCATGATATTTTTGATTATTTCGGCCTGGGTTGCCGCAACGTATCAAAGCTGCTGGTGCCTAAGGGTTACAATTTTAATTTCTTTTTTGAGTCGATAGAAGTTTACCAGCCTATCATCCACCATAATAAATACAATAATAATTATGGTTACAACAGGTCTATTTATTTGGTAGGTAATGAGCAGCATTTAGATAATAACTTCCTTTTGTTAAAAGAAAACCCATCACTATCCTCACCATTAGCCGTCTTGTTTTACGAATATTATGATAACCTGCAATCGGCGCAAGATGCCTTAAACCAGCAAAGCGATAACATTCAATGTATAGTTAGTGCAGCGCCGTTAACAGTAAACAACCAGGTAGTTGATTTCGGCATGAGCCAGCAGCCTGCATTATGGGATTATGCAGACAATGTGGATACAATGGCGTTTCTTGTGAAAGGAGTTCATAGTTCATAGATCATCCATCCTCCGAAAGACTTACGAAGTTTTTGAAACTTCGTAAGTTTCCTGAACTACCTCAATTCTCTTTTCCTGATAACAACAAAGGGATCCCATTAGGATATGCCTGGTATAAAACGTAAGTACCTTTTTTATCAGTAGCTGCATCAACCCTTTGCATGCGTTTTCCCTGCCAAACCCAGGCCTTTTTCCAGCCAGGGGATACATAGGTTTTTAAGGTTAATGGGAGGTCATACATTGTTTTGTCCAGAGAAGTGGAAAGTGTTATTACTAGCTTGCTATTTTTTTCGTCGCTTTTAACTTCGGCATGTTCCCGCTCGCGCATATATTTGGTTACATCGCCAAAAGTTGCGATCCACAAATTTTCCCGCTGGTTTTTGATGTATTGAAAATACTCATCAAGCAAGGTATGTGGCAATGCCTCGTAACCCAGGTTATCAACCCCGTGAAACACTAAAACCAGCCAGGTATTATTTTTTGAAACAGCGGTATCAACCCATGATTGCATTAAAGAGAGCGGTGTTTTGGTAGTAGCACCGCGTTGCCACTGGATATAATCCTTGCTGGTAGTGCCGGGTGTTTGTTTGCTTGCGCGATCAATTTCTTTAAGCCAGGGCTCGGGCATCCGGTTGCGCAGCGCGGGGTAAATTTTGTAGGCAATTTTCATTACCCGCTCGTTTTCGTATCCATAAGGCACTTCGGATGAAAAAGTGTATTTAGCTCCCATTTTATCCCTTATGTCTTCTTTGCTTTTTTCCAGCTCATATTGAATATTTACCGAATCCAGTCCCGGCATGCTGGCGTGTGTAATAGAGTGACTGGAGATCTCATACCCGCGTGAACCATAGTTTCTCAAATCATCCCAGGTTAGGCCTTCTTCCTGCAATACTTCATCGCAAGGCTGGTACCCGGGTTGAAACTCACCCTTCCGTACTTTTTCGTAAAGCTCATCCATAACCTTAAAAGCCTGCTCTTTAGTTTTAGCATTATCATAAAGGCTTGCAGCTTTAGTAACATAAGTAATGGTGCCCTTGTAGCCTAAATATCCCCCGGCTGAGCAACGCTCCAGGAAATTTTTATCATTTGTTGGGATACTTGCAGACTCTTTAATAATAGTTTTTACAGGGCGGCCAATAAATTTACCATGATATTTTGAACCGGGAATACCCCCGGTGATCACAAAAAAAGTAGCGGGAAGTTTAAGGCGCTCCATTATAGGTAAAGCATTTTTAAACTGGTTAATAGAGCCGTCGTCATAAGTAAGTGAAACAGCACCGTTTTTTCCATACTGCCATTTGCTTATTTCCGTTTTGCCAACCGGGACCTGCTGAGCCTTAGAAGCTATTGCAAATAAAAATATACCGGTTATAATAAAAAGGCTTTTAACGGAGGTTTTGATCACTGTATTCATAATTCAAATTTAACCGAATAACTGAACTATGTTAACAATAGCATAAATATTACAAATATGAATAGTTACAGGTTATAGATAAGTCCTGCGGTTTTGCCGTTAAATGTTATTGGATTCTTCTCTAAAAACTGTCTTAATTTATTACCATTATGCCGTTCGGTGCTATACATCGTTCCGTCAAACAATAATAAAAACACCCCTTGCACAATGATAGCAGAACCATAGCCGCGCAACTGGTTTGAGTTCCTTGTATCGCCACGATGTTTGAGAAAAATACCTGTACCTATATAAGCCAGGTCAAGGCCACCGTTAATCAGAAAGATCTTTTCTATTTTTTGCTGTGCTTTTAAGCTTTCGGATGCGTTAAGTTGTTTGCCGGTATTATTTCTCGCACCGGTATAACCTAATAAGGCAGCGCCTAAGTTTGCTGCGCCCCAAATAGTGCTCATCTGGTAAAAGTATTTGTTTGATCCGCCTTTCGAACTTGCCCAGCCTGCAGCGCCTGCGCCAATATTTACTATAGCCCAACTTCCTAAAACTTCCATACCGGTAGTGGTAATATGGTTTCTGTAATAATTAAAGCTTTTAAGCGAATCCTGCGCAAATGCGCGGGTGCAGATAATAAGAAAAATGAAAATTAAGGTCTTCTTCATAAGGAACCGTTAGCGATCCAAGTTACGAAGAATTTTATCCAATAGATTGATCGTCACTCCCCCATGCAGTAACTATTATGTTCCTTGGTTTGGCATTGTCGCGATGCTCGCACAGGTAAATCCCCTGCCACGTTCCTAAAGCAAGACGCCCGTTACGCACAGGAATAGTTACCGAGCTACCTAATATGGCTGCTTTAAGATGTGCTGGCATATCATCAGCCCCTTCATCATCATGCAGGTAATCCGGATCATTTTCCCTTACAGCTTTATTAAAATAGGTTTCAAAATCCTTACGTACCGTTGGATCAGCATTTTCATTAATAGTTAAAGATGCTGACGTATGCTGAATAAACACCTGGCAGATCCCTACCGCCAGATCACTGATCTGCGGCAGCGCCAAAGTAACTTCAGATGTTATTAAATGAAAACCCCTCTTTCTCTCTTTTAACTGCAATCCCTGCTGATATATTTTCATCATAAAATCAAAGTGTATGAATATAAAATTAAGTGCAATATCTATACCATATGATTTAAGAAGCGTAACAATTGCGTTGTAATAAGTGTACTTAATTTAAAACCATTACCTATGGGATACTTTTAAGCCTCTATATACTCCTGCATTCTCTATCTTTACAATTCTTTAACACACTTTAGCATTATTGATGAAAAAAATAGGGTTATTTATATTGATGAGCGGGTTAATTGGTTCTGTATTTGCACAAAATGAGCAAACTTCACCCGCTTCTATTGCTAATAATGGCAAAGTATGGGGCTCAATTTACCAGCAAAGGGCTGCGGAATATAAGGCCTTATGTTTCCAGGCCTATAATATTGCACGATTTCGTTTGGATGCCGCTTTAAAGAAACATCATACAAAACCATTTGCAGTAGTTACCGATATTGATGAAACTTTACTTGATAATAGCCTTTATGATGCGCAAAGGGCATTAAATAACCAGGAGTTTGATTCAAAAACCTGGAAGGAATGGACAGGTAAAGGAATTTGTGATACGGTACCAGGTGCGCCATCTTTTTTTAAATATGCGGCTTCAAAGGGTGTGGCAGTATATTATATTACCAATCGTGATGAAGATGAACGGGCAGGAACTATAAAGAATCTTAAATTGTATCACCTGCCTTATGTTGATGACCAGCATTTGATCTTAAAATCAACAACATCGTCAAGCAAGGAATCGCGCAGGTTGAATGTTTTAAAAACGCATGAGATTATTTTATTATGCGGCGATAACCTGCCGGATTTTGATGCTTGGTACGACAATCATCCCTCTGAAGAAAACAGGCAGGCTGCAACCGAAAAGTTAAGAAAAGCGTTTGGTAATAAGTATATTATAATTCCCAACATGTCATACGGGGATTGGGAGAATTCAATGTTTAATTATAATTACAAGCTTACCAATTCACAAAGAGACTCTATAATCAAAGCTAAAATCAAGGTGAATAATTAATCAAATGTGCAGTTATGCCATGCCGGTACTTTAAATTCATAATTTAAAACCTCCCGGATAGGTACACTATTAATTAGCTTCCAGCTATTCAGCTCGTTTATAAATTCAGGAGCAGTTAATCCAGCTCGTAAGGCTGCCTGCAGGTAGAAATCGGATTTTGCGGGATGATCCGGTGAACTGGCATTTATCAAACCGCCAAAAGCATCCTGCTCAATTACAGCAAGCGTTATACCTAAACAATCTTCCAAATGGATCAGGTTAACTGGGGCTAAACCATTAGGGATGCCCTTTTTACCTGCAAAGAAACGTCCGGGATGCCTTCCCGGCCCAACCAACCCTGCAAAGCGGATTATTGTAGTTTTGAAAGCGATTTGCAGTTTGAAAAGATTTTCTGCTTCTAGTAACGTTTTACCTGATTCTGTATCAGGTTTAGGACTATCGAGTTCATTTACTTCACCATTGCTATCGCCATAAACCACAGTTGAGCTGATATAAATAACTTTGGCTATTTGATGCCTGTTAATAACATTAATAATTCTTTGAATTTTAGGCGGATAATCCTTTCCCTCTCCCTGCCTTGCTTTTGGCGGGATGCTGATTATTAATATATCACACTTGAAAAATTCAGGATCATAATCTTTGCCCTCTGCTTTAAAATTAACCAGGCAGGGAATTATGCCTAAATCAGATAGTTGCTGCAGCTTTTCAGGAGATGTAGCCGAGCCTTTAACAATAACTTTATTTTTTAATAATGATTTTGCAAGGGCTTTACCATACCATCCGCAGCCTAAAATACTAACTATCATACTTTGTAAAAAAGCAAAGTTAGCTTAATATTTATAAAGGCTCAGTGGTCTTTGTGCCTCCTTAGCGTTCTCCGTGGTTAGTTTTTACCGCAGAGTTCACAAAGGAATGCACAAAGTGACACAGAGTTAAATTATGGAGATACTCGATTTAGAAACCGGTTGATGTGGTTAGCTCTTTCCAGTTCTCCAAATCATTCTTAACAGTTTCTATTTTTTGATAGGCAATATCATAAGCATCCTGTCCTAAAAATAAATTTAAAGGTGCATCAACCGCACCGGCAACTTCAATCATAGCCGCTGCTGCTTTTTCGGGATCGCCGGCCTGGTTGCCATTGATACTGTTTTGGTGAGCGTTCTGTATTTCACGGACCTTCTTATATTCAGCAATTTCATTTTTCGGTACATTTAATGAATCGGGCTCAAGAAAGTTTGTCCTGAAGTAACCGGGCAATACAACAGTAACTTTAACACCAAACTCTTTAACCTCTTCAGCCAAAGCGCCGCTAAAGCCGGTAACAGCAAACTTAGTTGCGCAATAGATCCCAAAGCCCGGAAATGAGCTTGTAAAGCCGCCTATGGATGAAATATTAAAGATATGCCCTGATTGCTGTGCTCTTAAATGAGGCATTACCGCCCTGATCACGTTTAATGACCCAAATACATTGATATCAAAGTTATCGCGGGTTTCCTTATCGCTCAACTCTTCCAGGCTGCCTGTTAAGCCGTAACCAGCGTTGTTTACCACCACATCAATGCGGCCGAAACGGCTAATTGTCTGGCTTATGGCATCTGCCACACTTTGCTCAGTAACAAGGCTAACAGCCAGTGGTAAAAAATTATCCGAAACACCAACTGCCTTGTTTAAATCATCAATACTTCTTGATGTTGCCGCTACTTTATTTCCATTATTTAATAGTTTTTTAACCAGGCTCAGGCCTAAACCTTTTGACGCGCCGGTAACAAACCAAACTTTATCTGATCCCATTTTGTATATTATTTAATTAAGTTATTTAGAAATTAGCCCTGGTAGGCCATTGATTTTGAGAGCTCCTCATTCAGTTTAAACTCTTTTTCCAGCACTCCAAGCTTTGTCATTGCCCTGCTGTAGGCATCCTCCCCCAGTAACAAATGGACCGGAGGATTATCGTCATCAGCAATTTTTATCATTGCTGCAGCAGCTTTTTCAGGATCGCCTATCTGGTTGCCATCCATTTGCAGATAACGGGCGTGTGAATTTCGTACATCCTGGTACTCGCTGATCGGATTTTTAGTCATTACCAATGAATCAGGCGTTAAAAAACTGGTTCTGAACGCCCCGGGAGCTACCACTGTAACCTTTATTCCCATTGATCTTACATCATCAGCTAAAACCTCTGAAAGTCCTATCACTGCAAATTTTGTTGCTGCATACAAAGCCCAACCGGTTCCGGCGGCTATGCCAGCAATTGAGGAAATGTTTATGATATGCCCTGATTTTTGCTCCCGCATAAAGGGCATTACCGCACGAATAACGTTCAGGGTGCCGAACACATTGATATCAAAGCTCTCTCTGGCTTCCTCATCCGTTAGTTCTTCTATGCTGCCGCCAATGCCATAACCGGCATTATTTATAACTACATCAATACTTTTAAATGTATTTTGAGTTGTTTGGATAGCTTCAGCAACGC
Organism: Mucilaginibacter sp. OK098; assembly: GCF_900142915.1. GTDB lineage: Bacteria > Bacteroidota > Bacteroidia > Sphingobacteriales > Sphingobacteriaceae > Mucilaginibacter. Next base: position 1,096,575 of record NZ_FRCM01000001.1, read on the forward strand.
TTTTTTCGTCAGAAAGATTAACGTATAAGGGTAAAAAGTTATCAGATACTTCGCCTACTGCTTTAACAAGGCTGGCTACATACCTGGAGGTTGCTGCTACTTTTTGTCCGGCAGCTAATAATTGTTTAACAAGGCTTAGCCCAAATCCTTTGGAGGCTCCTGTTATAAACCATACTTTGTTGTTTTCAATAATCTTGTTGTTTTTCATAAAACAAAATTATGGCGAAACCAGGGCATGCCGCTTGCATCATTCAAACCAATACTTACAAAATTCAAACAATTCTATAAACAGATGGGGTTGTTGTGGTTTGTTTTTTGAAAAAGTTGTTAAAATGGGCAGGTTCTTCAAAGCCCAGGCTATAGCTAATTTCGGAAATATTCCAGTTAGTATGCTTTAATAATGCAATTGCTTCACTGGTTAAACGTTCAAAAATATGGTCTGTCGTGGTTTTACCTGTAGTTTGACGGATAGCCCGGTTGAGGTGGTTTACATGCACTGCCAACTGCTCGGCATAATCCTTTGCCGACCGTAAGGTAAACCGCTGAGATGGCGTCTCAATGGGAAACTGGCGTTCAAGCAACTCAGTAAAAACTGAAGTGATGCGAGAGTTTGCGTCAGGGTGCTGATAAAGTGTTTCTGTAGGAGCCACTTTAAGCGCATAATGAATAAGCTCCGTTACGTAGTTACGCAGCAGGTCGTATTTAAATTTATAGTCTGAATTTATTTCATTCAGCATTTTATCAAATAACTGGCTTACATATTGGTCCTGTTCTATATTCAACGCATATGAAGGCTTACCACCCGCAGCAAACATAGGCAGTTCATGGATGTTGTTGCGAAGCATTTCGGTAAAAAACGATTCTTTGAAGATGCAAAAACAACCACTCCTATCATCAGATGTTGATTCAATGGTATATGGTACCTGCGGATTAAAAAAGATGAGCGTTGTACCATCAACCTCAATGCTTTTATCAGCATAATGATAAATGGTTTTACCCCTAAACAGGCTGATCTTATAAAAATCGCGGCGACTGTATTTTACCGGTGTAGCGCTAGGCCCATAGCAATCTTCTATCCTGAAAACGTTAAAATGACCGATATCCTGGCTTAGGTTATCAGGTAGCCAGTTAAATTTGCTCTTGTAGAACTCCTCAATTGTTTCTGTTTGTGCCATGATACAAAGTTACATAATTCAAACTAAAGCATATAGTCATCCAATTTTAATGATCCATGTAAATATAAAACAGGCGGTAAAAGCAAGTTCTTATTTTTTAAAAGGATGTCCCAGCCAGATCATTACTAAGGGAAGCAATAGAAATGGCACTTCAATTGCAGTAGCTTTGAGGTTACCGTCTTTTAAATGAAATGCCATGATCAATAATATCAGGGTGGCATTAATTACATTGCCCGCAAAAAATGTAGGCGGGAATAGCACCATCACTCCTACAGCCAGGGTTAACAAACCAATGATAATTTGTACTGACCTGCTAATGTTCCATTGGGTAAACATGTTTTGGTCTCCCGGTTTTGCCGTAAAAACAGCCCAACCATGTTTAAAGCTAAAGTAAGCTGTAACCAATATGAGTATGCCGCTAACTATTTTCATTTCTTTTGATTTAGAACCGGGCGGAGTAATATGAAATATCGCCCCGCCCGGTATTTATAAATGAATTATAAGTTCATACCACCTGAAACCTCAATGCGTTGTCCGTTTATCCATTTGGCGTCTTCCGTACATAAAAAGGCTACAACGCCTCCTATATCGCCAGGTAAGCCTACACGGCCCAAAGCGGTTATTCCGGCAATAGTTTTATTCATTTCCGGGTTATCCCGTACCATGCCGCCGCTAAAATCTGTTTCGATTGCACCCGGCGCCACAACATTTACAGCAATACCACGCGAGCCAAGCTCTTTTGCAAGGTAACGGCTAAGTACTTCAACCGCTCCTTTCATTGATCCATAGGCTGAAGAGCCCGGGAAGCTAAATCTTGCCAGTCCGCTTGAAATATTGACGATCCTGCCGCCATCATTAATAATTGGAAGCGCCTTTTGGGTAAGAAAAAACACACCCTTATAATGGATGTTTAACACCTCGTCAAATTGTTCTTCGGTTGTTTCTGCAAATAAAGCATGTAAACCGGTGCCGGCATTGTTAATTAAAAAGTCGAAGTGATCTGTATCAAAAGTATTTTTAAGCGCGGCTTTTACTTCGGTAAAAAAGGTATCAAAGCTTTTAATATCACCTGCGTTTAACTGCAAGGCAACAGCCTTTTGGCCAGCTTGCTCAATTTCGGCTACTACAGCTTGTGCCTCATCTTTTTTACTGTGATAGGTAAGAATTACATTGATCCCTTTTTTGGCAAGGTTTAAGGCCATGTTTTTGCCCAGTCCGCGGCTGCCACCGGTTACCAAAGCTATTTTATTACTGTTTTTCATCTTTGTTTATTATTTATTTTGATGTTACAAATGTAGTGCGGTGACAGGGTGGATGGTTTGCAAACATCAATCCATTGTTTGCAAAATTCAAATCATTGAAACCTATGAACGAAACGCTACAGGCGCTAGTGTTGTTTGTTTTCTGAAAAAATTAGAAAAATGGGCAACTTCCTCAAAACCGAGGCTATAAGCAATTTCCGAAATATTCCAGTCGGTTTGCTTCAACAGGATCTTGGCTTCCTGGATGATCCTGCTGCTGATGATATCGGTTGTGGTTTTACCCATATTTTCCTTTAATACTTTATTTAAATGATTTACATGTACGGAAAGACGCTCGGCATAGTCTTTAGCTGTGCGCAAGCCGAGTTTTTGGTGTGGCGATTCAATAGGAAACTGCCGCTCCAGCAACTCAATAAATAAAGAAGAAACACGGGCAGATGCAGTGTGTAGAGGATATAATGAGGTGGCGGGCTGCAATTTTTGCCCGTAATGGATCAGTTCAAGCACATAGTTGCGCAACAGGTCGTATTTGTATGTATAATCAGATGAGATCTCTTTATACATCTTTTTGAAGATCAGTGTAATATCATCTGCTTCTTCATCTGTAAGTTGAAATATCGGATACCCACCGGGTTGAAAAATCGGGAGTTCATCCAGTACAACGCCGCTTTTATTCTGAATTAAAAAATCGTGGGTAAAAATACAGAAGTAACCAAACTGGTTATCGTCCTGCGGCACCCAGTGATAAGGAATTTTCGGCGTAGCAAATAAAAGCGCGTTCTTTTCAATATCAATTTCCTTATCGGCATATTGGGCCTTGTTCCGGCCGCTGACAACGCTGATCTTGTAATATGCCCGCCTGTTGTAAGGCATAAAAGGCTTCTTTTTAAACTTCGCCACAATGTCATCCACCTTAAACACATTAAAATGACCGATTTCTTTATTAATACCATCGGGGATCAGCGTTGATGTTTGCTGGTAAAATTCTTCAAGTGATATGATATCCATAACTTACTTATTGTTTGCAAAATTCAAATACAAAGTAAATATACTTATTAAAGCAATTCAGTCCTCTATTGCAATGTCATTAGGTTAAGGAAACTAAATAATTTATTTATCCCACAAACTTAATCGCCTCACCCTGCCTTCTCCAAAGGAGAGGGTTCTGAACAAGCGCGAAGTTCAAGTCCTCTCCTTTGAAGAGGATTTAGGTGAGGCCAAATCATAAAGGTTCTCTTAACTTTATGACATTGCCTGTATTGTCTGCCTGTCTATTCGTTATCACGCCTTTGGCGCACTTGTCAAAATCACTATCTTTAGCTTCTGTCTAACTAAATTATAAAAACAATGTTCCTGCTAAAACCTAAAAGCTTTTGTTTGCCACTTACACTGCTGCTATTTTTATTTTTAAGTATTAATTGCACTGCACAACTACGCGATCCCTTATTAAAACAGAAAGCCATATTAAATATAATGCAGAGGGTGGCCGACTGGCAGCTTAATGAATGGGACACAAAAGGGTTTAACCATCCGGCAGTTGACTGGACTAACGCGGCTTGCTATACCGGCATTTATGCTTTAGGAGTAATAAAGGGTAACGATAAATATTTATCAGCCCTGACTAAAATAGGTGACGATTTGCGATGGAACACCGGCAAAAATCGTTTTATGGCCGATGATTATTGTATAGGGCAAACCTATTCGTTGCTATGCAGCAAGTATCATGATAAAAAAATGATAGCTCCATTCATTAAGCTGGCAGATAGTATCATAGACAAACCGCATGGTGAACTGCTTGATTGGAAAAATAACATAGCAAGCCGGGAATGGGCCTGGTGCGACGCCTTGTTTATGGGGCCGACTGCATTAAGCTATCTAAGTACTGCAACAAAAGACCCTAAATATTTAAATACAGCCATTAAGCTTTGGTGGAAAACAACTGATTATTTGTATGACCCAACCGAACATTTATATTTTAGAGATGGCAGCTATTTCAACAAAAAAGAAAAGAACGGCAAAAAAGTCTTTTGGTCGCGGGGAAATGGCTGGGTGCTGGCAGGATTGGTTAGGGTGATGGAAAATATACCTGCTGATAACCCCGATAAAAAGAAATTTGAGCAATTATATAAAGACCTGGCAGCTAAAATAGCATCGTTGCAACAACCTGATGGCAGCTGGCATGCATCATTGCTCGACCCGGAAAGCTACCCCGTTAAAGAAACAAGCGGAACAGGGTTTTATTGCTATGCATTAGCATGGGGCTTAAACCATAACCTGCTTGATAAAAAAACATACTGGCCCGTAGTTAAAAAAGCCTGGGCAGCGCTTACTTCATCCGTTCACGACGATGGTATGCTGGGTTATGTGCAACGTATAGGCGATAGCCCGGATATGGTGACCGGCAACAGTACTGAGGTATACGGCGTTGGGGCATTCCTGCTTACAGGTACCCAGCTTTACCAATATATTGGCATGCACCCGGGAACAGAATAATTAACTATTATTCTTTTGGATAGTGGATGGTTACAGCGCTGCCAACAGTTACATTGCCGATATAACCATTAGCTTTTGAAGAACCGTTGTCTTCAATATTATACCTGAAGTTTGTTTGGATTGGATTATTAGGGCTGATAGTAATTAACAGGTGTTCTCCGTCTTTAAATGTGGCGTTGTAATTATAAGTTGAATTGGAAACTACATTAGCCGAATCCAAAGGTGTAATTATTTCTTTTTGCTCAAGGCTTATCTTTACTTTATAGCCGTAACCGTCGGCAGTTAAGGCTACGTTATGGTTTTCAGTTACCGGTGCTATAGTTTCAGATCTTTTATCACAGCCAATAAATAATGCAGACGTAAAGAGTAATCCTATTAAAGTTTGGAAAGTTTTTTTCATGCAGAAGGTTTACGATTTCAGCTATTTAACTTTCCTTTTAAGCAATTATTGTAATGGTGTGAATTTTTAGCGATTCAATTAAATCATTATTTAGTGATCTTTAAATTCTTCCAATCGCCACCGGAGCCATTGCCAACCCAGTAACCAATCATATCACCATTCATTGGCACTATTTGTTCAACCACAAGAGATGGTTTGGGCTCATTATTAACAAATACGCTGATCTCTTTCCCATTTACTGCTATCCGTATATGGAACCAGCCGTTAGGGTCAGGAGGTGTATTTAAGGGTTTTTCATATTTATTGGGAAATTCAGTGCGAAGACGCGACCAATCGTACTTCGGGCTGGAAATATATTGAACAGCATGGGCCTTTCTGGCAGGGTCAGTCGATTTAAAATTAAAAGGGCGAAAGTATACGGCATCATAAGTTGAGTCATTTACCGCATGGAAAGCAAACCCTACAAAACTTTGCTGTAAAACATCTTTCCCTTTTATATCAAATTCAATATTTCCGTTTGTAAACTTCGCGCCTTTTATCCAGGCTTTTCCATCGTCATTAACTTCATCCAAATGAATAACTGAACCATCATTCGTAATACTGAGCGTACGGTTAATTACTTTAAAGTCATTCGCTTTTTTTTGCTGACCAAAACAAGATGAGAAAGCAAGGAATAATACTACTGTAAAAATAATCTTCATGATATAATTGATGTTAAATTCAACTTAAGCGTAAACGTCAATAAATATGCCATCAGCATAACTAATTAACAATCAATAATTTAAATATAGTTAAACACAAATAATGTTCGTTTATGGTATATCAAGGCGTTCAGATCTGAACGGTAATGTTGTTTACCAGCAATGGCAACTATATAATTTTGTTATTTTTATATCGATGAAAGAAACAGAGAAAAAGTTAGCTTTTGATAACCTGTTAAAGCAATACATTAATTTCGGGCTGCCGACTGACGGGATTGATGAAAAAACAGATTTCACCATTCATAACCTGAAGGATATTCATCTTGACCTCCCCTTTACATCACCTGTGTACCGGGCTAACTTCTTTTCATTTGTATTTGCAAAAGATGCCCACGGAAAATACACTACCGATGACTTGTGTTTTAATACCGTGCCGGGAACTATTTATTTTACCAATCCGGGTCATTATAAATCGCATGTTTGGTTTGAGATCCAGGAAGCATACCTTATAACTTTAAGCGAATCATTTTTAAAAGAGAACGTTCATCCGGATGTTTTCGGAGAATTTCCCTTCTTGCTGGCTGAAACTGTACAACCAAGGGTGTTAGTACCTGAAGTGTTTGCAGAATTTGAACAATTATACCTGCAAATTCAAAATGCTTACATTTCGAATTCGCCCTACCGTACAAGGGTTATAGGTAATCTTTTTGTGGTATTGTTATTGAAAATAAAAGAGTATTTCTGGAAAGATTATAACCCGATATACGAGGGCAACAGAAGCTCGCAAATTGTTAAAACGTTCAAGATGAACCTTGAAAAACATTACCGCGATTTAAGAAGCGGCAAGGCACACCAGGTTTTCAGGCTGCAGGACTATGCAGATGAGCAAAGTTTGCATCAAAACTATTTAAGTAACGTAATTAAAAGCAAAACAGGTAAAGCCATCAGCACCTGGATAGCTGAAAAAACTATTGCCGAGGCTAAATCATTGCTTCAAAACTCAACTACATCCATAAAAGAAATTGCTTACCTGCTCGGCTTTTCGGAGGCAACTCATTTTAGTAATTACTTTAAAAAGAACACAGACCTCTCCCCTGTTTTGTTCCGCAAGCAGCATAGCGCAGCAACATCTTAGATATTTGTATGTAATGCTTTAGAATCCGTCCTTTTCGGGTTGCTCATACTTCGACCTTTGTTCTATCAATTAAAACAAAGGAAAAAATGAAAACTCTAAATGAAAAAGTAATCTTAGTAACTGGCGCCTCAAGAGGCATTGGTGCAGCAGTAGCCCACAAACTGGCAGAAGCCGGGGCTAAAGTAATTATTAACTATGCAGGTGGCCAGGATGCCGCAGAGCAAACCGTTAACAGCATTAAACAACAAGGTGGCGACGCAATAGCCTTACAGGCCGATGTGAGCAAAGCCGATGAAGTTAAAGCGATGTTTGATGCAGCCATTGCATACTACGGCCGCATAGATGTACTGGTAAACAACGCCGGTATTATGATAACCAAATTATTGAAAGATACAACCGACGAAGATTTTACCCGCCAGTTTGATATCAATGTAAGGGGTACCTTCAATACCATGCGTGAAGCAGCCACAAAGCTTGCTGACAATGGCAGTGTTATCAATTTTTCTTCATCAAATAACCGCATTATGCTGCCAACCTATTCAACTTATGCAGCAACAAAATCGGCGGTTGAACAATTAACCCGCGTATTCTCTAAAGAAGTTGGTGCAAGAGGTATAAATGTAAACTCCGTGTCTCCCGGCCCAACAAACACTGAACTATTTACCAAAGGCAAACCACAGGAAGTAATTGATCGACTGGCTTCCCTATCAGCATTTAACCGTATTGGAGAGCCTGAAGACATTGCCAAAATAGTAGTATTTCTTGCCAGCGACGATGCCAAATGGATCAATGCACAAAATATTGGCATTAATGGTGCAATGGCTTAAGGAAGAAGCAAGAAGAAAGAAATCAAGAGTCAGGAATCAAGAAAAAATCAGGAATAATCATCAACCGAAAATCAGTGTAATCACTTCAAAAAATCGGTGTAATCACAATCATTAAAAAAAATCATCATGAACAGTTTAAAAAATAAAGTAGCCTTAATAACAGGCTCAGCAAGAGGTTTAGGAAAAGCAATTGCAGAACGTTATGCAGCATTGGGTGCAGATATCGTAATCAATTATTCAAGAGACAAAGCATCGGCAGATGAAGTGGTAAGCAATATTACCGCTATGGGCGTAAGGGTTATATCTGTACAAGCCGATGTAAGCAAAGTAGCAGATATTGAAAGGCTATTTGAAGAAGCTAAAAAAGCATTTGGCAAGATAGATATTGTTGTAGCCAATGCAGGTATCGAGCTGGTAGAAACGCCGGTTACAGCTTTTACCGAAGAACAATTTGATCGGGTATTTTCCATCAATACTAAGGGCACCTATTTTACCATGCAACAAGCAGCAAAAAATGTAACCGACAACGGAAGGATCATTTACATCGCATCAAGCACTACTTCATTCCCGGTAACCGGAATGGCAGTGTACGGCGGCAGTAAAACTACCCCACGCTACCTGGTTGATGTGCTTTCAAAAGAAATCGGGCACAAAGGGATTACTGTAAACTCCATTATTCCATTCGCGGTTGATCATTCAGGGATCTTTGCGGAAGCAGGTAGTTATCCTGAATTAAGAAAACAATTACTTGACAGTTGCCCAATGGGACGCCTGGCCGAAGTAGAAGATGTGGCCAATGCAGCTGAATTTTTCGCCAGCGATCTTTCATCATTCGTAAATGGCCAGCACTTATTAGTGAATGGTGGGGCTACAAATTAATTGTTGATAATTCAATTTGTAAGTACTCCTATAAACAACGAAGCCCTTTTGACCTGATCAGTGGGGCTTTGTTGTTTATAATAGCTATATATATTTAAGCAACTTTAGCTCCGGGTGGCTAGCCTTATACTTTGCATAACTACGGCAGAGTAAATACAGGATCACTTCGGCTATAAGGAACACCAGGTAAAGAATAGGTAAACCCCAGCGGTGTTCAGGTGGTATTTCTGTATATGGAGCTGTATTGTACCAGTCCTGGTGAAAATTGTGTCCGCGGAAAAAATTTACGCCAAGAGCCAATAAATGGATGAGTGGAATATGTACCAGGTAGTAAAAAAACGGAACCCTGCCAAAGGTGATAAAGATATCAGCAATGCGGCCTTTAACTTTGTTAGCAAACGGCACCAAAGCAATCAAAGGGCCAAGCGTCATAAGCAGGTAAAGCTGTGATGCAGGATATTTTTGTTGATCAAGGATCCGTAATAAAAAAGGGTTATTGCCCTTGTATGCAGGTCCAAAGCAGATTACCAGGATAGCGGCGACCAAGAAAACTGCTATAGCAGCAAGCCCGATCCGCAGGCAAAGCTTTCTGCGCTTATCTGTTTGTTTTAACAGGATTATGCCAAAGCCATAACCGGCCATCATTACGCCTATCCATGGAACAAGCACATAAAGAATATTAATGCCTGGCAACCAGTCTCCTCCCGAAGGATAAATAAACTCCCAAAACCATCCAAATGAGGCACGCCAACCCAATGGCAGGATCAAAGGAACGAAATGGAAAATTTGCTGGCAGAAAACAACAAACAACCCTATTATGCCAATAGTTAAAGGGCGAAGCCTTACAAACAAGGCCAGTAACACCATACACCAACCCAACATCCAGATAACGCCAGCCAGTGTAAATTGGGCATAATTAAGGTTAAACGTCCAGCAAAAGCGGATGAGGGTTAACTCCAAAACGACTAAAAGAAAGCCACGTGAAAGCAGGAATCCTGATAACTTATGCTTATTATTTAACTTATTCCCATATAAAAAAGCACTCGTGCCGGCAAGAAATACAAATGCGGGCACGCAAAAATGGGTTATCCATCTCGTAAAAAAAATGCCCGGCTCCGGCCCTCCCGCAGGCATGCCTGAATATACACGAACATGATCAATAGCCATCAGTACCATCACAACGCCTCGCAGCAGGTCAACAGATTGGATCCTTATTGCTGAAGGTTTATTTTCTAATGTGTTAAGGGTTGTCATTGGCTGTATCTATTTGATTAACAGATTCATTTAGCATTGTAAATTTAATAACATTAGTAATATGCTTAAATAAAAAATTAAAATGACAATTATGACCAGGAAAAACAATTATACACTAAACTTGTATTTGTAAACACCTAAATATTTAAGAGATGAAAAAATTACTTTTTATTATTATAAGCTTAATACCTCTTTCTGTTTTCTGCCAAAATCTAAAGGAATTTAAAGCCGATAACGGAAAAACTTACCATGTAGGTGATACGGTAAAGGTTGGAATGGGATCAATGCCTGATGGCGGGTTTAAATATATCCAGATCACACCTCCCCCGTTTATGCCTCCCCGCCGTAATGGCAACGATTTAAGTGCACGTAGAGATTTCTCGCTTAGCAACGTTATCATTAAAAAAATCAAAAAGGTTTCACAAATGTCAGGCACCGAAAAGGTTGTATTTACTACAAAAACCGGCGGAATAAACAACTATGACATTTGGATTGTAGAAGCTATTGCCGCATGCGAGGTGACTCCTTGTGCCGGTTCAAATTCAAATGCCTCTAATCATGTTGGTATTGCAGATGAACTACTAAAATTGAAAAAGCTATTGGATGCTGGCGGGATTACCCAGGCTGAGTATGATTCGCAAAAGAAAAAGCTTTTAGCAGAGTGATTCTCCGATAAGTCAAACTTACGAAGTTTTCAAAACTTCGTAAGTTTTAATCCTGCGCAGATTATTTTACATATTATAGAAAAACTGCTCAAAAACAACTTTCCCATCCTTTACTTCATAAACCGCAATTTCATGCATCGGCATTCTTCCGCCCTCTTTATAGGTAACATCCATATGCATTGATACAGTAAAGAAATTACCGCTTATAATAGGTTCAGAAACTTCGCCACTATGAATTTCCTGAACCGTACTATACCAATATTGATTTTTCCCTATTACAGCCTCTTTACCCTCTGTACGTTCCATTGGCGAGCCTTTAGCTTCAAGGCTTACAATATTGTCAGCATACAATTCATTTATGGCATCAATATTTTTACCTTCACGGCAAAACTGTACCAGTTTTTCGGCTACTTCTTGTGTTTTCATAATTTACAGGCTTTTTAGTTTATTAAAGCTAAATATTAATAACATGATTTTGTTTGATATTTGTTTTAAGTTTCTGTTAAGTTATCACTTAGCCTGTTTAAATTAGAATTACAGGACTGTTAATAATTCTTAGTAAATTATTGTTACCGAACCGCTTAACACCTGTTTGGCTCTTGCGCTTATAACATAATAATACACACCTGCCGGAAGTTTCTTTCCCTTATAAGTACCGTCCCAGGGCGCCGCATATCCAATGCTTTGAAATAATAAATTGCCATACCTGTCAAATGTTTTTACGGTTACTGAAAGATCGTTATCAAGCCCCGAAATAACCCAGGTATCATTTATACCATCACTGTTGGGCGTAAAGGTATTAGGGATATGAATATCCTTACAATGGCTGCTTATATTAATGGTTTGCGAAGCTTTGCAGCCATTATGATCAGTAACCGTTAAGGTAACCTTACCTAAGCTGCTGGTTGAAAAGGTTGAACCGCTTGCTTGTCCGTTCCATTCATACTTCACAAAGCCATCGGGAGCTGTAAGCGTTATTGCCTCATTTGTAAACTGGCAAAGTGTGGCATCGGGAATTGCCAACTCCGGGTTGTGAAAAAATTGCACAGTGTTCCCTTTTGTAACCATACAGCCCCCCGGAGTTGTTACCGTTGCTGAATAAAGACCTGATTGATTAACATTTATCTGATCTGATATTTCTCCTGTAGACCATTTAATACTCCCCCCGGAATAGGACGCCTTTAGCTTTACGGTTTCTCCATCGCATAAGGTTGTGTTGATTATTTGTTGAATACTGATATCAGGTGGTGTATCAAATTTGAGCATAAACAGATCCGAAGCCTGGCTGCAGGCTGTTAAATTATTGCTAATATTTACCGAATAATTGCCGTCTTGGTTAGCAGTTATGGTAGCTTTATTCTGATCAGCGTTTATAATATCCCCATTGCGAAACCAATTTATTGTATAGGTACCGTCATTAATAAAACCGGATGACAGTACAGCTCCGTCGCCTATACAATAGGCCGGTTTATCGGCGGCAATAATTGGTTTTGTTAACGATATAAAATCGACCTGCAAATCCTTCGATGCAACCCACTCACCTGAGCAGGAAGTTACTTCAACGCTGTATTTACCGGGTTCACTAACTGTAAAATTATCAGCGGTATTTCCATTTAATACACCATTAGTATACCAGCGATATTGATAGGGTTGCCAGTTAATAATATTTGAAGCATCGATTGGTACAATTGCTGATAACTTAGCGTTATCGCCAACACAATAAGCCTGTTTATCGGGTTTTATAACCGGCTGAGGCACTTTTATAAAATTAACCTGCACTTGTTTTGAGGCAACCCAATTATTGGAACATGCGCTTACTTCTACCTTATATTTCCCATTTTCAGTAATATCGAGTGATGCTGTTGTACTACCATTAAGCTCGCCATTTTTATACCACCTATACTGGTAATTTGGTTTATCTTCTGTTTTTAATGTTGCTGTTGAGCCGTCGCAATAGTTTAAATTGTCAGGATAGTTAAATGTAAAAACAGGGGCGGCAATTTGAGTGACTTTTAAATGATTGGTTTCAAAATGAACAGCCGAACAAGGGTCGTATAAAATAGCATTATAATCGCCGGCTTTAGTTATGTTTAATGTTGTATTACTTTCATTAGGAATCTCCTGGCCGTTTTTATACCATTGTACTACATTACCCGTATAACCTTGTATTACTGCTTTGGCCGATGTATTGGCACATAACTGCAGCTCACTGGTATTAAAGTCCTGTCCGTCAAACTGTATAACGTTTAGTTTTTGCATACTGTTAATATAAGGTCCGTAATCAGGTTTCAACAAATAAAGTCCATCAACTGCAGCAATCCAAATCCCGTCCTCGCATACAGGTTTGGTATAGGATAAGGCATTCACACAAACATCATTGATCCCTTTGTTTCCTAAACCGCTATAATGAAAAAATGAATACTTAGCTATAGGCCCGCCATGATATTTTGAGTTTGAAAAATACAAGCCCTGTGCTGAACCTATCAACAAATTCTCTCTTACTACACCTTCTCCAAAACTATACAGGCCATAAATAGAGGTGATCTTACTAATATTTACACCCTTTAAATAATGCTCATGTCCAAAATTGGTCGAATACGAGTAGTCCCAAAAATTTTCGAACAAGCCGTTTTCCGTAGCCCAAAACTGATTTGAATAAACCACAAACTCGTAAGCCGGATCATAGGCATCACCATCGTTATAAAATGCTGACTTTATAGTATTGCCGAAGCTGTTGCCCCCCGTCCATAATTCACCGGAGTAAATTGTATAATTTATCAGCTCCATTGCCGGAACATGATCAACCGTATCTGGGTAACACCTGCAAAACTCACCATCCGTTAACATCTCAGTGCGGTAAGTGGCTTCAAAGATCTGGCTCGGCGAATCCTTGGGGATAGGCAGTATGGCATGGCTTTTAACATTGTAGCGGCAAATGCCATGATTGGTAGCTATTAATAAAGTGTGATCATTTTGTATAAATCCATTATTTGCGCCTGCCTGGTCTACTCCTATTGAATTAACATTTCCCGGAATTTCACCGTTTGCGCCAATCAAACTTACTGCCCCTGCTATACTTTGAATAACGTATTTGTTATTTGTGGCAACATATACGGTATCCTTGCTTACTCCAGCAATATCAATAAAGTGATAGCTATTATATGTACTAAACATGCCGGTGAAATTATCAACCTGTTTTGTAATGCTATTGATGCGGTAAACTTCATTATTTTGAGCCAGCACCCACAGGTAAGGATCATGGAAATCTCGTTTTACCTTAAGAATATTTTTCCCTGCGAGAAAAGTTTCATTCAGATGAAGATCCATATCCTGTTGACTGTAAGCAGCAAAACAATAGATAAGGAGTATAAAAAACAACAACGAACGCAACAGATACATGAAAAAGGGTTTGGCGGATGAAAAGTAGTTTAAATATTTTAAACCGCAAACCATTTTGTTACGTACGATTGTACTACTTATAATATCTAAAAACAAAAGAGCCTGATATTTTCATACCAGGCTTTGTTATTAAAATTGAAAATAGATTTTCGAGACCCAAAAATCTATGCAGTTTGATTTTTGTCGTAACTGATCATCCATTGGATGCCGAATTTATCACGGCACATTCCGCAGTACGCGCCCCAAAATGTTTGGTTCACCGGCATTTCAATTTTACCGCCCTCTGCCAGGCCATTAAAAAGCTTGTCGGTTTCCGCCTCGCTTTCGGTATTAACGCTCATGTAAAAATTATTACCAATGGTTAACTCCATCCCCATTGACTCAAGGGTATCAGTTGCCATCAGTGAATTGTGCGGACCCAGGGGAAGTGAAGCATGCATGACCATGGTTTGTTCTTTCTTGGGCATCTTGTCGTGACCAGGACTTTCATTAAAACGCTGAAACATAGTAAATTCTCCGCCAAATATTGATTTGTAGAAATTCATGGCATCTTCTGTGTTGCCCATGAAATTTAAGTAAGGATTAATGCTGATCATAATGTTGTGGTTTTTTATTTCAACAAAGTTAAGTGCAATAATCCTGTTGCAGAGCGTGTTAATACGACAATGTGAAGGGGGTGATTACGACAAAAATATATTTTACCTTTAACATATGATCGACATTTCAATTTTAGTACTTAAAAATGCAGTAGCGGCATCTATTGCTGATGCAGGATATGTATTTAAAATAGTGAATGAGCTATTGGAAAAATCAGACAAGGAGCCGTTATTCCGGGTAAAGCTGGTTGGGCTTTCAAAAGAAGTAAAGCTCAATAATGGCCTGTTTCATATAACAACCGATGCATTGATAGATGAGGTTGAGCATACTAACCTGGTGATCATCCCCTCAATGACGGGTGATGCCGTTGGTGGCTCCTATATTAATAGGGAATTTGCACCATGGATAACAGAACAATATAAAAAGGGTGCGGAAGTAGCCAGTCTTTGTGTAGGCGCTTTTTTGCTTGCATATACCGGTTTACTAAAGGGCAAGCAATGCACTACACATTGGGCCTATGTGAACGAGTTCAGGTATTACTACCCGGATATAAACCTGGTAGATGAAAAAGTTATAACCCACCAAAACGGTTTGTACTCAAGCGGTGGAAATAATGCATACTGGAATCTGCTGTTATACCTGGTTGAAAAATACACCAACCGCAGTATTGCTATTCATACAGCAAAGTTTTTTGTGATAGATCTCGACCGAAAAGACCAATCGCCCTTTATCATTTTTACCGGGCAAAAGAACCATAAAGACCAGGTGATAATAAATGCCCAGGAATTTATCGAACAAAATTATGCTGATAAATTAACCATTGACCAGGTTGCAGATACCGTCCATATTAGCCGCAGAACGTTTGAACGCCGCTTTAAAAAAGCAACCAGGAACACTGTTGTTGAATACATTCAGCGTGTAAAAATTGAAGCGACTAAAAAGCAGCTGGAGATAGGCAGAAAATCAATTAATGAAGTGATGTATGAAGTGGGTTATGCCGATGTAAAAACCTTTAGGGATGTTTTCAAAAAGATAACAGGGATGACGCCTAACGAGTATAGGAATAAGTATAATAAGGAGTAATTTGGATTGAATAAAATGGTTTTACACCACACTTAGCCTCTTCTGCTCCAGTGCAACCCTAAACATTTGCAATACTACAGAAAACACAATTAAGGACAAACCGGCATAAAAGCCTATGGATAATTCCCGGTTTTCTTTGAAAAATATGATTGCAAGAATTATACTGTATAAAGGTTCGAGGTTAAACGCTAAGTTTACAGTAAAAGCCGAGATCTTTTGCAGGGCAGTTGTGATCATAGAGTACATTAAAACCGTACATACCAGCGAAAGTAGCAGCAGGTAGCCAAAATCGGGCAAGGATGGTATAAATGTAGCAACAGGTGAAAAATACAGGTATAAAGGCATTACAATGGTTACACCGGCGCATCCTCCCAACATGGTATAAAGGGTGATGGTTGAACTGTTAAATGATTTGGTAAGGCGCTTATTAAAAATAGTATACAAGGCAACCAGTATTGCTGAAATTACCCCCATTATAATGCCGGTGCGGTAAGTTGCATCAAGGCCAAATATCAGGGCAATGCCGCACAAGATAAGTCCGCTTAAAAGCAGTTCGCCTACAGAGAACTTTCTGCGGTTTATCAATGGCTCAAGTAAAGCGGTAAAGAAGCTGCCTAACGAGAAACAAACAACCCCAACCGAGATATTTGCATATTTGATACTTGCATAAAAGAAGATCCAGTGCAAACCCAAAAGCGAGCCTGCAAAGGCAATCCTTAAAACATCTTTAAAACTTATTTTTTTCAGCTTTCCGCTAACTGCCAGGATCAGCAATAACATTAACCCTGATAAAAAAAGCCTGTACCAGCTGATCAGCCCTGCATTAAGTGAAATAAGTTTGCCAAAAACACCGGTAAACCCGGCAAGAAATACGGAAAGGTGTAACAGGATCAGCGCTTTTTTCATTAGCTAAATATAATAATTAATGTTACTTTGATAAAAAGGCTGATAGCGTAAGAATTGACTATCAGCTACTTAATTTATTTACCCCTTGATAAAAGGAAAAACAACTGATAATCAGTATATTTCATTTTTTTCCAAGTGTTCGGTTTGTGAAAATGAAACGCTTTTGCCGGTGTGGATACAAAGACTTGCGCTTCGCTTCATCTATGGCTGACAGGACTGATAGAACATGACCCTGACCATGAAAGATTTATAAGATGGAGCTTTACAGTTACCTGGACTTATTTTTTCGAATAAATAACAAGACTACACCCGTAATTATAGTTGGCGACCAAAGAAAGAAGGAATACATTCCTATTTTACTAATAATAGGATTTAATGATGAACCTTGATATGTAAACATCGAGGCGCCAAAAAACAACATTCCAATCCCTAATATTATCATAAAGACCCCAATTTTTTGATAGATTGACATTGATTTATCTGAGAAGTTTGGGTCGAAATTAATAAATTGGTCCGGATCTGATTTTGAAATTGTCAACTCTTAAACATATGATCAACAAATATAAAACGCCACAGCTATTTCTTGAAGATACTGAACATTTTTTAGAGAAAAGAGAACTGGAAAATAACCTTATTTTAGGTCTCTGCAATGGATTTACCGATAAAACCAAGGTACAGGAAGGCTGTGTATTTATTAATGCTACTGATGGCGATAAAATAATGGCAGCTTCAATTAAAACTGCTGCCAAAGCAATTATTGCAGGCGAAACAAACAATAACACCTATATAAAAGAATTGGCTGATTATTACCTGGAAAACAATATTGATTTAAAGGGCGTGTTCGGAAAGGATTTTTATGTAAATGAGTTTTCTGATTTTTACGGTAAGCAGCCATATGTTGATATGACGTTGATAGTTCACCAACTAACAACTGTAAATAAACTACCGGCTGCAACAGGTGAATTTGAACTGGCCGATAGTAATGATGTTGATTTAGTTGCCAGGTGGGCTTTAACATTTGAAGATGAGAAAAGTCCGGCAGTTAGAAATAGTAAAGAGCAGGTTCTAAAAACCACGCAGGCAAAAATTGCTTTAGGAGATATTTTTAAGTGGACAGACAAGGGCAATATAGTATGTATGGCGGCTATAAACCGCAAAACAAAAAATGCAGGGATAATCGGCCTTGTTTACACGCCCGAAGAATATAGAGGAAACGGCTATGCAACCAGCCATGTTCAAAAATTAAGTGAATACATTTTACAAAACGGCTTTAAATATTGCGGGCTTTTTACCGATAAAGCAAACCCAACATCAAATTCTATCTATAAAAAAATTGGGTATAAGCCGATAACTGAGTTTATGGATATTGGATATAAATAGTATCTGCGCAAGGTGAAACCATACTTCTTGTTCAATTGGTACCAAAGGGGGAATAATGTTGAACCTCTTTGATTTTATAAGACGAAGTATTAGTTTAGGCATTTATCCATATTTAACCTATGTACCAGCTTATTCTTTCAAACGTAGCAAAGCACATTTCACTAACTGAAGAAGAAGAGCTTTTTTTCCTCTCATTACTGAAATTAAAAACAATTAAGCGGAAAGAATTTTTATTAAAGGAAGGCGGTGTATCCAGGTATCAAACCTTTGTTGCAAAAGGCTGTCTTCGTACCTATACTATTGATGATATGGGAAAAGAACACATTGTAATGTTTTCTCCTGAAGATTGGTGGTCTGGCGATATGTATAGCTTCATTACAGGAAAACCGGCTGCATATACTATTGATGCTTTAGTTAAAACAGATATAATTCAGATCAGCAAAAACAATTTAGAAAAGCTTTACGAAAAAATACCAAAGTTTGAGCGCTTTTTCCGGATGCTTTTTCAAAATGCCTTTGTAATTTATCAAAATAGAATTACATCTAATCTTTCGCAAAAAGCTAATGAAAGGCACAAACAGTTTATCAAAACTTACCCCGGACTGGAGCAAAAGATCGCACAAAAATATATTGCTTCATTTCTAGGCGTCACCCCCGAATTTTATAGCGCTATGAAACAAAAATAGCAAGCTATTTGAAAATCTTAATGTACCTTATTTTTTGGGGTTAGCATTAGTAGTAGGTTTGTTTATACTTAAAAACACTTCAATTATGCAAACAACAAAATTAAATAACATTGATGAGATCACACACATTGGCAATCATATTTGGGAAAGTTGGGCTTCAATGTGGAACGGCGATTTGTCTATTACCAAAAACATTATAGCAGAAGGACTAAAAGTGCATTTAACTGCCGCAGCCAGGTATGACCCTAACAATATTGTTGATGGATCAGGTGTAAAAGAAATGGTAAGCAGCATAAGAAATAAATACAGGTACTTGAAGTATAAAACGCTTGCAGGTCCTTTTGTTGATGTTCAGCAACAGGTTGTAACGGCACATTGGGAAGCACAAATAGTTTTTGATGGACGTTCAGAATTGCCTAATGACATTGCCGGTGAAACATTCACTATTGTAGGAACCGATATCCTTAAATTTAAGGACAATAAAATTTATGAATTCTGGACAATGAATAATCCGGCAAGACCATGAGCTAAAAGATTTAATATCTTTAACGGCAAGTATAATTAAATATGGATAGACGCACTTTCGTAAAAAGCTCTGCAATATCAGGAGCGGGTTTAGCAGTTAATGGGTCAAATTTATTTAAAGGAATGGGGTCGTTCCTGTTAAATGAGCAGGAACCTGTTTCTTTAAACGGCAATAGGTTTGTCACCTTCTGCATCATGATCCGCACAACGCCATGGGAAGTATCAAGGGATATTAAGCTGCACCCACGGGACGAATCTGCATGGCATACATTAGACGGGGTGAGGTGGATGAGAGAGGCTTTTGCTAAAAACAATCCCGATGGAAGGCTTACCTGGGGGTTCACGTTGAATGCCCTGGAAGATAAGCGAAAGAATTATGTCGAGATCAGGAACTATGCCGCTGAGTGCCAGAGGAAATACGGCGATGAGGTTTCCTATTTTCCGGGATACTTCCCCGCAATGTATTTGCCGCGCGAAAGGATAAACCGGGAAATGACGGAGGCTATTGAAACAATCACTGATTTTGTGGGTAACGGTTACAGGCCGCAGGCTATAATGGGAGGATTTTTATCAGCCAATAATCTACAATATCTGGCAGAAAAAGAAAAGATCCATACGGCCCATGCTGTGATATGGAGCCAATCGAACATAGATGGCGGTGGAGCTGATGGCTCACCCTCCTATCCTTTTTATCCTTCTACAGAACATTTTTGCAAACCAGCACAAAATGACAAAGACTTTATTGATTGTGTAAACCTGGATGGATGGACAATGGATTTTATTTGCGCACGCAGAAGCGGTGCGTCCGACCACGAGATAACGGGCTATAACAGCCGCCGTGGTGTCGGGCCGATTGAAACCTACATTGGATGGGGGCTTGATTTGGGGCACAGGGAGGTTATGCACACCCAGTCCATCCATTTTGACAAAGGTTATGAATTAAATGGGTTTGGTTGGGTAACCAATATCTGGGAAGCGCAGCTGGTTTATGAATTTGGGAAAGAACTGGTATGCAATGCGCTGGAAATGTGGGTAACCGGTACTAAAAAGCGCTGGCCCGATACCCGCTTTGTAACTTTTGGGGAATACGGAAACATTTGGCGAAACCAGCACAAAAACAACGACAAATGGAATTACCGTTTCGAGGAACGCGGTTCGGGCCTTGGCGACTCGTACAATAACCTCGAGATCAAATGGTTTATGAATAAGGAATTCCGGTTGGCCCTTTTACGCGACTGGCACCAAAACACGCCCGAAATGGTAATAGATTTTACCCGTTATGACCTAACAGCGAAAGAACCAGCTGACCCAAGTCCGGAGCATCCTGATAAAAACTGGAGTTTGATAAATGAGATTAACCAAAAGGGTTTGAGGGCGCAGGATAAGCCGAGGTTGATTAAGGAATTGGATAAAAAAGCTAAGGAGTTGATTGCGGGTTATTATCCGGGGTTGATGGTGTGAGTTACTAAATTTGCGGTCTATCCCGCCGCCTGTTCAAGTGTCCCACTTGAACACGTTAAGTTTTGAGCGTCCACGCTCAAGTAAAAGGCTTTAAGGCATTCCGAAGATATTCATGAGCGGGACGCTCAGAGTTTTTAGCATTCAAGCGGGACGCTTGAACGGGCGAGAGTTGTTTAATTTAGTCGTCCATCAAATGGCGAAGATACAATGCCGGGTTATCCAGGAATGATTTAGTAAGACTAAAATGCTCGGTATCTTCATAGCCGGTTTCGCTCACCCCACTTTCATCAAATTGGTAAATAGTAGCACCAGGGTAACAAATAAGCATCGGCGAGTGGGTGGCAATCAGGAACTGGGCCCGGCCACTTCTATCTAGCTCATGTATAACAGACATAAAAGCCAATATCCTTGCAGGCGACAGGGTAAAAACTGGAGTTTAATTAATGAAATTAACCAAAAGGGATTGAGGGCGCAGGATAAGCCGAGGTTGATTAAAGAATTGGATAAAAAGGCGAAGGAGTTGATTGAGCGGTATTATCCGGGGTTGATGGGGTGATACGCAATACAGCGTTGGCATTTAACAGGCTTTGATATTCTTATACTAGTTTAATGTTATATCTAAAGCGCCTTAACTTTTGATTTATTTTAATTTAACCAGCTCTTTTAAAGCGTCAGCTATATTTTTATTATTGAAGTTATCAATTTTTTCCTTTTCTAATTCGATTGTTGATTCATCCTTTTTTAATATGAAATTTCTTTCCGTTTTTGCTAACTCCTGTACAGTAAACTGAATTATTGTTTCATTATTTGTCACAAATGCTGATTTGATACTGGCTAGTTTCATTTCAATATTTGTTAGTTCGTTGTGAAAATATTTGATATCAGACAAATTAGTTTTATAAATTTTCAAAAAAAAGAACGCAAAAATCTCCACAAACACAACAATAGAAATTCTAGGAATGTAGTGAGCAAGTACAATTATTAAGGTTAAAGTCGTAAGTTTCGTAGTAAAGACATCGTAAGCCAATATACCAACGGCTAAAGCGGTCACCACTGTACCAAAAACCAAATTGACATTTGCACTTTTGGTTAGTCGGGCAATTTCAAAATTAATCCGCTGTTGAAGTACCGTAAGATGTTGATCAATTTTACTTACTTTAATGCTATTTTCAATTGATTGACCAAATTTTTCATTAAATAAGGTTAACATATCTTCATTGCTTATTTTTTTAATAAGATCAAATAACGGATCGCTTACCGGTAATTCTTCAATATTTTTTTCTATTGTTTCATTTTTTTGATCTTCGCTGATAGCTTTTATTTTTGAAGAGATTACTTCAGTATTCTTTTCTCGTATGATATCGCTGTACTGTATAAAAATGTCCTTTTTATTAAATTGAAGATAAATATACAGTGCTAAAGAAACGCCCACCAATACAAATAAAATCCCAGATATCACCATAATGGATTCATATCTTCTACCGAAATCCAGCATATATGCAATATCTTGCCTTAAAAATAAGATCAGCAATCCAAGTACCAAACAGACAACTCCTGAAATAAGATATAGGTTAAATATATTTTTCATTTTTAATATTGATCTTATTATTTTTATAAGAGATTAAAGATAGGAATCAAAAGTATTTAATGGAACATATCATAATAAATTTAGGTTAGTTTTAATTTGAGCTCATTTTTAATGGACGCCTATGATAGTTTAAAACATGTACAACTTCTCCCCACACACTCCATCCCGCTCACTTCCTAAATCCCGCAGACTGGGTCTACGAACAACTATACAGGTATGTAACCACCGACACAGTATCTTACATTTGCGCTAACCTAATTTACTGTTCAGTTAAAACAAGCAAAAACCAGCAATTTTAATTAACTAAAAACAACAATACACTGATTATAAATAAAATACAGCAACACACGCAAAAACATAAATTTAAAAACAATTGGCAATCAGTCACTTACAATATTTCAATGACAGGATAAAATCTAAAAACCTGATAATGAGCATGTTTCACAGCGTTCCGGGTGTTCCGCGTGCAAAAACGGAACGCTTCACGAGTGTGGGCAACGTAAAAGGCCAAGATTGAATAATCGCCGACATTGGAAAGCGCCAATTGATCACTCCACCCTACTCACCCCATAAATTTTCACTGGCTTAACCAAATATTGCGAGATATCTTTTTGCAATTGAATTAGCTTCACAACATCCATCCCTTTGGTTACCCTGCCAAATGCGGCAAAACCCTGCCCATCGGGATTTCGGGCGCCGCCATAATCTAAAGCAGGCTGGTTATTGATGCAGATAAAAAACTGGCTTGTTGCGGAGTTTGGGCCGCTGCGCGCCATTGAGAGTGTGCCGTTTTTGTGCAGCAGGCCCGTATATTTGGTAGTTTCAATTTTTATACTGTCCAGGCTCAAACTGTCAGGTACATTGCCACCCTGGATCACCTGGATCTTTACTTTTCGTGTGGCTTCGTTAGCGGGCGTACACACCCTGAAAAAGCTGCTGCCGGTGTACAGTTTCTTGTCGACATAACGCATAAAGTTTGCTACCGTGATTGGCGCTTTGGTCGGGTAAAGCTCAATAGCTATATCGCCCTGCGAGGTTTTAATAAGGCAGTGTACAGGTGGCTGGGCAAAAGTGGCTAATGGGATAACTATCGTTAAACAAAGAATGACTATTTTTTTCATATTGCGTTTGCATCAAAATATTTAGAAAGTTACTACTTCTACAGCTTAGTTGACGGTTATTTCAATCTTTTTGAAACAACGATCTGGCAATTCTATCTATAAATCCAACCTCTTACCCTTTCTTTTTAAAAAAATTGTAAAAAAATATTGCGTAGTTAAATAACTACATATATATTTGTAGTCAAATAACTACACAATGAATTTAAGACGCGATGTATTTCAAGCCATAGCCGACCCGACAAGAAGGGCTATACTTCTGTTAGTTGCTTCACAAGCCCTTACAGCAGGTGCAATAGCCTCAAACTTTGACACAGCCAGGCCGACAGTTTCAAAACACCTGCAAATACTCACCGAGTGCGAATTGCTTGAACAAAAACAAAACGGCAGAGAAATTTTCTATAACATAAATGCAAAAAACATGAAAGAAGTAGCTGACTTTATTGAACCATTCCGCAAAATGTGGGATGACAGGTTTAACATATTGGAAACCATAATGAAAAACTACAAACCAAAAAAATAGAATACTATGGAACTAAAAACAAAAATTAATGCCGAAGACGGCAAACAGGATTTAGTGATCACCAGGGAATTTGATTTGCCTTTGGAATTACTTTTTAAAGCGTATGCAGAGCCCGAACTTGTTGAGCAATGGATGGGAACGAAAGTGCTGAAGCTGGAATGTAAAAAGCATGGCAGTTATGAATTTGAAACAAGTGATGCTAAAGGAAATGTGGTATTTAAGGCCAATGGGGTAATCCATGAGTTTAGTCAAAACCGGAAAATCACCAGGACATTTGAAATGGATAATGTGCCTTTTGGCGTTCAGCTCGAGATCTGTGAGTTTGAACGAGTTACCGATAACACCTGCAAACTCAATATGCACGTAATATACGAATCTGTTGCAAAAAGAGACCAGGTGTTGAAACTACCCTTTGCCCAGGGCATAAACATGGCACATAATAGAATACAAGAAATATTAAACACTTTAAAATAATTAAAAATGGAAAAGAGAAAGGTTATTGGATATTGGATAATTACCGTAATATTATCTTTTTGTATTTTTTCAGGCGGATTAGCACAGGCTATGCAGGTAAAGGGGGTTATACAGGGTTTTAAACCTCTCGGGTACCCTACTTACTTTATTTCGCTTATCGGTGTTTGGAAGGTATTAGGCATAATTGCAATATTAATCCCTGGATTTAAATTGCTTAAGGAATGGGCATACGCGGGTATATTTTTTGTTATGAGTGGTGCGGTAATTTCACATATTGCCAGCAATGATGTTTCTATTCAAATAATTGCCCCGGTTGTACTGGCCATTTTTACTGTTTTATCATGGTATTTAAGGCCTGCTAATAGAAAAATTATTTCGGTTGACTAATTATGAACAACATCAACAGCACTAAAAAGGCGTTATCGCAAGAACAAAGTAGAGAGTTACTCAGCGCATTGAAATCCCGTTTTGAGAAGAACATGAACCGCCATAAAGGTATTGAATGGGCTAAAGTACAGGCAAAGCTGGAAGCCAATGCTGAAAAACTGTGGTCGCTTGATGACATGGAAAGTACCGGCGGGGAACCAGATGTTGTTGCTTATGATAAACAGACGGATGAATACATCTTTTATGATTGTTCGGCAGAAAGTCCAAAAGGCCGCAGAAGCCTTTGTTACGACCGTGAAGCGCATGAGTCAAGGAAAGAATTTAAACCGGAAAATAGCGCCGTTGATGTGGCGGCGGTTATGGGCATTGAGCTTTTATCGGAAGAACAATACCGGGAGTTGCAGCAACTTGGAAATTTCGATACAAAAACATCGAGCTGGGTGAAAACTCCTATTGATATCAGGAAACTGGGCGGAGCCATCTTTTGTGATCGCCGCTACAACACTATCTTTGTTTATCATAATGGAGCAGAATCATACTATGCAGCCAGGGGTTTTCGTGGCTCGCTAAAAGTCTAAATTTTTCACAAATAAAATACGATAACGATGAACGGAACGAATCCTAAAGTTGATTTCTTTTTTAATAAAGCCAAAAAGTGGCAGGAAGAACTGGAACAATTGAGAATGATCGCCCTTAACTGCGGGCTGACCGAGGAATTGAAGTGGGGTTGCCCCTGTTACACGTTTCAGAAAAGCAACATCGTATTAATACATGCATTTAAAGAATACTGTGCATTTCTGTTTTTTAAAGGTGCCTTATTAAATGATGCCGATGGGATCCTGATCCAGCAAACAGAGAATGTGCAGGCGGCGCGCCAGGCACGGTTTACTGATATCAGCGAAATAGTTGAGCAGCAATCCGCCCTGAAAGCCTATATTTACGAAGCCATTGAAGTGGAAAAAGCCGGCTTGAAAGTGGAATTTAAAAAGACCGAAGAATTCACCATTGTTGAAGAATTTCAATATAAATTAGAGCGGATCCCTGCTTTGAAGACTGCTTTTGAGGCATTGACACCCGGACGGCAAAAAGGATACCTGCTTCATTTTTCTCAAGCAAAACAATCCAAAACCCGGGAAGCACGGGTTGAAAAATATATACCGCAAATTTTGGATGGAAAAGGGTTGGATGATTAGAATGCTCGATGAGAAAATAATTGATCAAATTTTAAGATAGTATCAATAATCATCTGACTAAAACTTGTCAATAAATAACACTAATTTTAGTGCTATTAAATAAAAAAACAATTACTGCTATTATCGATTTTCAATCAGGTTAATAATTTAAATTAAGTTTTATAATCGCTTTTATATGAAAAGATATGTATTAGTGCTCTTTTTACTTGTCTATTTTTCAGGCTATTCGCAAAACACCATTAATAATTACAAATATGTAGTGGTGCCCGAAAAATTTAATTTCCTTAAGCAAAATGATCAGTACTCACTAAACAGCCTGACAAAAGTCCTTTTACAGGATAAGGGTTTTACAGTTTATCTTGATAATGCTGAATTACCAAACGAAGTGGCTAACAATAAATGCCGCGCATTAAGTGCTGACGTATTGGAAAAAAGCGGAATGTTTACCACAGGACTAACGCTTGTATTAAAAGATTGCCAGGGTAATATCGTTTTTAAAAGTAAAGAAGGTAAAAGCCGGGAGAAAGATTATAAAACTGCCTACTATATGGCTTTAAAGGACGCCTTTACATCCTTAGACCAGATTTCATATGCCTATAACGGATCAACCAATGAGCCAGCCCAGCCAGTGGTTACAACAATAGCCGCAACTGAACCTATAAAACAAATGGCTGCACCAGTAGCTTCAACTGAACCTGTAAAATCAGCAATAGCAGCTTCAGCAACAACGGCAAAACCAACTGAAGCGGTAACCAATCAGCAGGCAGGAACATTATATGCCCAGGCAATAGCCAACGGGTACCAATTAATTGATACTACCCCGAAAATCGTTTTAACCATCCTGAAAACCTCGGCGGAGAATTATTTTATAGCCGGTAACGCTACTGCTAACGGGATAGTCCTAAAAAAGAACGATGGTTGGTTTTTCGAATACTATAAAGAGGGTAAGCTTATTTCTGAAAAGCTGCTGGTTAAATTTTAACCCTTTTAAAGGATAGTTTTAGGAGCTGTTATACGAAAAAGCAATTTAAGCTATGATCGGTGTTATAGCCGCACTATTAGCATTAACTTTTCCCCTACCCACTGGATTCTTATCCGTTTTTTATATTTTAGTCCAATTTCCACAAAAAATGCATCCGCTTATACAGCACATTCAAAAATTGACTTCCAGTCCTGAGATAGCTGGTGACACTATATTATCATTTTTTGAAACAAAGACATTTAAGAAAAAGGACGTTTTACAGGAAGAAGACAAGCGTTGCTTGTCGTATTTTTTTGTAGTAAAAGGGTGCCTTCGTTTGTTCTTTACAGATCATAACGGTGCGGAACAAACGCAGCAATTTGCGTTAGAAAACTGGTGGATGACGGATTTGAATGCTTTTCGATCCGGGCGGAAATCAGCCTATACCATCCAGGCGCTGGAGGCTACTGAGGTATTGACCATTACTGCCACAAACTATGAATTGATACTGGCAGAATTCCCGGTGATGGAAAAGTATTTCCGGATAGTATATGAGCGGGCCTATGCAGCGTCATTGCTCCGGATCCAAATGATTTCGAGAATGCCCAAGCCTGAATTTTATGAGCTATTTCAATCAAAGTACCCGGAATTCCTTCAACGGATCCCGCAGAAAGTATTGGCATCCTTTTTAGGCTTTACACCGGAATACCTGAGTGAATTGCGAAAAAATCTTGTAAAAGGGAAATAATTCATGACCGGACAATTATATCAACACATTCAAAAACTCATCCCCGGCTTTAACGTCGGGCAGGAGAAAATAGCCCAGTTCTTCCAAATCAAAGCAGTAAAAAAGGAGGAATTGCTATTGAGCGAAAAGGAAATTTGTGATACGCTTTACTTCGTTAATAAAGGTTGTCTGTACCTTTTTTATGAAGACAACAATGAAAAACAAGTCGTACACTTTGCATTGGAAAACTGGTGGATAACCGACTATAAGACTTTTCCAGATGGTAAACCCGCCGTTTATTCGATTGCGGCGATGGAAGATTCAGAAATTACCTGCATAAGCAGGAAAAACTACGAAACACTTTTGTCAGCCTTTCCCCTACTGGCCTTGTATTTCAATAAAATTCATGAGCGGGCTTATGGCGCTGCCTTATTTAAACAAAAAACATTTGCTACCGTGTCTAAAAAAGATTTCTATTACCATTTTAGAAATACTTATCCTGAATTGATCAAAAGAATTCCCGACCCTATTTTTGCCTCCTACATGGGTATTTCCATGGAAACTTTAAAGACCTACCAGTACCTGTATATTTCTTAAACCAGCTTAAGTTTTCCCTGCCGGGCAATTTTCAACTTTGTATTATTAAAATAACCTTAAATAATGCAAATCATGAAAATAGTTGTTATCGGCGGTACCGGCCTTATTGGTAGCCAGGTGGTAAATCAATTGCAGAACTCAGGACACGAGGTGATTGCCGCTTCACCCAACAACGGTGTCAACACACTTACCGGCGAAGGTTTAACCGAAGTATTGCAGGGCGCTCATGTAGTGGTGGATGTGTCCAATTCACCTTCATTTGAAGACAATGCGGTGATGAATTTTTTCAAAACCGCAAACGAAAATCTGTTACCTGCCGAAAAGGCGGCAGGCGTGCAGCATCATATTGCTTTATCGGTAGTAGGCACTCAAAAATTACTGGCCAGCGGTTATTTCCGCGCGAAACAAGTGCAGGAAGAATTGATCAGGGCATCAGGAATTCCTTATACCATTGTTCACGCAACACAGTTCTTTGAGTTTGCAGGAGGTATCACTCAAATGAGTATGGCTAATGGAAAAGTGATAGTGCCCGCGGCAAATATTCAGCCCATCGCGAGCAAAGACGTTGCATCTTTTGTGGCCGAAAAGGCATTGGAAAAACCTGTCAATAAAACCCTGGAAATAGGCGGCCCTGAAAAATTCGGCATAGCGGTATGGGTAACGCAATATTTGCAGGCAACTCATCAAAACTACGAAGTAGGATCTGATCCCCATGCCTTATATTCAGGAGCGCCGCTTACTGTAGATACTTTGGTGCCGGAAGCTGCTGTTTTCCTGGGTAAAACCCATTACGCGGATTGGATTTCGAAACCTGAGAATCAGCGGTAAGGACATAATCGAGCCTCAATATATAAACAAAAAGCCTGGTCCGCAAAAGCGGATCAGGCTTTTGCATTCTGACCATTCAAGCATTTTGCATTAACAGCCGTTCCAGGCGTTCCATTTTTACAGCGGAACACCCGGAACATTGTGAAACACGCTCATTATCAGGTGATTTACTTTTAACAAATCTGCAACTAATTGATAATCAAACAACATACAATAAGCGCTCCTATCGTGTCATGAAAAAGGTTTACATTTATTTTAGGCCTGTAATGAATTTACATTGCTGACAAAACACTATCATCACATTAACGGCTGCAATCGCTTAAATTTGTTGTAATCGTTGTACCCATGTCAACCACCCGCCTGTTCAAACATTTTGCTTGGACAGGCAGCTTATTCAAGCTATATTAATACAAGAAATTAAAAACAGCGGTTAAATATCGCGTAAAGAGCCATCACCCGCAGTGTGCGCGTTTTTTCTTCCTGTTAGTGTAACTCCCGCACTTGCAACAATAACCAATGCTACCGCAAGCCATTCGTGAAAAGATAAGTATTCATGCAGAAAAAGGAGACCGGAAAATGCGGCCACGGCTGGTTCCAAACTCATTAAAATACTAAACGTTTTTGCAGGGATTTTCCGCAGCGCATGCATCTCAAGGGTAAAAGGGATGGCGCTTGAGAGCAGGGCCAGCGCAAGCCCCGGCAGCAGCATCACAGGCCTGAGGTGGACAAACAATCCATTGCCTATAGCTACTGGCAACACCAGGATAGATGCAAAAATCATCCCAATGGTAACGGCTTTTCCTCCATCCATTATTTGAGATATACGACCGCCCAGTAAAATATAGGCTGCCCAAAGTGCGCCTGCAAGCAAGGCTAGTAGTACACCGGTAATATCTAAACCCTTATTGCTCCATGGTGCAATAAGTGCAATCCCTATGGCAGCAAGCAGCACCCATAAAAAATCTATTATACGTCTGGAACCGGTCAGAGCGAGCACCAGGGGGCCTATAAACTCAAGGGCAACACCCAAACCAAGCGGTATGCGGGCTATTGCCATGTAAAAAACGGTATTCATTGTCCCTAATGTCAAGCCGTACAAGGCAACAGCTTTCCATTGCGCGGTTGTTAAATTTCGCAGGTTGGGCCGGTTAAAAACAACCAGGATAATGGCTGACAAAACTATTCTTAACGAAGATGTTGCAGCCGCACCCAGCACAGGAAAAAGGCCTTTTGCAATAGCCGCGCCACCCTGGAAACTGGCTATAGCCAATAGTACGCCCAGCACCGCCGGAAATTCAAGACCTTTTTTATTCTTCATTTTAAGAATGTTTTGCTGCGGAAAATAATGATTTCAACGGCAACAGATGTCAGTTTAAAGTCAGTTCATAAAGCAATTAGATATGAAATAATGCTCTTTCCTGTTTCAGCGTTTCATTTAAATTAAAATTACAGCGAAGGCACAAATTTAGCCTTCAGGTCAGGTTCTTTCATATTGTGATCTAATGGAAAAATGGGCCGCGTTAATCTTTTATAGGGTAAATGCTCAATATCCTGGTCTACCCCGCCTGGTGTTAATGCCAAGAGCCAATCAGCACGCATGGCAAATAGCTCAGGTTCAAGGTAACCGATCTTCACCACCACAATATCGGCAGTCCTTGGATTAAGGCCCAGTTTTGTAAAATCCTTTTCATGGTGATATGGCTTCCTTTTTTGGGTCACGATAATGTGCACACTTCCCATTTTTATTGACGCCTCCACTTCTGCGTCCATATCACCTTTTACAATCGACTCTACTGTGCCGGTGATGTGTACAGGCGGCGCAAGCCTGGCGTCTACTTTCGCACCCGCATAGCCGTCCACATGGCCACCTATACCGGCCGCTATTGCCATTTTAATGAGTTCAGGACCCGGGATGGAGGCATAGATCAGCGACGGACCCTGATCCGTTTTAAATTCCGGCCGTTTCAATATTTGTGTTAAGGTCCATGTCACATCACCTGCGCCCCCGGCTGTCGGATTATCGCCGGAATCGCTGATGTAAAAAGGATGTTTAGTGCTTGCGATCGCCTTATCCAGGCATTCCTTTAAATTGCCAGTGGGCGCAACAAACTCAAACTCGTTTCGCACATCCCAGAAGCTTTTAGCCAGGTACTCAGCTGTGCTGGCCACTTTGGCTTTGTCATCACCGGTAACCATCACTACCGCATGGTTCCGTGGTTCATCAGCCCAGGCGTAACCAATCCATATCGCCGCATCCACAATACCTTCCTGTTTAGCTGCCGGCCATACTTTCTCATACAGGCTTTTGCCCGGCTCAATCCTGGTGCTGGTCTTTTCACCAGGCAACAGAATTGGGACCGCTATATAGGCCTTGTAAGCCGGTTTGCCTTTTCCGCTTTCAAGCCGGTCGATCAGGTTAGTCACAGCGCGGCGTTTGGTTTGGAGCGCGTCTTCATGCGGCGCCATGCGGTAACAGGTAATCAGGTCGCTGTTTTCAGCCAGTCGCCACGACACGTTGCCATGCAGATCCATTGCAGTTGAAACAATTGTCCTCTTACCAATCACTTTTCTTATCCTCACTAAGAAATCTCCCTCAGGATCATCCAGGCCGACCACGCTCATTGCCCCGTGGATATCATAAAATAAACCATCGTATGGGCCATTTTTTTGAAGAGCCGCCAGGGTTTTCCCAACCAGCGATTCATAAGCCTCCCTGCTAACGGCTCCCCCCGGTAAGGCGTGGCCGTCTATTGTCGGAACCCATACCGCCGCCTTGCGAATGGCTGAATCAGGAGCCCAGAAAGGATAAATCGAGAAAATAGCATCACCATATTTAGCGTGAAACGCGGCCTCGTCCGTTAGCGCCGGTGAAAAGGTGCTCGATTCGATCCCCAACCCTGCAATAGCAATCCGCGGCAGATGTTTAACCGGTATATTAGTTTGTGCGCTGGCCAGCGATGTTGCCACGCATAAGATCAACAAAAGAGAAAATTGTTTCATAGGTGAAGGATTAACGGTGAATCTGTATGATCAAAAATAGGTAAATCAGGTTTAGCGTTCCATTTTTTCAGGCGGAACACCCGGAACGCAATAAAACACGCTCATTATCAGTACGTTTACTTTTAACAAATCAGTAAATAACTGATAATCAAATGATATAAAATTAGCACTTCTGTCTCGTCCACGACAATTGAGATGCATTAATAAAACCGGACAGTAGGATTTATTAATGCATCTCTACCCGCGCTATAGGAGGCTTCCTTTATGTCCCCCGTTTTTTTAACCGTCTCGCTGTACTTATTTATCGCCAACCCAGTGCAGGAGCAACATGCTCCAAAATAGCAGATAGCACATGAATATTGTAATCAACGCCCAATGTGTTCGGTATGGTCAACAACACCGTATCCGCTTCTTGTATCGCTTCGTCTTGTGCTAATTGTTTGATGAGCTGATCGGGTTCGGCTGCATAACTCTTTCCAAACACTGCCCGCTGATTAGCCTCAATGTACCCAAAACTATCAGCCCCTTTTGCTTGCTGACCAAAGTAATATCTATCCTGCTCAGTTACCAGTGCAAAAATGGAGCGGCTTACTGAAACCCTCGGTTCGCGCTGATGCCCTGCTTTTTTCCAGGCTTCTTTGTACAATCTAATTTGTTCGGCCTGCTGGATATGGAAAGGTTTGCCGTTTTCGTCAAATTTTAAGGTGGAACTTTGCAGGTGCATACCATTTTCGGCCGCCCAAACCGCAGTTGCATTAGAGGCAGCTCCCCACCAGATGCGTTCACGCAATCCGTCAGAATGCGGCTCCAGGCGTAACAAGCCTGGCGGATTCGGAAACATCGGATGAGGGTTAGGCTCGGCAAATCCGGCGCCTTTTAATTTATCCAAAAATTCCAAAGCCTTTTGCCGTCCCATATCTGCATCGGTTTCCCCTCCGGCAGGTTCATAACCGAAATAGCGCCAACCTTCAATCACTTGCTCCGGCGAACCACGGCTGATGCCTAATTGTAAACGCCCACCGGAAATCAGGTCGGCAGCGCCGGCATCTTCCACCATATATAGAGGATTTTCATAGCGCATATCAATTACACCGGTCCCGATCTCTATTTTGCCGGTTTTGGCCCCGATAGCGGAAAGCAGGGGAAACGGCGACGCCAATTGGCGCGCAAAATGATGAACCCGGAAATACGCACCATCCAAGCCAATTTCTTCCGCGGCAACAGCCAGATCAATAGATTGTAGCAAGATATCTCCTGCGTTACGGGTTTGATACGAAGGATGGTCAGACCAGTGTCCGAATGATAAAAATCCTATTTTCTTCATCATTAGTTTAATTATTATCAGCAAATGTAAGCATCCGGACGCTCCGTGCAGGTCACCGCTTAGTAATAATGGTTTTCAGGTTAAGTAGAAACGCGATGCATCGGGTATCTGCGTCGAACGGCTATCTGCAATTTAATGGTATTGTGGAATGGCATGAATAGTTCAATACCTGGCAGCGATGTCACGAATGCTCCACCTCTTTAGGCCGGGGCTACACATTCGCTCCAGAAACGGGATTAAAAAATAAGGTTAGTGTTATCAATTCTGGTTTTAAAAAACATATATTTAACTGTTTTAAACTTAAACCGACAAACAATGAAAATTCTACTTCCTCTATTATTTATAGCCTTGTTTTTGACATCTTACTCCCAACCCAGAAAGTTGGCTTTTAAGGGAATTGATCTTCAAAAGAATGGTAAAATTAAGGAAGCAATTGACAACTATAACAAATTCCTAGCCTTTTATGAGGGAAAAGATCGCCCTTATGATAGAGATTATATTGCGGTATTGGCAAACCGAGCGTCGGCCTACGCTGAATATCACAATGGCAAATATTATTATATTGATTCGTGCATGGCGGACTATACCACGCTCATAGCTATTGATTCTCAAAATCCAGCATGGCTGTATTCGAGGGCGACATTGTATACTTCAACCCGTCAATATGAAAAAGGGATTGTCGACTTTACGGCTTTTTTTTCACTGATGCCAGAACAAGGTAAAATACAAAAACAATATGTTATTAATAATGAGCAAGGAGATATAAACACGCAAGACGGCGGAGTGGATAATTTTACCATGTATGTTTCGTCACTAAACCACAGAGCGGATTGTTATTCTTGGCTGAAGCGGCACAAGGAGGCAATTGCAGACTGCGATAAGGCTTTAAAACTAATTCCTGAAGACCTTTATGCACTCTCTATAAGAAGCGTATCGTTAGAGGGCATAGGCGAATATCCATTAGCATTGAATGATATTGAACGCTCACTTTCAATTGACTCAAACAGGAAGTGGTTACTAATGAGGCAAGGCGACGATTATTATGCCATTAAAAACTATTCATCCGCCATAAAAAGCTTTTCGAATGCAATTTTACTTAGCCCAAAAGATACACTTGCGTATTTATCCAGAGCTGTATCATTTTCCGCTCTAAAAAAATATGACGAAGCTTTAGTTGATATTACTAAAGCTATCTCAATGAGTAATCACTACTTGGATGCAAAGATGTACAAATGTGCATTACATCAAGCAATGGGCATGTATGACTCAGCGATAAAAGATGCTGAGGCGTTTTTCGCAGAAACCCCGGTTAGAAGCACTACGATCCAGGCTATTATTAACATCGACAATAATAAATTCAAGGCGGCGCAACTTAATTATAAATACCTTAAGGATCATCATTGGGAAGATTCATTGTCGAACCGCGAAAGGAGCTATATAATAGCTGGCGTTCAATTTTTACCAGAAAAAAAATATGGAGACGCCCTTAAGGTGCTCTTGAAATTGTCCAGAGAACAGGAAGATTTCATTTTGGCTGATACCAATAAGGACATTCCAATGGTGGAAACTGGTTATGCGAATGTATTGGCTAAAGCGGGGTGGGTTTACGGCCAAGCTGGCGAGGAAGAAATGGCGTTAACGTATTATAGGAAAGCTCAGCTCATTAACCCTCTTATACAAAACGTCACAGTCAAGATTGACTCCCTTGTTAAGCGAATGCAAGCTGAAAGGGATACGGATAGCGTCGGTCCAGCAATTACTCTTCTAAAGACTACCGTAGATTCGTTAAGAAAGTTAAACTCGGTCGATAAGACTAAAAACACGCCTTTTTACGTCAGCGGTGTTTGTAAAGATATTTCAGGAGTTAAATGGATTAAAATTAATGGCAACGACATAGGAGGAGTTAACTCAGAAGGCTTCTTTGGGACCTATATGTCGCTTACCGGAATTGACATCACCATTAAGGCATCGGACAATAAAGGCAATATCTCTTCCCAGGTATTCAAAATCCAGAAAAGTGACAGAGGCGTGGACTATTTACCTGAACAGATTCGCGAGATTTCCGAGAAGAAGCAGACATTTCACGCCATAATCATAGCCTGTAGTATGTACTACGACTTACCCGGTTTACCCGACTTACACGTAAGCGTTGTTGAGGCTAAGAAGCTGGAAAATGTATTGATCGAAAAATACGGGTTTAAGAAATCAAACATTAGGGAAGTGTTTGATTCGCCATACGAAGACATCACATTTAAGTTAACAACTAAGGTTCAGTCTTTGACAGACCAGGATGACCTCCTGATATTCTATGCAGGACATGGAACCGCTCTCCAAAACAAAGAGGGCACAAATATAGGCTTTTGGATACCGGGGAAATCCACTGATACAAACAGATACATATCCAATATAAAGTTAGATAAGATACTTTCCCATAGCAATGCGAGACACGTTCTGATAATAGCAGACGCTTGTATGGGAGCCGCTATGATGGGGAGCCATCGTGAGTTGACTCCGGATGAAAAGATGACCAATAGATTTAAAAGCAGGCAGATAATGACAAGTTCAAATTGGGGTGACTCGCGTGGCGACGGCTTTTTTGTTGACCAGATAATAAAAGTTCTTGAAGACGATTCAAGGGGGAATATAATGGCCGTTGACCTGATGGCTGAAATCAGCTTACCCGTCAGAAATGCTATGGGAACTACACCGATATTGAGCAATTTTGGATGGGATGGCCACGACGGTGGGCAATTTATTTTTAGAAAAAAATAAATTATGGAGCGTAAAAGAAATATTTTTGGTTTTTTAAAGAAAAGAAAGGTCGCTCGTCTTTTCATATCGATTTGCTATTCCGTTATCTTATTTACCTGCCTGCTGATATGGAACTATTCCGGTTTGCATCTTGCTTTAAATGAATCATTTTTTAAAATTGTGCACCTAATTAACGCAGTGACGCTAAGAGATGAGGCGTTGCCGTTTGATAAGACGCAGCTTCTCTTTGTTGACGTTTCAGAACGGCTTGAAGTGATTGAGAATAGCAATTCGTCAGCAAACTACGCAATCTCTGATAGAAAAGCCCTTATAAAGCTTTTTAAACTCCTTAAAAACAACTGCGTGCCGGATAGTTGTTACATTATTTGCGATCTTTATTTTAATAAAAAATCACAGTCTGATTCCGAACTGGAAAAGGCGATAAAAGAGTTCCCCCATTTTTTTTCGGCTTTACTCGATGATGACGGTAAAACAGTCCCCAATATTTTACGGGCAGGTGTAGCCGCTCCATCCGGGATTGATATTACAAGCGGATCGCTGTTAGATTTTTCATCAAACGAACTCAGCTATCGACCTGTAAGCCAATCTAATGCATATACACTGCCTCTCGTTTTATTTGAAAGCTATAATGAAAGACATATAGTGCCTCGAGGATTTTATTATCAATCGAATAATGCCTACTATTTAAATACGATTGAAATTTGTCCCTACATTGATCGCGATGCACTTCTCGAACCATCTTATGAGGGCTACACCACCCAAAATAATATAAGCGGCAACCGTAATATAGATTACTTTAAAATAGACGCCCTGCTTACCGACGTGTCTGACTCCAGATCACTAAAGAAACTGTCGCGAAAAAAACTCATTGTCATTGGTGATTTTAAAAATGATTTGCACAAAACGATGGCCGAGAATATGCCCGGCCCGTTAGTAATATTTAACGTTTTTATTGCGCTGCAAATGGAGCGGAACAAAATAACGCTCTTCAATATCCTGCTGATGCTCTCCTTCTTTACTTCAGTTATATATATAGAAATCTATTTAAAGAATAATAAGCGGCTTAGACCTTATCACCGATGGCTAAGAAGCATGAACGGACGCTTTGCAATTGAAGTATCGGTTTCCATACTATTGATCTGGATTGCCTCGTTTCTCAACTATTTTCTCTTCAACTCCAGTTTAGACGTTGTAGTTGGAACCATATTAGTCACCGCAATTGCATATATACATAAACGCTCAACTAAATACCTTAAAAAACCTGTTTTACATTCATGAAAAAGATAGTCTTAATTATTATTTTAGATTTCATCACGATGTCAGTTTATCCACAGCCTTGCAAAGTTGAATCTGTATTGCAAGGCAGTGCAAAGCTTAGCGGAAAAACGCAGGCAATCAAAAAAGGAGACGTTTTTAACTTATCCGACAAAGTGATTTTCACAGCAGATTCAGTGTTAATAATCTGTAAAACTATAAATAATAAATACGCTTTTATCACAAATCTTAGGGAGCCTGAACATAATCACTGGTGGAATAAAATCGTAAGAAAGATCCATGAATATGTTTGGACTACCTCGACACACATACCAGTCGCTCACATGGGTGAAGAACCTAGAAATGGCGATGACCTTGCCCGATACTTCTTCCGGTTTGACACAGACAGTAACGCAATGCTAATTGTCGGCAGAAGAAAAATTCAGGTCGACTACGCAAGTTTTAAAGACACGACTAAAGGATATTTTGAAGTGAGGGCCGCGGATGAAGAGATTAGCGAACAATTAAGGCCAATAATTGACAGTAGGCGGCAAGTTATGTTTTTTGAAGTAAGTTGCGCGCCTCTTGTCTCAAAACGGAGAGATCCCTTTTCGTATTTCACCACGGATATTACTCTTTTTTATGTGGACAACCGAAGAAAAGAGAGAAACAAATTAACTACGTTTAAAGTGGTCAGAGTTAAATCATCCGATATTCAAAACATCACCCTAATTTATGGTGGAGGATTTGAACCCAGTTATAGGGATCAAAAAAATCGAAAGGCTCAGGTGTCGGAACTACTAGGTTTTTTAAATACCTTTTTTGGTTCTATTGACCAGGAAAATGTCAGGTCGCTTTTGAGTAAATTAGATAAAAAAGCGGTGACAGCACAATAAAACGATTATAAAATAAAGGCAAGATTCTAATCTTAAAATATATCTATAAGGACAATACTTAAATTGTCGAGCTCTCCCTATTCTGCCGCGAGTATCCGGCCGGCCAAAAGAGGTGGGCTACGTGCGCCGCGTTTAGGTAGCACGCGTGCTATGTAGCAACATCGCCTGCGCCTACAATATCTAAACTGCCAAAATTTGACAGATACAGCCAATTATAAAACTATATCATGGCAAATGCCACCATGTATTCCGTGCTTGAAGACACAGTCTCCAGGCATAGTAATCTGAAGTTAAAAACGGACACCCTGTCATTTTTGATAAATGCGACCTCCTTTAATCACCATTTTAACCGATTTAATGTTGCCTATGTCATTTAACGGATTGCGTGAAAGCACCAATAAATCTGCATCCATATTTGGACTGATGCTTCCTTTTACTGCTTCCAGGTGTAATGCAGCCGCACTGTTTTTTGTCGCCGCCACAATGGCGTCAAAAGGACTGAATGAAGCATCGGTTATAAGCACACGCATTTCGTCCTGTACAAATTGTTCCTGATCATCATCGGTACCGGCGCAAATAGCTACCCCAGCTCTATAAGCGTGGGAGGTAATTCGTTTGGCAATCTCATAGTCCCATTGCATGGACGTGTCACTGGCTGCCCATTTTTTATAAGTCAGCAACGTTGCGTCGAATACGGTATGATGTTGTTTCATCTCATTGAACAATTCATCAAGCGCAGGTACCGCTTTATCCCAAAAAGCAGCATCATGATGGTTTTTCTTCCAAAAATCAGGCACCTTATCAACTTTCTCATAGATCAGCAACGGTGCATGTGAAATAGAAATGCAGCCGGCACTAACAAGGTCGGAAGGCTTTGCACCCTGCAACCATGCATGCGACCACACCGGTATGTTTTGTCTTTTTGCTTCATCTATAATTTTCCAGGCTAATACACCGGAAAGATTCGCGTATAATTTAATGCCGCTGGCTCCGCATCCCTTTGCCTGGGCAACCGCCAACGGTAGGTAAGTAGTATCAGTTATGGCTTTCATATAGGCCATGTTTCCCGGTATACCACCTTTAGTTGCTGCTTGTGTTCTTGGATCACTAAAAAATGAGGGCCCTGCCATCAATGCAGAATAGTAAATTCCCGGTGATGTTATTTCCCCTTCATTGGCATCACGGCCAAGCTCGGCCAATATCCTTGCATCGCCCGCCATATCCCGAACTGTTGTTATGCCGCTGTAAAGCATTTGCCTTAATACTTCTAACGTATGTGCCCGGTTGTCAGTACCGCCTGGGTCGGTAGCCATATGCACATGACTATCAATCAACCCGGGAAGCAGATATTTACCCTTTAAACTAATTACAACAGCTGAATCAGGAAACGCCATGGTTCCTGTCGGAAAAACCCTGGTAATTCGCCCATCCATAATCACAACGGTTTGATGCATGGCTGGGACCGGATGCCCGGCATCAATTATCGTTGCGTCATTAAGTACTAAAACTTTTGGTTTAAACTGCGCATAAGAAAACCAGGGAATCAAACAAAAGAGCAAGATATAACCAGGATAAAATTTCATACTTGTAGGCTTGGGTGATTAAACATAAAGGCAATTTACCAATTATTATCCGGTAAACAGCGGCATGTTTGCCCCTCACGCAAGTCTGTAGAAACGGATATCCGAAACTCATTTATTACCAAGTTCCTCCGCCAAACCGATAAGAAGCCCCTCGGTTCCACGAATGTAGCAGAGCCGGTACGAGTTCTCATACTGAACCACTTCGCCTACAAGCTGAGCGCCGTGCTTGATGAGCCTCGACACCATCTCGTCGATGTCTTCAACAGTGAACATGACACGCAGATAGCCAAGCGCGTTCACCGGGGCTGTACGGTGATCTGAAATTACAGCCGGGGTAACAAACCGCGAAATCTCAAGCCGGCTATGTCCATCCGGAGTAACCATCATTGCAATTTCTACGCGCTGAGAACCCAGTCCGGTAATGCGACCGGCCCATTCACTTTCCACTATACCCCGTCCTTCAAGCTTCAGGCCTATCTCTGTAAAAAAAGAAATGGCGTTATCGAGGGATTCCACAACAATGCCCATATTGTCCATTCTTATTAATTTGTTTTCTGCCATAGTTTTATTTCCTTATGAATTAAAATCTTTCTATTTCGTTATCACAGGGTCTCCGGCACGGGGACCCTGCGCTGCCATAAATTTTAAATCTTTTTATTGGATCTTTTGTTTAAAAGATATGCCACCGTTGCTCCAGTAAAACTGCATCCCTGAAGCGCCCCCTTGTTGCTGGCCGAATTTAATCTGTACGTTTTCGTCCAGCTGGAAATACCCGGGCGAGATATAACGCAATTTAAAAACCTGGTTTCCCCGTTCCGGGTTTTCACAATACAGGGCGCCCTCCTTTACATAAAACTTTAGCCCGCCCTCATAAGTGCCAAGGTAGGCTTGCACAGCCTGGGGGTCTACCGGCCGGTCAACGGCTTTATGCTGATTTGCAGCCCAGGAGTTCGGGAATAAAGTTGAAGTGACATCTTCCAGCGATGCATCCGCATTAAGTGCAATGTCAGGAATAACCCCTACGCCCTCCCATTCTGTCCCGGTATGGATATTATACGAATGGGCAAACGGAATGCCCGCCACAAAGCCATGTCCCAAAAAAACCGGCCCTACCGGGTG
Source organism: Mucilaginibacter sp. OK098 (assembly GCF_900142915.1). GTDB lineage: Bacteria > Bacteroidota > Bacteroidia > Sphingobacteriales > Sphingobacteriaceae > Mucilaginibacter. Next base: position 1,137,747 of record NZ_FRCM01000001.1, read on the forward strand.
GGAGCCGCCTGCTGTTTTTTCACCTGCTATAGTTCCCCTTTTTGTCGCCTGCATCGCGTAGGCCAGGTCTTCAGCCGCCGAAACCGTGTTGCTGCTGGTTAATACATACACCGGCATCCGCAGGATCAGCCCGTCGGTGGCAGTTGGGTCCGTCCAGCCTTTGGCGGTGTCACGCTTGTTGGGGACAATGATATCATTTACCCGTGTCCTATCCGCAAAAAAATAACTGGCCACCTGTTTAACCATCTGCGGGCTGCCGCCATGGTTGTCCCGCAGGTCGATGATCAATGCTTTGGTATGCCGTACAAAGCGGAAAGCCGCTGTAACGGTTTCTTTGGCTGCGGGGCTAACATCCATAAACCCGTTAAATTTTACGTAGCCCACATTGCCGGGTAAAATTTCTGAAGCCGTGAACATAAAATTACGCTCCGCCATATCGGCATTTCGAAGCGAATCCTGGTGCGGGTTGGGCGCACGCATTGGCGGAGGCGCACCCATTTGCGCCATCCGGGCATCAAAATGAAAACCCATATGCAGGTCAGGGCAGGCAGTTTGCAGATCAGCCGAGATCCGCGCTGCGAACTGCTGTGGGTCTTTAATAGCCCGGTAGGCACCCTTTGCCAATTGCCCCTTAAGGTATTCGCTCATAACCCGGGCTTTATCTGTAAAAACATAGTTAGTGATCAATGCTTTTGACAACGTATCGATCACTACCTGTGTAAGTTCCGGCGTCATTACAACGGCAGTTGCCTGCGGCCTTTCCTGCGCCATGCAGGCGAAAGAAATTGTTAAAAGGAATAAGGTTATTTTTTTCATGGTTTGATAGGTTTGTGGTTCTTTAGTGCTTGCGTATTGCGATATAAACGGATCAATTGGTGGTTTTAGCATACGCATCCTCAAAACGTGCTATTACGTCGTCGTACAGGGTTTTCATGTCTACACTATTCCGCGATTATTTTATAGCTATCTATCCAAAAAACCGGTTGTACAAAGTTTGCCTTTGCGCTTGGTTCCGGTGCGTCACACCCGCGCCGGGAAGCGTTTTATTTATCCAGGGCCCGTTTCAATGTAGTATGCGTCGATCTGGCACCCACCCGCAGGCTTATTGAGTCGCCATCGGCGTAGTATCTGCCTTTGTTTTTAATCTTCATGGTATTAATGTTAGCAGTGAACCATAAGCTGTCGCCTTTCACTATGCCATCCGAAATATCAAAGCTGCCTATCGACGACGTCACCGTACCTGTGAGCGTTGCGCCATCAGTCTTAAAAGTATAAGTTATTGGGAATTCATTGCCATCCGGCCCTTTTAGCATTGCAGACCATTTGCCATCTATACCGGCAAAATAAGCGAATGCGGCGCCAACGCAAAGGAGCAAAGCCAGCGTTGTCAATATATTTCTTTTCATGGAATGGGAGGTTAAATGATTTATTAAAAGTAAACATTTATTCTTAAATGACCACTCTGCGCGTTCATACGTCCCGCTTAAATTCCTGTGTCAAAGCAAAATGCCTGTCCAGGCGAAAAAAAATTAATATTTGTATTATTTTTACAAAATAAGACCGATTGAATGCAACTGTCTCCGTCGAATGAATTGAAATCCATCGTTAAGCACTATCTGTTTGTTGATAGTAACGATGTCGAACATTCGTGCTATCGTTTTTTTTCTGATGGGAATCCAGGCATTGTGTTTCATTTTGATGCGCCGTTAATCCAGAATAACAATACAAACACATCTGAACAATTACAGCCAAGGAGTTTTATTTACGGGCAGATCACGCATTATAATAACATAACTCTAAATGGCAAGCTATCAATGCTGGTGGTGGTTCTGCAGCCATTTGGTATCAATGCACTTTTAGGAGTTGCAACCTCCGAACTTAATAACGCTATTGTTGAACTTACCGATGTTTTCAAACAAGACGCTTATGATCTTGAGGATCAGCTTCTCGAGGCAACTTCTATAAATCAGCTTATCTCATTTTTTGAGCTGTTCCTGGTGAAAAGATTAGCAGCTGTTAAGCAGGTGGATCAAAATTTAAAAAATGCTGTAAACATCATTTACCAGAACCGTGGCATGGTTTCGATAGAAGATCTGATCAAAATCCTTCCCGTTACTGAGCGGCAATTGGAGCGTAAATTCAACCATTATATCGGCTCCTCACCAAAAAAATTTGCTGATACAATAAGATTTCAATTCTTTTTAAAATCCCTTCAAAATATTCCTTCCGATAAAAGCCTTACTGAAATTATTTACGCCAATGGATTTTATGATCAGGCCCATTTGAACAAGTATTTTAAAATAAATACCGGTTTAACACCCATGCAATACAAGTCGGGCTATAACCCGTCCGTCATAAATTTCATGCGGGTCCAGTAATATCCGATTGTCGTTTTTTTACAATACGGCAATTATCCGAAGGACTAATTTTGCGTATAAAAAAACAATTATGAAGGAAAATCTGAAAATAGCAACCGCTCAGTTTGAGAACAAAAGCGGCGATAAATCTTACAATCTTAGTATTATCAAACAGTTAGCTGCCGGGGCGGCTCAACAGGGTGCGCAAGTTATTGCTTTTCATGAATGTTCAATAACGGGCTATTCATTTGCAAGGAATCTTTCCAAAGAACAAATGTTGGACCTGGCAGAAGTTTTGCCGCAAGGGCCAAGTATTGCCATACTTACAAACATTGCTAAAGAATACAATATTACAATACTAACCGGGCTGTTTGAAAAAGACGAGCAAGGAAATCTGTTTAAAGCCCAGGTATGTGTAGATAAAACCGGGCTGATAGCTAAGCATAGAAAACTGCATCCTTTTATTAATCCTCATGTTCTGCCGGGCGATTCATATACTGTATTCGAATTGTTTGGCTGGAAATGTGGAATCCTGATTTGTTATGACAACAATGTGATAGAAAATGTAAGGGCGACAACCTTGTTAGGTGCGGAAATTATTTTTATGCCACATGTTACGATGTGCACACCATCCTCCAGGCCGGGAGCGGGTTTTGTTGATGCCTCGCTTTGGTTAAACAAGAAATTGAACAAGCAAGCTCTCAGAAATGAATTTGACGGATTAAAAGGCAGGGAGTGGTTAATGAAATGGTTACCTGCCCGTGCTTACGACAATGCCATTTATGCTGTATTTTCTAATCCGATAGGGATGGATGATGATCAATTAAAAAATGGATGCTCCATGGTAATAGATCCCTACGGAGATGTAATAGCGGAATGTCGTTCGTTAGAGAATGAATTGGTTATTGCAGAATTATCGGCAGATAAATTATCCAAAGCCGGAGGGTATAGGTATATAAAAGCCCGCAGACCTGAATTGTACAAGGAAATCATAGGAAAAGATCATCATTCAGAGCAAAAAATAGCCTGGTTGTGATAAGTGAAGCGGTCAAAATCCCAATCTTGCGCCTGTCCAGGCGCAAGATTGGGATTTTTCAACAATGCTGGTCTGGTTTTCCCACCGCCGGTTCAAGCGGGACGCTTGAACCCAAACGCCGATCAGCGTCTCGCTGACATTATAAATAATTTTCAGGGACTTTCCGGGTTGGCACTTAATATGCATCTATTTTCCGACATTGCAAAAGGGTTGATGTAAGCGAGACGCTTACATTTGCCTGAATTCAAGCGGGACGTTTGAACCGGCGGTCATCCGGTTTATTTCCTGGCTGTCTTCTGTTTCCTCTTGGTTGCATTATGCTTTACCCCGCCAATTTCAATTTTTAACACCTCGTACTCCGGTAAGCTTTCCAGCAGTTTTGTTAAGTTATAAAAGCCATGGGCCCTGGAGTCAAAACTTGGGTCAATTTTTCGCAGATTTGTTCCCAATGCGGAAACCAGCGTTTCAGCATCCTCCCTGTTTGACATAAAGTATGCCTTATCTATCAAATCTAATTCCACCTTTGGATATTGCTTTTCTGCTGCTTTATCAGTATTCTTCGTTGATGTAGCCGTGGTGGCCTCTTTTTCAAGAACTTCTTCCTGAACGATATTTTCGCTGAATGTAAATACCTCGCAAGACCGAACAAACGCATTTGGGGTTTTCTTTTCACCAACACCCATCACAAAAACCCCCTCTTCTCTTATCCTTTTAGCCAGGCCGGTATAATCACTATCACTCGAAACAATGCAGAACCCGTCTACCACACCGCTATGCAAAATATCCATTGCGTCGATAATCAACGCGCCATCGGTTGAGTTTTTACCTGAAGTATAGCTGAATTTTTGTATAGGAGTAAAAGACAGGTCGTTTAACAAGTCTTTCCAACTATTCATGTTGGTTTGTGTCCAATCGCCATATATTCTTCTGATGGTTACTTTACCGTATTTTGCAATTTCCTCCAATATTGCTTTTAATAATTTAGCTTGTGCATTATCTCCATCAATCAAGACTGCAATTTTTTCGATTTTCTTTTCCATAAGGTCTATAAATGGCTATCGTGCAAGTTATTAATTTCATTTGACCTTTCTATCAAATTGATAACACTTAATCCTCCACTCCGACCCCAAAAAAGTTATTTGTCAACCAACTTTCTATTATTTTGATATTCTTCAAACCTGGCAATCAGGTTTTTTGAAAATATTTTCAAAAAAATTTGCGCAACTCGATAGTTGCATATATATTTGTGCAACTAATGAGTTGCGCAATATATGAAACACGATATTTACCAGGCCATAGCCGACCCTACCCGCAGAGCGATCCTGACATTACTTACTGTAGGCGCCATGACACCCAATGCCATTGCCGGGCATTTTGACAGCAGCAGGCAGGGGGTGTCAAAGCACATACAGGTGCTAGCCAAATGCGGCGCTGTTGACCAGACGCAGCGCGGACGCGAAATTTATTACCAGCTAAATTTTGATAAAATGAAAGAGATAGACCATTGGATGGAAGCCTTCCGCAAATTATGGGAGACCCGTTTTAACCAGTTAGATAACCTATTAAATGACTTATAAATTAAACAATCATGACAAACAATTTTGTGTTCGAAACAGACCTTGCTGCTAAAAAGATCCACATAAGCCGCGAATTTAACGCGTCAATTGAAAAAGTATGGAGGGCCTGGACTGAACCAGCCCTGATTGAAAAATGGATTGCGCCGAAACCCTGGACGGCCGAAACCAAAATTATGGATTTTACTGTGGGCGGAATATGGCTGTATGCAATGGTTAGCCCTGAAGGCCAGAAACACTGGACACTTGCCGAATTTACCGCGATAGAAAATGGCAGCATCATTTCATCAACAAATATGTTTTGTGATGAGGGTGGTACCACGGTTGCCGGTGCGCCAAAATCATACACTGAGGCTAAATTCTCATCCATTGACGGTAATAAAACGAAGGTCGATGTGGTGAAAATCTTCACCGATGAGGCCACTGTTAAAATGTTCGCGGAAATGGGCTTTAAAGAAGGCACTATCATGGGTTATAACCAGCTGGATGAATTACTGGCTTCGGAATAGGTCCGGTTTCTTCTTTTTAAATAGTATAAATTACTTATAAAACTAACAGCCATGACAAAAAACATAGCGGTCGCAAAAGACTTTGCCATTATAAAAGTCACTGTGATACATCTGTTTAACGCACCGGTTGAAAAGGTTTGGAAAGCATGAACACAAAAAGAAACATTTAACAAACACGATAAATTTAAAAAAAGATTATTATGCGAAAATTAAAACTACAAATGCAAATCTCCATCGACGGCTTTGCAGCCGGCCCGAACGGTGAGAACGACTGGATGATCATACATGGCAAACAGGACCCAGAGGTTTTACAAAAGATCATCGGGTTCGGCGCCGAGCTTGCTGCCGGCTGCGATACCATTCTGCTGGGCCGCAAAATGACTCCCGGTTTCATCGGTCACTGGGAAAACGTGGCCGACAACCAGCAAGACAACCCCTGGCACCCTTTGGCGCAGTTGATAGCCGATCATCGCAAGATTGTATTCAGCCATACCGAAACCTCCATCCCCGGCCGTAACGTTGAAGTGGAAAACGGCGACCTGGCCACTGCAATACAGGCGCTAAAAAACCAACCCGGCAAGGATCTCCTTGTTTACGGCGGCGCCAGCTTTGTAAGCTCACTTGTCAGCTTGAACCTTATTGATGAATATTATATTATCGTTAATCCCGTTGCCATAGGTGCAGGCCTATCCATTTTTAAGGAGAGAAAAATTCTGAAGTTAGAAAGTTCAGTAGCTTACAAAAACGGGAAAGTGCTCAATAAATACGTGCCGGTATAAGGCGGGAGTCTAAGATGCCCCATTCAACGCTCTCATTAACAAGCTTCGCCGGTTTCTTTTACATACGTTCAACCAGATCGGCGTAGCTCATTTTGTTAACATTCCATGTCAGAGGGATTTAAAAGGTGAAGCAAAACACTATAAAATCAATCAACCTTCCGATATAGGTCGGAGTTAAAGCAATCACCGTAATTAATTAAAAGATGAAAAAGAAATTTTTGTTCCTTTTATTGCTGCTTATCCTGGGTATGATCAACGTATTCTGTCAAAACAATACTTTGCAACCTGGTAGTGCAATTACTGAAAAATTTTCACCGGAGCGGCTCAATCGCATCGACAAACAGGTAGAACAATATATCGATTCGGGCTGGGTAAAAGGCGTGGATGCTTTTATAGCGCGTAATGGAAAGATAGTCTATTACAAAGCTTTCGGCATGGCGGATGCCGAAAAGAACATCCCGATGAAAACCGATGCTATATTTCGCATCGCATCACAAACCAAAGCAATCACCAGCGTGGCGGTTATGATGTTGTTTGAAGAAGGAAAGTTCCTGCTTGATGATCCTATCTCAAAATACATCCCATCATTTGCGCATCCTAAGGTACTGGTTGAATTTAACCCCAAAGATTCAAGCTATACTACCATCGTAGCTAAAAGAGAAGTTACGATCAGGGACTTGTTAACCCATACGTCAGGCGTTGATTATGCGCAGATTGGGTCGGATAAGATGAACGCGATTTATGCAAAAGCAGGTATTTACCTCGGTTTTGTAAGCGATAAGCTACTTCTTGCAGATGCAATTAATAAATTAGGAACCCTACCTTTGGTTCATCAGCCGGGAGAACAATTTACCTACAGTTTAGGCATCGACGTATTGGGTTACCTGGTTGAAAAGGTCACCGGCAAAAGCCTCGACAGATTTTTTAAAGAAAGAATATTTCAGCCTTTAGGAATGAACGATACCTATTTCTATCTGCCGAAAGCAAAATATTCAAGGCTTGTAGCGGTTTATAGGCCGGATACGCAACAGCATTTGGTTAAATGGGATAAAACGACTTTTCAGGGTGTTTCTGCGGATTACCCGCTGGTTAACGGAACCTATTATTCGGGCGGGGCGGGTTTAAGCTCAACCATAAAGGATTATGCAATTTTTTTGCAGATGCTTTTGAATAAAGGTGTTTATAACGGCCATCGTTTGCTCGCCAGGCATACGGTCGAATTGATGACAATGAATCAAATCGGCAATTTAACAATGTTTGACGGCCAGAATAAATTTGGCCTGGGATTCGGCGTGACAACCAAAGCCGGGCAGGCAGCACTTGGCCAAACCGAAGGCTCATTTAGCTGGGCAGGGTTTTATGGTACCGAATACTGGGCAGATCCAAAAGAGCACCTGGTTTGTTTATTCTTTGCACAGGAATTTCCATATCCGCATGCCGAACTAAATGAAAAATTCGTGGCTATGGTATACGCGGCGCTGAATAATTGAGTTGATTTATTCGTTATTAAGGTCATCAAGTCATTCATGCCCCCCGGCGGAAATAAAAAAAACATAATGGAAATCTTAGTTTTTAAGACGAATGTAACCAGCAAGAAAAAGGTGAGCGTGGTTGCGCCCCTGCTCACTTCTTTTCCAACAATTCGCCAGTGGAATTTCGACCTGGATGATTGTGATAAAGTACTACGTATCGAGGCTACCGGTCTAAATCCCGGTTCAGTAGAGCAACTGCTGCTCATGGCAGGTTTTAATTGCCAGGAGCTGGTGTAGATAAGTCCGGAAGCCGGTAAAGCCCGCCCATCCAGACATTTTCTAATTATTAAATAATCATAAGTGGTGCGTTGAAACACCGGCCTTATGTTAAATTTTACTGCCGGCAAAGAAGTACTATCGGTTGTTCCGGATAGTATTGCACAGTAGCATAGGCTTCTTCTACAGGAGTATAAACCCTATTTGATAACAGTGGGTTTCATTCGGATTTCATAAGCAATATGCTCCTTACCCCAATCACAAAGTTCATGCATCACCCTGGTTAGTTCAAGGCCGCTATGAGTAATATGATATTCCACTTTCAATGGTACCTGGTAGAAAATCTTTTTCTCTACAAGCTTTGACCTAACTAATTCATTCAACACTGACGACAGCACATTATCTGAAATACCATTCAGGCATTCCTTTAAGTTTGAGAACCGCAAAATGTCCTGTTTAATAAGTACCAATACTTCTGATACCCATCTTTTTCCAATAATCTTCAATACTTTATTTAAAGTACATCTTTCTTCAAGATAAAATTCATTTAAGGTGTTTGTCGAATTAACTTTCTTTTTAGTCATACTCATTTCTTTATTAGTAACTCACAAAGGGCATGGTCCGATCCATGGGCTTTTTAAAGCCATACATTTGTGCCATAAAATTACATTTTAGTAAGTAAAAACTGATTAAATGAATTGTCCTGTCGATAGATCTAGTAGTCACCGGAACTGTGATTACAACCCATAAGATATTATTGAGGGAAAGTAAGTCAAAAGGATAAATGCAAAATATCCCTCTGGTCTAAATTCGCTTTAACGGGATTAATAAAATAATATGAAAGCATATCAAATCACAAAGGGCTATAGCATAGCCAGTTTAAGTTTAATTGAAAAAGATCATCTTCAACTTCTGCCAAACCAGGTATTAGTTAAAATCAAGGCCTTGTCTTTAAATTACAGAGACCTTTTGGTGATCAAAGGTGTTGACGACTGGAAGCCCCCCGTTGGAAGGATCCCTGTTTCTGATGGAGTAGGAACCATTGTGGAAGTAGGAAGTGAAGTAACAACGGTATCTGCAAATGATAGGGTAGCCGGGCTTTTCCTTCCAAACTGGCTTGATGGAAAATTGACGGCTGAAAAGTTAGCAAATCCTTTGGGAGGAAAGGTTAGAGATGGCTTGCTCCAGGAATATGTAGTGTTCAATGAAAATGAACTGATCAAAGTTCCGGCTTTTCTAACTGACAGTGAAGCGGCAACACTTCCATGTGCCGGACTTACTGCCTGGCATAGTTTAATGGAAAAAGACAAGATACAACCTGGGAATACTGTTCTTATTCAGGGAACAGGTGGTGTATCATTATTTTCTATCCAGTTTGCACTTATGGCAGGTGCTGAAGTCATATTATTATCCGGTAGTGACGAAAAATTACAACGTGCTAAACAAATGGGTGTAAATCACCTGATCAACTATAAACAATTTCCCAATTGGGAAGATGAGGTATTGAATATAACAAATGGCCGCGGCGTTGATCACGTAGTAGAAGTAGTGGGAAGCGATCATATTAATAAATCCATTGATGCTGTAGCATTGGATGGTACCATATCTATAATCGGCCTAATCAACGGCTTAAAGGGGAACATTAATACTGTAAAAATCATGACCAAACAAATAAAGCTGCAAGGCATCAATGTAGGGTCAAAAGAAATGTTTAATAAGATGAATAATGCCCTGGAAGTAAATAATATTCATCCGATAATAGATAAAACATACTCCTTTGATGAAGCAAAAGAGGCTTTAACTTTACTGGAACGCTCGTCGCATTTTGGAAAGCTTTGTATAAGTCTTTAAAATTTCAGCTATGATTTAACCACGTGAAAACCAGTAGGTTCAAGCGATTTTAACCGGCGGGAGAATTTTTGACTATCGATTTTCTAAAAAAAATGGATAGTATATGCCTCAAAAAAAAATTAAAAATTTGTACAACCATTTGGTTGTGCTTATATTTGACAACCAAATGGTTGTATTATGATCGAAAGACGAGACGTTTATCAGGCTATTGCAGACCCTACCAGGAGAATGATTATTCAGAAGTTATCGGGCGGGGCGTTAAATATTGGTCAAATTGTAGAAGATTCCGGAATTACCAGGCAAGGGATTGCCAAGCATCTTAAAGTTCTGAATGAATGCGGCATGATTACGCTTACTCAGAAAGGCCGGGAACAATTTTGTGAGGCCAGGCTTGATCAATTAGATGAAGTGGTTGATTGGGTGAACAAATCCCGTAAGCTGTGGGGTCAGCGCTTTGAGAAACTGGATAAATTTTTAGCTGAAACAAAAAAACTATAAATATGAAATCGCCAGACAAAGAGCTTTTAATAACCCACTTATTTGATGCTCCTATCGGGGAGGTTTTTGAAGCATGGACCGACCCTGAAAAACTCAAGCGTTGGTATGCTCCGGATGGATGCACCATAACATACAAGTCCATCGAAGTAAAACAAGGAGGGCAGTTCCATTACCACATTCATCATCCCCTACACGGAGGCGCCTGGGTTATTGGTACTTATTTGGAAATATTGCAACCGGAAAAGCTGGTTTTCACAATCCGATTTACTAATGAAAATGGTGATCTGACTGATGGATTAGCAGCCGGAATGTCAGCACAATGGCCTGGCGAAATCCTGACCACTGTGACGTTTGAATCAATAGGTAATCAAACAAAAGCAACAATCCATGAAACTGTTTCTGAAGCGGAAGCCAGGAAAACGGGTGCTTATCTTGGCTGGATCATGATGTTTAATAAACTAAATCAACTGTTAACCGGACAATTACCTGAATAACATTTATTTAGCGGTATTGGCATAATGTGATTGCTTCAATACAATAGTTAGTGGTAATTGACGGACGACTGTGCCAACAATCAAACCAACGGACAAAAATTAACTTGGACAAACAATAAAAAAATAAAAATTATGAGTAAAATTATCTTTGACAGCGGAATATCACTTGACGGCTTTTTCGCAGGCGACAACAGGAGTCCGGAAAACCCAATGGGTGGCGTTGCAGGGCAGATTCACCAATGGATGTTTAAACAAAAAGCATTTTGGAAGAACGTCAACATGGAAGGCGGTGAAGAGTACGGTGCTGACAGTAAATTAATTGATGATGTGTTTGCAAGAACAGGTGCTTACATCATGGGAAAGCGAATGTTTGAAGAAGGCGAAGTCCATTGGAAAGAAGATCTATACAAAGCGGATGTTTATGTGCTGACACACGAAAAACGCGAGCCCTGGGTGCAAAAAGGGATAACAACTTTTTATTTCATTAATGACGGAATCCAAAGTGCATTAGAAAAAGCAAGACAATCAGCCAAAGGAAAGGACATCAGGATCCAGGGCGGTGCGGATACTATTCAACAATATCTCAACGCAGGGCTTGTGGACGAATTTTTCATTCACATTGCCCCTGTTTTTTTAGGAAGTGGGATCCGGCTGTTTGACGGCATTGACAAAGACAAATATGATATTCAAATTGTAGAAGTAATACCATCAGACTTGACAACACACTTGAGATACAAATTGACGAAGAAATAAGAATACATACACGCTAACCCCGCCTGTTCAAGCGTGCCGCTTACAATAATAACTTTTAATGGCATTCTGATTGGCACTAAATATGGAATAATAGTTCCCGTTTTTTAATTTAAACGGGACGCAGGTGGAAATTAACATCCCAGTAATTTTGTGCTTAAAGTTCATGCCAGTAAACATCACTTACTGGTTGCTGCACAAATTCAAGGGAAGGCGCGATGATAATTTCAAATGAGATATTCTCATCTGTTTCGATATCAAAATATTGTAAATTGTTATCGGGGTCAAATAATTGTCTTACGGTAAGTTTATACCAACCATTATCAAGCCTAATTTTTAGGGCAGTATTATGAGCCGCAGGAATGGAGGCATCAGAAAACTGAGCAGCCATTGTCAAATCACTATAATTCGTTAAAAATAGTTCTCCTGTAGTTACATTAATGAGTTGTTCAAATTGCCTGAAAGCCTGTATACTGGATGGCTGTCCTTGAAATGATACAAGCCAATTCCCACCTCCGTTATTAGAGGTTTGCCAAACAACGATATTTCCGACATTCATTTGATCTACAAAATGTGTCATCAACTGATCAAATTGCCAATCATCGTCTACGAAGCCTTTATAATTGGCATTGTTTACCAATGCAATAAATCCATCATCGTCATTAATTTTTAATCTCATAAATCAAAAGTGCTTATCAACAAAGATTCTAAAATTAAATATAGATAACTTAATCAATTAAAATGGATCAAGCCGGGGTCAAACCGCTAATAACAACAAAGCCCGATATTCACATACCAGGCTTTGCGTCGATTCTAAGTACTCAAACCCGGCGTCCCAACCAACCAATTCTTAGATGACCTGAAACGGTTTGCCACTCTGTTTGATGATTAACGTAGTTTTTTAAATATCTAACCCGTTTTTGATTGAACCAGAAATAATGTTTGCTTGATAATTAGTTGGTGAGATCCGCGTTGTTGGACAATTATCTCCCGCCGGTTCAAGCGTCCCGCTTGAACCACAACCCATGTCAGCGTCCCGCTGACGTTACCAAATAATCCCCAGCGTACTTTTCGGATTGAGGACTTGCGCTGCATGGTAATAAATATCCAGCTATTTTCCTGCGTGGCAAAATGCCTGTTGTAAGCGTCCCGCTTACATTGCTTGGGTTCAAGAGGGACTCTTGAACCGGCTGGAAGCGAGACACTTAAACCGGCGAGGACACATAACCTCCCGATCGCCAAACCAACCCTCTTAATAGAAGCGGCAAAAGAGTTTAATCAAATAGTGTCGGGAATGAAGAAAGGAAAGCCCGGAGGAAATTACACGCTGATATTTGATTGCAATAAATTTTCGTATCAAATTGGTGAAAGGTATATAAAACAATTAGGGCAAATAAAGTGAAATTGACTTTTCGTCACACCTTTTCAGTGATCGTTCGGAGTGGGACTAAAATTTATTCCCCCGCCCATTCCTTTGCCGCTTAAATTGTTATGTATCCAGGCAAAATGCTTGGACAAGCGGATAATTGCATAGAATAAGCGTTTTGAAAAAGGTTGTGGCAAGTTCATCCAATCGTTTAAAATTTGTAGATTGCCTGTATATTAAATCGTCAGTCTTACTAAGAATAGACCGCCTTAGAACAAGTACATTAACCAGTACACCTATTGAACCTTAAAAGACTATAAATCAAGTAAAACAGTTTAACGATGAATAAAATCCTTTACATTATTTTAATTGTTTTTTTGGCTCTAACCACTGGCTCTGGTATATGGAACTTCATAATCGAGTTCAAAATTGGGTCTGAAATTTACAAGCTCGATTCCTATATCTCGTGGTTTTTAGTAGCGAATATCACTGCCTTTATAGGATCAATATTATTGTTGAAGTATTATTACGATCGAAACTACCGGTTTGCCTTTTTTACAGGTGTCATTGTCGTAATAACAAATCTCGGCTATACTACAGTCCTTTATATTGCCTTAACGTCAGGAGAATTAAGAAGCTATTACATGCCTGCACTTCTTCTTAACTTATGCGCTATTATTGTATACGCTGTAGTCCTTATATTTTCAAATACACGAAAAAGATTCTGGTTAAAGCTGGCAGGAATTTGCGGGTTGGTGATCGGCCTCGTTTTAGTGTCAGCACTTATTGGAGGTATGTATCCTAAAAATGTATGGATTATTAGCATGTTAGGGAAAATTGCCCAATGGAGTTCGATTGGCTGCTACCTGGTTAATGTTATATTTATCATGAATTTCGTGGGTGAGTTCAGAACATTAAAGACCGAAAATGCGAATATATCCAGGCAGAAATTTTTAGCAGGCATATTAGGGATACTTGCGATAGCCGCTGTAGTATTTACGATAACAATAGGGAAATTATTAGTCAACGAAAGTGATTCGCAATATGATTGGCGAAAAGACACTGCTGTACAGGCGCAGCGATTGGTTTGGCTAGCAGGGGGAGCCAGAACCTTTGTTGACAACGAGGGAGACAGCCTGCATTATCTTTTAATAAAACCTCCCGCCGGTTCAAGCGTCCCGCTTGAACCACAACCCATGTCAGCGTCCCGCTGACGTTACCAAATAATCCCCAGCGTACTTTTCGGATTGAGGCCTTGCGCTGCATGGTAATAAATATCCAGCTATTTTCCTGCGTGGCAAAATGCCTGTTGTAAGCGGGACGCTTACATTGCTTGGGTTCAAGAGGAACTCTTGAACCGGCGGGAGGGATATCTAATAATGCATTATTCTATTGAACGATTAAATGAATTATAAAACCAGTACAAATTAGCCCAATAGTAAATTGAAAAAGTATGAAAATTGCAATAGACAATTTATAAAACTTCAGATTACTAAGCTCAAGCTTGATCCCGAAAAATAGAATACAAGTATATATGAGACACGTAAAATACCTTAAGTTTTTCTTGTTTTTTTTCGAAAATGTTTGGTGCCGAATGACCCAATGATGATAATTATTTATATGCAGCAAGGGGTAGGTATAATAGATTTTTGGTAGCAGTAAATAATTAATTAAGCTAAACACTCCTATAAAAAAAAGGCACCAAATAAATATCAACCATTTGCTATATCCATAGTTCCACCAATATTTACTAAAAAAACTGAAAAAACCACCCTGGAAATTATGATAGTCAATATCAACTAATTTATAGTTTTCAGTCTCCCCGTTTTTTGCATACTTATCTAATAGCCCCACATAGACGGCGCTTTTTTTATTTACATTAACGGAATCTTTAAAATATAATTGAAATAGCGAATAATCAATAGCTGCTTTTTTTATGTCTAAATCAGTGAGATTTATTTTAGTTTTCGGGAATGATAGAGTATCGAAAAAAGGAGAAAATATAAATGAAAAGAAATGATTTCTAACCCACCATTGTTTTTGAGCGATTAATTGGATATTTTCCCGCTGTAAGTATAAAGTATCAACAAGATTATCAGAAGAAACGTCTATGCTATCAATGGCTGTTTGATAAAATGTTACTGTTTTGATTTCTGTTTTACCAAAATTAAGATGTGATATATCCAATTTCCCTTTAATCGTATCTTGATTGAACTCGACAAATAATAAAAGAGGGCTCGGCTTATCATGGGGTTGTGGTTTGAAAACAATATCGCTTAGGTTAACTCCTGATGTAAAATACGAACCATTAAAAAAAAGATTTCCACCGTAGAACCTATTTTGTAAAAAAGATACAGGTGCGTTAAATTGGCAGGAGCTGATGGAAAGATCATTATAAATATCATTGTTTACGAAAGCAAGTTCTTTAGTAAAACTTATTTGCTGAATTTCAAATCCAGAATACTCAGTTGTTGAATCATTTACATCCGAATATGCTAATTTACATGTATTAAAACTTATGTTGCAATTTATTTTAGCCAGTTTGAATTGACTATTGTTTATAAAAGTATCGCCATAAAAAGCTATGTTTTTTTTAGAGGAAATTGTCTGAAATGTGTCGACATCCAAATCAGGTAAATGACTTTGTCTCGAAATGCTATTTTCTATTATATAATAAGGATGAGGGTCGGCGTCAGGAAAATCCTCAAGCCGAAGTGATGATTGGTCGATTTTTATATCTGGATTATATACTGCTAGAAGTCCTTGACTCTTTGCCAGCGAGTCATGCTTTTTTTTCTGCTCAACTGCGGCATAATAAAAGTGTGTTTTCAAAGAAAACCATAAGCAATATATTAAAAACCCAGAGGTAAATAGTGCTATTACTATAAGAGGTTTTTTAAAACGTTTTAAGACCATTTATACAATTCAAGAGAATTATTTAAAGATAATAATTTCAAAAGTAATTAAACTTTGAGAAGCAGATAACTCTCACTATTTTTAATTTTTGCGCCTATTTAGGTAGTACTGATCCATAGAATCTTGTGCCGATAACACAACAAAGCCCGATATTTTCATATCAGGCTTCATGTCGATTCTTAAATGTACTCAGAGCGGGAATCGAACCCGCACTCCGTTTACGGGAACAGGATTTTAAGTCCTGCGTGTCTACCAGTTCCACCATCTGAGCATGGTCCATTTGTTCAGGCTTTCTACTTGGATAAATATACTAACCTTTTAACAATAAATCCCTTCTTGTGAAAGGGATTTGAGCGAAAGACGAGATTCGAACTCGCGACCCCGACCTTGGCAAGGTCGTGCTCTACCAACTGAGCTACTTTCGCATTTTTTATTCTCCGCTTTGCTGATCTTCAATCGCTGACTATCTTTTCGCTTGCGGAGTGCAAATATAGGCAGAAATGAATATTCTGCAAGCGAAAAATTCATTTTTTTTAATTTTTAGCTGATTATCGTGCATTGAGTTGATTAAGTTATTGTTACCGAAATACTTACATTTGAATAAAAATTTTCAACCATTCAACTTTATCAACTCAATCAACCTAATCAACCCCTTTCCTTAAAACATCTAAAACCAGATCGCTCTCATATCCGCGGCTAAAAGCGTACTGTTGCAGTTTATATTGGCGTTTCCGGGTATCTTTTTCGGTTATTGTTTTGTCTTTTTTCTCCAAAAGCCTTTCAAGCGTCTTCAAATAGTCGTCGCCACTTATGGTCAGCAATGCCTTTTTTATCAAAACATCAGGCACTTTTTTTAATTTAAGCCCTTGTTTTATCTTGATCTTCCCCCACCCTTTTTGCTTAAACTTACCTTGCGCGTAAGCTTTTGCAAAGCGTTCCTCATTTAAAAAGCGACCTTCTATCAATAAGATAATGATATTTTCTACCGCAGCTTCCCACAACCCCCACTCATAAAGTTTATTGCGTACCTCCTGCTGCGAGCGTTCCTGGTAAGCGCAATAATTTTCGGCCTTTGCCAGGGCAACCTTTTCATCAGTTATTTTGTTTGTTTTGGGGTTATCCATTTAAAGTCAAAAATCGTTAAAAATTCTTCTATCTACAGAAATATAAGCAAATTCGTACCATGCTCAGCAATCAATACACTATTTCGGAGATCAAACAGATAATTAACGCAGGCGGAACTATTGTTAAAGAATGCAATGTCAACACTTTATTAACCGATAGCCGCCGGATCAGCAATCCAGCGGGTGGTTTGTTCTTTGCCTTGAGCGGCAGGCGGAACGGCCATGAGTTTATTGCCGAGGCTTATGCAGGCGGTGTCCGTAATTTTGTGGTAAGACAGGGAAACGAAATAAAAGCCCCCGAAGCCAACTTTTTAATGGTGGATGATGTGCTTGTTGCACTACAAACTTTAGCTGCCTATCACCGCAACCGTTTCAACCTTGAAGTGATAGGAATTACAGGTAGCAACGGCAAAACCATTGTAAAGGAATGGCTGTACCAGCTGCTCTCTCCCGATAAAAACATTGTACGGAATCCCAAAAGCTATAACTCGCAAATTGGCGTGCCACTTTCTGTATGGCAGATCAATGAAAAGAACGACCTGGGGATTTTTGAAGCAGGCATCTCCACTGTAGGTGAAATCGACAAACTGGAGGCCATTATAAAGCCTTCTGTTGGCATCTTAACTCATATTGGCCCTGCGCATGATGAAGGATTTGAAAGCCGGAACCAAAAGGTACAGGAGAAATTGAGGCTATTTAAAAACTGTCGCCTGCTGATCCACAATTACGATCAATTGATTGACTTTAAAGGTAAGATCCCGGTTAAAAACCGTTTTACCTGGAGCACTAAATTTAAACAGGCCGATCTGTATGTTTTCAGCGAGACCGTGATCAAGAAGAACTTTTATTTAAGAGCAAAATATAAAGATAAAGAAATCGAGTGCCTGATCCCTTTTTTAGATGAAGCTTCTGTTGAAAACGCTATAGTTTGCTGGGCAACCATGCTGGCAATGGGCTATACAGCTGTACAGGCTGATAAACGGATAGAACATTTAAATGCCGTTAGCATGCGGCTTGAGCTGAAAACGGGCATAAATGATTGTTCGGTTATTGATGATTCCTATAATTCAGATCTTCAGTCGTTAGAAATCGCCTTAAACTTTTTAACGCAGCAAAATCAGCATCATAAAAAAACGTTGATCCTGTCGGATATCTATCAATCAGGTTTACAGGCCGATGTTTTATACAGGCAGGTTGCCGATATGATGAAGATAAAAAAGGTGGATAAATTTATTGGTGTGGGCGATGCATTGCTAAGTCACCAGGATTATTTCGATGTACCTGAAAAGCACTTTTACCCGGATACGGCGACCATGCTGCAGCATTTACGTGCACTGAATTTTAAGGAAGAAACCATCCTGATAAAAGGGTCGCGCAGTTTCGAATTTGAGCGGATCAGCCGGGTATTGGTGCAAAAGGCCCATGAAACCATATTAGAGATCAACCTGAATGCTTTACTGAACAACCTGAACTTTTACCGGTCCAAATTAAAGCCCGGTGTAAAAGTTATGGCGATGGTAAAAGCATTTTCATACGGCAGCGGAACATTTGAAGTAGCCAACATATTACAATATAACAAGGTTGATTACCTGGCAGTGGCCTATATTGATGAAGGTGTGGCCTTGCGCAATACCGGGATAAGCCTGCCGATAATGATCCTTAACCCCGAGGCATCGGCATTTGACAAACTGACTGAATTTGAGCTGGAACCCGTTATTTACAGCTTTGGCTTATTTGACGAATACATAAAATATGCCCGGGAAAAGAACGTATTGAACTACCCTATCCACCTAAAAATTGATACCGGGATGCACCGGCTGGGTTTTGAGAATGCGGATGTGGAAGCATTGTGCGATATGCTGGAAGAAAACAGGTATGTACACGTACAATCTGTATTTTCGCACCTGGTTGCCAGTGATGAAAAAAAGCATGACGACTTTACAAAAAAGCAGATCAGCAGTTTTGAAAAGGCATACAAACAGATAGAGAAAATTTTGGGTTATAAGGTGATCAAACACTTGAGTAATACATCGGGGGTTATTCGCTGGCCGGGCGCTCACTATGACATGGTGAGGATTGGCATTGGCCTGTATGGCATTGACATGGGGATGATTACGCCCGATACCGGCTTACAGCCTATTGCCAGCTTAAAAACCAGCATAGCGCAGGTAAAGAAAGTAAAAGCCGGCGAAACCATTAGCTACAGCCGCAGCGGCAGTCTGCCAAAGGACGGTAAAATAGCAACTGTACGTATTGGCTATGCCGACGGCTATTTGCGTGCTTTTGGCAATGGTGTTGGCAAAATGCTGGTTAAAGGCATCCTGGTGCCCACCGTTGGCAATATAACCATGGATATGTGCATGCTTGATGTTACCGGGGTTGATGTAAAAGAAGGCGACGAGGTTATCATATTTAATGAGCAGCAGCGCATTAATGAGCTGGCAACACAAATTGGCACCATCCCTTATGAAATATTAACAAATGTATCGCAAAGGGTAAAAAGGGTGTACTTTTACGAATAGAAACCGGAGTTAAGATGAAGCAGATAGCGAGGGCACTTTTAAGGTATTTTATTAAAGGATTATTGATCGTAGTTCCGCTTGGCGCAGCCTTTCTTTTAATCTTTTGGGCTGTAAAAAGTATTGATGATGCACTTAATTTAAGTGGCATGCTTTGGACCGACCCCAAAACCGGCAAACCTGTTTATATTCCGGGCCTGGGTATTTTAAATGTGTTGGTTATAATTTTAGTAGCGGGCATATTGGTAACCAATGTGGTAACCGACCCTATAAAACGCTGGTTTTACCGCTGGCTTAACCGCTTGCCGCTTTTAAATTTTTTATATTCATCAATAAAAGATCTGACAGAAGCTTTTGTTGGCGAAGAAAAGAAATTTAATGAACCGGTTTTGGTTGAGGTTAATGAGTTCGGCTTAAAAAAAATAGGTTTTATAGTACAAAAAGACCTTTCGGCATTAAACCTGCCCGGAGATGTTGCTGTTTACTTCCCTTACTCCTACTCCTTTGCCGGCCAGGTAGTCATCATATCTGCCGACAAAGTGAAACATATCGACAAGAGTGCAGCAGATATGATGAAATTTGTTATATCAGGCGGTGTTAGCGGATTGCATTAAGCTTTTTTAAAACTTCTAATCGCCATAAAGGTGCTGATCAGCATTAAAACCGCAGCAAGCAGGTAAGGCGCTCCCGGAAAATAAACACCTGAGCTCTTTTTTGTGAAGAAGAAAAAAACATAGCTTAACAATAGCGGCCCTATTATAAGGCTTATACTGTTTAAAATGGCGAAGGCACCCTGCAATTCGCCTTGTTCGTTTTTAGCTACTTTTTCCGACGCCAGGCCTTGTAAAGCCGGACCGGATAAACCTCCCAGGCAATACGGGATCATACACAAATAAAGCATCCAGCCTTTGCCTATAATAGCTATCAGTAACAAGCCAACAGCATAAAATACTAAACCGGCAATGATGTTTTTTTGCTGCCCGAATTTGGGCACGGTATACCTTATAAGGCCCGCCTGTATAGCAAATAAAACTAACCCGGTAAAAAGCCCTAAATAGCCAACGCTTGCGGGTGTCCAGTTAAACTTTTCATAGATAAATGTCGACAACAGATACTCTACGGCTTTTTGAGCAACATACACTATTGCAGTAGCCGCCAATAAACTGGCAAGGGCAGGCTGTTTTTTATAGATCCTCAATAAAGATAAAAGTGGATTAGCGCGACGCCATTCAAATTTCCGGCGATGCTCAGGCGCTAAGGATTCGGGCAATACAAACAAACCATAAAGCGCGTTGGCAAATGCGAACGCTCCAGCTGCCATAAAGGGCAGACGAATATTTATAACGAAAAGAAAGGCGCCTAATGCTATTCCGAATATTAGCCCAATGGCTGAGGCTGCTCCCACCAGGCCAAAGTTAGCCGCCCTTTTATTACCCGTGCTGATGTCGGCAATGTACGCAGTAGCTGTAGAGGTGCTTGCCCCGCATATGCCGGCTATGATACGGCCGGCAAATAGCCATGCTATTGAAGGTGCAAAAGCCATTACAACGTAGTCAAGTCCAAATCCGAATAAGGAGATCAATAATATAGGCCGGCGGCCATACCTGTCGCTCAGGTTACCCATTATGCTTGCAAATATTAATTGCATGGTTGCATAAACGAAGGTTAACCACCCGATATATTCAGAAGCTTCGTTTACATTGATATGCCCGAGCGTCTGCAACAATTTGGGCATTACCGGGATTATGATACCCAAACCCAACACATCAATAAAGATGGTAACAAATATAAATCCAAGCGCTGCAGACTGTTTGGGTTTCGCCATATTGATTAATTTAGTGATTAGAGGCTGGAAATTAGTGATTAGAGGTTAGAGATCAGAGATTAGTTAATATGAATTTTGAAATGTTAGATAAATCCTTCTTTCGGACTTCCGGACTAAATCTAATCTCTGATCTCTACCCCCCGATCTCTAACACGAAAACTCCTTACAGCTAATATCGCACTTAAAAGCATCAATAGAGCGCCAATTGCGAATGGTGCACCCGGGAATTGAAAAAACGGGTTAGGCTTTGTAAAATAGTAAAAAGATTGGGTCATAAGTAAAGGGCCGAATATGGAGCTTATGCTTATTAAGCTGGTAAGGCCGCCCTGCAGCTCACCCTGTTCATTTGCAGGTACGCTGTTGCTCATATATCCCTGTATGGCAGGCCCGGCAATTCCCCCCAGGCAATAAGGGATCAGGATAGCAAACATCATCCAGCCTTTAAATGCAAAAGAAAAAAGAGCAAGTCCTGCAGCATACAAAAGCAGGCCGATCCAAATACTTCTTTCGGTTCCAAGCTTTGGCAATATGATCCTGATCAAGCCTCCCTGCACCGTAGCAACCATTAAACCAACAAAGCCAAGGGAATACCCCACCATATCTTCATTCCAGCTAAATTTTTTAATGGTATAATAAGTCCATACGCTTTGTACGGCCTGTGCTGCAAAATATATCAGGAATAAAGATAATGCGAGGCCAATAACAGATTTATATTTTTTTAGCTGGATCACCGAGCCGAAAGGATTCGCCCTTTTAATATCAAACGACCGCCTGTTCTCCACTGCCAGTGACTCGGGTAATATAAAATAACCATAAATTGCATTAAGCAATGCTAAAGCGGCAGCGGCGATAAATGGATAGTGAACATCATATTTTCCGAGAATTCCCCCAAGTGCCGGCCCTATAATAAAGCCCAGGCCAAAAGCAACGCCAACCAACCCGAAATTGGCCGCCCGTTTTTCAGGCTCGCTGATATCGGCAATGTAAGCTGATGCGGTAGTAAAGCTGGCGCCTGTTATGCCGGCAACAATGCGGCCTACAAACAGCCACGCTATAGTTGGCGCAAAAGCAGAGAACAAATAATCAACGCTAAAACCTAAAAGCGAGCAAAGCAATACCGGCCTGCGGCCAAATTTATCGCTGAGGTTCCCTATAACCGGGGCAAACAAAAACTGCATCCCTGCATAAGCGGCAGTAAGCCACCCGCCATACCATGAAGCATCGCTTACATCACCGTGAATTAAATGCTCAATAAGTTTGGGAATAACCGGGATAATAATCCCCAGCCCAATAACGTCAATTAATAAAGTTGCAAATATAAATCCCAGCGCCGCCTGCTTTTTTGGTTTGTGCATAGCCTGCAAAATAAATAATATAATGTAACTTTTTTAAATAAAAACTTGCTTATAAATAAACAATTATTACCTTTAACTAAATATATAGTTATTATGAAGCCATCATGAGTTATGATCCAGGGCATCATTTTCATTATTGCTTCCCAAACCTTTAAAGACCACTCGCATGAAAAACATGAAAATCCTATTTGCATTACCAGGCATCCTGGCCATGCAGTGTGCATTTGCACAAACCGACACGCATCTTAAACTATCCGACGCCTACCCTGCCGCTGGCGAAAAGATCACATTAACCTATGACCCTGCCGGAACTGTAGTTGATGGAAAAAAAGATCTTACTGCAGCAGTTTATTATCTAGATAATAAAGATTACCCGGTTGCAGACATCGACTTAAAACCGCAAGGAAAATCATTAGCCGGTGAAATAACCATTCCTGCTACTGCCAAAGCCTTCTTCATTAAAATAAGCAGTGGCGAAGATGTTGACAACAATAACGAGAAAGGCTACGTGTACCTTGTTTACAAAGACAAACAACCGGTTGAAGGCGCTTATGCCATGCAGGGGTACTTTTTAGCCGGTATGGGAAATCACTTTGCAAAAATAAAGACAGACCCTAAGGAAAGCACTGAAGCTTATAAAAAGGAGTTTGCATTGCATCCCGGAAGTAAAAAGGACTACCAGGCAACTTATTATTATATGATAGCCAGGAAGCCGGAATGCAAAGCAGAAGTTAATGAGGAGGTTAAATCGCTTGAAACAAGCACAGATGAAAAGGATTTGATGTTAGCTGTAAATCTTTTAAATATAACAAAAAGCACCGGAGCCGATTCATTGAATACTATTGTTAAAAATAAATTCCCCGATGGCTTAACTGTGAAGAATGAATTGGGAATGGCGTTTTCAAAGGAAAAAGACCTGGCCAAAAAAGACTCCATTTACAATGTTTATATTAAAAAGTATCCTGAAATCCCCACTGATAAAAACACCATACAAGATAACTTCAGATTACAATTGGCAGGCGCATATCTTGCAAAAGGCGATATGGTCAATTACAATAAATATGAAGCTTTAATTAAAAATAAAACAAATTTAGCAGGGTCATTGAATAATGTGGCTTATCCATGGGCGCAAAAAGGTGAACATTTGGCTGACGCAGAGAAATTGTCGAAACAATCGCTTGATATCGTTTCAGAAAAGATCAGCAATCCTGCTGGGGCAGCATACACTTCTCCTTCACAAATGAAAAAGAATTACGAGTTTACCTATGATATGTATGCTGATACCTATGCCCTGATCTTGTTTAAAGAAAACAAATTGGATGAGGCCCTTAAATATGAACAACCTGTATTTGACCATAGCGGCAAAAATATTGAAGGAGAAATATACGAGCACTACATACAGATCTTAAGCGCCCTTGGGCAATCAGCAAAAGCACAACAGTATGCTGAAAATGCTATAAAAGAAGGAAAGGGAACTGATATTATTAAAAGTGAACTGAAAAAAAACTATGCTAAAATAAAAGGCAGTGAAAATGGTTACGATCAATACCTGGTATCCTTAGAAACGGCAGCGAAGAACAAGCTAATGGCCGACCTGGCAAAAACAATGATCAATACCCCTGCTCCTGCTTTTACACTTAAAGATCTTGATGGAAAAGCTGTTTCATTAGCCGATTTAAAAGGGAAAGTTGTGATAGTTGATTTTTGGGCAACCTGGTGCGGGCCCTGTAAAGCTTCATTTCCGGGGATGCAAATGGCTGTAACTAAATATAAAGATAACCCTAATGTTATGTTTTTATTTGTTGATGTATGGGAAACTGCAGCAAATTATACCGATGAAGTTAAAAAGTTCATTGCTGATAATAAATACACTTTCCACGTACTGCTGGATGAAAAAACTGCAAGTGGCAAACAGGATAAAGTAGTAAGTACATTTGATGTACCAGGAATACCAACTAAGTTTGTTATTGATAAAAGCGGAAATATCCGCTTTAAGTATGTGGGTTTCTTAGGCACGCCTGAAAAACTGGTTGACGAGATAACCAACATGGTTGATATGGCAGGTAATCCTGAAGCTTATGCTGCTGAACAGAAACCAACTGATAAAAAAGCCGGTATGAAATAATAAAAATGCTGCTTAAAAAAAGAAGAGGCTGTATCAAAAGCAACTATGAAAGCCCCGGTAAACCGGGGCTTATTTCCCTTCCCCGTTGGCTGTGTCCCCACAGCCAACCACCATGCTAATCGAAAATGTATTAGTTTGGATCAAAAACTAAAATACAGAAAAGAGTCAACGACATAAAGCTTATTAATATACGATATGAATACGGCGCGAATGTCCTGGTGGTTGGCTGTGAGGACACAGCCAACGGAGAGAAAAAATGATTATTAAAAAAGAAAGCGATCTGCTTGTAGCAGATCGCTTTCTTTTTAGACTGAAAAATTTTAAATTAAAAGTTTGGTTTCAGTACATATTTCTCATAAAAACGGAAAATATGTTCAGCTGCTTCTTCGGCAGTATCAACCAAGCGGTAAAGCATCAGGTCGTCCGGATGGATATTGTGCTCCTGTTCAAGCATTTTCTCTTCCACCCAGTTAAAAAGTCCTTTCCAATAATCAACACCAACAAATACAATGGGGAAACGGGCTATCTTACCTGTTTGGATCAGCGTAATTGCTTCAAATGATTCATCCATAGTTCCGAAACCGCCCGGCAAAATAATAAAGCCCTGGGAGTATTTCATAAACATTACCTTACGGATAAAAAAGTAATCAAACTCCAGGATCTTGTCCCTGTCGATATACTTATTATGAAACTGTTCAAAAGGGAGCTCAATATTTAAACCTACTGATTTTCCTCCGGCTTCATAAGCACCTTTATTGGCCGCCTCCATAATCCCGGGGCCACCACCTGAAATTACGCCATATCCTCTCTCAGTTAAGATCCTAGCCGTATTCTCGGCTAACTTGTAATACTTATTATCATTATGCGTACGCGCCGAACCAAATATGGATACGCATGGGCCTATTTTAGCCAGCTTTTCAAAGCCGTCAACAAACTCAGCCATAATTTTAAAGATCTGCCAGGAGTCGGTTACTTTAATTTCCTGCCAATTTTTATTCTCAAACGCTTGTCTTATTTTTTCTTCACCTGTCATGTTCTTTAATTAGTCCGGAAGTCCGAAAGTCGGTAAAGTCCGGAAGGTTTTTAGTTTTTTATAATAATATTACAATAGTTGGGCGTTTAAGTTTTGCTGATGCTAAGCCAGGCTTTCGGACTTCGCAGAAGAAGTTAACCACAGTCCAACAAACGTAATTAATCCGTTTACTATTATCAACTCGTTATCAAAAATGTAACCACCAAATAATTTTGCCGAATTAATGCTCAGATAATAACATATGGCCGGGGAGATTAAACAAATAAAAGGCGTTAGCTTATCCATAACCTGCCTTTTGCCCAAAAACAACCCGAACGAATAGAGGCCCAGCAATGGCCCATAGGTATATGACGCCACTTTAAATATGGCGTTAACAACCGCCGTATTGGTTATAGCGTTAAATATAATAATGGTTAACAGTAAACAGCCTGAAAACACAATATGCACATAATGGCGTACCCTAACCATTTCCTTACCGTTAGTATTCGCTTTTTTATTAAAGCCCAAAAAGTCTACGCAAAAAGATGTGGTAAGCGCGGTTAAAGCCGAATCTGTAGTGGCAAAGGTAGCCGCGGTTAAACCCAGCATAAATACCATTCCCGGTATCAGGCCAAGATATTTCAGGGCGATGGTTGGATACAGGTAATCTGTCTTTTCAACTGTAATGCCATATTTTGCAGCGTACATATAAAGTAAAGCTCCAACACATAAAAAGAAAATATTGATCACCACAAAAACAGCCGTAAAACTGAACATGTTCTTTTTCGCTTCGCGGATGTTTTTAAGGCTCAGGTTTTTTTGCATCAGGTCCTGGTCAAGTCCTGTCATTGCAACAGTGATAAACAGCCCTCCCCAAAAAGCCTTGGCGAAGTGGAATTTACTGGTTAAAAAATCACCAAAGAAAAAGATCTTGGAGTAACTGCTGTTCTTAATCGCCTCTGCCGCTTCAAAAATATTATAGTGCAGACTTTGACAAATAAAATATATCGACAAAAATACTGATGATACCAGGAACAGCGTTTGCAGGCTGTCCGTAATAATAATAGTTTTTAGTCCACCCTTAAACGTGTACGACCAGATGAGCACTAAACAGATCAGCCCGGTTATTACAAACGGTACATGGTAGCTATCAAAAATAAATTTCTGTAAAACTATAACCACCAAATAAAGCCTAAAAGATGAACCAATAATGCGGCTGATCAAAAAGATCCCGGCTGCTGTTTTATAGCTCCAGGTACCAAGCGCTCCTTCAATATAACTGTATATAGAGGTGAGTTTCAGCCGGTAATAAAGCGGCAATAAAACTGTAGCTATAACTATAAAACCGGCCGCATTCCCTAAAACAAACTGGAAATATTCAAACTGATCGCCGGTTGCTGCGCCAACTTTGCCAGGTACCGATATAAAAGTTACCCCGCTCAATGCGGTACCGATCATCCCAAAAGCTACCAGGTACCATTTGGAATTGCGGTTAGCTACAAAAAAGGTATCATTATCAGATGACTTACGCGAGGTTAACCATGATATAATGAGCAATACTAAAAAGTAACCGATGATGAATGTGAGTAATATTCCGGGAGACATGTTGTTTTGTTAGTCCGAAAGTCCGAAAGTCCGGAAGTCCGAAAGATGAATTTTAGTCCGGAAGCAGGGAAAGCCCGAGAGTCCGGAAGATGAACTAATTATCTAAAGTGCAATTTAACATTATTATTTTAACGAGTTTTTTAATCCATTAATCATAACCAGGATTTCTTCAGATTGTGCGTAAATTTTAGAGAAGTTAGGTTGTTCGATTAAGTTTCGTTTTTGTGCAAGATATAAACATCCCACAACTTCAACATTAGAGCGTAATGCGTATCCTAAAAACTTATTAAATTCGGCATTTGACTGACCGGTAGAACCTTCTGCAATATTTAACGAAACAGAATCAGCCGCCCTCCTTATTTGTGCTGACAATATAAACAATTCCTCTTTTGGAAAACCCTTTGTCAATTCATGAACACTTGCTGCCAAATCAACTGCTTTTTGCCAAACTATTAATTTCTCAAACTTAAAACTCATAACATTAAAATCCTGGCGACAAGTTATCAAACAAAAGGAAATTTATCCAAAAATTTATTTTGACAAATTGCAAGTCATCTTTCGGACTTGCGGACTTCCGGACTTTCGGACTATTCCCTATCTTCGCAACATGAACTTTTCATCGAGGTTGCTGGAAGATGCTGTAGCTGAATTTGCGAAATTGCCGGGGGTGGGTCAAAAAACTGCTTTACGCCTCGTTTTACACCTGTTAAACCAGGAGAAGGGCGATGTAGAAAAGTTTAGCGCCACTATAAGCAAGCTGCGTAACGAAATCCAGTTTTGCCGGGTTTGTTTAAACATTTCCGATCACCCGGTTTGCGAGATCTGTTCTTCCCCAAAACGGGATCATACCATGATCTGCGTTGTTGAAGATACCCGCGATGTAATGGCCATTGAAAATACAAACCAGTATAATGGCGTATACCACGTGTTGGGTGGCCTAATATCGCCAATGGATGGTGTTGGACCGTCTGATCTTGAGGTAGATTCATTGCTTGACCGTTTAAAAGAAAATGACGTAAAAGAGATCATTTTCGCGCTTAGCGCTACCATGGAAGGCGATACCACTATTTTTTATTTAGATAAACGTTTAAAATCTTTTGATATAACCATATCAACCATCGCTCGTGGCATAGCTTTTGGTGGAGAATTGGAGTATGTAGATGAAATCACATTAGGACGATCCATCGCCACACGTATTCCTTATATCAATTCACTGTCAAAGTAAATATGAAGCTATCCGTAATAGTTGTAAATCGTAATACTTGTCTATTGCTAAAACAAGCATTAAATTCTTTAATTGATGCCTGCAAAGGCATTGATTATGAATTACTTATAGTAGATAACGCCTCTGCTGACCATTCGCTTGAAATGCTTGCAAATAATTTTCCTGATATAAAAGTCATTGCTAATGATACTGATCTTGGCGTAGCAAAAGCCAACAACCAGGCATTAAAACAGTGTACAGGGGAGTATATTTTACTGGTCAGTCCGGATACAATAACCGTCAAAGACGCAGTTGAAAAGATGATAACGTTTATGGACGACCATGCAGATGCGGGTGGTATGGGGATCAGGATGCTAAGTCCATTGGGGCGCTTTTTACCGGAATCTATCCATGGTTTAACAAAAACATGGGGTACATTTTTAAGGATTATAGGCTTTGCCAAACACCTTTC
Organism: Mucilaginibacter sp. OK098; assembly: GCF_900142915.1. Taxonomy (GTDB): domain Bacteria; phylum Bacteroidota; class Bacteroidia; order Sphingobacteriales; family Sphingobacteriaceae; genus Mucilaginibacter. The sequence continues at coordinate 1,166,866 of NZ_FRCM01000001.1, forward strand.
AAAAACCCGGCTTTATGACAGGCACCGCAAAGATTGGGTTGAAGAGTTCCAGGTAGCAGAAGTTGATATATTAAATGGCGCATGTATGATGCTGCGCAGTACCGCCTTAAATGAAACCGGTGTGTTTGACGAACGTTTCTTTATGTATGGAGCTGATATCGACTTATCATACAGGTTAAGGCTTGCCGGTTTTAAAAACTATTATTTCCCAAAAACATACATCATTAACTTTGAAAGCCATAGGCCGGCCAAGTTTAGCTGGAATTACGTTAAGTATTTTTATGGTGCTATGTTCATATTCGCCGTCAAATACTTAATCAAGGTACCCGATCTTGTGGTTAAGGGCGTGCCACAACTGTTCCCTTCAACTTACGAGGTTAAATAGCAAACTGCAACTATTACCACTTTAATTTCTTTTTACCAGTCATAATTGATGGTAAATTTACCTGTCCAAGAAATATAAAATTTCTAAATTTGGTGCATGAAATTAGCTGTGCACTGTTCGTGTTTAAAAAAACTCAAAAAGCAAGAACAGATATTAAAAATCGAATCGGATTTAACCGAAGCATTTAATGAAGTTGCTTTATTAAAAAACTCTCCCAAAAGCAAACAAACTTTAGCTGATTTTCTAAACGATTTATAGTATTGATAATTGGAACAATACTATTTAAGTACCTTCTTTTCCCCCATTTATGAATTTAACTAATAAAGTAGTAATAATTACCGGTGCATCTTCAGGAATTGGCAAATCCCTTGCCACAGAGTTTGCCAAACGCGGCGCAAATCTTGTTTTGGGTGCAAGGCATTTTGTTAATTTATGTACAATAACGCAACAGCTTGAGCAACAATACAAAATAAAAGCGGTAGCCGTACAATGTGATGTAACCATTGAGGCTGACTGTGACCTTTTAATAAAACAAGCCCTGGTTACCTTTGAACGCGTTGACATATTAATAAATAATGCAGGCATTTCTATGCGGGCACTATTTAAGGATACTGACCTTAAAGTTTTAAAATCGGTGATGGATGTAAACTTTTGGGGAACAGTATATTGTACCAAATATGCATTACCTGAGATATTAAAAACACAAGGCACCATTGTTGGTGTTTCGTCAATTGCAGGATATAAAGGGTTACCCGGACGCTCGGGCTATTCCGCATCAAAATTTGCCATGAATGGCTTCCTGGATGCTTTGCGGGTGGAGAATTTAAAAACGGGAGTTCATATCTTAACTGCGTGCCCTGGTTTTACAGCATCAAACATCCGCAATACTGCTTTGGATAAAGAAGGTAACGAACAGCGTGAAAGCACTTTAAATGAACAAAGCATGATGACCAGCGATGAAGTAGCTAAAATTATTGCTGACGGTGTTGAAAACAGGTCAAGAACGCTGATAATGACCGGCCAGGGAAAATTAACTGTATTGATAAGCAAGTTTTTTCCTAAGCTGCTGGATAAGCTGGTTTATAATACTTTGGCTAAAGAAAGAAATTCGTTGTTGAGATAGTAAAATCTCGTTTTAAAACGTTTTCAGATCGTTTTAATTGGGAATAATTTTGTCCTCTATCAATTTATTTACCAGGGTATTAAGGGTTTTATTTACTACATCGCTATCCTTTAGCGACGTGTAAGAATCAGCGGAGACATCAAGTTCACCTTTCCAAACATTTTTTTGCGTTCCGGCGTCAGTTAAGGTTAATTCAAACGTCCCCATTTCAATGCCTGAAACGGTTTGTTTTATGGTTAGAATTGCCTCCGGCTTAAAAGGCTCCATCTCTTTGTTCAGATCATCCTCTGTTGCCAGGGATAGCGTATTGCGTTTTGAACTCCCGGAGTTTATACCTTTAGCCGTAAACCTTTTTTGAAGTCCATTAATCATCTCATTGCAAAAAGCCGACATTTTAGTATCACATATTACTACTATGTATATCTTTTTAGGCTGTTTTGTATATTTTCCGTCTTTGTTAGATGCAATTTTAACGGTTGAGCAGGATTGGATAGAAGCTATTGCAAAAAAAATAAATAACAGTTGAAGTTTTGCTTTCATTTTAGGGAAATACATTTAGAGATTATGCTTTAATAAGCTTATCTTCAATAAGCTTATTAACGATTTTTTTAATACTTTTATCTACTGCATCAGTCATTCTGAACATCGCATAAAATTCAAATTCACTTTTCCAAACCGTTTTTTTGGTTTCACTATCAATTAATGAAATCTCAATTGTTCCTCCATCAACCCTTCCATTGGTATAGTGAATTATTTTTTGTTGGATAACCATCAAAGCCTCTGGCGCGTAACTGTTAATCTTTGAATCGATGTCTTTTTCTGTTTCCAGCGAAAGTGGATTACGTCTGTAGCTATCCGATTGCACTCCTTTTTCTAAAAGTTTTCTTTTCAACTTCGCCAGCAAAAAGGAACAAAACTCGTTAGTTTCCTTAGCATTATTCATCAAAATAAAGATTTTTTTCGGTTGTTTTATATAATCTGTGCCTTTATTGGATGCTATCTTGGTTGAAATACAAGATTGAAGAAGGATAATAATTAACAGCAGAAATGGCTTGGAAGATAAATTTCTAATCATGTAAAAAGGTATAGCTAATAAATATAGGCTTTGAGATCCTTGACAATTACCGCCCCTAAAATAATAAAATTAAAGTACAAAGATGTAGGCCTAGGCCCCTAAATGACTTTCCCTATGCCGCATTCCATTAACTTACTTCGGTCTTTTCCAACTCAAAAGGCAAGTGATCACTTATTTTGCTGATATCTAAAACTATTCGGCCAGTTTCATCACGGTCAAAAACGGGTTTAAATTTAGCGCCCCAAATCATATCATGCGCCTGGTATTGTGTGCGCGAATGGACTGTTTGCGAAAAGGTATCGTCAAAAGCTCTTAAAAGTATTGCAAATCCTGCTTCCGATTTAGTGAGGTCATCCTTTGTCATATCAAACATGGGGCTGTTTTCATCAAGCTGGTGCACAACTGTCCAGTTTAACGTTAACACACTCACTTTGCTGCGTTCAAGCTCAAGCGGATAAAACCGGCGTACTGTTTTTCCGTCCACGGTTTCGTTGTATGAAAATATGATCTCAATTTCAAGATCAATTAGCATATTTCTGCGCCGGTTGGCCAAACGAAACATCACTCCTCTGCCTGTATCCTTATATGGCGCTATCAATATATTTTTGCTGTATATAATTTGTGCAGATGGTCTTGAAAATCGCCCGTACAATAAGCCGGTTGCCAGTGCAAATGCCAGCAGCCCCATCATTGATTCTAAGGCTGCCACACTATTTGTTGTCATCCCCCTCGGACTAATATGCCCGTAACCTACAGTTGACATGGTTTGTGCTGAAAAAAAGAAGGCGTCCATAAAATGCTCAAACGAGGTATGGCTTGATGTGCCATCCAGGCTATTTGGCCCAATCGAGGTATAAATAAAAGCAAAAATTATATTAACAATTAAATAACCGCTTATAACAACAACCCAGAACCTTGTCCAGCTCATGGTAATTAATGTATGATAATTATTAGCCGTATTAAAAAACGAGAGCCCTATCCTTTTTACGTTTGGCGAGCCATCCTTATTCATCAGCGGCTGGTTTTTTATAACCGGCTGAGGGCCAAAGCCAAGATCATCTTCAGGGTTTATTTTACGTTTATTTATTACCATAATCAGATGCGTTAGCTATATGTTTTTGTAAAAATATCATTCTGCTTGCTTTTAGTAAAAACTATTTCCATATTTGTGGCACAAAATGATAGTAAAAGCATTAAATAACAATTGGTGGTGGCTTAACGAGAAATCGTAAGGCAATTCCATTTTTTGTTTTTTCAAAATATTCAAAAGGGTTGCCATAACATGGCAACCCTTTTTTTATGCCTCGCCCCCCGGCCCCCTAAAGAGGGAGTTATAAACAGGATGGAGAGGAAAACAATAAATTAACCATTAAAAATTCCCCTTTAGGGGTTTGGGGCTTATGAAGAAAATACTTAATCACCTTTTTGAACACAAAACATTTACCCGTGAGCAGTCCAAAGAAATTTTGACCGCAATAGCACAGGGTAAATATAATAACTCGCAAATGGCAGCCTTTATGACGGCCTATTGCATGCGCAGCATTACCGTTAATGAACTGGAAGGCTTCCGCGATGCTATGCTTGAACTTTGTTTACCCATAGATCTTGAAACAGACCAGGTAATTGACCTTTGCGGCACCGGCGGCGACGGCAAGGACACTTTTAACATATCCACCCTGGCCTCTTTTGTTGTTGCAGGCGCTGGTTATAAAGTGGCCAAACATGGCAATTATGGTGTTTCATCGGGCTGCGGATCATCAAACGTTATGGAGTTTTTAGGCTGTACATTTACTAATGATCCGGATAAGCTAAAAACCGACATCGATAAAGCCAATATCTGCTTTTTACATGCTCCACTTTTTCACCCGGCAATGAAGACCGTTGCCCCTATCCGCAGAGAGCTCGGGGTAAAAACGTTTTTCAATATGTTAGGGCCTTTGGTTAACCCGGCTAAGCCCCAAAATCAGCTGGTAGGTGTGTTTAATTTGGAACTTGCCAGGGTTTATGCTTACCTGTATCAAAAATCGGATGTTAAATACACTATTGTAAATGCGCTGGAAGGCTATGATGAAGTATCACTGACCTGTGATTTTAAAACATTTTCGGGCGCAGGCGAGAAGATAAACAGTATTGAAGCATTGGGTTTTGAAAAACTTGATCCGAAAGATATTTTAGGTGGCAGCACGATCAGCGAATCGGCAGATATTTTTGTTGAGGTTCTTAATAACCGGGCTACAGCAGCGCAAAGCAACGTGGTTTTATGTAATGCAGCATTGGCCATCAATACAATAAATCCTCAAAAAAGCTTTGCTGATTGTTTTTACGAGGCAGAGGGATCGTTAATTGGTAAAAAGGCACTAAAAAGCTTTGAAACCTTACTGGCTAACTAAAATGAAGATAAAAGTTTGCGGTTTACGTGATCCGGAAAATATTAAAGCTGTTGCAGCTTTAAATCCCGATTATATGGGTTTTATATTTTATAACGGATCGCCAAGATTTGTTGATGAATTACCGGTTGAAGCGCTTGAAACCATTCCTGCTACAATAAATAAAACGGCAGTTTTTGTAAATGAAAGCGCCGAAACCATTAATAAGCTGATTGATAAATATAATTTTGATTTTATACAACTGCATGGTGATGAAAGTCCGGATTTTTGCAATTCTTTCAGGGATAAAGCGATAGTAATCAAAGCATTTGGTATAAATAATGATTTTGATTTTAAACTACTGGATAAGTACAAAAAAAAGGTAGACTTGTTTTTGTTTGATACTAAAACAGAAAATCATGGCGGCTCCGGTATTACCTTCGACTGGAACATCCTTGATAAATATGAATTAGAGATCCCTTTCTTTTTAAGCGGGGGAATAAGCCCGGATAATATAGAAGAAGTAAAATATATCAATCATCCCAAATTCTACGGCGTTGATCTAAACAGCAAATTTGAATTATCGCCGGGACTAAAAAGCATTGAGAAATTAGAAAAAGCATTCAATACCATTAAACAAAGCGCAGAATAATGAAATACGGAGTTAATGAACAAGGGTATTACGGCGATTTTGGCGGAGCATATATCCCCGAAATGCTGTATCCTAATGTGGAAGAATTACGCCAGCAATATTTAACCATCATTAATGATGATTCGTTTAAGGCGGAGTTTAACCAGCTTTTGAAAGATTATGTTGGCAGGCCATCTCCTTTATATTATGCCAAAAGATATTCAGAAAAATATGGCGCCAATATATTTTTCAAACGCGAGGATCTGAATCATACAGGATCGCACAAGATCAATAATGCTATCGGGCAAATCCTTTTAGCAAAGCGGCTTAATAAAAAGCGCATTATTGCCGAAACCGGAGCCGGTCAGCATGGCGTGGCAACCGCTACCGTTTGTGCCCTTATGGGGATAGAGTGCGTAGTTTATATGGGCGAGATCGATATGGCAAGGCAGGCCCCTAATGTTTCACGCATGAAAATGCTTGGCGCGAAGGTTGTTCCGGCAACATCGGGCAGTAAAACATTAAAAGATGCCACCAACGAGGCGTTGCGTGACTGGATTGGTAACCCGGTTGATACACATTATATCATTGGTTCAGTAGTAGGCCCTTATCCTTACCCGGATATGGTGGCGCGTTTTCAGTCTATCATCTCATTAGAAACAAAAAAACAACTATTTGAGCACACAGGTAAGGAATTACCGGAATACGTAATGGCCTGTGTAGGCGGCGGCAGCAATGCCATGGGGATGTTCTATCATTTCCTGGATGATGAATCGGTAAAATTAGTTGCTGTTGAAGCGGCAGGCAAGGGAGTTGACAGCGGCCATTCAGCAGCTACCACATTTTTAGGCAAAGAAGGGGTTTTACACGGCAGCCGTACCATACTTATGCAGACCGATGACGGACAGGTAGTTGAGCCCTATTCTATTTCCGCAGGTTTAGACTACCCGGGGATAGGCCCGCAGCATGCACATTTATACAAAATTAACCGGGCACAATATGTAAGTGTTACTGATGATGAAGCCTTACAGGCCGGCTTGCTTTGCTGCCAATTAGAGGGCATCATCCCCGCAATTGAAACGGCACACGCACTTGCCCAGCTCGAAAAAATGAAATTTAGCCCTACTGATAATGTGGTAGTCTGCATTTCGGGCCGTGGGGATAAGGATTTGGATACGTATATTAAATATTTTGGATATTAATTAGTTCATGGTTCATGGATGATAGTTCATAGTAATTATCCGGCCATGAACCATGAACTATCAACCATGAACTAAAAACATGAACCGCCTCAATAAACTTTTCAATACAAAAAAGGATAACCTGTTATCCATCTATTATACTGCAGGTTATCCTGAACTTAATACTACCCTTGATATTGCCGAAGCTTTGGAAAAGGCCGGGGTTGATTTCCTGGAAGTTGGCTTCCCCTACTCTGACCCCGTAGCTGATGGCCCGACCATTCAGCATAGCTCTGAAAGAGCTTTGGAAAATGGCATGACCCTTAATTTGTTGTTTGAGCAATTGGCTGATCTGCGGAAAAGGGTTACTATCCCCATCCTGTTAATGGGTTATGCTAACCCGATGATCCAGTATGGTGTAGAACGTTTTTGCAAAAAGGCTGCTGAGGTTGGTGTTGACGGTGTTATTGTGCCCGATTTGCCCATGTATGAATATGAGAGTTTGTATGCCGGTTATTTTAAAGCAAATAACCTGAGTAATATATTCCTGGTAACCCCACAAACGTCTGAAGAACGCATCCGCAAGATTGATGAATTGAGTAACAGCTTTATTTATTTACTTTCCTCGTCGTCAATAACCGGCGGCAACTTACAGGTATCCGTAAATATTGAGGATTATTATAAAAGGATCAAAGCCATGCAGTTAAAAAATCCTGCTATTATTGGTTTTGGAATCTCGGATAATAAATCATTTACTAAAGCCTGTGAATACGCCGCAGGTGCTATTGTGGGGAGTGCATTTGTTAAGTTGTTGGGAACGGAAGATTATATGGAGAAGATCCCCGGGTTTGTGAAAACGATCAGGTAAAATTCTGCAATTAAATAACCATCACCTCATTCTTGCAAAATAATACTATTTTGGGTTTTGATTGTGTAAACATGAAGCAACGCCTGGTCTATTTGGTTTTCATCCTGTTATTATCTGCAAATGCCAATGCGCAGCGTTCTTTGTATGTTTCCCAAAATGGAAAAGACAGCAACCCGGGAACGCTTAAACAGCCTTTTGCGACGCTGCAAAGAGCACAGGCAGAAGCCAGGAAGTATCATCATAGCTCACTTACAGTTTGGCTTCGCGGGGGCACCTATTATCTGTTAAGTCCCGTTATTTTTTCCGATGCTGATTCGCGGGCAGCTGACGAAAAGCTATTTATCAGGCCCTATCATAATGAAAACCCTGTAATCAGCAGCTCGAAGAAATTAATACTGCATTGGGTTCCATATCAGAATGGGATCTGGCAGGCAGATGTTCCAGATAAAAATATAGTTTTTGACGCGTTATTTATAAATAGCAAGCTACAACTAATGGCGCGCTATCCCAATTATCATCCTGGTATTAAGCCTTACGGGGGCACTGCAGAAGATGCTTTAAGCGTTGATCGTGTAAAAAAATGGAAACATCCTGAAGGTGGGTATATTCATTCGTTGCATGCCAGCGAATGGGGAGACCTTGCTTATGAGATTACAGGAAAAGACAGCAGTGGTAATTTGCAAATGAAAGGAGGTTACCAAAATAACCGGCCTTCTCCCCTGAATAAAAAGATCAGGTACGTTGAAAATATTAAAGAAGAGCTTGATACTTTAAACGAGTGGTATTTTGATAAAGAGAACCATCGGTTATATTGTTATCCTCCCGTTGGCGTAGATCTGAACAAAGCCACAATTGAAACCCCGCAGCTTGAAAGTTTATTTGAGTTTAGAGGAGATTCCGCAAAACCGGTAAAAAATATTTCGATAGAAGGTTTAGAACTTGGGCAAACGTTGCGCACGTTTATGAAAAACATGGAGCCTTTACTCCGCAGCGACTGGACCATTTACCGGGGAGGTACAATTACCATAGAAGGCGCGGAACATTGCACTATCAAAGATTGTTATTTCAATACCGTAGGCGGCAATGCTGTGGTATTTAGCAACTATAACCGGTACAATACAGTAACTGGGTGCCGGATCATTAATGCAGGCAGCAGCGGTATTGCATTTGTTGGCGACAGTAAAGCTGTACGCTCTCCGTTGTTCAGGTATGAGCAAAGTAATAATCCTGATAAAATCGACACCCTAAAAGGCCCGTTAACTAATAACTACCCGGCGCAGTGCCTGGTTTACAACAACTTAATTGAAGGCATTGGCCGCGTTGAAAAACAGGTGGCGGGTGTGCAGATTTCAATGTCGCAGGATATAACCATCAGTCATAATACCATTGATAATGTTCCCCGGGCCGGCATTAACGTTAATGAAGGCACATGGGGTGGCCATGTTATTGAGTATAACGATGTTTTTAACACTGTGCTGGAAACAGGCGATCATGGTTCATTTAACTCATGGGGGCGCGACAGGTATTGGTATCCTAACAGGGAAATGATGGATAGTTTAGCTTTAAAACACCCAAACCGGGTATTGCTGGATGCTGTAAAACCTACTGTGATCCGTAATAATCGTTTCCGGTGCGATCATGGATGGGATATTGACCTTGACGATGGTTCAAGCAACTATGAGATCTACAACAATGTTTGTTTAAATGGCGGTTTGAAACTGCGCGAAGGGTTTTACCGCAAAGTGTATAACAATATTATCATCAACAATTCTTTTCACCCTCATGTATGGTTTAAAAACAGTAAAGATGTATTTGAACACAACATTGTTTCGGCTGCTTACTTTCCTATTGGCATAACATCATGGGGTAGTAAAGTAGATTATAATTTCTTTCCCGATAGCGCCTCCCTTCATAAAGAGCAAAGCAGGGGAACAGATGAACATGCTTTATATGGCAATCCGGATTTTGCTAATGTTACAACGGGCGACTATACCTTGTCTAAAAACTCCCCAATACTAAAGGCAGGTTTTAAAAACTTCCCAATGAACAAGTTTGGAGTAGTTTCACCGGCGCTCAAAAAATTAGCTAATAAGGTAATTATTCCGCCTTATAAAACAGCGCAAATACAAAAAGCACAACAAACCTATAGCTTTATGGGTGCAACGGTTAAAGATTTAAATACCCTTAGTGAACGCTCGGCAACAGGTATGGATAGTGAACGGGGAGTTATAGTCCTTAATATATCCGGCAAAAGCAAGCTAAAAGGGATTATTTATCCTAATGATGTAATACTATCTGTGCAGAATGTAACTGTTCAGCATCTTAATGATCTTATAAACGCATTATCAGTTAGAGATAAACCTGAGAAATTAACTTTCGGCATTTTCAGAAATCAAAAGCTGAATAAGGTTGTGTTTACACCATAGGTGTTTACACGAAAGTAGCTTAAAGAAACATCTCCAGCTCGCCCTTACCTTCACGAATAACCTCAAAGTCACCGCCGGTACAATCTACTACGGTTGAGGGGATGTTTTCGCCATAACCGCCATCGATAACCAGGTCTACAAGGTCTTCATATTTTTCGTGGATCAGTTCAGGGTCTGTTGAGTATTCGATGATCTCATCATCATCTTTTATTGAGGTAGAAAGGATGGGATTACCGAGCTGTTTTACTATCTCGCGGGCAATATCATTATCGGGCACCCTGATACCTACCGTTTTTTTGTTCGAGCTTAGCAGCTTAGGTACATTATGATTAGCATTAAAGATAAATGTAAACGGACCAGGCAATGCTTTTTTTAGTACCCTGAATGTGGCATTATCTATTGGCTTAATGTAATCAGATATATGGCTCAGATCGTAACAGATAAAAGAAAAGTTAGCCTTTTCAGGTTTGATATTCCTGATCCTGCAGATAGCTTCAATAGCCTTATGATTGGTAATATCGCAGCCCATACCATACACGGTATCAGTTGGATAAATGATAAGGCCTCCTTTACGCAGCACTTCCACAACCTGCTCAATAGCTTTAGGGTTAGGGTTTTCAGGGTAGATCTTTATAAGCATTTTTTATATTTCGGATTTCGAAAGTTCGATTTCGGAATTAGGAAATTTTTAATTTAAAAGCATTACCCAGGCTTTATTGTTTGTAGAAATTCAGTAAAACTTAAGCACACATTAATTTTAACGTGGATAATAATTTTCGTAATAATGCCTGGGTTCAATTATTTTTGTTTCTTTATGCTTTTCAATAACAAAATCATTTGTATTGCCAGTTATTAAAAAGTCAGCCCTGCTTTCTTCAGCTAACTCTAAGAGCCTGTTATCTGCAAAGTCATTAATTGTGTAAAGTGTTACTGTTGGGTGGAAAAACAGCTTTTCTTTCAATATCAGCCAGTAATGTTTCAGCTCTTAAAATAAAATCGGGATACTTTGAGAATTTTCTACGTTTCAGCACTTCATAATATTCAGACATAAGTGCATCTGAAACACAAAGTTCAAGGTTATTCCTGGTAAATAATTCATTTACAATCAAAAAAGGATAGCTTCTTTGAATTAATGATGATACCAAAACATTAGTATCAAGAATTATTTTTTGCATTTCTCCTTACAGCTTTTACTTCTTTGCATATTTCGTCCATCGTTAATTTCGAAAGGCCATATTTTTCTGCAAGTTCAACACATTTATTTAGGTTTTGCCGTGATAACTCATTACCAACCAATTCAACAAAATCAGAAAAACTTAATTTATCATTTTGTAAACCAAACTTATTGTATTCAATATCTGATATAGAAATATTTAAAGTTCTCATGTTAATCCCTCTTTTATACAAATTTAGCATAATTACTTTGGATTGTGAAGTTCAGAAATATGGGTAAAGCAAAAAGCCATTCGCTTTAACAAATGGCTTTTAAATCCCGGCTGAACTTAATCAACCTAATTAAACTTATTCTAACTCAATCAACAAATTATTTTTGTTTCGCTAACTGTATGTTAATGATCAGTTTTATATCCTCACCTACTACAATTGAGCCGGCTTCGGTTACGCCATCCCAAGTTAAACCGAAATCTTTACGGTTAATTTTACCGGTAATTTCAAAACCTGCTTTAGTGTTTCCGTAAAAATCGTCAGTTGAACCGCCGAACTCAGCAGCTAACTTAACTGATTTGGTAACGCCTTTAACTGTTAAATCGCCAACAAGGTCATATTCTTCATCATCTGTTTTTTTGAACGAAGTTGATTTGAATGTAATTTGAGGATATTGAGCGGCATCAAAAAATTCAGGTGACTTTAAGTGCTCGTCTCTTGGTGTTTGGTTAGTATCAATACTGTCGATATTTAAAGCAAAAGAAATATCAGCGTCTTCAAAATCGTCATTCACAGTTTCTAACGTTCCTTCAAAGCTTTTGAAAAAACCGCTAACTGTTGATATAACCAGGTGTTTTACTTTAAACTGAACTTCTGAGTGCATTGGGTCTATAACCCATTTTGTTGCTGTTGCCATGATCTTATTTTTTTTGATTGTTTTATTTAGATCAAATGTAAGTAATAGATGTTTAAACATCTAATTTGTTTGTCAATATTACATTTGGTTTACAATACTAAACTTAACGCATCAAATCGGCTTTTGTTGACGCTATTTTATATTACCAGAACCCTTTACAAAATCATTATACTACCCTAACAATAATTGCACATAGCGGTTACTTATTCATAAATTCTGCAAGGATGCGATGAAAATGATGCGTGCCTTGTTCGCGTGTAACAGAGTACCGCCCGTGCTTATAAAACCTTGATCGCACCCCCAGTTGAACATTTTCTACTATTTCTTCGTCCTCCTGCTCAACTTTATCAAGCCCTGCTCCTGCTCCTTTATCTAATTTTGATTCGTCCCAAACATAGGAGAAGAACTTCACCCTGCATTCGCTAATAGAAACGGGTTCAACCACATTAACAGAAAGGCCCCAGGGATAAAAATTAAACATCATATTAGGGAACACCCAAAAGTAATAGGCAGCTACATTTTTACCATGATCAGGTGATGATGAAGGCAGGTCAAAACAATCAGCAACGTTTTTCGCCAAACCTAATTGCAAACTTGAGTAAGGAAAAAACAATTCGGTAGCATATTCGCCGAAATCAATTACCGCGTTTAAACCTGCATGTACAAAAGGTATATGGAAACCTTCAAGGTAATTCTCACAATAAAGGGCCCAGTTTGCTTTTACATTAAATACGCGGGAGAGTCCAGGCTCAAATTTAAAATCATCCAACGGCATCCAGCTTACGCGTTCCATCATGTCCCTAAAAAATAACTCTTTTGGGTATTTATTCTCCACCGAAGTAAACAGCCATTTACTCCATTTAAAAACTTCAAGCCCTGGTAAATTATCATCTTTGGTTGGAAAGTTCTCTACCTCCTTAAACTCCGGCATCGAAACAAATTTACCGTCAAGGCCAAACATACGCCCATGGTAACGGCAACGGAGGTTATTGAGCTTACACGGCTTATCGGCAACAAGGTTACCCCTATGCGTACAAACATTGGATAACAAGTGGATCTCCCCGCTTTTATCTTTTGTTAATAATAAAGGCTCATCCAGGTAATTTTCCAGGAGCGTAAAGGGATATACTTCCCCGTTTTCTTTTACCAGATCGGCATTGCCAATAAATTGCCATGACAGGGCAAAGATCTTTTCACGGCATTGTTCAAATACCGTTGGACTGGTATAAAAATCGGCATTTAATGTTTTTGCTTTAGCAATATTGGGATCTACAAAAAAGTCGGGCATATCTGTTTGGTTTCAAAAGTTAAATTAGGTAATTGAAATCAAACCACCTAAACCATTTAATTAAATCAGGGATTATAAACCCCAAAATGAGAAAGTAATCCCCTACTTTTTAAATTACAACCATTTGCAGAATATTTGCGTATTACAGCTTCAGACGTTTTTAGAGGCTAAAACCACACATTGGGTCGTTTTTTTGCTTTTAGGTTTAATTTTTATGAGATTTCATTATCCTGGGGCATTAAAGTGGCTTATTAAGGAAACGTTTTATCATTCAGTTTAAATCATAAATAATATTTGGCTTATTTATTGCCAATTTTGATGTAACATAATTATGAAAAGACTTTTAGTTATAATTTCATTTATACCATTACTGGCCTTTGCCCAAACATCAGATCAACATTTGAAAGTGGCTAATGATCTTTCTGCAGAAAAAAATTATACGGCTGCAATTCCTGAATTCACAAAAGCAATTGAATTAAATGGCGCTAATGTTAAAGCCTATTTATATCGCGGCAATGCATACAGCAACAGCAAAAAATATGACGAAGCCGTTAATGACTACACCAAGGTTGTAGGGATTGACCCTGGTAATGCCGATGCTTTTTACTACCGTGCCAATGCCAACAGCAACATTAAAGCCTACAAAAACGCAATTGATGATTATACAAAGGCTATTGCATTAGGGCTGCATACTGCCGACATTTATCATTACCGCGCTAATGCCAAAGTAAACTCTGCCGATTATGCGGGCGCTATTGAAGATTTTACCAGGGCCATTGAAATTACGCCTAATGACCCTGAGCTATATGAGTACCGAGGTGTTGCCAAAACAAATGTGAACGACAACAAGGGTGCTATCCAGGATTATGATATCTCTATTAGACTAAACCCTAATAATGCGGATGTATATTATTATCGCGCCAATTCAAAAGGCACTATTGCGGACTATAACGGAGCCATTGCCGATTATAACACAACGTTACAAATGAACCCTTCAAACGCAGAAGCTGTTTTCTATCGTGGAAATATAAAAGCCAACTTAAGGGATTATAAAGGTGCTATTGAAGATTACAAAAAAGCAAGCGCAATGAAGACAGGAATCCATAACCTGTATTATTACCTGGCAAAAGCTATCAGTAACAGTTCGGATAACAAAGCGGCTATTGATTACTTTAATAAAGCTATTGTACAAGACCCTTCAAATGCTGAGCTTTATTTATACAGAGGGATCTCTGAAAGCAAGATGGACAACAAAGAGGCTGCTATGGCCGATTATAATAAAGCCATTGAGCTTGATACCTATTTATCAGAAGCATATCAAAACCGGGCCGACCTGAAGATTGACAAAAAAGATTTTCGCGGCGCTTTAGCTGATGCAAACAACGCGGTTAATTATAGTAAAAACCAGGATGGTTATGCCTATTTAATCCGTGCAAAAGCGAAAAGATATTTACAGGATACAACCGCATTGGATGATTATAATACTGCAATCCGCCTTAACCCCAAAAATACTGATGGCTATTTTGGCCGTGGGGAAATGAAATTAATACTTGTTGATTACGCTGGCGCTATTGCCGATTTTACAACAGCTATTGAAATGGATCCCGGGAATTCCAACGCTTATTTAAATCGTGGAATAGCCAGGAGCCGCCTAGGCGACAAAGAAGGCGCTATAAAAGATTTTAAAAAACAGGTTGAACTTGATCCTAAAAATCAGCAGGCTTACATAAGGCTTGGCAAAATATTAATTGATGACAGGCAATACGCTGAAGCATTATTATTATTTGACAAGGTGGTTACACCTTATACCAAAAACGGAAAGCTTTTGGTGCTTCGCGGTGCGGCTATGGGAGGTTTAGGTAATAACAGGGGCGCCTTAATTGATTTTGACAGAGCTATTGCTGTAGATTCCAATTCGATATCACAGGCGTACAGTGGCCGGGCAAATGTTAAAATGGGGCTTAAAGATTTTGACGGCGCTACCAGTGACATAAGCAAAGCCATTGATAAAGATCAGAATAATGACGATGCCTATTTTACCAGGGGCAATTTAAAAATGATCCAAAAAAATTATGAAGGGGCGATTTACGATTATATCAGTGTTTTATTAATCAATCCTGATAATATTAAAACCTACGCCTATCGTGGCCTTGCAGAAGCTTATATACACGACACAACTTCTATGAACGGCGATTTTAAACAGGCCATGAAGCTTAGTCCAAAAGATGGGAATAATTTTATCCTGCGTGCAAAAGCAAGAATGTTTATGAGAGATTACGAAAGCGGACTAAGCGATTTTGATAAAGCTATAGCGCTAAATCCCCGCAATTACGATACATGGCAGAGCCGCGGGATAGCAAAACTCCAGGAAAATGATAAAAGCGGTTGTGCCGATTTAAATAAAGCGGTAGAACTGGGATCAAAAGATGCTGCTGAGGAGCTAAGAAAGTACTGCAAGTAGGTAGATAAAGATTCAAGAAATTAAGAGTCAGGAATCAAGACAGGAAGAAAGGATTTTTTTTATTCCTCTTGTCTCTTGATTCTTGACTTCTTGCATCTCTTCTTGAATCTTATTTTAATTTCCCGCCTGAGGCATCGTTAAAATCATCTTCGTAATTTACCTTATCGTTTGATAGCTTAACATAATCAACTGAGCCGGTACCCTGGAAGGTGTAATCAATCCCTATTATTTTTGCCTTGATGATGTCCTCGCCTACCGAATAAACCAGCTTATCATTCAAAAATATCTTTGCCTTTCTGTTTGCAGTTTCAATCCTAACTTTTACAAAAGAGCTAAAATCAACCCCAAAGGCAGATAGATCTACCCGCTTGCCTGAAGCATAGTAATTTGTAAAAAGCAAATCGAGTGATGAAATACAACCTTTGCTGCAAAGCGGGATATAAATGGCTGTACCTTCACATAATATATAGATCTTGCTAACCTGGCATATGGATGCCCCTTCCTTATAATTATTTTTTACTGATGTTTCAAAAACAAAATTATCACTGTAGATCTCGCCAAAATCGCGCACATTGGCATAAAGTACATCAGGGGTAACGGGTTGAAGTTTCACATTTTTTGCCTGGATCTTTTCAATCGGCAATGAAATTTTCCCATTAGTAATAGCTTCTTCCTTTGAAAAATATACCGGCACAGGCGATTGTGTAACAGCAGCAAGCCATCCGTTTGTTTTAATCAATAGCCGGTGCATACTTACTATCTTCTTTCCTACAATAAGCTTCGCCTTATAGTAATCGGGATAGTAATAAATTGAGGTATGCTGATGATCATATTTTGACACCTTTGTTTGCAGATGCCTATCCCATGATTGCTGTATAATAACTGAATCATATGGAGATTTTGTGGCATCGTAATTAAATACTACCGAATTTGGCAAACCCTCGGAAACAACTTTTTTACTGCTGAATTTGTAGTCGTTATCGGCAACGTTTGGCGGCGCGCTTTTGTTAACGTAAATTATAGCTATAATTAAGGCGATAACACAAACAGCAAAAAGAAGGATCTTTAAAGGGCGCGTACTTTTTGTATGTGTTGGCTGCTCGTCTTTAATATCATTAACAACAACAGGAGTTTGTACAATATTTTCGGCAGATATTGTGCCATTCCCGTTTTGTGATTTAAAGCTGCGCCAGTTTTCGTATCCCAAAAACTGAACAAGGGTATCAAGCGTATGCGTATTGGGCAGGCTATCATATTTCACTTTACCCCAAACCCTTTTTAATGTAACATGGCTAAGTGCAATCCCCGTATGTTCCTGGATCTTTTCGCTCAGGATCACAAAGTCCTGGTTAGTCCACTCACCGCTATCGCCCCAGCCAGTATTTATTTCAAATAACTTTTTGGTTTTTTCAATAAAAAACTCGTCGTTATGCATAGCTAAATTTCAATATTAGGCAAAAATATAACATATAACCAAAAGGCTTGTCTTGTTCAAACTTGTACCAACTTGTATAAGTTGTGAATAGTATTATCAATTATTTCTCCTTAAATTTATATATAAATATATTAAATCCTTTATAAATAAAAGGAGAGCATTGCCAATTATAAACCAAAATTATTTACGCTATTAATACAGTATAAACAACAGGTACAATAGCCCTAAATAACCAATGCTTTTAAAAATGCGGATAAGGCAGTTGCACCAATTTGGCAACACCTTTCCCAAACGAATTTATTATGGTACTTAACTTTTGTGTTATGCTTAGTAAAAATACACACCGGTTTATATTGTGGCTGTTGTATTTAAATTGCTTTATTTTAACAACGGTCTGCGCCCAATCATTTAATATTAACAGTAACTACAAAAAAGTAACTATACCATTCCGGTTGGTAAGGAATATGGTAATTATTCAGTTGCAGATAAATAATAAAGGGCCCTTTAATTTTGTGATGGATACCGGGGTTGGGGTTATGATAATTACCGATCCGCAATTAATCGACACGCTAAAAATCCCGGTAATGCGCCTGTTAAAGCTAAGAGGTTTCGGCGAAAACGAATCATACGAAGCTTATGCCTCTCCTGTATTAGATATCGGGATCGAGGGCCTTACCAGCTATGGGGTTAACGCAGCTATACTAAAAAAAGATCAATTTGGCCTTTCAAACTATGCCGGAATGCCTATCCATGGTTTACTGGGCTATGAATTTTTTAACAACCTGGCAGTAAAGGTAAATTTTAGCGATTCAACCATAACTGTATACAGGTATAGTGATAAAAAGAAGTTTGCAAAAGGCGATAAGGTGCCGATAACCATTGAAGACCATAAACCTTATATGGAGGCAAATATTGTTATGCCTGATGGAAGTGTAAAGAAAAGCAAACTGGTTGTTGACCTCGGCGCCGGCCATCCGCTGTCGCTTGAAAATGTATCAGAAAAAAACGATCTGCAAAAAAAATGTATCCATGCTAACCTTGGTATAGGATTTAGCGGCCCCATAAGTGGTTTTATAAGCCGGGTTAATGAAATTGAGCTTGGAAAATATAAGATCAAAAATATAATATCCTCTTTTCCGCAGGATGACTCTTTAAAAAAGTACATCAACATAAAAAGGGACGGAAATCTGGGTATTGGCTTGCTTAAAAAATTTGTTGTGGTGTTTGATTATCCGGATAAAGTGATTTATTTAAAACCGGGCCCAAATTTCAAAGAGCCATTTGAGCAGGACATGAGCGGACTGGAATATTACGGCGATGGCGATGGTTTTAAGCGGATCATCATAAGTCGTGTAGAACCCGGCTCCGCAGGAGATAAGATAGGGTTAGAAAAAGATGATGAGATCGTATCCATCAACTTTAAACCAATCTCAAAAATGAGCCTTGAAGAAGTGGATACCCTCTTTAAATCGCAAAACGACCGGAGTCTTTTATTAGAAGTTTATCATGATAACAAGCACGATATGGTTGTGATGACATTAAAGAGGAGGATATAGGATCAAGCTTTTTATACTAATTGTCATTGCGATCCGCTGGCTAGCGGAGGGCAACCACACGCCGTGCACAACCGCAAAGCAGGTTCTACACCTGTCTGTTCGCTCTGTATAGTATGCGGTTGCCACGCTGCGCTCGCAATGACAAATTTTATAGAGCTTCCCTAGTTAACCTCCAACTGATCTTTCGATGGAAACACCGGGAAAGCACCATGTGGTTCGCTTTGGTACCAGAACGCTACTGTTGCCAGGTCATCTTGTAAAGGCATATACCGGCCATCGTGGTGCCAGCCTAAATCCTGCAGGGTTACTTTAAGGTCTTTTTCAAAACGGATCGGGTCGGCTATGTGCCAGCGGTAAAGACCGAAGCGCTGGGCTATTTCGTAGTGCCCGTCTCCTCTTAACACTTGTGGTAAGCCGGTATAAGGGCCGCTAAATTCTGTGTACTCGCTGGTTTCAATACCATTGGCATTTTTATGCCTGCTGTCGAAATCATAAGCGCCGTTAAAATAATCTTCAGTGCCGGTACCCGCAATGGTAGGGAATTTAGTATCGCCATCCATAAAGAATTTGATCTCACCCTCGCCCCACCAGCCGTTTTTGTTTGAGCCATAAGCTAAATAGGTGCCAACATACTGGCCTTTACCTTTAATGCTGTCAACCAGAACAAAATCTTTTTTAAATGGCAATGGGTTCACCCTGCGGAATTGCGCATGAAAATAACCGGCATCTTTAGGAATCTCGGTAAGGGTATAATCAACCTGGTAATAAAGTACCATGTCTTCATCATCAATATTTTCCAGGGTGATCCGGCATTTTTTGCGGAAAGGCATTGGCCAATAACAGTTTAGCCCGCTGCCCGGATTAACCACAACTGCCAATGAGGTAACGGGCGCATATTTGCCCCATCCCATGCAAAAGAAATCACCAACCGGCGCTTCAACCGATGGTGTAGTTTCATCATCCCAATAAAAACGAATGATAGAATACCGCCAGTTACCTGTCGGCGTCATCCAGATATGTTGAATAGCGCCAGACTCATTTATTTCAGCCACCGTATAAGTAGTATGCTTTTTAATAACAACACTCGGACTCACTTTCCATCCTTGCCCTAAATCGCGCGAAGGCCCTGCGCCCGTGCCCGTTGTTGCCATACCGCCTTTACCTTTTTCCCCGTTAAAATTTTCAGGACTGATAGACCTTGTTCTGGCGTCAGACATCCGGTAAAGATTACCCATATTTACTCCCAATCCGTTGAATTTTTCCTGCGCTTGTACTGACAAGGAAACCAAAACTCCTGCTAAAACAATTAAAGCTGATCTTTTCATCGTTATCAATTTAATCAAGTTTATAAAATTCAATAGCGTTAAGTCCCCAAAAGCGAGCCTGCTCATCTGCGGATAGTTTAGACACGTAACACTCAACTATCGAGATCATTTTATCATATCCCCCGGCTACATTACAAACGGGCCAATCGGAACCAAACATCACCCTATCGGCTCCAAAAGCTTCAAACACTACATCCAGGTAAGGCTCAAAATCACTTATTTTCCAATTATGCCAGTCGGCTTCAGTTACCATGCCTGATATTTTGCACCAAACATTTTCATGCTGGGCTATTATCTTCATGTTATTTTCCCACTTGTCTATATTGCCATTCTTGATATCAGGCTTGGCTATGTGGTCAATAACATAGCGCACTCCCGAAACATTTTTCACAAACTGGTTGGTATAACCCAACTGATCAGGGAAGATCAATATATCATAAGCCAGGTCATAATTTTTTAGCGCCGCAATGCCTTTCATAAACTGCGGATTAAGCATATAGGCCCTGTCAGGCTCACCCTGTAAAACGTGGCGGATACCCTTTAACTTTTTAAAACTGCTGTAATGGGCTATGCGCTCCCTTACATGCGGGTCCATAAGGTTAACCCAGCCAACCACACCTTTTATAAAATCATTATTTTCTGCAAAGCTCAATAAAAATTCAGTTTCCGCCTCACTTTGATCTGCCTGTACCGCTATACAGCCATCTATATTATGCTTATTTAATATGGGTTCAAGGTCTTCCGGGTAAAAATCCCGCCTGATTGCAGCCATGGAATCATCAATCCAACTATCCCTAACCGGGTCAAATTTCCAAAAGTGCTGATGAGAATCTATTTTTAACATTCGTTTAAGTTGATTAAGTTAGATTAGGTTGATTGTGTTGATTAAGTTTTAGCAGGGCCGATAATCATAACTTAATCAACCACTCTCTTAATCAACTCAATCAACTAATCCTTTACGCATTCGCCAAGGCCCTGTCAAGGTGCACATATCCCCCATCAACATATATCAATTGCCCGGTTGTGTGGCTTGATCTTTCCGACAATAAAAAAACTGTGGCATTAGCTATTTCTTCGGCAGTGGTCATCCGGCTGCCTAGTGGGATCTTTGATTCAATTTCTTTTAGCTTTTCCTGTGGATTAGCTAAAGTTTTTATCCAGGTCTCATATAAGGGTGTCCAGCATTCTGCAACAACTATTGCATTAACCCTGATCCCATATTTCAACAGTTCAACGGCCCATTCGCGTGTTAAAGCATTCCTGCCGCCATTCGCGGCTGCATAGCCTGATGTATTTCCCTGTCCGGTCTCAGCTGTTTTCGAGGTAATATTCAATATGGCTCCCTTTGATTTTTTTAAAGCAGGCAATGCAAAATGAGCCATCAGGTAATAATGAACCACATTTTTGTGCAACGAAGCCATAAACTGTTCATAATTGCCATTTTCAAGACCTACACCATCATTTACGCCTGCATTGTTAACAAGACCTTCAATCCGGCCAAAACGTTGCAAAACTACTGCAATTGCTTTTTCGCATGCCGCCGGATCGGTAAGCTCGGCTACAACCTGGTGGACTTTTCCGCCTGCGGCTTCAACTTCGCGTACCGTTATAAGGTTATCTTCTTCACTCCGGCCTACAATAACAGGAATAGCGCCTTCAGCAGCTAATACCTTTACTATTCCGGCGCCTATGCCTTTGGCGCCGCCCGTTACTACTATTACTTTATCTGTTAATCCTAAATTCATGTTGTTTAAATTTACTTATCAATGCCCGCTTACAACTTCCAGTTTCTTAACCCTCAAATTCGTTGTCGCGAAATAGAGTATATATGAGAAACATACTATTGGCACCAGGTATGCAAATTTGATATTGCTTGCATCCGAAACCAGGCCCATTATTGGTGGAATTGTTGCACCACCCACTATTCCCATTATTATTAATGATGATCCAAGCTTAGTTTTTTGCCCAAGGCCTCTGATACTCAGTGAAAATACTGTAGGAAACATTATTGACATAAAAAATGTAACACCCATTAAGGCGATAACCGTAAATTTGCCATGCAGGAAGAAAATAACGATAAGTAACAATACGTTCATTGTACAATAAAAAGCAAGCAATTTTACCGGGTTTATAAATTTCATCAGGAAAGTGCCGCTAAACCTGCCCAGCATAAAGCAAAAGGTTGCTGCAGTAAGGTAGTACGAGGCCGGTTTTTCATCAAGGCCGGCTACGCGCTCTGAATACCTGATAAAAAAGCCAAGGATCCCTGCCTGGGCGCCAACGTAAAAGAACTGTGCTATAATTCCGTTTCTCAAATTACTGATCTTTAATAACGATCCTATTTGCTTTAACAGCGATCCGCTTTCTTCTTCCACCGCCGGCTCGTTTTCATCAACAATTTCCGGCAAAGGAGTTCTGAATATCAGAAAGGCAACAACTAATACAACTAAACCTATTATTAAGTAAGGGATCTGAACAGATGATGCCTCTTTATTCAGATAGCTATTTAATTGTTCGGACGACATGGCAGCCTCCTGCGATTTTGTTAAAGTTTTACCTGATAAAATAAAAACGCCACCGGCTAAAGGCCCAAGTGTGGCAGCCAAACCATTAAATGATTGGGAGAAATTTATCCGCCAGGTTGCTGTTTCGGGATCACCGAGTACAGTTATATATGGGTTTGCAGCGGTTTCTAAAAATGCCGCGCCACTAAAAACAATAAATAATGCTGATAAAAAGAACGCGTAACTTCTTACTGCGGCAGCCGGGAAGAATAAAAAGGCGCCGGCTGCAAAAAGCACCAATCCTAATAAGATCCCGCCTTTATAACCATAACGGTGCATAAAACGGGCAGCGGGAATTGGTAAAAGGAAATAAGCGAAGTATGATGCGGAATCAACCAGTGATGATTGAAAATCGGTTAGCTGGCAGGCTTTTTTTAAATGCGCTATTAATATGGGGTTAAGGTTTAGTGCAAATCCCCATATAAAAAACAGGGACGTAACTAAGGCTAATGCAACAAGTTTTTTATCTTTTGACATGAAATTGGTTTAAATTGGTTTATAAATAATTGGCCGGCTGAATATAATTATTTAAATGCAGCTTGTATGTCCTGTAATGATATTCCTAAAGTTTTTAATGCAATTGTGTTCAATTCTTCCTTATCGCCGGTAAAATGAAAAACGCTGTGATTGTGCGAAAGCTTCTCATTTGGCTTAAGAAAAGCTGCCGGCGAAACACTTTCAATCTCGTAAAACGGCCCCAATTGTGTTTTATCAGCCAGCGGCCCATCGTTGTAAGCATTAACAGCATCGCCAATAAAGGGATCCCTGTCTGTCCGCCATTCCTGGTTAAGGTATATTGCTTTGGGGTCGGTATCAAACAGGGTTATTGTTAACACATTATTAGCGGCGTCGTAATTACCAGCCATAGTTTTTGCCCTTGCCGCCTGCATCCCGAGCTTTCCGCGCGATTTTCCATCAGCCTTAAACAATAAAACACCATTATTATATTTTATCCTGTCTTTCGGGATCTCGCCAAAATAATCGGTAGTGGCAATCTTTCCTGCGCCATTGTTATACGGAACAACCGTTATTGTTTTGGATGATGGGGTAAACATATCCAAATTCCAGATGCATGGTGCGCCGGTTTGTTTGTCCCAGGCCTTATCACCAATATTGGTTAAAGTTGTTGTGGTATGAAAAGCAACCGATTTTACCTTACTATCTAGATCAATCCCAAGCATTGTTTTAACATCGGCAGGTTCAAGCATTTCAATATCCCTGTTAATTAACAGGTTAAGCGTTGTGCCTGCATAATTGAGCAGTTTTGTTGTTTTGCTAAGCGATGCCTTTTTATCTGTATTTGAAACAAGCTTCCAGCTTTCGTTATCAATAGCAGCCGGTGTATGCCAGTTTGCAAACTCCATTTTTGTACCCGGTTTAAAAAACAGGGAGAATTTGCCACCTTCAGGTCCTAACCACACCCTGTCTTCTCCACCATAGGCATTCATGCGCGGATCTAACTTTTCCTGGTCGAACGTTTTATAATTTATCCATCCAAAGCTTTTACCGTTTGCACCGTCTGCAGTTGAAGTAAATACCTTTGCCTGGTATTTTGCCGAAACAATTACCTGCCCATTGCCATCTTTGCTGTTTAAAACAATGACGCTGTCTTTTTTCTTTAAAAAATCGAGATCATAGCCAAATGTGCCCTTTGCATAAGGACTATCAGCAACGGCCTGCTTAGGTGCTTTACTTTCCTGGCAGGCGCTTAAACACAAGACTGCCAGGATAATGGATGAATACTTTAAAACGCTCATTTAGTTTATGGTTTATGTTTTGGGTTTAAGGCTATGGTATTTACAAGTGTACCAATTTTATCAATGCTAATCTCCACTTCATCTCCAACCTGTAAGGTAAATTCGCCTGGAGGAACCAGGCAGGTGCCTGTCATCAAGTAGCAGCCATAAATAAAATCGCATTCGCTGTATAAATAAGATACCAACTCATCAAATGATCTCTTGATGCGCGATACGGTGGTGGCATCATTATAAATAACCTCTCCGTTCCGTTTTATATTCAGCTTTATGGCAGTTTCGCCACCAATATGTGCTGAACTTACATACAGGTAAGGCCCGATAGCAGCGCTTTTTTCGTAGATCTTCGCCTGCGGCAGATAAAGGGCATTTTCGCCTTCAATGCTCCTGCTGCTCATATCATTACCGATAGAATAACCCTGGATAATACCTTTTGAATTAATGAATAGTGTAAGTTCTGGTTCAGGCACATTCCAGGCGGAATCTTTGCGAATATAAACCTGCTGACCATGCCCTGCAACCCGTGAGGCAGCAGCCTTAAAAAACAACTCAGGCCGTTCGGCATCATAAACTTTATCATACAAACTTGCAGCTCCCGAGCTTTGCGACTCCTCCATCCGCGCATTCCTGCTTTTTAAGTAGGTAACACCTGCCGCCCAAACTTCCTGCCGACTTATGGGCGGTAAAATCGCGTCAATAGTCAGCCACTCTAGTTTTTCAGCACTGGTTAATTGTTTTGCTGATTTTGTTTTGGACGCTAAATAGCCTTCCAGGTCGTTCCTGTTTACCAGTAAGTCCCATGGCTCATCAATAATAAATACAGCTTCATTATACTCAAGCAGAATGCCTTTAATGGTATTGTACAATTTCATGATCAAGTTTAAAGAAAATTTTCTTTAAATGTACACTGTACAGTATTTAATTAGTTGGCAGTTTTTAGTTGGCAGTTGGCTTTGGCTATGGAGTCTCCAAAACCTTTCTAATATTAATTTGTAAAAAAACTGTTATAGTTTAAAACTGGCAGTTGGCTGCCGGTTTAATTCCTTCTTTATCCGTAGTTAAAACAGCTTTTCCATTTTTGTAAGTAACTATCCAGATACTGTCGAAATCATCATCCGGCCATTGTATGCCTTTAGCTTTTACACCTAATGCCTTTATTATACCATGCAGGGCATTATGTTCCCAAACTACCAGTATGGTTCCCGTTTGTGCTTCAATAGCACTAGCTAACGGCGCATAATCTTCTACTTCATATTTAGAATTGATGGCTACAGTATACTTTATAGCCAGCGGACTTGCGGTTTGAAACATTCTTGAATGTGAAGTTGATTTTTTCGCATCAAGTGTAGGCACATATATAGTTTTAGGAACACCAAATTTACCTACCAACACTTTGGGGATCTGTAATGCCCGGTTTAACCCCTGGCAATTTAAGTTATCACCGTCTGTTTCTTTCTCCCCATGCCTAACCAAAACAATTTTCAAACTTCCGGACTGGGCTTTTGCTGTTGAATAGATCCCTTCCGTTATAAAAATTAATGCGATTATTAAAATAAGTTTCTTCATAATTACTTTTGTTAAAAGGTAAAGGTTGTTGTTAGTTTTGACTATGTGATACGTGTTTTTTTATTTTGATAAAGATAAGTTTTGATGTTGGTGTATTGCTTTTTTCGGCCACACTATCAATTGGCACCAAAACATTTGTTTCGGGAAAATAAGCTGCGGTATTCCGTTCAGGGATATTGTATGGCACAACAACAAACAACCGGGCAACCCGCTCTTTTCCGCCATGGTAATTAAAAAGGTCTACTTTTTCTCCTGTCTTAAAACCGGCTCTTAATATATCAGCTTCATTCATAAAAATTACCCGGCGCTCATTATGAACACCCCGGTAACGGTCATCGAGGCCATAAATCGTGGTATTAAACTGATCATGGCTCCGAATGGTAGTCATCATATATTCATCAGCTGCCAGCTTATGTTTGGGAAGCTTAGTAACTGTGAAAGGCGCTTTACCCTTAAACTCGGTATTTTCAAACTTACCATCCCGAGCTGCATTTGGTAGATAAAAACCGGCAGGATGCCTTACTTTTTTATTATAGTCGTCACAGCCCGGGATCACTTTGGCTATTACATCGCGTACCGCATCATAATTTATGGCATAGGTATCCCAGTCAACCACTGAACGATCACCAAGCGTGGCTTTTGCCAGCTTACAAACTATCTGATTTTCATTTAACAGCTCTTTTGAAATAGGCTCAAGCATCCCTTTTGACATTTGCACAACGCCCATTGAGTTTTCACAGGTTATAAACTGCGCCTCACCATTTATAACGTCCTTATCGCTATGTGATAAGGTGGGCAGGATGATGGCCTCTTCTCCATGCACCAAATGGCTCCGGTTCAACTTAGTTGATACATGCACTGAAAGCTCAAGTTTACGCAAGGCTTCGGCTGTATAAACCGTATCCGGCGTAGCCGAAAGGAAGTTACCTCCCATTGCAAAAAACACTTTCAGCTTGCCCTCATGCATTGCTTTTATCGATTCAACCACATCAAACCCATGGTTACGCGGAGGTTCGAAGCCGAAAACTTCTTTTATCTTATCCAGCTGGGCCTTTTTCGGCCTTTCCCAAATCATCATGGTGCGGTTCCCCTGTACATTGCTATGACCGCGAACCGGGCATAAGCCTGCGCCCGGCTTACCTATACTGCCTTTTAACAGCACCAGGTTAAGGATCTCCTTTATGGTATCAACCCCATTTACATGCTGGGTAATGCCCATTGCCCAGCAAATAATTATCCTTTTTTTATCCTTTAATAACTCGGCAGCTTCCTTTATTTCACTAAGCGAAACACCGCACTCAGCGGCAAGCTCATCCGGGTTATATTCTTTTAACTGATCAATAAATTCTTGATCGCCAACCGTTTTGTTTTTTATAAATTCATTATCAAACACTTTTCCGGGCGATTCCAGTTCAGCTTCATAAAGCAATTTTTCAATTGCTTTTAGCAATGCCATATCCCCGTTTATCTTTATTTGCAGGTACAAATCAGCAAGTTGAGTACCGAAACCAAGGAAACCTTTAACTGTTTGCGGATTTTTGAAGGCCATTAAACCTGCCTCGTGCAGTGGATTAACGGCAATTATTTTCGCCCCCTTTTTCTTTGCTTTTTCAAGGGCGGTAAGCATCCGGGGGTGATTTGTTCCCGGGTTTTGCCCCATAATGATGATCACATCTGTATCGTAAAAATCTTCAAGCGTTACCGTCCCCTTGCCAATCCCAATGGTTTCATTTAAAGCAACCCCGGACGACTCGTGGCACATGTTTGAACAATCGGGCATGTTATTGGTGCCAAATTCTTTTACAAACAACTGGTAGGTAAATGAAGCCTCGTTACTGGTGCGGCCCGAGGTATAAAATACCGCTTCATCGGGCGATTTAAGTCCGTTAAGCTTTTGGGCTATCTTTTTAAAAGCATCATCCCAGCTTATTGGTTCGTAATGTGTACTACCTTTAGACAGATAAACCGGTTGGGCAATCCTCCCCTTTTTTCCGATCTCATAATCATTCAACTTCGCAAGATCAGCTACTGAATTCTGAGCAAAAAACGCAGCGGTAAGTTTTTTAGTGGTTGCTTCTTCTGCCAGGGCTTTTGCACCGTTTTCACAATATTCGGCTATTGGTGAACGGTCATCATCCGGATCGGGCCAGGCGCAGCCGGAACAGTCAAAACCACCTTTTTTATTCATGTGAAAAAGACCGTCCATTCCGCGAACAAAGCCAGTTTCTGCCAAAACATCCTTTGCCGACTCATATACAGCCGGAATCCCTGCCGCCCATTTTTTTTGTTCGTTCAGTTTTAAATCCAAAAGTTCTTCAGGATTCTCTTCTGCAGGTTGTTCAATCATTTTGCTCATAACGTTTTCTCTGCTAAAGGATTGGGGTAATTGTCGCTTTGATCTTCTACAACATTATCCAAACAGGTAAAATCTTTTTCAACCAGTAAATACAGTTCTTTATAATTATTTTCAAAGCCAACCTTATCGGTATTTGCCAGTTCATCAACCATTTTTTCAGACATAAAAAGTGTTATGGTATTATTTTCAAAGGACGCCGTTAATTCCCCTGCTTTCAAAACATTCAAAGCATAAACAAATTTTGTGGCGCCGAAGTCTACACTATCTTCCAACTGCCCGGTTAACACCAAATCTGCTACGTCCGACCGGGTAAGCCTGTATCTTATAGAATTATTTTTAATTCGAATTTTCATGAACCGGAAATAAAATGCGGTGACCCGCTGTATAAATATTAAAACGCTGGTTCCTTAAAAAACCCGCTAATGTTATCTCAAATTCTGCTGCCAGCTCAACCGCAAGGCTTGATGGCGCACCTACTGCTACAATAATTTTAATGCCGGCCATCACCGCTTTTTGAACCAGCTCGAAGCTTGCCCGGCCGCTTAAAAGTAATATGTGATTATCTAAAGGCAGCAGGCCTTTTTTAATTGCGGCACCTATCAGTTTATCCAAAGCATTATGCCGGCCCACATCTTCCCTGATTAAAAGCAATTCACCATCAAGATTGAATAAAGCAGAAGCATGTAATCCGCCTGTTTCGGCAAAAATCTGTTGGTATTTTTTTAAAACTTCTGGCAGCTGATACAGCACTTCGCTGTTTACCGAAGTTTCGTTTTCTTTTTGCTGAACAAAAGCCCCTACAGTACGAATAGCAGCAATAGAGCCTTTGCCGCATACCCCACAGCTTGATGTAGTATAAAAATTGCGTTCTGTATTTTGGAGATTGGGAACAATGCCATCTTTCAACTTTACCAGGATCACGTTCTCTTTATTCTCTGCACAGGCAATAAAACAATGTTCTATATTGGCTATCTCATCAATGCTTTTAATGATGCCTTCGGTAAATAGAAATCCTGCGGCGAGTTCAGCATCATTGCCGGGTGTGCGCATGGTAACCGAAACATTCTGAACTTTAGGCTCACTATCCAATGTATATTCCAGCCTGATTTCAAGAGGCTCCTCAATAGCGAGCGCATCAATGGTTTCTTCAATTTCACCATCTTTTACCCTTGTTATCGGGATCTGTTTGATTGAACTTTGAGTCATGTTCAAATATACAAACAGACCCTACTGATTGTTCTTTTTTATTGAATCATTAAATTTATTTATTGTTACCTATTACGAGTATTTTGATCTAATTTTGAAGTATGAAGATTAAAATTCTGGCGTTTGGCATTGCAAAGGACATATTCGGGGGGCCGTCAGTCAGTTTGGAGCTAACAAATGATGCCACCGTATATAATTTACAATACCTGCTTGAACACCAATACCCACGACTGAAACAGCTGGCGTCATACATGGTAGCCGTAAATAATGAGTACGCATTACCGGGTGATAACTTGCATGAAAGGGATGAGATTGCGATTATACCGCCAGTTAGCGGGGGGTGAAAAAACACCCCATTGTTTGTGGCCCTACAAACAATCCGGATGCAGGTGAATTAGTTGTCTGTGAGGACACAGACAACGGATACTAATAATTAAACCGTTGACCACAAATATTCAAATATATTCTTCCCCTCTAAACATTCAATCTTCTATTGATTGGATCATGTCCCCCGAATCCGGTGGGATAGATGTATTCATTGGCACAGTCCGTAACGCCACAAAAGGCAAAAAGGTGATCAAACTTGAGTTTGAAGCTTATGAACCCATGGCCATTGCAGAGATGGAAAAGATTGCCAAACAGGCTTTTGAGAAATGGCCGGTTCAAAGGGTGCTAATCCATCACCGTACCGGGGTGCTGGAAGTTGGAGAAGTGCCTGTAGTTATTGCGGTATCAGCTGCTCATCGTGCAGCCGCTTTTGATGCCTGCAGGTATATTATTGATACATTAAAGCAAACCGTACCAATCTGGAAAAAGGAGATCTTTGAAGATGGCGAAGTTTGGGTAGCAGCGCATCCTTAGGCTAGAGATTAGTTTTTTTGTGGCGGTGAGATTTTTTAACTGATCTCTAATCTCTGGCCTCTGGCCCCTCCCTGAGCCCCCCCTCTAATGAAAACACATTGGCATTATGGAACCTGCTTCTTATAATTTTTACAGCTTCGGCACTTCGTTTCCCAGTGGCACAGTAAAATACTGTTTTTATGTTTTTTGCAATCGATTCAGCATGAGCAAGTAAAGCCACTATCGGGATATGTTTGCCTCCTATATTAAATTCTTCACGCTCTTCTTCGGTTCTCACATCTATCAGCTGAATTGAATTTTCGGCGAGCTCTTTTTTCAGATCATCTGCAGAAATAGTTGGAGTGTTTACCGTTTCAACCAGTTTGGTGATATGGGTTTGGGTAGCATCGCCAATCTTTATTACCCGGCTTTGCAGCGTTTGCGCATCAAATACTAAAATTTTTCCGGCTAACAGTTCACCAATCTGAGTGATGTATTTAATAACCTCATTAGCCTGGATACAGCCTATTATACCGGCAAGCGTAGGGATTACCCCTCCTTCGGTACAATTAGGAATTTGTGAAGCATCTACCTTTGGAAAAAGGTCCCGATAATTTGGGGATTTTTTTCCGTCTTCATCTACTATATTCCAAACTCCTGCATGGCCCTCAAACTGGTAAATTGCTCCATAAACCACTGGTTTGCCAGTAAGCACTGCCGCATCATTTAATAAGTAACGGGTTTCAAAATTATCTGTTCCGTCAACTATAATATCATAGGCCGAAATTAGTTCCATCACGTTCTGCGAAGTTATCCTCACATCATGCGGAACTAATTTTATCCCCGGGTTTTGTTTTTGCAGGCGTTCACAGGCTACAAACACTTTCTTTTGGCCGTGATCCGCTGGTGTGTATAAGATCTGGCGGTGTAAATTACTGTCTGAAATGGTATCAAAATCAGCAATGCCCAAAGTACCTACCCCTGCTGCCGCCAAATATTGTGCAGCCGGACAGCCGAGCCCTCCTGCTCCAGCAACCAGCACTCTTGAATTTTGCAGCAGATTCTGCGTTTGTTCGTTAAAACCGGGCAAAGCAATCTGGCAACTGTATCTTACATAATCAGGTTTCATTCGGCAGCTATTTTTTGATGCAGTATTCTTTTTATCCGTTCAAGTTCATCGGGGGTGTTCACATTTGTCAATGCTTCGGCATTTAAAGCGTTCACCAAAGTTACATCACTATTTATTAAAACCTTGCGCGGACAAGAATAACCCTGCGCTAAAAAGGACAGTAATAATGGGTAACTTTTAGGCTCCCAAACAGTAATCAATGGCTCCGGAAATTCATTAACAGGACTTTGGTAGGCCGTTGCAACAGATGACGGGTTACGGTTATCAACCAGGTACAGCAACGTACTTTCATCCATCAAAGGCAGATCACAGGCAATAACCAGCCATGCACTATCCGGTTTTTCCCTGAATGCCGATAATATAG
Source organism: Mucilaginibacter sp. OK098 (assembly GCF_900142915.1). Classification (GTDB taxonomy): domain Bacteria; phylum Bacteroidota; class Bacteroidia; order Sphingobacteriales; family Sphingobacteriaceae; genus Mucilaginibacter. The sequence continues at coordinate 1,198,845 of NZ_FRCM01000001.1, forward strand.
CACCATAAGGACCCAGATCTGTAAAAGTATCAGCTAAGCTTGCGTAATTGCTGTCTATTTCATTTTTCTGATCCGCACGACAGGATATAAATACATCAGTACAGAAGGGCTTTAACAGATCAGCCATATAATAACGTTGCTCTGTTCCGTGCCAGTTAACGGCACCCTTATCAAAACCCATGCGCTGGCTTTTGCCGCCTGCCAGTACCAACCCGTTTATTTCGGGCTTTGTTAGCTGCATTTGTTGTTTGAAAAAGGCAGCTATATTTTCAATATCGCCTACCCGGTAAAGCGGCAATTGTTCCCAGTTTGGAATTGCCTCCTTTATAAAGTCAAAAACCTCATTTGTATTCTCAGCCAGCAGCAGCATTTGTACATTGGTGAGCTGATCAATGCGTTTTTGCAGCGATGCCCTCTTATTTTCGCTAATAATAACAACCTGTGCCTTACATTGATGATGATTACCATTTGCAATAACCAGGTCGACCCCTGCAAATGTATCCCGTAATTTAAAGCTATTAAAATCAGCATTGTAATTTAGCTGGCGATGATTAATTTGGTCCGTATACTCCAAAACAGCGCCGTTGGCAAGGCGTCCCGGCATTAATACAACATCATCATTATGTGTAGTATCCACATAAGCACACTTATAACTGGCAGATAAGGCATTAATTATCTGGTCGGCCAATAGCTTTATTACTATACATTGGGCGCCCACCATTGCCCATTCATTCCGGTGATAGGTCCCAAATGCGGGCCGGATTAGCTTTGCGTGTTTACTATGCTCTTTTGAAATCACGTTTACCTCCTGTTTTTTCAATCAGCTTTGTTTCTTTTATAATAATATCGTGGCTCATGGCTTTGCACATATCGTAAACGGTTAAAGCAGCAATAGATGCGCCAACCAAGGCCTCCATTTCCACACCTGTTTTAGCAGTTATACTTGCAGTACAATCAATAACCACTTCTTGTTTTGCATTAAGGCCGATAGTTATATTACAATTATCCAAACCCAGCGGATGACAAAGCGGGATCAGATCGCCGGTTTTTTTTGCCGCCATAATCCCGGCAATAATGGCTATTTGAAACACTGAGCCTTTTTTTGTCTGCAGATCACCGTCGGTCAAATGAGCTAACACCTCTTCGGGTAGCGAGACTATACTACGGGCGATAGCAGTACGGTGTGTAACTTGTTTTTCGGTTACATCTACCATTATAGGATTACCTGTATTATCGATATGAGTTAACATATTTTTCAATTTTCTTTTTTTTGAACCATGATTAAAGGATTAGATGATTACCTGATGCTTAGTTAGCGAATAATAGATAATCCTATTAATCATTTAATCCTAAAAATCATAGTTTAAAAGGGCCATATTCTAAACACCTCTCCCTTTTTAAACTCATTCCTTTCTAATGGCAGCTCCATAAAAGCATCAGTATCAGTTAAATTAGCAAAGTCACCTGATCCGTTTCCTTCAACCGGGGTAGCTACTAACTGGCAATATTCGTTATTGTGCAGCTTTACCTGTAAAAAATATTTTAACGGATGATGAAAGCTTATCCGGTTATTTAAAATTGCACGTAGCGGCGGCTTTTGCTCTTTTCCAAGCGAGGCATTTAACCAGGGTAAGAAATACCTGTGCAGGCACATAAACGTAGCTACCGGGTTACCAGGAAATGCGAATACTACCGGGCCTTTATCATGTTTGCCAAACCAAAATGGCTTGCCGGGCCGCTGCTGCACTTTATAAAAAAGTTGCTCAACCTTTAATTCCTCCAACGCATGCGGGATATGATCAAATTTACCCATCGAAACACCGCCGCTCAGCAATATTACATCATAATTTTCAAGGCAAGTTTTTAATTGTTTCTTAATTACTTCCGGGTTATCAGGAAGGTGCTGCATATCGGCCTCAATGTGGTGCTGCTTCAAAACAGCTTTAACCGTGTAATTATTTGACCGCCTGATCTGGTAAAGCGAAGGGGTTTGATCTACATCTACCAACTCATCTCCCGAAGAAAGAATTACCACCCGGGGTAGTTTCTTAACTCTTAGCTCTGTTTCGCCTACAGAAGCAATCATGCTTATTAATGCAGGGGTTATCAACTGGCCTATGCCGGCTACCTGGTCATTATGTTTCTTGTCTTTACCTTTATAATGAATGTTTTGCCCTCTTTTTATCTCATATGTTACCAGCGTGGCTAAACCGGCACGTAGCTCAAGGTCTTCATACCTGATAATAGTATCGGCCGATGCAGGGAGCATCGCACCTGTCATTATCTCTACACATTCGTCCTGGTCTTCAATATCAACCGGCTCGTCACCGGCTGCCTGGGTTGCCTTTATTTTAAACGTACTGATGCCGCTTTCAATGGCAGTGTAATTAACAGCTATTCCATCCATTGTAACCCTGTTAAATGGCGGCAGGTCACGGTCGGCTTTAATATTTTCAGCCAGTACCCTTCCGAGAGCAAGCTCAAACGGGATAATTTCTGCGCCATAATCCCCTGCCTGCGCAAGTATTATTTTTTCGGCTTCTTCAACAGTTATCATATTCCCGGTTTTTATAATTTTAATAATTAACCACCAATAGTGGCCATTGATTCATGCACACCCAGGCTTCCCGCCCTTTGGTGTTCAGCTTCCCACCCATCCTTTGGCCTGGTGTTAAAAGTGTTCAATAGCATCTGTTTTAAATCGTCCTCATTAATCCCAAGTCGTAATTGATCTTTAATATTCATTACGCCATTGTCATACAGGCAGGTCTTTAATTCACCTTCGGGTGTAATACGGATCCGGTTACAGCTTCCGCAAAATGTACGCGAATAAGCTGCAATTATCCCAACGCTCCCTTTATACCCCGGAATCTTGTAATTGTATGATGTTGAATACTGTGTGTCATCAAGCTTTCTGATCTCAGTATAGGCAGCCTTTATCTCATCCAATATCCGCACATAATCCCATTTTAAACCAGTATAAACATGGCCATCGCCATTAAAAGGCATCTCTTCTATAAATCGCACACTAACGGGTAAGTCCTTGGTAAGCTCAACCAATGGAATAATGTCCTGCGTATTTTTGCCATCCATCACAACAGCGTTTATCTTAACCTCTATATCGTGCTTCAGCAGTTCGTCCATTGTGGCCATTACATTTGCGAATTCGTCCCGTTTGGTAATACTAAAAAAGCGACCGGCATCCAATGTATCCAAACTGAGGTTTACTGAACTCACCCCTATTCTTTTTAAATCAGCTACATATGGCGCGGTTAAAACGCCATTGGTAGTTAAAGTAAGTTCCTTTAGCCCCTGCAGTTCGGATAGCGCGGTTAAAAACTTCATAATATCCTTGCGCACAAATGGCTCGCCACCGGTTATCCTTATTTTTTCGATCCCCATTTTCACCAGTAGAGAGCAGCTTTGCAGCATTTCTTCATAGGTCATGAGCTGCTTACGCGACAGCCAGTTCAAGCCATCCTCGGGCATACAATAAAAACAACGCAGGTTGCACCTGTCTGTTACCGCAAGCCGCAGGTAATTAATTTTCCGTCCGTGATTATCTGTTAACAACTATCTTATTCCTTATAAATTTAAAAACAAAGCGGCAATTATACCAATTTGATCTTGCCTTTGTAAAGGTAAATAATACAAGTTAGCACAGTGTTTTTTGAATGTACTTTTTATACTATAAATAACACATTATTTACAATCTAATGCGTTAATGAATGGTAATTAATGCCAATATTTACCGTATTGACCTATATTTGTTAATAACAACATTTAGTTGGCTTAAGTTTGAAAGAATTACAGGACATAGTAAACGCATTTGATAAAGCTGCAAAAGCAGGTAAACAAACCGCTTTGGCTACAGTTGTATTGGTTGAGGGTTCATCCTACCGCCGTGCTGGTGCGCGGATGTTGGTTACTGAGGACGGCCAGTTAACCGGGGCAATCAGCGGTGGCTGTTTGGAGGGCGACGCCTTGCGCAAGGCCCGTTTAGCCATGGCACAAAACAAGCCCATGCTGGTTACTTATGACACTACTGATGATGACGATGCTAAATTTGGCGTTGGCCTCGGGTGCAATGGCATTATCCATATCCTGATTGAGCCACTATTTTCGGAAAGCGAAAATTCGCCGATTAATTTATTCAAACGTTTTTTGAGCAAAAGGGAGCCTGTGGTACTTATCACCCTTTTCTTTTTAAACAACAGACAAGCGGCTCAACCGGGAACTTGCATGCTGATGGCTGCAGATGAACATACACAAGGAACAATCCCCGATAATGAAATAAAAGAAGCTTTATTGAGCGATGCAAAGGATGTGTTAAAAAACGGCAATTCTGTAACCAAAACTTATGTTTATGGAAATGGATATACTTGTTTTATTGAGCTTTTACAGCCCGCTGTTTCCCTGCTAATTTTTGGCGCAGGTAACGATGCCATCCCTATGGTTCAATTAGCATCTGTTTTAGGCTGGCATGTAACACTGCTCGATGGCAGGGCCAATTATGCGGTACCGGAACGTTTCCCGCTTGCAAAAAAGATACTTATTGCCAAACCAGACCAGGCGTTTTCGCAAATTACATTTGATGAACGAACAGTAGTTGTATTAATGACCCATAACTACAATTATGATATGGCCATGCTGCGCCAATTATTACCACTTCAACTGCCTTATATGGCGTCGCTTGGCCCCAAAAAGAGGCTGCAACGGATGCTGGATGAGTTGAGAGAAGAAGGAATGAGTATTACAACTGAACAATTAAAAAGTATTTACGGGCCCGCCGGTATTGATATCGGATCAGAAAACTCGGATGAAATTGCGCTATCAATAATTGCTGAAATACAGGCGGTATTAAATAAAAGGGCCGTTAACTCATTGAGAGATAAAAACATTGTACATAACAGGCATCAGCAGCAAGAGATCAGGCAAACTATTCCGGTTGATGAAATTAAAACGCTCAATTAAATGACCGGGATAATCATCCTTGCCGCCGGTTCATCAAGCAGGCTTGGTTCGCCCAAGCAAAACCTTATTTACGAAGGCCAAACATTGCTTCAAAGGGCCATAAAAACCGCACAGGGCACAGGTTGCTATCCTATTATTGTTGTATTAGGCGCAAATTTTGAAGTAATACACCCTACAGTTGAAAACTTACCGGTAACTGTTGTTTATAATAGGGACTGGCAGGAAGGAATGTCATCGTCTATTCGTTTAGGGGTAAGCGAATTGCAGAAAGAACATACTAAAATTGATTCTGTCATACTAATGCTCTGCGATCAGCCTTTTGTAGATACAGAGCTACTTAATCAGCTAATATTATCATCTGCCAAAAAGAGTGTAGTTGTATGTGCCTATAACAGCGGAGTTGGTCCCCCTGCTTTTTTTGACGGCTATTATTTTCCTGAGCTGCTTTTATTGCAAGGTAATGAAGGTGCAAAAAAGCTGATTTTAAAACATGAAGCTCATATTACAACCATCCCATTTCCATTGGGTAATATAGATATCGATACTTTGGATGATTTTGAGCGTTTAAAAAAACAACAGAACCATGATTTATAAGATTAACCTGATGCCATTTATCATGGCAATCCTTTAATCCTATAAATCATGGTTCAAAGAAGTTTTATTTCACTACCGAGAATTTGTAGCTAGTTTGAGTTTTATATGTTTCGCCTGGTTTCAGCTCAGTCGACGGAAATTGCGGCTGATTGGGTGAATCAGGAAAATGTTGTGTTTCCATTGCAAAACCGGTACGATGCTCGTCCTTTTTACCGCCCCACAAAGTATTACTGCCGTCCATAAAATTCCCGCTATAAAATTGCAGGCCTGGCTCGGTGGTAAATATTTCCATTTTAATGCCGCTTAAATCGCCCGTCACCGTTGCTATTGATGTAGTAATATCGTGCTTATCCAACACAAAATTATGATCATATCCTTTTCCATTTTTTAACTGGTCGTCTTTTACTTCTATCCTGCTTCCAATAGCAGTTGGGGCGCTAAAGTCGAAAGGCGTACCTGCTACCGGCACAATTTTACCTGTAGGGATCAACGTTGTATCAACCGGCGTAAAATTACCGGCTTTTAATTGTACAACATGGTTAAGTATAGTACCGTTGCCAACACCATTAAGGTTAAAATAGCTATGGTTGGTTAAATTTACAATCGTGTTTTTATCTGTTGTTGCCTCGTAGCTAATCTTAACTGCGTTATCATCAGTAAGCTCATAAGTTACTTTACAATTTAAATTACCCGGATACCCTTCTTCCATATCTTTTGATAAATAAGTGAGCGTAATGGTGTGCTCATCCGCTTGTTTGGCATCCCACATAACATCATTAAATCCAACTTTGCCACCATGTAGCGTATTGGGTTTATTGTTAATAAACAGGTCGTATCTTTTTCCGTCCAATACAAAATGTCCTTTGGCAATTCTGTTACCATAACGGCCAATGGTAGCACCATAATAATTGGAGAGCGCCTTTTTATAGCCGTCAATATCATCAAACCCAAGGGCAACATCGGTTAATTTACCTGTTTTATCCGGAACTAAAAGCCCAATCAAATGTGCTCCGTAATCAGAGATGGCAGCCTGCACGCCATTTTTATTTTTCAACAGGTAAAAATGTGATTGCCTGCCATTAACTGTTTTTTCAAATCCTTTAGCCGGTGGCAATGATGCCCTAGTTGTACTATCTGTCATAGTGGTGGTAGATGTTTTGTTTGCTGGTTGGTTGCAGGCTGTAAAATATATCATACAGGCAGGCAACAGAATTACTGGTAATTTTTTAAGTCGATGGTTCATAAAATGGCTAATTTAATAAATTGGTTTATTCAGTTGTTATAGTTATTTACCGTTTAATTGCCTAATCAAATCAACTTCTTCCTGTTTAAATGGCTTTCCATCTTTACGAAAAATATCATGGAACCATATTTTTGGCTCGGCGCCATCAGGCATTGGGGTATCCCAGGCATAAATAGTATTTGTTTTACCACTAACAAAGCCCCAGTTTATTGCACCTGCGTTTTCTTTTTTAAGCATCGGCATGGTGTTTTCAAAAGTGCTGTTGCGCGGGCGGGCCATATATTCTGTACATATTAAAGGGCGGCCGTTCAATTTTAACAATTTCACCACACGTTCATGCAATTCGGGCGAATCATAGCAATGGTAAGTTATTACATCAGAGTTTTGAAGCTGTATTTTATTAAGCGCTACCAAATCCCAGTTCCACATCCCGGAGCTAACCGGCTGGTCGGGGTTTATTGCATGTGCCCAGGCAAACACCTGCGGCAAAAGCCTCGATGCTATTTTATTTTTATCGCCATTACCTGGTTCGTTATAAAGGTCCCACAATAAAATTCGTTTATCGTGTTTAAATGAAGTTAGTATATCATCAACATAAGCTTTCAACGCTAAAAAATCTGTCGGTTTGGTTAATGGCCTTCCCGGGTCTTGCATCCAGCCTGAATTATGGATGCCTGGTTTCGGATCGGGTTGTTTGCCGGGTTTGGCGTTGGGGTTCCAACAATCATCAAAAAACACAAAAATGGTTTGAATATGGTGCTTATCTGCAATGGCTAAATATTTGTTAATTCGCGATTTAAAACCTTTTGGGTCTTCCTTCCATACTACACTGTGTAAAAATACCCGCATGGCGTTAAAGCCAATCCCTTCTGCGTATCCTAACTCCCGGTCAATGGTTTCAGGATCAAAAGTATCGGCCTGCCACATCTCCAGTTGGTTAATGGCAGTGCTTGGCGAAAAATTAGCGCCGTTTATCCACTTATGCTGCGCATACCAGGCATTTGCTTTTCCGGCAGACCATACGCCCGGTACTGCTTTTTTTTGAGCGATAACTGCAGATGAAATGGTTAACAGTAACCCGATTGCAAATAGATTTTTAAATCTCATATGTATAATTGTTTCCTATTCCTTATTGTGATGGTGTCTTCAAATAAACGCCTTCCTTAACCGGTGTCCCGAAATTTGGCGATCCGTCTTTATTCCATGTAAATTGTTGCATTCTTGGCGACCGTTCTTTACCGCAACCCTGTCCGGCTTGAGAATTGGCATGGTACAGGATCCAGTCCTCTTTTCCATCTGCCGATTTAAAAAACGAGTTATGCCCGGGCGCGTACACACCATTTTGTGGCGATTGCTTAAAAACAGGAACAGCCGATTTTGTCCATGAAGCAGAATCGAGCAGGTTTTTATTTGCTGATGTGCTTAACATCCCCAACGCATAATAATCTGTCCAGCATCCGCTTGCAGAGTAAACCAAAAACAGCTTGTCTTTATGTTTCAACATCTCCGGACCTTCGTTCACATTTACGTGTGGCGGATTACTGTTAGCGCCCAAATCGCCGTATTTTTCCCAATCATACTTGGGGCTTGAGATCTTAACACGCTTACTGCCAACAGTCCATGGATCTTTTAACTGCGCGATATAAATATTCTGCTGAACATTTTCATCGCCTTCCCACCCAGCCCATATTAAATACAGCTTGCCTTTATTTTCAAATACGGATGCATCGATGGCCCATTTATCAGTTGTATCACTTAACTTTCCTTTAAATACCCATTCACCTTGTAATGGATCAGCAGCTGAATTTTCAAGTACATACAGCCGGTGGTTATTATTGCTGCCATCATCAGCGGCAAAGTACATATACCATTTATTGTTGATAAAATGCAGCTCAGGCGCCCAAAGTTCCTTTGAATAGGTTGTATTAAGTGGCGGCATCCAAACCGTTTTATTTTGTGCCGATTTCAGATCAGCCATATTTTTGGTTTTATATAAAACAAGCCGGTCGCCCGTTGAATTGGTGTAGTAATAATACCCGGCATGGTAAATAACCCATGGATCAGCACCTGATGGCAATAAAGGGTTAGTAAACTCTTTTTTAGGAATAGGTTGAGCCAACGCAGAATTAAAAAATAAAACTGTTAAAAATACATTTAAAAGTTGTTTCATAAATATAACCAGGTGCTATAATTTGGTCTTGAAATTCAGGGTTTGAGATTTAAAGGTAGTTTTTATTTTTATAAATGCGATAAATTTTGAATTTTCTGCCTAAAAATCCAACTCGCCAAGCTCAACTACTGCCGTATCGCAAATATACGTTGGCACAATGCCTGTTGAGGTTATCCTGTTTTCGGCATCCTTTGGCAGCGTATTGCCCGATAGTACGAGTACTGTATCCAAACCAAATTTATTACCGCCTAAAATATCAGTTTGCAGGGTATCGCCTACCATCACTATCTGCTGTTTGCTTATGGAGCGATATTCGCGGATCAGGTCATAAGCGAACATAAACATTTGTGAATCAGGCTTACCAAACCTGATGAATTGCTTACCAATTATACTTTCAATCATTGCTGCAATACCGCCTATTGCAATGCCAACATCACTTAATGATACCGGGTAAGCCTTATCAGTATTGGCAACTATAACCGGGATAGTTCTTTTACGCAGAATGTTAACTGTTTTATTCAGATCATCGCACCAGTTAAAACCTTCATCGTCTAAAAAAACCATGGCGTTAACTTTATCAATATTATCCATAGTAATTTCATTAACGGGTAAGGTATGCAAGCCGGAGCTGTCAATATAATGTGAGGATTCGGGGGTTCCTAAAAATGCAACAATTCCATCATCAACTTTAAGGTCGAGGTACTCTTTGGTAAGCATCCCTGACGAAATAATGCGATCATGAGTAATATGTTTTAAGCCGCTCCTGTGGTAGCTTTCGGCCAGTTGTACCGGGCTTCGGGAGGCATCATTGGTAACAATGTAATATTCCTTTCCCTGTGCTTCAAGGTATTCAAACGTTTTTTGAATGCCCGGCACCAGCCCCTGGTAGGTTTTCAGTACACCAAATGCATCAAAAAATATAACATCATATTTATCAATTATGGATTTAAAATTTTCAATGCGTTTCATGTGTGTGTTTGGTTGATTAAGTTAGATTGGGTTGATTATGTTGATTGAGTTACAAAGATTGCTTTGAGTAAATTAATTAAATTCTTTTTCTTTCGGACTTTGCTGACTTTCGGACTAACTTAATCAACTTACTCTAACTTAATCAACTAAACTATTTCAGCCCCAGCGCTTCGATAATTTTCTCCGCATCAAAGTCCCTGTCTACCGATGGCAGGTAGATCTCAAATGCTTCGGATTGTAGCTTACTGGCATATTGTTCGTTAAAGAAATGCTTGCCGTCTTTTATCACGTAATTCAATATAAAAAAGCGATAGGCCTCTTTTAAAAAGCGGATCTCGTCGGCCGTTATGGGGTTTACTTTATGATACTCCTTTAAAAACAGGATAAACCTGTCTTCCATCATGGTGGTTATCACATAGCTGAATACGGTACGATCGCCCCTGTCTGAGCATACCCGGCTAAAAAAGTAAAAATCAAGGATCCGGTAGCTCATCCTGAACCAGTCGTAATCCCAGCGGGAATAAAGTTCAAGATCAGGAGTGACTGAAAAGTTGCCAATGTTCCAGTCAATAAAAACAGGAATGATCTCGAACGAGCTCATATTATATTTCGATCTGTTTTTTAGAAACAGATCGCAATGGTATTTCAAAAAATCAACCTGCATGGCCGATCCAAACTGCTTTTCATCAGTTTCTAACTCCTTCTGCAATAAAAAAATATCGGTGCGGAGGGTCTTTGATGACTTTGGCAACACATTTTTTGTTCTTGAACAAGCTTTATGAAAACGACCTACCTGCTGTCCAAGTTTCATAATATGATGCTCTTCCAACCGCCTCGGCAAGCGCTCCAGTATGCGGGTTGGATTATAGAACACCACCCAGGCATCAGTTTTACCCTGTTTATGACGATAGATATAGACCCTGTTATTTTTTAATAACGATTTTGCCAGCAGGTTTTCAAACGGATAAAGCAAGTTGTTTGATAAGCTGTGGATAATGCGGTGATCTTCCTTAAAATGCTCGTATTTACCAAAATAGGATAGCTTGGCAATAATAATATCATCATCATGAAACGTGATCCTAAACACATGGTTTGTTGAAACCATTGCACTGATATCCTCAATTTCCTTTATTGATTTTGATGCGTCATACCCTTCCCAGGCTTTCTGCAGAATAAAGTTATAGTCAAGTTTTGTAAATGCCTTTGCTTTCGATTTAATAGGTTGCTCAAGCTCGGCAATATGTATGGTACTCATTATTAGTTATATTATCTCGAAGTATCTTTTCAGTTCCCAATCAGTTACACTTTTGCCGTATTGCCTGCACTCCCAGAGTCTGGTATTTGCAAAATGATCAACAAATGCTTCGCCAAATAATTCTTTGGCAATGGCCGATTCTTTCATAATCATTGTTGCGTCATGAAGATTTGAGGAAAGGCTGCCATTTCTTTTATCCTGGTAACCATTACCCACTGTTGCAGGGATGGTTAAAGGCAGTTTGTTTTTTATTCCATATAAACCCGATGCCAGGGCCGCAGCCATCGCAAGGTATGGATTGGTATCTGACCCGGGGATCCGGGTTTCCAGGCGGGTATAATTTTCTGATGTATGGATCACCCTAAGGGCTGTTGTGCGGTTATCAATTCCCCATGTAACTGTAGTTGGCGCCCAGGCACCCTCAACCAAACGTTTATAGCTGTTAATAGTTGGCGCAAACATGGGCAGAATATGCGGCAGGCAGTGTAGCTGGCCGGCCAGGTAATGTTTATGCAGGTCGCTCATATTATATTCATCCTTCGCACTGTAAAAAAGATTTTTTGATTGATCTTTTGTCCACAAGCTTTGGTGAATATGTCCACTGCAACCCGGAAGGTTTTCGTTCCACTTGGCCATAAATGTTGCCATTATGCCATGCTTGTTGGCTATTTCTTTTACGGCTGTTTTAAACAAAACCGCTTTATCTGCAGCTTCCATAACATGATCGTGCAAAATAGCCGCTTCATATACCCCCGGACCGGTTTCTGTGTGCAAACCTTCCAGCGGTACATTAAACTGCAGCAGCAGGTCGAAAAGATCGTTATAAAACTCATCATTTAACGAGGTCCGCAATATGGAATAACCAAACATCCCCGGGGTAAGGCTTTCTAAATTGGTAAAGCTTTTATCCTGCAGGCTTTGCGGTGTTTCCCTGAAATTAAACCATTCGAATTCCTGTGCAAATTCGGGGTGATAGCCCAGGTCTTCACATTGTTTGGAGATGCGTTTTAACAGGCTGCGCCCGCAGGCTGGCAGGTCATTCCCATCGGCCTTACTAAAATCGCCCAGAAAAAATGGGATATTTTCATCCCATGGAATGGTTCGAAAGGTTGACAAATCAATCCGGCACATCTGATCAGGATAACCTGTGTGCCACCCGGTAAGTTTTACATTATCATAACAGGCATCGCTGCTATCCCATCCCCATACAACATCACAAAAGCCAAAGCCGTCATGCAAGCCATCAACAAATTTTTTTTGATGGATCACCTTGCCACGCAAAACACCATCAATATCGGCAAATGCGAACTTTATTTTTTTTATATCGTTTTCTTTAAGGTAGGTTTTAATCTGATCTTCATTCATAACATGTAGAATAATTGACGGAGCAATTTAAGCACAACAAATGTAATGCTTAAAACAATAAAATATGTTGTTGAGCTGTCGCAAAACATTGCTCTATTGTATTACGCTACGAGCGCTATCTTTGTTTGACTAAAATCTTAACAATTGAAAGAAGCACCTTCTTATTTATTTGTTTACGGAACCTTGTTAGATAAGCAGAATGAATTTGGCGCCTATTTAAATGCCAAATGTTCTTTTTATGCCGAGGGTAAATTTAAAGGCAGGCTTTATGATATCGGCGAATACCCTGGAGCCGTATCAGATGCCGATAGCGCCTATTATGTACATGGTAAAGTTTTCTTAATTAATGATCAGGATAATGTATTGAAGCAATTGGATTATTATGAAGGATTTGCAGCTGATCAAGCACAGCCAAATTTATTCATCAGGGAAAGTATAGCTATTGAAACTGGTAATGAATCGGTAATGTGCTGGGTATATTTATACAATTTGCCGGTTAGTGGCCTAAGTCTTATTAAATCCGGCAGGTATTTACTGTAAGTCTGATCCGTTAACAGCACTTTGCTCAGGACAAATCAGAGGCATAGCCTCGACCTATCTTGCAGCAACGGATTTTAATCCGTTGAAAAAAAAATCCCCCGGCGTTTTACAACCAGGGGATAAGAACATATTTAATTTAGTTAGGAAATTAAACTTTAGCCGACTTTACTGTTTTGATAATAACAGCAGCTACTTTGTACGGATCAGCAGCCGAATTAGGGCGACGATCTTCCAGGTAACCATTCCAGCCTTTTTGTACAGTGTAAAGCGGGATGCGGATTGAAGCACCGCGATCTGATACACCATAGCTATAGTCATGGATAGAAGCAGTTTCGTGTTTACCGGTTAAACGCAATTCGTTATGTGCACCATAAACAGCTATACATTCAGCAACTGCCGGACGGAAAGCTTCGCAAATTATATCATAAGTTGCTTTGCTGCCTGCAGTTCTTAACGTTGTGTTTGAGAAGTTAGCGTGCATACCAGAACCATTCCAGTCTAATTCGCCCAATGGTTTGCAATGCCAGTTGATAGAAACACCATGTGATTCACCAATTCTTTCAAGCAGGTAACGTGCAACCCAAATCTGGTCACCAGCTTCTTTAGCGCCTTTTGCAAAGATCTGGAATTCCCACTGACCGGCAGCAACTTCAGCGTTGATACCTTCAACATTTAAACCTGCTTCAAGACAAATATCCAAATGCTCTTCAACAATATCGCGTCCGTAAGCATTGTTTGCACCAACTGAACAGTAGTAAGGGCCTTGCGGACCTGGATAACCACCAGCTGGGAAGCCAAGGGGTTTGTTAGTTTCAGGATCCCATAAAAAGTACTCCTGCTCAAAGCCAAACCAAAAATCATTATCATCATCCTGGATCAAAGCACGGCCATTTGACTCGTGAGGAGCGCCGGTTGAATCAAGTACTTCGCACATTACAAGGTAAGCATCAAGCCTTCCCGGATCTTTACAAATAAAAACAGGTTTCAGAACGCAATCAGATGATCCGCCCGGTGCCTGCTCGGTTGATGAACCGTCAAAGCTCCAATTTGGGCAATCTTCTAATTTACCGCTGAAATCTTTTTCAATTTTTGTTTTACTGCGCAGGCTTTGTGTTGGTTTGTAGCCATCAAGCCAAATGTACTCAAGTTTAGTTGCCATTGTTTAATGAATTTATAATATAGGGTTGAAATCTTATTTTTTGTAACGTTATCTACAAATAATGTTGCGAATTTAAATTATTTTTATAAATTTCATTACAAAATGTTAAAAAAATTCTAAATATTTTCAAAAATCCGTGTTTATAGTATGAAAATGGCTAAAAAGCGATCTGTATTGGCCAACTTATTAACAACCGGTTAAAAAATGGCTCAAAAAAGCAAAAACCGTTTAGGATAAAATATCATTGAAAGGCTTAATAATGATATTAAAACCTCATTTGTTTGATGCGGCGGTTCAAAAGCAACTATTCCTGATCTTTTTGAACCCTTGGTTATTAATATTTTCGGCCAGATAGAGGTATTATCCTCACTTAGTGCTACCTCGACCTATATTGTAACAACGGATTTTAATCCGTTGGCTATAAAAAGCAGATAAAAAAGAACAATAGGTTCGGTCCATATAAATCCATGTAAAATGGTAAATACTTCCTAAGATTGATATGCATCGTGCCGACGGCACTCCGTACGTTCGATATCAGTTCTCAACGGGTTGAAACCCGTTGTTACAAAATGTGTCGAGCCGAAGGCTCTTACTGTAAGGGACAACGAATCTTTTGTACACTCGTACCTCATAAATCCGAAATCGAAATTCCGAAATCCGAAATCATACCACATATTGCACATTTTTTACACAGGGAAAAATATAAATATCTATCTTCGGCCAGTTTAATTTTCCATCTGCAAAAATCAAATAATATGAAGATAACTGTTGTTGGTGCCGGAGCTGTAGGCGCTACCTGCGCGGATAATATCGCCAGGAAAGAATTGGCCGAAGAACTTATTTTATTAGACATCCGCGAAGGTTTTGCCGAAGGCAAAGCTATCGATATGATGCAAACCTCTGCCCTTTTAGGTTTTGATACTAAAGTTAAAGGTGTTACCAGTGATTATGCGGCTACTGCTGATTCAGAAGTGGTTGTTATAACCTCTGGCTTGCCGCGTAAACCGGGCATGACCCGCGAAGAGCTTATCGGCACAAACGCCAATATTGTAAAAAGCGTTACCGAAAATATCCTTAAATATTCTCCGAACACCATCATCATTGTGGTTTCGAACCCGATGGATACTATGAACTACCTTACTCTGAAAACTTCTGGCTTACCAAAAAACCGAATCTTAGGTATGGGTGGCGCTTTGGATTCATCAAGGTTTAAATATTACTTGAGCCAGGAATTGGGCTGCTCACCAGCAGACTTAAATGCTGTTGTTATTGGCGGTCACGGTGATACTACAATGATCCCGTTAATTAACCATGCTACCTGGAACAGTATCCCGGTAACTCAATTATTAAGCAAAGAACAACAGGATAAAGTGGTTGCGGCAACAATGGTTGGTGGCGCTACTTTAACCAAGCTAATTGGCACCTCTGCATGGTATGCACCGGGCGCAGGTACTGCTGCAATGGTTGAAAGCATTGTACGCGATGAGAAAAAACTGATCTCGTGCGGTGTTGCACTTGACGGTGAATACGGTCAAAAAGACATCTCTTTGGTTGTTCCTGTTATCCTTGGTAAAGGCGGATTTGAAAAGATCCTCAACTTTAAATTAAGCGATGCTGAACAGGCTGAATTTAACAAAAGCGCTGATGCCGTACGTAACATGAACCAGGTATTGTTTGATACCGGCGTTATTTAATTATAGCTTTAAACTACAGGAAAAGGCTTTCATCAGAGATGGTGAGAGCCTTTTTAGTTTGTTGCAAAGCCGATAGGTACACTATATGCAACATTTACCGGTTTTCCATGTACATATCCTGGTTTCCATGAAGGGAAAAGTTTTATTACCCTTACAGCTTCTTCATCGCAGCCGTCTCCTATTCCCCTCGCAACATATATGTCGGTTAATTTGCCGTCAATTCCACAAATAAAACTAACTATTACCTTTCCTTGTGTTCCATTCTTTATTGCTTCTATGGGATAACGAATGTTTTTTGCCAAAAATCTTATAAATGCGTCCATTCCGCCTGTAGATCCGGGATTCTCCTCTACTTTTGTAAAAGCTATTTTACCCGATTTATAAGTATTTTTAGAATAAATTAAATTGCCATTATTATACTCATTTTCAACTGCTATTGAATCGTCTTTTTTCAAATGCCAGATCCCATCTTCTTTTCCACTGTCAATTTTCCCTTCTGCTATTATACCGGCAAAATGCTCATCTAACAATACCATACTGCCATTACCATTTTCAGCCAAAACCTTACCTGTGGAGTCACGGCATTCACCATAGGTAACTTTGCCGTCGGCCCCATAATTACTTGTATAATAAAGCTTACCATTCGGGAAGTAATTAACTTCGTGTCCAACCGGCTTTCCGTCTTTAAAACTTCCCGTTCCTTTCTTTTTGCCATTCGGATAATAAGCAATATACCCGCCATCGTACAATAAATTTATATCCCTGGTTTTTGAATTGGTTAACAGCCTTATCTTCCCGTTGGGGTAATACTCATAAACCACATACAAATTTTTATCAATACTCGTATCTGGCGGAAGAACTACCATTGAATAATCGGCACGGTCCTTTGTTGAAAGCTGTTTGCCGGAGTTTTTTAAATAATATATTAAACCTCCCTTTTGAGCAAAGGAGCCCGTAAAAACGAACAAGCAAAAAATTAAAGTAAATATATGTTTAAGCATAATTATAATTTGAGCATGAAGGTAATACTTGTTTGCCGATAATCATAAATTCAGTTTTTCCATCATCTCGATTTTTGATCGCAATTAAATTGACTCTTATCAAATATTTTCAATTGTCACCTTATTTTAGGACGAGTCATAGTAGAGACGCAATGCTTTGCGTCTCCCGCATTCAAATCCTACTTTGCCGATCCCGCCCCCCTATATAAAAACGCCCCGACAAATCGGGGCGTCTCTACAACAATATAAAACTATTTTCAGGCGATTTCAAAGATTAAGTTGATCAACTTATAAACCTAATCTAACCCAATCAACTAAATCAACCTACTGCCTATAAGTATCATTAGTAAGCCCTGTATTAGCTGTTGCGCTTTTTATTTTAAACTGAATTGGCTGACCATTAACACTATTCATTTCTGTAAACGGCAGTTTAACACCTGTGTTTACATTTTGGTAGTCGCTAAATTCCATTACCGTTGCGTTTGGCACATCTGTAAATTGTTTAACTTTTAAACCGGTTTTCTGATCGTAAAAATACTTTACGTTGATGTTATCCGGAGAAGTTACCGTAATTAAATAAGCTAACTGGCCATTAACAACCTGGTAGTTGCTATCAAGTACCGCTGTATAACCCGGTTTATTAAAATCTAGCTCAGGAAAAAGCTTGTAACGTGCTCTTACAGCGCCTCTTTCCGTTTTTGCCTTAAGCGGGGCGGTTCTGCCGTTTTGCTTAAATTCTATGCTGTCACCATCTATAATAATATGGGTTAAGTTAAAATTGTTATACTTGGGCACAGTAATATTCATTGCAAATTTACCTGGTGTTTTATACTTGCTTACCTTTACAAAGGTATAGCCCTGTACAGTACCCTCTGAAGTTATGGTAATGTCATTTACATCTTTAAGCCTTTGCTCGCCGCCTACTGCATCAAGGTAATTTTTAATAACAGTTGCCGCGGTTATGCCTTTTGTCATTGCAACCCCGCTTAATGAGTTGTTCTGTGCATTTACATCGGGTAAAACATGATCAGGATCAAGCGTAGCATAAGTAATTTTCGAGGTCGATTTATAGGCAAATGTCCACGTTCCGCCGCGTTGCCAGATCTCGGCAGGCAATTTAATAGTGCTGCTATTGCCGTTTTCTTCTTTAACGGCAATAGTTACAGGTAATGCCATACCCTCCAGGTTTTCTATAGTAATTAAAGCGCCTTTTGAAGGATCGTTATCTACATAATTGATTTCTTTAACCGACTGATCAAGCTTTAAAGTAGTGGTAAACCATTCTTTCCAAAACCAGCTCAGGTCTTCACCGGCGGCATTATCCATCGAGTGGAAAAAATCCCACGGCGTAGGGTGTTTAAATGCCCAGCGTTTAATATAAGTTCTAAAGGCATAGTCAAAACGTTCCTCTCCTAATATTTGTTCGCGCAATATGGTTAAACCCATTGCAGGTTTTTCATAGGCGGCATAACCCAAATAGTTAGGCTGAATTACATCAGGGGTATTCATAATAGCGTCAGCATCAGGCGAAAACATTCCAGCAGCTGCCTTTTGCGCATCAGCGGGTTCAAAGTATTCGCCATTGTTAAATACTTTGGTATCAACTTTATTTATAAAGGTATTAAAGCCTTCATCCATCCAGGCATATTTACGCTCGTTCGAGCCTACTATCATCGGGAACCAGTTGTGGCCGAATTCGTGGTTGGTAACTTCCCATAAGCCGCCGCCCTGGTTTTGTGATCCGCAAAATACAATACCCGGATATTCCATGCCGCCTACAATGCCGGCAACGTTGGTAGCTACAGGGTAAGTGTATTCAAACCACTCTTTCGAGTATAGCTCAATACAACCTTTTACATATTCGGTTGAGCGGCTCCAGGCATTCATCCCTTTACTTTCAATTGGGTAAACAGATTGTGCAAGCGCTTTTTTGCCGCTTGGCAAGTTAATCCTGGCTGCATCCCATAAAAATGCTTTTGAAGCTGCCCATGATACATCACGTGAGTTTTTACAGAAAAAATGCCAGGTAAGGTTTGCTTTTGCAGGATATGAATCGCTGCCGGTAAGATCAACAGAATCCTTTATCATTACCGTTTTATCGCTGTTTTTTGCCGCATTCATCCTGCCCAGAATCTTTGGCGAGAACACCTCTGCAGGGTTTAACAGCTCGCCCGAGCCTACCACAACCAGGTTAGCCGGTGCGGTAATGGTATAATCAAAGTTACCATACTCAAGGTAAAACTCAGAAGCGCCCATGTAAGGAATCACGTTCCAGCCGGTAACATCATCATAAACCTCCATTCGCGGGTACCATTGCGCTATTTCATAGATCCAGCCGTTTTTTGTTTTTTGCCTGCCCATCCTGTCTGTTCCGTATTCAGGTACGTCAAACTTGTAGTCAATCTTTATCTGTGTTTTTGCGCCACCGGCTCTAAGTGTATCGTTTAGCTTTATTTGCAAACGGGTATCAGTTACCAGGTAATCTACTTTTTCGGTTTTGCCATTTTTTATAATGTAAACGCCTTTTATCTCATCGCCCTGGGTAAATGTTTTGTTGGTAAACCTGCCGCCTTCAACGGGACTGGTAGCTTCGCCGCGCGAATCTGCTTTATAAATATTCTGATCAACCTGCAGCCATAAAAAGCCAAGCGGATCAGGGCTGTTATTGGTATAAGTTATAAGTGTGGTGCCTGTTACGCTATGTTTAGCAGTATCCAAAGTAACATTCAACTTATAGTCGGCACGGTTTTGCCAGTATTTTGCGCCTGGTGCGCCACCGGCAGTGCGAAACTCATTTCCTTTTTCAGGATAAAATAATGGATTGAAAATTTTATGCTGATCGTAACTGGATTTAGGTTCCTCTGTGCTTTGTGCATGTGCGGTATACATACCGGCGCACAACAGAAGTGACAAGGTTAACTTAGTGTATTTCATTGTAAAAAATGTTTTTTATGCAAGATATAAATATAATATTATTTAAATATTCGGAACAGCTGAATATTTGGGAAGATGTGAATTAAACATGCGAAAATCACCCTTTTAGGGGGAGAGGAGTAAGAGGCAAGATTGTAAGAATCAAGAGACAAGACAGTAAGAATCAGGATGCAAGACAGTAAATTTTATTTTCCCTTTCTAATTCTTGATTCTTGACTTCTTGATTCTTGGCTCTTGTCCTCTTGATTCTTGACTCTTCCTTAAGAGAACCAATCAAAAAGATCATTTTGCTTAAGGGCTCTTTTCTCTTTGGCATCCAGGTCTTTTTGGATCTGCCCCTCTCCCATTAATATAATACGGTTGCCATAAGTATAGGCATCCTTTAAATTATGGGTGATCAATATTGCAGTAAGCCGGTAATCCCTTATCAGTTCTTCTGCAGTGCGCATCACTACTTCTGCCGACCGTGGGTCGAGGGCTGCAGTTGGCTCATCAAGCAGTAAAACTTTACAGTTATCCATCACACTCATCAGTAAAGTTAAAGCCTGTCGCTGCCCGCCGGATAGCGTGCCCATTTGCTGTTCTATCTTGTTTTCAAGCCCCAGGCCCAGGGTACTGATCTTTTCTTTTACCTGGTCCTTAAAAACATCATTTATGCCGATTGATAAGCCTTTGGGCTTGGTACGGATAGTTGCCAGCCTGAAATTATCCAGGATGCTCAGGTCGGATGCCGTTCCGCTTATCGGGTTTTGAAAAACACGGGCTATCCATTTACTGCGTTTATAGTCGGGCAGCTTTGTTACATCCTTGTCATCTATAATTATATTCCCCGAAGTTGGAGAAATGCTGCCCGCAACTAGGTCTAGTAGCGTTGTTTTACCGGAACCATTAGCGCCTACTATAACCAAAAATTCTTCGGTTTTTATTTTCAGGTCGATGCCGTTAACTGCATTTACCTGGTTAGGCTTGCCGGGGTTAAAAACTTTATGAATATTGGTGATATTGATCATTAATATTATTGAAGGTTCGTGTATAAAATTAATGCTTAGCAGCATTTAAACCTGAAACATAGAAATTTAATAGGCTTACTGCCTATTAAATTCTGATGAAGTTAGATATAATTTAGCTGACAAAGCAAAGCTTTCTATTTGCTTTCTACAATTACCAAAGCTCTTTCCATTGAAATCCTCGAATACCAGAAACAACTCCTTAATTTTCGAAGTATTGTTGACACTATATTCGGTCATTATACCTTCACCAAACTCATCTAAAATCTCCACTTCATACCTTGAATTATATTGTTCATTTAGTAAGCCTAAAAGTTCATTCAAAATACTCTCCATATCATATTTATATTTTTCAATCGCTTCTGCAAGTGTATTCATTTCATTATTGACATACTCGTTTGTTATAAAGAGTATTATCTTCACCCTGTCCACGTATATATTTAAAAAATACTCATCGCGAATCCCATCAATTTTCTGTTTTAATTCTTCTATGTTCCGAACATTATAATTCTCAAATTTTATTCTTGATAAATTGAATATCCATCTATTGCAATTTTCTGAAAAATTGACAAGGGCTTGTCTTTCTTCTGTTCTGTGTTGAAGTTGCAAGGTTAGAAGTTTGTCCAAAGCATGTTTTAACTTATCATTCTCACCGGCATTTTGAGCTTTTATTGTTTCGAGTTTTTCATTATAAATGGCTTTATTACTTTCTACAATATCTGTTTGTTCTTTAAGAATATCCCTTTTTACCCGCCATTCAATTTTATTTACAACAAATATTTTATAAAACAACTCATAAATAAGAAAAATCAGTAACGTAATTAGATTTCCGAAGTTAAAAAGCTGGTCCATAATCTTATTATTTTAAGTCGCTTAAATTCATCTTAAAAGCCTCAAACGTGGCAAACTCACTATTACCAGCACAAAACCTGCAGTTACCAACTTCAATAAATTGGCATCAACCCCAATTTCAAGCGTTATAGCCAATACCAGCTGGAATATAACAGCTCCCGCCAGTACCAAAATCAAGCTTAACCAAACCGAAGTAATGCGGAACCAATTGATCAGCGTTTCAGCAATAATTACGGAGCCAAGGCCAACAATCACTATTCCTATCCCCATGCTGATGTCTGTAAAACCCTGATTCTGACTTATCAAATAACCACTTACCGCTGTTAAGGCATTCGCTAATGCCAGGCCAGTTATCTTCATCCGGTCGGTGTTTACGCCTAATGAACGGATCATTGATTCGCTGTTGCCTGTTGCCCGCATGGCAATGCCGAAGTCTGTTTTAAGCAGGTAACCTATCAGGATAACAATTATTATTACAAAAATGGATACTACCCAAAAGGTATTGTGATTTGGGTCGGCACTTATGTTTAACAGGTTAAATATGGTTGGGAAATTGTTTAGCGGTAAGTTTGAGGTGCCCATTAAGGTTAAATTAACAGAGTACAGGGCCGTCATTACCAGGATGCCCGCAAGCAGGGCATTTATCTTTAATTTGGTATGGATAATGCCCGTCAATGCTCCTGCTAAACCGCCTGCAACTATTACGACTGGTAAAATAATATAGGTGGGCTGGTGATGGGTTATCATAACCGCAGTAACCACGGCACCTAAAGTATAGCTGCCATCAGTTGTAATATCGGGGATATTAAAGATCTTCATTGAAATAAAGATCCCCAGCGCAAGCGCCGAAAAACAAAGTCCCTGTAATAACGCGGTCAGATAGAAATCCATTTATTTAACGGCTTCGAAATTTGAAGGAACGGTTATGTGATATTTTTTAGCGGCGGCGGCATTGTATACCCTTCGCCTAATCTTCACCATTTCAGGCTGTAAACCTGCTGTGCTGTGTGTTTTTAAAAACTGTGCGGCCTGCTCGCCCGCCTGGTATCCCCATTGGTAAATATCTGCGCCAAATGCTGCAACTGCACCGCGCTGTACCAAACCCGCTTCGCTGGTAAACACAGGTACATTTTGTTGATCGCAGTTTTTTAATATAGTTTCAAAAGAAGCGAATACACTGTTATCCGGGTTGGCAAAAAAAGCGTCAATGTTTTTATTAAGCAATGATTTTGTAACCAGTTGCGCTTCTGCCGATGAATTTAAGGGCAATGCCAACAGGGTGATGTTTAACTTATCAGCCATTGCTTTGATCCTTTTTTGGGCATCGACAGATTGAGGCTCCGATTGGTTATAGATCATCCCGACAACCAGTTTGCCCGCTTTTGGCTTTATAAACTTAGGAATATTTGAAAACGAAGTATCAATATAATTACCATTCTCAACCGTGCCAAATAAATTGGCAGGTCCCTTGCCATTTGCATCTTCCATGTTCATCAGCTTTACCGTTGGCGAAACCATCATAAAAATGGGAATGCTTTTGGTTTTTTGTGCTGCTGTTATGGATGATAAGGTAGTGCAGGTAGCCATCAGATCAACTTTTTTTGATACAAAGAAATTCACGATCTGTGTTAAAGTTGGGATACTGCCCTGCGCATTTCGGTACTCCACTTTTATATTTTTACCATCCTCAAATCCGTTTTTCCTTAAAGCATCAATAAAACCTGTCTTTGCCGGGGTGATAGATGCATCCTGGAACGCATCAACAAAGCCGATTACAGGTACATCTTTTTTCCCCGAACCACATGAGGATAGAACTATAATTAAAAAAACTAATGAGAGATATTGCAGCTGCTTCATGGCACTAAGGTAAATAATAGCGGTGAAAGGAAAAAGGTAAAAGGCGAAAGGTAGCATAGAAACAACAAACCTTGCTGTATTGAGGTAAAAGGTTAAAGGCGAAAGGTAAAAGGTAGCGCATCAAAAACCTTTCGCCTTTTACCTTTCAGTTTTCACCTCTTTTTAAAAACCTTTTACCTTTCACCTCAAAAACGTAATTTAGCCCCTGCATGACACCTATCATCTCTAAGTTGCCCCAAACAGGCACAACTATATTTACCGTAATGTCGGCTTTGGCAAATGAAGTTGGGGCCATCAACCTATCGCAGGGTTTTCCTGATTTTAATACCTCGCCTGAGTTAATAAAACTGGTAAATACCGCCATGAAGAAAGGGCATAACCAATATGCACCCATGCCTGGCGTAATGGCGCTACGTGAACAGATCGCGCAAAAAACAGAAAAACTTTACGGTGCAGTTTATAATCCGGACACCGAAATAACCATTACAGCCGGTGGTACGCAAGCCATTTTTACGGCTATTACCGCAGTAATAAACCCCAACGACGAGGTAATTATATTTGAACCCGCTTTTGATTGTTATGCCCCTGCTATTAAACTGGCCGGTGGCATAGTAAAATCATTAGAGCTTACACCGCCCGATTATAAAATCCCCTGGGATATGGTAAGGCGCCTCATCAATAATAAAACAAGGATGATCATCCTTAACACACCGCATAACCCAACCGCTACTATCCTGCAAAAAGAGGATATTGACGAGCTAAGCGCGATAGTAAAAAACCAGGACATCCTGATTTTGAGCGATGAGGTCTATGAGCATTTAATATTTGACGGCGAAACCCATCATGGCATGGCCCGCTATCCCGAATTGCAACAGCGCAGCTTTATTGTGGCCTCGTTCGGCAAGCCGTTTCATGCTACCGGCTGGAAAGTTGGTTATTGCATGGCTCCCGCTTTTTTAATGCAGGAATTCAGGAAAGTTCACCAGTTTTTGGTGTTCAGTGTTAATGCGCCGATCCAGTATGCAATAGCCGAATATTTGAAAGATGAAAATACGTATTTATCCTTACCTGATTTTTTCCAACAAAAGCGCGATCATTTTCGTAAAGGGCTGGAACAAACCCGGTTTGAGCTTTTGCCATGCTCGGGTTCATACTTTCAATCTGTAACATATAATAGCATAACAGACGAAAAAGACAGCGACTTTGCCCTGCGCTTAACAAAGGAAATTGGAGTGGCATCTATACCCACATCGGTGTTTTATACCCAGGGTACTGATCACCATGTTTTACGCTTTTGTTTTGCAAAAATGCAAGAAACGCTGGATAAAGCCGTTGATAGATTGTTGAAAGTTTGATTTTGGTCCATGGTCGATAGTCCATGGTAGATGGTAACTTTTTAACGTTCTATAATTTTTTTAATAACTAACTGCCATGGACTACCGACCATGGACTATGGACTAACTGCTTATGGACAATCTTAAAATTACCGTATTCCAGGGGTATTTGTATTGGGAAAATATTGACAGGAACCTGCAAAACATTGAGTTGCGCCTGTCTAATATCCGCGAAAAAACAAACCTTATTATTTTACCCGAAATGTTTAATACCGGCTTTAGCATGGAAGCCGAAAAGCTGGCCGAGCCAATGGGGGGTAAAACAATGAAATGGATGCAGAAAATTGCCCGCCAGTATGCATGTGTGATCACGGGCAGCCTGATCATTAAAGAAAATGATAAGTTTTATAACCGTTTAATATGGATGCGCCCTGATAGCACCTACGTTTTTTATGATAAACGGCACCTTTTTGCATTAGGTAAAGAACATGAAACCTATACCCCTGGCAACAAAAAATTAATAGTTGAACTCAACGGCTGGAATATTTGCCCGATGATTTGTTATGACCTGCGTTTCCCGGTTTGGTTGCGCAACGTTGATGCTGAATACGACTTATTGCTGATAGTAGCCAATTGGCCCGAGCGCCGCATTGCCCACTGGCGCGCCCTGATCCTGGCACGCGCAATTGAGAACCAATCCTATGTAATTGGTGTTAACCGGGTTGGCCACGATGGCAACGAAGTTTATCACTCCGGCGATTCAACCTGTATTGACCCTAACGGCAACGTAGTTTACTACAAACGCGACGAAGAAGATATGTACACCTTTACCATAATTGCCGACGAAGTAAAGAAAACCCGCCGTGCATTACCTTTTTTAAAGGATATGGATGCATTTGATATAAACACGATTTAACGATTAAAATAATTTTCAGGATTATTTTCAATACAATCTCCATCCTGCAAATCAAAATTAATCCAGAAATCGTGTTAAAAATTCGTTAAATCTGCTTAATCCCGGTTATTTTTACCCCCTCACAATCATCAGTAATTCAATGAAGCTTTTCTCCCGCAGCGTTCTGTCGTTTTGTTTTGTTTCACTTTTCACGCTTTCTTTATCGGCCCAAAAGAAAAAGGACTACACCAAATATGTAGATCCTTTTATCGGTACCGGTGGCCATGGACACACTTATCCCGGTGCAGTTGTGCCTTTTGGGATGGTGCAATTAAGTCCTGATACCCGTTTAACCGGGTGGGATGGCTGTTCCGGCTATTATTATAGCGATACTACGGTTTACGGTTTTTCGCATACACATTTAAGCGGAACGGGCATTGCTGACTACTGTGATGTGTTGTTTATGCCAACCACTGGTGAGCCGAAGTTTAAGAATACCGATTATATGTCGGGCTTTAAAAAGAAAAACGAGATTGCTACTCCCGGCTATTATAAAACGCATTTGGATAAGTATGATATTGATGTTGAGCTTACGGCAAGCACTCGCGTTGGGGTACACAAGTATAATTTCCCATCAACAAAAGAAGCCAATATTATTATCGATCTGCAGCACCGCGATAAAGTGCTCGATTCATGGATAGAAGTAGTAAACGACCATGAGATCCGCGGTTACCGGAGATCAAGATCATGGGCTACGGATCAGTCATTATATTTCTGCGCCAGGTTTTCAAAACCGTTTAAAACCTATGGCATTGCCGGCGACGACCAGCTACAAACCGGAAAAAACAAACTGCAGGGGAAAAACATAAAAATGTATCTCCGGTTTGATAACCCGGGCGAGGTGATCTCAAAAGTTGGGATCTCATCAGTAAGCGCGGAAGGCGCATTAAAAAACCTGGATACCGAAGTGCCTGATTTCGATTTCAAAAAAGTTCAGCGGGATGCAAAAACGCTTTGGATAGATCAGCTGGCAAAAATTGAGGTTGAAGGCGGTGCGCCAAGCGCATCGGCGCAACAAGTTCCGCAAAACACGCAGGACCCTAACGCTGGCTATAACAGCCGGAATGGTGCCCGCAAGCTACCACAAGGGCAGAAGAAACAGCCGGCAATTGACTATGTAAAACAAAAGCACACCATATTTTATACAGCGCTGTATCATGCCATGCTTGCCCCAAATGTTTACAGCGATGTCGACGGCCAATATCGCGGCATGGATCAAAAGGTGCACAAAGCGGATGGCTTTAATTATTATACTGTATTTTCTTTGTGGGATACCTATCGTGCCGAAGACCCATTGCTTAACCTGATAGACCGGAAACGTACATTGGATTTTATAAAATCGTTTCTGGCGATGTATGAGCAGGGCGGCCTGCTGCCAATCTGGCCGCTTGCATCCAACGAAACCTATTGTATGGTGGGCAATCATTCTATCCCGGTTATTGTCGATGCCTATGCAAAAGGCATCCGTGATTTTAATGCCGAAGAAGCATTCACCGCCATGAAAGCCGCTGTAAACCGTAACCAGTTCGGGCTGGATTCATACCGTAAAAATGGGGTGGTGCTTTCTGATGATGAGCATGAATCTGTTTCAAAAACACTGGAATATGCTTTTGATGACTGGTGCATTGCCCAAATGGCAAAAATGCTGAACAAG
Source organism: Mucilaginibacter sp. OK098 (assembly GCF_900142915.1). Classification (GTDB taxonomy): domain Bacteria; phylum Bacteroidota; class Bacteroidia; order Sphingobacteriales; family Sphingobacteriaceae; genus Mucilaginibacter. The sequence goes on from NZ_FRCM01000001.1 coordinate 1,226,402, forward strand.
CCACAGGATTATGCCGAATTCATCAAACGCGCCCAATACTGGAAAAACAACTTTAACGATCAGAATGGCTTTATGCAAGCCCGTGCAAACGGCGGCTGGTACACCCCTTTTGAACCTACCGAGATCAATAATAATTATACCGAAGGCAACTCGTGGCAATATTCGTTTTTAGCGCCGCAGGATGTTGAAGGCCTTGCAGAAAGAATGGGCGGCAGGCAGAAATTTGAAACCAAGCTTGATGAATTGTTTACTACAGATTCAAAACTTAGCGGTCGCCAGCAGGATGATGTTAGCGGTTTAATTGGCCAGTATGCGCATGGCAACGAGCCAAGCCACCACATGGCCTACCTGTATAACTTTACAGATGCTCCCGAAAAAACCCAGCTTTACATCAGCCGCATTTTACGCGAGGAATATAGCGACAAACCCGATGGCTTATCAGGCAATGAAGATTGCGGACAAATGTCGGCATGGTATGTAATGAGCTCGTTAGGCATTTATAACATAGCGCCGGGACAACAGCAGTTCCAAATAGGCATCCCGCAGTTTGATAAAGCGGTAATTAACCTGGAGAATGGTAAGAAATTCACCATCACTAATTCAGGCGCAGGTGTAAGTCGCGCCAATATTTATCTGCAGGGCATGAACCTCAATAAAAAAGCATATAACAAGCTTTATATTGATCATGCAGACATTGCCAATGGCGGCGATTTTGAAGTACTTACCGGCAAGTTGCCAAATAGCCTTTTTGTTCAGGGCCTTGAAAAACCAACCTCAAAAATCACTGACAGCCTAATTTTATCTGATCCATACATTATTGCGCCATCCAAAACATTTAAACAACCGATAAAGGTTGAAATAAAATGCGCCGATAAAAACGCGAAGATCTTTTACACAACTGACGGCACCGCTCCTGGTGCTAATTCAACGCTGTACGCAGGGCCATTTGAGGTTTCATCCAATACCACCATTAAAGCTATAGCTATTGAAGGCGGCAGGTCAAGCTTCGCCGTTTCCGGTACATTTAACAAAATCAGGGATGATATTAAGCTAACCCTGGTAAACAAATACCTGCCAAACTATGCCGATCAGGGCGATAATACGCTGATAAACGGCATCCACGGCAAAGCCAACTGGCGCCTGGGCAATTGGCAGGGCTACCAGGGCAATGATGTGGTTGCCATACTTGATCTGCAGCAGGTAAAACCTGTTAAACAGGTAAGTTTTGGCGCGCTGCAAGATACCGGCTCATGGATCGTGTTCCCAAAACAAGTTGAATATTACACCTCAAATGATGGCGTAAACTACAAGCTGGCTGCAACCGTAAACACAAAAGTGGATGTAAAAGATCTTGAAGTACAAACCCAGGACTTTACAGCTACGCTAAACACACAAACAAGATATATCAAAGTAATAGCCAAACAATACGGTCCGCTCCCCGACTGGCACGAAAGTAAAGGCGGCGCATCGTATATTTTTGCGGATGAGATAGTTGTTGAGTGATTAGAGACTAGGATTACCAGCTTTATAACCTAAATTACAACGTAAAATGGGCCATTACGGAATGCCATATGATAGCACAATAGGTGTTGCTCCGATTTGGGGAGTAGTATCATTTTGTATTCTGTTTTACATTGTGCTCAGAGTTTGGTGGCAATTAAATAGGGATAAAAAAAAAGCAATTGAAAATAATGCTCTAAAAAAAACCACATCTGTAAAGCGCAAAAACATTAAAGACCAGATCAAGTCATCCTAAAATCAGGAAAATCATGGCTCAAAAAAATAGTCACAAACGATAAACTTACGAAGTTTTGAAAACTTCGTAAGTTTTCCTCCTCATCAGCTTCATCAAAATCATCAGCCAACATCTGTGATCATTTCTTGTGCGGCCCGTTCTTCAACACCCAATCTGCCACTTTCCTACCAACATCCTGTGCAGAGTTATTCTCAAAAGCATAATGAATTCCGCCATAGATCCGGCTGTAGCCATTCTCAAATTCAACCGCGCTTAATGATTCAACAACACGGGCAGGCTCACCATCAGTTGTGGTGCGCAGCTCCAAATGATTTTTATCACCAAAAAACTTCTTAAGCACTTCGTAACCTGCAGTAACTGTTGCGCTATGCCCGCTTGGGTAGCTTGGATGTGCCGGAGTGGTGATCAATGGCGTCCATTTGGTATAGGCTTTAACAGAGCCGTCCTCCTCAGCATTTAGGGCAGTTACAGGCCTCCATGCTAAATATTTGTATTTTCCGCCCCAAATCTCAATGCGCGCATCAGCTTCGGCAATATCAACCAAAACAAAAATAAGCGCATTTTCCTCAAGAGTAGTACCATGACTTACAGCCAGTAATCTTGCACCCTCGTTAACGGTAAGCTCCGCATCTTGTTTATAAAACTGGGCGATATGAGTTTGATCTTCAGTACGCTTGGTACTTTTGATTTCGCCAAGTTCATTAACCTCGGCTAAAGCTTTTTTATATTCAGTGCTGCCAATTGCGGGCGGTGGTTCTGGTAAAAATTGTTTGTCGCTTTTTAAAAGGAACGGTTTTACATTCCCCCATTCTACATCAATACCCGGAGCAAATTTGCCGGGCGTGGGCCGGTACGCTCCTACACCGGGTTTTTCCGGTCCGGCATAAGTTGTAAGCGGACTTGAACCATCATTTGCCCGTAAAACTATAATATCTGCAGCGGCCGCTGCACCAACTTCACGGCCTGCACTTACCGGGCCGTCTGTTATTCCCTGCAGGCTATTGGTCAATGCGGAATCAAGCGCCGGCCTTTGCGCGGGGAAATAATTCACCAGCACATCATGTGCCGCCTGCACCACAGCAGCCTGCGCCGAAGCCGGGCCTGATGGCTCAACGTTATAATGATACGGGGTACCGATATGTTTAATAGAATTTACAGCATCATAAACCGCAATAGCTTCAACAGCTTCTGTACGACTGGCCAGGTTGCTGTTTTGTTTTGCAATTTTTGTTGCCTTAACGGTTATAAGGTTCCATTGAACGATAACATCAGCATTCGCCGGTTTTGGCTGCAAGGCAAAGGTGTTATTAATAGATAATATCCCTGTGCCGATAATTGTTGAGATAAGTAAAGATCTGTTCATGATAAGCTAAATATTCAACAAATATAATAAAGTATATAATATCTATAGATTTTATAGATATATTTAATAATTTGTTAACCGTTGATTCATATGATTAAATGATTGCGTTGATTTTTGGAGGAAAGTGAAGAAAACTTACGAAGTTTTGAAAACTTCGTAAGTTTCACTGCTTGTTATTTGGTTGGTGGGAGACGCGATGCATCGCGTCTCTACGACCTTACCGTATCATAATCTGTGAAATCATCAAAAAAATCAGCTTCATCAAAAACATCTGTTAAAATCAGTGATCCAACAACTTCCTCGCCTCATCCAGTTTTTCCTTCTCCTCTTTTGGCAAAACCGGGTATTTCAAATCAAGGCCTTTTAAAGTTTCCAGTATAATAGTTGAGATGGCCAGCCGGGTGAACCACTTTTTATCAGCAGGAATAATATACCATGGACATTGATTAGTCGCAGTTTCTTTTATGGCTTTTTCATAAGCCTTCATATAATCATCCCAAAACTCCCGTTCCCGGATATCTGCCGACGAAAACTTCCAGTTTCTTTTAGGGTCGTCAATTCGTTTTAAAAAGCGCTCTTTTTGTTCGTTTTTTGATAAATTCAGAAAAAATTTGATGATCATAGTACCATTACTAACCAAATGTTTTTCAAATGAACGAATGCTTTCATAACGATGATCCCAAAACGCGCCATCCACTTCCTTAACGGAATCAATTGAGTGAAGATGCTCATTTAGCAACAATTCGGGGTGCACCTTAGTAATCAGCACATTTTCATAATGCGACCGGTTATGAACGCCAATGCGCCCACACTCAGGCAAAGCTTTGTAATGCCGCCATAAAAAATCATGGTCCAACTCTTCTACACTGGGTTGTTTAAAACTATGCACTTCACAACCCTGTGGGTTTAAGCCCGACATGGTATGCGCTATCGCACCGTCTTTGCCTGCCGCGTCCATGGCCTGGAATATAATGAGTAAAGAGAACCTGTTATCAGCATACAGTGTTGCAGCTAAATCTGAGGTTTGTTTGATCAGGTCCTGCAATACCGGTTCCGCCTCCTCCTTTTTAAAGCCATCGGAATAGGCCGGATCAAACTCCTTAAGTGAAAATTTTTCTCCGTCAGTTATTTTAAATTTATTAATTATGCTTTTCATTTTATAAAATTGGTAAATGCAAGTTAGCTTAAAATTTACCTTCAAAAATTACGTTGTTAATATTTGTTAATTTGCCTATGATTTAGGGCCATAATTTTACATCTTTACCCCATGTTCAGACGGATAAAAAACCAATACCTGAGATATTTTTTAATCTTTATCTACTTTGTTGTTATATTTTTCTGCGCCATTGAAATAAATTTCCTTTGGTTGTTTGGTTATTCGCCTGATATGCACGACATTAAAAACCCAAGCATGTCACTTGCATCCGAGGTTTATTATGCCGATGGAACGCTGATTGGCCGTTATTATAAAGAAAACCGCTCGCCTGTTGAATTCAAACAGATTTCCCCAAACATCATAAACGCCCTTATTGCTACTGAAGATGTAAGGTTTTATCACCATAACGGAGTCGACTTTTATTCCTTTTTTACCAGCGTACTTTCAACAGCCTCGGGCGAAAGACGCGGTGGCAGCACCATAACCCAGCAGCTGGCAAAAAACCTTTTCGAAACCCGTAAAAAGAAATCGCAGGGCTTTATAAAGCATGTTCCGCTTATCCGCACGATTGTTTTTAAATGCAAGGAGTGGCTTACTGCTTTTAAAATTGAACATGTTTACAGCAAGCAGGAGATCCTTACTTTATACCTCAATACCGTTCCGTTCGGCAACAATACATTTGGTATAAAAACGGCATCGTTAAAGCTGTTTAACAAAACGCCTGATAAGGTTAACGCTGATGAATCTGCCACATTGATAGGCATGCTTAAGGCTACATCAACCTATAATCCTATAAATAACCCAAAACATTCGCTCGAAAGGCGTAATACGGTGCTGGGGCAGATGCTTAAATACAATTACATCAGGAAGGCTGATTACGATACCAGCATCAGCCAGCCTATTAAGCTTGATCTAAGCTATGTTGAAAATGAAGGCCAGGGCGATTCATACATTCGGCAGGCTGTTGGCCGCTGGCTGAAAAAATGGTTAAAAGAAAATGATTATGACCTTTATGAGGATGGCCTGAAAATATATACCACAATTGATCCGCGCCTGCAGCAATATGCCGAAGAAGCTGTTGCCGAAAAGATGAAAATGCTGCAAAAACGCTTCAATAACCTTTGGGGAAACAAAAACCCCTGGCAGGATTTAAACGGAGTTGAAATAAAAGACTTTTTGTTGAAAGCAGAGCAGCATTTACCTATTTATGCAATGCTTCAAAAAAAGTACGGCAATAATACAGCGCTTATAAATAAATACTTTGAACAGCCCAAACACATGAAAGTGTTTACATGGAATGGCGAAAAGGATACTACATTTTCAAGCGCCGACTCTATAAAATATTATACCCGCCTGTTAAACACCGGCATGATGACCATGGAACCAACTTCCGGAAAAATAAAGGTATGGGTTGGCGGTATTGATTACCGGTATTTTAATTACGACCACGTAAACCAGGCCCGCAGGCAGGCAGGCTCAACATTTAAACCATTTGCTTACTTAACAGCATTGGACAATGGCTTTAGTCCCTGCGATAAATTTACTGATAAACCTGTATCCATTAAATATACCGATGAGGGCCGCGCGCAGGTTTGGGAGCCCAATAATGCCGATTTTCATTTTTCGTACCAGGAAATGTCATTGCGCTGGGCTATGGGTAAATCTGTTAATTCTATAACAGCGCAGGTAACAGAAAAGGTTGGCTGGGATAAAGTTGTTGAATATGCACATAAGGCTGGCATTGAAAGCCCGTTAAAGGCCATTCCATCTGTATCACTAGGATCAAACGATGTTTCGGTTTATGAAATGGTGAGGGCTTACAGCACGTTCCTGAACAAAGGCAAAAAGGTTGATCCTTTGCTGATAACAAAAATAACCGACCAGGATGGCACGGTATTAAAAGAATTTACGCTTAAAGAAGAACAGGTGATAAGTGAGGAAACTGCCTGGCTGATGTTATATATGTTCCGCGGAGGCATGGAAGAACCGGGAGGCACTTCACAAGCCTTATGGGAATACCCCGGCTTATGGAAAAAGAGCAGCAACCAAATAGGTGGTAAAACCGGCACCTCGTCAAAATATGTTGATGGCTGGTATATGGGTATTACAAAGGACCTGGTTACGGGCGTATGGGTTGGCGACGATGATCGCAGCGTACACTTTACCAGCTCAGAAACAGGCGAAGGCTCGCACACCGCGCTGCCAATATTTGCCCGGTTTATGGAAAAGGTTTATGCCGATCCGAAATCAGGCTACACTCCCGGCCCTTTCCCTAAACCATGGGTAAAGATCACTAAGAAATACGATTGCCCTTCGCCGCTTCCGGTGGTTGACTCAGCACAAACAGATAGTTTATTCAGGCCGCTTGATTCATTAAAAGCCCAGCCGGCCGGCCCTCCTGCTGTTACACCAACAATTCCGGAGACTAAGGCAACGGATCGTTAATTTATTGAGTATGGGTAATGGTTGATTGAGTTAACTAAGTGAGTGGTTGATTAGGTTAAAATATCATAACTCAGTCAACCTAATCCAACTTAATCAACTTTTAACTAATTTAGCCTTATTCTATTTATCGCTATATGAATAAACACCTCCCTTTTTTTATCAGAGCAAAAAGATCCCTCGTTATATTATTTTTTATAGTTGGTTCGCTGTTGCTTAGTCTCGGGGCCCAGGCACAATATTTCGGGCAAAATAAGGTACGTTATAAAAAACTCAAGTTCCAGGTTTACAAAACTCCGCATTTCGAGATCTATTATTATCTAAAAAATGATAGCATGATCAAACGTTTTGCGCAGGAAAGTGAGCTTTGGTACACTTTACACCAGCAGGTTTTCAGGGATACATTTAAAAAGCCCAACCCTATTATTTTATATGCCGATCATCCCGATTTTCAGCAAACAACAGCTATTGACGGCGAGATTGACGTGGGTACCGGCGGTATTACCGAAGGATTAAAAAACCGCGTGGTGATGCCGGTTATGGAAACCAACCAGATGACCCGCCATGTTATCGGGCACGAATTGGTGCATGCTTTTCAATACCACGCATTACAGGGCGGCGATTCCACCACTTTCGAGAATATAGGCAATTTGCCGTTATGGATGATTGAAGGCATGGCCGAATACCTTTCGTTAGGAAAAAAAGACTCCTATACAGCCATGTGGATGCGCGATGCTTATTTAAACCACGATATCCCAACCGTGCGTGACCTAACCGAAAGCAACAAATATTTCCCTTACCGCTATGGCGAGGCTTTTTGGTCGTTTATTGGGTCAACATATGGCGATACGGTTATTGTGCCTTTCTTTAAAAACACGGCGCGTTTTGGCTTATCATATGGCATCAGGCGTACTTTTGGCTATGATGACAAAACGCTTTCCAGCCTTTGGAAAAGCTCCATTGAAGCTACTTACAAGCCTTACTTAAAAGACACAGCACAGGTGCCGGTCGGTACCAGGATAATTGATGAGCATAATTCAGGTAAAATGAACCTGGCGCCCGCAGTTAGCCCGGACGGTAAATACCTGGCCTTTTTATCAGAAAAGAATTTATTTGCCGTCGATCTGTTTTTGGCTGATGCTAAAACCGGGCGAATTATACGAAAGCTTACCAGCAAAGTATCAAACACGCATATTGACGAATTTAACTTTATTGAATCTGCCGGTACATGGTCGCCGGATAGTAAAAAGTTTGCCTTTAGCGTATTTAATAAAGGGATCAACCGTATGGTGGTGGTTGATGTAGCTTCAGGGAGCATCATCAATGATATTGCAATGGGCAAAGCTGAACAATTCAGCAATCTGTCATGGTCGCCTGATGGAAAAAACATCGTTTGCCAGGGCCTCGCCGAAGGTCAGGGCGATCTGTATATGTACAATTTCGACACGAAGCAGGTTAAACAGTTAACTAATGATAAGTACACCGACTACCAACCAAGTTTTTCAAGAGATGGCAAAAAGATCATTTTCTCGAGCGACAGAACTACTTACGATCAGACCTTATCATACCAGATAACATTTAACCTGGCCGAGCTTGATCTTGCTACAGGAAAAGTGACCGACATAAAAGTATTTAACGGTGCAAATAATTTAAATCCGCAGTACTCGTCTGATGGATCGCAAATTTATTTCCTGTCAAATCATGATGGCTTTCGTAATATGTACCGCTATACCCCCGCAACCGGTAGCGTTGAGCAGATGACAAACCTATTTACAGGGATTAGTGGCATAACCGAGTATGCTCCTGCTTTAAGCATTTCTACCAATAACGATATTGTTTATTCGTATTACAATAAACAGAAGTATGTGCTTTACAATGCTAAGGCAAGTGATTTTAAGGCGCAGCAGGTTAGTGATATAGCCGGTGACTTTGGCGCAGGCATCCTTCCTCCTGCCCGCGCTGTAGGTGTGGATCTGATCAACTCTAACTTAAATAATTACCTGGCTTATCCTAAATTACCAACCGACTCCATAAAAACCATCCCTTATAAACCGAAGTTTAAAATGGATTACCTGGCCAGTAGCGGTATAGGTGCGTCAGTAAGCCAGTATGGTACAGGTTTATCAAGCGGGGTTCAGGGCGTTTTTAGCGATATATTGGGCCGCAACCAGATCTATGCGGGTTTGGCAGTAAATGGCGAAATCTATGATTTTGGCGGACAATTCACCTACATTAATCAAACAGGCCGCTGGAATATTGGTGGCAGCATCTCGCACATTCCGTTCCAAACAGCTAATTATAGCGTTGTCAATTCAACATACAAGCCAAACAGTACAACCACTATTCCATCGGTTGAAGAAAGGTATGACCTTATCAGGATCTTCCAGGACCAGGCTTCGCTGTTCACTTCCTACCCTATTACCAAGAAAACCCGGGTTGAGTTTGGTACGGGCATAGCACATTATTATTACCGCGTAGACAGATATAGCACCATTTATGACACGCTTGGAAACATATTGGATTACACCAAAAAACATATTTCCAATAGTCAATATAATTCAGACCCAGCTAATAACGGGTACAGCTTAACACCATTTACAATTTTCAATGTGAATACGGCTCTTGTTGGTGATAATTCGTTTTTTGGCGTAGCATCCCCATTAAGCGGTTACCGATATCGCGTACAGGCAGAATATGATTTTGGCACCTACCGCTTTTTTGCCCCGACCATTGATCTTAGAGAATACCTGCGAGTTGCTCCTGTTACCTTTGCTGCCCGGTTATATGGTTACGGGCGCTTTGGTAATACCGGCAACCTGTATCAGTTATATGCCGGCTACCCGTTCCTGATCCGCGGATATGAAGCACAAACTTTTTATAACAGGAATGGAAAAACGCTAACAAACGGCTTTACTATAGACCAGCTCTCAGGGAACCGCATTGCTGTAGCAAATTTTGAGGTAAGGCTGCCATTCACAGGTCCTGAAAAACTGTCACAGTTTAAATCAAAGATCCTGTTTACTGAGCTAAATGCTTTTTTTGATGCCGGTTTAGCCTGGAACTCTGGCGACCAGATAAAATTCCAGCAAGCCCCGGACGCTATAGGTAAGGATGCCAATGGACAAACAATTTACAGTCCTACCCAGCGGGTGCCTGCGTTAAGCGCGGGAATTTCGTTAAGGGTTAACATATTCGGATATTTTGTGCTAGAGCCATACCTGGCAGTGCCGTTTAATCGTACCGACGTTAGTAAACCTGTATTTGGTTTAGGCTTTACGCCGGGATGGTAGATTGAGAAAAGATGCAAGAAGTTAAGAGTCAAGATGCAAGAAAGCGGTTAAATAATCTTGACTCTTAGCTTTACAAGTCCGCTTGAAAAGTAAACAGTTAACATCTGTTATTAAAGAAATACAACCTCGTTTTGAAAGCTGCATTTTTATTATTTAATTGCAACGAAATTAGGTATTGCTTATAGACGCAATATTTACAAATAACCTTATCATGAAAAAAACACTCTTCACAATTGCAATAATAGCAATATGCTATTGCTCATCCCATGCTCAAAACACTTTTCCGTCAACTGGCAACGTAGGCATTGGCACGACTACCCCTGCAGCAAATTTATCTTTTAAAGATGTTTCTGCAGATACCGGAAATAGCGGAATAACCTGGTATAGCGGGGCTCCATTAAATTATGGAATATATCGAACTACGGGTTCCTGGACAACCCCAAATTATCAACAAATAGAAATTAGTTGGGATACCGGCATATTATTAAACCCGGGTACAGCCTTTGGCAAAAGCTACGTGGAAGTAACCGGAGGTGGTCTTCGGGTTACTAATGGTAATGTAGCTATTGGCACAACAGATTCAAAAGGATATAAACTAGCCGTAAACGGCAGCGCCATTGCTACTTCAATGACTGTAAAACTTTTTGCCAACTGGCCCGATTATGTTTTCAAACCAACATATCAATTACCCTCTTTAACCGACTTAAAAACCTATATCGACCAAAACCATCATTTATCCAATGTGCCATCAGCCGCCGAAGTTGAAAAGAACGGCCTTAACCTGGGCGAAATGAATAAGGTTTTAGTGCAAAAGGTTGAAGAGTTGACGCTTTATTTGATTGAGCAAAACAAGAAATTGACTGATCAGCAGAAAGCAAATCAATTACAGCAAAAGCAAATTGACGAATTGAAAAAAAGCCTTGATAATCTGAATCATAGAAAAACTAAATAACAATAACATTTCTCGATATGAAAACCTTCATAATCACAACCATAACATTTTTAGCATTTTCAATAACCTGTAATGCACAATGGACCCTTACCAGCGGTAATATTTACACCACAACACTAACAAACAATGTGGGTATTGGCACTAGCACCCCTGCTGCAAAACTTGATGTAAACGGGGCTCAGAGGCTAAATGGAGATCTGACATTTGCTGCCGATGTAACAGCATATTTAATTCATGGCCCGGGAAATGGGGGTGCAATACGTATCCGTTCAAATATTGTCAATGCAGTTGATAGAAATGTGCAGTTTGGTCGTATAGACAATAATGGTACATGGGCCAGCTTTATGACAGTTGATCAAACCGGTTATGTGGGTATTGGAACAACAACCCCTGGTGTCCCGTTCCATATTGTTAAATCTCCTGCTGCTTTTACCGATATTCCGGTGCAGGAATGGGATCCTTCTATTACCGGATACAACTTAACCTTGTCGAATTATAACAGCGTACATGGTATTGATTATAGATTTACTCAACTCACTAATGGTGTTCCGTCTTCTGTTTTAACATTTCAGGGCGGTAATGTAGGTATCGGAACTGTCAATCCCGATACAAAATTAGCGGTACAAGGCACTATCCACTCTACTTCAGTTGTAGTTGATAACCTCGTGCCCACTCCTGATTACGTTTTTAAAAGCGATTATAAATTGCCAACATTATCTGAAATAAAAACCTACACAGATAAAAACCACCACCTGCCGGGCGTGCCAGCCGCCGCCGAAATGGAAAAGAATGGCATTAACCTGGGCGAGATGAACATGACGCTATTGAAAAAAGTAGAGGAACTTACGCTGTATCTGATTGAAAAGGATAAAAACGATCAAGTACAAAAAGCCGCGATAACATCTCTTCAGGATCAAATCAGCCAATTAAAAACACAAATAAATTCACAACAGCGTAAATAAGTATACCATTATTATAATTTATGAAACGAATATTACTTTTTACAGTATTCAGTCTATTTGCTATTATCTCAGCATTTGGGCAGACGGATGATTCGAACGGCTATCTGCCAAATTTCAATCCTCCCTCACCAGAGTCTTCAGCCTTGGGAAAATATGTGGAGCACCCTGTCGGATATTATACAGGCACCCCACGGATTAATATTCCACTCTTTGAAATCAAGTGCGGTAGAATAACCTTGCCTATTAGCCTTAGTTATCATGGCTCTGGAGTAAAAGTGGACGAAGTGGCCTCGCGAGTGGGAACCGGTTGGGTATTAAATGCAGGCGGCGTGGTAACCCGTACACTTAAGGGTGAATGGTGCGACGAAGCAAAGTTTGGGTATTTTGCGTATTTGGCTGCAGGTACTTCGGTTGGAATACCTGCCGGTTATGATACGGAGCCGGATCAGCATTTTTACAATTTTAATGGCAAGATGGGGCAGATTTTCTTTACGGATAAGACGCATCCACATACTACCAATCTTGATCCCATTAAAATTGATGGCCCATATAATGGTAATAACAGGTTTATCATAACAACAGAGGACGGGTTAATTTATACTTTCGAAGCTACAGAGCAAAGTGACATTTTAAGTATCGGGGGTAATTCGGGCACTGATAATTACTTTACCTCTTCCTGGTATCTTACCAGAATTGATGATCCCGTAACCGGTAAAAACATACAGTTTGTTTACAGGTCAGATATGCAACATGCATTAGCTTACACGCAAGAAAATAGTATAAGTCAAGGGATATTGTGCGATTTGAATGCAGGGACATCAATTGCTGTAAATAATTTTGGCATCTCAATCTTAGCTCCCAAAGTACTTCAGGAGATTATTTATGATGAAGGTTATATTGAACTAAAAGCGGATTATGGTAGACCCGACTTTAGTTATGATAAAGCGTATACTGAGATTAATCAATATGAGTACAACGGCAACACACCTGGATTACTAAAGAAAGGATTTAATCTAAGTTATTTCAGTCAATTGAGCAGCTCTAGCGGAGCAATCACTCAGGACAATTATCGCATTTATCTTGAATCTATCCAAGAAAAGGGATCAGACAACTCCTTATTACCACCATATAGTTTTTATTACAAAAACAGGGATTTGTTGCCAAGGCGAAACTCCGTACATCAGGATATATGGGGTTATTATAATGCTAATAATGGAACTGAAGTAGATGCCTCACAAGGACAATCACAAGGTTTCTCCAAAGTATATATCACACCGAATAACGGGCGCAAAACTTACCTGCCGTTGAATAGTAATTTTAATCCTGCTCCACAAATAGCAGATGGCGTTGAGCGTGCTACCAATCCCGCTACTGTGGATTATGGAACATTAAATAAGATCATTTATCCTACAAAAGGTTATACGATCTATAATTACGAGCCTAATATGTTTGATGTTGACGAGTATACAGGAGGTGGAATTAGGATCAAAGAAATCACAGATTATGCCGCAGATGGCAGCCAGTTATTAGACAAAAAATATTATTATAACTCATCCGGCAAGTTGGGCGGCGCTTATCCCAATGTTGCATTTACCCAGCCCTGGACACCTCTAGGACATAGTCAGCTTATTCAGTTCACAAAAAACCAGTCTATGTTAGGGACTGCTGAGGGAAGTTATGTAGGCTATGGCTATGTGGAAGAAGCACAAACAAGCCCGTCGGGTAATAATGGTTTTACACATTACCTTTATTCGCAGGATCAGGATATTGATAGTAGTATTCCTCCTAATAGTGCGGTTAACTGTATCTCTATAGCAGATGTTAGTCCTACTTCTTATTATCCATTTTTTGAATTAGAATCGAGAGAGAACCGAAGGGGAATATTACAACATCAATATTTTATGGATAATGCCGGTAATTTTATAAAAGGCATTGATTATAACTATGATTTATTGTCTCAGAATATTACTTACATTACCTCTTTTCGCTTTAGTGTTGATTACAGGTCAGGCAGTATAAACGGTGCTACTCCCGGTAGCCGTAATCTCAATGCAGAAAAAATGCTGCTTACCTCAAAAGTAGAGTCTGAATATAAAAACAGCACAGATCTAAGAGCTCTAAACCCTATTATCCAGAATACTACTAATTATACGTACACTGATGGTGCGTACGCAGGGGCTTTTAAGCGTTCAGAAACACTGTTAGAGTCTGGTAATCGCCAGGTCACAACGTCTTACAAATACCCTTTTGATTATGCATCAACGGCTTCAGGCGGTGTAATGGGGACTATGGTTGCTATGAACTATATTAACCCGGTGATCAGTAAAATCAGCACCAAAGATATGCTGGTGAACTCAGCGGCTGTTACTTATTATACCGATGCGACGATAAATAATTACATGGTTAACCCTAATTATCCAAATACAGCAGTAAACAACATTGTTCCAGCTCAAATTTATAAACTGAATTTATCCGTACCGGTATTAAAACCCGCTGGTGCGGTTGCTGCTGTAGAGGTTCCGGATCCTTCCAATCCCGGCTCTCAATACGAAAAGCGGCTGGATTATTTAGCCTATGATTCATTCAGCAACACCACAGAGGTGAAGGTTGATAATCAATACGAGTTATTTAACTGGTCTGTTTATGACCAGCTGTTATCAAAAACGCATTCGGCAACTCCTCCCAACAGCAGTGGGCAAAAAACCATATACACGTATGATAGTATGAACCGTTTACAGTCAATTACCGATCCCGGGAATAAGAAGCGAAGTTACGAGTACGACGCATTCAGCAGGTTGATAAATATAAGGGACCAGGATGGATACATTATAAGCAGCTACTGCTATAACTATGCAGGGCAGCAAACGGGCTGCCAGGTGCCGGTTGTGAGCACGCCCTATGTTATGATGACGCTGGCATCAACCATAACAGATGCAAACAATCATACAATTAACACTTATACTTTTAAAGTATATGCTGACGAAAATCTTACCACTTTATATTCCGTTCCGGCTAATCTTACAGTAAAGTACAAGTTAACAACCACTGTAACGCATAGCAGCGGAACGCCGGCACCTTCTACTACAAGCACCACACCAACCATTGTGATACCTGCCGGTTCAAACCAGGTTACAACCGGGCCAATTGATGTTTACGGCTGTACCGGTGGTTCCCTTCCGGCTGTTGTGCAAACCTCAACAGTTCAGAATAACAAACAGCAAACAGCAGGTGTTAGCGGTGGGGCAAGTCCTAACAGTGTTCAACCAGGCGATTCAATCTGCACATCCTCATCGGTATTACTCCAGGGTGGCACAGGATACATTGTTGGCGGAGCGATTTAAGAATATAATCATTAAAATAACAAGAAAACTATTATGGTTAAGCTACATACCTTAAATCACAATAAAGTTGGTCTGCGATTTATAGCCATTTGCATAGGCATGCTATTTATAATTGGCAAAGTAAAAGCACAGCCGGCGGACGTTACCTATAATACAGCAATTACCACGCCCGGTACCTATGTGGCAACACATAGCATTACGTTTAGCAACGGATTTTCGGCAAACAGTGCGAACGGCACTTTTAAGTTCTCCATTGTTGCAGCCCCTATACCAAACTGCGTCCCGTTAAATGCCTACCCGAGTGGCAATCAAAATTATGTGCAAACATTTACGCCAACCGTAAAACTCACAGATGCAACCCAGCTTTCAGCAAAAAGCACCTGCGAAGTAATGCAATCCATTCAATACCTTGATGGGCTGGGCAGGCCTGTACAAACAGTATTGGTTAAGGGAAATAACGACGCCACAAAAGATGTTATACAACCTGTGGCATATGATACTTATGGAAGAGAGGCTATGAAATACCTGCCATATACGGATGCCACAGGTGTAGCAGGCTCCTATCGCTCAGATGCATTACAACTCGGTGCAGGTGTAAAAAACTTTTATAACCTTCCTCCGGCAGGGGTTACACAAATAAACAGCCCTTATGCGCAAACCGGTTTTGAAAACTCGCCCTTAAACCGGGTTATAGAACAGGGTGCGCCCGGTGATAGCTGGCAGCCGGCTGCAGGGCACACCATAAAAATAGCCTACCAGGCCAATAACATCAACGATATAAGACAATACCAGGCTGATGCAGTAACCACGAGCGGGCAGGAATATAAACGTACCCTTACATTATTAGGATATTATAATGCGAACGAGCTCTATCTTACTGTTACCAAAGACGAAAACTGGGTAAGCGCCAATGGAAAAACAGGCACAGCGGAAGAATATAGGGATAAGGAAGGAAGGGTGGTATTAAAAAGAGTATATAATACAGGCGCTGTAGCTATATCCACTTATTATGTATATGATTACAAAGGGAACTTATGCTTTGTGCTTACACCTGGAGTAAGCCCTGACGGAGGAAGCGTTAATCAAACACAACTCGATAATTTTTGCTACCAGTACCGCTACGATGACAGGAACCGCCTTATTGAAAAAAAACTCCCCGGTCGGGACTGGGATTATATGGTGTATAACACCCAGGACCAGCTTGTTATGACACAAGATCCTATATTGCGCAGCAGCAGCAAATGGCTTTTTACAAAATATGACCAATTAGGAAGGCCCGTGATCACAGGTATTTGTACCAGCACCAATACTCGCATATTACAACAAACAGCGGTAAATGGCCAGGCAGTTTATGGCGAAACACAAGATAACTCGGCCGGAACAGGTTATACCAATACCAATTATCCTACCACCGGTATCAGTCAATACCTTATAGTATCCTACTACGATAACTACACTTGGCCTGGTGGATCAACTTTAACAGCACAAAGTACCTACAACACAACTCTGTATAATAAAATTACGGGCAGTAAGGTATACACAGTTGACGGAACCGCGTCATACCTCAAGGCAAGCTATTACGATGTTGAAGGACGGCCTGTAGAAGTTGTGGGGCAAAACCAGTTAGGGGGAACCGATCGTGTGGTGAACAGCTTTTCATTTACAGGTGAATTGTTAAGTAGTATCCGTACACATATTGCAAACAGCCAAACAACAACTATAAATACCAGCTACGTTTATGATCACATAGGCCGTAAGCGCCAAACCTGGGAAACGATCAATAGTGGGATAAAAACATTACTATCGCAAATAGACTTTAATGACCTTGGCCAGCAATACATCAGACATCTTCATTCAACAGACGGGGTTAGCTTTTTGCAAAACCTTACTTACAGTTATAACGAGCGGGGGTGGTTAACAAGCGCAAATGGCGGATCAGGCGGGTTGTTTAATATGCAGTTATTGTATACTGCAAGCGGGTTTAACGGGAATGTAAGCCAAATGATATATAATACTACAAAAGTTTCAGCCCCCGGTACCCGGACATTTACTTATGGCTATGATCCTTTAAACAGGCTGACCGCTGCACATGCCAATACTGCCGATATGGATGAAACAATTATTTATAACGATATGGGTAATATAAGTTCGTTAACCAGAACCGGGATAAGCGCCGCCACTTTAAGTTATGTTTATACAGATGCCGGCGGAAATTCAGGTAACCAGTTAACTTCGGTAAAAAACAACAGTGTTGCCTACCGCAGTTATGGCTATGATATTAATGGAAATGCAACATCTGACGGGGGAAGTAAAACTATTAATTACAATATCTTTAATTTACCACAAAGTATAACGCAGGGAGGGATAACGAAAGCTACCTATACTTATGACGCAACAGGACAAAAGCTAAAAAACACCGGAACTGATGGCTCATGGATTTATGATAGTGGCATTGTATATAATTACACCGGCGCCAGTCCTGGCGCAATTAGTTTTATACAAACAGAAAATGGCAGGGCATTTCGTAATGTTGCGGACGGCAGCTATAGCTACCAATATAATATAAGCGATCACCTGGGCAATATAAGGCTATCCTTTGACAAGGGCACCGATGGGAATGCGCGAATTATCCAGGAAGACGAGTATTATTCGTTCGGGTTGAGGAAACAAGGGGGATATGATTTCTCGAACAATAACCGTTATCTTTATAATGGAAAAGAAAGGCAAACAGATCTTACCGAGCAATACGATTATGGCGCGCGGTTCTATGATCCGGTAATTGCAAGGTGGAATACTATGGATCCTTTAGCAGAGAAAGACAGACGGTGGAGTCCTTATAATTATGGAGAAAATAATCCTATCGTGAATATTGATCCCGACGGCATGGAAGCAGCAGGCCGATTTGGAGAGGGTATAGAGAATATCGATGTAACAGATTGGGTAATGAATAATAAGACGCACGATCCGCGTTATGATCCGAATGTTCATAGCGCCGCTGACGTTAAGGACGGTGAGACCTATATTGGAAAGACTGCTGACTATATAGCAACTAATGGTTGGGATGTTCACCTTTATGCGAATGGGCATTTTGACTATATGTTTAATGAAATTAAAGCTATACCTTATAATCAAACCTGGCAAGCATTTAAAGATGGCGTAAAGACTTCATTACCAATGCTAAATTTCGCGTCAGGTGTGACTGTAATTGCAGCTAATGCGGGAGCCGCTGGGTTGGGAAGCATGGCTAGTTCCGGAATGTCTGCTTTAGGCGAAGGGGCATTAAAAGGAATGCTAACTCGTGGTGCAACAAGTCTTTTTGGCCAGGCAATTGGGGGACCTAAGAATATTGATTTTGCAGACGTCGCTTCGGACGCGGTGTTTGGAAATGGGACTTCAGCAATTGTAGATGGAGCAGTCGATTTTCGTCCATTTGATGATGGAACATTCCATGTTGCTGGTTTTAACAAATCAATTACTAAATCTGTATTTGAATCAGCTAGCTTTTATCTTAACGGTAAATTAGGAGATAAGATCTACAAGACTTCTACCTTGGACCCAATTTATGATGGTGGAGCGCATGCCATTCAAATTATGTCAACTGGAGGCGGGAATTTATTAATTAACGCAGTTGGAGAAAAAATTAATGATAAATAATAAATTATAAAATGGAAGGCAACAAAGGAAAACTGATAGGCTATTTTATTATTGGTATTTTTCTATTGGGAGGCATTATATATGCTGTAATACATAATAATCAAACTGAAAAGGAACTTAGGTCTTATGACTATGTAAATGCAGTAATAATTGACAAATCTCCTGGGCGAAGCCACTCCAATATTTACGTCGAATACACTTACAAAAAAGTGCGCATACAAAGTGAATTCTCAGCAGAAACAGATACATTTAAGCTTGGACAAAAAGTACTTTTGAAAATTTCTAAAAAATATCCTGATAAATATATTCAACTCATGCGTTAATAGATTAGAATGAGAAGTTAAATTTCGGTTTAAACACTCAGTCAAGCATAAGTATCCGGATCGGGTAAAAGCGTTGGCATAATTGCCCTGTTATTGAGTTTTCGGCTTAGGCTTTATACCGGGATGGTAGGAAGAAAGATGCAAGAAGACAATCAAAGAGGTAAGAGTCAAATAAATTTTCTCTCTTCCTATCTTGATTCCTGACTCTTGATTTCCTGGCACTCTTTTAATGACGCTTCCCTGATCCCCGGTACTTGCTTCTTAAATCTTTTACACCTATTTTTGCGGCCATGAAAAAGTGGTTAATCATTTTATTGATAGCTGTCAGCGGTCACAATTTATTTGCGCAAAACGCAGTTGTGGTACGCCCGGTTATTGATTCGGTAAAAGCTAAGTGGGGTAAGGTGAAAAATGTAAATGGTACCGCCATGGTATCATCAAATAACATTATTGAAAATATAAATTTATCAACTGAATATAGCGTATTGGTTACGGCCATTGAAGATGCCGGTTTAACAGAAACCTTTAAAAGCAAAGGCCCGATTACGTTTTTTGCGCCTACAAACCAGGCATTTGAAAAATTACCTGCAGGCGAACTGGATACGCTATTAAAGCCCAGCCATAAGCTTGATTTAAATTACCTGATAACCAGCCACGCTATTGTTGGCAGGTTAAGCGTGAAAGATATTCAAAGAAAGATCAACTCAAATAAAGGTGAGGCCACATTCCGTACAATTGCCGGCACTACTATAACAGCAAAAATTGATGCTAACCGGAATATTGTTTTAATTGATGATAATGGCGGACAAAGTATTATCAGTAAATTTGACATCCAGCAAAGCAATGGGATGCTGCATATTATTAACGCTGTTTTAGTACCAAAAACCAAAAACATATAAACAGACCTCCTGCTGACAAACCTGTTGCTATAATATTTCGTAATTAATATTTGTAAGGATATAACAATTGATCCGACTAAATTAAAAACTTAATAAAAGATGAAAAAATCAATTTTAGCAGTAATAATACTAACTGTTTTTACAGCCTTTGGTTGCCAGATGAGCAGTGGCCAGGTAAAAAAATACGATCCCAAACGCAAAATGAGCAAAACTCCTGCGGAATGGAAAAAAATACTAACCGCTAACGAATACCACATAATGGTTGAAAGCGGTACCGAACCGCCTTTTCAAAATGCCTACCATGATAATCACCAAAAAGGTGTTTATGTAAGTGCCGCCACAGGCGAAGTTTTATTCACATCAGATGATAAATTTGACAGCGGTACGGGCTGGCCAAGTTTCGTTAAACCGGTTGACCCTAAAAAAATTGAAGTAGTTACTGACAATAGCGACGGCATGACCCGCGACGAAGTTATTGAAAGAAGTACCGGCCTGCACCTCGGCCACGTTTTTGACGACGGCCCTGCCGACAGGGGCGGAAAAAGATATTGCATGAACTCGGGGGCCTTAAAGTTTATTAAAAAGTAACCGCTTTCCTGTTCGAGCTGATTGACGGGCGCAGTTGCGGCCTTACCCTCACTCCGCTTTCATAACTTAATCCAATGGTCAGATCTACCCAGTCAGGGTTAACAGGTCTGATCATTTTTTCTTTTTGGGGCCTGGTAAAAGTGCTCACGGTTTTAAAACGCTCCATTGCCTGTTCCTCGGTATTTATCTCTTCAAAATACACCAAACGGTTAAGTTGTTTTGAATTATCAAAAAATAAAGTGGGCATCTGGCGATAAAATTCCAAAGTTTTCAACAGGTCTGAACATAGGCCCACGTGTAAGTTATTGCGGTTTCTGTCGGTAATGATATAGATAAAGCGTTTCATATTGATAAATAAAATTTGCTGTTTAAAAAATAATTACTAATTTTATGAGCATAAAAATACTAATAATTTTAGCAATTCCAAATTTTATGTCAAATATTCCTTCAAATATTAAATTTCTCCGTAAAAAGAAAGGCCTTACACAACAGCAATTTGCTGATGAATTAGGCATAAAAAGGTCACTTGTAGGTGCTTATGAAGAGGAAAGAGCTGATCCGAAATACGATCTGCTAAAAAAAATAGCATTATTCTTTGACATCTCAATTGACGACTTTATCAATGAAATTATTGATGAGAAATGGGCGCCAAAGCCAAAAGGCAACCCGGCAAACCTGCGCGTGCTGAGTATTTCTGTTGATAAGGAAGATAACGAGAACATTGAGCTGGTACCATTAAAGGCCAGCGCCGGATATCTGAACGGCTATGCCGACCCGGAATATGTGGCCAAATTGCCAAAGTTTTATTTACCTATGTTTAAACAGGGCACCTACCGCGCTTTTGAAATAAAAGGCGATTCGATGCTTCCCCTGCAATCAGGTACCATTATAATAGGCGAATATGTTGAAAACTGGGGCGATGTAAAAACTGCCGAAACCTATGTGGTAATTTCAAAAACCGAAGGTGTGGTTTACAAACGCATCGGTAATAAATTTAAAGACAATAAAAAACTGAAGCTCGTATCTGACAATCCGGTATACGAACCCTATGAAATAGGCGGCGAAGATATCCTTGAACTTTGGAAGGCAAAGGCATATATTTCAACCCATCTGCCAATTCCAACTCCTGAACCAACCCTCGAAAGCCTAACCGGCATGATGGCGCAAATGCAGCGGAGTATCTCTAATCTGCAGAGTGGTCATTAGTCATTAGTACCCAGGTTAAAATAGTTAATTATATAATATGAATCGTTTAGAAGATTTGGATGTATATAATCTTGCAGAGTCATTTTCTAATGAAATTTGGTTTATTGTTTTAGAATGGGATTACTTTGCTAAAGACACTTTGGGAAAACAATTGGTGAGATCAGCAGATTCTATTGGGGCCAACATTGCTGAAGGCTTTGGTCGTTATCATTATAAAGAAAATAAAAACTTCTGTTATTTTAGCAGAGGTTCCCTTATTGAAACAAAAGATTGGATAACTAAAGCTAAAATAAGAAAACTGATATCAGAAGATCAATACACTGAATATTTAGGCAAGCTAAGCACAATTCACTTAAAACTTAATGGCTACATTAAATACATTGGAAGGAAAACAGAATCAGACAAATCCAATAATCAATTGCCTCCTCCCCAATGACTAATGACTAATGACTAATGACAATTGACCAATGACCAACAAAGCAACAATTAAGTTACATCCTAACAATTAAACCTTAATGGGGTTATCTTTATCTATAGATTAAAAAACTAAAAAACCATGAGAAAATTTTTGTTAATGTGCTGCTTCCTTGTTGGAATTACAGCTATGGCCCATGCCCAAGGTGGTCAAAGAATGAGTCCCGAAGACAGGGCCAAACAAATGCAAACACAACTTAAGCTTACTGACGACCAGACAACTAAAGTGACCACTATTTTAAAAGTTCAGGCTACCAAAATGGATAGCGTTAGAACTGCAGCTAATGGCGACAGAACCGCTATGAGAACAGCAATGGGTCCTATCAGGACTGCTACAAATGATCAGATCAAAGCTATTTTAACCCCGGACCAGGCTACCGCTTATCAAAAATTCCTTGACGAACAGCGTGCAAGGATGCAACAAGGTGGTGGTGGCGGTGGTGGTAATTAATCATCCGCATCATTAAATTTTTAAGAAAGCGCTCCATAAACCGGGGCGCTTTTCTATTTTAGCAGAAATTTTCGGCTTTGGCACCATCAGAAGAATTCATCAGGAAAAAGCTACAGGAAAGACAGGCTGCCGGAACATACCGCTCGCTAAAACCCGATAACGCGTTAATTGACTTCTGCTCAAATGATTACCTCGGCTTTGCGCGTTCATCTGAATTGAAAAACAAGATTAATAGCGAGATCGGCAGCAATAAACGGGTGCAAAACGGATCTACAGGTTCAAGGCTACTATCGGGCAATTCAAACTATACCGAAGAAACTGAGCAATACATAGCCACCCAACACAATTGTGAAGCCGGACTGATCTTTAATTCAGGCTATGATGCTAACCTGGGTTTATTTTCATCTCTCCCCCAGCGCGGCGATACCATAATTTTGGATGAGCTGGTACATGCCTCAATTATTGACGGCGCGCGTTTAAGCTTTGCAAACAGGTACACCTTTAAACACAATGATCTCACCAGCCTTGAGGACAAGCTGAAACAAGCCAAAGGCAATTGTTATGTAGCCATTGAAAGCGTATACTCTATGGACGGCGAGACACCGCCAATAGCTGATATAGCAGCGATAGTTGAAAAATATAGCGCTAATTTAATTGTAGATGAAGCGCACGCCGTTGGGTTATACGGATTTGGCCTGGTTGATAAGCATTTACAAAGCAACGTTTTTGCAAGGATAGTAACCTTCGGAAAAGCTTTAGGCTGCCATGGAGCAATAATATTAGGCAGTAACCTGCTGCGTCAATACCTTATAAACTTTGCCCGGCCGTTTATCTATACCACCGCTGCCTCGCATCATCAAATAGCTGCTGTAAAAATGGCTTACCAACACTTGCGGGATTCTGCAGACGAGGTTGAAAAGCTTAAAAGTAACATCCGGCTATTTAAACAAAACCTAAACAATACGTCAGCATACCCGCTGATTGATAGTAACAGCGCAATACAATGCATCATATTAAAGAGTAATGAAAAGGCAAAAGAAGTTGCAGGGCAACTGCAAAGCAAAGGGCTGGACGTACGCCCCATCCTGAGCCCAACGGTTGCACAGGGCAGCGAACGTATAAGGGTGTGCCTGCATTCATTCAACACAGAAAAAGAGATAATTTTATTAACCGATACCATAAATACACTAATAAATGCCGAATAGAACCATATTTATTACAGGAATTGGAACCGGAATAGGTAAAACCATTGTATCGGCAGCTTTGGTTGAAAAACTAAATGCCGATTACTGGAAGCCCGTTCAGTCTGGCGACCTTGATAACAGTGATACCATTAAAGTAAAAAGTTTAATAACCAATACTGTTTCTGTTTTTCATCCTGAAGCTTACAGGCTTACCCAACCGTTTTCACCGCATAAATCAGCCGCTATTGACGGGATCAGCATCGACAAGAACAAGATCATTATTCCCGACACTGATAACACCTTAATTATTGAAGGCGCCGGTGGCTTGATGGTTCCATTAAATGATAAATTTTTAATGATCAACCTCATTAAACAATTAAATGCAGAGGTAATCCTGGTTTCACAGAATTACCTGGGCAGTATTAATCATACGCTTTTATCAATAGATGCTTTAAAAAATCGTGATATCCCCGTAAGTGGGATTATATTTAACGGGGTAAAGGACATCTATTCTAAAGAATTCATTTTAGATTATAGCGGGGTTGAATTACTTGGCCACATTCCCGAATACGATATCATCAATAAAAAAAACATAATTGATGCGGGGAATTATATTGAATTGTGATTTAGTCGAAAAGGTCTGAAAGTCGGAAAAGTCCGGAAGTCCGAAAGAAATATTCGTGTAACTTTACAATCTAAAAAACTCAATCAACTCAATCAACTCAATCAACTCAATCAACTCAATCAACTCAATCAACTCAATCAACTCAATCAACTCAATCAACTCAATCAACTCAATCAACCAATAACCATCATGAACAACATTACAGTAATAGGTTCCGGAACAATGGGCAACGGAATTGCACACACTTTTGCACAGCATGGATTTAAAGTCGCTTTGGTTGATATAAACCAGGATGCGTTGAACCGGGCTATACAAACTATAACCGGTAACCTGGACAGGCAGGTTAAAAAAGGCACTATTGATGAGCAGGTAAAATCGACTACCTTAAACAACATAACTACCTTCACCGACCTTAAAACAGCCGCCGCAAATGCTGATTTAGTAATTGAAGCAGCTACCGAGAACCGCGAGATTAAACTAAATCTTTTTAAACAGCTAAGTGATTATTGTAAAGAGGACGCTATACTGGCCTCAAATACCTCATCAATATCTATAACGCAAATTGCATCGGTTACAAAAGCACCGGGCAATGTAATAGGGATGCATTTTATGAACCCGGTACCCGTTATGAAACTGGTTGAAGTTATCCGTGGGTATGCAACAACTGACAAAGTTACTGCTACTATCATGGAGCTCTCAAAAAAGCTTAATAAGGTTCCGGTTGAGGTAAATGATTATCCGGGTTTTGTAGCTAACCGCATCCTGATGCCGATGATCAACGAGGCCATTTACACCTTGTTTGAAGGCGTAGCCGGTGTTGAAGAGATCGATACCGTTATGAAATTAGGCATGGCTCATCCAATGGGTCCGCTTCAATTGGCTGATTTTATTGGCCTTGATGTTTGCCTGGCAATATTAAATGTATTGTATAACGGTTTCGGCAACCAGAAATATGCGCCTTGCCCTTTACTTGTTAATATGGTAACTGCAGGCCATACCGGTGTAAAATCAGGCAGTGGGTTTTATAAATACACGCCGGGAAGCAAGGATCTGGTTATTGCTGATAAATTCATACGCTAACAAACTTACGAAGTTTCAAAAACTTCGTAAGTTTTGTCTTTGCAGATTCTTGAAAAGGACCCTGCGTAATGTTTGTGGTTTAATATCACTTATGATAACGTATAAAGCAGAGCTGGCTGGGCGACTGGTTATTACAAACCATTAACGCGATACACCGCAGGGTCCGCGATGCGAGACCCTGCGGGAACAATAGCGTTCCATTTTTACAGCGGAACGGGGTGGAACGCAGTGAAACATGTTGATTATCAGCATATTTCACTTTTTATCAGCAAATGCTTAAATGTAAGTAACTGATAATCAAATACTATGAAATTGATGCTTTTTAATAAGTCGCTGTAATTTCTTTATAATCAGCGTGTTCCATTTTTTTAGTTGATTAAAATTTGTGTCTCGTCCTGAAAAAAGTTTACAGTTTTAATGATTAATCCTGATTTGAGTTTACAAACTCACATTTTATTAATAATTTCTTCCCGCCTTTCGGACTCAAAACATTAAACCTTTTTTCTTACCATTTGTCTTAGATGGTATCTGTTTATTTTATAAATCATATACCAAATGAAGACAATATCAAAATTAGGATTGATAGCCGCTTTAGGTGGTTCTTTATTCTTGTCAGCCTGTGAAAGCAGTTATTATGTAACCGACCAGCCCGTTGAACCAGTTTATGTAAGACCGGTATCTCCTTATGCAGGTGCAGTTTGGATTGACGGCGACTGGGGATATAGCGGTGGAAGATATGTTTACCGCAGAGGTTACTGGGCAAGGCCAAGAGCCGGGCGTGCATATGTACGCGGCGGATGGACACATACCAACCGTGGTTATGCCTGGCACAAAGGACATTGGAGGTAGAAGCCCCCTAACCCCCTAAAGGGGGGACAAATGCGGATTATGCAAAAGGCTGAATAGATGTAAGTTCCATTCAGCCTTTTACTTTTAATCTCCCCCTTTAGGGGGCCGGGGGACTCTACATTCTTTCCGGTACTTCAATCCCCAGCAACTTCATCGCCTTATTGATCACTTTTCCAGATGCTGCTGAAAGCTGCAGCCTGAATTGTTTAACAGCTTCATCTTCTACCTGTATTATCGGGCATACCTGGTAAAATTTATTATAGGTTTTGGCCAGCTCATATACATAATTAGCAATAATAGCCGGGCTATACCCTTCTGCTGCGGTTTGTATAATAGCCGGGAATTGTGTTAAAGTCAAAATTAAATCAAGCTCTTCGGCGGCAAGCTTGTCAACAGCAACATTATTATTGGTGATCTTCGCTTTTCGTAAGACTGATTTTATCCGCGCATGAGTATACTGAATGAATGGCCCTGTATGCCCTTCTAATTCAACAGATTCCGCCGGATCAAACAACAGCCGTTTTTTCGGGTCGACTTTCAGTAAAAAATACTTTAAAGCACCCATTCCTATCATATGAAATAGTTGCTGTTTT
This sequence comes from Mucilaginibacter sp. OK098, assembly GCF_900142915.1. Classification (GTDB taxonomy): domain Bacteria; phylum Bacteroidota; class Bacteroidia; order Sphingobacteriales; family Sphingobacteriaceae; genus Mucilaginibacter. The sequence goes on from NZ_FRCM01000001.1 coordinate 1,253,590, forward strand.
TCTTCATCGCCAAATTCGTTTATTTTACCTTTTGCTTCCGTTTGCTCTTTGGCCTTTTGCTCCATTTCCTCCATCAGGTCATCTGCATCAACAACAGTCCCCTCACGCGATTTCATTTTACCCGATGGCAGGTCGACCATGCCATAGGATAAATGATAAAGCCCGTCTGCCCCATCCTTACCAAGTTTTTTAAGGATGGTGAACAATACCTTAAAGTGATAATCCTGCTCATTTCCTACCACATAGATTGATTTATCCATATGGTAATCATTGTACTTCAACTGTGCTGTGCCCATATCCTGGGTCATGTAAACAGATGTACCATCTGAACGAAGCACCAGCTTTTCATCCAGCCCTTCGGAGGTTAAGTCTATCCAAACAGAGCCGTCATCTTTTTTAAAGAAAATGCCTTTTTCAAGCCCTTCGTCAACAATATCCTTTCCCAATAAATAGGTATCTGATTCATAATAGAATTTATCGAAAGTTACGCCCAGCTTTCTGTATGTTTCGGCAAAACCGGTATAAACCCAGGTGTTCATTGTTTTCCAAAGACTTATAACAGCTTCATTGCCTGCTTCCCACTGCTGCAGCATTTCCTGCGCTTCTTTTATTATGGGTGCATTCTTTTTTGCTTCATCCTCCGTTTGCCCGGCAGCCTTTAGTTCTTCAATCTGCTTTTTATATTCTTTATCAAAGATCACGTAATATTTACCAACCAAATGATCCCCCTTTATACCTGTCGACTCCGGTGTTTCCCCTTCGCCAAACCTTTGCCAGGCCAGCATTGATTTACAAATATGAATGCCCCTGTCATTAACCAAATTTGATTTTACAACCTCGTAACCTGCAGCAGCCAAAATTTCGGCAACCGAAAAGCCTAAAAGATTATTACGCACATGCCCCAAATGCAATGGTTTGTTTGTATTAGGTGATGAATATTCAACCATTACTTTTTTACCGTTTGGCTTAGCAACAGCAAAACCCTTGGAAAGTATATCATTATAAAGCTGATCAATCCAATAAGCATCAGTAATAGACAAATTAAGGAAGCCTTTGATCACGTTAAAAGCGGAAACTTCTTTCAGGTCATTTTGTATAAACTCGCCGATCTCATTCCCGGTTTGTTCCGGTGATTTTTTTGAAAATTTAGTAAATGGAAAAGTAACTATGGTAACCTGCCCTTCAAACTCTTTGCGGGTTTCCTGCAGGTTTATATCGGCAGCGGTAATATCAGTATTATATAAATGTTTAACGGCTTTAACAGTAGCTTCTGTAATAAAATTCATGGTGCAAAAATACGGATTTTAGTCCGAAAGTCGGGAAAGTCAGTAAAGTCCGAAAGACTATAATTGGAGAGTAGCTGTTTATCTATGCTTAAATTATCTTTCGGACTTCCGGACTTTCGGACTTTCCCGACTAATCTCACTACCTTTGTTACTTCTATAACCCATTTATGACACTTAGCAACAGCGAATTTAAATTAGATGTAACATCCGAAATTGGAAACCTGCGCGCATTACTGATCCACAGCCCTGACAACGGCCTGGGTAAGGTAGTACCATCAAAAGCACAAGATTGGCTTTTTGAAGACATTGTACACCTGGATACCATGCGTAAAAATGAATATGATTACTACATTAAGCTGTTAATGTATTTTTTAGATCCCGGTAAAATAAAAGGCAAACTTGCACATATAGATGCCGAAGAGAATAACCGGTCGTTTTATAAACCTGACGATAAAGAGTTCCACGCATCAAACAAGGTAATAGAGATTCAAACTCTGCTTGAGGATATTTTGCATGATGCCGATATCCGTAAGAAACTGGTTGCGGCTGTTTGTGCCATTGAAGGCTGTAACTACCGCCTGCAAACACAGCTGATAGATACCGAACCCGCTGAGCTTGCCAAAACCATTATCTCCGGCTCGTTAAATAAAGACGAGATGATATTTGCCCCTATCCCTAACCTTATATTTTCAAGGGATATAGGCATCGCCATCAACAATTTCATGCTGCTTAATAAGCCTGCAAAAAAGGCCAGGGCGCGCGAAACATTAATAATGCGATATATCTTTTTCAATCACCCGCTTTTTGCTTCGTATCGCAATAATATATTGGAGATCCCCGAAACTGTACAGCATTTTTTACGCCCGGGCGAGGATAACGACCAGAAAACCACGTTAGAGGGTGGTGACGTAATGATGGTAAGCCCGCAGCACTTAATAATTGGTTGCAGCGAGCGTACGTCAGCAAGCGGCGCCAACGAGGCTATAAAGCTGCTGTTTAAAAATAACGTAGTTAAAAAAGTAACTATCGTAAAAATTCCGCACAAACGGGATTATATGCATATTGATACCATTTTTACGCAAGTAAAACGCAATATGTGGGTCTTGCTGCGCTCCCTGGCAGTTGCAGAAACTCCGGAAGAACAAGACGAACCAATCTCCTGGTTTACTGATAAAAAAAGCAAGGATAAGGTTGAAATTGTTCAGTTCAGGAAAGATAAAAAAACAAAGACATTTAACTGTATAGAAGACCTACTGGCTGACGTAAGTGAAAGAGACCTGGAAAGCAAGGAAAAAACACAGTTTGTTTATTCAGGCGGAGATATTTTCCCTTATAACTCGCGTGAACAATGGACAGATTCCTGTAACCTGCTTGCCATAAAAGAAGGCGTAGTTTTAGGGTACGACCGTAATGATAAAACAGTAGAAGCATTTAAAGAAAAAGGCTTCACCATAATAAAAGTTGCCGACCTGCTAAAGCAATTTGAAAGCGGGGAGCTTATCCCAGAAAGCATGACCGATACATTGATCCTAATGCCATCAGCCGAGCTTTCACGGGCCCGCGGCGGCTTTCATTGTATGAGTATGCCGTTGATGAGAGATAAGGTTTTGTAGTCATTGGTCATTAGTCATTAAAAAATGGCGAAAATACACAATGACAATTGCCCAATGACCAATGACAGCGAAGCGAAATGACCAATGACAGCAAAGCGAAATGACTAACAACCAATCCACTTCCCACATATTAATGATCCGGCCGGTAAACTTCGGCTTTAACGAGGAAACTGCCGGGAGTAACGCATTCCAAAACAGGAACGCAGTAAAAGATGGCGTAAATGAAAAAGCACAACAGGAGTTTGACCGTATGGTGAACACACTGTGCAGCAATGGCGTTGACGTAACCGTTATTGACGATACGCATGAGCCTTATACCCCTGATTCCATATTCCCTAACAACTGGGTATCATTCCACAATAATGGCGAGATCTTTTTATACCCCATGCAGGCTGAAAATCGCAGGCTCGAACGTCGCGAAGATATAATTGCCAAACTGGAAGACAACTTTGCGGTAAAACACATTATAGACCTGAGCCGCTTTGAGGTGGAAGATAAATTTTTAGAAGGCACGGGCAGTATGGTGCTTGACAGGGAGAATAAAATAGCATATGCCTGCCTTTCACCCCGCACTAACCACGAAGTGTTGGATCTTTTTTGTGAGCAAGCCGGTTATACAGCCATTAGCTTTGATGCAGTTGATGAAAAAGGCAAGGCAATATACCATACCAATGTGTTAATGTGTATTGGAAGCGGCTTTGCTGTTATTTGTCTGGATAGCATTCCGAATCCGCATGAGCGCATTGTTGTTAAAGAGTCCCTGTTATCAACCCAAAAAGAAATAATCGAGATTTCATTTGAACAAATGAACCAGTTTGCCGGTAATATGCTGGAAGTAAAAAATGCTGAAGATGAAACGTTGATAGTGATGAGTAAAAACGCTTTCACTGCGTTATCATCTGAACAAAAATTAGCATTGGAAAAATACGGTAAGCTTATTTACTCAGATATCAACACCATAGAAACCAATGGCGGCGGCAGTGCACGCTGTATGATGGCCGAAGTACATTTGCCGGAGGGATCTTAATTAAAAACGTTTAACCATAACCCTGCCGTCATCAATGACGGCTTGTTTGTTTTCTTAAAACCCGGCTTCAGCCCAAATTATAAACCATCTCAGGTTTTTGCTCAAGCCCGTAATCTTTTACTTTTATAGTAGTAGCCACTTTCATCGGCATTTCTATCATCATATTTTTCCATGGCGTGTGCGGTAATATCTTCCAGATCTGCCGGCTCATCCAGAGTTTGAACCTGGTTGTCGGCACAAACCATTCTGCACCTTCCGCCATTTTTTGGGCAGCAGTTACAAAGGGCCTCATTTTTTCTTCATATCGCGCAAAAGCTATCGAATAGTCGCCATCGGCTTCTTTAAGCTCGCCGGCCAGGATATAAGCTCCTGTTACGGCCATGCTGGTACCCATGCCCGACATCGGCGAGGCGCAATAACCTGCATCACCCAACAATGCTATCCGGTCATTTGACCACCGGTCCATCCGCACCTGGCTTACCGAATCGAAATAAAAATCCGTTGCTTCTTCCATATGTTGAAGCATCTGTGGGATTTGCCATTGCTCACCTGCAAATTTTTCGCGGATGATCTGTTTTTGCGCGTTGATATCACGATAACTGTAATCAAATTTGGGTGATGCAAAATAAAAGCTGGCCTGGGCTTTGGTATCCTTCCGTACGCTAAATATCCCGGTTCGCTTACCCAAAGTGCCATAATAATGGCCTGCCATATCTTTCAGATCCATAAAGTTTGATGTTGTAAACACAGCAAAGTAGATCCCTAAATGGTGATGAAACTTCTGTTCGTCGCCAAAAGCAAGAGCACTTACGTTTGAGTGCAAGCCGTCAGCGCCAATCACAAGGTCGAATTTACGCGATTCGCCATTGCTAAAAGCCACCTCAACACCATTAGAAGTTTGCTGCATGCTGCTGATGGAGTTATCAAAAATATATTCTGTATTTTCCTTTGTAGCTTCGTAAAACACATTGGCTAAATCGCCCCTTAAAATTTCCAGTTCGCCGCTGGTAAAGCCGTCGGGCATGCTGGCAAGTTTCCTATTGTGTTTATCCACAATGGTGATCTTCCCGGCCCTTGTTTCATGCTTTTTTATTTCTTTTACTATATCCATCTTTTCAAGCACTTCCATAGCCACGCCGCGAAAATCTATGGCATAACCACCTTGCCTTATTGCCGGTGACCGCTCAACAATTGTTGGCTTAAACCCGTACCTGCTCAGCCAAAAAGCCAGCGCCGGGCCTGCAACGCTGGCACCTGATATTAGTATAGTTTTAGTTTTCATATTGCCGATTTATGTTACAAAACTAGCCGCCACAAAAAAAATCACAATCCCAATCCGGTGAAACGCCAGGTTAATTCGGTAAAACGCCGGCATTAGGCGATAAACAAAAAATTACACCAACAATACATCAATTCTTGTGTTTAAAAATTACATTTGCCAAAATTTTAATAAATGCAGAGTTACGAAGAGTTTCTTGACCTGAGTGTAGGTTTCCCGCAGGATGGTTTTGAGATAATTGAGGATGAACTATATTTTCATGACCTCAATTTAATGGAGATGATTGAAACGTATGGTACCCCCCTGCGTTTTACCTACCTTCCAATTATTTCGAAAAAGATCCAGCAGGCAAAACTGCTGTTTCAGCAGGCTATCGTAAAAAATAATTATCGCGGCAGCTATAAATATTGTTATTGCACCAAAAGCTCACATTTTAAGCACATTGTTGAAGAAGCGCTTAAAAACGAGATCCACCTGGAAACATCATCGGCTTTTGATATGCCAATGATCGACGCTTTGGAGAAAAAAGGTGCGGTAAGCAAGGATGTTACCGTAATATGCAACGGTTTTAAAACCTTTCAGTATAAAACCTATATTATTGATATGCTGCATGATGGCTTTAAAAACATCATCCCGGTATTGGATAATAAGGAGGAGTTTAACCTGTACGACGACGAGATAGAGATGGAGACCCCATGTAACCTCGGCATCAGGATAGCTGCGGAAGAGCAGCCGGATTCGCAATTCTATACCTCACGCCTGGGTGTGCGGATGGAAGATATTATTGATTTTTATCACAATAAGATAGAGGGCAATCCGAACTTTAAGGTTAAGTTGCTGCATTTCTTTATCAACTCGGGGATCTCTGATACACCATATTACTGGAACGAGCTTGAAAAGTATGTAACCCTGTACTGCAAATTCAAAAAGATAAACCCAGACCTGGATACGCTTGACATTGGCGGTGGAATGCCTTTTAAAGATTCGCTGGTGTTTGATTTTGATTATGAATACATGATCAACGAGATTGTTAGCAGGATAAAAGAAATTTGTGCCGATAACGATACGGTTGAACCCGATATCATTACTGAGTTTGGTAAATACACTGTTGCCGAAGCATCTGGAATTTTATATAAGGTTTTAGGTCGTAAACAACAGAATGACCGCGAACGCTGGCTGATGCTTGATGGCTCGTTCATCACTAACCTACCAGATGTATGGGCGCTTAATCAAAAATATATATTACTCCCGGTAAATAACTGGGACAGCGAATACGAGCGTGTCAATCTGGGTGGCATAACCTGCGACGGCCAGGATTACTACAACCAGGAAGCGCACATGAACAGCGTGTTTATGCCAAAAACCCGCAAGGTGCAATACCTGGGCTTTTTCAATACAGGGGCCTACCAGGAAGTGTTGAGCGGTTACGGGGGCATCCACCATTGCCTGCTGCCATCACCCAAGCATGTGATCATCCGCCGCAACCGTGATGAAACTTTCAATTTCGAGGTTTTTGGCGAAGAGCAGAACAGCAAACAGGTGTTGAAGATCCTGGGATATACTACTTAGTGGTTAGAGATTAGAGGTCAGAGATTAGGAAAAATATAAGGGCGCAGAATTTGCGCCTTTTTTATTTTATGATACCTTTATTTCATTTAACAACATTATGCCAAAAACCTTTCAATTAACTATAATAGCATGTTTGATGTTGGCTGCCTGCAAAGGCCCGGCAAAAACATCAACTACTGCATCTGCAAAAAAAGACTCGTTAGCCACGCCGGCAAAAGCAAAATCGGTTTATAATGTTCAATTACTTGATATCTATAGCAAATATTTGGAAGGCTTAGATACACTGCAAATGGAAGAAACAACAACTGCTGCTAAAAAATATACCGAGTTGTTTAAAGATCAGGATAAGAACACCTGCGATTCGGCATTTTTTATTTTCGATAAATATTATGGAAAATTAAACAGTGCAATCGATGACCTGCACGCCAAAGACACTACACTTCATTACGATTCATTATTGATGGACAATGTCGCGCATCAACATTTATCGGCTCAATTAAGTTTATATGCAAAGCGATTGAAAACCAATGGCTTCAAGGTTCTTATGACTGAAGGCGATACTTATATCGGGCAGGATCTTGATTTTCTGGAGAAATGGTTTAGCCCCATTGTTTCGCCGGTAATGAAAGAATATATCGCCAGGCTTAATAAGGACGATAAGGAAGGTTTCCAGGAAGATGCAGGGTTAACCATCAGCATTGTCCAACTTGCCTCGCGAACAGTTTGGTGGGAACAATTTGCCGCTAAATATCCGGATGCAATAACGGCTACCTTAGCAACAAACTATTGGAAAGGATACTTAGGCACCCTATTGGAAGGCATGGACAATACCCCTGTTATGGATTATGAAAATAAAACCATAAGCGACGACTACAAAACGGCTTATACCTATGTCCAAAACAAGTATCCGGGTACCAAAACCAATAACATCATCGCACCTTATTTTAAATTACTTTTGCAGAAAAATAAACAAAAGGCTGATGATCTTATTAAACAATACCAGGTAAAAAAGATCATATACTAAGCAGCGGTACGAACGAATAAACAGAGACTGCCTAAATAATGGTTGATTTTACTTCGAGTTTTTTGGCGGGGAGCAAAACAGTAACCATGTATTGAAAATGCCTGGTTACGCAATGTCGAGATCAGGAAAAAATGTAGAGACGCAATACTTTGCGTCTTCTTCTTCAAAAAATATAAAGGCGCAAATATTGCGCCTTTTCTTATTTCTTTAAAATTTTTCGGGGGGTGAATCGTCATATATTAGTAAGTACACCTTACTATGAAAACAATCCCTGTGCACAAGATCAGCGACCGTAATGAAAGCGGGTTCGAGATCCATTATACCAGCGACGAAGAAATGCGCCGAGCCGGGGACAAATTGGGCATACACAGGGACGATCACTACCTGTTTTTTATGATTGAAACGGGCAGCGCTGAAATAAATGTCGATTTCTGCGATATTTTATTGCCTAACCAATCTGTTTATTATTTATTGCCCGGGCAGGTTCACCACCGGATAAACGGCAAGGATGCCAAAGGTTGGTTTATAGCAGTAGATACCGGGCTGATCGCCAAAGAATTCAGGGAGATCTTTGAAGATCACCTATTGATGCAACAGCCTTACCAATTAACTGATGAACGGTACCGGCAATGTCACCAACTATTACTTTTACTGAATGATACCTATAAAAGTAACTCAGGTGAGCCATTTTACCTGCAAAACGTTTATGCCCTGCTAAATTCGTTCTTAGCAACAGTGGCTGCATCATACAGCAAATTGTGCACAGCAGAAAAAGCAGCGTCTCGTCCAAAACAAATAGCGCAGGATTTTAAGCGCTTGTTGGCTGAAAATTTTATTACAGAAAAAAGCCCAACCGCTTATGCACAAATGCTAAACATTTCCGGTGCTTACCTTAATGAATCGTTAAATAAAATAACAGGCATGCCTGTATCCTACTGGATAACCCACGAGGTAATGCTGGAAGCTAAACGGCTTTTATACTATACCCAGCTAACTGTAAAAGAAATTGCCCATCAACTTGGTTATGATGACCATACTTATTTTTCGAGGCTTTTTAAAAACACGGTAAATAAAACCCCTTCTGAATTTCGCGACAGTTACCATAAATAATCCAATAGATACCCTACTCTATCTATTTTACAGGGTTCAGTTTTAAGGTTACTTTGTATTAATAAAACTTTATTACTATGAATACATTAATTTTAGAAAGACTAAAGAAAAAAGCATCAGGTATAATCGGGAACCGGATTTTAAAAACAGCCACAGTACTTGAGGTTAGAAAATGGCCGCTATCCACCCTGGTAGAGATCGACCTGCATTTACCTTTTACAACTATGGACGACTGGAACGAGGTAAATTATATAAAATGCAAAGTAGCTGATTTTACCTTCCGCGATTATACGCCATCGGGCTGGGATGCTGAAACCCAAACCTGCACTTTATATATCGATACTAACCACAAAGGGCCTGGAAGCACATGGGCAAATCAGCTTGCTCAAGGCTATGAAGTTGGTTATATCGGGATCAAATCAACCCGGCAAACGCCTGTAAACACATCGGCAGTAATTTGTTTGGGCGATGAAAGCAGTATAGGCCACCTGCTGGCAATGCAACAATTAGCCTTACCAGCCGCCCGTTTTTCAGGAGCTTTGTTAATGGGCGACGAACATAGCCGGAATTTGTTTACAGAGTATTTCAGAACACCCCTGAAACCCGTTTTACGAACCGATGTTTATGGCCACCACTCGTTAACCGAATGGCTTTTACAACAATCGTACAATTTGGAAAATACCATATTTTATCTTACCGGGAATAGCACAATGGTTTCTCAGCTACACAAAATATTAAAACAGCAGGGATATAATCATAACCAAATTAAATCACAGGGCTTTTGGTCATAAAAGCTTAAATACGGGAAGATTGAAATGGTCGGCAATTCAATTTTGACTTATTACAAATCAAACTTCTCCAACTGTTTAAGCAGCGTTTCGAAATCTTTCGGATATGGGGCATGAATAGTTATATCCTTTCCATTCACCAATTTAAAACTCACCTCATAAGCGTGCAGTGCAAAGCGCTTCATTATGGGCTGTTCTTCCTGGTCTTTACCTAAATGGTATTTACGTTTTATTTTGGAGAGGAAAACAGGCAGGCCTTTGTACATTTCATCCCCGGCAATTGATGCTCTTTGTGTAGCCAGGTGGATGCGGATCTGGTGCATGCGGCCGGTAACCGGGCGGCACTCCACCAAGGTATAATGTTTAAAGTATTTTAGCGACTGGAACCAGGTTTCGGCTCTTTTGCCTTCCTGCCGGCTTATGGTAACGTTACCTTTGCCAACATTTAAAATAGGCAGATCAATCAGCAGTTTTTCAAACACATGGGTACCGTCAATAATGGCATGGTAAACCTTTTTTACCTGGCGTTTTTCAAACTGCATAGAGACTGTGCGGTATGCCTCGGGTGTTTTGGCTATAATTAAGGCGCCTGAGGTCTCCTTATCTAACCGGTGACACACTTGTGCATCATCAGAATAGCCTTTGGCTAATCGCAGCATATTTATCTCTCCGCCCTCACGCTCATCAAGCGAGCTGATAAACGGCGGCTTGTTAACTACAATTATATCATCATCCTCAAATAATATCAGGTCGGCAAACTTCGGAAACTTCATCTTTTAAATATAGCCTGCAAAAATACGGTTAATAATACGCATACAAAACACGTTGGTGGTTATTTATGCCCTTCTGAACCCTATTGTGACCTCAATAATATACAAATAGTTAAAAAATCAAATAGCAGTCAATCATTTTCACTTAAATAAAGCTTGGAATAGTATTTGTTTATTGATGAAAACATACATCTAAATATAAAAAACGAAATGAGCACAAAATCAACCAAACCTGAAGAAAAGGGATTTTTCGAGAAGGTTAAAGAAACTATTGAAGAATTTTGGGAGGGAACCAAAGATACAGCCGAAGACATAAAAGATAAAGCCGAAGATAAATTTGATGAGGTTAAGAAAGCGGTAACCGCTAAAAAGGCCACAGCAACTAAAAAAGTAACCGCAGCAAAACGTACTGTTGCCGTCAAAGCGGAAGATGTAAGCGCCAAAGCAAAAACAGCAGCTAAAAGCGTAAAAGCCAAAGCCGATAGTAAAGTTAAAGCGGTAACGGCAAAAGCTAAAGCCGATACAGCCGGCGCAAAAAAAACGGTAGCGGCAAAAACTGCAGTAGCTAAAAAGAAGGCAGTTGCACATTAAGCTTTATGAGCTTATCAAAAACAAAGTGAGCCGGGTAAATACCCAGCTCACTTTGTTTTGTTATATTATCGACATAAGCAAACGGTCACCTCGCCCCAACCCTTTCTCCAACCGCGTTGAGGCGAAGCGCAAGTTTGTGTATCCACGATGGCAAAGCGTTCCATTTTTACAAGCGGAACACCTGGAACGTTATAAAACATGCTTATTATCAGATATTTAGTCATTTACTAAGAATTAGATTGATGTAAGTGCTATAATCAAGCACCATACTACCAACCTTTATATCGAACTCACGTTATATTAATAACTTTTAATATCAAAATGACTTTGTAATGGGTATAGCGTTCCATGTTGTATCAACCGAAACAGTAAAACCGCCGGTACTGTGTGTTGTGGTGCCTCCAAATAAACTTCCTGACAATAAAGTTACCTTATTTGGCTGCCCCGTTACATTGGATATGTTTTTATTGGCAATAATATTTGGAATATTGGTATATGGAGGAGGTGGTGGTAGTGATGAACAATAAACGTTTACAGAAAATGGTGCGGATGTTAAAAATAATTGTGCCAGTTTAAAATTCGTAGTCCCTATCTGCGCTGCTGATACAGGACTTATAATTTCATTATTTCCTTCAGATATCGAGCCGGTGCCCGATCCTATATAAAATTTATCAGACGGATTCGTAAGGACATACATGGTTTTAGCATTAGCCGGCAAAGCATCTTCTATATTAACTACTAATTTAGATGTTATTCTATCCAGGCTGATACTTTGGTTTATATCAGTATTTGTTACGTTTAATGTTATTTTCTTGTAAAAAGTATCGTCCGTAAACGGATGCCAGCTCAAATACCCATTATTGATATCCTCATCAAACCCGTATGCTAACACATCTGTACTTAATTTTCTGGGGACGTCAACATATTTGGCTTTATCTCCGGAAACTATTAAATTGTTCCCACCTGCAGCAACAACAAGAAAATAGGTACCGGACGCCAGGTTATCAGTATAACTACCAAACCCAGGATCGGTAGATAGTTGTTTTACAGTTGTGATATTACCCCCATTTGAATCATATACTGCAAAGTATAAAACATCAGCATGATTAGTTAAAGCTGTATCTGCCGCGTTTTCTTTTAAGCCATTGGTTTTCAAATTACTGGTTTCAAAAGCTCCTGTTGATTTTGAAAACCCCACATTAAATGCAACCTTATGCGTGGTAGTACTTGTGCCGTGATCTTTTGAATGATCTTTTTTACAGGATACCAGCATAATGCAAACCAGTATTAATCCAAATAAAAACTTTTTCATTTTCTTAAGTTTAACTTTGTAATTTTTATAATTTCTAAACCCCGGCACTCCTTTTAATTTATTTTTGAGAACCGTAGCTACTGGAAAAAGGAATAATTATTGGTGTTGGATCCCAGGTAGAATTTAGGGTTACATTAAAAGTATCAATACTTCCAAAAAGTTTACCTGACAATATAGTTTTCGTGTTTTTTTCACAAGTTACATTTGCAACAATAGCTGTACCAAGTGCTTTTGATGCAGCATCATAACAAATAATTTTCACGGTAAAAGGTGCATATGTATTTAAAATGATATTATTTATTTTATAATTGGTTGTACCTATTACAGTATTGGGAATTTTTGCGGAAACTACCAGTGTATCAGCATAAAGGAGCTTCTCAGTTAAAAATGAATATTCAGTTCCTTGATCTGCTATAGAAATTACCAATTTACTGGCAGTTGCAGGTATGGCATCTTCAATATTCACTTCCAGTTGCCCTGCAATCCTGGTTCCTGTTACACTTTGGTTAACATTTGCTCCTGAAACAGTTAATTGAAATTTATTAAAAAACACATCTTTCCATGGGCCGAGATAATACATATAACCATTATTAAGGGTTATAGAATTACCGTTAGCCGAGGGAGCGTATACACCTAAACCAGTTAGCCCGGCAGCTATTACTACAGTATAAGTTCCTGAAGGCAGATTATCAGAAATATTACCAAAATTAGCATTTGTTGAATCCTGTACCAGGGAGTGCAGCACCTGGCCATTGGGATCAAATACAAAATAATATAATACTTTTAAATAGTTTGTAACAGCGTCTGTTCTTAGGCCATTTACCTGCGGCTTACTCTTTATTGAATTGCTGATGGTTTCGGTAAAACCTGATAAATTAAGATTTACCTGGTAAAGTTTTTGCGCAGGCTTATCAGTTGATCCCGAGTGGTCTTTTTTACAGGAAAAAAGGAACATTGCCGCCGCAGCGACGTAAAGTATAGCCTTTTTCATTAGATTTTATTTTGAGGAGAATTAAATTCTTAATTAGGAGCTTCCAAATGGGCCAAAGAAGTCCCAGCTTATAACATGCTAAAAATAAACATTTTATTTTAATTAAACTTATCAAAAACAAAGCGAGCCGGGTAAATACCCGACTCGCTTTGTTTTTATATCACTATAGATAAGTAATTATCTTGCTTCAAATTTATACCCTACTCCTTTTACAGTGGCAACGCAATCATCGCCCAGTTTTTCGCGAAGCTTGCGGATATGCACATCAATGGTACGGTTGGTAACCACTACAGAATCTTCCCAGATGTTTTTAAGGATCACCTCCCTGGTATAAACCTTCCCCGGTTTTGAGGCCAGCAGATAAAGCAGCTCAAATTCTTTTTTAGCTAAAACCACTTTATTCCCTCTTTGAAAAACAAGGTAAGCTTCGCGGTCAATCACCAGGTCGCCAATTTCAAGCTTGTTATCGGTCATGTCTTCGGCAGGTGCGTTGCGGCGTAATATGGCGTTTATGCGGCTAACCAATGCGCGTGGCTTTATAGGTTTGGCTATATAATCGTCAGCACCAACATTAAAACCGGCAATTTCCGAATACTCTTCACTTCGGGCGGTTAAAAAAACCATAAAGGTGTTTTTAAACTCAGGCATGGTGCGCATAATGCGGCACGCTTCTATACCGTCCATTTTGGGCATCATTATATCCAGCACAATAAGGTCTGGCAATGATCTTTTCGCTTCGGCAACGGCTTCTTGCCCGTTGCGAGCCAGGAAAACCTGGTAGCCCTCTTTTTTCAAATTATATTCAATAAGCTCTAAAATATCAGGCTCATCGTCAACTATTAGAATTTTTTGTTTGTTAGAACTACTCATGCAGGTTAATTTTTGCGTAAAAGTAGGTGCGCAAATGAAGATTACGGTTAAATATACATTAACAAATTGTTAAATGTTACTTTATTTTAACGATTTGTTGAGATTTACTAAATGTCTTATTTAAAAATTCTTCAAGATCGGCCCCAGTTACGTTCTTTGCAACTATAATTCCCTGCGGATCAATTATAAAATTTGAAGGGATAGCTTCTATATGATATAGCCTTTCTGTTGGCCCTTCAAAATTCTTCAGGTCCGAGCCATGGCTCCAGGTTAATTTATCCGCACCAACCGCTTGCTCCCATTTGGTTTTATCCTGATCAAGCGAGATTCCTAAAATATTAAGGCCAAGCGGCTTGTAAATAGCGTATTGTTTAACCACGTTTGGATTTTCCTGGCGGCATGGCGCGCACCATGATGCCCAAAAATCAAGCATAACATATTTGCCTTTATAGTCGGCCAGCTTTATGGGTTTGCCGTCAATGCCGGCAATAGTAAAATCAGGCGCTTTGTGCCCAACTGAAACAGGTTTCAGATCCGCCATTTGCTTGATAAATTTCTGCACGCCGGGATTATCTTTAAAATTATCCTTTATAGCTTCTGAGTAATCAATAAGCTGGGGCTCAAACTTGCCCTGGTCAAGAGATGTTGCCGCGTAAAAACCGGCAAGCGAGTTTTTGTTTGCATTTATAAACTTCAGAATGTCTACGCTATACGCCTTAATATTTTGCTGAAAGATTGGCAGATAAATTTTTATCAGTGAATCTGATTCTTTGCCAATTGCCTGTGCTTTATCCTGGTATTCCTGGGTTATTTTAGCGCTCTTATCACCATAAAAATTACTGATCTTATTAAATTCCTTGATCTTTTCTGATTCATCCGAACCTGAGATCTTATAAGCATGTGAGTTATCAGTAAGGTTAGTGCTGAAATCAATGGCATCACCGTTTTTTGCGATCACATCAAAAATACTCCCGCCCACCCTTAGTTTATACAGGTTAGCATAAGGAGCCTTATGTTTAAATTCAAATTTCCCCTGGTCGCTTAAATTGGTTGAATCAACCACGGCAATATTGGCGCTGTCGGCCTCTAAAAGGAAGATCTTTTTAAGGCTTCCCGGATTTTCTACATTACCCGAAATGCTAAACACACTGCTGTCTTTGCATGAGTATATGGCAAACGATGATAAAATAACGAGGATGAGGATTAAATGCTTTTTCATTCTTTTGAAATTTGGTTTTAGAGATTAGAGGCCAGAGATCAGAGGTTAGTTAACTATACCATGATTCTTAAACCTATTTCTCTTCTTTAAAATATTTCTTTCGGACTTTACTGACTTTCGGACTTTAAAAACTAATCTCTAACCTCCGGCCTCTGATCACCTAGCCTCCAATTCTTTTATTAACAACTGATTTGTTTTTTGGGGATCTATTTTGCCTTTCGAACTCTTCATTATCTCGCCCATAAACAGGCCTAAAACGCCCTTTTTACCCTTTTGGTATTCAACAACCTTATCAGGATATTTTGCAATAGCATCCTGTATAAAACGGCTCACATCATTAGTATCAGCACTTATAAGCAGGTTTAATTCTGCTGCCAGCTCTGCTGCAGTTTTATGGCTGTTTTTAATCAGCTCAGGAAACAACTTATGCGAAGCAACTGTATTATTTACTTTACCCGAATCAACCAGTTTTATTAAACCGGCCAGGGTTCCTGGTTTTAACTTAAAATCACTGATGGGTGTGCCGCTATCATTCAAATGTGATTTGATAGGCCCCATCAGCCAGTTTGCAGCTGCCTTATAATTGTCTGTGGCGGCAATAAGCTCCTCGAAGTATAATGCGAAATCCTTATCGGCAGTTATAACGCCGGCATCATAATCAGATAAACCTAGCGCTGTTGTATATTTATCATACAGGGCATTTGGCAGCACGGGCATTGTACTGAGTACCCTGTTTATATATTCCTGGTTTAATGCTAACGGGGTAAGATCAGGCTCCGGGAAATAGCGATAATCATTAGCCATCTCCTTCGACCGTAAAACAGAGGTTTCGCCGGTGTCTGCATTAAAATTCAATGTATTTTGGTCGATATGCCCGCCATTTTCAATAATATTAACCTGGCGTTCAAACTCGTGTTCAATGGCCCGGTGTACATTACGGATGGAGTTGAGATTTTTCACTTCGCAACGATTGCCATAAGTAGTTTGCCCCTTAAGCCTCACCGAGATATTGGCATCGCAGCGCAGGCTGCCTTCTTCCATATTGCCATCGCAAACATCAAGGTAGCGAACCAGCTTACGGATCTCTGTTAAAAACTGTACGGCTTCCTCGCTGCTGCGCATATCAGGCTCGGTAACAATTTCAATTAAAGGTACCCCTGCCCTGTTCAGATCTATCAGCGAATCGGCATGGTGCTGGTCGTGCATGCTTTTGCCGGCATCTTCTTCCAGGTGAATATGGTGGATAGCGATATTTTTAGTATGATCGGCTAATCTAACCAGTACAGATCCGCCTAAACAGATAGGCTGATGATCCTGGGTTATTTGGTAACCCTTTGGCAGATCGGCATAAAAATAATTTTTACGGGCGAAGGTATTGCGCAGGTTTATGGTGCAATTGCAGGCAAGGCCCATTTTTACAGCATATTCGACCGCTCTTTTATTGAGCTTGGGCAAAGTGCCCGGGTGACCCAAAGATATTGCGCTGATGTGTTCATTAGGTCCGGCGCCAAAAGCGGCTGAATCTGAAGAGAACACTTTACTTAAAGTAGATAATTGTGCGTGAACTTCTAACCCGACAACTAACTCATATTTGTCACCTATCCCGGCTGTAAGACTTGTCATATAAATAAAATGCGGCGATGGTTTATCCTTTATTACTGCCCAAATATAAAGTTATTACTTATTAATGCGATATATTTTATTCATAGCGAACTAACCTTATTATTAAAGCTCCGTCATGCTGAACTTGTTTCAGCACCCCACATGCTAAGTGTACGCCATGCATACGGGAATGTCCTATGGGGTGCCGAAACAAGTTCGGCATGACGGATTATGTTTAGTGATTAAAGAAGATTACGCTACAAAGCTCTTCGCCTTTTCCAATGCTTTATCCAAACCGCTAATATCACTTCCACCAGCTGTAGCAAAAAACGGCTGACCACCACCACCACCTTTTATCTCTTTAGCCAGTTCACGTATGATGTTGCCTGCATTTAAACCTTTTTCTTTCACAAGGTTCTCAGCTATCATTACAGTTAACGACGGCTTGCCGTCAATATCAGCAGCCAATACCAGGAACAGGTCTGAAACAATATCCTTTAGCTGGTAAGCTAAATTCTTTATGGCATCTGCGTTGGGTAGTTGTACTTTTTGGGCGATAAAATTAATGCCGTTTACCTGCTCGACCTTTTCAGCCAGTTCATTCTTTAAACCTGCTGATTTTTCAAGAACTGATTTTTCAATTTCCTTTTTAAGCTTCGAGTTTTCCTCCAGCAGGCTTTCAATGCTTTTTGAAAGATCTTTCGGATTTTTCAGCAGCTCTTTTAATTGCTGCACCAGCTTATCTTGTGCAATAATATAATCGTCAGCAGCAATACCTGTAATGGCCTCGATGCGCCTTACCCCTGCGGCAACAGCGCTTTCACTGATAATTTTAAAGAAACCTATCTGCCCGGTAGCTTTAACGTGTGTACCACCGCAAAGCTCCTTGCTAAATTCATCATCAAAGGTAATTACACGCACATATTCACCATACTTTTCGCCAAACAGAGCTGTTACACCGCTGGTGATGGCTTCTGCGTAAACTACACTCCGCTCCTCTTTAAGCGGGATATTTTCGCGTACCTTCTGATTAACTATGGCTTCTATCTGTGCCAACTCATCATCCGTCACCTTTGCAAAGTGCGAAAAGTCAAAACGCAGGTAATCTGAATTTACCAATGAACCTTTTTGATTAACATGCGTACCCAATACCTGTTTCATAGCAGCATGCAGCAAGTGTGTTGCACTGTGGTTGCTGTTGGTGCGGTTCCGTAAAGCAGGGTCAACAATGGCGGTTAAAGCATCGTCAATATCTTCCGGCAGCTTATCCACATAATGAATGATCAGGCCGTTCTCTTTTTTGGTATCCGTAACATAAATGATCTCCCCATCCGGGAAAACCAGCTCACCTTTATCGCCTACCTGGCCACCGCTTTCAGCGTAGAACGGGGTTTTATCTAAAACTATCTGGTATTGCTCTGTTCCTTTTGCTTTTACCTTGCGGTATTTTACAATATGGGCAATGCTTTCAGTTTCATCATAACCGGTAAATTCAACAGTATCATCATCTTTTAACACCACCCAATCGCCGGTATCAATGGCTGTTGCTGCGCGGGAACGGTCCTTTTGAGCTTGAAGAGCCTTTTCAAAACCTTCCATATTCACAGTAAAACCCAATTCCCTTGCCATCAATTCGGTCAAATCTATAGGAAACCCATACGTATCTGACAATTCAAAAGCAAAGTCTCCCTGTATCGTTTTGGCTTTGAATCCTTCATAAAAATCAGTTGCCTTTTGACCTATTTCTAAGTGGGTGAGTAATTTTATTTGCTCATTAAACCTTGTTATACCATTTCCTAAAGTCCTCAAAAATGAATTCTCCTCCTCTAAAACCACCTTCTGCACAAAATCCTTCTGCTCAACCAAATTATCAAACACACCTTTAAACTGCTCAGCTAACAAAGGCACCAATTGATTTAAAAATGGTTCTTTAAAATCTAAGTATTGATAGGAATATCTCACAGCCCTGCGCAAAATCCTTCGGATCACGTAGCCGGCCTTATTATTTGATGGCAGCTGTCCATCAGCAATAGCAAAACTAATGGCGCGGATATGATCTGCAAGTACACGCATCGCAACGGCTTCATTCCAGCCTTCTTCACCGGGTTTGGCAGCGCTATTATATTTCTTACCGCTCTTTTCAGCAATAAAGCTGATCATCGGCTGAAATACATCCGTATCGTAATTGGAGCTCTTGCCCTGCATTACCCGCACCAAACGCTCAAAACCCATCCCGGTATCAACGTGTTTGGCCGGCAACGGCTGTAACGAGCCATCTTTCAATCGGTTAAATTGCATGAATACATTGTTCCAGATCTCAATCACCTGGTCATGATCGCCATTTACAAGCGTTGCACCATCAATTAACGCGCGTTCACTGTCCGGGCGGTTATCGTAATGGATCTCCGAGCTTGGTCCGCAAGGGCCGGTTTCGCCCATCTCCCAAAAGTTATCTTTTTTATTTCCGGGGAGGATGTTTGCTTCATCAGCAAATTCCTTCCAAAAATTATAAGTTTCGGTATCTTTCTCTAAGCCTTCCTTCTCATCGCCCTCAAAATAGGTAACGTAAAGGCGGCTCTTATCTATCTTATAAACATCAATAAGCAGCTCCCAGCTCCAGGCAATTGCTTCCTTTTTAAAGTAGTCGCCAAAGCTCCAGTTGCCCAGCATCTCGAACATGGTATGATGATAGGTATCTATTCCCACTTCTTCCAGGTCGTTATGCTTACCCGATACCCGCAAACAGCGCTGCGTATCAACCGCTCGGTTAAACTTAGGTGTTTCCTCACCTAAAAAAATCGCTTTAAACTGGTTCATCCCCGCGTTGGTAAACATTAGCGTGGGGTCGTTTTTTATTACAATAGGTGCAGAAGGCACAATAGTGTGTCCCTTTTTAGCAAAAAAATCAAGAAAAGCCTGACGAATTTGAGTAGCTGTCATAAGTGCAAAGGTAATTATTAGTCCGAAATTGTCTGAACCATGATTAAAGGATTTAAAGATTTCCTGATGTTATAGGTTAACGCCTGTTCAAATGGGCCGAACCTACGGTTCTCCGTATTTCCGATGTCTTTTTTCAACGGATTAAAATCCGTTGTTACAATAGGCTATGCCTCTGAAGTAATTGTAATAAAGCTGAATTCAAATTTTAAAAAGAGGCTATACCTTTGAATTAACGGTTATCAATCACGCAGGCCTGCAACCTGCGCTAAGGTATAACGGCCTTTCAGGCCTTTAACATTTTGGTAAAACCCGAAACAAAAAGCCCTGAAAGGGCTAAATCCATCAGCACAGGTCGAAGGCCTGTGTTAAATAGGCATGAATCAGGAAAATAATTGATCATTAAAACATGTTTTGAACACTCAAGATTAATAACCCAGCCTGAGCCTAAAGAGCCGTAGGCTCAATATATTTTGTAACCACGGGTTTTAACCCGTGGCATGTAAAACCAGCGACAATAAGTGCCATAGGCACGCCCCATATAATTACAATGTAGAATCATCTTTTTTATCTTCAAACTTCTCGAACTTCCGGACTTTTTTCAAACTTCCGGACTTTTCCGACTTTCGGACTTCCGGACTTCAATCTAAACAATTACATTTGCATATGCCATATAAAGAACGGGAAATCAATAAGATGTACTACACCATGGGTGAGGTTGCCATCCTGTTTGATGTAAACCAATCGCTTATAAGGTTTTACGAAAAGGAGTTCGATGTTCTTCAACCCAAAAAGAACAAAAAAGGCAATCGTTACTTTACTCCCGAGGATATTGAGAACCTGAAAATTATATTCCACCTCATCCGCGATAAAGGTTATACTCTTAGCGGAGCCAAAGAATATTTAAAAAACAACATGGCTGATAGTAAAGATAGCCACAGGGTGATCAGCTCGTTGGAAAGCCTCAAAAAATTCCTGATTGAAGTGCGGGATCAGTTGTAAAGAAAAGACACTAATTCCACGAATTTATACGAATTTCACCAATCATGGCTGATAGACATTAAATATTCGACCTTATTCGTCATTCACCTTTATTTATTCGTGTAATTTGCGCTTATTTAATTCGTGTAATTCGAATAAATTCGTGCAATTTGTGCTCATTAAATTCGTGCAAATTCGTGTTTATATGATAGCCAACCACAAAGGCGAAATACCTTTCCTTATCCTGTTACTTCCATTTATATTGGGGATTGGTTTAGCTATTAATTTACCGGCTGCAGCAAATATTAACTGGCTTGTAATCTCCTTCTTTTTCATCAGCCTTATATTTATCACACTCAATTTCATTTATGCCAGGCTTAAACTTTATAAATTCAGATGGACTGGCGGCATCCTTATCACCCTAATTTTATTTTTATCCGGCTATATCAGTGTTATTAAAAACAACGAGCTTAATAATAAGTATCACTTTTCAAAAGCGCGGGCCCAATACCTTATTGTAAAGATCAATAATGAGCCTTCACTTAAGAATGGCTGGCTCAGGTTTACTGCTGATGTTGAGGAAACAGTAAATAATGGTAAAAAAGCCCAATCTTCCGGAACATTAATTTTATCATTAAAAGACAATACAAGTGACCTTTCTTACGGCGACGAACTACTAATTCCGGCAAAATACAACCCTGTAAACCAACCTTTTAACCCTGCTGAATTCAACTATAAAAGATACTTAGCCAACCAGAATATTTATCACCAGGCCTTTTTATTCCCAAAACAATACGAATTATTAGCCACGGGTAAGGGTAATGCCATAATCGGCTATTCGTTACAGCTCAGGCAGCACCTTGTTGAAAAACTAAAGCGAAACATGCGCGATACCAATGCTATTGCGGTAGCATCAACCCTGATACTAGGCTACAAGGCCGATTTAAGCAATGATGTTTTACAGGCCTATTCCAAAACAGGAACGGTACATGTGCTTTCAGTATCAGGTGCGCATGTGGCAGTCATTTATATACTACTGGCATTTGCGCTTGGCTTTTTAAACAGGTTTAAGTATGGTAAATTACTCAAGGCTATCATCATCATATTGCTCATCTGGTATTATTCATTACTCAGTGGGTTTTCACCGGCGGTTTGCAGGGCAGCAGTAATGATAAGTATGGTTGTTATAGGCAAAACCTACAGCCGGTATATTAATACTTTAAATATTTTGGCTATCTCCGCTTTCGGATTATTGCTTTATAACCCACTTTATATTGTTGATGTTGGCTTCCAGCTCTCTTACCTTGCTGTATTCGGATTGATTGTATTTCAACCACTTGTATATAACTGGTTAAAGTTTAAAAACAAATGGGCCGATAAGTTATGGGCGGCATGCTCAGTTTCCATAGCGGCACAGGTTATCACCTTTCCTTTAAGCGCATTTTATTTTCACCAGTTCCCGGTTTATTTTTTGGTGAGCAATCTCTTTATAATAATCCCAACTATGGTAATTATGTACTCGGGCATTATCTATCTGTTATTACCGCAAATACCTTTTGTATCAAAGGCAGCAGCCTTCGTGCTCGAAAACTCGATCCTGGTAATGAATAGGTTTTTAACATGGATAGAGCATTTGCCTTTTGCTTCTATTTCAAAGATCTGGCTAACCACCGCCGAATATTTGTTGCTGTATGCCATCATTATCAGCTTATTTTATTTTTTGTATGATAAAAAATCATGGCTGATAAAGTTTAGTCTGGTATGCATATTACTTTTAAGCATTAGTATCAGTTTAAAGCGGATTAACGCAGCTAACACCAATAACATTGCCTGGTTAAACCTTAACAAGCATAAGGCAATAGTTTTTAAAAATGGCAATGCAGCTGTTGTACTTACTGATTTGAATGACACCGACAAAACCTACCGGTACTCCATACAGCCATACCTTGATAGTACCCAGGTAAGCAATACCCGGCTGCTCACTTTAAATCAAAACATTAAAACCCCGTGGATGGTAAAAAACAATGGCCTGGTTCAGTTTTTAAACGCCCGGATGTTTCTTTTAAACAGCCAGCCGGAGGGTGATAACCTCTCCCCTAAATTAAAAACAGATTATATTTACATTACCAATAACCCGCATGCTTCATTAACTACTGTAAACAATAACTTTGATTATCATTTGCTTATAATAGATGGCAGCAATAGTGATGCTTACTTAAACAGGTTAAAGAATGAAGCCGAAAATAAAAAAATCAAATACAAAATATTAAAACGTAACATTTCACTGGTTACTGTATCTAATTGAAACAATAAAAGATCAACAAAATTTGCATCTCAGTTAATAAACATCTAAATTGTATAAAAATAACCCTAAAACATGAACATTAAACTTTTTAACGTTGCCTTGGGCATAGCGCTTACCGCAACTACTTTAAGTGCAAGCGCACAAAAAAATTACACACAAGGTGTTGTATCATTCACTACTGAAATGCGCGGACAGCCTGCTGATGTTAAAGAATATTTTACCGCAGATTCAACAGCTGCTTTAATAACAATGGGCCCGGCTAATGTGAAAATATTAAGCAATGCCAAGCATGATTTTTTTGCTGTTGTGCTTGATGTACCTGTTGCAAGCATTAAAAAAGCAGGTATTGCAACACCGTCAGAAATTGAAGATGGCATGAGCCAGATGCCAAACTTTACTTTTACTCCAGGTACTGAAACCAAACAGATCTCGGGATTCAACTGTAAAAAAGTGGTAGCTAAAGAAGCGAAAAGCGGCAAAACTTATGATGTATGGATCACTAATGACTTTACAGTTCCTGAAACTGCTTTACCTTATTATTACAATAAAATAGGTGGTTTCCCTGTACAGTACACTTCATTTCAGCAGGGCCAGGAAACCAGCATTACTATTAAAAGTATAGCTGACACAAAAGCACCTGCCGGAACATTTAGCATTGGTAAAGATTATACCAGGGGTTCAATGGCCGATTTGAATGCCCAATAATTGTTAGAAAAGATTAACAAAAAAGCCATTTACTGATAAAAGTAAATGGCTTTTTTGTTTTCAGCGGATTAGCCCCTAATTAGGCAATGCCAAATCACCCGAGAGTGCGTTAACCCAATCGGCAAACAGACGGCTCTCATAGTCAACCGCTATTTTAGCGTGCTCTTCCCATTGCGGCGAAAACTTTTTAAGCTGACTTATCATTTCTTCCAGGTGGCCTTCCTCCTCTAATATTATCGATTTTACATTGACCTTGCTTGAAGCATTTTCCAGCGCGTCCTGGTAAATAGGGTAAAGTTCATCGGCACGTACTTCAATGGAATAGGTAACCAGTAAATACGCTGCAAAACGCAGTTCTTTCCCTGTAAGTTTTAATGCATGTTTCAAATACCTGCTTACCTGTATATCAAGCTGGTTAAGATAAAACTTGCTGTATGCCGGCGCCAGTAAAAACTCGGGAGCGTAAGTTGGGCACATCTCTCCGCCTGTTTTTTCTATTTGCTTTTTTAGATAGAAGGCATGGCGGTGCTCTTCGGCTGCGTGCTTTAATATGATATAAGTAACCGTAAGCGGATCTTCACTTGCCGATATTTTACGCGCTCCTGTATTTTCCATTAATGATAATGTATTTAACCATTTGGAATGCAGTGCTTTATCAGCTATTATTAAAGGTAATATTTTGTTTAGTTCCATAAGTTTTATGAGTGGATTTTACGGATCGGAGTTAAATCTCCTCCAACGCTTGCGCAATTTTGCTGTAAATGTAGTTCAGCTCGGTATCAGTTATGCAATACGGGGGTAAAATGTAAATAATGTTTCCCAGCGGGCGCAGTATAATCCCAGCATCTAAAAAGTATTGATACAGGGTATCTCTCAATGAGCTAAAGTAAGAGGTATTATTCCCGGTTTCCCACTCCATCGCAATAATTGTTCCTGTTTGCCTTACCGTTTTAATTTTGGGATGATGTTTGATCTTTTGAAAAAATTGACGGTGCGACGCTTCAATCCTCGATATATTTTCCTGGGTCGACGGTTCCACAAAAAGATCCATACTTGCCAGCGCTGCTGCACACGCAATTGGGTTAGCCGTAAATGAGTGCCCGTGAAATAAGGTCTTTAATCTATCATCTGATAAAAAAGCATCGTAGATCTGCTGGCTGCAGGTAGTTATCCCCAAAGCCATTGTGCCGCCGGTTAAACCCTTAGAAAAACACATAATATCCGGCTGCTCAGTTACATAATTACAGGCAAAAGGTTTACCTGTACGGCCAAAGCCGGTAAACACCTCATCATCAATCATTAAAACCGCTTCCTTGCGGCAATGCGCCATCAGCTCATTTAAATGCGCTGCTTCGTACATTATCATACCACCAGCTCCCTGTACTAAAGGCTCGAATATGAAACAAGCTAAATCAGATTTGAGATCTGAGATCTGAGATTTCAGACTTTCAATATTTTCTGCTGTAGGCAGGTCAATAAACTCAACTTCAAACAGTAAAGAATCAAACGCGGCGGTAAAAGCGCTGCGGCCGCTTACTGCCATAGCCCCGAAAGTATCGCCATGATAGGCATTTTTAAAGGCCAGGATCTTAGTGCGGGCCTCGCCCTTATTATGCCAATATTGCAGGCACATTTTAATTGCTACCTCAATGGCTGTTGAACCATTATCTGAGTAAAAAGCTTTTTTTTGATTGATTGGCAATAGTTTGAGCAACCGCTCTGCTAATTCAACCGCCCCCTCATGGGTAAATCCGGCAAATATCACGTGCTCCAGCTTATTTAGCTGTTCAGCAACCTTTTTTGCGATGTACGGATGCGCATGTCCATGGATATTTACCCACCAGGATGATACGGCATCTATGTATTTTTTACCATTTTCATCAAAAAGGCAGGCGCCTTCGCCACTTACTATGGGTATAGGCGGCAATGCCGTTTGCATTTGAGTATAAGGATGCCATATTACATTTAAATCTCTCTCAACCAGTCTCATATAGTATTTATTAAAAGCTCAGCAACATGTTTATCTGTAGGGAAAACAAAATCATCAGGGTTCAGGTCAGTTAATTTCACCCATCTGAAAGCCTGCAGCACATCCCCTTCGCCATCAAAATCAAACACGACAGTTTTTATGGCAAAATTAATAGGATCAATGTTTTTTACTATGTAATAAACACTTATTATCTGCGAATCATTAAAGGCCGACTTAACAAAAAAATCTGTAGTATAAAAATGGCTTATCACCTCAATGTTGATATTGCATTCCTCAACAAATTCACGTTTCAAGCCATCTGTTAAGCCTTCGCCAAACTCCAGTCCTCCACCGGGGAACTTTGTAAAACGCATCCCATACTCCTGCTCATCACTGATCAGCACTTCACCGGCATCATTAATTAATATGCCATAAACACGAACGTTAAATGGGTACATTATTCAAAGTGTTTTTTATTGCGGATAATTTTATCCAGCGTCCAGGTAATATCTTCCGTTTTAGCTTCGCTTCTTATAGGGCAATTTGGCATGCTGCAATAATGACAACATTCGGGCAAACAAGGGTCGGCATGGATAAATAACTCTGTTTTTGTTACTTCTTTGTTAATCAGCTTATCAACTAATTTCACCTCTTCATGCACCCGGTTAAGGTCAAAATAATTCGGTAAAGTCAAATGGCAATCAATATGCAATTCATTGCCATATTTCTGAGCGCGAAAATTATGAATATCAATCCACTCCACTTTTCGCTTTTCATTTAAAACGGCTACAATTTCGGTAACAACGCCAAAGTCGGCTTCATCCATCAATCCGGATACTGACCTTCTAACCAGTTTATAACCGCTGTATAAAATATATAAGGCTACCAATATGGATAAGGCGCTGTCCAGCCACAATATTTTTGTGAAATGAATAAGCAATAAGCCAACCACTAAGCCAATGCTGGTAACCATATCGGCAAGCAAATGCCTGCCATCAGCCTCAATAGTTATTGATGGCAATAACTTACCCTTGCCTATCATGTAATAGCCTAAAGCGCCGTTAATTATTCCTGTTATGCCGATTATTATGGCGCCTGTTAAAAGATCGTGTATGGCATTGGGATAAAAAATGCTGTAAACAGATTTTACGATAATGATAATTGCGGCAATGGCAATTAATGAGCCTTCAATAAAAACAGAGAAATATTCAACTTTCCCATGGCCGTAAGGATGATTTTCATCCCGCGGCTGTGCTGCCAGGTAGATACTAAAAAAGGCAAAGGAACTAGCCAATACATTTACTATGCTTTCGGCCGCGTCAGTGAGCACAAAGTTTGACGCGGTTAAAAAATAAGCCCCGAATTTTGCAAGCATCAGCACTATACCCACTATCAATGCTATTAGTATGATCCTTTTCTGCTCTTTCAAAACTTTATTTATTAGCGGGCAAAAATATGTATTTTAAGTGTATAGTTGAAGGTATTTGATGCTAAGCGTTATAAAAGAAAGAACTGCCTGGTGTTAAGGGCGTTTAAATAAAAAGTAAACATTTTATTTAACACCAAGATTTAGGACTTTTGCAAAGCGCTAAGCAGATAGTTTAGAAATGTTTATAAAAAAAATAAAAAATCTACTTGAAAATTAAAGCTTTTGCAAAACTCCGGCCCAATTATATAGGATTTTTAGTCACAAAACAACGTGCGGCTTAACACTAATTATTTATCACATAGTAGTTTTTCTATATTTGCCGCGCAATAATTAAAAACTATATGAGTACATTAAGTAACAGGATCAATAACCTGTCTGAATCAGCAACCATCAAGATGGCCAAAATGGGCCGCGAACTTGCCGCAAAAGGCGTAGATGTGATCAGCCTTAGCTTCGGCGAACCTGATTTTCATACCCCTGAGCATATAAAGGCGGCTGCCAAGCAGGCTATGGATCAAAATTACACCTATTATACTCCGGTATCGGGTTATCCTGAATTAAGGAAAGCCGTATCAGCAAAATTGAAGAATGAAAACGGGCTTGATTATGATTTTAGCCAGATAGTTGTTTCAACTGGCGCTAAGCAGGCTATTGCCAATGCGGTGCTATGTTTGGTAAACCCAGGCGAAGAGGTTATTATCCCCACTCCTTACTGGGTATCATATTCTGAAGTGGTTAAGCTTGCCGAAGGGGTTAGCGTTTTTATTGAAGCACCTGTTGAACAGGATTTTAAAATTACTCCAGCACAATTAGAGGCTGCTATAACACCAAAAACAAAGTTGTTTATGTTTTCATCGCCATGTAACCCTACAGGCAGTGTTTACAGCAAGAGCGAACTGGAAGGTTTGGCTAAAGTTTTTGAAAAACATCCACAGATCTACATCCTTTCTGACGAGATCTATGAGCATATCAACTTTGTTGACAAGCACGAATCAATTGCACAATTTGATTATATAAAAGACCGCGTAATTATAATAAACGGCTGGTCAAAAGCTTTCGCAATGACAGGCTGGAGAATAGGTTATACTGCATCAAACAAAGAAATTGCCAACGCATGCGATAAGATGCAGGGTCAGATAACCTCTGGCACCTGTTCAATTACACAACGTGCAGGCGTTGCAGCTTATGAAGGCGGACTGGAAACTGTTTTAGAAATGCGCGAAGCCTTTAAAAAGCGCCGTAACCTGGTTTATGACCTTTTAAAAAACATTGAAGGTATAAAAGTAAACCTGCCCGAAGGCGCATTTTATTTTTTCCCTGACGTTACTTCATTTTTTGGCAAAAGCTATAATGGCAAAACCATTAATGATGCTGACGAGTTAAGCATTTACCTTTTAGAAGAGGCCCATGTAGCTACTGTAGGTGGTGATTCTTTTGGCGATAAAAAGTCAATCCGGATCAGCTATGCAGCAGCTGAAGATAAGTTGATTGAAGCCATGAATAGGATAAAAAAGGCTTTAGGAAAGTTGGTTTAAGGACATCCGAAAGACCGAAAGTCGATAAGTCCGAATGAGGATTTTTTTAAACGTAAAAAGCCCTTGCAAATTTTGCAAGGGCTTTCTTATCTTTCGGACTTTCGGTCTTTCCTGACTTTTCGGACTTGTCTTTAATTACAGTGCAAAACCATAAGCTAAACGTAAGGCTACTGTACCATAGCTATCGTTCTGACCTGAGAAGTTTTCATAACGAACACCAACATCCCATGATTTATTTGCCCAGCCTAATCCAGGTGAAAGGATTAACTTGGTATTCTTAACATACTGAGAGCTGGTTTCAAATCCGGCGCCTGCTTCCGCACCGAAATACACATTTTCAGTGAAGAAGGCTTTAACACCAACTTTTACCGGAACAAGGCCAATGCTTTTACCACCAATATCTTTAGCGTTCTGGTCGGCAAAGAAATTATAATAGCCTGATGTAAGGGTTAAAGCTACGTCTTTAGCAACACCATATTGTAAACGTGCAGTACCACCAAGCTCAAATTTCGAGTAATCATGTATAGCGCCGGTAGGTATGCCGCCTTCAATTCCAAAGCCTAAGCGCCATGCGCTTTTATCGGTTGTTTGTGCTTTTACATTAACTGAGAAAAATATAGCAGCAGCAGTTGCTACTGTTGCTATCCATTTTGTTGAATTTTTCATTGTAGTGTTTTTAGTGAAATAATAGATAATTCTATACACTCGGCCTTACAAATATTTGGCCACTATGCCAATTTTATTGTCTGTTTTGTGTAAACAAGGCACTGATTCGGTAATTAACATAGTTTGCTAACAATTGTTAATTGCGTTACATCCTGATACTCAGATAACTTTTTAACCTCAATAGTTAGTGAACATGAATTAACATTTTTTTAATAATAAAGGAATAGAGAAGGAAACTATTAGTTAAATTTATCTATTTTCACAACATTTTTGCAGGGTAAAAAGGTCAAAAATGTACTTTTCAAGCGACGATTTGGAGGTTAGAGATTAGTATATATACTGCCGAAGGTTACACATGCTACCGTGAGTTTAGCGCAAAGTAACACATGGCAGCGATGAAATTGTGTATCGCTACTTTTTATTTGATCTGTCTCAGTAGAGTCTCTTCTCTAATCTCCAGTCGCTAATTACAATGAAAAACCATAGCCTAAACGTACTGCTACCATACCGTAGGTACCATAGCGAGAGAAATTTTCATAGCGTAATCCTACATCCCATGATTTATCTGCCCAGCCTATTCCGGGGGAAAGAATCAATTTTTTAACCTTTGTATATTTGGTTTCAAAACCTATACCTGCCTCACCGGCAACATAAATATTATCAGTAACAAATGCCTTAGCACCCACTTTAACCGGAACAACACCAAAGCTTTCACCTCCGCGATCTTTTGCTGCCTGGGTAGCTGAGAAATTATAATAACCTGAAGTTAAAGTTAAAGCTACATTTTTATTGACGCCGTATTGCAAACGGGCGGTTCCGCCTAACTCAAATTTCGAATATGCAGGGCTTTTATGTAAAGCACCGGTAGGTATCCCGCCTTCAATTCCAAAACCTAAGCCCCAGGCACCTTCAGCAGTTGTCTGTGCTTTTACATTAACTGAGAAAAATATAGCAGCAGTTGCTACTATTGCTATCCACTTTGTTGAATTTTTCATAGTTGTGTTTTTAGTGAAATAATTGGTGATTTTATATATTCCGGCCCCACAAATACTTTGCCACTGCGTTAAATTTCATTGGCTGTTTTATATGAACAAGCTAATTATATGGGTAATTAACTCTCATTCTAACTGTGGTGATAAGAATATTACTTTAACCGTTAGTTAACAATAAAACAAGCACAGCGCATCGTTACAGTTAAATTTACTTCTTATCACAATATTTTGCAGACTAAAAAGGTCAAAAATGTACTTTTAAAGCGACGTTGGTCTTAGAGATTTGTGATTAGAGATTGGAGATTAGGATTAGCCATATGCGGCTATGAAATATCGTTTAGTCACTTTACTGCATAGTAGACCCGTTTAAAACTAAAAAATGCTTTTCATCAGCTGCCAGGCAGGGATGAAAAGCATTTTATTATACATAACGGAGTTTTATTTATGACTGCGGGTCAACTTCCGGATCGGGCTTATAGTTTTTCTCTAATTCAGCCAGTTTTTCTTTCCCGTAAGCAAATTTGGTTATCACATAAAACAGAACCGGTACAATAAATATAGCGAACGATGTTGCTGTAAGCATTCCTCCAAAAACCGTCATACCTATGGTTTTCCTGGCCTGGGCACCTGCGCCTGACGCAAACACAAGCGGCAATACACCAAATATAAATGCCAGCGAGGTCATCAGGATCGGCCTTAAACGCAGTCGCACAGCATCTAAAGTAGCTTTTTCAAGCTCCATACCCCTGTCTACCCGTTCTTTGGCAAATTCCACTATCAAAATTGCATTTTTGGCCGCTAAGCCGATGAGTGTTATCAACCCTATCTGGGCATAAACGTTATTAGTAAGCGATGGACTTAAATAGAGGAATAAAATTGCTCCAAAAGCGCCTAAGGGTACAGCCAGCAACACCGAAAACGGTACTGACCAGCTCTCATACAATGCAGCAAGGAACAAAAACACAAAGCCTATTGAAAGTAAAAATATATAAACCGTTTTTGAGCCGGATAATAATTCCTCCCGGCTTAAACCCGAAAACTCGTAGCCATAGCCTTGCGGTAATGTGCTGTTTGCAACTTCTTTCAGCGCATTTAAGGCATCACCGCTACTATAACCCGGTTTTGGGCTACCATCAATCTCGGCAGAGCGGAAGAGGTTATAATGTGATATTAATGGTGCGTTTTCAATTACCGTATGATTTGTTACTGTGCTTAATGGTACCATCCCCCCTGCCTGGTTACGCACAAAATATTGCCCTATGTTATCAATATTAGTCCGGTAATTGGTATCGGCCTGGGCCACCACGTGAAAGTTTCGCCCGTAAATGGTAAAGTCATTAATAAATATACTTCCCATATAGGTTTGTAAAGCATTATTAATATCGCTAATGGCAACACCCAGGCGTTTGGCTTTTTCACGATCGATAGTAAGCTGGTAAGCTGGCGTACTTGCTGTAAAAAATGAAAACGCTTTGCCTATTTCAGGGCGTTTATTAATTGCAGCAGTAAGCTGCCTCAAGGTTTTCTCAAAGGTTTTTATATCTCCACCGGCTTCTTTCTCTTCCATTATAAATGAGAAACCGCCCGTGCTTCCCAAACCCGGGATTGCCGGTGGTTGAATTACAACTACACTGGCTTCCTTAAACCTTGCCAACCGTTTTTGCAAATTAGCTATAATGGCTCCTATTTGAGTTTCAGCGGTCTTTCTTTGATCCCACGGTTTAAGCTGAACAAATATGGTTGCACTGTTTGATTTACTGGCAAAGCTCACCGCGTTTAATCCGCCAAGGGCTGCATAATGCAGGATGCCTGGTATGCTATCCATGGTGGCCATCATCTGATGTAAAACGGTAACGGTTCTTTGTGTTGATGAAGCCTCCGGCAAATCATAGGTAACATAGATCCTGCCGTCATCTTCCAGTGGTATAAATCCACTTGGCTTATTCCTGAATAAAATAATGGTTCCAACAACTATGCACACTAATATAATGATCACAAATTTGGAGTTTTTTATACCCTTATCAACCCCATTTCTATACTTGCCCGTTATGCGCTCAAACCATTCATTAAACTTAAAAAAGAATTTATTGAGCCCTTTTGATTTATCATCAATTTTATGCGGACGCAAAATAAGGGTACACAATGCCGGTGTTAATGATAAAGCCACAAATGCCGAGATCAAAACGGAGATGGCAATGGTTATGGCAAACTGCTGGTATAGCCTGCCTACAATGCCCGGTATAAATCCTACAGGAACAAATACCGCCGCCAATATCAGCGCTATTGCTATTACCGGTGCAGATATGTCGCGCATTGCATGAATTGTCGCGTCTTTTGGCGACATCCCCTTTTCATCCATATAATGCTGCACCGACTCAACCACCACAATGGCATCATCAACCACAATACCAATAGCAAGCACAAAGCCAAATAAGGTAAGTGTATTTATAGTGAAGTGCAATGGTATAAAAAATATAAAGGTACCGATGATTGATACAGGGATGGCCAGCACCGGGATAAGTGTTGTACGCCAGCTTTGTAAAAACAAAAACACAACTATTATAACTAATACAAGTGCAATCAGCAGTGTTTCAACAACCTCCTGAACTGATACCTTTACTACAGTTATTGATTCAAATGGCACTACGTAATCAACATCGGTTGGAAAAGCCTTTTTAAGCTCGTTCATGGTGGCATACACTGCATCGGCTGTTTCAATGGCATTACTATTTGGAGCCTGGTATATTAACAGGTACGATGCTCTTCTGCCATCAACAAATGAATTACCGGCGTAGTTAAACTTGCCCAGCTCAACGCGGGCAACATCCTTTAAATGAACAATAGCGCCGGTACTGGGGATTGTTTTTACTATAACATTGGCAAATTCTTCAGGTTTTGATAAGCGCCCTTTTACCAATACGGTATACTCAAAAGGCTGTGCTTTTTCCTGCGGTGTTGATCCGACCGTTCCGGCTGCTACCTGTGCATTTTGCTCATTCAATGCAGCGGTTACATCGGCAGCTGTCATTCCAAGTGCAGCAAGCTTATCAGGCTTTAGCCAAATCCTCATACTAAAATCATCAGCACGGGTAAAAACGTCGCCCACACCTTTTGCACGCAAAAGCGCATCCTTTATAAAAATATTGGTGTAGTTATCCATAAAGGTAACATCATGCGTTCCCTTAGGAGCGAACATGGCAACCAGCATTAATATGCTGGGGTTACGTTTACGAACGGTTAATCCTAAACGCTGTACATCCTGTGGTAAAGTTGGTGTAGCTATACCAACCCGGTTCTGCACATCAAGCGCAGCTATATTAATATCAGTACCAACTTCAAAGTTTGCGGTCATGGTCATTTGACCATTGCTTGTACTGTTACTCTGCAGGTAGGTCATTCCGGGTGTGCCGTTTACCTGTACTTCAATTGGCGTGGCAACGGTTTGCTCAACCGTTAAGGCATCGGCACCGCTGTATGTACCTGTAATTTGTACGGTTGGCGGTGAAATTTCAGGATACTGCCCTATTGCCAGGCTGGTGATGGATAAAATACCAACCACCACAATTACCAATGAAATAACAATTGCTGTAACCGGTCTTTTTATAAAAGTATCTGCGATCATTCGTTTGTTTTTAGAAAAGGATCAATTATTTTCCTGTACTGTTTTACAATGCAATAAAGCTTATTGTTTAGCTTTAGCCGGAGCCCCCTGCTCTACCGGTTTTCCCAGCGTAATTTTCCCGCTGTCGCGCAAACGCTGAAAACCATCGGTAATAACTTTATCGCCCGGAGCTAACCCGGATGTTATAACCACGTCAGTACCTATCCGCGGGCCCAATTTTACTTTATGCTGCTTGGCCATAGTATCAAGGGAAACAAATACAAAAAACTCGCCCATGTTTTCAGACACTGCTTTGTATGGGATCTGCAGCTTGTTTCCCGATTCGCTGTTCAATACATTTAAAACGCAGCTCATGCCATCCTTAAGCACATCACTCTGGTTTGGAAATTCAATTCTTACCTTGATGGTTCCTGTTTGGCTATTCACCCCCCTGTCAATAGCCAGTACTTTACCCGATTGGTTATAAGTAGTACCATCAGATAGCTGGAGTTTAAAGGTAGAATCTGTGCTGCTTTTTTGCAGACCGTAAAAACGGTTAATATCCTGCTCATTAATTACCACATCAACACCAATAGGATGCTCGCTTGATATGGTGTTTAACAAAGTACTGCCTGGTGTAACCTGTGCACCCAGCTTTACCTGCGAAATGCCTATGCGGCCAGTAAAAGGAGCGCTTATTGTTGCATATGAAAGATCGGTTTTTGCAGATGCTACCGCGGCCTTTGCTACTGCTACCTGGCTTTTACTGGTTTCGAAGGTAGCTTCGGCCTGGTCAACAGTTTGGCGGGCAACAGCATCGTTTTTAAGCAGCATGTTATACCTGTCAATATCTTTTTGAGATTTTACCAGGTTAGCCTGTGCGCTTTGTAAATTAGCTTCGGCCTGGGTATAGGCATCCAAAAACTTACGCCTGTCTATTTCATACAAAGGTTTACCTTTTGATACAATTTCACCCTCTTTAAAAAATATACCGGTTATAAAACCGGTAACCTGGCTTCTAAGCTCAACAGTATTTAAAGCAATTACGCTTCCCTGGAATTTATCATAATAAATGGCTTCGGCTTTTTTAGCTTCAGTAACGTTCACCGGCGTTGGCGGGGGGGCGGCGTTTTGCTTTGCCTTGTCGTTATTATGGCATGATGACCATATTAACATACAAACCGTTCCTGTTAAAAGTATATCTCTTGTTTTCATATTCAATTTTTATTGTACTGATAATGTACCCAATGATTTCTCCAGGTCTATCTTACTTGATAATAACTGGAACAACGCATTATAATAATTCAATTCGGCAGTCCGCAAATCAGATTGCGCCACAATTACATCAAGGTAAGTTTTAATACCTTCCCTGTACTGAAGACTAACTACTTTGTATACGTCTTTGGCAAGGTCAACATTTTGTTTTATCAGCTGCCAGCTGGTATAGTTACTTTTATAACTGGCTATTGCCTGTACATATTCGGTATTAATGGTATTTGCGGAATTTTCGATATCCAGGTCGCTGCGTGTAGTCTGCAAACGCGCCTTACTTAGGTTTTGCAAACGCTTACCGCCCTGAAAAATAGGTAATGCCAATGAAAGCCCCGCATAGGCGCTTGGAAACGAAGTATTGTAAAGGTTACTGAATTTATTGCTTAAATATACCCAGTTATAGCTGCCCACTGCCGACAGGGAAGGCAAAAAACCATATTTATAATAATTTACATTTACCACCTGCAGGTTTCTTTGTGTTTTTAATAAGCGATATTCAATGCGGTTATTTACATCAAGCCGCTGGTTAGTATCAATATTGGCTTCCTGCTCATAATGAGTAGAATCGTACGATAATACTAAATTATGACCTGCGGAGATCCCCATTATTTGTTTCAAATAAGCCAGTTTGCTGTTAATTGCCTCGGCAGTTTGTTTGCGGCTTGCTATTGAATTATTTAGCGAGATGGTTGCCTGTTTATAATCAATTTTGTCAGAAACGCCGGCCTGGTATCTGTTGTAGGCATCTTTTAAACTGCGTTGCAGCCTGGTAATATCCTCATTTAAAATATCCAGTTGTTTTTGCGATAGCAGTACATCAAAAAATGCTTTGCTAACGTCTGATACCACATTTATCTGGCTGCTTAAAATATTTTCCTTATAATATTGGCGCGAATATTTAGCTGCTTTAGCTGCCTGCAGCACATCATTATTATAAATAACCTGGCTGGCCTGTAGTCCCAACGTTGAAAATTCATCAATCCTTGTACCGGCAACCGGTGTTGCACCTGTATTGGTATTTTGAGGGGTGCCCTTAAAATAATGCTGATATTGCCCCGAGCCATTTACCTGCGGCAACCAACCAGAAAGGCTTATCTTTATATCTCTTTCACTAATTTCCTGGTCAATGGATGCTTGCCTTACCACCGGCTGGTTGCGTAAAGCAAAGTCAACACATTGCTTTAAGGTTACAATGGTATCGCCGCTGGTTTGCGCAAAAAGGACAGTTGGCAAAATTATTGTTAAACAAAATATTAGTGAATAGGCAGATTTTTTCATATATTGAGGTGCAGCATCCAATTAGTAACACAAATTAAGGACAATGGTTGTCGATAATTTTTAATTTTAATAAGGATATGCTAATATGGTTACATTTTCTTTCTTCCGTAAAACAAGCAACAAAAATTTTACGTAACAATGTCACAAAAACAACAATTAAGCGGTGTTTTTGAAGTTTTTATAAAAAAATGAAAAATAGTGTCACCAAATAACTAAAAAATTTAATTAATTTGCCGAATGGGAGCTGGTTTGCTTTTATCGTAATTAAAAAAATTACTAACTAATTATAAGAAGATAACCTAATTCATGGTATTTTTACAAAAAATTTAAGCAGGGTTAATACATGGTTAAAAGACTACATGAGAAGATCGCACAATTCCAGGATGCCAACCTAATCCGGGAAATGGGCCTATATCCGTATTTCAGACCGATCGAGTCTGGTCAGGATACAGAAGTATTTATAGATGGCAAACGTGTATTAATGTTTGGTTCCAATTCTTACTTAGGATTAACAAGTCATCCTAAAATAAAAGAAGCATCTAAAAAAGCAATTGATAAATACGGAACAGGCTGTGCTGGATCAAGATTTTTAAACGGGACGCTTGATATACATATTGAGTTAGAAAAAAGGCTTGCTAAATATGTTGATAAGGAAGCTGCTGTATTGTTCAGCACCGGTTTCCAGGTTAACCTGGGGGTGCTTTCAAGCATTACCGGCCGCAATGATTATTTGATACTGGATGAATATGACCACGCTTCGTTAATTGACGGAAGCAGATTATCATTTTCAAAAGTTATTAAATATGCCCATAACGATATGGAAGATCTTCAGCGCAAGCTGAGTATTTTACCTGAAGAAGCTGTTAAGCTGATTGCCGTTGATGGGATCTTTAGTATGGAGGGCGACATTGTTAAGCTTCCTGAAATTGTTAAGATAGCCGATAAGTTTGGCGCCAACATAATGGTTGATGATGCCCATAGTTTGGGTGTTATTGGTCACAATGGTGCAGGTACTGCTTCACATTTTGGCCTTACAGACCAGGTTGACCTGATAATGGGAACTTTCAGTAAATCATTGGCCTCATTAGGCGGATTTATTGCCAGCGACGCTGAAACAATTGACTATTTAAAACACCGTGCACGCGCGCTAATGTTTAGCGCAAGTATGCCTCCGGCATCTGTGGCGAGTGTAATTGCAGCGCTGGATATTATTGAATCAGAGCCTGAGCGCATTGCCAAGCTTTGGGACAATACCAATTATGCAATGAAACTTCTTTTAGAAGAAGGTTTTGATTTGGGCCCAACCGAAAGCCCTATCCTGCCTATCTACGTTAGGGACAATCATAAAACATTCCTTGTTACCAAGCATTTACAGGATGCCGGAATATTTGTTAACCCTGTTGTTTCTCCTGCCGTACCTTCCGACTCATCGTTATTGCGTTTTTCGTTAATGGCCACACACACTTTCGAGCAGATCGAAGAAGCCATTGAGAAAATTGCAAAAGCATTTAAAGATGTTGGCGTTACATCAATTAAAGAAAATATATAAACCCGGCCCGTGCCGATATAGCAATAACTTAGCGCAATAAAACAAGCATCGCAGATATTAATTTATCCGCGATGCTTATTTACGTTTAAGGACATACACATTACTGAACTTAACATCCTGATGAAGAAAATAGTACAGGTTAATTCTAAGAAAGAACTTGGGGCATTTATTGATTTTCCGCATGACCTTTACAAGAACGATCCAAACTATGTTCCTGAATTATTTATCGCCCAGCGCGACTTACTGACCATCCACCCTTTTCACAAGCATAATTTATTGCAAACTTTTTTGGCTTATGATGGTGATAAAATAGTTGGCCGCATAGCCGCTATTTTAAATAACAGCCACAATGAGTACAATAAGCGAAACGATGGCTTTTGGGGCTTTTTTGATTGTATAAATGATCAGGAAACAGCCAACCTGCTTTTTGAAACCGCTGCACAATGGCTTAAAGAAAAAGGAGTAGATCAAAACTTTATTGGCCCGGTTAACTTTTCTACCAATGAATCATGCGGTTTGCTGATCAAAGGTTTTGACAGCCCGCCGATGCTGATGATGACCTATAATTATCCGTATTATATCGACCTGATTGAAAAAGCAAAATTTGAAAAACAAATTGACCTTATCGCCTGGCACTGGGACGGCGATGGGTACGATGATAAATCAATAAGGTTGTTAACTGCTTTGCAGGAAAGGCTAAAGCGTAATAACATAGTTATCCGTAAGGTTAATTTGAAAGACTTTAAGAATGAAGTTGCCAAGGTGCGCGAGGTTTATAACTCCGCCTGGGATCAAAACACCGGGTTTGTGCCATTTACCGATGAGGAGTTTGACTACCTGGCTAAAGACCTGAAATTGATTTTGGATGACGATTTTGTTTGGGTTGCCGAGCAGAATAATAAAATTGTTGGCTTTGGCTTAGCCTTGCCAAATTTTAACGAGATCTTCCAAAAAATAAAAAGAGGCCGTTTACTCCCTACCGGGATCTTCAAATTGTTATTGAATAAAAAGAAGATAAAAAGCATCCGTATTTACGCGCTTGGTGTTGTTGACGGCTATCGCAAAATGGGGATCGAAGCTTGTTTATATGGATCAATAATAAGTGCATATAAAAGAAAAGGGCTGTTGCACGCAGAAGCAGGCTGGACATTGGAAAACAATGTGCTTATAAACGAAGCCATTATTGCTATTAAAGGAGATCCGTATAAAACATACAGGATCTACGAAAAACAGATATGAAGGAACGGGTTTTAATAACCGGTGCAAGTGGGTTTGTTGGTTACCACCTTATTAATGAAGCAATAAATAACAACCTCGAGGTATTTGCAGCAGTACGCAAAAGCAGTAAAACCGACCATTTAGATGGTTTTGATATTCAGTATACATATCCGGACTTTACCAACCTGCAGGCGTTAAAGGATAACATAAATGAAAACAAGTACGATTATATTATTCACGCAGCCGGGGTTACCAAGGCAAGGTCGGCAGCTGAATATGATAATATAAATGCAGGTTATACTTATAATCTTGCATTGGCTGCCCTTGAAAGTAATATCAGCTTAAAAAAATTCGTACTTGTAAGCAGCCTGGCAGCAGTAGGACCTCTAAACACACTAAGTGGAATAATAACTGAAAGGACTGCCCCTGCCCCGGTTACGGCCTACGGCAGGAGTAAACTGCTTGCTGAAGAAAAATTAAAAAGCTTAGCTGATTTAGATTATACAATATTAAGGCCCACAGGTGTATATGGGCCGCGCGACCGTGATATTTTTATTTTTTTTAAACAACTGAACAATCATATTGAACCGTATATTGGTAATATTGAGCAAAACTTAAGCCTTATATACGTTACAGATTTGGCTAAAGCAGCAATTAAAGCTTTACATGCAGGCAATAAAAAAACATATAACCTAAGCGACGGAAATTTTTATGATCGCTATGCGTTAGGTAATATTACCAGGGAAGTGCTAAATTTAAAAACGATTAAATTTCATTTACCTGTAAACTTTGTAAAATTAATAGCTAACATATCCGAAAAAGTGAGTTCTTTGGCCAATAAAGCTTCAGTATTAAATATTGAAAAGCTAAATGAGCTGATGGCGGTTAACTGGAACTGTGATATTGCCCTGGCCGAGGCCGATCTTGGATTTTCTCCCCAGTATGATTTAAGATCGGGAGTAACCGAAACATTAAAATGGTATAAAGCCAATAAGTGGCTATAAAATGTATACACTATAATTAATAAATATGAAAACTAATATTAAACCAGCTAATGGTAAATTAGGTATTTTAATTCCGGGCCTGGGAGCCGTAGCCACAACCATGATTGCCGGCGTTGAAGCCGTAAAAAAAGGTATATCGCAACCAATTGGCTCACTTACCCAAATGGGGAGCATACGTTTAGGAAAAAGAACAGAGAACCGTTACCCAAAAGTTAAGGATTTTGTTCCATTGGCTAAATTGGAGGATATTGTATTTGGCGGATGGGATGTATACTCAGATAATGTTTATGAAGCTGCAACCAAAGCTAAAGTACTTGAAGCAGATTTGTTAAAATCTGTAAAAGCCGAGCTTGAAGTTGTTGTGCCTATGAAAGCGGCATTTGATAAAAACTACGCTAAAAATCTTATTGGCACCCACGTTAAAACAGGTACCCGTTATGAGATGGCGCAGGAGGTAATGAATGACATTACCACTTTTAAAGAAAAAAATGGCTGCGACCGTATAGTATTAATCTGGTGCGGATCAACAGAAATATATTACGAAGCCTCAGATATTCATCAAACTGTTGAAAAGTTTGAGCAGGCTTTACTTGATGACGATAAACGCATTTCGCCAAGTATGATCTATGCTTATGCAGCTTTAAAAATGGGGATTCCGTTTGCAAACGGCGCACCTAACTTAACAGTTGATATACCGGCTATGATAGAGCTGGCAAAACGTACCGAAACCCCAATTGCCGGTAAAGACTTTAAAACAGGGCAAACTTTAATGAAAACCATTTTGGCCCCGGGCTTAGCGGCACGTTCATTAGGTGTTAAAGGCTGGTTTTCAACCAATATTTTAGGTAACCGCGATGGTTTGGTATTGGATGATCCGGATAACTTTAAAACTAAAGAAGTTTCAAAACTGGGTGTACTGGAAGATATTTTAAGGCCGGAAGATAACCCTGAGCTATACGGTGATCTGTATCATAAGATCCGTATTGATTACTACCCTCCGCATGGTGATAACAAAGAAAGTTGGGACAACATTGACATTTTTGGCTGGTTAGGTTATAAAATGCAGATCAAGATCAATTTCCTTTGCCGCGACT
The DNA here is from genome assembly GCF_900142915.1 of Mucilaginibacter sp. OK098. Lineage (GTDB taxonomy): Bacteria > Bacteroidota > Bacteroidia > Sphingobacteriales > Sphingobacteriaceae > Mucilaginibacter. Next base: position 1,295,176 of record NZ_FRCM01000001.1, read on the forward strand.
CTATTTTAGCTGCGCCAATCGCTTTGGATCTGGCTTTATTTAGTGACCTTGCTAAAAGATCAGGCATGAGCGGAATCCAGGAATGGTTGTCGTTCTACCTTAAATCGCCGCAAACAGCAGAAGGCCTGCCACCTGAAAATGATATCTTTAAACAATTAATAAAATTACAAAACACCCTGCGCCACTTAATGGGCGAAGACCTGATCACTCACCTGGGTCTTGACTATTACCAGGAATTGGTTGATGTGCTTTAACCAAATTATAAAGGTATAAATATTGAAAGGGTTGTAAATTAACATTTACAACCCTTTCAGCTTAATTAACATATTTCTCTACCCTTAAATTTCATTCTTTGGTATATATAACTATTTGCAAATTGTAACAATTATATACCAACTTACAGCGTTCATAATAACCTCTTGCTTTTCCCCGTTGTAGGGGTTAATTTATGATAATACAATTGTAAAGTTCCAAACCAGCCCCGTTGCAAATCATATTTGACTTTTTGACCACAATAGTCTGTAAGGATTTTTTTTACCTTTGGCTTTTAGTTACAATTAACCCCATCTACCCAAAAAGCTTTTATAAATATGGCTTTTTAAGGCGAAGGTTTCTGATTTAAAAGTAAAACCATTGATAACACAATGATTTTACAAACTGGTTATGTTATCAGCAATATTTGGAGTGTTTATTGTTAAGTAAATTGGTTAAATATTGTTAAAAGATGATTCATACATATTTTATAGCTTAAAATCCCGTATATCTATAAAATTTGTATCTGCATAAGAGCGTAAACTACATGAACTATACATACTTATACAAGAAGTTATTTTTATTAAGCTTCTTTTTACTTTTTACCTCTATAATATTTGCACAAACAACGGTTGTTAGCGGCATTGTTACTGATGCCAGTAATAAACAGCCAATGCCTTTTGTAACTGTTGCATTTGCAGGTACCACCATAGGAGGCCCGACAAATAACGATGGTCAATTCAATATCAGTACTGATGGAGCAGTTAAACAGATCAAAGTTTCTTTTTTGGGGTATAAAGACGCCTTTTTACCCATTAAGCAGGGTATAACACAAGTTATAAATGTAAGGCTAGTCCCTGTTGCTAACCAGTTGAATGAGGTTACAGTTACTTCGGGTAAAAAGCCTAAATACCGGAATAAAGACAATCCGGCAGTTGAACTGATCCGTAAGGTTATTGAAAACAAAGAAAAAAACCGCCCTGAAAGCTATCCTTATGTTGAATATAAAGAATACGATAAAATGCAGTTTTCATTAACCAATGTTTCTCCAACACTGGCTGATAAAAAGTTTTTTCGTAAGTATGCATTTGTTATAAATAACAGGGACAGCACTACAGTGCCCGGTAAATCACTACTACCAATTTTCCTTAATGAAAAACTTTCTCAATACTACTACCGCAAAAGCCCCGAAAAGGAGAAAACAATTGTACTGGGCGATAAAAATGTAAATTTTGGCGGCTCGATCGACAGTGAGGGTTTGGGTGCGTATTTTAAGCACATGTATTACAAGGTTGATATTTATGACAATGTAATCTTCCTGATGACTAATAACTTTTTGAGCCCGATAGCCAATTCTGCGCCAACTTTTTATAAGTTTTTTATAACCGATACCATTGCTTTTAAAAACACCAAGCTTATTGAGCTAAGTTTTACACCACGTAACACTGCCGATATGCTTTTTGTTGGCAAGCTGTACGTAACGCTTGATGGTAATTATGCTGTGGAAAAAGTTGAGCTTAACATCAACAAAAATATCAACCTTAATTTTGTTAACTCAATGAGGGTTGACCAGGAGTTTGAACAAAACCCTGATGGCCGGTTTCACCTGAGCAAAAGCACTACGCTTGCTGATTTTGGCTTAACCAAAAATAAAAAAGGCGGCATGTTTGGGATCAGGACTATTACCTATGGAAACTATGCTGTAAATATACCCCATCCAGATAGTACATACCAACACCAGGAGCTTGCAGAATCGGATGAAGTAAAACACAAAAGCGATGAGTTTTGGAAAGAAAACCGCCTGGATACGCTTAGCAGAGCTGAATCAAAAGTCTACAAAAATGTCGACAGTCTCCGTAACATGCCTTCTTTCAGGCGTACAATGGATATTGCCACATTAATATTAGCGGGCTATAAAGGTTTCGGTGGGTTTGAATTAGGCCCGGCAAATACATTTTATAGCTTTAACCCGGTTGAAGGTTTTAAACTCCGTGTTGGCGGCCGTACAACTCCCGAACTAAGCAAACGTTATTATTTTGAAACTTACGGAGCTTATGGATTTAAGGATCAGCAATTTAAATACTTTTTGAGTGCTACCTACTCACTTAATAATAAATCTATCTATAAGTTTCCACAGGATTACGTTAGGGTGAGCACTCAATATGATACACATATCCCGGGCGCAAACCTGCAATTTGTACAGGAAGACAATTTTTTATTATCATTTAAGCGTGGTCAAAACGACAAATACCTGTACGACAGAAGCTATAACTTTGATTATGTACATGAATTTGAAAGTCATTTTTCTTACCACTTTAGCCTCAAAAGACTAACCCAGGCACCGGCAGGTTCCCTGTACTTTTTAAATAGTGTAGGAAATGACCCGGCAAATGTTGTAAAAGATTTAACTACCAGCGAAGTTGGATTAAGCTTAAGGTATGCACCAAAAGAACAGTTTTACCAGGGTAAAATATACCGCACTCCGGTACCAAGTAAATACCCCATTCTATCGCTTGATTACACTGCCGGTTTAAAAAATGTTTTAGGTAGTCCTTATGGTTATCAAAACCTGCATGTTGAAGTAGACAAGCGTTTTTATCTATCATACCTGGGCTATGCCGACGTAACTGTTGAGGCTGCAAAGACATTTGGCCAGGTGCCTTATCCTTTGCTTGATATATTCAGGGCAAACCAAACGTATGCTTACGATATTTACTCTTACAACTTAATGAACTTTTTAGAGTTTGTGGGTGATCATTACGCAAGTGTAAATATTGATCAGCATTTTGTAGGGTTCTTTTTTAACAAGGTGCCATTGTTAAAAAAATTAAAATGGCGCGAGGTACTCTCCCTTAAAGCAATTTATGGTGGTGTAAGTGATACTAATAATCCTTCATTACACCCATCATTATATCAATTTCCTGTATCTTCAACGGGTCAGCCTATAACATATGCATTAGGAAAAACTCCTTATGTTGAAGGTAGTGTTGGGATCGAAAATATATTTAAATTTGTACGGGTTGACTTAGTTAGGCGATTTACTTATTTAGATCATCCTGATGTTTCGAAATACGGGATCCGTGCAAGAGTAAAATTTGATTTTTAAATAACGGCAATATTAGCAATGGAACAGCAAACATCGGTACGCACTAACCTTCAACTAGGTATTTACAAGGTTATAGATCCTGTAGTTAAAGTTTTTATAAAATTGGGCCTTACGCCAAATGCAGTTACATCAATTGGTTTTGTACTGAATGTGGGTGTAGCCGTAATATTTATTATTGGTGCCGAGGAAGGTAACCGTGGCGATCTTACCTATGTGGGATGGGCCGGCGGCCTGATACTTTTTGCCGGTTTGTTTGATATGCTTGACGGACAAGTAGCCCGCCTTGGAAATATGAAATCAACATTTGGCGCTTTGTATGATTCAGTATTAGACCGTTATAGTGAATTGATAATGTTTTTAGGCATCTGTTATTACCTGGTTGGTCATCATTATTTTTTAAGTTCGATATTTGCCTTTATCGCGCTGATAGGCTCAATGATGGTAAGCTATGTAAGGGCCCGCGCCGAAGGGCTTGGCATTGAGTGCAAAGGTGGTTTAATGCAACGCCCGGAGCGTGTGGTTACTATTGGCTTGTGTGCCATGCTTTGCGGATTAACCTCATTATATATTGGCGGCGATTATAAGCTTTATGTACCGGGGATTAAATTTCACATTTTTGAAACCATGACGATATTTACTTTTCCAATTGCCGTTGTAGCAGTACTTACAAATATCACCGCTTTTAAGAGACTGGTTGATGCTAAAAAGTCGCTTTTAGAACAACAATAATTTGACTGCCCGGCGGTTTAAATATTAATCAATTTATATTTTAGATAAGCCACGTAGACAGAAAATATCATATCTTCGTAACAATTACATAAAAAGGTTTACAGTTCGCCAAAACATTGCTAAAATTGGTGTTACAAATAAATTGATAAATTGAATAACAGGCAGAGAAATTTTAAAATATTTTAAACCCTGAGCAGAGATGAAAAAGAAATATGTTTCCAATTCACAGGAATCTGTGAGAATGTTTAAGAGTGATTTTTTAGAAAGTTTATCTAAAGTTCATTTCACCGTACCCCTGTATATTTTTGTACCCGTAATAGCTTTTTGTATTTATAAATACACGCAAACCGGTTTGGGCGCCTTTCTTTTTATTGAATTATTTATATCAGGTCTATTTATATGGACATTGGTTGAATACATAATGCACCGCTTTGTATTTCATTACGAGCCTGCTGATAAGCCATGGGCGCAAAGAATGCACTTTGTTTTTCATGGTGTACATCATGATTATCCAAGCGATGCCAAACGCCTTGTGCTTCCTCCTTCAATGAGTATTCCTTTGGCAACCGGCTTTTACTTTTTGTTTAATGCCATTTTGCCAACCAACTATGTTTTTGGTTTTTTCCCTGCCTTTATATTAGGCTACCTTTTTTACGATATATCGCACTATGCTATACATCACTTTAATTTTAAAGGTAATATCTGGAAAAAAATAAAACAGCACCACATGCTGCACCATTACCAGGATCCGGCCAAAGGATATGGTGTTAGCTCGCCGCTTTGGGACAAAATTTTCCGGTCAGATTTCTTAAAAAAATAGCATGGATAATGCTGTTAGTGATTGTATTAAGATCAATACACGATCTGTAGCTACTGTTTTAGCAATAACTGTATTCTATTTACTGTTATCGGTTCTGCTGGTTGGCTTTAAAAGCGATCAATTAGTTCTTGCAGGGATCTTTAATGCCGCATTTTTCCTCTCGTCAATCAGCCGCAAGTTCATAATAGGCTTTTCAATATTTATAGTTTACTGGATCATCTTCGATTATATGAAGGCTTTTCCAAACTATAATTATAATACGGTACATATAGCCGATCTGTATAATTTAGAAAAGCACCTGTTTGGGGTCCATTTTAATGGTAAGCTTTTAACTGCTAATGAATATTGGCGAATAAATGGGAAAACCTGGATTGATGTAGCTGCAGGGATCTTTTACCTCTGCTGGATCCCCGTCCCCCTGGCATTTGCAGGTTTTTTGTTTTTTAAAAACAGGCGGCAATTCCTATATTTTTCATTAACGTTTGTATTAATAAACTTTATCGGCTTTATAGTTTATTACCTGTATCCCGCTGCACCACCATGGTATGTACAGTATAATGGCTTTATTTTCCATGCCAAAACACCGGGCAACACCGCCGGATTGGCTAAGTTTGACAATTACTTTCATAGAGGCATATTTAAGTCTATCTATGCCAAAGGTTCAAATGTATTTGCCGCCATGCCTTCCCTGCATTCATCATACCCTGTTGTGGTTTTGTATTACGGCATAAAAAACCGGCTGGGGCTAATAAATATATTTTTTGCAATAGTAATGCTTGGCATTTGGTTTACTGCCGTGTACGCAAGCCATCATTATATAATTGATGTATTAGCTGGAATACTCTCGGCTACAGTTGGCATCATAATATTCAATTTATTACTTACCCGTATAAACTTTTTCAAAACCTTTGTTGAGAAATACGAAAAGTATATCAGCTAATATCAGCATTCCCTCATCTTCTCTGGAATTATTGTACTAATTACTTGTCAGTACTGACCACTCTACCCTATTATTAACATTTGTTAATATGTTTTTCTTGCGCGAATTTTCAAATAAAGGCGTTTTTATTTTCACATAGCAATAAATAATTTATTAGGAGGAAAAAACAATACCAATTATTGTCATATAGCAAATTATAGGCACATTTTTTGAATGTGATAAGTATATTTATACCCCTTGCCCCGGGATAGCACATGAAAAAAACGATTACGCTATTTGTTTTAATATTATTTTGCCTGAAGTTATCAGCGTCGGTATGTCCTATTGATACCGATAAGGTAATAGGACCCGATGCGCCAAAAGACAGCATTAAATTACAAGAGCAATCAACAGCAAATCTTAAATATTTAACACTGCCTGATTTTTCAGTGACCGCTCTCCCTAAGAACAATTTTAATTTGGCTACAACCGTACACACGCCTGCCGATTTAAATTACTCAATACCTATACATCACGAAAGTGATTTCGGTTTACTGGCAATCACTTACCCGGATAGCCTTAGTTTCTCAATGCTTGTAAAGCATTCAGGCAGCCTGAGCATTGCCGACTCGCATTTGGCGGAGAATCCAAATAACCAGTTAAGAATAAAGAATGCGGATAGCCTGAGGCTGTTAGCTGTATTAATAAGAGAAGACAGCATAAAATCTGTGATTTACAGGACTAATAAAGATAGTGTGAAACAACACCTGGCCACAATGAGTCTTGACAGCCTTAAACAACAATTAAAACTACCTGCGGCCGATTTATTTAAGGGACAGATCTATAACGAAATTGCAACCCGTTACCTGGCCTATGATACTATCAGCAACCGGATGACCCGCGTAAGCTATCAAAGCAAAGCATTAAATTATACCATGCTGGCACTGCACCAATATTCTCACTTTAACGATACCGTAGGTTTGCGAATATCTTTCGACCACCTGGTAAAGGTTTATATGTCGCAAAGGAAATATAGCCAGGCAAAATGGTTCATTCTACAATCTAATTCCTTATCAAGAGCTAAAAAAGATCCCGCTAACATAATAGCATCGCTTATTACGCTATCAACCATAAAAAGTGAGCTGAAAGATTATACCCTAGCAATGGGCGATTTAAATGAGGCTTTACAAATTGCACAAGCTAATCATTATCAAAAAACAGAATCGGAAGTATTAAAGAATTTTGCTTTGCTTTACAGCCGCTTAAAAAACTATCCTAAAGAAGAAGCAGTACTAAAAAAACGCGATTCGTTAGAGGAAAGTATCCGTAAAGATGAGGAGGCAAAACTAACTGCCAGCTTAGCGCAAAAAGATTCCATGGAAAAGAAAAAGGCGGATTCAGTACAGATCAAAAAAAAAGTATTTACCTCAAATACCAGAAAGCTTTACAAAGGAAACTCCGCCAGGAAAGTAGCTTCGTTATAGTACTGGTAATTGCAATTTCATTAGTTGTTGTTGCCGTATTCATTTTTCATAAGCGCAAAAGAGGTAACTGGAGATCAATTATCCGAAGACGGAGAAAGTAATTTATTTTACTTTGATGATACTAAACCTCTGTTGATGTTAGTTGTCAAATAGTTATGAAAATTTTAATTAAAGGACTATTTGTAATCCTGTCGATATTCTTTTTTCAATCAGCATTTGCACAAAGAACCGTCAGCACCTCAGAATTCAGGCGCGAGTTTTTAGAAGATATTAATCATACGCGACAAAAAGGCTGCAATTGCGGCACTACCTTTATGCCACCGGCCCCACCTTTAGTTTGGAACGATGAGCTGGAAGTGGCAGCATTACGACATGCTAAAGACATGGCCAACAAAAATTATTTTAGCCATACCAGTAAAGATGGACGCACAATGGATAAGCGCATAATAACTGCAGGCTATGTTTATAAAGGTTATAAAAGCTTTGCCATAGGTGAAAACATTGCCCAGGGCCAAATGAGCATTGCAGAGGTAATGGATGGATGGTTTAAAAGCCCGGGCCATTGCAAAAACCTGATGAACCCAAGCTTTAAAGAAATCGGGATAGCGTTTTACAACACTTACTGGGTGCAGGATTTTGGCGGCAGAGAATCATTTACCGAAGAACAGCAAAAGATGATAAAAAGCGGTAAGGCTAAAATGATTGAGAATAGATAACTACTCCGCCTTATCCTCTTTAGGCCCGCGTTTATAAATGATCAGCCCGTTTAAAAAATTACGCAGGATTTGGTCGCCACAGGGTTTAAAGTTTGGATGATCTTCTTTGCGGAAAATAGCGCCAAGCTCTGTTTTAGTGATCCTAAAGTTTGCCAGGTTTAAAACCTCTATAATATCATCATCCGTAAAATGCATGGCTACCCGCAGCTTTTTCATGATATCATTATTGCTCATATACTCTTTATTATGATGTACTTATATTGAAATTTCAATTTTAACCTTTTTGTTTTTGATCTTTTCTGCTTTTACCAATTCTACAGTTCGTTTTGCCCGGTTACGCTTAACAGCAGCATAAGATGAGTAATCCAGAACTTCTATCAATCCCAGGTCATCTTTTGCTAATTCGCCCTTTTGCAGCAGCAGGCCAACAATATCAACTTTATTAACTTTATCCTTTTTACCGGCGCCAATATATAGGGTTACCCACGGTGTTGGTTTGGGGATAGGCAGATCAGCCGGCAACTCTTCAATTTCCGGCGATTTATCCAGGTACTTCAATTTTTCGTCCTCGGTTAATATCAGGTATGCCGTTCCTTTCGCGTGCATTCTTGCTGTTCGTCCGTTGCGATGTGTAAATGCTTCTTCATTATGCGGCAGCTGATAATGCACTATATATTCAATCTCCGGAATATCAAGTCCGCGGGATGCCAGATCAGTAGTGATCAACAGGCGGTGGCTTCCATTCCTGAACTTCAGCAGGGCGCGTTCCCTGTCTTCCTGCTCCATTTTTCCATGAAAAATATCATGTTCCAATCCCCTGCTCCATAACAGTTCACTGATCCTTTCAACAGCATCACGGTGATTACAAAAAATCAGTGTAGCCTTATCCCCTATTTTACAGAGCAATGAAAACAATGTATCCAGTTTATCAGCAGCAGGCGATATAACAGCTTTTAATTTAAGATCAGGGACGTTTGTTTTATTTTGGAGGAAATCAACCTCGATAGGTTTATTGATGCCTGTAAATGCAGGGATCTCCTCCATTTTTGTGGCTGATGTAAGGATGCGTTTTGTAAGGTGATCCATCTGGCGGATGATATAGGTCATATCCTCCTGGAAACCAAACTCAAGCGCCTTATCAAACTCATCCAATATTAATGTTTTAATGGTATCGGTGCTAAAGCTATTCCTGCGCAGGTGGTGCCCAATCCTTCCGGGCGTACCAATTAAAACAGCAGGGGGTTGCGAAAGGTTATTGCGCTCAATTTTTACGGGGTGACCGCCATAGCACACATTTACCTTAAAACCACTACCTATGGTTTTAAATACCTGTTCTATCTGCAAAGCTAATTCACGTGAAGGAACAAGGATTAACGCCTGTACAGTTGGTATCTTTTCATCTAGCAATGATAATAAAGGCAATAAAAAGCCGAGCGTTTTACCAGAACCGGTTGGAGATAGCAAAACTACATCTCCTTTTTTTGCAGCATCAAGCGCAGCATACTGCATTTTATTCAGTTCGGTTATCTTTAGCTTTTCGAGCGCTTTGTTTATCATTTGGCGCAAAGATACGGAATAAAGGGGAGAGCGTTGGATAGCCGTTTCAATACTCTGCTAAGAGGATATAGGTCTGCGATCCATCTATTAGAATATATTTCGTGCCTATGGCACTCATTTCGGTGTGCTTATTTTCAACGGATTAAAATCCGTTGCTACAATATGGGTCGAGGCTATGCCTCTGATTTATCCGATTGATAAAATTATTAGTGCGATGAAGTCGTTTTGGGTCGCCTATGTTCAACGGATTAAAATCCCTTGCTATAATACTGGCCGAGGCTATACCTCTGATTTATCCGGTTGATAATATTCAACAGATTAAAATCCGTTGCTATAATATGGGCCGAGGCTATGCCTCTGATTTATCCGGTTGATAATATTCAACGGATTAAAAGCCTGTGTTATAATATGGGCCGAGGCTATGCCTCTGATTTATCCGGTTGATAATATTCAACGGATTAAAATCCGTTGCTACAATATGGACCGAGGCCTTGCCTCTGACTCATCCTGTCGGTGGGTGGAAACTATAAATTAACTGTAGCTTTTTAAAGAGCCATAGGCTCGAAGCATTTTGTAACAACGGGTTTTAACCCGTTGCTTATTAGGCCTCCTGTACGAGTGCCGTAGGCACGGCCCATATACTTACATCAGATCATGAAAAAGATATTGTTCATCATAATCAATATTGAATTTTTTCAACATTGCCAGGTACTCCGTTTTAAAAGTTTGCTTTTGATGATGTTCTTCCTGGTTTTGGATGTATTTATAGACCTTATCAACTTGCGATTGTCCGTATGAAAATACCCCGTACCCTTCCTGCCATTCAAAACGATGAGGAGTTAGTGAATGGTCATTAATGTATTTGGATGACTTCGCCTTTACTGTTTTCATTAGTTCAGAAACTGAAACAACAGGCTTAAGCCCGAGAAAACAATGTACATGATCTTCCACTCCGTTTACTATAATGGTTTTACAGTTAGCTTCATTGATCAAGTTACCAATAACTGAAAAGAGCTGAAGCTTCCAGTCGTTTTCAATTACAGCTTCCCTGTATTTAACAGCAAAAACTGTTTGCAGATAAATTTGATGATACGTGTTTGCCACTGTATTTAAAGTTTAGATGATCCGGAATTACGATTATTCTTAAAATTTTATCCGGGACCCCAGTAGGTTTGAAGCTTATTGCAAATTTATTTTTATAACAACCCACTCACCAAAAAGAAGATCCCAATAGCTGCAAATCCCATGCTTGCTAACCATAACGCTTTTCGTTTGGTTATTATTGATATAGCGCCAATTGCAATAGCCACCTGGAACAGTGTAACACATTTAGCAAGGATTGAGTGCTTGGCTGTATGTTCATCACTCTCCTTTTGAAAAGCTTTTGCTTCGGCCATTATTTTAGCCTGCTCCGTTTTATTTTCCTTTACTTTTTCAACATCTTCGGCAACAGGCGCTTTGCCTATTGCTACCAATATTTTGTTGGAAGTTGTGAGCATTTCAGATTTAATGCCCTTTGCCTGGTAAAACGCCCATTGATCTGATGAGCGCATTTGTGATAACATGGCCTCGTCTGCATGTGCGCCAGCCATAAGACCGGCTATTGCAGCTAGAACCGCAAATACAGCGGTGGTAAGCGCAACATACAAAACCCATTTCTCTTTTCCTTCCGAAAGGATATGATGCGCATGTTCATTACTTTGCTCGTGAATGTTTTCCGAAAAATTTTCTATTTCTTCCATTGGGGTATTTAAAAGGTATGTAAAAGTACAGTTTTACCTGCTAATTTATCTGCACTAGCATTTAATGTTATCTCACCCGGCTTGCCTGTTGATTTAATGATAACTAAACATTTTCCACGCCATGCCTTTCGCTGCGGCAGCTGATCGCTCTCTACACTGGTAGGGTTAGCATTACCAACACCAACTATAGTTCCGGGTCCTGTAACTTTAAAATGAACCAGGTTATTGGCGCGCGGGCTTAAGTTGCCTTTTGCATCCGTAAGTTCAACGGTAATATAGCTCAGGTCCTGGTTGTTTGCTTTCAGCTTTGTTCTGTCTGCAGATAATTTAATTTCCGAAGGTGCATCAGCGGTGCGCAATATCGAAGTATTAACTTTTTTATCTCCATTATAACCAATAGCTTTCAATTCCCCTGTCTGGTAAGGCACATCCCAGGTTGCCATAAATTTCGAGGCTCTATTTGTTTCCTTTTTTCCCAAAGACCTGTTGTTTAAAAACAGCTCCACCTGCGGGCATGATGAATATACATTTACTGTTAGGGGTTTATTTTCATAGCCATTCCAGTTCCAGTCGGCAACAACATCAAACCAATTCCATTTTGACCATGATGAAGTTTTTGGGTTCAGTGCGAATGAAGGTTTAGGTGCGGTTACAAAAATGGATAGCTGGTTTTCTTTCCAGAGCGCATCCCTGTAATAAGATTGGGCACGTTTCCATCCGCAAATATCAATATCGCCGCAATAAGCCAGGTTCCATGGATAGAAGCTGGTACCCTGGGGGTAACCAAGCCAGCCAATACTTGCTTCACCTATGTAATCAAAAGATGTCCACACAAAATCACCTATAACATAAGGATGATCTGTTACCTCCATCCAGTTGCCGAATGATTCAAGCGGAAATGATTCTGTTCCAACCATTACCCTGCCCGGTACCCGTTTATGGTCGCCCTCATAGGTACTTGCCTCATGCCCGTAGCTGTTAACCGAGTAATTATAACCGCTAACATCCAGCTTAGCAAAAAAGGGATCTTTATCCTCCCTAATATCATTAACTGCCGATGTTACGGCCCGGGTAGGATCAAGCCCGCGGGTATACTCAGCTAAAAGCTTAGCCGTTTCTGCGCCTTCAGGGGTTCCCTTTTCTGGCACTTCGTTACCTATGCTCCACATAATTATGCTGGGGTGATTTTGATCGCGCGTAACCATGCTTGTTATGTCTTTTTTCCACCAATCGTTAAAATACAAGTGATAATCGTAGGGATTTTTACCATATTTCCAGGCATCAAATGCCTCGTCAATAACCAGCATGCCTAAACGGTCGCAGGTTGCCAGTAATGCAGATGTAGGCGGATTGTGTGCACACCTGATGGCATTAAACCCGCTGGCTTTTAAAAGTTCAATTTTTCGCTCTTCTGCCCTGTCATAGGTTTTTGAGCCGAGCGGCCCGTTATCATTATGCACGCAGCCACCCTTGAGCTTAACGGTTTTGCCATTTAGCTGAAATCCATTCTCTGTGTCAAATGAAATTTTACGGATCCCAAAGCTTGTTCTTTGCTCATCTGTTAATTTCCCATCTACATAAACTTCTGTAACTGCAGTATACAATAATGGCGACTCGCACGACCATAATTCAGGGTTACCAATATCAGTATCCTTTTTAAATCCAAACGATGTTCCTGCTTTAATTGATTCTTCAACCTCAACAGTTGCAACCGCCGCATTCTTTTGATCCAGGATCTTTGTAATCAGCTTAACCTTTTGATCTGATGCAGTTTCATTTAATACATTTGTTTTAATATTAACCTTTGCAGCTTTCGCACTAACTTCCGGCGTAGTAATAAATGCTCCCCACTGCGCTATATGTACGGGATCCGTTACTTTTAGCCATACATGCCGATAAATTCCCGACCCTGAGTACCAGCGGGTGTTTTGTCCTTCGTTCTTTACCTCAACGGCTATAATATTTTTCCCGCCAAATTTTACCTTATCAGTAATATCATACCAAAAACTGGTATAGCCATAAGGGTGCGTACCTAAATTGTGCCCATTTATAAATACTGCGGCGTTCATATAAACACCATCGAACTGAATAATTAAGCGTTTGCCTTTTTGTGCAGCAGGTACGGTAAATGTTTTACGGTACCACGCAGTACCGCCAACGGTAAAACCACCGCCTACCTGGCTTATTGCATTTTGCGTAAAAGGGGATGAAGTACCAGGCAGATCCTCAATACTCCAGTCATGCGGAAGATCAACTTTTTTCCATTTGGAGTCGTCATAATTTTCATTTTCGGCGCTTAATGCCCCGCCACGATAAAATAACCAGTTGTCATCAAATAAATTAGTACCGGTATTTTGAGCAAATACACCGATACGAACTAGAAGTAATAAACCAATAAAAATAAGTTTCTTAGGCATTGTGTAACCAGGTTAGTGATAATTGATGGCTAAATTTAATCACTAATCCAATAAATCCTGCTTGTTTTCAAGATTATTATTGTTAAAAGTACAATTATTTAGATGATTGCAGCAGATCAGGATCTGCTCCCGCGGGATCTTTGTAGTTTTTAATAAACGCCGCTACTTCGGAGGCTTCATCCCAGTTTAGCTCATCCATGCCGTTGTAGGTCCATTCATTCATGTTTTCATCAAACACTATTTCGCCCATGCCAACCGTTCCATCTGTTAATTCATAGATCCCAGTTGCAAAAAAATCGCCGTCAGGCAATAACGAATTTATGGGCTTAATGGTCAATTCCACCATTCCGGCTGTAGTGTTTATGGTATACGTTGTTTGGTTTATCATGGCTAATTGTCTAATAATTACTAAAATAGGCTAATTTAAAGGAGTTTATAAAATCATTATATACTATGCAAAAACTTTGCCTGTAATTGTTATTTCGGCATAAAATGTTACAACATTAATAATAAGTTTGTAGTTAAATCAGTTCACTGGTCATTAGACATTGGGCATTAGTCATTAGACGTTAGATGTTTCAGGGTCGGATAGGCTAATTATGACCAATGGTTTGTTATAGTACAATTTACGAGTGACCAATGACCAGTGACTAATGACCTTTTTAAACAAATGAAATTAACTATATACGGGGCGGCGCAACAGGTAACCGGGAGCATGCATTTGCTGGAGGTTGGCCAATTTAAAATATTAATAGATTGCGGGCTTGATTACGAGAAGGACCGGAACATACAGGCAAACGAAAACTTTCCTTTTAAGCCGGAAGAAATAGACGTTGTTATACTAACCCATGCTCATATCGATCATTCGGGTAATTTGCCTACGCTTGTCCGCTTGGGCTTTGAGGGACAGATTTTATGCACCCCGCCTACTGCCGACTTGACTGAGCTATTATTGCTCGATTCCGTAAACATATTTATGAGAAAGGCCGATAAGGGCCGTAAACACCGTAAAGGGAAATTCAATACCGGTGCACAGCCTTTATACCTTCAAAAACATGTGATGGATACTGTTGACCGCTTTGTAACCATAGGGTTTGACAGGCCGTTCCGGATTAACGGCAGCGTTGAGCTTACTTTTATCCCAGTAGGGCATTTATTGGGAGCAGCAGCTGCAGTATTTAAAGTAAATGACGATGGCGTTGAAAAATCTATTGCGTTTACCGGCGATATAGGCCGTAAAAACTACCCGGTACTTGATGATCCGCAACCATTGCCACCTGTTGATTATTTGGTTACTGAATCAACCTATGGAGGCAGGCTGCATACCAAAGACAAAACCGTTGAGCAGGCGCTTGTTGAAACTATTGAAAAGGCATGTATAAAAGAGCAGGGGCGGTTAATAATCCCGGCTTTTAGTATTGGGCGTACACAATCATTAGTTTATGCGCTGAATAAGATCTTTAGCAGCGGTTTATTGCCGCCAGTGAAGGTATTTGTTGATAGTCCGCTGGCAACCCGCTCAACCGAAGTATTTCGCAAATACCATTACCTTGTAAACGAGGAAGCGCAGGAGTTTTACCAAAAGCGCGGCGATGAATTTGAATTTGAAAATTTGGTTTATGTTGAATCTTTGAAAGATAGCCGTCAGGTATCAAACTACTATGAACCCTGCATAATTATTTCATCGGCAGGGATGCTGGAAGGCGGGCGTATCCAGGATCACCTTTTTTATAATATCCAAAATTACTATTGCACCATATTGTTTATTGGCTACTGCGCTAAGGGCACATTAGGGCACCGATTATTGAGAGGTGATTCCATTGTACACATTAAAGACCGCGACCTGGCCGTTTATGCTACGATTAAACAAACAGATGTATTAAGCGCTCATGGAGATCATGACGACCTTGTTAATACGGTAAAACAACAGGATAAGGCAAAGCTTAAAAATGTGTTCCTGGTACATGGTGAAGTATCAAGCATGCAGGCTTTAGCGGATGCGCTGGAAGTGGAAGGATATGCGGTTACGATACCTGAAAAGGGAATTAGTTATTTGCTTTAACGCTACTTGTCATTGCGAGGAACGAAGCAATCGCGAACTATACAGAGCGAATAGAAAGATGTAGAACTTGCATTGGCGACTAATCATGCGTGCGATTGCCACGCTGCGCTCGCAATGACATAGTGAAACCAAAATGGCACAAATTGAACTTAATCAAATTCGTGCCATTCGGATAAATTCGTGGAATTAGTGTCTATTTATTAAAATGCCCTATTATCAAGCTGGCCAACTCCACACCAATGCGTTCCTGTGCTTCGTTTGTTGCAGCGCCAATATGCGGTGTTAATGAGATCTTAGGATGTTTAATAATTTCTTCGCGGGGCGTAGGTTCATTATCAAACACATCCAAAGCTGCGAATGAAACCTGGCCGCTGTTTAAGGCATCAACCAAAGCCAATTCCTCAATTAAACCACCTCGTGAGATATTCACAAGGCCTACCCCTTTTTTCATTTGAGCTAATTCCTCTGCACCAATCAGAGCTTTATCTACAAATGGCGTATGCAGGGTAATGAAATCGGCCGTTTTAATGATCTCTTCAAGCGTAGCTGTTTTAACAGATGCCTTAACTTTCGTTCCGCCACCTAAAGTAAGTTCAAGTTCAGGACTAAATGGGAAAAGATCATACGCTAAAACATTCATACCAACACCGATAGCAATTTTTGCTACCTCGCGACCAATACGGCCAAAGCCAACAATACCTAACGTTTTATCGCGTAACTCAATACCTTTAGCATAAGCTTTCTTCAAATCGTTAAATTTAGTATTGCCTTCAACCGGCATTTTGCGGTTACTATCGGGCAAGAAACGCACGCAGCCAAAAAGCTGTGCAAATACAAGCTCAGCTACTGATAATGATGATGAAGCAGGCGTGTTATACACACCGATGCCTTTTTCTTTGGCATAATCAACATCTATATTATCAACACCTACCCCGCCCCTGCCTATCAGTTTCAGGTTAGGGCAAGCGTCAATTAACGCTTTACGCACTTTGGTAGCGCTGCGAACAGTAATAGCATCGTATTCCTGTAATCTTACAGGCAATTCATCCTGTGGTATGTTATTAGTAT
Source organism: Mucilaginibacter sp. OK098 (assembly GCF_900142915.1). GTDB lineage: Bacteria > Bacteroidota > Bacteroidia > Sphingobacteriales > Sphingobacteriaceae > Mucilaginibacter. Next base: position 1,312,048 of record NZ_FRCM01000001.1, read on the forward strand.
CTACAAAAAAACCGGCATCTTCCAGCATTTTTTTTCCTATCGGATCGATACCATCATTAGCTAATATTTTGATCATGTTGTTAGTTGATTAAGTTGGATTGAGTTAGATTAGGTTGATTAAGTTGAAAGATGAACCACTCACTAAATCAACTTAATCAACCCAATCAACTACGCTTTATTTTTTTCTGCAAATTCCTGCATGGCATCAATCAGTACGTAAACGCTGGTGATAGGCAATGCATTATAAATTGAGGCGCGGAAACCGCCTACACTTCTGTGGCCTTTAATGCCGATAATTCCTTTGTCATCACAAAGCCTTAGGAATGCTTTTTCATGCTCCGGATTTTCCATCACAAAGCAAACATTCATGTGTGAACGGTCTTCAACTTCGCATACTGGTTTAAATAACGGGTTGCGGTCAATTTCCTCGTACAATACACGGGCTTTAGCTATGTTCTCTTTTTCAATTGCATCAACGCCGCCTTTTGATTTTAACCAGTTAAGGGTTAACATTGATACATATATTGCAAACACTGGAGGCGTGTTATACATCGATCCGCCTTCAATTTGTGTTTGGTAATTAAACATAGCAGGGATCTTACGACCTGTTTTGCCTAAAAGAGAATCTTTAACTATTACCAACGTAACACCAGCCGGGCCCATGTTTTTTTGTGCACCTGCGTAGATCAGCCCAAAATCGGCAACATTAACCTTGCGGCTAAATATATCTGACGACATATCACAAACCACCGGAACGGATGATTTAGGAAATTCCTGTAATTGAGTACCGTAAATGGTATTATTTGATGTAATGTGGAAATAAGCTGCATCAGCCGGAACTTTATAATCCTTAGGGATATAATTAAAGTTTTTATCTTTTGATGAAGCTACAATTTCAACTTCGCCAAAAAGTTTGGCTTCTTTTAATGCTTTGTTTGCCCATACGCCTGTTTCAAGGTACGCAGCTTTGCCACCTTCAGGCAGCAGGTTATAAGGCGCTAATGCAAACTGTGTGCTGGCGCCGCCCTGTAAAAACAAAACAGAATATCCTTCAGGTACGCTGAATAATTCTTTTACAAGTTTTACCGCTTCGTCTAAAACAGATTCAAACTCAGGCGAGCGATGCGAAATTTCTAAAATAGAAAGTCCGATTCCTCCAAAATCAAGGACGGCTGCTGCTGCCTGTTTTAAAACTTCGTGTGGTAAAATGCCTGGTCCGGCGCCAAAATTATGTTTCATTTTATTTAATTTTTTCAATGATGAATGAAGCTATCGTGAGCCTGTATTGCATTTGAGCGTTGCTCCCGATGATTTCATTTGGTTTATAAATTGGTTTTGTTTAATTATAATTAATTAACAAATCGGTATTAAGACGGGCCGAAGTTAATTAATTTGACAATATTTATAGAGATTATTTGCTTTTTTTGAAAAATCATACAATTCACTTACAATTGAAGCTTAGAATTTTAAATATTAAAAAAATTCAGGGTATTTATTATCACCGTTATATCACGATACCGATAAGGCGCCTGATTTTTTCAAGTTGGTGATTGCCACAGAAGGATCGGGTGCCGAAAAAACCGAGTTGCCCGCAACCAGGACATTTGCCCCTGCTTCAACCAGTTTAGCTGCATTAGTACTATCCACACCGCCATCTACCTCAATATATAAACCAGGATTTTTACGATTGCTCAGCTCCTTAATATCCTTTAATTTCTTATAGGTATTTTCAATAAACTTTTGCCCGCCAAACCCCGGGTTAACTGACATGATCAATACCATATCCAGGTCGGCTATTATATCTTCAAGCAATGCAACAGGCGTATGCGGATTAAGCGCCACCCCGGCACGGCAACCAAGCTCTTTAATATATTGAACTGTTCGGTGTAAATTAGGGCATGCTTCGTAATGCACGGTCATCCCCGCTGCGCCGGCTTCTTTAAAATTCTTTAAATATCTATCCGGGTCAACTATCATTAAATGAACATCCAGTGGTTTTTCTGCATGTTTTTTAACAGCAGTAACAACCGGGAAACCAAAAGAAATATTAGGCACAAACATACCATCCATAATATCCACATGAATCCAGTCTGCATCGCTTTTGTTGATCAGTTCAATATCACGTTGCAGGTTGGCAAAATCGGCAGCTAAAATTGATGGTGCTATTAGGTGGTTCATGGGTACAAATGTAGTGATTTTTAGTCCGAAAGTCGGGAATGTACGAAAGCCCGAACAAGAATTCAAGGTGAATTTAAACTTATGACGTTTAGTTTACAACCCTTCAATTATTATATATTTTAAGAATCATTAGTTATTAAAAAAATTTAATAACTATATTTAATTAAATTTTACAAACCTTATTTAAACAAAAAATTATGGAAAATTCGAAAAAATTACTCTCAAATGCTTTGAGCCGCGCCGATCTTAAAAAAATAAAGGGCGGTTTATCTGACCCCTGTTCAAATGCATGGGTGGCCTGCCATCCTAATTGCGGACATTTTACCACCTCTTACAGCACATATATAACATGTATAGACAGTTACCATATCACAGGTTGCTCTCCATTACAAGGATGGGGTGTTGTTTGTGGTAACTACAATTGATTGAGCTGCTAACTTTAATGATATTTCCCACAATTGTTTTTATCAATTATTTCAAGATCTTAGATTATACTTTTAACCTATAACCCAAATCAATATGAAAAATTCAGAGAAAACAGGTTTAAATTCATTAACCCGCACAGAATTAAAACAAGTAAAAGGTGGTGGGCCGGTTAACTGCACGGCTGTTTATCAATCTTGTGCTTCTCATTGCGGGTCGTATCCTGCATTTGCAGCATGTGTTACCGGTTACACTACTATGTGCTCGCCCCTTTATGGCTTTGGCCTCGTTTGTTAATGATTGATGCCTTACGTTTAATACAATAAGATTTACGAAGCCTTAAAAACTTCGTAAATCTTATTCTTATTCTGTCTTCAAACTCCTTACAGGATTCATTAACGCAGCTTTTATAGCGCGGAAGCTTACCGTTGAAATGGTTATTACCACTGCCAGTAAGCCTGCTATTGCAAATACCCACCAGCTAATATTAGTACGATAAGCAAAATCCTGCAGCCAGCGGCTCATAGTCCACCAGGCAAGCGGGAAGGCGATAATGGCTGAAATCGCCACAAGCTTTAGGAAATCGTTTGAAAGCATAGCTACAATATTAGTAACCGTTGCTCCCAGAACTTTGCGGATCCCGATCTCTTTAGTGCGTTGTTCAGCGGCATAAGTAACCAGCCCAAATAAACCAAGACAGGCAATCAGTATTGCAAAAAATGCAAACGACATAAATATTTTACCCGTATTTTGTTCGGATTGATAGAGGTGGTTAAAGTCATCAGCCATAAACGAATAGGTAAACGGCTGACCTGCCATATTTGCGTCAGCACCGCGATACAATGCTTGCAGCTGCGAAATAAGCGCCGGAATATTTTTGGTTTCTATCCGCATAGCCATAGCGCGTTTGTCCATGCCTAAATTCATTATAATTGGCACGATTTTGTTACGCAGGGAACCGGCGTTAAAATCTTTTACTACTCCCACAATCTCATAACGGTGACCGTTACGGTATAAGAACTTATTTAAAGGCTCCCTCATCCCAAGCATAGTTGCGGCTGTTTGGTTAATAAGAACAGCGGTCGAGTCAGTCAGCCTGTTCTTCAAAAAATTTCGTCCGCCCGCCATTTGCATGCCCAGGGTTGGGATATAATCTTCATCAATGTACCAGGTCTCGAGCCCGACCGACTGGCCCGAACTCATGGATGCATCTTTGCCGTAAACTTCGGTGTCCTCATTAATTGTTGTGGGCAGCGAGCCGGAAAATGTGACCGATTTAACCCCGGCAAGCCTAAGCACATCTTCTTTAAACGATTTTGAGTGCTCACCAAGTGAATAAATATTTTGCAGTACTATTACCTGCTCGCGGTTGTAACCAAGTGTTTTGTTGCGGATATAATTAAGCTGGCTGTAAATAACCAACGTGCCCACAATTAAAACAATAACCGTTACAAACTGAAAAACCACCAGGCCATTACGCAAAAAGCTATTTTTGAAACCAGCCGAGAGTTTGCCCTTTAACACCTGGATAGGCTGAAAAGCCGACATAAAAAATGCAGGGTATGCACCGGCTATCAGGCCGATAATAAGCGTTGCCGACAACAGCGCCGGTAAGATCCAGGCGTTGGCAAACAGGTTTAAACTAATTTGTTTGCCAGCCAACTGATTAAAATAGTGCAGGAGGAATAACGCAATTACCCAGGCAATAACCAGCGCAATAAAGCTGGTAACAACCGACTCGACCAGGAACTGGTTAATAAGCGAGCTGCGGTTAGAACCAAGCACCTTACGCACACCTACTTCTTTCGAGCGGCCTGCCGAACGCGCGGTTGAAAGGTTCATAAAATTAACGCAGGCAATCAGCAGAATCAATACTGCTATAATTACTGACATGTATACATATTGGATATTGCCGGATGGCTCCCTTTCGTGCGTAACTTCTGAATAAAGGTGAATTTTGGTTAACGGAATGGTTACAAACCTAAAATGGTCGCCTTTTTGGTCAAGATCGGCAATGGTAGTATGAATAAATTGTTTCAACTCAGGCTCAGCATATTTTTTACAGGCCTCACGCAGGTCGGCATCTATCTCTTTTTGCGACACGCCTTTGCGTGCAACCAGGTATGTCATAGAGTTTTCGCTGGTCCACTGCGTTTCATTCCTGTCTGCACGTTCACTTATGGCTTTGATAAAGCTGAAGTGCAGATGCGATTGCACAGGCATATTTTTTATCACCCCGGTAATTTTATAATCGGCAGTGTTATCTATGTGCATTGTTTTGCCGATGACATCCAGCGTATTAAAATATTTCATAGCGATATTTTCGTTTATCACCAGCGAATGTGGTTCATTGAGGGCGGTTTTAGGGTCGCCGGCAATCATGGGTAATGTAAATACCTTAAACAGGTTGGCATCAGCATAATAGCAGTTATCCTCAATCAAAGTTTGGTTATCCTTCTTTACCAAAATTTTGCCGTTGTTTTTAAGTCGGGCAGCCATCTCGATATTCGGGTATTCCTTAACCATTGTCGCAGCCATAGATGCCGGCGATTCGCGATCAAGGAAAACGCTGCCGTTTACTTTAAAATCAGATGTAACACGGTAGATGCGGTCGGCGTTTATATTATATTTATCATAACTAAGCTCATCAATAACAAATAAAGTGATGAGCAAACAAACAGCCAGCCCGATTGCCAGCCCAAAGATATTTATGGCAGAAAAGCCCTTGTTCCTCCAAAGGTTTCTGAACGCTATTTTGAAGTAGTTTTTAAACATAATGCCGGTATTTATAACTGTCAGACAACCAATACAATGCCATTATGTTAACCAATTGAATATCAAAACAATACAATAATAAACAAGAAGTAAAAACGTACGATTTTGATGCAGTGGAGTGTTCGTTTGCGGAGGGGTCGTGAAGAGGTTGTAAGGGTTGTAGTTGTTGGAAGGGTTATAGGGGTATTGTTGAAATAAGTTCTATCTTTCGGACTTCCGGACTTCCGGACTTTACTGACTTTCGGACTTCAAAATTAATCACAATTCAATAGCAGGTCGTAATACTTCTGCATTAAAACGGTATCGTAATTAACAAGGGAGTTATAAGCTTCAGAAACAAGCTCATTCAGGATAGATGAGCCAAGCTGCCCACCTCCATTAGGAATGGAATCATAATAAGTAATCAGTTCTTTAACCCTTATAATTTCATATAATAACAACTGTACTAAATCCGCTTGTGAGCCCGATTGTATACCCGCTGAATTATTGATAAAATCTAAAGGATCGTTACTACTAGAAGCCATTTTTATATTCAGGGATCGGACTTAACGGTTTTATCAGTTACTTCAAACTAAATGAAGTTAAAAAAGTTGTATTTTGTTTTAAAAATATAAAAATAAATTATTTTAAATATTAAAACCCTCATAATGAGGGTTTTAATATTTAAAATAGCTAATTATGCTGATTAAGTGAGTGGTTGATTAAGTTAAAAACTTTTAACCTAATCAACTTAATCTAACTCAATCAACTGCTCACTAATTTTTAGGAGCTTCAGGGCGGGGCAACAAAACTTTACGTGAAAGTTTCAGTTTACCCTGCTTATCAACATCAAGTAATTTCACGCGTACTTCATCACCAATTTCAAAGATGCCGTCCATTGTTTCAATCCTGCGATGATCAATTTCAGAGATATGCAGCAAGCCGTCTTTACCTGGCATAATTTCAACAAATGCACCAAACGGCATTATTGATTTTACTTTACCTTCGTATATTTCACCAACTTCAGGTTTTGAAGCAATGTTTTTAATCCGGGTAACCGCTTTATCAATAGCTTCCTTGTTATCAGCAAAGATCTGAACAACACCCTGGTTACCTACTTCTTCAATTGAGATAGTAGCGCCGGTTTCGCGTTGCATTTCCTGGATGATCTTTCCACCAGGTCCGATAACCGCACCGATAAATTCCTTATCAATCCGGATGGTAACAATACGCGGAGCATGTGGTTTGTAATCCTCACGCGGAGCCGTAATGGTTTTAGCCATTTCACCTAAAATGTGTAAACGACCATCCTTAGCCTGGTTTAACGCGTTGGTTAGAACTTCGTAGGATAAACCGTTTATTTTAAGGTCCATTTGTACAGCAACAATACCTTTTTCAGTACCTGTTACCTTAAAGTCCATATCACCTAAGTGATCTTCATCACCCAAAATATCGGAAAGGATAGCATATTTTGTACCCATTTCGTTGGTGATCAAACCCATTGCGATACCTGATACCGGTGATTTGATTTTAATACCCGCATCCATCAGCGCCAATGTACCGGCACAAACCGTGGCCATTGATGATGAACCGTTTGATTCCAAAATATCAGAAACGATCCGGATAGTATATGGATTTTCGTCATCAGCAGGCAATACCTGTTTTAATGAACGCATTGCCAAATTACCATGACCAATCTCGCGGCGACCAGCTCCCCTGTTAGGGCGAACCTCACCAGTTGAGAAACCAGGGAAATTATAGTGTAATAAGAATTTTGAATAGCCGTTTATAAACGCGCCATCAATCATTTGCTCATCGTCTTTAGCGCCTAAGGTAACGCTGGTTAATGATTGTGTTTCACCACGGGTAAACACAGCAGAACCGTGAGCAGCAGGTAAATAACCAATTTCGCTCCAGATAGGGCGGATCTGAGTGGTGGTACGACCGTCTAAACGTTTGCCTTCGTCTAATACAAGGTTACGGATAGCATCATACTCAACATCATGGTAATATTTTTTGGCTAAGAATTTGGTAACGTCATCAATCTCGCCTAAAGTAGCGATATAAGCATCACGAACTTCTTTAAATTTAGCTGAACGTTCATCTTTTGCTGATGCAGAAGAAGCGATAGCGTAAACCTGCTCATAAGTAGCAGCATAGATGGCTTTTTTCAAATCCTCGTTGCTGTTCTCATGGCTGTAAACACGTTTTTCAGTTTTGCCAACTTCAATGGTTAGTTCTTTTTGAGCTAAACACTGAATTTTGATAGCCGTGTGCGCAAATTTAATTGCTTCAACCAGCTCATCTTCCTGGATCTCTTTCGATTCACCTTCAACCATGTTAATATCATGCTCAGAACCTGCTACAATAAATTCTAAAGTAGCGGTAGCCAGCTGGCTTAACGTTGGGTTGATAATTAACTGACCATCAACTTTAGCAACACGTACTTCGGAGATAGGGCCGTTAAAAGGAATGTTTGAAACTGATAAAGCTGCTGATGCTGCCAAACCGGCAAGGCAATCAGGCATAATATCTTTATCGGCAGAAATTAAAGAGATCATCACTTGTGTATCAGCGTGATAATCTTCAGGGAACATCGGGCGTAGTGCACGGTCAACCAAACGGGAGATTAAAACCTCGTAGTCTGATAAACGGGCCTCGCGGCGTAAAAATCCACCCGGAATACGTCCGGTGGCAGCATATTTTTCCTGGTAGTCAACAGATAGGGGTAAAAAATCAACTCCTTCTTTTGCTTCCAATGATGATACTACTGTAGCAAGCAACATGGTATCACCCATTTTAATTACCACAGAGCCATCGGCTTGTTTGGCCAACTTACCGGTTTCGATCTCAATGGTGCGGCCGTCACCTAAATCAATAACCTTTTTAATTACGTTTAAACTCATCTTTTTTTTGTTTTGATGCACTTTTCATCTTTCGGAGCTCATCGGTTTTTATGTGTGTGTGTAAATATTGTTTCAAAAGTAAAAAAGCCATCCAGATAAATCGGACGGCTTTTTATAAAAAAATAAGAAAAGTTATTTGATGATATCCCTTAGCTGTAGGGCTTTGATGATAGCACGATATCTTTCAATGTCTTTTTTGAACAGGTATGCAAGTAATGCACGACGTTTACCCACTAATTTTTGCAGTGATAACTGGGTTGAAAAATCATGTTTGTTTTTTTTCAAGTGACCGGTTAAATGTGCAATACGGTAGGTAAATAATGCTACCTGACCTTCGGCTGTACCTGTATCGGCAGCGCTTTTACCATGTTTTGCAAAGATCTCTGCCTTTGCTTCTGAACTTAAATACATTACGTGAATAATATTAAAGCGTAAATAACTCTATTAATTGTGGGTGCAAAGGTAAGTTTTGTTTGTGGAATATACAAGGGTTAGGTTGAATAAGTTGATTGAGTTGGATTAGGTTGATTAAGTTGTAAAGGTTGGAGTGGTTGTAAAGGTTGATGGTAGGGTGGCGAGGCTTCGGGTCTGTCTGTGCGCGTTATTTTCTGAACCATGATTTACCTGATTTATGGATTTGAGGATGTTTGGCTGCTTTATTTTTTATCGTGGTCATCTTTCAATCCTTTAATCATGGTTCAAAAAAGAGGAGCTATCGCTAACGCAAAATCCATATCTAAACTTATTCAACCTAATCAACCAATTACCTACCTTTACAACCATTACAGCATTTATAACTTCTACAACCAATGACCACCCTCTCCACCTTCGAAACTGAATTCCGCGTTCGGCCTGATGATATTGATATGTTTCATCATGTGCACAACAGCAAATACTTTGATTATGTGCTGGCTGCCCGGTATGATCAGATGGAACGCTGTTATGGCATGGCAATGGAGAAGTTTTTAGAGCGTGGCTTTGGCTGGGTAGTAAGCACCGCACACGTTGATTACAAGCGCGCCCTGACTATGGGCGATTACTTTATCGTAAAAACAGGCATCGAAAGCATGAATGATAAAGGCTGCCGTGTAAAATTCAGTATCACCAATAAAGCTACCGGCAAAATTTGTTGTGATGGTTATTTTGATTATGTGATGATTGATATGGCAACCGGCCGGGGCTTAAAGATTCCTGAGGATGTTATTGAGCAGTATATGATATAGATGTGCGGATTTTTGATGTGCAGATGTGCGGATGTAAAAAGCAGTTTATCATTCAAATCAGCATCCGCACATCTGCATATCCGCACATTCGCACATCTATTTCCTCAGCTTCTCTATCACCTCAAAATCTACCGTATAAATATCAGCCAGGCTATTCCCGATACCTTGAAGTCTCTTATTAAACTGTTCCATATTTTCAGCTTTTGAAGGTGTATCTGCCCAGCGGTTGCGGGTGCTTGAAAAATAGAACCACTTTTTGTCCCGCGTAACTTTTGGCGACCATTCTATCCCATCAGAGTTTAAAGGCTCGGGCAGTTTTATGGCTTTTGTCCACACACCGTTTTTGTTATAGCTGATATAAAAATCAAGGTGCGCTGAAGTGGTCGTGCTTGAGTTATAGATGAGATACGACTCATCTGGCGATATAAAAGCCTCATAATCATTACCCGGCGTGTTAATGGCTTCGCCCAAATTTTCGGCCGGCTGATATTTTCCATTCTCGTAACGGCAGCGCCAGATGTCGCTCCCGCCAAGCCCGCCCTTCCTTGGCGACCCGAAATAGATGCTGCCATTATCGGCAATGGTTGGATAATACTCATCTGCTTCACTGTTCACTGGCGCCTCCATGCGTACAGGGTCGCCCCACCCTGTTGCCGAAAGCGTTACCTTCCAGATATCCGTATCATCTTTTACCGGGTCGCCTTCTTTAAGGGGGCGGTTTGACATAAAGTACAGCGTTTTACCATCGCGGGCCACAAACGGGTCAGCATCCATATATTTCCCGGAGAAGGAGGCAACCTGCGCCGTTGTCCATTTGCCATTTCGTTTATACGACACACAAATGGCCGATACTTTTAAATCATAGCTGCATTTGATAAAGTAAAGAGTATCTCCGGTTGGTGAAAACGCAGGGTGCGATTCGTAATCACCTTTGCTGATAACACCGGGCTGGAAAACCTGCGGCACATCGTTTTTATTTTGGGCGGATAATAAACCGTGCACAGAAAGGAATAAAATAAGAGTAGTAAATAGTTTCATTTTTAAATAATTGGTTAATCAAAGTTATTTGCCTGCTCTACATCTTGTCTTTGAATATCAAAGCAAATACTATAAATTGCATTAATTTTTAAGGTATTTATGGATAAAAACTCAATAAGCAAAGCAATAGGCGAATTAAACGCAGCCATACTACAGGAGCTTGAACAAGATGCGCGGATGTCTATAACCGAAATCGGCAAACGGGTAGGCTTAAGCGGCCCGGCAGTAAGCGAACGCATTAAAAAGATGGAAGACGAAGGCATTATAACCGGGTACACCACCAATTTAGACTATGACCTGATAGGCTTAACGGTAAATGCATTTATCACCCTAAAATCAAGCCTTACCCATGCGGGGGTAATAAAAAAGATAGCAGAGATCCCCGAAATATTGGAGTGCTACAGCATAACCGGTCACAATTGTTTAATGATGAAGGTTGCCACCCCCACAACTAAACGGCTTGAAGCCATTATAGGGCAATTACAGCAATTTGGAGAGACAAATACATCAATTATTTTATCGGAGACTTTTGAGAAAAGGGGAGTGTTTACCCCTATGTTATTATAAGATATGAAGCAATTGCATACTATACAAGGCGGCTAGAAGATTGTAGAACCTGCACAGTTCGCGATTGCTTCGTACCTCGCAATGACAAGTTTTATAATCAGCTCAATCCCCTTGATCAGCCACAATACGTGATCTATAATAACATTTCCAAAATACCCCAAACGAAACGACCAAATTCAACACCACCAGCACCAGGAGCAGCTTAAATAAGATCAGCCAGAAAATGACGACAAACAGGAAGAAGATCCAGAGCATATATTTTTCCATATCAAGGCCGATATAATAAAGCAAGCAATGGAAAAGCATAGCTATACTTATCCCGGCAAGCAGCAGTTCAAAGGCTATTAAAGGGTTGAACCTGCTGAACAGCCAAATGCTTTCGGGAAACATCAGGATCAAATAAACTCCGGCAAAACTGCCAAACAATCTTACTCGACTATAAGGCAGGTTACGGGTAAAGCTCAGCCATTTTTCCTCAAAACTGCGTTCTTCAAATATCAGCTTAACATGGGCTACCACCACGGCCAGCAAGGCAATTCCTGCTACGCGGATATCATGCGCAACATCGGCAAACAATAAAAAAAATCCGGTTATTAACAAGTATGAAAGTGCTTTGGTAACCAGCCAGGTAATTTTATGCTGATCAAACACGTGATAAATAAACAGACTAAACCAGGGCTTGCGCCATTTACTGCTCAGGGTTAACATCCATCCTTGCGTGCTGCCATCTACCAGTTTATTTACGGTGCCATGGTATAATATGGCGCTTAAGCCGGCAAGTAAAAACAGGTATGCAATAATTGCTAAAGGGATTAGGTAATAATGATGCGCTAGCCCCACTCCTGCTGCAATAGCTCCGTAAACGGAGATGGGCAACAGCAAAACCAGCTGCAAATAAAACCAGCTTTTAAATTGCCTGTTTTTTGTAAAAGCATTGCTGCTGTAAAATAAAAATTGCTGGTTAACTGCCGTTATCTGCCCTATAACATAATGCCAGCTTTTAATGGTGTAAATAAGCCAGCAGGCAAAAACCACCACCATCATTAGCGGACTGCTTACCAACGTGAGCATTAAAGTTTTATGATAGTTCAGCAACTGCCCCGGCTCAACCATGCCGAACATCACAAAAAAACCAACACACAGGATGCCAGCATGCGCCCGGTAAAAACCTGAAGCGAATATTTTTAAGAGGATGTTGGTTAGTGGTTTATTCATGTTTTAATAATTCAAGTTTAGAGCGGGTCATGCTGAGGCACTCGAAGCACGTGGGCAAAGGCCTTAGCACACTACTTAGCAAGCGAACAGGCCTCTGCGCACATCCTTCGAGTACCTCAGGATGACACCCATTTTTTTTCTTAATTTGTCACTTTCATTCTAATTCTTCCCTATAATAATTATAATAAAACAACATAAACGAAACACCTAAACACGCAGGGATCAGCAGCCAGGTTAGCCCAAACAATATCACAAGTGAAATCACAAAAAACATACCCAGCAGCCATGGCAGGTATTTATTCATGGCCAGCCCTATCCGGTATAAAATGCAATGAAACAGCATGGTAATTCCCAATAACATCGCTAATAAACCTATCGCCATAAAAAACTTGAAACTGATAAAGATCCACACGCATTCAGGGAGCAGCAATATTAAGTAAGTAAGCACCTGCTGAACATATAACTTACTTAAACCATATGGAAAATTGCGGGTAATAGTTAAATATACCAAAGCGAAGCGGTGTTGCTGATAGATCAATATTGAATGCGCCATAACTATGCCCAAGACAGCAAATGCGGCAACACGGCTATTGGTATAAGAATCGCTAAAGGAAAACATGATACTGATGATGGCCAGGTACGACAGCAGCTTTGTAAACACGAGGGCCATCTTCAGCCTGTCGAATACATGATAAATAAAGAGGCTATAAAATGGTTTACGCCAGTTTTGTCCCCAATTTATCAGCCAGGTTTGCCCGGCATCTTCAACCAATGCGTTTAGTTGTTTGGTGTAGATGAGTGCGGTTATGGTTATAAGTAAAAAGGTAAATAAAATAATTACCGAAACCATACCATAATGATGCAAAACCAACCCTATTACCGAAGCAAGCAAAGTGTAGCACACAAACGGCAGGCTTATGATGAACTGCGTATAAAGCCAGCCTTTAAACTGCTTACCCCGCCCGGCAGATAATATGCTGTAATACAAAAATCCGTGGTGCTCAATCCGCAATTGGCCGGATACATACTGCCAGCTTTTTATGGTATAAAAAATCCATACCGTAAAAAACATCAGCATCATACCGGGGCTGCTTACAAAGGTTATCAGGATCATGAATTGATAATACAGTTCCTTACCCGGTGGCAGCAGCTTAACATCGCCAAGGGTGTTGATAAAAAAGCAGTAACTAACCAGTATTACGAACAAAAAAATAAGCAGGCCAGAATTTACTTTATAAAATCCCCTGGCGAAGATCTTAATCAGTATATTGTTCAATGGCTGCTGCATTAGCGGGTAAATTGCAGCGTTTGTCCATCCACCAAAAGTTCGCCAGCATCAAGGTGTTCATCCACATCCAGCGCCTGGTGCGATGACAGCATAAAGCTAACACCTTTATCATGCTGTTCGCGGATCCAACTATACAGAATTTTTAACGATTCGGTGTCAATGGTTATCAATGGTTCATCCAGTAAGATCAGCTTAGGGTTGCCAAGGAACGCCAACACCAGCGACAGCTTTTTCAGCATGCCGCTGCTATAAGTGCCAATGGGCCTATCTATATAGCTTTGCATTTTCATACTTTCGATAAAGTACTGCTCCTGCCCTGCCGGTGCATCTTTGGCAGACGAAAACAGGTTTACCATTTCTTTCCCGGTTAAAAACTCCGGAAAAAGCGGCTCGGCCTCGGCAAAGTTTACCAGTTTGCGGTAATTAACAGGTTGTTTTTTTATGCTGATGCCGCCGTCAAGCACAATATCGCCATCGAAAGCTAAGATCCCGGCAATGGATTTAAGCAAAGTGCTTTTACCGGATCCATTAACACCTTTTATCCAATAGATCCCCGGCTCAATATTAAAATCGGCAATTGTTAAAGCAGGAAAGTTCCCATAAAATTTTTTGAATTCTACAAAATGCAGCATGCAGGAAAGTTTTTTGTTAGATGTGGGAGAAAGGGGATTGTTACAGGGATGGATTTCTTTAATTACCTGGAATTTATTTCCAGGTCCACATAGTCTTTTTGCGGGCCGTAAAGCGCTGCATTGTAACAGATGCGTTGCTATTCAGAAATAATTTTGCAATCGATTAATAATTCCTCATATTTAGATGAAAGTTTTTTAACCTAAAATTACACGTATGAAAAAAACAAATTTGATGAATCTAAGATCAGATTCTAAAAACATCCTCTCAAGAGCGCAAATGAAAAATATTAGGGGAGGAAATATCCCTCCGGGATGCGTTTGCAACTCCGACACTATAGATCCGCATTACCCACCCCCACCGCCACCGGGATGTACCACCTATCAACCAGCCAGTGGCGCGTGTTCACAGGATTATCATTATCTCCTTTGCTGTTAAGTAATCACGCTGAAAGAAGCAAAAACAAACAAAAAGCGGCTAATCGCCGCTTTTTGTTTATACAGAAATCCCATCAATAATTATACTACAGGAATCCCTAATTTTCCGCGCCAGTAATCGTTTACAAAAACCTGCTTAGGGTCCATTGTGTTTCTTAAAGTCATCCAATCGTTCCATTTCGGGTACCTTGCGGAGATATAGGTTACACCTGGTGTACCATTAACCGTGTCGGGGATGTATTTACCCCAATGCGGGCGGTAATTAAATTCCGCTAGTAAATCCCAGAAACTTTGGTAAAACGTTGCCGGGTCGCCCTGGTTATAGCCGAACCAAAACACATCGATCCTGATCACATCCTGCTGGTACGAAGGGCTCAGCCAAAAATCATTATGCCTGGCTGCATAAATTTCACAGCTAAAGCTAAGATCGATGGTAATTGGCTGGGCATCGTAATAAGCTTTCAGCTTATCCATCACCTGCTCCGACTGGTTAATATCTATCCATAATTCTGTAAACCAAACCGGCATCAGTTGATCGCTCATCTGGTTATCCATAGGCAGGCCTGTGTACCAGCGATCTGAGAATAGCTGCGGCCCTTTATTTTTATTAGTTGGCGTATCAACGGTAACAAAAATGTCCATAATAGCCGGGAAGATCTTTGTTGGATAGTTACCCTCTACCAAAAGTTTAATAATTTCATACTCTAAATGATTTTTTTCACCAAAAAGATTTTTCAGCCAGGTGGGCCACTGGCCTATAGCCCTGTATAAAAGATTAGCCGCTATATTGGCAGGAATAGGGCTGCCCAAAAAATAGGGCACTTCTTCATAAGGTTTTAATCCGTCAGCAGATGGTTTCTCGCCCATTAATTCATAAGCATGTTTTGCCCAGTCTGCAGCCCCGGCCTGGTCTGTACGGCTTGCCTGCCAAACTACCATTCGTGACAGGTCTGTGTTCGGAACGTTGTTTTGCTGTGGCCACCACATTAAACGTGTATACTGGGTTTGCTCTAAAAAAGTTTGCATGTTTGGTAATTCGGGCGATGTTCCGAACAGGTTGATCAGGGAACATTTATCCGCGTATTCAATAGTTTCAGACCCCTCGATATAAAATTGAGGTATGCAACTAAAAGTTGCAGATACAATAACGCCAAACAAGCCCATGGAAGCTATGCCTACCGCATAAAACGGGTCATCAGGATCACCAGAAGTGGGCTTTGTAAAAGTAGTTACTGCAGCGTGTCCCCCCTGGCAGGTAACTACGTCAACACTCACTATTGCATCTTCGAAAGAAAATTGAGTTGAGCCACCAGAGGAAGCGGTTGACAAAAATCCCCCGACAGTTTGATGGGTTATGCCGCCAAGGTCGGGCAGTGCACGGTTTAATGAAGGATCACCTGCATTAGTACCAACGTTATCTAAATAATAACATAAGGAATTTTCTACGGTAGAAATGCCCGTCGGATCAAAGGGATCAACCCCCAGATGGCAACCGGCCTGCACCCTTACAGTGTTGTGGTCAGGCATCACCACCGCATACATTTTGGCAAGCATTATATACTTGTAGGTCTTTCCGGTTGATGATTTTTGCTCTGTCTCCAGGTCTCCAATTAATGGGAATGAGTGGCCTGAGCCGCGAACGCAAATGATTTCGTTGTTGTTTGATGCTTCATTTACCAGCGTAATTACATCGTTATTGTTTTCTGGCAACCAGTAGGTTGCTCCGTTTACAATTATGGTATCCATTGTTAAAAGGTTTAAGTTTCGGCCAATTTAACTAATAATTATTTAACATCACAAAATAATTCAGCTGCCAATCTTTTTTTTATTCATTGGTAATAAAATATTTACAAATGAGTAATGTTTTACATTTTTTTTCTTCATTGGTACAATTTGTAACCCACGGATAAATTTACAGGAGTTTAAGATTAAGCATGTTTGAAAGATTTATAATCCTTCATTTTCATTGCCACAACGCTAAAAAAATTACCAGGGGCGGAGCCTCGACCTATATTGTAACAACGGATTTTAATCCGTTGGCTATAAAAAGAACCATAGGTTCGGTACATATAAACACTTCCTAAGATCGATATGCATTGTGCCGATGGCACTCAGTACTTGTGCTAGTAGTTCTCAACGGGTTGAAACCCGTTGTTACAAGATGTATCGAGCCGAAGGCTCTTACTGTAAGAGACAACGAATCTTTCGAACGTTTATAATTTATAATCCCGACCAACATTAGAAATCAAATATCAGCGCTTAGTAATATTCTCTGGTGTATTACTTACTTTAAAACATTTATATTAGGTTCACGTTGGAACGTTTAAACATAGCAACTCATGAAGGTAATCCAATTTGAAACATATGGCGACTCAAGCGTACTTCAGCTAAAGCAAGCTGACAAGCCGCAAGCCGGAGAAAATGAAATTTTAATAAAAGTAGCAGCGACTACGGTAAACCCCTTTGATATGAAGGTTCGCTCCGGGTCGATGCAAAAAATGATCCCCTTGAATTTACCATGGGTTCCCGGTTCTGACGCCGCCGGTACTATAGAAGCCATTGGCAGCGGGATTTCCCGTTTAAAGGTGGGCGACAAAGTATTTGCCACCACCTTTGGCGGAACGTATGC
Organism: Mucilaginibacter sp. OK098; assembly: GCF_900142915.1. Taxonomy (GTDB): domain Bacteria; phylum Bacteroidota; class Bacteroidia; order Sphingobacteriales; family Sphingobacteriaceae; genus Mucilaginibacter. The sequence continues at coordinate 1,329,336 of NZ_FRCM01000001.1, forward strand.
AGAATATGTTGTTGTTAAGGAAGAACAGGCTTCATTGATCCCAAAAAACGTAAGCTTATCCGAAGCAGCAGCCCTGTCTATTCCAATAGTTACCTCTTATACCTTCCTTGTACAAGGCGGTGAGCTAAAGGGCGGCCAGCGCGTGTTAATCCACGGTGCCGCAGGTGGAGTTGGCGGAATAATGGTTCAAATGGCAAAAGCATTAGGCGCTTATGTTATCGGCACCGCTTCGGGCGAGGGGCTTGATCTTGTCAGATCTTTTGGCGCAGATGAGGTAATCGATCATAAAAAACAGGATTTTACTGAACTGGTAAAGGATGCCGACCTGGTAATTGATCTTGTTGGCGGCGAAACGCAGGCTAAATCCTTCATGGTAGTAAAAAAAGGTGGCAAATTATTGAGCGCGGTTATGCCGCCTTCGCAGGAACTGGCACAACAGTATGGTATCACCGCACAATTTATCTCGTCGGAAGCATCCTATAAAAAATTAGAATTTGGCGCAAAACTGGTGGAAGAAGGTAAAATTAAAATACAAATTGCCAAAACGTTGAAGCTGGAAGATGCTGCCGAGGCACAGGATCTTTTATCGGCAGGCGGGGTTAATGGGAAGGTGGTGTTGATTGTTGCGGATTGATTAAGACGGGAATTAATCTATAAGGCAGACTGTTGATGTTTGCTGCCGTTGTTGGTGTTGTCACCAACAACATATGATGCATGTGATGTGCACATAGCCGTTGACACATCTGCTGTAAGATAACCTCCGGCTTCATCCTGCTTGTTGGTGACAACACCAACAAGGGCGGAGCTTTTCCTACGAATAACAAATCCGAAATCGAAAATCCGAATTCCGAAATTTTTCCCTTATGTTTGATTCCAAATTGACTATAATCATCCCTATACAAACAGATGCGTAAATTTTGGGCTTATTTAAAAACTGTACAATTCCGCACCAACCTGCTGCTGGCCGTAGGCACTGTAGTAGTTGTTGTTATGATAGTGTTCTTTAGCTTAAGCTTTTATACCCGGCATGGTACAGGCATCCCGGTGCCGCAGCTCAAAGGCCTGCAGGTTGAAAAGGCAATGAGTTTATTAAAAGAGCAGGGGTTTGAATATAAAATAGATTCAGTTTATGTGCTTGACCAGGCGCCTGGTTCGGTTGTTGAGCAGGACCCTGATCCCGGCACCAATGTTAAAGAAAACAGGACGATCTACCTAACCGTAGTTACCCGCCTTGCCCCCAACGTTTCTATGCCTGATCTTGAACCCTATACCTACCGCGAAGCAGTGGCAACGCTGGCAAATTATGGGTTAAAAGTGGGTGACACTACCTATAAGTCAGACATAGCGCGGGACAGGATCCTTGAAATGCGTTTTGGCGGACAGCCCATAAAAGCAGGCAGCAAGATCCCCAAAGGCTCAAGAATTGACCTGGTATTGGGCAACGGCGAGGGCGCAAGCGAAGTGGAGATCCCTGACCTGCTAAATAAGGATTTTGATGAGGCCAAATTTGTAATAAAAAATGGCGGTTTAACCATCGGCACCATAACTTACCAGGGTGCTATAACCGATTCAACAAGTTTAGTGGTTACAGCACAATCACCCAGGAAAACCGACTCGTTAACAAAAACAAGCAACGGTACCCGGATTAACCTTACAGTTTCACAAGGTAAAAAAACTGATGTCCCCAATCAATAGCAAGGAATTACTTACCAGGATCCAAAATGGCGAAAGTTTAAATTTGCTTGATGTTAGAGAAAGTATAGAGTACCATACTTATAACATCGGAGGTACAAATATGCCTTTATCAACGTTAAACAATAACATAAACCAATTAGGATATAACAAAACAGACGAAATTATTGTTATTTGTAAAGTGGGTTTACGAAGCCAAACTGCAACAACAATATTAACTGAGCATGGCTACCTGCAAGTACGTAACTTAACCGGTGGTTTAATGGCAATACAAAAATTAAAACAATAAAATATTTTAAAATGACAGCAAAAAAAGCATCATCAGGCGGAACCTTTAGAAAGTTTATTGTAGCTATGGTGATCATACTTATTATAGCACTTGGATTTACCGGACTAAACTACTACCTGAAATACTTTAGCCCCAATGTAACCGACAAACAGGAATATCTTTACATCCATACCGGTTCTGATTTTAATGCCGTTTATAAAACCATACAGGAACAGGGAATGGTTAAGGATACCGCCAGCTTTTATAAGGCTGCCGAAAATATGAACTATGTGAGCCGCGTTAAACCGGGCCGCTATCACCTGCGCAATGGCATGAGCAATCGCAAGCTGATAAACATGCTGGCATCAGGCACACAGGAGCCGGTTACCCTCAACTTTCATAACTTAAGGCTCAAGGAAGAGTTTGCCGGCTTTGTAGCTAAAAAGATAGAACCGGATTCAACCGCTATTATCCGTTTGCTGGATTCAACAAGTTTTGTACAACAATATGGCTTTACAACAGATAACTTGTATACCATGTTTTTGCCAAACAGCTACCAGCTATACTGGAATACCACGCCCGAAAAGTTTTTTAAGCGGATGTACGCCAACTATGAAAAATTCTGGACCCCGGAGCGCAAGCAAAAGGCTGCTGCAATTAACCTTACGCCTATAGAAGTTTCTGTTTTAGCGTCTATTGTTGATGCCGAGGCTTTGCATGACGATGAAATGCCAGCAGTGGCCGGATTATATTTAAACCGCCTTAAAAAAGGCATGAAGCTGGAGGCCGACCCCACCGTTATTTTTGCGCAAAATGATTTCACTATAAAAAGAGTGCTTAACCGGTACCTTTCTATAAACTCGCCCTATAACACATATATGCATACAGGTTTGCCTCCGGGTCCAATCATGATGCCATCGGTTAACGCGGTAAATTCGGTGCTTGATTACCAGAAAAATGACTATATTTATATGTGTGCCAAAGCCGATTTTTCAGGCTATCATGCATTTGCCACCAATATGGCAGATCACCTGGTTAACGCGCATAAATTTCAGCAGGCGTTGAATGACAGAAACATCAAAAAATAATGTTTGAGCATTCTACCAAATTAAGGGTGCGGTACGGCGAAACCGACCAGATGGGCTATATGTATTATGGTAATTATGCCGAGTTTTATGAGGTGGGCCGCGTAGAAATGCTGCGCAGCCTTGGTCTTACCTACAGCGGTATGGAAGAATCAGGCATTATGATGCCCGTTTTAGAGTTGAGCTGCAAATACCTGAAACCGGCATTGTACGATGAAGAAATAACTATAAAAGTTATAATGAACGAGATGCCCCGGATAAAGATCCACTTTAAATATGAGCTTTATAACGAAAAGCAGGAGCTGATAAATACCGGCGAAACCCTGTTGGTGTTTATCAATATGAAAACCAACCGCCCCTGCCTTGCCCCGCAGGAATTTCGTGATAAATTAAAGCCGTTTTTTGAGTAAGTTTGATTAAATGAAGTGGACACATCGTCTTTTACTCCGGTTTAAGTTTTACCAAAGATTTATCAGGTGGTCAAAGTCATACATACTGCCGGGTTTTGATCCTTTGCCCTTATATAACGTGGCCTCCTTTTTTTCGCATGAGATCCAGCAGCGTACATTATTAAACAAGGCATCGGCGCTTGCATTTAACTTTATGCTGGCATTTTTCCCGGCCACTATATTTTTGTTTACGCTTATCCCCTATATTCCTATAAAAAACTTCCAGGGGCAACTGCTTTCCCTGCTTTCAACTCTTTTGCCATACAACGCCTATATGGCTTTCCAGGCAACCATTGAGGACATTGTACGGATCCATAACGGGAAGTTCTTATTGTTGGGATTTGTATCCGCCTTATATTTTGCGACAAACGGGATCAGTAATTTAATGCAGGCGTTTAACCGCTCGTCACTTATTATTGAAAAACGGACGTGGCTGAAACGACGAAGCATAGCGCTGGCGCTTACCGTAGTAATAAGCGTGGCCCTTTTAGTTGCCATTACATTAATGACCGCCGGCGAAGCCCTGATAAGCCTTTTAAAATCGCATGTACAGGAGAAAAGTCCTTTTTGGATCTATTTGCTAACCCTTTCGCGCTGGATAATTATAATAGCCATATTTTTTGTTTCCATATCCTTATTATACCGTTACGGGCCCGCCAATAAACAGAAATGGAAATTTTTAAGCACAGGCTCCATAATGGCAACTATCCTGGCCATATTAACCTCCATGGGCTTTACTTATTACATTAACCACTTCTCATCATACAACAAGGTGTATGGTTCATTAGGCGGCCTTATTATATTAATGCTGTGGCTTTACCTAAACTCGCTGGTGCTGCTGATAGGTTTTGAGCTGAATGCAAGCATAGAATATTCAAAGCGGAACATAAAAGTGGTGAAACCAATGTTCAACAGCTTTCGTCAAAAGCCGTCGGAATAAGAAATTTAATGCGTTATAACAGCTTTTTTAAGCAGTTTTTAACAGGTGTTAACAAGATAAATTTTTGACCTGGCATATAAATCAGCCCAAAAATAGCGCTCAAGACTCAACAAATCAGCAACTTATAACTAAATAAAAAAACTTCACATCAAATTTGCCAATTCGCCCCGGTTTTGTACTTTTGACCCCGGAGAGCTGGCAGAGTGGTCGATTGCGGCAGTCTTGAAAACTGTTGAACTGTGAAAGGTTCCTGGGGTTCGAATCCCTAGCTCTCCGCTTAATAAGATTTTAGAACATCAGGCCTGTAGATTAATATCTGCAGGCTTTTTTATTCCCATTTCCCCAGGCTTTATCTATCTCAAATCACCATCGATGGTCTTTAATCGTTTTCATTATTAGTGTTAGAGAACATATATCCAATGTGACCTTTTATTTTCATGATAAATAATTTAGCTGGTACAAAGTTATTCCTATATTTCTATCACTTATGGGACCAGTTCACCAAACTGAAATATAACGGTAATGAAAAAAACAGTAATGATACCATTCCAGACACTGCTTGTGATCGATAAAAACAGCAGAGTGCCTGCCTATCTGCAGTTGGCCAATAAACTAATTGTGCTGATCCAGGAAGGCAAGATGCTTCCCGGTGGAATTTTGCCAGGTACGCGACAGATGGCAATAACGCTTCTAATCAACCGTAAAACAGTGACCCGGGCTTACGAAGAACTTATCGCGCAGGATTGGATCGAAACCATGCCGCAAAAAGGATACAGGATCATACCTGAACTACCAGTGATCAAACCACGCTCCTTCCAACCTAAAAATAACTTTAAATCGTCAGATCCTCACGAGCAGGAAAGGATGGAGATCCCCAACGCTTATTTTAACCTGGACTACAATACATTAAAAGGTTCGGATATTGTTGTCAATGATGGCTATCCGGACATCAATCATTTACCCTATAACGAACTGTTGAAACAGTACCGGAAACAATTCAACAAAAAAAACCTGAAACAGCAAATGACCCTGAGGGATGATGGGGGAATCCAGACGCTCAAACAGGCCACCTGCAATTTCCTGAATGAAACACGCGGTATCAATATTTCAGAAAATGAAGTGGTCATTACACGAGGCGCTCAGATGGCCATTTATATTGCTGCTTGCTTACTGTTGACTCCAGGGGATAAGGTAGCAGTAAGCGACCCCAATTATTCTTTCGCTGATAAAGTACTTAAAAATGCAGGCGCGGCGTTTGTAAACGTGCCTATCGATGAGGAAGGGATGGATATGGATTATCTGGAAACACAACTTAAGCGCGGAGAGATCAAGTTGCTGTATATCGTTCCCCATCACCACCATCCGACAACCGTGACCATGAGCGCCTCACGCAGGCTCAAATTATTGCAGTTGATCAGGACCTACCAGTTCTGGGTGATCGAGGATGACTATGATTACGACTTTCATTTTAAAAACAGCCCCATTCTCCCGTTGGCAAGTTCTGATCACGGGGGAAAAATTATTTACATCGGCTCTTTTACCAAACAGCTGGCACCTTCTTTTCGTATTGGCTATATGGTTGGTGCACCTGCAATTATCCGGAAGGCAATTAACCTGCGGCTAATGATCGATCTCCGCGGCGATACATTTATGGAACAAACCGTCGCAGATATGATCAATAGCGGCGACCTCAGCAGGCACATCAAGAAAACCAACAAAATATATGCACACCGTTGCGCATATACTTGCCGCCTTCTACAGGAAAAGCTAGGTGATAAAATAAGTTTCAGGCAACCTTATGGCGGACTGGCTATCTGGGTGAAATTCAATGTACAGAATAACATTGAACAGCTTATCAAAAAAGCCGCAGCTTCCGGACTATATTTTATCAGCAGTATCTATGTGAATGAAGGTGATCCAAACCATAATGGCCTTCGGTTTGGGTTTGCCTCGTTAACCGAGGATGAAATAGAAAGGGCTGTTGATATCCTGTCCCGCTTGGTCATCTAAATCTAATAAACCAACTGGCCCAATCATATAGTTAATTCTGGACCCAAATACGGGACCATTACTGATATAGTTTTGCCATAACAAATGCGATTAAAGCATTTGTTAGCAATAAAACATTATATGAAAAAGCTATCAATTTCTCTTTTCGCCCTTTGCGCCTTCTTAACGACGAGCGTAAAGGCGCAGGTTCATGACGAAAACTCTCCGGTGAAGATCCCACCGCAGGTCATTTTTAAACAACTTATCCAGTTGTCGGGTATCAAAGAACAGGAAGTAACAATGGCCATCGTTACTTATTCCCCCGGTGAAACATCCTCAGCGCACAGGCATCCCATTCCAACCTTCGGCTATGTTCTGGAGGGTGAAATAGAATCCACCTTTGAAGGTAAAGTTTATCATTATAAGCCAGGTGACGCCTTCTTTGAGGAACCAAACGGTCTCCACTCCGGAACAAGGAACGTCAACGAAGATAAACCGGCAAAACTGCTCGCGTTTTTCGTCGGAGATAAGAATAAACCAATCATCGTACCGGAAAAAAAATAATTTTTAGCGCGAAAACCGATAAAACGAGCATCAGGTTTTTATCATTTAAACAGGAACCATATGTACACGACCATTTTTTTCATTACAAAATTAGTATCCCTTTCTTGCGTAGCAGTGATCATTTACATGGCTATAGCCGCCGGAGAATTGGATGGTCACGAAGGAACCATTTATTAATTCATCGCATCAAATACAAGTTAAAGGACTAAGCGGGTTATCATTCGTCCCGTAACTTAAGTAAAACGAATGATTAATTAAGAAAAGTAACAAATTATGAAACATTTAAAAAAAATCCTGCTCATGGTACTATTAAGTTCAACAAGTATGGCATTCGCACAGAGTGCTAAGGAAAAAAAATCGATCGAAGCCGAGGTAAGGAAACTTGACCTGGCACAGGCGGATGCAAATTTTAAAGGTGATACGGCTGCTATTAACAGTTTCTGGCCGGATGACTTTATCATTAACAATCAATTTAACCAGGTAGATGGCGGAGAACGTATCCGGAAAGGTATTGTAACGTATTCCTCCTTCATCCGGAACATCGAAGTAGTGCGGGTACATGGAAATACCGTCATTGTAATGGGTAACGAAACGGTGGTACCTAAGGGCACCTCCCCGGACGCCGGTAAAACATGGCACCGCCGTTATACCGATGTATGGATGAACGTGAAAGGCAAGTGGTGGATGGTCGCCCGTCATGCCCATACCGTACCGCCACCACAAACGACTAATGGTTAATAAACGCCATATAGTTAAATTCCTAATCATGCCATGAGCATGATTAGGAATTATTTGCAATTAAAATACCGATTAACGAAAGATTTACTTAAACAATATTCTTAAATTATGAAAAAACTAATGATACTTGCGGCAGCCATTATAATTCGAACGGCTGTTTTTTCCCAGACCTGGAAAGCTGACAAAGGCCATTCTCACGTCACTTTTACCATCACCCACCTTGCCATATCTGATGTTGACGGTTCATTTACCGATTTCGACGCTACGATAACCGCTACGAAACCGGATTTCAGTGATGCGAATTTTAATTTTAGCGCTTATACCAATTCCATTAATACGAATAACGATTACCGTGACAAAGACTTGAGGTCCGAACATTTTTTTGAGGTCGAAAAGTATCCTGCAATCGTTTTCTCAAGTACCGGAATAAAACCAACCGGTAAAAATCACTATAAGATAACCGGAAATATGGAGCTGCACGGTGTAGTTAGGCCTGTCGTATTCGACCTCGTTTACCGTGGTACTGTGGTTAACCCGAATAATAAAAAGATAACTGCCGGATTCATTGCTACTGGGGTGATCAAGCGCTCGGTTTTTGGCTTTGCGAGCGGATACCTGTCAGCGGCACTTAGCGATGAAGTTACCTTTAAAGCCTCCGGAGAATTTACGAAAGTTGATTAATAGTCTGTAAATTATCCCCCTTCTTTCAATAGATTAAAGTAGATAAAATTGTCAAAAGCTATTAAGGGGGCAAAATTAACAAGCGACCTTTTAAAACTGATTCCCCGCTACGAAAATGAAACTTTTAAACCGTTAACTCAAACTATTTAGCTACTGTTGGAGGCGCATTAATACGACAAGACTCAGATAAGTTTGATTATATTTTGATTGGTAATGTAGCAATTGATTAAATCCATTTTTGATTGCTTATAATTTCTCTAATAACTTCCAATATCCCATTTAAGTGTTCTAATAGGTTCCCGTTCTCTCCACAAAAAAAGCCCTGTAAACAAATTTACAGAGCTTTTTTTATGTTTTACATGGTAAGACATCTAACGGCGCAGTTAGAATTAATATTTTTTTTGTTGACTGTAATTCTTCCGCATGTCGGGCCTATACTGTTGCCAGTAAGAATATTTCTCCGCTTGCAGGTAAAAGGCCATCCGGTCTGTTAGCAAAATAGCGCTGTTCCAGGTCTTTGGTTGTTATTGTTTTAACATCAGTAAATCCCGCTTCCTTTGCTAAAATCCGGATTTCATCCGGAGTAAAAAAACTTATCATTGGTGTTCCTGCTTTAAGAGCGCCTTTTTTAGCCCTTTCCTGCATGGGTTTATCTTCTTCGTCAAGAAACTCCATCCGCAGGTAAAATGTCATTGCCAGCTTAGAGCCTGGTCCAAGCGTTGCTATTTTGCTTAGCGTATAATTAATGGCCTCTGCTGTGAGATACAAACTAACTCCCGTACAGGTAACGACAGCTGGTTTTTTAAAATCGAAATTGGTCATGGATAGTTCTTTCCACCAGGAAGAAGTTTCAAAATTAACCGGAACAAAATGTAAATAATCAGGGATGCCAAAGCCAAGTTCATTTAATCGTTGTTCTTTCCAGGCTAATGTATCGGGTTGGTCAATTTCATAGATCTGAAGATTAGCAGCAATACCAGGTCTGCGCTGGGCAAACGTATCTAATCCTGAACCAAGAATCACATATTGACAAATTCCTTGTTTGCTTTGCTCAATAATTAAATCCTCAATAAAACGGGAACGGGCTACAATAGAAGCCCGGAGGCGTTTAGTAAATTTCATATCTGGTCGCTCTTGCCAATTGTCAGATGGATCTATTAATTTCAAACCTATTTCGTCCTCAAGTATATGCGGCTCAGCATCCACCTGCACATGCAATGCTCTCCATAAAGCTGTTCTTACCGCGGTATTGTCCGGCTCTGTTATTCCTGTATTTTGTTGCATTTTCTATATTATCAAAAGTTACTATCCATGACAAGTTATATTGAACGTTCAGAGAGGGTGTCACCCTGAGCTTGTCGAAGGGCGACGTGCGCAGAGGCCTATCCGCGTGCTAAGCATAGTGCTGAGGCCTTTGCCCGCGTCGTGGTTCGACAAGCTCACCATGACAGCCCCACCCCTGTCATTCCTCCTTCGGAATCCGGTGGATTTTATATCTCTGCAAAACTATTTCATTGAACGTAAGCCAATCATATTTCCTTCTGTATCTTCTATTAATGCAATAAAGCCGTGATCGCCTATATCTTGTTTTGGGCGGATAATTTTACCCCCGGCAGCTTCTACTCGACTTAGTTCTGCATTAATTTCTTCGGAGTCAAAATACACCAAAGTGCCGCCAACGCCTGGTTTTGCTACATCCAGCTTTACCAACGCACCACTTGCACCTCCATTTTTCTGATCGTCCGGGAAAGTGGCATACTCCATTTGTGAATGCCTTTCACTATTCACGTGAAGATCCGTCAGCTCGCATTTAAGCACTTGGGTATAAAAATTTTTTGCTCTTTTGAAGTCTGAGGTATAGATCTCAAACCAGTTGACTGTATTTTTCATTTTATCTTAATTTTTAAATTAAATCAATAACTCAAAATTATCGTTGATAAAAACAAATACACTTGCCCTATGGCAAGAAATGCTAACCTGTAGAAATTTCTTTTCGGATCCTGCTTAGCGACGTATCCGTAATGCCTAAATAAGAGGCTATGTATTTTAATGGAGATTGCAGAATGATCTGTGGTCTTTCTTTTATAAGGTTTAAATACCTGTCAGTAGCACTAATTGTCACTACATCAATTGAGCGTTGTTTCAAAACGAATAATTGATTTGTTGCCCAGGTTCTTCCCCATTCTCTAAACCCTTCAACTTTATGAAGTAATTCCTGGAAGGTATCATATTCAATTTTCCAAGCCGTTCCATCCGATATGGCTTGAAAATTTTCTTTTGATGGAATTCTTTGAAATAGCGAGAAAGACTCTATTAATATTTCTTTAGGGCAATAAAATTCAGTAGTTATTTCATTACCATTATAATCATAAAGAAATGACCTGAATAAACCTTTTTCAATCACATAAAATTCCCCGGCAATTTTACCCTTTTCCAAAAGCATAGTCCCATGTGCAAATTCAATTTTTGTATGTGCTTTACTGATTTCTTCATAATCTTCCTTCCTCAGGAGCGGATGATTGTAAATTGTTTGAAAAAAATCTATTTCCATTCTTATTATAATTGTTTGTAAAAGGGATTTTCAAAGAAGGCCGGCGCGCATTCCTTAATCCAATTTACCTTAATTTTTAATTTACTAGTGCTCACTTAAAAAACTGAATATAATCTTCTGCAATTTATTGAACGTTTACTGGTTTTCCACCAGGTGTTCTTCCGGCTTTTCAAAAGCCATATTTATTCGATTTATTAACTTCGGCCAGCAAAGGTTAAAATCTGGCTGTTGCAGTCCGCTACGCCCGTTCTGTTAGTCAGGATTTATAGTGCCGGACTAAATTACAGGGAATTTGTCCCCCTTGTCAAATTGGTCTCACGGGTTACAAACCGATAATGACAGGATTTGTGGGTACGGCACATGAATATTAGTATAGCAATGCTAATCCAGAAAGCCTGTTAAAGATTATTTATTAATTTGAATTTAAGCGCTTAAATTGTTCGCGTTCAAGCAAAAAGGAACGGGCGGAGCATGGATTTTTCATGCATATAGATAGTTAATTTTTAAAGAATTCAAAAGCAGGCAAGGCAGGAAGGGGAATTGCCGTGATCCGCTCACCCAATTGCAGCACCCGGGTATGCTTTATGGTAAATGCGGGCCAGTTGGGCAAATCTTTAGCGTTGGGGTTGCCTGTAACTGCAAAGTTGATCCAGTAACCATTCATAGCATTACTTAAGAACCTGTCCCAATCGGTAAAGGGCTTGTTCCATTTATACAGGTTGTGTAAAGCATAAGCGGTTTGCGAACCGTGAAACGCCCCATAGTTGGGCTTGCCGGGTGCAGCATGGCTGAAATAATAGAACCAGGCCCTGCATTTTCCATGGCTGATCTGACATTTGGCCCATATATAGTTTTCCAGGGCAAATACGCTGTCCCTGGTCAAAAATAATTGCGATTGTGCGGCCTGGTCATCAGTATGGGCCGGGTAACGCTTTAAAAATATTTCCGCCTTTTGCCCGTACCGCTTTTGGGCTGCTGCCGTAAATGCTGCTGCCGTCAGGGGCGCAGTTTCTAAATCATCATCACCGGTATTGTAACCGATCAGCAGGTCCACATCATTCTGCTTTTCCCGAGTAAAAATAGCCAGGATTTGGTCGGACAATACATAACCGTCCACCACGGGCAAACGCATGTAATCGCCTTTCAGTAAGGTTTCTGCAGGTATGGCCCGCATTGCCGAAAGGTCGTCTGCATTTTTTTCGTTCATCGTTTTCAGGCCCTCTGCCTCTGCCTGCCGGAGGGTCAGGCAATGATTTGGTTTGAACAAGGGGCCGCTTTCTGAAATGGCCCGCCTGAACAACCCTTTGCTCAGCGGCGAGGCGATCATCGTCAGTACGCCGCAGGAACCCGCTGATCCCCCGTTTGCGGTTATATTTTGGGGGTCGCCGCCGAAGGCAGCGATATTTTGTTTGATCCACTTAAAGGCGGCGATCTGGTCCAGTATCCCGTAATTACCAGAAGCATGATGGGGGGATTCCCCGGATAAAGCAGGGTGTGCCAAAAAACCGAATATGCCCAGGCGGTAATTGATGGTTACCACCACCACACCTTTCTTTGCCGTTTGCTCCCCATCCAGTATAGGAACAGCGCCCGATCCGGCGGTAAAGCTGCCGCCATGTACCACGACGATGACCGGCCTTTTTTCTCCCGGCTGCTTAGCCGGGGTCCAGACATTGAGGTACAGGCAGTCTTCACTTATTTTTAAATCTTCGGGTATCAGGATTTCTTCCCCATAAGCATCCGCTGGAACGGGCTTGCGCTGCATGGCATTCGGCCCAAAGCGGTCACATTTGCGGATGCCTGACCAGGGGGCGACCGGCTGCGGCTCCCGCCACCGCAGTTCGCCTACCGGGGGCGCTGCAAAAGGTACGCCTTTGAAGATATGTACATCGCCTGTGGCATTGGTGGTGCCGGAAATAAGCCCCGACTTTGTTTGTACAACGGCCAGATCGTTGGCGGCAGGTTGGAATAAAGTAAAGCTAGTCACCGCCGCACAAACAAGCGGCAGGAGTAATAATGATTTTGGGAATATTCTCATACGGATACTAAAGAAACGCCTATTACAGCATATCGCATAAACGAAATGACAAGTGGTATGAATTACTTGACAAAATGCAGAAAATAGCATCCGCAAAGGTAGGAAAGGTTAAATCCCCGCCTGTCCAAGTGTGCCGCTTGGACACACAAAAATTTAAGCGTCCAGTTTAAATTAGAAACCATTGCTATTTTAAAGTAGAAGTCCATATTTATTTCATGTCACGCAATGCCTCAACCAACGAACTTTATTTTGCAACCTTAACCGGTAAGGGTGGGATTTGTGGGCACGGCACATGAATATTAGTATAGCAATGCTAATCCAGAAAGCCTGTTAAAGATTATTTATTAATTTGAATTTAAGCGAGACGCTTAAATTGTTGGCATTCAAGCAAAATGCTTGAACAAGCGGAAAATATTATATCGTTAGGCCACAAGCGAAACACCTTGCGCCAGCCGGCATTTTCCCCCAACAAAGGTCTTACACCCTACAAAATCTACTTCTTAAAATAATCACTTGCTTTATACAAAGCTTCCACCCATATGCCTGAATTTGCATTTAGTACAAATTCACTAACACCAACCCGTTTAGCGCCGGGCGCCCAATTGTAGGTGTAGCCCATGCGGGTCCAGGGATAATAAACCTGGCTACCGGTGAGGGGCATAAAATACGAGCTGATAATATTGGCGTTAAACCAAAGCTTATATTGCGGCGTTGCATTTGTGTCCAGCGTCCCGGAAGCTTTCGGCACTGTGATGCTGGGACTTCCGGCTGGTCGGAAAACGTCATCGGCCTGCACCCAAAATTGCGCAATATGGGTGTCCCCTGATACCGGCGGCAAGCCCAGCATTTGGTTGAGCTTCATAATAGTATCGGTTTTCGGGGTCATCTTATTACGCAGCCGGCCTTGCATCTGCCCCGGGATAAACATCCAGATCGCCCTTGTAGTTGTTGTTGAATCTCCTACCGGGTAACCTTTGAGATAACTGGTAAACGACGCCATCAATACGTAGTTTTTTCCGTGAATTGTTTTCCATTTCAGCACGGGGTTAGCTGGTGTTATCGTCATCAGGGTGTCGATGTTTTGAGCACTGCCGGCAATCATGGCAAGCTTGGTCGCCGCGTTGTATAGCCCGGTAAGATTGTTGTTTTGTGCGCTCAGCAGGGTGGTTTTGCATACAATTGCAACCAACAGGATAAGAACAGGTAGTTTTTTCATGATAAGGTTGTTTAGGTTAATCCTTCTGACAGATAAAAATCTTTGGTTTTAGCTGTTTCAATTCATTAGCTAATTTATCAAAATAAATTGGGAAGCAAAAAATTTATCAATCTGTTGTTTTTTTAAGTCGGCGTAGATTCAATGCTATTAAGTTAAGAGAACGTTGGTTATAACTGACCACATAGCAATATTCTATTGCCCCACCTAAACGGCAACGCCCTCATGAATGCCTATTAAAATAAACAACTGTGAATAATCCTCCCCGGTTGGCTACCGTGTACCCACATCTTTTATTTCAATTAATTATCAAGAAAGGCTGCTCCGGTAGGAGCAAAATATTGGTAGAAAAATAGAAAATAATAAATTTTCGCTCCATAGGTGCGAAACCTATTGGACTATTTTACCACGGATTTTCTTTAACCAACCAAAAGGTGGAATAGGTGTTGTACCTACGGCACAAAAAATATTTTTTGATATTTTTCTACCAATATTGAACCTCTCTGGGGTTTTATAAAAGGATATGGGTACACGGTAGCCCGGTTGGGAGGACTTGAAAAAATAAACATGGGCGAAGCTAAAGTCTCCCCTACCTGTGGAGATTTAGAGGGGGCTACCAGGCTTTGGGGAAGAATTGCGTTTGTGTTTCCCCTTAACTTAATAGCATTAAGGTGCTCCTGAAAGGGACCCTGCTGAAACAGAAGCAAAAAATTTATCAATCTGTTGTTTTTTTAAGTCAGCGTAGAGAACTACAATCTTTTTTGGGTTACAACAACCACAGATTCGGCTACATCCGCCCTCTCTGGCGTGTGTGCCGGGCAAAGGCCCGAAGAGGTGGCTACCCGTACCCCGCGTTTAGGCAGCCGTTTGCTATCAACGCGGGCATTTTTTTATTTATTAACGCCATGCAACCCCTGTCTATTCAAACATAAACGCACGTCCGCATGAATGCAAAAGACCAGGAACGCCCATACGCCCGGAAGCGTATCCCCCTCCTCCTAACCCCCATTTGTTGTAAACATAACGTATTCGTTTCCATCATATTGCGCGAAAAAAAATATAGTTAAAAAACTGTATTTTGATCCGTCATACCTTATATTTTTGACTTTTCACATCTCTAAAAAAACATCAGTATGCTATCGGAAGACAAACTAAACACAGTAAAAAAAACAGGATATGTACTTGATTTTCAGGAAATCGACAAATCAAAATTAATGCTTGCAGGCGGCAAGGGTGCTAACCTGGGCGAACTGTCCGGAATCAAAGGGATCCGGGTGCCGGCGGGGTTTTGCGTTACCACCGACGCGTATAAAAAAGTAACCGAAAATAACCGGGAGCTTAACGGCCTGCTGGATGAATTAACGCATTTGAAGGCAGATGAGCGGAAAAATATAAGCGAAATCAGCGCAAAGATCCGTACGACCATCGAAAGCGCACCTATTTCTGAAGATCTGGCAGAAGAGATTGCGGGTTATCTCACAAAGTTTAGTGAAGAAGATGCCTTTGCTGTGCGGTCGAGCGCTACCGCGGAAGACCTGCCGACGGCCTCTTTTGCAGGTCAGCAGGATACGTATTTGAACATTATCGGGAAGGAGGCGATCCTAAAGCATATCAGCAAGTGCTGGGCTTCCCTGTTTACTGATCGTGCGGTAACCTACCGCATTCAAAACGACTTCGACCACCGTAAAGTCTACCTGTCTGTGGTTGTTCAGCAAATGGTGTTCCCGCAGGCGGCTGGAATTTTGTTTACCGCCGATCCCGTTACCGGTAACAGGAAGGTGTTATCTATTGATGCCAGCTTCGGGCTTGGTGAGGCCATGGTCTCCGGACTGGTGAATGCGGATAATTATAAGGTGTGTAACGGCAATATTATAGATAAAATGATCTCCATTAAGAAATTAGCTATTTACGCTTTAAAAGGCGGCGGTACACAAGAGCAGGAGATTGAACCTCAGCATCAGACCAGGCAAGCACTGACGGATGAACAGATCTTACAGTTGGCTCATATAGGCAGAAAGATCGAAGAGCATTTTGGTAGCCCCCAGGACATCGAATGGTGCCTGGCCGACGATACGTTTTATATTGTCCAAAGCAGGCCAATCACTACTTTATACCCCATCCCTGAAGCGAATGACCAGGAGAATCACGTTTATGTATCTGTCGGTCATCAACAAATGATGACTGATGCCATGAAACCATTAGGATTGTCTGTTTGGCTTTTAACGACCCGGGCACCCATGCGTACTGCCGGTGGAAGATTATTTATTGATATTACAGCTATGTTGGCTTCACCTGCCGGCAGAGAAACGCTGGTAAACGTCACCCTGGGAAAATCCGATCCACTCATAAAAGACGCACTTACAACCATCATAGAGCGGAAAGATTTTATTAAATTGTTACCGGATGATAAAAAAGAATCCGGCCCGGATAAAAGCAATAAAGCTGTATCACCTGCGAATTATCAAACACTAAATGATTACGATCCAACAATCGTTTCTGATTTGATCAGGAGTAGTAAAGCATCGATAGAAACGTTAAAACAAAACATCCAAACCAAATCAGGATCGGACCTGTTTGATTTTATCCTGGAAGATCTCCAGCAATTAAAAAAGATCGCATTTGACCCGCAAAGTTTTGGTGTGCTTATGACCGGTATAAATGCTGCGTTCTGGATCAATGAAAAAGTGGACGAATGGTTAGGTAAAAAAAACGCGGCAGACGTTCTTTCTCAATCTGTGCCTAACAATATCACTTCAGAAATGGGTCTGGCGCTGTTGAATGTCGCAGATGTGATTCGCCCTTATCCGGAAGTGATCGATTACTTGCAACACGTAAAAAATGATAACTTTTTGGATGAGCTTGTTCAATTTGAAGGTGGACAGGAAACTCAGGATGCTATCTATGATTATCTCAGCAAATACGGAATGCGATGTAGCGGAGAAATCGATATTACTAAAACCCGCTGGAGTGAAAAACCATTAACACTTGTTCCCGTGATTCTCAGCAACATCAAAAACTTTGAGCCTAATGCAGGTAATCAGAAATTTGAGCAGGGACGACAGGAAGCTTTGAAAAAAGAACAAGAGTTACTGGACCGATTGAAGCAATTGCCGGATGGCGAACAAAAAGCCAAAGAAACAAAACGGATGATCAGTCTGCTCCGGAATCTCAGCGGTTATCGTGAATATCCCAAATACGGGTTTATTAATCGTTACTTCGTTTATAAGCAGGCTTTAATGAAAGAAGCCGAACAACTGGTACAAGCCAATGTTATTCATGAAAAAGAAGATATTTACTACCTTAGTTTTGAAGAACTTCGCGAACTAGTACGCACAAATAAACCGGATAACCAAATCATCGGCAAACGAAAAGATGAATACAAATTATATGAAAAACTAACTCCCCCACGTATTATCACATCTGATGGTGAGATTATTGCCGGTAAGTACAATCGGGAAGATCTCCCCGCCGGAGCTATTGCAGGTATGGCGGTTTCTTCCGGAATTATAGAAGGACGGGCACGTGTTATTTTAAACATGCAAGATGCCGATATAGAAAATGGAGATATATTGGTTACCACCTTTACTGACCCCAGCTGGACAGCATTGTTTGTTTCCATAAAAGGCCTGGTAACCGAAGTTGGCGGACTGATGACCCATGGAGCAGTTATCGCACGTGAATATGGCTTACCGGCAGTTGTCGCGGTAGAAAATGCTACCAAACTGATCAAAGACGGACAGCGAATCCGGGTGAATGGGACAGACGGATATGTAGAGATCCTATAAGAAGAACACTTGACCGGGCGGGGCAATATCGTTTTGATTTATCCCCGCTTTCTCATTTTGGCTACAAAATCCCTCAGTTAGGCTACAACCAGCCAATTGCATCTCATGACCTTTGTTGTGTTAATTTAAAACATAAAATCATGACACATCAAAATGATAATTCAGGTGCAAATAAAGTTTGGTTCATTACGGGCACTTCCCGGGGTTTTGGACGGGTTTGGGCCGATGCCGCACTTAAGCGTGGCGATAAGGTAGCAGCTACGGCACGCAAGCTGGAAAGCATTGCCGACCTGGCAGAAAAGTACGGCACAAACGTGCTGACTTTGGAGCTGGATGTAACCAAGCCAAACCAGGTGAAGACAGCCGTGGAGCAAGCGCATGCTCACTTCGGAAGGCTTGATATCGTTCTGAATAATGCCGGTTATTCACTTGTTGGTACGATTGAGGAAGCCAGCGCTGACGACGTAAGGGCGATGTATGATACCAATATTTTCGGTGCGCTTTCTGTTATCCAGGCGGCTTTGCCCTTGCTGCGCAGGCAGGGTGGTGGCCATATCCTGGGTACGTCCAGTAATTTGGGCCATGTAACCCTGCCGGTGATAGGTTATTACTGTTCCTCAAAATGGGCTTTCGAAGCCATCCACGAAAGTTTGGCCGCGGAGGTTAAGGAGTTTGGAATAAAGGTAACCATCATTGAGCCCGGAGCTTACGCCACCGAGTTCGGCAGCCAGGAGTCGTTAAAATTTGCACCCAGCCTTGACATTTACAAAGATTTTAAAGAGCAATTTTTCGGCCGCCTAAGAGGTATGGAAAGAGGAGATCCGGAAGCTACACCTGAAGCCATCTTTAAAATTGTTGATGCAGAAAACCCGCCGCTGCGGATCAACCTGGGCAGTCACAATTTATCCTGGACGCGCAGTGCCTATACCGAACGGTTGGCGGAATGGGAAGCGTGGGAAGATGTTTCCAATACAGCCCAGGGTGGAGCAAAATAATCTATAAGTAAAGAAATAATGATAGCCGGTAATTTGCAATATTATCGGTTATTATTGTATTAAATCTGCAACATGAAAAAGGAAGAAAGCCCTCAAAATTTCGAATCTTTGTCAGAAGCGCACCGGGCCTTTGGCTTGCCTAAGCCGGTGCATCCACTAATCAGTTTGATCAATGGCGCCAATTACCCGGGCCAGGTAATCCGACCGGGCGGTCCGCATGTACTTCATTTTTATAAGATCTCTTATAAGGCTAAGCTAAGCGGAAGGTTAAAATACGGCCAGGATTATTATGATTTTGATGAAGGCGGCCTGTTGTTTGCAGCTCCCAACCAAATAGTTGGCGGCGGTAGCGATAGCGAAACCACAGACTGTTCGCAATATACTTTACTGATCCATCCAGATTTTTTGTGGAATTATCCCCTGGCAAAAAAAATTAAAACATACGGCTTCTTTTCTTACTCCACTAATGAGGCTTTGCATTGGTCAGACAAGGAAAAGGCAACTATCATTTCAATTTTCAAAATAATTGAGGAGGAGCTGAACAGCAGGATAGATGATTTTAGCCAGGACGTAATTATTTCTCAAATTGAGTTATTGTTGAATTACGCCAATCGTTTTTACAAGCGTCAATTCATCACCCGCAAAGCAGTAAGCAACAACCTGTTACAAAAGCTGGAAGAAATTCTAGACAGATCTTTCGATAATGAAAGATCTTTAAGCCATGGAATTCCAACAGTTCAATATCTTTCGGAAACATTGAATCTGTCGCCCAGTTATTTAAGCGATATGCTGCGTTCTCTCACAGGGCAAAACGCACAACAACACATCCATAATAAGCTGATAGAAAAAGCGAAAGAAAGATTATCCACCACCAGCTTATCTGTAAGTGAAGTTGCATACGAGTTAGGCTTTGAACATCCGCAATCGTTTAGTAAGCTATTCAAAACAAAAACTAACCTTTCGCCATTAGAGTTCAGGCGGTCTTTTAACTAACAGACCTAAGCCGGTTAGTTACTTTAAGTTTATATTTAATTTGATGAAAAATCATCTATCATGTTAAATGTGGGCACAAAATACAAACTGCCGGTTTTTGCTGTGCTGAAATCTAATATGCTATCATAATTTCCTTCGGGGTTGCCAATAAACATATTATTCAGCATTTTTTGTACAGTGCTGAATGTACTTGCATAAGCTATAAAATAAGTACCCATTTCATTGGTAGACATATTGCCAAAGGGCATATTATCACGAACTATTTTAAGCTCGTCGCCAACATTGGACAACGCTATATGAGAATTTGAAGGCTTTACATCATCCGCCATTTCTATGTCATTCGATTTGGACCGTCCAATCACTTTTTCCTGTTGTTCAGTAGAAAGCCCTTTCCATGCTGTTAAATTATGAATATATTTTTGCACAAAAAGATAACTTCCTCCTTTATAATCAGGATCATCATCCCCTACTATACCGAAGAACTCCCTATCTTGCCCCTGGGGATTTTCAGTACCGTCAACAAAACCTAAAATGGAACGGCTGTCCCAATACCTGAAACCATGAATCTCTTCCGTACTGATAGCAACCGGGTTTAAAACATCCGATATTGCGGATGCCATATCATAGCAGATACTTGTGTTATCCGCTCTTATATGAAAATGCAGGTCCCCTTTGGAAGAAACCGCTGTGTGTTTCCCGCCAACCACAGGAACAAAATTCACTAATTCTTTAGGCAATGGACCAGGAAGCTGAAGCCGAAGCCAGGCATCGTGCCCTATCCCCATTACACAGCTTGCCCTGGAAGCAGGGAAACGGACATTGACAGAATTATTAAGGTTGATAAGCAGCTGGCAAACCTGGTTAAAAACAGCGCTAACCTCCAGGTTATCCTTAAAACTCCAAACCATAAATATGGTATTGTTATTGGTGTAGTCTGTTACATTCTGTGAATCCGGTTTCATAAGCGCGTGAAATATACCTGTAGTGAGGTACGAAAATAAACAAAATCGCTAACTGTATTAATATTGGTAGCTAATTCTGCAGGGAAATCGCTTTTAAAACAGAAGGCTCCGCTGGGGCCCGGGTAATTATGCACCAGCTTTTTTGTTGTCGCACCCCAAAAAAAAGGAAGGACTAAGTCCTTCCTTAAAACAAACCAATTTATATTAATTAACAACTCTTTTATTGTTTATCCCACCAAATCCTGGTCAGGAAATCATCCGATCCCTGCCTTGCTAAGACCGCCGCGTACGAGGCGGCGTTAAGGTTTTGCTCTGATATTGGGTAAAGCATCCGCCTGAAAATTTTCCCTCCGGTAGCATTGCCCACATAGTTATTTGGAACCAGCGCAGGGTAACCTGTGCGACGGTAGCTGGCAAACACTTCCTGCGCATCAGGGAAAATACCCACCCAAAACTGCGTATAGATCTGCCCCATCTGCTGGTCAAAAGTTCCGGCGGTATTAAGCTGGTGATAGCTTATATAAGTATTGATCTGCAAATTACTGATAGCACCTGCGCTGCCGCCAATTATTGCCCACTGACGCATTGATGCGCTTATTCCGTTTTGATACAAGGCACTGGCGGTTGAAGCGCTATACCAGCCCCTTAGTGCCGCTTCCGACAGCAGGAAATAGCTTTCGGCAGCTGTAAATACAAGGCGCGGAGAGTTTAGCAGCAATATAGTTTTAGGATTAGGCTCGGAGTACGTTACAAAATCTACAGGTTTTGTATTTAATGATGACGACATGCCTTTTTGTATAGCTGAGGTAGTATCAGCCACTCCCCCGTTGTAAACAATAGATACAGCGCCCAAACGCGGGTCTTTATTTGTTTTAAGATAGCTGATAAATACATCCTGGTATTTACCGCCTTCGGTATTTGTAACGCCATCCTGGGCTACATAATCATTATTCCACAGATCATTCGCCATTGGGTTTTTATTGATGTCCTGGCCGGAACCTACATAAGACACTTTGGCAATATCAGCATCATTTAAAATAACACCACCAGCAATGGCTTTTGTGGCCCAGGCCTGAGCTGAAGTAACATCAACCTTAGTCATCCGCATAGCACACCTTAGCATCAGGGAATACGCGAATTTTTTCCATTTATCGGTATTTCCGCCATAGATCAGGTCGGCAGCCCCAAATGTAGCTTTGCTTGCATCAAGACTTGTAGCGGCCTGGTCAAGCTCTTTTAGCAGATCGGCATAAATATCCTTTTGGGCATCATAAACCGGCTTGTAGATAGCCTGGTTATAACCCTGTCCGGCCTGCGAATATGGGATATCTCCATAAAGATCAGTTAACCGGCTAAAGCAATACACTCTCCAAATGCGGGCCTCAGCAACCAAATTAACCTGCGATGCATCAGTACCGATCGCCTTTATTACCTCAACAAGCTCATTGATCTCGTTAGGATAAGCATTGGTAAATGCCGCTGCCGATTGCTGGCTTTGACTTAAAACGTATTTTGAGCCAAAACCTGCAACATCATTAAAGCTGGTTGTGTATTGCATGGTACCCAGCAACAGATCAAGCATGCGGGTGGTACCGTCATATTCAGCTTTGGTAAATATATATTGCGGAATAGCTTTTGACGACGCGTTGGGGTTGACGTTAAGTGTATCGAAATTTTTTGTACATGATTGTGCAGTAATAATGCCAAGCATTACCAGTAAACAATAAGTATATTTTGTTATATTTTTTTTCATCGTATTCAACTTTAAATATTAAAACTTAACAGAAAGGTTTACACCAAGCGAGCGGGTACGGGGTAAACCAATTGATTCAAACCCCTGTGTATTGCTGTTGGTAAAGCTTTCCTCAGGGTCAAAATTATCCGTCTTTTTGTAGATGGTCCAAAGGTTCCTGGATACCAGCGAGATACTTGCCGACTGGATATGTAAAGCCTTTAAGTCGACTCCCGGGATAGTATAAGAAAATATAACCTGGCGCAGCTTAACAAAGCTACCATCATGCACAAACAGATCTGAGTACGTTTTATAGTTATCATAATAAGAACGCAGGCCACTTACAGGTACCGTCCTGGTGTAAGGCGCTCCTGTCTGATCAACACCGTTTAACACCAGTCCGTTTGCCCGGCCGGGTAAGGTTGTTTTCAGTAAACCCAAGCGTGTGGCATATACTTCCATTAACGAGAATACCTTGTTGCCGAATTTCCCATCAAGCAGGAAGCTAAGCGAGAATCGTTTGTACCTGAACTCGTTGGTTAAACCCATGGTAAGCGGCGCAACGCTTTTACCCAGCTGTTGCAAACCCGTTTGAACCGGCAAACCGGTTGTAGCGTTAAATACTACATTACCTTTTGCATCCTTTTGCATGCGGGTGCCTACAATGGTACCGTATGACTGTCCTTCAATATTATCAAGCAGGCCCCAACCATTTACAGAGCTGGCTATTTGCATGGTAGATAAACCAGGGGCAAGCTTTACTACCTTATTATCATTATAAGCTACGTTATAGCTGGCGTTCCAGCTAAAGTTTTTTGATTTTATGGGAATGCCGTTCAATAATACCTCGATACCTTTATTGCTAACCTGGCCAATGTTAAGTATTACGTTGTTATAACCTGATGTTGATGATATAGCAGTATTTACAATATCATTTGTTGTTTTACGATCATACACGGTAACATCCAATCCCAAACGGTTTTGCAGCATTTGCAGCTCGAAACCACCTTCTAAAGTTGTGGATGTGTATGGCCTTAGCTTACTATTGGTAATATCGTTACTGGTTACGTTTTGCAGCGGCTGGTCTGCGCTTTGAACGTTACTGTAGGTAAGGTTAATAACGTAAGGATCAGGTGCGCCGCCGCCAACCTGCGCCCATGAAGCCCTTAGCTTTGCCAAATTAAAAAAGCTGGGCAGCTTCACCGCATCTGACAATATAAAACTACCGCCTACACTTGGATAAAATATGCTGTTGCTTTGCGGACTAAGCGTTGAAAACCAATCCTTACGACCTGTGAAGGATAAAAAAGCCAGGCTCTTGTAATCAAAATCAGCCGAACCAAAAATGGAGTTGGTTACTATTTTGGCATTTTTTGGCGTAGTGACTGTTGTTGCCAGGTTGGTGGTGCTATAAAAGTAAGGGATGATAAACTGTAAACCGTTTATGGTTTGCTGGTTAAGGACGTTTTTACGGCTGTTAACACCGCCTAACACGCTAACATTAAAATCGTTTACAATTTTTGTTTTGTAGGTTGAGGTTACCAGTTCGTTAGTTTCAGATACATCTGATTGGATGGCCTGGTATTGCCCGGTTAGTATATATAATGTCCCGCTAGGCAGAATGTTTGAATAATTGTAGTTAAAAAAGTCCCTGCTTAAAGTAGCTTTGAATGTAAGATCTTTTATAGGAGTATAGGAAACCGATCCCTGGCCGATAAAACGGTTCTTTACATCATTTTCCTTGTATTTGTTAATTACAAAATACCCGTTTGATGCAATGGAGGCATCGTTCCAGATCTGCTCCTTCCCGCTTGCATCATAACCCGGGTTAAGCCAGCGTACATCAACCGTGTTGGCTACTTCAAGCGGGGTCCAGTTTGGGTTACCCAAAGCATCACCTGCGCCTGTACGGTTATGACCGGTTTCAATATTATATTGTGCCAAAGCTTCAATAGAGATCTTGCTGCTTAATTTACTGGTTAGCGCCAGGTTAAATGTTTTACGATCATACGTTGTTCCGGGTAAAACACCTTTACTATTCAGGTCGGCAGCCGAAAAACGGTAAGTAATTGCGTCAGTCCCGCCCAAAAACGCAAGGCTGTTGGTATAGGTAGAACCTGTTTGATAATAGTTTTTAAGATTATCCTTTTGTGCCGAGTAAGGATGGGTTTTGCCATCTACTGCTACATAATCGGTAGAGCCATCGATCTTTGAGCCCCATGACCGCCTGCCGGTTGCCTGCGCAGCTGCTAATGTGGTTGGCTTTACACCTCCGTCACCCTGTCCGTATTCGTATTGATAATCCGGAAAAACGGAAACATTATCATAAGTAGCGGTTGAGCTATACTCCACACCTACTCCTTTTTGGCTCCGGCCTTTTTTAGTGGTGATGAGGATCACACCATTTGCCGCACGCGAACCATATAAAGCGGCAGCGGTACCACCCTTTAGCACACTGATAGATTCAATATCATCAGGGTTTAAAGCAGCTATACCATCGCCACGGTCAACATTGTTGGTGGTACCGTTTACTGTTGGTGCACCGCCTGGCACGCTATTGTCAATAGGCATACCGTTAACCACATACAATGGCTGGTTATCACCTGCAAGGCCGCCGTTACCCCTGATCACGATGCGGCTTGATCCGCCCGGGCCGGTTGATAAACCTGCCGCGTTAACACCGGCAACTTTACCGGCTAAGGCATTAGCCACGTTATTTTCACGGGCCTGCGTAAACTCTGATCCTTTTACTTCTGTAACAGAATAACCTAGGGATTTCCGCTGTTTGCTGATACCTAACGCAGTTACTACAACCTCGTTTAAGGTATTGTTGTCTTCCTTCAATTTAATTGATAATACAGTATTAAAGTCGGAAACGGTGGTTTCATATTTAATATATCCAATATAGGCTACAGCGATGGTTACCGGCTTACCATTATACTTATCGGGAATGTTTAAGCTAAAATTACCCGAAACATCAGTTATAGTACCTACTGTGGGGTCGCTTTTTAAATATACCGATGCCCCGATAACAGGCTGCGAATCGTTGATTGACGTTACCTTGCCTTTTAAAACGCTGGCAACTAAGGTTACTGACCTGGCTGTTATGCTTTCTTCCTTTTCTTTCAATGAAAAAATTGAGATCTGATTTTCATTGATTTTTTTGTACTCGAGTTGAAAGCCTGATAATAGCTGTTTCAGGTTGCCTTCAAGGTCGTGTTGTTTTAAATTACCGGCCACACCCGCAGAAACAAATTTATTGTCCAGCAAACCCTCCTGGTAGGCTATTTGCACATTAAATTGCCTTTTTAAGCTTTCAAGCGCGTCCTTTAACAATACCCGGCCATCTTCCTGCGTCTGCCGGATCAGGTTATGTGTTTTTGATGCAGAAAGATTGTTGCGGGCCATTGCCAATTGGCTAAAGCCGGGGGCTGAATTGCCAAGCAGCAACAGCATAAGGCAGCAACATTTCAAGAAATTTGATAAGTCGAGTTTTCGCATAGTTTAATTAATTAGAGTGAGATCATTAGGGATTTTGAGATATAATAGTTATATTTTTATCAGTTTGTTTTACCTGAACATGCAGTGTTGTTGATATGGTTTCCAGTAGCTCGCTAACGCTCATTACATTTATCTCCCCTTCAATGCGCATAGCAGCCATAGACGGCTCTGCCAGTGATACATGATAGCCATAGTCATCCTGCAAGGTTTCTGTTATTTCATTCAGTGTAGCATCGCTAAAGCGCAAAAGATGCTGGGTCCAGCTCGTAATTTTAACAGGCTCGGCAAGCTTCCTTTTTTCAACCAGGTGCTTGTGGGCATATTCAATATAATCGCCCGGTTTCATAACCAGGGCGTTATGACTGGTTAAAACAGAGTCGAAATAATCAACCCGGATCTTACCGTTTACCAACCCGACATTGGTTTTATTATGCCTGTTTTTTACGTTAAATGTGGTACCCAGCACTTCAATATTCACATCGCTGCAATGCACGATAAAACGTTCGGACGTTTTAATATGCAGTGTGTCGCGGTTAATGTGCCGTACTTTAAAAAAGCCCTCACCGGTGATCCAAACCTCACGCGGGCCCTTTTCCCAATGAGCAGCATATTTTATGGTGGAATTGCCATTCAGCACTACTGTTGATTGATCAGGCAAGGTAACAGTACGCAATTCGCCATAAGTGGTGGTAACTGTGCGGTCTTTATTATAAAGCCATAATGCCAAACCAATTGAACTAACCAGTAATAGCATTGCAGCAATGCGCAGGTATTGCGGCATCCTGAAGATTTTTGGTTTAATGGCCTGCTGCTCCATAACCGCGGCTTCGATGCGGTTCCAAACCAATGCCTGGCGGTCTTCATTATAAAAGGTATCCTGTTTGCGGTATGTAGTAATTATTTGTGCGGCCTGGGTAATAGTACCTTTTTTACCGGGGAATTGCTCAATAAATGAATTCCAGAATAAATTAGTTTCTTCATCAGGGCTTATAACCCACTGAATAAAAAGGTCGTCATCAAGAAAGTTTTGCAGGGTATATGTAACGTATTTAGAAGAATCCATGTACAATAAAAGTTTGTTTTTATTCTTATATACATGGAGGTGGGCAAATTATCCCTTCATTTCAAAAAAAACTTTTAATAATTTGATTATTTGTTTTTTAATGCGACTTCTTGCCCGGTTGACGCTCTTCTGCCGATGCAATGAATGCGGACGATACATGTTCGCTATCGGTACAATCCCAATCGTTGAATTTTCAACAAGACACACGTAATCAACCAATTACAAGTTTGGCATCGTATTTAAGTATGATATACAGATATCTATTCATCGTACTTAACTTATCGCCATGATCAGGAACTATTTAAAAATTGCCTGGCGCAATATGTATAACAACAAGGTTTACAGCGCACTAAATATTATTGGCCTTGCCACCGGAATGGCCGTTGCCTTGCTCATTGGCCTTTGGGTGTTTAACCAGTATTCGTACGATCGTTTCCTGCCCGGTTATCAGCAGGCCTATGCAGTTAAAGTTAATTATACCAACCAACATGACGGTACGCGTACCTCTGGCACAGTAGCTATTCCATTGGCTGATGTACTCAGGAATACTATTCCAGGTATAAAGTATGTGGCTGAGACTGACATGGATGATTTTCAGACGCACGACTTCATGGTAGGCGACAAGAAATTACTCATCAACGGCGGCACCGTGGCGCCCGATTTTCTTAAAATATTTCAGTATCCCCTGGTAAAGGGCAATGTAAACAGTGTATTGAAGGCCCCATATTCCATTGTGCTTGATGAATCAACTGCAAGGTCCTTATTTGGCGATGACAATCCAATAGGCAAAACCATCAGGATCGATAACCAGCACGATGTGAAAGTTACCGGGCTGATGAAGGACTTTCCGGCTAACGCATCCATGCAATTCCATTTTCTGATGCCCTTCAGCTATGCTGAACAGACGGCAGACTGGGTGAAAAATGCCCGTAATCAGTGGGACAACTCCTCGTTTGAAATTTTTGTGGGGCTGCAACCTGGTGTCACCAATACGCAAATCGCCGCTAAGATCAAAAACCTGGTCTATCAAAATAATCCCAACGTCCGTGCTTTTAAGCCGGAAGTTTTTCTGTATCCTTTAAAAGACTGGCACCTGTATTCCGATTTCAAAAACGGTAAAGCAACTGGTGGCTTTATTGATTATGTGCGGATGTTCGGCATTATTGGTGCGCTGGTGCTCCTGATCGCATGTATCAATTTCGTGAACCTTTCAACAGCCCGTTCCGAAAAACGTGCGCGCGAAGTAGGAGTTCGTAAAGCTATCGGCTCCCAGCGGCGCGACTTGATCTTTCAGTTCCTGACAGAATCCATCCTGATCACTTTTCTCGCTTTCCTGTTATCGATAGTTTTTGTACGGTTAGCTCTTCCCGAGTTCAACGTACTTACAAACAGTGTCGTCCAAATTCCTTATCAAAATCCTATTTTCTGGTGCATCATGATCAGTTATGTACTCGCCACCGGTTTGCTGGCTGGCAGCAGGCCTGCATTTTATCTATCGTCATTTAATCCGGTAAAAGTATTAAAGGGCAGTATCCAGGTAGGTAAGGCGGCGGCGTTACCCCGAAAAATATTGGTAGTGCTGCAGTTTAGTTGCTCTGTAGCATTTATCATTAGCACAGTGATCATTTATCAACAAATTCAATATGCCAAAGACCGCCCTATAGGGTATAGCGCCGACAGGTTAGTATCAACTTTCATGACTAAAGACCTGGCCGATCACTATGAGCCCTTTAAAAATGACCTGATGGCCTCGGGCATGGTGGAGAATGTTACCAAAGCATCAAGCCCTGTTACCAATATCGGCTGGCATACCGGCATAGCAGGTTGGCCCGGACAAACAGCGGGTGAGCAGGCAATAAATGTTGGGGCAATAATTACAGACAACAATTATTTTAAAACTGTCGGCATGAAGCTCATTGATGGTCAGAATTTTTCGGCTGATGTTAATACTGATGCCAATAATATTATTGTTAACGAAGCGGCCGTTAGACGAATGGGCTTAAAAGAACCCATTAACAAATTGATCGGTTTTAATGGCATCAACGGCCGGTCACGGATCATAGGAGTTGTGAAGGATGCGCTGATGGAATCACCGTTTACACCTGTCGAACCTTTGGTATTTACCCATGGACAATTTGGCAGCCAGGTGATCTATCGGTTGGCATCCGGTAATAACCCACACACAGCCATCGAAAAGATCGGGAAGATATTTGATAAATATAACCCTGCTTATCCATTTACCTATGGGTTTGTACATGAAGCTTACGATCACAAATTCAACATGGAAACACTTGTGGGCAAACTTGCAGGCATTTTTGCCGGCTTGGCCATTTTTGTATCTTGCCTTGGATTATTTGGTTTGGCTGCTTATATAGCCGAACAACGTACAAAAGAGATTGCAATCCGCAAAGTTTTAGGCGCTTCTATAGCACGGGTATGGATGCTGTTATCAGGGGATTTTATTCTTTTGGTAACGATAAGTTGTGTACTTGCTTCACCAATAGCTTTATATTTTCTGAATGACTGGTTACAAAAATATGAATACCGGGTAACTATAGGGCCCGGAGTATTTGTGTTATCAGCTATTATGACGATCATGATCACTTTGATTACCATAAGTTTCCAGGCTATAAAGGCCGCTTTGGCCAACCCGGTAAAGAGTTTAAAAAGCGAATAACATTTTACAGAACTTCGGTAGAAAAGAATCCGGATCATTAAGTGGATAGTTAAGGCGCTACTATCTTAATAACATTACTGAAAGTGTATCATTAAAAATAACGACCTCATTAAAAGGCATTGTTTATAATAATTTGATTGTTTGTTTTCAAACCGTACAATAGCGCTAAAAGAATGGAGAGTTTTGATACGTGGAGCAGATCCTGTAATTTATTTAAAGCCTTGTATAACAGTTTATATGCTGAATTTACATTGATGCACATTATATCAGCAATTTCTTCATAGCCAAGGCCTTCGTAAAAACGCAAATAAATAATTTCCCGCTGGCGTGCGGGGAGTGTTTGAACAACAGATTTTATCCCAGCCTGGAGTTTCTTTTCTTCTTCATCAGCAATATATTGGTGATCAAACGATACTTCAAAAGCAAAGGAGTAATCGTCATCAATACCCACAAACTTTGAGCCTGATTGTAGTTTTCTAAAAATGATACTGCGTAATGATTTAAATAAATAGTTTTTTACAGATTCGGGGTTACCTAAGTTCTGTTTAGTGTTCCATAGTTTTACAAATAAATCGTGTACAGCATCTTCTATCAGGCTGAGATCACCTGTAAACTTATGGCCGTAATTATTTAAAAGCTTGAAGTAATTATTATATAGTTCGGCGTATGCGTCCCAGTCGCCCAACTTAAATGAACTCCACAATAAAATATCTTTTTCGCTATTGGCTTTTGCAGAAGTCATAAGCTACAACCTTCGAAATTCATCTTTGATTTATCAATAACATTATGAATATAATTTTATTTTTTAAATATTATTAATATTTTCTTAATAAACAACTCATATGTTGCACATTTTTTAATTATGTAAGAGATTGGGCCTGTAGGTTTACTAGCCCGGCAAATTGTCGGCCGGTATGTGTGCGAACAACCAAAAGCGAAAAAAGGCAGTGCAATTAAAGAAATTGGAATAAATGGCCGGTGTATAAAACAGATATGGATGTATTCCATGAAGGCTTTTCGGCCCTTGCTTTGCAGGCTATCTTCGATAGCAGCGTTTCGACATTTATTTGGAGAAAGATAACCAATAAGCCATTCCATCAGAATGACTTATTGATATATCATATTAGTGGGATTTAGGCGAAATTTTATATCATTTAGTTCAGCACATTATAAAACATGGTGATCTCACTTAAATTAGTATAGCTGCCCTCTCCGTCTGAATTATGCTTTATCCTGATCCGGATATAACGTGCAGGAACAGCGGTGTTATCCAGGTTAAATTTCAATGCGGCCTGCCCATCATCTGTTCTCTTAACTTCTTTTAGTAATTTCCATCCTTTCGCAATGGCCTCTGCGGTCCATCCCGGATCATTCGGCTGCAATGTAGTTGCAGCATTGGTAATATCGGTAATGCCCCAAACTTCAAAATCATCCGGGTTGTGGCAGCAATTGCGCCCTGTTTCCTCTATCTGGGTTAAACTGTTATAGATCTTGCCCATGTCAAATGTTAGCGTTTGAGGAAGCTGGTGCGCGCCATCACTATGAAAGATATTAGGAAATCCCTGGGGGCCAACGCTCCCATCCCAAAGCCGGTCTATGTCTGTATCGCCTTCATAGGGATTCATATCATTCGGGAGCTTTACCTTTGAAAACTTGGATTTGTCACAAGCTGCATATCCGAATATTTGCGGGAATACGGTGTAATTATTCACATTAAAGGTATCAATAGCCCCCTTAACCGGTACATAAGCCGACCTGTATTCCAGCGTTGATCCTCCTTTAAAATCGGTTAACGTAATACTGCTATCCCTGTATAACAATTTTTCAACCGCTTGCCCGCTCCTGTTTGTATACTTGATGGTGGTTGAAGTATTATGAGCAAAGCTGAACGTTTCACCCGCTGTGTCAATTTTGTAAAAGTTAAGGGTAACATTTCCATTGGCAGATATGGTGTAAGGGGCTGCTACCTTATAAGCCCTGTTTACGAGACCCGACTGATAGCCTGGTCCGTAAACTTTTACATTATTAATATTGAGCGGGATTGACTTATTACCTTGCGCATCATAAGAGTAAACGATAAAGGAATAAGAATATTCACTCAGATTGGGTACAATTACGTGTAAAGTATCTGCCGGGTTGTGGTCTGATGATGTATAGGTCAGCGAATCGGCATGGTTATTCCAGAAAACAACATACTTAATTATACTAGGATCAGGACTTGGATTCCAGAGCAGCTCTACTCTCAAATTACCCGGTTCGTAATGCGGGTTATTTACAACCCCGGGATATACAAGTTCTTTCCCGTTCAAAAAATTCTTAAACTCCGTATCTCGTTTTACACAACCGATAAAGCTACCTGCCAGTATCAGTACTATAGCTATTTTGAAAATTAATTTCATAATTTTTTTATTTAAACATTAATAAATGTTACTGCGGGTTACCATAAATTGAAAATTCCATCACGTGCGCAAAATCTCCATTCGACCATGTGTCGTGAACTAACAGGCGGAAATATCTTATAACAGGCGCACCCGGGGGGATATCAAAATTAACCCCTGCCGCTACAAATGCATTATCAGCAGCGTTGGTAAAGCCGGGTGTAAGACCCGATGGCGGATCAGGAAAATGATAATTACCTATATCTACCCAATCGCCAACTACAGTTCCTACAGGAGCCGATTGTGGTAATAAGGCATCCTGCGGAGCCGGTTTATTTGAACCCCAAATAGAAAAATCCTTTGGGTTACCGTGTGCATAAGAATATTGATCCGGTCTTTCCCACATAATGAAACGGCTCAATTGCGCGGATACCCCCATACTGAACGTGCATTGAATTGGTTGCGGCCCACTCGGCCCGGTATGCCATCCGTTTGAATAACCGTCGGTTTTATTATCCCATAAATAAGGCACCTCCCATCCGTAAGCAGTGGGGCTGTCTGTTGGTAATTTATAAATTGAAAATTTGCTTTTATCAAGCAGTGTTTCAAATATGGGGGTTACGGTCATGAGTGTAGTATCGGAAACATTTCCATACTTATCAGTAACGTAGGCACCAATTAGTCTTGGTGTTGGAGAAAATCCCCTGATGGTATAATTTATACTGTCTTGGTTGGTATAATGTTGATCCGAAACTTCGAGTGCATGGGTTGAAACGTCCATCGCTACCAAAATCAATCCGACTGGCGACTTGCCCCGATTTATTGCCTTTAAATTTACACCGCCAAAATCAGCCGTCAGCTTAATAGTTGGTTTCACCAGCAGGTAATAAGGGGTATCAGGGTGAACAGTTACAGTAACCGGATCAGACTGTACATTGGCGCGGCTTACCGACCATAAGGTTACACTATAATCTTTGCTTTTTGCAAAACCTTCAACCAAAACGGTATCGGTGTAATAGCTTGATTTGGTTTGACGCACTACCTTCCCGTTGATATTGTATTGCGCCAATACATATAAAAGATTTGACGAATTAGGCAACGTATAAGTAATATACGCCGCACCATTCAGGTTTTTGACTTTTATATTGGTAATTACACCTGGTTTTGTTTTATCCGTAGATACCGGTACGGTATACCCGTCATTCTTTTTACATGACCCTAATAAAACCAACAGCAATAACGGTAACACCGGTAATAGCTGCTTTATATATTTTTTTATCTTTATCATCACTTTCAATTATTTAAAATTTATGAATCGAGCTTAAGTTTCTGCTACCAGTAAGGGTTTTGCACCAGGTTATTATCAACAATAAGGTCATTATCCTTAATTGGCCACAGGTAGTTCTTTATCCCGAATACGGGGATCAGAACTGAGCGCGGATGATAATAATTACCGGCTTCAGATTCATAAATATTCCACCCCTGCAATGGGCTGCTTAATACGCTCTGCAGTTCTTTCCATCGGCGCAGATCCCAGCCACTTTGGGCTTCAAAACAAAGTTCTATTCGTCTTTCCTGGTGAATTATCGCTCTCAAACCATCCTTTGTAGAGAACTTTGAAGGATTTTTCGAATACGCGGTCCATGAGGCTTGTACCCCTTGTAAGCCGGCACGTGCTCTTACCTTATCTATATAAGTAAATACATCAGAAGAAGGGCCGTTAACCTCGTTCAGGGCCTCGGCATATAACAAATACAGGCCGGCAAGGCGCATTACAGGTAAGTGAAATTCAATTGATGCAAATCCATCGTCATAAACGGAAAGATAATTGGCCAGTTTTTTGGGCCAGTAGCCGGTTATATTTAAAGTGTTAAGGTCTTTGGGGCCCGCTAATGATGAATTACCGCGTGCTTCTACATGATACAGGTCATTAGTGTTTGTTTTCCCGTTTCCAAACCAAATACCGCCATCAAAGGCAATATTCGCATAAAACCTCGCTTCGCGCCCAAAATGCGCCTTTATAGTGGTATATCCATTCTGAATATAAAAGCGGCTTGCATAATCACCGGCCTGCAGGTTGTATCTCCCGGCATAGTCAAATGTATTATCTTCATTTAGCGGAACACCTTTATCAGTATAAAAGAGCTCAGCTGTAGAAATCGGAACCGCAAATGTTGACGGATTTGAGAATATGTTTACAGCTGACTTTGGGGTCATCCTCGGGGTAGCATAACCCTGGTCTGGAAATGTTGGGTTTAGGGCCCAGATCAGCTCAGAATTTTGATCCCATTTTTCTGTTACCGCATTCTGTATTGTTAAAACCTTGTTTAAAGAATCAGGCACGCTTATGGCCGGTGCAGAAAAGGTGTATAGTTTTAATCCGGCGGCAGTACATGCGTCAATGGCCGCTTTAGCAGCATCGGCCGCTTTTTGCCATTTTGAAGCATCGTAGGCGCTTGAAAAAAGAGGTGTCCCATTTTTATTTTTGATCCCCGTATAATCAGGATTCCCGTTAAATAAAGGGCTTGCTGCTGTGGCCAAAACTTCTGCTTTAACAGATAGCGCAATAACCGAGGTTATCCGGCCTAGTTCCTGCGCCTTATTATCAATAACCGCCGGCAGGTTTGGCGCTGCTTCATCCAGCAATTGGGTGATGTAGCTGAAAACAGAATCAACGGGTGACCTGGCTACCCTTACCTGCTCTGTTGAAGCTGTTATATCTAAATTTGTTTTGATGATAGGGATCGGTCCGTATAAACGCACCAGGTAATAATGATAGTAAGCTTTCAGAAATTTCACTTCTGCTATCCAGCGTTGTTTCTCAGACGGGCTCAGGTCAACGGGTTTATCAATATTTTCAAGCATGGTGTTACACCTGCGGATTGACCGGTAAATGGCCACCCCTCCGTTTTCACCATCCCAAAAATTGAGGCCTACATTAGCACTGGTTTGGGTTCCGCGGATAAGCGCAAATCCAGTTTCCATAAGCGGGTGGTTGGTAAGGTCATTAGGATAAATGATCTCGGATGAAGTAGTAAACCCAACGTTGGCCGTGGGGTCATAAAACTGCTGTAACGTAGCATAGCAGGTAAAAAGATAATTTTCTGCTTCATTGCGGTTTCTGAAGGCATAATCCAGCGTGCCGGTATTGTCAGGAACAACATTCAGGTATTTTTTACATGACACTCCCGAAAATACCAGGATCATCAGTAGTAAGATTTTATAATATTTTTTCATAATTCTATTATTTATAAAAAATAAAGGATGCTATAAAGTGGCGGTTATGCCTATATTGAATACTTTTTGTATAGGATAGGCAAATCCATTACCTCCAAGCTCCGGATCCCACAATTTAAAGGGGGCCCATGTATACAGGTTTAAGCCATTAAAATAGATGCGGCATTTATTAACGCTTATTTTTTTGGTAAAGGATGAAGGCAAAGTATAGCCAAACTCTACTGATTTAAGGCGCAGAAAACTCCCGTCGCGCATCCAATAGGTACTATTCTGGCGGTTGTTCTCTATCTGGTTGCCTGTTACACCTAACCTTGGGTATTGCGCATACAAGTTTTGGTTATCTTCAGACCAATGATCATCGGCGAATGCCTTTAACAATTGCGTATTACCATAGATATAAGGATCGGGGCTTTGAATAAAGGGGCTTACCCGGTTTGGATCAATAAAGAATGATACCCTTGCCTGTCCCTGGAAAAATGCAGACAGGTCAAAACCTTTATACCCTGAAGAAATACCGTAACCATAAACAATTTCAGGAATTGTAGGGTAGCCGATAAAGGTTTCATCTGCCCCATCAATCTTTCCATCTCCGTTCAAATCGCGGTATTTTATATCACCTCCTTTTGGGGCTACGCCATTGGTTGAAAAGATCTGCGACGGGGAATTCCTGGCTTCATTATCGTCAACAAACAGACGTTCTGCAATGTAGCCGTACTGACGGTCAATAGGTTGCCCCGACTCATATCGATATGCTTCATTGTATTGGGGCTGTTCATAGTTGCCGTAAGTGCTTGTAGCAAAGGTAAAGTTACCGCGACCCTGGATCCAGAAATTTTTACCCAACGCTTGCTTATAATCCATTTGGAGATCAATACCTTTCGTATTGGCTGTTCCCAAATTAGCAGTAACACTTGACTCAAGTCCCATTGTTGCGGGTATGGTACGTTGCTGCAAAATATTATACCTGTGATATTTGTAAACCTCGGCTACTACATTCAAGTTTTTTAATAATGTAAATTCCAGGCCAACATTAGCCTGGCGCGAGGTTTCCCAGGTAATACCCGGATTGGCATAGTTATTAACTGTTACGCCATTGCGTGTGTAACCATTATTGGTGCCAAATGTAGCGGGATTGCCGCCATTTAGATTTACGTTAGAAATGTAGTAAAATCGTTGTGAGCCAATATCATCGTTACCTACTATACCGTAGCTCCCGCGTATTTTTAAACGTGAAATTATATTCGCCAGATCATCGTTCCAGAACTTCTCTTCAGACACTATCCATGATGCACCTAACGTTGGGAAAAATCCAAACCTGTGATCGGCAGAAAAACGTTCGGTTCCATTATAACCAAAGTTAAATTCTAAAAAGTACCGGCTTTTGAACGAATAAGTAGCACGGCCCGCCACTGTTATATTACGGTAAGGCAATGAGTATTGCAGATCCTGCTGTTTTGTAACAGGGTTTTTGGCATTTGAATAAACAGTTTGCTGCTGCGTGCCAATCAATGAGGCGCTCAGGTTATGATCTCCTAACCGCTTACTGTAATCTAACACGCCCTGGAAATATATATAGGTGTTTAAATTATCCGTGCTTGGATCCCTGTTGTATGTTAAGTATTCAGTAGCCACATTATTTCCGGTTGGCTGCGGATTGAGCCATTGAAGCGTATACTGATTTGATGTTTTATCGTAATTCTCTACGTTGTAATAGAACGGGGAATATCCCATTTGTGATTCAAAATACGAATAACGGTTGGTATGGAATAACCCATGAAAATTAAGGCCATCTGTTATAAACCTCAAATTCTGGTTAAGTTCCAGCTGTGCTGACAATCTTGATTCGGAGTAATTTTTGTGCCCGCGTAATAAAGCCGCATAGGGATTATTATATTGGATACTGTTATTACCACCAACATTACCAAACAAAATATGCTTTGTATTCACATTGGCAGAATCTGCCGGGAAGTAAGCAGGGAATAACACAGGGCTGGTGTGCATGGCTACATTGTACAGATCTGTCTGAAACGATGCATCAGTTGTTAGCGGGCCATTGTATTCATTAAACATGCCCTCCAGCCTAACAATAAGTTCTGTTGTTTTAGAAAGATTAATGTTAACATTTGAACGTAACTGGTAGTTCCTGAAATTAACATTGTTATTATTATTGTTCGCGATATCCTGATTAAGGATCCCATGATCTATACTGTATGAACCGGAAACATAAAATTTAGCCAGTTCATTGCCGCCACTTACACTCATATCCGCCCTTTGTGTGAGGGTGTGTTTTTTAAATAACAAGTTTAGCCAGTCGACGGCGGGATAAACATATTGATTACTGCCCGGCGCATGCGCCAGCGTGGCCTGCGTATTTATGATCTTATTTTCAGGGAATGGCAAAGGGCTTAACGGGTCGCGGGTGATGGTAGCTTCGTTATACAGCCGCATGTAAGTTATAGGATCTGCCAGCTGCAAAGTTTGGGCCGATTGTGAAATAGAATTCTCATACCTGAAACTAATTTTCGTTTTACCTATCTTACCTTCTTTGGTGCTAACCAATATAACACCGTTGGCTCCTCTTGCTCCGTAAAGTGCGGTTGCGCTCGCATCTTTTAAAATAGAAAAACTGGCAATATCATCAACCTGTAAACGGGCAAGGTCATTTGCCGAAAGCTCAACGTTATCAATCAGGATCAGCGGGCTTTTATTATAACCAAATGTTGTTACCCCCCTGATAAAGAATTGCGCATTATCCTGGCCTGGCTGACCGCTCGGCTGATAGGCTATCACACCGGCTATCTGCCCGGCAAGCGCATTGGTAAGATTGCTTGCCGGGATCTTTAAATCTTCCGGCTTTACAGTAGTAACAGACCCCACTACGGCCTCCCTCCTTTCCTTTCTTCCGTAAGCAGTAACTACTACTTCCTCGGCCTGTTTAATATCTTCCAATAAAACAATATTAAACAGTTTATT
Source organism: Mucilaginibacter sp. OK098 (assembly GCF_900142915.1). Classification (GTDB taxonomy): domain Bacteria; phylum Bacteroidota; class Bacteroidia; order Sphingobacteriales; family Sphingobacteriaceae; genus Mucilaginibacter. The sequence goes on from NZ_FRCM01000001.1 coordinate 1,367,840, forward strand.
ATCCGGGCTTACGGTAAAGTTTTGCGAAGCAAAACCAACAAAAGAAACCCTGATCACGGCGCCGTTATTTACGTCTAAAATAAACTTGCCATTCCTGTCCGTGACCGTTCCCTGTTTGGGATTATCCACTACGGAAATAGTCACCCCCTGCAGGGGCGTTCCTTTATTGTCCCTGACCGTTCCCGTTACCGTAATATCGGCGATGATCGAAGCTACAGGGGCGCTTGTATTAATACCCGATCTATCTTTAATAATAACTGATTTACCTTCAATGGTGTAGGTAAGGTTAAAATCTTTTAAACAGATGTTCAGCGCCTCTTCAATAGTGCTGTTTTGAAAGTTTACATTTAGTTTATGGGTATTCTTAATGCTTTTGGGCGACCAGAAAACGTTATACCCGGTTTGTTTATTAATTTCATTTAACACTTTTTTTAACGAGACATCATTTTCCCTATAAGTGATTTTTTGAGAAAAAACCACTGCGCTTGCCTGCATAAAAGCAAGAAAGAGGATAAATATGGTAATCTTCATTGTGCGCAGAAATTTCTTGGCGTAGCCCGAAGGCATACAAATGTTTGTAGTAAAAAATTTATACATTTGTTAAGGCTGTTTTTAAGTAAGAAATGTTAAGACAATTACATTAGTGTTTAAATAAGCCATTGAGCAGGGGCATCACGAGTGCTCCTGTTCTGCTTTTTAAACCTTTTATCTTACGCTAAGGCGGGGTTTCTATATTTCTCATCGTTTAGTTGGTTTTAATTGGTTTAATTATTGATCTTCAATCAGGGCGATTGATTTTTCTTTCGTATTTTAATGGTTGAACCTTCTATACTGAACCGGGCATCGCCGGTTTGCTCCATAATTTTGAGTAGCGTTGAAATATTGGAGAAACGGGTTGTTATTGCTCCAAATGTTTCATTTTTTAAACTTTCGTCCTCAAAAACAACAGCAACATTATACCATCGGGCCACACTTTTCATTATGTTCTCCAATTTTTCATCGTCAAAATTGAAATAGCCGTTTTTCCATGCAATTACCTCTTCAGTATTTATTTCAGAAACTTTGATGCCGTTTGCAACAGCTGCTTGTTGCCCCGGGATCAGAAGGGTAGTTTTACCACCTGCTATGATGCGTACCTTGCCTTGCAACAGGCTTGTTTTTGAGCTTGCTTCATCATCATAGGCGTTTACATTAAAACGGGTCCCCAGGTCTTCTATAACCTGTTTATTAGTTATTACACGGAACGGAAGCGCGGCATTATGCACCACTTCAAAATAAGCTTCCCCTTTTAATTCAACACGGCGTTCCTTTGCCGAGTTAAAGTTTACCGGGAATTTAAGTGATGAAAATGCATTGAGCCATACCTTTGATCCATCAGGTAAGATCACCTGGAATTGCCCTCCCTTTGGCGTTTCAATTGTATTAAAAGCTAATGGTTGAGTTATGCCGGATGCGGTGTTTGGATCTCCGGATGATTTTATGGTATAGATCAACTGTCCTTTAGTCGATTTAGTTATTTGAATCCCGTTCTGACTGGCGATTTCCCCCTTCCCTGTATCGGTTAATGCTATTTTCGAGCCATTAGCCAGCGTTAATATAGCCTGATTACGACCTGGCGGGATATCATTTTTCTGTACTAAAGCATTGTTGGTTTTATTTGCCCGACCGGAAAACTTTGAAATAAACAGCCATGAGCCACCAACAATCAGCAGAACGGCTGCCGCTGCTAACCACTTTATGTGCAGGATCCTTCCCGAGGGAGGTTTTATTTCACGATTTAAGCGCGAAAGCATAAAATCGCCAACGGCTTCCTCGCTTTCCGGGAATTCAGCATCCTGGTATGCCTTTTGGCGATACCATTTTAGCAACTCCTCCTTTTCAGTTTCGGAAGCAGTATTATCCCTGTACTTCTGGATTAAAGTGTAAATACGTTTCTGGTTCAATTGGTTATTGAGTGTTAGTACAGATGTGTACCGCACGAATGGCTTAACCCTACATGGTTATTAAAATATTTTTAATAAAATTAAAAAATGTGCCGTTTTATAGCTTTTGATGGCGCTTCGCCACTTTTGGTGATAAGTTAATTTGCTAAGACCCGCCGGTTCAAGCGTCTCGCTTGAACCCCGACAGCGGTCAGCGTCCCGCTGACGTTACAAAATGACCGTTAGTGAAGTTTTGGTATTGTTGCTGTTTTGTTTAAAAAAGTTATTGTAAGCGGGACGCTTACATTTGTTTGGGTTCAAGCGGGACGCTTGAACCGGCGGGTGGGTGGGCTTGAACCGGCGGGTAATTAATTTACTTATTGCAATTTTTTTTATTTACTGCTGACATAGGGTTGTCAATGGCAACTATATTTTTGATTGATGAACAGCGGGTGATATACCGAAAAAAGAGATAATTCAGAATCATAGATAATTAATTATAACCAGATGAATGTCTTACTTAAACTATTGGTTACCGGGGCTGTTTCAACAATTTTGATGATAAACGGACCAATTAAAACTATTAAAAAAGAAAAACACATGCAAGCAAAAGGAACATTTGAAGTAAAGGTGAACCCGGCTGAGACAACCCAGATTGAAAAAGATGCAGGCATTGGCCGGTTTACGATTGACAAAAAATGGAGCGGTGACCTGGCCGGTACCTCGAAAGGATCAATGCTTACAAGCCTGGTTGAAAGTACCGGCACGATGGCCTATGTGGCGCTGGAAAAAGTTGACGGAAAACTCGGAGGTAAAAGCGGAAGTTTCTATTTTACGCACAATGCGACAATGAAGAAGGGCGATGCCTCCAGCGGCATAATGAAGATCGTTGTTGTAGCAGGTACGGGCACAGGTGAACTTACCGGGATTAGTGGTGAACTAAAGATCATTATAGATGCCAAAGGCGGACATTCATATATATTTGATTATGAGCTTCCTTAAGTATATTTAACTAAATTGAATTAACGATAATTCACCTTCTATATTTGATTTTCTCGCCGGTTCAAGCGTCCCGCTTGAACCCAGCCAAATGTAAGCGTCCCGCTTACAACAAGCATTTTGCAGTGTCGAAAAAATAGCTGCATATTTATTACCATGCAACGCAACGCCTCAACCGACGAGCTTTACTTCGTGACCCTAACCGTGGTAGATTGGATAGATGTATTTACCCGTCGCTATTACAACGATTTCATCATCGAAAACCTGGCATGGTGTCAGCAAAACGCGAACCTGAATATTTACGCCTATGTTATCATGACCAACCATATCCACATGGTGGCCAATGTTACCGATGGATCGTTAGGCGATGTATTGGGACGCTTTAAAAGCTACACATCAAAAGAGCTTTACAAAATGATAGTTGGCAACGCGCAGGAAAGCCGACGGGAATGGATGCTGCAAGCTTTTGACATGGCCGGCAAACATAATCCGTTAAATGAAAAACATCAGTTTTGGCAGAATGGCAATTATCCGGTTGTGCTTTATACACCAGCGGTGATTGAGCAAAAAATCGATTACACTCACGAAAACCCGGTAAGAGCAGGCTTTGTGGGTTCGGCGCATGAATATTGGTATAGCAGCGCCAACCCGGAAAGTCCGCTGAAGATTGTTTGGTAACGTCAGCGGGACGCTGACCGGGGATAGGATTCAAGCGGGACGCTTGAACCGGCGGGGGATTTATTTGGTGACGTCAGCGGGACGCTGACCGGGGTTGGGGTTCAAGCGGGACGCTTGAACCGGCGGGGGGGTTTGAATTGTGAACATTTGAATAAGATTTTACTTCCAGGTGCAGTTCTTTCAGGAGTGTATTCAAATTTTTATGAAGAAATGTTTCTTTCCGGGAAATAATGTTATCCTTCAAAAATTTTGTGGTATCCTGATTGATGGTTAAGGTCATTGTTTTTACCAGAATTAAAATGTCGCGGCTGTTTAATGCGTTGCTTTCTTTGCCTAAACCAAGACAAAACACCATGATCAAGTAGATGTGCTTTTTGACATTTGCCTCCATTATTCACCGCTACTTACAACGAGATCCTTCACGGTTAATTTGCCGTAATAATCTTTCTCGCCTTGCAGCCAGGCACCTTGGCCCTTGTATTGGAGCGTCCAGGCTTCGTTCCGGGGAATCTCCTTGTCAAAATACACTGTAATTGTAGGAACGTTTATATGACGGTGTAATTTTTCTGAACTGATTTTATCATCGTCAAAAAAAAGAACGATTCCCCTTAAAGGCTGGCCTGGTTTTGAATTATGGATATAAGAATAAGACTTTACATTTAAATTCAGTTCTGTAAGCAGCACATTCAGTTGCTGATGAACAAATTTTTCTTTATGCGGGAGAATGGTTTCCTTTAAATATTTCGCGGTGTCCTGGCCAGGGTTTATAGCCCATGGACAGGATAACCAATTATGGAACTGGTTTTTATTTATTGCGCCGTTAGCTTTACAGGTTATCAAGATAGCTGCTACAGCTAGTATCAAATATTTTTTCATTTCTTTTGTTTTTATGTTTTAATCTACATTACAAGGGGAAGGTTGGTATACAGTAACTCCGTTGACCGTCGTCTGCGTAAAGTGTACAGCCAAAAAGTTGCCGCTTGCATCCGCTTTTAACAACGTTATGCCCGTGTTATAATTGCCCAGGAAATAAACCATGGCAGCTTCTTCGCCTGCAATACCTGCCGCTATACTTTCAGCACTTGTCGGGTTATTGGGATTAGCTGCATGTTCGATCAAATAAGCATTATTGGCTTTCTGACCGACCTTATTATCAATATCATTTCCCAATGTTTTATTGTCATCAAAATCCCCTGTAAAATTGCCGCTGGCATCTTTCTGTAAGTAGCTTTCATTATATTTTGCAAAAAAAGCCTTAAACGCATTCAGGTCGGAAACTACCAGTGCATATTTAGCCGTAGGCGATACCACAAGATCTGTTTTTATATTGTTGTGGCTAACTGATAATTCACCCAATTGATATACATCGTATGGGGACGGTTGAGGGAAGGAACTTGCATCATGTGAGTGCCCTATCGCTGTCGTATTGGCTGTAATGTTAGTTGATGAAAACGCAGCGCTTTCCGTAGTCGCAACCGGGGTTGATGCAGTAAATGTTGATCCCACTTTATCTACGTGGAAGGCGGCTTCTCTATCACTGTTAGAATAGCCAATGGCGGAATTGAATGCATTGGTAATGGACGTGTATTATTCGTCATGGTATTTGTTGTAGTTCCTGCGGCAGTTTTTGCAGCATTACAAGGGTCTGTCATTATCGTATCCTTTACTACAGGTGGTACGGGTGTACAAGGATCCGGAGGTGGTATAAAATTTACGGTCAGATGGCTGCCATTTATAGAATTGACCGGGGGGGCAGCGGGGGGCGCACATGGGGGGGCGGGCGGCGCACCACTACCGCTACCGCCGCTACCTCCCGAACCTCCCGACCCTGAACCATTATCAACCATAGCACAGGTTCTGCCGATATAAGTTGAATACCAATATTCCCCGTCTACATAATAATCCAAATACCAGTCGGTACATTGCTGCACCATGATGTTTGGTTGCAGACTCTGAATTTGCTGGGTAGTTTTGCCTTCCGAAGCGGAGGCCGGGGTTACCAGTTGCCCGTTACGATAGGCGTAACCGCCAAGATATTCACCTTTCGGAGTCAGATAAAGTACTTTGCCGCTAAAATCAGGGTCATTTTTTTCATAGGTATTGTGTGAGAGCTTACTGGTGTCATTCTTCACGTAGTCAGAATCAGCAATAACGGTCATCAGGCAGGCGCGATATTTCTTGCCGTCATTGAGTATAAGGAAATAGTTACGGCTATAGCTTTTGTTGGTAAGCTTTCCATTGATAAGGGCTGCAAGCCCAAATTTGGCTGTAGAATTAACCGGCATTTCGATAACATCGCTGCCCGCTTTTTTATACCTGCGGGTAAGATGCCAATCCGGATTTATTCGCTGGCTCAAATCCTGTACCCCCTGAGTGGTCAATTTACCGCTTACAGTGTTAACTTGTAAAGGATAGGTGCCTTCATACCATGCCTTTGCCTGATCAATTACAGGGTCTGAAGGAGCATGAGTTGTTTTGAAGTCTTTTTTACAACTGTTAATTATAATTGCGGAAAGAAGAAGAACGATAACGGGAACAAAAATTTTAAATAGGGATGCTTTCAGTCGTACAATTTTCATGCGTGTAAGTGAATAGGTTACGATTGCTAATCTAATCAGAACTCCTATAACATTACGTAACATTTATAATACAAACAGGCCCTTCTGATTATAACACCGAAAATAGTTCAAAAATGTAAAACACCCCTTCCCGCCTGTTCAAGCATTTTGTTTGGGCACACAAAAATTTAAGCCCGCTTGAACCGGTGGAGTAATATTGCAAATTATCACAATCTTCGATGTTGGCGATTTCCGTATCTTCGTTAAAATGTCTACAACGCGGTATGTACTATGGTATAAATAAAATGTTCGCAAATAAACATGTGTAAAGTATATAACACTATTGGCTGTCTGACGACAATAAAATCGCATTTGCGTGAATACAATATCGATGGCTATAAGTCACTAAATGAGCTAATTGATTTTCAAAAGAATTATTCTGTTACACGACAACAAATCATTTCAAATCATAAATTTTTGGTTGAGCAGGAAGGGAATGGGCTTAGTGATAAGATAATTCAATTAGACTATTCCATTAAGACGAAGAAAAGAGCAGTTAAACAAAAGCTACTATCGGAGCTTAAAAAACTAAAAAATCGATTAGTCAACTTAGCTTCAGTTCAAGCCAATATTATTCAGGCATTTATTAATTACGTTAAAAAAATCGTTCTTAAGCTAAGAATCTGGTATATCAAACTAATTTTCAATCTTAAGATTGAAAATTCCCTCAAAGATTTAACAGCGGATTATAACAAAATTAATAGCCGCTATAAATATATCGTTTCGTCCTTTGACGATGCAGTAATGGAAAGTTGTTTGCCGCAACTACGGGAACTTGAAGGGAAAAAGAGAATTATCGACCAGCTAAATAATTCGATCTATGGGGCAATAGGAGAACAAAAGGTGGTTAGAGAATTAGAAAAATTATCTGACGACTATATTTTAATTAATGATTTTAATTGCAGATTTAATCCCGCCATTTATAACCGACAAGAAAATGATTATATAAATTCAGTTCAAATTGACCACATATTAATATCACCTTCTGGTGTTTTTCTGATAGAAACGAAAAATTGGAGCCAAGATTCGTTGAACAATTCAAATTTATATTCCCCTGTTCAACAAATAAAGAGAGCAAATTTTGCGCTATATAAAATACTAAATGGAGAAATTTCTACCGATAGATTATCCTTAAATAAACATCACTGGGGAGATAGGAAAATTTCGATAAGAAACCTGGTCGTTTTAATAAGTCATAAGCCGAACGAAGAGTTTCAATATGTGAAAGTTTTAACCTTGGATAATCTGCTTGGTTATGTTAATTATTTTAAGCCTAGCATTTCATCCAATGAAGTGCAAATTATAGCTACCAGCCTGCTTAACTTCATTTGAGAATGATGTTTGCTATAAAGCTATCAATCATCCTCATCACCCTTATCACTATCCCAACATTTAATCACTATAATATTAGGGTCAAGCGCTTCTTGTGGCAGGTCCCTGATTTTGCCGATAAAAAGATCATCCTTTTCATTGGCCCAGATCTCATACTCCAGTTCGCCGGCGATCTGGCCTATGAGGATGGTGCGGGGTGATATTTTAAAATACCGCATAATCGCCAGGATTGTACGCCTGGTCTCTGTCAGCTCCTTAAAAGTTTTGTCTCCTTTCGCCTTAGCGGCTTGTATCTTGCGGTCATAACTGATCATGTTGTCTATATCGCTTAAACTGTTTTGCCTGCCATAAGGCGGCGCATTGTCTAACAGGTTTTTGAAGCGTTCACAGCGCTCTGAAAACAGCCTTGTGAGTTGGTAGTATTGGTTGCACCAGGCAGTAAATTCGGTGGTCATGGTATTGAGGTTTAATTGGTTGTGGGGATATGTTTTTGAGTCGGGGGTTAACGCGAATGCACCGCGTCAACATTCTGGCGCAGAGTGGACTCACCCGGAGACGCTGCGCTGTCCGACCTCTCTTCGCTGCGCGTAAAGAGGTAAGAAAAAAAGGAAATAAAAATTTCATCCCCTCTTTGCGCAGCAGAGAGGGGTGGCGAGCGAAGCAACGCCGGGGTGAGTCAAATCTACGCGCGGCGTTCACGCCAATGCTCCAACGCCAACCCTGGACGTTAATGCACTGGCTTCGACTCCCCACCGATGGAGTTTTCGCGCGTTGTCGTCCTAAGTATATGATCCAGCAGTTCCGGCGTGAGTAATTTATCAATTGTTGATATTTTCCGGATTCGCGTGGGAATAGGTATTTTTTGGTCATTCGTCATGAGGTCATTTGCATATTCTTCTCCATTCGTACATTCACGCATTTGCACATTCGACCATCGTTCTTTATTTGCTAATACCTCATCTTCAAATCCACGCATCTTCAAATTTTCAAATCCTTTCTCATCTGCACATCCGTTTTGGTCATTAGTCATTACGTCATTGGTCATTGGAGCATTTATATGTACGTCCCCATCTGCACATCCACGCATCTGCATATTCGCACATCCATTTTGGTCATTAGTCATTGGTGCAGCCGCATACCCTTTCTCACCTGCACATCTTTCATCGTCTACTAATACCTCACCTTCAAATCCACACATCTTCAAATTTTCAAATCCTTCCCCATCCGCACATTCACGCATCCGCATATCCGCACATCCTTCCCCATCCGCACATCTGATAAGCCGGTTAACTGTAGCCAAACCTATACCCAGCTGTTTGCTGATGTCGCGCTGGCTGTGGCCGGCGGCGGAGAGGGCGGCTATTTTATGGATCAGTTGCCGGCGGTGGGCTGTGCTGCGGCTGAGCAGGTGATGGCGTTCGGCGCTGTTGCCTTCGAACCTGAAGTGCAAAAACGCGCCGGGTTTTTGCATGCGGCACAGGCATACATTATCGTGGCCGTAGCGTTGGCGGGTGTTGCGCTGCTTGATTTGTTTGAGGTAGCAAAGATCATTGTCGATGGTGCTTTTGCCGATGGCGAAGGCGCTGTCGGCAAAGTTGATGAGCAGCTTGCTGCCGTGCGGGTCGTCGGCGCTGATGGGTTGTGTGGCGTTGCGCCGTTTTGGGGTATGCGCCAGAACGAGGATGGAGAGGTTGTGGTCGGTTTTTAATGCTTTGAGGCTTTTCATGAGCGCAAGCGCCACGGCGGAATTTTCGGTGCCGCCGCGCAAACAGGTGATGTTATCGATAATAAGCACGGTGGCTTTAGCCTGTTTTACCTTATATTCTATGGCGGCAATAAGCAGGTCGTTTTCGCTGACATTGGACGGTGGATCGGGGATGAAATTATACTGGGCACGGAAAAAGTCATCAGAAAATTGGTGATCTTCTTCGCCATTGCTGTACCGCAGCCCGAACTGGGCCGCACTCAACTCGAAATCGATGTAGAGCACCCGGGCGGGCGGCGCCTGGCAGGTAAAAGGTGCAATGCTTTGTCCGCGTGCAATGCTTTCGCCAATCTGCACAGCCAGCACCGATTTGCCGATATTGGTATCGGCAAACAGCATGCACAGTTCGCCCTGGTGCCAAAGCTCGCCAAACAGCATTTTGGCTTCGGGTTCGCGGCGGGCCAGCTCCAGCCAGCGGTTGCCGTTTTCAATGGTAAACATGCGGCGGCAGTCTTCGGGGCTGGGTCGTGAGGGTTCGTGGCGGTTTCTTTTGGCAGGGCGGAGCGGCAGTCCGCGGCTTTCAGCGCGCAATTGTTCGATGAAAGATGGGCGTTCGGAAGATGGGTTGCTTGGCATGAGGATAACGTTTACATCAAATTTAATTGATTGCAGCCGTTAAAGTGCTGACAGTGTTTTGTCAGTAGGGTGAATTTATAAACCGGCTAAATTAAACGCGGTTTTTTTCATTTCGATGGGTTTGAATCCTCAATTATAGCGATGGGCGTTGCCCATCGCTAACGGGTTAGACCCTTTCAGGGTCAGGACAAATATTTTTAAGTGAATTTATAGCCTGAAAGGCTTTAATCCATCAGTACAGGGCACCGCCCTGTGCGAAAACGGGAGGCAGTTACGTTTTTTCCCCGGAAGAGACAAAAGAGATAATTTCAAATAGTTTGATTATCAGCTATTTGTCGATTCATTAAAAGTAAATCAACTGATAATGAGCATGTTTCACACCGTTTCACCCGTTCCGTGTGCAAAAATGGAACGCTTGCAACCCCCGGTATACCTATTTGGCCTGAATGCGTCACATCATCTTCGCCTGGTTAAAAAAGCGCTTTATTTAAGTAGCGCATAAATAACATAAAGCGGTAGCAGTATCGTCCATCCGTAATTTTTAAGCTCGGCACGGATAATTTTTAAAGCCCTGGTGAGATTGGCCTCCACTGCTTTTTCAGTAACGTTTATCTTAACAGCAATCTCGTTGTTTTTCATGCCAATTTCACGGCTATAACGAAAAACCAACCGGCATCTCTCGGGCATTTCTTCAACTATTCCATTGATATATTCCTGAAGAAACAGCGCATCAAGTTTCTCTTCGTCGCGGGTTAGCTCATTAAATTCATAATTTTTTCTGGCAAGCTCCGTCCGGTGAGTTTCGCGCTGGTAGTATTTATAAATGCTGAATTTAACCGAGGTAGCTAAAAAAGCCGGAAGATTTAACACCTCTACCACATTACGCCGCTCCCATAAAGAAATAAAGACCTCGTGTACAATATCTTTTGATGCGATATTATCATTGCTATGGTTCCAGGCTATTAAAAGCATCTTTTTCCAGTACCTTTTATAAATTTCGGTAAAGGCAGCGTGATCATCCCCTTTCAACAATGATGTAAGTTCCTGGTCGGTATATAAGCTGTAATTCAACATACATAGATCTATACTGAATTACTTAAAGGAAAAAGTATCTTTTAAAATAGCTGAAGCTGATGCCGGATGAAGAGAAGTATTGTTTTTAATAGAAAACACACTGAACTTAAAAAGTTCGGCCTGGGGTAAAGCTCTTTTCATAAAACTAAGTTTAAATTAGGGTGGTCTGAAATAAAGATTTTTCAGATTTAATATACAAGAATACAAATTGTTAAAGAATTGTAATAATAAAAAAACTTTGTTTCGTCTTTTCCCTGTCTTGGTTTACACTTTTGGATGATGAAAAATATGAATTTCAGCTTAAAAATAAAAATTGATTCCAATAAACTGAATTCAAAGACAACAAAAAAGCACCCATAAATGGGTGCTCTCTCAGCAATGCTTTGAATTAATTGATCAACTAAATCTCACTTCATCATTAATTCTTTTATGTAAATCATTATGGTTGCTCCATAGTATATAACGATTTAACTTCGTTGTCACTTAAAACCTTATTATAAAGATGGATGTCATCAAGGCTCCCTATAAAGAAATTACCACCATAATAAGCATTGGGGCTGTTTGAATCTGCTAAGTTATAGGAAAGCTTAGGCAATTCATTACCAATGGCGATGGGTGGCGGTGAAACCAGGGTTGTAGGATCACCGGTAACGTTAGCCGTTTTTACCAGGGCCCCATTAATATAAAATTTCTCTGTACCATTTGTAAAGCTCGCTACAACTTGCGTCCATTGATCCAGTTTAACGGAAGGGCCGCCATCATCCTGGTCATGGTCGCCAGTGCTGGTCATTACGGTAAGAAAAGGCAGGTTGCCTCCCTGTAATTGAAATTTATAACCGTTCCAGCGGTCTAACGAAAAAATATAATTTCCGTTACTGGCGGCATGCGGCTTGATCCAGGCACAAATAGTAAAACTACCTGGGCGTAATGATGCCTGGTAAGGCACTTCAATATAGGCTCCGTTGTTAAAGTCGTAAGCGTTGTTTGCAACTCCATAACGGTCGGCAGTTAAAACAGGTAAAGTAGCGCCGTCAACCGGGGCAACCCCATAAGGGCCTACCCATCCTGTTTTTAGCGTACCATCGTTGCCATTACCCGAAACATCTTTAGCATTGCCATTAAATGTCCACGAAGCAACCAGGTTTGCGACCGAAATTTGCTGGATCAAATTAACGCTAAATTGTACGCCGGCACGGATAAGATTTGCCGAGGCGTTATTAACCTGCTGTTGTGTAAAAGAACCGGTTTTAACGCCGGCTGCTAATGTAAGAGCTGTTTGGAGCGCCTCTTTCGCTCCCGGGGAATAATCCCCGGCTTGTTTCCCCTCAACAGACGCATTATAAACAGCTGTTAATGAATCAATTTGAGCGCTAAGTTTTGATTTATCGGAATTGTAATCAACCTTATCGCTGTGTTTTTTGCACGATTGTATTAAGGTTACCGTAGCCATCAGTATAATGATCGCTGCGATAGAATTTTTCATCTTTCTCATTGTTAAAAATTTAAAATTTCATAATTACTTACCCAATTTAAAATTAGTTTGCCTTTCACTTTCCGGGATCGGGAAAAACTGATTGGTGGTAAAACTAAAGTTAGGCTTGTTTTTAAGCGCGTTACCAGCATAGGCTGATCCATAACGGATAATATCAAAAAAGCGATGAAACTCAAGAGCCAGTTCAGAACGCCTTTCCTTGCGAATAATATCGCGAAGCTGAGACTGATCGGTAATTGTAATATCAGGTAATAAACCTGCAGGTACGGTACCAAACCCAGGCAACGAACTATCATTCAAATAGCTTTCACGGGCGCGTTTACGCACCTTGTTAAGCGGCGCAAGGGCTGCTCCGCTATTCCCGGCCTCATTAAGTGCTTCTGCTTCAATTAACAATACCTCGGCAAACCTGATAGCCTGGTAATTTAAATTACCATCTCCCCTGATGCTTACCGGAATTTCTGCTAAGGGCTGGGTATGTTTTTTACTTACATAACCGGTTGTGCTCCAGGCAGGGTCAAACACACTATCGAAATATGAATGTCCTGCTCTTGCAACAGTATAATCCAGGCGTGGGTCAACCGTACCATCCGGTGCAGTTTCAAAATTATCAACCAGGTTTTGTGTTGGCAAATAAAAGCCGTAGCCATTTAGCGGCCGTGGTGCAAACCACGCGTTTAAATTATTCCCCTGGTAAGGAACCAGGCCCGAAGTATGTAAAATGGAAAACACGCCTTCAGCATTATTTTTAGTAGCAGCCCTAAAGTTATCTGCAAAAGCAGGTAACAGACTATAAACTCCCAACGCGTCAACAGCTTGAGCAGTTGAGGCGGCAAGCGCCCATTTCTTTTCAAAAAGATACGTTTTAGCCAATAGCGCCAAAGCAGCGCCTTTAGTAACCCGGCCTATATCATTGCCGGTACGGCTTATTGGCAAAACACTGGCAGCTGCGGTGCAATCCTTTTCTACCTGGGCGTAAATTTGCGCCTGTGGTATAGCTGGGCTTTGCAGCTCTTCCGGTGTTTCCACTTTTAAATGCAGCGGGATATCACCATAAACTACTGTTAAATTAAAATAATAGTAGGCGCGCAAAAACTCAGCCTGCCCAACAACATCATTTTTAACAGCTTCAGACACAGCCTTGTTGCTTGCAGTTAACCCATCAGTCACTACGTTACATTTAAAAACACCATCATAATATCTTTTCCAAAGGCCTTCAACTGCCGAATTTGCAGGATTGATATTAAAATTCTGGATACTTAAAAAATCACCCTGGTCGCCATCGCTGCTTCCTTTTATGGCATCGTCCGAAGCTAAATCGCCTAAAACCCATATTGTATTTGAAGAGGCATCGGTAAAAGTAAGGGGCGAATAAGCCGCATTTACTCCCAGTTTCGCATTGGCATCATTGGTGAAAAAATTATCACCCTGGTACTGACCAAGTACCGGCTGTTCCAGGAACTTTTTGCACCCGCCTGCTATCAATAACAGGCATGCGCTTAAACAGATATATATATATTTTGCTTTCATCTCTGTATATTTTTTAGGTTAGAAATTAGCGTTAACACCAAACGTTATGGTACGTGCCGATGGATAAGTTCCCCAGTCAATGCCCACTGCCGTTACGGTGCTGCCATTGTTACTGTTATTATACTGTTCAGGATCAAGTCCAGTGTATTTGGTAAAGGTTAACAGGTTTTGGCCACTCACGTATACACGTACTGAAGAGATCCCAAGGCTTGATAAAGCATCTTTACCCAGCCTATATCCGATTTGCACATTTTTAAGCTTTAAATACGATCCGCTTTCGAGGAAGCGGGTAGATGGCATTTTGTTATTGTTTCCATCTGTCCATGATAGTAGCGGATAGGTATTGGTTGAACCCGGCCCTGTCCAGCTTTTGGTGGCAATGCGTTCCGTGATATTGAACGGACGATAAAAGCCCTCGATATCTGTAAGCACCTGGTTGTATATTTTATTACCATAAACTCCCTGGAAAAACACATTCAGATCGAAATTTTTATACGTTACATTGGCAGTTAAGCCGTAAGTGAATTTCGGGATCGGGCTGCCTACAAAAGATTTGTCTTTATCGTCAATAACACCGTCGCCATTTACATCCTTATACATCACATCGCCCGGTCTTATGCCCGGCCCCTGGTAGGCATGCGTAAATACCTGCTGCGCGTTTTGAAAAATGCCCTCCTGTTGTAACAGGTAAAATTCACCAATGGGGTGGCCTACAGCTGTTAACGTACCATAGTAATTATTATCAATTCTGCCTGATGCAATGGGTGTGCCTCCAGCAAGCGCCGTTACCTTATTGTTAACCGTAGCCAAATTGCCGCTCACACTATAGCTCCAGTCGGTATTAAGTGTTTTTTTATAGGTTAATTCCAGCTCGAAACCATTGTTGGTTACATTACCGGCATTTACCGCAGGGTTACCGCCGTTACCCGCACTGCTTGGCAAAGGAAGGAACAATAACATATTTGATGTTTTTTTAACATAATAATCTGCACTTAGCAATAAGGCATTGTTAAAAAAGCCAATATCTAAACCTGCGTCCTGCTGTGTACTTGATTCCCAGCGAATATTGGGGTTACCCTTAGTTGTTATGCTATATCCCTGGTTGGTTGCTCCTCCAAAAGGATAATAAAAGCCGCCGCTAAAAGTTGAGGTATAAGGATAAAGCCCTATTTGCGAATTTCCTAATTGGCCAACACTGGCGCGTAATTTAAGGGTAGAAATAGGCTTAACATCTTTCATAAAATCCTCCCGGTCAATCCTCCATCCTAATGAACCTGAGGTAAAGCTCTGGTACCGGTTTGAAGGATTAAGCTGGGATGATCCATCCCTGCGATAGCTTACACTGGCAAGATATTTATTATCGTACTGGTAATGTACGCTGCCAAACAAGGAGAATAAAGCAAAATGCGATTCCCCGCCTCCATTTAGCGCGGTTGACAGCGTGCCGTCATCAAGGTATTGAAAAGTAGGGGTCTGATTAATATACCCTGTTCGCGATGCCGAGATCCCTTGCTGGTCCTGTTTAATAAGTTCGGAACCTGCCAAAAAGTTTAATACACTTTTTCCAAGGGTAAGGTCATAAGTAGCAGTATTGGTCCAGTTATAATTTAAATTATTATTGTGTGATTGGGCAAGTGAGTTGGGAGAGTTAAAAAAACGATCGATCCCGAAAGTTTCAAAAAACTGCTTATAATCTGTTTGGATCAAGTTTAAACCAATGTCCGATTTTATTTTCAAGCCCTTTATTGGGTCTACCTCTGCATATGCATCGCCCAATATGGAATAGCCGTAAGAGTTATCATTACTGGCATCTGCCAGCGCGACAGGGTTTATACCATCACCTAAAAAATTACCGTTTACACTGGCATCCTGCTTTGGCAGATCCACAAATTGCCCGTTCGCGTTATACACGGGTGTACCGGGTGTGCGAAATAATGCATAGCGTACAATACTTGCTGCGGCCCCGCTGTAACCATCGCCTGAGGTTCCAACCGTCCTGGTTTTTGAGTAACTCAGGTTAACATTGGTACCCATTTTAAAATATTTCGATATTGTACTGTTTATCGCGGTGCGCAGATTAAACCTGTTGAATGAAGAGTTTTTGATTAATCCATCCTGGCTGAAGTAATTACCGGAAACAATATATTGCGAGTTTTCATTACCCCCGCTTAATGATAAAGAACCATTACTTACACGCGCCGGTTTAAGAATTTGTTTTAACCAGTTTACGTCAGACAGTGTCCTCGCAAGACTATCGGAAATCTTTGACCGGCCGTCATTTGTGGCTGCTGTATTAAAAGCGCTAACATATTGTGCGTTATCAGCCATTTTAATTAAATGCTGGGCAGTTTGCACGCCGGTATAAGCGCTAATGCTTAATTTGGCCTTGCCCGAACTTCCTCTTTTAGTGGTTACTATAACTACACCGTTTGATGCCCTTGCCCCATAAATAGCAGCTGACGAAGCATCTTTAAGTATGTTGATGCTTTCAATATCATTAGGTGAGATCTCATTGATCCCTTCTTTTGTTGGCACACCATCCACAATATAAAGCGGATCATTATTATTTATGGTACCAACACCGCGAATGCGGATATTTATTCCATCGCCCGGAGCGCCGGTATTCTGCGTAACAGCTACACCGGCAGCTTTACCCTGCAATATCTGGTCAACGCCACCTACAGGTAAACCATTGATATCTTTACTGCTAACGAGTGAAACCGCACCGGTAAGATCTTTTTTGCGCTGCGTAGTATAACCTACCACTACAACTTCGTTTAAATTAGCGGGGAGCTCTTTTAGCACTATATTAATTTGTGTTCTGCCCCCTACTGCAACTTCCTGGGTTTGGTAACCGATGTATGAGATAACAAGTGTGGCATCTTCCGGCACTGTTACATTAAAGCTCCCGTTTACATCAGTAATCGCAAGATTCTTACCATTTTTTATGCCAACGCTGGCACCAATAAGGCTCATGCCAGTGGCGTCAGTAACCTTCCCTGTTACTTTTATATCACTTAATTCAGCTTTTGGTGCTGATGATTTTGAAGGAAGAGTATTTGCTGACAAGCCTATGCCGTTATGCAGCGGACTATGTTCATTTATAGGAGCTCCGGATGCTGAAAATTGAACTAATGCTGCCAAAAGCAGGGCAAAAGCAAATTTCGAGCTTAATAGAATTCCTTTTTCATATCGACAGATAATGAAATAACTGTAAGTTTTTTTCATATACTTTGTTAATTGAGGTTAATAATTAAATATATCCTATGATTTAACCGGGTGTGGCTAGATCAATGTTGTCCAATAAATAGAAATGCTCTCGCAATCCTTTTTAACTTATAAAGCTTTTTTTAGCAGACTATTTCATAAAATTTTGCCCTTTCTTCTCTTAGTTTAATTGGTGTTGGTTGCTATTGAATACTGTTTGTTTATATTTTTGGTGATGTTGACAGCCTGGTTTTACCGATTTCTAAAGCCAAAAGCTCCCCAAACCCATCAATTAATGATGGATTACTCTTACTAAAGCCGCACTAAATCAATTAATCAGGTCTATAAAAGGGGTATTGGATCGGGCGGTGCCGGTTTAAAAGGATCAAATACGGCTACCCCTACTTTTGAGTCGGCGCAACCATAGTACAGGAACCATTTCTTTTTAAAATAAACCAATCCTTCAATAAAAACAGTTCCATTAACATATTGTCCGCTCTTTTCAAAGGATTCCATGGGGCGTAAAAAAGGAACATCCAACCTGGCTATTGCTTTGCCCGGATCGGTGCGGGAGAATAAAACCTGACCTGCGCAATAGGAGTTGCCGTTAAATCGCTTATCCCCGCCTTCGCCGGGATGATTTTTTCCGTTATAAAAAAGAATAATCCCTTTATCGGTCATTATTGCCGGGGGGCCGCATTCTGTAAGGTCACTGTCGAAAAAGCCTTTGCGGGGAGATATTAGCTGTTTAAGCTCGCCTTTATTATCCACTACCGGGCTCCAGTCAACCAAATTGGTTGAGGTGGCAGCAAATACATGCAACTCGCCCCAGTACATCCAGTATTTTCCGTTGATCTTTGCTATCACCTGGCGATCGCCCTTCAATTTTGTTAATATGGAAGCAGACTTATGCGGGATGTTAAAAAACTTCCCATTATAAGCCTTCCTGAATATGGGACCATGTTTTACCCAGGTGGTCAAATTTTTTGAGGTTGCCACACCCAAACGCGGCACCTTGCGATTCCATTGAGTATAGAACATTACGTAAGTCCCGTTTTCTGTTACTGCAACCCGTGGGTCTTCACAACCGCCGGGCCATTCAAATTCTTTCTGGCTATCTTTTCCCGGGAATAATACGGGCTTGCTGTTACGTTTAAAGGTAAAGCCATCGTAGCTCTCAGCGTACCCAATCCGTGATGTGCGGGTTCCTATTTCAACGCCGGTTTTATCTTCAGACCGGTAAAGAACTACTATTTTTCCATTTTTTACTGTAGCGGCAGGGTTAAAAGTATAATTGGCCTCCCATTTCACAAGCTTGTTCTGCATCGGGTCAAAAAACTTTGCATTGGTATCGGGCGAAATAATAGGATTAATATTTTGTGGCCGTGCAAAACCACCAAATGCCCATTTGGGAAGAACATTCTGCCCTTTTGTTTGGGCAATTGAAAAGTTAAAAAATAACAGACAGGCTAAAACTCCCGTCAGTTTAATGAGTCCCTTATTCATTAAAAATATTTATTTAGGTTTTATACTTGGTTTTAACCGATTTGACTTGCAAAACCGGTTTTATGAATTATTAGCAATAGTAATCAATAAAACCGGTTTTGCAAATTTATTTTTAAACTTTTTAGCGGCTTCGTTCCTTTTAATAAAAACAAATCTGAACCTTAAGTTAAGAGCCATCGGCTCGGCAAATTTTGTAACAACGGATTTTAATCCGTTGAGGCAGTAAAAACAACAAAAAGAACAGTATGTTCGAATCATTTATACCATATTGGCCGTGCCTATGGCACTTTCTTTGGTGAGCTTTATCTGCGATGGGTTAAAACCCATCGTTACAATATATTTCGAGCCTATGGCTCTATAAAATAAAAAGGCTCGCGCAAAACGCCATAACAGAATACTTTAACTACTTATGCTCAATGTTTTACCTTGTATAACTTATAGCCAAACAGAAAAATAACTACATAGCAAATGATTGGCAAATAGTAAGCTTTGGCCACGTCATGGTTTGCAATTTGCCCCATTATTAAAGGGAAAAACGCTCCACCTACCACTCCCATTGATATAAATGACGATGCCTGTTGAGTATGTCCTCCTAAGTTTTTTAAGCCAAGGCTAAAAATGGTTGGAAACATTATACTGAAGAAAAAGTTGATCATCATTAAAGCGATATAGGATGACCATCCCAACTTCTGCGTTACTATAAGACACATAATGATACTGCCCAATGCAAAACAGGCCAGCAATTTGTTAGGTGCAATAAACTTCATTAAATAAGTGCCTGCAAAACGCCCCATCATCATCATAGCCATAAAAATACTCATGTACCTGCCGGCAGACAGGTTACTAAAGCCCATCACCTCATGCCCATAATTAATAAAAAAGGCCCAGGTGCCCGCTTGTGCAGCAACGTTAAAGAACTGGGCTACAACTGCCCATACAAAATGCTTGTGCTGATAAAGTTTTTTAGAAGGAGCCACATCTACATTCACCGCATCCGGATCAACTTCAGCAACAGCTACATGCGGGTCATTTAATACAGGTACCCTAAGAAATAAGAAAGCCACGATAAGTAAAGTTAATACGCCACCAATGCTCACATACAGATACTTAACCGAAGTAAGATCTGTTCCGTTTCCGGCGGTGACGCGAAAGAGAAACCAGGAAGCTATAAAAGGCCCGGCAGTTGCTCCTAATGCATTAAATGACTGTGAAAAGTTAATCCGGCGGTCGCTGGTCCGCTGATCGCCCAGGGCTGCAGCAAAGGGGTGCGCCACCGTTTCAAGAGTTGCCATACCACAACCCATAACAAACAAAGCGATCCTGAAAAAACCGAATGATCCGGCATTGGCAGCAGGCACAAAAAGAAAAGTACCGACGGCAAATAATGCCAGGCCCAATAATACGCCGGGCTTATAGCCAAATTTCTTTAAAAAATAGCCCGCGGGAATGCTCATTACAAAGTAAGCACCGAAGACTGAAAGCTGGATCAGTCCTGATTGGGACTTGGAAACGTTCAAAGCTCCCTGGAAATACTTATTGAGCACATCGCTCATGGAGTGCAATACGCCCCACATTAAAAACAAGGAGGTGACAAAAATAAAGTTGACAACAAATTTTTTCTCGATAAAGGCTGCTTTTTGCATGATATGTTAAGCTATAATTGGTTTACAGAATTAAAAGGCCGGTTTCATTAGGTCATCAAACTTGGCAGCAGCCCCTATCAGGGGTGCATTTTCATCAAGCAGGGCCAGCTTAATGGTCACTGAGTTTAACTCTTCTGTTAGGTATGGCAGGAAGAATATAGATGCTTTGGCAATATTGCCGCAAATAATTAAAACTTCAGGGTTATGCTGCTGAACGGGCGCTGAAAGAAAATCACTCATATTTATTGCAAACTCTTTAAACAGATCCCGGGCAATGGTGCTTGTTGTGGCCAGTTCAGAAAGTTCCTTTACGCCGCCAGTTAACCAGGTGCCGGTTAATTCATGGTAACGCTTTAAAAACCAGCGCGTTGATAAATAAGCATCTGCTATGGCATCCTTATAGGGTTCGCTACCCAGGTTTATGTCTTTAGTGATCTTATTTTCGCTGTAAGCAGATCCGAAGCCGGTTCCCAGGGTAACACCCATCACACGCTGATAGTCTTTCCCTGCCCCTGTCAGCACCTCGCCTGCGATTGTCGATTCCGCGTCGTTTCTGAACCTTACTGATTGAGGATCAATCTTTAACAAAGCACCAAGGTATTGCCTGATATTCATACCATACAATGCCTCGTACTTATCAAGCCCTTTAATATAAGATATGCCCCCGGGGTAGTCGAAAGGGCCGGGCATTGCAATGCTTAATCCTGAAATTGTCAGGCCGTTGTTCTTTTTCAATACCTGTTCACAAGCATCTCCCCATGAAGTTAGTATATCATTTGCCGAACCTTTGCTATCCACTCCAATCCGGGTAATGCTCTGATCAAGTATTACATGGGTTCTCAGATCACAAATTCCCGCTGTAATGTGTGAACCGCCTATGTCAGCAGTTAGAATATATGTAGATGGTAAATTATTGATTTGCATTTATTTTATTTGTTTTTCATCTGATTGATCTATTAAAAACCTGCTGCCCTAACCTTATAGCACGCTATCCCATTTCCGAACGATAAATGGCTATCGTTATAAAAGTTTGGGCATAACCGGCTGGCGATTAAGTAAAAACAGTTTTCATTTATTTTCTAAGCTGAGTAATTGGTTTATCAGGAATTAAATTTTCAACAGTGCCTATGCAAAGTCCTGGAAGATTTATTAGCTTCTCGGCTTGCAATAATAATTAATAAAACCGGTTTTGCAAATAGAAAATGCTATTTTTGAAAAAGCAATTGATTTTGTGGATACAGCATTATGTTTTGCGGGATTATATTTCAATTTAATCCAGGCAAATACTGGGCTATCAAATTGAGTTGAAATGGTAACTGATCATTCTTAAATAAACTTAGCGCTTTAACAGCTGCTAAACTGATTATGTATTTATTAAAATACGTTTAACTTTATTTTTTTAAGAAACCATACTTACTTAACTATTATAATACTGAAGATCACTAAATGAGTAAAAAACTATCTATCAACGATATAGCTAATGAACTACATGTAGCAAAATCAACTGTTTCATTTATTTTGAACGGGAAGGCTAAAGAGAAAAGAATAAGTGATGAGCTGACAGAAAGGGTTTTAAAATTTGTTAAAGAAAAGGGATACCAGCCAAACCAGCTTGCAAAAAGCCTGAGCACCGGCAAAACAAAAATGATTTGTTTAATGGTTGAAAAGATCTCTGATTACTTCTTCTCACACATTGCCTTTCATTTAGAGGCGCTGGCTTATAAAAATGGATACAAGATAATTTATTGCAGCACCGAAAATGATCCTGAAAAAACAAGGCAATTAATCAGCTTATTGCGGGCACGATATGTCGACGGCTATATTATTACCCCCCCGGCTGGTATTGAATCGGAAATTAAGGCATTGATAAGTGATAATTTACCGGTGGTGTTATTTGACCGCTATTTGCCGGATGTGCCTACTGATTACGTGGGCCTTGATAATTATAAAGGCACCTATGATGCCATTGAATTTTTAGTAAACACCGGGGCTAAAAAAATCGCACTCGTTACCCTGGCTTCTGATCAAACGCAGATGATTGAAAGACGAACAGGCTATTTAGCTGCTTTAAAGAAACACCAGCTTAAATCCTTAATTTTGAAAGTATCATTTGAAAATGATACGGAAACAACTGTTAAACAATGCGTTCAATTCATTAAAGACAACCCTGCAGTAGACGCCATTGTATTTGCTACCAACTACCTTGCACTAAGCGGAATAAAGGCCGTGAATGAATTAGGGCTGAATGTACCTAAGGATATTTCTATTATAGCCTTTGATGATCATGATGTTTTTAACATTTACAATCCCTCAATCAGTGCAATTGCGCAACCGTTGGACGAAATGGCGAAACAATTATTTAAAACACTCCTTGATAAACTCGAAAACAAAGTGCGCCTGAAAGATTTGAGTAAAGTTATTATTCAGCCTGAATTGATATTAAGGGGCTCTACTAAACAAATTTAAGCCGGGTTCAATTATCATCTGCCTTGTTTTTGTTGCATCGGCACGGGTACAAATTATTATAAGAAGGAAAAAAATCAGCTAATTTCCTTATCCCATTGATCGTCCGATAAAATTTTTATCAGATAGGAAAAATGCCAAGGAATTTCTTTTTCTTATGCAAGGGCTTCTTTTTATGAGAGAGCGGCTTCGTTACTGCTGATTTGGAAGTGTCTTTCTTTGCAGTATCTATTGCAGCGGCATGCTTTGTTTTATTTGCAATTGTATCTGGCGATACTTTCTTTTGCGACAGCGCAGAAGTATCTTTAGAAGGTAAGCTAAGGTTGCTTTTTACCGGCGACGTTTTAAACAGTCCATAAGTTATTGAAGCTATTATGAGTAGAACCAGGCCTGCAAATAACGGTTTAGAAACATGAACCCTGTTTTTCTTAACAGCATCTGCCTGTTGATAGGTTAACAGTTGCTGCTGCAACTTTTCATTTTCCAACCTTAATGCAATTATGGTATTTGCCGCGCCATCATTACTTTCAGAGATGGTGTTCTCAATAATTGCCTCATTCAGCTCTGTTCCGTTAGCATACCGGTTATCGGGAGATTTTTCAAGGCATTTGGTAATTATTTGCAGCAGCCATGCCGGAACCTGCATCTCCTTTTCCTGTTGTAATGCTGACCAAGACTTCGGCAGGTTCTCCCTGCGCAATTCAAGCACATCGGGAACAGGTTTTTCAAGATGTGAGAGCATTACAGTATTCCGTGCAGTTTCTCCATTATCTTTTAAGGGGAAGGGCACCTGGCCTGCAAGTAATTCAAACAATATAACTCCATAACTGTAAATGTCCGTTTGGAACAGTATTTCTCCGTCACTTTGTTCAGGAGCCATAAATTCAATTGCGCCGGCATGGCGCATACTGCTTCGCCTTTGCTCGTCAGACATTACCGATAATCCAAAATCCAGCAATACATAATTCCCTGAGTGGATATTGAACTTTATATTATTGCTTTTAATATCGCCATGCTTCACTCCTACCTTATGGCAATGAGAAAGTGCGCAGGCAAGCTGATCGGCCAGCTTTATTACCTCCTTTATGGTAAATATTGCTTCATGCGGAGGTTTTAACAGTTCGCCAAGATCAGGGCCCTCTATAAATTCCATTTCTATAAATGGTAAGGAGCCGCTTTCCGTAATTCCCGAATTCAGGATCTTAACTACATTAGGATTGGGGATCTCATTTACCTTTCTCAGCTTTTCAACCTCGTTCAAAAAATTCCGGTAATTATGATCGTCCTTGCTCTCGCTGTGGATAGGTGTTGGTAATAGCTTAACAGCGCTGATGATAGGCCCTATTCGCTTGCCTTTATATACAGAGCCTTGTCCGCCCGTTCGCAGGGCACCCATGTTTTCCAGTCCTTCTGTTATAGTAAAAACTTTACTCATCCTCCTTTGCTGATGAATGATAGCTGAATTCTAAAACCGCCGATTCACCCAGAATAACCTGGTCGCCCTCGTTCAACTTATGGCCAATGTGAGTTGAATGCAGCTTAATCAAATTTTCATTGCCGATGGATTTGATCTTGATCTTATTGCCGGGTGGAATCCCCCCTTCATCAGCATAAAGTATAAAACAACCATCATCGTTATTCCATTCTATGTGCGCATGCTGCCTGCTTATAAATTTATTACTTTCATTTTTACTATTACCAGGGAATGCAATTTGATTCAGCCTGAAAAATCCATCATTTACCTGTGCTTTACTTTCGCGCCCTATGTTGATCTTGCCGTCAGACGGGGTTATCTCATATTCGGCCTTTTCTGCTTCACCATTTAATACCTTTACGAATGCCGAAAGCGATCTTTGAATATTATGATCTTTCGTCCGGATAAATATAGCGGCGTTCAGTGCATCCGCTTTAATGGCTTCAGCTGGAAATTCTTCATTAAAGTTAATTTCCAACACCCAGTTTTCAGGCAGGCCCAATGCAAAATCATCAGCTATCCTTTGAATCTCATCTTTAAATTTGTCCTTTTCTTCCAGGTAAACTACTGCCTCGTACAGATGTTTTTCGGCAGCGTCAGCGCTTATAAAAAGATGAATTCCTTTAATATGACGTCCCTCGCCTCCTTCTGATTTTTGTAATTGCTCTTTCACCAGGCGAAGCAGTGCGTCACGCATCCCTTTTACATCCTGCGGAGCTTTGTCATCTTTTCGTTTAAATATATCAAACATATCAACCTTTAATTATTTGAATATAACTATTCATCTGCCGTTCCTGTTTCATCTGCAGGAACAATACTTTTAATATACCCTTCTTTGATCAATAAAGGGATCACATGTTGCCCGGCAAGCCTTACCGCATCAGATGATCCCCGGGTTGATTCAACCCTGATACAAACAACAATATTGCCTTTACCCTTTGCCATTGGCGCAAAAAACACATACCACCCATCATTAATACTAATCCCTTTCCAGATCCTTTCGGGTGTCCCTGTTTTACCGGCTACCTTTAAACCAAGGATCGGCTCTTTTGGTGCACTTTGCTCAATCATGTATTTGGTAAGTAACGCAGCGTATCGTGGGTCATTTGCCAGTTTAATGCTGCCTTTAACCGGCTGCAGCGTATCATTTACCTTTAAAACAAACCGGTTGGCAACCAACGCACCATTGTTGGCTACGCTTGATACCAGCCTTGCTACAGCAGCCGGTGTTGCAATAAGCTCACCCTGTCCCCATGCCATACCCGAAATTCCTTTTGCGCGTGTTTTATGAATATTGTTCGGGTCGTATCTCGGTTTGGTGTTAAACTCAGTTTTGCGCCATAGCTCGCGCCATTTTTCTTCCTGGTCAAGGTTCTCAGGTTTCTTGTTGTAAAAATACCCGCCAACTCCATGAAGGAACATCCCGGCTTTTAAATACAACGTAGCCATATCTTCCTGCAAATGTTCCTCGTTCGCCAGCTTAATAAAGTATACGTTATTTGATTTGGCAATCGCCCGCTCTAAACTGATCACCCCGGTTTCATCCGGTTCAATGCCTTTGGTGCGGATCCTTTCTTCGGTGCTTACATGAAACTTTACATCATTGGCGGCAAGGCCCAGCTTATTAAAGGATGCCATAGCCGTTAAAACCTTTGCCGTTGAGCCAGGCTGGGTGGCATAAGTAAAACCAAGATCGCTGGTTGTGATCCATTGCGATAATTTATTTTGTTCTGCAACAGGCATGGTCAGTTGGTCGTAATTATGAACAGGCGGCAAAGGATAAACAGCAGATGCAAGCACATCTCCCGTTGTCGCCTGCATAACCACTACCGATACCCGGTTATCATTTAGCGAAGTATCTGCCGCAATTGATCTTTGAATACCTGTTTGAAGCTCAGCGTCCATAGTAAGCTGCACATCGCGGTTCCTTTTCTTGAAAGCTTCAACATCGGCGCTGTTTATGCCGGCAATAAGCAGGGGCGCCAGCGCACTATAATCCTTTTTGCTTACCGACATTTCTTTTACACCAATTGGCAAAAAGCGATCTTCCCTGAAACGGCTGGCATGTACATTATAGGTACTTGTTGGCATTTTAAAGCCCCGTAATTCGGCAGCGTGTTCGTATTCGGCAAAATACCCGTTAGTACTGCCGTTAAAAACGCCGGTATTAACATCGCCTACCCAAAAAAACATTTGGTCTTCAAACGGGTAATACCGGGTGAGGCGTTTATGCATGGCTGAATCTAGGTCATAATGTTCTGCCCCGGCTGCATTTAACAGGTTCTCCTGTTTCCTGATCAGGTTTGGATTGCTGGTAGCTAATATTCGCCCATGCCGGTCATAAAGCGTGCCAGCCTGCAACTTATTCATTAAAATAGCAAGGCGCGGGTTATAGCTAAACATTCGCCCACCACTCCTGTCGGCCACCAATGCCGGCTTTACTATCCATTTTTTACTGTCGAACAAGTACCCGGAGATATTGACTATCAACAGTAAAACACCTATACAGGCAGCTAATAACGCAGGCACTAAATTCCGGTCCTGCTGTTTGGTGATAAAAGCCATTTGAACAGGTGTACCTTTAACCATTGAAGCGGATAATAAGAACCCGGCGGCTAAAAAATTAGCGACCAAAGATGATCCGCCATAGCTCTCAAACGGCAATGCTACGCCAGATAATGGTAAAGCACCGGTTGATCCGCCCGCTATCAGTAAAAACTGCATAAAGGTACAGATCCCTATCCCCGCACATAAATAAAACAGGAAAGGTGTCCCGGTTTGCCTGCCTACAATAATTGATCTGTGCAGGTATAATAAAAACAACAGGAAGATACTTACAATTCCTGTCCATCCAAAGCTTTCGCCAATGGCCGGTAATATCATATCGGTATGCGCCTCCGGTATAGTTTTCGCAAAACTCTCGCCTATTCCCTGCCCGGAGATGCCTCCGCCAGACATGGCCCAAAGCCCGTTCGCTACCTGGTCTCCGCCGTAAACCTCGTTATTCCAGGCATCCTGCCATATGGCTTTACGGTCAACCAATCGTTGCACGGGGCCGGGAATTAATTTATCTATGTGGGGGATCTTATCTATGGTTAAAAACCCCGATATAATTATCAAAGCCATTATAGCCGATTCACTCAGGGTTTTCCGTTTTGATAAAAAAACAAACAATACCATGGCCGTGGTAAGTATAGTGGAGAGCCATACGTTTTTAAAGATCCAGGATACCAGCACATAAAACACAACAGCAACTGTCATAAACATAAAATCACCCCTTGAAAAAGAGAACAGGATGATAAAAGTAAAACAGATCACTATTGCAGGGCCCATATCACCAAGCAACAGGAACAGTAACAGTGTAAAGGCAATTGATATTACTGCAAAAGAAAAGAACGACCATCTTTTTTTCCAGCTAGTATATTCACTGATAAATTTTTCATTTGCCGCAAAAAACCCGGCTAAAAACATAATTACCAGGTATTTAACTATCTCGCTGGGCTGAAAACCAAACAGGTTAACTTTTACACCGCTGCCTTCCGGGCCTGATCCAAAACGAATGGTCAGTAGCAGCAATGTCATAGCCAGAACAATCCATGGCCATCCGTTTGCCGCCTTGCGGTTATTTTTAAAAACTAACATCCGGTATATGCCGGAATCAGAAGTAAAACGACGGAGGTTAAATTGTAACAACAGTATCATCACCACAAATCCAATCCCCAGGTAAACCAGGGAATCTTTTGCAAGAAAACGGTCGCGCAATGGGTCCTGCAAACTTAACAGGGTTAAAAAAGAGATGCCTGTTAGTATCATGATCAAAGGCAAAATAACCTGATCGGCAGCCGGGAATTTCCAGCTTAACAATAAATGGAGGATAAGAAAGCATGCAAAAAAGGTAACCACAATTATCAAATACCATAAATTGAATTCAGATGGCATGCGAATGATCAAAGCTTTTTCTTTTTTAAGGATGCTGAAATCTTTCGATCCTAAAAGCCTGATGGTATGTGGCGACTGGTGAAAAGTAAAGGATTCATCTTTATCAAGATTCTCTGTACCCAATGATTTACCGAATTGAAAACCAGGCTGCAGCGGCAAAATTTCAAATGCTTTATTTTCGGGCAGATTCTTAAAAGTAAATGCACCTTGCGCATCGGTACGGGCAAATGCGGTTAGCGATTGCAGGTGCACCTTGCCCTGTGCATCAGAAACATAAGTGATTTTATAACCATTACCCAATTTATCCTGGGTTTTTACCTGGTCGCTTTCTTCATCGTTATAAAGGCTGTCTTGCGGCAATATCATTTGCAGCCTTATCAGCACGCCCGCAACCGGGGAAGTTTTGTTCAGGATAACTCCGGAAATATTATAGCCGGTCAACCCTACATCATTTACAGCAGGCAAAGCCGGCGGATTATCTTTTTCCTGCGTAAAACGAACAGAATCATCTCCTGTGTAACCTAATAACGTACGGGAGACCTCCACCCTATCCTTAAATGATCTTCCGCCACGGCTAAAAGCGTCATCAGCATCTACATAATAGGCGTGTTTGTTTAACTCACCAATATTATCAAACTTACTCCCGGTTTTGTATTTTGCAGCAACAACGCTTTCAACAAGGTCAATATCTTTGGCGTCATCAAAATAGTATCCTTTTTCAAGCAGCCTTCGTAAATTTTGTGCAGGGTTTGCGGCGTTAAGGTTAACCATGGTACCATCTTTAAGCCGTTGGTCAACATCGGTAAAGTTCTGTTGCAATACCAAAAACAGGCGGACAAATAACAAACCCAGCAGTATGGCTGAAAGCAAAAGAAATAAACCTTCTTTTTTTCTTGATCCCATGCTACTTTTTATTGCTAACAGGTAAGGAGTCCGCTTTTATTACCAGGTAAGGTAATTTACCGCTGATATATTTTTTATCCGCAAAAGCCAGCTCGTTTTGAAGACTTTGCTTACAATTTACAAACCGTACATTTTTCAATTCCACCGCATTGTTAGCAAGTGAGATCCCTGTATTAAAATTGACAAACGATAAACTATCCAAAACAATGCTTTTGCATTTTGCAGACAGCTTAATTGCCGCCCCGGTATACCCTGAATCGCTTTGAAACACGATATGGCCTTTGGCTTTAATCAGCAGGCTGTCGCGATTAATTCTTATAGCATCATTAATAATAATGGGGGTTTTATATGCGGTATCCGAAAGGATCAGAACGTTACCTTTTAAATTATCAACCGCCTTTTGCAGTTTAAGCTGCAGCGGATCAGCAGGTTTACTAACAACTACTATAGGTTGTTTACCGGGGATAATGTCTTGCTCTTTACTTTGAAGGTACAGGTACACCGTGCTTGCCAAAAATATCAGTGCTAAAACAGAAAGCACCGCAATAATACCTTTATTGCTTTTGGGTACAGGCGGCTCAGCCTCATCGTCCCTTGTAGGTTGCCCGCTTGCCCAGCCTATGGGTTCAGGTGAAGCAGGTTCCCGTTGCTTAATAGCTGTTGCCGCATGTTGTTGTGGCACCTTATCATTATGCACAAGCACCACAGTAACATTATCCTTCCCGCCATTACGGTTAGCGGCATCAATAAGTTCCTTGCCTTTTTGTTTTAACGGGACCTCTTTGGTCAAAATCGCAGTGATTTCTGCACTGCCAAGCATATCAGTTAAACCATCGCTGCATAACAGCAGCATATCGCCGGAAAGAAAAGGTGATTGCCCGGTTTCTATATAATCCGTATTTTTTCCTAAATGGCTTTCAAACCCAAGGGCTTTGTTGATCTCGTTGCGCTTGGGATGATTCATTGCTTCTTCTTCTGATAACCTGCCTGATTCTTCGAGGAACCCAACGAATGACTGGTCGTGAGAGATCTTCACCAATGAATTATCTCTTAGCAGATATAGCCGGGTATCGCCAACATGAGCGTAGTAGAACTGGTTGTTCGCAATATCGGCAAGTGCCAGCGTCGAAACGCAGCTCATTTGTGCGTACTCCTTATTAAGCTGTTTTTGTTCTATAATCCGCTCATTAGCCAATTCAAAACAATCAATGATCATTGATATAACATCGCCGGATGGTTTTTCCAAACGCTTAAGGATTGCTTCGCGGGCTAATCCAGCGGCTACTTCTCCGCCTGCATACCCGCCTACGCCATCTATTACACAAGCAATTATAAAGCGATTTTCCGCACCCTGTCGGGCAATAAAGGCATCTTCGTTATTTTGCCGCTCTTTACCGGTATCAGTTATGCCAAAATATTGATCAGTCATTTTGTTTACGGGATTTTTTAATTTCTAAAAAATGAGTTGCCAGCAATGCAGTACAAACTGCCAGTAGCCCCACCGATAAAATTTGCGACATATGAGCTATGATTTAAATAAATTAACGCCTACTATACCGTTCAATAATATTTTAGAGTTTACAGGAAGCTCAACCCATGATGGTGCGTTCACATCGCTTCGGATTATTTCCTGTTCATTCAGGATAGTTAATTCACCAAAGGATGCCAGGTAAAATTTCCCGTCAGATTTATTGAACCTGATTCGCAGGTGCGGCGTATTCACCCATTCAGTAGGAATTTTAAATATGTTTGAATCTTCCCTTTGTTCATCCTCGCCCGATACAATTATTTCATCATCATTCATTATGTACTCCACCTTTTTTCCGGCAAATTGTTTTTCAGGCAGGATGGTTTCAAACCTGGCGTGGTATTTTTTGCCGGGTTTTACAGCCCCTTTCTCATCATAATCCAAATCCTCCATATAAGGGAGCTCATAATATCCTTCGCTATAATAGTTGAAGCTTTTAAGCACATCCTCGCTTATATCAAACGTTTGCGCGATGCCCGTTTGGCGGGGGATAAATGTTACCCGCAGGTTCTCTTCTTTTTTATTGCTCCCCGGCAGCAGCTTGCCGATAAAACCAATATCACCCCTGGCATAGTCCGGATGTGAAACCAGCCTGAACACCCATTTTGAGCTGGAAGGCACAACCGTTTTACCGGCCGCACGGTACTGGCCTAATAACTCATAAAACTTTTTTACCGTTTCGTTTACAATTAGGCCCAATAAACCCTGCTTATTATCTATAAACTCCTTATAATCTTCCGAGTTAAAGCTGATGATATACTCATGGTAAAATACAATCCTGTCCGCAAACGAGAGCTGACGGACTGAATCAGTAAATTTTGCAATTACGTAATTGTAAACATCATCAGGGGTTAGTATAACCTGTTTCTTTGATTTACCATTATCAGGGTTGGTTAAAAACCAGTCCTGTATCCCCATACGCTGCCAGATAGAAGTTTTTTGATCCATTTAATTATTTACTGGTTATTGCCTGTTGAGTCCTTTTTTGTACTGTCGGCAGGATTTTTTTGTTGTTCTCTAATGATGTCTTGTGTAAGGGAATCCGTTTTCTTCCTTTTATTCCTGTAATCAATTATACGCTGCTGCTCCGCCTTCCGGAAACTATCATTTATCCGGGCTGTATCCGGCAGAACTGTACTGACAGGTATTGCTTTTGGAACCGGCCGAAACAAGGAATATGCTGAATATGCCATAAACCCAACCAATAAGATCATCAGCCCTGCAAATACAGATTGCGAAATCTGCATCATACCTGGCTGGGGCTGCAAATTTGGCCTTTGTACCACTATTGGCGGAGGAGGTATCGCAGCTGCAGCAATTTCTTTTACAACTTCAACCCTGATCTCTTTAATGCTGCTATCCGCAATCACATCGTGCAATTCAGTTCCGTTAGCATATCTTTTTTCGGGCGATTTTTCAAGGCATTTGGCAATCATTTTAAGTAACCATTCCGGGATCTGCAGCTCGCGTTTGGGCCAGTCATCCGGGAAGTTTATTTTCCGGAGCTGTAAAATATCCGGCACTGGTGATTCCATGTGCGACAGCATCACTGTATTTCTTGCCGTTTCCCCGTTATCTTTTAATGGAAACGGAACCTGGCCGGCAAGCAATTCATACAAAATAACACCGTAGCTATATATATCCGTTTGGAACAGCATTTTACCTTCATTTTGCTCCGGCGCCATAAACTCTATCGCTCCGGCATGCCGCATACTGCTCCGCCGTTGCTCGTCAGACATCACCGACAAGCCAAAATCCAGCAAAACGTAATTCCCTGAATTATTATTGAATTTTACATTATTGCCTTTAATATCCCCATGTTTAACGCCCACCTTATGGCAATGAGAAAGTGCGCATGCCAATTGGTCGGCCAGCTTTATCACTTCTTTTATGGTAAAGATCTTTTCATGAGGTGGTTTCAGCAAATCTTCCAGATCCGGGCCTTCTATAAACTCCATCTCAATAAAAGGGAATGAGCCGCTTTCGGTAATCCCTGAGTTTAAGATCTTAACAACGTTAGGATTAGGGATCTCATTTACTTTTTTTAGCTTTTCTACTTCATTTAAAAAATTCCGGTAATTTTTATCCTCTGTACTTTCGCTATGTATAGGTGTGGGAAGTAACTTAACAGCGGTTATTATCGGCCCTATCCGCCTGCCCTTATAAACGGAACCCTGGCCACCTGTACGCAGCGCTCCCATATTCTCCAGCCCCTGTGTTATTGTAAATACTTTACTCATTCTTTATTGATTCTCTTTAACTGCCTTGCATGAACTTATTAACGCAAACAAATCTATTATGTTTAAATCCTTTTCAATGAAATTTAAGCAAAAAAGACAATATAATTCCCACTATCTGGCTAATAACAACACAGATGCCGCGCCTGCTTGAATAATAGATAATGTTTGATTGCTTTTACCGGATTTATAACTTAAAACCAGAGGCGATATTGCTATGGAAACAGAATTAAAAACCGATCTTATCGTTTAACGTTAAACCAGCTATTCAGCTATTTTCAAATCATTTACATTATCCAGCAAAAAACAATTGTCGTGACGGGTCATGCCTATTTTAGGATAATAGTTTACCGCGGCCGGAGCTGATAGCAGGATCAGTTTAGCTTGTGGTGAATGTAGTTTTGTTTCTTTTATTAAACGGGTTCCTATCCCCTGTTTTTGCAGGCTTTCATCAACCGCTAAGTCAGACAGGTAAGTACAATAAACAAAATCAGTTATTGACCTTGCTACCCCTACCAGCTTACCGTCTACACGGGCTGTTACTATCAAACTAGCATTCTGGCACATTCCCCGGATCCGTTCCACGTCATCAACCGGCCTTCGCTCTGCCAGCGTGCTGCGTTTTAAAACATCAATAAACTCATCAGGATGCAGGGTTAATTCCCTTGCATATATTATTTCAGCGTGTGCCATTATTTTTTGATTGTATTAATTCATAGCAAGTTATATGGTTGTGGGCAATTTAACAACCTGTTTTATTATTTAACGTGAGTTCGATATAAGGTTGGCAACATAGTTATTGATTACCAGACACTTACATCTATTCAATTATTAACACAAGACAAACTACCTGATAATCAGCATGTTTCACAGCGTTCCGGGTATTCCGCGTGTAAAAATGGAACGCTTTGCCGGCGTGGATACACAAACTTGCGTTTCGCCTCACCTAAAACTACTACTGCGCGCAGTTGGAGAAGGGTTTGGGGTGAGGTGACTATTTGCTTGGGTTGAACTCACGTTATTTAACCATTAAAAGCGGTACACGCCTTCAGCATTTTATTGCTTTACACCAGTAAGGTAATCCATTGCTTGTTTAAATGTAGTAACCCAAACTTCATCCCTATGCTTATCAAGGTAATTTAAAAGCTCGCGATGCGCCTGAGCTGACGTAGTTAAATAATCACCCCCAACTCCGTGAAACATAAATACACCCATACCACCATCTTTTTGCACCTTTTTCACAAAAGCGATCAGGTCGTCCCCTGTAATTTTACCCACAACAGCCCATGACGGAACCAGCAACGGATCAAGTTTATTATAATCAGTTATAACAGCATTTTGATCGCCGCCCATGCGGGCATATTTTACTATACCAGATTTTCGTAAAGAATCAATGTAGTTCACACCGCCAACTTTTGATTCCGTACAAGGGTAGGCATAAGTATGTGTTTTTTCATTATCAATTGCATGTAAAAAGTTGTTCATCATACCTACTTCGCGAAGTATGGTGTACACCGTATAATTTGCTGAATTGTTTGCCGGGTTCCCTTTCCCGTCAATTATTAAACATGGGTGATAAAGCGTATGATTGGCCAGTTCATTCCCATGTTTAAAAGCGTTGCGCCACTTCGGCAACGTTTCATCTGTGATGTTCCCAGTGAGGAAAAAGGTGCCGTTTAAATGAGCGGAGTCCAATTGCGGGATAGCAATATTTAACTGCGACATCAATGCATCATCATACGTAAGTACTATTATCACTTTTTTATGAACCGATGCGGGAGATTTTTGCTGGGCGTATACACTAAAATTTGCCAGAAAAAGAAGCAGAATAAGTTTTTTCATGATATGAATTTGGACTTAACAATTGAGAAAACCAATTTACAGATTTACTACTACTTTTTACAATTACGAAATTTGAGCTATTAAGCCTTACCAGACATGAGTCATATTTTATATCATCCTCATTTTTAGTATATTGATAAATTAATATTAAAGCGATCTAAACGTGTTAACATAATGATAACATTGAACAAACATTAATATAACCTACCTTTGCAGCAATCCAAAACCCCCATGAAAACAGAAAGCACAAAATCAACAACTAAGCAAGCACAAGTAACCGCTAAGAAAAATATCCAAACCAGTTTAATAGCCGAATTAAAAGCATTTGCTGTAAAGCTGGGGCATACCTCTAAAAAAATCGAGAAAGAGATTGAAAAAAGCGCAAAAAATCTTGCGAAAAAATTAGCCAAACCGGCAAAAGCTGAAAAAGCAGCAACACCAAAACCAGTTGCGAAAAAAGCTGCACCTGTTGCCAAAGCGCAAAAACCCATAGCAGCAGAAAAGAAAGCTCCTGCCCCTGCAGTTGAAGCCGCACCAAAACCGGTAAAAAAAGTAGTCGCTGAAAAAAGCACCCCAGCAAAAAAGACTGTTAAATAATATTGTCCTACTAAGGTTAAACTTACGAAGTTTTGAAAACTTCGTAAGTTTGTTAAAGTCGTAAGTTTTAAATTAGGTTGTTCTCAGATACCTAAATATCAGCAAAGCGCTGCATATCAATCCACCTGCCGAAATTAGCGCGCTCATCCCAATTGCATGTACAATAGCAACAGCGCCGCCATTGGCCATTGTTCCAAACACCGCCACCCCAATTGCCCCGGCTGCCTGCCGTGTTGTATTTAATATTGCTGATGCAGTTCCGGAGCGCGTTTTGGCAACATTGGCTAATATGCTGGTTGTCATTGGCGGTACGGCAAGCCCCATCCCAAGCGGGATAGTGATAAATGGGATAAATAATTGCCAATAAGGTGTGTCGACCCTGGCTATCAGTAAGGCAAGAAACCCTGCTGTTCCGATAGATAGCCCAAGTAAAATAGGAATTCTTGTTCCATACTTAGCCATCAGTTTGCTGCTGATGAGATTTGAAATAATAAACCCGGTTGTCAAGGGTAAAAAAGCCATTCCGGCGGCAAGTGATGAGTAACGCAATACATCCTGCATGTATAAGCTCAAAACAAACACTGTTCCATAATAAGAGCCATTAAGTACAATACCCAGCCAAATCAACACATTAAAGTTAGCAGAACTGAACAGGTCCAGTGGCAGTATCGGTGTAATTGCCTTTCTTTCTATCAGCAGAAAAATCACCAGCATAATTGCGCTAAAAATAAGTCCGCCATATATTATCGGGTTGTTAAAACCTAAATGGTGCCATTCAATAATAGCGGCAATAAGTGCGGTGAGGGTAACCATCCAGGTAAGCTGTCCCGGAATATCAAATCCTTTGTTGGGATGGCGCTGGCTTTCTTTTAGTTTAAAGCTTAGTAAAATTCCGGCAAGGCAAAATGGAATGTTAACAAAAAATATCATCCGCCAGTTGCTGATATGGATCAATAAGCCGCCAAGTACAGGCCCTGCTGCAATAGATAATCCGCCGGCAGCCGTCCACAAGGCAACAGCATGCCCGCGTTTAACATTATCATGCGCAAAGCTTTGATTTAATATAGATAGCGAGCTTGGGATCATGGTGGCAGCACCAATGCCCTGCAATACCCGAAAACTGATCAAACTAATTGCATTCCACGAAAGGCCACAACCTGCAGATGCAATTCCAAACACAATCATACCAATTGTAAAAAGGCGTTTCGAACCTAACAGGTCGCCCATCCCACCTGCACTTAGCATCAATACTGCGAAAGCAATTGTATAGGCATCAACAATCCATTGCAACTCACTTATATCAGCGGTAAAGGACTTTGAGATTTGGGGCAGGGCAATATTTACAATGGATACATCAAGCTGTGATACCACGAACGCCAGGCTGGTAGTGCCTACAACAAAAGCAAAGGATAGTGTATTTTTGGCAACAGCACTTTTAACAGGCTTTTCCATGCCGGTAAAATTATCATTAATTGTGACGGGCTACAATAATATTCAGGCTGAGTTTATAGTTGAAATGTAAGAATTACTTCATGATAATATTACCTTAAGCTATTTTATAATCACAGCTTTATAAGCCGGTAGTTTTTAAAAACAGTATGAAATTATGTATATTTGTTTATATGATACGGACAATCATTACACCAGAAGACACACATATTCAATTAGATATACCTAAGGAATATGTAGGCAAAGAAATTGAAGTTACATTTTTAGCATTGGATGAGTTAATCAACGATAATCCTGGTAAATTAACTATGGCAGATTTTTGGGGGGTAATTTCAGATGATACTGCGAATATTCTGCATAAAAATGTAGAACAAAGCCGTAATGAATGGGAACGAGATATTTAATTGATTCTAATGTCATTATTGATTTCTTTAATGGCAAATTACCCTCTGCGGGCCGGCAATTATTATCAGGAACGGAGCCGGTTATTTCAATCATTACTTATATTGAATTATTTTCAAGTAACAATATAGCTATGGAAGAGTATCAGCAATTAAGACGGTTTGCTGACATGACTACTATTCATCCGGTTAATTTATCAATTGCTGCAGAAACCATTACTATAAGAAAAAAATATAAAATTAAACTCCCTGACGCTGTTATAGCAGCAACCGCGATAGTTCATAATTTCACGTTAATCACCAGGAATCTTTCAGACTTTAAAATGATTGATAATTTGAAATCTATTAACCCCTATGAGGTATAAAAGTTTTACTATTCAACATCAATCTAAAAAACCTCCAACAATTTGATCGATATAAAGCAGTGCGATATTAACCACACTGATGTGCTGCATGATATTGCAATACAAACCTATAAGCAAACGTATACTTATTTATGGGCCGATGATGGCGCAGCTTATCTGAATAGATTTTATAAAAAAGATGATCTTGAAAAGGAGCTGATTACACCCGGGGTTACTTATTTTTTAGTTTATGCGGATGATAAAGCCGCTGGATATTTTAAATTAAAGCAAAGTGCGCTGCTTCCCTATTCAAACTATCAATGCCTAGAAATAGAAAAACTTTACCTGTTGCAACAATTTGCCGGTAAAGGGACGGGTAAAACAATTATGACCTTTATAAGCGATCTTGCCAAACAACAACAACGCCCTATCCTGTGGTTAAGAGTTATGGAAAGCAGCCCGGCTAAATTATTTTATGAAGCATTTGGCTTTAAACAAACCGATAAAGTCTTTTTAGATTATCCCTTTATGATAGATGAATACCGATGGCTCCTCACTATGGTTGCTGAGAAATAGGTTATAATTAAAACACTCTGCCTGGCAATATACTCACACTTTTATTAGCCAGTTCATCATTTATTATTACCTGGCAGGATAGTTTTACTACGCGGCCATTATCTTTTTTTAGGTGAAGATTTGAAAGCCTTCCATTTTGGATTAACGCAGGATCAATGCTTGACGAGATGGTTACCATACAGGTAGCGCATCTCCCCATCCCGGTGCATTGCCCAAAATCATCGCGTCTTAAATAGTCTTTTATAAGCATCCTTAAATCTGCATACTCACGCGGATAGGTTTTCACCCTTATTTCTTCATCACCCTGAACTAAAATAAAATCTATAAAATTTTTAATCCCCTTCATTTAGGTAAAGTTTCTAAAAAGTGTTGCAGAACAATAGCATGGTTATACTGCTCGTCTTTAGCAGCATACAGTAAGGTAATGGTTTTGTGCTTTTGAATTGTGGCCAGCAAATTTTTCAAGACTGGGTTATTTACCAGTTCGGTAAAGTATTCGTGCTGAAACTGCTGCCATTTTTGCGGATCGTGGTTAAACCATTTTCTCAATGTAACGGATGGGGCAATATTCTTCATCCATTCATCTATCATGGCACCTTCCTTTGTGAGCCCTCTTGGCCATAAACGGTCAATCAGCACCCTGTACCCATCGGTTTCCGCCGCGGGTTCATAGATTCGTTTTATAGGTATATTATGCATAGTTAGGTGCCTGCCATGCAAAGTTAATAATATTAAACGCCTTCTTGTGTACTTCCGTTACCGGGTTTCTTTCTTTTTAGTAACAATTTCATGCGCCTTCTTTTTAAGGAGATCTGCGTACGCGCACCTTCATTCTCTGTTAGCTGGTCATTATAGCCTGATATAATATTTCGGTATGATAACACTCCCTTCACCCGGTGATCATCTGCGTTAACTACAGGCAGCACATCACCGTTTTGTTTGGCCATTAATTCAACTGCAGTTCGTAAACTGTCATTATTATACACCAGCAAATGATCGGGCTGTATAATCTTCCTCAATATTGTATCAGCAGGCTCCAGGTAAAGATCTATCAACTTCACGGTTCCTGCATATTTCAAATTACCATCAACGGTTATTAAATAACTATCCCTTATGTTTTTTGAAGAAAGGAGTTCAATTACCTCACCAACCGTATTGCTTATTTTTAAAATTACGTGCTCATCACTGATCACTTCTGAAACCTTTGTTCTTTGCAAAACATCCGGTTCGTATGAGTCGGGAGTAACCACGCCTCGTCTGGCTATTTTCTCGGTCATAATGGTATTTTCCATCAGGAAGAAAGAAACAATATAAGCAGCAGTACAAGCCCCCAATAATGGCAACAAAGCGTGCGACTGCATGGTTGCCTCTAAAGCAAAGGTAATACTGGTTAAATATGCCCTTGATGCCCCTGCAAACATAGCCGACATACCAATCAATGCTGCCATTGGGATAGTTATACCCAATTGAGGAAACCAGCTTATTAACAGAGAACCAATTATCGCACCGGCTGCACCGCCCATAGTCAATAACGGCGCCAGGGTACCGCCTGATGTTCCGCTGCCCAAAGCAATGGCCCATGATAGAAATTTTAAAAACACCAAACTGCATAGCAATTTTATTGGCCAGCTGCCCGAGAGAATTCCCGTAATGTTATCATATCCCACTCCTAAAGTATGTGGTGCAAAATACCCGATCACTCCTACTGCCAGACCACCTAAAGCCGGGTACCACATCCAATGAATGGGGATTTTTTCAAAATAATCCTCTATCAGATATACTATTTTAGTTATTCCTATTGATAAAAAGCCAATTAGTACACCTATAAAGCTGTAGACAGCTAATGCCATATTTGATGGTGTTACCAGGTCGGGCATTTCAAATACCGGCCCGGCACCAAATAGTAAATGATGGCCTGCCGCACCTGTTATACATGCAAGTGCAACGGGAAGTATTGCCCTGGGTGAAAATTCGAATAACAACAACTCAATGGCCAGGAACACGGCTGCTATGGGCGTGCCGAAAATAGCAGACATACCAGCCGTTGCACCAGCCGCCAAAATCACCTTGCGTTCGTTAGCGCTGATCTTAAATAATTGTCCTAAAGTTGAGCCTAATGCGCCACCTGTTGCAATGATAGGGCCTTCTGCACCAAAAGGCCCACCGGTTCCAATTGCTATGGCTGATGATATTGGCTTAAGGAAAGTGATGGATGGCTTTATCCGGCTTTCGTTCACCAGGATTTGCTCCATAGCTTCGGGGATACCGTGGCCGCGAATTGCTTTTGAGCCATAAAGCGCCATGAATCCGACTATAATACCGCCGATAGCAGGAATAAATATTACCCAAACGCCCAAATGGTTGCTTGCCGGGCTGTTGAAACCAAGATCGATTTTGCCATAAAAAGCCACATTAGTAACAAAATTTATAAGTGTGACCAAAAACTTAGCGATAAGGCTAATAGCAATTGCTACAGTAACCGACATCAGGCAGATGCGGATCAGGCGGCTTTTTTGCAGGAATGTCTTTTTTGAACTTCCTCCCCTGTTTTCCATATTGCTTAATAAAGGGGAGATGGGGATGCCGCTGTCGTACTCTTTCCGTGTCATTTTATTTGTAAAAATTGCCTGTTAAATAATTTTGCAAAGGTAATGTTTATTCAAATAGTCAGGAAAGAAATTTTACTTTTTACATTGCATAAACAATATAATATATATTAAAAATGTTAATTGCATATATTATTTAATTGCATAAACAATATAAAAATCAACACTATTTACATTAACCCTGTAAAGTATTGCATCTTATAGCTATTATTGCACAACGATAAGTGAATGAAAGACCCAAAACAAGAATGTGACCTTAAAAGCTGCTTTTTATGCACATCATGCATCCCCGACTGGCTGCCTGCAATTGCCGCACATAAAAAGAACATCACTTTAAAAAGGGGCCAGGAGATTTTTAAAGAAGGTGATACTGTTGAAGGGATCTTTTTTGTTTACTCAGGCAAGGTTAAGGTACACAAACGCTGGGACGATGATAAAGAACTGATCCTGCGCTTTGCAAAAGGCGGCGATATTTTGGGACATTTGGGGCTTGGTGATGATCCGCTTTATCCAATATCTGCAACCGCGGTTGAAAATACAATTGTATGTTATGTGCAAATTGATTTTTTTGAATCAACTTTAAATGTAAATCCACAATTCGCAGTTAAGCTGATGAAACTTTTTGCAAACGCCCTGCAGGAATCTGAAAAACGAATGCGCAACCTGGCACATATGCCGGTAAAGGAGCGCATTGCCCAGGCGCTTTTATCACTCAAAAACCAATTCGGGCTTAATAGCGGTGGCTATATAGATATTGAACTGCCCAAGCAGGATATTGCCTCATACGCCGGTGTTGCCTATGAAACCTTTTTCAAAGTAACCCAGGAGTTTTTGCAGGGCGGTTTAATTGAAGTAAATGGAAAAAGCTTTAGATTGGTTAATGAGGATGGGTTGACGGAAATAGTGGAAGGAAAAAGGGAATCGTCGTAGAGACGCGATGCTTCGCGTCTCCAACTGTACAGGGCGAATAGACAAGGCGATTGCAAACATTTTCGGTTACCTAAACGCTGGAGACGCGAAGCATCCCGTCTCTACGACATTTACAACTCAATTTTCCTCCCCTGCTCTGGAAAGATCAAATTAAATCCCAATTTATTCTGAGCCTTTAACTGCGCTTTAAGTTTATCAATATTAACCTGCGGTGGTTTAACATGAGTAATCACCAGGTTAAAACCTTTAAGCGCATCGCTCCCTGTTAAAGCAGCAAGATCATCCATTTCCTTCATTAGCCAGTTTGGGGTTAAATGCCCGAAAAGCGTTTTATCCGGCTGCTCATTGGGGAATGAAGTTTCGATCATAATCCCTTTCAGCTTTTTGCTTTTTATTAAAGGGGCAACTGTCTCCCACAAAGCATGCAGGGTGTGGCTTTTTTCTATTTCATCAGGCCCAACATCACCCAAATACAAAATATAGGCATCTTTACTATTTACCAAAAATGCAGTGCTTTGCAGGTTTGAATGGCTGAGCGGGAAAGCCTTTACACTCATCGCCGTATTTTTAATAGCCATGCTGCTATCGGGCGTTAAAACCTGGTAATGGTACTTTTTAAGCAACGGAGTCTCTCCTTCATCAGCAAAATTGGCCCAGCTTTCCCAGGTAAAATAGTGCGTTTTGATGGTTTGCAAACAGCTGGCCAACCCATAAATAGTTTTAGCCGAATCATCCGGCGAGTTGATGATAAGACCGGAAACATGGTCAAGGTGTGCATGTGAGATAAAATATCCTTTGATATATTGCTTCAGCACTTGCTCAGCAGGAATATTAAATACTTTGTTGCTGACGGCCTTCTCAATACCGTAATGAAGGGTGCCGGCGTCAAGGCATATATAATCATTAGTCCCGGCTGCTGCAACCATATAGGCGGATAAATTGCTTTCATCAATACCACCTTTAATGCCAAGGGGCACAATTTTAAAAGATTTATTGTATTGAGAGTACCCAGCCAATGGAAAAGTGAATACACATAAACAACTAATAATAAATAAATTACGCAACATATTTTACTCATATGAGAGACTTACGAAGTTTTGAAAACTTCGTAAGTCTGGTGAGGTATCAAATATTAAAACAACATGCCTAAATTATTATTAAAATCAACATATTTGCTGTAAAGATTTAAGGAAAAGTTATAAACTATTGGCAACTTTGGTAAAACTGATCACTAATCGCCAACCTCTGATCACTATAAAAATCCTGATGGAGAAAAAAAAAATATTAATTACAGGTGCCAGTAAAGGGTTAGGACTGGCCATATCTAAAAAGCTATCAGGTGAATATACTTTAATATTACACGCATCAAAACCCGAAAGCTTTACAGATATTGAACCGGGCAGCCACATTCTTTGTGCCGATTTTTCAGATCCGGATGCCATAAATAGTTTTTGCAAGCAGCTAAAAAAAGAACATGGGGATTTATACGGGGTAATTAATAACGCGGGCGTAGCTTACGATAAGCCCCTGAATTATCAGCCGGAAAAGGAAATTGACGCCATGCTGAATGTAAATTTAAAGGCCCCTATCCTGATCTGCAAAACAGCTATGAAGATCTTTAGCTTAACACAACAAGGTGTCATTATAAACATCAGCTCGGTAGTTGGCGAAAGCGGCAATGCTTTTCAGTCTGTTTATGCGGCTACAAAAGCAGGACTGGCGGCGCTGTCAAGGTCATTGGCGCAGGAAGCGGCGGCAACCAATACCGAACATAATATAAGGGTGCTCAGTGTATCTCCAGGTTTTATTGAAACCGATATGACAGCTGCCATACCCGAAGCAATAAAACAGAAATACTTCAATATGATCCCGGCTAAAAGATTTGGAAAGGTTGATGATGTGGCAGATACGATTGCGTTCCTGTTATCAGACAAGGCATCATACATTAACGGAACAAATATCCACATCAACGGCGGCTTAATATGACAGACAAAGAAAGAGCAGACTACCTGGATATAATAATGAATGGCAACCTGGTTGGGGTTGATCCCTCGCAATTGTTGCTGCACGGCCCTACAAAACGACTGGTAAATACCTATCACTGGCATTCGCCTTATAAAGGAATTGTAGCCAGCTATTCACCAACTGAAAGGGA
The DNA here is from genome assembly GCF_900142915.1 of Mucilaginibacter sp. OK098. Taxonomy (GTDB): domain Bacteria; phylum Bacteroidota; class Bacteroidia; order Sphingobacteriales; family Sphingobacteriaceae; genus Mucilaginibacter. The sequence continues at coordinate 1,411,626 of NZ_FRCM01000001.1, forward strand.
TGTAGAAGATCATTTCAATGTATTTCGCGGTGTTGACCAGATTGAGGCATTTGCACAGGCAACCATTGTTTCATGCGCAACTTTTTTGGAGTGCCGCAAGCTGAAAGGCCTGCCTGATGTATTGAGGGATAAATTTGTACCTGCATTTATAAGTATCGGCAATGTTAGCTTCCAGAATTACCTGGAATTGGGCGACACATTTATAAGTATCGGTAACATTACCTTTTATAAATGGCGGCAAATGGTTTGCGACGGGCGCATTTATAAAGTACCAAAGGGCCTGGATCTTGATGAATATTTTAGCGATTTTACCGAAGAAAGATTATTAAAATATGATATTAGCAAAGATTTTATAAAAGTGGCCGAATTGCATGACATTACGGGTCGCGCAATTCTTATAGAATTATTTAACAAATTAGCATAATATGGAAAACGAAAGACAAGAAATACTTGACGGTTTATTAGAGGTATTAAAAACAGTACGAACAATTGATCCGGAAAAATTAGTTGGCGTAACTGAAGAAACCGACTTCCTTACAGACCTGAGCACCCCATCAACCGAGCTGATAAATATAGCCGCCAAGGTTGAACAGAAATTTGATATTGAATTTGAAGATGAAGACATCGACCGGATGGGCTCAAAAGTAAAAGATGTTATCGATTTGATAATAATGGTAAAAGAACGCAGCGCAAATAAATAATTTATGATTGTAGCAGGCAGAAAAGTAGCGATTGTGGGCATGGGCGGGGCTTTTCCAACCTGTACAAGCCTGGATGATTTTGATAAAAAATTATTTGCCGGCGAAAGCTTGATCCGCAATTGGCCTAAGGCAGCGGCCTATGACAAGCAGATTCGTTCAATGGTGGCCGGTTATATTACCGAGCCCGAAATGAACCTGGAAGCTATTCATCCGGTGCCGGAAACGGAATACCCTGAAACGTATGTCGACCATCTTGGGCGCATCCCCGACCTTAACCTTGCTACTGCCGACCTTGGCTGTGTTTGGGCAATGTTAGGCGCACAGGAATCTATCAAAATGGCCGGATGGTCAAAAGCAGAAGTTGAATCAGAACAAACCGGTGTGGTCATCGCCTCCGGTGGTGGTGGTAACGTAATTTCCCGCCATGCATGGCATGCATTTTATGAACTGGGTAAAAAAACCCGGATGGCAGGTTCACATACTGTTGATAGGGCAATGTCATACCGCGAAGCTGCAAACGTATCCTGCCTTATCCGTAATAAAGGTGTTTGTGAATCAATCATATCTGCCTGTGCTACAGGCTTAGGCAATATAGGCTATGCTTACCGCCTTATAAAATTCGGCCTGCAGGATCGTGCCATTACGGGTGGCGTTGAAGGCACCGCGCTTGAAACCTTTATTGGGTTTGATGCTATGCAGGTATTAAGCAAAGGTTTTGCACCTGAGCAAAGCTCACGCCCCTTTGATATAAAAAGAAATGGGTTTGTTTGTTCGTTTGGCGCTGGCATTGTTGCGCTGGAAGAATATGAAATAGCAAAAGCCCGCGGTGCAAATATCCTTGGTGTTATTGATGAATATTTCAATAATTCTGATGGTGACGGTAACATGTTTTATCCATCATATGATGGTCAGAAAAGGCTCTGGAAAGGCCTGATGGCAGGTGGGAATATCAAACCGGATGTTGTTAAAGTGCACGGTACAGCAACACCAGTTGGCGATATATTGGAATTAATAAGCGTTGTTGATACCATTGGCGAAGAAGGCTATCATATTTCAGCGCCAAAAGCGCAATTCGGGCATATGCTTGGGGCAGCCGGTTCAGTGGAGCTTATTGCTTCTTTATTGATGCTTAAAAATCAAAAAGTGCTGCCATGTATAAATTCTGATGAGTTAAATCCTGAATTAGAGAATTTTCAAAAGAAAGACGGTTGGGAAGGATCTGACAAACCTGCTGCAGCTTACCGTCACCTGATCTCGCAGGAAACTGTAGCAAAAGAAATTAACCAGATAGTTTGTTTAAATTATGGCTTTGGCGGTACAAACAGCGCCATGTCTATTTCAAGGGATGATAAATAATAAAGATAAGGTTGCGGTAATATTTGGTGTGCGGAACGAAAGCTCTATTGCATATGATATTGCTGTAAAGCTGCATCAATCGGGTTGTAAGGTAGCGCTAAGTTACGTTGCAGATACTAAAAAAGAGGTTTTATACCTGATGGAGCAAAACGGCATGGATCCCAAACTATCTGCCGAAGTTGACGTAAGGTTGGAAGAAGAGATCAGCGCATTTATGCGGATGGCTTATGATACCGTTGGCCCGATAGATTATGTTTTACATGGCGTGGCATTTGGTACGCAATCGGTGATGTGTTACAGCATCCCCGGCAGCGACGAACCGCCCCCTTCCTATATCGATATCCCGTTTGATGATTTGATGGATGCTTTCAACATCAGCGCCTATTCATTATTAAGGGTTAGCCGGGTAGCACAGCCATTACTGGCAAAAAATGCGTCTATCTTAACACTTACGTATAATGCATCGCAGCGGGTTTTTCCGGGTTATGCCGGGATGGCGATTTGTAAAGCTGCTTTGGAGAATATAATGATCTATCTCGCCAGTCACTTTAGAGGTACCGGTGTAAGGGTAAACGCTATTTCCGCAGGATTGGTTATGACCACTTCATCAGGCGGCATTTTCGGTGTTCGTAAACTGCGTAAAATGGGGAAATTTACTGCTCCGCTTGGTAATATTGATTCAGGCGATGTGGGTGATGCCGCGCTTTATTACTTTTCTGATCTTTCAAAAAGAGTAACGGGTAATATCCATTTTGTTGACGGCGGTTTTAATATTATGGGACTTGGAGTGGATGGAGAAGGAAATTAAAAAGACACTGGACGAAATAACCCCCGCTCAAAAGTTTTCAGCTGGCAACGATATTGTGTTTATCCCCGATTTTGAAAAATCCTTTACAGAATCATTTAAAAATAAGGCTTACACTGCAAATGAGATAGCTTATTGCAATCAGTTTGAAAATCCATTGCTGCGTTATGCTTCAACCTGGGCCGCAAAAGAAGCGGTTTATAAAGCGGTAAAGCAAATTGATCCTTCGGCATTGGGCCCTAAAAAGATCGAGATCCTTCGTGATAAACCTGTTGGCAAGCCTACCGTTATAATTCACCGCGATTCTGCTAAATTTGATATCGCCCTTTCTATCTCGCATGATGGCGATTATACATGGGCAATTGCCTTTATTGAAAATTTGTAACAATAATGATCAATATCCTATCTGTAAAACCATCAAAAAAAACCGGGTGTCATGCTGAGCCCCGTCGAAGCATGCGGGCAAAGGCCTCTCCGCACGTCGCCCATCGGAAAGCTATCCCCCATGTCATTGCGAGGAACGAAGCAATCGCATACTATACAGAGCGAACAGAAAGGTGTAGAACCTGCACAGCGGTTGTGCATGACATGCGGTTGCCACGCTATGCTCGCAATGACATATTTTTTAACTTATGACAGACCATTACTTTGAAAATGATTTAGCTAACCTGCACTACTATAAATTTGGTAGCGGCAAGCAGGTTATGCTTAGTTTTCATGGTTACGGAATGCATGGCAAACAGTTTAAATTACTTGAATCTGCTTTAGGAGATAAATATACTTTCATCGGGTTTGATCTGTTTTTCCATAAAGAAACAAAGCTAAAAGATCAAAGTCTGTCTGCTGTTAAGGAAGGGATCTCCAAAAAACAATTTGCAGACTTTATTCTTGACTTTTGCAGGCACGAAGGCATTGAACGCTTTTCAATTATCGGTTACTCCATGGGAACGCATTATGCTACGGTTGTTGTGGAAGAGCTTGCAGGCATGGTTGATGAGTGTATTATTGCCGCCCCCTCATCTTTAAATCCCGGTAAGCTGATCCCATTCTTCAGCAAAAACAAAACCGGGAATAAGATACTGGAAAAGCTGGCGCTTAATGAAACTATCTTAGTAAGAATGCTCAAACTATTCAAGCGGTTAAGATTAATTGATGCAGAAGCGTATAAAATTTTATATGGTGAAATTGGCACAGCTGAGCTACGGTTTAATTTTTACGCCTGCTTTACCTATCTGCGCTTTTTTGAAACGGATGAAGCCATGCTGCTAAAGGCTTTAAATGAGCAAAACATAAAAAGCATCTTTATATTTGGCAAACGCGATAAAGCTTTTCCTCCCGGTATCGGGAAGGAATTTATTGCCAAAGTGAACAATGCCAGCGTAATTGTATTAAATGAAGGCCACGAAATGATAAAAAGAGATTTTGTAGCCAGGTTAAGCGATATGTTATTATGATAATTAAGGCCAAACCACTTCCTTTTTTCTTGATCAAATGGGGCTCATTATTCTTGATGTGGTTTTTCAGGCGGCGTTTTAACAAAATGATCATCAACCCTGTCGACATAAAACCTAACCATTCCTACATATTAATGTGCAATCATTTTGGGTTTTTGGATGGTTTTTTTGCCTATTACCTCACCTTTAAAATGATCGACAAACAGCAAAAGCTAAAAGGTTTGTACACCATGTCGGTTAAAAAACAAATGGAGAAGAACTGGTGGTTAAAATACTGCGGCTCATTTTCTGTGGAACCGGGCAGATGGTCGATAAAAGAAAGCCTTGAATATGCTGCCGAATTAATGAACACACCGGGCAATATCCTGCTTTTTTTTCCGCAGGCCGAACTGGAATCGCAGCATATCAGGCATATTGAATTTAAAGATGGTATCAATGAAATTGTTAATCGCATTAAAGGCGATTGCCAGTTAATATGGAGCAGTAACCTGCTTGAATATTTTGAAAGCACTAAGCCATCAACCTATTTTAACGTATTGGATTGTGGCACAAACCGCAACTTTAATTTTGATGCCCTAAAGCAAAATGTAAATGTGCATCACATGCAAAGCATGAAAAATCTGGTTCGGTTTACAAAGGAACCCTGAAACTTAATGTGAATTCGACATAAATTCACGCCGGCTAAGCGTTCCATTTTTACACGCGGAACAGCCGGAACGCTATGAAACATTCTGACAATCAGGTTGTTAACCTTTTATTAAAGATTAATTATTCATAAATTACTGATAATCAACATGTTTCACTATCATTTATGTCAAAAACTCAGTTACTTACTGACCTATCCTCTTCAACCCCGCCTTTGCATCATTATCAATATCCGTTTGATAATCATGACTTTTCATATCAATTGCCTGGTTGTAATAATTAGCAGCCTTTTTGTATTCCTTTATTTCCTCATAAATATTCCCTATCATCAGCGCAGAATTTGCAGCAAAATAATAGCTGGTTTCCTTACCCAGGGCAATGGCTTTTTGGTAATTTAATACCGCTTCGTAGTTTTTATTTATCTTATCGTTAATCCGTCCTAACCTGTAATAATATTCAATTTTATCCCTGGCTAAGCTTAAATTATTCACGTTTTTGTTTGAAAGCTGCGCCATGGCTTTACTATAATAACCACCATCAAAATAAAAACGTGCCTTTAGCACATCAAGATCCGGTTTGGGTTCATTGGCTTCGCGTAGTGCAATTTTATCCTTTCCATCAAGTACGTATCCCCGGCTCCGTACCAACTTTAAATAATCGTCATATTTTTCCAAATCGTTTTGCAGCAAATAATGGTAAGCAAGCTTTAAATAGGCATCCTTTACATAGCTGGTTCCTTTGTATTCATTTACGTAGCGGCTTAAAAATACAGGTGCATCACTATCCATCCGGTTAAGCTTAGCATTGCCCAGCATATAATCAACAGCGGGTATATTTATATACTGGTTTGATTTTGGAGCCGCCTCTAAAAACTTTATAGTTTCATCGTTATGCGCGGTTTTTGACGATACATAGCCTTGCAAGTAAACCTTAAGCATACTATTGCTATCCATTCCGGCAAGATATCCCATCAATTTATTGTAGTTATTTTTACTATGCAGCACGTTAATATCCGTTACACATAAAAACCAGATGATCTCATCGTCATAAAAGCTATAGCTTGATTTGGGTAATTGTACTTTTAAATCTTCCAGCTGCTTTATTCCCACCTGTACGTTGCCTTTCATCCCTAAAATACCGGTGATCCATTTAAAGCTCGCTGGTATTGATCCAAAAATTATATTTACCAGTGCCAGGCTTTTTTGATTTGGCAAAAAATCGGGGTACTTGTTATTGTTATCCTTTAATAAGCTGCTTGCACTTTTAGCATCAGACCCGGAAGACATAAAATCACCAAACTTGGCCTTTAAAAACGACCATTGTAAATAGATCTCGGCTTGTGTAAACCGGTAATAGGGTGAGTTCTTATCATTCCCCTCCAGCACCGAAATCCTTTTCGACTTGTTTTCTTTTAACCTGTTATAGTCGCTTTTATTCTCTGATGCCAACAGGCTGAAATAGTCAATATAATTTTCCAGCAACACTACTATCCCATTTTGAGGGTTCAATTGTTTTTCTTTTTGGATGAGTTGCCTGGCTTCATTCATTTTAAGACTTAAAATGGCTTTGTAAGCATCAATACAGGTAGCATCGTAAACAAAATTTGCTTTTGCTGTTAAACCGGAGAGCGAAAGAAACAGGAAAATAAAAAGGTATTTTTTAGTCATTGAGGGCAAAGATATTGAAAACATTTATCAGGTAGTTAAAGCCTTTATTAACGGCATTACGCCTAACATGTTTTGCAATAGTATAAATATCAATGTTTTAATACGTTGGGCAACTATAACCTAAATATGTAACCGAACGTATAAAAAGAATAATTATTTTTAAGTATATTTAGTTGCCCCACTTTTATAAATATTACTTAATGAAATAATGTTTTAAGTAAAGATTGAACAATTAAGGTTTAATGTAATGCGTTTAATAAAAGGATGTTACAAACAATAATAGTTAATCTTCTTTATACAGGTATAAATATTGCTCTTGATTTTATTCAAAACAAAATTAGCTTATGGGTACCCTAACCGAAGCACATAAAAAAGAAATGAACAATTCGTTGATCCATAACCTCTTTAAGCTGCAAAAAAACAAAACCCCAGATGCGGTAGCTGTTATTTTTGGCAACCAGAGTTTAACATATAGCCAATTAGGCCAAAAGACCGATGACTTAGCTGCCGCTATTGTAAAAAGCTCACCAGCTTCATTAAACGCAGGGGTAAGCACCCACCGTGCAGTTGAAACCATAATTAGTGTTTTGGCGATCCTAAAATCAGGAAAAGCTTATTTACCACTTGATCCTGACTATCCGCAGGATCGCTTACAACAAATAGTAAGCGATTCGGGCATCGATCTGTGCTTAAGTACACTAACTCAAAAACATTTATTTGAGCCTTTAGGCATCAATGTATTAATATCAGATAAAGATTACGAAGCAAGCAATAGTGCTATCCCCGAAAGTAAATCTGCTTGTTATGTATTATATACCTCAGGCTCTACAGGCACACCAAAAGGCGTTTCAATGGGGCATGCTGCTTTAGCAAATTTGCTGTCGTGGCAACAAAAAAGTTCAATCTCAACTACAGGCGTAAATACTTTGCAGTTTGCACCCCTGAGTTTTGACGTATCGTTCCAGGAGATCTTTGCCACCTTAACAACCGGTGGTACTTTGGTTTTGGTTGACGACGATCTGCGGGTTGACCCTTATCGCTTGTTACGTTATATCGAACAACATTCAGTAAACCGCATCTTTTTGCCATTTGTAGTACTTCAATATCTTACAGAGGCTGCCGATGCCGAAAAATATTTCCCTGCTTGCTTAAAAGAAGTGATGACGGCTGGTGAACAATTAAAGATCACCCCGCAGATCGTTCGTTTCTTTTCAGCCTTGCCAGGATGTGTTTTGTATAACCAATACGGTCCAACAGAAACACACGTGGTAACCCAGCTAAAGCTGGATGGCGATGCTGCACAATGGCCGCCTCTGCCTTCAATAGGCATCCCGATTGATGAAACGGAGATCCTGATCCTGGATGAAGAATTAAAACAACTTCCTTATGGTGAAACAGGTGAGCTTTGCGTGAGCGGCCTGAGCCTTGCAGATGGTTATCTTAACCGCCCGGATATGACATCTGAAAAATTTGTCGACTGGAAGGAAACCGCAGATAAAACCACCCGCATTTACCGCACCGGCGATCTGGCCCGCTATATGCCCGATGGTAACATTGATTATTTAGGCCGCAGGGATACCCAGGTAAAGATCCGAGGTAACAGGGTTGAGCTCGGAGAGATAGAGGTATTGATCAATCAGTTAGATAATATCCAGCAGGCAATTGTAGTTGCCCGCGAGGACGTTATTGGTCAAAAAAGACTGGTAGCTTATATGGTATCGGCCAACAATGAGCCGAACACCGATTATGTGCGCAAAAGCATTGAGCAATCACTGCCTGATTTCATGCATCCCTCGGCCTATGTGTGGTTGAGCGAACTGCCCAAAACAACCAGCGGCAAGGTTGATAGAAAGAATTTACCAAAGCCCGATCTGAAAAGGCCTGAGCTAAGTGTTTTGTACAAAGCGCCCTCCACTCCCATCGAAAAAAATATCACCGGCATCTGGATGGAGCTTTTGCTGCTTGATAAAATTGGCGTTGATGATAACTTTTTCCAATTGGGCGGCAATTCATTGCTTGCGTTAAAAACAGTTGCTATGCTAAAGCACCAGTTTAATTACGAAGTGCCTATTACCAAACTATACCAATACCCTACCGTTAGCGGCATTGTGGACTTTATCGGCGGCGCAAACAAAGCATCAGCATTTACATTCAAAAAGAACAAGGACAAAAAGGCCAACAGCGATATAGCTGTAATAGGCATGGCTAGTCGTTTCCCTGGCGCCAATAACATTGATGAATTTTGGAAAATGCTTACCGAAGGCCGCGAAGGCACCAGCTTCTTTACCGATGCTGAACTTGACACATCTATCCCATTATCCGAAAAAAGTGATCCATCCTATGTTAAAGCAAGGGGAATAATTGACAAAGCCGATGAATTTGATGCCGGTTTCTTCGGTTTCAACCCGCGCTCTGCCGAATTGATGGATCCACAGCAACGGATCTTTTTACAAATTGCCTGGGAAGCCCTGGAAAGCACCGGATACCTGCCTGAAAAATATGCAGGTTCAGTGGGTGTGTTTGCCGGTGTTGGCTACAACACCTACTACACCCATAACGTACTTAACCATAAAGATATAGTTGATAAATACGGACATTTTAATGTCCGCACGCTTAACGAAAAAGATTACATAGCAACACGCACCGCCTACCAGTTAAACCTGAAAGGCCCGGCAGTTGCAGTGCATTCAGCGTGTTCCACCTCCTCTTTGGCTATTGCCCAGGCAGTAAGCAGTATAAGAGATGGACAATGTGACATTGCACTTGCAGGCGCAGCCTGTATAACATCGCCAATAAAAAGCGGGCATCTGTATGAGGAAGGCTCCATTATGAGCAAAGATGGCCATTGCCGCCCCTTTGATGCCGAAGCAACCGGAACCGTATTTAGCGATGGCGCTGGTGTTGTGCTTTTAAAAAGCCTGGAAGATGCTGAGCGCGATGGCGATATCATTTACGCAATTATAAAAGGAATCGGCATAAATAACGATGGTGCAGATAAGGGCAGCTTTGGCGGCCCAAGTGCGCAGGGACAGGCAGGCGCTATAGCTATGGCTATAAATGACGCTGATATTGATCCGTCAACCATCAGCTATATTGAAGCCCACGGCACAGCAACGCCTTTAGGCGATCCGATAGAAATTGAAGGCCTTAACCTGGCATTTGGTACACAGGAGCAAAAACAATTTTGTGCGATCGGTTCGGTAAAAAGTAATATAGGGCATACCACTGCGGCATCAGGCGTGGCTGGTTTAATAAAAACTGCGCTGGCTTTGCATCATCAGCAAATCCCGCCTTCATTATTTTATCAACATACCAATCCTAACATCAATCTTGCTGAAAGTCCCTTTTTTGTGAATAACGAGCTAAAAAAATGGGAATCGGCTGAAAAAAGAAGAGCGGGTGTTAGTTCTTTTGGGGTTGGCGGCACCAACGTACATATTATTTTAGAGGAGTTTGAAAACGTACCTATGCAAACAGGTAACCCTAAGCCTTTAAGTTTAATTACATGGTCGGCCAAAACCGAAACAAGTGCGGGTAACTATGCCCAAAAACTTGCCGGTTTTGTTGACAGCAACAAGAATACAAACATTGCCGACATTGCCTATACCCTGCAAAATACCCGTGCCGAATTTAACCAGCGCAGGTTTATAATTGCGGGTGATACCGACGAGCTATCGGCCAAACTAAATGCACCTGCCGATTCATCATCCTCAAAAAATCTAACTTCAAAAGCATCCGAAGTGGTGTTTATGTTCCCCGGGCAAGGTTCACAATATGTAAACATGGGTCGCGGGCTTTATGATAACGAGCCTGTTTTTGCAGCAGCCGTAGATGAATGTATTGAGCTATTAAAGGATACGCCACAAGCACAGATCTTTGATATTATCTATCCCAAAGTAATTGATGAAGCTTCAACAGAGGCTATTAAAAATACATTTTACACCCAGCCGGCCATATTTATTATGGAATACGCCATGGCTAAGCTTTGGATGAGCTGGGGAATTCAGCCTGCAATTTTAACCGGGCATAGTATTGGTGAGTTTGTTGCTGCCCATTTTGCCGGCGTATTCAGTTTAAAAGATGCGTTGCTGTTAATATCTACAAGGGCTAAAATGGTTAGCGAGGTTGCAAAAGGCAGCATGTTATCTGTAAGGTTTGAAGCTGAAAAATTAGAACCGCTTTTACCTCCGGGCTTATCAATTGCGGTAATTAACAGCAATAAGCTTTGTGTGATAGCCGGTCCGGATGATTTGATAGCAGCATTTTCTGAAGAGTTGGCTAAGCAGGACATTCCCGGCCGTTTGCTGCAAACCAGCCACGCATTCCACTCAGCAATGATGGATGATATTGTGGCGCCGTTTGAGGATGTTGTACGTTCAATAAAATTATATCCGCCGGTAAAACCCGTTGTATCAACTGTTACCGGAACCTGGATGAGCGAGGCAGAAGCAACCAGCCCTCAATATTGGGCAAATCACCTGCGTAAAACGGTTCGATTCGCAAATGCAATAAATACTTTGCAGGAAGATGAAGGCCGTATTTTACTGGAAGTTGGCCCCGGAACAGTACTGGCAACGCTTGCACGCCAGCAGGTTACTATCAAAACTACGCCAATTATGGCCGGATTTGAAAAAAATGAAACACTTACGGAGTACTATTCCGTATTAAGGGCGTTAGGTCAGTTATGGTTAAACGGAATAGAGCCTGATTGGAAGGCCTTATACCAGGATCAGCAACGATTAAAACTAAACCTGCCGACCTATGCATTTGATAATAAACGTTATTGGCTTGATGCGGCACTGCCCCAAAGCACAACAACAATAGTAACAGAAACAGAACAAGTAACACCAATACAACAAGAACAAACAATTTCACAACAATCCCTGATGAGAAAAGAACTATTAACCGGTAAGCTAAAGGAACTATTTGAAGATGCATCCGGAATCGAGATAGATAACGCATCAACCGATATGAATTTTATCGAGATTGGCTTTGACTCGCTTTTGTTAACTCAAATTGCAACCAATCTTAAAAAGGAGTTTAATGTTCCTATTACGTTCAGAAAATTATTTGAAGAATATAATACGATTGATTTGCTTGCAGCGCATTTAGATGCAAACTTACCGACAGGGGCTTTCCAGCCACAATCTGCTCCGGTAGCTAACCATCAGCCAGTTTATAATACAACCGCTGCTCCGGCGCCTGTTGCTGCCAACCCTGCGCTTGATATGATCCAGCAACAGATCCAGATGCTGGCGAGTCAATTGGCTATGATGCAAAATGGCAATGCTCCGCAGGCACCTGTTACTCCCATTACCGCACCCGCTCCTGCCCCGGCAAAAACAGGCATTCAATATGATTTAACAGCCGAAGAGCAGGTTGAAGTTAAAAAACCGTTTGGCGCAACTGCACGGATCGAAAAACAGGTACAAGGACTGAGCGCAAAACAACAAACATTTTTAGGCGAGCTTACTAAGCGCTATAACGCAAAAACAAGCAGCAGCAAAACCTACACCCAGGAACACCGTGAGCACATGGCTGATCCGCGTGTGGTTAGTGGTTTCAGGCCGTTGACTAAAGAAGTTGTTTATCCTTTGGTGGTAAACCGCTCAAAAGGCAGTCGCGTTTGGGACATTGACGGCAACGAATACATTGATGCATTAAACGGCTTTGGCTCAAACTTTTTAGGCTACCAGGTTGATATATTGAAAAAAGCTGTTTTAGAACAAGTAGAGAATGGCTATGAAATTGGCCCTCAGCATGTTTTAGCAGGTGACGTTTGTAAACTGATAACCGAATTAACAAATTTTGACCGTGCTGCACTGTGTAACACAGGTTCAGAAGCAGTTCTAGGTGCAATGAGGATTGCCCGTACAGTAACCGGCCGCTCATTAATGGTTGCTTTCAGCGGTTCATACCACGGGATCAATGATGAAGTTATTGTTCGCGGAACTAAAAAATTAAAAACCATCCCTGCCGCTCCCGGCATTATGCCCGAAGTAGTTCAGAACATGTTGATATTGGATTACGGTACAGACGAAACATTAAGAATAATTGAAGAAAGAGCGCATGAGCTTGCTGCCGTACTGGTTGAACCGGTACAAAGCAGGAGACCTGATTATCAACCAATTGAATTCCTTAAAAAGGTAAGAGAGATCACTGAAAAATCAGGTACTGCTTTGATTTTTGATGAGGTGATCACCGGTTTCAGGATGCATCCGGGCGGCGCACAGGGCATGTTTGGTATTAAAGCTGACCTGGGTACTTATGGTAAAGTAATTGGTGGCGGCATGCCTATTGGTGCAATTGCCGGTATAAAAAAATACATGGATGCATTAGACGGCGGTTTTTGGCAATATGGCGACAACTCGCAGCCAGAAGCTGGTGTTACTTATTTTGCCGGAACATTTGTAAGACACCCCTTAGCGCTGGCAGCCGGTAAAGCTTCATTACAATACATGAAGGATCAGGGCCCTGCGTTACAGGAAGGTTTAAATAAACTTACTGCATACTTAGCGGGAGAACTGAACGCCATCTGCGAAAAAACCGGAATTCCGCTATACTCACCATCGTTTGGTTCGCTATGGAAAATAAAATTTAAAGATGAGCTGCCGTATGGGGAGTTATTATTCACACTGATGCGCGATAAAGGAATCCATATCTGGGATTTGTTCCCTTGTTTCCTTACCGCATCGCATACTAAAACTGATATTGACGCTATAATTGCAGCCTTTAGGGAAAGTGTTGATGAACTGGTTGAGTCAGGTTTTTTCCCATCAAACAAGGTTGAAGCAAAAGAAGAATTTAATCCGTTTATGGAATCACCTTTTCCGGGCGCCAGGCTTGGCCGCGATAAGGATGGTAACCCCGGCTGGTTTATAAGCGATGCCAATAACCCGGGTAAATATTTACAAGTAAAATAATTAGTTTGGAAAATACAATGGTAGATACAAACCCTGTTGAGTTTGATCCGTTTGCAGGACCTGAAATTTCCCTGATCGCGCCTGCAACTGAACCGCAGGTAGAGATCTGGACTTCATGCCTTATTGGCGGTGCAGCTGCAAATTGCTCTTATAATGAGTGCTTTTCCCTGCTGTTAACAGGCATATTTAATACAAAGGCAATGATGCATGCGCTCCAGGAAATGGTGAACATGCACGAGGCGCTCCGTACATCATTTAGTGCTGACGGCGCCAATATTTGCGTTTATAAAGAGCTTGTGCTTGATATCGACTACAAAGATCTGTCGGCATCAACTGAAGAAAAAAGAAATGACTTTGTAAATGAATACAATAAACAGCTTGTTTTAACACCGTTCGACTTGGTGACAGGCCCTTTATTTAAGGTTTCGTTATTCAAGTTTTCTGAAAGTGAACATCTTTTAACCTTTGTAGCCCACCATATTGTATGCGATGGATGGTCGATAGGGATCATGATGCAGGATCTGAGCAAGCTTTATTCAGCCTTTGCCAAACAGGAATACATAAAAATGCCGGTTGCCCCTTTGTTTAGCGATTATGCATTAGACCAGCTGGCACAATCAGAAAGCGATTCAAATAAAGAAACAGAACGCTACTGGATAGATCAATTTATTGGCAGTGGCCACTTATTAGACATTCCTACGGATTTCCCCCGCCCTGCTTTACGTACTTACAAGAGCAGCCGGGAAGACCTGGTTCTTGACGGAGCTTTAGCTACTGATGTAAAAAAACTGGCCAGAGGTACTGGCAGCAGCTTTGTAACTACCCTGCTCGCAGCTTTCGAGGTTTTCTTAAAACAAGTAACAGGCCAGGAAGAAATTATTGTAGGCCTGCCTTCAGCAGGACAGCCTGCTACAGATAATTACAGGCTTGTTGGCCACTGTGTAAACTTACTTGCGCTGCGCAGTTATCCTAAAAGTAATATATCCTTTAAAACTTATTTAAAACAACGCCGCAGCGAAGTGCTTGATGCTTATGAGCACCAGCTATTTACTTTTGGCAGCTTATTAAAAAAATTACACATAGCCCGCGATCCTTCCAGGCTTCCGCTGGTTCCTGTGATGTTTAATATTGACATGGGGCTTGATGATGATGTTGAATTTTATCAGCTGCACCACAAGCTTATCAGTAACCCGCGCGAATACGAGAATTTCGAGCTCTTCTTGAATATTGCCGGTCATGAAGAAGCGCCTACGTTGGAGTGGTCATACAATACCCAATTATTCAAGCCCTCTACCATAAAAAAGATGATGGATGGTTTTGAATTTTTACTGTGCGAACTGGTAAAAGACCCTGAAGTATTAATAGGAAACATCCTTTCGATGGATTCGGGTGAATTGAGCCACCAGTTAGATGAGTGGAACAACACTGCATGCGATTATCCCAAAAACACAGCACTACATCAACTTATAAGTGAACGCGCAACTGAAACGCCCAATAAAACAGCTATAACCTTTGGCAAACAAAAAACCACTTATAAAGAGTTAAACGAGCGCGCAAACCAGCTTGCTGCAATTCTTATAAAAAATGGTGTTAAAAAGAGTGATAAAGTAGCATTTTCGCTTGACAGATCGGCAGAGATGGTGATCAGTATGTTAGCGATAATGAAAACGGGGGCAATCTACATCCCGCTCGATCCGATTTTTCCTATCAACAGGATCAATTACATGATCGAAGATTCGCAAGCCGTAGTTCTGTTAACATCACAAACCTACAAAGGCAAATACCAATCAAACGCCAAAGAGTTAATATTGGAAGATGAATGGTTAACCATTAATGACTACCCATCCGCTGATCCTGAAATAACCGTTACCGGTGAAGATCTGGTTTATATTCTTTATACCTCCGGCTCAACCGGCATGCCTAAGGGCGTACAGATAGCTCAGCATAACCTGGTTAACTTTCTATACAGCATGCAAAAACAGCCCGGTTTAACAGCCGCTGATAAGCTGCTTGCTGTAACTACCATCAGTTTTGACATTGCAGGACTCGAATTGTTTTTACCGCTTTTAACCGGCGCCGAAATAATTTTGGTTGATGCAGCAACTGCTAAAGATGGCAGGGCATTGCTTGATATTATAAAAGATGAGCAGGCAACGGTAATGCAAGCCACTCCCTACACCTGGCGCATAATGCTGGAAGCAGGATGGAATAAAACAACCCCTATAAAAGCAATTTGCGGCGGCGAGGCCCTACCCGCTGAATTAGCAGAAAGAATTTTAAACTTTGCAAGCTCATTGTGGAATGTTTACGGACCCACCGAAACTACCATATGGTCAACCGTTAAAGAAATAACCAATGCCAATAAAATATCAATTGGCAGGCCCATTGATAATACTTCTATCTACATTTTAGATAATTTTTTAAAGCCTTTAGCTCCGGGCATTCCCGGCGAGATCTATATTGGCGGCGAAGGTGTTGCAAAAGGTTATTTAAACCGCCCTGAATTAACTGCCGAGAAGTTTGTAAATGATCCGTTCACAAAAAATACCGGTGCTAAAATGTACAATACCGGAGATTTGGGCAGATTTATGTCAAATGGCGAAATTGAATGCCTTGGCCGGGTTGACGCGCAGGTAAAAATAAGAGGGTACCGTATTGAAACCGGTGAAATTGAATACCAGTTGGTTAACGGGATCAATATTAAAGAAGCTGTAGTAATTGCAAGACCTGATAATTTTGGAATTGATAAGCTGGTAGCCTTTGTTGTGGTTAATAACAACGTTGAAACTATAAATGAGGCTGCACAAGTACAAAGCTGGAAGGAAGCTTTAAGAAACTCGGTTCCGGATTATATGGTGCCTGATAACTTTGTGATCGTTTCGGCAATGCCATTAACCCCTAACGGTAAGGTTGATAAAAAAGTTTTGGCTAAACATGGTATATCAATAGTTGATGCAGGCAATGGATATGTTGCCCCACGCACGGATGTTGAAAAGCTTGTGGCTGATATTTGGGTTGAGTACCTCGGCGTTGAGAAAATTGGGGTTTACGATAACTTTTTTGAGTTAGGCGGTCATTCGCTGATTGCGGTGCAGGTAATGACCCGGATTGAAAAGGAAACAGGAAAACGTTTACCATTAGCCGCATTATTTGAAACATCAACCGTTGAAAAACTGGCGCTAATGCTCGAAATGGATGGCAAATCCATAACCTGGGATTCCCTGGTTCCTATTAAGCCTAAAGGCAATAAAATGCCATTATACATGGTTCACGGGGCAGGGTTAAATGTGTTGTTATTTAATACGTTAGCTATGAATATGTCGCCTGATCAGCCTGTATTTGGCTTACAGGCAAAAGGCCTTGATGGCGTTGAGGACCCTCTGGAAAGTATTCAGGAGATTGCTTCGCATTACATAAATGCTATAATGCAGCAAAATCCAACCGGCCCGTATGCTTTGGCAGGCTACTCATTTGGCGGTATTATTGCCTTTGAAATGGCCCGGCAATTTGAGGCCATGGGTAAAGAGGTTAAAATTTTGGCAATGTTTGATACTTATGCCTACCGCTCTCCTCACTATGACCCACCCCTGATTAAAATATTAAAAAGAGGCAGGTTTTTTAAAGATAAAATGAAGTATGCCTTTTCATCTACAAATGGCATTAAAGATACCATATCAGATAAGCAGGTATCATTAAAACGCAGATTAAAGCGAACCTGGTGGAGGTTAAAATATGGCAAAGAACAAAAACAGGAAGGCTTTTTTGGTTATTCAAACAAAATTGATGAGATGAATAACTATGCCGAAAAATTATACCAGTTAAAACCTTATAATATCACTGTAGAAGTTTTCAGAGCTGAAAATCGCACTTTTTATATGGATGATTTTGAATTTTTAGGATGGAAACCTTACGCCCTTAAAGGAGTTAATATTCATCGCATTCCGGGTGAACACAACACCATATTTAAAGCCCCGAATGATAAAATATTTGCCCAGGTATTACAAAAATGTTTGGATGATGCAGTAAAAAAGTAAATTGCCTTCATTCAAATAATTATGGGGTCAATTACAGTAATCAATCAATATTTAACTGATGTAGCGTGGCTTAATGCATCAGCATGTAACTTTAGCATAGGTAATCACATTGATGTATGGAAAATTGGGGTAAGCCCAAACTCATCACTGATTGATAGCTTTTTAACCATATTAACGCCTGATGAAATAGCCCGGGCCAACCGGTACCACCAGTTAAAAGACCGTAACCGGTTTATTATAAGTCGTGGCGCTATGCGACACATTTTTGGGAAGTATTTAAACCAAACTCCTGCAACGGTTGAATTTGGAGCAGGAGAAAATAATAAGCCTTATATAAAAAGCACAAATCAATTAAATTTACAATACAACCTCTCCCACTCAGGCGATGCAATATTACTGGCTGTTTCAGATTCGGCAATTGGCGCAGATATTGAGTTTATAAATAAGTCGTTTGGATTTAAAGAAGTTTTAGCTGATAATTTCAGTACTGCTGAAATAGATTATATAAATGAAACTGATGCTGTGGCCTGCTTTTTCAGGTTATGGACCCGTAAAGAAGCGCTTACCAAGGCAACAGCCCAGGGCCTCGATATCGACCTTAAACTAATCCCGGTCCTTGATGGATCCCATCTTATAAAACCAGGTATTATTGCCTCAAATAACAATTGGTTAATAAGGAGTTTTGCCTTAAATGATGAGTATACAGCAAGTATTGCAAGTTTTCCTTTTATTGATAAAATTTCATTCTGGGATCTTGATATAATTATGAATTCGCCTATTTTTTAGTCCCGGGCAAGATAAAAATCAGCAAAAAGCAGCCAAAATAAGAGCTATCTGGTTCATAATGTTACAGTTAAAAATTCTTAAATAATTGTCCAAAGTTATTTTCAATTAGGTATTTTTATAGGATTAAAAGTAAAAAGGTAAACTATTGAGCTTAATAATTGCGTTTTAACTGTGTTGCTTTAAAACAAGTAATGCGTTTAAATTGTTGTTTACTAAACCTTTTCGTTAAAAAATACGTAATCAAGTGAAATGTATAGCACCCGATTAGCACATGAAAAAAAGAATACTGATTGTTGATGATGACTTAAGTATTTTGAAGCTCCTAAATTTTATTCTCTCAAAAGATTACGATATAGTTGTTAGGAATAATGGAATTGATGCTTTTTCGTGGTTGGAGGATGGCAATATTCCTGAGTTAATTATATCCGACTTACAGATGCCTTATTTTGATGGGCAATCATTTATTAAAAACGTTAAAATAAGCGGCCTTTTCCGCGATATTCCTATAATTATGCTTTCTGCAGCTCATGATTTGGATACCCAGGTTAGTAACATGCCTTTTCAAGTAGATGCTTATATGCCAAAACCATTTAACCCTACTTCTTTAAAATCAGCTATTAATCAAGTACTAAGCATTTATGACGAATCCCATAGCAACTGAATGGAATGAGAATGCAGGTTCACATACCAAAATAGCATATGCAGGTTTAGAGTTAAAGGATTTAGTAGCAAATGAGCTTAACCCTTATTTTCAAATCACCTATAATGATCATCTTTCACAACTTGAAGAATATTTAGGTAATCAGTCAATTTTAACACTGCCCGAAATTATTTTATTAGAAGTAGATGAACAAGGTGAATGTTTTGCACTGGTTGAACGGTTAAAAGCTAATTTTCTTTTTAACGGGATGATTATTGTGTTAATCTCATTGTCAAATGACAAATCGTTAAAATTAAGCGCCATGCAATTAAAAGTGCATGATTTTTATATTTATCCTTTTTCAATGTCAGACCTGCGCGAGCGGCTGAACTTTTTGGTGAAGTTTAAATTAATAAAACCCAAATTAATTGAAATTTCAAAAGAAGTAGATATAACCTACAAAACGCCGGTAGGTAAACGGTTTATGGACCTCTTTATTTCCGGTTGTATGATCCTTGTTCTTTCTCCCGTTATGCTGGCTGTTGTAATTGCAATTAAATTAGGCTCAAAAGGGCCGGTTCTTTACAAAAGCAAGCGTGTTGGCACTGGCTACAAAGTATTTGATTTCTATAAATTCAGATCAATGCGCACCGATGCAGATAAGCTACTAATTGAGTTATCCACACAAAATCAGTATGCAAATGAGGATGGAGGCACAAAAGCCGCATTTGTTAAGATTAAAGACGATCCCCGTGTTACCAAACTCGGTAAATTTTTACGAAATTCGAGCCTCGACGAGCTCCCTCAATTATTCAATATTTTACGGGGGGACATGTCATTAGTTGGCAATAGGCCATTACCGGTTTATGAGGCAGAAATGTTAACATCAAACGAGTGGTCAATGCGTTTTTTGGGACCTGCCGGGTTAACCGGTTTATGGCAGATAACCAAACGGGGTAAAGCGGATATGTCTGAACGTGAAAGAAAGAAATTAGACAATTTTTACGCGCAAAATTATTCTTTTTGGCTTGATTGGAAGATCCTTATAAGAACGGTGCCGGCAGTTTTTCAGAAAGAAAAAGTGTAAAAAAATGAATAAGAAATTTAGAATTATTTGCCTCTCATTATTTATTTCAGTTTTGGCCAGTAATTTATATGCACAGGAAACCCTTTTTAAAGATCTGTCATACGAATACCTTGAAAAACTTGTAGCAGCCGCTAAAAAGAATTATCCTGAGGCCAAGGTAAAACAAAAGCAGGTTGAAATTGCACGAAGCACTTTTCACCAGGCGAGTTTCGGCTGGCTGGAAGCATTCAGCGCATCATATATTTATAGTCCGCAAAATTCCATCAATTTAACCACGCCAACCATTTTTAAAGGCTATCAGCTGGTAGCTTCTGTTAGCCTTGGTTCGCTTTTTGAAAGGCCATATACTATTCACAATGCGAGGGAATCAGTAAAAATTGCCGAATATCTGCAACAGGAATATAATCTGACACTGGAGGCGCAGATAAAACGCTTTTATTTTGCTTATTTAGCTGCACAGGCAGATTTAAGAAATAAGGTAACTGCTGTTACAAATGCCCAAACCGCAACAAAAAATCTTAAGTACACTTTTGAAAAAGGAGAAACACCGTTTCAAACTTACAATGAATCGTTAAACAACCTTTACAATCAAAATTCATTTAGGATACAGGCTGAGTTAAATGTTTTTACCGCCAAAACTAATCTTGAAGAGCTTATAGGGGACAAGTTGGAAAGCATTAAATAGATTAATGGAAATATCTTCTTATTTTAAACTTTTAGGTAAATATAAATACGTAATAATTATCATTGTTTTAGCAACGGTAACCGCCTCGTATTTTCTTGTCAAAAATCTGCCCGATGAATATGTTTCCCACACTCAAATTGCTACGGGTATTGTTGATGCTTCAAGCCATTTATTAGATAAGGATAATAACCCAAATGCCCAGGCCGACCAGATAAGCAGGGAATTTAGCAATTTGATGGAGATCATCAAACTAAAAAAGCTAATAGACCAGGTTTCCTATCAACTCATTATTCACGATCTGAGCAGTAATACACCTTTTCGGCTGCTTAATCACGATTTTAAAAATTTAAGCCCTGCGGCCATACAGCACGCATTAGTAGTATATAGAGCAAAACTAATAAACGGGGAGCCTTTATCTCTATACAATAAGGACGAGAATGGCTTAAACCAGCTACTTATTTCCATGCATTATGATGAACGCTCATTAAGAAAATATTTGGAGATTGTGCGTGATGAGGAAAGTGACTTTATATCAGTAAGCTTTACTTCAGAAAACCCTCAATTATCAGCATTCGTGGTAAATACACTTTGCCAGGAATTTATTGAATATTATACGGTCAACATTAAAAAGAATGAATCAAACGCGGTATCGTTCCTTTCAAATTTACTGGACGAAAAAAGAAACGCGCTTACTCAAAAGAAAGCGGAACTGCAGGATTATAAGATAAAGAACGGCATATTAAACCTTGACGATCAATCCAAATCTATTTTTGCACAAATATTAGCCTATACCGATAAAAAGCTGGAAAACGAAAAGACCCTCTCAGCTAATGAAGGTGCTCTTCAAAACATAAACGCCAAGTTTGATCCTAAAGACAGGAAGTACATTGAATCAACAGTAAATCCTTATAACGCTGAAATTGCAAGCACACAAGAGCAATTGCATACCCTTACTGATGAATATGTTCATAGCGGTTTTAATCCAAAGTACAAGTCAAGTATGGATTCATTGCAAAGCGACCTTGTTAGCCAGCTGCAAAAAACGTCTGATAAGTATTTAGTTAATCCGTTGGTTGGGAAAGACAACCTGGTGGTTCAAAAACAAACACTTGAAGTAGCGAGAGATCTTGCCAAGTACAGCGTAAAATCTATAGACAGGGAACTGAACAATCTTAATGCAAAATTTGCCCGGTTAGTGCCGTTTGATGCTACCGTAAAAACATATGAGTACGATATAGATATAGCCAGCAAGGAATACCTGGATGTGCTGAACAGGTATAATGCGCTTAATCTGCAATCAAACTTTTCAATAAAGCTCATGCAGATTGAGAAGGCCACACCTGATATAGCTCAACCTACTAAAAAAATGCTGCTGATTGTACTTAGCGGATTGGTTAGCCTGTTTTTGTGCCTGGTGGTATTATTTATTTTATTTTACCTGGATGACAGTGTTAAGGAGCCAGCCAACCTGGTTGCCCGCACACAATTGCCAATACTGGGTTCATTAAATATGATAAAAGGGCCAAAACCCGATCTGAGAAAACTGTGGGATGTTGAGAACAGGAATAAGATGCAGCAATTTAAAGAGTTGCTGCGCTCTGTTAGGTTTGAAATTGACCAGGAATTAAAAGGCGAGAAAGTTTTAGCTATAACAAGCTTAGGTAAACACGAGGGTAAATCGCTTATTGCAATAAGCTTAGCTTTTGCATATTCTTCCATTAATAAAAGGGTATTGTTAATTGACGGTAACTTTGACAACCCTACCCTTACCCGGAATATACAACCTACATTATTTATAGAAGATTATTTCAGGAATACATCATACATTGAAAGGGATAACAACAAAATAAGTGTTTTGGGCAATCGCGGGGGTGATATTACTTTGCTCGAAATTAATGATGAAAAGCAAATTCAAAATGAATTTGATGTATTGAGATCAAGGTATGATATAATTTTGATTGACCTGCCGCCGCTTGATGCATTAAATAAGGCCAAAGAGTGGATCTTATTTGCAAATAAAACAGTGGCTATTTTTGAAGCCAACAGGAGTGTTGCAGCATCGCACAAACAATATATTGATTATTTAAAATCATTAAATAACAAATTTGGCGGGTGGATCCTGAATAAAGCTACTGTAATCAGCGTATCAAAAAACAGTAAAAAATAGTTTACTATACAGCCATAACAGTTCATTTTCAATTATTTTATATACATTTTAAACTATGAAACTTGAACCTTCCCGAATAGCAGATGATCCTATAAAAGACTTAAGTCCATTTCAGAGGAAATGCTATTACGCGGCTGTTACAGTTGCATTTGTAAGCATTTTTGCCTGGTTTGTCAAAATTCTATTTCTTTAATATTTATTACCTTCATTATAAATGTCAAGTGACCGGATCAGAAATAGTGCACCTAGAAGATCTATTTGGGAAAACATAGTCATTCACAAATTCTCAAAACCTGTTGTACTGATATTCCTGTTATTTACATCGCTGCTGATAAGCTTTTTAATAGCTACTCAAGGAGCAGTAATAGGAATTCTTATCCTTATCCTAATTATTGGCTTACCGCTTGTGTATGCCGTTGTAGCCTATCCTAAATTCGGCATCATCCTTTTCATAACAGCTTCCTTTTTTATTAATTATCAACTTATTTTAAGCCAGGCTCCTCCTGATACACCCGTCGGGCTGGTAATGGATATATTAACATATTTGCTAATTCTGGGTTTCTTTATCAAACAAAAAAATGAAAAAAATTGGGACTATTTTAAAGACCCAATAAGTTATTTCATCCTGATATGGTTGGTTTATAACCTGCTGGAGGTAATTAATCCTGTAGCTTCATCAGTTTTAGCCTGGATTTATACGGTACGTACAATTGCTTTCCTAATGCTATTGTACTTTGTATTTGTTTTTCAGATCCGTTCTAAAGATTATATTAAGCTCTTGTTTAAAGTTTTATTGGTACTTGAGCTATTGGCTGCCCTATCAGCTTTTCAGCAAGAAAATTTTGGCTTTTTTAACTTCGAGACCAAGTGGCTAAATGCCGAGCCGCTCCGCATTAGCTTGCTGTTTATTTATGGGCACATGCGCAAATTCGGGATCTTTTCTGATCCGGTAGTTTTTGCATACAACATGGTTGCAGCTTCATTACTATGCCTTTCGTTATTGTTTACCAATATCCGCACCTATAAAAAAGTGATACTTGTTTGTTTGATGTGTTTTTACCTAACGGTGATGCTTTATTCAGGAACAAGAGCATCATATGTTTTAATCCCTGCAGCAATAGGCCTGCTGGCTATCTTAAAATTCAATAAAAAGATTTTGGTATTTGTGCTATTTGGAGGCTTCATGTTGGCAGTTTTAATTAAAGTCCCCACTTCAAACCCAAGCCTGGTGCGTTTTCAAACAGCATTTAGCCCGTCAAAAGATGCATCTTTTAATGTTCGTGCCGAAAATCAACGAAGAATTAAGCCTTACATTCTGTCGCATCCTATTGGGGGCGGCCTGGGGTCGGTTGGTATTTGGGGGCAACGATTTTCGCCAAATTCCTACCTGGCTAAGTTTCCGCCGGATAGCGGTTATGTAAGGGTGGCTGTAGAAATGGGTTGGATTGGATTATTACTTTTTTGTACATTTAATTTTATAATACTGCAGAGAGGTATTTATTATTACTACATTATCAAAGATCCTGAGCTAAAAACCTATTGCATGGCAATGGTTTTAATAATTTTCGCACTTGATATTGGTAACTATCCGCAGCAGGCATTCGTACAATACCCCACCAATATATTATTTTATTTAGCCATGGCTATAATAAACGTTACAATGCGGCTGGATAAGCAAAAAACCCAGTTACAAGCTGCAATTACGGGATAATTTAATATGATGAATAATTAAAAAAGTAAATGTCATTACTATCAACTATTAAATCAAATCCCAAATTAAAAAAAATTGCACACTGGCTTATAATCCCCCATGGCCAGGCCAGGCCAAGGTTATGGGTGAGGTGGTTTGTTAACCCTTTTATTCATAAAAAAGGCAAAAACACCATTATAAGATTTAATACCCGGATGGACCTGTTTCCGTTTAATAAATTTGAAATAGGCGCTAACAGTATTATTGAAGATTTTGCCACTATAAATAATGGTGTTGGCGATGTTTTTATTGGAAACAACGCAGGCATTGGATTAAGCAACGTAATTATTGGACCGGTTAAATTAGGCAACTATGTTATGCTTGCTCAAAACATAGTTATATCGGGCCTCAATCATGCATATGAGGATGTTACCTTGCCTCCCCGGATGCAGAAAGTAGTAACTAAACAAATAACCATTGAAGATGATGTGTGGATTGGAGCAAATTGTGTAATAACCGCCGGTGTAACCATTGGCAAACATGCTATAGTAGGCGCTGGCAGTGTAGTAACAAAAGATATACCCCAATTTTCTGTTGCAGTAGGTAACCCTGCCCGTGTAATCAAAAAATACAACTTCGAAACCAAGTGTTGGGGAAAAATATAATGTCCATCGTAAAAAAGTTAATAAATAAACATACCCTTTCGTTAGCAAGTAATGCAGTTATGCCGGTTGTAGGCATGGTTACCATATCATTGCTTGCCCGCAGCATGAGTGTGGAAGATTTTGGTGATTGGTCATTCTTTTTAATAACTTTTACCCTGGCTAACTTAACCCGGAGCGGTTTCCTGCAAACCTCATTGGTGAAATTTTATGCAGGCGCAAGTAAGGATCAGGCAGAAACCGTTGCAGGATCAACCTGGTTTTTAGGCTTTATTATTACCGCTGCATTAGGCTTTTTCAGCTTTATTGCGTTTATTTTTTACCATGGGCACCACACTACCGAAATTACTATAAAATGGTTTGCTATAATTTATTTTAGCACCTTACCATCGAGCGTTGCTTTATGGATCCTGCAGGCCGAAGAGCGTTTCGACCGTATTTTTCTTCTGCAGTTAATTTGGCAGGGCTGTTTTTTATTATTCATTATCACATTAATGATACTGCACCAGGCCACTTTCCAGGTAATTATATATGCCTACTTTTTATCAGTTGTGATAACCAGCCTGGTATCAATTTTTACCGGATGGGCAAAATTCATGTCAATCCGTAATAGAAGCTGGGAGAGTATTAAACAACTGGCAAACTTCGGGAAATTTAGCATAGGTACCTCTGTAAGCTCTTACTTACTCAGAAGCTCTGATAATTTTATTATAAAGTTTATGTTTATCAATCCTGCTTTTGTAGGGATCTATTACTTACCCCAGCGATTAATGGAGGTAATAGAAATCCCGCTCCGAAGCTTCATTGCAACGGCCATGCCTGCCATGTCAGCAGCGGTAAACCGTGATGATAAAAACTATATTACTTACATACTTAAAAAATATGCAGGGATCTTAACAATCTTAATAATACCTGTATCATTGGCTTCTATTCTTTTCGCCGATGTGATAATCAATATATTAGGCGGCCATCAATATCTTAATACAAATGCCGCCAATATATTCCGTATTTTTATGTGTTTCGCCTTGTTACTGCCGGTCGACCGTTTTTTCGGAATAACACTTGATATGCTTAATAAACCCAAAATCAATATGATTAAGGTAGTAATTATGCTGGTTGTAAATGTTGTAGGCGACTTTGTTGGGATCTATTTTTTCCACAGTTTATATGCCGTAGCAATTGCATCAATATTTACGTTTTTAGCCGGTGTAATTTACGGATACTGGGTACTTAGAAAGTACCTGAACTTTACAATGTTTGGAATATTAAAAATGGGAGTTGTTGAAACAAATGCATTAATAGCTACCTTCATTGCTAAGTATAAAGCAAGAAATATAAAATCATAATAGATATTATGCTTTTTGATAAATAAATCCCCCTGTTATTTTACATGAGCCTCAAGAATCAGAATATTATCATCTTCTCGCAAATGCAGTTTGATGGCAAATTGGAATCAACCAATTATACAATGGCTAAGCACCTTGCAAAAGATAATTTTGTTTATTATGTTGACAGGCCATACACATGGCGCGATTATATAAAATTTAAAAACACACCGGGATTTAAAACAAGGCGCCCGCATTTTTTCTCGTCATCAAACAGTATTATTGAAACGGAGATCCCTAATTTAAAAATCATTATCTCCCCTCCTGTCCCATCAATCAATATGCTGCCCGAAGGTAAATTTTACCGGATGGCGTTGAAGATGAATGAGTGGATAGTTGGCTCGCGGGTAAAGAAAGTGATTAAAAACCTGAACATCACTAACTACATCTACATAAACTCCTATAATTTTACGCTTCCAACACTTCATAAACTGCTAAATCCAACATTGAGCGTTTATCATTGTGTAGATCCGATAATTGAGCCCTACCAAACCAAACATGGATTAATTTCTGAAGATATACTGGTAAAGCAGGTTGATATGGTAATATGCACAAGTAAAGAACTGCGCAATAAAAAAGCCTTACTAAATCCAAACGCTTACTTTATACCAAACGCAGCTAACATAAGCCACAGCTTAAAAACACTTGATCCCGATTTAAAGGAATCTGCAATTTTATCGGGTATAAAAAAACCAATAATAGGCTATTTTGGCGCCATTGAACGCCGGATAGACTATGATATGATGCAATTGCTTTTTAAAACCAACCGCGATAAAAGTTTTGTAATGATAGGGCCTATCGACAGGTATTATATAAAGGAAGAGGAATATAATGCACCTAATTTATACCTCCCCGGCCCGGTTCCGTATGAGGAAATGCCTGCTGTATTAAAAGGCTTTGATGTTGCCATAATACCATTTAAAAAAGATGAGGTAAGTAGCGATATATTCCCGTTAAAGCTTTTTGAATACCTGGGATCGGGCAGGCCAATAGTATCTACAGATTTTAACCCCGACCTAAAAGATTTTACATTTGAGACGGTGCCCTACTGCACAACTGCTGCAGAATTTTCTGATGCTATTGAAATTGCATTAAACGATACTGCTGCCTTGCAAAAAAGGAGGCTTGAAGTTGCAGCCGATAATACATGGGAGCATCGCATAAGTGAAATAAAAGACCTTTTGAAAATAAATTTCGATAAAAAAAGAACCGGTTCTTCATTGTAAGTTAAAAAAATTCAATTAAACCTAATCGTTTAATTAAAACTTACGTATAACACTGTAACATATGGAAATCATCAGATTTATTGCAGCAATTATAACAAGCATACTGTTTATTTACCTGGGTGCATACAGCTTATACCTGTTTATTTTTTCTGTAGCGGGTAAGCTAATAAAAATTAAAACGCCTCCGCAGAGTTCAACCCTTGCAAAGTTTGTTATTTATATATGCTCCTATAAAGAAGACGAGATCATACTAAATTCAGCTGCCAGTGCTATAACATTGGATTACCCTGAACATCTGTTTCATATCTGTGTAATTGCCGATTCCTTAAAACCCGAAACAGTAGCCAAATTAAAACAAATGCCGCTCCAGGTTTTAGAAGTTGTTTTTGAGAGCAGCACAAAGTCAAAAGCATTACATAAAGCCATTGAAAACACAGCAGATGGATTTGATGCCGCCATAGTTTTTGATATAGACAATGTAGCCGCACCTGATTTTTTATACCAGATAAACAATTACCTGCAAGCCGGCAACCGGGTGATCCAGGGACACAGGGTGGCAAAAAATACAAATACCTCAGTAGCCGTACTTGATGCCATAAGCGAAGAGGTTAACAATCATATTTTCCGTAAATCACAGCGGGTTTTTAATCTCTCGGCAGCCATTATTGGCTCGGGGATGGCGTTGGAATATAAGTTATTTACCCAGGTTATGATGCGGATTGATGCTGTTGGCGGGTTTGACAAAGAGATGGGCCTGCTGCTTACAAACGATAAAGTTACCGTTGCTTACGCTAACGACGCTTTGATATATGATGAAAAGGTAAGCAATAAAGAAGTATTTAAAAAACAAAGGCGCAGGTGGCTTTCGGCTCAGTTTAACCTGCTTAAAAAATACGGAAGCAGCGGATTTTCAGCATTATTTACAGGGAAATTTGATTATTTAAATGAAGTATATCAATTATCAATTTTGCCGAGGGTACTCATGCTTGGGCTAATGCCGTTTATGCTGTTGGTTTCATTAATATTACCAGGCATAGGGCCTGATTGGCATTTATGGCTGGCCGCAACTATTTGCTGTTATATTGGTATATTATTTGCTATACCTCTTACCTTTTATAACAAAGATTTTTTGGGAGCATTGATCAGGATTCCGGCAATATTTTTCGCAATGCTGCTATTACTGTTTAAATTAAAGGGGGCAAATAAAAAATTTATACATACTCCTCATACCCATAGCGTTAAATAGACGCCCCTAATAGTAATAAAGTTGTTACTTTAAAAAGTAATATTATATATTTAGAGTGTAATACGTTTAAAGTTGCACCCGGTTAGCCGAAACAAACTATAAAATGACTCCCCCTATCCATTTCAATACTGTAAATAATTTGAACGAAACACTTGTTGATTATCCAAGGGGAAAAGCACTCCCTTATTTTATTAATGAATGTGCAAAAAAATACACAAATAAGGTAGCCGTTAAATTTCATGGCCGGGACGTTACTTACAGGGAACTATTTGAAAGCTCCAATAAGCTTGCTAAAATACTGGTAGATAATAATATAAAAACTGGTGATATTGTTGGGCTGGCTCTTGACCGCTCGCCCGAAATGCTCATCTCCCTGTTAGCTATTTTAAAATCAGGCGCAGCCTATATTCCGCTTGATCCCGAATATCCAAAGGACAGGGTTGATTTTATGCTGGAAGATTCGTCAGCCAAAATATTATTAACCTCAAAAAAATATCATAAACACTTTACATCAAACGCATCTGAGATCTTGATAGAAGATGCATTTGCGAAGTTTGATAGCTACACAGCCGAAGAACCAAATGTAGAAGTTGGCGGGAACGATCTTGCATACGTACTATATACTTCAGGCTCAACAGGCAAGCCCAAAGGTGTACAGGTACGGCATTTTAACCTTGTAAACTTTTTGCTGAGCATGCAAAAAGAACCGGGCATGAACGCTAATGATAAAATATTAACGGTTACAACTATTTCGTTTGATATTGCGGGATTGGAGCTATACCTGCCGCTTATATGCGGTGCCGAGATCACATTAACAAATTCTGAAACTGCTAAAGATGGCCGTTTACTGTTTGATATGGTAAAAAACGATGGCATTACCTTTATGCAGGCCACGCCCTATACCTGGCGTATGATGCTTGAAGCCGGTTGGGAAAAATTGCTTCCATTAAAAATTCTGTGCGGCGGGGAAGCAATGCCAAAAGACCTGGTTGGTAAACTTACTGTACGCACAAGTGAGTTGTGGAACATGTATGGACCTACAGAAACTACCATTTGGTCTGCTATAAAACTTATTGAAAACGATGAAAATATTACCATTGGCAAACCTATCGCCAATACCCAGATGTATATTCTTGATGAAAATTCAAATAATCTTACTGACGGTTCAATAGGCGAAATTATTATTGCTGGTGATGGCGTAGCCGCAGGATACCTTAACCGCCCCGAATTAACAGAAGAACGGTTTATAGATAATCCATTCTCCGGAAAACCCGGTGATAAAATGTACCGAACCGGGGATTTAGGGAGATACAAAGAAGATGGAGATATCGTTTGTCTTGGTCGTATAGATCACCAGGTAAAAGTTAGAGGATACCGTATTGAGCTGGAAGAAATTGAACACGCGTTAATTAATGAAACCGATATAAAACAAGCTGTAGTTATCGCACGCGAGGATACTCCCGGCGACCCACGCCTGGTTGGATACATTATTTTGGAGAAAGAACTTGCTGAAGGGGATCTAAAAACAAAAATCCATACCTGGCAACAAGCGCTACTGGCAATACTACCGGAATATATGGTGCCTGATGATTTTGTTTTAATGCAGGCTATGCCAATAACTCCAAATGGGAAAATAGATAGAAAGGCACTCCCAATACCTGATTATAATGCAGCAAGTCGGCTTGGGGAATATGTTGCGCCACGTATTGAAATTGAAAGCCAGATTGCCGAAATATGGCAGGAGCTTATGGGGCTTGAGAAGATCAGCATTTACGATAATTTTTTTGAACTGGGTGGCCGTTCACTGGTAGCGGTTCAAATAATGTCGCGTATTGAAAAGTTAACGGGCAAGCGTTTGCCTCTTGCTACCCTGTTTGATCATTCAACAATAGCGCAGTTAGCAGTACGGGTAAAGGTTGATTCAAAATCTATTACATGGGATTCACTTGTACCTATAAAACCCAAAGGTTCAAAAATGCCGTTATACATTGTACACGGAGCGGGCTTAAACGTGTTGTTGTTTAATGCTTTAGCTATGAACATGGATGCAGAACAACCGGTTTACGGACTGCAGGCAAAAGGGCTAAATGGAATAGATGAACCTTTAGATGTGATGGAAGAAATTGCAGCAAATTACATTGCCGAAATTGTTGCTCAAAACCCAACGGGACCTTACGCTTTAGCGGGATATTCGCTTGGCGGAACAATTGCTTACGAAATGGTTAACCAGCTGATAAATATGGGCAAGGAGGTAAAAATGCTGGCAGTTTTTGATACCTATGCCAAACAAACGGATGCTTATGATCCTGTTGTTAAAAGAACCTTTAATAGGGCCAGGCTTTTTATTATGAAGCTGCTTAACAGCTTTGTTTTACTGGCTGAAGACCCCAAACGAACTTTTGAATACAAAAATTTAGTTATTAAGCGCAGAATAATAAGGGCTTATTGGAAATTGACGGGTAAGAGCGAAAAACAAGAAGGTTTTTTTGCATATGACAATGAAATTGACGAGGCAAGCTCAAAGGCAAAACACAATTACTATCAAAAACCACTTGATATTGTTGTAGACCTGTTCAAAGCCAAAAAAAGAACGTTTTATATGGACGATTATGAATTTATGGGTTGGAAGAAATTTGCGCTTAAAGGCGTAAATGTACACGAGATCCCAGGAGAGCATAATACCATATTTGCACCACCTAATGATAAAGAATTTGCCGTGGTATTACAGAAATGCCTCGACAGGGTATCTCAACAATAACCCTGCTAGCCGGAATAATGAAAACTGTATCCATCATTACTGTAAATTTCAATCAACCAAAAGTTACTGAAGAATTATTGCAGTCTATCCCGGCTACTTTAAAAAATATCGAAATAATAGTGGTTGATAATGGCAGCAGAATTGAACCCGAAAATAATTGGCAGGCAAATTTTCCGCACGTTAAGTTTATCCGCTCTGAACAAAACCTCGGCTTTGCCGGGGGCAATAACCTGGGCATAAATGCAGCTACAGGCGATTACTTTTTCCTTGTTAATAACGATACCGGGTTTACCGATGGATTAGTTGAAAAATTGACCGGGGTGATGGATTCAAACCCGGCGATAGGCATGATCTCGCCGATGATCAAATACTTTGCAGATAAGGATCTGATCCAGTATGCGGGCTACACACCGATGAATTACTACACCTGTCGCAATAGCTGCGTGGGGCTGCGGGAAAAAGATAACGGGCAATACAATAACATCACCGCCCCTACTGCCTATTGCCATGGCGCCGCTATGATGATCAAAAAAGAAGCCATTGAAAAAGCGGGCCTGATGAGTGAAAACTTCTTTTTGTATTATGAAGAGGTTGACTGGTGCGAACATATAAAACGCGCAGGTTATGAAGCCTGGGTTTGTACCGAAGCGCTCATTTATCATAAAGAGTCAGTTTCAGTAGGCAAAAAAAGCGCGTTGAAAGAGTATTTTATGAATCGTAACCGCATCCTTTTTATCCGGCGGAATGCGCCTTTTTTTAATAAGCTTGTTTTTTATCCTTACTTCATTCTGTTGGTGGTACCAAGGAACTTACTGGCTTATATAAAGGATAGGAATTATAATTTTATACCTATGCTTTTAAAAGCTGTGTGGTGGAATTTGAGTCATAGTAAAAACAGTAAAAACTTAGGATATCCCATTAAATCCATTTCATGATAGTTATATTTTGGCTAAGCTTTTTTATCGTTTTTTACACCTTTGCCGGGTATGGCATCTTCCTGTACTTTTTGATCAAAGTTAAAAGGGCTTTAAAAGGCAAACCTGTAATACCCTTTGAGAATGATGAGCAGCTGCCCGAATGTACTTTGGTAGTGGCAGCCTATAATGAAGAGCTATTTATTGAAGATAAAATTGCCAACTGCCTAAAATTAAACTATCCCAGTGGCAAATTAAAGCTGTTATTTATTACCGATGGATCTGCCGACAGAACACCTGAAATAATAAGGTTGCATCCGCAGATCCAGCTTTTGCACCAACCGCAGCGTGCTGGCAAAATAGCAGCCGTGCACAGGGCCATGGAATATGTGAATACCGAAATAGCCGTATTTACCGATGCGAATACCTTTTTAAATACCGATGCAATTATAAAGATCTGCAGGCATTATGCCGATAAAACGGTTGGCTGCGTTGCCGGTGAAAAACGAGTTCAAATTGATGAAAATGCCGATGCAAGCGCAGCAGGTGAAGGCTTTTACTGGAAATATGAATCAGCATTAAAAAAATGGGACTCGGAACTTTATTCTGTTGTGGGAGCTGCCGGTGAATTGTTCAGCGTTAGGCGTTCACTTTACCAGGATGTACCCGCCGATACCGTTCTGGATGATTTTATGATCTCGATGCTTATTGCTACAAAGGGTTACCGTATTGTTTATGAACCCGAGGCTTATGCCATTGAAACGGCATCTGAAAACGTATCGGAAGAGCTGAAAAGAAAGATCAGGATTGCTGCAGGTGGCATTCAATCTATATTAAGATTAAAGCAATTATTCAATCCTTTTAAATTCCCCGTTCTGTCGTTTCAATATATTAGCCACCGTGTATTACGGTGGACAGTTACCCCTTTCCTGCTTATATTGACATTTGTATTAAATGCTTTTTTACCCAATAATGCTTTATATGATACCATATTTGCAGCACAAATTTTATTCTACCTGCTTGCCTTCCTGGGCTTTATTATGGAAAAGCGGCAGATCCGGATCAAAGCGTTGTTCGTCCCCTACTATTTTTGTGTGATGAATTATGCAGTTTTAATGGGGATCATCAGGTATTTTACCAAAAAACAAAGTGCCGTTTGGGAAAAGGCGCAGCGGAAGCAAAATTAAAGCCTGTTTAATTCCTCGATTACTTCTTCTGCCGTTTGGGATTTGAGTTTACCGGCCTTATAATCTTTTAAAGCCTTCCTGGCATTATTAGCAATCTTATCACGCCTGGCTTCAGATTGATGTTTTTTTAAAATTTCTAAAAGCACTTCTTTGGATTCAAAATCTAAACGCATTATATCGTCCAATATAGAATCAATTGTTGTCATAGATTAATTTTTCATTAATCAAAAATACACAATTTCATATTTAATCATGAAACTTCAATCCATCAATTGCTTTATTTACTTTTTTATTCTCCCCATAAATAACTAAGCCAACCAGGTCCTGTTCATCGTCCGTGTACCGGGCTGTTTCATCCAAATTATCCTGCTCCGTCATAGTTTCAAACAATTGAGATGAATAAATTCCAATATGCAGTTCTCTTTCCTTTGCTCTTTTAAACACGCGCTGCATTTGATTGATATCTTCCGCTTTATAAACCAGCACCGGTTGTTTCAAAAAAGGCAGGTACTTATTGCTGGAAGCAGTTATTAAATGCCTGCCGTGCAACTCCGGGAATTCAATAGCTATTGCACTGGCCAAAAAAGCGGTAACGTTTAGCTTTTGCCAGCTTTTCAAATCATCCTTAACAATAATCACTATTTTATTATCATGCATCTTCTATCTATTTATAAGCCCAATTCCATTTGGATATTACTTCTTTCATAAGGCGAAGGCGGGCCGGTTATTTTTTTAAAACCCAATTTATGATACAAACTAATAGCTGGTTTGAGTATGGTATTACTTTCGAGATATAGCTTCTTAGCGCCCGTCTCTCTTGCTTTTTCAATACAGGCATTACCTAAAAGAAAACCGATTCCCTTCCCTTTTGCGTCAGGTGCAACACCCATTTTAGCCAATTCAAACTGATCATCGTTCATTTTAACAATGGCGCAAGTGCCTACAGGCTTATTTTTATAGATCGCCATAAAAATGTAGCCGCCTTTGCTTAATATATTTTCTTCAGGATGATCCAGGTATTTATAATCAGACTCCTCCATTTTAAAATATTGGGTTATCCAATCCTCATTAAGTTTTTTAAATGCCGTTTTATATTTAGGCTGATAGGGTATTATTTCGACTTCTTTACCTTCACGTTCCTTTTTCACAACTTCCACCCTTTTTAACAGGCTCTTTTGTTCAAGCAAAAACTCCCATTCCTCAATTGCTTTCCATATATTATATTGTGTTTCGGCAAAAGCATTTTCAATTGCTGCGTTTACATCGGTAAACTGTGCCTGGATGGGTTCATTTATACTTAAACCTTTGGGAGTAAGCTTTACATAATTCTTCCTCCCATCACCTTTTGCTGAACTCGCTACCACAATGTCCCTCTTCATCATTTCCTTTACAATAGTGCTTACTGACGGGTGCGAATGCCCTATCTCTATAGCAATTTGTGTGATGGATTTTTCTTCCCCATCAGATAATGCATAATATACAGGAAACCACTTGGGCTGCATCTCAATGCCATATATTGGGTACACTTGCGCAGCTTGCTCCGCAAACATTTCACCTAATCTGCGGAGCCTGCTGCCCAATGCCATTTTACCGGTTTTATCATAAATATTCATAAGTAATAAATTACGTAATCAATTACGCAAATTTAGAAACTTATATTTTATTTCAAAATAATGTATGTCAGAATAGTGTTAAGAGTTTTTTGCTATCTCCGCGGCAAAATTTAAACCGCAGAGTTCGCTTAGAATAAGTTGTAATTATACAGGTTGTCCAAATTGTATTAAATAACCATTGTTATCGTAAATGGCAAACTCACGCATTCCATAATCAAAGGTTTCCAGCTCATAACAATTTATAGTTACTTCCTTTAACTGGTTCCATAACTCATCTACATTATCAATGGTAATATATAGTGAGCCAGTAAATTGCGGCTTATCAAAAGGAACGTGTGCGTTTGGGTAAGATACCATTATTTCAACCTCATCACGTGATAAAGACGCCCAGCTCCAATCCTCTGTGTACCCGTTACAGGTAAAACCCAGCATCTCTATATAATATTCAACAGTATATTTTACCTGCTTTGAGTAAATTACAGGTCTTAATTTGGCAAACTTCATAATTGGCATTTAGGTTAATTCCGCATAAAATTAACATAAATGTGCCATTAAGTGTATCCTGTGCTATCAAATTTCGAGGAGGCTCCGATGGAGCCCTTCAAGCCAATCTCTATTATCTATAAACAGGTTGCTCCTCCGGAGCTCCTTAAATATTTCGATAATGGCTTTTTCACTCCAGAGGAGTATCCTGTTTATAGAAACCTAATATCCCGTTTAGGCTCCATCGGAGCCACCTTTAGCTAATTTATTGCACTAATTATAGCAGTAGCTTTTGCTACATCCAGCGCAGTCAAATAATTGTAAGCCTGTGTAAGTTGCGCTTCTGCGGCATTGTTTCCTGCATACTTTTTCCGGAGCGTATACCATTTATAAATCAGCTTCAGCTCTGTATCTGAATAGGTTACACCTGTATATTGCTGTATGGTTTGTAGAAAGGTAAAGTTAAAGTCGAGTGTAGGTTCAATCATGGTGCCTTCGCCGTAATCATTCCAGGTAATTAGCTGCAAATAATTTGTTCCGCTGGTTTTTGCCAGGTCAAGTGTTGCCTGCAAAGTGGCGGCACCGTTATGATCAATCACAAATAAAGTATTTCCCCACCCGCCCGGCTTATAAAAATCTTTAAAACCGGGATAAGCGCCTGCAAAAAAGGTTGCTAACGCTGGTGCCCTGCTTTGATAAAATCCCTGCAGATTTGCTTGCCCGGTAGATTCAACCCAGGCAAACTCCCCGCTGGCAGAGTTTCCGGCAACGTTTCCCTGGTATTCAAGTGGTAATAATCTTGGTTTGGTACTAAGACCTGAGAATGCCTGTTGCCAGTCATTAGAAGTTTTCATTCCCTGCGGACCAAAGCAAAGCAGCAAAGGCTGATCGTTTACTTTTATATAATTGTTGCTGCCAAAATAGGCGGTTTGCAGGTAAGCAAAATCTTCTTTGGCTGCGGTAACAGTATCAATACCTGCTTTGGCTTTAACCTGGGCCAGCTGAGCATCCTCATAACAAATGGCAAATTCTAAACCTGCATTTGGGATCCGGTTAAATAACGAATCGGTATTGCGCTTGTTGAGCGGATAATCATTTACATTATGTATGCCATACCAATCCACAATTACCCCATCAATTCCGGCGTATTTCATTAACAGCAGGTGATAATCAATAACGTCCCTGTCTGAGCTGGCATATGGGCCAATCATAGGATAAAAGTAAGAGGCTATCTGCCTGCGCCCATTTGATTGAATAAGATCCGGGTTTTCATTAGCCATCGTCCAGTGCTGGCCCCATTTACCATTATCGGATGTCGCCGGGGTTTCAAACCAAGGCATATAATGTACATAAATCTTTTGCTTATTTGTTTTTACTACCGCTTTAGCGCTGGCTACCGTTGTTGTATCCGGCACTTTAACAGATTGATCCGGAATTTTTACCGGATCAGATTTCGGGTTACTTTTACTGCATCCGATAACCGAAATAAAAAGCAAAGCAGTTATAAAGCTTCTGTACATTATATGGGATAGTTTCAATTATTTATAAGCTTTTACCCCTTTATCATTATCTGTTAACAGCTTAATGCTTACTGCTGCCCCACCGCCGTTTGCCAGCTTAAGGTTCAGCTTTGTGCCTGCGTTTACAGTATAGCTATTGATCTGGTACGCCTCCGGGTTATTTTTCCAGTCGGCATCAGTAGCATCCGCATAAATGGTGGCTACATATTTCTTCCCTTTGTCCAAAAAATCTAAAGGAACCATAGCATTGCGGCTATTTTCATTTGTAATTGCTCCAAGGTACCAGTTGCCAGTTCCTTTTTCTTTCCGGGCGATGGTGATGTACTCGCCAGGTTCAGCTTCAATAATTTTTGAATCTTCAAAATCAACCGGAACATCTTTTATAAACTGGAAAGCATCCATACGCTTTTCATAATTCTCTGGCAAGTCTGCTGCCATTGCCAGCGGACTATACATGGTTATATATAAAGCCAGCTGCTTAGCCAGCGTAGTATGTACCTGCCTGCCCGGAACATCGCTGTATCCTTTTATTTTAAAAATGCCCGGTGTATAATCCATAGGGCCACCCATTAAGCGGGTAAACGGCATAATGGTTTCGTGGTTAGGGTTGTTGCCATTACTGAATGCATTATATTCATTGCCCCTACCTGCTTCACTGGCAAGCCAGTTTGGGTAGGTACGTTGCAATCCTGTTGGCCTCACCGGTTCATGCGAATCAAGCATAACATGATATTGCGCTGCTTTCTCGGCTACCCGTACATAATGGTCAATCATCCATTGCCCGTCATGATGCTCACCACGCGGAATGATCTTGCCTACATAGCCCGTTTTTACCGAGGTATAACCATACTTATTCATAAAGCGGAAAGCTGTATCCATTTGCCGCTCGTAACTTGTTGCCGAGCCGGAGGTTTCATTATGCATGATCATTTTCACGCTTTTTGATGCAGCGTAATCGCTTATTGCCTTTACATCAAAATCGGGATAAGGCTTTGCAAAGTCAAACACGTTTTCTTTCCAGTTGCCAAACCAGTCTTCCCAACCAATGTTCCAGCCTTCAACCAAAACACCCTGCATGCCATTTTTTGCAGCAAAATCAATATAGCGTTTCACATTAGCGGTGTTGCCGCCATGCCTGCCATTCGGGATTGGGTTCCCGTCAGCACCTAAAGTATCAAGTCTGTCGCTATAGTTCCACGTACTTTTACCTGTTTGCATTTCCCACCATACGCCAACAAACTTCATTGGTTTAATCCATGCTGTATTGTCAATTTTTGACGGATCATTTAAATTGAGGACCATTTTTGAAGCCAGGATGTCAGTTGCCTTATCGCTGATAATGATTGTCCGCCACGGTGTTTTGCAGGGTGCGTGCATATAGGCTTTGTTCCCTACTGCATCGGCAACTAAATTTGCCGTAAGCTTAAAGGTTTTTGTGTCCACGTGCAATTGCATTGATGTATAATCTTTAAGGGCAGCCTCATGAATATTTATGTACAAACCACCTGCAGTTTTCATCATCAACGGTGTTTGAATACCGTATTGATCGGGAACAAACCTAACAGCTATATCAGTTGCTGATTTTGCTAGCACCGATGCATCAACTTTACTTAAAGGCGAAATGGTATAAGGATATTCATTGCTGTCATAATCTCCCGGAATCCAAAAAGTTTTATGGTCGTCGGTCAGGCTAAACTCGGTTAATTCATCAGATACTATAAAATATTTAAGGTTTGGCTGCTGTGGAAACTCGTACCTGAAACCCACCCCATCTTCAAATACCCTGAATACGATGTTCAATAGTCTTTTTTGACCGGTTTGCTGTTTTAAATGAACGGTTACCTGCTCATAATGATTCCTGATCGTGCTAACCTCGCCCCACACGGGCTCCCAGGTTTCATCAACGCTTTTCTTTTCGGTTCTGGTTAGCTCAAAATGGTCATCAAAATTACTATCGTTCAGTAACTTGATTCCCAGGCGGGATGCTTTAATTACCTCAGATTGTCCGTAATTAACAGAGTAGACAGGCCTTCCATCCTCATCAAGCATAAACTGAAGCTTAACTTTGTTCATACTTGCTTCAATGGCCTTATTTTCCTGCGCAATAGCACCGTGGATAGTTATCAGGCTAAACAGGCATATAAATATTTTTTTCATCAGCATAATATTGTTATACAATAGCAGCAGAACTATCCTAAGCCGGCTTCAATTATAAAGCGGCATTGATTGATCGCTTACTATTTGTTTTTAATAAAGACAAGTCAAACAAATCCCGCAAAAGGGAATTGAAGACAACAAGTCTTTTTATTGTTATCGGGTAACAAAAAAGTGCAAAGCCCTCTCACAGGCTTTACACTTATTAATCAACTATATCAGTACCCTGGGTTCTGCTTAATTTTTGAATTGGTGTTGACCTCTGATAAAGGAATAGGCCATACGTATGATTTACTTTCACTAAAAGTTGCACTTAAAGGCTGGGTCGCATTTATAGCGCTCCCGAAGTAAGCGGCTTCTGAAGTACCTATCTTCCACCTGCACACATCAAACCACCAGGTTCCCTCATTGAATAATTCTGCCCAGCGCTCGTAGTATAATGGATTGTTACCCAATACAGGATCGGGGCTAACAGGGTTGGCTGCACTCGTTTTATCGGTTAATGATTTGTAATCAATTGCTGATGCGGTGTTAACCGGCAAACCATATGCCCTGCGTTTTACTTTATTAAGGTACTCAAGCCCGCCTGCATTATCGCCTGCTTTTATACTTGCTTCTGCATACAATAAATATACATCAGCTAAACGCAGCAGGTAATAATCCCATTTATCAGAGTTAATCGTATTCTCATTATAATCAATAGGTGCATATTTTCTCATGCTGAACCCATAATGATTTTGTTGAAATGCATACACATCAGGCTTGGAGACCAGCGCCCAGGTTGTACCATCAAACTTAACTGAGTCGATCCATGGTTGCAGGGTGTTTACATACAAACGTGGGTCGGCAGTTTGCTTTGCCCTTACCTCCAATGCTTTAGCTTTATAAACAGGATCCATAATTACCTGGGGGTTATAGAATGCCGGGCCTGTAGCAGGTTTGTAATTTGGGTTATTTACCAAATCGTAAGCGCTTCCTATTGAATACCCAAAGCGAACTACGTTCTGATCATGAACAAACGAATTGGGATAACCCAATGCTTGCGTATTACCTTCGGTACCATTAAATGGTGACGTTGGAGAATTGTATCCCCCAAATGTTCTCGGCGCCCAGATAAGGCCATTTATAGTTGATGAATTTGCAGCGCCGCTGTAGATCCCGTATCCGCCCTTTGAATCCTGGTCAATATATAATTCAAGCAATGACTCACTGTTAAATTTATTATTGCCGTTAAATGCATCGTGATATGTATTGTAGGGCATTAATGATTTTCCGCTATTCTGGATTACATCAATTAAGGTGGTTTTTGCATCAGTCCAATCCTCAGTGTAAACATATGCTTTTCCCAACAGGCCCTTAGCCGACCATTCTGTAGCACGCGCAGCATCGGCCGAACCCCAAACCTGTCCTTTTAGCAAGGTTGCAGCTTGTTTAAGATCGCTTATAACCAGCGCCCATGTATCTTTTACCGAACTGCGGGCAACTTGTGTGGCTGCTAAATTTTGCGGTATTTCTGTGTATAATGGAACGCCCATTTTGTCACCATTTGCACCACCGGCCTG
The DNA here is from genome assembly GCF_900142915.1 of Mucilaginibacter sp. OK098. Taxonomy (GTDB): domain Bacteria; phylum Bacteroidota; class Bacteroidia; order Sphingobacteriales; family Sphingobacteriaceae; genus Mucilaginibacter. The sequence continues at coordinate 1,452,976 of NZ_FRCM01000001.1, forward strand.
CATATAAGCTGCGCCGAATAAGCACTCCAGCTCCATATAATACCATCCGCGAAGACAATAGGCCTGGCCCAATATAAGGTTAATGGCTTGCTTATCTACGGCTGGGTTAGTTTTCACCAATACGTTAGCCGCATAAATGGTTACATTACAATTTTTTATCCCCGTATACAATGCTTGCCATGTTTCTGATGGATATTCATTTCCGGCAGTAAGGCTATTGGCAGCCATTTCATTCCATCCCGGGTCTCCCCCGTATTCTGAATTAATGGTGTGCATTGAATTCGACAATGCCTTGGGCAAAAAGTGAAAACCAAAGATCCCCTGGTCGCGCAGGTTGGCGTAGCATGAAACCAATACACTTTGCAGGTCGCTAACTGTGGCCGGAAAAGTGCTGCTACTATATTGATTTGGAGGCCCAACGTTAATTGGGTCTTTTTTACAGCCCGCGATTAAAATAAGTGCGAGTGCTACTATATATGTTTTCTTTAACATTTTCTTAAATTTTGAAGGTTATTATAAACTAACATTAACTCCTGCTGAGAAAATTCTTGCCTGCGGATAATTTGTAACCGCATCAATTCCCTGTGTTGTTGGATTAATAGCTCCACCTGTGGTAAATGCGCTGCCTAACTCGGGATCAAGCCCTTTGTATTTGGTTATAGTGAACACATTATTGGCCATTACAAATACCCTTAAGCTTTTAACACTTATGCGTTGTAAAACATTACCCGAAAAGGTGTAGCCTAGTTGCAGGTTCTTAAGCTTTAAATAGGCGCCGCTTTCAACAAAATAACTATTTACCGATGTATAATTCTTGTTGGGGTCTAATACAAAAGCGTTGCCTGACGGTACGCCTACCCTTGGTTGGGAAGTAAGCCCGTTTGAGCCAAAGAATGAGTCTTTAAAGATTTGGCTGGTAGTGTTGCCATCGGCAAATGGATATTGTTCATATGATTTTACACCATTAAACAGATCTACACCAGCCACACCATTAAACAATGCTGCTAAATCAAAGCCTCCATAATTAAGGCGAATATTGAAGCCATAAACCATTTTAGGGTTTGGATTACCAATTACCTGCCTGTCGTTAACATCAATTTTTCCATCACCATTCAAATCCTGGAACTGAAGATCGCCTATGTTTGCTTTATTGCCATTTACAACTTGCTTTTGAGCTTCGTCCTGGCTATTAAATATTCCTAATGCCTTATACCCATAGAACTGGCCAAATGGCTGGCCGGCCTTTGTAATAGTTAATTGCTGGTTTGACATTGTGTTAAAACCTATATCGCCCATGCCGTAAAAATTATAACCACCATACACGGCATCGGTGGCTGCACCGCTTAGCTTGGTAACTTTATTTTTATTAAAGCTCGCATTAGCGCTTATGTCAAAACCCAACTTACCAATTTTATTGTGGTAGCCTACCATCAGATCAAACCCTTTGTTACTAACATCGCCAATATTGGTTATGTATGATTGTGTAAAGCCAGTACTTTGAGGCAACGACAATGCATATATTAAATCAGATGTTTTTTTATTATACCATTCAACTGTAAAGTAAAGCGCGCCGTCTAAAGCTTCCCCGTCTAAACCAACACTGGTTTCAGTAATGGTTTCCCAATGCAAAGCAGGGTTCGGGATACTGTTTAAGGAGTTAGCTATCTGGAAAGGCTGACCCGGGGCAAACCCCTGCGCACCACCGGCTATACCTGTGCTAAGATTAAACTGGCTGTAATTTGATGTGAAAAAGTATGGGGGGAAACCTGTACTGTTACCCAACTGGCCGTAGCTGGCGCGTAACTTAAGGCTGTTAAAAACAGGCAATATTTTTTTAAATGACGGCTCTTCACTAATCGTCCAGCCGGCTGACACTGCAGGGAAAACACCTTTTACCTTATCAGGCCCAAATTGTGTATAATTGGCGTCCTGTCTTATGGAAGCCGATAAGTAATAACGCTCATTATAATTATAGTTTACGCGGGCAAACTGCGATTTTATAAGGCTTTGCGGATCATAAGTACCGGAAAGCGATAAAGCCGAAGCCGATGTTTGAACATACGAGTAGCCGGGAATCCCTATCTGGCTTTCGCCCGAATAAATATTATTTGTTTTATTTACTATCTGCTCATAACCCACCAAAGCATTGATGTTATGTTTGCCTATACTTTGGTTATATGAAAGCACATAGTTGGTTAACAATTGGCTGCTTTGTGCATATGATTTGCTAAGCGAATTTACTGCAGATGCTACAGAGCCAAAATTGTAGGTATTCTGGAAAAAATCCTGCGTTTCGTTGTAGTAACTATATCCAAGGGTGGTTTTAAAGTCCAGGTGCAAGGGCAGCTTGATATCTGCATAAGCATTACCCTGAAAATTATTTTTCGTATTCTGCGCCATTGCTGAATTTACCGCACCCAATGGGTTGGGGCCTGAAAATTGAAGTCCGTTATAACCTGAAGGTTCAGTTCCATATGAACCGTCTTTATTGTATATCGGAATAATTGGCTGAGTGCGGAATGGGGCGTTATGCAGATCGGCCTGGGCACCAACAAGCGGCGATGTTATGCGTTGTGATGCATTTATTTGCTCGCCTATAGTTATATATTTACTTAACTTATAATCTGTATTAACACGGGCGCCGCCAATGTTCGAGTAATTTTTTATAAAAATACCGGTTTGCTGGTTATAAAATCCCGATGCCAGGTAATTTACATTTGCCGATGCGCCGGTAATTGAAAGGGCGTAATTTTGTTCAGTACCATTGCGGTATAACGCATCTACCCAGTTGGTATTGGCAAGGGTATCCGTTCTGCCTGCGCCGGCAAAAAATTTGGGGTTAACAATATTCTCCATTTTTATATAGTTATCCCTGTCAAGCAGCTGTACTAATTTTGGTTTTGTAAAACCATATCTTGCGCTAAAATTTATTTGCGGCGGTGCTCCAATTCCTGAGCCTTTTTTAGTGGTAACAAGTATAACACCACCAGCCGCTGCCGAACCATAAATGGCTGCCGAGGCTGCATCCTTAGCAACATCAATTGACGCTATATCCTGCGGATTAACGTTATTCAGATCAGCCTGCCTAACGCCATCAACTATATACAATGGGTTAGGCTGATAAAATGAAGCCAAACCTCTTATAATAATTTGCGGAACTGCATCAGGGGCTGCTGAGTTTTCAACAATATTAACGCCCGAAATCCTTCCCTGCAACCCCTCTATAGGGTTGGTAATGGGCTGATCTTTGAATACCGCACCTTTAACTGAAGAAATGGAACCGGTAAGGTCTTTACGTTTTTGCGTTCCGTAGCCCACAACTACCACTTCGTTCAGTAAGCGGTTATCTTCTCTTAAAGTCACGTTAATTTCGGTACGGTTGTTTACAGCAATTTCCTGTTTTGAATACCCTACCATTGAAAACACCAGCACACCGGTTTTGCTAACGCTGATGGTATATTTTCCGTTAACATCGGAGTTCGTCCCGTTTTGAGTTTGCTTTACACTAATGGTAGCGCCGGGAAGTGGCAGCCCCTTTTCGTCGGTAACTTTACCGCTTACTGTTACATTTTGAGCCGAGGCCCAGCCTGAAAACAGTAAAAACAAGGAGCAAAAAAATAATTTTAGTAATTGTTTTTTATACATAATGTTTAAGTATTTGAGTTTATTAATTGATTGGTTGGTTTTGAATTGAGGGCATAGTATAACCGTATAGCACAGGTTTAGCCGGATGATAAGTAAATGCCGGTTCGTTTTTTACACGCAGCGTTTTTATACAGCAATAATGCTTGTACAGAAACATATTTAAACAACACACCGGATGTTTGATACATTCTCATAACACAATAAAATTTAGAAGTTGGTTGGTTTATAATTTCAATTACCTGCTTACTATTTAGCTTCGGGTAATTGACAAATCAAAGAGAGGATATAAAACACGCAGGTGCTAATTTCAAAATCAAAATATAAAGAAATGCAAAGCCGAACCAATCACAATTAATTGATACACAGATAATTAAAATAAGATCAAAGTAATTGAAATATAAACCCTGTATAACCTTTTATAAATAGGTATAAAGGATTTATATGGCTTTTATAGCCATAATAGCCGCTTCAAATTCATCATTTGAGATGAGGGACTTGCTTTTTATGCGGGCTTTATAATTATAGATGGTATTAACGGAGTACTCCAAAATGTGTGCAATTTTTTCAGTATCGCTAATTCCAAGCCTTATCAGGGCAAAGATCCGGAGGTCGGTATTCAGCAATTGATTGGGTAATAGTTTAACATGGTTCTCTTCACCAAAAAGCGCGTTATAGCCGGTTACAAAATTGGGGAAGATCTTTAAGAAAGCTTTATCAAAATTTATAAACAGCTCTTCACGCTCCTTGGTTAAATTAATATTGTTTACAATTATGCCGATATCATCATATCGTTTGGTAGTTAACTTATTATCAACAGACCGTTTAAAGCGCTCCAGCTTATTAATATATTCAGATATAAGGTTGAAGTAATAGCCTATATATTCTTCCTTTATCTTATTTGCTTCGTTTAACTGGATAATACTTTCCTGCAGGTTATGATTTGCTTCCAGTATCACTTTATCTGCCAATCTTAACTTTCGTAGCTGTTTGTAAATAATAACAGCAAACACAACCACTATTATAGCCAGAACAGTAAGTGAGGATGCATAAAAGAATAATACACGACGCTGTTCTTCTACATAATTTATCCTTTCGCCGGCAATCACCGGTAAAATAGCGCTTACCTGGATCTTGCGTTGCCTGGCGCCGTAATAAATGGCATCTTCCAAAGCTTGCTTAATGTATACATAGGCATTTTTAACGTCCCCATTCTTGTGAAGCAGCTGGGCCAGGTTGGTCATTGCGGCGGCCTCTTTAGTTGATGACCTGATATCGGCCATGGCGGCTAGGATCAGCAGATCAATTGCGCTATCAGGTTCTTTACCCCGGATATAAATATCACTAAGCGTTGATGCTGTTACAGCAAACTGGTGATCGGTTAGTTTATAGCTTTTTATAAGAGTTTTTAAGTTGATAATAGCCTGCGGAATATTGCCTGTTTTAAGAAACATTAAACCCTTATAATAGATGTATTCAAAAGAATTTGGCTTGCATAAGGCTGTGGCTGAGTCAATGTATTTTCCTGCCCTTACGTTATAAATTGGCGTATAATAGTTATCCTTATCAAAATCGGCCAGATCATAGTAAGTACGGGCCGTTAAAAAATAATATTCCTTGCGCGATTCATCATTCAAAAACTTAACGTTCACTGTTTTTAGCGTATCGAAGGTTTCCTTAAACATCCCCGATGAAAGCAAAATAAACCCAAACTTTATCCGGCTGTATGCAATTTTTACCGGGTCCTTTAGCGCATCCCCGGTTTGCTGGAGTTTTTGTGCATAATGAAAAGCCTCATCATAGTTAAATGATTTATACTCTTCGTACAGCTGCAGATAAACGCTGTATTTAAAATTCAGATTGGGATTAACGGCATTATTTAAATCCCGTTGCAATTTTTCTATCCGGGCTGATTTCCCGGCATCATAATCCTTCTTTTTGTCGAGGATATTATTAAGCTTTAATAAAAGACTATCATGACCCTGGCTGGAGAACCCTGTATGAAACAAAAATAAAAACGGAACTAAAACTAAAATTCGTTTCATGTACGGGTATTATAATTAGGTAAGGCCCTTATAGCAATGTATTTTCAGGTATTATAGTTTACCTTATAAAATTATAAAAAATATTCAATCATAAATTTCCCGGCAATCAATTTACAATTATTTCAATTGCAGGTATACTATTGCAGCAATGGCGCCCCCAGCAATGGGGCCTAAAACGGGGATCCAGGCATATTGCCAGTCGCTTGTGCCTTTATTTTTTATTGGAAAAAGAAAATGAACTATTCTTGGGCCAAGGTCACGGGCCGGGTTAATGGCATAACCGGTAGTCCCGCCCAGCGATAAGCCAATTACCCAAACCAGTAAAGCCACGGGTAATGCGCCGACAGACCCTAAACCAATAGGTGTTTTACTTGGAGTGATCTGCGCACCGGAAATATAAAAAACAGTAAATATCAATACAAACGCTCCGATTATCTCACTGGCAATATTTGATATATAATTACGGATTGCGGGCCCGGTACAAAAGATGGCCAAAATGGCATCGGGCTTGTTGGTTCTTTTAAAGTGATCATAATACATTATCCAAACCAAAAACGCACCTAAAAAAGCACCCAGCATCTGGGCTAAAATATAGGAGGGTACGCTTCCCCATGCAAACTTACCTGCAATGGCAAGCCCTATAGTAACTGCCGGATTTAAATGAGCCCCGCTATAGGGCCCTGCAACAACCACGCCTACAAAAACGGCAAGCCCCCAGGCGGTAGTAATAACCATCCAGCCGCTGTTATTGCCTTTGGTATCGTTCAGTAAAACATTGGCAACTACGCCATCGCCTAATAATATCAATAACATGGTACCGATCAGTTCGGCTATAAATGGTGACATTTTGATTTGGTTTTAAGGTAATTCTCGTAGAGACGCAATACTTTGCGTCTTTGTTAATATTATAATTTACACATCGGCATTTCCAGAGACGCAAAGTATTGCGTCTCTACAAGTTTTTCGACCAGCTTTGTGTTGCAGCAACGGCCCTTTTCCATCCCGACATTGCGTCCTTCATCACAGCAGCATCTTCAACAGGAAGAAAATCCCGTTCCGATTGCCATTGTTTTTGGATCTCTTCAACATTGTTCCAGTAGCCAACGGCCAGCCCCGCTAAATAAGCGGCGCCCAGTGCAGTTGTTTCAACAATATGGGGCCTTATTACTTTACAATTCAACAAATCTGCCTGGAATTGCATCAATAAGTTATTGGCGGTTGCGCCGCCATCAACCCTTAATTCCTTTATTTTTAAACCGGCATCTGCTTCCATGGCTTTTAAAACATCAACCGTTTGGTAAGCAATGGCTTCAATTGCGGCACGGGCAATATGGCCTGATGTTGTGCCCCGCGTGATGCCTACTATAGTGCCCCTGGCATCAGGATCCCAGTAAGGGGCACCCAAACCTGCAAAGGCCGGTACAAAATACACACCACCGGTATCTTTCACACTTAATGCAAGCTTCTCAACCTCGGCCGAAGTTTTAATAATCCCAAGCCCGTCGCGCAGCCATTGCACTACTGCGCCACCTATAAAAATACTCCCCTCAAATGCGTATTGAATTTTCCCGTTTATTTTCCAGGCAATGGTGGTCAGCAAATTATTTTTCGATTCGATAAACGTTTCTCCAATGTTCATCAGCATAAAACAGCCGGTGCCATAGGTATTTTTAACCATGGCCTTATCAATACACATCTGCCCGAACAAGGCGGCCTGCTGATCGCCTGCTATGCCAGCTATAGGTACTTTTGATGCAAAAATGGTAGTGTCAGTTTCGCCGTAAACCTCGCTTGATTGCTTTACTTCAGGCAGCATACTGTCAGGGATCTCGAAGATCTTCAGCAGTTCCTTATCCCATTGCTGTGTCCGAATATTATAAAGCATGGTGCGGCTGGCATTGGTTACATCAGTAACATGCACTTTACCGCGGGTAAACTTCCAGATCAGCCAGCTATCAACCGTTCCGAATGCTAGCTTTCCATCATTTGCTAATTCTTTGGCCCCATCAACATTATTTAAGATCCAGTTTATTTTAGAGGCAGAAAAGTAGGAGTCGATTATCAACCCAGTTTTTGAGCGGATCAAATCGGTATGACCTTCATTTTTAAGTTGGTTACAATATTCAGATGTCCGCCTATCCTGCCAAACTATGGCGTTGTATACCGGTAAACCTGTTTCCTTATTCCAAACTATAGTGGTTTCACGCTGATTGGTAATCCCGATCGCCCTAATGTTTTTACCGTTAATACCTATCTTAACGGTTGCTTCGGCAGCCACACTGGCCTGTGTTGACCAGATCTCGTTAGGGTCATGCTCCACCCATCCGGGTTTAGGGAAGATCTGCGTAAACTCTTTCTGTGCAACAGACCTGATCTGACCTTTGTGATCAAAAATAATAGCCCGTGAACTGGTTGTGCCCTGGTCTAAAGCTAAGATGTATCCTTCTTCCATTGTGTTGTTCATGAGTGGTTCATAGTTCATGGATCATAGTTGATAGCTAAAAGTATTGGATACTGTTAACCGTAACTAAGCACATGAAGATTGGTTAAAATTGGTTGGGTTAAAATACAAATTAAGTATGAACTATCAACCGCTAAGCAATTAATAAATACCCCCGGGAGGTATGATTAAAATCAGCCACCTGTGTTTTTTCCCAGTTTTCGTCCCTGTTTAATTCTTTCGCTATTAGCCGGGCAACCAGGGGGGCTGTATCAATAGCCGCCCGCGCATCCAGAAAAAGCATCCTTACCCTGCGGGCCAGTATATCTTCAACTGTGCATGCCATTTCATGCCTTATTGCCCAGATCACTTCTGCCTGGATATATTCCATTCGGGGATGTAACTTCTCCCCCCATTCCGGATTTTCCTTAATTAAGGCCAGCAGATCTTCCTTGTCACTTCCGTAAACATACAGATGATCCTTCCGGTCAACATCATTTTTATTACCATGTATGGACAGGTCCTTTGTTACATTGGCATGCGGCTGTAGCTTAGCGGTTTCAATGGCCTTGTCAATTGTATCCTGGGCCATCCGGCGGTAAGTTGTCCATTTACCACCTGTTATGGTGATAAGTCCTGATGCAGAAACGATAAGTTTATGACTGCGCGAAATTTCTTTTGTTTTAGCTGACCCTTCCTGTGGCGCAGCCAGCGGGCGCAAGCCCGCAAATATGCTGAGGACATCCTTTCGTTCAGGTGCGCGGGTTAAATACTTGCCAACCGTCCTCATTACAAAATTTATCTCCTCTTCCAGCGCTATGGGTTCAAGGCTGTGTTCATTCAGAGGAGTATCCGTAGTACCTATCAATAGCCTGCCATGCCATGGAACAACAAAAAGCACCCTGCCATCATCCGTTTTAGGGATCATGATCGCATCGTTGCCAGGCATAAATGAGCTGTCGACCACAATATGAATGCCCTGGCTCGATCGTACCAGCGGCTTTTTATGCGGTTCATCTTTTTGGAGCAGGTCGTCAACAAATACACCGGTTGCATTAATTACCGCTTTACTTTTAAGCTGATAAACAATGCCCGACTCCAGGTCTTTAGCGGTAACCCCGGCAATTTTTTTATCATCTTTAAGCAAGCCCGTTACTTTAAAATAATTTAACACCGTTGCCCCTTGTTCCAGACAGGTTTGAGCCAGATTTATGGCAAGCCGGGAATCATCAAACTGGCCATCATGGTAGACCACACCACCGTATAGTTTTTTTTGCAGGATGCCTGGAAGCCTGCTGATGGTTTCTTTTTTTGAAATATGTTTTGAGCGGCCGAAGCTAAGTTTCCCCGCCAACAGATCATAAATAGTTAACCCTATGGTATAAAATGCACCACCCCACCATTCATAATTGGGGATGATGAACGATTCGTTTTTTACAAGATGTGTTGCGTTTTTTAGAAGCAGTCCACGTTCGTACAAAGCCTCGCGTACTAAGCCGATATCTCCCTGGGCCAGGTAACGAACGCCACCATGAACAAGCTTTGTACTGCGGCTGGACGTTCCCTTTGCAAAATCCACCTGTTCAAGCAATAATGTTTTATACCCGCGCGAAGCAGCATCAAGCGCTGTGCCTAAACCGGTAGCGCCCCCGCCAACAACTATTACATCCCATATTTTGTCGGGATTTGCAATAGCTTCAACTAATTTTTCACGTTCAGTATTAACCACAATTTTTATATCAGGTTGGATTGGTTACATTCAAATCTAAAAATAAGAATCGCATTATCTAATATAGATGATAATAGTAACAGTTAATTAACTAAAATTCAATGTGACATTGGTAACGCTAGTTACCTACTATAAATAAAAATATTAGCTTTAAGTTTGAATTGCATTATAAAAATGCATGGAAAAGCTACCTAATATACATCCCGGAGAAATATTACAGGAGGAATTCTTAATCCCCCTAAGTATAACTTCTTATAGATTGGCTAAAGAAACCAAGATCCCTCAAACCCGAATCTCTGAAATAATTAAAGGAAATCGCAGAATAACTGCTGATACTGCGTTAAGGCTAAGCCAATTCTTTGGAAATTCTGCAAAGTTCTGGCTTGGATTACAGGATGATTTGGATTTGGAAGCAGAATTGGATGAAAAAAGAGAAGAGTTAAATCATATTAAGCCATATGCTGCTTAAACGGATATAAAATCTTCTTTTAAATTCCGAAATCGAAACGGCGAAGCCTTCTTGAACACCATTGAAAAACAAACAACAGTGAAAAATTCCAACTTCCGAAATCAAATCACTCCACCCCTTTCACATTCATCTTCAAGGTATAAATAGCTTTTGATGCCGTCATAAATAAAACATCCTTATTTACACCGCCAAAGCATAAATTGGCTGTCCAGGGTTCAGGAACCGGGATATGACCGATCTTTTTTCCTTGCGGATTATAAATGGTAACGCCATTGCCACTGATGTATAAATTACCTCTTTCATCTAATGTAATTCCATCGCCGCCTTGGGCTGTAAATAATTCGCGGTTACTTAGTTTTCCATCTTTTTCGATGGTGTACTTATACATTTTATTATCGCCTATGTCCGCAACGTACAGGTATTTACCATCGGGGGTGCCAACAATGCCATTGGGTCGTTTAAAGTTGGCATCAACAATTATTGGTTGCTTTTTGCCTTTTGGCAGATAATAAACTTTTTGCCCATCCAGGTCTGATTTTTTCCTTGTCCAGTAATCCCGCTGGTAATATGGATCGGTCATGTAAATGCCTCCTTTGGCATCTATCCAAATGTCATTCGGCCCGTTCATTAAATGACCGCCAAAATCAGCAAGTAAAATCTTAATCTTTTTATCCGGACTGATAGACCAAAGTTGGTCGTGCTCATCGGCGCAAGTAACCAAATTTCCTTTTTTATCAAAATACATCCCGTTTGACCGGCCGGCGCTATCTAAAAAAAGCGAAAGTTTACCATCCGTGCTATATTCCCAGATCTTGTTATTTGGCTGATCGGTAAAAAACACGTTCCCTTTTTTATCAACCGATGCCCCTTCAGTAAACGCAAATTGTTTTGATATTAACTGCGGTTTTGATAAAGTATCGTACAAAGGAATTTCCTGGGCAGATACCTGCATTGATATGCCCGTTAAAAAAACCGCGATTAATATATTTTTCATATTTCCTTTTTAATCCTTTAAACAGAAGCAAAGTATTGCGTTTCTAAATTAAATTTTAGCCTCTTTATATAACCCGAAATCGCTCAACGCAATACAAACAGCGGCTTTGGTTATTCTTAACCTAACCTTACTTGCTGTAACATCTGCGGGCAAACGAATAAGCCGGTTTCCGCCAATGCTTGTTGCTGTGGCAATTTGTTCCCATTTACCATTTTGCCATGCGTCAACCGCTACCGCATCAATGCGCTGGCCCAGCTTAATGTTCTCACGTAAACGAATCACGTTGAATGTTTTATTTTTATGCAGATCTAAAGTAAGCTCCGGTGTTAACACTTTGTCATCAGTAGCCCAATAGCTATAACGGTCATTATCCAGCAGGTTAGCCGCACCGAATTTAACTTTATTATTTCCTCTTGTATTACTTGCTTTTAATGTTGCTCCCTTAGCCAGGTTAACAGCAAATGTTTGCTTAATTATCTGGCCGAATTGTTTTAATGAGTTCACATCATTTTCAAACAGCAATCCGCGCCTGTCTGGTGATAAACCCAAGTCAAGGCAAGCTCCTCTCCCAACACTCTGATAATAAAGGCTCAATAACGTATCTGGTGATTTTACCTTTTCATCCTGGTCTTTGTGATAAAACCATCCCGGGCGTAAAGCTACGTCGCATTCAGCAGGCATCCAGTATTTGCCATCACGATGTCCTTCAACTCCTTCAGAATCTTTAGTATAACCATTTCCCGGCTCTTTCCCCTCGTCAGGGGCATGTGGTGTATAGGTTGCCCAGCTTGTTACGCCGGCATGGCCGCCTTCATTACCAACCCAACGTACATCCGGGCCCACATCGCCAAATAAAACCGCACCAGGTTGCATTCTGCGGGGAATTGCCCAGGTATCTTTCCAGCCATAATAGGTTGAACGGTCAATTTTCCGTACTTCTCTTGCTCCGCCATAATAGCCATCGCCCCCGTTTGCCCCATCAAACCATGATATAAAGATCGGGCCATAATGGGTGTATAGTTCTTCCAGTTGTTTGCGGTAAACTTCAGTTACATATTCAGGCTTGCCATAAAGAGCGCTGTTCCTATCCCATGGCGAGCAGTAAACCCCCATTTGCATTCCTAATTTATTACAGGCATCCCTGTACTCCTGCAAAATATCGCCTTTGCCATTTTTATAAGGGCTTTTTGATATATTATGTTCAGTGGTTTTGGTTGGCCATAAGCAAAAGCCATCATGATGTTTGGCTACTACTACAATCCCTTTAAAGCCGCCTGCCTTTGCAGCGCCAACAATTTGCAGAGCGCTAAACTGCGTTGGGTTTACTATCTGTGGATCTTCATCGCCAAACCCCCACTCCTTATCAGTATAAGTATCCGGTCCGAAATGGATCAGGCAATACATTTCTGTTTCCTGCCAATTTAGCTGGCCTTTTGTAGGCAAAGGGCCGTATGGTTTTGGCGCTGGCTGACTAAAAGCCAAGCTGCCGATCAATAAAAAAGCGGGTAAAAACAGTTTTTTCATCAATTGAGTCATTTTTCGAATGGATTTTTAATGGTTTTGCTAAAGTAATTCTTTTCTGCAAATGCAGGCAAGCAAGATATTGCATATTTGCAATGAATTTTGGCTTAAACGCTTTACTTTAGCGCCTATTATGAATACAACGCTAAAGTTCTGCCTGTTTTTATTGGGGTCGATGGTTTTTATGCCCTGCCTGCTACAGGCACAAAATAAATTTATTTATAAGGATGCCGCGCAACCTATTGATGCCAGGGTAAAAGATCTGATTTCCCGATTAACAATAGAAGAAAAGATTTCGCTTTTAGGGTACAACAGCAAGGCAGTTTCGCGCCTTGGCATTCCGGCCTATAACTGGTGGAACGAGGCGTTACATGGTGTGGCGCGTGCAGGCGAAGCAACTATATTTCCACAGGCTATTGGTATGGCGGCAACTTTTAACGATGACCTGCTAAAACAAGTATCAACTGCAATATCAACCGAGGCCAGGGCTAAATATAACCTGGCCATAGCAAAAGACAGGCATTTACAATACATGGGCCTTACCTTCTGGACACCCAACATCAATATTTTCCGCGATCCGCGCTGGGGACGCGGCCAGGAAACCTATGGAGAAGATCCTTACTTAACCGCAACGATGGGAACCGCTTTTGTTAAAGGTTTACAGGGCGATGATCCCAACCATTTAAAAACATCAGCCACAGCCAAGCACTTTGCCGTGCACAGCGGTCCCGAAGCTACCCGTGATTATTTTGATGCTGTGGTGGATGAAAAAGACCTGCGCGAAACCTACCTGTATGCTTTTCATGCTTTGGTTAATGGCGGTGTTGAATCGGTAATGAGTGCCTACAATAAAGTGAATGGCACACCAAACTCGATTAACAAAATGCTACTGACGGATGTTTTAAGAAAAGAGTGGGGATTTAAGGGCCATGTGGTTACCGATTGCGGAGCGCTGAATGACGTTTATTCAACCCATAAATCATTACCCGGCCCCATAGAAACTGCGGCTGCCGCAATTAAAGCCGGGATTGATTTGGATTGCTCAACTGTTTTACAGAATGATGCCCTTAAAGCGGTACAAAAAGGCCTGCTTACTGAAAATGAAATCAACGGGGCGCTGGCAGCATTGCTGCGCACCGAATTTAAGCTTGGATTTTATGATGACGCTGTAGCCTCGCCTTACTTTAATTACGGTGCAGATAGCGTTCATAATAACGCGCACACCACACTCGCCCGCAAGGCAGCGCAGCAAAGCATGGTATTGTTAAAAAACAACAACAATGTTTTGCCGCTTAACAAAAGCAATTATTCCAGCTTTATGGTGCTGGGGCCAAATGCAGCCTCGCTTGATGCCATGATAGCTAACTACCATGGCACCAGCAGTAAGGTTGTAAATTTTGTGGAGGGGATTACAGCCGCCGTTGGACCAGGAGCAAGAGTTGAATACGACCAGGGATCGGATTATAAAGATACCACCCACTTTGGTGGCACATGGGCTGCAGGCAATGCTGATGCGACCATAGCCGTGATAGGTCTTTCTCCTGTTTTGGAGGGCGAAGCTGGCGATGCCTTTTTATCAGAAACCGGCGGCGACCGGAAAAATTTAAGCTTGCCTGCAAGTGAGGTAGCTTTTATGAAAGAATTAAGAAAATCTGTACAAAACAAACCTATTATAGCGGTTATAACAGCCGGAAGTGATATCGATATTGATGCTATAGCGCCTTATGCCGATGCCATTATACTGGCCTGGTACCCCGGCGAACAGGGTGGTAATGCACTGGCGGATCTGATTTTTGGCGATGTTTCCCCATCAGGCCACTTGCCGCTTACATTTTATAAAGCACTAAGCAACGTACCGGATTATAAAGATTACAGCATGAAGGGCCGCACCTATCGTTATTATACGGGCCCTGTGCAATATCCGTTTGGTTTTGGGTTGAGTTATACAACATTTGCATATTCACAAAAAAATGAACTTAAAAGCAGGTATAAATCAACAGATACCATTAGCGTTAGCATCCAGGTTAAAAATACCGGGAAGATGAATGGCGATGAAGTGGTACAGGCTTATATTGAATATCCGCAAATTGCCCGGATGCCGGTAAAGGAATTGAAAAGCTTTAACAGAGTTTCGGTAGCTACTGGTGTTGAACAATCCGTCACCATAAAGATCCCCGTAAAAGAATTGCAAAAATGGGATATGATATCACATGCATGGAAGGTATACCCGGGTAATTATAAATTGATATTAGGCAGCAGCTCACAGGATGAGAAACTTAGTTTACCGTTCACCGTTAATAAATAGCACCAATATTTCTCTTGATTCTTGACCTCTTGATTCTTGACTCTCTAACCCTCAATGTACAGTAAAGACGAAGCATCGCAGCTTAAGCAACAATTCTGGACCACCTTTGGCCAGTACATTTCTCCGCAGCTATCTGCAGAAGGGTTACGGGTAAACTGGGTTAATTATAAAACCGGGATAAAACATGTTTACTTTAAAATGCAGGCCGATAAGCGGTCTGCTTCGATAGCCATTGAGCTTACGCATTCAGATCCCGGGATCCAGGAATTATTTTTCGAACAGTTTAAGGAATTTAAAAACATACTGCATGCTACGCTTGATGAAACCTGGGAATGGGAACTGCATGGAATTGACGAATCTGGTAAAAGCATCAGTCGTATCTATAAGCAGATTGATGGCGTAAGTATTTTCAACAAAGCCGACTGGCCTGCGTTAATTTCCTTTTTTAAACCCCGGATAATTGCATTGGATGAATTTTGGAATGATGTAAAATATGGGTTTGATTCGTTGAGATAGTTTTGCTTCTATAAACAGGCGACTCCGATGGAGTCTAAAAGCCGAGAGAGTTCTCAATCTATTATAAATGGATCCACACTCTGTTAGGAGTATCGTGTTTATAGAAAAAAAACGGCATAAATCATTGGCTCCAGCGGAGCCTCCTAAATAACTATACCATTATTAATTCATAATAATTTGCTAACTTTGTTAGCATGAAGCGATCAGGAAGTGCGGATTTACCTTTGCATTATGGCTACGTACCTGTTTGGCTTGCTGAACGGATGGCGAAGCTGGGCCTGGCTGTGGTGGAAAATATTGTGCTTGATTATGGCAAAGACGAAGTTTTAAGTCGTTTAAGTGATCCCTTCTGGTTCCAGAGTCTTGGTGCGGTTATGGGGATGGATTGGCATTCCTCCGGCATTACAACATCGGTTATGGGTGCGCTGAAGCGATCTGTAAATCCGCATAGCAAAGAACTGGGTATTTATATTTGTGGTGGAAAAGGTAAACACTCACTGCAAACCCCTGATGAGTTAATGAGGATCAGTGAAACAACAGGGCTCAACGGTAATCACCTCGTAAAATGCAGTAAACTGAGCGCAAAGGTAGATAATACTGCCATCCAGGATGGCTTTCAATTGTACACTCATAATTTTATATTAAGCAGCAGCGGCAAATGGGCCGTTGTGCAACAGGGAATGAGCGCCGAAAGCAAAACGGCAAGGCGTTATCACTGGCATTCGGAACAGCTTACCTCATTTGTGGATGATCCGCATACTTTTATTTACGGGCAAAATACCGGCAGCATTTTAAACATGGCCGATAAGCAGGCCGATGCTTCGCGAAAAGGCATTATGCAAATTGCAGGCGAAAACCCTGACCATATGCTTAAAGAGATTGGCAAGCTAACCATGCCAAACCATCATGATGTGAGAGCTAAAGATGTTGATTTGAAAAGACTCGGGGCAGTTTTATGGCTGGCACATGAAAAACAGCCAAAAGATTTTGAAGGGCTGCTGCAATTACAAGGTTTAGGGCCGCGTACGCTTCAATCATTAGCATTGGTTAGCGAGGTGATCCATGGTACACCATCACGATTTAAAGACCCGGCAAGGTTTTCATTTGCCCACGGAGGTAAAGACGGCCACCCTTTCCCGGTCCCCACAAAAGTATATGACGAAACTATTGGCATATTGCAAACAGCAATTCATAAAGCCAAATTAGGTTTAAATGAAAAGAATGAAGCCATTAAACGCTTAACCCAGGTAGCACAAAGGGCCGAGAAAGATTTTATCCCAAACGCTAATTTCAATAAAGTTATAGAGGAAGAAAGAAATAACTCATGGAAGTATGGTGGCCGCACGGTTTTGGGTAAAGCCAAACCGCCAATGCAACAACAGCTTAAATTATTTTAAGCATTAAACTATTCAGTAATTAATTAAACAATTGACAATAAAACGTCTTATTATTTAAAATGACATTAAATATATTTTGAATTCTCGTAATTATTTATAATTTTGAGGAAGAGAATACGTTTGATAGATATAATTACTAATATTAATTAACATGAATAGGAATTCACTAATCAACTTTTTAATAGGGAACGGCATCTTATCTTCAGAAGCAGGAAATAAAATCAATAAGCTTATAGCTAAATTATTTAACTTAAGGCCCGCTTATACACCTGTACCTGTTAAGGTTAAAGCTCCGCAGCATCCTGTGTTTAAAAATCGCTAAAAAGCAAATTTTATTATAGTTCCTTACAGGAACTGACTTGATATTTTATCCCAAATCCCGATAGCTATTGCTTCGGGATTTTTATTTCCATCCGTAACAAAAACCTTCTCCTCATCTTTCAGCAATTCAATAATCTCGAAATACTTACCCCGCACATTCTTTAAGTTATCAAGAGTTTCGTAAAGTTCAATAGAGGTTCGTCCTTTATTAAGGCGCTCAATGCTTATTTCGGGTGAGATATCAATGTATATGTTCAGATCTGGCCGTAATAACCCGGCACTTAAAGAGTTAGCCTGAATCACCCAGTTCAGATCCATATATGGGCTTTGGTAAGCGTATGATGATAGGTAATACCTGTCGGTTATTACCGTATACCCATCTTCAAGCATCTTTAAAATTCCGTTGGTTTTGTTTAGCAGGTGGTCTAACCTGTCGGCAACAAACAATGCGGCAATGGTTCTGTGATCTGCCTCAATCTTGTGACTGAATATATCCCTTATCATTTTGCCCATCGGGCTCTCGGTAGGTTCACAGGTAGTATAAACTTTTAATCCCGCTGCTTCAAGCTTTTCTTTTAATAATTTAACCTGGGTGCTTTTGCCGCTACCGTCAATGCCTTCAAAGGCTATAAAAAAGTTTTTCTTCATTAATGAACTATCCGGATATTTTAATCGGCCAAATATACAAGCTTATATAAGAATTTTGCAGTTAAAGTATCAGACAAAAATAGTACGTCTCTACTTTAATGCAATACAAATGGCATTTGCCGAATCCAGGTGTATCTTTATGGTTGGTAAATTTTGCGAGGCTACCTTTTTTATTTTATTATCAGAATTTGAGCTGGCATTGGTAAATAGTTTTACCGCTTCTTCATGATCAGCAACCATCATTTGCAGATACATTTTATCAAATGCCTTCCCTGACTTTTTTGAGAGATCATTGATCATTTGCTGATGTGCACTGTTAATGGTATCTGTTTCTGTAATTTTTTTATCAGTTTCCAGTTGCTTAAGTTCCTCACCAGTTTTTGTATGATCGTCAATCATCATTTTCGCAAGGTCGATAACTTTCTGATTATTTGAGTTTGTTATAGCTAAACCGGATGCTTTTATTTCGGTAAGGCCACCTTCAATACCACTTTTTATAAATACAACACCCTCCTGTTCATCCTGGCCCTGGTTATAATTCTTACTTTTTTTGTCCTGGCATGCTTGAGCACAAAGCAAAATCATCACCCCTGATAACAGGTAAATTACGTTCTTCATTTTAAGTGGTTAAGTATATACAGGCTATAACAAATAAACAGGTATCTGGTTTGAATATAGTCAGTAAAGTCCGAAAAGCGAAAATCCGAAAGAAAAATAAGTGTAAAGGTCAGACTTACGAAGTTTTAAAAACTTCGTAAGTCTCTTTGTATTACGCCAAATTCCGCCCTGCATTTACTATACCGTAAACCGTTCGGATCACCAGCTTATTATAAATTTTGATCAGCTCCTCGTCGTTACAATCATTTAAACATTGTAACGCATAGTGCTGCATAATAACCAGTGGCAATACAATTTTTTCGCGGATGGCAATTGAGCGGCGCTCAACAGGATACTCCTGCATTAACACCTCGCTACCGGTAAGCTCAAGCAACATAGCTTTGGTAAGTTCAAATTCATCCTTAAGCATTGTCCAGAACGACCCGAATTTCTCATCATTCTCCAAATAAGCTGTAACCCTGAAATCAGATTTAGACATTGACATGGTGCAGTTATCAACCATTGTTTTAAAGAAACCCGACTTAGTGTACAATTCTTTTATCTCATCCCAATGCCCGTTTTCTTTCATCTTGCTTAATGCTGTGCCAACGCCATAAAAGCCGGGAATGCTTTGTTTAAGCTGGCTCCATGAGGTTACAAAGCTTATAGCCCGCAGGTCTTCCAGCTTTAGCGAAGCATCGGTATTGCGCTTGGTTGGCCTGCTGCTAATGTTAATGTGCGACAATAATTTCAGCGGACTAAATTTTTCTAAATATTCAACAAATAAAGGATGCTGACGCAAGGCAATGAACAGTTTATAGCTTTCATCAGCCATTTTTGAGATCAGTTCTTTATGCCTTTTGTCTAATAGGTCGTTCCTGTTTGGATGAAGGGCTGAAATGATACCGGCATTGATCAACTGCTCCATATTAAAACGGGCAGTTTCAACAGAGCCGTATTGTGAACTAACGGTTTGTCCCTGGATAGTTAGCTGGATATGCTCATTGGCAATCTCCTCGCCCATTGAGGCATAAAAACGATGGGTTTTGCCACCGCCACGCGCCGGTGGGCCTCCCCTGCCATCAAAAAAGGCAAGTGCTACCCCATATTTGCGGGCCATTGCAGTAAGTTCGACTTTAGCTTTATAGATCGACCAGTTGGCCATTAAATAGCCGCCATCTTTTGTACTATCAGAGAAACCAAGCATAATTGATTGCAGGTTCCCTCTTTTTTGTAAATGTTCTTTATAAAACGGATGTGTGTACAGGCGTTCCATTACTTCGGCAGCATGTGTAAGATCGTTCACCGTTTCAAACAACGGCATAAAATCAACACTCAGGTTATCCTTATCCCATCCGCTCCATAAAAACAGATCAATTAACTGTAAGATATCTGACGCTTGCTGACAATTGCTGATAATAAAACGCTGACAAGCCTTTTCGCCATTGGTATGCTGAATTTGCTTCATTAGCCTGATGGTGTTCAGCGTATCGCAAATTAATTTATCGGCATCATCAGGGCAATGAAAATCAGTTTTATTAAATGTTAACTTTTGCAGTTTTTCAGGCTCATCAAAACTTTCATATCCCTTTACAATCCCGGTTTCTGCAGGAACTTGATGAACCGTATAATTAAATACATTTCGAAGAACGCGACTATCCTGCCTGATATCCAGCGTAGCAAAATAACAGCCAAACAACCTAACCTTTTTAATCAGGTCATCCACCACTTTTACAAAAAGGCTATCGTGTTCAGCAATAAGTGTTTGCCTTATGGAACTGAGGACAGCCAATATTTCCGCCTGAACGTTCTTAGGCTCCTGCTTACTGTAAGCATTGTCATAGATCAGCTTTTCAAGGGTAACCATTGACTTCTCTACCCCCCTGAAAGTTATCCGGCGTTTTAACACCCTGAAATCTCTGTAATAAGCTCTGAAAACCCTTTGCCTTAAAAATCCGGATACAGCTTTTGTAATTTCTGCGGTTACATTTGGGTTGCCATCTCTATCGCCGCCCGGCCAAAAGCCTAGTTCCAGCAATTGGTTAATTCTTTGGGTATCCAACTCAAACTCATCTTCCAGTTTTGATTGAATGCCCGACACTGCATGGTAAAATATATTTTCAAGAAACCAGGCCAAACTCACCGCTTCATCAAACGGTGTTGGCGATGTTTTATTAAAGAATGGCGTTTTACCAAGCTGCTGTAATAAAACATCAATGGTATTTATATCATTGGTTTTTAGTGCTTCAATCAGGTCAGTCATTATACCCAGTACCGAGCCGGGGTAAAACTGGGTTGGATGCGCGGTAAGTACCAATCTTAACGAGAAATCATCCAGCTTTTTACCAATATTTGTCCGTTGCTCCTCACTTACCGCGG
This sequence comes from Mucilaginibacter sp. OK098, assembly GCF_900142915.1. GTDB lineage: Bacteria > Bacteroidota > Bacteroidia > Sphingobacteriales > Sphingobacteriaceae > Mucilaginibacter. Next base: position 1,473,979 of record NZ_FRCM01000001.1, read on the forward strand.
CTTGTTGCAGCAGGCTTTGCATAGTGCCGGTTTCATCTTCGCGTCCTATTTTACTGAATGATGAATCTTCAATTGCATCAAACAACACCACCTGCCGCTCAATATATTGAATAAAGCGAAACATGCGGTTGATCTGTTCCCTGTGCTCAATATCCGGAACATACTTTTTGAAGAACGATTCGATAATCTCTGCCGGGGATAATTGCTTATTTGCTTCTTTTTCGCAATGCGAGCTAAAAAAAGGCAATAAGATCCCGGTATCCTTTACCTGGTAAAAAGGCAGTGTTTGAAATAAACTGTTATACAACTCAAAACGGGTTACAACTTCATTATTAAAAGCTGTTTCTCTTTGACTGAGTTTTAACGTAGATGGCATATAGCTATTGGATAAAAAATAAGTTTAATATAATTGGTTATATAACAGTTGGCGCAGATAAAATGATTTAAAGTCCTGTTTTTATTTTCAGTTCTTACATTAAATATCCGACGCATAAAATTAGCAAATAATGAGTAATTAATAATGGTTAACTATTATTAATGCAATATTTGCTAAAATAAGCCTTTATAATTTAATTTTTTTAAATTTGCATACTTATTTAAGCCCTAAAAAAGCATTTATGAAACCGTCATCCAGAAAAAGAGTAAACTAAAATTGCTCATGATAGCTTCATCGCCATAAAAAAAACAAATTATAAGGATGAAAATAGATACCAGGGAGATAAAAAGCTTTTTTTACAGCCAGTATTTTTCTGACGGTTTAAGAATGACAATCGGCATTCTGTTTCCTTCCCTTTTATTAATGCAGCTAAATCATTTTGATACGGGTATCACCATGTCATTAGGCGCTTTATGTATCTGTACCATTGATAGTCCGGGGCCATTATACCATAAGCGCAATGCCATGGCTATTGGCAACCTGTTCCTTTTTATAGTTGCCGTTATTACCGGCTTTGCCAGGTTGAATGTGTTTACCTTAGGCATTGAGATCACGCTACTTTCCTTTTTGTTCTCCATGTTTACCGTATATGGTAACCGGGCCGCATCGATAGGAACCTGCGCTCTGTTGATTATGATCTTCATGATGGACAAGGAAGCAAAGCCCAATGAAGTTTTAACACTGAGCCTTATCATTTTAGCGGGCGGGATCTGGTATTTATTGTTCAGTCTTATATTTTTCGGCATCAGGCCTTATCGCGCAGCACAACAAACATTAGGCGAAAGCATAGCCGACATTGCCAAATTTGTAAGGATAAAAGCTGATTTTTATTTATCAGATACGGATATTGATGAAAATTATCGCAAGCTGGTATCACAGCAAGTAAAGGTGAGTCAGCACCAGGATGCCGTGCGCGAGCTGCTTTTTAAAAGCAGGATAATGGTAAAGGAATCAACAAACCCGAGCCGGATAATGGTTTTGACCTTTGTTGACCTTGTTGATATGTTTGAGCAAATAATGGCCACCCATTATGATTATGGCCAGATCCGCGAAAAATTTAAAGCTACCGGGGTTTTAAAACAAATAGCCGACCTGCTGCAGGAAATGGCTGATGAGCTTGATAATATTGCTTACATGGTTTTATCAAACAAACGCAATAAGCATAAACCTGATTTTAATACAGGGCTTGAAAAATTGAAGCTAAGAATTGATGAGATTGGCGCAAATGAACAGGGTATAAGCAACATCGCCCTAAAAAAAATACTGATAAACCTGCGTGACTTAAATGAACGGATAAAAAGCATTTACAACTATTACAGCTCAAAATCAGCCGAGATCCTGGTTGAAAAGAATGATAATGACAATAGCGAGTACTCAAAGTTTGTAACCCGGCAGGACTATGCCCCGCATATATTTTTCGATAATTTTTCATTCAATTCCACAGCCTTTAAGCATTCTCTAAGGGTATCGCTGGTATGTTTAATAGGTTTTGTAACCGCCAAGTATATTGCCCTGGGGCATCACAGCTATTGGGTGCTGTTAACTATCATAGTTATTTTAAAACCCGGTTTCAGCTTATCAAAACAGCGCAATTATCAGCGTCTTATCGGCACCATAGCGGGCGGCATTGGCGGGATAGCTGTTTTACTTTTCATTCCGGATAAGGACGCACAATTTATATTGCTGATTATTCTGATGATAGGCACCTATAGCTTCCTGAGGTTAAACTATGTGGTAAGTGTTATTTTTATGACGCCCTATGTGCTGATCCTGTTTAAATTTTTAGGTGTGGGGCTTGTTGTTAAGGAAAGGATAATTGATACCATCATAGGGTCATCAATTGCCTTTATAGCCAGTTATCTTATCTTCCCCAGCTGGGAGTTCGAGCAGATCCAGCAAAACCTGCGCGAAGTGATCAATGCCAATGTCAGCTACCTGGCAAAAATTGCCGAAAGTATTTTGGGCCGGGAGGTTAGCACCATTGAATATAAGCTTGCCCGTAAGGATGTTTATGTAAAGTCAGCCAACTTATCAGCTGCATTTGAACGAATGACATCCGAGCCTAAAAGCAAGCAACGGAAGATAAAAGAAGTGCATAAGTTTGTAGTGCTGAACCATATTTTATCCTCGTATATAGCAACCATTGCATCATCAGTGGCCTCCAAAGCATTACATAGGGCCCCGGTAGAAAACCTTAAATTGATAAAAAAGAGTATCGCTATTCTTAATGATTGTAACAAAAAATTGGACGGTGATGTTGTGGAGATAGGTTCATTAAAAACTCTATCTGCTGTTGAAAGTGAACCCAAAGCTGTTTCTTCGGATGATTTGTTACTAAAAGAGCAATTAGGATTTATTAATAAGATAAGTACGGATATAGCGAGGGTGACGGATAGTATTGTGAGTTAGTTCATAGTTGATGGTTCATTGTTCATAGTAGCTGCAACTATTTTTAATAAAATAATCCCATTTAACGTTTGTTTCCTTAAATTTGATTACGATGAATACAATAAGAGTTGACATATTAAATCCTAAAGCTGCAAGGCTATTAAAGGATTTGGCGGACCTAAATCTCATTGCAATTCAAGATATCCCCAAAAATGGATTTGAAACAATTCTAAAAAAATTACGAGCCAAAACCAAATCAGTTCCTTCACTGGATGAAATTACTAAAGAAGTAGAGTTAGTAAGGACCAGACGGTATGCAAAATAATATTAGAATTATCCTTGATACCAACCTGTAGATAAGCTTCTTATTAACTAAAGATTTTTCATCGCTGTCGCGAGTTTAGCGATTAGCGTAACTCGTGGTGCGGCATATAGTAAGCTTTCAGCTTACAAAGAAAAGCCATTTTTAAATCAGGCTAATTTCATACCCATTTAATTATCCTGTGAAGCTGAAAGCTTCAGCAATGCTATACCACGAGTTACACTTCGTTAAACTCGCGGTAGTATTATAATAATTCATTAGCCAAATTCGCCAGCTCACTCCGCTCCCCTTTTTGAAGGGTTATATGCGCGTACAAGGGATGTCCTTTTGCTTTATCAATAAGATAAGACAATCCGTTGCTTTCCGCATCAAGGTATGGTGTATCTATCTGAAAAATATCACCTGTAAAAACAAATTTGCTGTTTTCGCCTGCGCGGGATATAATGGTCTTTACTTCGTGCGGGGTAAGGTTTTGGGCTTCATCTACAATAAAAAAGATCTTGCTTAGGGTACGGCCACGGATAAAAGCAAGCGGAGCTATAGAGATTTTATCATTGGTAACCAACTCATCAATTTTAGCCTGCATTTTTTCATCATCGGCAAACTGATCTTTAATAAATTTAAGGTTATCCCATATAGGCGCCATATATGGGTCTATCTTTGATTTAATATCGCCGGGCAAAAAGCCAATATCCTTGTTGCTGAGCGGAACGATTGGGCGTGTAACATAGATCTGGCGATAGTGTTTCCGTTGTTCTAAAGCGCTGGCAAGTGCTAATAATGTTTTCCCGGTACCGGCATTACCCTGTATAGTAACCAATTTAATATCCGGGTGAAGCAATGCGTGGATAGCAAACGCCTGTTCGATGTTTTTAGGATGGATATTAAATACCGGCTGTTCGGTAATTTTTTCTAATTGTGCAGTTTGCGAATTATAAAAACCGGGGATTGATCCCTTTTTTCCATTTAATATGTAAAAATGATTTATGGTATGCGGCTGCAGCTCAAAATCGCCAGCCGAAAGACTTTCTGATCTATTTAATTGATTAATGATCTTTTCCGGAACTTTATTTAAAGTAGTTTCGCCGGTGTACAGTTCATCCAGGTTTTTTATCTTACCGGTTTCGTAATCTTCTGCATACAGGTTTAATGATTTTGCTTTTAACCTTAGGCAGATATCCTTTGATACCAATACCACTTTTTTATCAGGACATTCCTCCTGCAGGCCCAGGGCAGCGTTCAAAATACGATGATCGGTTTTGTCTGACCCAAAAACAGCTTCAGCGTCGGTGGCCGTTTTGGTGTCCATTATTACCTTAAAGCTTCCTTTATTTTCTCCTTTCAACGGAAGCCATTGGTTAATAAGGTGATTTTGTGAGATCTCGTCCATCAGCCTGATAAAGCTGCGGGCTTCAAAATTACGGGTATCGCTCCCGCTCTTCATGTTATCAAGCTCTTCCAGTACCTGGATAGGTATGGCTACATCATGTTCCTGGAAATTTTCGAATGCGTTATGATCGTACAGGATCACCGAGGTATCTAAAACAAATATTTTTGCTCTTCCGTTACTCTTACTTTTACCTTCCTTACTCATGTCCTGCTAAATTAGCCATTTTAAGGGTTCCGGAAAATACCGGCAGTCAAAAAAGTGCTATAAAACGAAAACGGAAGCGTCCTCTTGCGATTCTTCTTCCGTTTCCTAACCCTATGCTCAACCGTAGTTGCTCATAAAGCACCAAGTTTTGTGTAAATTAACCGACCTGCCATTCTATCGTTCTTGCGAACAATTGATGCTCTCAGCTCATTGGCGGTTTCTGCTTTTCTCCGTAAAAAATTGCAGGCTTTACCAATACCTTATTTTAATTATCTTTCTTTTCCATGACTTGCGTCATTTCTTTTCCAGGTAACTCAGGCACTTCCGTGATCTTTAGCTCGCCCGAAGGTTTGCCCGATTCAATTCTGTAATCCTGTAAGGTTGTCAAAGTACGTCGTTCTTGATGATTCTAAGATAGGGTGCTGTATAACATTTACCAAGACTTTTTTTTAGTTTTTCTTAACAAGTTCTTAACAATTTTATACCATAGTCACCATATTGATACATAGGGATTTCAAATTATTTTTTTACAGTTATTTACAGGTTATTAACATCCTGGTTATTCACAAAAACACTTAAAATTAGGCTTTTAATAAATTGTAAAAATTCCTAAAAATCAAATTCTTTCAATTTTTTCTTTCAAAACAAGCTGAAAAAGCACCACAAATAAAGGATATTTTACCCCTTAGCATAACAAATCCACTACAAACTTTTTAAATTGTTTTAATAACTTGTAAATACTAAAGATTTACATTAAATATGTAAGTCAATCAACCCTAACCAGCTATTAAATCAAATCCATGAAACGCAGTTATTACATTGTAGCACTGATAATGCTTACCTTTTTTGTTATTTCATTTATAACAAACATTATCGGGCCTCTAAGTCCTTCCTTTATTACCGACTTTAAGTTAAGTAAAGTATTGGCCGGGGTTTTACCTTTTGCTTTTTTTATTGCTTATGGTGTAATGTCCATCCCTTCAAGCATGCTCGTACAAAAATATAACGAGAAGACCATTATGGTCACCGCTTTTGTAGTTGCCTTTTTCGGATCCCTTCTTTTAGCTATTGAGCCAAACTACTTAACAGCGGTTATCTCCCTCTTTCTAATAGGTTGTGGCATGGCCATGCTGCAGGTGGTTATCAATCCCTTATTGAGGACTGCTGGTGGAGAAGAAAACTATGCTTTTACATCGGTACTGGCACAACTAATTTTTGGCGGGGCATCATTCCTTAGTCCGCTGGTGTATTCATACATGGTTTTAAACCTCGATAATAAAAGCCATTCGGGTATCTTTTCAATATTGCAGCCACTGGTTCCTTCGCACATGTCATGGATCTCTCTTTACTGGTTGTTTGTGGTTATCTGCCTGTTCATGTTCGTGATCATGCTGCTTTCAAAATTCCCTAAGGTTGAATTGACTGATGACGAAAAAGCAGGCGCATGGAAAACCCATGTAATGCTTTTTAAAAAACCGGTGGTTATTTTATACTTCATCGCCTTATTTTGTTATGTGGGTACTGAACAGGGGGTATCGTACTGGATGTCAGAGTTTTTAAAGGAGTATCACCATTTTGATCCACAGACAACAGGAGCAAACGCGGTAGCTTATTTTTGGGGGTTAATGACGGCTGGCGGAATAGTGGGCTTACTTTTATTAAAGATAATGGACAGCCGCAAGCTTTTAGTGATCTTTACTATTCCCGCAATAATATTTCTTAGTTTGGGGTTATTCGGAAGCGCACAGGTTTCATTGTACTCATTTTCAATCGTGGGGTTCTTTATGTCGGTAATGTACCCAATTATATTTTCGTTGGCACTTAGCTCGGTTGATGAGCATCATGGGTCATTTGCAGGCATTCTGGTAACAGGGATCATTGGCGGCGCAGTTGTGCAGCTTCTTATTGGCGGTTTGAGTGGTCCGCTTGGATTACGTGCAGGCATGTGCTTTCTTTATTTAACCTTCGGCTATATGCTGAGCATTGGCTTTTGGGCCAAACCACTGATTACCAACAAAACTATTTTCGATAAAGACAAAGCCTGAAAATGACAAATACAAAAATTATTGGCATCGATCTGGGTGCCACAAATATTCGCGGCGCTGTAGTAAATGGTGATGCTATGTCTGATATAACTTCCAGGCGAATTAATACCAAAGGCACTGAAGAACAGGTACTGGAAGATGTTTATTACGTAGTGGATAAGCTGATTGCCAAAGATGTTAAAGCCATAGGCATAGGTGTGCCAAGTGTGGTTGATGTAGAACTAGGTATTGTTTACGATGTTGTACATATTCCGTCATGGAAGGAAGTACATTTAAAGCAGATATTGGAGGATAAATACAAGATCCCGGTATTTGTAAACAACGATGCCAATTGTTTTGCCCTTGGCGAGCATTATTTTGGCAAAGGCAAAGGTGCAAAAAACATGATCGGGCTAACGCTTGGTACCGGCCTTGGTGCGGGCGTAATAATCAACAACCAGTTATACGCAGGCCCAAATTGTGGTGCAGGCGAGTTTGGTTGTGTTGATTATTTGGATAACAACTATGAGTTTTATTGCAGCGGCTCTTTCTTTAACAATGTTTACGGCCTTAATGGCGAGGATGTATTTAAAGCTGCGCAAAAAGGCGATGCGCAGGCATTAAAGCTATACGCCGAAATGGGCACACACCTGGGCAATGCTATTAAATTGGTGATGTATACCTATGATCCCTCGTTAATTATTTTAGGCGGATCAGTGCAATTAGCTTATGACTTTTTTGAAAAAACCATGTGGAAACGCATTAACACGCTTGTTTATCCTAAAAGCGTGGAGCGTTTAAAAATAGAAAGATCAGCGCTGGAGAACAGTGGAATATTGGGGGCGGCAGGTTTGTACTTCGATTCCTTATAAACGAAAACTTACGAAGTTTAACTCGGTGTGTTTGCTTTTAATTGCCTCGTTGAGGGCGATGCCGTTTAAAAACTTCGTAAGTCTGCTGCCCTCTATTAAAAATTCGCCTTTTTTTACCTTAATTTTGAGCCAGTTATTAGTTATGTATGCGCTATAAAGAATTCCGTCCGAATAGCTTTTTAAAAAATCACGTACAATGCTATTTTGTATGCGAAACGGATACGGCTGTATTTACCGAAGACAAAGTTTTCGCGTCAGGATTCATCGAGATTATGTTCAACCTCGGATCGGACGGGCCGCAACAAATAAAGAATGGTGATTTAATAAGTCAGCCTGATATTCAATTGTGGGGCCAAACAATTCACCCCTTCACATTTGCTTCTTTTGGAAAGCATTCCATGTTAGGCATTCGGTTCTTTACGCATACGGCCGCCTGTTTTTTCGATGAGCCAATAGAGCAGTTTAACGACCAGGTAATTGATTTTAAAGATATAGGTGGAAAGGAAGCCGTCTTACTGCATTCAAAATTATTGGAAGCCAAATCATTGGACCGGAGAATTGAATTATTAGAAGAATTTCTATTGCAAAAGCTTTTGCTTTCTGCAAATAAATTCAACAGGTTGAAGCTGGTAAACAGCATTATGCACGAATTAGCCAGGGACGACTTTTTTGAAAATATCAATTCGGTTGCATCCCGTTACGGCGTTTCATCCCGTTACCTGCAAAAAATATTTTTAAATTACTCAGGTCTTACTCCCAATCTGTTTAGTAAAATAGCCCGGTTTCAAAACACCCTTCACCTTGTTGCAGACAAAGATCTGTCACTTACAACTATCGCCCATAAGTGTGGTTATTTTGATCAGTCGCATTTCATAAAGGATTTTAAATTCTTCACCGGCCTGGCACCCTCCCGGTTCTCTCCGGAAAGTTCAACCGATCTTTTTGTTGCCCTTAATAATTGAGTTGTTCCGTTTTTTACAATTTTGCCGTTTTCCAATGGGGTAGTTTTGCTGTAATTATTCATTAATCAAAGAATCATGAAACAAAACAAATTAACAGCAATCGTGTGCATAATCCTCTTTTTCGTTTATGGTAATTGCCAGGCTCAAACTACTACCAGCCCTGGTTTACTTACAATAAAAAAGGCGATTGAAAATACCAACGCGCTTTACTTTAGCCTATTCGAAAAAAAAGATGGAGCTATTGTTAACCTTTATACAGATGACGCATGCCTGTTATCTCCAAACATGCCTCCCATATCCGGCAAAAAAGCGCTCAAAAAAGATTTTGAAGACACTTTTTCAGATGGCAAAGTTAAAGGCGTTAAGTTCCAGACCAGCAATATTTACGGAGACGGCAACGAGTACGTAACCGAAGAAGGTACCTGGCAAGTTTTTGAACCCAGCGGAAAACTTTTGGACGATGGCAAATACCTGAAGCTGTGGAAACTAACAAAAACCGGATGGAAGATCTTCAGAGATTCGTTTAACAGCAATCACAAGTCGAAGTGATGATGGGACTATAAAAAGTAATACACTGATAGTTAATGTACAAAGAGGCCGTATCATAAATAAGATGATACGACCTCTTTTTTAATTCCTAACTGATCTCCAGCCTCCAATAACTAGCCTCTTAACGAGTATAGTTCGGAGCTTCCTTAGTTATCGTAACATCATGCGGATGGCTTTCTCTCATACCGGCCGCTGTAATCCGTACAAATTTGGCTTTTTGCAGATCTTCAATTATAGCAGCGCCACAGTAGTGCATCCCGGCACGTAACCCGCCGATATATTGATAAATAACTTCGGCAAGGTTTCCTTTGAATGGTACACGACCCACAATTCCTTCGGGAACCAATTTGGTAACCACATCTGTTTCATCCTGGAAATAACGGTCTTTTGAGCCTTTGTCCATGGCCTCAACAGAACCCATTCCGCGGTATGATTTAAACTTACGGCCTTCGTATATAATAGTTTCGCCCGGTGATTCTTCAACACCTGCAAATAATGACCCTGCCATTATAGAGCTGGCTCCGGCTGCAATAGCTTTAACAATATCACCGGTCTGTTTGATACCGCCATCAGCAATAACAGGTATTCCCCTGCCCTCAAGAGCTTTTGCGCATTCATATACCGCAAATAATTGCGGAACGCCCACACCTGCCACAATCCTGGTGGTACAAATTGAACCCGGACCAATACCTACTTTTACAGCATCAGCACCTGCATCAGCAAGCGCTATAGCGGCTTCGCCTGTGGCAATGTTACCGGCTATTACCTGCAAGTCAGGAAAAAGGGCTTTAACGCTCTTAACCATATCTATAACCCCTTTTGAGTGGCCATGGGCAGTATCAACAGTAATAACATCAACACCTGCGGTTACCAGGGCCTTTACACGGTCGATATTATCGGCAGCCACTCCAACAGCTGCACCAACGCGTAAGCGGCCAAATTCGTCCTTACAGGCGCTTGGGAAGTTTTTAAACTTCTGGATATCTTTAAAAGTGATCAATCCGCGTAGAATTCCATCCTTATCAACAACCGGAAGCTTTTCAATTTTATGATTTTGAAGGATCGCTTCAGCCTGGATCAAATTAGTTCCTTGGGGGGCGGTGATCAGGTTTTCTTTGGTCATTACATCACTTACCGGGCGGTCCATTTCTTTCTGAAAACGAAGATCGCGGTTGGTGATTATTCCTTTAAGCTTGTGTTCGCCATCAATAATAGGGATCCCGCCTATCCTGTATTCGCGCATAATTTTAACCGCATCAGCAACTGTTGAAGCTTCATGCAGCGTTACCGGGTCCTGGATCATCCCACTTTCTGAGCGTTTTACCTTACGTACTTCATCGGCCTGCGCCTGCACGCTCATATTTTTATGAAGAATGCCTATTCCACCAGCCTGCGCAATTGCAATTGCCAATGCCGATTCGGTAACAGTATCCATAGCGGCAGAAAGAATAGGAATATTCAGCCTTATTTTTTTTGTAAGCCAGGTGCTGGTATCAACATCGCGCGGTAAAACTTCGGAGTAAGCCGGGAGGAGTAAAACGTCGTCATAAGTTAATCCTTCGGCGACAAATTTTTGGGGGTCTAATTGCATAGCAAATAATGTGTTTGGAGTTATTATTTGCCGGGCAAAGCTACTGTTTTATTTCGGATTTCGGAAGTAGGATTGCGGAATTGTGAAGGAATAAGTATTAATAAGGGAAAAATTGCCTTACAATGATAAAGTTACCCAATCAACAAAATCATTATTAAAAATAAATCCATCAGTGATCAAAATAAAAAACAACCACGGATATCGTGTTGCGTATAAAAACATTTAACGTTAATTATGCTTATATAACTGGAACACAATTACATTTGGTACACCTAAAACTATATCTGTGAAAAGAAAGCCCGCGCTCATTATTCTATTGATGTTATTGGGCCATATCTGTTATGGGCAATTAGCGAGCATCCGGAAAATACAGCAACAATTACCTTTTATACATGATAGTTTACGCTATGTTGATGCATTAAACAGGCTTGGAACCTTACTTTATGAAAAGAATGTTGACAGCACTTTTTATTATACAGTAAAGGCACGAGCCATAGCCGACAGGCTTCAATATACCAAAGGCAAAGCCGACGCCGCCAATAACCTGGGCATACTTTACGATATGAAGGGCAATCTGCAGCTGTCGCTCAGATATTATAATGATGCCTATAATATTTATAGCACGATGCACGATACCTCAAATGTTGTGCAGATCATCATGAATATAGCATCTGTTTACCAGGAACTTGGTAAAAACCCCAAAGCGGTTAACAGTTATAAAACCGCTATTAGCATAGGAAAAAAATTAAGCCGGGATTCCATCATGTCTTTGGTTTTGTATAATTATGTGCTGATGTATCCGGATTCTATTCATAAGGACTCTATCCCCGTTTATATTGACAGAGCCAGGCAAATAGCCTCAAAGTACAATGATAAGCGTGTATTACTGGCTATAGATCAATTAACTGCCGAATATTATATAAAAAACGGGCAGCGTGATAAAGGAGTAGCCTTATTACAGCAAACCGTGGCAAATGTTATAAAAAGCGATCTTTACTATTTAAGTCTTGATATGCTGATAGACCTGGGTAACTTTTATGCTGCTACCGATTCGGCAAAGGCAATAGGCTATTACAGCCAGGGCCTTCAGATCACTAAAGAAAAAGGTTTTAAGATCTATACCGAGATCATCAATAAAAAAATATACGATTTTTATTTAGCCAAAAAGGATAATGCTATGGCGTTTCACTATAGCCAGCAATTGTTGATCCTTCATGATGAACAGGAGCAAACAGACAATGCATCAGGAATTGACTATATTGAATATGCCTTAAAAGACCAGCAGCTTAGTTCGGCCCGAACACAATCAAAATACCAGCAAAATCTTTTAATCCTCGTCATCTTGCTGTTTGTGATGACGATTGTTATCATTGTTATACTATGGCGCAACTGGAAAAAATCAGGCAGAACGGCTGAAGCTTTACGTCTACAGTTTAAGCAATCAGAATCAACAACAGAGGCTTTGGAAGTTATGAATAATAATTACGCCAGGCTGATTAAAATTGTGGCGCATGACCTGCGGAATCCAATTGGAGCCATCAATACCATTTCGTCAATGATCCAACCTGGCGATCTGTTAAATGCTGATACGCAGGAACTGATCAGCCTGGTAAAAATTTCGAGCAAAAATTGCCTGGAGCTTATTAATGAATTGTTGGAAACAGATTTTGACCCCCAACAAAATTTAAAGAAGGAAAATATCGACCTGGATGAACTGCTGACGCAATGTATCCATTTGCTCAGTTTCAGGGCAAAAGATAAAGACCAGCAACTGAACTTAGCCGGAAGTGCAGAGGGATCAATAATCCAGGGCGATCGTGAAAAATTATGGCGCGTAATTAACAACCTGGTAATTAACGCCATAAAATTCAGTCCGGAAGGCTGCGAAATAAACATTCAAGTCAGTCAATCCAACAGCGGCATAATTATTTCAGTAACAGATACCGGTATAGGCATACCTGTTGAGATCCAGAGTAAAATATTTGACCCGTTTACCGCAGCAAGGCGAAAAGGCACTGGTGGTGAGCAGCCCTTTGGACTGGGTTTATATATAAGTAAACAAATTATTGAGGCCCATAACGGCAAGATCTGGTTTACAAGTGATGACGGCCGGGGAACAACATTTTACCTGGAATTACCCAAAGCCGGCATCACCTCATAGGCTACATTTTACCTACAACAACTTTATAAAACTTATCAAGGTTTAAATACTCATTGGCCAGTTCTTTCAAATGCCCGGCAGTAACTGTTTTTACTGCATCAACATACCTGTCGTAATAATCGTAATCAAGCCCAGCGAAATACAGGTTTTTAAATTTATCAGCATGCGAAAAAACATTTTCAAGGCTGCCTAATAGCGAACCCAGCATATAATTGCGTACCAGGGACAGTTCTTCTTCAGAGATTAACTCAGTTTTTAGCAGCTCTATTTCTTTTTCAATTTCGGTTATTGCCGCCTTGCAAACATCAGCGCCAACCTCGGTTGCAACAAACATGGCTCCGGCATGTTTAAATGAGCTTATGCCTGACCCAATGCCATAAGTATAACCCTTATCTTCGCGGATATTAGCCATTAACCTCGACCCAAAATATCCGCCTAAAACAGTATTTAGCACCTGCAATGCCGGAAAATCTTTATGGGTACGATTAATAACAGGCAAACCCATCCGGATTGCCGATTGTAAAGCATCAGGTTTTTCAGTAAAATAAAAATGTTCTGAGGCCGACTTAACGTCAGGCTGACTCGTATCTGACTTAACATCGCCATTAGTCCAGCCCTTATCGAAAGTGTTGGTTATCAGCTCAAGTATTCCAGGTTCAATTTTTCCTGCAATAATTATGGTGCAGTTTGATGGCTGGTACATTTGTTTAAAATGGATCAGCATATCCTCACGGTGAAGTGTTTTATAGGTATCAGCGTCAGCATTCAACCCATATAAAGTATCGCCATATAATGCTTTGCTAAAAGCACGACGGGCAACAAAATCATTTTTCTGCATACTTACCTGCAACTTTTGCTGCTGGTTGCGGATGTAAGTTTCCAATTCTTTTTCAGGAAAGATAGAATCGGTTAAAACATCTTTCAATACCGGTAAAGTATGCTGTAAATGCTTATTTAAACTATAAAGCGTTACTACCGAATTGTCATACCCATAATCAACCTGCAAAAAGGCCCCGTAAAAATCTACCTTATCAGCAATCTGCGCTGCGGTTAGCTTACTTGTGCCTTCGGTTAGCATGGTATTTACGGCCACGTTAAGCAAAGGTTTTTCAGGATTAAAGTGTTGATTACCGAAGATCCATTCTATCCTAACCAGTTCCTGGTCTCCGGAGTTAAAGCAGAATATATTACAGCCATTATCCAGCTTTTGATGAGCGGGCCTTAACAGGTTTATATTATCTATGGCCCTGAATTCAGGAGCTTGTTTTCTATCTATCGTCATTTGTCATTGGTCATTAGTCATTGGTGATTACCAATGGGTGTTTAGGCAACCTTCTCCGCCAAATATATTAGCGTTGAAGAATTATCTTTTCTGAATAATTTATTGGCCAGTTCTTTTATCTGCTCAACTGTAACTTCCAGGTATTTGGCTGTTTCCTGGTTTAGCAGGTCAGCATCACCCAGCAGCTCGAATGAAGCCAGGTTCATCGCCTTGTCCAATAATGACATTTCTGAAAATATCATGGTTGATTCGGTTTTGTTTTTAACCTTGGTTAATTCATCAGCCGGGATCTCATTTATTTTTATCTTTTCAAGTTCATCCCAAATAGCGGCTTCGGCAGTTTCAATACTGATATTTTCCAGCGGCTTGCCCTCAAATACAAACAGGCCTTTATCAAGGCTACCCGTCATGTAGGCATGCACTTCGCTAAAGATCTGCTTTTCCTTTACAAGGCTGCGGTATAAACGTGATGAGTTGCCGCGCGAAAGTATATCTGAAAGCAGCTCGGCCACATAATAAGATTCGTCCAAACGGTCACCCATCTGGAAAGCTATATACACATCATTAAGCGGCACTTTGGCTGTAACCGTTAAACGGCGCTCGTCATGCTGTTCAGGCTCTTGTGGCAAATCGCGGTGATACTTTTCACCCATCGGGATCGGTCCAAACCATTTTTCAGATAGTTGTTTTACCTGTTCCAAACTAACATCGCCCCCAACAACCATAATGGCGTTTTGCGGGTTATAATGTTTTTTAAAGAATGCTTTAACATCTTCAATTTTCGCATCCTCAATATGTTTGATCTCTTTGCCTATGGTTGCCCATTGATACGGGTGTTTTTTATAAACCATCGGCCGCAACTTAAGCCAAACGTCACCATAGGGCTGATTAAGGTAGCGCTGCTTAAATTCCTCGATCACCACGTTGCGCTGCACTTCAAGGCTTTTTTCGCTAAATGCCAGGCTTAGCATCCTATCGCTCTCCAGCCAAAAGGCAGTTTCTATATTTGCGGATGGAAGCGTGATATAGTAATTGGTAATATCGTTGCTGGTGAAGGCATTATTTTCGCCGCCTACACGCTGCAAAGGCTCATCATAGCTTGGAATATTTACTGAGCCGCCAAACATCAGGTGTTCAAATAAATGCGCAAAGCCGGTTTGTTCCGGGTCTTCATCGCGGGCGCCAACATCATAAAGAATGTTAAGCACTGCCATTGGGGTTGTATGATCTTCGTGCACAATAACACGCAAGCCATTATCTAAAGTAAATCGGTTGAATTTAACCATTTGTAAATTTTCAATTAACGGATAGCAAATGTAGAGTTTTTGTTGATTGTTGAAACGTTGTAATGTTGAAAGGTTGTAAAGTTATTATTTGATTTTTATTGGCCGAGTGATACCTTTAACCCTTCACCTTTCGCCTTTTACCCAATTGGATGATCTCAAAAGACGAGCTTATAAAGCAAATTACAAATTCATTAGGAAAACCTAAAGTACTTGAACTTGGGCGGATCCTGAGTGAGCAGCAATTTGCCTTGCGCGATTTGATTGATATTACTTTTTACCCGGATAAAGTAATGGCCTTCCGTGCAAGCTGGATCCTGGAAAATATTTTGTTAGCCGATCCTTTAAGATATGAGACAAACCTTGATTATTTGTTATTACGATTTAAGGATGTTAAACACCCCGGCCCGCAAAGGCATTATGCGAAAATACTAATGCATTTAACTGATCCTGGTATGTTGCCAGAAATAAAAGTCAAATTACAAGCGTTGGATCTTGAACCCGCAGTTGAACATTGTTTCGACTGGATGATTGATCCAAAAGTTAAAGTTGCCGTTAAAGTTTTTGCATCCGAAGCGCTGTTTAACCTGCGTCACCGTTACCCATGGGTAGCTGAAGAGCTGGCAAGCCAAATTAAGTTCCTGATGCGGAACGGCTCACCAGCTATTCAATCGAGAGGGAAGAAATTACTTGCAATGTTTTAGAAAGCAGGATTTTATAGCTCCTTATGCTCCTCTGAATTGGTGAGTTCGACATAAGCAAACAGTCACCTCACCCTGAACTCTTCTCTAACCGCGTGCAGCCGTAGCTTTAAATGGGGCGAAGCGAACGTTTGTGTGTCAACGTCGGCAAAGCGTTCCATTTTTACACGCGGAGCAGGTGGAACGCTCTGAAACATGCTGACTATAAGATACTTAAGTAAAGTACAATATATAAGTGCCTGACAATCAATAATTATTAATTTTTTGCTTTTTTAATAATTTATTATAAATAACTCATAATCAGAGTGTTTCACTTTTACTTGATTAATCAAAATTATGTCCATCATGGAAAATATTTACACCTTTTTAGTGAATAATCCTGATTTGAGTTTACAAGACTAAGCATCAATTCACGAGCAATACAAAATTAGACTTCAGGTTTATCTTCCCTGTGAAGATTATCGCTCACCTGGTCGTGGTTTAGTTTTGCATGGATAGCCGATGAGCTGTCATTGGCATAAGTACCAAAGGCATTAACCAGCACACCCTTTAAGTTGTATTTTTTTGAAGTAACCGCATAAACTATCGACATATCGTCTGGGTTACTGGCACCCTCAAAACGGTAGAACTCATCAATCTCAATATCGTCTGCCGTCATGCGGATATTTTTATCTTTATCGTCTATCGTATCACCTTCCAAACTCAGGTTTTCGGTGTATCCTCTTTTCATTAAATCGTTAGTGGCTTCCACTAGGTTGTTATATGTTATCATGGTTAGATTCTTTTAAGTAGTTCTTTTAATTGATAACCATAAAACATCTGCGTTGTTTGCTTTTTGATGATTTGTTGTGATAAGTTCTGAAGGTCAACGCGCAAGGTCATCTTCGTTTCAAACGCCCCCATAAGTATGCATTTATGCCAATTGCACATTAATTTGTGATAATAAATCAGTTTATGCGTATCTTGTTTTTAATTACCCAAACCGCTATGAAAACCCGTATCCTGCTATTTACCGGCATATTAATTCTATTCATCAAAATAAATGCCTTCGCACAATACTCGTCAGAGGTCAATGAAAAGATCCAGCGCGTTGAGCAAAACCTGCTCCCAAATATCCAAACGGGAAATGATGGCCCTATGACCATGCTGGACCGGATGACTTTTTATAAAGTACACGGTGTAAGCGTTGCGGTTATTCACAACTATAAAATTGAGTGGGCAAAAGGATACGGCTATGCAAATGACATTCTGAAGGTGCCGGTAACGCCGCAAACGTTGTTCCAGGCGGCGTCCATCAGTAAATCACTAAATTCGGTTGGGGTGCTTAAATTGGTGCAGGATAAAAAAATTGATCTTTATGCCGATATCAACACTTACCTCACCAGTTGGAAATTCCCTTACGATTCGCTCTCTAAAAATAAAAAGATAACTGTTGCTAACCTGCTGAGCCACACAGGCGGTTTAACCGTACATGGTTTTGGCGGCTACGAAAAGGGGGAGCAATTACCAACCATTCCACAAATTCTTGACGGTAAAAAGCCGACCAATTCAGCTGCCGTACGTTCCATGTACGCGCCGGGCATAAAATCGGAATATTCGGGCGGTGGGATTACCATTTCACAGCTTATAGTAGTGAATGTTACCCACCAGGCTTATGATAAATTTATGTACGACAATGTTTTGAAACCACTTGGGATGAACAGCAGTACTTATACCCAACCACCACTGAATAAAAAGCCCGGATTACTGGCCACAGCTTACCGGGATAATGGAACGGCGGTAAAAGGCAACTATCATATTTACCCCGAGCAAGCCGCGGCAGGCTTGTGGACCAACCCTACTGATCTTTCAAAATACATCATCGAAACGCAACTGGCTTTGCAGGGAAAATCCAACAAGGTTCTTGACCAGAAAACCACCAGGTTAAGGTTAACCCCATACATTGACAAAAGTGCGGCATTAGGGGTTTTTATAGATAGCTTACAGGATGGGGTAAAATACTTTGAACACGGCGGGGCAAACGAAGGCTTCAGGTGCCAGTATTTCGGTAGTTTGGAGGGCGGGAATGGTGTTGTGGTGATGGTAAACTCAGATGACGGACGTATTATAAACGAAATTGTGAACAGCGTTGCTAAAGTTTACGACTTTAAGGGATTAAACCGTTCAAAATCACGAAAGGAAGTAATGGTAGCAGATACTCTTCTGCAAAAGTATACCGGTAAATATGAACTTGCCCCAAGCTTTATTTTAACCATAACCCGCGAAGGAAACAGCTTATACGGACAGGCAACCGGGCAGGGAAAGGTACAGCTGTTTGCAGAAAGCAACAGCAAATTCTTTTTAAAAGTAGTTGATGCGGAAATTGAATTTATTAAAGATGATAAAGGCCAAATAACTAAAGCAACCCTTTATCAAAACGGGATTCATGATGCTAAAAAAATTGAGTGAAATAAGTGATCAGTTTTCTTCTATCATTTCCTTCAGTCCTTTAAGAATTTTATCCCAGCCTTTAACAGATTTACTATATCTTTTTTCCGCATCGCCGCCATTTCCAACATCGTCAGTTATTGATAATATGGTTTTGCCGTCTTTATAGGTTAGCTTATCAGTTACTGTCGAAAAAGTTGAAGAGTCGTCGCTGCTATTCTTTAAGTTGTATTGCAACAGCTTTTCAGGTTCGATCTTTAAGATCCTGCCCTTCATTTTTATGGGGATGATTAAAAACATTCTACCCTTGAAAGTTATCGGGCTCCCCGCTTTCCACGAAGAGACCACTTTACAGTTAAAAAAATATTTTTCTGTCTTTACCGGATCGGTTAATGCATCCCAAACCACCGAAGGCTCAGCATTAATGGTGACATCCTTCTTAACAATATATTCTTTCATAGCCTGTTGATTATTAAGATTATACTAATATTCAGTTAACAATCCTGCTATGAAAAAGTGTTATTTTTTTATGATAATCCGTTTTTTAAAACGACAAAGGCCGCCCGTAAGCAGCCTTTGTCTCTATATGATGGAGTTATTATTTTAATTAGTGATTTCTTGAATTAGTGATCGATTAACTTAATCAACCTAATCCAACCTACTAAACCCAATCAACTTATCCCTCACTCAACCCTATCCAGCAAATTCTCATTCAAAAACACAAACTGGTTATCAAACATATCCAGCTTTATTTTGCTGTCTTTGTCCACTTTTCCGGCAAGGATTTGTTTTGAAAGTTCGTTCAGGATCTTTTTCTGGATTACACGTTTCAAAGGCCTTGCTCCAAATTGCGGATCGTAACCCAGCTGTGCCAGCCAGTCAAGCGCTTCTTCCGATGCTTCCATGGTGATCCCAATTTCGGCAAGGGTTTGTTGTAACTGTTTAAACTGCAGCTTCACAATATCAGTTATTTCATCCCGGGTAAGCGGTGTGAACATAATGATTTCATCTATCCTGTTCAAAAACTCCGGACGAATGGTTTTCCTTAGCAGGTCAAACAACTGGTTCTTGGTTTTTGCCACCACTTCGTCCCTGTTATCATCTTCCAATTCCTGGAAATTATCCATTATCAGGTTTGAGCCGATGTTGGAGGTCATAATGATGATGGTATTTTTAAAGTTCACCACCCGGCCCTTATTATCGGTTAAGCGGCCATCATCCAAAACCTGTAGTAATATATTAAACACGTCCGGATGGGCTTTTTCAATCTCGTCCAGCAATATTACGCTGTATGGCTTGCGACGAACGGCTTCAGTTAATTGTCCGCCTTCATCATAGCCCACATAGCCTGGAGGCGCTCCTATCAGTCTTGAAACCGCATGGCGTTCCTGGTATTCACTCATATCTATCCGTACTAATGCGCCTTCATCATTAAACAGGTATTCTGCCAATGCTTTGGCCAGCTCCGTTTTACCAACACCTGTAGTGCCCAAAAATATGAACGAGCCAATTGGCTTACGTTTATCCTGTAACCCGGCCCTGCTGCGGCGAATGGCATCACTTATTGCTTCAATAGCTTCCTCCTGCCCTGCCACACGCTTGTGCAGTTCTTCTTCCAAATGCAAAAGCTTTTCACGTTCGCTCTGGATCATTTTTGAAACCGGGATGCCGGTCCACCTCGAAACTACACCTGCTATATCATCGGCAGTAACTTCTTCTTTCAGCATCCGGCTGTCGCTCTGGTTTTCAAGCAGAACCTTTTTTAGGTCTTCAACTTCCTGTTGTGTCTTTACTATTGTTCCATAGCGTAATTCGGCAACTTTTCCGTAATCACCTGCGCGTTCGGCCTGTTCAGCTTCCAGCTTATAGTTCTCTATCTGCTCAACCTTTTGGTTAATGCCGTCTACAAGGTCTTTTTCACCCTGCCATTTGGCGCGTAATGAATCGCGTTCGGCAGATAAATTTGCAATTTCCTCGCTCAGCTCTTTTACTTTCTTATCATCACGTTCGCGTTTAATGGCTTCGCGCTCAATTTCCAGCTGCATAATGCGGCGGTCAAGCTCATCAACAACTTCAGGTACGGAATCCATTTCTAAACGTAATTTAGAAGCGGCTTCATCCATCAGGTCGATAGCCTTATCAGGTAAAAACCTATCAGAGATATAACGTTGTGACATTTCAACTGCGGCAATAATAGCCTCGTCCTTTATCCGCACCTTATGGTGGGTTTCGTAACGTTCCTTTAATCCACGTAAAATAGAAATAGCATCGGCAGTATCCGGCTCACCAACCAATACCATCTGGAAGCGACGCTCTAAAGCTTTATCCTTTTCAAAAAACTTCTGGTATTCGTTTAATGTGGTTGCGCCAATAGCTCTTAACTCGCCACGTGCAAGTGCCGGTTTTAATATATTGGCCGCATCCATAGCACCTTCGCCGCCGCCTGCGCCAACTAATGTGTGGATCTCATCAATAAACATAATAATCTCGCCATCGGCTTGTGTTACTTCTTTAATAACAGCTTTTAAACGTTCTTCAAACTCGCCTTTATACTTGGCCCCTGCAATCAGCGCACCCATATCAAGCGAGTACACGGTTTTTGTTTTCAGGCTTTCAGGCACATCGCCCTTAATTATCCGGAAGGCAATCCCTTCGGCAATGGCGGTTTTACCAACACCAGGCTCACCAACTAATATCGGGTTGTTTTTTGTACGGCGCGAAAGGATCTGGATCACCCGCCTGATCTCTTCGTCACGGCCAATAACCGGGTCCAATTTGCCAGATTCGGCATACTCATTCAAATTACGGGCATATTTGTTCAGGGCATTATAGGTAGCTTCCGCATTCTGATCGGTTACCTTATTATCGCCTCGTAGGGCAACAATAGCCTTTTTAAGGTCTTTTTCGTTTACGCCATAATCCTTTAAAGCGGTGCTTGTTTTATCGTTTACTGATAAAATTCCCAGTAAAATATGCTCAACAGATACAAACTCATCCTTAAATTCTTTAAGGTAAGCCGTTGCCTTTTGCAAAGCTGAGTTTGAACCCGATGATAGATAAGCGTTGCTCCCGCTAACCTTTGGGAATGAGCTTATCTGTTCATCTAAAGTTGCATTTAAGCGGTTAAGGTTAACGTTTAATTTTTTTAACAGGTATGATATTACGTTTTCATCAACCAGCAATAAACCTTTTAGCAGGTGCGCAGTTTCAATAGCCTGCTGCTGGTTCCCTACCGCAATTTCCGAAGCCTTTTGAACAGCTTCCTGCGCTTTTATGGTAAAATTGTTAAAATTCATGGTTATGTTTTAATTTGTTGTTTTCAATGGATTGGAAGGACTGTTGAATTGTGCATTTTCACAACATATTCAACTCAATCAACCCATTCAACCTAATCAACTCAAGGCCATCAATTCACCTGCCATATTCCCAAAACTGCTAAATTGTCGCCTAAAAATAAAATCATCCGCTACTTTGTCATTGCCCGGTAATCTGACATTTATTGACCTTTTCTTAAGTAAAAAATTATAATTTTGCTATGCCCTAATAATCACACTATTTTGGATAAGCATCTTTTTAAAAATTTACCGGGAAAATATAAAAACGCCTATCGCGATTACTATACAAACCAAAACCTGGCTTCTGTACGCGTAGGGAGTGTTATTTTTTTGGTGTTAAATGTAGTGATCAGGGCGCTATA
This sequence comes from Mucilaginibacter sp. OK098, assembly GCF_900142915.1. Classification (GTDB taxonomy): domain Bacteria; phylum Bacteroidota; class Bacteroidia; order Sphingobacteriales; family Sphingobacteriaceae; genus Mucilaginibacter. Next base: position 1,496,268 of record NZ_FRCM01000001.1, read on the forward strand.
TTTTATTTTCCCATTAAGCCTTACCCGGGCCGAGAATTTTCCGGAGTTTGATATTACCAATTGGGTTTTTATGGCATCGGCGCTGGTATTTTATATTATCAGCAATTTTTTGATCGATGAATTCAGGAAAAACAAAAAAACCACTGCCATAATGTCGTTGTTTGTTTTTTCATTTTCGCTGTATATTATTCTTTGCGGGATGTTCAGCAGCTTTATTGCAACGGCTAACCCGCGAAATGCCCTTACACTTTATTTAATATCATTAACGGTTATCAGTATTCTGTGCGTATTTGAATATTACGAAACCATTATACTCATCATTGCGGTTGAATTATTATTTACTTCGTTACTGATCCATAGTCATACCGACCCTACCGAAATGATCTATAATCAGATGGTTTCTATTATTTTGTTAGGGGGATTTTATTTGATATCACGCTACTTTTTCTCTTACAAAGCCAATTACTGGATGCAGGTGAACGAGATCAGGGAAAAAAACCTGGAGATTGAACGGGGAAGCGAATTTAAAAGCCAGTTGCTGGGTACAGTAGCACATGATTTACGGAATCCTATAGCTGCTGTAGAAACATTAGCCATGATGATGGAAATGGAAGATATTGATGCAGATACACAGGACACCCTAAACCTGATGAAGGCATCATGCATAAGAGCCCGTACCATAATTGACGACCTCCTTGAGTCTGCCCGGAATGAAAATTCGGTAGAATTCATCACCGCCAAAACCGAGCTTAATACCTTATTGAGGAATAATATTGAAGGTTGGAAGATCCAGCAAGAGGCTAAAAATATCATTGAGCTTATTAGTTCAATAAGTCCTGTTTATGCACAAATAAATCATGAAAAATTTACCCGTGTGCTGGATAATCTTATTGGAAACGCGCTTAAATTCTCCAAAGAGAAAAGCAAGATCGAGGTATTTTTAAGCAAAAGGAACCAACAGATCATTATAGAAGTAAAAGACCGTGGTTTGGGCATCCCTAAAGATATGCTACCTATTATTTTTATCCCGTTCTCAAAGGCAGGCCGCACCGGTTTAAAGGGCGAACAATCAACCGGCCTGGGTTTAAGTATTGTAAAACAGATCATTGAAAAACACAACGGCAAAATTGAAGTGGAAAGCGAAGTGGGAAAAGGATCAACTTTTAGGATAGTGTTGCCGGAAGTTGAGATTAGAGATTTGTTAATTGGAGATTAGAGGTTAGTTAAGTATGGTATTCGGTGTTGATCACAGATCAACGCCATTCAAATCCTTCACTATTTTTAAGGTGCTGTCAAAAGTAAACCTGCAGGTATCGGTTTTAAGGGTTCCTTTTTTATCTTTTGCTTTGTAAATGAGCCTGACATCCCAGCCAACCAAAACATTTTTGTAGGTTCTTTCTTTTTCTTTGACCGCTGCTTTGGTTTCTCTGACGTTAGCAGAATCTCCTTTAATGTAAAAATTGTTAAGAGCAACCATTAATGACCTGTATTCAGGATTATCACGAAAAGTGGTATAAATGCTATCAGGTTTCAAAAACTTAATGGTATCAACAGAAGCCGGGTTCGGCACCTTCGTTTTTAAATATTCAACTGCTTTTTGTTTATAATTAACATCTGATGAGCAGCCGAAAAAACAGGTTATAATTGGTATTATGAATAATATCCTTTTCATCCTTCAAATATATAATTATCACAAGAGATTCAAGAAGTCAAGAATCAAGATGCAAGAATTAAAAAGGGTAACCTGATCAACTCATATTATTCTTAAAAAATGCGAGCGTTAAAGCCCAGGCTTCTTTAGCAGCCTTTTCATTATAGCTGTCGCGCTCATCGCAATTAAAGCCATGGTCTGCATAGGAAATTTTCACGTTGATGTATTCCTTGCCTACTTCGTCCATAGCTTTGGTGATGGTATCAATCTGATCCTGTCCGATATGCTTATCCAGCCCGCCCCAAAAAAACAGGTGCCTGCTGTTAACGCTGCCAGCTTTATCAGCAACCTTTGAAATATAACCGCTGTAATAGCTTACCCCGGCTTTTATCGGTAAGGTTGCATTAGCCAAAAACGAGATCCTGCCACCCATACAGTAACCAATGCTGAAAATATTTTCCGGGTTTACCAGCTCATGATGACTTAGCCAGTGGTATGCAGCTTTCAAATCAGCTTCGTTGCTCTCAAGGGTCATTGCCATACCGTGAGACCTAACCCCTTCAAAATTGGTATAGCTGCCTTCAAAATATGGCGGCGCTGTGCGGTGATAAAGTTCAGGCGCTATTACAACAAAGCCCTGCGCTGCAAACCGGTCGGCCATATCCCGGATATGATGGTTTACACCATAAGCTTCCTGTAATAAAATTAAACCGGGACTGGTTTTCCCTGCGGCACCTTCCGGGATAGCGGTATAGGCCTTCATATCGGTACCATCCGCTACTTTTAGGGTTACGTATTTTTCCATGGTTAAATAAACATCTTCAGATTTAGAAGTTTTTAAAACTTCGTAAATCTTTCCTTCACTAATTCACTAATTAAAATATAGTCACCGGCACAATCAATTCAAGCCTGTTATGCCCGTTGCCGCCAAAAAGATCCGGATCAACCAAATAACTGTACCTAAAGCCAAAACTTATAGATGCCTGGTTAAAAAACTTGGTATCAAAATAGATCTCCGCCCCAGTTGAGCGGAAAGTACCTTTAAACTGGGTTCCGTTTGTAAAAAAATCTGTGGCGCGGGTATAATCATAAAAAGCATTGCCACGGATGCGCAGCAGGTAAAAGGTATTGGCAAAACCTGCGTCTGGATATGCTATCGGGAAATGATAGTTTACACCAAGCTTATTCATATCGTACAAATTCTCCGCCTGGTATCCCCGCGAAAATGGGAAGTCGTTAGAAAAACTGATCACGCTGTTTTTATTTTTTTGCTGATGTGCCGCACTTAATACCAGGCTTTGGTTGGTAAATAAGCCGGGGAAATAAAAATTACCCGATGCTAAAAATTGATTCGCTGTTAAACCGGAAACCGCCGATTTATATGAAAGGCTTATCCTTTGGCCCAGCATAGGATAAATATTTTTACGGGCTTGTTGTGTGCTATTGCTAAAGGATATAAAGTTGCTGCTGTACAGGTATGACCTGTCATTAAACATACTCCTGTAAGCCTGCTGAAAATTAGTTTGAGAATAAACCAGCGCGCTACCAAACTGTAAACCGGTTAAATGTTTACCAGCTGATAAATTAAGCGGCACCTGCAGTCCGGCATTAATTTGAGTTTCATTCCAGTATATATTGCTTCCTTTATAATATCCGCGCCTATCAACTGTATAATTGGCTCCCGCTGAAATATAAGGAAACAATGTGCCGTAAATGGCATCAAAGCCAAATTGTTTATACCCCTCATCCCGGTTATAATCAAAGGAGATATTGGTTTGCATGGTATTCAGCACATTTTCTCCGGCTATAGATATTTCGTAGTTAGGGTCGCTAATATTGGGGATAATGCTGTGAAAGTTAAATAAATGGTACGATTTGGAGTATTTAGTTGCAGGCAGTGGTTCGTTCTTTATAGCAGCTAATAAATTGGTTGATGAATCTCTTTTTAAAGCACTAATATTAAAATCAGGTAAATCACAGCAGATCTCGCTTTTCTCCAGCCATTTGAGATCTTCCCTTTTGGCTTCAATCACTTTAAATCCTTCGGCGGCAAAGCCAACCCAGGCAAATGATCTTTCAGATACAGCGGGCTGATAAAATCCAAATGAACCTGTATGGTTATAACCGGCCTGGCAGTATAATTTACCGGTGGTTATATTTAGCGCGTATAAGTTATCATCTTTTCCGGATGCAACTGTAAAATAAACGGTGTCATTTTTCACTACAGGAAATGCTATTGGCTGATAGGAGAAAGGTAGCAGGTATTTTGCATCACCTGTTTTTATGTCGATCATGGCTAACGACATCTTACCTTTTGAGTTTCGTACAGCAGAGATCACCTTATCAGCACCATAAAATTTAGGATAGGTATAAAATAAACCCTGTTTGTTCGGAATAACAGCAATCAGCTTGCCATCTGCGGTGTTTATTAAGTGAAGATCACTTTTTCCGGATGTTGCTTCTTCAACCGTTACTATGGTTTTTCCGTCATCACTAAAGGCAGGTGAAAAATATTTGGTTTTTCGGGTAAGTTTTTGCTCTTCTCCCGTATTTATGTCCAGTAAAACCAGCTCGCCGTAGTTGCGGTAGTTCCACCTTACATCGGGGCGGTAGGCGCTGTAGATGATCTTACCATCACGATAAGCAAAATAGTCATCGATTGATACATCTCTTACACTAATGTTTCTTTCAATGTTACCGCTTTTGATCACAAATACAGGTATGTGATCATAGGTACTTTTCAGATAGATCAATGTACTATCGTTTACAAAAGCCGGGTATTCCCTATTGGCGTCGAAATGTTTGTGGTGCTTGGCAAAAGAAGTGTCAGCTTTTGGAAGTATGTTACCATAAGACGCATATAGACCAAACGCCTTTTTAAAATGGTTAAGTCCGTCGTTTCTGAACGTTTCAAAATCCTTGCCTGAATATTTTTTTATGGCCCTTTGTAAAGGATAAAATCCACCCTTAAAAGCAGCAGCATCATGCGTTACCTTTTTCCAGAAATCATCGCCATATTTTTCTCTCCCATATGATACCAGCATATAGCCCAAGGGATACCAATCAGGCACATAATCACGGTATGATCCATTGCGGATCTTCATATAGCTGTAATCTTTCCCTTCAGCCCATAAAGACCGGAAACCATTGAAGAAATACGGGAGCCTGCCCCTGCCCTGCTCACTTACATGAGTTTCGTTAAAAACGGCATCCCCTTCAAAAAACCAGTCGGGTATAGCAAGGCCGTTACCCAGCGCCTGGCCGCCCTCGCCAAAAAGCACTTTTAATAGGTGCGATACGCCCACATTAAAATTATTATACTGCTGCACATGCCTGAACTCGTGGATAGCCAGTTGCTCGTTCCAGGGCAGGCTACCCACATCAAAGCTATTCTGCTCGGGGGTTAAAAAAAACTCACTGCGAAAAGGCGCCAAACCAACGTAAGCATTGGCAACAGTGGTTTGGTTTTGCATTACAATGCTTACCTGCTTTTGCTTATAACCAATGGTAGGCTGGATAACTCCATTCATTTGCTGCACAATGTTAGCCACCTTTATCGCCATTGAATCAAGTCCAACAGGGAAGATAACTTTTGCCGCAGGGGTATTTACCTGTTTCCATTTTATGGATGGCGGATTACCACCAAATTGCTGGGCATTGGAAATAGTAACGGTGGCAGTTAAGAGTAGCAGTAAAAAGGAGTGTTTTGGGCAAAATTTCATTAGCGTGAAAGTAAGCACATTTTGTTGATTGTCTGAATCAGAAATCATTGAATTTATAAATTATTCGTTCCGCATTCGACATTTCGACTTCAGCATTTAAATTAAATCCCAAATTAAGAGTGTTCGAAAGATTTATAACCCTTCATTTTCATTGCCACAACGCTAAAAAAAAATTACCAGAGGCGTAGCCTCGGCCTATATTGTAACAACGGATTTTAATCCGTTGGCTATAAAAAGCAGATAAAAAAGAACCATAGGTTCGGTACATATAAATACTTCCTAAGATCGATATGCATCGTACTTGTGCTATTAGTTCTCAACGGGTTGAAACCCGTTGTTACAAAATGCATCGAGCCGAAGGCTCTTATTGTAAGGGATGATGAATCTTTCGAACAATCGTAATCCGAAATTAAGTCATTCCGCAATCGGCATTTCGACTTCCGCATTTAGTAAATCCGAAATAGAACATTCGAAATCCGAAATTCACATGACACACCATCAACTAAAACATCCTACATTTGCGTTTTGTTAATATATCGTAATGGCTAAAGTTTCTATCAACCTGGCAACGGGTTCTATACAAAAGGAAGAGTTAATAGTAGGGATTGATTTAGGTACCACCAATTCGTTGGTTGCTTTTATTAACCCGGATAAAAATCCGCAGGTAATAAATGATACCGGCAAGGGGGTTTTAGTACCTTCAATAGTGCATTTTGGTGCATCGGGCGATATTACAGTTGGTAACGAGGCTAAGGAATATTTAATAACCGATCCTCAAAACACGGTCTTTTCTGTGAAGCGTTTGCTTGGCCGCTCCTATCACGATATTGAAAACTACAAAGATTTTTTCTCCTACAAGGTAATTGACGATGATTCTGAAAGCCTTGTAAAAATAAAGGTTGGCGATAAATTTTATACACCTATCGAGCTTTCGGGCCTGATATTAAAAGAGCTTAAGGCGCGTGCCGAACACGCTTTAAAAACACCGGTTAACCGCGCAGTTATAACCGTACCTGCCTATTTTAACGATTCGCAGCGCCAGGCTACCCGCGATGCCGGTAAATTGGCCGGACTTGATGTATTGCGGATTGTAAATGAGCCAACCGCCGCAAGCTTAGCTTATGGCATCGGCTTAAACCCCGAAGAAACAAAAACAATTGCCGTATACGATCTGGGGGGCGGAACATTTGATGTTTCTATCCTGCAAATTCAAAACGGCATTTTCGAGGTATTGGCAACAAACGGCAATACTTTTTTAGGGGGCGATGATTTTGATAGCGCCATAGTTGATTACTGGATAGAAAAAAACCAGCTTAACAAAGCTGATATAATTGCCGATAATAAGCTTGCCCAGCAATTACGCCTTAAAGCCGAAGAGGCAAAAAAAGCATTTGCCCACCAAAGTTTGGTGAACGATAAAATAGGCGATATCTGGTGCACCATTGACCGGACTACGTTTGAGCAACTCATCCTGCCGAAAGTACAGGAAACCATTACCTGCTGCCAGAATGCATTGAAAGACGCAAAACTGGATATCAGCCAAATTGATGAGGTGATTATGGTAGGCGGTTCAACTCGTACGGAGCTGGTTAAAAAAATGGTGGCTGAGTTTTTTGGTCGCCCTGTTCATGATGAAGTTAACCCGGATGAAGTTGTTGCCCTTGGCGCCGCAATCCAGGCGGATGTTTTAGCAGGCAATCGCAGTGATATTTTGCTGCTAGATGTCACCCCGCTTTCCCTGGGCATTGAAACCATGGGCGGATTAATGGATGTCATCATTCCACGTAACTCAAAGGTACCTACAAAGGCTGGTCGCCAGTACACTACCTCAATTGACGGGCAGGTTAATATGAAAATTGCCGTTTACCAGGGTGAGCGTGATCTGATAAAAGAAAACCGCAAACTGGCTGAATTTGATTTGAAAGGCATCCCATCCATGCCGGCAGGTTTCCCTAAAGTGGATATAAACTTTTTATTGAATGCCGATGGGATTCTAAAGATCCAGGCGGTTGAACTACGTTCAGGCGTTAAGCAGGAAGTAGAAGTTACACCAACCTACGGCATCACCGACGATCAGGTTGAGCAAATGTTAATGGACAGCATCACCCATGCAAAAGATGATGTAAGCCAGCGGATGCTTATAGAAGCACGTGTTGAAGGGGAGCAAATGGTTAAAACGGTGGAAGGCTTCCTAAGAAAGAACAGTGATTTTGTTTCGATCGCAGAAATTTCCGATACACATAAATATATTGAAACTTTGAAAGGCTCATTAACCAGTGGCGATAAAGACCAGATCCATAAAGCCATTGATGAATTAAATGAATTTACCCGCCCCTTTGCCGAGCGATTAATGGACCAGGCGATCAGTCATGCCATGAAGGGAAAAAGTATAGAGTAATTCAATTGGAAAATTTGTAGAGACGCGATGCATCGCGTCTAAATGCGGACAAGCTGCCAATATGTTTCACAAACCTGGCAAATTGTGTTCCTAATTATAATGATTAATCTTAATGGTTTCAGACGCGAAGCATCACGTCTCTACAACGAATAACATATAAATCATACACCTATAAACACCTATTTTGAAAAACATCAAATCTACCTTCCTCCTATTAGTCCTGCTTTGCTTTTTAAGCATTACAAAGGCATCGGCTACAAAAATCAATTATTTAAAATTTAATGATACCACCGTTAAATCTTTGGATACCACTTTGTACGATTCATTGATGCATAAGCTGGCTAATGGTGATAAAAGGTGGCCCGTAAAAACTAAAGCCTATCCTTTGCCGGGTGCAGTTTTACCGTATAACCGAATAGTTGCCTATTATGGTAATATGTATTCAAAAAATATGGGGGTATTGGGTCAGTATCCGCCAAAAATCATGCTGGCAAAGCTTAAAGCGGAGGTAAAGAATTGGGAAAAGGCAGATACCAGCACCCCTGTTAAACCAGCCCTGCATTATATATGTGTTACCGCCCAGGCTGATGCCGGCAGGAACGGCCTGCACAACCTGCGCATGCCCTTTAAACAGATTGACAGCGTAATCAGCATGGCCAAATCTATTGATGCATTGGTGTTTTTAGACCTGCAGGTTGGCTTTAGTACGGTGCAAAAAGAGGTGCCTTTGCTTGAGAAATATTTAGTAATGCCAAATGTGCATTTAGGAATCGACCCGGAATTCTCTATGAAGGAAGGTAGCGTTCCCGGAAAGCGGATAGGTACTTTTGATGCAGATGACATTAATTATACTACCCAATACCTTGCATCGCTGGTTAAAAAGTACAACCTGCCGCCAAAAATATTTATTGTTCACCGTTTTACTAAAAAGATGGTGACAAACTATAAAAATATAAAACTACGACCTGAGATTCAGTTTGTAATGGATATGGACGGCTGGGGTGGCCCCGATCTAAAAAAAGGTACCTATAAATACTTTATCCAGGGTGAGCCGGTACAATTTACCGGTTTCAAGTTATTTTATAAAAACGACATTAAGAATGGCCCAAAACGTTTGCTGACTATGAAAGAAGTTTTGGACCTGAAGCCTGCTCCTATTTATATCCAGTACCAGTAATGAGGTGAAAGGATAAAGGCGAAAGGTAAAAGGCTGAAAAGCTTTTAAAAAAAAGGCGAAAGGCAAAACATGATGGTCTACCTTTCGCCTTTTACCTTTCAGCTTTAACCTCCTATAACTTATTTATCGCGTCCTGCTCTTTCAGGGCGGCAATATTGTTGGTATCGCTAAACTTATCGGTTTGTGAAGCAAAATCTTCCAGGATACTTGCAATGGTATCAAGGTTATCAGCTACACGTTGGTGCATATCGGGCAAGTCTTTTTCAAGTCTTTTATCACCCAGTTCCATATTATCTACCTCTATTTTAGCAAGTTTTTGAATGATCGCCTGCTGACTATTTTTTAAATCTTCCAGTTCATGGACAATCTTTTCCATTAACCCAAATTTCTTTAACTTATCCATAATGTTTTGGTTTTAATTATATAGTTGCAACATCACTTGACATAAAATGTTTGAAAATTTGGATTTATGATTTATAACTAATAATTTAGTTATATGAAAACCATTCTTACATCTTTCCTGTTCCTCTGCCTGTTTACAACCACATTTGCTCAGCAATCATCAAAACCAGATGATGCCCTGCTAATGGACTATTATCAAAGTCAGCGGTATAATGAGGCTATAGATTACCTGAAAAAGAGTTTCCCCGAGCCAGTTACCGATCTGAAGGTTTTATCCCGCCTGGCTTATACATCGCAAATGGCGAATAAACTTCCGGATGCCGAGGCTTATTACCAGCGTGCTTATGATATGGATACTACTAACCAAAACATCTTATTTAACATGGCTGGCATAAATATACGGCGCGGTAATCTTCCAAAAGCTGAGCAATATTATAAACAGGTAGCTTTACGGGATACAGGGAATTTCACAGTTTACAATCAGCTGGCATCGTTATCGGAAAGGAAGAACGACACCGTTGCCGCTATCGGTTATTTTGAACACGCTAACAGGATCAACCCTAACGATGTTGATGTGGCAAGTGAACTGGCGGATCTTTACACTGCCCTTAAACAATTCGACAAGGCGTTGTTGATACTAAATAAAGCTGCCGCAAGCGATCCGGATAACGTTATTATTTTGCTAAGCACCATGAAGTTAACCTACGCTGAAAAAAAATGGGCCGAAACTGTTGACGTATGTAATAAGCTCGTCCAAATGGGATCAGTAAGCGGGATGATAACTACCAAGCTCGGTATTTCTTATTATAATTTAAACAACTATGCCTGCGGCGCTGAAACTTTGGCCAGCCTGAAAGCCATTGAACAAACTGAATACACCCTTTACTATGCAGCCTTATGCTACAAAGGACTCAAAGACAATGTACAGGCTATTAATTTTTTGAACCAGGCTATTGCCCAGGGAATCTCTCCTTACATTGCTAACTACTATGGTGAAATTGCTGACAGGGACATTACTTTAAACAGGCATAAGAAAGCCGCCATGGCCTATCAAAAAGCGTTACAGTTTAGCGAAAGCCCGATATTGTATTACCTGTTGGCTAATTTATACGATACAAAATTGAATGATAAAAGAAATGCCCGCATCTATTATAAAAAGTTCCTGGCTTCAAACCCGTCGGGGAAACAACAAACCTATATAGCTTTTGTAAAAAGCCGGGTAGAGCAGCTTAACAATTAACGCTGCATTAATCGTGCAACGTATTTGCCTATAATATCAAATTCAAGGTTAACAACAGAACCGGCTTTTACATGCTGCAGGTTGGTGTGTTCAAAAGTGTAGGGAATTATAGCAACCGAGAAGCTGTTGTTATGTGAGTTAACAACGGTTAGGCTTATCCCATTTACGCAAATGGAACCTTTCTCTACCGTTACGTTGCCTTGTGCTACGTCATATTCAAAGGTGTATTCCCAGCTGCCATCTAACGCTTTAAAATCAATGCAGGTTGCGGTTTGATCAACATGGCCCTGTACAATATGACCATCAAGGCGGGCATTCATTTGCATGCAGCGTTCCAGGTTTACCAGGTCGCCGGTTTTAAGGTGGCCCAGGCTGGTTTTATTTAAGGTTTCTTCAATGGCTGTAACCGTATGCTTGCCATCTGCTAACGCGATAACCGTTAAACACACCCCATTATGCGCTACCGACTGATCGATCTTTAACTCCGCAGCTATTGATGATTCAACCGTAATGTGCAGGTTACCCTGTTCATGCCGCAGCTCAGTTATTGTTCCTAAAGTTTCTATTATTCCTGTAAACATAGTCGGCCCCCTGGCCCCCTAAAGGGGGAACTTTTTGATTTGCGCAAATGTAATTAATTACAGTATTTCTTGTGTCAGATAAATATGGTATTACCACATGTTATCCCCCCTTGAGCTACAGTGTACCCACATCTTTTTATAAAACCCCAGCGGGGTTCAATATTGGTAGAAAAATGTCAAAAAATATTTTTTGTGCCGGAGGTACAACACCTATTCCGCCTTTTGGTTAATTAACGAAAATCCGTGGTAAAATAGTCCAATAGGTTTCGCACCTATGGAGCGAAAATTTATTGTTTTCTATTTTTCTACCAATATTTTGCTCCTACCGGAGCAGCCTTTCTTGATAATTAATTTAAATAAAAGATGTGGGTACACGGTAGCCCCTTGAGTGGGCCTGGCTCCTATTTAAAATTACTGCTTAGCTCTAATTTTTTATTTCTCAAGTCAACTCCACCTTCAATTACCGATTTCAGGTTAGCCATATAAAACGTCCACCCTATTTGGCATTGGATATATAAATTTTTTGAAGGATCAGCTTCTTCAGGGATATTTTCCTGCGTAAGCTCAACAATTGATACTCCGTTGCGACTGTAGATATTTATGGTTACAATACTCCCGCCCGAAAAGGTGAATTTTAAAGAATCGGTTCCGTTTGCTTCAAGAATCTGCCCTTTTTCAACAGCATCATCACCATAGCCGTGCCAGTACCATTCATAGGTATCCTCGGTCATAATAAATTCATGAGGTTCCCTGGTGCGTCTTGGGATGGTATAAAAATTAGCTTTACGTAAAAACCATTTTTCAATACCTTCTGTGGTTGCCCATGCTTCGTAAAGGGTTCTTATATCTGTATTATAATCGCCGGCTATTTTAAAGCTGGTCCATTTGTTGTCGGTCATATGGGTAATATAGCTTTTATTCTCTCAAATTTAGTTATAATAGTTTTTGTGTTTGTTAACTTGCTGATAAATCTTTAAAAATGCCATATCAAAGTGCCGGGATCTTATTATACCGTAAAATAAACACCCATCTACAGGTCTTCCTTGTTCACCCCGGCGGACCATTCTTTAAAAACAAAGATATGGGTGCATGGTCGATCCCCAAAGGCGAATTTTTAGATGATGAAGAATCGTTTATAGCGGCCAAACGTGAATTTGAGGAAGAAACCGGGCAGGCAATTGATGGCAATTTTATCCCTTTAAATCCTGTTAAGTTAAAAAGTGGTAAAATGGTTTATGCATGGGCCGTTGAAGGTGATATCAACCATGAAACCATTTTCAGCAATTTATTTGAGATGGAATGGCCGCCCAAATCAGGCAAAAAACAATCATTCCCCGAAATTGACCGTGCCGGATGGTTTGAGATTGATGAAGCGAAATTAAAGATAAATGGGGCGCAGGCGGCGTTTATTGAAGAGTTAATTGCTCTTTTCTCTGTGTAACTTTGCGTATCTCTTTGTGAACTCCGTGGTAAAAAATAACCACAGAGATACTGAGCAGGCACGGAGGTCACTGAGATTTGGGAAAATACCGGTTTAAACAGCACGCCTGTTCTTCACCCAATCAGATACCTTTCCATCAACAACTTCAGCTACTTTTAAACGCTGGGTGCTTAATAGCTTTTCCATTATCATGGCTGCTATCAAAGCCTCGTCTTCATTGCTGGTTTGCAGCGAGCCGGGGGTAAAATACTTCTTTACAAAATGTGTATCAAAATTACCCGATACAAAAGCTTCATGCTGCATCACAAACTTTCCGAAACCAAGCGTAGTGGTTATCCCTGTTATGTGGTACTCGTCAATTGCGCGGATCATCCGTTCAATTGCCTCGGTTCTGTCTTTACCATAAGTTACCAGCTTGGCTATCATCGGGTCGTAGTAAATGGGGATCTCCATGCCTTGCTCAAAGCCATCATCCACCCTAACACCCGGACCTTTTGGGGTAATGTAGGTTTGCAACGTGCCTATATCCGGTAAAAAATTATTATCAGGGTCTTCGGCGTAAACGCGCAGCTCAATGGCATGACCATTAATTTTCAAATCCTCCTGTTTAAAGCTGATTGCTTCGCCTCTTGCTATTTTTATCTGTTCTTTTACCAAATCAACCCCGCTGATCAATTCACTTACCGGGTGTTCAACCTGCAAACGGGTATTCATCTCTAAAAAGTAGAAATTCAGCTGTTCATCCATAATAAACTCAACCGTGCCAGCGCCGGTATAGTTAACAGATCGCGCTACGTCAACAGCACATTTACCCATCTGCTCCCTTATCTCCGTCGTTAATATAAACGAAGGTGCTTCTTCAATAACTTTTTGATGGCGACGCTGCACAGAGCAATCCCGCTCAAACAGGTGCAGAATATTGCCATGTGTATCGCCCAAAACCTGGATCTCGATATGCCTTGGCGATGACACATAACGTTCAATAAATACAGAGCCATCCCCAAAAGCCGAGACAGCTTCAGATACCGCCAATTGCATTTGCTCTTCAAAATCAGCCGCGCTTTCCACTATCCGCATCCCCTTGCCGCCACCACCGGCTGCCGCTTTTATTAATATGGGGAAACCTACCTCAACAGCACGAAGCTTAGCCTCATTAATATCAGTAATGGCTTCCTCGGTGCCGGGTACCATTGGGATATTATATTTTAAAGCTGCCGCCTTTGCCGATAACTTGTTACCCATTACTTCCATAGCCTCGGGCGAAGGGCCAATCAATATCAATCCTGCTTCCCTAACCTTACGTGCAAATGCAGCATTCTCACTTAAAAACCCATAGCCCGGATGAATTGCTTCGGCACCTGTTTTATGGCAGGCATCAATTATTTTACTCCCCACAAGGTAGGATTGACTTGAAGGAGACTCACCGATGTGCACCGCTTCATCAGCATATCGAACGTGAAGCGCATTACGGTCGGCATCCGAGTAAACAGCCACTGTTTTAATGCCCATTTCGCGGGCAGAACGCATTACTCTTAAAGCTATTTCGCCACGGTTGGCAACAAGGATCTTTTGCATAAACAGTTTCAAAGTTAGAAGAATTGGCGGAAATTTTGCTGAAGCTAAAAAATTAGTACTTAGCAAACCGGGCTTTAAACAATCAAAAAACGGCTTTAGCAATAAATATTATAAAAACCGGTATAAACATTAAACATTGCGTAACCTTAGAAGTATTGTTTTCGTAAAAACCAAAAATCACTTTGGACCCCTTATATGAATATTCTAATCTTCCTGGTAAAAACACTTATGATCCTCGGCGTTATTCTAATTATCGGGGTATTGTTTTTTAGCTATCTAAAACATTTGAAAAAAACACGTTATCCTAACTGGAAATTTCCTGATTATGTTAGCGTTGGTTATGCCGAGTATTTGTACAATAAGTATATAAAGAGAAGCATTAAATAGCTTTTGGCGTATTACTTAAAATCAACTCCAGGAATTTAAGATCAAGCCATCGGCTAAACTTATACCCAACTTCTTTAAAGTGAGCTACCTCCTCAAACCCAAACGAACGATGGAGGTTAATACTGATTTCATTATCGGCGCTTATGCCTGCTAGCAGCGCATGTATGTTCATTTGTTTTGCACGCGCTATCAATGATTGCAGCATTATTTTACTAACGCCTTTTCCTCTATAAGAAGCCTCTACATAAACGGATAGCTCCGCAGTATACCTATAGCAAGGCCATGCCCTGAAATGCCCGAAACTGCAAAAGCCTGCTACGTCACCATCTATAATAGCAACAAATACCGGGAAATTATTATTCACTCTATCCTGGTACCAGTCTTTTCTCATTTGAAGGGTATGCGGCTGTTCGCTGTATACCGCAGTGGTATTCACGATAACATCATTATAAATATCGAGGATGCGGGGCAGGTCATCTTCCTGCGCATCTCTAATTTTTATATCATTCATAATTACTATAAAGCAAAACACCCTTTAACGTAATGTTAAAGGGTGCTTATTATATTTTATTGTTTGTGATCGCCTTGCGGAGCCGGTGTTCCACCAGGAGCAGGTGCACCTGCAGGTGGGCCTCCGGGACCTTTTCTTTCAGGAAGCTTTGCATCGGGATGAGAATCACCGCGGTGGCAGGTATAGCAGTTAACACCACTGGTTAACACCATTCCCAATGAATCCTTTTTAGCTTCAAAATATTTTTGGTTGATCTTGTTCATCATCTTATACATTTTGCGGGCCATCTCTTTTTCAGGCTTGGCATCACTTGCAAAATCCATTTTCTTTTCGGCTTCATTGCGTACATGGCAAAAATCGCAGTGAACACCTAATGAGCCCGACCATTCATGCATTACTTTACCTAATTGTTCGTGTGTAAGGTTTTTAGGCAGTACCTTAAGGTTTTTATAGCCCTTATCATCATCCGGCTTCATTGAGGTTAACGCAACCAATGTTACTACAGAAGACAAACAAAGGGTTACTAAGATTTTTTTGTTGATTAGCATATTTGTCATGTTTAAGTCATCTAAGATATGCCATTAATTTCAATGTTACAACCGTTACCTGTTTAATCACAAATATTTTACCATCAAAAAAATATTTGTTAAAAAAAGTTAAAACGCTTGCTTTATTACGAATTAATCGTAGATTTACGAAACAATCGTAAAAAGATGGAAAAATTATCTAAACAAGAGGAAGATGCAATGCAGGCGGTATGGCAGTTTGGCAAAGGTTTTATAAAAGATTTCCTTGACCTGATGGAAGAACCAAAGCCCCCTTACACCACGCTTGCATCAACAGTAAAAAACCTGGAACGTAAAGGTTTTGTAGAAAGTGAAAAAATGGGTAACTCATTCCGATATGCCCCGGCAATACTGGAAGAGGATTACAAAAAGAAATTTATGAACGGTTTTGTAAACGATTATTTTCAAAACTCCTATAAAGACCTCGTTACATTTTTTGCCAATGACAAAAAGATCAGCGCCAGCGAGTTAAAAGAGATCATTAAACTTATTGAAAACCCTAAATCCTGAAGGCCATGCCAGCTTTGTTTGTTTTCCTTTTTAAAGTAAATATTGCCCTCTTGCTATTTTGTGCGGGTTATTACCTGGTATTAAGGCATCTTACCTTTTACACATTAAACCGCATTTACCTGGTCGCCGCCATAATATTTGCAACCATATATCCCAAAATAAACATGTCGGGCTTTTTAGAACATCATCAGCAAATTGCCAAGCCGATGCAGGTTATAGTTCTTAACTGGCAGGCCCCCGCTAAGGCACTTATTAAACCGATTGCACAGCCAAACTACTGGTTATGGGCTGAAGTTGTTTTATGGACGGGTGTTGTATTGTTTGCTTTACGGCTACTGGTGCAATTATATTCATTATATAAATTATACCGCAACTCAACTGCCGCTACAATTCATAACCATGATGTAAGAGTGATCAATAGCGATACGGGCCCGTTTTCATTCTGGAAAAGCATCTACATTAATCCAGCAAAGCACGAGCCTTCTGATTTGAGATCGATATTATTACACGAACAGATCCACGTGAGCGAATGGCATACGCTGGATGTATTACTGGCTGAATTGAGCACTATATTCTACTGGTTTAACCCCGGGGTTTGGCTCATGAAAAAAGCAGTGCGCGAAAATATAGAATTCATTACCGACCGTAAAATATTAAAAACCGGCACCGATAGTAAACAATATCAATATAGCCTGGTAAACGTAAGTTTTTCTGCCGCACCACAGGGAATAGTGAACCACTTTAATATATCAACTATTAAAAAAAGAATTATCATGATGAACACAAAAAGATCTTCGAAATTTAACTTAACCCGGTATGCATTTTTAGTACCTGCCGTGGTTATCCTGCTGCTTGTTTTCAGCATCTCAAAAGCAGCTTTGGTTAAAAAAAGTTCCCCTGCTATTAAGGTATTTTCAGCTTTAACAAATAAATCAATTTATAAAGAAAATGTAAAAACTGCAGCAGGCAATAACAAAGCTATCACCACTACTATTAAAAGTAATTTAGTACAGCCAAAAGCTGCAAAAGCTATTGACACGATCAGAAAAGGCAAGTTCTTTTTTAGTACCTCTGACAATTCAGATTCATTAAATTATGTATTAAATGGTGTTAGAACCACAAAGGCTGCACTTTTAAAGCTCGATGAAAGCCGCATTTATAGTGTAAATGTTGTATCAGCAGAAACTGCCGCGAAATTATTGCCCCACCTTAGCAACAAACACGGTGCATTATTTATAACTACGGACGACTCTGAAGCTGGGAAAAAATTCAAAGAAAAATTAGATAATCTTGACAAAAACAAGTACACAGTAGTAAGTGGCAACTACACCCCAATTGGAACCGTAAGTAAACTTGTAGTTATTGGTACATCAAATAGCTCGGGTAATGCTATTAGTGATGATGATTCAGACAATAACGTAGCTATAGCAGGTTCAAGCAGTGGTACAGGAAAGGTTGCGACATTTAATCTTGTAACTAAAAATGGCAGTTCAGTAGCCCGGTTAACACAACGAAAAGGTGTTAACGTTTATGGAAATAAAACAAATAAAGATTCCTCTAACAAAGCGGCAATAACTTATAGCATATCTTTTGATACCGTCGCTGCTGTCCATAATTTAAACTCCAGGCTATACGAAAACAGGACTAATTCCAGGGCTGCCACACTTGCTTTCACAAATTCAAATTCAAAATTCAGTCTTAATCACCTTTCTGATAAGCTGATCATTATTAATGGTAAAATAGCGTCAGAAACAGACCTGAAAAAGATCTCAGCGTTTGACATCGACCGTATGGTTTTAAAAACCGATGAAGAAACCAAAGAACTTTATGGCGATAAAGCCAAAAATGGAATTGTTTTTATAGTGACGAAGAAGGGGGCTAAAGAAGTTAAGTAGGTTGATTAAGTTGGATTGAGTTGATTAGGTTATTGAAGTCAATAATAAGGTCAGTTAATAATTGTTGAGGATTTAACTTAATCAACATAATCCAACTTAGTCAACTCAACCAACTAACTGGCTTCGGCCAGTTTTTCGTTTTCAATTATTTTGATCAACGCTTTTTCGGCAATATTTAACTCGACAGAATTAACATCTTTTTCTTCATCAATATTTTTGATGTATTTAAAAATTGCACCGTCCTCATAGCTTTTTATAACAGTTGGGTGCACGTAGTACTTTTTGCAAACGGTACGGGTATTGCCCAGGTTTAGTGCAACCTCATCCAAAACCGTAACAATTTTCTTTTTACACTCTGCAATTGTTTCAAACTCACCGGCTTGTTTAAAGGCATATAATGCGCTTACGCTACCTGCCCAGGTTCTGAAATCTTTGGCGGTAAAATCTTCTCCGGTAATTTCTTGTAAGTAATTGTTCACATCTCCCGATCCTACTGTGCAATGTTTACCATCAGCATTATAATATTGAAAAAGTTCTTTCCCCGGGATTTCCCGGCATTGTTTTACCAGCTTCGCAAGTTTTCTGCTTTGTAATGATACTTTATGATAAACCCCTTTTTTTCCTTTAAACTCAAAATTCAGGGTTGATCCTTCAATCTTTACGTGGCGGTTCATTAGTGTGGTTAAACCGAAAGAGCCATACAGTTTTTTGTACGATTCATTCCCTACCCTTATACTGGTCAGCTCCATCAGGCGCACAACAAGCGCTACAATTTTATCATGATCGGGGTTATGGCGGGCCAGGTCTTTATCAACCTGCCTCCTGATAGCTGGTAAATGGGCTGCAAACATTTGAAGGCGATGATATTTTGATTGGTTACGAATTTTGTTCCAGTCAGGATGATAGCGATATTGCTTTCTTCCGGCAGCATCTGTACCGGTAAATTGCAAATGCCCGTTCTCATATGGCGAGATCCATATATTGGTATATGCAGGCGGGATAACCAGCTTGTTGAATCGTTCTATTAATTCTTTGTCTTTTACCAAACTTCCATCTGCATTGTAATAGTTCCAGCGCTTGCCTGCCTTTTTACGACTATAGCCGGGTGTTGAATCTGATACATAACGTAGCCCGACAGCTTTTGCAGTGATTTTTGGGTCGCGTCCTATTTTTTCGAGTTTGGTTAGCAATCGGTTCATCATCAATACAACAAGGGCGGATATTATAAGTTTGTTAATAGATAAGAAATAAATTCTACGATTATCTATTTCCTCTTTACGCGCAGCGAAGAGAGGGAAGGTCCAGCGAAGCGTCGACCGGGTGAGTAAACTATGCAGGCGATATTAACGTGAGCGCTTTAAAGCAAATGCATGGTGGAGCGGCCTTATTTTTTGACCATCCGCTGACTATTCTCAGCCAATAAACACTGAATTTTACTTTTCTAACAAACCATCAAACTTATGAAATACAATTTTTTAGGAAACACCGGCCTGGTGGTATCCGAGCTATGTTTTGGCACCATGACCTTTGGCGGCAAAGGCTACTGGGAAGCCATAGGCAGCGCACAACAGCAAGAAGTTAACGACCTGATGAAGGTTGTGGTAGATTCTGGCATTAACTTTATTGATACAGCCAATGTTTATTCGTTTGGCGAATCAGAGAAACTGCTGGGGCAGTCTATAAAAGATGTTGGTTTTAGTCGTAATGAACTGGTAATAGCTACCAAAGTTCGTGGCCGTATGGGTGAAGGTGCCAATGATATGGGCCTCTCACGTTACCACATTTTCCAGTCGGTTGATGATAGTTTAAAACGTTTACAGCTCGATCATATCGATATTTTATATTTACACGGTATAGATCCAAAAACATCAGTAGAAGAAACGGTGCGTGCTCTTAATGATATTGTGCTAACCGGTAAAGTACGTTATATAGCTATTTGCAACTGGCCTGCATGGATGGTGATGAAGGCAATTGCAATAACTGAAAAACATGGCTGGAATAAATTTATGGGGCTTCAATATTTTTACTCATTAGCTGCGCGCGATATTGAAAGAGAATTATTACCCTTAGCAGCCGATCAAAATATTGGTGTAATGCCTTGGAGCCCACTTGCAGGTGGTTTTCTTGGTGGTAAATACGGGCGCAATGCAGAAAAAGCAGAAGGCAGCCGCAGAGACACATTTGATTTCCCGCCTATTAATAAAGACAAAACCTACGATATTATTGATGTAATTACCGAAGTTGGCAAGCAGCACAATGTTTCAGTAGCCGAAGTGGCTTTAGCCTGGGTTCGTCAGCAAAAAGGAGTATCCAGCACCATTATCGGCGCTAAAAATGTTGATCAGCTAAATGCCAACATCAAATCGACCGAATTATTGCTAACTGCCGATGACCTGAAAAAACTTGATGAAGTAAGCGCACTGTCAAGAGAATATCCTGCATGGATGGTTGAAAGACAATCTGCCGATAGGGCGTTGAAATAAGTCGGAAAGGCCGAAAGTCAGTAAAGTCCGAAAGATGTAATCTCTCTTTCGGACTTCCGGACTTTACCGACTTTCGGACTTCTTCACTCACTCCTTTAATGTTTTACCTGTTTGAAGGTAGTAATTGATCGATTTTTCCCAATCCTTTAAATTTTGCATATAAATGGATTGCATGGCGATAGGGTTAATTTGATTGCCAATTAAATTAAGTCCTGTGTAGCTGTAAGTTATTTCTGCGGATGTAAGTTTACCTGATCCGGTACATTTTATTGTTATCGTCCAATACCTGTTTTCGGTTGAAACAAGGTATTGGATCAAATGATCATTTGGCTGGTATTTGGTTACAATCCACAAAAACCCGGTTTCATTATGTCCGTGTCCTTTTGTTTTAAAAACTGTTCCCTCTTCTATCCTTTCTGTTGATGGATAAACAAGTTTTGGATCCCACTTATCGGCCCATTTTTTTTCCTCAAATGCCCCAAATAATGGAAATACCTTTTCAATACTCCCATTAAGCTGAATAATTGCCGTTTTAGAAACCCTTTGGGATACAAATTTTTCAGTCTCCATTTGATTTTGATTTTTACAGGAAAACAGCAGCAATGCTACCATCATAAAATATAACTGTTTCATTGTTAATACTATTTGAAACAAATATATCCTGAGAAGTAAAAACAGATTTATCGAAAATTGGGAATTTTATTTACGCAATAAAGCAGATGGGGAAATTTTAAATCTTCTTCTGAAAAGGCTGCTAAAACTCTGAAGACTGTCAAACCCTACTGAATAACAAACCTGTGTAACAGAATAATGCTGTTCATTTAAAAGCTGATATGCTTTTTGCAGTTTTACATTTATAATATACTGGTGGGGTGTTATACCATACAATGCCTTAAAGTTTGCCAAAAAATGAAACTTGTTCATACAGGCCTGTGCTGCAATATCATCTAAAGATACCGAAGGCGCAGTTGCGTTGTCTTCCATAAAGTCCTTTGCTATAAACAAGCGCTTATATAATTCCTCCCTTGTTGATCTTTTTATTGAATTAATTTTTTGCAGATCAACGGAAAGCGCGGAGTTAATTTTAGCAAAACTTGTTAACAGATTAAATAAGATATCATCTATTTCCTGTTGGCTGTAGTAGTTTAATGATACCAGGAAATGCAACTGTGAAAGGATTGTACCTGATTGAAACGGCACATTCGGAATATTCAATTTTCCCTTTTGCTTAATTGAAGGATTATCTAAAAGATGATTGGCTGGGGTGCTAATTGAATAAATACTGCTGTCCACAAAATCCTCATTAAACAATATAAACAATGTTTTTAATGGCTGGTTACTATTGAAGTTGATAGTAAGCTCATCCCCCGGGTTTAAGAAATAAAAACACTTTTCAGAGATCGATACCGGCTGATCATTGATAATATACCGCCCTTTATTTAAGAAATTAGTGGCAAAAAGATAGGGAGTTGTATGTGCAGGATAGTAATATTTGGTATTGGTGTTTGCATATAAAATGGCATTTTTTAACTGCGCAGGTTGCCCGGTATTTATACTAAGTTGTGGGTTAGGCAGTTGGGAAATGACCATTACTATTGTATTTATTACCCGGTTAAATATTTTTCAGCACGCTTACTACATACTCCACCTGTTCAGGGTGCACATCAAGGTGCAGCACAAAGCGGATACGGTGTTTATCAGTTGATAATGCTTTTATGCCTTTTTCTTCCAGCTTTTGCAGAACGATGCTCGCGGGCTCAACGGTATCAAACAAAACAATATTGGTTTCCTGCGGCAATACATTGGCCACCCAACCACATTTACCCAGCTCATCAGCCAGTATCTGGGCATGAGTGTGGTCGATTTTTAACCGTTCAACATGATGATCAAGTGCATAAATTCCCGCAGCGGCTAAAAATCCCGCCTGGCGCATTCCGCCACCAAAAACTTTACGGATGCGCCGCGCGTATTTTATGGTTTCCTTATCCGCCAGGAACACAGAGCCAACCGGAGCCCCTAAACCTTTTGAAAGGCAAACAGAAATTCCGTCAAAACATTTACCGTAATCAGCGGCTTTATCACCCGTGTGAACCAACGCATTAAAAATGCGGGCGCCATCCAAATGAAGCTTTAAGCCTTTATTTTTACAGAGTTCAGCAATTGGTTTTATCTGTTCAATTGTGTAACAACTGCCTCCGCCCTTGTTGACCGTATTCTCCAGTACCACCAAACTGGTATGTGGGTAATGAATATTTTCAGCATTAATTTCAGGTTCAATCATTTCAGCAGTAATAATACCTCGGTAACCATTCAATAAACGGGTTGATACACCTGAGTTAAAGGCTATCCCCCCACCCTCATAGCGATAAACATGTGCAGTTTGATCAGCAATCAGTTCATCCAAAGGTTGAGTAAAGCATTTTATGGCAATTTGATTGGTCATGGTGCCTGACGGGCAAAAGATGCCGGCTTCCATACCAAAAATAGCAGCAGACTTCTCTTCCAGTTCATTTATAGTTTCATCTTCGCCAAAAACATCATCGCCTACTTTTGCATTAAACATAGCCTCCAGCATCCCCGGAGTTGGTTTTGTAACGGTATCGCTTCTTAGATCAACAATCATCATATTAAATGTTGTAAAATTACGTTATTTGTGTTTTAATAATTATGCGCTCAATTTTAATCATTTTATTTTTTATGCTGATGATTGTATCAGCAAAATCGCAATCTTCCAAATGGCAGCCCGGCCGTTTTACCGATATAAAAGGAAATACCGAATCTGGCTTTATCCGGGTTAACCCATCGGCCAAAGGCCCGATAAAAGGCGAAGGCTTTATTGAATTTAGAGAAAACGATAAATCAAACCCGTTTAAGCTAAGTGCAAGTGATCTGAAATCATTCGTGGTAGCAAAAGACAGCTTTGTTGTAGCACATGCTCCGGGAAATGAAGCCTGGGCAAAAAACGAGTTTGATTTTGTGAAGGTTGTAATTGATGATGAAGTTAAGCTCTACATGAGCCGTGGCGGCAGTGGCAGTAAGGGCGGTATTGGCGGAACTGGCATTGGTATTGAACCGGGCATAGGCATTGGAACCGGTGGATATGGCGGAGGCTTGAGTGGTGGTGTGAGTGGCGGCGTATCTATCCCTATAGGCGGCGGTGGCTATAACAACAACGAAAAAACGGTTTACTACTACGGTGCAAACACTGCCGAAATGAAACGCATTACCAATCAAAATTTCGAAGATGTAATGACCGATATTATGGGCGATGAACCCGATGTTGTCGACAAGATCCACGCAAAAGTGTACATACTTGCCAATATAGACAGGCTAATTGTTTATTTTAAACAGGTGAAAGAAGGTGAAAGGCAAAAGGTTAAAGGCGAAAGGTAAGAAGTTTTTACCTTTCAGCTTTCACCTCCTCTTACAGCCCCTGCGCTATTACAAACCCGCTTGCCCAAGCCCATTGAAAGTTGTAGCCACCCAGCCAGCCGGTAACATCCACACACTCGCCGCCATAGTACATACCCGGTATCTTTTTTACTTCAAGGGTTTTGGATGACAGTTCATCGGTTGATACGCCACCGCGCATTACCTCGGCTTTATCATAACCCTTATCTCCTGCCGGTTTCACCTTAAACTCATGGATCAGGCTGTTAATGCTTTCAAGGTCCGTTTTATTTAGCGATGCCAGGTTTTTATCCACTGGTAATTTATCGCTCAAAGCTTCGGCAAATTTGCGGGTAAACAGGTTGGCCAAATAAGCCAGCAGCATCTTTTTACCGTTTGCTTCGCGTTCCTGCAGGATCAGTTCAGCTATACTTTGATTTGGCAGCAGATCGATATAAATATATTCACCTGGCCGCCAGTAGGATGAAATTTGCAGAATGGCCGGGCCACTTAGCCCCCAATGGGTGAACAGGATATTTTCCTCAAAGCTGATCCGGTCGTTCCAAACCCGGCAGAATATGCTGTTGCCTGAAAGCTGCTCATACCAGGGCTGGTCTTTACCGGTTATAGTAAGCGGCACCAATGCCGGAGCAGTATCATTAATTTTTAAGCCGAATTTCTTTGCTATTCTCAACCCAAAATCTGTTGCTCCCATTTTAGGAATAGGTAATCCACCTGATGCGATCACCACTTTAGGGACAGATAAGTTTTCAGTTCTTCCGTTTCGTTCTAACGAAACAATAAAACCATTATCAACCTGTTCAATCCCTTTAACTTCTGCGTCGCACCAGATCTCCTGCCCCAAATCGGCACAAAGAGAGGTAAATACTTTTACTACATCCCTGGCATTATCACTTTCAGGAAATAGCTGCCCGAGTGTTTTTTCTTTACCAATGATCCCGTAGGTTTCAAAAAAGCTAACGGTATCATCAACCGTCCATTGCGACAGGGTTGATTTGCAAAAGTGCTCGTTATCAGATATAAACTGTTGCGCCGAGGCATACAGGTTGGTGTAATTGCATCGGCCGCCGCCACTGATCAGGATCTTAGCGCCTACCTTATCGTTCTTCTCTAATACAAGGGTGCGTTTGCCTAAAAAACCGGCTTGCACGGCACACATTAATCCGCACGCGCCGCCGCCGATAATTATAGCGTCAAAATCTGTTTGTTTTGTTAAATTTGCTGTCATGGCTGAAGTGTCGCAAATATCAGAATTTGGAAAGATACTTATCTTCCTTATTACAGGAATAATAATGGTATGCGTGGCTTTTTTAATAAACAAGCTTTTAGCGCCCAGTAATCCTACCCCGGAAAAGCTAACCTCGTACGAATGCGGCGAAGAAACAACCGGCAATGCCTGGCTACCGTTCAACTCCCGCTTTTATGTTATCGCGCTGATTTTCTTATTGTTTGATGTGGAAATGGTGTTTATTTTCCCCTGGGCAACTGTATTTGGCAGCCATGAAATAAACAACTACGACCCACGCTGGGGTTGGCTGGCATTAACCGAGATGTTTGTGTTTTTGGGCATCCTGATCCTCGGCCTGGCTTACGTTTGGGTAAAAGGCGACCTAGACTGGATAAAACCGAAGCCCATTGTTCCAATAACAGACACTTTTATTCCAAAATCCCTCTATGAAAAGTTGAATGCGGAACAAAGCGTTTATAAAGTGAAGGCATTTTCACTTACCACTGTTCCACCTGTTCCACTTGAAACAGTGTTAACAGCGGAAACAACCGGAACAAATGAAACATCTGGAACAAGTGGAACAGGTGGAACACCAGGAACACCGCCTATAAGAAAACCTATGTTTAAACCAACCTTTAAAAAACCCGGCAATGAGCAATGATCTGACAAGTGAGAATGGTGGCGTTATAATCACCAAAGTGAATGATCTGCTTAACTGGTCAAGGTTATCATCCCTATGGCCATTAAGTTTTGGAATTGCCTGCTGTGCCATTGAATTTATGGGGGCTTTTGCCTCTACGTATGATCTGGACCGATATGGCGTATTCCCCCGCCCATCTGCCCGCCAGGCTGATGTTATCATCATAGCCGGAACAGTTACTTTTAAAATGGCGGAACGCATTAAACGCCTGTACGAACAAATGCCCGAGCCAAAATACGTAATCTCTATGGGCTCGTGTTCCAATTGCGGCGGTCCCTACTGGCAACATGGCTATCATGTGGTAAAAGGAGTTGACAGGGTGATCCCTGTTGATGTATATGTGCAGGGCTGCCCACCAAGGCCTGAAGCGCTAATTGGCGCTATATTGGAATTACAGAAAAAAATTGAAGGAGAGAGATTGTTGGGGGGAGTCCGAAAGTCGGAAAAGACCGAAAGTCCGGAAGTAAAAGAAAGCGTATAACCCCCTCTCCCCGGTGGCTGTGTCCTCACAGCCAACTCCGTGCGGCTTGGGGTTTAGCACAAACTTTCTACAAACCTTATCATAGTTAAGTCGGAGCCCAATACTCATTTTAAAACTCACAGCCTATGGAATCATGGTCTATACCTTTTGACAATTAACAGGATGAACATTAAGATCAAAATTGTTTTGGGGGTCATAGTTGCAATTTGGACTTTGTCGTATTTGATGCATTTATATGCAACAAAAGACAAATTCAAGATTGAAAACATTGAATTTAAAAAGATTAATTCAATAAGAGTAGTTGATCGCGGTATGGAAGGGACTAATATTGTAGTTATCAATAAAAAAGACAGTATTTATGTATTTAATAAAATTATACACGATTCAAAAACCATTAACGAAAATGGTCTAAATTTAAGGGATAGCTATGGTCTTTGTGACATAATAATCTATTTTAAAGATAAAAAGTCAATGGAGATCGGTTTAATAAACACTCGTCTTACCGGAGGCATAATTAGATCAGGAGACTATATTTACCGCAATGATAAATTGTTGGACTATATTATTACTATCTTAAAAAACAGGAAATATAATTAAATGATGGTGTTATCCCTGGCTGCCGTCTAACTATTCTAATATAAAGATTATTTCTTAATTTTCATCGGGGATTTGGTATA
This sequence comes from Mucilaginibacter sp. OK098, assembly GCF_900142915.1. Taxonomy (GTDB): domain Bacteria; phylum Bacteroidota; class Bacteroidia; order Sphingobacteriales; family Sphingobacteriaceae; genus Mucilaginibacter. Next base: position 1,523,304 of record NZ_FRCM01000001.1, read on the forward strand.
GCCGCATAGGTAGTTGCCTATGAAAGACACTGACAACGGAGATGGGATATTAACATTGAAATCATTTATGAAAAAGAAATTATTCACTGCAATTATTATTTTAGGCATTTCAATTTCTTATGCTGCCCACGCCCAAACTAACCCCAAATCAACCATCTTCCCCACCGGTACAACCTTATTCGGCGATATCCCCTACGCCAATGATACCTTAAAAAAGCACTTGCTTGATATTTACCTTCCACCTGTTAAAAAAGCCAGTTACCCATTGATTATATGGATCCACGGCGGGGCATGGATGCTGAATGATAAATATGCAGATATGGGCTACATGACCCAAACCCTGAAAGCTTTTGCCGATAGCGGTTATGCAGTAGCCTCTATAGATTACAGGTACAGCACAACGGCCGTATTCCCCGCACAGATCAGGGATTGCAACCAGGCCATTGAGTTTTTATATGATAATGCAGATAAATACAGTTTGGATAAAAACAGGATCGCGCTGATAGGCTTTTCAGCTGGTGGACATCTTGCTTCATTATTGACTTTATCGAACAATAATAATGTTAAGGCTTTTTATCCGGATAAACAGAAGCCCAAATTTAAGATCAAGCTTTGTCTTGATTTTTATGGGCCGTCAGATTTCACAACACTTAAAGGCAATGATAGCCCTGATCCCAAATCCCCGATCACCCTATTATTGGGTGCGACTGTTGCTAACCGGCCCGACCTTGCAAAAACCGCCAGTCCCGTAACTTACATAGATAAAAATGATCCGCCATTCCTGATTGTACAGGGTGAAAAAGATGAATCAGTAAATCCTGCTCAGTCTGTTTCATTAAGCGCCCGGCTAAAACAAGCCGGTGTACAAAATGAGCTGATCATAGTACCGGGTGCACCGCATTACGGGGTAATGTTTGATGCGGAGTATATCCGAAAAAGTATCTTTTCTTATTTAAATGCTTATATGCAGTAACCTACTCGCCTCAATTGAGCTAATGCCTGTGATCAGCAAATATAAAAGCCCGGTCTGTTTTCCAGAACCGGGCTTCCTTTTAACCTTATAATTTATTACTTATACATAAACACACCATTAATCCCATGGATTATTCCATTTGAGGCCGGTGTATCAAATGAGGTCACTTCAGCAGTATTTCCCTGGGCATCTTTAAGCTGGAGTTTTTTATTTACAACAGCTATGGTGATGGTTTGTCCGTCAATAGTTTTCAGAGTTGCGGACCTGCTTGCATTTGTTAAAGCTTTAATAATTGCAGCTTTATCATATTTGCCTGCAACCACGTGTGCTTTTACAAGTGTTGCCAGCTTAACCGGATCTTTCATTAAGCTATCCAGCCTGGTTTTAGGGATAGCGCTAAATGCTGAATTGCCTGGTGCAAAAACAGTGAACGGACCAGGCCCCTGTAAAGTGGCATCCAAATTTGCAGCCTTTATAGCAGCTACCAGTGTTGATAGATCTGCAACGTTCGCCAGCGTAGCCTGTACGTCTTTTACAGAATCGGTCTTCGCAGCAGGGGTGGATGTTGCAGGTGGTTGTGTTTGTGCAGGTGGTTGTGTTGGCTGAGCAGGCTGCGGTGTCGGCTGGGTAGGAGTCGGCGTTGGCTGAGTCGGCTGCGGTTGGGTTGGGGTTGGTTGCGTTTGCGCAAATACGTTGTTTGACAATAGTCCTATTGATAGCGCTGCTGCTACAATTAAAATTGATCTTTTCATGTTAAAATTACTTTTATTTATTAGTTTTAGTTAGCATTATTGCCTCAAGTACGTTATTAAAATCACTTTCAGCAGTTTGTTAATTTCGATCTTTATAACTGTTAATTACACAATATAGTTTTAACGAAATAAAAAAAGATGTGTAAACAATTAATAAATACATAGTTAAATAAGCATTTTTCAGGGCACAAATCACTAATAATCTGTCATTTACTTTTTTATAATTTTATACCTTTATTACCTGTAAATTTTATCAATGGCGATTCAAAACACCGACAGACGTAACAATATATTTCTAAATATAATTTTAATAGGCTTATTAACCGGCACATTGGATGCGGTAGCTGCCTTAGCCTGGAACTATAAAGCAAATGCTGGGGTGATTTTTGAATTTATAGCAAGCGGGGCATTCGGAAAAGCTGCTTATGCAGGTGGCAGCACCATGGTTTTGTGGGGGATCCTGTTTCACTACATTATAGCCTATGCGTTTACAATTGTGTTTTACCTGGGCTATCCGGTTTTTTATAAGTTCTTCCGCAATAAGTATCTTATTGCCTTTGAATATGGAATAATTTGCTGGTTTGTAATGAACATTATCGTTATCCCGATCAGCAAGATTGGCTTAAAGCCATTTCATATTTTGCCAACCCTTATTGGAATGGGGATCTTGATAATTTGTATTGGATTGCCGGTTGCCTTGTTTGCCGACAAAAGGAGAAGAAGGATTTTAGCAGAAAAGATTTGACAACTTTTAAAAAGTTGTCAAATCTGCATTCACGATTTTGGACTACCGACTCATGACTTATTACTGTCCCTGCGCCAGCGTATAACCAATCTTACCCCCAAATTTCATCAGGAACTCAACTGAACACACTTTAGCATCTTCCGAAAAATCAGCAGCTATGTGTAAAAGCTCTTTCTGGCTTACAATTACACCTGGTTTCTTTTCAAAGCGTACACGGTATTCATTAACAAGCTCGGTATAAATTGATCCTGTTGGCCACACTTGTGTGCCGCGGTTCGAGATCATCACCAAATTGAAGTTGTCAGTAAGTCTTTTCTTTGCCAATTCAGCAAGCTCGGCAGGTTGTAATTCACCAGCTTCAACAAACACGTCAACCCCTACCATTTCTTCTTTAATCCCTTTGGTAACAGTAAGTTTATTTTTTGTTAGTATATGATGATTGGCATTGGCTTTAAGCTGCATATTTGCTTTTCCAACCACGCCGCCATCTGCGGGCACTTTACCTAAATTAGCAATTACAGCATCGGCAAAACCATTTGTGCCTACTGATGCAACAGCTTTGTCGCCAAAGTCACCTGTATGCACACCCTGCTCCAGGGTATAAAGCAAAGCATTTTCAATGGTAGCGGCATTTTCGGTAAAGCCCATGTAACGCAACATCAAGATCCCCGAAAGCAATAAAGCTGTAGGATTAGCTATGCCTTTACCCATAATATCAGGAGCAGTACCATGTACAGCTTCAAAAATGGAAATATTATCGCCAATATTGGCCGATGGCGCAAAACCCAATCCGCCTACTAAGCCGGCACAAAGGTCAGACACAATATCGCCCTGTAAATTGGTTAATACAATTGCCTGGAAGTTTTGCGGCTGGGTAACCAGCTTCATACACAAATCATCAACAATAATATCTGACGATTGAATATCAGGATACTCTTTTGCTATTTCCTGGAATGTTTCTAAAAACAAACCGTCAGTAAGCTTCATAATGTTGGCTTTATGAGCGCATGCTAATTTTGTATAGCCTTTACGCCTTGCCATTTCAAACGCATACCGGATAACCTGCGCCGAACCCGGGCGGGTGATAATTCTGCGGCCCACAGCAACATCATAAGTTAAAAGGTGCTCAATACCACCGTAGGTATCCTCAATATTTTCGCGGATGATTGTTAAGTTGATCGGGATGCCGGCCTTTGAAAAAACAGTTTCAACACCTTTCAATGTTCTGAAATCCCTTTGATTGGCATAAGTATTCCAAACTTTTCGGGCAGTTACATTTATACTTTTCACGCCTTTGCCTTTTGGCGTTTCCATTGGCCCTTTAAACAGGGTACCAAGGCTTTCAATAGTTTCTTTGGCGGCAGATGTCATCCCGGTTGAGTGGCCTGCATCAAAATAAGATTTCCCCATTTCAACAAATTCATATTCAAGGGGAACATTGTTGGCTTCAAAAATGCGGAGAACAGCTTGCATTATTTCGGGGCCTATACCATCGCCGTTGGCTACGGCTATTTTAGTTTTCATTTTAAAGAACTTTTAACGTAAATATCGCGCAAAGATAGCTGTTTAAAGGTTTATTTGAAATGCAATGGATCGATATCAGGAAATCGATTTGCAAAAAGCGGATAATAGCTACTGAATTTTGCTGCGCAGAATGAATATTTGCAGATAGTGATGGGTTTGCAACTGCGAGTGTTCGAAACATTTATAATCCTTCATTTCGTTACCACAACGCTAAAAAAGTTACCAGAGGTGTAGCCTCGACCTATATTGTAACAACGGATTTTAATCCGTTGGCTATAAAAAGCAGATAAAAAAGAACCATAGGTTCGGTCCGTATAACTACGTGCAAAATGGTAAATGCTTCCTAAGATCAATATGCATCGTGCCGACAGCACTTCGTACGTGTGGTCTTAGTTCTCAACGGGTTGAAACCCGTTGTTACAAGATGTATCGAGCCGAAGGCTCTTACTGTAAGAGACAACGAATTTTTCGAACACTTGCAGTTGCAAACCCATCGCTATGGTAAAACCTGCTTGCAATTTTAAAAAAGCAATTTTCCCCTATCTTTATCCCTATTTGTGACATTAGAATTGATGCGGATCAGGCTATTAAATATTTTTTTCAGGTATAAACATCCAATAGCCACACAAAATCGTGAAATTTGACAAAATTTAAATTAGATATGGTCAAAATAATTCTGCTTAATCTCGTTAAAACTTTTATTTTTTCGCTGATCGTTTCAATAGCCATCTCCTGCATTTATTACGCAGTAGTAATTAAAGGCAATGATTACAGCAAAGCGCTCCCGGTAATTATATCCGCATTATTTTATTTGAATGGAATATTACTGATAATGGCCACGCCGGCTTTGTTTACTCCTAATCCCGCTATTTGGGGTAATCCCGCATGGAAGCTATTCCTGTATTTTGCCGGGCCATTAGCTTATATAATTACCAATTTTATTGCCCCGCAGCCAGGTCCTAATAACACCATATATATTACTGCGGGCATTGTGTTTTTTATTACCCACGCTATTTTTTATTATAAACTCACTAAAAAAGTATCCGGTAATTAACACTATTTAGGCTTTTTGAAAGATTTAGGCTAAACTTGCAGCATTATAATGAAAGCATTTTACGGAGACCTTAAACTCGGAATTTTAGGCGGCGGCCAGCTAGGGCGCATGCTTATACAGCAGGCTATTAATTACAATGTTACCGTAAAGGTGCTTGATCCCGACAGGGAGGCGCCATGCCGCAAATTATGTGATGAATTTGTAATTGGCTCATTGGGCGACTACGAAACTGTTTACAACTTTGGCAAAAAGGTAGACCTGCTAACCATCGAAATTGAAAAAGTAAACGTTGATGCGCTGGAGCAGCTTGAAAAGGAAGGTGTTTTAGTTTATCCGCAGCCACGCATTATCAGGCTGATCCAGGATAAAGGACTGCAAAAACAGTTTTTTAAAGAAAACAATATTCCAACTGCCGAATTCCAGGTAATCTCATCGCCGCAGCAATTAAAAGAAAGCCATATCCCTTTCCCCTATATTCAAAAGTTAAGGCGTGACGGCTACGATGGCAGGGGTGTTTATAAAGTTATTGATGAATCGTACCTGGCAAAGGCTTTTACCGAACCCAGCCTTATTGAACGTTTGATTGATTTTGAAAAAGAAATAGGCGTAATAGTTGCCCGCAATGAAAGCGGTGAAGTAAAAACCTTCCCGCTGGTGGAGATGGAGTTTAACCCGGATGTTAACCTGGTTGAATTTTTGATCTCTCCGTCAACCCTCCCGTTTGAAGTACAGCAGGATGCGGCCCAAATAGCCATCAAAATAGCCCAGGACCTGAAAATTGTAGGCTTACTGGCTGTTGAGATGTTTTTAGATAAACACGGTAAAATATTGGTTAACGAGCTTGCTCCAAGGCCGCATAACAGCGGTCACCAAAGTATTGAGGGCAATGTTGTTTCGCAGTTTGAGCAGCATTTAAGAGCTATATTTAATCAGCCGCTTGGCGATACCGCCTGCCTTAATAATGCCATAATGGTCAACGTTTTAGGCGAAGCCGGATACGAAGGCCCCGCAGTTTATGAAGGCATTGAAAAAGTATTGAAATGCCCAGGCGTATATGTACATTTATATGGCAAGGCATTAACCAAACCATTCCGCAAAATGGGCCATGTTACTATTGTTGATGTTGATAGAGAAAAAGCTATTGAGAAAGCAAGATTTGTGCAGCAAACACTAAAAGTAATAAGTTAAATATAACCCGTCTTGTCATTGCGAGGTACGAAGCAATCGCGAACTATGCATAACGGGATAATGAGGAGGTTGCTTCGTTCCTCGCAATGACAAACTAGTATAATATGAGCCAGGTAAAAGTAGGTATAATAATGGGCAGCAAGTCCGACCTTAACGTAATGCAGGATGCTGCGGATGTGCTAAAAGAATTAGGCGTTGACTATGAAATTACCGTAGTATCGGCCCACCGCACACCCGACCGTATGTTTACCTACGCCCGTGAAGCAGCAGACCGCGGATTAAAAGTAATTATAGCCGGTGCCGGTGGTGCAGCACATTTACCCGGCATGGTGGCTTCATTAACCCATTTGCCGGTTATTGGCGTACCCGTAAAATCAAGCAATTCAATTGACGGCTGGGATTCTATTCTTTCCATATTGCAAATGCCAAATGGCATCCCGGTTGCAACGGTAGCCCTAAATGCTGCTAAAAACGCAGGGATCCTGGCTGCCCAAATAATCTCAACAGCTGATGAACAAATCGTCAAAAACCTGATTGCCTTTAAGGATGAATTGAAGAAGAAGGTGGAAGAATCGGCAAAGGAGATGGAGAAATAATTCTTTTATCACAATTCGCAGGGCGTTGCCCTGCGCTGTTATATTGGCCCCTTTCAGGGTCAGGAAACTTATAAAAATTAAAAATATCCCAGCCCTGAAAGGGCTTAATTCGTCAGCGCAGGTCGAAGGCCTGTGCGAAACAATCGGCAAAAACTACAATTCTTTCTTTCGGACTTTCGGACTTTTCCGACTTTCAGACTCCCCCTAATTCAACGCAGGATTCTCCGGAAAATTAGCAATATGTGCATAACGCTGCCCAAGCCCTATCACAACTTCCCGCCACAACGTTTCTTCATTTTGTGAAAATATGGTATCAATATTTAATTGATTGGCAACAATCCAGCTATCCTCTTTGATCTCTTCATCCAGCTGTTTGGGGATCCAACCGGAATATCCTGTAAAAAACCTGATCTCATCGGCATTTAATTGGTAACTGGTTATCAGTTCTTTAACCGCGTCGAAATCTCCGCCCCAAAACACCCCTTCGGCTATTTCAATGCCATCGGCTATTTTTTCAGGGCAGCGATGAATAAAGTGCAATGTGTTACCTGCCACAGGTCCGCCAATAAAAACAGGGATCTCTGAATATGACAGATCGGGTAAAATATCCCCCAGCAAAAATTCACTGGCATGGTTTAAAATAAAGCCCATGGCCCCGCCTTCAGAATATTCTGTCAATATAATTACGGCTCGTTTAAAGTTCGGGTCCACCATAAAAGGCTCCGATATTAGTAAACGTCCTGCGGCTGCCGAAATAGAACTTAGCATAAGGGTTAAAATTTTGTTTAATATAACAAGTATTGCAAAAATAAGTCCAGTTTTAAAAAAAAGAGTCAGGAAAAAGAGTCAGGAAGTCAAGAATCAAGATTCAAGATTAAAAAATAAAAATCATTTTGTAAATATTTTTTTTCTCAATGAGGGGAGTTTTACCTTTTCTCTTGATTCCTGACTCTTTACTTCTTGATTCTTGACTCTTGACCTCTTGATTCTTCATACCCCTTCCTCGGTAATTAATTTGTAAGTTTGCAGGGATGAATCAGGATAAATTAGAAAACTTAAGAGCGGATTACACAGCATCCTCACTATCAGAAAGCAGCACTAAAGCCGACCCGATAAAACAATTTGAGGCATGGTTTAACGAGGCCCTTGAAGCAAACGTGCCGGAGCACAATGCGATGACACTTTCAACAGCCACAACCAATGGCATGCCATCGGCAAGGATTGTTTTACTGAAAGGTATTTATAATGATGGCTTTGTTTTTTATACCAATTACCTGAGCCGCAAAGGCAAAGAGATAACAAAGAACCCGGTAGGCGCCCTAACATTTTTTTGGCCAGGCCAGGAGCGGCAGGTGCGTATCGAAGGCACTTTGGAAAAGTTAAGTAAAGAGCAATCAGAAAAATATTTCCACTCACGCCCTAAAGAAAGCCAGATTGGCGCTGTGGTATCGCCGCAAAGCCAGGAAATTGAGGGTCGTGACGTTTTAGAAAAAAAATGGAATGAATTAGCTGCCGAGTATACCGATAAGGAAGTGCCTAAACCATCATTTTGGGGTGGCTATATTTTAAAGCCCCGGATGATTGAGTTTTGGCAAGGCCGCACCAGTAGGCTGCATGACCGCATAGCTTACAAAAAGATAGATAACAAAACCTGGAAAAAAGTTCGTTTAGCACCATGAGTTTTGAGGAGATTAAATTATTATTGATTGAAAAGTTCGGCGCTGAAGTAATTATTGACGAAGAAACGGACGGCCTGCAACCCGCTTTGCTTATATCTCCTGCCCGTATTGCCGAAGTTTGCCTTGAGCTGCGAAATAATTCAAATACTTATTTTGATTTCCTGAGCAGCATAACGGGTGTAGATTATGGTGTTGAAGCAAACCGCTTTGGCGTTGTTTACCACCTGGCGTCCATCCCTTACCAAACACAGCTTACATTAAAAGTAAGTATTGATAATGATCGCGATCTTAACAACCTGCCAAGTTTTCCCAGCGTAACTTCTGTTTACCGCACTGCCGATTGGCACGAACGTGAAACTTATGACCTTTTAGGAATATTTTTCGAAGGCCATCCCGACCTTCGCCGCATTTTATTACCCGATGACTGGGAAGGTTTCCCTTTGCGCAAGGACTATAAAACAGCGGAGTATTATAGGGGGATAAAGATAGATTAGTTGATAGAGATTAGAGACCAGAGGTTAGAGATTAGTTGCGTTTTATAAAACTTTCCCTATTCTCTGGCCTTTAACCTTTGGTTACTATTCCCTCCCTAATCTCCAGCCTCTGATCTCTATCCCCAACTAATCTCTAACCTCCAGCCTCTAATCACTAAACCCAACCTTTTTAATCTCGATACCGTACAAGCCTGTATAATTTTAGTAATAATCAACTAATTAAACCCCAGGTTGACGCTATGGATATTATAAGAAGAGATAATATTACCTACGAAGAATTTATGGAGGAGCATTATAAGCCCGGCATTCCGCTGGTTTTTACTAATGCTGCAAAAGTTTGGAAGGCAAACGGCTTGTTTACGCCCGATTGGTTCAGGGAAAATTATCCTGAGCGGGAAACCGATTGCAGGGGAACATCCTACAAAATGAAGGATATAATGGATATGGTTGAAACCAGCACGGTTGAAAAACCCGCACCCTACCCTATTATATTTGATATCCCAGCAATTTTACCCGAGATAATGTCATTGATCGATCCGCTCGATCTGCAATACGCTTCGCCAAACTGGCTAAAAAACCCGATGTTTTCATTAGGCAAATGGGGCGGCGCTACAGAGTTGTTTATTGGCGGCCCGGGCGGCAAGTTCCCGTATTTACATATTGATTATTACCATTTAAATGCCTGGATCACCCAGCTATATGGCGAAAAACGGTTTACCGTATTCCCACGCGGGCAGGATGATTTGTTATACCCGCGCCCTGACGATCCCTGGCGCTCAGAATTAAACATTTTTGAACCGGATTTTGAGAAATTTCCGAAATATAAAGATGCCACACCTATTCATTTTACTGTAGGGCCGGGCGAAACGCTGTTTATTCCATTTGGAACATGGCATACAGCATATTCATTAACCCCAACTATTTCTGTAGCTTTTGATACGCTGAACAGCAAAAATCATAAAGAATTTATGAAAGATGTATGGACATTTAAAAGCCGCCAGAGTAAAGTAAAAGCCGTTGCCATGTATAGCTATGCCTGGCTGGCAACCCAAAGCAGCAAGCTTAAAGAAAGCTTTGCCTGAAGAGAATATAGTTTGATTTCGAAAGTTCCATTTCGGGGTCAGTAATTATAGTTTATCAGTCGCCCGTAGATTAGTAACTACGGGCGTTTTTTATTTATGTACGACTCATCCGGTAGAATTTCCTAAATTTGAAATCGGAATTGAAACAATTCAAAATCCGAATTCGAACATCCGAAATCCGAAATCAAATTGGCCACACATCCCAAATACGATACCGCTTTAAATAATTACTATCAAAAGATAGCCGATGCAGCCACCGAGGATATGGTGCTTAACATGGGGCCGCAGCATCCGTCAACCCACGGTGTGTTACGGCTTGAGCTGATAACAGATGGCGAGATAGTAAAAGAAGTGATCCCGCATATTGGCTATTTGCACCGCTGCTTTGAAAAACACGCAGAATCATTAACCTATCAGCAAACCATTCCGTTTACCGACAGGATGGACTACCTGGCATCAATGAACAACAGCCATGCTTTTGTTATGGGTGTGGAGCGAATGATGGGCATTGATAAAGATATCCCAAAACGAATTGAATACATAAGGGTGCTGGTTTGCGAATTAAACCGCATAGCATCGCACCTGATAGCCATTGGCACCTATGGCATTGATATTGGCGCCTTCACTCCCTTTTTATGGTGCTTCAGGGATAGGGAACATATTATGGGCATGCTGGAGTGGGCCTCAGGCTCGCGGATGCTGTATAACTATATTTGGGTTGGCGGCTTGTTTTATGATCTGCCGGTAGGATTTGAAGAACGTTGCGCTGAGTTCGTAACCTATTTTAAGCCCAAAATGGTTGAGCTCAACCAACTCTTAACCGATAACCAGGTATTCATAAGCCGCACAGCCAACGTTGGCGTTTTACCCCTTGATGTAGCCATAAACTATGGTTGCTCAGGCCCAATGCTTCGCGGATCAGGCCTTAAGTGGGATTTGAGGCGGATAGATAACTATTCCGTTTACCCGGAGCTTGAATTTGATATACCGGTGGGCAAAGGCGAAATGGGTGCCGTGGGCGATTGCTGGGACCGCTACAAGGTTCGGGTTGATGAGATTGAACAATCCCTCAAAATGGTTGAACAATGCCTTAGCCGTCTGCAAAATGAGCTGAAACGTACACCAGATTTTGATCCCCGCTCAAAAATGCCGCGTAAGATTACCCCAAAGGCACAGGACTATTATGTGAGGTGCGAAGGTGCAAAAGGCGAGCTGGGTTTTTATTTTATGGCTGATGGCCGGTCAGAGATCCCTACGCGCGTTAAAGCCCGCGCCCCAAGCTTTAATAACCTGTCTGTACTGCCCGAAATAGCCAAAGGGGTAATGATTGCCGACATGATTGCCATAGTAGGCTCTATCGACTTTGTATTGGGCGAGGTGGACAGGTAGGTCCATTTGAAAATTTGAAGATGGGTGAAATTTAATTACATGAATGCGAAAGAATATCCAGGAGTGAAGCTAAAGTTCCCCTTTAAGGGTTAGGGGCAAACAAACAGGGCGCTGTGAATAAATCACAGCGCCCTGAACTATATAGAATAGTTTTTTGGGATCTTTACTGGTTATAAACCCTAACCATAAATACGTAATTTTCTATTTTTTTAATCTGCTGAGGACGCCCAAGGCCAGCCAATATATTTTTACCGTTTATATTAATTGGCTTATTCAATGAATCAGTAGGAATATCCTTAATAGCCTTTAACAGATAACTTGTTTTAACCGCAAAGGCAGCACCTTCAACCCGGGTTTGCTTTCCGTTCACAATGCCGATAATATTACCTTTACTATCAAGCAATGGACCGCCACTATGCCCGTAGTCAAGCAGCGCTGATATCTGGTATTGCGTGGTATCGCCTTTGTACCCAGTGCTTGAAGTTAAGAAACCGGAACCCAGTACTATATTATCCTTTGGATACCCTATGGTAAACACACCTTCTCCCAAATCGGTTTCAGCTTTTTTAAATGTGTAAGGCAACGCGGCTAATGGCTTAAAAGATGGATCAGTGATTTCCAAAATAGCAATATCGTTTTGTGGTTCGGTATAAATCACTTTGGTACGGTATGATTTTCCGTCAGCTGCCTGCACATAAACCGAATCTGCATGTTGGATAACATGATTATCTGTAACTATGTAACCATTAGCTGAAATTGCAAAACCAGTACCCCTGAAATTGCCCGGGTTATTCATTGCGGTCCGCAATGGAAGGTTCTTTACCGCTGTCTGTAATGATTTTTGGCTGTTTTTTAATTTGTCGATCTCGCCAACCAACTGGCCATAGTTTGCTTGTTTATTACTCAAATATCCCGTAAAAAACAAGGTACATAGCGCAGCAAATATTGCTATTGACGCCGCCACAGAAATCTTTGAATGATGATTGCGCCACATCCTCACTACCCATGACGGGTGGATCATCAGCTCATCTTCCAAAGCATGAACATCAATTTCATCATGTATAGCATCCAGGCGTTGTTCCAACTCCAAACGTTCACCATACTGTTTTATCAGGTTGGTGAAATGCTTGTGCTCGGCTACTTTTGTGTTAACATCGGCATCCTTAGCCCGCAGTTCTTCAAACTGTGCGCGCTCAGCTTTGGTCATCTCACCATTAAGATAACGTTCAATTGTTTCGGTTAACTGGTTATTCTCGCTCATCGCTTTTCTCTCCTTATTTTTGCTGAAAAAATAATTTCTTCAGCCTTTGCAGGCATTTATATTTTTGAGTTTTAGCATTATCTGCATTGGTATACCCAAAATTCTCGCAGATCTCCTGCATCGATCTGTTATTTATATAAAAATCTTCTATAATAGTTTTACAAGGCTCGCCCAATAACTGGAGGGCATTACCCATTTTATTAAACTGGATGTCGCGTTCATTATTCTTTTCAGTTTCATCATCAACAGATAAGTACTCCTGGAAATCTTTTATATCGCCGCCATACCTGTTCATATGTGTAAGCCTTTTAAGCCAAAGCCTTCTACAAATCGAATAGATATAGGTTTTAAGCTTACTGCTTAATTCAAAATCACCCGTTTTAACTTTATTATAAAGAACAATTATGGCTTCCTGGTAAATGTCTTTCGCATCATCAGCATTGCCATTGTTATTAATTACCAGTTGTAATATCATCGGAAAATAAGCGATATACAGTCGCTTTAACACACTTTCCGAATTGTTAAGGATACCAAGGATAACTTCACTATCTGTTGGTATTCCGCTATTTAACTCTTTACTCACTACTTAATACTATTTATGCGAAATTGTAACCCATTATTGATAAAAAAAAATTAAAACCAAAATAAATTTACTTTTTGATTGATCGAAAGATCAGTTGATTGAGTTAGATCAAGTTAGACTATGTTGATTAAGTTATTAGTCTCACACTCCTGCTCATCCTCAATTTTAAAGTTGATCCATATAAAGTAGTATGCATCTGCTTACTTAAGCTTTCTATAGGTATATAACTTCTTTCCAAATTTAACCTATTCAACTCAATCAACCTAATCTAACCTAGTCAACCCGCACACCCAAGCTAACTTACCCTAAAACTGTTAAAGATAAAGAACAGTAACATCAGATAAAAGTAACGAAACCATAACTCCGGCTACTTTTATCGTATTAAAACTACTAATGCTATGGATTTTATATTTTTTTAAAAAATAAGTGGGTTACCTTTTAAACATTCTGGTATTAATGCTACAAACACTCACATTTAAAATAATAAAAAATGAAAAATTCATTCAAAATGGGCGCTTTAGCCTTAGTTATCGCGGTTTCTTTCGCAGCTTGTAAAGGTAAATCTGATTCAACTACTACTGACACAACTGTAAAAGTTGATTCAACAGTTAAAAAAGATTCAGTAGTTAAAGTTGACACAACTGCTAAAAAAGACACCACTAAAAAAGACACTACTAAAAAGAAATAATCTGATAAGATTTTTCTGTTAATTTTTTAGTTTTTACATGGTAAAAGGTAATCTCTGATTTTTTTAAAAATCGTGGGTTACCTTTTGCTTTTTTAGGTATTAAGAGAAACTATTTAATCACTTAAAAAGAAAATTAACATGAAAAATTCATTCAAAATGGGCGCTTTAGCCTTAGTTATCGCAGTTTCTTTCGCTGCTTGTAAAGGTAAATCTGATTCAGCTGCTGCAGATTCAGCTAAAATGGACTCAGCTAAAATGGATTCAGCTAAAATGACTGACACAGCTAAGAAAATGGTTGACACAGCTAAAAAAATGACTGACACAGCTAAAAAAATGACTGCTGACACTACTAAGAAAAAGAAATAATCTCTTTTCCAGTAAAAAACAAAAACGCCCGGTTAGCAATAGCCGGGCGTTTTTGTTTTATTCATTTTTCTTGCACTCATTTTGCCACAGGTATACCTATTTCAAATTATTTTAGGCTTATTGAAATAGATAATTAATTTTACCGGCAACAAAAAGCAGATGGATCTACCCTTAATTTCTATAAATAAAGCTACCGTACGATTTTTAAATAACACACTTTTTACCGGCTTAAGTTTTGCAGTCAGTAAAGGAAAAAGCTGGGCGCTGGTAGGGAAAAGCGGATCAGGCAAAAGCGCTTTACTGCATACCATAGCCGGCAGGTTCAATGTGACAGGTGGCGAAATTGTTTATCATTTTTTCGATGATTTTATTAAACACACAGGGAATGCCGACGGGCATCTTACTTATCACAAGCTGATAGCCCTTGTTGAACCCAAACATCACTTTAAAAACCTTTCAAACACATCCGATTTTTATTACCAGCAACGGTATAATTCGTCAGATTCAGAAGATGCGTTAACGGTTGAGCAGTACCTGCATTCCATAACACCTGTATTTCAACAAAATAATTACTGGAATTTTGAAAAAACAACCGGCTTATTAAAACTTGATGAGTTATTAAGCAAACAGATCATCAAACTTTCAAACGGCGAAACCAAACGCCTGATGCTTGCCGCTGCTTTATTAAAATCGCCGGTTTTATTATTGTTGGATAGTCCGCTAACCGGGCTGGATGTTCAAACCCGAAAGGATTTTAATTTTATAATTGATGAGATCATCAAATCGGGTATAACGGTAATAATGGCCACATCACCTTATGAAATTCCGGATGCAATAACCGATGTTGCCATTTTACAGGATGGCGCGATAATTAAAAGCCTTACCAAAGATGAGTTTAAACCCGCTTTGTTTATGCAGGATGATACCGATGTTATTGATAACGAAGAGCTTAAAGCATTATTAAATCCCGAAACAGCCAAAACAACTTATGAGCATATTGTTAAAATGAATAATGTGTTTATAAAATATGGCGATAAAGTTATTTTAAACCAAATTAACTGGCAGATAATCCCAGGAGAAAGATGGGCGCTGCTGGGGCCAAACGGATCCGGCAAATCCACCCTGCTTAGTTTAATAAATGCGGATAATCCACAGGCGTATGCCAATGATATTGTTTTGTTTGATAAAAAACGCGGAACAGGTGAAAGCATCTGGGATATAAAAAGCAAGATCGGTTTTGTATCGCCCGAATTGCACCAATATTTCCCTACCGATAACAGTTGTTTACAGGTTATAGAATCAGGATATTATGATACACTCGGCCTGTTCCGTCCATCGCAAAAAGTAAAAGCAGATACTGCTTTGCGCTGGATGAAGGCGCTGGAGATAGACAAATATGCCCGTGTACTCTTAAAAAACATCCCGGCAAGTGCACAACGCCTTTGCCTGCTGGCCCGCGCCCTGATAAAAAACCCCGATCTCCTTATTTTTGATGAACCCTGCCAGGGCCTTGACGAACATCAGCAACATCACTTTAAAACACTAGTTGATACCATTTGCAGGCTCAGCAATGTTACGTTGATCTATGTAAGCCATTATCAGCATGAGATTCCGGAGAGTGTGACGAAAGTTTTGAGGTTGGATAAAGGGCTTATAATTAAAAATGAGTAAATTGTTTAAGCCTTACAACACACGTTTTCTGGTGGCGGAGGCGGCAAACTATATGGCTCCCCTCTCCAAACCAAAATCTTATTTTTATAAAGAATGAAAGCAATATGCTTACTTTTAAGTTGGGCACAAATATCAATACATCTAATGATATCCTCATATTTTGTATGATCTACGAATGTTATACTAAATCCGTTTACTGTATCCCTAGTATTCGATAACATTCTAACATTTTGTTCGAAATGATTTAATAGAACCCCATCTTTTTTTTCGTCACCGGTTAGCAAATCGTTGTTAAATTTCCTAAATGTGCCAGGCTTAAACGGTTTCCTTTGATACTGCGCCCATGCTTTAATCATCGAATCATCGCCCCATGCAGCATGAATTCCGTATTTAATTTTCGACAAATTAATATAATAGCTGTATACAATAAACAGTATCGGAAAAAGTGCCAGGCTGATAAGGCCAGGAAAATATAATTTCCTGATAGATATGCGCTTCCGTTGTAGCATATAACTAAGTTACATAAATCAATTATCTACAATCAAAATTTATTTGAATTGTTAAACAGCTGTAAAAGTTTACTCGTTATCCACCTTTTACCTTTCTGCTTTCGCCTTTCACCTCCTACTTCGTATATTTGTGCATGAACACAGCGGATTTGTTGCAACGCGCTTTGCGGTTTGATTTTTTGACCCAGGAGGAGGGCGTTTTTCTTTATAAAAATGCTTCAACTGCCGATTTGATGTACACAGCCAATGAGCTGCGCAAGATCCAGGTGCCGCATGGCAAAGTGACCTGGCAGATCGACCGGAACGTTAACACCACCAATGTTTGCATAGCCAACTGTAAGTTTTGCAATTTTTTCCGTCGCCCCGGTCACGAGGATAGTTACATAACTGATATTGAAACCTATAAGCAAAAAATTGAAGAAACCTTTCGCTATGGAGGTGATCAGTTATTGCTGCAGGGTGGCCACCACCCCGATCTGGGACTAAAATTTTATGCTGATACCTTCAGGCAGCTGAAAGAACTATATCCAACTTTAAAACTGCATTCATTAGGTCCGCCGGAAATTGCGCACGTTGCCAAACTGGAAGGCATGAGCCATTATGATGTTTTAAAAGAATTAAAAGCCGCAGGCCTGGATTCATTACCCGGCGCCGGCGCCGAAATATTGAACGACCGCGTTCGCCGCCTCATCAGTAAAGGTAAATGCGGTGGTAAGGAATGGCTGGATGTAATGCGTGCCGCTCACCAGCTTAACCTGCCAAGCTCTGCCACTATGATGTTTGGTCATATTGAAACCATTGAGGAACGCTTTGAGCATTTGGTTTGGATTCGCGAAGTACAATCTGAAAAGCCGGAAGGCGCTTACGGCTTTGTTGCCTTTATTCCATGGCCCTTCCAGGATGATGGCACTTTATTACGTAAGATAAGAGGCATCACCAACAATGTTACCGGTGATGAATATATCCGGATGATAGCGCTTAGCCGTATTATGCTGCCAAATATTAAAAACATCCAGGCCTCATGGTTAACCGTTGGCAAACAAGTAGCGCAATTATGCCTGCATGCCGGTGCAAATGATTTTGGATCCATAATGATCGAAGAAAATGTGGTATCAGCAGCGGGTGCCCCACACCGCTTCACCGCAAAAGGTATCCAGGAATCAATAAAAGAAGCAGGCTTTGAACCACAGCTGCGTACCCAAAAGTACGATTGGCGTGAAATCCCAGCAGCTATTGAGGAGCAGGTGATAAATTATTAAGAGAGTCCGAAAGACGGGAAGTCAGTAAAGTCCGAAAGTAGAAGAATAGCTTTTACTTCCGGACTTTTCTTTATAGCGATGGGCTTAATCGAAACGTACCCTAATAATCGGTTATTTACCTTATTTAATGCAGGTCTTCGACCTGCACTGATATATTAGGCCATAAAAACCACAACATCCAAGCCCTGAAAGGGCGACATCCATCAGCGCAGGTCGCAGGCCTGCGTGATTGATAAGATTTCGAACTTGAATGTTTGAAACATATCCTAATGATCAATTATTTTCCTGCTTCATCCGTATTTAACGCAGGCCTTCGACCTACGCTGATATATTAGGCCATAAAAACCACAACATCCAGGCCCTGAAAGGGCGACATCCATCAGCGCAGGTCGCACGCCTGCGTGATTAATAAGGTTTCGAACCCATCGCTATGAAAATGCGGTATAATTTAAAAACTTTTTCCATCTTTCGGACTTTACCGACTTTCGGACTTCCGGACTTTTCCTTACTTTCGGACCTCCGGACTTTCCAGACTTTCGGACTTGAAATGGACAACATTGAACAATACATAGAAGCCCTCATATTTGCATCGGAACAAAGCATCCGTTCAGAAGAAATTATCTATTGCCTGCAATCGGCATTTAGCCAGGATTTTAGTGAAGATGAAATAAGCGGCTATATTCAAAACATCACCAATAAATATCATGATCAGCAATTTGCCATCGAGGTGGTTAAAGTGAGCAATGGCTACCAATTTTTAACAAAGAAAAATTATCACCAGGTTATCAGCCTGCTGCAGGCACAACGCTCAAAAAAGAAATTAAGCCAGGCCGCGCTCGAAACGCTTGCCATTATAGCCTATAAACAACCTGTAACTAAACCCGATATTGAACAGATCCGCGGCGTAAATTGCGATTACTCCATTCAAAAACTCCTCGAAAAAGAATTAATTGCCATTATTGGCAAATCAGAAGCATTGGGCAAACCAATACTTTATGGCACAAGTATACTTTTTATGGACTATTTTGGCATAAACAATATAAACGAACTGCCTCAAATGAAGGATTTTACAAATAATACGGCTTCTATTGGCGAAGAATCTGAATAATTTTATAAATCACTCAAAAACAATTAAAAAATATTTTTTTTTAATTGATGTTTTTAATGAAAATGATTTTGATTATTTTTACTAAGAAATACAACCAACAAATTAAACTTATTTGCATTTGTGTGCATTTATTAATGAAAAAAGTTTTACTATAAAATTCATGGCAATGGGAACTCCAAAAAAACCGGTAAACAAGAAAGTTGAAAACACGGGAGAGGATGAAGATGATGATGATAGCACGCTTGATCAGAAACCCAAGAAAAAGGTAGATGATGACGACGATGATTTTGACGGCCCTTTAGACGATTTAGGGTTTGAAAATTATGGCGATGATGACGATGACGACGATTATTGATCTTTAAAAAAATAGATTCTACTTTAAAGCATCCGGGTTATGCCTGCGGATGCTTTTTTTTATATTAAATTTTTCCCGGCTAAATATTATGATTATACGCGAAGTAAAAGATAAAGCAACCAAAAAGGCATTTTTAGATACAGCGAGGATAATTTATGAAAACGATAGCATTTGGGTTTGTCCGCTTGATAATGATATTGAAGCGGTTTTTGATCCGGCTAAAAATAATTTCCACCAGGATGGTAAATGTACCCGCTGGGTGCTTACTGATGCAAACGGGCAGCTGATTGGGCGCATTGCTGCTTTTATAAATAATAAAAAAGCTTATCATTATGAGCAACCCACCGGGGGTATCGGTTTTTTTGAGTGCATAAATAATGAGGGGGCTGCTTTTTTACTGTTTGATACAGCTAAAAAATGGCTGGGTGAAAATGGTATGCAGGCAATGGATGGCCCGATAAATTTTGGCGAAAATGATAATTTCTGGGGACTACTGGTTGAAGGCTTTATCCCTCCCTCCTACGGGATGAATTATAACCATGCTTATTACCAGGCTTTTTTTGACAATTATGGCTTCAAAACACTTTATGCACAGATCACCAATCATTTAGATATCCTTAAGCCATTTCCTGAACGATTTTATAAAATAGCCAAATGGGTAACTCAAAAACCAGGCTATGAATTCAAGCATCTGAAAGCCGGTCAAATTGAAAAATTTGCTTCAGACTTTATGGAGATCTATAACGA
The DNA here is from genome assembly GCF_900142915.1 of Mucilaginibacter sp. OK098. GTDB lineage: Bacteria > Bacteroidota > Bacteroidia > Sphingobacteriales > Sphingobacteriaceae > Mucilaginibacter. The sequence goes on from NZ_FRCM01000001.1 coordinate 1,543,327, forward strand.
TGCCTGGAAAGATTTTGAAAATTTTGTACCGATAACCCATGCTACCATTGCCGAAAGCTTCAAAAAAATGAAACCGCTTATGGACGAAAACCTGATATGGTTTGCGTACATAAATAATGAGCCTGTATCTTTTTTAATAGTTTTACCCGATGCTAACCCAATGATAAAGCCACTAAATGGCAAGCTAAACCTGGTTGGAAAACTTAAATTTGTTTATAATAAATGGAAAGGTGTTTCGCGGATGCGGGCAATTGTAATGGGAACAAAGCAAAAATTCCAGAATCACGGGGTTGAATCAGCGCTTTTTATAACGCTGGGCGAATATGTTTTGCCTTTAAACCAATATAAAGAACTTGAACTATCGTGGGTTGGCGACTTCAATGAAAAAATGATTGCAATGCACAATGCAATGGGGGCAGTATTTGGTAAAAAGCATTTAACAATGCGTTATATCTTTAATTAGTATAATTATCACGAATTTTATCGAATTACACGAATGGACTGCCTGAAGTTGGGCAATTACAGAATGTTTGCTTTATTATAATTCGTGAAATTCGAATAAATTAGAGCCCATTCGTGATAATTAATATCAGGCGGTTACCCTGTTGTGCCTTAACTCTTCAAATAACTCAATAACCTTCTTTTGCAGATCAATAACCTCTGTTTCGCGATCCATTAATTTTTTGTTAATGGTTTCCAATTCGTTAATCGCTTTTTGATCCTGTTCAGAATCGGTAAAAGTAAGCAACTGAACTACGGACATTTCAAACAAAGCTGCTATCTGCTCAAGTCGTGATAAATTAATGTCGGTTATTCCCGTTTCAATTTTTGAAAAAGCCGGGATAGAGATGTCCAATCTTTTGGCAACATCCTCCTGGCTCCATCCTTTTTGATGACGTAATAACCTGATTTTTTTTCCGAGTGTTTTCATTTAATATTAAAGGTTAAAAGATTTCGCGATAGTTAATAATCTTACAATTATATTCAATATCTATCTAATTATCAACAATTTTGAATAATATTTTATTTTAATGTGAAGTTAATTTACCGCTTTCACAACTCTAATATATCGATAATTATTATTAATATCTAATATACGGCTTTTATACGTGTTTTAGCAACAATTAACTTACTTTAACAACAGTACCGGTACGGCCGCACTTTCTAACAATTGCTGCGAAACACTGGTATGCAACAGTGATTGCAGAAAGCTATATTTATGCGGTAACGCTATTACTATTTGTGCGTCATTGTGCTTTGCAAATTGTAGTATTCCGTTAATAATATTCGTTTCGTTAATAAAATAATACTTGGGATCATGCTGCTTAAGCGCTGCATATAACGTAGTGCCTTCAGCCATTTTCTCTGCATTATCTGTTGAGCCATTGGTTTTATTATTAATATTTACCACCAACAAGTCAAATTTCTTCCTGGCAAGCATCTTCATAAGTGAAGCCAAAGGAGCTATTTCAGTAACTTTATTAAAATCACAAGCAACAACCACACGGCTTATATTTTCAATACTGTAGGCCGGTGGTACAACTATTACCGGTACCGGGCAGGTTTTTGATATCCTAACTACGTGGCTTCCTATTTTTGCATCGGCATTGCTACTGTTCCCTGTGGTGCCTATTATAACAAGATCGGCATTTTTACTGATTACATTTTCAACTACTGCACGTACTAAATGTGTGCGGTTTAAATGCGTACTTATTTCAACGCCCGGTCTAACTTTACTGGAAAGCCTTTTTTTGAATTCTTCCAGCTTTTTTAACCTGTCGGCTGCATTTTGTTCAATTTCCTCATCCTTTACCAGCACCATATCAGGGTTGGGCAGCATTGTTTCATATACCGATACGTAATAAGCATTTAATAAAACAATGTGCGTAACTTCTGTTTGATGGCTTAAGGCAGCAGCAAACTCGGCTGCATGGGCAGCTGTTTCCGAAAAATCAATAGGAACCAGGTATGTTTTCATCTCGGGATTGGGGCAACACTCACATTTAGCAACACTAAAAATATAAAAAAAAGTTTAATATTTACATACAGTTAACCTAAATGTAATTTACACTGTGTAAAGCACACTTATTTTACAAACTTAGCAGCTACCCAATCCTTATTTTTCTTATGGCCGATGTATTTTAACCCGTATTTACAGGCTTCTTCTTTAATTATATCAAGGTCGGGGACTTCATAAAAGCCACTGAAATATATTTCACCATCAGTTTTTAGCACCTCACTATAGCGTTCCATTTGATCGATCAGGATATTGCGGTTTATATTGGCCAGGATGGTATCGAAAATTTCAGCAGGGATCACCTCTTTTGAGCCGCAAAGGGCTGTAATATTTTCGATATTATTTAACTGGGCATTTTCAATAGTACTGGCATAGCAAACCGGGTCGTAATCAATTGCTGTAATTGCTACAGCTCCTAATTTGGAAGCCATGATGGCGAGGATCCCTGTTCCGCAACCCATATCAAGCACCTTTTTATCGGCAAAATCATTTTCCAGGATCAGCTCAAGCATCATTGAGGTAGTTTGATGATGCCCTGTTCCGAAAGCCATTTTAGGGTCAATTACTATCTCGTACGGAAATTCGGGCTTAGCCTGATGAAATGTGGCACGCACAAAAATCTGCTTGCCAATCTCAATCGGTTCAAAATTACTTTCCCATACCTCATTCCAGTTTTTTTGAGGGATAAGTGTTATTTCATAGCTAAAAGTAAACAGATCCTGGTAAGATAATAAAGTTTCGTCCAGCTTCTCCTGGTCAAAATCAGTTACAGGGATATAAGCTTTAAATCCAAAATCCAGCTCTTCAAAAGTATCAAAACCTATCTCGCCCAAAGCATTTATCAGCAAGTCCTGCTGGTAATCTTCAGTAGTTATGGTGGTAAAAAGTAATTCGTAGTAGTTCATAGGAGTTACAGATTAGAGAATGATGATCAGGGATTAGTTGTAAAAAATATATAACATTAATCAGCGATCCTCAAACAAGTACAATACCAGCAGGTTAACCAACCAATAAACCATTTGTACCGCGGTCATAAAACCTACCAGCTTAATAAGATTATTAATTCCGCGCTGTGGGTCCCAAATGGCATAGCTGATCCCAAGAGCAAAAACAAAGCAAATAAAACAAAGATCGACTATAACATTTACCTTGTCGGCTACCGTCTTTCTTTCCATGCCATTCCATACCGGCATTATCACCACTATTTGGGTTAATACCCCAACAATAAACAGCAAAGGCAACGTATACCTGTAAAATGCCATGAAACTTCTCAAATCACCTACACCCATTCTATCTATCTGCAAAGTAAAATACAGCGAGCTATACCTTACCGCAGCAAAGAAAATAAAAAAGCCTATAAATGGCGGCAGGATAACTTTTATCAGGTGTTTCATGCTTTCAGCGGTGATTAGAGGTTAGAGACCAGAGATTAGTTAAAAGTTTAATAACTCAATAAAAATTATCGCGTTTCGGCCTAATCTCTAATCTCCAGTCTCTGATCTCTCTAATTAAACACTTTCACAATATCAATAAAATCGCGGGATTTAAGGGATGCGCCGCCGATAAGACCGCCATCAATATCAGGCTGTGCAAAAAGCTCGGGGGCATTTTTAGGGTTGCAGCTTCCACCGTATAAAATAGTGGTGTTCGCCGCTATTTCCTGCCCATATTTTGCGGCGATCTCGATGCGGATAAACGCATGAATTTCCTGTGCCTGATCAGATGATGCGGTCACACCGGTACCAATAGCCCAAACAGGCTCATAGGCAATTACCAATTTCGCAAAATCAGTTTCATCCAGGTGAAATACGCCTTCAACCAATTGGCTCTTTATAATATTGAAATGCTCTTCTGCTTCCCTTTCCTGTAAAGTTTCACCGATACAAAAAATTGGTTTTAGATCATTTTTTAAAGCGGTATCCGTTTTTGCAGCCAATAACTCATTGCTTTCGCCGAAATACTGGCGGCGCTCTGAGTGACCTAGAATAACATACTCAGCCCCAACTGATTTTATCATTTTTGCAGATATTTCGCCGGTATAAGCACCAGACTCTGCCTGGTGAGCATTTTGTGCGCCAACTGCAACATTGGTATAACCTTTTGCCAATTGCGCCAGGCTATGCAACTGAATAAACGGACTGCAAATAACAGCCTGTTGCTTGCCGGTCGCTTCGTCTTTAAACATATTTATTATTTCAGAAAACAAGCCTAAACCTTCGTTATAGTCAAGGTTCATTTTCCAGTTTCCGGCGACAATTTTTTTTCTCATGATTGTATTATTAGTTGATTAAGTTAGATTATGTTGATTGAGTTGGATTAAATTTGTGGAATCGAGATTGACTCAAAGGTTGATTTAATACTCACTTAATCAACTCAATCAACCCTTACCTAAAACCTCCTGAATCCCTCAGTTAATTCGAATACGGTTTGTAATATATGTTTTTCATTCTCATCAAAATCACGGTGATCTCTGCGGGCAAATACTCTTTCAGCTGTTTCAAACATCTTTTTAATAGAGTAAACATCATAGCCTTGCGCGCCACCCCATGAAAAATCAGGAACAAAATTCCGTGGAAAACCTGCGCCAAAAACATTTGCGCTTACACCTACTACGGTGCCGGTGTTAAACATGGTATTTATGGCACATTTGGCATGGTCGGCCATAATTAGCCCGCAAAATTGCAGGCCGGTTTTACGAAAACGTTGTGCGGTATAATCCCACAGCTTTACATCGTCATAATTATTTTTCAGGTTCGAGTTGTTTGTATCAGCACCGATGTTGCACCACTCGCCTAATACCGAGTTACCCAGGTAGCCCTCGTGTCCTTTTGATGAATAACCCCATATCACCGCATTATTTAACTCCCCGCCTACCCTTGAATATGGGCCCACAGTTGTTGCACCATAGATCTTGGCCCCCATTTTAACTTGCGAATGCTCACAAATAGCAAATGCACCCCTGATGTGGGTTCCCTCCCAAACCTCTGTATTGTTAGCCAGGTAAATAGGTCCGTTAGTGGTGTTAAAAGTTGAACAATCTGCTATAGCACCTTCTTCAGCAAAAAAGGCATCGCCTATAATGGTGTTTGTTGAGCTGATGGCTGCGCTGGTGCGGCCTTTGGTAAGCAGGTTAAAGTCTTTACGCAGCTCTATATCGTTCTTCCTGAAAATATCTTCCGGAAACCTGATCATTAGCGGTGTGTTTTCTAAAACGGTAACCGATGAAAACTCAGCATTAGGGTTAAAATCAGCGGCATCGGTTTCATTTAACTTAACAGCCAAAAGTTGATCGCCATATTTTAAAGCTTCGCCGTTTTGCAAACGGTCAATAGCTTCTGTAATAGATTCATCGGGACAAACACCGCCGTAAATAAATATATTATCCTGCTCAATTTTTAAAGGGAACTTTCCCTGTAACCAGGGTTGGGTATGAAAAGAGGTGTCCTGTTTTAAATATTTAGCCCACTTTTCGGCAATGGTAAATATGCCAATGCGCAAGTCGGCTACCGGGCGGGTAAAAGTTAAAGGCAGAAGTGTTTGGTGTGCGTTATCGTCGAATAAGATAATTGCCATGGTGCAAAAATAAAAAAAGTCCCCCGATGTACCGGGAGACTTGTAAATATTTTATCGAAAAAACAAAATTACTTTTTGTTGTAACGGGTACGGAATTTATCAATACGACCTGCAGTATCAACCAGTTTCATTTTACCGGTATAAAAAGGGTGTGAAGTATGAGAAATTTCAAGTTTAATCAGCGGATATTCGTTGCCATCTTCCCATTTTATGGTTTCGCGGCTATCGATGCATGATTTGGTTATAAAAGAATATTCGTTAGACATATCCTTAAAAACAACTAACCTATAGTTTGATGGGTGCAGATCTTTTTTCATTGCGTGTTAACTTTCCTTATAAAAGAGGTGCAAATGTAGTAATAATATTTTAATATGGAAACGGTATTTTATTTTTTAGTTAATGGCTGATTGATGAGTGTGCGTGATTGGATTTACGTAGAGACGCAATGCATTGCGTCTCTCTTCGCAAAGTTGTCTGAACCAGGATTAAACAGATTTTAGAATTTATCAGATTTTGCTTTTACAATGATACAGGACGAATATTTACAAGCGACAAGTATCCCTAAAATCCGTTAATCTGTTTAATCCCGGTTCAGAAAAAATGCAGTGTTTATTTATATTCTGTCGCGCCGATATCAAAACCATTGCCAGAAGGGCGTGCAGTATTGTAATAATCGAAGCTTATCCCATATGATAACACGTTTGTGCCTGCGTTAATAAGCGGGGACGACGGTTGCAAATGAAAGTCATCGCCATTATAGTTAATAAATTCACAGGCATTGATGTCTTTATTAACATAGTTACTTGATGCAGTGACTTTTACATCATCACTTTTTTTGAACACGGCGGTACCTGATCCCGGATTTATAATTACGTTATTAATAACTGTATTCATCGGGATAATTTCAGAATCCAATTTAATACCATCTGAAGCGGGGGCCACAATTGTATTATTTATGAACTGAAAACCCGGGCCTGGTGTATACCTTGAATCTGCAAAAATGCCGTTATCTCCCGAATTGATAATGTAGTTATTAAACACCACGTTGTCGCCAAGGCCCAGAACTATTATTCCGTTGCCAGGTGCGTTTTTAATAAGGTTATTATAACATTTACCGCCGGTTCCTTCGCCTATCTGAATGCCATTATTCTGGCTGTTTGCAAAAGGCGTTAATCCGGGAGATTGAACTGTATTGCTATAAATCTCACATCCTGAAACAGCACTGCCAACCTGTATACCTTCGCAGCCGGTAGAATCTGTAATATTATTGTATATCTTAACATTCACTACATCATGGGGCAAAACCGTGCCACAGGTAGCAGCCACTCCGTTTGCATAGAAGGAATTCCCGATATAAAAGCCTTCACCACCTGTTTTATGTACATAATTGTCGTGAAGAAAAACGTTTTTCATTGTAAAATGACCGCGTTGCGTTGCCAAATCACATGTCGGGTCTGTTTTTGCCATGATCCCGGCAAACCCACTATTGAGAACCTCCACATTTTGAATTTCAAAATCCGTGCTAAGGTCATCCATCGTCATGCCGATATTGCCGCCATTTATCACAAGCCCATATTTCATGCCGGCGACACCATTACCTCTAATCTTAAAGTACTGGCAATTTTGTGTTTTAAATGTATACCCGGCGCTGCCCGGCGCCGTGAAAATCACACGGCCTCCTTTGTTAATAATAATGATCGGCTTATCCACCGTACCTTTAAGGTTTTTTAACAATAAGGCTCCTCTTGTTCCTGCAGGAATACATAAAACAGATCCTGCGGCAATGGCAGTTCCGTCAACCTGCCATTGCGATGGCTGAACAGTGTAGGTACAATCAGCTACCGGATCAGCGGGATTACCGGGCTGAACGGCAATTGTTGAATCGCCGGTCGGCTTTGCAATTTCAATGTCTGCCTTTTTTTTTGTACACATCGTAAATGACAATAAGGCCATCACAAGTACTATTTCACGCATTACACAATTCCTATTCATCATTCACAAACTATCTTTTTCAACAAAAGCCGACTATAGCCATTACGATTTATTCAAAACGACCTGTAATCCCTGCTTATTACGATATGTTAACGAATTATTATATACCCGGGAAAACGTCCGCTATACATACGATACTTCGCGTCTTTTTGTGTGCAATTATCTGAACCGGGATTAAACGAATTTTAGGATTTATCAGATTTTTTTTAAATGATGCAGGACGAATATTTACAATCGACAAGTATCCCGAAAATCCTTTAATCCGTTTAATCCCGGTTCACCTCCTGGCACAACTCAATCAACACTCCGTTCGCACTTTTCGGATGCACAAAACATACTAACTTATTATCCGCTCCTAATTTGGGCTCCCCATTCAACAGCACAAACCCTTCATCTTTTAGCCTTTGCATCTCGGCCCTTATATCGCTTACCTCAAAGGCAATATGGTGAACCCCCTCCCCTTTTTTGGCAATAAACTTAGCAATAGGACTATCCGGGGTTGATGCTTCAAGCAACTCAATTTTGTTGGTGCCGACTCCTAAAAACGCTGTTTTAACCCCTTCAGAAAGCACTTCTTCGATTTTATAAACCGCTGTATTGAGCAATTTTTCATAAATATTGCCGGCCTGCTGCAGGTCATTTACCGCAATTCCAATATGCTCTATCTTGTTCATGTCCAAATATTGTAAATTATTGACTGTGTTAAGGTATTTTAAACCTTATTTTGAATGATTTTAAATTAAACTTACCTATCTTTGTACTCGTTAATAATATTGACTTATGAATCTTCCGATATATCTAGATAATAACGCCACAACACCCATGGATCCACGGGTTCTTGAAGCTATGTTGCCTTATTTTAATGAAAAATTTGGTAATGCTGCAAGCCGTAACCATCCTTTTGGCTGGGTGGCCGAAGAAGGCGTTGATTACGCACGTGAGCAGGTGGCTAAATTAATTGGCGCAAGCGATAAAGAAATTATCTTTACATCAGGCGCTACCGAATCAGATAACCTTGCAATTAAAGGTGTATTTGAGATGTACAAAGAAAAAGGTAACCACATAATAACTACGGTTACTGAACATAAAGCAATACTTGACGCCTGCAAACATGTTGAAAAACTTGGCGGAAAAGTTACTTACCTGCCGGTTAAGGAAGACGGCCTGCTTGATCTTGAAGAGCTTGAAAAAGCCATGACAAACGATACCATCCTGGTGTCTGTAATGTATGGCAATAATGAGATAGGTGTTATACAACCGATAAAAGAAATTTCAGCTATAGCTCACAAATATGGTGCGCTGTTTATGACAGATGCTGTACAGGCTGTTGGTAAGATCCCCGTTGATGTTAACAGGGATGGCATTGATCTACTAGCACTTTCTGCTCATAAAATATACGGGCCTAAAGGCGTTGGCGCATTATATGTACGCCGTAAAGGCCCAAGGGTTAAAGTTACCGCTCAAATGGATGGTGGCGGTCACGAGCGCGGTATGCGTTCAGGTACTTTAAACGTACCGGGCATTGTTGGCCTTGGCAAAGCATGTGAACTGTGTGGTTTGGAAATGGAAAGCGAAGCAAAACGTTTATCAGTTATGCGCGACAGGTTACAGTCTTCATTAACCGTATTGGAAGAAAGCTATGTAAATGGTAATGTGGAGCACCGCTTACCGCATGTGGCTAATATCTCTTTTAAATACGTTGAAGGCGAAGGCTTAATGATGGCTATGAAAGATCTGGCTGTATCATCAGGCTCAGCTTGTACATCGGCTTCTTTAGAACCATCATACGTGTTAAAAAGCCTTGGTTTATCAGATGACCTGGCGCATTCATCAATCCGCTTCGGCTTAGGCAGGTTTACTACCGACGAAGAAGTTGATTATGCTATTGAAGTAACCAAAAAATCGGTTACACACCTTCGCGAGCTTTCTCCGCTGTGGGAAATGTTTAAAGAAGGAATCGACCTTGACTCAATTGAGTGGGCAGAACACTAATTAAGAATTTCGGAAATCGGAATTGCGATTTCGGATTTTTAGATATACAACAACAATTATAACAACTATTAAAAAATATAAAAATGGCTTATTCAGAAAAAGTAATCGATCACTATACCAACCCCCGCAATGTTGGCACTTTGGATAAAAGTAACCACAAAGTAGGTACCGGTTTGGTTGGTGCCCCTGAATGCGGCGACGTAATGCGCCTGCAGATCCAGGTTGATGACAACAACATGATCACCGATGCTAAATTTAAAACATTTGGCTGCGGCTCTGCAATTGCATCATCATCATTAGCTACAGAATGGCTTAAAGGAAAAAGCATTGACGATGCAATGAAGATTGACAACATGGATATTGTTGAAGAATTAGCATTGCCGCCGGTAAAAATTCACTGTTCTGTATTGGCAGAGGACGCTATAAAAGCGGCAATTAATGATTATCGCGTAAAAAACGGCATGGCGCCGATTGAAAGCGAAAAAGTACATCACTAAGAACAGAAGCAAGACAATAAGAGTAAAGAATCAAGATTAATATCTTCTTGACTCTTGGTTTCTTGATTCTTGAATCTAATTAAAACAATGATAACAATAACTGATAAAGCAAAAAGTAAAATAGATCATCTAATGACAGATTCGGGGCTTGATGCTTCGTATTTTCTGCGGGTATCTGTTCAGGGTGGTGGATGCTCAGGCTTATCATACAACCTTGATTTTGATAACGAAATGAAAAAAGGCGATCAGTTTTTTGAAGATCGCGATATCCGCATTGCGCTGGATATGAAATCGTTCCTATACCTTGCCGGAACAGAGCTTGATTTTTCTGACGGGCTAAATGGTAAAGGCTTTAACTTTCATAACCCTAACGCAAGCAGAACTTGCGGTTGCGGCGAAAGTTTTTCAGTATAAGAACATTTTAAAGCATAAAACAAAGAAAGCGCCAATTGGCGCTTTCTTTGTTTTATCACACCCTCTCCCATTGGCTGTGTCCTCACAGCCAACCACCAGGATATTCCCGCCATATTCATATAGTAACATACCGGCCTCCCCGTTGACTGTGTCCCCACAGCCAACCACCAGGACATTCCCGCCATATTCATATAGTAACATACCGCCTACCCGTTTGCAGTGTCCCCACAGCCAACCACCAGGACATTTATATTACATCCATAAATGTGTTAACCAATCAAAACGATTATCCCCCTGTTCATAAAAAGAGCAGGAAGAAAAATAATAATCATTAGGATCAGTCACCAAATTCCAATGGGATTGTAATGGATTTAGGTGAGTATAATCCAATTTTTGCTCCAATATTTTTCTATCATACATTATAATCGGCAATGCATTCTTTTGCCAAAACTGATGATCTCTGCTATTACGATCAACTTTAAATTTATTTAATAATGGACTATCTATCGCTCTAAGCTCTTTTAAAAATTCATGCCCGGTAAATTTCATAAAGCTTGCATGAGGCATTTCCTTACCATTTTTAGCCTTACATTCCCATATTATGTGAATATGATTTGGCATTATAACAAAGCCATAAACTATCAGCTTCTGTTTTTTAACAAGGTGAATGAGACTGTCCAGCACAATTTGTTTAAACCTATCACTTTCTAAGAGAGGCAGTCAGTCAAGTATGGCTACTGTATAAAAATAAATTACGTTCAATTCCATAATTGAAGATAGTAGTTTTACAATATTTCTTTACACCAATATTTTTCCTCTTTCGTACAAACCAACAAAGGCGCGAATCGCGCTTTTGTTGGTTCCTCTCCTCCCCGTTGGCTGTGCCCTCACAGCCAACCACCAGGACATTCCCGCCATCTACATCTTAACAAACAACCTCCCCGTTGGCTGTGTCCCCACAGCCAACCACCAGGACATTCCCGCCATATTCATCTTAACAAACAACCTCCCCGTTGGCTGTGTCCTCACAGCTAACCACAGGACATTCCCACCATATCCGTATGGTTTATTAACAAGTTTGCCCATTCGCCTTTCCTATCCGTTAAATAATCCCAAACCCAATACATTTTCGATTAGCATGGTGGTTGGCTGTGAGGACACAGCCAACGGGGAAGAAGCTAAAAGACCTGATAAATCAGGTCTTTTAGTAATTTAAAACATTCATATGCCTTTATTTCCACTCCAAATAAATCAGTGCAATCAAAAAAACAAAATCGGCACAATCATTATTAAAATATTTAGTTTTAACAGCATTTTTTTTCTCTTTCGTACAAACCAACAAAAGCGCTGATTGCGCATTTGTTGGTTCCTCTCATCCCCGTTGGCTGTGTCCCCACAGCCAACCACCAGGACATTCCCGCCATATCCATGTAGTTTATTAACAAGTTCGCTCATTCGCCTTTCCTATCCATTAAATAATCCCAAACCCAATACATTTTCGATTAGCATGGTGGTTGGCTGTGGGGACACAGCCAACGGGAAGGAGACTAAAAGACCTGATAAATCAGGTCTTTTAGTAATGAGCGATAAATGTAACTGTGATTAAATGTATTAAAGCAATCATTTTCTCACCAACAAAATCAGTGAAATCATTCCAAATAAATCAGTGAAATCATTCCAAATAAAATCGGTACAATCATTATTAAAATATTTAGATTTGTTTACATATAAACCTCTTTAATTTAAATGAACACGGTATCTGAACGATCAACCATTCCAGGGCTTATCCGCCATATTGTAAAACACATCCATCCTGATACGCAAACTTTCATGACCCACAAGGTTGGTGATACATGGGTTGAGATAAGCTACAGGCAGGCATTAGAGAGAATAGATGCCATTTCGGGCTGGCTGCTTAATATCAGTATAAAAAAAGGCGACCGCCTGGCCCTGATAATTGAAAACGGCCCTGATTATGTTTATTACGACCAGGCCTTACAGCAAATTGGCGCCATAAACACTTCCATATATCCTACCCTTTCGGAAACTGAGATAGAATATATTTTAAATGATTCAGGAGCCAAAACCATTCTGGTGGGAAGCCCTTTTCTGCTCCGTAAAATTGTAAAAATTGCCAATAACTGCCCGGCATTGATCAGGATAATCCCGGCCTTTGATGATTTTGAAAAATCCATTACCAAGGTAAGCCTTAATGCGGGCGTAGTAGGCCTTAAACAGGTAATTGATGAGGGACTAAAAATGGATGATCAATACACATCAGCCATTAACAGTGCGCGTGAAGCTATTTTACCATCTGATATTTCTTGTCTAATTTATACTTCCGGCACAACCGGTACCCCAAAAGGGGTTATGCTTACGCATTTTAACCTTACCGAAAATGCAAGAGTATGCCTGCTCCAGATCACTATTATTGAGTCTACAGATATTTTCCTGTCGTTCCTGCCATTATCACATGTATTTGAACGAACGGCAACTTATCATGTTTGCCTTTATACCGGGAGCTGCATAGCCTTTGCACAAAGCCTTGACCTGCTTGCTAAAAACATGGCCGAAATAAGGCCTACCGTTATGAATTGTGTACCACGGCTTTTAGAACGGATCCATGATAAAGCCATGAAAAACGGGGCGGGTGCTGGAGGGGTTAAATCAAAAATATTTTTGTGGGCATTAAAAATTGGCAGGGAAGTACGCTTGGTAAATGACGCAGGTAAAAAACCAGGATTGATACTTAGTCAGCAGCATAAAATTGCCGATAAGCTGGTATTCAGCAAGATAAAAGAAAAAACTGGTGGCCGCCTAAAGATCATGCTTTCAGGTGGTGGCGCGCTGCCCAAAAATACAGGTGAGTTTTTTGGAGACCTGGGGATCAAGATCCTGGAAGGTTTTGGTTTAACTGAAACGTCGCCGGTAATGTCGGTCACCGAAACCGACCGGATTATTTACGGTACCGTTGGCCGGATCATCCCTGGAATTGAGGTAGCTATTCAAAATGTGGATACCAAACATATTTACACCATTCAAACATATGATACCTTTAAGGAGGATCTTCAATCGGAAGAGGGTGAGATTATTGTACGCGGACATTGCGTTATGAAGGGCTATTGGAACAAGCCTGAAGAAACGGCTACGGTAATTGATGCGGATGGTTGGTTCCATACCGGGGATATCGGCCGCTACTTTAAAGGTAACTTACAAATAACCGACAGGCTTAAAAATATGCTGGTTAATGCTTATGGCAAAAACATATACCCAACGCCGGTTGAAAACACTTACCTTAAAAGCCCTAAAATTGAACAGCTGTTTTTAATTGGCGATAAAAAGGAATACATAACCGCCATTATAGTTCCCGCAAAGGAAACCCTGCAGGAAGCGTTTAATTTAAGCCACGAATACTTTGAGAAACCAGATGTATTTATCGACGAGAAAGAAATCACCGATTGGATAGGTGCTGATGTGAAAAAATATTCAAACGAGCTGGCCAAGTTTGAGCGGATAAAAAACTTCAAAGTAAAACGTAATCCTTTCAGTATCGAAGATGGCGAGATAACCCCCACCATGAAGGCCAAACGTAAAGTGATTGAGAAGAAATATGCAAAAACTATTGATGAAATGTACACTTGGGAGGCGGAGGTAGATTAATTTGAAGAGGATTGATTTGAAGATGTGTCGATTTGAGGATTTGAAGATTTAAAAATCAATATCATTTCATATTATACAACAGTTTCATTTTCAAATTAGCATATCATCAAATTTTCAAATCAATCCAAATTTTCAAATCAAAATAAGTGCTTAAAGAACTGCTGACCATAAGCGAATACCCAAATCTTTCGCTGTTATCAAAATCTACCTTTGCTGAAAAGACAGGCAGCTTATTTAAAACCTACGGTTTGATTTTTCTAGCCATAATGTTGGTTGTACCATTAATATTGGCAACAGACCAGTTTGTTACGCATGTGCTCCATTTTAAAGCAATTAACCATGTACAAACTGATGAGATGAGTCATTTCTTTCATAAGCTTGGTTACTTGAAAGCTGCGTTGTATGTATGCCTGTTAGGTCCAATACTTGAAGAAACTGTATTCAGGCTACCGCTGACATTAAAGAAGCATCATATAGCCCTGGCATTTGCTATAGCAGTTTTTTTATTTTCCGGGTTCCTGTTAAGGCACATTACTGCTCCATGGATAAACATTAGCATTAAGCTTTCCATATCAGCCATCGTCTATTTTATTTGCATTTTCACAGTACCTGATGGCCTTTCAATTATTGATCACCGTTTTCGTAAACAATTGATCATTTTATCCATGTGCCTGTTTGGGTTAATGCATATTAGCAATTACTCCCCTATTCAATGGCCGTTGATCTGGTTATACCCAATATACGTAATCCCGCAACTTTTTATGGGTTGGGGGATTACGTATATCCGTTTTAAAAATGGTTTTTGGTGGGGATTTGTCCTGCATTGTTTTATCAACTCAATTTCTGTGCTGCTTGCATCCGGACGTCTTTAAAGCTGGCAACGCTTAGTCTTGAATCAAAAAAACAAAATTTGACTTAAGACTACCTACCACGGGCTATCGCCTGTCTCCGGGTTGTTGTCAATGCTAAAAAACTTTCCTGTCGGGCCGTTTTCATCAAGTATGGCAAACTTCACAATATCTTTTGCGGCATCTGATACATTCCGGGGACCACTGTGGCGGTTAAAATCGGTAGCTGTATAACCCGGATCAACAACATTTACTTTAAAAACGGTATCCTTTAATTCAAATGCAAGAGTAATAGTATAAGCGTTAAGCGCTGTTTTTGATGGCCCGTATGCCGCGCTTTTATAGTTATAAAACTTCCACGATGGATCATTATGCAATGCCAGTGATCCCAGGCCCGAGGTAACATTTACAATTCGAGGAGCTTCTGATTTTTTCAGCAGATCCATAAACGCATTAGTTACCTGGATAGCTCCAAAAAAGTTAGTGTCAAATACTTCCCGAATGGTTTCAATACTAGTTGTTGATGAGCTTTGCGGGAAACCACCGCTAATGCCTGCGTTATTGATCAGCACATCCAATGAATCAGTCTTGCCCCCAATAATTTTGCGTGCCTCTGTTACTGATTGTGCATTGCTTACGTCAATTTTTATAGCCTCTACATTTTTCGAATTAAGCTGAGCGATTGCTTCGGCACCTTTCTCAAGATCCCTGCTGCCTAAATAAACGTAATACCCTAAATCTAAAAGTTGCTTTGCTGTTTCGAAGCCAATGCTTTTATTGGCTCCTGTTATTAATACTGTTTTCATAGTTGATTTAATTTTTTGATGATTGAGCAATCAGATCCTGCACATCCCTGATGCTCCAATGTTCGGTATACTGCCCGTTGTTAAGTGTAATTATATCGATGATGTCTATCCCTGCTTTTTTACCGCTGGGCGCAATCCCCATAAAGGTGCCAACATGCGTACCATAAACAGTTTTACGGGTAACTACCTTATCGTTTTCAATAACCTGGTCGTGAATTTCCACCTTAATATCGGTTAACGCTTTCCGTAAAACATTAACAGTAAAATCAATTATTCCTTGCGGACCAGGAGCCGAGCCTTTTGCAGTATGGTTGATAAATTCGGGATGGATAATTTCATAGATCGCATCAATATTGCCATTTTCCAGCACTTCCTTATTAAAACGAAGTACTGTTTCCTTGTTTAATTTTTCCTGTTCTGTCATATACTTTTTTAATACTTTACAAAAGTACGGGCACGTTTACAGCTAAAATTGCACTAAGGCAGGCATTAATGGTACATATTCCGGCTTTGTCTGCGGTAATGCATCGGGGTTTCTGAATTTAAGCGCTTAAAGAAACGGTTAAAGTACGATGCATCTTCAAAACCCAATTGCCAGGCAATCTCTTTGATGGAGTATTCTGTATGAAATAAAAGCCTCCTGGCTTCAAGCACCAGCCGTTCATGAATATGCTCTATAGCGGTCTTACCGCTTTGCTGCTTTATTACCTCGCCCAGGTGGCCTGCAGAGATAAACAACTGATCAGCATACCCTGCAACATCATGAATCTCTTTATACTGTTCATTAATTAACGCGTGAAATTTTTTTAACAAAAGCTTACCCTCAGGCACATCTTCACAAAATTGATCCGTATATAAGCGGCTTAAATAAATTAATAAAACGCGCAGATAAGCCAGGAGCATTCCATTTCTCCAATCCTGCTTTTGCCTGTGCTCTGCAAGCATCTTCCTTAATATATCATCAATAAAGGCAACATGCTCTGCATCTAAATTAAGCTCGTGCCCGTTTTGAGGATTTTGAATAACGGGTAATTGCTTTAATAATTGATTTTCTTCAATCGCCAAAAATTCGTCAGTAAAACAAAGCAAGATCCCGTTCATGCTTGCCGATTTTTCTTTTACGTGCACCTGGTGGGGTACGCTGAAGTAAAATGTATCCGGCTTTAAAGTATAGGGGACCATGTCAACCCAATGCCTGCTCCCTCCGCTTTTAACCAGCACCATCATGTAATAGTCTTTACGGTGCGGAGTTAAAAAAATAGAAGGCGGTTGTTTATACTCGTGGGTTAGCTCCGCAATTACAAATAAGCCGCTACTATCTTCCTTAACCTGCTTTAGTGAATATTTGGGGATCTCTGTTTCTGTTAGCTGGTTCATTTTTTACAAAAATTCAAGTATATCTTTAATTGCAAGCACACTGTTAAACTTTTCATGCTCAATGGTATGTTCAATTTGCTCATGCGCCCAGGTAATATGGTATGGGATGTGTACCCCGTAACCACCTACATTCAGCACAGGCAGGATATCGCTTTTTAACGAGTTGCCTATCATCATTAACTTATCCGGCTTAATATCCAGGTGCCTGATGAGCTTCAGGTAATTAGCATCATCCTTTTCAGACATCACCTCGATGTGATGAAAATAATGGCTTAGGTTTGATTTTTTTAGCTTTCTTTCCTGGTCTAACAAATCTCCTTTTGTAGCAACAACTAAACGATATTTGCTCTTTAATGCGCCAAGCACCTCCTCAACACCATCAAGCAGTTCAATGGGCTGGTTAAGCATTTGTTTTCCCAGGTCAAGTATCGCCCCAACAACTTCTGTGCTTATGGTATTATTTGAGATCCGCAAAGCAGTTTCAATCATCGAAAGCACAAAACCCTTTATACCGTAACCATATAGAGTAAGGTTTTCAATCTCCGTTTTCAGTAACTCACGCTCTAACTCATGCTGCGACGAATATCCGCCCAGCAAAGTATAAAACTGCTCTTCTGTTTGCCTGAAATACGGCTCGTTTACCCAAAGCGTATCATCAGCATCAAATGCAATTACTTTTAAATTCATGTAGCAAATCTAATACCTATGTTATGAATATGTGCAAACACTATTTGATAAAATTTTACTTAAATTTGTATAACACACTATTTAATATTGGTTAATTCTTCAATTAAAATAAAATGAAAACACTTACAGTAAATATTGAAGACACATTATCAGAAAAAGCAATAACCGCTGTATTAGATGCGCTCAAATTAGAGTATGAAATTGATGATGATAGTCAATTTCATGATGAAACGGAGCGAATTATGGGTAACTCTTATCTTACTGAGAAAATAACCCAGGGAAGAAAAGATATGGAAGCGGGAAAAGGTACAAAGATCCCTCTTGAAGATCTATGGAAATAGTCTACCAGCCAAAAGCCATTGATGATTTAAAATATTGGAAAAAATCCGGCCAAAAACAAATCCAAATAAGGATACTTTCTTTAATCCAATCTATACAACAAACTCCTTTTGAAGGGATTGGGAAACCAGAGCCACTTAAGCATAATTGGACCGGTATGTGGTCACGTCGCATAAATAACGTGCATAGAATTATATACGAAGTTAAAGAAAGCGAGATCCATATTTATTCGCTAAGGGATCACTATTAAGTTATTTAGCAGGCAACTAGTTGCTACTAAAATGTTGCTTACCTAATTTCTCGTAATATTCTTCCGTAATTCCGTTTTCAGCTTCCCACTTTTCAATTGTTTCGTCCAGCTCCAAAGCTAAAAGCTTAACAGCAAGCTGTCTGATTTGGTTAAATAAGGACTCGGGCAATGGATTTTTGAACAAACGCAGCATAAGCAGTTGCTGTTCGTTTAAAGAATCGGGTATTAACTCCTTGGCTTCCATATACAAATATAAACAATTGCCAATTACATTAGATAATTTCAAGCTTTCAACCTTTCTGCTTTTACCTTTCCGCTTTCACCTCAAAAAAGCTATTTTTGCACCTTTATTAAAAATATGAGTACTGCACTATCCGAACAGGAAATTTTACGCCGCGAATCATTACAGCAACTTCGTGCTTTAGGTATCAATCCTTATCCCGCCGAGGAATATAAGGTTACCGCTTTTGCGCAGGATATTACCAATAATTTCAATCGCTTTCCCGATCATTATAAACAGGTTACCCTGGCAGGCCGCATCATGACGCGCCGCATTATGGGCAACGCATCATTTGCCGAGCTGCAGGATTCAACCGGCCGCATGCAGATCTACCTGAAACGTGATGACCTTTGCCCTGGTGAAGACAAAACGCTTTATAATACAGTTTTTAAAAAGCTAATGGACCTGGGAGATTATGTAGGTGTAAAAGGCTATGTTTTTATAACGCAAACCGGGGAAATTTCTGTTCACGTACAGGAACTTACATTGCTTGCCAAATCGTTAAAACCACTTCCAGTAGTAAGAAGGGATGATGACGGGCACATATTTGATGCGTTTACCGATCCGGAAATGCGTTATCGCCAGCGTTATGTTGACCTTACCGTTAACCCGGAATTCAAACAGATCTTCCTGAAGCGCTCAAAAGTGATCAGCAGCATGCGTGAGTACTTTAACAAGCAAGGCTGGCTGGAGGTAGAAACCCCGATATTACAGCCCGTGCATGGTGGTGCAGCGGCCCGTCCGTTTAGTACCCATCACAATACGCTGGATATGCCTTTATTTTTACGCATAGCCAATGAATTATATTTAAAAAGATTGATAGTTGCCGGTTTTGATGGTGTTTATGAGTTTGGTAAGATGTTCCGTAACGAGGGCATGGACCGTACCCACAACCCAGAATTCACCAGTATGGAAATTTACGTGGCCTATAAGGATTATAACTGGATGATGGCCATGGTTGAAGAGTGCTTGGAAATTGTTGCCCGCACTGTTCATGGTATCCCTGTGGTGCAGGTGGGCGCCAATGAGATCAACTTTGCCGGGCCATACGAAAAACTATCCATGTATGATTCTATCCTGAAATATACCGGTATTGATGTTTCTGCCAAAGATGAAGCGGCATTACGCGAAACTTGTAAAGAGCTGGGCATTGAAGTAAACCCTTCAATGGGTAAAGGCAAGCTGATTGATGAGATCTTTGGTGCTAAAGTTGAAGCCAACCTGATCCAGCCGACCTATATAACCGACTATCCCATTGAGATGACGCCGCTCGCCAAAAAGCACCGCACCAAAGAGGGTCTGGTTGAGCGTTTTGAGTTGTTTGTAAATGGCAAAGAAATTGCCAACGCTTACTCTGAGTTAAACGATGCCATTGACCAGCGCGAACGCCTGGAAGAGCAGCTGATATTAGCCGGTCGTGGTGATGATGAGGCAATGGCCATGGATGATGACTTTTTACGCGCCCTGGAATATGGAATGCCGCCAACATCAGGCTTAGGGATTGGTATCGACCGTTTGGTGATGCTGATGACCAATCAAAGTACTATCCAGGAAGTACTTTTCTTTCCGCAGATGCGCCCGGAGAAAAAGGCAAAAGTTGCTTCTGCTGATGATTTTGTTAATATTGGCATCCCTGCTGAGTGGGTACCGGTACTTAACAAAATGGGATTTAATACCGTTGAAGAACTTAAGGCAGCCAACCCAAACAAAGTATTTAACGATTTGGGCGGGATGCGCAAAAAATTAAAACTGGATATTACCATGCCTGTAAAAGAAGTGGTGATGGCCTGGTTTGAATAAGATCTTTCTAATTAAAAACTTTTCCCCTCTTTGCGAAGCAGAGAGGGGTGACAAGCGCAGCGATGTCGGGGTGAGTTAACACCGCCGTGCATTTGCGCCAATGCATTTGCGTTAATATCGCCTACAGATTCACTCATCCGGTCAACGCTTCGCTGGACCACCCTCTCTTCCGCAAGCGGCAAAGAAGGCTAAAAAAATAGAATTATATTACTGATAATCATTAAACTCAACATTGTGTGTTTACACAAGTCTTCTCTACTCAAATTTGTGCCCAAAGGTAACACCATTCCAGGTATCCGATCTGAATGGGCTTACTGGCAATCCCTGGATATTGAAAAGATTGGCATCAATTGGAGAATTAGTCCATCCATAACGCACCGCCACTGGATTAGGAACAGCACTGCACCACACCTTTATTTTATTTTTATCGGTTATTATCGCCTGCGCATAATAGAATTTACGATCCGCGCCCGCTAATTCAAATCCTTTTACATAGCCGTATATATCCTTTGCTATCAGTCCGCCTTCAGCATTTTTGAAATTTACCATAGCATAACCGTTTGTAAAATCTGCCGAAGTAAATAACGGGCTTTCAAAAAAGCCGGTTAAATGATAAACATTAGTTAACGCCGATGCTGCCAGCCTATAGCCCACATCCGCTTTATCTTTTGGGTGAATATTAAAAGCATCGCCAATATCAGTAGTAACCGCAATACCGGTGTTAGGCAATTGAAGGGTCATGTTCTGTGCTTCGCGCAGCTCGGCCCAGTTGCTGCCTAAATTACTGTTTTGCGAAGTACCAAATGATGAAAGCTGTACAAACAGGAAAGGGAACGGCTGCTTCCATTTATTGCGCCAATCGGTGATCAGCATTGGGAATACAGTTCTGTATTGATAAGCCCTGTCCGCATTTGATTCTCCCTGGTACCAGATCACCCCCGCAATTGCAAAAGGGATAAGTGGGTTTACCATGCCATTATAAAGCATAAACGCATTGTTATTTGGCAGAACATCAAAATGATAAGGCTTGCTTAAATCAGGCATTACATGCCAGTTACCATCGGCTAAATTAATTGAAGTATCGGCAAAACGGATATTGAGATCCGCTGCACCTGCTCCGTTAAGTCCTAACCCAAACCACGAAGGATTTTTTTGTGCCGATTGTAAATTAATCAACAAGCTATTCATCCCACCTTTCCATGTTCCGGCAGGTAAACTAAATTGAGCGCCGGGTGCTGCTGCACTCTTATTAATAAGCTTACCATTAATATATACAGCCAGTTCAGCATCCGTTGTCCCAAGTGAAACTGTTGACTCTATTGCCGAATACGAACTATCCAGGCTAATGGTACGCTGCATAAATCCTTGCCCGCGATACGAATACAGTTTCCCCATCCACTCCCATGATCCCGGCGCATTGCCGTGCTGCCAGTTTTCAAAAAAATATGCCGGCTTAGCAGCCAGTTCTTCGGAGGTATAATTTACAACAGGCTTTTTGTTATAAGCCCATGATTTTAATAACTTGTCTGTTCGCTGACTCAGTTGTTCATTGTTTTGGGGGAGCGTTGACACGATAGCATTTAATTCAGGTGAGCCGGACATCGCTTCCCTGCTTATCCAGTCCTCAGCTTCCGTTCCGCCCCAGCTGCTGTTGATAATACCTACGGTAACATGTAAATTTTGAGCCAGTTGTTTGGCATAAAAATATCCAACAGCTGTAAAATCACCTACTGTACTAGCCGTTGCAAGCGTCCATTGCCCGCCGGAGAGCTCTTTTTCAGGGGTCAGGCTTATTTTATTTGGCACGTGGAACTGGCGGACTGCAACTTTCGCAGCAATCTTTTGCTCCGCTTTATACCCATAGGCATTTTTCAATTGAAATTCCATATTTGATTGCCCCGAGCACAGCCAAACCTCCCCCAACATAATATCTGAATAGGTGATTGACTCTTTTCCTGAGGAGATCTTCATTTCATAAGGACCGCCTTCCTGCATAGGGTGAAGAACGGCCTTCCAGTTACCCTGCTCATCGGCCTTAACCGTAACCAGCTGGTTATTAAAGCTTACTATTACTTTCGCTTTCTTTGTGCTTTGCCCCCATACCGGCAGGTCATGATTTCTTTGCAGTACCATGTGATCGCCAAATAATTTTGATGTAGTTAGCTGTGCTTGAGTTGCAGGCACAATAAGATAAACTGAAAGAAAAATGAATAAAAATTTCATAACGGGTTGATTGCGGAAAGGGGGCCTTAACTAACTATTGATTGGTAAATATAAAGAATTAACAAGGTTGAATTTCAATGCATTTATAACAATCCATTCACAGAATTGATAACAATTTGTTAATCAAATGATAAAATCAATGATACTTTAGTGTATTTGCAGATGCTTAATATTGTAAACAACACATATGAATATAGTTATGACAAACTCAATATTAGAAATAACCGAAAAAGAATACTTGATAAAACTGAACAGAAGCAACTTTAACCTGTCATTTATCAGAAGTTTATTAAAAATGGTTGAAGTGGCAAATCCTTCGGAGGAGAGTTCATTTATCGCCGACAGGTATGTATCACCTAACCAGCACCACTCGTCTGAGCCTGATTATTACAGCTCAATTGAAGAGAAATAAAAATGTCCCGATGAATTTCGGGACATTTTTATAAATTATCTTAATACTGGCGATATCCGCCTCTTACTACCTGTTTATCCATCTGAGCCATCTGGCCTTTCATCATCTTTATCTGGTCGGTAAGTAATTTATTCTTATCATCTTTTGACGCTTCCTGCAAATACATCTGCGCTTCACGCTTGTTGCGCTTTGCCATAGCAATACCGGCAAGGCTTAACTTAGCCAATGCCGTATTGTGCGACATTTTCATACCTAGTGTTAGCGACTTCTTGAAATACTTTTCTGATTTCAAAGGTGATTTACGCGATTCAACCAGGCCAATTAATAAATTATAATAACCCCATTGATTTTTATTCAACTGTTTTTCGTAATCGGTTATTTTCAATAACCATTCTTCGGCCTTCTCTGATTTTTCCTTTCTTAAAAACCATTGTGAAATGATCATGTTCTCATTAAAAAAGTAACTTAACAATACAAAGCCACCTAAAAACAATACCAGTATGCCCCAGCCCCAAAATCCAAAGGCACAAAGTGCAACAGCAGCACCTAAAACTACACAGGCAATAATTAACCTTACTATATTTGACATCTTTTTAAAAACTAAAAATTAGTATGCAAATATCCGTTTATTTGTACGCTAAATCAACATCTATATAAATATTTATGGCAGTAGAATTAAAGCCATCATGGCTGAAAGTTTTGAGTGATGAATTTGATAAGCCGTACATGGCTGATCTGAAGAAATTTTTAAAGGAAGAGAAAGATGCAGGCTACAAAATATACCCCAAAAACGCTGATATATTTAACGCATTTAACAAAACCCCGCTTGATAAGCTGGAAGTAGTTATACTTGGACAGGACCCTTACCATGGTGAGAGCCAGGCGCACGGCCTGTCATTTTCCGTACAAAAGGGCATTACTATACCGCCATCCCTAAGAAATATCTATAAAGAATTGGCTACTGATATTCCCGGTTTTGTTATCCCAAACCATGGCGACCTTACAGAATGGGCCGAACAGGGTGTGCTATTATTAAATGCCAGCCTTACCGTCAGGGCTGCATCACCGGGCTCACACCAAAAACGAGGCTGGGAAACATTTACCGACACAGTGATAAAAAAGATCTCGGACGAAAAAGAAGGGATCGTATTTATACTTTGGGGCAGTTTTGCACAGGCAAAAGCCGAATTGATTGATCAAACCAAACACCACATCATCAAATCCCCTCACCCATCACCATTTTCAGCAGACCGGGGATTTTTCGGCTCAAAGCCTTTTTCAAAAACAAATGAAATACTTGTAAAAGAGGGAAAAAAGCCAGTTGATTGGCAGATTCATTGAGAAGATGTGCAGATGCGTGGATATGCAAATGTGCGGATGAGGAAAGTAATATGAGAATGTATGTATGTTCAGATGAATTTAGTAATCTCTTAATTACTTACTTTTCATTCGCACATCAAAAATCTACACATCCGCACATCCTCCTAATATTCCAGCGGCACTATCGGCTCCTTCTTACTGGTTGACATGATCATCATGGTTTGGAAAGTTTTAACCACGGTAATGCGGCTGATCTTTTCCATGATCAGTTGCTCGTACGATTTAATATCGCGCACGTAAACTTTCAACAGAAAATCGCACTGGCCGGTTACGTGGTGGCACTCGGTAATTTCTTTAATGGTTTGGATCTCGTCCAAAAATGTTTGGATAGTATTTTTTTGATGAAAATCCAGCGAGATCTGGATAAAGGTTTTTATCCCCAGGCCCAGTTTTTCTTCATCAACCAAAGCGTGATAGCTCTTTATATATTCAGCATTTTCCAGCTTACGCACCCGCTCTAAGGTCGGTGCAGGCGAAAGCCCTATCTCGTTTGAAAGCTGGAGGTTGGTTATCCTTCCGTTCTCTTGCAATATCTTTAATATCTGCAGGTCTATTTTGTCTAATTCAGCACCCATAATACGGCAAATATAATATTTTAGTTAATTCACAAAATAAAATTTTTCAAAAAACGCATTTAACCGAAAGAAATTCTTTTTTAAATAAAATTTAGATTAGTCTAAATTTATTATTAGATTTGTATAAATGAATACATTAGCCGAAGAAAACTACTTAAAATCTATCTATCACCTATCCCTTAATGCCGAGAATGTAAGCACTAACCAGCTTGCAGCCTTATTAAATACTAAGGCATCATCAGTAACGGATATGCTGAAAAAGCTGGCTGACAAGGAACTTATCAACTACACACCATACCAGGGCGTTACGCTTACGCCCCCGGGCGAAAAGATCGCTATCAATATTATTCGCAAGCACAGGCTCTGGGAATTCTTTTTGGTTGAGAAGCTGAATTTTAAATGGGACGAGGTACATGAAATGGCCGAAGAAATGGAACACATTTCATCAAATGAACTGATAGACCGCCTTGATAAATTTATGGGTTACCCCAAATATGATCCGCATGGCGACCCGATCCCCGATTGTGATGGTAAAATTAAAGTCCACGACCTGAAACCTGTATCTGCTATTGAAATTAATGAAAGCGGGATAATTTGCGGGGTGCGCGATCATTCCGCAGGCTTTTTACAATACCTGGAAAAACAGGGACTTACCATAGGAAAAAAAATAAAGGTTGAAGATATTATTGAGTTCGACCGCTCAATGGTATTACAACTTGAAACCAAAACCGTACAAATAAGCCGCGAAGTAGCAAATAATCTATTGATCACTTTATGAGTAACGAAAACGACCGTTCATTAGCAAATGTCCATAGTTCAATAAATCCCGAAAGCAAAACCGGCTGGAAAAGGATCTTAGCCTTTTTAGGCCCCGCCTACCTGGTAAGTGTTGGTTATATGGACCCGGGTAACTGGGCTACAGATATTGCCGGTGGCAGTGCGTTTGGCTACAGGCTGATCTGGATCTTGTTTGCATCAAACCTGATCGCATTGTTACTGCAATCGCTCAGCGCACGACTGGGTATAGTGCGCGGACTTGACCTGGCGCAAGCTTCAAAAAATGCCTATCCCCGCTTTGTAAATTTTTGCCTTTATATACTGGCCCAAATAGCTATTATAGCCTGCGACCTTGCCGAGATTATCGGGATGGCTATAGGATTACAGCTATTATTCCATCTGCCGTTAATATGGGGCGTATCGCTTACCATTACCGATACAGTGCTGATGTTGTTCCTGATGAATAAAGGCATGCGCAAGCTCGAGGCATTCATCATGTCGATGATATTTATTATAGGGATTTCTTTTTTAGTGGAGATGTTTATAGTCGGGCCTGATTTTGCTGGCGTAGCCAAAGGATTTATTCCGGGTAATTTATCCGGCAGCGCTTTATATATCGCCATTGGCATAATCGGGGCAACCGTAATGCCGCATAATTTATACCTGCACTCATCCTTAGTGCAAACCAGGCAAATAACCCGGACAGATGCAGGGATCAAAGCATCTATTAAATTTAACCTTTTCGATACGGTTATTGCCTTAAACCTGGCATTTGTTGTTAACGCTGCCATATTGATATTAGCCGCAGCAGCATTTTTCAAAAATGGCTATTTCCAGGTTGCTGAAATCCAGGATGCCTATAAACTGCTCGAACATATTTTTGGTGCTACTGCTCCTACCCTTTTTGCGATAGCTTTAATTGCCTCGGGGCAAAGCTCAACCATAACCGGCACGCTTGCCGGGCAAATAATTATGGAAGGGCACATTAACCTGCGGATTGAACCCTGGCTGCGGCGCTTACTAACCCGCATACTGGCCATAGTACCTGCCGTTTTTACGATTATTTACTTTGGCGAAAGCGGCTTGGGCAGCCTCATTATATTAAGCCAGGTTGTATTGAGCCTGCAATTGGGCTTTGCTGTAATTCCGCTTATTCATTTTACATCAAATAAGAAGCGAATGGGTAAATTTGCAATCAGCCTTAAAGTTAAAATACTGGCCTGGGCAAGCGCTATTGTAATTGTGGGTTTAAATGCAAAATTAGTTTATCAGCAAATAGGCGACTGGATAACACAATATCCATCGGCTACTATATGGATCTACGGGTTGGCAACACCCCTGATTATAGCCATTGCGTTATTACTGATATATGTATTTTTAAGGCCGATATTATTTAAACATACAGATCTGCCGGCACAGGTGCCCCACGGCCTTGCCAGTACAATTGAAGATATTGAGCCTATTGTGTACCACAATATTGCAGTAACCATTGACTTTTCAAAAAATGATACGGATTGCATAAGGAATGCCATTATGCAGGGGGGCAAAAGAGCGCATTACACTTTAATTCATATTGTTGAAACAGCGGGTGCACGCTATTATGGCACCGAAGTAATGGACCATGAAACACAAAGCGATGTTGATAACCTTGATACTTACGTTAATGCATTGGTAAAACTTGGTTACAAGGCAAAGGCCCAAATAGGTTACGGCAGTGCGGCAAGCTCAATAGCCAAAATTGTAAACAGCCAGGATATTGATTTTATAGTAATGGGATCGCACGGGCACAAGGCATTAAAAGATTTGATTTTTGGAACAACTGTTAATTCTGTACGCCATAAGGTGAACGTACCGGTACTGGTAGTTAAGCCACAAAAATAATTTGCATATTTGCAGCAAAAGAGGCCGTGATGAACCAGGATATTTATATAAAGAACAAGAAAGCTTATTTTGAGTACCATATACTTGATAAATATATTGCAGGCATAAAATTGCTGGGTACCGAAATTAAATCTATCCGCGATGGCAAAGCCAATATCAACGATGCGTTTTGTACTTTTATAAACGACCAGCTTTATGTACGCAACCTGCATATTGCCGAATATAGCTTTGGCTCATTCTACAACCACGAAGCCAAACGCGACCGGATTTTACTACTCACCAAAAAAGAACTAAAAAAGCTCCAAACCCGCGGCGAAGAAAAAGGATTAACCATAGTACCCCTCGCTCTCTTCATCAGCGAGCGTGGCTTCGCCAAACTGGAGATAGGCCTTGCCCAGGGTAAAAAGACCTTTGATAAACGCGAAACTTTGAAAGAGCGTGATACTAAGGTTGAAATGGATAGGGCGATGAAAAGATAATTTTGATTTCGGATTTCGGATTTAATTTTAAAATGATGCCTTAAAAACACAGGATAAACATTGGTTTAAATAAATCTATCTAAAAAAACAACTCCGAAATTAAACATCCGAAATTCGAAATCTCCTCTACCAAGCTTTATCCCCAACCAGCGGTACAAATCTAAATGTATCAAGTACAATTTTTTCGTAATCGTGCTCAGCAACTTTAATTATGGTTACCATTTTTTGTGATTGTTCATCGCCTACTGGAATAACCAGGATTCCGCCAATTTTCAATTGCTTTAATAATACATCCGGAACTGTCGGCGCACCGGCGGTTACAATTATTTTATCGTAAGGTGCGTGTTTAGCTATCCCGATGGAGCCATCACCAACAAAAAAATTAGCTTTATAGCCTATATGCGGTAAAACCTGGCGGGTATGGTTATAAAGCTTCTCCTGCCTTTCAATGGTGTAAACTTTTGCACCGAGTTCAAGCAGGATACAAGTTTGGTAGCCACTGCCTGTGCCAATCTCCAGCACCTTATCCCCTTTATTAATATGCAGTAATTGGCTTTGATAAGCAACAGTATAGGGTTGCGAAATAGTTTGCCCCTCGCCTATCGGGAAGGCAATATCTTTATAAGCCTGGTTCCAGAAAGTTTCATCAAAAAAGTAATGGCGCTTTACATTGCCTATTGCGGCTAAAACCCGTTCGTCATCAATTCCCTTTTTCTTTAATTCTTCAACCAGTAATTTGCGCGCACCTTTTTCGCGGTAATTGTCTATGTACTTATGAGCCATTATACCAGCAAATTTAGCAGGTTTTTGGCATTAATAACTTTTTAGAATTCAGATAGCCTCTTTATAATTTTATCTCCCTGATTTATCGCCTAATATTTTACTGACATTATCTTTTATCAGGATCAATTCCTTTATACTTATCAAGCATCGACTGAAATTTATCCTTATCAACAGGTTTCAAATATTCAGTTTTACTTACTGGATATTTCTCTAAAAGGTGGATTGGCCTTAATGGTCTCTTCTCAAATCCGCCACCACAATTTGGACAAACGTTGAATAGTATATTATCAACACAATCTTTACAGAAAGTGCATTCGAAAGTACAGATCATTGCTTGGCTGCTATTGCCAGGAAGCGCTTTGCCGCAGTTTTCGCATATTGGTTTAATTTCTAACACGGCACGCTGGAATATGAAGTATCGGAAAATTAACAGAATTAGCAATGAAACACATTTTATTAGCTTCATGATGCAAAGCATTTGCTTTTTCAATCATTGATTCATCGCTTACAATAACAGTTGGATGTAAAGTAACTTCTTTAAAATATCCACTGCCATTCGCTGCTTCAACCATGGTTCCTGTTGCTTCATCGGTATAATCAATTACAATAACTCCGGCTACGCTGCACAAATGAAGATACCAAAGCATATGGCATGACGATAGCGATGCAACTAATAATTCTTCGGGATTATACCTTGTTCTATCGCCACGGAATGAAGGGTCGGATGAAGCGGGAATAGTTGGTTTTCCATCAATATTTATGGAATGGCTTCTTTCGTAACCCCGGTAGTCACTGGTTCCTTTACCCTGGTTTCCTGTCCAGGTAATAATTGCTTTATAGTGATGCTCACTCATAAATTATATATATGTTTTACAAATTAATCACAACAAATTAACTATAACAAAATAAAAACTATCATAAATTCGCATTAATTAAATTATAATTGCCAATTATTAAAAAAATATCTTTAAAAAAGATTTTTATTGTAGCACAATCATATTAATTACCGTATAGTTAAAAAAACAAAGCATGAAACTATTCAACCCACTTACATTTATTTGCATCCTGGTTTTATCTTTAATCATAACATTCTCCTTCAAAAAAAACAGTGTTGATAAAACCACTCTTTTAAACGAAGATGCTACCGTTATTAATACCGGAAGTACTGCTGCTGACGGATGTGGCTGGCAAATAAAAACTTCAGGAACAGATAGCATCTATAGTCCGCTGGATTTAAATGCCCAATACCAAGTTAATAATTTAAAAATACATGTTTCTTATCATAAACTAAAAACAAGGTTTTATTGCAGCCAGGTTGCTAATGATCCCGGACCAGGTGTTGCAGAAATCAGCATAGATTCGATAAAACCCCGCTAAGTTAATACGGATCAACATCTGGCTGTACAATACTTCCCTTACTCAGTTTAGTAGTTTGAAACTGAGTAATTATATCCCTGATGATGATTTTTACCTTATTGATAGAGATGCCGTCTTTTTCAAATTTCAGCATTATAGTTTTAATATAATAGTTCCGTATCCGGCCAATCAAGGGAAATTCAGGCCCTATAACCCTGTCGTCAAATTGTTTACGGAGCTCATTGGCCAGATAGATGGATTGGTTATGTACAATTTCGGGGTCTTTATGTTTTATATCTAGGTTAATGATCCTGTAAAATGGCGGATATTTAAAGCTTTTACGCTCTTCCATCTCCGTAAAATACAAGTCTTTATAATCGTTTTCAATAACCTGCTTTATCACCCTATGTGCAGGGTCATATGTTTGGATCACTACCTTACCCTGCTTGCCCCTGCGCCCTGCCCTGCCGCTAACCTGTGCCAGCATCTGGTAGCTGCGTTCATTAGCACGGTAATCAGGAAATTTCAATAAGCTATCCGCATTAATGATCCCAATAACGGTAACATCCGAAAAATCAAGCCCTTTGGCCACCATTTGTGTACCTACCAGTATATCAATTTTCTTTTCTTCGAGGTTATTCAATATAGTTTGTAATGAATTGCGGGAACGGGTAGTATCCAGGTCCATCCGGGCCATGCGGGCATCGGGTAGAATCATCGCCAGCTCGTCTTCAACTTTTTCGGTCCCAAAGCCCTTATATTCAAGATGGGTTGATCCGCAGGCCGGGCAAATTTGTGGTGCATCCTCTTTATAACCACAGTAATGGCAATGCAGCTTACCGCTACTTTTATGATAGGTTAGGCTAACATCGCAATTAATACATTTTGGAGTGTAGGCACAGATCTTACACATCAGCAGCGGCGCATACCCGCGCCTGTTTTGAAACAGGATCACCTGCTCCTTATTTTCAAGAGCTTTATTAATATCCCCCATCAACACACTTGTAAAGTGCGATTGCATGGTTTTTCGTTTGGTTTCTTCTGCAATGCTTACCACTTCAATTTCGGGCAGCTTTACACCACCGTATCTTTCGGAAAGCTCAGTTAATCCGTATTTTTTTATCCTCGCATTGTAATAGCTTTCGAATGACGGTGTGGCCGATCCTAACAGCACTTTCCCTTTGTGCATATTAGCCAAAAAAATGGCGGCATCACGGGCATTATAGCGCGGTGCGGGGTCAAATTGCTTGTACGATGTTTCGTGCTCTTCATCAACAATTATTAAACCCAGGTCATTAAACGGCAAAAACACCGCCGACCGAGCGCCCAGCAAAACCTTATATTCATTGCTGATAACTTTTTGCCAAACCTCAACCCGCTCATTGTCATTAAACCGGGAGTGATAGATCCCAATGCTGGCACCGAAATATACGCGCAGGCGCTCAATAATATGCGTGGTAAGCGCAATCTCGGGCAGTAAATACAAGACCTGCCTGCCTGAGTTGATCATCTCCTCTATCAGCCTGATATAGATCTGTGTTTTGCCTGATGAGGTTACCCCATGCAAAAGCACAACATCCATTTGTTTAAACTGCTCTTTAACATTAACAAGTGCGGCGCTTTGCTGTTCACTTAGTTCAAAGTTGCTGTAAAGCTCTTCTTCCTCAAAAAACAGCCGGCTTACGTTCTTTTCCTCAATAACAAATACTTCTTTCTCTTCAAGCGATTTAATACTCGCAGCACCAGCGCCGCTTTCTTCAATCAGCTCATTTTTCGAGATACTTTTCTGATGGCGTGAAAGTTTTATGTAGGCCAGTACGGCATCCGCCTGTTTTGGGGCCCGCTTTTCAAGAATTCCGAATAGCTCCCTTAAGTTATCCTGGTTTTGATAGATAGGATTAAGCGTTATGAAACTCCGGGTACGCGGCTTGTATCGCTCGCTTACCTCTTCTGATATATGGATCACATTTTTTTCGAAGAGCGATTTCAAAATGGGCATAACCGTTTTTTGCCCCAGCAGCTTTACAATATCGCTAACTGTAAGTTCGGGTTGGATATCAAGTGCATCAACAATCAAAAACTCTTTATCATTCAGATCGGTGCGATCTGCGTCGTACTCTTTATTCAGCATTATCTTTGTTTCGCTGGCCAGTTTTAATGCTGATGGCAACGCGGCATTCATCACCTCGCCCAAAGTACACATATAATATTCCGACATCCATTGCCAAAACCTCAACTGTTCAGCGGTAACTACCGGGCGATCGTCCAATATTTCAATGATATATTTCGCCTGGTATTTTTCGGGGGCCAGCTTACCAATTGACGCAATAATTGCCGTGTAAAGCTTGCTTTTACCAAATTGAACCACGGCCCTTTTGCCCACCTCAACCGTGTTGTTCATTTCATAAGGAACACGATAGGTATAATTTTTGGCAATTGCCAAAGGCAAAATCACTTCAACAAAAAGTGTTTCACGGTCGGTATAATGTGCTTCAGCAAACTCTAACATTAAATTATTTATTTTTAAAAGCAGCTACACCCATAGTTATCCAGCCCCCAATAAACAGTACGCCGCCAAGCGGCGTTACCGGGCCAATTATGTGCAACCAACCCCAGCCCAGTAGTTCGCGGCTTGCCAGCAGATATAATGAGCCGGAAAAGAACACTATTCCCAGTGTAAAAAGATAATAGCATTCGTTAATAAGTTTGGTATTATCCCTGTACAGGTTTGATAAAGCCAGCAAGGCAAATACATGATAAAATTGGTATTGAACAGCAGTATTCCATACCTGCATATCCTTTACTGATAAATGTCCCTGCAAACCATGTGCAGCAAAAGCACCTGCAATAACTGCTAAAGCACCCAGGATTGAGGCGGTAATAAATATTTTCTTCTTCATAAGTTATAGAGGGCTAAGTTAATTAATTTGGTGAATGGTTGATTGAGTTGATTAGGTTGATTGAGTTAAAATGATTTGAAAGTTACATTAGCTAAAATGGATTGCAGCCTTGCAGTTGTAGTTCAGCAACTATTAGCAACAACATAATCAACTCAACCAACCTAATCTAACTTAATCAACTTAAAAAACTACCTTTGCAAGGCAAGCAGCAATGAAAAAGCAAATAATTATTACCCTGATTTTATTGGCAGCTACTGCGTATGTAACGGTTGTTTATTTTAAAAACTTAAACCCGCCGGGCACGCGCACCAGCCAGGTAATGCATTCGATACCTGGTAATGCAGCGCTGATATTTGAGTTTAATAACGACAAGGGCTTTTATGATATTTTTAAAGATAATAAACTGTTTGCTGCCGTTATTGGCAAACAAAAGCTGGGTTTGTTAGATACCTTAAGGCAGCAGCTACTTCAAAATTCAATATTAATCAAATATTTTACCGGCCAAAACATATTCATTTCCCTGCATCCTTCAAAAGAGGACGGCATTGATTTGTTGCTTTCAATGTCGCCGGCAAACGGATTTGAGCCAGATCTGTTTGATCAGTTAAGTAAACAACCAAACAGCGGATTGTTGATCACCCCTATCCGCACTGCAGGAAGATCCGGCTATAACATTTATATAAACGTACTTAAAAAACGTTTTTACCTGATAAATAAAGGGAACAATGTTTTTTCAGGCAGCTTTTCAAAAGAATTGATAGATCAAAGCGCCTCTCATAAAAACAGAACCGATAAAGAAACCTTTGTTTTACTATCCGAACAACAAAGCAATAATTCACTGGCCAACCTGTATATAAATTACAGCGGACTGTCGCCATTATTTGATCAGCTGTTTAAAAATAAAAATACTGATATTTTTAAAAGCTTTAAGCAGCTGCCGGCACTAGCCGCATTAAACCTGAACTACAGGAGTGATGCGATTATGTTTAACGGATCAACAACGCTGCAAAATAACAGCCCTTTAAGCTATTTAAACCTGTTTGCAAACCAGCAGGCGGTTATTAATCACTTAAAGGATATTCTTCCTTCAACAACTGCATACAGTACCAATTTTTCTGTTTCAAACCCCTTAAAATTTGGCGCCAGCCTAACAGACTGGCAAAATAAAACAGGGCTCGCAACCGAAAGAGATCAACTGTTCAGTAAAATAAAAGCTGACGCGTCCATAAAAATAAAAACCGAGTTTAATAATTTGCTTGGAAATGAGTTTGCTATTGTAACAACCCGTTATTTTGAAAAATTCGCCATCGTATCGGTAAAAGACGGATCAAAGCTTAAGTTAATTATAACAGCTATAAGTACCATGAACAATGAAAACACCGGGCAGTTAAGTTATGACAAGTTGCCGTTTTTTTTATTGGGTGATGCTTTCAGTATTTTCAAAAAACCATATTTTACAATTATTGATAATTATTTAATACTTGCCAACAGCAGCGCTGAATTGGCAAGCTATTACGACATCTATATAAACCGTAAGTTTTTAAACAAAAACGAACAATATAACCAGTTTGATAATTTGCTGGCGGCACAAAGCAATGTTTCTTTCTTTTTTAATTTTAAAAATGCACAGCCGATACTTGAGAGAGACATGGATGCGAGTGTATATGATAATTTTAAATCAATTGAGCCGGGATGGAAAGACTTTTATGCGGCCTCGTTCCAGTTTACTGCGGTTGACAAAAATTTTTACACCAATTTTTGCATGAAACTGAGCACAGATACGGTTGCTTATAAATTAAAATAGTGACTGTTCACACAACTATAAAGCCCCAATCCCGTTAAAATGGATAATTGTTATTATTTTTCAATTAATCGGTTTGGAGTTTTATCTTTAAGACGAATATAAAATACACGGCATTACGCGATCTATGAAGAAGATTTTACTTGTTTTTTTGTTATTATCATTCTCCGTTAAAATTTTTGGCCAACAATTTTCCCAGTATAACACCGGTAGTTTGTATGACTCCTTTGAAAACCCTTCCCAAAAAGCTTTCATTACTGACTCAAGCAAACAATTTGCCTCCAATTTCCTGGTACCAAATTTTAACGCCAACTTTTTTTTACTTGGCAATGCACAGGCAACATTAAAGAGCCGCGCCTTTAACAATAAGTATGATAATTCGGCATTATTGATCAACCAGGGCAAGTTCAACCATGTAAATACTAATGTGAATGCTTATGTTATTATGTTCAAAATGTTTTCGAGCCTTAACGGAGATGTTGAGTTGGGCTTTTCAGCACAAACCAAAGCGGAAGGGAAGGGGATCTTTACTGATGAGTCGATAGCCTTATTAAACGGTGCCGGAAGTTTTAGCGGAACAGATTATTCAAACATTTTTAACAACAACTTCCATTTTCAGTCATACCACCAAATAAGTTTTACTTATAAAGAAAAGATCAATAAGCAATTCACTTTCGGTGCAAAGTTAAGTGCATTGCTGGGGATCCAATATGAAGAGTTGAATATTAAAAGCTCACAAATAGTTTTTGATAAAGCTAATGATTCGGCCATACTGGGGTTGAACGGAACTTATTATACCAATTATATTCCCGGCCATTTAACTCCCCGTGATTATTTACCAACTTTACGTAGCCCAGGCGCAGCAATATCATTAGGCGCAACTTTCAGAACGGAGGATAGCTTTTATATCCAGGGCAATATAAAAGATCTGGGCTTTATCCACTGGAGCAGCCGTTCGCACGCGGGCGCATTTAATGATATTACTACTATAAATGGCTTATCAGAAAAAGGACGGGAAGACAGCGTATATAACGCTGTAAGCAAAATAATACATGGCAACGCCATGCAAACCTCATTTAATACGCCAATTGATGGCAGGGCAGAGTTAAGCGTTCATAAAAAATTCTGGATCGATGATAATAAGACCTTTCAATATTTGCCAACTCTTATAGCATCTAAAGAATTATTTTACCCTGGTTTTACAGGCGCCCTGGTTAATCCTTTTCAATATAAAAAATACACTTTAACCCTCACCACAACCTACGATGATTTAAAACTGTTTAACCTGGGTGCGCAGTTTATGATTCAAACACCAAATTTTGAATTTTATATAGGTAGTGATAAAGTAGCGCAAACCGGCAGTTTAATACACTCACAACTTAGTAAAGGCTCTCAGTCTTTTCAAAACAGCGGATTTACAGGCGCCGATTTCTTTTTAGGCTTTTCGCTTAAATTGGGGCCTGTAATTGAGCATCCAATGAACGCCAGTTCTATTCCAACAGGTGAAAAAGGATTTTTAGGCCGCTTATGGGGACGAATATTTAAAACAAACAATTAGATTTCGGAGTTTTTGAAATGCGGAGGGGAAAAACTTACGAAGTTTTGAAAACTTCGTAAGTTTGATAATATCTAAATCCGAAATCGAACATCCGAAACCCAAAATCCTTTACATCGCTTTTTTACCGGCAATAAAATCTTTAAGATAATACGGTTCAAAATAAGCAACGTCTTCAAATTGCTTATTAGCAAACTTCTCTGCCGCTTTTTGGGTAAGGTAAGTTGCTGAATTTACAAAGCCGGGTAAAAAGGATGCATTAGGGTTTTTATTTAAAACATTAAAGCACTTTTCGGCGCCATCGCCAAAAAACAGGATCTCATTTTCTTTTAAAAGATCGCCAAAGCTGTTTTCATCAATTATTGAAGCAGTGGTCGGTTTCACTTTAATGCCCCTGGTGGTAAACAATGCTGTGTAAACCTCCATTCGCCTGGCATCTATCATAGGGCATAGAAGCAGGCTTTCCTTTTCTCTGTATTCATTCGTTTTGATGAGTCCGGAGGCCATGGCATCCAGGGTTTCAATAGCAATAAGCGGCTTATCAAGCGCAAAGCATAGACCCTTGGCTGTTGATATCCCGATCCGTAAGCCCGTGTATGAGCCCGGCCCGCAGCTCACTGCAATAGCATCAAGATCAGGATAATTGAAACCGGCTGTTGATATTATTTCTTCAATAAATCTGGTGATTACTTCGGCGTGCAAATTACGCTCATTAACCTCTTTAAAGCCCAATACGATCCCATCTTTTGCTAATGCAACAGAACAAGAGGCGGTGGCGGTTTCAATTTGTAAAATCATATTAGTCATTGGTCATTAGTCATTGGTCATTAGTGAAAACTGGCCCGGCTAACATGCAAACCAATGACTACTGACCAATGACCAATGATTTTTTATGGTACAGGATCATGCCCGTGCCCTCCCCAGGGGTTGCAACTGGCAATACGTTTTAAAGTTAACCATCCGCCTTTAAAGGGTCCATGCTTTTTTATAGCTTCAACCCCATATTGTGAACAAGTGGGTGTATACCTGCATGAGGCGCCGGTTAACGGTGAAATAAAGTACTGGTATATTTTTATAAGGATAACGAATATTGATCCAACTATAAGCTTCAATATGTTGCTGATCGCTTTCATTTTGAAATTTCATCACAAAGCTGCGTTAAAAGCTTCAGCATCTTTTTTTCTGAAAAATCATACTCAGCAATTTCCTTACCTATAAAGCCTACCGAAAGCACAATTTTTTTATTGCTGCTGTTCAGTGTATCATATAAGTGTTTTTGTTTATTAAGCCTGTAGACTTCGCGCATGCGCCTCTTTATTAAATTACGGTCAACAGCGTGCTTGTAACGCCTTTTTGATACCGAAAATAAAATTTGCACAGGAAATTGCATGGGCTCATCAATAAGCAGCCACGATGCTTTAAAAGGATAACATAAAAAAGAAGAACCGTTATGGAAAAGCTTGTCAATAAGCTTCTTATTACATAACCGTTCTTCTTTCTTAAAAGTGTACATTGTTGCTGATGCTGAACCGAAATTTAAGTATATACCGGCTCAAGCCCCTATCCGGACAAAGCAACCAGCTTTATGCTTTATGGCTACCTTCGTCAGATACTGATAATCTTTTTCTGCCTTTAGCTCTTCTCGATGCTAATATTCTCCTGCCGTTAGCAGTTGACATGCGCTCACGGAAACCGTGTTTATTTCTTCTTTTCCTTTGTGAGGGCTGAAACGTTCTTTTCATGGCTATTTTATTCTATTCGTATTTTTAAAACAAGAGCGCAAATGTAGTCATTTTTTAGTATTTCTCAAATATTGTTTTGCTTTTTTGAATTGAAGAGGTTGGATTAAGTTGATTGAGTTAGATTGAGTTGATTAAGTTGGATTGGTTTAATTATATTGCAGAGAAAAGGTTTAAGGATTCTCTAAAAAAAATCAACCTGTTAATTGCACCTAATCAACTTATAATGAAAGCCTTACTCATAATATTTCTCTTACTTCCTCTATGCGTATTATCACAAGATTCTTTATCCGCTCATTATAAAATATACAGCTCATTAAAGCAAAAAACAGTAACGCTTGATGAAATAGCAAATGACATGAACAAAGCTGATGTCTTGTTTTTTGGCGAAGAGCACAATGATTCAACCGGGCATTACCTTGAATACGCCATTTTTAAAAAGCTTTCTGAAAAATACAAAGGCAAATTGGCCTTATCAATGGAAATGTTTGAAACTGATTGCCAAACCCCGCTTAATGAATACCTGGCAGGCCTGATCCGCGAAAAAAACTTTATTACCGAAGCCCGTGCATGGCATAATTATAAAGACTACCGCCCGATGATTGAACTGGCTAAAACTAATCACATACCCGTTACCGCAGCAAATACACCCGCCCGATATACCAATATGGTTAACCGGTTAGGACTTGGCAGCCTGGAGCAGCTTGATGCAAAGGGCAAAGCCTTTCTGCCTCCATTACCTATTGATACAGCCACAGGGGCTTATTATGATAAATTTATTGAAGTAATGGGCGGACATAGTGCAATGGGAAACATGAAAATGTACCAGGCGCAAAACCTTTGGGACGCTACAATGGGATATAACATAGCACAACTGTTTAAAAGCCATCCCGGGTTTAAGATCCTGCAGATAAACGGTAGCTTCCACAGCGAAGAAAAATTAGGTACCGCTGCCCAATTAAAAAAATATGCGCCAAATGTGCGCATCCTGAATATTGCTGCCTATGCTGATGATAGCTTTGACAACCCCGACTGGAGTAAGTTTACAAGCAAAGGCGATTATATAATACTTACAGACCCCAAACTGCCTAAAACTTTTTAGTTCATTGGTTTATTAGCTCAATGGTTCATTGGTCTCATCATATTTAAAACGAAAAGACCAATGAACTAGTAAACCATTGAACTAATGAACAACCTATTATGCTTTCTTAGCCAGCAAATCTCTTATCTCAGTAAGTAAAAGTTCTTCTTTAGTAGGTACCGGATCAGCTGCAGGTGCAGGCTCTTCCTCCTTTTTCAATGAATTGATTGCCTTAACCATCATAAAAATACAAAATGCAACAACCAGGAATTGAATTATAGCGTTTATAAAATTACCATAGTGTATTGCGTTTTCTAAGATCTTATGCGCCGGATCAGCCTCTTTCAGAACAATCTTTTTTTCAGCAAAATCAACGCCGCCAGTTATAAAACCAATTGGAGGCATAATAACATCAGCTACTAACGAGGTAACTATTTTACCAAAAGCCGCTCCAATTATAACACCGACAGCCAGATCAACAACGTTGCCACGCATGGCAAACTCTTTAAATTCTTTAATTATAGCCATATGCCCTGATTTTTGTTTATCTAAAGTAACGAATAAATTTTGTTGACATCCAAACAAATTATTTTTTTGCATTTAATATGCTTTGTTAACAGCAAGTTATTTTAGCTATTTTTTAGTTAAAGTAATTGATGTATTTTTGACAAATCTAATTATGCTTAAACAAAATCTTCAACAGAAACTTTTACAGAAACTCTCTCCACAGCAAATACAATTTATAAAATTGCTGCAGGTGCCCACTGTTTCATTGGATACCCGGATAAAAGAGGAGCTGGAAGAAAACCCGGCGCTTGAAGACCTTAGCTTAACTAATTTAAACGAGCCGGAAGAACAATACCCCGATCGCGACCCGGAAGAGGACACGTATAATGGTGATGAAGAAAAAGGCGAGGCTGATGAGTTTAACATTGAAGATTACCTGCAGGAAGATAATTTAAATGAATACGGATCAAAGTATGACCAGAATGGCGATGATGAGGATGAACGAAAGGAAATACCTATTGCCGTACAAAGTTCATTTTTTGAGAGCCTGCAGCAGCAACTTGACCTTCTCCCGTTATCAGATAAGGATTTCAGAATAGGAAAACAGATAATTGGCAGCCTTGATGATGATGGTTACCTGCGCAGGCCTATAACATCACTTACTGACGATCTTGCATTTTCTCAAAACGTTTTTGCAGAAGATGACGAGGTTGAAGAAATGCTGAAGGTTATCCAGGGCTTTGACCCTGCCGGTGTGGGAGCCCGCAGCTTGCAGGAATGCCTTTTAATCCAGTTGCGCAAAAAAGACCCCAACGACCTGATCATAAAAAAAGCGATAATGGTTGTTGAGCATTACCTGGATGAGTTTACCCGTAAGCATTATGATAAGCTTGAAAAATCATTAAACATGAACTCGGATGAGTTAAGAGCGGTTGTAAATGAAATTTTAAAGCTAAATCCAAAACCCGGCGACTCAAACGAGGTAAATACCAAGCAGATGCAGGTGATCCCTGATTTCCACATCTCTAATAACGATGGATTCCTGATCCTTACCTTAAATTCAAAAAACGCACCCGAGCTTAGAGTAAGCCGCTCCTACCAGGAGATGTTTGAGCATTACGATAAGGCATCGCAGCGGGATAAAAAGCTAAAAGAAGCTGTTCAGTTTGTAAAACAAAAGCTCGATTCGGCAAAATGGTTTATTGATGCAATTAAACAGCGCCAGCAAACGCTTTTAAAAACCATGAATGCCATTATGCAATACCAATACGAGTTTTTCCTGACCGGCGATGATAAGAATTTAAAGCCAATGATCCTGAAAGATATCGCCGATAGGATCAACATGGATATTTCAACTGTATCAAGGGTTGCCAATTCAAAATATGTACAAACTGAATTTGGCACATTCCTGTTAAAGTCGTTTTTCTCAGAAGCAATACAAACTGAAAGCGGCGAAGAAGTTTCAAACAAAGAAGTTAAAAAGATCCTGGAAGAACATATCGGAACAGAAGATAAACGCCATCCGTTAGCCGATGAAAAGCTCACCGAGATCCTTAAAGATGCCGGCTACAACATAGCCCGCCGCACCGTTGCCAAATACCGCGAGCAGATGAATATCCCCGTTGCAAGGCTGAGGAAGGAGCTGTAAAATAGTTCATAGTTCATGGCAGCTGCAATAGTTTGCGGAGACGAACCACTAACTTTCTAAAAACTTCGACTATGAACTATGAACCATCAACTATGAACTTCTTAGAAAAGGTGCTGCGGACAAGTAACCTTATACCTGTTATTAAGCAGTATGCCTATCACAATTTCGTGGGTGCCGTTACTTACCGTGTTTAAAGCCGATGTGGTGATATCGTAAGAGTACCCTATGTTTATAAACGAGCTTACGTTTACTCCTGCTAATACGCCGAATGAGTCGTTATGACGGTAGGAGCCTCCGAACCAAAACTTATCACTAAAAGAAAACTTGGCATTTAAATCATAAGTAATTGGGGTAGGTTCAATCACCTTTATTAAAAATGAAGGCAAAAGGGTTATTTCATCCGTTAAAAAAAGTTTCACTCCGCCTGTTACAAAATATTGAGGAACTGTTTTACTTTGATTGTAAGAATTGTTGGTGCTAAAGTAAAGGTTTTGCGGTATCAGCTGCTGTACAGAGGCGCCAAAGTAATAGTTTGATGAATACAACCATCCGCCAACACTCAAGTCAGGTTTCCATTGGCTGTTATTTCCGTTACTAATGGCCGGATCAAGCGGATTCTCCAGTGTGATCAGTGATGTATTTAAGCTGATATGATTAAAACCTGCAGAAACACCAACAGCCAGGTTTAAATTACCTGACAAGCCCAGGTGATAGGCATATGACGCGTCAATATTGGTTTGATTAATAGGGCCGGCCTGGTCACTAACTACCATAAAGCCAATGCCATGGTGCGGCTCGGCAGCCATATAGTTTTGCGTATATAACCTGCTCGAAGGGTTTATACCTCCGTTAGCCGGAAAAGCCGTAGCATCGCCCTGTAAAAAATTCTGGCCAAGGGGTGCATTTATAGTTAAATAGCTTGTTACAGGAGCCCCTTGCAGGCCTGTCCATTGACTGCGGTAACCAGCCTTAACATCAGTATAATTTTCAATACCCGCAACAGCAGGATTTAACAGATAATTATTAAAAACGTATTGCGTATACTGCGGCTTTTGTTGCGCCGATACCAATTGCACGTACGAAATAAGAATTAACAATAAGTATAAAATTCTTTTCATTAATATGTAATGACTTTGTGAAAGCTCAGTTTTGCTACCAACGTGTTTACGTTAAAGTTATTGCTAAAGTTAGTTCAGCAATGCACTTCATGTAGTTCAAATCAAACCACATTACAGAGCAATCAACATACGAATATAGTTTTTCTCCCCATCCCTTGTATACGTCTGACTATATTATTTGATTAAGAATTAAGATATCGCATATAATTTAACATTTATGACATCAAAATTTAGTATAAAGACGTAACATAATGTAATACGAAATACAGGAAATAAAGATACAAGCATTAAGACACAAATTATTCCGTCTAAAAAAACTTATCCGGGTTAGGCACCAGGTTTAAAAATCTTTCGAAATTCTCTGTATAGTGCGATTGATCTAATTTGTAATAAAATGCTCCTTTTTTTGAAGAGAACTTATCTTTTTCAGATAATTTTACCAGCAGGCCCGTTGATAATAATTTACGGCTGAAATTACGGTCGTCAAACGTGGTGTTATAAACGCCTTCGTAAAGCGCCTGTAATTGGGGAATGGTAAATTTCTCGGGAAGCAGCTGGAACAATATGGGATGCAGGGCTGCTTTATAGCGCAATTGCCTTTTAGCAAGCTTAACCATTTCGTTATGGTCAAATATAAGCTCGGGCATTTCACTCAATAAAAACCACTCCGCATGATATTCATCGCTTATTTGTTGTTCGTATTGGTGAATATCGATAAGTGCGAAATAAGCTATAGATAATGTCCTTTCAACCGGGTCGCGGTCTGGCTTACCAAATACCTGGAACTGCTCCATGTATACGTTTTTTAAACCTGTCCGCAATTCCAAAACACGGTTGGCTGCATCTTCAGGAGATTCTGATGGCTGAATAAAACCACCCATAAGGCTCCATTTATCTTTTTCGGGCTCAATATTACGCTGAACAAGCAGCAATTTTAAATTCCATCCGTCAAATCCGAAAATTATACAATCAGTAGCAACTAAAATTCGTTTTTGACCAGTATATCTCTGCATAGTAGGTTTATAGTTATTTACAAGTGTATAAATTTTTTTGGAGATATTTGAAAATTAGTGAGTGGTTGATTGAGTTATATTAAGTTGATTGAGTTGGATTAAGTTAAAAATCTATACGCATCGCATATCAAATGAACAACCTAATCAACATAATCCAACTCAATAAACCTAATCAACTAATCCTCTTTCCCTGCAACAGCATATCCATTGCATGATCAAATGAGCCGGCGCGAATCACTTCGCCTGAGTTCACAAAAAATATCTCGTCTGCATTTTCAATAGTGTTTAACCTGTGCGCTATAATTACACGCGTTGTGGTTGCGGGTAACTTATTTAAAATATCACTCAGCAATTTTTCCGTAATGGTATCAATATTGGCGGTTGCTTCGTCTAAAATAAGCAGATCAGGATTTCGCAATACTGCACGCATAAAGGCTATCAGCTGTTTTTGCCCCAGGCTGATGCTATCGCCGCTTGAGAGCACTTTTGTATCCAGTCCGCTTTCAAATATAGCCAGCAAGCTGCCAAGATTTGCTTCCCTTATTACCTGTTCCAGTTGCTCATTGGTGTAATTAACATAAAGCTCGTTACCATATAATATATTATCGCGTACGGTACCTGTAAACAAAAATGGTTCCTGTAAAATAAAGCCTATTTTTTTGGTGCGCTCAGCAGGTTCATAACTCCTTATATCCTTCCCGTTAAGCAGTACCT
Organism: Mucilaginibacter sp. OK098; assembly: GCF_900142915.1. Taxonomy (GTDB): domain Bacteria; phylum Bacteroidota; class Bacteroidia; order Sphingobacteriales; family Sphingobacteriaceae; genus Mucilaginibacter. The sequence goes on from NZ_FRCM01000001.1 coordinate 1,587,801, forward strand.
GCCCCTTACCCGGATCATACAAACGGGCTATTAACGATGCTGTAGTGGTTTTACCGCCGCCTGTAGGGCCAACCAGCGCATAGGTTTTGCCTTGATCCATCTTAAAACTGATGTTGTGCAGGATCTCTTTATCTTCATCATACCCAAAATGAACATTCCTGAATTCCAAAAGCGAAGCGGAGGGTTCTGATGCCGTGTTTTGTACAATTGCCAGGTCAGGTTCCAGTGATAGAATCTGGGCTATTCTGTCCCACCCTGCCATGGCTACCTGGAAATTTGTCCACAGTGCGGCTAATTGCCTTAATGGGTTATAAAAGTTATTAGCGTACGATAAAAAGCTTACCGCCAGTAAACCAATCCCTAACTCTCCCTGTGAAACCAGGTAAATGCCATAAGCCAATACGATGAGCTGTGCAAAGCTCGAAAACATTCCGTAAACAGGTACATAGGAGTTATTGGCGATGCCTGCGCCTATTGCTGTTTTATAATTTTGTTGATTGGCCTCGTCAAAACGCTTGCGGAAATAATCGCGGCGGTTAAAGGCGATGATCACTTTAAAATTATTCAGACTTTCCTGGATCTCAGCGCTCATGCCGCCAACGCTTTTAAGGTTTTTGGCGTTCTTCCGTTTTACCCAAGCCGATGTTACACTTGTAAATAGTAAAATAATAACAGCAGGAATAAGCGTTGCTGAGCCAAGCTTTATATTAATAGCCAATAAAAATATCCCCGCCCCCGTCATAGTGGCTATGCTGCCAATAAACTGCATTAACGATTGTGAAAAAAACTGGTTCAGCTTATCCGTATCATTATTTACGCGCGAAATAAGATCGCCTGCCTTATTCTGGTTAAAAAACCCAACTGGCAGTAATTGTAATTTATTGAAGATAGTGTTACGGAGTGTAAACAACATCCGCTGCCCTACCCCACCCATCAGCATGGTTTGCACATAGCTGGTTACTAACGAAACCAGGTACATACAAAACAAAATGGCACAGTTAACCAGTACGCCATGATAGTTTTTGTGCGCTACGAAAATGTATTTATCAATGGTGTTGCCTACAACAAGCGGCCCCATCAGGTTTATTGTTGAAGTAATAAGGATAGTAAAAAAAGCCAGCCACAGGTTCCTTTTTTCGTGCGAGATTAACTGCAGCAGTTTATTTAGCGACGCCCAGGTTGAGGTTTTTTGTGCCTTTGCCTGCAGGTCATTTAGATTGTAGTTCATAATTGCTGGTGCTTTGTTGCGAGTTAAAGATCTGTACGTATTCGGGGCTTGTTTTCATCAGGTCGTCATGCTTTCCGCTGGCAATGACTTCACCCTGCATTAATAAAATTATCTGGTCGTAATGCTCAACAGAGGCTATTTTTTGGGTTACTGATAGTAAGGTTAATCCAGGGTAGTTCTTTTGCACATTGGCCAGGATCTTCTTTTCAGTATTGCCATCAACGCGTGCCGTAAAATCATCCAGCAATAAAACCCTTGGATTTATTGCCAGCGCCCTGGCCAGCATAATGCGTTGTTTTTGTCCGCCCGATAAGCTCGATCCCCGTTCTGAAACGATGGTGCTCAATTTTTCGGGCAGGCTTTCAATAAACTCTCTTAGTTCGGCAGTATCAATAGCTTTTTGTAATGATTCATCGGTTACCGTATCGCTAAATGCAATATTCTCTCGGATGCTCATATTAAAAATAATGCTGTCCTGGAAAACAAACCCCACCTGGCTATGGAACGATTCGCTGTTATAATCCTCAATGCTTTTCCCATCAAATAAAATGGTTCCGCTTTTTGGTTTGATAAGACCGGTTAGCAGATAAAGCAGCTGTGTTTTACCTGCGGCAGTGGGGCCAATTACGGCAATCTTTGAACCAGCCTTTATATCCATTGATATGGCTTTAAGCGCCGGCTTTTGCCCGTAGGATACCGATACATCCGTTAACTGGATATTGCCTTGTAAGGTTTCTGTTAATACGCCAGTCTCCGTATTGTCCGAGGCATTTAAAACGGTGTTTATCCTTTGGAAAGAAGCTGTTGCCGCCGCTATAATATTGCTCATGAAACCAATAACCAGGATCGGGAAGATCAGTTGCGCCAGGTAGCTGTTGAAAGCGGCGAAATCGCCCAGGCTCATGGTGCCGTTTATTACAAAATGCCCGCCCAATGCCAATATACTCAGCATGGCTATATTGGCCGAAAAGGTAATAACCGGGATCAATCCCGCAAACAGCCGTAATATAGATAGTCCAAAATCCTTTGCCTTGGTATTGGCCTGCAAAAACTTATCAAACTCCAGTTGTTGTGAGTTGATAACACGGATCAAAGCCGAACCCAAAATGCTTTCGTTTATTACTTTATTCAACCAGTCAATAACCTCGCGGGCTTTCATAAACAGCGCCCGCACCTTTTTAAGCACATAAAAAAATGTGCCGCCAATTATTGGGATGATAGCTATAACGCAAAGGGCCAGCTTCCAGTTAATGGTGAGCAACAAAATACTGGCGCCTACAATAATAAATACTGACGACACGATGGACACAAGCGCCTGCGATACAAATAGCTTAATCGAATCCACATCAGCAGTAAGGTTGGTTAATAGTTTGGAGGGATTTACCTCCTCAACAAAAGCATGACTTTGACGTGAGATCTTATCCGACAGCCTGGTGCGCAGGTCACGGGCTACCTTCTCAGATGTATAGGTTTGGATCACACTCTGCAGGAACGAGCAAACAAAAATGAACAGTACCGCCAGTGAAAACTTTATGATCACCGGACTGGTATCAAAATGTACCCGCTGCATCATGCTATGGATATAATCATCAATACCATGCGAAATTATTTTGGGCAGCCAGAGGTTCACGCTGTTGCTGAACAGTGCAAACAATATCAACAAAAACACTAAACCCGAGTACGGTTTTAGCAGACTAAAAATTCCGGGCTGTTTTGGTTTATCTTCAGGCATACTCAATTCAGTTTTTAGTATTATTTTAAACTCGCGTAAAAATAGCAATGAATTGCTATTTAATGGGGTAGACGATTGAGGAAAGGGAAAATTTTATTGTCTGGGTCAGAATTTACAGAATTCGCTTATTTATAATAACAGCACATCACCGCATTATTTTGAAAATTCTTTAATCCTGAAAACGGCGCAGCCTTCTTGAACACCCTTAAAACAAACAATAGGTGAAAAATTCTGATTCAGACAACTATTTCAGCGTATGAGTCAACTGAAAAATTGCAAACAGGTGGTGAGCTTCGTGTAAAAGAAAAAATTCTGTCCAGTCTAAAATATTTAGTTTGCCATATTTGGAATGAATCCCGGTACGGTCAAGTTTATCTGGCGATAGCTTCGTTACCAGGTTATAAATTACCTCCCGGTCAGACGAGATCTTTTTAAGCAGCTCATAAGTAGTGAATGCGCAATAGATCTCAAAGCCATCATCATCCTCTGCCCTATATGCTTCAAATTCAGGATCATCCATTAATAAGATCTTACGGATGCGGTCAATAAATACAGGCTGATATTTTGCAAGGTGGGCAATATGCTCGTGAATGCTCCATTTACCTTTAATATGGTGGTGTTGTATTTGCCGGTCATTAAGCTTTATAATGATGGGAGTAATAGCTCTGTGTTGATCTTTTAAACGGTGTGTTAGTGAAGATTGGATCATATATCTATAACGGAAATTATTGAAGATGGTTGGCTGTTTATTAAAAATTACTTATTAAGTGCCCCAATGTTTGAAGGCTTTTGTCAATTTCATCATTGTACGGGATCCCAAAGCTGATCCGGATAAAATTAGTAAAACGGCTGTCGGTACTAAAGATCTGGCCAGGCGAAATGCTTATTTTGTAAGTTAATGCCTGTTTATACAATTCAAAAGCGTCAATTTTTTTGTTCAGCTCAACCCAAAGCACATAACCGCCTGGTGGCCGGCTTACTTTAACCTCTGCAGGAAAATATTCGGCAATGGCCTGGGTATACCTTAAGCATTGTGTATGCAGCGCCTTCCGCAGGTTGCGCATGTGCAGGTCATATCTTCCTGTTTCAAAAAAATGACCAATTGCCGCCTGGGTTGGTGATGCCGATGATAGCGAATGCATCAACTTTAAATTGATGATCTGAGCTTTGAATTTCCCGGGAATACACCAGCCTACCCGGTATCCTGGCGCCAGTGTTTTTGATACCGACGAGCACAGCATCACCAAACCCTGTTTATCATAGCTTTTGCAGGTACGTGGTCTTGTTTTACCAAAATACATCTCGCCATATATATCATCCTCAATAAGCGGGATCTCATTTTTTGCCAATAGCTCAACCAGTTTCTTTTTCTTTTCATTGGTCATGCAATAGCCTAAGGGATTGCTAAAAGTAGGTACAAACAAACAGGCTTTTATCTGCTGTTTGCTAATGGCGCTCGCCAAATAATCCAAATCAAGGCCATCGGTTGGGTCGGTTGGGATCTCCGTTATTTTTAAACCAAGGCTCTGCACGGTATTAAATATTCCAAAATAGGTAGGGCTTTCAATTGCTACAACATCACCCGGCTTTGTTACAGCCCTTAAACAAAACACTAATGCTTCCATACACCCTTGTGTGGTAACAATATCGTCAGGTAATATGTTTCCGCCCCAGCTAAAAGCCTGGCGCGCTATGTGTTTCTTTAAATTTTCGTTTCCCTGCACACCTTCATAACTAATGCAACTATTGCTGCTCAGGCGAATAGCCTCAATCATTGATTTATTGAGCTTGGCTTGTGGCAGCAGCGATAATGCAGGCGAAGCCACTGATAATTTCACAATGCTATCAGTCGAAAAATTACGGTAAACCATGGCTATCATCTCGTCAAGGCTCACTTTTTTCGATTCGTTGGCCTGTTTTTCGCGCTTTGGCTCATCAAAAGAACGGGCCGGCGTATACCGCACATAATAACCCGATTTTGGTCGTGCTTCAATTAAACCTTTAATTTCCAGCTGAACATAAGCTTTATAGGCTGTGCTAAGACTTATGCCCTGCTCCTGGCTTAAAGCACGAACGGAAGGTAACTTCTCCCCTGTTTTTAATACCATCTGGCGGATCTGGCTGCCTAATCTGTCTGCAATTTGCACGTACAAAAAGTCTTCGTCATATGCAGTATTTTGTGTTGAGCTTTCTATCATCTGTTATATTATAGCAATTATCGGGTTTTTAATAGTCATCGATTAATAGAACTTCGCATGTCAATTTCAGAAATAATGATTTTAAGCACCTAATCTGTTATGCACAAAAATAATAATTCTGCATCTGTTTTATCAATTAATTATAACACATTTTTGTAAAGCAAATATTTATTATGAACGAGATAAATTCAAAACCGGAGATTGGATTAGATCCGGCAAATTGGGACGATATTAAAACTTTAGGGCACCAAATCATTGATGATATGGTGGATTATTTAAAAAACATCGGCAACAAGCCTGTTTGGACACCTATCCCGCAACAGGTAAAGGATGAGTTTAAAAAACCTATTCCACAACAACCTGCTGATATTTTCGAGGTATATGAGGAGTTTAAGCAAAATATTTTTCCATATCACGGCGGTAATATCCATCCAAAATATTTTGCCTGGGTACAGGGTACCGGCACCCCTATGGGCGCCTTTGCCGACTTGCTTGCCGGGGTCATGAATAACAACGCGGCCATTGGTAATCAAAGCGCTTTATATGTGGATAAACAGGTGATTAACTGGTGCAAGCAATTAATGAGCTACCCTGAAACCGGTAGCGGCATCCTGGTTAGCGGTGGCTCCATAGCCAATATTACGGGTCTTATTGTTGCCCGCAACACCATTGTTGCCAATGCTAAAAACGCCGGCGTTTATGCTGCACAGGGTAAATTAACCGCTTATTGCAGCAGTGAAACCCATAACTGCCTGGGTAAAGCTGCCGAAGTAATAGGCATCGGGAACGAGCAGTTAAGGAAGATCCCGGTAAATGACAATTATGAAATTGATATTGAAGCGCTAAAAGCTAAAATTAAGGAAGACAGGGAGAACGGTTTTTTCCCATTCTGTATTATAGGCAACGCAGGCACAGTTAACACCGGGGCAATTGATCCCTTAAACGAGCTTTTGCAAATAGCCAAAAACGAAAAGATCTGGTTTCATATCGACGGCGCTTTTGGTGCGCTCGCAAAACTGGTTCCTGCTTACCAGGACAAGCTTAAGGCAATTGAAGAAGCGGATAGCGTAGCCTTTGATCTGCATAAATGGATGTATATGCAGTATGAGGTTGGCTGTGTATTGTTTAAAGATGCTGCTGCACACCGGGCTGCCTTTGCTACTGCTGTTAATTATTTGACCGCGCATGACAGGGGAATTGCCGCAGGACCCGAAACCATTTCCAATTATGGTATGGAGCTATCAAGGGGCTTTAAAGCCTTAAAAGTATGGATGAGCTTAAAAGAGCATGGTGTGGATAAATATGCGGCTATGATTGCGCAGAATATCGACCAGGCGTTTTATCTTGGCGAAAAAGTGAAGCAGCATCATGATCTTGAGCTTATGGCGGCAGTTACCATGAATATTGTGTGTTACCGGTATAATCCCGGCAATTTGGATGACGACCAGCTAAATGTATTGAATAAGGAATTACTAATGCGGATGCAGGAAACCGGTATTGCAGCGCCATCAAGCACCCTGCTCAACGGCAGTTATGCCATCAGGGTGGCTAATACCAATCATCGTACCCGAAGGGAACACCTGGATGAGATGATTGCAGGCACAATTGCAATAGGAAGCACTTTGATGAAAGAGCATGATTCAAAATTATTCAAATTTGATTTTTTAATAAGCAAATAAATTCGACATAAAGCATTGCCCCTCACCCCAACCCCTCTCCTTTGGAGAGGGGCTTAAAAGTCCTCTCCTTTGGAGAGGATTTAGGTGAGGCAACAAGAATGCCAGTAAATAACCATTAAACCCTTTGTAAAAATGACCCTGAACTTTGATCTTAACGCCAACTATGTTTTGGAGGATGAACGCGTACTATTAAGACCATTGCTTGAAAGCGACTATGAATTGCTGCTACCTTTTGCCATAAATGAGCCTGAAACCTGGAAATACTCCTATTTGAGTGCCCGTGGTGAAGATGGGATGCGCAGATATATTAAAGACGCCCATGATAATAAAGCAGCCGGTAAAGAATACCCCTTTATAGTTTATGATAAACAAACCCAAAGCTATGCAGGCAGCACCCGGTTTTATGATATTCAGCAAAACTGGCAAACAATGCAGCTGGGTTATACCTGGTATGGCGAAAAATTCAGAGGCACTGGGTTAAATAAGCATTGTAAATTTTTACTGCTCCAGTTTGCATTTGAAACTGTAGATGCTGTGCGGGTTGAATTTAGGGCTGATGCAAGGAATGACCGCAGCATTGCAGCTATGAAAAGCATTGGCTGTACACCTGAAGGAATCCTAAGAAACAACATGCCGCTACAGGAAGGCGGCAGGCGCGACTCTATAGTTTTAAGTATTTTAAAAGAGGAATGGGATAGCGTGGTAAAGGACTTACTAAAAAGTAAACTAGGCCATTAAGCTAACCTATATCAAATTTTTTGTGGAAATAAATGCACACTTAAAGAAATATTTATACTAAAAACTAAAATTCTTCCCGGTAAATTATTGGTTAGGCAAATTTCATAGCGCATAATTGCGCTATTTTTATAATTAGCCTTGCTGGCATCAATATTGCCTATGATTGGGCGGTATATGAAAAAACTTTACGCCCTATTCACTTTATTGTTGATCCTGGTGCTTGCTGTGAGCAGCAATCCTGTAATTGCACAAAATTATACTTCCAGGATTGTTGATAATACAAGCAGTGGAGACGATCCCGGCGAAGTTAGTACCATTTTAACCGCTCATGATAAAAATGCCATTTTTGATAATGTAGCTACTTATACCTTTGAAGTAAAAAACACTTATAACAAAACTCAAACCGGCAAAGTAACCTACCTAATTACCGACCAGTTTAATAAAAAGCTCCGTAAAGATTCTATTTTGATCAATGTGGAGCAACACAGCTCTCGCAGTTATGATTTTACCCTTCCACAGTTAAAAAGCGGTTTTTACAAGGTTAATTTCATGATCAACGTTACTGATTATGATGACACAACCCGCAGGGTATTTGGGATTCGTCCTGACGAAATAAGATCAGCACATTCAAGGCCGGATGATTTTGATAAGTTTTGGGAAACTGCTAAAGCGCAGCTTGCAAAGGTGAAACCTGAATATAAGATTACTGAAAAGTTCGATCTTGAAAAAGATAACCGGAAGGTATTTTTAATAGAAATGAAATCGCTGGGTAATAAAACCATTTATGTATGGTTAACCGAGCCCGAGCACCATCAAAAATATCAAAAGTTTCCGGTGTTGTTGCTGTTACCGGGTTACCAGGCAACAAACATCCCGCTGTTAGGGCGTGATGATGATATGGCATTTGTTAGCCCGGATGTTCGCGGACAAGGCTTAAGCAAGGAAAATTTTGACATGAGGAGAGAAGATTATATTGTGAATGGCCTTGAGGACAAGAACAAATATATAATGCGCGGAATAATAATGGACTGTATCCGTGCAATTGATTTTATTTATTCCAGACCAGAATTAGGTCATGACCGGATTGGGGTAACAGGGGGCAGCATGGGTGGATATCTTTCTATTACTACTGCTGCTCTAGATAAAAGAGTAACATTTTGCGCCCCGCAAAATCCATTTATGAGTGATATATATAATATGGATAATGGCGCGGTGGAATGGCCAATTAATTACATGAAAAAGTATGTTACCATTAGGCCCGAACTCACTTTTGAAAAAGCTTTAGATAACCTGCAATATTTCGACACTAAAAACTTTGCAAGCGCAATTAACTGTCCAGTAGTTATGGGCATTGGATTGCTCGATCCATTTGTACCACCCAATAATTCATACGTGGTGTTTAACAGTATCAAAACCAAAAAGAAAATTTTTGTATTTAAAGATCTTGGTCACGAAGTTGGAGACAAGTATTATAACTACGAAATTCGTTTTACACGCGATACTTTTGGATTGTTTTAGGGTGATTGTAGAGGTTGTAAGAGTTGTAGTTGTTGTAGAGGTTGCAGAATCTTTAACCAATCCAATTAATTAACTCTATTCCGGATCAAGAAATCCTTTAATCAGGTGAATCATGGTTCAAAAACAACTTAATCTAATCTAACCTAATCAACCCAATCCAACTTAATCAACTCAATCTAATCTAATCAACCTAATCAACTCCACCCACAATGTCATTGAAATATAACTTTTATAACATTTACAGCAACTATAACTCATTTTAACCTAAACCAAGTAACAAAAGCATATTTTCACTATCTATACCATAAAAAAGGCTTATAGTGGAAAACATCCTGAATATTTCAAATCTTACAAAAACCTATCAAAGCGCAGGCAGAACGCTAACAGTGCTTGATAATATAAACTTTACTGTTGCGGCCGGTTCAACCAACGCTATTGTGGGACCATCAGGCAGTGGTAAAACAACATTACTGGGCCTGTGCGCAGGACTCGACAGAGCCAGCGCGGGAATAGTTGAGCTAAATGGCATCAACCTCGGTAAACTAACCGAGGATCAGCTGGCACAGGTGCGCAATCAATACATCGGTTTTATCTTTCAAAACTTCCAATTGCTGCCCACACTAACCGCACTTGAAAATGTGATGGTGCCTTTGGAGCTGCGCAGAGAGAAAAACATCAAGGCAAGATCATTGGATCTGCTTGATAAAGTTGGTCTATCCGATCGCGGGCACCACTACCCTACCCAATTATCGGGCGGCGAGCAGCAGAGGGTTTCACTGGCAAGGGCTTTCTCCAATGCACCACGGATCCTGTTTGCCGATGAGCCAACCGGGAACCTAGATGCCGAAACCAGCGAAAAAGTGGTAAAACTGCTGTTCGATCTGAATAAGGAAGCCGGTACCACCCTGGTTGTAGTAACGCATGACCTTGAACTGGCTGCCAAAACCCAACGCATCCTGCGCATAAAAGGTGGCAGGCTGATAGCTGATGATTTAACCATTAATGGATAACCGGCAATGGAAAATACTCCTGGCATTACCAAAAGAAAAATAAATATCCCCTGGCTTTTTGAAATGGCTCTGCGCGATAGCAGGAAAAACCGTTCGCGGCTACTGCTATTTATTTCGGCTATCATATTCGGGATAGCGGCACTGGTTGCAATTTACTCGTTCAGGTATAATCTCCAAAATGACATAAATTCCCAGGCTGCCACCCTAATTGGCGCCGACCTGGTAGTATCAGGCAATAAGCCTGTGGATGCTGCTATAAAGCCTTTGCTTGATTCGCTGGGCGATAAAAGATCGGAAGAGCGCAGTTTTGCTTCCATGATCTATTTTCCAAGAACGCAGGGAACAAGATTAGTACAGGTGCGGGCATTGCAAGGCGGCTTCCCATACTATGGGAGCCTTGAAACAGAACCGGTACAAGCCGGATCGTCATTCAAAAATGGCAAATCTGCACTAGTTGATAAAACCCTGATGATGCAGTTTAACATGCATGTTAACGACTCCATTAAGGTTGGCGAGGTTACTTTTCAAATTGCCGGGATCCTGGATAAAGCACCGGGCCAAACAGGGATTGCATCAGGTGTTGCGCCTATTGTTTATATCCCTTTGCAATACCTGGAGCAAACCGGGCTTTCCAAAAAAGGCAGCCGCATCAATTATAGTTTTTACTATAAATATGATAAGCCGGTAAATATGAGCAAACTGGTGAAAACCATTGAGCACAGGGTTGATAAAGCAGACATGAATATAGAGACCATCGAGATCCGGAAAGAAAACACCGGCCGTTCCTTTGGCGATCTGACCCGTTTTTTATCATTGGTTGGCTTTATTGCACTGCTGCTTGGTTGTGTTGGCGTGGCCAGCGCTATCCATATTTACATCCGCGAAAAAATTGCTTCCATTGCCATTATGCGCTGCCTTGGGGTAAAAGCATCAGAAGCGTTTTTGATCTACCTGATCCAGATCATCGGCATAGGCATAATCGGTTCTGTTATCGGCGCTGCGTTGGGTACATCCATCCAGCATATTTTACCAATGGTGATGAAGGATTTTTTACCCATTACTATTTCAACCGATATTTCATGGCTGGCTATTGGGCAGGGGATTTTACTGGGCATCATCATTTCGGTATTATTTGCCTTGCTGCCGCTCATTTCCATCCGCAATATATCGCCGCTTAATACCCTCCGGATTGACTATGACAATGTGAACCTGGTCCGCGATCCTTTCAGATGGCTGGTTTACTTACTGATCATCCTTTTTATCATAACTTTTACATTTTTACAGCTGGATAGCTGGTTGGCCAGTATATTTTTCACTATCGGCATCTTCATAGCTTTCCTGCTGCTTACCTTCACCGCATGGCTTTTAATGAAGCTGATGCGACTGTTTATAAAAAGTTCATGGGGGTATTTATTCAGGCAGGGTTTTGCTAATCTTTATCGCCCAAACAATCAAACCATTATACTTATTGTTTCGATAGGGTTAAGCACAACATTTATTTGTACGCTTTTCTTTATCCAAAGTATCCTGATGGGGCAAATCAGCCTGTCATCAAGCGGTAATCAATCAAATATGATCTTGTTTGATATTCAAACCAGTCAGCAAAAAGCAATTGCTCAATTAACCAAACAACGGGGATTGCCGGTACTGCAACAAGTGCCTATTGTAGCTGTTAAACTGGAGAAAATAAACGGAAAAACTGAGGCGGATGTAAAAAAAGACACTACTATTAAAATTCCGGTTCGCGCCTTTACCTGGGAATACCGCGTTACTTACCGCGATACAGTTAGCGCCACGGAGAAAGTAATAAAAGGCGAATGGGTTGGTAAAGCAGAACCAGGCAAAGAGATCCCGGTTTCTATTGAGGACAATTTTTCAAAGCGCAATCATGTAAACGTTGGCGATCATTTGGTATTTAACGTTCAGGGAGTTAGCATGCCGGCTATTGTGAGCAGCGTACGGCAGGTAAACTGGAATAAGATCCAAACCAATTTCCAGGTAGTTTTCCCGAAAGGGGTTTTGGAGGACGCGCCGCAGTTTCACGTGCTGCTAACCCATGTACCCTCAGCAAAAGTATCTGCCCAATTTCAACAGGCAGTTGTAAAACAGTTCCCCAACATTTCTATTATCGACCTGGGATTGGTTTTAAATGTGATAGACGGCCTTTTGGATAAAATTGGCTATGTGATCCGTTTTATGAGCGCTTTCAGTATTATTACAGGTATTGTTGTATTAATTGCATCGGTAAGGATCAGCAAATACCAGCGCATCCAGGAAAGCGTTTTACTTCGTACACTTGGAGCCAGCCGTAGACAAATATTTACCATCACCGCTTTAGAATACTTATTTTTGGGCGCACTATCGGCGCTTACAGGTATTGTTATTGCTATTTCAGGGAGCTGGCTCTTAGCCAAATACAGCTTTGAGGTACCTTTTACTATTAATTTGATCCCGGCGGTAATATTGTTTTTTATAATATCGTTACTTACAGTAATTATTGGCCTTTTAAACAGCCGGGGGGTATTGAATAAACCACCTTTGGAGATTTTGAGAGGGAATTAGGGGTAGAGATTAGAGGCTGGAGACTAGAGATTAGTTGACTAAGTAAATTTTGACTACTAAATTAAAAATGCATAAACTAAAGATTATTTGCTTAATAACCACCGTTCTATTTCTTGCGGCTTGTGGAGATAAAAAAGCGGCACCTGCAGAAGTATCGGTAACAGCTAACAAGCCTGACTCTTCATCTACAGATAAAACCGTTTTGTTTTTTGGCGATAGCCTCACTGCCGGATATGGTTTGGATGATCCTTCACAAGCTTTTCCGGGCGTGGTGCAAAATAAAATAGATGAGGCAAAGCTGCACTTTAAGGTAGTTAATGCCGGTGTAAGCGGCGAAACATCCGCCGGTGGCAAAGCCAGGATTGCATGGATCTTAAAGCAAAAAGTAGACGTATTTGTGCTGGAACTTGGCGCAAATGACGGGCTGCGTGGTATCCCGGTAAGTGAAACAATGCAAAACCTGCAGTCAATTGTAGATGCTGTAAAAGCTAAATACCCTGCTGCCAAACTGGTATTGCTGGGCATGCAGGTACCTCCAAATATGGGTGGTAAATACGCCTACAGCTTTAAAGCCATTTTTCCCGGACTGGCGACAAAAAATAACATGACCTTTATGCCCTTTCTTTTAAAAGATGTTGGCGGTGTGTCCTCATTAAACCAAAAAGATGGCATCCACCCAACTGCCGAAGGCGCCAAAATTGTGGGCAATAATGTTTGGCAGGTGCTGGAGGGGGTATTATTGGGCAAAAGCTGATTTAAAAAGAGAATCAAGAAGTCAAGAATCAAGAGTCAAGATAAAAATGGTGGCATGGGTATCATATCCATTTACATTTCTTGATTCTCGACTTCTTGACTCTTGACTCTTGACCTCTTGATTCTTGATTCTTGACTCTTCACCCCTTATTCAAACTGAATAAAACCGATATTTATGGTGTCGATAATGCGCCCGGTCCTTCTAAAAACACCTATTGCGCCATCCCTGCTATTCATACATATGTTTCCCTCAATAGTGGTTAAAAGGCCGTTTTCATTCTTTTCTACAAGGCCTGCATGCCCATACCCCCCGCCGGTGGAAATGATAAATACCTGCCCGGGTAAAATAAGCGAGGTATTTACTTTTGCGTCATGATTGGTTAGTATTTTGCCTTTTGCTTTTCTCCATCCCTCAATTACATCACCAGTTTTATAAGCAGGGTTTACAACTTCCAGGTTTATACAGGCATGGTTAAAGCACCAGTAAACAAATGCCATAGACCAGCGCTGTCCGTGCGAAATCCCCGCCGCATCATGATATTTATTTACGCCAGGTCCGCCGTTACTCCCCGAAGGAAATTCAATTACTCCAATTTGCGATCGTGCTATATTTAAAACAGTTGTCAGAAGGTTATTTGGCGGCGTAATTATGGGTTTAATATTTTTAGTGCCAAAAAGCGCGGCCCAGGTAATCGGACCAACAATACCGTCGGCATCTAAAGGATTTCCGTTTACGTCATTAAAACGGGTTTGGAACAGCATTACTGCATGGCAGGTATCAAGATCATAATCGCCGTTAATATTAACCTGACCGCAGCCTTTTTCATTTAATTGTTGCTGAATAGCTTTTACACTTGCTATGTCAAACGACTGCAGTTGTATAGTTTGCCCTGGATAATTCATGTTATAGAATAGGTAATATGGGTTAAAAATTGTTTATAAAGGTTTAGCCATAATAGTGGTAAAGGGCGTTACCAGGTATCACGGACTTTTTTCAGCAATACTATAACGAAGCTTTTTCAATAAAATTGTTTGTCCATTTAATTAGATTCTATCTATATAAATAACAATTTCCTATTCCTAACCAAGGATCATTACCTTCGCAAAAAATTAAAATCAATGGAAAAAACCAAACTTACTATAAACAATAATGGGTCTGTTAAAATAGACGGCGACTTTGAGATAGTTGATATGCAGGGCAATGCCTATGGCTTGCAGGGCCGTACTATTGTTTCAATTTGCCGTTGCGGTCTTTCGGCTAATAAGCCCTTCTGCGATGGCTCACATAAAGGCCACTTTGAACATGATGCAATAGCATTTGATCTGCCGCCTAAAAAAGTATAATTTGACATATCAAAAACTTACGAAGTTTTAAAACGGCAAAGCCCTCAACGAGGCCTTTAAGCACATAAAACACCGAGTTAAACTTCGTAAGTTTGGTTATCATATAAAATCCCTTTCAAATGCCTGCAGTTTCAATAAATAACCTAAAAATTTATTATAAAATAACCGGCAAAGGCGAACCTATTCTGCTGGTACACGGTCACCCGTTTGACCATACCATGTGGGACCCGCAAACTAAAGCTTTTTCAAAACTATACCAAGTTATTACACCAGATGTAAGAGGATATGGCAAAAGCGGCCTACCAAAGTCGGCTGCTACCCGTTTTGAAGATTACGCAACTGACCTGCTTGCACTGATGGATACATTAGGCATTGATAGCTTTCATTTAAGCGGATTATCACAAGGCGGGCAAATTATTATGGAAATTTTCAGGCAGGCCCCATCACGGATTAAAAGCCTGATCTTTGCGGATACATTTGCCAGTTTAGATACCCCGGAAGTTAAGCAGGGCCGTTATGATACTGCTGATCGTCTTGAAAAAGAAGGAATGGATACCTACTCAGATGAGGTTATCTATAAAATGATAAAGCCCGAACATGTTGCTTCACAGCCAACTGTTGCCACCCACATAATAAAAATGATGAAGGCAACCTCGCCCAAAGGCGCTGCAACAGCATTACGGGCCCGGGCCGAAAGGATTGATTACTTAAAGGATGTTTTGCCAACCATTAACATCCCTACACTTGTAATAGTTGGCAGGCAGGATGAATTTACCCCGGTTACCAAAGCCGAGGAATTACAGCAAAGCCTGCAAAATTGCAAATTAGTGATCATTGAAGATGCAGGGCACATGCCAAATTTAGAACACCCTGAAGAATTTAATAATGCTGTGCTGGATTTTCTGGAAGGGATAAGTGACTCTGGTTCTTTTTAAACCTTGTAAAACTTACGAAGTTTAACTCGATTTTTATGCTTTTAAAGGGCCTCGTTGAGGGCTTTGCCGTTTAAAACTAAGTTTCTCTTCACCTTTTGGAAGCTATAATTCAACGCGTTTCATGGTTGGCGAAAGCAGGTGCATAATAAACCAGGCCAATAAATACCCAAAGCCGCAAATAGTAAAAATTATATTATAGCCTACAACTAGGTGACCACTTTCTTTATAGGTCTCCAAAATATAGCCGATAAAAGTCGGAAAGAAGATCCCGCCAACCGCACCGGCCATACTGCCGATGCCCACAACAGAGCTGACCGCCCTTTTTGGAAACATATCTGACGCTGTAGTAAAAATGGTTGCGCTCCATGCCTGGTGTGCCGCAGCAGCCAATGCAATTAAACCCACGGCTTCCCAAATTCCGTTTGCAAACCGTGCAGTAATAATTGGCACAACACAAATTGCAAATATCAGCATGGAAACTTTCCGTGCCTTAAATATGGGCCATCCTTTTTTAATGAGCCATGATGAAAGGTAACCACCACCAATGCTGCCAATGGTTGTAGCTGAATAAACAATGACCAACGGCAAGCTCGGCTTTTTCAGGTCGAGGTTAAAGGTGCTGGCAAAATAGGAAGGCAACCAGAATAAAAAGAAATACCAGATAGGGTCCGTTAATAGCTTACCTGCTACAAACGTCCATGTTTGCCTTTTGCTTAATAGTGTAGCCCATTTAACCTTTTCCTGGGGCCCTTCAACGACTTCTTCTGCATCGCTGTGGATAAATTCGTACTCGGCAGTAGTTAGTTTTTTATGTTTTGAGGGGATCTCATAAAATATCAGCCAAAAAACAAGCCATATAAACCCAATTGAGCCCGTAATTATAAATGCCATTTGCCAGCCATAGATGCCAAGGATCCATGGAACAAGCACCGGGGCCATAACTGCGCCTATATTCGCTCCTGAATTAAAGATACCGGTTGCAAATGCACGCTCCTTTTTAGGAAACCACTCCGCGACCGCTTTAATAGCAGCAGGGAAATTGCCCGATTCACCAATGCCCAAACCCATCCTTACTACTATAAAGCCGGTTGTACTTTTAACTATAGCATGGAGCATTGCCGCAACACTCCACAAAATTATAGAGATGACGTATCCTAATTTTGTACCTATTTTATCAATAATGCTGCCGAATATTAATAATCCTGCTGCATAAGCGGCTGTAAAAGCCGTTACAATATGTCCGTAATCAATTTCCGTCCAGTGAAACTGAGCCTCCAATGTTGGCTTTAAAAGGCCAATGATCTGCCTGTCGAGATAATTGATCGTTGTAGCAAAAAACAAAAGGGCCACTACTACCCACCTGTAGTTTCCTACTTTAACATCCTTCATAATTATTTAATTCCAGGTTAATTACATTGCGGCTTTTACCAATTCAATAGCCTTAACGGTATCGGTATATAATTGGTCGTAAAGCTTTTTGTCCATAACGTCCTTGCTTATCAGCTTGCTGCCCATCCCCACCGCACATACTCCGGAATGAAACCACGAACTGATATTTTTAGCATTGAGTTCAACGCCCCCTGTAGGCATAAAAAGCTGACCAGGAAACAGCTCTTTAATAGAGCTTACAAAAGCCGGACCCAATATATTTGCAGGGAAGATCTTTATAAGTTCTGCGCCGTTTTTTTGAGCCAGGTAGATCTCGGTCGGTGTCATGCAACCCGGGATCCATAGCAATTTGTATTTATGAGCCACTTTTGCAACTTCGGGATTTATAATTGGCGATACGATAAAATCTGCCCCCACATCAATAAATGCCTCCGCGTCCGACACATTTTTTATGGTGCCTATACCCAGTAAAAGCTCGGGCATTTCCTTGTGGGTTGCTTTCTTTAAAACCTTAAAGTTATCCAAAGCCTGTTTGCCCCGGTTGGTATATTCAATTACTCTTATGCCGGCTTTGTAAAGTGTCCGCGTTATTTGCAGGCTCACTTCGGCATCTTCATAAAAAAACAGGGGTAACATACCCTGTGTTAATATGCTGTTCAGTACGGCTTTTTTGATCTTCATTTCATCGCGTTTTTAATATCGGTTATCGATTTATCAGTAGCATCACTTTTAACAAATAGCTGCTCAAATGCCGCTGCTGTGGCAAATTCAAGTATCTCAACAGGGTTGGCGTTGTTATAAAATCCATAAATAATACCGGCCATAAAACAGTCGCCGCTACCTACTTTGTCTGTTACCTCTGTGGTTTCGTATTCCTTCGAACTATAAAACTTATCTCCGGTGTACAATGTTGTATAATAATTGATGTCAGCAGAGGAATCGAACCTGAAAGTATTGGCAACAGCCTTACATTTTGGATACTGCTCAATAATACGTTCTGATGAATTTAACGCCTCCTTCAAATAAATACTCTTTTGCCCAGATTCATGAATATTGGGTTCAACCGGAATTCCCAGCATGGTTTCAGCAGCCCAAACATTACCCATTATTAAATCGCAATATTTTGCCAGGCCGGGCATTACCTCTAATGGCATTTTTCCATATTTCCACAGTTTTGAACGATAGTTCAGGTCTACAGAAATAGTGATCCCTTTTTTCGAGGCGGCTTCTAAAACCTCGCTGCAAACATCGGCCACATTTTGATTGATAGCCGGGCAGATAGCGCTGAAGTGAAACCAGCTTACATCTTTCAATACCTCGTCCCAATCTATCATTCCCGGTTTAAGATATGAAAATGCTGAGCCGGCGCGATCATATATTAAAGCATCATGTTTCAAATCCTGGCCTTTTGTTAAAAAGTAAAGCCCCAGCCTTCCATCACCATAGAAAACCGGCGAGGTATCAATATTTTTCTTTTGAAGATCTTTGATAATTTGTGCCGATAATCCGTTATCAGGCAATGCAGTAAAGTATTTGGACGGTAAATCCCACAAGGCTAATGCTGTTGCCACGTTCAGTTCGGCGCCGCCAACATAAAATGGCAATTGGTTATTATGCAGCCACTCGCCTCCTGCATCAGGAGTTATCCTCAGCAATAATTCGCCAAAGGATAATATTTTTCCGGGTTGATGTGTATTAAAAATCGCGCTCATTTCACCTTATCAAAATCAAAGTAATTTTTAGCATTATAATAGCAAATATCCTGGATGATCTTGCCGGTCCATTTTATATCGTTTGGCAGTTCACCATTCTCAATATCGTTACCAAAAAGATTGCAAAGGATCCGCCTGAAATATTCATGGCGCGGGAACGACATAAAACTGCGCGAATCGGTAAGCATGCCTACCATCCGGCTCAAAAGCCCCATGTTTGATAAGGCATTTATTTGCTTGATCATCCCGTCCTTCTGATCCAAAAACCACCAGGCCGAACCAAACTGCATTTTACCCGCCACCTTACCGTCATTAAAATTACCGGCCATTGTTGCCATCAACTCGTTATCAGCCGGGTTAAGGTTATACAATATGGTTTTGGTAAGTTTATTTTCAGCTTCCAGTTTGTTCAAAAACTTCGACAAGGCCTTTCCCTGTGAAAAATCACCCATGGAATCATAACCTGTATCCGGACCAGCCTCGCTTAAAGCGCGGGTGTTATTGTTTCGCAATGCCCCTAAATGGTACTGCTGCACCCAGCTCTTTTCATGATCCCAAACAGAAAAATGATACAGCATAACCGATTTAAACTGCGCAGCTTCATGAAGCGTAATCGGCTGCTCACTTCTTATTTTGTTAAATATTATTTTAATTTCCAGCTCAGTATAGCTTTCGGCATACAAATGCTCCAACCCATGGTCTGACAGGCTGCCGCCATTTTCTGCAAAATAATCATGCCTTTTCTTTAAAGCAGCCAGGTAGGCGTTAAAATCAGTAATTGAATCACCGCTTAGTGTTTCAAGTTTGCTGATATAAGCATTTAACGCCTTAGCATCATTTGCCTCCATTGCCTTATCCGGCCTGAATGCAGGTAGAACCTTAACACTATAGCCGTCTTTTTTTATTTTTTGATGATGTGCAAGGTTATCCAGGGGATCGTCAGTAGTGCAAACTACCTCTACATTCCTGTTTTTGATGAGATTTTTC
Source organism: Mucilaginibacter sp. OK098 (assembly GCF_900142915.1). Taxonomy (GTDB): domain Bacteria; phylum Bacteroidota; class Bacteroidia; order Sphingobacteriales; family Sphingobacteriaceae; genus Mucilaginibacter. The sequence goes on from NZ_FRCM01000001.1 coordinate 1,607,586, forward strand.
ACACTATACTCCGGCGACTGCAGCTTTTCATTACACTCATCATAAATCCGTTTAGCAGTTGCTGGCGACAGGATCTCATGAATGTCAAAATAACGCTGAAGTTCAAGGTGGGTCCAGTGGTATAAAGGGTTACGCAGGGTATACGGAACCGTTGCAGCCCACTGTTCAAATTTTTCCAGGTCGCTTTTATCACCTGTTATATAAGCCTCACTTATACCATTGGCACGCATTGCCCGCCATTTATAATGATCTCCGTTTAACCAAACTTGGGTAAGGTTCTTAAAATTGATATCCCCGGCAATCTGATCGGGTGGTAAATGGCAATGGTAATCAATTATTGGAAGGCCTGCAGCATGGTCATGGTATAAGCGCTGCGCGGTCTTTGTTTCCAGTAAAAAATCCTCGTTTAAAAAACTCTTCATTTGTAAATTTATACCTGCTTTAGGGAAGCGGATCGTATAGGTTTAATGTGCTTTTTGTTTTACAGGGGCAATATACTTTTTATCCATACATTATCCCAAAATAAAGCCTAATTTACAATCTGATTGTCTATTTTTCTATTATTGTTTGATTTTTAACACCTTACTTTATAACAATTGTTAATTTACATAACGATAAATAAATATCATGGAAAAGCATGTTGTTAAAGTTATAAACACTGCGTTTGTAACTCATAATGTAAAGCGTTTCACTTTACAAAAGCCAGTTGGCTATACCTTTATATCCGGCCAGGCTACCGATGTATCTATCAACAAGCCCGGACTTGAAGATGAGCTGCGTCCTTTTACATTTACCTGCCTTAACAGTGATGATCATCTAGAGTTTACCATCAAGATTTACAAGGGGCATAACGGGATCACCGAAAAGTTGCTTGATGTTAATGCAGGCGACGAGCTGATAGTTCACGAGGTTTTCGGGGCGATAAATTTCAAGGGGCCAGGCTTGTTTATTGCAGGCGGAGCCGGTTTAACGCCTTTTATCTCTATCCTTCGTCAACTCAAAAAAGACAACAGGTTAGCCGGCAATAAGTTGTTGTTTGCTAACCACACGGAAGATGATATTATAATAAAAGATGAACTGAATGAAATGCTGGATGGCAATCATATTGACATTATATCGGAGCCAAAATCGGGTAAGCCCGGGAAACGTATTGATAAAGACCTGCTTAAACAGCACCTAATGGAGACGGGCAATTATTACTACATCTGCGGACCAGATCCTTTTGTTGCCCAAATAAAAGATGACCTAGTTGATCTTGGGGTACCAAAAGAACAAATTGTGATTGAGGAATAATCCACTTGTCATTGCGAGGTACGAAGCAATCGCGAACCATGCAGAGCGGTTAGAATGGTTTAAACTTGTACGGCGGACCTACATATGTGCGATTGCTTCGTACCTCGCAATGACATGTGGATATTATCCTACAAAAGCGCTCCGCTATCCTTATCGATAAACAACAATGCATTTGCATGCTTACGCAAAATCGTTGCCGGGCATTTTTCATTAATTTCTGTATTCAAAGTGTTATACACCGCTTTCGCCTTTTTTTCACCGGGCACCATGCAATAAATATATTTACCGGCCATAAGGGCAGGAACGGTTAGCGTTATGGCATGGATTGGTACTTCATCCAATAAATCAAAGCACTTATCATTAACCTGCTGCTGCCTGCATTCTTCATCAAGGCTAACAACCTTAACCTTTACAGGATCATTAAAATATGCAACATGCGGATCGTTAAAGGCAATGTGGCCGTTTTCGCCAATGCCCATGCATACTATATCGGTTGGGTATTTATTTAGCAGTTCAGTATATCGCTTGCATTCTGCATCAGGGTCGGTCGCATTTCCGTTAATATAGTTAACCGTATGAAAGGACAGCTTGCAGAATATTTTTTCTTTTAAAAATGATGCAAAAGTTCGCGAATCATTTTCATACAAGCCGATGTATTCATCCATGTGAAAAGCATTTATCCGCTGCCATTCAATAGTTTTGTTTTGGATCAATGCTGATAAAAATTCATTTTGTGAAGGCGCGGCTGCGAAGATCATGTTTACAAATTGCTGCTTGTTAAACAATTCGTTTATTTTTTGGCAAACCATGCCAGCGGCTGCTTTACCCATTGCAACTCGGTCTTCGTATTTAAGAACCTGCAAATTGGAGACGCGATGCATCGCGTCTCTACTATCTTTCATAAATCACCTTTCCTTTTATAATGGTTTTTTCAATATTTATTTCCTCATCAAAAATCACAAGATCTGCATCTTTTCCTATTTCTATAGATCCTTTCTTACCTGCAATATTCATAATGGTCGCAGGGGTTAATGTTGCCATTTGCACCGCTTCTAAAAGAGGAACATCTGCCATTTTTATCATATTCCTCACTAATAAATTTGCTGTGGTTACGCTGCCTGCAAAGGCGCTTCTGTCTGGCAGTTTTGCTACTCCATCTTCCACAATAACTTTTAATCCGTTTTTTAAGCTGCCTAAAACGCTGTCACCTGGTGGCATCCCCGCGGCGCGCATAGCATCTGTTATCATTGCGGTTCTTTTGGCCCCTTTAATTTTATATACCAGCTTAAGCAAGGGCGGCGGTAAATGGATGCCATCTGCAATTATTTCCACATCCATTCCGTCAATCAAAAAGGCAGCTTCCACAACCCCGGCATACCGGTAGGCGTTTCTCCGTGTTACACCCAGCATGCCCGAATACAAATGCGTGGCAAGTGTATAACCATTTTCAAACGCTTCGAGCGCTTCTTCATAAATAGCATCGGTATGGGCTATGGCTGCTAAAATGCCATGGGAAGTTACATATTTGCCAAATTCAATGGCACCCTTTAATTCGGGTGCGGCGCTCCAGCGTTTTATAACGGATGTTCCGGCAAGAATCTCTTTATACTCTTCAGGATCAGGATCACGGATATAGCGCGGATCCTGCGCACCGCATTGGTTAACGGCAAAATATGGCCCCTCCAAATGCATCCCTATAAATTGGGAACCATTAGTATTCAGCTTATCCGCTAATTCGTAAACACGCAAGGTTTCCAGCAGGTCCTCCTTACTACTGGTAAGCGTAGTTGGATACATGGCGGTTGTTCCATACCTGGCGTGGATCTTGGCAATCCCCAAAAACGCTTCAACCGTATTATCCATAAAATCGTGCCCGCCGCCGCCATGGATATGGATATCAATAAAGCCAGGGGAAACATACTTTCCGCCGGCATCTATCAGGGTTGCTCCCGACGCATCAAGGTCTCCTTCACTTACTGCGGTAATAATACCGTTGCTTACCAAAACTGTCCCCCCATTTATAATTTTAGCTGGAGTAATAATTTTGCCGTTGCAGATCTTTAATTGTTGCTGTTCCACAATTTTATTTATTTCGGGATAATCGGTCGTATAGCAGCTGTACCCTTACAGCTCTCAGGCTATTTTCTGTTTTCACTTCCGATGCGTTCAGGAAATTTTTATTCAGTTCGGTAAAGTGCATGTCCAGCACTTCTTCATTGATCATCAGGTTTTTTAATTCCTGTAAAACCCCGGGCACCATTGATCCGGTAAATGATGGCGAGTTAACCCTTTGCAAAATATCCTGGAACTGCAGGTAATTTACCCTGATCCCGGTCATCAGCCTGTAATGCTCAAACTCATCCTTGTTCTTATCCGGTTTAAGCTTGTAAAGTGTTTCTAACGCTGTTTTTGTACTATCCAATATTTGCTTAACCGAAAACTGGACGACAGATACAACTTTCCCGTTCCTGACCTCATAAGGTGTTATTTTCAAAGCATGCCAGAACGTTTCCGATTCGTTTGCATCAAAACCATAGTGTTCTTTACAATATTTAGTAATAAAGCCTTCAATATTCAGTGGTTTCGTACTGGTTACACTTTCGGTATAAGCCGTTACCAGCATATTAAAGCCGCTCAGCGGGTAAACATGCCGGATAGCATACTCCTCAGCCATCTCGTTTTCTGATTCAAATACAGGCGAATACTGGCCCGATGTTGACCACGAGGTCATTACTATCCCCTTATACCCTAAGCCTGCCGCAGCAGGCACAAAATCGCGGATATTTTTGAAATGCTTCTCCCATTGCGTAAGGAAATAATTATCAGGCGATGAACGTAATGCCGGTGCGCCCCAAATTTCATAGCCGCTTTCCACCAGCTTTTTATGATCGCCAAAATTGTTCATATCCCAACCGTAATTCCAGTCAATAAATACTGTTCCTTTCGGTAATTGCTTTATAGCATCAGGGTATTTCAAGGCAATGTCAGCCCACAATACAGGCGTTTTGCCAAGCTTTATCACAATATCGCAAAGCATCTTTATGTAATCAATATACAGTTTTGATTTTCCCTCTTTTGCCGCCTTTAGCCTGCATCGTTCATCATGCCCAAGCAAATAAGTTTCATCGCCCCCTATGTGAATATATTTTGAAGTATGGGTTGATACAAGATCAGTATACAGGTCGGAAAATAATGCTTTATCCTGCTCTGTTTGCAGCGGACAAACCTGCGAAAAATCCTTTTGATCTTCCCTGAGGTCTTTGTACCTATCGTTCCTTAAAATATATTCCACATGCCCAAAACTTTGCTGAAGGGGGATCACGTCAACACCTATAAAGTTGCAGTAATTTATAAACCCTATAACCTCCTCCCTGCTATAAGCATACCGGTTAGGGATCAGCGGATGTTTTGTAAAAGGATAGGTTCCCTCCCATTCCATTATTATGGTATTGATCCCCGCTTTGCTTAATTTTAATGCCAATGCCTTTAACGCATCCATCGTCATCACCTGGATCCGCAGATCTATATGGAAACCTTTAACTATAAATGGCGATGGACTTTTAACGGGGATTTGCGCATTTACGCTGCAAATAGTTATTAATAATATCAGCCAAACGGCTAAATATTTTCTCATAAATTTTATAATTTACTTTATTACAATAAGTCCGTTTGTGCCAAATGCCTTTAAATCTTTTGATACTTTAAAGGTGCCGAGGTCAATAGTGCCAATATAGTCATCTTTAGCATGCGAAACATAGGCCCTCATACCGCTAACCTGTACATTTATTGGGGTGTCGCCGGTTTGGAGCCTGTGCATCACTTCACCAGTTGCTGCATCAATCACCAATACAACACTATCAAAAGGTGCCGGCGCCAGGATATATTTCTGATCATCGGTTATGTTTGAATACAGGATCAGGCCAACCTTAAGTTGCAGGTTGCTAAAGTGCTTTAAAATTGAAAGATCTGTTTTTGAAAGCAGGAATATTTCGTTTTTGCACGATGCTACTATCCATTGTTTCGCTATTAAAAGCCCCCTTACCGGGCTTGAAAGCTCCATATGCTGTAGTATAGCCCCATTTTCAGGGTCGATCCTATAAACCCCGTTTTGCCCAGCCATTACCCAAAGTGAATCATCGCGCGGGGAAAAAGAAAAATTATGTGTGCCTTTTGGAAGGGCGAATTTTCTTTTTACAATAAGATGCTGTGTATCAAAAACCAGCATGCTGTCGCCGCCGATCTCTGTATTTACAAAAAGCTCCCTATACTTACCCTGCCTGACCTTTATCCCATGCGGACCATTATGGACAGCGGTATCAGCAGCCGTGTAAAGTTCCTTAACAAGCTTCCCAACAAATGGATCAACAACACTGATCACATTCCCGGTTTTGCCGATCCTGAGGTCATAATCTTCCAGTCCAAAATTACTGATAAAGCATTTTTTGGTGACCGCATCATACGTAATTTCATGCGGTTTAAAACCGATTTTTACATGCCCGGTTTTTATCTGACTTTTCAGATCAAAGATCACTACCGAATCGCGATATTGTTGAACCGCCACGAGTTTTGACTGAGCGCTCGTAGAAGCACTCCAAAGTAAAAGCCCAAAAAGAAGGATCTTATTCAATTTAATCAGGAATTGATGTGAGATAAAAATAAGTAAAAATTTTCTGCGTATTTATATTAAGGGAACCATAATATTAAAAAAGCCCGGTTATGCTGATGCATACCGGGCCTTCTTTTAGTCGATAGTTTTTAAAACAGCATTTCAGGAGGTGGAGTTACACCTTTTAAGCGTAGATAAACAGTTGTTTGTCCGCGGTGGTGGGTCTGGTGTTCAAATCCTTTTCCGAATAATTCAAATTTCGCCATGTCTTTACCAGCAAACTTTGTAGTTTCATCCAGCTGAGCCTGGGTCATGCCCTGCAGGCTACTTATTGCAAAATCATAACTATCCATTACTGCTTTTGTAGTGGCTTCTTTTGTTTGGGCAACAGTTTTTTCAACAGACACATCTTTACCAAGCGGGCTTGGTTTGCCGCTGGCCATTGAACAGAAAAAGTAGTTCGCATCCGCTAAATGAAGCATTTGCTGTGCAAAATTCCTCATTTCGGGAGTTGGTTTAAATGCGTAACCATCAGCGGGCATTGCATCAAGATAAGCTTTAGTGTAAGCTTTTGCACGGGTAAATTCACCCACAAGCTTTGCCTGGGTAAATTGCGCGTAAACTGAACTGCAGGCAAATGTTACCAGCATGGTTAATAATAGCGATAATCGTTTCATGTTTTTAAGTTTTTATTGATTGATAATTGGTTTTATGCTCAAATGGTCAGGTACATCGGGGCAATAGTACCCTGAAATATAAATTAAAACTAAGAAAATTAATTAACACCCCAAGCTACCTGCACAATTTATTGATCAGGATTTCATGCTGCGGATACAATGCGGTTAGTTTGTGCTTTTCGGCCATCTCAAATTCGCTAAAATCAAAACCGGGAGCAACGGCGCAACTTACTAAGGTAAACTCTTCTTTGGATGGGATTTCTGCCGCAAACCATAATCCGGCTTTTATGGCTATGGATAAGTTTCCTGATGCAGTATCTGAAAGCTCAAATGTTAAATGTGCCCCAGCATCATCAATTACATGAATGTGTAATGGAACTCCCTTATGAAAATACCAGATCTCGTCTGATGCAAGGCGGTGAAAGCCTGAATAGTCCGCTCCTTCAAGTAAATAATAAATGGAGGTACAGGCCCGCTTAAATTTGAAAGAGTCGTTATCCGTTACCTCTATTTCAGAACGAAAAACTTCTTTGTAATAGCCGCCTTCAGGGTGCGGTTGCAGCTGTAAGTGATCTATCCAGTAAGTGGCGTTTTGTTGATGCATATTAAACAGGAATAGCTATTTCAGCCTTTTTTACTTTCTTTTCAGCCAGCAGTAATATGATCAGCAAAAATAAACCGATAGCAAAAAAGCAATCTAATGCCAGCGCTGAATTACGCATTTCATGGGTCCATGATTCAACAAAACCGAAGCAAAACAAGCCCACTACTATTGATAGTTTTTCTGTAACATCATAAAAGCTAAAGTATGAAGCGGTATCAGGAATATTTAAAGGCAAGTATTTGGAATAAGTTGAGCGCGATAATGACATTACTCCTCCCATTACTAAACCAACCACAAATGCTGCAACATAAAATTGCATATCATTGGCGATAAAGTATAAGAAGCAGCACAATACTGTCCAAATGATTATCAAAACTATAAGCGTGCGCACGTTACCATATTTTTCTGATGATTTAGAAGTAATATAGGCGCCAATAATAGCTACCACCTGAATGATGAGGATAATGCTGATCAGGTCGTCATCCTTCATATGCAGTTCTTTGGCGGCAAAGCTGGCGGCTACAAGCAAAATTGTTTGCACCCCTACCGAGTAAAAGAAAAATGCGGAAAGAAAACGTTTTAACAACGGCATCTGTCTTATTTTACCAAATACTTTTGCAAGCTCCTTAAACCCTCCTGTTAATACATTATAGTTATGTGAGCCAGCATTAGGTTGTCCCTTTGGCAGCATAAAAAACGGAATAATGGCAAAGCCAATCCACCAAAAAAACACAATTAAAAATGAGATCCGGGCTGGTAACGCATCATCGGTAATACCAAACCATAGCGGCTTTAATACCGGTATAAAGCAAATTACCTGCACCACAATACTTCCTAAAAAGCCGTATATAAAACCTTTTGCGCTAACGGCGTCTTGCTGATCTACAGATGCTATTTGCGGGAGGTATGAATTGTAAAACACAAAGCCTCCGCAGTATCCTATGGATGCAAGGCCAAAACAGATCATCGGAATTTCAAGGGGACTATCCGGTTTAAAAAAGAATAAACCGGCACAGGCCAAACTGCCAAGCCACGTAAACATTTGCAGGTACAGTTTTTTGTTGCCGCGATAATCAGCAATGGACGTTAATATAGGCAATATGGCAACTACTATTAAATAGGAAAGCCCAAGTATGTAAGTAAATAGTACAGTATTTACGTATGGATGCCCAAAAAAGGTAACCATATTATCCTTTTTAGCGTTTGCCGTTACAGCAACATAATAGGCCGGGAATATGGTTGAGGTGATCACCATATTGTATGATTGATTGGCCCAATCGAACATGCACCATGCCCAGATGGTTTTCTTATTATTTTTAGCTTCCATTCAGGCGCTAAAAATAAGTAAAAAGGTGAAAGGTAAAAGCTAAAAGGCGAAAGGTTTTAACGAAAAAATATACTTTACCTTTTATCTTTCGCCTTTTAGTTTATTAAAGGGAACATATCGATTTTTTATCTTGATTCCTGGCTCTTAATTCCTGGTTCTAAAATTATTCCCTTCCCTGGTTCAGTGTTTTTAAAGCTTCTTCGGGCGATGAAAGATATAATTTGTACAGATCAGCAGTTTGGCCAATGTGTAATTCATATTCGTCTTTTTCAAAACCATCTACCAAACCCTGGGCAACTACCTCTGGCGGAATGCCGTTTTCGCCACCTATTTCACTGGAGAATTCGGTATTTACCAACGGCGGCATCAACTCAAATACTTTAATCCCGGTATTTAAAGCAAGGGCATATCTTAGTGCCCTTGTGTACGAATGCAGGGCGGCTTTGCTTGCTGCATAAGTAGCCAGGTTTATACCCGGTACAAAAGCCACTATTGAGCTTACATTTACTATTGCAGCTTCTTTTGAAACACGCAACAGCGGCAATAATTTCTCTGTAAGTCTTATTATTGATAAGTAATTGGTTTGGATCTCATCAGCGGCCTTTGAATAAATACCGCTATCAGTGCTCAAACGATGATAGTATGCCTGACCTGCATTATTAATCAAAATATCCAATCCGCCAAATTCATTGTTTATACGTTCAACCACCTTATCAACGTCATTTTCGCTGTTCACATCTGTTGAGATATAACTAACGTTGTTTAACTGCGCTGCCGCTTTTTGCAAACGAGCTTCGCTCCTGCCGGTAATAATTACCTTGTTACCTTTATTGCTCAATAATTTGGCTATCTCAAAGCCTATACCCGAACCGCCACCGGTTATCAGTACTGTTTTTCCTGTAATATTCATTGTTTTAATTGTTTGATTATTATATTGTTTTATTGTTGTTTTCATCCTCCTAACCCCAACTAATCTCTGGTCTCTAACCTCTAATCTCTAATCTCTAACCCCACCCTCAATGATCCGTCAATATCATTTTAGGCGCTGTGCTTTTTGGCGCTTTAACCACAAACAGCAGCAAAGGCAGCGCAATAGCAAATAATAGCCCTATCAAATAGTAAGAATCCAGGTAACTCAATAATGTTGATTGTTTAACAACTGCAAGGTCTATCACCTGCATTCCTTTCAGCTTTGCATCGGCCAGGCCGATCCCTTTGTGCTGAAAATATGCAGTATACGAATTAAGCCGTTCAACAGCCTGTGGGTTTGTGGTTGTAATATTGGCAAGCAAATCAGTACGGTGCGAAGCTATTCTGCGGGCAGAGTAGGTGTTTATAGCCGAAATCCCAAACGCCCCACCAAGTTGCCGCATCATGTTATTTAACGACGCTCCCTGCGGAATATCCTTCGGCGCCAATGATGATATAGCCAGCATTGTTAATGGCACAGTTAAAAACGCCATCCCCAATGCCCTGAATATTAAGTTTATGGTAATTGTATTTGCGGAGGTATCCAGGCTCATACCCGACATGTTCCAGTTGAAATAGATAAAGCAAAAGAAACCCACAACTATTATTATCAGCGGCGATACCCCTGCCTGTAAAAGCTTACCCGAAACCATTAATCCTAATATTGCTATTATGGCTCCCGGCAATAGCAGCAAACCGGTTTGTGTAGGTGTAAAGCCAAGCAAGCGCTGTGCAATTACCGGTGTAAGGAAGATAGAAGTAAACATGCCTATCCCCGTAATAAAAGTTAGTATAGCCGCTATGGTTAATGTTTTGCTTTTAAAAACCCGCAGATTTACCACCGGGTGCTCCACATGCAGTTCCCATATAATAAATGCTGTTAATGCTACAACTGCGGTAATGGTTAAAAACAGGATATAACCTGTAGCAAACCAGTCCTCAGTTTGGCCCCTTTCAAGCACGGTTTGTAGTGACCCTATGCCAATGGTTAGCAGGACGATGCCAGTCCAGTCTACCCTTTGTATTTTTGATTTTATGGTAGGTTCTGTAAGCAAAAAATAGCAGGAGGTCGCAGCTAATATTCCTATCGGGATGTTGATGTAAAATATCAGCGGCCATGAATAATTTTCGGTGATGATCCCACCCATTGTGGGACCAATTGTTGGGCCGATAAATACGCCTACGCCAAATATAGCACTGGCAACACCTTGTTTTTCTTTAGGGAACAGCTCAAAAATAACAGCCTGCGATACTGACAGCAATGCCCCCCCGCCAAGCCCCTGCAAAAATCTGAAAAACACCAGTGTCCAAATATTAGTTGCACTCCCGCACATAAACGAACAGACAACAAATAAAATAATAGAGCCGATATAATAATTTCTTCGCCCCAGCTTAATAGTTAAAAAGCTGGTTAAGGGGATAATAATAACATTAGCAATAGCGTAAGCGGTAATTACCCAGGTGGTGTCTTCCAGCGTAGCACCCAGGTTACCACTCATGTGCGATAGCGCTACATTTACTATCGTGGTATCTATCAGCTCCATTACTGCTGCAAGCAGAACAGTAATGATTAGCAGGTTTCGTTTTAAATTATTCATTTTTTGTTCTTTTTATTCTCATTTATTTAAAAGACCGATCGGTCTTTTAAATAGCAAAAAAATTTATTTGCTATTTTGTTCAATTTCGGCCTTAAGCATATTAGTTACCACATGCATGTGCTTACTGCTGTTCTGTACCTTACTTATTAATATGGCTCCTTCAATCATGGTAAACATTTTTATGGCAAATGTTTCCGCATCAAATATTTTTGGGAACTCACCGCTTTCCTGCCCTTTGTTAATGATCTTCGAAATTCTGGATTGAAACCTGTTTATAACTTCGTTTACCTTTTGTTTCATCACCGGGTTAGTATCATCAGCCTCGGTACCAAAATTCAGGATCGGGCATCCTCCGTTATTCGATTTGAACAACTTGTTCTCGTAAAAATCAAGCAACGCAAAAAGCTTTTCCTTTGCAGTAACTTTACCATCAATACTTTTGTTGATCTCTGCAGAAAGCAGGTCGGTTAAGTATTTAAATGATTCCAGGCAGATCTCTTCCTTGCTCTCAAAGTTGCCATACAGGCCGCCCTTAGCCAGCTTGGTGGCTTCCATAATATCACTCATCGACGTACCGGCAATCCCTTTCCTGTTAAAAATGGGCGCTGCCATTTCAATAATAAACTGCCGTGTTCTTTCTGCCTTTGTCATTACGAGTACAAATATAAACCGATTGGTCTTATTTGTCAAAGAAGCATTTGTTTAGTTTACGTTTTGATTACAAATTGCATAGTTTAATCTATATGATCGAAGTAATAATTAAAAACATGTCATTGCGAGCGCAGCGTGGCAACCGCACGCTGTACACAACCGTCAGTGCAAGTTCTGCACCTTTCTGTTCGCTCTGTAAAGTATGCGATTGCTTCGTTCCTCGCAATGACACGGTGATAATTATTGACTACCCCTAGCAAAAGCCTTCCTACCCCTCCACACTAATCACATACCCTGAATCACTATCCCCGCTAATTGAAGCTGTCTGGCCGGCTTTCATTAAAACAGCAGGGGTTGAAATTTCCTCTATTTTCATAACTCCGCCATTAACGGTTATAGCCGGGGTTATAACTGCTACATGAAATTCAACATCAGCAGCAACAGGGACGCTGGCGGTTGAGCCTTTGCTTAAAGAGATCAGGTGCACGGCGACCTCCAGTCCATCCGGAAGTGAGTTATTTTGCTGAAAAATCACTACCTGTGAATTATTGGCATCGTTTGAATTATTGATAAAGTTTAGCTCGTCCATCCTATTGGTGTTTAAATTGAATTATGGTAATAAAGATAAATTATAATTGAAGATTTGCTGTAAAAAAACCATTACCAACTTAATTTCTTAATGTTTTCGCATAACTCCCCGGTGTTACTCCTGTCCACCGTTTAAAGGTACGGGTAAAAGCACTCAGCTCGTTATAACCCAGCATATACGAGATCTGTTTAACCGGCACATCCCCTGCTTTCAGGTAATTAATTGCAAGAGCTTTGCGTACCTCATCTGTTATCAGCTGAAAATTCACGCCTTCCTCTTTTAGCTTTCGCTGGATAGTGCGTGCGCTTAGGTTAAAGTTTGATGAAATATCTTCTAATGATACCATACCCAGGTAAGAGTTATCAAGCAAATAATTATAAATGCGTTTGTGCAGCGTATGTTTATCAATCACCGGCTCCTTTAAGGGTTGAATTTTCTGCAGCAGCATGTTTTGCCATTCGTAATTGGCGGTTATTATCGGCTCGTCCCAATAGCGCTTGTCAAATGCTATGGAACATCCATCATTAATAGCAATGGCTTTACAACGCATTACCCGTTCAAAATCGTCCATATTATCAATTGGCTTGGCATAATTTACCTTTACTGGTTTTATTTTTTTGAGCATCAGTCCGTCCATCTCATGGATCGTAAATACCATCAGCAGGTCAAGTGTTTGACTTATCGGCTGCAAATTTTGCCAATTTGGTACCTGGGGGATAAAATGAACCGTAAACCAATCCGCATCTTGCACTATTTCCAGCTTAAATGAATCGGTTAATAAATGTACCAGCGAAGAAGCTACCGTAATAGCCTCGCCAACCGTACTGCTGCTTTTTATGATCTCGCCAACAACGCCTAATGCCGATAGCTGCAACGACTCCCCGAAGTGCAGCCCGAAATGATCATCCCTGCTTAAATGGATGGCATTTACCCAGGCATCCGTTACCTGCTTTTGGGTAAGCTGTTTCTCTTTGTTTTGAAGTTCTTTCTGGGTGATGTTTGCTAGTTTACATAATACCTCTGGCGAGATATCCCTTTGCGCCGCATAAGCCAGCAAGCTTATTATCAGTTTCTTTTGTTGATCTTCCATAGTGTTGTAATCTGGTACGAATATAATCTGCAGCAGGTTCAAAAAATAATATTGGCGCAAAATGGTAAGCTAATGGCGTGTAATGGTAATTAACAGGCGACCTTTCCTCATCACCTTTGCTTTATAAAATTTATAAAAAAAGGAGATCACATCATGGCATCAATTAAAGTAACAAACGGAACAAATTTATTTTATAAGGATTGGGGCAGCGGTATCCCTGTAGTTTTTGTACACGGCTGGTGCGTAAACTGCGACTCATGGGAGTATATGATGCATGAATTTACCGATAAAGGTTTCAGGTGTATTACTTACGACCAGCGCGGCTGCGGCCGATCCGATCAGCCATGGCGCGGTTATGATTATCTTACCTTGGCCGATGACCTTGCAGCGCTGATAGAAAGGCTTGACCTGGATAAAGTAATATTGATTGGTCACTCCATGGGTTGCGGAGTTATAACCCAATACCTGGCTAATTATGGCGATCTGCGTGTTTCAAAAGCTGTGCTGATCGGTACCACTACCCCAAACATCGCAAAAAGCGTAAGTAACCCTGGAGGTATTGACCGGGCGTTACATAATGAAGCTTTAAACTTTATTAAAAGAGACAGACCCGCTTATGTCTACGGCCTTATAGATGGCTTTTATGACCTGCCATTAAAAAGTACTGAAATATCACAACACCTGGTCAACTGGACAATGGACATTACTTTGCAGGCATCTGCAAGGGCTGCGGTCGAAATGCTGAACACTTGCTACAGCAGTATCCAGTGTGACGAATTAAAGCAGATCAGCATCCCTGTATTGCTATTGCATGGGGATAAGGACGTAAGCTGCCCAATCAATCTCACTGTCCTGCCAACCAGCGACCTGCTAATCAACAGTATCCTAAAAATTTACGAGGGACTTCCGCACGGGATGTACATCAGCGAAGCGCCACTCATCAGCGGTGACATCATAGATTTCATTAATCATTAAGATGATAAAACACAGGCTTATATTATGCATGCTGGCTTTAGTAAGCTACGGGCATGCGCAACAAAAATCAGTAAACAACACAATTAATAATCAATTAAATACAAACAAAATGGAAAACGAAGCAAAAAAAGTAGTTACAGAATTTTTAACAGCAGTACAACAAGGCGACAATGCAAAACTGGCTGCCATATTACACCCTGATATTGTTTGGAATCAGCCAGGCAACAATCGGGTATCAGGCATCAAACATTCAAATGCCGAAGTATTTCAAATGGTTGGTAAAATGTTTGAGCTATCGGCCAATACGCTAAGGTTAACGGATATTAAAACGATAAGCGTTAACGGCAACAAGGTAGCCTGTTTATTACATTGGAATGCCACCCAACCTGCCGGAGGCATTTTAGATGTAGATAATATTGATGTTTACACCGTTGAAAACGGCCAAATTACAAAAGCCGATATTTTTACTACAAACCTGGAAAGTGAAAACAACTTTTGGGGTGAATGATCCCATCTTACCTGCCCGTTCAAGCGCCTGCGCACTTGAACGGGGCAGGTGAATAATTAGCTATTATTTAATTTTTAGCGCTATTGTTAATATCAATGCTATAAATTACATTTGGAGAAACTTAAACACTTATTATTCGCCACAATAAGGTATAACAGCCTTTTATTTTAACATTGAAATCAGTACTAAACCGTTAATAACGTTAATAAATTGCAGACCATGTATTGATATGGATATTGCTTTATAACAGAAATTTATAAAAAAGGCGGATACCGAAAAGCCTGAATAGAGTAGGTAAACTTAACCCTATCACACAATGTCAGAATCAAATGCCATCAAATATGTGGGCACCGCTGATCAGCAGCACATGCTGTTCTTGTTTTTTCCTATTAAAAAAGGATTGTTCCACAAGGCGCTCGAAGGCGCTCAATTGCTTCATCATGCTGTTAAAACAGCCGCCAATGATCCGGGTCCGGGTCCGGATATGCGCGCTCAAACCGGGGTCCATTTTTTTATGTTTTACGCTGTTGCGGCCGGCTCTAAGTCAAAGCTTCCGGTTACAACGTTTCAGCCAATGCCCGATAAGGACCTGTTAGTTGTGCAAGCCATTTACGATGGTGAATTTACCGATTACATTGGTTCATTTGTACAGCAGGAAGCCATTGAAAAAGGCCTGAACCTTATTGTGAGCGTAATGGACGAGAGCAACATCCCCGGGATAGATGCCAATGGCCCTAATTCTGCAAATTTTATTATAGGCAACAAGGGTGTAAAATCAAACCCCGATGCATTTAACTGCCTGTTAATGAACTATAACTTTGCCGATCCTACTCTTGCTGGCAAGGCGGTGGATAAACTTACAAACCCGCTGTTTGGCGCTACTTTCCCAGGCCTTAGTGTAAGCAATATCCTGACCAATTATTCAGTGAATGGTGTACCCGGCGTTGAGCTATGGCCTTTCCCGCCTAAAACTGATATTCAATTTCCACCGTCAAGCAAACCGGATTGCAGCAGCTAATTTGCCATGAAAAAAACAGATCAAACCGAGGCAGATAAACCGCCAGTTTTGCCAAACCCTGCGCTGGATGATATCCAGGGCCTTTTATTAAGGGGTTATAATTTTAACCACATCAAATACATTGTTCTGAACATCCGGGATGTAACAGGTGCGCAGCTGTTCTGCAAAAACCTGGCACCCGGGAGTAATGCCCTGCTTAATATTACCACTGCCAAGCCATGGAAACATGGTTATAAGCCGCCTTATTGCCTTAATATTGGTTTTACATATGCCGGCCTTGTGCAAATGATAGGCGCTGCTAATTGCAAAACAGTTGCGGATAGTAGCCGCGAGTTATTTAGTGTGTTTAAGAAAGGCGCTACCGACAACAATAACTGTGTTGATATTGGTGACACAGATGACAGCGCGCCTGCTAAATGGTGGACGAGAGGTAAGAACGACTGGCTGCTGCCCACGCCTCCTGATCCAAACGGCAACGATCTGCACCTGCAGGTAACACTTTTTACCCAGGTAGAAAGCGATCGCGAAATTTATTATAATAAATTGATGGAAATGATCCCTGTTATTAACGGCAAACCTGCGTTAGTACCGGCCTTCATTAAAGATTCTGACCCTATTTATGAGGGGGACAAGATAGATTATATTCACTTTGATTATAAAGACAGCTTATCGCAGCCGCGGGTTGAAGATGTACCCTGGAACAATAAATTACTGAACGTAAGAGACGGTCAGCTTTCTGCTGATGACCGTCCCCCAGTGCCGTCTTACCATTTTGCTTATAATCCGCAAAGCCCTTATGCCGCGCACAAGTTGTTGTATAACGGCAGCTTTGCAGCATTCAGGTTTTTATACCAGGATGTAAAAGCGTTTAAAAGCTTTATAGGCCAGGCTAAAGATCCCGACCTGGTTGCCGCTAAAATGTGTGGGCGATGGGCCGATGGTACCCCACTGATAGTATCACCCACCGGGCCGGTTGACAGTCTGAAGGGATTTGATTACACCAACTTTAATTACATCACCGCAACCACACACCAAAAAGGGCCCGGGCATAACGACACACTTGGACAGGTGTGCCCTTATGCGGCACACATCCGCAGGGCCAATCCCCGGGATGATTATAATGTGACCGGGAATGTAAACGAGGCCGGCATAAACAGGGTAATGCGCCGTGCTTCGCCGTATGGGCCCAAATATGTAGAGGGCGAACCTGATGGGATCCAAAGAGGATTAATAGGTTTATTCATAGGATGCCATCTGTTTAACCAGTTTCAGTTTATAATGAAAAACTGGATCTCGAAAGGCAAGTTCCGTTTCCCCGATGCTACCAATAACAGGAGCGGGATTGATCCGCTTTTTGGCAGTCATGCCCAAGATGGCGACCCAATGCACAAATATTTTGAATACATAACAGAAACAGGTGAGAAAGTAGACGTGCCTAATATGACACGTTTTATCCGTACTGATGGCAGCTTATATGTGTTTATACCAGGTATAACTGCTTTGAAAGCTATTGCAGCAGGTACTTTAACGCCGGTTTCTTAATGCATTTAAGCATTCTATAACAAAAAACCCTTAGCTAAAAGTTAAGGGTTTTTTGTTTGCCGGTTTTTATGGCCAATATTCGAACGGGCGGAGTTGATTATTTTTTTATCTTGATTCCTGACTCTAATATCTTGAATCTTTAAAGCTATATCTCCTTCGCATCCCCCGTCTTTATCCAACCCTCGCTCCCATTGGTAAGCTTTATCTTTAACCAGCCGTTGCTGTCGTCCAAAACATTCACTTTTGTGCCGTCATGAATTACAAATAAAGCTCCGGCCTTTTCCGCAGGACCACTTTTAACCGTAACTGAAGGATTAAAGATTATCGCTTCCTTATGCCCGCTAAAGTAGCTTACCTGCATCCCGGCAGTAAAAATAGTAAATGCGCCAAGCACAAATAAAATAACAGCACCGTAAAATGAAGACTTTTTTATAGCGACAGAACCTGTAAAAAAATAAAGGATCAACACCCCGGAAGCCGCTAAAACGAAAAGGACGCTAAGCCATCCTAACACATTTGCCGAAAATCCTAATATAAATCCCCGCCACCATTTAGTAACAAAAAACTCTGGGGCCTCATCTATTTTATCGGTTGTTTTTTGGTTTACAAAGCGAATGTTAAAGTTAATATCTTCATCACCCGGCGAAAGTTTGTGTGCTTTGCCATAATACAGCAAAGCCGAAGGCAAATCATCAGTTTTATAGCTGGCATTCCCCATATTAAAATACAAGGCTGCAGATTCGTAGCCCGAATCAAAAACCTTCTGATAAGCAGCAAGCGCTTCCTTATACTGCCCTTTATTATAGCTGGTATTACCGCTTGCAAAAAGCGCCTGCACGTTATCGTCTCCAAAACATATGGAGGGGATAACAAATGTTATAAAAATATATAATGCCTTTTTTAACATGCTAAATCTCGTTTTCAATATCGCTTATAATGCCTTTGGCTTTTTCAAATACCTCCTGTTTGGAGATGTGGGTTACCGGTGCATAACGCGCCATCTCGCACACGTCCAATGTTTCAAGCACCCTGTTTACCAACTGTTCAGTCACCGATTTTTCTTTTAACGCCGATGCAATGGTTTCCCTGTCTAAATTAGCATAAGGAATATTAAGTTTATCGCTCAAGTATCCATACATTCCTTTAAATACATCTTCGTAAAACGCAGCCGTATTATTTGCATGCAGTTGTTTTTGTGCATTAGCCATGTGCTTAGCAGCAAGCTTACGCGCCCTTTTATTTTTTACCAATACTATGTCGCTGTTAAGCTTCAGCATCCGGTTGCGGTAGTTATAAGCCCCGATACACAAAACCGGGCCAATTACCAATAGTAAATAGTATCCTGCCGATCCAAAAAAACCATCCCCCGGCTTGTCTAAAGTGGTGTCGCTTGTTTTAATATACCTGATATCCTTACCCAGCGTTTTAACATCCTGTTTGTCTGCCCCTGCTAACGCGGTTACATTACTTTCGGCAACACCCTTATTTACTTTAATTTTAAATGATTTAGATGTTACTGTTACGTATCTACCGGTTGCGGGATTAAAATAAGAGAATTTAATTGGATCGATAACAAAATCCCCCTGATGCCTTGGGATCAGCAGGTAGTTGTAGATCCTGCTGCCAGATACGCCGCTTGCACGTTCTGTTACAGTATCGGTGATTTTGGGGTCGTATTTTTCAAAGTCGGTCGGAAAATTGGTATTTACCGTTTTTAGCAGCTTAATATTGCCAGCTCCGGTAACTTTAACTCTATAATTCAAAGCCTCATTTGCTTTAAGCTCCGTTTTATCAACCGATGCTTCAATATTAAATGTGCCTACGGCGCTGGCAAAGCCATCCGGCTTTCCTGTTTCGGGCAGCGGCCTTGCATGAATCACCACTGGAGCGCTTTTGATTTTATATTTAACCTCTTTAAATGAGCCGCCAAAAAACTGATCCATAACATCCCTCGACTGAACGGGCTGTCGTACCAGCAATGTCATTTCCATAGGTTCAATGGTAAGATCACCCGCATGTTCGGGGAATAGTATAGTTTGTTTCAGATCGGCAGTATTATATTTTAAGCCTTTATAGGTTTCAACACGCCATTGCACCTGTTGCTGCTGCTGCGGGCTTTTAATGTCCTGGTTAAAAAAACCGGTCAGGTCGGGCACTTTATCAAGTCGGCTGTCCTCAATACCAACCCTGGTATAGATCCTGAAACTTACCGTTAGCTGCTCGCCCAGGTAAACGTTGGCTTTATCAACAACAGCTTTTATAAACAGGGATTTTGCCAGGTCGGCAGTATTACCTTCAATAATGCTGTTATCTGCGCCGTTTCCCTGGCCGTTGTTTTGCTGAACCGGCTGCCCTTTAACCACCTTCATCCTTATAGCATTGGTGCTTAACTTCTTTCCGTTTACTATTATGGTAGCCGGCCCAATAGTAAAGTCACCTTGCTTAGCCGCCATTAAAATATAGCTGTAAGAATTGCTAACAGCGGTAACGCCGTTAATAGATTCCATACTTGTTGATACATTGGGCCCTGAAAATACCTGGAAACTGCTAAACGCCGGTGGATTAAAATCACTGCTGTTCCCATTCACCGTAAAATCAACCTGGAACTTCTCACCTGTTCCCACGGTAGTTTTACTTACCCCCGCAGTAAATTTTACATCCTGGGCTTTAAGTATGCCTCCCCAGAATAGTAATAAGGTTAATATGTAGTACTTTATTTTCATTTTTATTAACCTGTTGAAAGGTTGTAATGTTAATTTTTTCTTCCGGACTTCCGGACTTTTCCGACTTTCGGACTTCCCCATCTACCAATCCTTCTCAATGTGCATTTTCACACCTTTTAATTTTTTATTTTTCAGCTTTTCCTGGGTTTGCTTTTCATCGTTATTGAGCGCGTCAAGCATCCGTTCGGCATCTTCTTTTGATAATTTGTTGGGCTGAGGCTGCTGGCCGTCTTTCTGATCTTTTTTATCCTGATCCTTTTTGTCCTGATCTTTCTTATCCTGGTCTTTCTTGTCCTGATCTTTTTTATTTTGGTCTTTGTTATCCTTATTCTTATCGTCTTTGTTCTGGTTTTTTTTATCCTGGTTCTTGTCGTTCTTCTTCTTATCCTTGTTATCCTTATCCTTTTTCTGCTGTTCCTTCAGCTTTTCCTGTGCATAGGCAAGATTATAACGGGTTTCTTCGTCTTTAGGATTATTGATCAATGATTTTTTATACGCATCAATGCTTTCTTCCAGCTTTTTATTTTCCAGCAGTGAATTGCCTAAATTATGATAAGCCTTGGCAGCAATGTTTTTGTTTGATGATGCCCCTGCAAGCTGGTTAAACTGTTCGCCTGCTTCGGTAAATTTCTTTTGCTTAAAAAGCGCATCGCCGAGGTTAAAATCACCTTCCACGTTCTTACGCTTTTCCATCGACTTGCGATAATTAGCTTCAGCTTCAGTATATTTTTTTTGCTGATAAAGCTCATTACCCTTATGTACCAGGCTTTTCTCCTGCTGTGCAAAAAGCCACGAACCCTGCAGTAAAAATAATAGGATGATAATTAGCTGCTTCATGTTTTTTTCACTTCAAATAATTTCAAATTGCTTAGCCTTTGGCTTTTCCTGTTCGAGATGAAGAACTCAATCACCAGTAACAAAAATGCAAACCCAATAAAAAACTGGAACCTGTCTTCAAAATCCTTAAAATTCTTGCTGTCAATGGTTTTCCGCTGGATCTTTCCAATCTGATCCATCACTATTCCCAGGCCGCTGTTGGCGTTGGTTGCTCTTACGTAAGCCCCATTACCTGCCGCAGCAATTTCCTTACCCATATCCTCGTTCAACTTACTTACAACAGTTTTGCCCGCACTATCTGTATGGAAACCAACCTGTTTGCCGTTTTGATAAATTGGGATAGGAGCCCCTTCGGGAGAGCCAACACCAATAACATGCACCGTAACATCCTTATCCGTTGCATTTTTGGCAGCGGCAACCGCATCATCCTCATGGTTTTCGCCATCGGTAATAATTATCATGGCCTTGCCGGTGCCGTCTTTAAAATCGAAAGATTTCATTCCAAGGTCAATTGCCGAACCAATAGCAGTACCCTGCGTGGGTACCATATTGGTATTTATGGTATTTAAAAACAATTTGGCCGCCGAGTAATCAGTAGTCATTGGCAGCTGTACATAAGCCTCACCCGCAAACACAATTATACCAATGCGATCGGTATGCAGGTTATCAATAAGCTGGGCTATGGCACGTTTGGCATTTTCAAGGCGGTTAGGCACCAAATCCTGCGAGAGCATACTGTTTGATACATCAAGCAAGATCATCAAATCAGCCCCTTTACGTTTTTCCTCTTCCATCTTAGACCCTATCTGCGGATCCGCCGCACCTATCAGCAAAAAAGCATAAGCCACAGTAAACAAAATAAACTTTAGCCACGGGCGCGAAAATGATACATCAGGAATCATCAGGTTTACAACACTCCTGTCGCCCAATGATTTTACAGCCTTACTTTTCCACCTGCTTACCACAATAAAAAGCAGGATAAAAACCGGGATCAATAACAATCCCCATAAATAATCTATATGTGCAAAACGTAACATATTTTAAGTTATAGCCCCCTTAAATACTGTATTCTTTAATCCAAACTCCAGCAATAAAAGCAACAAGGCTACCAGTGCAAGTGGCAAAAACAGCTCTGTTTTTTTATGATACTGGGTAACATCAATTTTAGCCTTTTCCAGCCTGTCTATCTGCTCATAAATACCTTTAAGCGATTCATTATTATAAGCCCTGAAATATTTACCGCCTGTAGTATTGGCAATTTTTGTAAGCGTACCTTCATCAACGTCCACCGGGATCCGCTGGTACTGTACCCCCATTGGTGTTTGAACCGGGTATGGCGCAAAGCCCTTCGTGCCCAGGCCCACGGTGTAAACCCTTACATTAAACTGTTTGGCAATTTCTGCTGCTGTTACCGGCGGTATTGATCCGGCATTATTTGATCCATCGGTTAGCAAAATAATAACCTTACTTTTTGCTTCACTTTCCTTAAGCCGGTTAACGGCTGTGGCAAGGCCCATTCCTATGGCCGTGCCATCATCAATCATCCCGTTCTTTATATCCTTAAAAAGATTTATCAATACATCATGATCAATAGTTAGCGGGCATTGCGTAAAGCTTTCGCCGCTAAATATTACTAAACCAATCCGGTCATTAGGGCGGTTCTTTATAAAATCTATGGCTATGTTCTTACCGGCCTCCATGCGGTTTGGCTGAAAATCTTCGGCGAGCATACTGCCTGAAATATCTGAAGCTATCATTATATCAATCCCCTCCGTGGTGCTATTTTGCCAGCTTAAGGATGATTGAGGCCTGGCCAGTGCTATGATCATTGCAGCTAAAGCCAAAACCCTCAAAGCAATGCCCAAATGACGCAGCTTGGGAATAATACTTTTTGACGGCACCGAAAAGCCTCTTACTGCCGATACACTTAAATAGCCATAAAGCTTCCGCTCCCGCCAAACATACCATCCTATTACTACCGGGATAAGAATAAACAACCAGAAAAACCCCGGATGCGCAAATTCAATTCCTTTAAACACGCTCACTTCCTCCCTCTGTATTTGTTGGTAATTCTGCTGCCTGCTGTGTTTTTAATACAAAACCCAATGCGTTTTCCATGCTCAGTTCATTATCAACAGGTAATGGCTTTTCTTTTGCAAACTTTACCAAATCGGCCAAAATCAAAACCTGGTTTAGTTTAACCCGGTATTCATTGGCTATATCCATGTATTTTAAGGCTGCAAAAATTTCATCTGTGGTTTTTTCCTGCGTTTTTATTACATACCGTTTTTCAAGGTATTCCCGGATAATGTCGCTTAGTTCGCTATGGTATTGTTTAACGGCATCCTGCTGATATAGTTTTTTGTCGCGCAGTTGCTGCAGTTTACCCAAGGCTATTATATGCGCCGGCACATCAGGTTTAACCTCTTTAATTATCGTTACAGTTTTTGGTCGCTTTTTCAAATACCATATTACACCTATAATTGCAATAATAACGGCTAAGCCAAGTGCAACCCAGATCCAATGATCTTTCAGCCAATCCCAAAATGTATAGGATACTGCAAGCGGTTGTTTAATATCATAAATAGCTTTGGTGGTATCAACCTGTACAGTTTGCACCATCAGCGTAAGCTCATTGGTTTTTAAAACACCTGTAGCAGAGCCAATTGAATACGACGGGATAGTGTAAGTGCCCTGGTCAAACGAAGTGATGGTATAGCTTTGGGTTACTGTTGCCTGGTTATGGGCATTTTGGTCAATAACGGTATCCAGCCTGCTGCTTACTATCTGTACTTTGCCGGTTAACGTATCAGCCAGCTTAGGGAAGTTTACTTTCTCTTTCAGGGTTTGATGAACAATTAAACGCAGCTTGGTTTGGTCGCCGATGCGGATAGTTTGCTGATCGAGCTTTGCCTCAACAACTACAGTTTGTGCATTTACATTTAAAACCAAACAGGTTGAAAGCGCTATTAAAACCAGGAAATTATAAAAACATTTATTCATCATTACCTTTTCTTCCCGCGTTTTTTAAACAATGTCATTAAAGGTTTAACGTACGATTCATGCGTACCAATATCAGTTGCATCAACACCACAGCGGCTAAACACATCTTTTAAAGCGCCATTTCTCCGCAATGCATCTGCTTTAAAAGCGATGCGCACTTTAGGATCACCAGTATTTACCCAACTAATTTGCCCAGTTTCTTCATCCTTTACAGGGATGAGTCCAAGATCAGGAAATTCTTCTTCGTGCTTGTCATATAACCTTAGTGCGATTATATCGTGCTTTTTATTTGCAATTTTAAGTTCGTTCTCAAAAACCGGGCTCATAAAGTCAGACATAATGAATGCCGTGCACTTCTTTTTAATAACACTGGTAAAATACTTTAAAGCTTCTGCAACGTTGGTTCCTTTATTTTCGGGTGTAAAATCAATCAGTTCCCTTATGATCATTAAAATATGACTCCTGCCTTTTTTTGGCGGGATAAACTTTTCAATCTTATCGCTAAAAAATATCACCCCTACCTTGTCGTTATTCTGAATTGCCGAAAAAGCAAGCACAGCACACAATTCTGTAGCCAGATCCTGCTTTTGCTGCGAAAGCGTGCCAAAGTTTTCAGATCCGCTCACGTCCATCAGCAGCATTACAGTAAGCTCCCGCTCCTCGTCAAACACCTTAACATAAGGATGATTAAAGCGGGCCGTAACATTCCAGTCGATAGTACGGATCTCATCGCCTATCTGGTATTCGCGCACCTCGCTAAAGGCCATACCCCGCCCCTTAAAGGCAGAGTGATATTCGCCCGAAAACAGGTGATTGCTCAGCCCGCGGGTTTTTATCTCTATCTTTCTTACTTTTTTAAGCAGTTCTTTAGTGTCCCTAGCCATAATTTCAGATGCAAGAATCAAGAAGTCAAGAATCAAGACAAGACAGCAGCGTTGCTACAACTTTTACTTTGATTTTTTGACTTCCGGTTCCTGATGCTTCTCCTTATTATTTTAAATCTTGTCTCTTGCTTTCTTGATTCCTGACTCTTGTCCTCTCGCTTCTTTCCCCTACGGTACTTCTACCGCATTCAAAATCCCGGTAATAATATCTTCCGATGTCATGTTCTCGGCTTCGGCTTCATAGCTCAACCCGATCCTGTGTCTTAAAACATCATGGCAAATTGCCCTTACATCCTCAGGGATCACGTATCCTCTTCGTTTTATAAATGCATAAGCCTTTGAAGCCAGCGCCAGGTTAATGCTTGCCCTTGGCGACGCACCAAAGCTGATCAGATTTTTATAGTTAGCCAGCTTATATTGATCAGGATAACGGGTTGCAAAAACAATATCAATAATGTATTGCTCTATCTTTTCATCCATATAAACCTCTCTCACCACCTTGCGTGCACGGATAATATCGTCAGGGCGAATGATCGGGTTTGGCTTTAACATTCCCTGCGGCGCAATATTAGCGCGTACAATTCTTTTCTCATCCTCTTTATTAGGATAGCCAATTACAACCTTCAGCATAAAACGGTCAACCTGTGCCTCCGGCAATGGATATGTTCCTTCCTGCTCAATCGGGTTTTGGGTAGCCAGCACCAAAAATGGCGTTGGCAGCGGGAATGTAGTATCACCAATGGTAACCTGCCTTTCCTGCATGGCTTCCAGCAAAGCGCTCTGCACTTTTGCAGGGGCGCGGTTTATCTCATCGGCCAAAATAAAGTTGGAGAACAGTGGGCCTTTCCGCACAATAAACTCCTCTTTTTTCTGATTGTAGATCATCGTGCCCAGTAAATCGGCAGGCAACAGATCCGGCGTAAACTGAATGCGGCTAAAATCAGCCTGGATAGCTTTTGAAAGTGTATTGATCGCCAATGTTTTGGCTAATCCGGGTACACCTTCCAGCAGGATATGGCCATCAGCCAATAAACCTATCAGTAGGCGGTCGACCATATATTTCTGACCAACAATAACTTTATCCATCTCCATTTTCAGGAGATCAATAAAAGCGCTCTCCTTCTGGATCATTTCGTTCAGCGCCCTTATATCTGTTGAATACGATGAAGTACCAGCTACGGCATCAGACGAAAGATGCCCGGTATTACTATTTATTTCTTCCATTAAATGATTATTATTTTTTGGTAGGCAAACTTAAACAGATGATCAAATTTTTGCCACAAAAAAGTGAGGGATAAATGTTAAATTTTGTTAAAATTAACAATAATCCGGTTTTAAGTCCCTAAAATCTGATCAGGTGAGCAATTTTGAGCGAAAATTGCAAAGACAGTACTATCCCTTAAGATAAATGTATTAGATCAACGGAGCTGTTGATAAATGTTACCTGCTATCATTTTCTCTTGCAGACTGCAAGGGAGAAAATTACCATAAACCGGGAATTTTTATGCCGGGTATGTTTTATAAGCAAGGAAAAAAAACACCATATCTCCAGTTGTGATTAATAACACATGGCCAAAATTAATATATGGATAAGTATCAAATGCAAGGTACCCAAGCAAGCCTAATCCAACAAAGCCAATAAGCAAATAAAGAAATCTAAATCTAGCACTCATAAGTAATTTATCAAAAATAGTTCCCCAATAAGCCTCACATTCAAGTGCTTTTACAATTAAAACAATTGTTAAATCAAAAACAAGAAAAAAGGTTGGGATGAACAATAATACGCTAAAATCATACCACATTAATTTTATCATAATATTATAATAAGTTTATATGAGTAAGATATTATACCAAAACTTTCGTTATTATTAATCAGAAGCGTTTAAAAGCAATAAACACTTTCGGCTCCGTAAATAATTTCCTGGCAATTGAAATTCAAATTATCATTGTTATTAATTTAACATTCCGGATTGTGAGTAAATTTATGGTGGATTTTACCCGCTATAATGGTCAAAAGTCCCCAAATAATTTCCCCGTTTTAACCCGGTAGCATTTTAGAAAATATTTGCAGGCTTTTGAGGCAAGTATATTCTTATATGTTTCTATATATCCAAACCGCGCCGTAAAAGGAGTTTTAAAAAATTTGGCAAACATGCCTTTACAACTACTATATTAGACGTTTCCAAAAGCGACTGTTAATTATACATTTAATACCTGTATACCCCCGGCCTTTTGCGAATGATTTTATAAACCAATAAATCTTTTACCATGAATATTGATCAGTATAAAATTGATGAATTAAACCATAATGAACTGGCTGACCACAAGCGCAAGCTTGAATTTGTAAGCGCTGGCATCCCAAAGCTTAATGATGTGATGGCTAAGCTGCAGGCATTTAATATAGCTATTCCAAGCTGGGCACTGGGGACCGGCGGCACCCGTTTTGGAAGATTCTCGGGCGGCGGCGAGCCGCGAAGCCTTGAAGAAAAGATTGAGGATGTAGGTGTTATCAATGCCCTTAATAAATCAAGCAATTCAATTTCACTACACATCCCCTGGGATATCCCCGAAAATGCAGCAGCAATAAAAGCATTGGCAGCTCAACGGGGCCTGCACTTTGATGCTGTAAACTCAAACACATTTCAGGATCAGGCAGATCAAAAATATAGCTATAAATATGGCTCACTGCATCACGTAGATAAAGAGGTCAGAAAGCAAGCCGTTGAGCATAATATCGAGGTAATTAAATATGGCGTTGAGCTTAATTCAAAAGCATTATCTGTTTGGCTGTCTGACGGATCAAACTTTCCGGGGCAATTAAACTTTCGAAAGGCATTTCAAAACACGCTTGAAAGCCTGCAGGAAATTTACAGCGCTTTGCCAGATGACTGGAAAGTGTGGATTGAATACAAACCCTTTGAGCCAAATTTTTATTCAACAACCATCGGCGATTGGGGGCAGTCACTTTTACTGGCAAATAAGCTAGGCAAAAAAGCAGCTACTTTGGTTGATCTTGGTCACCACTTACCCAATACCAATATTGAACAGATAGTTTCTTTATTGCTGATGGAGGGCAAGCTGGCAGGTTTTCATTTTAACGATTCAAAATACGGCGATGATGACCTTACTGTAGGCAGCATAAACCCATACCAGCTATTCCTGATATTTAATGAGCTGGTTGAAGGAATGGATGCACGGGGTATGGCACATGCTACTGACATTGGCTGGATGATAGATGCCTCACATAATGTAAAAGACCCGATCGAAGATCTTTTACAATCAGTACAGGCTATAAAAATAGCTTACGCTCAGGCCTTAATTGTTGATAAGGCCGCATTAACAGCAGCCCAGCAAAATAATGATGTAACCTTTGCCCAGGAGATCCTGCAGCAGGCCTATCGTACAGATATACGATCATTGGTAGCAGAAGCAAGTCTGTTGTCGGGTGGTGCATTAAACCCAATAAGCGCTTACCGCAAGCTGCAGGTGAGAGATAACTTAATAAAAGAACGCGGATCAAAAACTGTTGCTACCGGGTTGTAGCTAATATTTATATATGAGCCCCAAACCGGTAATAGTTGTATTTGATGTTGGCAAAACCAACAAAAAGCTATTTTTATTTGATGAAAATTACCAGATAGTGTATGAGAAATCGGCACGTTTTATTGAAACGGTTGATGAGGATGGCTTCCCCTGCGAAAACCTGGAAAGCCTGCGGCTATCTGTTTTTGATTCATTAAGCGAGGTTTTCAGGCTCAAGGAGTTTAATATAAAAGCGGTAAACTTTTCATCGTACGGGGCAAGCTTTGTTTATGTGGGTGAAGATGGCAAACCCGTTGCCCCATTGTACAACTACCTTAAACCGTACCCCGAAGAATTAAGCCGGAAATTTTATGCGGAATATGGCGGGGAGGAAACGTTCAGCATCCAAACAGCATCACCGGTTTTGGGCAGTCTTAATTCGGGACTGCAATTATACAGGCTCAAAAAAGAAAAACCGGAAGTGTTTAACCAGGTAAAATATGCCCTGCACCTGCCACAGTACCTTAGCTTTTTGCTAACCGGCAATCATTATTCCGATCTTACCAGCATTGGCTGCCATACCGGCATGTGGGATTTTGAAAAAAACAGGTATCATGAATGGATCCAGCGCGAGGGAGTGGCTTTAAAACTGCCACCTATTGTACCGGCTAATAAGATCTCGGCCCCGCTGTTTCCCGGCACCAACTATAAAGTAGGCGCTGGGTTGCATGATAGCTCAGCAGCACTTATTCCCTACCTGGTAAACTTTCATGAACCTTTTATATTAATATCAACAGGCACCTGGTGTATCAGCCTGAATCCTTTTAATCAACAAACCTTGACTGTTCAGGAGCTTAAGAACGATTGTTTAAGCTTTTTACAATACCAGGGGTATCCTGTAAAAGCGTCCAGGTTGTTCTCCGGTAATGAGTATGAGCAACAGGTAAAACGGATAGCAGCACATTTTAATGTGGATGTTATTAAATACCGGAGCATCGCTTACAATCCCGAGGTTGTCAAAAAGCTTAAAAAAAATCATTCCCAGGTTTTTTATGAGGATAACTTCAAAAAGGAATCGGTATTTGGCACAAGGGAGCTAACCGGTTTTAAAAATGATACGGAAGCCTATCACCAGCTAATGCTCGACCTGATAAACCTGCAGGTTGCATCAACCCAACTAATCCTCAAAGGCACTCTTGTAAAAAGGATCTTTGTTGATGGTGGGTTCAGCAAAAACAGCGTATTTATGCACCTGCTTGCTGCTGAATTTAAAGGGCTGGAAGTATTTGCCGCCTCAATGGCCCAGGCATCGGCTGTTGGTGCAGCATTAACCATTCATAAGGCATGGAATACACGGCCAATTCCCAATGATATCATCCAATTGAAATACTATTCAGCTGGCCAAACAGTGGCGATTTGATTTTGAAACAGACTGTACCCAAATTGTGTAGGGGCGTATCGCATATGCCCTGTTCGCTTGTATAGGGCGTATGCGATACGCCCCTACGACAACATATTTATTTATGTCCCCGATAACAACCTATAGATCTCCCTTTGCGCCTGCACAGCTGGTTCACCTTTAGGCACCGGGACATTTTCAAGCTCATTATTAAGCAATACAGCTTGTATATTATCCTGCAATTGCAGGTTAACAATTTGAATGATCTCGTTTTTCACGGCCTTATCATACACCGGGAAACAAACCTCAATCCGGTGGTAGATGTTCCTGTTCATCCAATCGGCCGATCCTAAAAACACATCCTTATTGCCTTCATTATTAAATATAAAAACGCGGCCGTGTTCCAGGTAGCGGTCAACAATCCGCCTTATGGTAATATTCTCGCTCATCCCCGCAACACCCGGTATCAGGCAGCAAATGCTACGCACTATCATTTCAATTTTCACCCCGGCCTGCGATGCTTCGTATAGTTTATTGATCAGCACCTGTTCTTCCAGGTTATTCATTTTTATCGTGATGGCCGCAGGCTTTCCGGCTCTGGCAAAGGCAATTTCCCGGTCAATCAATTCAATAAATTTACTTTGCAGGTTAAATTGAGCAACCAGCAAATGCTTAAAATCAATTTGATTATCAGGCGACGGCTTTTCCCGCTTGCTCAAAAACAAAAACACCAGCTCCATCTCGCGCAACAGATCCGGATTCGAGGTAAACAGGATATGATCGGTATAAAACTTGGCCGTAGATTCATTAAAGTTTCCAGTAGCCAGCAAACCCGAGTAAACAATCCGTCCGGCTTTCCTTGTTTTTACGATAGCTATTTTAGCATGCACCTTAAGTGCCGTTACACTATAAATAATTTTAACGCCGGCAGCTTTCATTTTTTTGGCCCACTTTAAATTATTGGCCTCATCAAACCGGGCTTTTAACTCAACCATTACCTGCACGCTTTTACCGTTTTTAGCAGCGCTTATTAACGCATTAACAATGCGCGAGTTACTGGCAACCCGGTAAAGTGAAATATAGATCTCCTCAACATCAGGATTAATAGCAGCTTCATTAAAAAATCTTAATACTGAATGATAGCTTTGATAAGGTGTATGAATGATCATGTCCTTATCCGCAATAATTGATGAAACAGAAACAGCTTCGTCTAACCCAACGGGATTTACCGCGGGCCAATCTTCATAGGAAGTTCCGGGCGATTTTAAGGGCAGCGAGAAGAAATCCCTAAGGTTATGATATACGCCACCTTCGGTTGCGCTGGCGTTTTGCAGGTCAAGCTGTGCGGTTATCAGCTGCATGGTGCGTAACGGGATGCCCGATTGGTGCAAAAAGCGGGTTGCCAGGCCTAGATCCCTTTTCTTTAGCTGTTTCTCAATCTCGTCCGAAAGGTCTCCCGGGTATTCATCCTGCAGGTCAAGCTCAGCATCGCGCGTTACCTTAATGCTATAGCACCCTTTTATCCTGGCATCCTTAAATATCCTATCCAGGTTATTTCTTATTATATCATCCAAAAAGGCAATATAAGTTTCCTTATCAGGCTTAACTGTAAAAAAACGGGGAAGCTCATCGGATGGGATATTAAGCATAATTAATTTTTCGGTCCCTTCGGCTTCCTCCAAATTCACAACAAAATACAACTTGTTATTCTCCGGGAAAAACTTGTTATCATTATCTAAAGCAACAGGCTGTAAAAAAGCCAATACTTCCGATAAAAAATACTCAGTGGTCACCTTTTTTACTGCATCCGGAAAGGCCTCATTATACAAAAGACGGACATTGCGGCTCTTTAGCAGCGGGATCAGCTGCTCTTTTAATATGGCGCCAAATCGTTGTTGCTGGGCATTTATCAGATCCAGCGCCTGCTTTAAAATTCCTTTTTGCTCCCCGGCATTTATCTGGTTATCATCCTTTTCACCTATCTTTTGTAATGCTCGCAATACAGGCATCCGCACCCGGTAAAACTCATCCAGGTTTGACGAAAAAATGCTGAGGAACTTTATCCGCTCCAAAAGCGGAACTTTATCATTAGCAGCCTCCTCCATTACACGTCCATTAAAAAAGAGCCAGCTTAAATCGCGGTTGAAAAAACGCTGTTGTCCCATTTATATAACAGCTGTTGTATGACTAAAAAAAGCTGAAGCAATAATAAATGCAACAACGGCTACAATAAGGCCAAACATGAAAATATTATACGCTATACGAAGCAAATGATATTTACGGCCCAAAACCACACCTTGCGCATACAAGTCTTTTATAAGGCTGCCGTATAAAAAGTCCTTATCCTCCATCATCATTTGCATCCCATAATTAAAGTCTTCCAGTTTCATTTTATAAAAATTACCAAAAAACAGCAGGTTAACTTTTTTCTCCTCAAGGTCTGCCTTTGTAAAAACACCATTTGGTATTGATGGGCGGGTTGACAAAATAGAAAACGTCATGGCAAGCAGACTAACGGTAAGCAAAATAAACGACGGAATTATCAAGTAGCCATATTCATTTAGCCGGCGCAGTACCAAACTGATAATTGCCGATAAAATAATAGAGTTAACAGTTATCATAATATGAGCCTTTTTATCGGCCATATCGCTTAAACGCTGGTGATTGCTTGAACTGATCCTGAACATGGTTTCAATTCCCTTTTCAGGCTTTTCATCTTTATCCTTATCTTTCTTCTTTTTACCTTCGGGCTTTTCTTCATCTACTTCTGCAGCATGTTCATGATCTTCAATAACGGTTGCGCCAAACTTCGTTTCCTCCTTATGTAATTTCTTTTCTTCTTTTCCCCGTTTCTTTTCTTCCTCTTTTTGCTGCTCCTTCTCTTCCTTCTCCCACTTCTTTTTTAATTCTTCCAGGTTTTTCTCCTTTGTGTCGTTAAGTAACACTTTACAATAATCGGTATGATAACTGTGGCTCTCTAAAAATTTGATGGTTTTTTCGCGCCACTGCTGTTTATTCAGATCGGCATGGTGCATCAGGTTAATTTCTTTAAACAAAAGCTTGTCCTTCTCTTTAAAATCATCAGTACCCAAGTGAAACAGGTCTGCATCGCAAACAATCTCCTCAAGCAATGTTTTAGGTGCTTGCGGCATCCTGGTAGCCATTATACAATTTGCAACCAGGTCAATATGTTTTTTATTAACATGATGTTCCTCCAAAAACTTAGCGGCTAATTCAGCGCCTTTTTCTTCATGATTGTCAATATTAACCATATACCCCAGGTCATGAAACCAAACTGCGGCTAAAACAATAAAAAAATCATCGTCGCTAAGCTGGTAATGGTTGGCTATTTTAATAGCGGCAGCCACAACGTCTTTCGTATGGTCCAGGTTATGGTAAATAAGGCTTGAAGTGTCGTGATCTTTATAGTAGGTTAGCACATAATCCTGTGCCTGTTCAAGTAGTTGCTGATAATTCATAGTGCCGGATATTTTGAATAGCAAATTAGCTTTTATTTGTGGTTAATTTAAATAGTGGTAACTTGCTTAATACCGTAAAAATAAGCAATCAATCTGCAAAAACGTTCTAAATGCCCCGTTACATGCCTACATTTTTCAATAAAAACTTTATACTGACAATATTCATACAACTACTAATATCTTCCATTTGTTTAAACAAAGCCTTAGCACAATCACCCATTCAACAATTTGACGACCGGGTGATGATTGATATTCAAAACACCCGCACACCTGAAAAAACCGGTGTGTTTTTATTCCTTTCGAATACTTACCGATATGGCGATATCGGAATTCCTGCTGCTATGCTTGTTGGTGGTATAGTTGGGCATAACGAGGCCTTGCGTCAAAATTCTTTATATGTGGCAAGCAGCACAGCCATATCATACGGGCTTACCGAACTTATTAAACATTTTGTTAAGCGCAGGCGTCCGTTTATTCAAAATATTAATATTGTACCTGTTTATCGCGCAAACAGCACCTCCTTTCCATCAGGCCACTCTTCAAGTACCATTGCAACTGCTACCGCCCTGTCAATTGCATACCCTAAGTGGTACATAATTGCACCGGCATTTTTGTGGGCAGGGTCTGTTAGTTATTCAAGAATGTACCTTGGTGTGCATTACCCAACAGATGTAACTGCCGGTGCATTACTGGGCGTGGGATCTGCCGCATCACTTGTTTTTATAAAAAAATAAAACTAAAGCACTGAATATTAAGTTAAAATAAAACCAAAGTTGATTTAGCGCCATAATAGCCGAATCTGCATGTAATCAAGCTTTTCACAATTACTTAATAATCATTTTTTTGGTAAATTTGTAATGATAAATATTATCAAACTATGCTAGTTCCGCAATTTTCAGACAATCCATTTCAAATAAAACTTTCCTTTCATAAAATAATTGAGGGCCTGGAAGAAATTGCAGCAAACGAAATCGGCATTGATGCCAAAAAAGCTAAATTATTATTAAAAGAAATACAGCCTTTTCCCGAATTAAGGGAAGGGATAGAAAGTATTGACCAGATTGCAAATAATGAAATCATAATTTCTCATTTGCTGGAGGGCCTGTTTCCTGCAATCCTATCTAAAAATGAAATAAAAGCAGTGAGCATCCCCTATTTGGGGTTAACATTTAATTATACCGACAGGTTTAAGGAGATCTTAAAAGCTGCCGGCAAGGATTTTGATTTTAACATCCGCGATTTTGATGAGCACCAGTTTTATATAATGAGCTGTTGTATAATACTCAACCAGTTTTATGGAACGCGTTTAGATTTTGGCAAGCCTCTTTTTTACGATATCCCTACAATTGATGGCATTACTAAACACTACCGCATTTTATATAATGCCGATTTTTTGGAGATAATACCTACCGAAAAATCAAAAATGCTAACCAAAGAAGACATCGACCTTTTAATGGATAATTACGATGACCTAGCGCTGTGGAAAGAGAAATTCCCTCCAGACAGCTGGATATTAAAAGGCTTCGGTATAATGACCTTATTTGATGCAACAGTTGAAAACGCTGTTTCAAGTTTAAAGGGCAATTTATTAGGCGATGTAGAATCATCTGAACTGGAAGAAAGCCTCGAAACAATATTCAGATCGATATTTAAGATTCCCGATCTTCATATTGGTTTTACTTCTTTTGATAAGGAAAACGATAAGTTCTCCACTACTTCGGGGCAAAAGGTTAAAAGCTATATGCTGGCAGGAAAAGCCGACGGCGATTGCCAGAAAATGCTCCGGGCTGACTCTTACCAAAACCTGATTAAGAAACACACCCCAATAGCAGTTACAGACCTGCCTGAATTTGCAGCACAAAATCCGGACAGTAAACTATCACAACATTTTGTAAATCAGGGCCTTCAGAGTTTTATTTTGGCCCCCGTTGTTAAGAACGGGATGTTGCTTGGTATTTTAGAGCTGGTTTCAAAAAGAACACGTGACCTTAACAGCGTAAATGCCAAAAAGCTGGAAATCGTAATGCCGTTTATAGTGGATACCATTTACAGAAAGGTAACCGATCTGCAAAACCAGATCCAGGCGGTAATACAAAAAAACTACACCAAATTACATCCAAGCGTAAACTGGAAATTCAGGGAAGAGGCCTTAAAACATATTCAAAGTAAAAATGCCGGCAAAAGTTATACGCCTAAAGAAATAGTTTTTCATGACGTATATCCTTTATATGGGCAAATTGATATAAAAGACTCATCAATCACCAGGAATTTAAGTGTTACCAATGATTTAAGTTACCAACTGGAAAAACTTATTTTATTGCTTGAGCAAATGCGGCAATCAAATGATATTGTTAGCGCTGAACAGGAACTGTTTGACCTTAAAATTTTTATTGATGACCTGGTTACCGGGGTAAAGGCTGATACCGAGCAACACATTCAAAATTACCTGGAGATAAACATCCACCCGCTACTAAAAGAAAATAAAAAGTTCAGCAAGGAAATTTCAAAGCTGATTAAAGAATACTTTAGAAATACCGATAAAATAACCGGTGACTTTTACGCCAACAGGCGCAAGTATGAAATTACTTTAACTTTAATAAATGAAAAGCTGATTAGCATAATTGATAACAGGCAAACAGATGCCCAGGCATATTTTCCACATTATTTTGAACGGTTTAAAACCGATGGTGTTGAGCACAATTTATATGCTGGTGCCTCTATAGCTCCCACTAAAACATTTGATCTGGCTCACCTTGAACATTTACGTTTCTGGCAGTTGCTGGTATTGTGCGAGATGCAGATTGAGCAATATCATCTAAAAAAAACATTGCCTTATCCGCTAAATGTTACTTCGTTGATATTAATATTTAGTGCGCCTATATCTATCCGTTTCAGGATGGATGAAAAGCATTTTGATATTGATGGCGCTTACAATATCAGGTACGAAGTTATTAAAAAACGGATTGACAAGGCTTACATAAAAGGCACCAAAGAGCGCATTACCCAGCAGAACAAAATAACCATCATTTTTTCAAAATTTGAAGAAGAACAGGACTATATTAAATATATAAACCTGCTGCAGGATCATGGCATCCTGGCCCCTAAAATTGAAGAATTTGAAGTAGAGGACCTGCAGGGAGTTTCCGGATTAAAGGCATTAAGGGTGGGCATATTGCACAACCAGGGCGAGTCGCTTGAAAAGATATTTAGATACGATGAGTTTTACAAGCAACTGAATGCATTTGTTGTAGAGAATTAAAATTGCTGTGCGGATTTTGAATGTGCGGATGTGCGGATGAAAAAATTCAAAACTGCACATTTATCTTCCGGCGTCGCATATCATTTTTCTCATCCGCACATTTGCATATCTGCACATTCGCACATCATTTTTCTCATCTGCAAATTTGCATATCTGCACATTTGCACATCATTCTCACATCAACCTAAAACCTGAACCCAGCGGATATATACGGATATGCTCCATCCTTTGAAAAACCTACTACGGCCTGTACAAGTATCAATTGTGCAGGGATCAGGTAAAAGCCACCTCCGTAACCATCATGCCACTGGTTTGATGATTCACCGGGGATCCAAACCCTGCCGATATCGTTAAAGCCAACTATACCGAAAGCACCCGGTAATATGTAGGAGGCATAATCAAATAATTTAAGGCGTACGGTGAGGTTATCATAAGCCATAGTTTTGCCTGTAAACCTGCTGCTGTAGAATCCTCTTAAATTTTGAATGCCCCCAAGCTGCAATTGCTGATAATAAGAAGCGTTGCCTATGGTTGTACCCCCGCCAATCCGGTTGCCAATAACAAATATTGAGTCCTTGTCAGGGTTTATGAAAAAGCTAAAATCAGTCGTTATCTGCCCATAGCTATGCGAATCAGAATTCAGTCCCTTTAAGCCCGTTAAGGTTGTATTCCACAACATGCCGTTATGTGGTATTATACCCTTGTCGCGTGTATCCAGAACAAGGCCGGCAATAAGTCCTGCATTTGCTTGAGTAGTAAATACTTTTTGATCGGGATGTAACGCATCATAATCATTTAAAAACCGGTTATGGTTATTGTCTTCATCGCCATTATAATATTGCGCTATAACACCTGCGCTTGCTATCCAACTGCCGTAGGTGTGTTTTATTCTTACATCAGCATTTAGAAAGTTATAAACATTACGATAATATTTTCTTTCCTTCTCCCCTTTGTTTACGTACTGTGTTTCGTTACCTAGGCCAAAAAAGTAGCTTTGATAGTTTGGCCCCTTTGATAATATATTAATCCAAAGATCGCTCTTGCCAATAACTTGCTTAAATTCGCCGGTATAGTCTAACAATAAGGAATTTGCCCCAAATCCGTAATTAACCACTAAACTTTGTCTGAAAGCGTACGGATCTTTTCTGAAACCCTGTTTTTGATAAATAAAGTCAGTCATCAGCTGTAAGCCATAATCACTATTATAGCTACCTAATATTAGTGGCTGAAGAAAATTATATTTATAACCCAATGCATGGTAGCTATTAACCCCGGTATCTGTTGAGACACGCAAATGAGCTTGCGAACTTTTAGGCAGGTTGTTCTTTTTGTCTGAACGGTCATAAACATACCTGTTTCCCTTTCCGGTTATATTACTATCTATTAAAAAGGTATCCTCACCCTTACCGCCTACCATTCTTACTGTTATTGGCGAATGTTCATTACCATGTACGGCAAAAACATCTTTACCATCAATACCGTAAAGTCTTATTTCATCGGTAACCGCCGGATCAAATATGCGTTGGTAAGTAGTGCGTTCAAGTTTTCCACTCTTTTTAAGTTTGCTTATAGTTACTGCTACTTTGCCATCGGCCTGGTTGATTATATCAAAATACTCCCGACTTTCTGATGCGGGGATCTCTACAGTTGCCGAAATAAAGCGATAGTATTTTAAAGCCTGTTGTTTCAGTATATTTCTGCGCGCTATAAGTTTGCCCGTAATTTCTGCTCCGCTAAGCTTATAAATATTTGCCGGCATTTGTTTTACCGCATCTGCTATTACCTGGTCGGTAAGCTTACTCTGTACATAGGTAATTTGAGTTTCCCAATCCTGCACATTCAGCTCATTCAAAAAATAACGGTCAAAATTACGGCCATTCAAATTCCAGCGGTTAATTGAGCGGATATGATCGCCATAGCTTTGAAACTTGGCCATAAACAAGTGCCTCGAAGCCAGCCAGGGTAAAGCACCGTATGCGTTATTATAAACCTGGTCTCTGTCGCGTGGGACTGGTTCATACAAGGTTCCAATACTATCTTTTTTCCGCTCAAAGCGCCATTGATCTTCGTGCCGGTCCCAATCACCAAGCAAAAAATCAAGCAGGCGCGCTCTTAAAACAAGTTTCTGGTCAATGCGGTTATCGTTATCCCCTTGTATTTTTCCTTGTACCTTACCTACATTATCCGTTTTATCAACATCCAAAGGCTCGCGTTCTTCAAATAAAAAAACCTGGTTGGCATAGTCTTTACGGTATTTACCTAATTCCGGGTCGTCCGGAACATAAACTACCTGCGGATGTGCATGCGGAATACCCAGCGCTTGCGCTAAAGGAGGAACTGTTAATGCAGCAAAAGGATGCTCAGCGGAAATTTGGTCCTGTACAATATCTTTAGCTATAGTTTGTCGCAAGTCCTTTGGTAATACCTTTTCAGGATACTTTTGTATGGTGCGCAATACCCACTCCTTCCCGCTTGAGTCCCGCAGCCTGAGCGATTTGGTTTGCATCCCACCACCGGGCTGTAAGATCTTTAAACCGCCTTTTTCTTTTGACAAGTGAAATACTTTCAGCGTAACTTTTGCAGACCATAGCTTCCTGTAATTTTCCCCTAAAAGAAAACGATGTGTACCGGTCACTTTATCATATTCAGGTTCAAGCGCTACATTTATGCTATCAGTTTTTGCCTGGGAAAACCCTTTTGAACTAAAAAAGACAACAGTAATAATGAATAAATATTTCAAATATATCAGGGGCTTGCCTGGTGTATTAAAAGATAGTGACATAGGGTATCTGTATGGTCAATATTCTGATTAATTTGTAATCGATAACAAAATAAGCAAAAACAGTGGTTTGTTTAACAGAATAATTAAAATACAACAACAATAAGGTGATTCTGTTACCAAATATCCCATTTATCAGCGGTTTCCTTTTCGGGAATGGCAATCAGGTAGCCAATAACCAATATACATGCAATTAATATCGTCCTGGTAAAAAAGTAAATTAAGTTTTCCATCGTTAAATAATTCAAGTGTGTTTAATTATAATGACGATTGAAAAGATCAATAATGCTACCAATTATTTAAACAATTAAAGATCAGATACTTAAAATAAAATCTTATTTAAAATTTAACGCTATATCGTTATTACAGGATAATTATCACCAAATGGCAATAAATTACACAAAAACGGCCGGCTCTTAAATTAAAGGCCGGCCGTTTTAAATAAACAATGCTTATGGCTTAATGGCCGCCCTCAAAAATACTTTTGTAGATAGCAGCCTGTAATGCATTAGGATTTGCTACAGGCTTAATTTCAAAGCTGCGTGATGTTTGTGTGCCTAAAGTTATCTTTACTTTTTCTGCCTTACCATTTTTAATTATCTCCATTTCAATAACATCACCGTCCTTTTTATCGGTAGCTATTGCCTGCAATAAAGCCAATGTTACAGGTTGGCTATCAACACTCACAATTTTATTTTTAATCCTTACGCCGCTTTCCCAGGCCGGCGATTTATAGGTAACAGCGCTTACAAATAAGGAATCCGGGGATTCTTTTGGCCCTTCAACAGTAATACCGGCCCATGCGCCGGGCTGTTTTTTCCAGGCATCATCAATGTCTAACCCGGCATATTCAAAATACGGGTGATAATTAACTTCCTTAACGGTTGACGCATATTCAAACACCTCATCAAGCGGAACACCGGCCGTATCTTCGCACACTTTTCTGAACTCTTGCGGTGTAAAGCCGCGTTTCAACTTTTTAAAATAGGTGTAATAAAGGGTGTGCATTACATCGTCAAGGCTTTTACGATTTTGCGTTTCGTGCCTTATCTTTAAATCCAGCATTAACCCTAATACCGGGCCTTTATCATAATAAGAAATGGTTTTGTTAAACTCATCTGCTACCCTGCCATTTGGCCCATCGCTCCATGTTTCAATACTGGCTTGTGTAGCCGACTGGAACAAGTGGCCCGGTTTTTTCTCATAATTCAGCAGGTTGCCCCTGAACTGATCTATCATTTCCTGCGCATTGGTAAGCCCCGCTCTCCGGATTATAGCATATTCATAATAAACCGTAAACCCCTCCGATACCCAAAGCATTTCGGTTTTGTTCCCTTTTTCATAATCAAACGGCCCAAGCTCAATCGGGCGGATGCGTTTTACATTATAGGTGTGGAAATATTCGTGCGCCAAAAAGCTATATAACCTCATTTTTCCGGCTTGTGTATTTAAGCCTTTTCCAGTAAACGCAACCGATGCCGAGTTTAAATGCTCAATACCGCCTCCGCCTGGGCCTACGCCCAAAAATGTATAATGTTTATAGGGGATCTCGCCGATAATAGCCGAGCCATTCTCAACAATCTTTTTCATATCGTCCATAAACCCCTGCTTATCGGCAATGCCCATTTTATAGCCGATAAAATCGTGCTGAATGCCATTTACTTTAAAGCCGGGTAATTTTTCCAGCTTACCCATTAGTATCGGGCTGTCATAAAGCACATCAAAATCAGGCGCCTGGAAAGTGGTAGAATCTTTCTCAACAATATCCATCCCCGTAGCTATACGTGTCCATCCGGGATATTGATTTATGGTAACTGTTACGGGCTGCAAAATATTTTTATCAGCATACATAAATAGTCCCGCCGGCGAAAAGTAAGCGTGAGCCGTATCTAAATAATTGCCGCCAACAAAATTGCGGATAGCTTCAATATCATAGGTAAGCTTCACTACCTTATTATGTGGCACACCAACTTTCCAGGTATTCTGGTCAGTGTGTTTAAAGTCGATGATTTTGCCGCTCTCATCGGTCGCGCTAAAAGCAGAAAGACTTTTGGCAAAGTTCATAAACTGGTAGTAGCCGGTTGTCCAGGTGGGCATTTTAAAAGCAACGGTGTCAGGTAGCTTGCCGGTTAGTTCTAAACTTATATGTGCGATTTTTTTTGAAGGATCAACAGACAAGCTGTAATGCCATTTTTGCTGCGCAGATGCAGACAAGATAAATGCCAGGTTTAGTAAAATTGTGAGAAAGCAGGTTAAAGCCTTTTGCCTGACCATAAGGGAGTAAAAGTTTATCATTTGTGTGTGGATTTAAACGAATATAAAGATTGAATGAATAATGAGGATTTTAAGTATTGATAAAATTACAAAACAGGATGTGACAATACCTACTAAATTCTATCTCACTATTACTAAAAATTACCCCATACATTTTAAATATTTTAAAAAAGGGTAACGAATAATTTATTTCGACCATATTTTATCAACAAAATTGGGTTTCTGTTAAAAATAACATAAATTTAACGTGAGTTCGCTAAAAGTTTATTTTGCCTCACCCTGCCCTCTCCAAAGGAGAGGGTTCTAAAAAGAGCGAAGTTAAAGTCCTCTCCTTTGGAGAGGATTTAGGAGAGGCAAACAATCGATACCATCACTACTTTAACATTGGAAACAATAACCAGGAGGAATTTTTTAAGCAAAGGCGCCATGCTTGCAGGGGGAGCTTATCCCGCAATGCTGGCTTTGGGGATGCTGCGCGCTGCACCAGCTCATGCTTTTGACTTGCAAGGCAGCGGAAACGGCAAAAAAATTATTATTTTAGGTGGAGGCCTTGCCGGGATGACCTGTGCATATGAGCTTAACAAGTTAGGATACAGCTGTACCATATTAGAAGCCCGCCAGCGCGCAGGCGGCCGATGTTGGAGCATCAGAAATGGCAGCACAAACACCGAAACTGACAAACCTACCATAACCGCCCGCTTTGACGAAGGCCAGTATTTTAACGCAGGCCCGTCACGCATCCCCCACAATCACGAACTTACCTTGCACTACTGCAAAGAACTAGGCATCCCGCTGCAAGTTTATAACAACGTTAACGAAGGCTCCTATTACTTTGCCGAAGGCAAAGGCCCACTATCCAACAAAAAAATAAAAGTTCGCGAG
The DNA here is from genome assembly GCF_900142915.1 of Mucilaginibacter sp. OK098. GTDB lineage: Bacteria > Bacteroidota > Bacteroidia > Sphingobacteriales > Sphingobacteriaceae > Mucilaginibacter. Next base: position 1,650,074 of record NZ_FRCM01000001.1, read on the forward strand.
GTACATAATGATATCCGCGGGTATATGACCGAACTGCTTGCAAAAAGCATTGATCACGGTACTTTAGATACAGGTCTCACCAAAGAAGATGCAGAAAAAGTTATTGAATACCTGGCTGCCGAAGGTGGCCTTGATCCGGATAAGCTATACAAAGCATCTGCCCGCCGCGGTTATATTGAAAATCCGGGAGCCGGTGACAAGCCAGGTAAAATCGCAGATCCGCACAAACTGGCAGAGATCATCCAATCTGGATTAATGGACCCTGATTTTTACAATGTAGCCGAATATACTTACGAGCTGCAGATGACCATGTTCCAGGCTATTGGCGGTATGGACCAGATTGCAAAAGCATTACAGAAAAAAGTTGAATCAAATTTAAAACTGGGCGCCGAGGTAACAAACGTTACCAATATTGATAATGGCGTAAAGGTTACTTATAAAGATACACAGGGCGAGCATGTTTTACAGGGTGATATTTGTATTTGCACCATACCTTTACCCGTATTAAGCAATATCAGCAATAATTTTTCGGGCGACGTTAGCCGGGCAATTGATTATATCAGCTATATCCAAACCGGGAAGATCGGCCTTCAGTTTAAAAGGCGTTTTTGGGAAGAGGATGAGCACATTTACGGTGGCATTACCCATACCAATAATGATCTGACGCAGATCTTTTACCCATCATATGATTACCTGGGTAAAAAAGGCATTTTACTGGGTTATTATAATTTTAACGAAAAAGCCCAGCGCACCGGTGAACTAAGCTATGCCGATCGCGAAAAGCTTGCCTTGCAAAAAGGGCGATTGATCCATCCACAATATGACAGCGAATTTGAAAGTTCGTTCTCAGTTAGCTGGCACAAAACCAAATACAATTTAGGCGGATGGGCTGTTTACAGCAATGAAACCCGCAAAACCCAATACCCGGTATTATTAAAGCCCGATAAGCAGGTATATTTTGCCGGTGAGCATTTAACTTATTTAAACGCCTGGATGGCGGGCGCATTTGAATCGGCGCGGAGCGTGGTTACAGCCGTACATGGACGCGTAACGGAGCAAAGGGTAAAATACCCGACAGAAACAACTAAAGGATAAACTGACTTAATTACTCATAAAATTAAAACCACCATGGCAAACACACTTAACCGCAGAAACTGGATCAAATCCAGCGCTTTAATGGCCGGAGGACTGGCTTTAGCATCCGGTACAATAAATAAACTGGCAGCAATGCCGGTTGTTAATAAAAGCAGGCTGATCACCAATTTTGAAGCCGAACGGGAAATAATGGCGAATGCGGCCCCCGGATTAAAAGCGCGCTTGTTCTTCAATGAAAATCCATTCGGGCCATCACCGGCTGCTAAAAAAGCAATAATCGATTCACTGGATTTGAGCTACCAGTATATTTTTCCACAGATCAGACAACTGAGCTCAAAAATCGCTGCCTATGAGGGGATTCAGCAAAACAATGTTATGCTAAGCGCAGGATCATCTGCACTTTTAGAGGCTGCCGCCCTGCACTATTGTAAAGGTGGAAAAACCGTAATTACCGGCGAAACCTCTTATGATGATCTTCCATCGCATGCAGTACGCGGCGGGGGCAAATGGGTTAAAGTACCATTAACAAAAGATTACAAGCTTGACCTGGATGCCATAGAAGCAAAGATTGACGACAACACGGGCATCATATACATTTGCAACCCCAATAACCCCACAGCTACAGTGGTAGATACAGATAAGCTTAAGGCATTTTGCGAGCGTGTATCAAAAAAGACCATGGTATTTGTTGATGAAGCTTATATAGATTATTTACCTGATCCAAAATCCACAACGCTTATGGCTAATGTAAAGGCCGGGCAAAACATAATAGTATCCCGCACCTTTTCTAAATTATATGGTTTTGCCGGGCTGCGCTGTGGGTATATTGTAGCACAGCCTGAAACAATCAGTGCGTTATCTCTTTATACAAACGCGGATGCCAATCTTTCTTCAGCTACTGTGGCAGCTGCCATTGCGGCATACCAGGAAACCGACTTTTTAAAGGATGCATTGGCAAAAACACTTGCCTCAAGAGATTTTCTTTATGCTACCTTAAAGAAAGAGGGATACGACTACATTCCGTCATCGGCAAACTTTGTAATGTTCCCGCTAAAAATGGACGGACAAAAATTTGTCGGCGAAATGATGAAACGCGGTGTTGGTGTACGTAACTGGAAAATGAATGGCACCGACTGGTGCCGCGTAAGTATTGGCCGCATGGACGAAATGGAAGCATTTGCCGAGGCATTTAAACAATTATCATAATAACATTTAATTCGCACAGGCCTTCGACCTGTGCTGATGGATTTAGCCCTTTCAGGGCTTAGGTATGATAGGCTCTTAAGCCCTGAAAGGGCAACACAACTTAACGCAGGTCGAAGGCCTGTACGAAAATGAATAATAATAAACAATACGAATTAACATGCGTAACCTAATTTTAACTTTTTTTCTATTTATAATCGTACTCACAACCAATGCCCAGCAGGCAACTGTTAACCCACGCCCGCTTACATTGGATGAATACAATAAAGCCCTGACCTATACCATTGTCGATCTAGATAAAGACACTTATGTAAAGTTTGACAATGCTTATGTGCTTGATAGATACGAAAGCCGTAAACCCTATTTTATTACCGGCGGCGATGGCCTTAAAAAACGGGTTGATCTTTATAAGCTGATTGCCAAAGAGGGCATGCAGGAAATTGGCCTGATGGTATTTTATACCAGCGAAACCGGGAAAAAATACCAGGCCCTTGTGCCTGATTTTACTGCTGACGCAAAAGTATGGGCCAAATACTTCCAGGATATTGATGACATTAACAAGGTTGAGAAAAATTTCATCCTGAAACTATCTTATGTATTATCCAAGGAAATGAGCTTTCAGCAATACAAAGTATTGAATAATGGCAAAGACATGAAGGAAGAAGCCGCAACCTATGGTAATGACATTTGTTTCCCAGGCGACGAAGAGGTTATCATGAGCAATGGCGCTAAAAAACTAATAAAAGATGTAAAAAGCGGCGACGAGGTAATTACCGTTGACCCGGCTACCAATAAATCATCAGTAATAAAAGTAAAAGAACTTACCGTGCATGCGGCTAAAAACTATGCCATTACCGAACTGGTTTTGGTATCAGCAAAAGAGAAAAACACTGTTCAAGGCTTAAATGTCAACCTAAACACTAAAGTACTTAAAGCTACGCCTAACCACCCAATGCTAACCAAAGAGGGCAGCTTTAAAATTGGCGAAATAGCCATTGGTCAGCAAGTTTTATGCCTTAACGAGCAAAAAGGCAAATATGAAACCTATACTGTTTTAAGAAAAACAGAACATGCCGGCGGTGTACAAAACGTTTACAACATTGAAGCCGATGGCGGCAGCACATTGGTACTTAATGGCGTTATGGTGATGCAGAAGTAAAACTCATTAAAGCTCTGTGTCACTTTGTGAGTCTCTTAGTGATCTCTGTGGTAAAAAATCTAACCACAGAGGTAACAGAGAAGCCACAAAGACCACAGAGTTTAATAAATAAAAGGCTCTTTTATTAAAGGGCCTTTTCTATTTAAACAAATCCGTAAATTGGAGGTATATATAAATTCAAGTTATTTTGTTTGATATGAAACACATTCCAAAGCCGATACTTCTTTGTTTTATAATAATTACCTGCCTGTTCTGTATCAAATGCACCGGTCAGCAAAAAAGCCGGAGCCCGAAAGGTTACGATTTAAACAACCCGGTAAAATATAACATGCCTGAGGCCCTTCACGAAATATCAGGCATTGCGTTTAACAAAGGCAACCCGGATATGATGTTTGCCGAACAGGATGAAGAAGGCGAGCTTTTTTATTTTAAGCCTGGCAGCATGAATGTGAAACAAATAAAGTTTGGCCAGGGCGGTGATTATGAAGATGTAGCGATTACTAACAACCAGGTTATAATGCTCCGCAGCGATGGTGTGTTGTTTACTTTCCCACTGGATCTGAAAAAAGCTGAGGCTACCAATGTAAAGCAGTGGGATAGCCTGTTACCAAAAGGTGAGTATGAAGGAATGTATGCTGATGACAGCGATCAATCAGTTTATGTGCTGTGCAAACATTGCAGCATTGAAAAAACCAGTAAAACAAGCACTGTGTTTACGCTTAAGCTTTCAGCAGACGGTTCATTAAAAAATGCCGGTCAGCATACCATTGATGTTGGCAGGGTTAGTAAGCTGGCAGGGGTAAAGAAAATGAATTTCCATCCGTCAGGGCTTAGTAAAAACCCAAAGACTAATGAATGGTATATCCTGTCGTCTGTAAATAAATTATTGGTAATTGCCGATACAAACTGGAATGTTAAAGAAGTATATCCGTTAAATCGGGGCAAATTCGGTCAGCCTGAAGGGATAGCATTTGATAATCAGAATAATCTTTATATCTCAAATGAAGGAGATAAGGTTGGTGCAGGGAACGTATTGAAATTTACTTTTAAGCCGTAATAAAGACGCAAAGTATTGCGCCTCTACGAGCTTTTTTTTATATTTAAGCATCCTTAAACGCTTAAACTATAAGATCATGCCGAATCACTTATCAATCCTTGGAATTATTCACACTGCAATAAGCATCCTTGCAATTTTTGCAGCTCTTTATGCCTTGCTGCGCGATGGGAAGATCAGCCCATCAAACGGTCGCGGAAAGCTGTATGTCCTTTTAACTGTAATTACCTGTATTACAGGCTTGCCCATTATGCGGACCGGGCACCCAACCGCGGGACACAGCCTTGCTGTAATTATTTTAATTGTACTACCGATAGCCTATTTTGCAACATCCTTTAAATTTCTTGGAAAAAGCGCTGCTTATCTCCAGGTGTTCCTGATGTCGTTAACTTTATTTTTCTCCTTCATCCCCGCGGTTGTTGAAACCTTAACCCGGTTGCCAATAAGCCACCCCGTTGCCGATGGGCCAAATTCACCCATCATCCAAATGGGACTTTTAACTTTGGTTGTATTATTTACGGTTGGCGTTTTATACCAGTTGATAAAGCTGTACCAGCGCCAAAAACACACCAGTGGGCCAACGATAGATCTGGCATAATAAACCATTCTTGTTATTGCGAACGCAGCGTGGCAATCGCGAACTGTGCCTTCACGCTTTGCAGATTCCACACTATTCTGTTCGCTCTGTAAAGGTTGCGATTGCTTCGACCTCAATGACAAAATAGGGAACATAAAAAGCCCCTCAACTAAAATTGAAGGGCTTTACTATTTTATCAGATCTATTAAACATTGATCTTCAAATATTTTCTTTCCGCTTTGAGCTTTTCACTTTAAGCTTAATTATGGACGTGGTGGCGGTGCTGGTGGTGGTGGCGGTGCTGGCAAACGGATATGAATCCTGGCCCGGTGATGCCTGTACCGGCGATGACGCCTGCCAAAAGGCAATGGCGGAGGGGGTGGTGGAGGCGGAGGTCTCCTGATCTGTAAAAACGTTGATTCAACTGCCGGTGTTAAAGGTTCGGCACTTGCAAACTCCAAACTAAGAGTTAAAAACGCTGCTACTAAAAGAACTTTCAAATATTTCATGGTTAGCGGTTATTGGTTAACTGTTTTTTGATAACATTAAAGTTAACATTAAGTTTTAATTAGTAATCCATTACTTTATGTATAACTGTTTATACATAAAATCAGCTGCAAATTGCCCTGCCTCAAGCCAACGCCGTTCAGTGTCTTTACCTCCCTGAAAGATTGGATTAAAATGTTTTTGCAATTCATGCGAATAGCCCTCAAACACCCTTACACTGGTGGGGATACCTAATTTATTTGCTTCGGCATGTATGTCTGCTCCGCCATACAAAGAGGTATCTTTATGTGTTGGCGGTACCAGGCTGTCCCTGCTGCCATAAATATTAACAATCGGCACTTTTGTATTTTTCAGCCAGTTCAAATCAAAGATCCCACCCCATAAATTAATTACCCCGGCAACTTTTAACAGCTCCTTATTATCAGAATTTAAACTTGTTACCCCTGCAAATTTTGCCAGTTCAGCATTTGTACTATAAGCAGCATCCAGTGCTATCATCCCTCCTGCCGAGTTACCGGCAAGGATAATTTTATCAGGGTCAATATTATATTCTTTTGAATGTTCTTTAAAATAAGCAATCGCCTGTTTTGCATCCTGTACGGCATAATAGGCGCTTCGTTTTAGCTCGTCAAAATTAAATATCGGGAGCTTTTTACTTAAAGTATAATTAATAGCAGCACACACATACCCCCGCTGTGCAAAGGTTTTACTCCATAGCTCAATTCCCTTAGCTTCTTTTGTGCCGAATTTAAAACCGCCGCCATGCATCCAGATAATTAATGGCCTGCCAGTTGTGTTATCGCCCGCAGGTTGGTACAGATCAAATAAATGAGCCTTCTTTTTGCCCGATGAATCATTTGGTGAATAGCTTAGATCTTTTGTTTTGATTACACCTGCAAATACGATGTCTTTATATTTAACCGCCTGGGCCTTGGCAAACATTGTAAAGCAAAGAATCCCTGGAATTAATAATGATTGTTTAAACATAATAACCGATATACGTTACAAATATATCAGATGGTTGTTTGCTTCGCAATTTGTAAGGGGTAATTGCATTCGCCCTAATCTTACATTTTTGTTAGATTTGGAGCATGATACCTACGGAGAAAAGCTATCAACAGGCACAAGAGACAACGACAATGCAGAAACAAAAGCTGCAGGAGTTATTGGCATACGTTGCCAAAAATTCACCTTTTTATAAAGAGCTATTTACAAAACATCAAATAAACATAGCCAGTATAAAAACAATTGCAGACTTGTCTTTAATTCCTCCAACCGTAAAAGACGACCTGCAGCAACGTAATGATGATTTTTTATGCGTGCCAGGGAATAAAATCATTGAATACACTTCAACCTCAGGCACCCTGGGCAGGCCGGTAACTATAGCACTTACAGAGAAAGATTTGGATCGCCTTGCATATAATGAATATAACTCTTTTTTATGTGCCGATGGATCAGCTGATGATACCTATCAGTTGATGCTTACGCTCGACAGGCAGTTTATGGCCGGCATTGCCTATTATCTCGGCATCCGCAGAATTGGGGCAGGAATTATCCGTTTAGGCCCCGGTGTGCCGGCATTGCAATGGGAGACCATACAGCGTTTAAAACCCACAGCTATAGTTGCCGTACCATCTTTTATTTTAAAACTGATCCAGTTTGCGAAAGACACGGGCATCGATGTAAACAGCACCTCAGTAAAAAAAGCGATCTGTATTGGTGAAAATATTCGCAATAATGATTTTTCATTAAACATCCTTGGCAAAAAAATAACGGAGAGCTGGGATATTCAGTTGTATTCCACTTATGCCTCAACCGAAATGCAAACCGCGTTTACAGAATGTGGCGAAGGTAAAGGCGGCCATTACCAGCCAGAACTGGTTATTGTGGAGTTGCTGGATGAAAACGACAAACAAGTAGAGCCCGGCACTCCCGGTGAAGTAACCATTACTACTTTGGGTGTTGAAGGGATGCCATTGCTACGTTATAAAACCGGCGATATGTGCATGTATTTCGATGAACCTTGTGCCTGTGGCCGTACCAGTTTGCGTTTGTCATCAGTAATGGGACGTAAAAAGCAGATGATAAAATTCAAGGGAACGACCCTTTATCCGCCTGCTTTATTTGATTTACTGAACGAGCGCGAAGAGATCCTTGATTTTGTAATAGAAGTATATTCCAACGATATAGGGATGGACCAGGTATCGCTTTACCTTGTCCCGGCCGATGATACTGAAGAATGTGACCACCGGATCAGGGCCTATTTACAGGCAAGGCTTCGTGTAAGTCCGCATATAAAATATGTAACTGTTGAAGAGATCCAAAAGATCCAGTTTAGCGAAGCCAGCCGGAAGGCGATTAAATTTATTGATAAAAGAGCTTGATTTTTAAAATAGAGATAGGTTTAAAAGGTTGTCCGAAACATCATTTATAACGCAGGCCTTCGACCTGCGCTGAGGTATGTCGCCCTTTCAGGGCTTTGGCTTTGTGATACAACTTCAACATTCTGACCCTGAAGGGGTCTAATATAACAGCGCAGGGCAACGCCCTGCGTTATAAATGCATGAAGAGCTATACAAATATATATTTCGAACAATCAAGCTTTAAAACCCATCGCTATTTTTAAATAACACAATTCTCCTTTCCCTGTGTTATTGCACTTTACATTGATCCCTTTTACATATATTTTATACTTTAGCGGATTATTATTCACCCTGATAAAACAAACATTTTTTGCCCATGATACATGTTGGACAAAGTGCGCTTTCTTTAAATGATTTTTCTGAACTGATATTTAAACAAAACGAAGTTGCTTTAGATGCAGCTGCTTTAACTAAGATCAATACCAACTTTGAATTCCTAAAACAATTCTCGTCAAATAAGCTCATTTATGGCATAAATACCGGCTTTGGGCCAATGGCGCAATACAAGGTGAACGAGGAAAATATATTACAACTTCAATATAACCTGATCCGCAGCCATTCATCGGGCAGTGGTAAATTAATGACGGCCCAATTGTCAAAAGCTCTGATGATAGCCCGGTTGAATAGCTTTATGCAAGCTTACTCCGGTGTTCATACTGACGTTGTTGAATTATTAAAAGAGTTGATCAATAAAAATATTGCCCCGTGTATTTACGAGCATGGCGGCGTTGGTGCAAGTGGTGATTTGGTTCAGCTTGCGCACCTTGGTTTGGTTTTAATTGGCGAAGGAGAGGTTATTTTTGAGGAGGAGGTGCATCCAACCATAGAGATCTTTAACAAATTCAATATAAAACCATTATCTATCCATATTCGCGAGGGCTTAGCAATTTTAAACGGCACATCGGCAATGACGGGTATCGGTATGATCAATATCATCCAGGCTAAAAAACTGCTTAACTGGTCGGTGCTGTTTTCAGCAATGATCAATGAGATTGTTGAGGCGTTCGATGATCATTACTCAAATGAGCTAAACATAGTAAAACGCCACAAAGGCCAAAACGCCATAGCTGGAATGATGCGTGAAATACTTCAGGATAGCAAAATGATCCGCGACCGCTCCGAACATTTATACAACCCCGACAACCTTGACCAGGAAATATTTGAGGATAAGGTGCAGGAGTATTACTCACTGCGTTGTGTAACCCAGATCTTAGGCCCGGTTTATGATACTATCTCGCAGGTTGAAAATACAGTTGTAAATGAACTGAATTCAGTTAATGATAACCCGGTTATCGACCATGAGAACCAGAACATTTTCCACGGCGGTAATTTCCACGGCGATTATGTTTCACTGGAAATGGACAAGTTAAAAATTGCAATAACCCGTATATCCATGTTAGCTGAAAGACAGCTGAACTACCTGCTGAACAGCAAACTAAACCAAAAGCTACCGCCTTTTGTAAATTTGGGCGTACTTGGCCTTAATTTCGGTATGCAGGGGATGCAGTTTACGGCTACCTCAACTGTGGCTGAAAATCAAACATTATCTTTCCCTATGTATGTGCATAGCATCCCGAATAATAATGATAACCAGGATATTGTGAGTATGGGCTGTAATGCGGCACTGATGACCAAACGGGTTATCGACAATTCATTTGAAGTGCTTGGCATCCATTTAATGACCATTTTACAGGCGATTGATTATTTGGAATGTAAAGACAGGCTTTCAACCATTTCAAGAGCGTTATATGACGAGGTCAGGCTAATTTTCCCTAAGTTTATTGAAGATGCGCCTAAATATAAGGACCTGGAACGGGTTAAAACGTTCCTTGAATCTACCGATCACATTACATCTTTTTCAAAATGAAATGCGCATTAATCACCGGCGGTTCAAGGGGCATTGGCAAAGCTATTTGCATAAAATTGGGTGCCCAGGGTTATTATGTGCTGGTAAACTATAAAAGCAATATAGAAGAGGCTGAAAAAACACTTGCCCTAATAAAAGAAAACGGCGGTAATGGCGAGCTGATGCCTTTTGACGTAGCCGATAAAGAGCAGATAAAACAATTAGGCAACTGGATAGAGGCCAACGAAGACAAATACATTGAGGTACTGGTGAACAATGCCGGCATCCGTGATGACAGCCTGATGGCGTGGATGGCCGAAGAGCAGTGGGACAATGTTTTAAAAACCAATTTGGATAGCTTTTTTTATGTTACCCGCCTGGTATTAAACAGCATGCTCACTCGTAAATATGGCCGCATTATCAATATCGTCTCACTTTCGGGATTAAAAGGCCTGGCCGGACAAACAAATTATTCTGCCGCAAAGGCAGGTGTAATTGGGGCAACAAAGGCATTGGCGCAGGAAATTGCCCGCCAGGGAATCACCGTAAATGCTTTGGCCCCCGGCTTTATCAAAACCGACATGACCGAAGGGCTTGACGAAAAAGAATTAAAAATGATAATCCCCGCCAGGCGCTTTGGCTTGCCCGAAGAAGTAGCAAGTGCGGCAGCATTTTTTGCTTCGCCTGAGGCTGCTTATATAACCGGGCAGGTGCTTTCTATTAACGGTGGCTTATATTCCTGATATGGATTTCCCTGTTGACGATATCATTCATTTGATCCCGCAGAAACCGCCTTTTGTGATGGTGAGTAAATTGCTTTATGTTGATGAAACCACTACCAAAAGCAGCTTTATTATTAACCCGGATAATGTATTTGTAAAAGACGACATTTTCCAGGAAGCCGGGCTAATGGAAAATATAGCGCAAACAGCGGCATTAAGGTCCGGCTATATTGCGGTGAAGGAACACAAACCCGTTGAAGTTGGTTATATTGGAGCGATTAAGAATTTTGAGATATTTGATTTGCCAAAAGCCAACGATGAACTCCTAACCGAGATAACAATAGAAAACCAGGTATTTAACGTTACCATACTTTTGGGCAAGATTTGGCATAATGACAAGCTGATTGCCCAATGCGAAATGAAGGTATTTATGGACGATAAAACTCAAGAAGTCTTAAAGACTTCTTAAGTTTGGAATAATGAGCACGATGAGCGTAAAGGATGTTTTTGTAGTTACTGATAACATATTCTCCCCCCTCGGCAAAACCACGGCTGAAAATTTCACGCAGTTAAAAAACAATATATCAGGTGTAAAGCAGCATGACGATAAAGCACTTTCCCCTACCCCTTTTTTTGCTTCGTTATTTGATAAAGATGAAATTTTTATAGATACCACTAACCACACACGTCATGCCGAATTTATTTCGGCACCCCACAGGACGGATAGCCAGCATGACGATCACCTAGCAGATGGGGTGCTGAAACAAGTTCAGCATGACATTCAGTTGAGTTATACCAAGTTTGAGCAACTGCTTATTGCATCTATAACTGATGCGCTGCAGAACACTGGCATCAATTCAAAAGACAAAAAAACAATTTTAATTATCTCCAGCACTAAAGGCAATATCAGCCTGCTTGAAACAGAGGCAAACAGCGAAGCTTTGCAAAAGCGGGTTGCAATGTCAACCTCCGCCAAACTTGTTGCAGCTCATTTCGGCTTTCAAAATCAACCTCTCATTATTTCAAATGCATGTATTTCCGGTGTTATGGCAATTATAACCGGGATGCGCTTGTTAAGGGCCGGGCAATATGAAAATGCGGTGATCTGCGGGGCTGATGTGATCTCCAAATTTATCGTATCCGGGTTCCAATCTTTCCAGGCGTTGAGTGATACTATGTGCAAGCCGTTTGATAAAGCACGTACCGGTTTAAATTTGGGCGAAGGTGCGGCAACGGTAGTTCTCTCAACAAACAAACAATTTGAAGGCAATATAAAAGTTAAAGGCGGTGCGGTAAGTAATGATGCCAACCATATTTCAGGCCCATCCAGAACCGGGGAAGAATTGGCGTATGCTATAAAGCAGGCCATAAAGGACGCTGATATTGCAACAAGTGATATTGATTTTATTTCGGCACATGGCACGGCGACTGTGTATAACGACGAAATGGAAGCTAACGCAATCGGGTTAGCAGGTCTGCAAACAGCGCCATTAAACAGCTTAAAAGGCTATTACGGACATACTTTGGGTGCCGCTGGATTGATAGAATCCGTTGTTTCCATTCAATCTCTAAAAGAAGATCTCATAATCTCAACACCCGGATTTAAAGAATTGGGGGTAACTAGTCCGGTAAATGTATGCGTCTCCCCTATGCATATTAATGCCGATAATTTTCTTAAAACAGCCTCAGGTTTTGGCGGCTGTAACGCGGCTGTGGTGATTGGTAAATAATTATATTTGATAAAAAACTTGTCATTGCGAGGTACGAAGCAATCGCATACTATACAGGGCGAACAGAAATGGATGGAACCTGCAAGGCGTAAATGCACAGTTCGCGATTGCTTCGTACCTCGCAATGACAAAAAGGGTAAACAAGCAGACAAACATTGACAGGAACAAACTATATAACAAGCAGTTGCAGCATCAGCAATGGCACTGTAAATAAGGATGGCAACAGGGCATTTGAAAATCAGGGCGTTGATCTTTCCGCTTTCCTGCTTTCCATTTACCAGCATTTCCACTTCAATTATCCCAAGTTCTATAAAATGGATAATTTAAGCAAGCTAGGCTGGCTGGCTGCTGAGATCTTATTGAAAGAGGGGTTTAAGGAGTATAATTACCAACCGGAAGAAGTTGGTGTAGTTTTGGCTAATTCAAATTCAAGTTTGGATAACGACCTGAAATATGCGGACACAATAAAAGAATTTCCAAGTCCGGCGGTATTTGTTTATACATTGCCGAATATTGTGATCGGCGAGATCTGCATCAGGCATAAATTTAAAGGCGAACATGCGTTTTTTATCCAGGATAATTTTGATGCCGAATTCATTAAACAACAGGTAAACTATCTGCTGGAAAATGATAATCTGCAGGCCTGTATTTGCGGATGGGTTGAAGTTTTGGAACAGAATTACAAAGCAGTTTTGTTTTTGGTTGAAAAGAAAAAAACAGAGAAAAGCTTATTATTTTCGGCTGAAAATATGGATAACGTTTTTAATAAGGATTGATGGCGAATATGGATCAAACAGTTTATATAGCGGGTGTAGGTGTAATTTCGGCGATAGGGAATAATGTGGCTGAGCACCTGGCTTCATTTGAACGAGAAGAAGCAGGGATGGCTGAGATCACTTTGTTTGACACCATACACCAGCATACGCGCCCCGTGGCAGAGGTTAAATTAACAGATGACGAACTGATAGCCCAAACAGGATTATCAACACACAACGGGCGTACTGCGCTTTTGAGCCTGGTTGCGGCACGGGAAGCAATGGCCGATGCAGCTATCCCCGGCCTGGAAGAATTAAGGGTTGGCTTTGTTTCAGCAAATACTGTGGGCGGCATGGATAGAAGCGAGGATTTCTTTGTTAGATTTTTAGCTGACAATAGCAAGGGCAAATTAAAGAATGTTTTTGACCACGAATGCGGCAGCATGACAGAGATAGTGGCCGACCAGCTGGGCATAACTGATTTTATGACCACCATAAGTACGGCTTGTTCATCATCAGCAAATGCCATATTTTATGGTGCAAGGCTGATCAGGAACGATGTGGTTGATGTGGTGGTAGCCGGTGGAGCCGACGCTATTACTAAATTCACCCTCAACGGCTTTAACACCCTCATGATACTTGATGATGAATTTTGCAAACCATTTGACGAGCATCGCGAAGGTTTGAACCTTGGTGAAGGCGCAGGCTATTTGGTGCTTGTTTCGGATAAGGTGGCTAAAACATTAAATAAACCACTTTACTGCACTTTAAGCGGCTATAATAATAGCAATGATGCTTACCATCAAACAGCATCTTCTCCTGATGGAACCGGCTCATACCTGGCCATGAAAAAAGCATTGGATAAAAGCGGCTTACAACCTTCGGATATAGATTACATTAATCTGCATGGAACCGGGACACCAAATAACGACAGTGCGGAGGGAACAGCTGTAAAAAGATTGTTTGATCCCGAATATCCGCCAATGAGCTCAACCAAATCATTTACCGGGCATACGCTGGGCGCAAGCGGCGGCGTGGAAGCTGTGTTTTCTGTCCTTGCTATAAAACATGGCCTTATTTATCCAAACCTTAGGTTTGAGACCCGCATGAGCGACCTGCCATTTGAACCTGAAAGGAAATTTTTAAAGGATCAGGATATTAAACACGTTATGTCAAACTCGTTTGGTTTTGGCGGCAATTGTACATCTTTAATCTTTTCGAAGATCTGATATGAAAGTATATATCCGCTCAGCCGCCTGCATCTCAGCCCAAAAAACTTTCGGCACCAATGATCTTTTAACGGATGTTGTTGAATATAACAGTACCCGCTTAACACTTATTGAACCTGACTATAAAGAATATATTGACCCAAAGCTTATCCGCAGGATGAGCCATGTAATAAAAATGGGAGTAGCTGCTGCAAAGGAATGCTTAAAAAATGGTGAGACCGAAATGCCCGGCGCCATTATTACCGGCACCGCATTTGGCTGCATCGAAGATACGGTAACCTTTTTAACCCGAACCATTGAACAGAACGAAGAACTGCTGCCGCCAACAGCCTTCATACAGTCTACTCACAATACGGTAGCAGCACAAATAGCTTTAATGCTAAAGTGCCATGCTTATAACAATACGTTTGTACACAAAGGCGTATCTTTTGAAAGTGCTTTGTTTGATGCCATAATGCTTTTAAAAGAACAGGAGGCAGACAATATTTTGGTAGGTGGAACGGAAGAAATGACCGACACCAGCTTTACTATTTTAACCCGCCTGGGTTTATATAAACGTCAGCCGGTTTCAAACCTGTTGCTCTACTCAGCCGAAACAAAAGGAACAATAGGCGGCGAAGGTGCTGCATTTTTTCTACTTACTGATAAACCATCGGCTGATAATATGGCTGAGCTTACCGCAATCAATACCTTTTATAAACCCAAAGACACGCAGGATATTGAAAAACGGATCACAGCATTTTTAGCAGCCAATTCATTAAGTCCGGACGATATTGATTTGGTGATCACCGGAAAAAATGGCGATGCAAGGAATGATGAGATCCATAAACAACTGAGCAACTCACTGTTTAAAAACAACTCCCTTGCTAATTACAAGCACCTGTGCGGAGAATATACTGTAGCATCATCATTTGCATTATGGCTGGCATCAAATATCATAAAAAAGGGAATCGTGCCTGAAGTAATTTTGGAAAACAAATTAAAAGTTGCCGCGCCTAAAAAAGTACTGATCCATAACCATTACCAAAATAAATATCATTCATTAATGCTGGTTTCTGCTATTTAACTTATCGGGATGGAAATTGTAAATGATGCGATATTTAGAATTGACAAATTAGAGCATTCGGATAATTTGATCAAAGCAGACCTTTCCATCAATGCAAACAGTTCTATATTTAAAGGTCATTTCCCGGGACAGCCGGTAGTGCCCGGAGCATGTATGCTGCAGCTGGTTAAAGAGGTATTAGAAGATGCTTTAGGGCAATCTTTACAAATACAAAAAGCAGGCTATTTGAAGTTTATCGCTATGACTGATCCGCTGGTCACTTTATCAATGCAATTAGAGATAGCTTATAAATTTATTGAGGATTTGATTAGCATAACAGGTAAATTGAGTGACGGGGAAAGGGTATGTTTTAAATGCTCCGCCATTGCCGGTGTTGTCACCGGCAATCGATGATGTTTGTGTTATAAAATTAGCAGCTGGCACTCTACAAGCACAAACTTATTGGTAAATGTTGGTGACAACACCAACATTGGCGGGGTTATTTCTTATATAATTCAATCTTTCTGCCATCCGGATCAATTATTACCGCCATAAGGCCAAATTCCGTTTCCTCGGGTCCGGATGCAAAAACCACATTAGTTGAGCGTAGTTTTTCAATCACACTTTCAAAATCATCCAGAGTAAATCCAAGCCTTAAACTTAAATCAGGATTTTCCTGACCTTTAGTTAGCGGGTAAATTTCCAGTAAAATTTCCCCAATATGCCCACTGTAATGAAAGGGGGAATTCCCGTGTTGGTGGTACGCAAATTCTAAGTTAAAAAGCGAATAGAATTCCGCCAGCCGTTTTGGATCGCTTGTTCTTATAACTATAAGGTTAAGCTCTATGGTCATAAGTTGGCAACGTGTTATTTTTTACCGTGTTCAGCTATATAATCAGCCATTGTAGCCACATCGATCAAAACTTTACGGCCTTCCCTGGGATCCCTTATATCAATCCCATATTCTTTTTTTAATAACACGATCAGCTCAAGCGAATCAATTGAATCCAAACCCAGGCCATCGCCAA
The DNA here is from genome assembly GCF_900142915.1 of Mucilaginibacter sp. OK098. Classification (GTDB taxonomy): domain Bacteria; phylum Bacteroidota; class Bacteroidia; order Sphingobacteriales; family Sphingobacteriaceae; genus Mucilaginibacter. The sequence continues at coordinate 1,666,447 of NZ_FRCM01000001.1, forward strand.
ATAAAGGTTCATCGTCTTTTATATCAGCTGGTGTAAGGTCTGTAAGGTTTAAAAACTTTATAATTTGGGTTTTTAGTTGTTCTCTTAGTTGTGTAGTGTCCATGCGGGCAATTATATTAAATTCTTTCGTTTTAACCCTATAAAGGTTACAAATTGAAATACAAGCGTTATAATAAACAAAGGTATGATATTGTTTACAACATCCTTTAGTTTTCCTCCCTCGAGGAATAATGTGTAGTAAGCCTGCAGACACCAGTGCATTGGTGATATGTCAGCAGCCGATTTAAAAAAGCCCTGCATAGCAAAGCTGGGCACCATTAAGCCGCCAACGCAGGCTAATATTACAATTGATACGGCGCCAAAGCCATTGGCCTGCTCCTGTGTATCTGCAAACACGCCAACGCATATGGCATAGCTAACCGCGCACCATCCGCAAACAACGGTAACAATAACCAAAGCTAAAATATCGGCGGGCAAATTCAGTGCAGGCAACCCAAAGAACGGGAACAGCCAGATGCCTATTGAAAATATTACCGCTGCTTGTAACATTGTAACCAACAAGTAAACGATCTGCTTTGATAGCAAGCCCACCATATAATTTGTTGGCAGTGTTTTAAGCCTGATAAAACTGCCGCTTACCTTTTCCCTCACCACGCTCCCACCTAGCGACATGATGATAAAGAACATGGCAAAAATTGTCCATGCCGGTACATTGTGCTGAGTAGCATTTGGTGTGGTGCGGGTACCATCTTTACTAACCGGGATCTCATTGATGGCTGTTTTATTATTCAGCATTTCATTTTCCAGGCTTGCCGGCAGCTGTTTTTCGTTGATAGAAAAGTAAAGGCTTCTTAAAGTTTCCCTGCTTTCAACCAATTGTAAGGCGCTGCGGATTGCTCCCTGTACAGACATCCTGATCGATTCCTGTAAAATTGGATTATAATAAACAGTAAGCGGATCAATATCTCCGGCCTCGTGTTTAACCGAATCGCCTTCAAGTCCAAAGCTCTTTAAAGCCTTGCCTGCAATACTTTTTGATTTTGCTGAAACTTTAACTGAAAAATTGGCCGGAATAATAACCCCAAGTGTAGCATCCTTTTGGTGCATAGCATCGGTCATCTGCTTTTCGCTTTGATCACCGCTTACCTGCGACACCTTGAACATGCCTATTTTATTTATTGCAGCTATCAATTGTTTGCTGGCCTGCCCGGTATCGTTATTATTGATGATGATAGGCAGCCGGTTTTTATTCACCAGTTGAAAGGTGCTATTTTGGATACTGGTAACAACCACAACCAAAATAATGGGCATCACAAACATCAGCGAAATCCCCACCTTATCGCGCAGCAAAATCCTGAGATCTTTTATTATGGTGGATTTGAGCTTAAACATCGTTCCTGAGATCCTTTCCTGTTAAGTCCAAAAACATTTGTTCCAGGCTATCTTGTTTATGATCTTTCAATAGTTTACCCAGGCTATCCTGTGCTATAATTTTACCATCATCAATCAACGCTACCTTCTCACATAAGCCCTCAGCCTCGCTTAACTGGTGCGAAGTGTATATCAATGTGGTGCCGTTCTTATTCAATTCCTTCAGGTAATCAATAATGGCAAGCCTTGTTTGTACATCAACGCCAACGGTAGGTTCATCCAAAAACAGTATTGAAGGTTTATGGATCACACCAATTGCCAGGTTTACCCTGCGCTTCATCCCTCCGCTAAATTTCCCAACCTGTTTATTACGCACATCATTGAGGCCCAGAATCCCCAGCAATTCATCGGTCCTGGTTTTAATAGTCTTTTTATCTAATCCACTCCATGCGCCAAAAAACTGCAGATTTTCAACCGGACTCAGTTCCTGGTAAAAAGAAAAATCCTGCGGCACAAAACCAAACAGCTTGTTTACCGCGTTGTTCTGTTTACCAACATCCTGCCCCAAAAGCTTGATATGTCCTTCATCAGCAGTAAGTAAACCAGTCATCAGGCTAATAAGCGTAGTTTTACCGGCGCCGTTAGGTCCGAATAATCCAAAGCGCTCGCCTTTAGCTACCTTCAAGTTTAGCTTTGAAAACGATACCTCCGGGTTACCGGGATAACGGAATCCCATATCCTCAACATCTATAGCTAATGGACCTGTTACTGCCATTTTATTTTCTTTAAAGTTTCAAAAGCAGCTTTTTCCACCGCGGCAATTTCGAGCAGATAATCGCCCATGGTGTTAAAATCTTCCTGGCTGCCTATCCTGCCTTTATAAATTCCGGCAGCATGTACAGCAGCAGTACGCCACATGTCTCCCGCTTTAGTGAATATACTGCTGATCTCCGTCAATTGGTTGCCTGGCAGGTAAACATCTGCCTCCTGCAGAAACGCGCCATAGATATACCTAAAACCACCGCCGCCGGTGCCAATCTCTTCTTGCATACGCACCATTTGCGCTAAATAGAGGCCGGCTTTTTCAAGCCCTAGCTTATCGCGCCACTTTTTTATTTTAAGGCCGGTGTTCTTTATTCCGCTGATCCCCGCAAAGCTTCCGGGTATGCTCAACATATTATAAACGTTTTTTTTGATACCGCTTTTTATAGCTTGTTTTATTTGCTCATTGGTAATATCCTTATTTTCTTTAGGGTAATAAATATGCCCTTTAGGCGATAATGCTCCTTTTGCAAAACGCACCCTTTCCAGCTGATAGCTATCAAGGATATTTGTGTTCTCCATTATTGGATCGCTCACCAAATAGTTATCCCCTTCTTTACCATAAACTATTAAGTTATGTCCATTAAAGTGGAAGCGGTATTCTTTTGGAAAATAAGGCAGATAATAAACCCCTACCTGGCAGCCCACAGCATGCCCATTATCTAAACACTCATCCAAAAAAGTTTGAGCCTTTTCTTTCGAACTGAATTTCTTTCTTGCAACCGGGATATTTAGCGATTTGCAGGTTCGGTTAAAAATAAAACCCGGCATAGTGCGGAATGCTATTGCAGGCCCGTTGTTAACCTTTATAAGTGGGATATAGGCAAAAAACAGACCTGCCCCAATACCAAAAGCAAGCGGCTCGGTTATTTTGCCGCCTGATGCATTCCATAATAAGTTGCTGGTAACGCCCGATTCACAATGTGCAGCCTGACGATGTTCAAAATCAATCTTCATGCACGGTCATAGTTTTAAGGTCTTCCACCTTTATGTTAAACGCCTCGGCGTATTTTTGTAATTTTTTGTCGGATAAACTTTTAAACACATTCGGATTTAAGTGCCGTTTTATCTGCCATTTCCAAAACCCGGTATAGCCTGCTAAAATAGCAATGTCCATCAGCCGGTATTCTATAAAAAACAAAAGCGGACTCGCCTTTCCATCAATCACCTGTTGTTTAGCGGCAGCAATACGCTTTTCAATATCGCCCCAGGCCGTATCAAGCGCTGTAATTTTTACATCCCAGCCGCTGCTTAGCTCGGTAACGTATTTGCCGTTACTATCAGTTGCATAGCAAACTTCTTTGGTTATTTTACCAAGCGAGCTCAGGTCCTGTGGCACATCATCCTTCTTCATCGGATTAGTTTAGCAAACGGTAAGCATTGCATACATGTACGAGAAACGCGCGCTTTCGGGTACCAACAGCAGGATCTTTTCACCTTTTTTTAACCTGCCGCTTTTAAACAGCTCGTCAATCATCAGGTAAACCGAAGCAGCGCCAACATTACCCACTGTATACAGGTTGATAAACCATTTTTCGTAAGGGATCCCACCACCGTATTCCTCAATCATATCATAGATCTTACTTTTGAAAAAGTTGCTGCTGATATGCGGTAAAAAGTAATCTATATCATTAACAGTAAGGCCTTTCTTTTCAAAGATCTCCTTTATCTTCCTTCCACCCAGCGGAACTATATTGTCACTTAACAAGGTAATGTCCTGCTTTACACTGAAGATAGATTTGGTCATTACCTCTTCGGGTGTATAGTCCATAAAGCCTTTTAGTGAGCCATCTTCCTGTTTTTCGCCCCCCATATACATACAGGTTTTCATCTCGTTGGCGTAGGATACACCTTCTATCCATTCAACCCTAAGGGATAATCCTTTTTCATTTGGCTTATCAGTCATTAAAAATGCTGATGCGCCATCTGATAACATCCAGCGTAAAAAATCCTTTTGAAAAGCGATAAATGGGTTTTCTTCCATCTCTTTCAATTTCTGTGCTTCTTCTTCAAAAACCTCTGAAACAAGCAAGCCCGAAAATCTTTCTGATCCTGTAGCAACCGCCTTTGTAACCTCGCCCGATTTAATGGCCAGGTAAGCATATTTTAAGGCATGCATCCCTGCACAGCAAACTCCTGAAGGTGAAACCACTTCAATCCCTCCTACTTCAGGGATCCAGCCATGCGTCATTACGCCATGGCTTGGCATCATCTGGTCGGGCGACGAGGTGCCACATGAAAGCAATTCAAGCCCCTTCATCTTTTCAGGGTCGTTATCAAACAAGGCCCTAACTGCCTCAGCGGTCATTTGTGCATTAGTATGCGTTGATTTACGATCTTTTGTCAGGGCGTAATACCTGTTTATAATTCCGTTATTACGAAGTACTATTTTTTTTGATTTTGAGGGTCTATTATCAATATACCCCAGGTATTGCTCCATTTCATCATTTGAAACAGGCTCATTAGGGAAAAACGCTGAAGTATGATTGATATAAACTTTGGTATCAGACATATTGGGGTTATTGGTTTGTAACTTGTAAGTATTTTAATTTGTTTCTTTTAATTCGTTTTGATGAAAAAGGCTTTAAAAATATAGCATCGAGTGTAAGTAAAACCGGTGCGCCTAAAAACAGTGCAATAAAAAGATAATATTTAAAGGCAGCAAGCCATGGGGTCCTATTTTTACGCTTAGCAATAAACTTTGCCCACACTGCAAATATCGGTTTTGCCCTTGCTTCAATAAACATAAGCTTATAACTAATTTCAACGGCCTTTTGTTCTATTAATTCGTTCTGCAAAGTATCCCACTCATTATTTTCCAGGTGTTTAGCAACAGTTTTCCCATATTCTGCAGTGCCGGCTATATCCTTATCTGAAACACCGGGTTTTGGGAAAATATTTAAATAACTGTCCTTTTTTCCGGTCAGCATCCAGTAAAAAATGGTGATAAAACTTATTGGGTTTGGGTGTTTATCTAATAATGCCACATTCCCAACTAATTTTGCGCCTGCATCTTTGATCATATTTCGAACGCGGACGTAGGAATTTATCCACATATTACGTCCGGCGCTTATCGTTATAACGGGTGTATCTTTTATTATTGCTTTAAAATCTTCGCTTTGTAATAATGAATTACTTGGAATGCTTGGCGACAAGAACCATGGCTGATAACCTAAGATCACCAAATCATACTTTGTGTCCTTTAAATTTAGCGGTTCAATTGGTTCAGGGATGCCTAAAACGCAGTTTGGCATTACCGAAAAAAAACTTGATCCCGTCCACGGAAATTTATAATCCGAAACAAGCTTTACCTGTGTTTTTTCAACAGATGCGCCCGCCTCAACCAGTGGAGCAATAAATGTATCAATGATCGTTCCCATCTGGCCCGACTGGGTATAATAAATAGCAAGGATCTTTTTACTCATTTGGGCGCAAAGTTAAAACTATCTCTTTAGCGAAGTTAAAAATCTTCTGCATGCAGCACTTTTGAATTTTTACAGTAATCAATAATTGCATGCTGCACCGATTCGGGTAAGTTTTTAAAATTCTTCCGGACTATTAATTTATCTTTTTCAATATCGTTATGGTACTTAACAATTTTTGGTGCATGTTCCTCAATAGCAAGCCTTAAAAAATGGTATTCTGTATTGTCAGCATCGGCAAGTAAAGCGGTTTCCAGCTTTATACGCCCTTGTTTAAAAAACTTTAATTTTTGTGATGGGACGGCAACTTTACCTGCCTTTCGCATTAACAAAGCGCCTTCATAGCCTTCTTTATTAGGAGATGAGGACGTTTGCACTATTCCTATCTGGCTGTTTATAGCATCCAGGTTGCCAGAGTCCATTACAGCATAAAAAGCAGCCTTCTCAAATTTTTGCTGAGCGATGGATGTTTTTACAAATCCAAGTAATACCAGGAACACAAGCCATATTTTCCACTTATAAATCATTTTCATAACTATCAAACATAATTAAATATAAACTTTCGGCAAGCTAATTATCTGCAAAAATTGAATTTTGATAAGTGGTACTTCAATTACTATCCGCCATTTAACACATAACCTCAAGAATTGTTATAATATATGTGATGTATACATTAAATTTAAGGTATTTTCACTTACTTTGAGGTTGCAATTATTGGGTAATCAGTTTTATAAGTTAACATTAAGAAGACAGATTAAAGCTACAAAGGTTTAAAGCAGTTTTAATGGATAAAAATCTACTATTTAAAGGTTTATGGGCGGTTATTTTAGGTGGATCGAGCGGATTTGGATATGCCGCTGCGGAAAAGCTTGCCAAGCATGGTATGAACATAGCCGTCCTTTATCGTGAAAATAAATCCGCAGATAAGGCGCTCAAAGAAAAACTGGCTCAAATTGCCGAAGCTAACTCAACACTCATTTTACCTTTCAACATAAATGCGCTTGACCAAACCGGGCGTGAACTATTTATAAAAGAATTTACAGCTATCGCTCCAAAAAACAGCGTAAAACTTTTACTCCATAGCATTGCCCGCGGTAATTTAAAACCACTTACCATTAAGAATAACCAGGAAGATGAGGCTTACAATACCTTGTCTGTCGACGATATCCAGATGACCACTTACGCCATGTCAACCAGTTTGCTCGACTGGACAAAATCACTTTTAAATGCTGATCTTTTCCACAGCGACGGGCGCATAATTGGTTTAACCAGCGAAGGCGCCCATAAATACTGGGAAGGTTATGCGGCTGTGTCAATTGCCAAGTCGTCTCTGGAGAGTTTGGCAAAATACATGGCCGTTGAATTTAGCGCTTATGGCCTAAAAACCAATGTAATACAGGCAGGTGTAACCGAAACAGCCTCACTAAAAAAGATCCCCGGAAGTGAGCGATTGCTGGAAATGGGAATAAAAAGAAACCCTTTAGGAAGAATGACAAAACCAGATGACGTTGCCGGTGTTATCTACCTGCTATGTACAGATGAGTCCTTTTGGATAAATGGCTCAATTATTCATGTAGATGGCGGTGAACATTGCCGGTAACATTATTTTTAACAGATCTATGAATAATCATATATTAAACCATTTACCATATAAATCGTCTTTCCGTTTTGTAGATAATATCTCGCTGCTTAGTGAAAATGAAGTTAGAGGGGAGTATACCTTAAAACAGGATTCCTTTTTTTACGAAGATCATTTTGCAGGGAACCCGGTAACACCCGGTGTTATTATTACTGAAATTATGGCGCAAATTGGCCTGGTAGTTTTAGGAATATTTTTGATATTAAAGGAAACAGACTTTAATTTTAATGACGATGCAGATCTGTTTCCTTTGCTTACGTCAACAGATGTTTCTTTTTTTAAAATGGTTTTACCGGGTCAAAAAGTTACTGTAGTTTCTAAAAAACAATATTTCCGCTTCGGGAAGCTGAAGTGCTATGTTGAGATGCTGGACAGTGAACACGAAGTTGTGGCAAAGGGGATGTTTTCGGGCATCATAAAAAATATCGAATTAAAAAAATGAGCAAGCGTGTTGTAGTTACGGGAATGGGCATTGTGTCGCCAAACGGTATAGGAATCCCGGCTTTTTTACATGCTTTACAAAATGGCATATCAGGCATAAAGTTTATGCCGCGTTACCATGATCTTAATTTCAGTTGCCAGGTTGCGGGGATGCCTGCGTTTGAATGGGAAAGCTTAAAACACAAGAACTACATCTCCGAAGTTACTTTTCATGGTTTAAAAGGCACCAATATCGGTTATGGCCTGGCAGCGGCGCTTGATGCCTGGGCCGATTCAGGCATGGGTTACGAAACTGAAGAGCCGCGCTGGGAAACCGGCTGTGTGTTCGGTAACAGTATTGCCGATACAGAGGCCATGAAAAACGTAATAGCTAAAGTTGATAACAAAGAAGCAAGAAAACTAGGCTCTCGAGTAGTTGAGCAAGCCATGAACAGCGGTGTTACTTCATACATATCAGGCAGGTTAGGATTGGGCAATAAAATCATCACCAATTCGTCTGCTTGTGCAACAGGTACACAGGCTATATTGATGGGCTATGAGTATATTAAAGATGGTTATGCAAAACGTATGATTGTTGGTAGCGCCGAACATGTTGATACTTATGTTTACGGAGCCTTTGATTCCATGCGGGTATTATCACGCAAGTTTAATGATAATCCCGAAAAAGCCTCAAGGCCAATGAGCTTAACAGCAGGCGGCTTTGTACCGGGTTCGGGCGCAGGAGCATTGGTTTTGGAGGACCTGGATTTTGCATTGGAACGTGGTGCACATATTTACGCCGAGGTTTTAGGAGGTTCCAGTAATTCAGGTGGCCAACGCCAGGGAGGCACCATGACGGCCGCTAATTCAACAGGCGTTACCAGGTGCATTAATGAAGCAATAGCAAATTCAGGCATAAGCGGGGACCAAATTGATCTGATCAGCGGCCATTTAACGGCAACAAATGCCGACAGGCAGGAAATTCAGACCTGGAGCCAGGCTTTAAACCGAACCGGGGATAATTTCCCGCTCACCAATTCATTAAAGTCAATGATAGGCCATTGTCTTAGTGCGGCAGGTTCAATTGAAACTGTGGCATCCATATTGCAGATAGTGCATGGGTTTGTGCATCCGAATATAAATTTTGAAGATCCTAACCCCGAAATAACAAATTTGGTAAGTTTAGATAAGCTGCCTGTTAAAATGATAAAAAAAGAAGTTAACATTGTAGCTAAAGCAAACTTTGGCTTTGGGGATGTTAACGCCTGTTTAATACTAAGTAAATACAAAAAATAAAATGACAAGACAAGAAATTTTAAGTGAGCTCAAAACGGTTATTTCCCCCTATACTACGAATAAGGAGATGCTGGCTGGCATTAATGACCAAACTGATCTCATAAAAGATTTAAAGATCAATTCCGCTAACCTGGTAGATATAATTATAGATGCAGAAGCTAAATATGATATCGAGATTGATTATGATTCTGCAGATAAAATGGTGAACGTGGGTACATGCATTGATGTGATAAGCGAAAAACTCAGTGAAAAAATATGATCAGTACCGGTAACGATATTGTATCATTAAATGCAATAAACATTACCCGTACCAAGCAGTATAAATTTTACTCCAAAATACTTTCTGACTCAGAAAAGCCCCTGTATAACGAGTTTGGTTTAGCCGGAATACCTTTCGAAAGTTTCGTTTGGTTATTGTGGTCAATAAAAGAATCAGCCTATAAATCCCTGCAAAGAAATGATCCCGGCTTGATATTCACGCCCATAAAATTTATGGTTGAAGGCCTTTACCTGCCTTCAGATTTTGTAGTACCGGGCTTTGGTACTACAAAATCTGAAGGAACAGGGTTTGATAATCAAACCTGCATAAAAGGGGTGGTTACCTTTGGCTCAAACACATTGTATTCATGCTCATTAATATGCCATGAATTCATTTTTTCAGTTGTAAGTCATGATGACAGCTTTGAAAAAACCTGCTGGGGCATAAAATTGATAGATAATCCTGATCATGAAAATCAATCAAAAGAGGTTAGGTTGTTTTTGATTGAAAAATTGCAACAGCTTTATGGAGCCAATGATTTCAACATAATAAAAAGCCCGCATAATTGCCCTATCCTGTTAAAAGGCACAGAAGAATCTGCAATTCCTGTTTCTTTATCTCATCATGAACAATTTATAGCTTATTCCTTTCAAATTGAGGGTTAAAAATGACAATGCATTAATAACCCATATGGCACCTTGGGGTCTATCCAGGTAGATTTTGGCGGCAATATTTCACCAGCATCAGCTACTGCAATCAATTGGTTAACCGTAAGCGCGCAAAGTGTAAAGGCAATAGCATTTGGGTATATTTCCAGTAATGTCTGTAATTCTTCAATTGCCATTTCCCCTCCAACGCACTTTAAGCGCACATCTGTTCCCGCATCAATGATGCCTAATACCGGGGCTAATAACTGCTCCTGCAAAACAGAAACATCCAGCATTGCAGCAACTCCTTTACCAGGTATTTCTCTTGGAGTAAGGATAAACCATTTTCCATTTAAATACATGCCTATCAGGCCATTTTCGTTTGGTTGTACCGGCCGGTTACTTCGTGCCTTTTGTACAGAAAAGCTTTCCAGTATTTTATCCATCAATACTCCCTTTTCAATTGGTTCCACAGGCAAAACCACGCGATCATATTCTTGCATCCGCAGTTGATCGCTGGCAATATACAGGGACGAAATGGTATCGAATACAGTTAAACCGGCAGCCTGCTGTTCTGCAGCCAGCCTGTCGGCAGATTCCAGCCGGTGATGACCATCAGCCAGGTAAACGGTATCAATTTGAGCAAATGCTTCGATAAGCTTTTTTATTGTAGCTTCATCTTCAATCTTCCAAAGCCTGTGAAAGCCCTCCCTGTTACCTAAGCTTGTCTTTTTGCTATTGGCACGTGTTTCGGCTATAATACGATTAATTACCAGGTGCGGTGGGTAAGTTAGCAGTACCGGGCTGCCTTCCAGCCCGGTATGTTGCCGATAGTTTTTTAGCCTGCGCACACTATCTGCAATTGTTAGTTCATGTGTCTTTATCGTTCCGTTAGTATAGTCAGATAATGCTGTTAGCGTCCAAATACCTGCCTGGCGGTAATTTTTAGTAACAATTTCATAAACATATATTCCCGGCTTTTTTTCACGCCACAATCTATCTTTTTCAAGCAGGTTTTGCAGTGTATGGTTAACTTCCTCATAAGCGTTAGCCTGCCCTTCGGGTGTTTCGGGCCTGTGCCTTGCAATAGTTTCCAATAAGGTCTTCAAAGGCGGTAATGACTCTGCTTTATTCAGGTCACCTGAAACCGACTCAGCCTGCATAGTAGTAAATACCAGCTGATCTGCATATATAGAATTGGGCCTGATAGCACAAAATGGTTTAATATTTGCCATATACCGTTAATTAAATAGGTTTAGTTTAGTGTTAAAAAGCACTTACTATTTCTACCTCTTTAACACCAGGCAATAATTCGGCAGCCATAAAGTTTTCAGCCTGCCTTACCATCTGTTCTGAGCCTATGAAAATAGGCGAGCGCTGGTGCAGTTCTGTTACTTCAATATCAAGGATCCGCGAAGTACCGTTTGTAGCTCTTCCACCGGCTTGTTCTATCAAAAACGCCATCGGATTGCACTCATACACCAATCTTAATTTTCCATTAGGGGCCGAAGCGGTTATCGGGTAAATAAAGATCCCTCCCTTAATAAGGTTCCGGTGTACATCAGCCACCATTGAGCCTATATACCGTGATGAATATGGGCGGTTGGTTGCCTTGTCTTCAACCTGGCAATACTTTATATACCGTTTTACACCCTGTGGAAAATGCACATAGTTGCCTTCATTTATAGAATAGATGAAACCATTTTTGGGGATCTGCATTTCAGGATGCGACAAACAAAACTCACCGATAGAAGGATCAAGTGTAAAACCGTTTACTCCCTTCCCCGTTGTATACACCAGCATGGTCGAAGAGCCATAGATCACATAGCCTGCCGCAACCTGTTCAGTACCGGTTTGTAAAACATCCTCAATTGTTGCAGGGCCTTTTGTTGAACGCCTTCTATAAATAGAAAAGATAGTACCAACCGGAACATTAACATCAATATTTGATGAACCATCCAGCGGGTCAATAGCTACTATATATTTGGCATCTTTAGAAACATCAGTATCTAACCGGATAATATCGTCGTTTTCTTCTGATGCTACAATACAGCATTCGCCACCGCTTTTTAGTGCCGATATAAACTGCTCATTGGCATACACATCAAGCTTTTGCTGGCTTTCTCCCTGTATGTTGGTGCTGCCGGCATTTCCTAAAATATCCATCAGGCCTGCTTTATTTACCTCCCGGTTTACAATTTTGGCGGCAATACCTATGTCGCGAAGCAAACGTGAAAGTTCGCCCTTGGCATATGGAAAGTCAGCTTGTTTTTCAATAATAAATTGCCCTAAAGTAATAAAGTTAGTCATAGACTTAGTGTAAATAATACGCAAGTAATTAATATAATTGGTGGGGCAAGTTAAGCAGATAATGTGCTAAAAAACGAAAAAAAAGGCTAAAATTATTAAAAAAATAAATACCATTGGGGTGTTAAACAAACACTAAGTGTATTGAAAATATACAAAAATCCAACATAAAGATTATAAAATAACATCACTTCACAAAACCAAAAACGCAGCTTCCTGTTTTGGAAAGCTGCGTTTTTTACTTAACGTAATATTTGTTTCTATAACAATTTTCTTTTAGTTATGCCTTTACCAAAACGATAGCTCAGGGTAACTTCGTGCGTAGCCAAATTAAAGCCCCCCAGGTTATTGGACGACGTATTAAACTGGTAGCTGTATCCTACATGGATCTGGTCAAGGTTGAGGGTTATAATGCCAGCCGCCAGTTTATTGTTAGCGCGGTAGCTTCCTCCCAGCCCCAGCGTTTCCTTAATGTATAATATGGTGGAAATATCAGTAACTAGCGGAACGTCTTTGGCATATGAGATCAATACGGATGGTTTTAATTTAAAATCTTCTGCGAGTTCTGTAAGCAGGGCTCCTGTAAAATAATAATGACTTCTAAAGTTATTGTTATTTTGTATTGATGCTGTTCCAAGGCTGGTTATTGTAAGTTCAGGTGCTGATATGCCAAGGTAATACCAATCAGTAAAATACATTATCCCAAAGCCTATATTGGGTTTGGTTTCTCTTACATCATTTGAAAATACAGGATCATTAGGGTCAAGTGTCGAATAATTGGCAATATAATTCCGGATACCCGCATTTAATGATACAGCCAGGTAATCACTCTGCCCCAGTTGGATCGCTTTTGAAAAATAGGCATTTACTTCTGTTTGATGCTCTATGGCAAACTGATCATTATATACAATAAGCCCAGCCGCTCCGTTTATCGACACGATAGGAATGTTGCCATTAAGCAGAAAAGTAGTGGGTGCGCCATCTATGCCCACCCACTGCTTCCTGGCCATTGTATTTATTGAGTAAGCCTGATCAAGCACCGAATATGCCGGGTTAATCGGCGTCAGGTTATCCATATACTGTGTAAAGCTGAACGCCTGGGTTTGTGCCTTAACTTGTTCTTTTGTTCCCAATACAAATAAAGCTAACAGCAGTACTACAATTCTAAAACGCATATATTTTTTATCTGGTTAAATTTAATTCTTTTTTTAATATTCTAAAACTTAATAACCGGTTTTACGTTTAGTTCCGATCCTATACTTCGTATTCTTATTACAAAAACAAATACGGGGTAGTAAAACAGCCTATATTCATTAAATAGAGATGATGGCAAAGCCCGTATCTTTATCCGGATCAATGACATTTGGTCTTCAAAAAAGCCTCACGAAGTTTTAACTCCATGAGGCTGTTTGCATATAAAACATTCAGTTTGCTTTTAGCAGTCTTTAATATTTCAACACCAGGAAGCCGGTTTTATGTTTGGTATCATTGCCGTCCTTGTATTCCAGCGAGTAAAAGTAAGTACCCGCCTGCTGGAGCTTGCCATTGGTATTGGAGTGCCCGTCAAATACTTTTGAAGTATTATCATAGCCTTTTACTTCGTATACCAGCGTGCCACTGCGGCTCATGATCTGCAGCGTGTTATCCGGGTAAGCGCTGATCCCGTCTATCTGCAGGTAGTCGCTTTTGCCGTCGCCATTTGGCGATACATTCTGATGCACCACTACTTCATTTACAGTAACAGGGGCCGTTTGTTTATCATCATACAGGGAGGCAAGTACCGCAGGTGCCTGCCTGGTTATCACTATACTATATGTATTGGTGGTGACGCCGTCTGTTATGCTCGTGGTTATGGTGTTACCTCCTACATTCAGCGTGATCGGGTCTGATGCTGTCCCTGACACTACCGCTACATTATTTACCGTTATGGTAGCGGTGGGATCCGCTGCCGTTGGTGTTATCATAACCGAGCTTACCGAATTATTCACCGTTGACGTATAATCCTTATAATCCGCCCCCGATACAGTGGTCAGCACTA
>NZ_FRCM01000013.1:0-84124 GCF_900142915.1 Mucilaginibacter sp. OK098
CGCAACGGGGAGAAATACCTGGCAGGTTATTATGTATCAGCAGAAGAGTTGAGCACAGCATCGCTGAAAGCACATTTATCCGGTGCACTGCCGGAGTATATGATCCCGCAGGTATATGTTCAGCTGGCATCACTGCCACTTACACCCAACGGGAAAACAGACCGTAAAGCCTTACCGGACCCTGACTACAGCTCAGGTACAACATATACAGCCCCGGAAACAGAATTGGAAGTCAAACTGACAGCGATCTGGTCGGAAGTATTGCAGCTGGAAGAAGAACAGATAAGCGTAACAGCAGGCTTTTTCGATCTTGGTGGCCATTCGCTGAAAGCGACGACCCTAATGAACAGGATCTACAAAGAGCTGCAGGTAGAAGTACCGCTGAAAGCGATCTTTAGCCACCAGGACATCAGGAGCCTTGGAGCCTATATATCAGGATTAGGAAAAACGGCCTACCAGACCATAGAAAAGGCGGTACGCAAAGAGCGTTATGCACTCTCGTCAGGTCAGCAGCGGATGTATTTTTTATACGAGCTTGACCGCACGTCGCTGGCGTATAACATGCCCTACGTAGTAGAGCTGGAGGGAGCGTTGGACGAGGAAAGGCTGAATGAAGCATTCCGTAGCTTGATAAAACGCCATGAAAGTCTTCGCACCATATTTGAAGTGGTAGAAGGTGACGTTGTGCAACGCATCAACGAAACAACAGACTTTACGATTGACCATTACGAAGCAACAGATGCAAATGAAATAGCAGCACAAATCACCTCGTTCATCCGTCCATTCGATCTTAATTCAGGTCCGCTGTTACGGATAGGGCTGGTAAAAGTATCAAAAGACAGCCATTTGTTACTGGCAGACATGCACCATATCATCACAGACGGTGTATCTCAGGGGATCCTGATCCGTGACTTTATGGAACTGTACGAAAAAGGGAACCTTCCGGCATTAGCCTTACAATATAAAGATTACTCAGAGTGGCAGCACAGCCAAACCCAGCAGGAGCAGCTCAACAGTCAGCGCAGTTACTGGAAAGAAAAGTTTTCAGGCGAGCTGAGTGTACTGGAGTTGCCGCAGGACCATAGCCGTCCATCGGTAAAGAGCTACCAGGGGAGCAGCAGCACATTTACGCTGAACAGGGAAGAAACACAGCAGCTGAAGGCGCTTGGCGAAGAAAGCGGGGCAACACTGTTCATGACGCTGCTGTCGGTGCTGAACGTATTGCTGGGCAAGCTGGGCAACCAGGAAGACATCACGATAGGTACACCGATAGCAGGCCGCTACCATGCGGAGCTGGAAGGGATCATCGGTCTGTTTGTAAACACGCTGGCTCTGCGCAACCATCCAAAGGGAGAGCTGAGCTTCCGCGAGTTTTTGGAAGCAGTAAAAACCAGCTCGCTGTCGGGCTTTGAGCACCAGCTGTATCCTTATGAAGAACTGGTGAATGAGCTGGAACTGCCGCGTGATACCGGACGTAACCCGTTGTTCGATGTGATGTTCACGTTCCAGAACTTCCGCCAGGATGAGCTGCAGATCCCGGGATTACAGCTAAAGTTCAGAGACGGGGATCACGGCATCTCGAAGTTCGACCTCACGTTAATCGCGGTGGAAGCCGGAGAAGAATTGGAGCTGACCTTTGAATACAGCACATCCTTATTCGAAGCGGGGACGATAGACCGTTTCATCTCGTATTTCAAACGAATCGTAACAGAGGTGACTGTGGATGCCAATAAACAACTATTGCAGATGGACATTTTATCATCCTCCGAGCGGAACATGCTCTTATATGAGTTCAATGCAACGGCGGTGGACTATCCGCGTGATCAAACGATCATAGATTTGTTCGAGACTCAGGCAGGAAGAACGCCGGACCAAACAGCACTCATATTGGGCAAAGAGCGGATGAGCTACGGGGAGCTGTTGCTTCGTGCGGACCATGAAGCGTCCATACTGATAGCGCGCGGTGTGAAGCAGGACGAGGTAGTAGGATTGCTGTGCGAGCGCTCGTTCGAGCTGCTGATCGGCATGCTGGGGATCCTGAAGGCAGGCGCAGCGTATATGCCATTAGATCCGAATTACCCTGCAGACCGGATCAGCTACATGCTGGAAGACAGCAGCGCGCGGCTGTTACTGAGCAGTGCCTCATGCAAAGCAAGATTTAGCGGGGAACAACAGGTTATAGCGATCACGGATGCTGCTTCGGCACTACCGGAACAAAAAAAGATAAAGAGTTTGGCGCAGGCAGACAGCCTGGCCTATGTGATCTATACCTCAGGCTCAACCGGCCGTCCCAAAGGGGTGATGATCCCACACCGTGCGGTAACCAATTTCAGCAAAGGGATGAGCGACCTGATCGAATTCACAGGGAAGACCCTGTTATCGGTAACGACTTTTTCGTTCGATATCTTCGTACTGGAGTCGCTGGTACCGCTGCAGTATGGGGCAACGATAGTACTGGCAGACGATAATGAGCAGCATGACCCCTCGCTGCTGGAGGCAGCGATAGTGGAGAACAAGGTGAACATGCTGCAGATCACACCATCACTGATGAAAGCGGTAACAGAGCATGCAGGCTCGCTGAAAGCGCTGGGCAACTTAAGCGATATTATGATCGGCGGGGAAGCCTTTCCGTCAGCATTGCTTCAAACATTACAGCAAAACACAAGGGCCCGCATCTTCAATATGTACGGCCCAACGGAAACCACCGTATGGTCATCAGTTAAAGAGCTGACCAATGAGCAGGAGATTACGATCGGCAAACCGATCGCCAATACGCAGGTATATATATTAAATAAAGAGGGGCAGCTGCAGCCTGCCGGCGTAGCAGGAGAGCTGTGCATTTCAGGTGATGGCTTATCACGGGGTTACCTGAACAAGCCGGAGCTGACAGCGGAGCGGTTTATAGGCCATCCGTACAAAGCAGGAGAAAAACTTTACCGGACAGGCGACCTTGCACGCTGGTTACCCGATGGCGACATCGAGCACCTGGGCAGGATGGACGACCAGGTGAAGATCCGTGGCTATAGGATAGAACTGGGTGAGATAGAAAGCCAGCTATTATCCTATGAAAACATTAAAGAAGCGGTAGTAGTAGCCAAAGAACGCAACGGGGAGAAATACCTGGCAGGTTATTATGTATCAGCAGAAGAGTTGAGCACAGCATCGCTGAAAGCACATTTATCCGGTGCACTGCCGGAATATATGATCCCGCAGGTATATGTACAACTGACCGAGCTGCCATTAACCCCTAACGGAAAAATAGACCGCAAAGCCTTACCGGACCCGGACTACAGCTCAGGAGAAGCATATACAGCAGCGTCAACGCCGCTGGAAGCAAAGCTGGTAGAAATCTGGTCAGAAGTATTGCAACTGGAACAAGAGCAGATCAGCGTAACGGCAGGCTTTTTCGATCTTGGCGGGCATTCGCTGAAAGCGACCACGCTGGTGAACAGGATCTACAAAGAGCTGCAGGTAGAAGTGCCGCTGAAAGCGATCTTTAGCCACCAGGACATCAGGAGCCTAGGAGAATATATCTCAGGCCTGGGAAAAACAGCCTACCAGTCGATAGAGAAGGCGGTACGCAAAGACCATTATGCCCTCTCATCAGGACAGCAGCGGATGTATTTCTTATACGATCTTGACCGCACGTCGCTGGCGTATAACATGCCCTACGTAGTAGAGCTAGAGGGCGCACTGGACGTGGAACGGCTGAATGAAGCCTTCGGGAGCCTTATCGCACGCCATGAAAGCCTTCGGACCACGTTTGAAGTATCAGCAGGTGACGTAGTGCAACGCATAAATGAAACAACAAACTTTACGATCAGCCATTACGAGGCAGCAGATGCCGCAGCAACGGCAGCCGTAATCACCTCGTTCATCCGGCCGTTCGACCTGGGTGCAGGCCCGCTAATACGGGTAGGACTGGTAAAAACAGCACAAGAGAGTCACCTGTTACTGGCAGATATGCACCATATCATAACAGACGGCGTATCGCAGGGAATCCTGATCAGGGACTTTATGGAACTGTACGAAAAAGGAAGCCTTCCGGCATTAGCCTTACAATATAAAGATTACTCAGAGTGGCAGCACAGCCAGGCCCAGCAGGAACAACTCAGCAGCCAGCGCAGTTACTGGAAAGAAAAGTTTTCAGGAGAGCTGAGCGTACTGGACCTTCCGCAGGACCATAGCCGTCCGCAGGTAAAGAGTTACCAGGGGAGCAGCCGAACATTTACCCTTGACAGGGAAGAAACAAAAGCGCTGAAGGCGGTTGGAGAAAAGAGCGAAGCGACACTGTTCATGACGCTGCTGTCGGTACTGAACGTATTGCTGGGCAAGTTGAGCAACCAGGAAGACATCACGATAGGTACACCGATAGCCGGGCGTTACCATGCGGAGCTGGAAGGAATCATCGGGCTGTTCGTAAACACGCTGGCCTTACGCAACCATCCAAAGGGTGAGCTGAGCTTCCGCGAGTTTTTGGAAGAAGTAAAAACCAATTCGCTGTCGGGCTTTGAAAACCAGTTGTATCCGTATGAAGAGCTGGTGAATGAACTGGAACTGCCGCGTGATACAGGGCGTAACCCGTTGTTCGATGTGATGTTCACATTCCAGAACTTCCGTCAGGATGAGCTGCAGATCCCCGGATTACAGCTAAAGTTCCGTGACGCTGATCACGGCATCTCGAAATTCGATATAGAAGTAACCGCAACAGTTTCTGAAGACGAGTTGCATTTCACCTTCGAATATAGCACAGCTTTATTCGAAGCAGGAACGATAGACCGTTTCATCTCGTACTTCAAACGGATCGTAACGGAGGTCACCGCTGATGCCAATAAACAATTATCTCAGATCGACATTTTATCACCGTCAGAGCAGAACAGGCTCTTAAATGAGTTCAATGCAACGGCGGTAGATTATCCAAGAGATAAAACGATCATCGATCTGTTCGAGGCCCAGGTAGAAAGAACGCCCGATAATGTGGCGGTTGTTTATGGATCTCATACGCTTACTTATAAAGAGCTGAATGAAAAAGCCGACCGGTTGGCAGCTTACCTGCAACAGGCAGAAGGCGTTAAAACAGGCGATAGAGTTGGTTTATTACTGGAAAGGGAAGAAGAGCTTTTCCCGTCGATATTCGGGATCCTGAAAGCAGGGGCAGTATATGTACCGCTTTCTGTTAATTACCCATCAGCCAGGCTGAACACTATTATAACAGATGCCGGGTTAAAAGTTTTGATCACCCGTACCCGGTATATCGAAGCCTTGTCGCCGGAGATGGGCACGGGCTTGTTAAACCTTGATATTTCAGCGGAAAAAATACAAGCATCCTCCGGAGCGCTTCAGGGCGGATCCGGGCCAGCTGATCTGGCGTATATCATCTATACTTCCGGTTCAACAGGTCAGCCCAAGGGGGTGATGATAGAACATGGTTCAGTAGTTAACCGTTTGCTTTGGATGCAGGAGGAATACCCGCTAAGTTCAAAAGATGTACTGTTACAAAAAACCTCACTGGTATTTGACGTATCGGTATGGGAGTTATTCTGGTGGTCGTTTACCGGCGCATCAGTTTGTGTTCCGGCTGCTGAGACAGAGAAAGACCCGGCTAAGCTGATAGATGAGATAGCCCTCCATGGTGTAACGACGATCCACTTTGTACCGTCGATGTTAAGTGTCTTCTTAGACGCGGCAGCCCGTGATAAAACAGGGCGACTAAGCAGCCTTCGGCAGGTTTTTGCGAGCGGGGAGGCATTGGGAGCAGAGCAGGTAAACCGTTTTGCAGGGATCCTGTATCAGACCAGCGGGACAAGACTGATCAACCTTTACGGACCTACAGAAGCAACGGTAGATGTAACTTATTATGAATGTGACCTAAGCATAAAAAATGCAATGATCCCTATCGGTAAGCCAATTGCCAATACGCAGATGTATGTTTTAGACAAAAATACAGCATTGAGCCCGTCAGGCGTAGCAGGCGAGCTCTGCATCTCGGGTGTGGGCTTATCACGTGGTTACCTGAACAAGCCGGAGCTGACAGCAGAGCGGTTTATTGACCATCCTTACAAAGCAGGCGAAAAGCTTTACCGTACAGGAGACCTTGCACGGTGGTTACCGGATGGGAACATCGAGTACCTTGGCAGGATAGACGACCAGGTGAAGATCCGTGGCTATAGAATTGAGCTTGGCGAGATAGAAAGCCAGCTGGTTAGTCATCCTGAGATCCGCGAAGCGGTAGTAGTGACCCGCGAACGTGAAGGAGAGAAATACCTGGTTGGTTACTACGTATCTAACGATGTGCTGAACATATCTGATTTGAAAACTCATCTGTCAAAGACACTGCCGGAATATATGATCCCGTCGTACTTTGTACACCTTACCGCCATACCACTTAGCATTAATGGAAAAGCTGATCGTAAAAGTTTACCTAAACCGGAGCTTACTATAGGAGAAAGTTATGTAGCCCCATCAAACGAAACGGAAAGAAAACTCACTGCTATATGGAGCGAGGTTTTGGAGCTTGATCAGAACGCTATTAGTACAGATGCAAACTTTTTTGAGTTAGGCGGGCACTCCATTCATGCTGTACAGGTAACTAATAAGATCCAGGGTGTTTTTTCAGTAGAGATGGGATTACGACAAATATTTGAAAGCAATACCGTAGCAGAGTTAGCCCGGTTCATTGAACATGCCCAACCTGGCAGCGAAAGTTCAATACCAAAAACAGAAAGGAAACAGTATTATCTAACATCGCCTGCCCAGGAAAGGATGTATTTCGGCTACCTGTTAGATACAGATAATACAAACCGTAATATTAGTTCGATGATAGAATTAAACAAGGCGCCTGATGTGAAACAATTGGAAAAGGCTTTCCAGGCTTTAATAAAAAGACATTCAGGTTTAAGAACTTGTTTTGAATTAACAAACGAGGGAGTGGTTCAGCAAATAGTACCGGATGTGAACTTTGAATTGAAGTGTTTTGACCTCGGTAATGAAACACTTGAAAGCTGCTTTATGGCGTTTATACAGCCCTTTGATTTATCAAAAGCACCCCTTATCAAAGCGTTAGTAGTTAAGGGAGAAAGCAAAAACTATTTATTTATCGACATTCATCATATAGTTTGTGATGGCGCCTCGGTAAATATTTTAACCCGTGACCTAAGGGATTTATATTTAGGTAAAAAGCTACCGGAACTGGAACTGGAATATATTGACTTTGCAGAGTGGGTTAGGAAAGAGACAGAAAATCAGGGGAGGCACAAGAACTACTGGTCAAACAAACTGTATGGGAACTTAAAAAGATTAAACCTTCCCATTTTACAGGAAAGGGAATTGGTAGAAAATAATGCGGTATCCAAAATGATATTTTCTATCGGGAATGATCTTTACAGAAAAATAAAATTGTTTTCGAGAGAAGCCGAAGTTACTGATTTTATGTTTTTCCTTTCCGTTTACTACCTGATGTTAAATAAAATAACAGGAGACCAGGATGTTATAATCGGTACAGATGCCATAGGGAGAAGTTCAAAAGATCTCCAGGAGATTGTGGGAACGTTTGTTAATATCCTTCCTTTAAGAGTAGATGTTAATGGCAGCAGTAAGTATTCAAGATTCCTGAACCAGGTAAAAGAATGTGTTTTGGAAGCTTTCGATCACCAGGCATATCCATACGATCAGATCGTATCACTGGTTAGTTCCGAAATAAAACAATTGGTTGATGTACATTTTTCATTTGACAACACAATTGATAACGGTCAGGAACTGGGAGATCTGCAGTTTAAAAACGTAGCTATTGAGGAAGAAGAGGGAGCCGACCATAGAAACACTGAGATTAACAACACGCAAAGTGCTGAATACGATCTGGAGGTTGTGGTAAGTGAAAATGAAGATCAGTTTCAAATATTGTTTAATTACAATAGCTCATTGTATGACGACGATACCATAAAAATTTTCATAGATATCTTTATTAATATCATAAGCAACGTTGTAAACAACCCAAAAATAGAAATAGATAAAATAGGCATCGAATCTGAAGTAAGTATGTCATAACCTTTGGCACTGCCTGTTATGGTTTGTTTGAAAGAGAACATGTAAAACAGTCCTCTTTTATCCTAAACCACTTATATCACCCGGCATTACCAGCCCGGGTGATATTTAACACCTCAACAAATATTCATTTTAATTCTCTGATCGGCCGCGTTTTATCGCGGGTTGATTATGGATACACCATTCCGGCTTAACAGTAATTTATTTTTTAACCAATCACAACAATCATATATGTGCGGCATTTGCGGATTTGTAAAATACGGTGAAAGAGTTTCTGAAGGAGACAAGATCACATTGAGTAAGATGAATGATAAACTCATTCATCGCGGGCCTGATGCAAAAAACACGTTGTTTTTTGATAACGTGGCATTAGGTTTTACCAGGCTCAGCATAATTGGCCTTGAAAACGGGATGCAGCCCATATATAATGAAGATGAAAACCTGGTGCTCATCTGCAACGGGGAAATATTTAATTACATCGAGTTAAAGAAATATCTCAAATCCCGCGGACATTCATTTAAAACAGAATCTGATGTTGAGGTAATACTGCATTTGTATGAGGAAAAAGGAACAGCGTTTCTTAATGACCTGAATGGCCAGTTTGCTTTTGCTCTTTTTGATAAAAGAAAGAAAATGTTGTTTTGCGCCAGGGACCAGATGGGGATCCTGCCTTTCTTTTACACGTTTGTTAACAACACCTTCATATTCGGGTCGGAGGTGAAGGCCATATTGGAGCACCCTTCCGTATCGCCCAGCGTAGATGTTACAGGGCTCGACCAGATCTTTACATTTCCGGGGCTTATAAGTCCCCGCACGATGTTTAAAAACATTCACTCGCTGGAAAATGGCCATTTCTTACTGGTCGGCAATGATGGGAAGATCACCGATCATGAATATTGGGACCTACCTCAAAACCCGCCCGAAAGTGCAGCAAATGAAAAAAGTGAGCAGGAATATTTAGAAGAACTTGAATATCATTTCGAGAACTCGGTAAAATTACGTTTGAGATCAGATGTTCCTACGGGCCTTTATTTAAGTGGCGGCCTCGACTCATCTCTGATAGCTATGAAGGTTGATCAGCTTTCTGAGCAGAATAACAAAAAGGGATTTTCAATTGACTTTCCTGATTCACAGATCTCAGAATCTGTATATCAAAAAATAATTGCAAAAAGCAGCCATTCAGACCTTTATCAAAAAACCTTCTTATCCAACGACATAAGTGAACGATTGCCACGCGCTATCTATCATAGCGAATGCCCCATAAAAGAAACTTATAATACAGCTTCGTTACACCTGTCGCAAGCGGTTAGAGATAAGCAGCTGAAGGTGATCTTATCTGGTGAGGGAGCAGATGAGTTTTTTGCCGGCTATGTAGGTTACCGGTTTGATAAGATGAGAGCTATGGGTTTAACCAACAATACGGTTTCACCAGAGGAGTTTGATTTACGAAACAAGGTATGGGGCGACGGCAATTTTTATTATGAAAATAGTTTTCTTGAAGCTGAGCGATTGAAAAAGGAAATCTATGCTGATGGCTTATTATCCAGTTTTGACGAGATAAATTGTCTGAATCATCAAATTATTGATCATGAAAAAATAAAAGCAAGAGATGTTCTGAACAAAAGATCTTACATCGATTATAAGCTCAGAATGGTTGACCATTTAATTTCAGATCACGGTGACAGGATGGCAATGGCGAACTCAGTAGAGGTTAGGTATCCTTTTTTGGATAAGAATCTTGTAGAGTTTTCTACCAGGGTTCCTTCTGATCTGAAGTTGCGGGATTTTACTGAAAAATACCTCCTTCGCAGGCTCGCAGAAAAAAGTGTTCCCAAAGAAATTTTAAACAGGGAAAAGTTTGGGTTTGTAGCTCCCGGAAGCCCTTATTTATTGCAGAAGAATATCGAATATATCAACGATATCCTGTCATACGATAGGATTAAAAAGCAAGGCTTTTTTAATGCAGATCACATAGAAAAGCTAAAAAAACAATACAGCACACCAGGTTTTTCAATCAATGCCCCATTCGAAACGGATCTATTAATTATCGTCATAACGTTCGGGATTTTCCTGGAACAATTTATTGAAAAACGATAAGCCTCAAAAATTTATATCTATCACAATTTAACTGCATTTTTATGTATTCACAAAAAGACTTAGGCCAAATTATTCGTAGCTATAAGGACAGCGTAGCGATAGAAGAGAACGGTAATTACGTTTCTTATTCGGAATTACTTGAACGATCTGATAAAGTTTTAACATTTTTAATCGAAAATGGATTTGGTCACAAGTCCAGGATTGGGATCTGTGTCAGCAACGTAACAGACATGGTAGTATGCATGATCGGTGTGATAAGGGCCCGATGCATTTTTGTTCCGCTTGATCCATCACTGCCCGACAAACGTTTTGCGTTAATTGCCGAAAAATCAGATCTCGAGTCAACAATTATCGTTTCGGATGATGAAAATATTCAGGAAAAATTAGGTCCGGTCCGTTCGGTTAGACTGTCTGATATTTTAAAACAGCCTGCCGCGGATGAAAGGTTCATTTACCCCGAGTATCAGGAAGATGATGATTTGTACATCTATTTTACCTCAGGGTCTACCGGCGAGCCTAAAGGAATAATAGGGAAAAACAGCAGCTTGTGGCACTTTTTAAAATGGGAAATTGAAACTTATAATATTAAACCTGGTCAAAGGTTCAGTCAGTTAATATCCCCATATTTTGACGCATTTTTGAGGGATATATTTGTCCCGCTTACAAGTGGAGGCACTATTTGTGTAGCTCCAAGAAAAGAAGGCCTTTTTAATCCGGAAGAATTGATTCAATGGATCGATAAGCAGGAGATCAACTTTGTACACTGTGTACCCAGTGTATTCAGGATATTTAACCATAAGGATATAACAGCCCAAAGCTATCAAAAGCTGGAGCATGTACTACTTTCAGGGGAGCGTATTATTCCTGCTGAACTGGCTAACTGGTATCATGTTTTTGGCGATCGCGTTCAATTGGTCAATCTTTATGGATCTACGGAAGCCACCATGATCAGTTCTTATTATAACATCCAATCAACTGATAGCTCAAAGGTTAAAATACCGATCGGACAGCCAATAGCGGATGTAGAGCTGATGATAATGGATAAGGATCAAAAACCTTGCAGACCTCTTATTGCGGGCGAACTTTATATTGTGTCTAACTATTTATCTAATGGTTACCTCAATAATGCTAAGCAAACTTCAAATAAGTTTATTCATCTATATGATAATAACAGGCAACGAATTGCCTTTAAAACAGGCGATAGTGCAAGGCGTTTGGCAGATGGTAGTATTGACTTGTTAGGCAGGGAAGACAGGCTGATTAAGCTTAGGGGAATACGGATTGAATTAGATGAAATAGAACGGGTGCTGAGGAAATGTGAGGCAGTTGAAAATGCTGTCGTCCTCCATGATAAAAAGACAGATTCGTTAATTGCCTTTGTGACGGCTGATGGTGATGAATGTGAGCCAAAGAGTTTTAGCCTGTTAGTTGAAAAGTATTTAGCTGAACACTTGCCCGCTTATATGATGCCATCCAGGATTAGCATCATGGATACGATTCCACTGCTAAGTAATGGAAAAGTTAATTATAACCTGCTGATTGAGAGTGCCGAAAAAACAAATGAAACATTATTACCTGCCAACGAAATAGAAGAGAGAATTTTTATTTTGTGGAAAGACATCCTGGAAGCCGGTCAGATCTCTACCGATCAGAACTTTATGGCAGCGGGCGGAAACTCGCTTAATATCATGAGATTAATGTCCAGGGTATTTGCTGAATTTAGCGTGAGAGTGAGCCTGGCGGAACTTTTTATGAATTTGACTATCCAAAAGCAAGCGATTTTAGTAAGCGCAAAACTTGATGATCTTAAGATTTTAGAAACAGAGCACGATCCTTTCTCCATGGATAAAGTTCTGCCTGCTTATCAAATCAGCAAAGCACAGGTTTTACCGTATTATGCACTCTCGTCAGGGCAGCAGCGGATGTATTTTTTATACGAGCTTGACCGCACGTCACTTGCTTATAACATGCCCTACGTGGTAGAGCTGGAGGGAGCACTGGACCTTGACAGGCTGAATGCGGCCTTCCGTTCGCTTATCACGCGTCATGAAAGCCTGCGCACGACCTTTGAAGTGTCAGCAGGGGATGTGGTACAACGGATCGATGAGACCACGGACTTTACGATCACCCATTACCAGGCAGGTGATTCGGCAGCAACAGCAGCAGTGATCACGTCCTTCATCCGTCCATTCGACCTGGGTACAGGCCCGCTGATACGGGTAGGGTTGGTAAAAGTATCGCAGGACAATCACCTGTTATTGGCAGATATGCACCATATCATAACAGACGGGGTATCACAGGGGATCCTGATCAGGGACTTTATGGCGCTGTACGAAAAAGGGAGTCTTCCGGCACTAAGCTTACAATATAAAGATTACTCAGAGTGGCAGCACAGCCAGGCCCAGCAGGAACAACTCAGCAGCCAGCGCAGTTACTGGAAAGAAAGGTTTTCAGGAGAGCTAAGCGTACTGGATCTACCGCTGGATCATAGCCGGCCATCGGTAAAGAGTTACCAGGGAAGCAGCCGGACATTTACACTGAACAGGGAAGAGACCCATCAGCTTAAGGCGCTTGGAGAAAAGAGCGAAGCGACGCTGTTCATGACACTGCTGTCGGTACTGAATGTATTGCTCGGCAAGCTGAGCAACCAGGAAGACATCACGATAGGTACACCGATAGCAGGGCGATACCATGCAGAGCTGGAAGGGATCATCGGCCTGTTCGTGAACACGCTGGCGCTGCGAAACCAGCCCAAGAGCGGGCTGAGCTTCCGGGAGTTTTTGGAAGAAGTCAAAATGAGCTCGCTGTCGGGCTTTGAGCACCAGTTGTATCCGTATGAAGAGCTGGTGAATGAGCTGGAGTTGCCACGTGATACAGGGCGTAACCCGTTGTTCGACGTGATGTTCACGTTCCAGAACTTCCGGCAGGAAGAGCTGCAGATCCCTGGACTGCAGCTAAAGTTCCGTGATGCTGATCCCGGCATCTCGAAGTTCGACCTCACGTTAATTGTATTAGAAGCAGGGGAAGAACTGCAGCTAACCTTCGAATACAGCACAGCCTTATTTGAGGCAGAGACGATAGACCGTTTCATCTCGTACTTCAAACGGATCGTAACGGTGGTGACTGAGGATGCGGATAAACAACTCTCACATATCGACATTTTATCTGCGTTGGAACGCAACAAGCTATTGAATGAATTTAATGCAACAGCAGTGGATTATCCGCGAGATAAAACGATCATTGATTTGTTCGAGGCCCAGGTAGAAAGAACGCCGGATAATGTGGCGGTAGTTTATGGAACTCATACGCTTACCTATAAAGAGCTGAATGAAAAAGCGAACCAGCTGGCAGCTTACCTGCAGCAAACAGAAGGAGTTAAAACAGGCGATAAGGTAGGTTTATTGCTGGAAAGGGAAGAAGAGCTTTTCCCGTCGATATTCGGGATCCTGAAAGCAGGTGCAGTATATGTGCCGCTTTCTGTGCATTACCCGTCAGCCAGGCTGAACACCATCATATCAGATGCGGGCTTAAAAGTTTTGATCACCCGTACCCGGTATATCGAAGCATTGTCACCGGAAATGGAGACAGGCTTGCTGAACCTTGACACATCAGGGGAAAAGATAAAAGCATCACCGGCAGCGCCTCAGGGCAGACCGGGGCCATCTGATCTGGCGTATATTATCTATACCTCCGGCTCAACAGGCCAGCCCAAGGGGGTGATGATAGAACATGGTTCGGTGGTTAACCGCTTGCACTGGATGCAGGAGGAATACCCACTAAGCTCAAAAGATGTACTGCTACAGAAAACCTCGCTGGTATTTGACGTATCGGTATGGGAGTTATTCTGGTGGTCGTTTACCGGGGCATCAGTTTGTGTTCCTGCACCTGAGACAGAGAAAGACCCGGCAAAGCTGATCGATGAGATAGCAGCGCATGGAGTAACGACGATCCACTTTGTACCGTCGATGTTAAGTGTTTTCTTAGATGCGGCAGCGCGGGATAAAACAGGGCGGTTAAACACACTCCGTCAGGTATTTGCGAGCGGGGAGGCATTGGGCGCCGAGCAGGTGAACCGTTTTTCAAAGATCCTGTACCAGGCTAATGGAACAAGACTGATAAACCTTTACGGTCCGACAGAAGCAACGGTAGATGTAACTTACTATGAATGCGACCTGAACATAAAGAATGAACTGATCCCTATCGGCAAACCGATCGCCAATACGCAGATGTACGTTTTAGACAAAAATACAGCATTGAGCCCGGCCGGCGTAGCAGGAGAGCTCTGCATTTCGGGTGTGGGCTTGTCACGTGGTTACCTGAACAAGCCTGAGCTGACATCGGAGCGGTTTATAGATCACCCGTACAAAGCAGGAGAAAAGCTTTACCGGACAGGAGACCTTGCGCGCTGGTTACCGGATGGGAACATCGAGTACCTGGGCAGGATAGACAACCAGGTGAAGATCCGGGGATATAGAATAGAGCTGGGCGAGATAGAGAGCCAGCTATTATCGTATGAAAACATTAAAGAAGCCATAGTAACATGCTTTGGAGATACTGAAAACAGAAAGCTGGCAGCTTTTTTGGTTCCTGAAGATAATGTAATACTTAATATGTTCGAGGTTAAAAAGTTCCTTAAAACAAAGCTTCCTGAATATATGGTTCCGGCACAGATGCTGGAGATCGATAAAATTCCATTAACGAATAACGGCAAGGCCGATATAAAGGAGCTGGTGAAATCAATTGATAAATTCCAGGTGGAAAAAACAAGTTCCTTAAGGCCCGGAACGGAAATTGAGATCAATGTTGCTAAGATCTGGAACGATATTTTAAATGCCGGTGAAATAGATCTTGACGACAATTTCTTTGACCTTGGCGGGCATTCCATACTTTTAATAAGGGTAAATTCGATAATTAATGATGAATATGGCGTTGAACTGCCTTTCAATTTATATTTCGGTAACTCACTTGAGCAGATCTGCAGGGAAATAGAACTAAAATCGAAAGAACCCCAACTGCAGAAAATCGAATCGGAGATCTGAGAAACAGATAACAACTCTTTTCCAAACCGACATAAAATAGCCGGCGTTCGCCGATAAATTCCATTAACTAAAGCTGTAATTTTTATGAAGTTTAAAAAATCCAAAACAATTGGCATTGTGGGAGGAATGGGTCCACAAGCAGGTGCTGCTCTTTACGATAGCATAATCAGTAACACTGAGGCCTCAACCGATCAGCAGCACCTCTCGGTTATTTTAATGGCTTTCCCCGGAAAAATTGAGGACAGGACTTTATTTTTAGAAGGCAAAGTTTTAACTAATCCAGCCTACGCAATAGTTGAAGTTATTAAAAAACTTACGATTGCCGGTGCAGATGTAATTGGAATGGCTTGTAACACATCACATGCAACAGCAATTTTTGATGTGATAGAATCAAAAATCAACAAGTTTGAAAATAAGCCTTTGCTATTGAACATGCCTTTGGAGGTATGTAATTACATCTCTGAAAATCACCCCGGAATTTCGAGGATCGGATTGATGACAACTAACGGTAGTTATAAATCAGGTTTGTATAAAAAATTGTTGCAAGAAAAAGGATATGAAGTGGTGATCCCTGATTTTACCTTCCAGGATAGTGTTATTCACAGGATGATCTATGACCCGATAATAGGAATAAAAGCCAATCCAACCTGTATAACAAAAGATGTGATCTTACTGTGCGGGGAAGCAATATCGTTTTTCAAAAAAAATAATGCGGAAGCAATTGTACTTGGATGTACAGAGCTGCCACTTGTGCTTAAGGCGAAGCAGATAGAAGGCATGGCAATAATAGACTCCACACAATGTTTAGCCAAAGCCTTGATAAGGGAGGCAGTGAGGCAGCATACAAACAAAGTGTATCAGGCAGATAACCTTATATTGGTTTAAGCAGGCGGAATTAGTATGGCGCCTGCACAAATATTAAATATTTTAAATTTAACTTAGAAACAATGGTAATAAGAGCTTTATTTATTCCTAACCCAATGCCATCGCATATCATTCCGTTAATTGCATTGGCTAAGCAGCTAAACACTGAATCTTTTGAAACCGCTTTTCTATTGCCTGCGGCTTTTCATAAATATGTACGAAAATTCAACTTAAAGGTGTTGGAAATTGACAGGAGGCTACAAGACAAGACCACACCGGAATTGATCGCCTTTTCAAAGTTTAAACCTGATTTGGTGGTTGATGATCTAAATTATACCACGGCTTTTTCCACTCGTTTTGCAGGAATTCCACGGGTATCTGTAGTAAGACGGGGGATTATACCTTATGAAAAAAATACGCCGGGGTATCAGCACAGTTCAGAGGCCGTACAGTTTTTGGATGCTATCTCAAAGTTGGATCTGCCTGGCTTAGGAATGTGGAAACCTGATACCGTAGCCGACCTGTTTGTTGGCGATTTAAACATAATACCTTCCATACCATCTATCGAGGAATTGCCAGACGAACTTAAGCAGGATAATTCCTATGTGTACTCCGGAGCGTTAACGCTATCAGACAATGAGATAATGGAAAATTTAACATCGTTGAGTGAAGAATATAAGGATAACCAGCAGGCGGTAAAAAACTTTATAGATAAGAACAGCGAACGCCAGGTAATTTATTTTACACACGGTTTAACCGAACCAACGGAGATTACGGGCAAAGCACATTCGGTTGTTAAATTGCTGCTGGATAGGGGAGCCGCCGTTATCACAAACCTGCAAGGCTATAACGATTTGAACGGGGAACAAAAAGGTCGTTTTTTCTCTGCCATGGTTTTGCCTATGCAGCTTATTTGTTCGCATGCCGATCTGATGATCCATCATTGCGGCAGCGGCACTTACAATTATCAAATTAAGTACCAGGTGCCCGCTATTATTTTAGGCAGCAGGTGCTATGACAGGGACGATGTTGCCAAGCAGTTAGCGCAGAAAAATGCCGCGGTTTTTATCCCGGCAGACTTAAACGACGAATTGTGGCATGAGAAGTTAGAAAAAACAATAACATCGCTCCTAAGTACAGGTTCGGAAGATTATAAAGATCAGAAAAATGCATTAGCCGCCTTAAATTTAGAAATGAAGCAAACGAGCGCTGCTTTTAATTTTGGCGACATTATTTTGAAGGCTTTAAAAAGGCCGGTAAATGAAGAGGTGGCAATTAACGCCTGATTTTAAGACCGGTAAAGCATAATTCGGTTGTAAGTTATGGGAAAAGGCACTAAATACTAACTATTATATGGAACACACAAAATTATTTTGCTTTCCTTACGCAGGTGGATCGGCCACCATATATAACGCGTGGAAAGCATACTTTTCTGCACATACCGGAATTGAGGTAATTCCGATAGAGCTGGCAGGTAGGGGAAAGCGTACCGGACAGCCTTTTTACAGTGATTTAGAGGACGCTGTTGAAGATATCTACCAGGAAATAAAAGATGATATAATGGATACCCCTTATACTTTCTTTGGACACAGTTTAGGCGGATTACTAACCTATGAGCTGGCACAAAAAATAAAGCAACTGGATCTGCCGCAGCCGCTTCATATCTTCTTCTCCGGCAGGGGCGCTCCAAATATCAAATCAGAGAAAGATAAGACGTATCATTTAATGGACGACGACGAGTTTAAACAAGAAGTGCTTGGACTTGGAGGCACCCCCCGTGAACTTTTTGAACATCCTGAGCTGAGGGAGCTTTTTCTGCCCTTGTTGAGAAATGATTTTAAACTATCGGAGACTAAGTTAACGGGCAGGGAGGTTAATCCTTTTGATTGTAACATTACGATCTTTTCGGGCAAGGGCGATAGTAAGATCTCTGCAGAGCAGCTTAACGGATGGCGTTTGCATACAAATGGTACATGTTCGGTTCATTATTTTAATGGCGGGCATTTTTTTCTCCACAATGAAATTTCCGGGATTACAAAATTGATCATTGGCGCCTTGAAGGATCGTGAAAAATCACTAATAATAGTATAATCATAAAAATGATGAAATATAAAAGAACGCACCTTGTTTCACTAAAAGATCTTTCTAACGAAGAACTTTCGCAACTTGTTTCGCTTGGATTATCTTATGCAAACGGCACCAATGAAAAAAAGCAGCCTTTGCAGGGATTAATCATCGGGATATATTTTCTTAAAACATCAACCCGTACCCGGACTTCTTTCTCGTCGGCTGCCTTACGTTTGGGCGCCCAGATCATTACATACAACGCTAATGACCTGCAGATAAATACGGGCGAGACCATACAGGATACCGCCAGGGTTCTTTCGGTAATGCTGGATGGGTTGGTGGCAAGAACTGCCGGCAGCCAGGAAGATATGAGAGCTTTTGCTGCGCAAAGCAGCATGTCTGTTATAAATGCGATGACAGCCGATGAGCATCCTACCCAGGCTTTAGCCGATCTTACAACAATGAAACAGCATTTTGGAGATCTTTCAGGCCTGCGCGTTTTATATATAGGCGAAGGGAATAATACTGCCGCGGCTTTAGCTTTATCTCTTACAAGGTTTTCGGGTACGCAGCTTTATTTCTGCACGCCGCAGGGCTACGGTTTACCACAGGAAACTATGCTGGCTGCAAAGGAATATGCAGAAACAAATGGTGCTACCGTTGTTGAACAACATCATGTTGAAAATTTGCCACAGGCGTTCGATATTATTTATACTACGCGCTGGGAGACAACCGGAACGATAAAAAAAGATGAAAACTGGAAGGATATTTTTAAACCTTTTAAAGTAACGCAAGCATTGATGAACCGGTATCCGGAAGCTATATTTATGCACGACCTGCCTGCACACAGAGACGAGGAAGTTGAAGCAGCAGTTCTTGATGGCCCGCAAAGTATTGCTTTTAAACAGGCGGAAAATAAACTGCATTCCGCATGTGCGGTATTGGATTGGTGCCTTACCCCTGTTGAAGTTCAGGCTATATAAAACGTGCCTATTAATAGCTTTTTCAGAAAGTATTGATTTTTATCAATGTTTAAAAATTGCTGAGTCATTAAAAGTCACTTAGGCGTTATCCATATTACATTACAGATAGCTTTTAATTGCGGACACGATTGATCGCACCGGGAACGGGACTTAGGCGTTGCGATGCATATAATTAAGCTCTTTTAAGAGCTCGTGACTGAATAAAAACGAAGAAGCATCTTCGGGGGATGTTACTTCAGTTATAATTTGCTCAATAGCGAAACTAATTGATGCTGGCAAAGGTTGAGCCATTGAAAAGATTAAATCAAAATGTTCAGACCCAAATGTATTATTACCGTGGTAGATATAAATATAAAGCGAAGGTTTTATCACTGGAAATAGCCGGTTCGTGACAGACAATTGATCAAGAAAATCGGCGTCTTCATGTCTGCTTAGTGCAGGATAGGACAAATCATTTCCAATTAAGCTGGTTTGGCATATTATGGTGCCGGGCCACGGTCCTACGCCGGATAGGTAGGATTCGGAAGTGGACATATTAAATATTATTTTGTAGGCTAACGCACTGGCCTGTTTACCATTAGCGATCATCTCGTTGAACTGAAAAGAAAGCCGGTCGTTATGATACCAATCGTCATCGTCCCACTGACAAAAATATTCTCCTGAACTGGCCTGAATTGACAGGTTTCTTAATTCGCCAAGGGTTAATTTGGGTTGGATGGGAACTGCTACAAATTTTATGTTTTTTAAGTTCAGTGATTTTGAATATTCCAAAACAGCATCATTTCCATCTTCAAAAAGCACAATTAATTCCTTGTTCGGATAGCTTTGATTGAGAAAACATTTAACAGCTCTTTGCAAGAGTTGCAACTTATTCTTAGTAATGCAAAGGCAGGAAATTAAAGGTGTCTTTTTAGTAGAATCAGTTTTCATATGATATCGGTTATTAGGATTTACTCAATCATTGCGCGGGCAAAAGCCCTCGAAATAATGAGTACAACTGGCGCTAAGTTAGTACATTTCTTTAAATCAATATTTTTATTTGAAAAATGCCGATTTACACACAATGAAAAAAATTGCCCTTATTTCTGATAAGCGGAATATTTAGAAAAATAAAAATTGTCAGCTTATAGCTTGTTTTGAAATTATTCTTTTTTACACATAAACAGTATTACGGTAATGAACACCCCAACATTTGAGTCGGCAATAAAGCAATATTTGTATTTTATAGAAGCTTATGGAAAGCATAAATTTATTGATCCTGACAATGATAATTTGATTTGGACTTTTGAAAATGTGGAATGCCAAACTTGCTTTTTAGACGCCAAATTTATAGACAGCGAGGCCGGAGATATTTCTGAAGCAGTAGACTTGATTAATAATCGCCGGGCAAGCCGGCTTCGTTTGATAACGAATGTAACTAAAGAAATTGTTGATTTTGAGGAGAAATTCTTATTTGAGCATTCTGGTTCAAAATCATTTTTGTTATGTCAGAATAAAAGTGTTAAAGAACAAAATTTCAGAAATTTTTCATGTGAAATAATTAAAGACAATGGCGCCTTTAAAAGACTGATCGGGTCTTTCTCCAACTGGCCTCCGGAAATAGAAAAATATGAAAGTCAGCTTTTATTTTTATTAGGGGAGCCGTTTTTTACGCTCAAACGTTACTTTTTAGCCGGCCAAAGCTCAATAGGAATGTTAGTATTTGAATTTGCCACCCAAGACTTTAAAATTATAGAATATCTGAATGTTGATTGGGATACAACCTATTGCGCAGATCTGATTTCAAAAGGTTTATGTGAAGATCACGATAGTGAAAAGTACCCGAATACCCTTTTTATTGTTGATCAAAAATATAGTAAGTTAATTCCTCAAGACTGCATTATTGAAAAGTCTGAATTTCTTTACTATGAAAAGAAAGATATCCAAAAACGTCCTTTTGTTTTTGAACCAATTCAAACAAATGATACCCTGAAGAACAGCAAGGTTTACCTGGCTTCTACAGAACTATTAAAAGCCTTGGGTGTCCCTAAGCACAAAGATCTTCCTAAGAACTGGGACTCGGCGGCTGCTTTGTCAATTATCATCCGAGATAAGGCTATTCATTTGGATTCGGCCATATTGGACGCCGGAGGAGAATATTATTCGGCTATTGTGCATCAACTTGCTGCGTTCGGGTATGAAAACTTATTTTGTATGAATAAAGTATTTGAAAACAGTTCCAGGGTTGGCGAAGTAAAATATATACCAGGGGATATCACTGAAACTTATTTCGAGGAAAACAAATTCATGGCTATTACCTGCCTTAGCGTAATTGAACATGGGGTAAATATTGATAAATATCTGCTCGAAATGAGCCGGATCCTTAAGCCAGGAGGAATTTTATTCACTTCGACCGATTATTGGATTGAACCTGTCGAAACATTCGGCAAAGAAGCTTATGGAGTTCCCATTAAGATTTTTAATAAATCCGATATTCAAAATATTGTTGATCGGGCAAAAAACTTTGGATTGGAACTTATCGATCCAATCAGTTATGATTGTGAAGACAGGGTTGTGAAATGGGAAGGAACTGAGTTTACATTTATCTATTTCACATTTAAAAAAATTAGAGTTTAAGCCGCTTTTATTAGACGGATCCTATATGAACTGCCGCCGGAGGCGGAGATGAAGAATGTTACCCGCCCGATGCGTTGAATTTTGTCCACCCTTCGGTAATAGCGTGGCCGCCGACCTGTTTCAATGTCTTCACCTATTTCATCGAGACATTCTCACCAAGATCTTCCATTAATAGATGATGGTGATAAAATGGTATAAAAAATCTTGATCTGACTTAAAATGTAAAAGCCTGTAAATTAATAATTTACAGGCTTTTTGATGTTGGTTGATATCGTTTTTGTGGGCCAAAACTGGGCTACACTCTTATCTCTATTTCTAACTGAATATAAATACTTTACGATGGATGCAATAGGCCACGGAGGCAGTTTGGTGTACCACCTTTATAACGTTATAAAGGTGCGGAACTTATCCATTAATTTGACGACTTTTACCTCCTAAACGAAAACCCAGTGCCATGAGCCAAAAAAAACTTCCGATGTACTTTACATCACTGAAAGTAAAGAATGTGAAAAGTTTTGGTGAGGAACAAGAACTTAATTTGCTGAATGAAGACGGTACCGTCGCTAGATGGACACTTATTTTAGGAGATAACGGCGTTGGGAAAACTACACTGTTGAAATGCCTGGCGTGGATGGTTCCTGTGCCAGCCCCGCCTAAAAATGAATTTATCGAACAGCTGAGGATAGCAAAGTTATTACTAGAGGATAATTATGACGTCAAAAAGATATCGGAAATAACAAAAATATCGGAAGAAGACGTCAAGAACCCTTTGAAACTCCCAATGAAGATTAAGCCTGTTATGGATGATCTGAGTTTTGACGTAGATGTCTATGATAAAATACTTCGATTTGGGGAAAACATAGAAACAAGCCTCGAAGCTTCATTCGCAAACAATTGTAATCTGGATAAAAAGCCTAAAGAAGTATTAACTATATCGATGGATTTTGCGCGGAAAGATGGAAAATTGACGTTGGTCGAACCGCGGTCCGTAATAATTTCTGAATTTAATACGCCTAATCTTTTTGCTTACAGCGCCAGTAGGCATTTAGCCAGAAAGAATTTTGAAAATCAGGAACTAAGCGATCCTACATTTAATTTGCTCTCTGACCTAGGAGAGCTTTACGACCCTGAGCAGGTTTTAGCTTATTTGGATTATGCTTCGATAAAAGAACAATTAGAAAATCAGAATATTGTAAACGAGGAAAACAAAAAATATTCATCGACAAAACTACTCACCACACTTAAAAAACTTATCGCTGATCTATTGCCAGACATCAAAAATGCTGATTCAATAGTTATAAACCCACCGATCAACGCTGATGGGGAGAAAAATGAGAAAATTGTAGAAATTCAAACTTCTCATGGATTAATACCATTATTTAACGTTAGTCTTGGATATCAAACCATGTTATCATGGGCGGTCGACCTTGCTATTAGAATGTTATGGCTTAATCCGGAAAGTGATAATCCTCTAAATGAGCCGGCAGTGGTTATCATTGATGAAATCGACCTGCATTTGCATCCAGTGTGGCAAAGAACATTGAAGGCCTTTTTAATAAGACATTTTACAAAGACACAATTTATCTGTACCGCGCATAGCCCTTTCATGGCGCAATCCTCGGAAACTGAAAATATTTGTGTGGTTTATAAACATGGCACAAAAGTAATAATAGATAGTAACCCAGAGGTGGTAAAAGGTTGGAGCATTGGGCAGGTAATAACAAGTGATCTATTCGGTATAGATAGTGACCGCAGTCCGGAGGTTACTAAAAGCACAGTTCAACGGAGAAAACTTTTGAAAAAGGACTCTTTAAACGATACGGAAAAAGCAAAACTCGATGCGCTTAATCTTGAAATAGACGCATTACCTTTTGGGGACAATAAAAAAGAAGCAGATGCCATGAAAATCTTAAAAGACCTAGCCGAGAGTATGGATATAACAAAAAATAAAAACGATGATACGAATAAATAAATCGCCTGTAGAACCGCTAATTTTAAGTGGCAACGGAGCTGCACAAACCATCGTTTTAAACACCGCCTACGGAACTAACCCGCATTTATATACCTCTGCACCAGGCGTGAAGAATCGTTCCTTAAAGTCTCTGTCTATTGATTCAAACATCTATGGCGATGCTACAGTTAAGGATCAACTAAAAGCCGACCAACACCAAAAATGTTGTTTTTGTGAATCAATATTTACGATAACCAGTTACGGGGATGTAGAACATTTCAGGCCCAAAACGGCTTATAAAAAAGCGGGAACAAAAGGGTACGTGTATCCAGGATATTATTGGCTTTCTTATGATTGGGCAAATCTTTTGTTTTCCTGTGAAATATGTAACCGCACTTACAAAAAGAATGAATTCCCTTTAGGCGATGAACTAACTAGGAAGCTTTTCCATGACCACCCCAATGTCTTATCTAACGAAGATCGTTTATTGATTGATCCCACAATCGAAGATCCAGCAACCTTTATTACCTTTAATCAAGAAGTACCAGTTCCAGTCGGCGGTAGTGCCAAAGGTGCGAAGACAATTGAGATTTTGGAGTTAGATCGCATGAACGAGACAAGGCTCACTCATATCAAGGCTTTGCAAGCGCTAAAAATTCTTACTAAAATAGACCCAGCGGACGAAGATCAGCTAAATAAGGCAGTTGGTATTTTAAAAACACCCAAAAGTGAACTTATTAAAGCTATCAACAATGCTAATGAAATATTTGGTAGTGCGGCAAAGGATACCGCTAAATTTGCACATTGCGTAAGGTGTAATTTTCCTGAATTACCTGTCGTTTAACAACAAAATCAGGATAATAAATTCATCGCTAATATTTGACCTTGTGAGGTTAGACCTTTCGAATGTTGAAAACCCGAAACCTGCGCTATTTCTTTCTTTAACAACTTAATTCGATTATCAATAAACTCTAATACGATATTACTCACAGCATTTTCCCTTATAACACAGTAAAAGTCTAAAATAGCTTTGAAAACCCAAAGCCCATGTAGAACTCCCCGAACCGGCCTTTGTTCGTCTCTCCAAGGCGAGTAAAAAGTTTCATTTGAATTAAGACTAATCATGGGTG
This sequence comes from Mucilaginibacter sp. OK098, assembly GCF_900142915.1. Lineage (GTDB taxonomy): Bacteria > Bacteroidota > Bacteroidia > Sphingobacteriales > Sphingobacteriaceae > Mucilaginibacter. Next base: position 24,788 of record NZ_FRCM01000013.1, read on the forward strand.
AAACCCCCTCAATTAATGTTAAATACAAATGCATCGCCTCATGTAAAATAGACTCCGCTACCCGTAAGTTAGTTATAGGCGATATCTGGTCGCAAACAGAAACAAATACCGAAAATGGTAAGTCCGGATGACTGTAGCTAATGTCCGTTTGAGGATCTTCAGCTTTAAGAATAACGATCGATTTTACTATTTTGATAATAAAATCTTTAACAGGAGGAACATCCTCAAAAACAGCAATTGCCCCTTTAATCTGTGCTACCGCTTCATCAAACAGGTTATCAGTTGAAAATGGCGTTAAACCGTGATCGTCAAAGAAAAATTGTATCTCTTTCGAAGGTAATGCAATAACCATACAACCAACCTCCTCTGTTAAAGGAAGGATATTTTCTTTTACTACCGCATGTTTCAAAATAGAGGAGGTCAGGCCGTAGGTATTGTTCAGTGCTTTAAAATTGTCATCCACAAGCCTGACAGACAGTGCATTGTTCCATAACGGGAACGGCCGCGCTATAAAATCAGCAATAAGATTGCTCGACTCCACAATTAAATTTGTTTAAAGGTGTAAACAATGGTGAAACGTGTAAAATTATAAATTTTCGAAACAGCATGATTGGACTGCCTGGAAATTTCAAAACCAAAAGCAGTATTGTCAGCAGGTTTAACAATTTTTACGATATCCTCCGGTTTAGTTGACTTGAACAAAAGAAGCAAGCCGCCATTTTCTTCTTTCCAGTAAGGGTTAATATGCAGTACCATCCGATGGGTTTCCTCACCATTAATAAAGTCATTGTGAATGCCTATTCGTTGTTCATTGACTAATTTATGGGCGACAATATCAACGAGTTTTAGGGCATTGACCCCAAACTCCTGCACATATTTTTGTTCAATATAAGATAGTGTTTCTTCGGAAACCAAAAAAAGCATATTTTCCGGAAGTTCAGTATGGAGTAGACTGAATTCGTATTGTTCGTAAAAGTCTGTTTCGACCAAATTCCAAATCCCGGTATCCTGAAACCACTTGAAGACTTGTGTTATCTTATCAGCCGGAAGAATTGAGTTTGCAGTAAAATGAAGGAATGGGCTTTGTTCAACCCGTGCTGTATTAAGACTAAAGCAATTATTTTCAGGCATGTTGTAAATTATATTGAGCAAGGGTTTTCCGAATTGCATTGATCAAATACAATTGGTCGGAACAATAGACGGATGGATTATCAAATCCGTTCTCCTTACTCCAGCGATTCAGTATCATTCCGCCTCCACAAACATGCAATTCGGAGCAATTCAGGCATTTAGAGTTGGACGGCCTTTGCATTTTACGATACTCGTTAAATTCATCAGAATTTAAAAAATCAAGCAAGCTGGCGTCCTTGATGTTCAAGGGTTGATCAAACTTATCAGCTCCATTATAGGTGCTTTTTAGAGTGTCATTTTTCATGATCGTGCCATCGGTGTCGATGATAACTATCGAAAAGTCTGTTAGTCCCATGCCTTCCTTTGTCACGACACCGCCAATTAGTGACTTGATCATATCATCCAAAACCCGCACCTTAATAGGATTTATATCATTTATATAAATCTCTAAGAGCGCTACCATCCACACGCCGTATTCAATAGAAAACACAGATGCTTTATTCAGCGGTAGCTTAGTATGGTTGCCGTCTTTATATAAAAAGTCAACGCTTGGTGCATCGAGTTCCTTAAAAAAACGGTAAACCGCGACGGGATCTGAAAGAGGATCAATGACGGCTAGTAATCCGGCATAAAGGAAATGGGCATCAGTGTGCGCTTTAAGAATATTGATCCCCGCAACCACCTGATCGAAAGTACCTTTGTCATTGTGTGTCACCCGGTATTTATTGTGTACTTCCTCTGGGCCATCTATACTGACAGCTACGCTAACTTTGAATTTAGAGCAAATATCTAGTATGGGCCAAGAAATTAAAATACCATTTGTTTGGATGCTGATCGGATAGTGTTCCGGTAAAACTTGACGAAGACTTTTTAATAAAAACCGGAGCCGGGCTTCACCTAGGAGAAAAGGTTCGCCCCCATGTAATACAATGCTAAAGCATTTTCGCTGTCTTACTACAATTTCAGCTAATGAATTGCACAACGCACCGATTGTTTCCGGTGTCATAAATTTCTCCAGGTGCGCCCAGTTATCGTCGCCCATGTTATAAACATAGCAATAGGTGCAATTAATATTACACCTACTGGCAACTTTTACAAGAACTGTATCAAGCCCGGGATCAATTTGTGCTTCAAAAGCCATTATGGCGTGTTAAGAACGATTATGGCGATTGTGTGCGCGGTCGTAGGCATACATATCGTTAGCCTGATCATTTTTAACCTCTGCCATCAATCTTTGCAATACAGCATTAGGTACTTCATTTACGTTCAATACGTTATTTTGCTGATTTACAGAACTTTCAGTAGCTGCAAAATCACTTTGTGGCTGGTTGTTAAAATCCATGATAGTTAATGTTTTTTATAAAGGTATATTAAAAAAAATAGAGTTTTTAGACAAATATTTTAACTTGTTCACAATCAATATTTTATTATTATCACATGATTTCTTTCGATTAGTGATTTTTGGGCTAATTACAGCTTGATTAAAGGTTTTACTACATTGTAACTATTTGGTTTATAAATAAATGTGTTTTCACGTTAGAGTTATTATTAGAATAGAAGCAAAAAGCACTATGTTTAAAAATAGAAATTTTAAGTTTATTAATTAAATTTTGATTTTATCAGCCATTAAAAACAGAACCTAGGTTACCGAAAATTTAAAGAAATGAAGATTTTTAAATCACAAACAAAACTCCTTTCAAGCGCGAGAATAACGACCAGGTCAAAAGGGATGGCTTCTTCTGCCCCACTGATAGGTAGCCCGCAAACAAATAGCCCGCTTAAAGCCACTCAACCAGGTGTAAATATTTTCCAGGATGGAACACAATTTTGATTAACAGGAAAAAGTGAAACACGCTTATTATAAGCCAATTACAGGAAATCGTCAAAAAAGCAAAAAATTAATAGTTATTGATTATCAGATACTTACATATCGTAACTTACTTAAGTTGCTTATAATCAGAATGTTTCATCTCGTTCCACGTGTTCGTGTGGAAAAATGGAACGCTTTGCCGGCTATATACGGATCAAAAAAGGCCGATTTAAGGGTGGAGACTCGTGACGCCATCGACAGGTAGTCCGCGGCTACATACAGAACACAAAAAAAGCGAACAACTTTCGTTGTTCGCTTCCGTGCGCCTTAATTGGTGCTTCCCGAACCATTTTATGAAAGATTTGAAGGCATTAGCCTCATTATCAATTTAATATGAAATGTTTGAAATTCAGGAGCCATTAATCACAATATTCCGGAATAGCGAACCTTTAGTTCTGCAACAATTTGACCATATCAATTCATTGAGTAATAATTGGCATTTCTAAAATAGTAACAAAAATCGGTGCTCTACATCCCACTTAAAGCTCCCTTACACCACCATCAAGCAACAGTTCGGCACCCAGCATAAAAGTTGAGTCGTCCGAGGCCAGGTAAAGAGCGGCAGCGGCCAATTCTTCTGGTTCCGCTACGCGTTTAACCGGCGTAAAATTTCCCATAGCTTCTTTCATTGCAGCAGCTCCTTCTGCGCTGCCGGTAACCGAAGCAAATACAGGTGTATCAACAGGTCCCGGGGTTAAGGCGTTAACGCGTATTTTGCGGTCAAGCAGTTCCGCAGAAAAACTGCGGGCAAGTGAACGTACAGCAGCCTTGGTTGCTGAATAAGCCGCATGGTTAGGAATGCCCTTACCGTTAACTGTCGAAGAAATCAGTACCACCGATGCGCCGTCTTTTAATACCGGAAGGGCTTTTTGTACCGAAAAGAAAGCGCCTTTGAAATTGATATCGCTAACCTGGTCAAATTGTTCTTCGGTAAAATCAGCCAGTGGCGCTAAAACGTAAACACCGGCATTTACGATCAGGGTGTCCACTTTACCAAAATGGTTTGATACTGTTTGATAAATCCGGGTCAGGTCATCCAGTTTGGAGACGTCGCCCTGGATGCCCAGTCCGTTAGGGCCGATCTCGGCGACAGCCTGATCGATAGTTTTTTGGTTGCGGCCGGTAATAGCGACTTTGGCACCTTCCTGTGCAAAACGTTTGGCGATGGCTAAACCAATACCGCTGCTACCCCCGGTAATAACGGCTACTTTATTGTTCAATTTTTGTGACATAATATTAAATTTTAGACCACAAAATTGGGGGTAATCGTACTTGGAAAACGATGAACTATCTTAAGAAAAACACGTGAACTGGTTCACTTTTTTCGCACCTTGTCGTTACGGATCTTCGACAAGAACTCCCGGGTCATATTAAGATAAGAGGCGAGTGCGTATTGCGGCAGGCGCTGCACTACCTGCGGATATTTGGCAACAAATTCATTATACCGTTCTTCGGCGCTTTGCGTCAAATTAGATACGATGCGCCGCGCAAGATAAGCCGCCGAACGCTCAGCCATCAACAGGAACAGTGTCGCCAATTCCAAATTGGCTTCTTTGAGTTGCTGCTCGGCCTGGTGATCGATCTGAAGAATGATACTATTTTCCAAAGCTTCTACGAACTGCGTGGCCGGTGTCTGGTGAATGTAACTGTTATAGTCCGAAAGCCACCAGTCCTCCACTGCAAACTGTATCGTATGTTCGTTTCCTTTATCATCTATTACATAAGAATGAAAAGCGCCTTTCAACACGTAAATCCGGTATTTGGCAACAAAGCCGGGCTGGATGAGCAATTGTTTTCTTTTGACCTTCACCACCCGGAATGCAGCGGTCAGTCGCTCCATGTTTTCAGGCGAAAGGCGGGTCTTATGATTTATATTTTCAATAAAGGGCGACAGGTCTTCCATGGTATTAAATTACAAATTAACGCATTTTTTCGGGAAGCATTTTTTGTGAACCAGTTCACCTTTTTTGAGGGGTGGGTTGGGTAGTTTTGCCATCTGCTATCAGGACTGATCCTGATTGGCATTTTTTTTAACGCATTCAACAAATAAACATCATGGAAAAATTTGCATTACTCGCACGCCTGGAAGCTAAACCTGGCAAAGAACAGGAAGTCGCTGATTTCATAAAAAGCGCTTTACCTTTGGCTCAAGCCGAAACAGAAACTGTGTGTTGGTACGCCCTTCAAATCGGGGCGTCCACTTTCGGCATTTTCGACACCTTTACGGATGAGGCCGGCCGCAACGCGCACCTGGGCGGCGAGATCGCCAAGGCACTGATGGCCAAAGCACCTGAGTTGTTAGCTACCAGTCCGGTAATCGAAAAGGTAGACTTGCTGGCGATTAAATAAATTCTGGCTATTTTAACCTGCCGGAGCAATGGATCGACGCTGATGGCTTACAGATTAAAGTCATCGGCGCCGCAACGCTCCGCAGCAATCTTTAAGATTATTAGCACCTGAGATTGCTAACATAACCCGGTGCCCAGGCGCACGTAACAGCCTAATCAAGCCTGCCGGATACGCAGCTTACCCACCTGTGGTAACCCAATTGGGCTCGAACCAAAACATGCCCTTATTTGCTTTAAACAAAGGTTTTTAAATTGACTAAAACAAAAACGGCCTTTACGATATCGTAAAGGCCGTTTTTGCGCCCACCCGGGCTCGAACCAGGGACCAAAAGATTATCAGTCGATTACTGGTTCGAAAATATCTTGAGCAAAAACTGCGTTTTTGACTTGCTTAAGGCTAATTTACGACTATGATTCTTGTATTTGCAAAAAATCCCTGCTTCCGGAAGAAACAGGGATTTGAAAGAAACTTAAGTTTTTGAACCCATTATTTTTTGCGTTTTGGTGAAACCACCGTCAACCAATAATTCCGTCCCATTGTCTTTCATTTTTTTGAGTTTACGAATTTAAAAACCATACATACCACCCGAAACGGAAATTTGCTCACCCGTAATCCACGCTGCATCATCGGAAGCAAGAAATACAACAGCTTTCGCAATATCTTCGGGCTGGCCTCTGCGACCAAGCGGTGTATTGGCAATAAACATTTTTTCATACTCACTGCCGGCAGTAACGCCCGCACTGGTTGCACCTTCTGTTTCCGTAGCACCCGGCAAAACAGAATTGATCCGAATGTTTTTTGCACCCAGTTCTTTCGATAAAGAAATCGTTAGGGCATCTAATGCCGCTTTAGTTGCAGAATATAGAGAGGCTCCAGGAAGGGGCATCTTGCTGGCACCTGAACTGATATTGATGACATTCCCGCCCTTATCGCCAAACAGTTTCAAAGCCGCTTGAATAGTTAGTATGGGACCAAGTACATTGACATTAAAACTATTATGAAAAATTTCTGCTGATATCAGTTCTATAGGTGCATATCCCTGATAAACCGCATTGTTGACCAAAATATCCAAGGTGCCGAAAGCCCGCTTTGTTTCTTCAAACAGCCTGGTTACATCGGCTTCTTTAGATACATCGGCCTGTACCGCAATGGCTATGCCTCCATTGTCGGTTATCTCCTTAACCACGCTATCTGCGCCTTCTTTACTTGAGGCATAATTCACAACAACCCTTGCGCCTTCTGCCGCAAAGTGTTTTGCTATAGATGCACCTATTCCTTTTGAAGCACCGGTAACTACGGCTACTTTGTTTTTTAATTTACTCATTATTTCTATTTATTAATTCATTTTTTGTTGATATTCATTCAATCGCCTGATTTCAAATTCTTCAGGGTTTTTCCGTTCTGAATTATATCCAAAGATGCTGTGCTGTAACGAACTGCGTGTTGACATGAATCATTAAATACGCTTGATGTAGGTCAATACAAGGTGATGATCTATATCATATTAACATGATAACGAATTGTAAAATAGTAACTTACGATAGAGGTGAAAAACCAAAGTAGCAGAAAGCCAGACCGGTCACAACGGCACATATTCCATTGATATGAACTTTTTTTGCATTGAGGAAGATATATCGATGGGGTTTCTGAAGCGGCAATTGAAAAGTCGGCCGCTTTGTGGAAAAGCTATATTAAAGCGTAAGATCTATTTAAAAGAGTTTTTCTTTAACCTGCTCAAAGTTTCCGGGGATAAACCCAGATAAGAAGCGATCATGTTTTGCGGGAACCGCTGTAGAAAATGCGGATAATTGCTGATCAAATCCTCGTAACGCTCTTCAGCCGTATAGCTCATAGCAGCCTGCATTCTTTTCTGGTTTGCAATGGTGTAATTTTGACTGATCACGTTCGCCATCGCTGAAAAGGCAGGTATAGGCTTAAGAAAGTCCTCAATTTGAGCATTGGATGATTGCAGAACCTCCAGATCCTCCAGCGCTTCAATATTAAAGCGACTTGGCGTTAACAGGTAAAAGCTTTCGAAATCGGCCAGCCACCAATTTTCCAAAGATAATTTCAGTATATGTTCATGCCCTTTTTCATCTACCGTAAAGGTCCGGGCAGATCCTTTTACAATAAATCCAATATATTTACATACGTCTCCTTCCTGTAAAAAGTATTGCCGTTTTCGAAGTTTTTTGGGTTTGAAATGAGCCATCAACAAACGCTTATCATCCTCTGAAAGCAGTTTGCCTGATATTTCCTGAATGTAATCGAAAAGCGCTTCAAAATTAGACATCGTTCAAGTATATAAAAAAATCCCTGCTTCCTGAAGAAATAGGGATTAAATAAACCCGCGCCGCTGTGGGGTCAATTACTTAGACAAATAGGTCATACCACCATCAACAAGGATTTCAGCGCCAAGGATAAACGAAGAATCATCAGAAGCCAGGAAAACCGCTGTTTTACCAATATCAGATGGTTGCCCAATTCTGCCTATCGGCATTTCACCTGCAAAGTGTGTTTTTATAGCTTCAATTTGTTCTAAGGGAACAAACTTTTCAAATGCTGGTGTATCTGTTGTACCTGGCGTTATTACGTTTGCTCTGATCTTTCTGCCTAAAAGGTCGCTTGAAAATGCTTTTGCAAAAAAGATTACGGCCGCTTTTGCAGCACCATAAAGCGTAAAATTCGGATATGCCCGATGTGCTGCATTTGACCCGATAAGAATAATAGAACCACCATCATTCATATAGGGCAGTGCATTATGAACAGTGAAGTAAACACTTTTCAGGTTTAGATCCATAGTCTTATCATAGTCGGCTTCGCCAAGATCTGCCACAGTTCCTACAGCTCCACCACCTGCATTGGCTACGATCACGTCTATTTTACCAAATTTTTCAGCTGTTTCTTTAAACACTCTTTCCAGGTCGGCAAGGTTGGTTACATCGGCATTTATGGCTATAAAATTATCTCCAAGCCGAGCCGCAGAATTATCTAAAGTTTCCTGATTTCTGCCGACAATAACTCCTTTAGCACCTTCATTTTTAAATTCCCTGGCAATGCCAAATCCAATGCCACTATTACCACCCGTAATAACTGCTACTTTATTTTTTAATCTACTCATTATTTCTATTATTTAATGTTTGAGCGACAAAGGTATATTGCGTAAGTTATTTTTAGTAACTTTGTACTGAAAAATAACAGTAACACAGAGGTAACAAAGTAACATTATGGGGTGTGTAATAGCAGAGTTCCAACAGGAGCAAAAGAAAAGAATGAGGGCCGTTCAGGATTCAATGGATGCGCTGAATGGGAAATGGAAGATTGCTATTATTTCGTCTATTTGCTGTTACGGCAAAAGGCGATTTTCCGATATTTTGAATGATATAGAAGGAATTTCCAACAGAATGCTGAGCAAAGAATTAAAGGAATTAGAAATAAACCAGTTGGTAAAACGAACCGTTTTAGATACACAACCTATAACGGTTCAATATGAATTGACGGAACACGGCGATACGCTGCAAACCATCATCAGTAACCTTACAGATTGGGGAATTGTACACCGAAAGAAAATTGTCGGGAAATAATGTTCGTTTTTTGTTGGTTGTCGTCCTGGCATTGCTGCCAACAACCTCGTATCAGCCATTCGGTTGCCCAATAACCTGTTTACCGACTATGTGGGTACAGAAGTCGGCAGTGACCTGATTATCCTGCAAAAGAACACCGATAAGCTAATCTACTTTGATATTTTTCAGCTTGAGAGATTTGGATTGTAAATAAAAATGAAAACTTTGTAAATAAATCGTAACCAGGTGTAAACATTTTTCAGGGTGGAACACAATTTTGATTAACAGGAAAAAGTGGAACACGCTTATTATAAGTCAATTACAAGAAATCGCCAAAAAAGCAAAAAAAAACCATAACTGTTGATTATCAGATACTTACATATTGTCATTTACTTAAGTATCTTATAATCAACATGTTTCACGGTGTTCCAAGTGTTCCGCGTGTAAAAATGGAACGCTAATTTACTTTTAGTTGTCTTTACCTTTGGCTGATTCAAAAAAATCACCTACATCACCAATGGCAGTCCTGGTGCATCTCAAAATAATATCCTGGAGGTCTGCACCTGAACTATGGAGCGGGTCAATAGCTTTTACCAATTTTGTCCTCAATGTAAACAGTTCCGCCCTGTTAAATTTCTTTGACGCTTTTACTAATTCCAATTTCATTCGCTCCTCCTGTTGATCTTGTTTAGGATTAAATATCCCATTCAATTGACTGCATTGGTCGCAAACGCCATTTTTGTTTACCAGGGCACACCTGTTATCAAAAACGTTAGTCATAGTATCTCTGGAAAAGTTCAGCAGATGTTTTACAACTCCTTCCGTACTCTCCATGATGAGACAAATTTCTTTGGTTTGAAAATCGTAAATATCCTTTAAGATGAGTGCTACCTGGTTTTCTATAGGCAAGGTTTTCGAGATGCAGGTGAAACAAAAATCGATGTGCTCTTTCATTTCATAGGCTCCGGCATGGGAGGTCTGGTGAACAATCCTGAACGACTGTTGGATCTCCGCGGTACTGATGGCTAAAATTGCGCCCTGATCCTGTGCATCAGCTGGCCATCTGTTTAATTTTCTCAAATGATCATAGGCCAGGTTGGTCGCTATTTTAAATACCCAAGTTTTGAGGGAGGAATCCTGGTTGTAGGCGGAGATCTTATCAAACGCCTTGATGAAAGTATCATGCATCAGGTCATCCACGTCGTTCCGATCAGTAGTTAAACGATAGAGATAAGATTTCAGCTGGTTTTGAAATTCCGCAAACAGCATTTGAAATGATTTAATATCGCCTGTCAAAGCTTTTTTAAGAATGTCTTCTTTTTCCATTTTAATCAATTTATGTTAGGTAATAAAGCGGGCCGCAGACTTGTTGAAAGACCGCGACCCAATATATATAATAGATGGTGAATATGCTGCTTTTGTAATCTGACGGTTATCATTAATTGGGGAGTGCGCCGAAATGAAGTGCAAGTAATTTCCAACTGTTCCTGATTTTTGTGAAAACTTCGATGTAGGACAGGTGCAGGATAACCTTATTACCCGAAATAGTGACCGTGAATTTTCCTTTACCAACAACAGTAGCTGTACTGTTTTCAACGGTGGCTATATTTTCTTCAACATCAATGTTATTGTGAACAAAGTTGCCGCTTCTTAAAATGGTAAGATACTGATCTTTCCGTTGAATTTCACCCGTACCAATGACTAATATAAATTTTTGATCAAAGATGTTAGCGAGTGAATCAACCTGGTTTGTTATGTCCCACCTAAAAATAGTATTGGATAATGCGAGGATTTGTGTTTCTTGCACTGATTGGGCAGAAACAGCCCCTGCTGCTAATAGCAGCAACGCAGTGAGTATTATTTTCATATTGATTTAATTAATTGGAGATTGTTATAGGTAATAAAGCAGGCTGCAGACTTGCAGGAAGACTGTGCCCAATAAATTTATTATAATACATTTAGCTTCCCGCAGTCAAAATCAACAATATGACTGTTGAAAGCTACCCCATTTTCAGAAACAAGGAAGGCGGCCGTTTCGCCTAGTTGTTTCAATGTTGGCCCTGATTTCAGGATGTCAAATCTTGTGTAGTTCTTAGCCATTTCTTCCCTGGAAATACCTGCGAGTTCTGAAAAATCACTAATCATTCCCTGGATCTTATTCGTCTCCAGCAACGCGCCGGAGCAGATACAGATCGCCTTGATTCCATGCTGACCAAACTCGGCAGCCATTACCCTCGTCAATCCTTCAATAGCCGCGCAGGCTGAGGCGAATCCTGCCATATTGGGGGTCTTAGTCCTAGCCATAGATGCGGTGAACAGTAAGATGGTGCCCTCGGATCCGGATTGGATCATATGCCTCGCGGCGACCCTCGACTTAAGGAACTGCGAACCACAAATTCTTTGCAAAGGATTCAGAAATTGCTCGAAAGTGGCAATCGTTGTAGGTGTGCCGCTACCTGCATCTTTGTAATAACTCCCGATGCCATTGAATACCATATCCAGTTTCCCGTTCTCCTCAACAACCTTTTGTAAATAGCTGTCGATCTCAGTCTCGTTTAATGCGTCCACTTTGCCAGCCTCAGCGCGTCCGCCATTGGCTTCTATCTCTTCAGCCAAAGCTTTTACAGCATTCAGGTTCTTGGCGGTAACATACACCTTTGCACCATGTTGGGCGAATGAACGGGCAACAGCTCCTGCAATTTCGCCGGATGCCGCAAATACAACGGCTACTTTGTCTTTTAGATTTTCCATTTGATTGTTTTTCTCTTTAGACGTTTGAGCCATCCAAAACGATCGGGTTTTTATGAAATAGTTTGAAACGACAGACTGCGGGGATACAGCAAATAAAAAAATGCAGGAGTTATTGCCGTAACAGTTCTATCAAATCGATGATCTGCGCGGCCACTTGTTCAGGACATCTTCAGTAGTCTCTAATACCTTGCACTTATCACTGTTTTGGCCATATATGATCAGTATGCAAAGGGTCGCTGGGTTCGAGCCTAGCCTCAGTGGACTGAACATCTTAGGTACCATCGAAGATTTACCACAAGTTTAAAATCTGTTACTATTTAGTGGTGGGTTTTTTTGTTATTTTTATTTCTTAAATATAACAGCCTTAACTAATGTATCTTCGATTTACAACTCAATTTATTAATCCATACGGTGAGTTGGAGACTGGAGTATTTATGGCGCTTAAGTATTTGCGCGATGATCACTCCTTAACAAAAGATGATGACATTAATAAACTTAAGGAATTATCTGGTTGGTTTAATCGGAATCTGGAAAAGCCAACGAGATTTTCTAATGGAGCAAGCAAATATAATGCTAACGTATCCTTGTCTTGGTTCAAAGATTCAGCCAAAGAGCACATCAAAAAAATACAAGACCTTATAGAAATAGCTGAACATTATGATATTGTCATAGACAGAATAGCCAGTAAGAATCCTGGTTACATAGTTTTTGAGGACGAATATCAGGTTTCTGCTGTACCGTTTAAAACTGATCGCAAAAGAGTAATATAGTTCAAAATATTAATTGTTTACTCACCTAACTTTCCAATTCTTCGCAAATTCTCAACGAATTAGTTAGAGAAACGCTCTGTTAATGATCCTGTTTCATCGAAAATTTTTGGTATTAAAGTTAACAAACACTTAATCATTATTGAGGGGTTTGTTTGTTCTCTTAATTTTATAATTGTAGCTTAATATTATTGATAAATGGATGATATGGAATTGCTGTCGCAAATACAAGCCGGCGACAGAGAAGCTTTCAATTTGATCTTTTTAAAATATTATCCCTTATTATCGAGGTTTTGTGCTTCGCTGGGCTGCTATACAGCGGATAGCGAAGATATTATTGCCGATGTTTTTTTAACCTTATGGGTAAAAAGAGAAGTCGTAGAGATCCATACTTCCCTTAAATTTTACCTGTATGCTGCTGTGCGTAACAAAGTTTATAGCTTAAACGCCAAAGGCAAAAAGATGCAGCTGCTGCCCGAAGAACATGCCCACAACAACCCCGGCGACAGCAACCTGCAACCCGACGAGATCATGTTTAAGAAAGACCGTCACTTCCTTATCCAGCGGTTTATGAATGAGCTGCCCGAACAGGGTCGCCTGGTGTTCTTACTGAAATGGCAGCACCAACTGGATTATAACGAGATAGCGGAGATCCTCCAAATCTCGGTAAGTACGGTGAAAACACATGTTTACCGGTCGGTAGCCCACATCCGCAAACAGCTTTCATTTGTTAAGTAATTACGCGCAATGTTAACATTGTGTTAAATCGTAAAAGTGTGTAATCTTTCTGTGCCTTTTTTGAGACTTATCAAAAATGGCATATATGGACGAACATCATTACCTCCTCATTATCGATTACCTGGAAGGGAACATATCGGAAAAGGACACCCAATATTTACTGCAAAAAGTACAAACCGAAAAGGAGTTTGCAGACGCCTTTGAAGATATTGCCGAAATTTTCTCTGCCAAAAACAACCTCAATCGCCACAACAACCGGGCCTACCGGGCCTTATCCCGCCTTAACAAAAGTATAGACGAGTTTGAGCAGGAACAGCAGCCGGCCACACCTGTTCAGGTAGTTAAAACTGGTTTCAGGTTAAAATCCTGGCTTGCAGTTGCAGCCTCGCTATTGATGTTCATTGGCGGCCTTATCGCTTACAGGGCGGTACAGCGTGGCAAAGCTGGTGATACGCTCTCCAATGCCATTTATACTGCTGCCGGGCAAAAAAAGCACTTCACCCTGTCTGATGGTACTGGCGTAATGCTTAACGCATCAAGCAACCTGCGGATAGCTGCCGATTTCGATGGCAAAAACCGGGAGGTGTTTTTACAAGGCGAAGGGTGGTTTGATGTAAAAAGAAATACTGCCAAGCCATTTATTGTACATACCGGCAAAGTAGCAACCCAGGTTTTAGGCACGCACTTTAACATCTCGGCCTATGGTAATGATGGCTCCATCAGGGTATCGCTTGTACAGGGTAAAGTACAGGTTGATATGAATAACGATATCTCCAAACGGATAATTCTCGATCCGGGTAAGGAGTTTGTATACTCAAAAGCAGACGGTAAAATCCTCGTACAGGATTTTACCATACCAGAAATTACCGGCTGGAAAGAGAACAAGCTGGTATTTAATTACGATAGCTGGCCCGATGCGGCAAAAAAACTATCGCGTTGGTATGGTATTAAAGTAAGTTTAAATGATAACGAGTTGCTGCATAATAAGCTGAAAGCAACTTTCAACAATATCCCCCTTACCGAGGTAATGCAGCAGATCAGTATAGTATCGGCCATTTCCTGGAAAATAAACAACGGGGAGTTAATTATATCCGGTAAATAAATCAATCAGAAAAAATTAATGAAGTAAAGTCATAAAACAACAAAGACAGGCAGTTTGATCAGATCATTCCGCCTGCCCCATTCAATCAGGCTCTCGCCAAAGAGCCCAATTACTTATTCAGCAATTTCAAAAATATGAAAAAATATATATTATCCATTTTAAGTGTTATTTATATGGTGGTTATAATGGCCACCCCGGTGGTAAAGGCTGCCAACCTGCAACAACCCGACCAGGTAACCTGCACCATTCACGTTTCTGCAAAATCAATAAAGGATGTTTTTGCCATTATTGAGAAGCAAACCGGTCTCACGTTTATCCACAGCGCATCTGAAGCCCAGCTGAGCAAAAAGATAAGCATATCTGAAGACAACCAGCCGCTTGATGATGTTTTAGCTAAAATAGGCAAACAATCGGGCTTGGTTTTTAAAAGGGTTGATAAAACCATTTATGTAAAGGCGGCCTCTGCAAAAAAGTTAATTAGCGGTAGGGTTACAGATGCCGAAACCGGCGCCGCCCTTCCCGGTGTGTCTGTAAGAGCAAAAAACACTACCGATGGTACCCAAACCGATACCGATGGTAATTACAAACTGGAAGTTTTTGACGAAAGCGCCATCATTGTATTTAGTTACATTGGTTATAGTACCAGGGAACTGCCCGCTACCGGCGCTACGCTTAACGTTACCTTAAAGTCAGATCTTATCTCGTTAAAAGAGGTGGTAACTGTGGGTTATGGCAAGCAATCAAAAAAGTTGCTTACCAGCTCCATCAATTCGGTACAGAATAAGGATTTTAACAAGGGGAGCTTTAGCAACCCGGCACAGTTGCTGCAGGGTAAAGTTGCCGGCCTTAACATCACCCGTTCCGGCGACCCGAATGAGAGCCCGTCAATAAGTTTGCGCGGACCTTCAACCTTGCGTGCCGGTGCGGCCCAGGAGCCTTTTTACGTAATTGATGGTGTTGCAGGCGCCGATTATAAACTGGTTACCCCCGATGATATAGCAACTATTGATGTTTTAAAAGATGCCTCTGCAACGGCCATTTATGGTACACGCGCTGCCAACGGGGTAATTATCATCACCACCAAAAAAGGGAAAAGCGGGCAATCTGTAATTTCATACAACGCTTATGCGGGTATAGAAAACATTGCCAACAGCATTAAAATGATGAATGCCGGTCAGCTACATGATTATTTAACCAAAAATCAATTGGCGCTTGATCCATCCGATGAACAAGGGGCCAACACCAACTGGCAAAAAGAGGTAAGCCGTCAGGGATCATCGCAAAACCATAATGTTGCCCTTAGTTGTGGCTTTAACCAAACCACCTATAGCGCATCTGTAAATTATTTTGATAATAAAGGAATTTTAAAAGGCAGCGAGTTGAGTCGCCTAACCACCAGGATAGCCGTTGAGCAAAAGGCTTTTAACGACAGGCTGAAACTGGGTTTATCAGTTAACAACTCCAACAGCACCAGTGATATTATCCCCAATCAAAACATTGTTTTGTACAATATGCTGCGCTACCTGCCAACTGTACCCGTGAAGCAAAACGGTGTTTTTACTGAAAACTTGCAACGTGTACAATACTATAACCCCGCAGCTTTACTGGCCGATGCCTACCAGCAAACTAAGGATAAGTTTAGCCTGATAAACGCCACGGCTGAGTTAAAGCTGCCTTTCGGCTTTACATATAATGTAAATTTATCAACCCAGAACGAGCAGGTAAATGGCGGGAGCTATTATTACAGCACCTACACACTTGACCAGGGTGTTAATGGCGAGGCATACCGCTCATCTTATGAAAACACGCATAAAGTAGCCGAAACCTACCTGACCTACGATAAAGAAACCGGCGACCATGTAATTAAAGTACTGGCAGGCTACAGCTTTCAGCAGGATTTAAATGGTGATGGTTTCCAGGCCAATAACCGTAATTTTCCTACAGATGATATTGGCTACATCAACATAGGCCTCGGTAGCCCAACCGGCAATTTTCATACCGACTGGGGTAATAACCTGTATCAGAAGCTTCGCCTCATATCGCTTTACAGCAGGGCTAATTACAGCTACAAAAATAAATACCTGTTACAGGCCTCAGTAAGGCGTGATGGTTCATCGGCGTTTGGTGTGAATAATAAATGGGGAACTTTTCCATCGGTATCACTCGGATGGCGAATTATTGAAGAATCGTTTATGCAATCGCAAAGATTGTTCAGCGATTTAAAATTAAGGGCCAGCTATGGTATCACAGGTAACTCCATAGGTTTTAACCCGCTTATTGCCGATATCCGTTACGGCGCCGCAGGTTCGTTTTATTATAACGGATCATATACCAACGCCATCGGTCCATCGCAAAATGCAAACCCCGATCTGAAATGGGAAAAAACAACCATGTACAATGTTGGTTTGGATTTTTCGCTATTTAAAGGTCGTGTAAACGGTACGCTGGAAGCTTACAATAAAAGAACCAATGATTTACTTTGGGATTACCCCGTATCAACCACTCAATACCCGGTAGGTACCCTCACAGCCAACGTGGGCGAAATATCAAACAAAGGTTATGAGATAACCATTGACGCGGTTCCTGTACAATCGGCAACGTTTAAGTGGACAACAGCCATAAACGTTGCGCACAATAACAACAAGCTGGTTTCTCTTTCAAACAGCACCTTCAAACTCGATTCTATTCCCCAGGGCCAGCCTGGCGGGCAGGGCGAAACAGGTTATAACGTTCAGGTCTTAAAAACGGGCTACCCGGTTGGCCAGTTCCTGTTGTATAAATATGCGGGTAAGAACGCAGCCGGTGTATCGCAGTTTTATAGCCGTAGTGGCCAGTTAACTACCACACCCACTTCAAAAGATTATTATTATGCAGGCAATGCGCAGCCCAAGCTGTTAATAGGCTTTAATAACACTTTCAATTACGGCCCGGTTGATCTGAATATTTTTTTAAGAAGCTCATTAGGCGGGAAGGTACTGAACGCCACCCTGGCAGATTTAAACCGGCCTAATGATGTGCGCAGCTATAATCTGCCCGTATCGTCGGCTAATGAATCCCCTAAAGATTTTAATGCCTACCTGTACTCAGACCGTTATATCGAAAGCAGCTCATACCTGCGGGTTGATAACGTAACCATTGGTTACACCTTCCCTAAGTTTAAGGGCCTGCGTAACCTGCGGGTATACGCAGCAGGCAATAACGTTGCTTTAATAACCGGGTATAAGGGGATCGATCCCGAAGTATCACTGGGGGGGCTTACACCCGGTATCGACAATAAAAACTACTATCCGCGTACCAGAACTATCCTGTTTGGTTTAAATGCAGCTTTTTAAATCAATCATATTAAACATTAAAAAAAATGAAAACATATATTCATAAATATTGCGCTGTGCTATTTATAGCACTGTCATTATCGGCATGTACCAAGGTAGATGTTAAGGTAGAGAATGAATTAACCCCCGCAAATTTCCCAACTACGCCGCAGCAATATGTTCTGGCATCAGGCGCAGCTTATGCGCAGTTAAGGGGCAGCTTCGCGGGTTCGTACTGGCAAATGCAAAGTTTAAGTACCGATGAGGCTATTATGCCTGCAAGAGCTGGGGGCTGGCGCGATGGGGGCAGGTATCAACAATTACACTATCACAACTGGACAGCAGATTTGCCCGAAGTACAGGACGTATGGACCTGGGGTTTTGGTACCATAAGTACCTGTAACCGCATCATTGCCACTTTTGCAACCGCCCAGGATAATGCCGCTAAAGTTACCACCATTGCCGAGCTGCGTGCCACCAGGGCGTTTATGCTTTACCTGATGATGGACCTGTATGGTAATATTCCGGTTGTTACCACATTTGGTTCGGCCGATAAACCGGCCACTATGGCCCGTAAGGATGTTTTTGCCTTTATAGAAAAAGAGCTGATAACCGTTGCCCCTAATTTAAGCACAACGGTTGATGCCAGCACTTATGGCCGGCCTACGCAGTATACAGCTTGTGCTATACTCGCCAAAATGTACCTGAATGCCCAGGTTTATACCGGTCAGGATCGTTATAATGATGCCGTTGCTATGTGCGATAAGATCATCCAATCGGGAAAATACGCATTGGCCGATGACTTTATTAAAATGTTTTATCCGGATA
This sequence comes from Mucilaginibacter sp. OK098, assembly GCF_900142915.1. Lineage (GTDB taxonomy): Bacteria > Bacteroidota > Bacteroidia > Sphingobacteriales > Sphingobacteriaceae > Mucilaginibacter. The sequence goes on from NZ_FRCM01000013.1 coordinate 43,198, forward strand.
ACGGACCGCAAATGAAGGAGTTTATCTTCGCTATTCCTTACGATCATGCCCAGGCTACCGGCGAAACCTTTACCTGGCTTTCGCTTCACCCGGCCCTGAAGGCAAAATATGGATTGGCATACCGCCTAAGTAACCCTTTAAGCACACTGCCATCGTACTATGCTTTTTTTAATGATCCAACCGATGTAAGGAACACTACCTGGTTAATTGGCAAGCAATATGATTTTGCAGGCAACCCTATTATTATAGCAACAACCAATAAAGGGCTTGATGCATCATACAGTGGCCCTGATCCAACGGCCCCTGTTAACTACCAACTGGAGTTTACGCCAGATCTGACCTTGGTTGATGTGCCTACTTTTGAGGTTGGCGGTGATGAGCTTGGCAAAGCAAAAGGCATCCGCAATAATAAATACTACCCGGATGTTACCGCTACAGACCGTAACCAGAGTAATGATGTACCTGTGTTTAGATATGCCGACATATTGCTGATGAAAGCCGAAGCTATTTTAAGGGGCGCCACACCAACCAATGGCGAAACTGCACTATCATTAGTAAACCAGCTGCGTACTAAACGCAACGCTGCAACATGGACAAGTGTTACATTAGATAACCTGTTGCAGGAGCGTGCCCGCGAACTGAGCTACGAAGCCTGGAGAAGGAATGATCTGATCCGCTTTGGGAAGTTTGAAGACAAGTGGGGTTACAAAACAGATGCAGATATAAATAAACGTTTGTTCCCGGTACCTTCAGCCGAAATTATTCTTAACTCGAAGCTTACGCAGAATGCGGGTTACTGATCCGTATAAAAAGTTTGAATTAGAGTCCTTAATTGGGGGTTGTAATTAACTAAGAGCCTTACACAAAATAAAAGTGTAAGGCTCTTTTTATTTGACTGGTTGTTGGCTCCGGCAAGTTTTTGGGCATAAAAACACTACCATGGATTACAGCTTACTTGCGGTTAAGCAGCCTGAATTTTAAAGGGGACAACCCGTATGCCTTGCTAAAAGAGCGAATAAAATAAGAGTAATCCGTATATCCCAATTCGTGAGCGATTTGTTTTACATCTGCATCGCTATGATATAGCAAGCGCTTAGCTTCACTGAATATTTCTTGTTGAATCCAATAACTTACCGTTGAACCTGTAACTTTTTTTATAGCCTCATTTAAATAACCTGGTGAAACATTAAGCTTTGAGGCATATGCCGACGGGTTTTTGATAGTATGGCTATGTGCTGTAAGTAGACTTTTAAATTGACGGGCAAGTTCCGCAGATCGGGTATGTTTATTTTCTATAGTTTCTACGGAATTATAGGTACTGGCTGCCATCGCCAAAAATGATTGGACAAGGGTATGGATAATTGGTAAGTAATATTTATCATCCTGTCGTTCAATAAATTCATTACGCAAAAGGTTGAGCAGGTTTGAATACTGCTTTAATTCGTAATCCGTTAGACTACAGGGAGCCTGCAAATTTAGCCGGCGCTCAAAAGCATCCCTGAGATCCGGTGGAATTAATGAAGTGTCCACTGCCAGGAACCATCCTTCAGGGCGATCAGTTTTTATCCGGTAATGAACTTGTGATGGTAATATATAGTAAAGCTGACCAGCGGTAAGGGCGATGTCCTGAAAGTCGACCTTTAATGTTCCTGAGCCGTTTGTAAGCAGGAAAAAAATATAATGATCGTCCCGGTGAGCACCAGCGTTTTTCGTTTCATGCTGCTCATCGCCGGGCCTAAAAGCTTTGATCTGCAGACCTGTACTTGTCTTATTTTGCAACTGATCTACCGGGATGCTTTTCATCAATACAAAAATACCTTTATATCTTCAAATTCAGCAGTTTGTCTGCATTACCATGAGCAATCTGTGCTACTTGATCATCAGGAAGCTCAATCGCATTTAAAAATTCAATGCCTATTTCGTTTGTACTGAACGGATAATCAACAGAAAACATAATATTATCAATGCCAAAAGTATCTAAAGCAATTTTCAAGGGTGGCTGCGTAAAAAAACCGCTGGTGGTAATATGAACCTGGTCATGAAACGTATCGGTAAGCGTACGCTGGTTGGCACCTCCGTTTCCGGGTTTAAAGGCTTTTTCCGACCTTGCCATCATCATCGGTAGCATTTCTCCCATATGGCCAATTATTAGTTTTAGTTTGGGATACCTATCGAAAATCCCTGAAAAAAGCAGGCGTAAAACATGCAGAGCGGTTTCCGAGTGCCATCCCCAGCCGTAACAGGCCAACGCTTCTGCCATACCCGAATAATTCGGTAGTCCGCTATAGTAAATATCGGCTATTCCTTTTGGCGGCAGGCCAGGATGGAGATAAATAGGCACATCCAGCTTTTCAGCACGTTCAAATATCGGTGCAAATTCAGGTTGATCTAAAAACTTATCCTTCGTCAGGCCCCTGATCATTGCACCACGAAAATGGTATTCCTTTACTGCGCGTTCCAATTCGTCGGCCGCTGCAACGGGAGCTGTCATCGGCAGATGGGCAAAAGCAGTAAACCGGTTCCCGAATCCTGCAATCCTCTCTGCAATCAGGTCGTTATATTGCATAGCAAAAGCAGGACCTTCCTTAGGGTTCAACAAATTAGCGCCTGAACTGTCCACGGAAAGTACCTGCATCGAAATGCCATTAGCATCCATTGATTTTAAACGCTCTCCGGTAATATCGGCCAACTTTGGAGCTATCAATTGCATAGCCGCTGATTGACCAAAACCACCCAAAGCTTCTTTGGGTATTTTATCAGCCATTTCCGGGAAGGAGATATGTTCTTCAAGTGTAACTATTCGCATATTAAAGTGCTAAATAAATGCCTGGTACGTACTCATGATAGTTCATAAATACACAATGCAAAGAAACATGCTCAACTTTTAAACCGCAATGCACCATTAATGGTAGTTATAGGATTATTCATGGATTAATCATAATTCGGCTACAATTACAATCAATAATTAACAAATTGACTCGCCCGTTAAAACCGCACAGTCGTTGTAACGTTTTCGAACGATATTGTTCGCTAAATTCATCTAAAATATTAATTGTCAATTAGTTACATTGTTGGCATGAGTTTTAAATAGTATCATAGCATTAAGTTTATAAATTTAACTACTCATTCAAAAAAGCATAACCATGTTAAGAACGTATTTTAAACTGGCTTACAGGAATATAATAAAGGATAAAGCCTATTCTATTATCAACATAACAGGTTTAGCAATAGGGCTGGCATCAAGTATCCTGATCTTGCTTTGGGTGCAAAATGAATTGAGTTACGACAGGTTCCATAAAAATGCCGGCCAGATTTATCGTATAACCAGCGAATTTGGGGATTCAAAAAGTGGAGCAAACTCGGCAGGTATGCCCGCTGGATTGAAAGCGGAAATGCCGGTCATTAAAAATACGGTGCGTTTAGGCCAAAGCCAAAGTGCTACTACCCTGTTTGAAATAAATAACAAAAAATTTCAAGAAGAAAGTGTGTTTTATGCAGACCCGAGTTTTATGGATGTGTTTTCCTTTCCCCTGGTGAAGGGTGATCGTACCACGGCATTAACAAGGGTGGATGGTGTTTTAATAACACAGGCAATGGCAACAAAATACTTCGGAAATGAGGATCCCATTGGCAAGATAATCCGAAAAGACAATAGTGAAAATGTGGTAGTAACCGGCGTTTTGGCCAATATTCCTGCTAACTCAGACCTGCAATTTGACTTCATTCTTCCAATGGCCTCCTTAGCCAGAACGAATAACGATTTGAAAAATAATGTATGGGACAACTTTAATTTTTTGGACTATGTTCAATTAGATAAAAGTTTTGATCCTACTGCTTCCAATTTAATAAGTCTGGAAAAGCAAATTGACGTGATCTTTCACAAGCATAGTCCCGGAACTAAAGCCTTGTTTCAATTGCAGCCCTTAACCAAGATCCACCTGGCGCCCGGAAGACTGGGGGATTTTCCAGGGCATGGTAATGCGCAATATGTAAACATCTTTTTTTTCATCGCTATTCTTATACTTATAGTAGCATGTATTAATTTTATGAACCTGGCTACTGCACGTTCGGCCAGGAGGGCTAAGGAAATTGGCTTACGCAAAGTGGCAGGCGCTGTACGCGGGCAGTTGATCCTCCAGTTTTTAAGCGAGTCAGTATTTATTTCTTTTCTGTCCTTATTGCTTGCACTCGTGATCGTCCAGCTATTCCTGCCGGTATTTAATGAACTGGCGAACAGAAAACTCACCATCGATGTGTCGGATGCGAAGCTTTGGCTAAGCCTTTTTTGCATTGCCTTGTTAACCGGGCTCATCTCCGGCAGTTACCCGGCCTTATTTCTTTCCGGCTTCAACCCGGTTAAAGTACTCAAGGGGAATGTAAAATCAATGGGCGGCAATTTATTGTTCCGCAATGCTTTGGTTGTAACTCAATTCATGGTATCCATCGTGTTGCTTGTGGGCACTGTGGTGATCTACAACCAGCTTAAATTCATCAGAGACCGGAACCCCGGCTTTGAAAAGGCCAATCTCTTATATGTACCAATGGTAGGGGATATCTGGAACAAGCAACAGGCTCTTAAAAACGATTTAAGACAAAACCCGCTTACTAATGATTTTACCATTATTTCTAATCTACCCACAAACCTGGGAGACTGGACCCTTAACGTACATTGGGATGGCAAAGACCCCCGCTCGCAAATATCTATCCCGGTAATGTCTGTCAATGAAGATTTTATCCATGCATTCAGGATAAAGCTATTGAATGGCCGAAGCTTTTCAAGCGCGTTTAAAACCGATTCGAATAACTTTATAATTAATGAAAAGATGGCTGGAGTTATGGGTTTAAATGCTAATACAGCAGTAGGTAAAATATTAACGCTTTGGGGTAACAAAGGCACTATCGTTGGTGTTATGAAAGACTTTAATTTTAAACCGGTTCAGCAGGCCATTGAACCATTGGTTTTGCATTATAATACAAATGGTGGTTTTATAGTGGTAAGAACATTACCCGGTAAAACCAACGCAACCATACAAGCTTTAGCAACAATAAGCAAGGAACTCAACCCTGCTTATCCCTTCAAGTTTGATTTCCTTGACCAGGACCTTGCTAACCTTTATAAAGGAGAACAACAAATGGGTAACATATTTAACCTGTTTGCCATTTTGGGTATTTTTATCTCCTGCCTGGGCCTATATGGCTTATCCGCCTTTATGGCCGAACAGCGCACCAAAGAAATTGGTGTACGTAAAGTATTAGGTGCATCCGTGTTAAACCTCGTCTATTTATTATCCTTCGGCATCACCAGGTTAATACTGATCGCTATAGTTATAGCCATACCACTTTCATGGTATGCTGTGAACAGTTGGTTAGCCGGTTTTGTCTATCATATTAATGTTAGCTGGTTGGTATTCTTCGTAGCAGCCCTGATGGCTATAAGTATCGCCTGGCTTACGGTTAGTTATGAATCTATAAAAGCAGCTATTGTGAATCCTATAAAGAGTTTGAGAACAGAATGATTTTAACCAATGAGAATATTTTCTAGCATCGGTTGAAAAAACTAAGTGGTTTGAATTATGACCAGTCTGAGGATCTTAAAAATCAATGATCTAACCCTGCTTGTCAAGTAGGTTTTTTTTATTTGCCTCTCAAAATACAGCTTCCCTGTTATTTGTAGGGAATTAATGGCTAAGCTGAATGGCCTTGTAAAAATGCAGTTGTTGAATAAAACATTAAAAATATCGTTGGCCAAAATTTTTACCATAACTTAATATATCTTTGGAACCAAAATTTATAATCGTATTTTCATGGCAAAGGCATCTGAAATTAAAGTAGGAAATATATTACGCTATAACGGCGAACTGGTAAGCGTTACAGAAGTTCTGCATCGTACACCAGGTAAAGGCGGAGCATTCTATTTAGATAAGTTTCGTAACATTAAAACCGGTAAAATTGTAGAGGCCCGTTTAGCCACAGACGAGCAGGTTGAAATTTGCCGTGTAGAAACTAATGATTTCCAATATCTGTACGAAGAAGGTGATTACATGGTAATAATGGATAACACAACCTTTGATCAGTTTAATATTCCAAAATCATTATTCGGCCCGTCTGCAAAATTTCTAAAAGAAGGAATGAACGTAATAGTTTCATTTGAAAGTGAAGAACCTATTATGGCGCAGGCGCCTAACAGTGTAGAGCTGGAAATTACTTATGCCGAACCTGCTGTTAAAGGCGATACTTCTTCGGGCGCGCTGAAATATGCAACAACAGAGAATGGCATAGAGATAAAAGTGCCGCTTTTTGTGAACCAGGGTGATAAAGTAAAAGTAGATACACGTACCGGAGAATACCTTGAGCGTGTGAAGTAATTGATCATTAACCTATTCTGGTTGATCTGGTAATTTAAACCACTATTGTTAGTTTAACAACTTTCAATAATAATGTTAGTTGATTTCTGATTGATAATTTACTCTTCGCGAATTTTCAATGAAATGGTTCAAATTCCACCCAGCCGGTAAACGTTAGCAAGTACAGAGGTACTTGCTAACGTTTACTAACTTTTCTTATATGTAAAATGTCTTTCATGACATATTAGGCTTAAATTTATATTTTCTAACTAATAGCCCCCGCCTGAAACAAATCTTGTTTTGCTGGGCAGCCTAACCCTTCATCCACCTTGCGATAACCCATCCTGAAAAAACTATACGCTGCCATAAAATCGGACGCCTCCCGTTCGTTTTCGATACAGCTTCAAATGAAAAATTATTGTAAATAATTGATAATCAAAAAATTAACATTTGGCATTGAATTTATCGATTATTTTGTCAAATCTATTTTTAGGTCACTCACTTTAAGCCGATTCAAATGTTCAAGAACTATTTCAAAACAGCTTGGCGCATTCTTTGGCGCAATAAGGTTTATACCTCAATTAACGTCCTCGGACTTTCATTAGGGATATGCGCTTGTGTGGTCATTTACCTGATCTCCAGTTATGAGCTAAGCTTTGATACCTTCCATCCGGACAAGGACCGCATCTTCCGTGTAATGACCACCTCCCATTTTGCTGCTGGCGATCAGGATGTGATGAGTAAAGTGCCCTATTCTTCGGTGGCAGCTGCCCGCCGCGAGCTTCCTGGTGTGGAGGCAATTTCTGCAGTAAGTATGTATTATGCCAAAATAGGGGTGCCAAATGGCAATAAGCCAGTCAAAAAGTTCGACAGCTCAATCGATGGAGCGTACTATCCTGGCACTATTGTGGCAGAGCCGCAATATTTCAAGATCTTTAGTTATCACTGGCTTGCCGGAAGCCGGGAGACCGCTTTGAACCAACCCTACAAAGTGGTGCTTACCTTGAGCCGGGCACAAAAATATTTCGGGAATGTTGATCCGGGGAGCCTGCTTGGCCGGGAAATCGTCTATGACGATTCGCTTCGTGTACAGATCTCTGGAATTGTTGAAGACTGGAAGAAAAATACAGACTTCGCTTTTACCGATTTCATTTCTTACAGTACCGTTCAAAACAGTTTCCTGAAAAAAGCTTTTGCAGACGACTGGAACCATATGTCTACCCAGGCTTTTGTTAAACTTGCTCCGGGTGCCAGCCAGGTCAAGATCAATGCCGGATTTGCCGCGATTGTTAAAGCCTATGCCCCGAAAAACCCGGATGTCAAACTCAACCTGTGGCTTGAACCTATTACCAGGGTGCATTTTGATGCAAATGTAGTGGAAAACCCAATCCGTACCGCTGACCTTCCCATTGTATACGGGATGATCGGGACCGCCGTATTTATCCTGCTGTTGGCCCTGGTCAACTTTATTAACCTCGCTACCGCACAATCAATTCAGCGCACCCGGGAAATGGGGGTCAGGAAAATAATGGGCAGCAGCAAGACAGGTATCATGATGCAGTTCCTGATAGAAACTTTCCTGGTCACTTTTTTTGCCTTGATCATTGCCCTGCTTTTGGTTAATCCCGTGCTTTCCGCATTTAAGGCATTTATTCCACAGGGAGTTAGTTTCAGGCTGCTGGAAACCAATACTGTGCTTTTTATATCAGCAATAACGCTTGTCACTTGCTTATTTGCGGGCCTGTACCCTGCAAAAACATTAGCAGCCCACGCGCCGGCCTTAAGCCTGAGGGGTACCGCAACTCCTGGTAGTGGGCATTGGTGGCTGAGAAAAGGATTGATTGTTTTCCAGTTCACCCTGTCATTGGTTTTTATCATCGGCAGCCTGGTTGTCCACCAGCAATTAAGCTATACGCGCGGCAAGGCGATGGGTTTCAATACCGATGCCATCGTCATCCTGCCAACCAGCCGCAAGGCACCCACAAAACAAATGAATGTACTTGCGCAGCAATTGAAACAAATCCCGGGTGTCAGCATGGTAGCTAGTGAGCAGTATACTCCTATGGACGGCAGAGATGGTAACATCGCGCTGAAATTGAACGGTGTAAACGGAACCGAAACCCGTATTCCTGAATTGTCGGGGGATGAACATTATTTGTCGCTATATGGCATGAAGCTGCTTGCCGGACGAAACCTTTTGCCGGCAGACAGCTTAAAGGAATATATCATTAATGAAACCTTTTTGCACTTGCTTGGGCTTCATGAACCACGGGAAGCCATCGGCAAAACGCTGCTTTATCAAAACAAGCCTTACCCTATTGTGGGCGTCGTTGCCGACTTTCATGAAAAGTCCTTCCATGAAACTATCAAACCCGTTTGTATCGTGAATATTCCAAAGATGCAGCAGGACCTTGCCGTTAAGCTGGCAGTCAATGGCAAACAAGCCGCAGCGCTGAAGGTAACGCTGGCGCAGATTGAAAGATCATGGAAGGATATGTATCCTGGAGAAGTATTTGACTTTCGTTTTTTTGATGAGTCGATAACGCTTTTATATGAGAAAGATTACAGGACTGCCAAGCTGATTAATGCAGCAACATTCATCGTTATCTTTATTTCCTGCATTGGCTTATTTGGACTGACCATATTCACCACCAAAAGAAGAACGGCAGAGATCGGCATACGGAAAGTGCTTGGCGCAAGTGTAACTAATATTACCCTGATGCTCTCCAAAGATTTCGTTGTCTTGGTACTGGCGGCATTGGTGGTGGCCGCGCCCGTCGCCCGGTATTTGATGGACCAGTGGCTGCGAAATTTTGTTTACCGTATTGCTATGAGCTGGTGGATGTTCGCGTTATCTGGCATCGTGGCGATTGTTATAGCCCTCTTGACCATAAGCTTTCAGTCGATCAAGGCAGCTATGATGAACCCTGTTAAAAGTTTGAGGAGTGAATGAAATTGAAAGACCTGGGCGAATTCTAATTTTCTATATAAATAATTAAGAAGTCGCTACAAAGGCCGTAAATGAACAGCATAGCGATGCCATTCAGTCGCATGTGTACTATATAATTGATGTTAGCAGCAATGTTCTTGATCAGATGACGACCCTGAATGTCAAATTAACCCTGGCTTTCATTGGGTTAGAGGATTTAGCAATCCTGTGCTCCCAATTTTCCTGTAATCCACCTTTCATTAGCAGGAAAGAGCCATGCTCCAGCTTAACGGAATACTTTTCGCTGTGATCAGCCTTATTGCGAATATCAAAGCTGCGCACCTGTCCAAAGCTCACTGAAGCGATAATAGGATTTTTCCCTAAAACACTTTCCCGGTCGCTATGCCAGGCTACAGAATCGTTGCCATCCCGGTAATAGTTCAGCAGCACACTGTTAAATTTTACACCGGCAATGGGTTCCACCTTTTCCTTGATCATTAACAGCTCAGGTGTCCATGGGTTGGGGTTAGATACTTTCCCGGTAGCAGAATAATCCGTACCCGGATCACCGAACCATGCCGAGAGCCGTGGCGTTATCACCTCCTTATCGTACATTTTCTGAACAGTTTGTTTCCATGGGGCTTCGGTTATAAATTTCTGCAATAAATAGTCGCTTACTGTTTGGTTGAATAACTCCGGTCTATATTCCAGTAATTCTTTTGGCAATCCTTTGCTCTGTCCTGCTTCCGCAAAAAAACTCAACTGTTCCATATCACTTTATCCCTTTTGTTTTTTCAAATAGCCTCAACGTAATTCATTATAAATTTTGCCAATTGTTCCTGTTCGGCAACGGTGAGGATCTCGCCATCATAGATCCAAAAACCCTGCGCATCAAACAAGATCCTGCCCATATAATCCGGCTTTTCGTCATAGGCGGTAAATAACTGGTAACAGAGTTCGGCGTCCCTGCTTTTCAAATCCAATATAATGCGCACCACCTCGTCAGGGCCGTTCTTTCGCTTTACCCAGGCTTTTGCTTCATTGGTTAATTTGATATTTCCCGTTATCATAATACAAAAGTGAAAATTATTTCGTAATTCCTGGCATAAAATACTAATATTTTTAGTATTGTCTTGTTGCTTAATAACTGTAACTATCAAAAAATGTATGTTTCTGACTATTAGCCAGGTTAGAGTTGGTTGGGGCTTGGTCCCCCGGTGCAAATGCAAAAAGCCGGTAACTGAAAAATCACCGGCCTTTTGTTTCAAAAACGTACTACATTTAATAGGCGGTAATAACACCTAAGCATAAGCTGAAATCAGAACAGCTATTTATGTGTTTATTATTTGCTTCATCCAAATGGGAATCAGTTTTTTTCGCTCCTGCATTAGTTCATGAAATTCAGCAGCTTTAAAATGGCCTGATTGCAGCATTTGTGGTCGGGCTAAAAACGGAAAAAGGATCATACCTGAAATGTTCCATAATAAATGAACCGGGTGGAAATTGATTTTGCCCTCTGTTTGCAGGGCGCGAAGCTGATTGGCGAAATGTGAGTTTATCAACAACCTCATATTGCCTATCATGGGTAGTTTTGTTGAACCGCTCATCACCTCGCTCACCATAAAAAATGGAAAATCGGGGTTTTCCAGCACTTGGTCAATATAATAACCTACGCATGTTTCTATTTTTTGAAACAAAGTAGTGGCTTCATCATTTAATACCGGTTCTATTTTATTGAAAAGTTTTTTTATTGTTTCATCCATAATGAATTCAAACAACTTTTCTTTACTGCGGAAGTAATAATTAACCGATGCCACATTAATATCGGCTTCGGTGGCAATATCTCTTACTGTTGTAGCCAGGAATCCCTTTTTGGTAAAGATCATTCTGGCTGCATCTTTTATTTTTTCTTCTGTTGAAGCGTCTTCTGTTACTGCCATAGTTAATATTGTTTTCAAATTTAACTATTGCCAGCCAAATATCTTATGATAAAAAAATAGCTTTAATGTGCACCTGAAATTGCTTTCTGGCCTTTTTTAAATGGTGCTAAAAAAAGTAACGGAATAGCGAAAAGCATAACCAGGCCAACAACCCAATAAGCATCATTATAAGTTAGAAGTAAACTTTGCCGGTTAATAACCCCGTCAATTGCTCCGTACGCCATACGTGTAGCATCCGAAATGGATTTCCCTTTGGATACAAATGCTTGTATATAACCATTAAACCTATCAGTGAAATATGAATTATAGGGGTTAATATGCTCTAAAAGATTATTGCGGTGGGTTGCCTGGCGGATATGGATCATTGTGGTTAAACCGGCAATGCCAAATGAACCGCCTAACTGGCGCATCATATTATTCAGACCTGTACCCTGGCCAATTTCATGCCCTTTTAAGCTGCCGATAGCCAATGTAGTTAGCGGCACAAAAAGCAACGCTAATGACATACCCCTTATGGCCAGGGGCCAAAAGAAATCATTGGTGCCTGTAGATAATGTTGAATGACTTAGCATTAGTGAAAAAACAAAAAACAGGATCATACCAACAGTAGCCATAAGTTGAGCAGGTACGCCCTTATTAAGCATAATACCTACAAATGGCATCATCATTATTGTAAAAAGGCCACCCGGGAATAAAACTTCGCCGGTTTGCTGTGCCGAAAAGCCTAATAAGCTCTGGCAAAACACCGGGAAAACAAATGTTGATCCGTACAAGCCCAGCCCTAATACAAATGAGGTAACCATGCCCGCAGAAAAGCTTCTGTGCCGCATGATCTTAAAGTTAACTATCGGGTAGTCTGTGCTTAACTCCCGCCATATAAAAAGCAGCAGCCCTATTACAGCGGTGCATGTTAACACAATAATATAAGGGGCTGAAAACCAATCATCATCTTCGCCCTTTTCTAATATGGTTTGCAGGCTGCCTACGGATAATGCCAGCAAGCCTATTCCCCACCAGTCAATAGGATTGCCCCGGCCCTCATTTGGTGTTGCCTTAACAAACAGGTAGGTGCAGGTAGCCGCAAGACAGCCCACCGGTATATTAACATAAAAGATCCATCGCCATGCCGCATGGTCGGTAATATAACCACCTATGGTTGGGCCAATAGTAGGGCCCACTATGGCGCCAAGGCCGAATAAAGCTGTAGCCGTACCCACCTGCTCGGGGGGCCAGGTTTCTAATAAAATAGCTTGCGCAGTTGATATCAGCCCGCCGCCTGCAATTCCCTGGAGTATCCGGAAACCAATCAGTTCATTAAGACTTTGGGAATTGCCGCATAAAAAAGAGGCAACAGTAAATAGAATAATAGAGGTCAAAAAATAATTTTTCCTCCCAAAAAAGCTACCCAGCCAGCCCGACATAGGTAAAACGATCACATTGGCTACACTATAGCCGGTAACTACCCAGGCGGCATCGGTTAACGTGGCGCCTAAATTTCCCTGGATTTGCGGGATAGAAACGTTAACAATTGTGGTATCAATTAACTCCAGCAACGAAGCTGTAATTACTGTAATGGTAATGATCCATTTTTTTAATCCGGTTTCAGCCATTTTATAAAAATCTTATTTGAATAATAATTCGTTCGTTAATAATGAAACAAAATTAATCAAACGATTGATTAAAACAATTGTTTGAAATAGCCGAATTAATTTATGGCATTTTAATGACGTCATGCGAGTTATGTTTAGGGTAAGTTGTAACGAAAGGAAGTTTTACAAATAATTAAACGCGGGAAAAAGGATGAACTATTGGCTGTTAAAAGAGGGGACGCTAACCGGATTTAGGCAGGGGACAAGCTCCGCACGTTCACCAGGCATTTTTGTTATCGATTTTTCTTGTAAATTAATATTATATATAATCCATAGACATAGTAGAATATAATTTATATATTTGCCCTCAGTAGGTTTTAATACTTATCCGGAAAACAAAGGCTCTGGCCTCTTTAGGCGTCCGGGAACATCTTTATTATTTTACCAAATGAATCCATACGATGAAAAAAATCATACTTATTGCACTTGCTTTTATTATTCATACAACCGTGTTTCCCCAAATTTTGGCCCCGGTAAAATGGTCATACGGAACAAAAAGGATTAGTGATACTGAAGCCATTATATTTATAAAAGCGTCAATTGACAAGGGATGGCATATTTACTCCCAGCATGTTGATGATGGCGGACCGGTTAAAACTACCATTACTTTTGCAGCCGATAACGCTTATGTATTAAACGGCATCACAATTGAACCCAAACCTGTGAGCAAATACGAAAAAACGTTTAGCATGAATGTTGCCTATTTTGAAAAAGCGGTTGTATTTCAACAAAAAGTAAAGCTTAAAGCCGGGCAAGCCTCGGTTAACGGAACTATCAATTACATGGCCTGCGATGATCACCAATGTTTACCCCCAGAAAATGTTGAGTTTGCAGTAGCATTAAAATAAAAACAAAAAAACCATATAAAAGATCAATAGCCACCAATTGGTCTGAGCCGGATGTAAGTTTAAAACACACATCTGGTTAACACAAAAATGAATTATGAAAAATTCGAAATTAATGATAAACCTACACGCTAAAATTGCAATGCAGAATGGTGGCGCCATTTTCTGTTGTTGCTATAGCAAATAAGCGCATTCAGCTTCCGGGTATAATATTCTTAAATTAAGATCAACATCCTGGCTGTGCATAGTGCAATGCTTTTTGCTATGGTGGTAATTTAAGCGTGAGCCTGTACAGTCCAGGATGTTAATCATTCTGTACTATATAAATGCTAAAAAACAACATGAATTAAAATATTCTATTAAATCTATAGATTTACTTGTATTTAATATTTTTATTACTATCTTTACACCATTCTAATTAACCCCACCATTAATTAGTTGATTTATTAAGAAGAAGGGAGAGGAAGTCTCGTTGATCTTCTAGCAACTTTTCAATAATTGAAATAAGTGCTAAACTTTTTCCCGGGATGTTTTCGGGAATATAAATTAACTAACATCATGAAAAAAAGTAATTATCAATCCATTCAAATGTACACATCGTTAACTATGCGATGCTGTTGTTGCTGTATTTAACGGCCAATTCCCCCGAATAAAACAACCAGATTTTATTTAAATGACATTCAGCCAGACTGTAGTGAAGGGGATTTTTATGTCAAAAAATTTAACACTTAATCATAAATCAAATCAATATGAAAATTAAAAATTATCTATCAAAAGCAAGCTGCCTGTGCGCAGCCATACTATTCGCCGGTCCTGTATTTGCCGGCGTAAAACCGCCAAAAGCTAAATTTATAAAGGAAGGCGTTTGGCGCGGTGTATTTACCGTAAGTGAAACACAGGTGCCCTTCAATTTTCAGCTAAAAGGTAAAGATGCAGAGCATGCCGTGTTTACATTATTGAATGGTTCAAGGCGCGATAACTTCCATGTAAAGCTAATTGGTAAAGATTCTGTATATATTAAAATGAACACCTATGATGCCGCGCTGGTTGCCAAAATTGAAGAGGATGGCAAAATAAGCGGCGAGTACCGCAGCCTGGTACCGGGTTTCAGGGGGAACTCATTGCCATTTACAGCAGAATACGGTAAAAAGTACCGCTTTGTTGAGCCGGATAAAAATGTTGCGCCGGTTGCCAACCTGAGTGGAAAATGGGAAATAAAAAACTATAGCAAAGATGCCGTGCCTGCATCTATAGCCATATTAAAACAAAATGGCAATAAAATTACAGGTGTGGTGATGACCGTAGTTGGCGATACCCGCGAACTGGAAGGAACTGTACAGGGTGATGAATTTGCTTTGAGCGGATTTACAGGTCCAAGTCCGTTTATTATTAAAGGAAAAATTAATGCGGACGGCACCATAAGCGGTGAAGAGGGTTTCGGGATCTATAAAAACCTGAAGTTTGACGCCACCAAAAATGCTAATGTTGAATTGCCTGATCCTTATAAGCTTACCTTTTTAAAAGATGGCTACAAAAAACTTGATTTTTCTTTTCCGGGGATTGATGGTAAACCGATCTCGTTAAGCGATGATAAATACAAAGGCAAGGTGGTTATTGTTGAGATCATTGGTACCTGGTGCCCAAATTGCACCGACCAAACTGCATTTCTTTCACCATGGTTCAATAAAAATCATAGCCGCGGAGTAGAGGCTATTGCTATAGGCTTTGAACAAAAAGATAGTTTGGCCTACGCAAAATATACTTTAGGGAAGCTAAAAGAAAAGTACGAAATAAATTATGATATAGCTTTTGGCGGCCTGGCTGATAAAAAGCTGGTTGCTCAAAAACTGCCTGCGCTTAATAAATTCATTGCATTTCCTACCACTATAATTATTGACCGTAAAGGTAATGTGAGGGAGATCTACACTGGTTATACGGGCACTATTACCGGCAAATATTATGAAGATTATGAAAAGAAATTCAACAAGGTGCTGGACGAACTAATTGCAGAGCCTGCCTCAACAACTGCCGAAGTTGCGGATAACGATAAAAGACAAGGAAACTAAAATTAACCGATCTATATCAATCAAAAAATGAAAACAAATCAAATAAGTAAGACATTAAAATGCCTCTCTATAGGCTTGTTATTAACCGGGGCGGCATTGGCTGCTGATAAAAAACCACCTGTTAAATTTATAAAGGAAGGTGTATGGCGAGGTGTATTTAATGTAAGTGAAACACAGGTGCCCTTTAATTTTGAATTGAAAGGTAAAGATGCAGAGCATGCCGTATTTACGCTGATAAACGGAAGCCGCAGGGATAATTTTCATGTAAAGCAAATTGGGAAAGATTCGGTATTTATTAAAATGAATACCTACGATGCTGCCCTGGTTGCCAAAATTGAAGATGACGGAACCCTTAGCGGTGAATACCGCAGCCTGGTACCTGGCTTCAGAGGCAACTCTTTACCTTTTAAAGCGGAGTACGGCAAAACTTATCGCTTTGTTGAGCCCGGAAAAGATGTTGCCCCGACAGCAAACCTTACCGGGAAATGGGAATTAAAAGTTTACTCAAAAGACCAGGTTCCAAAT
The DNA here is from genome assembly GCF_900142915.1 of Mucilaginibacter sp. OK098. GTDB lineage: Bacteria > Bacteroidota > Bacteroidia > Sphingobacteriales > Sphingobacteriaceae > Mucilaginibacter. Next base: position 59,496 of record NZ_FRCM01000013.1, read on the forward strand.
AAGATAGCCGTTTTAAAACAGAACGGCAACAAACTTACCGGCGTAATTATGCAGGTAACGGGCGATAGCCGTGAGTTGGAAGGAACGGTTCAGGGTGATGAGTTTGAGCTATCTGGCTTTACCGGCCCCAGTCCTAAAATTTACAAGGGTAAAATTAATGCAGACGGAACCATCAGCGGTGAAATTGGCTCCGGTATTTATGACAATACCAAGTTTGATGGTGTAAAAGATGATAAAGCAGAGCTGCCCGACCCGTATAAGCTTACTTTCTTGAAAGAAGGCTATAAAAAGCTTGATTTTACTTTCCCTGATCTTACCGGCAAGCCCGTATCATTAAGCGATAACAAGTACAAAGGCAAAGTAGTAATAATTGAAGTTATTGGTACCTGGTGCCCTAATTGCACTGATCAAACCGTATTCCTGTCGCCATGGTTTAATAAAAACCATAACCGTGGGGTTGAGGCCATTGCACTTGGATTTGAACAAAAGGACAGCCTGAAATATGCACAGTATACATTGGGTAAGCTTAAAGAAAAATACAATATCCAGTATGATATTCTTTTCGGGGGCCTGGCTGATAAAAAGCTGGTATCGCAAAAGCTGCCTGCCTTGAACAAGTTTGTTGCCTTCCCAACAACTATCATAATTGACCGTAAGGGCGATGTTAGGGAAATTTATACTGGCTATACAGGTACTGTTACCGGTAAATATTACCAGGATTACGAGCAGAAGTTTAACAAGCTGCTTGACCAACTGATTGCCGAGCCTGTACCAACAGAAACAGCAAGCACTGATAATGATAACACCCAAAAAGGGAAATAATTAATAAGCCTGGCGAGGGTGTGCTTTGCCGGGCTAAATGTTTACAAAAATAACTAACCAAAGAAATGACCAGATTAAACATAGCGGTACTGTTCACCGCAATTACATCATTAACAGCTTTTACATTGCCGGCGGCAAAAAATACCGCGCTAAAAACTGTAAAAGCCAAAACACTTACTGCTAAGGCACCTGTTAAAAAATTAGCTCCCAAAACCTACAAGGTTGATAACGAAAGTAGCAAGCTTACCTGGCTGGCAAAAAAAGCCACAGGCGAGCATAATGGCGAAGTAAAAGTTAGTAACGGCAATTTTGTGGTGGACAACAACACCCTGAAAAGCGGAAGCTTCGATATTGATCTGAATACCATTACAGATGCGGATCTGGCTGACAAGCCATCGAACGATAAATTGGTGAGCACTTTAAAAAGCGAAACATTTTTTAGCACTGATAAGTTTCCGAAAGCGACATTTGTAATTACCTCTGCGGCAAAAACAAGCGGGCAGCAATATGACATAAAAGGTAAGCTTACTATTAAGGGCATCACCAATGAGGTTAGTTTCCCCGCTACAGTAACTATAGCCGGCAAAAAGATCACTGCTGTTGCTAAGATCACTGTTGACCGTACCAAGTACGATATCAAGTTCCGCTCGAAAAACTTTTTTGAAAATTTGGGTGATAAGGTGATCTATGATGATTTTGATTTGAACGTAAACCTTAACGCAACCGCACAATAAGGTATAAGTAAACTACTGATTTTAATGTAACACGAACTGCCAAACTATGGCGGAGGGCCATTGATTTGATTAAAAAGAGCATTTAGGTGAATAATAGGGTTGAAAACCGGGAGCGGTCGGGGTGTGGTGGCACCCCGGCTAAGCAACCGGGTATTCAAAACGGATTAAGTTAAATGCATGCAATTATGAAAAAGATCCAAATACTATCGGTTTTAATAGCATTTACCGCAAGCTTATGCCTTATGGGTTTTGCAGGCAGTAAAGATGATATACAAACAAAGGAACAATTGGGCGAAAAGCTTTTTTTCGACCCGATCCTGTCCGGCGACCGTACAATTAGCTGCTCATCATGCCATAAACCTGAATTTGCCTTTGCAGATACTGCCGCATTTAGCTTAGGCATTAAAGGCAATCTTACTAAAAGAAATTCGCCGGGCTTAACCAATCTGTCAGGCAGGCCGCACCTTTTTTGGGACGGACGCGCCTCATCATTAGAGGAACAGGCTATGGGGCCTATCACATCACCAACAGAAATGGGGTTAACGCTTGAAGAAGCGGTAAAAAGATTAAATGAAAATGAAATTTATGCATCAGCCTTTCAAAAGGTTTTTAAAGCTGCTGCAAATAAAGATAATATGTTAAAGGCCATCGCCTCATTTGAGCGCACTTTAGAAACCGCAAACAGTCCGTATGACCGTTATGTAAATGGAGATGACCAGGCCATTTCAGCAGCAGCAGCCCGGGGCCGCTTGCTGTTTATAGGCAAAGCCGCCTGTAACAATTGCCATTCAGGCGAGGATTTTACTGCCGACAGGTTTAAAAGCATTGGCCTTTATAACGGAAAAGATCTGAATGACGCGGGGCGTTCTGATATTACCCATAATAAAACCGAAGAAGGCGAATTTAAGATCCCAAGCCTGCGCAATGTTGCGGTTACAGCACCTTACATGCACAATGGTAAATTTAAAACACTGCGCAGCGTAGTGGAATATTATAACAATCCATCTGCAGTAGTAAAGGATGGCATCAACCGTGACCTAGCCCTTGAAAAGCCTTTAAATCTTAACAGTGGTGAGATAGACGATATTGTGGAATTTTTAAAGGCCCTCACTGATGACCGGTTTACGCACAAGCAAATATCAAACTAAAACTCACCCTTATTAAATAATTAATTAACACACATTCTTTTGGCTATGGGCAAGCTGTTTTTGGCTTGCCATAGCCACTGCTTTGTTCTTAAACTATTGAAAAAATGAAGAAAATTGTACTCTTACTCTTGTTTTTTAGCCTGTACTACGGGCAAAATATATTTGCACAAAAACGAACGGTTAGTGGGCTGGTTACCTCTGCCGATGATAAACGGCCGTTATCCGGCGTGTCCATAAAAGTGAAGGGTTTGGATGAAGGCGCCGTGACAAATACAGACGGCTCCTTCCAGATAGTTATCCGGAATGGGAAATACCTGGTATTTTCATTTGTTGGATATGACTCGCAGGAAGTGGAAATTGACGGCACAACCCAGTTCAACATCAGCCTGAAACCATCTGGTAATGCACTGAACGAGGTGCAGATCGTAGGATCGCGCAATGCTAACCGGACTAAAATAAATTCAGCATCGCCGGTAGATGTGATCGATATTAAACCACTGCTTGAATCATCGCCGCAGGTAAGCGTTACGCAGATCCTGCAATATGTTTCACCTTCCTTCCATTCAGTTAACGGCAGTAATGCGGGCGATGCTGGTTCGGCACTAAGCCTTGCCCAGCTCCGCGGATTAGGCCCCGACCAGGTATTGGTTTTAGTGAATGGTAAACGCCGGCATAAAAGCGCTAATGTAAACTATGGCGGTTTGGGCAATGGATCAACCGGGTACGATCTGAACAGTATCCCAACCGGATCAATTGACAGGATTGAAATATTAAGAGATGGCGCTGCCGCACAATACGGCTCTGATGCTATCGCAGGGGTTATAAATATCGTTCTGAAAAAGAATACCGGCGACCTGGTGGTCAATTCAACCGGGAGCGTACGTAAAAGAGGCGATGGGGCTGTTACGCGCACCAATGCAAATTATGGCGTAGCAATAGGTGATAACGGTGGGTATATAAACGCAACTGTTGAATATGGTACCCAGGCTATAGCTTTACCCGCTGGTAACTCAACTGCAGGCTTATATAACGGGCCAATATATGGTGGCGGAGCCAATACCCGCGGGTACGATGCCATCTACACCCAGGCAATTGATGAGGCCATTTTAAAAGCAAGGGGTATTGACCGTCACTTTTTTGATCAGCGTGGTGGCGGGGCCAATGCCGGGCAGGACGCGTTATTGTTTTTTAATGCGGCAGTACCCCTAAAACAATCGGCCGAGATCTATGCGTTTGGTGGTATCAGTAGCCGTAATTCACAGTTTACCGCTACCTATCGTTTGCCGGGATGGACCTCGAGAAATAATAACTTTATATACCCCGATGGTTTTCTACCTGCAATGGAAAATAATATTGTTGATGCTTCACTGGCGGCAGGCATCAGAGGTAAAGTTAACGGCTGGAATGTAGATTTGTCAAACGTTTACGGGAAAAACAACTTCGGCAACCGGGTTGATAATTCATTGAATGCCAGCCTTGGTTTAACCAGCCCTACAAGTTTTGATGACGGCAGCTACAATGCCAGTCAGAATACGGCGAGCCTTGATTTTTCACGCTACTTTAATAAGGTTTTAAAAGGGCTTAACATTGCCTTTGGCGTACAAGATAGGGTGGAGTCATTCCAGATAAAAGCTGGGGAGCTGGCTTCTTATCAAAAAGGAGACCAGCGTAACATTTATAATGTTGATACCACAGCAAGCGGGTTAACTTATTTATCAGCAGCAGGTACTACCTCACTAAACGGCCTGGCGGCAGGTTCACAGATCCACCTGGGTTTCCAGCCTGCAAATGCGGTTAGTGTAAGCCGTTCTATTACGGCTGGTTATGCAGATGTTGAACTGAATGTTACCCAGGCATGGCTGGTATCGGCAGCAGGTCGTGAAGAGTATTATACTGATTTTGGTAACGTGTTTACCTATAAGGTTGCCAGCCGGTACAGTTTTGACAGGTGGCTTAACATTCGCGGATCAATAAATACGGGCTTCAGAGCGCCGGACCTGGCCCAATCATATTATACGTCTATTTCAACCACATTTCAGCAAGGCAGGGGTGTAGATATTTTAACGGCATCAAACCAAAGCGCTGCAGCCAGGGCATTAGGAATTCCTAAGCTTTCGCCGGAGCGTTCAAAAGGATATGCGCTGGGCCTAACCTCTGAACCAATTGGCAATGTGGAAATAACGGTAGATGCTTACCAGATTGATGTTGCCAACAGAATAGGCAATACAGGGAGCTTTACCTCAACTGATAACAACTTACCTGCCGATGTGAAAAACCTGTTTCAGCAAACTGGTGCAGCACAGGCCAACTTTTTTTATAACGAGTTTAGCACGCGAACACGCGGTATTGAATTTACCGGCAGCTATAAAGTATTGCTGAATAACGGGAGCATAACATTTTTAGCAGGCGGCAACTTTGATAAAAACACGGTAACAAAGGTAAATACGCCGAAAGGGCTTGATGCTTATAAAAACGTTATTTTAAGCGCATCAGAGCGTGCTCGGGTAACTACCAATATCCCTGCTCAAAAAATTAATTTCCAGGGGATTTATAGCACCGGGAAATATACCTTTTTAGCACGCACCGTTTATTTTGGCAAGGTTACTACGGCCACATTGCTAAGCGCCGCTGACCCACTAAATCCAGTTTATTATTACCAGAATCTGCATTCAATTTGGGTAACCGACATCTCTGCTGGCTATAAGTTCACTTCAAAATTACAGGGAACCATTGGCGTTAATAACTTGTTTAACATATTGGGCGATTATAGCAGCCCGGTAATAGCGGGCCTCAGAAATCCAACCGTTGTCGGTATCCAAAACGGCAGTGCAGGCATTCAACCATTTATAAGGTTAACAGCTCATTTTTAATCTGCAAAATTCTTAATCATCATGAAAAAAATATCTTCTATTATAAAATCAGTCATAATCCCGGTAATTGCATTGTTCTTTATAACCTCATGCAAAAAAACAGATTATTTAAATATCAATGCTGCTGACCGGGCGCCATTGGTAGCACATATAAGTTTTGTTAACGCGCTTAATACCAACGGCGGCGTACAGTTTTGGACGTATATTACCCAGGTTACCAAAACGCTTGTGCCGCTAAATGGCTACACCCCATACCTTGATGCGCAGTATGGTGATGTACAGATAAACGTTACCCAGGGAACAAATACCTCATACATTGCATCGCGTGAGTTTGGCAATAGTGCTACATTTACCGCAACAGGTGGCCCTAATGGCCCTATAGCAACCTATTATCACACCGTGTTTGCTATAAAAAATATAAAAGCCACTGCCGATTCACTTATTCTTTTTTATGACGATCTTTCTGCTCCTACAAGTGGTAAAGCCAAGGTGAGGTTCGTAAATCTTGCTCCCGGCACTCCATCCGTCGATTTTGGAATAACTGGCCAAACCAACGCGTTGTTTACAAATACAGCATATGGAAGGGCAGGAGGATCGGTTTTATCGGGCAGTGGATTAAACGCGTTTTCATTAGGTCCGTTTATTTCTGTTGATGCAGGTACGGTTAGCTTTAATGTTTTAAAAACAAGCGATCAATCTGCCATTGCTTTGGTAAATGATCCGTTAAAAAATATTACACTTCAGGCCGGCAAAATATACACCATTTATATAAATGGAACACCTAATAGCACCGATGCAAGCGCGACGATAATAACGCATAATTAAATAAAGAAACCTGTAGAGAGGTAAATTTGGACGTGAGATGAAACTGTTCCGGATTATTCCGGGCAGTTTCTTAAATTTAAACAAGTTTATAAACTAAAAGATACCATCATGAAAACAACTAACCGCAGGGCGTTCATTGAAACAACGCTAAAAACCACCATGGCTGTTGCAATAGGCGGCCCCTTAATTTTAAGCAGTACAGAAGTATTTGCCGGAGACAGACCGGTAAACTTAGCTGCAGGTTCTGCTGATGCGCTGAAATTTGCACAGGTGCCCCTGGGATTTGATTACAAAGCTTTGGAACCCAGTATTGATGCCTTAACCATGGAGATCCATTATACAAAACATCATACTGCTTATATAAAGAACGTTAATGACGCCATTGCTGCCGATAAGTTAACTTTTGCAAATGAAAAGGAATTTTTTGACAATGCATCAAAGCTATCAGCCAAGGCACGTAATAATGGTGGCGGGGCCTGGAACCACAACTTTTTTTGGCAGAGTTTAACCCCGGCAGCAGCATCAAAGTTTGACGGAAAGATAAAAGATGCAATAACTGCAAGCTTTGGTAGTGCCGATCAATTTAAAGAAGCATTTAAAAAAGAAGCGCTCGCCCGTTTTGGTTCAGGCTGGGTATGGCTGATAAGCGATAACGGCAAATTAAAAATAGCATCAACCACAAACCAGGATAACCCGCTGTTTGATAATGCAACCGTAAAGGGAACCCCTGTATTGGCTTTGGATGTTTGGGAACATGCCTATTATTTGAAATACCAAAACAGGCGGAATGAATATATTGATGGCTGGTGGAATGTAGTTAACTGGAACGAGGTTAATAAAAGATTGGGATAGATAAACCCCGGAAAACCAAACAGTATACTTTTTTAATTTTAGTGTAAGTTTAATATTTGTTATTAATTCCATAGGAATTATAGGATATATTTGCGCCGAATATTAAATGATCGAGCTAAAAAATATAACTAAAACGTTTACCAAAAAGCATGGCCAGGTAACTGCCCTGTCAAATGTTTCGCTGATTGTGCCGCAGGGCAGGATCCTGGGGGTGGTAGGTGCATCAGGTGCTGGTAAAAGTACGCTGATCCGTTGTGTTAACTTATTGGAGAAACCAACAAAAGGAGAGGTTATTGTCAATGGTCAAAATCTCACCAGTCTTTCATCGGCTGAACTTGCCAAAGCCAGGCGACATATAGGTATGATCTTTCAGCATTTTAACTTGCTGTCGTCAAGAACCGTTTTTGAAAACATAGCATTTCCGCTTGAATTGGATAGCACGCCTAAATCGGAAATTAAAAAGCGGGTAAACGAATTGCTGGAATTAGTTGGCCTGGAGGAAAAAGCAAACGATTATCCTGCAAATTTATCCGGCGGGCAAAAGCAAAGAGTAGCCATTGCAAGAACACTGGCCAGCAACCCTAAAGTGCTTTTATGTGATGAAGCAACAAGTGCCCTTGACCCTGCTACCACGAGATCGATCCTTGCACTATTAAAAGATATTAACCAGCGCTTCAATATCACCATATTGCTGATCACTCATGAGATGAATGTTGTTAAAGCCATTTGCAATGAGGTTGCGGTGATCAGCGATGGAAAGCTGATTGAACGCGGATCGGTTAGCGAAGTGTTTTCGTACCCCGAAACCAGCCTGGCAAAGCAATTTATTGCTTCATCGCTGCATGCATCATTGCCGGTTGAGTATGAGCAGCGTTTAACAGCAACACCTTCGGGTAAAAACCACCCGGTAGTGAAACTCGAATTTACAGGGCGTTCTGCCGAGGCAACTATTCTATCGGAAGCCAGCAGGCTTTTCGACGTTGATAATAACATTATCAGCGCGCAAATGGATTATACTGGCGGGGTTAAATATGGAATAATGTTGATTGAAGTAACAGGCACTCCTGAGAATACAAAAAAGTCATTGGCTTATTATAGTAGTAAACATATTGATGTGGAGGTATTAGGCTATGTCTGAACCAATGGTGTGGATGATTTTAAGAGGATTGCTTGAAACCATAGTAATGACCTTTGTATCCGGTTTTTTTGGATTTGCTCTTGGCTTGCCAACAGGCGTATTACTTTTTATGACCCGTAAGGGCCAGGTTTCAGAAAATCGATTGCTGAACGGTGTAATTTCTATCCTGGTTAATATTTTTCGTTCTATCCCGTTTATTATTTTGATCGTATGGATGATCCCTTTTACAAGGGCCCTGGTTGGCACATCAATAGGCGTACAGGCTGCATTAGTGCCGCTAAGTATTGGTGCGGCGCCATTTATAGCAAGGATGGTTGAAAACAGCCTGGTTGAAATTCCGAATGGGTTAATAGAAGCCGCAAGGGCAATGGGTGCAACTCCTTTACAAATAGTTTTTAAAGTATTGCTGCCCGAGGCGCTTCCTTCCATAATCAGCAGCGCATCAATTACCCTGATAACATTGGTTGGCTATTCAGCAATGGGCGGGGCTGTTGGTGCCGGCGGCTTAGGCCAAATTGGTTACCAGTATGGCTACGTTGGGTATGATGTAGTTGTAATGAATACGGTATTGGTTTTATTGGTAGCCCTTGTATTTCTTATTCAAATTTCCGGAGATCTCATTGCAAAAAAGGTGGATCACCGTAAATAATTTAATTAAAAACATGAACATAAAAACGTTAAGCAGTATAGCTATACTGTCAATAAGCTTAATTGCCTGCGGCAGAAAAGCACAGGTAAACAACACAAACCATATTAAAGTAGGTGTAGAATCCGGTCCGGAATTTAAGGTAGCGGAAGCCGCTCAAAAAGTTGCAAAAGATAAATATAACCTGGATGTGGAACTGGTTCAGTTTAATGATTATGTAATGCCTAATGCTGCTTTAAGCCAGGGAGATATTGACCTTAATGTTTTTCAAAACAAACCCTACCTGGATGTGCAGGCCAAACAACGGGGCTATAAATTTGCAATCTTAGGCAACACATTTGTTTATCCTTTAGCAGGATATTCGCGAAAGATAAAAACCATTGATCAGTTGAAAGATGGCAGCACCATTATTATCCCTAATGATCCTACCAATAGCGGCCGGTCCTTGTTGCTTTTGCAAAAGGCAGGCTTATTGAAATTAAAAGATGGTGTAGGCTTATTACCTACAGTGAATGATATTGTAAGCAATCCAAAAAACCTGAAGATCCTGGAACTTGAAGCTCCCCAGCTGCCGCGTTCGCTGGATGATCAGAACGTAACCATCGCTATTATCAACAATACTTTTGCCGGGCCCGCCGGCCTGGTTGCCAAACGCGACGGAATATTTGTTGAGGACGAAAAATCGCCATACGTAAATATCATCGTATCGAGGGAAGATAATAAAGCACAGGACAATGTTGCCAGGTTTGTAAAAGCCTATCAATCGCCCGAAGTGGCGCAGGCTGCTGAAGTTGCTTTTAAAGGCGGCGCAATAAAAGGCTGGTAAGCCTTACCAGGAAAATCAGTTGTGAGGAAAAATGTTTTCATGATTTGATGGGGATAAATAAGTATTGTAATGCTAGTCAAAGCCCATCTTAATAAATAATGATTGAGATTAATGGATTAGTGATAAAGATCATTTTTTTAAGGGCTATAATACCTGATATTTGTATTTATCGATTAAAATAATCAGCCTATGAAAACGATCCGGTTTAATTTTGGCCACCCGGTAAAAGGAGTGGCTTGCTTGATGCCCCTTTTTTCTGAAAAACTCAACCAGTTAAATTTTAAGGTAGATTCAAAAAGCAGCAACATGCTGGAAATTCCGATAAGCAAATGCGAACAAGGTAAATGGAAACTTACTTTGGATTGGGAACACAATGACCAGATTTTTTCGCACCACGAAGAATTTGAGGTTGAAACAGATAAATAGATTAAGCTTATTTCATTTGTTTATCACAAGATATAAAGTTGAATGCAGCCTTAAATGAAGAAATTACCCCGGGGTTTTAAGGCGTATGTTACTTAACTTGTCAGGCTGATTAATCCTCTTTCATTTAATTTATAGCTGTTTGAAAATTGATTAAATAGCTATAAACTATCAGGGTTTAAATAAATGCCTTTACCATCTTTAGGGCTGCCACCAAAATAAATTGTGTAGCCAGGTTCTTTGATGTATTTTGCTTTAAACCTTTGAAAAACGACATCGGGTTGTTGCTTATCATTTACCTTTAGGAAATGCTCGTTCAGCCTGAAGGATCTTACTCCTCCGTCAGCAGTTATTTTTTCCCGGATAATTTCGTGAATAATATTCCAGATAACTGCTCTGTTTTTGCCATCCACTGTTGTAGTATCATTTTTAGGGATATAGTTTTTGAGCAAATCTGGCCATTTGTTAGGGTTTTTAAGGATAGCGTTTACAAGGCCAGGATATTTATTTAAATCAAAGCTACCCTTTTTCTCCTTCCGCCAGCTGGTGTCGCCCGGGGTAACCAGTAATTTCTCGCCGCCGTATAGTTTAATGCTTTTGTTATTGCGTGTAATCCCCACTACACCTGTTTCTACAATTATTTCTGTTTTATTGTCAATGCTTTTGAGATTAAACGAGGTGCCTAACACATTTACCAAAATATCATTTATTTTAACACGGAACGGGCGATTTACATCATGTACGATATTAAAAAAGGCTTCCCCTTTCAGGGTAACATCCCGTTTATTAATATATTGACCTGTTGCATAGGCTAAGGACGAATTTTTGCTAAGCGCTATCAGAGAACCGTCCGCCAGGGTATCAGTTTTTGGTTGGTTTGTAGTTACAAGGGTGGTATCAGCTTTTGAAAAGTTATCTGCTACGATCCCGGAAAAATCATGTTGTGCAGGTTCTCTCAAGTAAAATAATAAGCTTACAGAAAAAAATATTAAAGTGCCAGCGGCAATGCTTAACCAAAGTTTAATTGGCCTTCTCTTTGTGAAGGGTTGTTCAGCCGAGTCTATTTTTTCCTTAAAGCGGGTCCATGCCAAATCTGCGCCAGAAGGATTGCGAAGCTTCAGGGCTTTGCTTTCTTCAAAAATTAGTTGATAACCTGTAAATATTTCACGGTTCTGCTCACTTTCGCCCAGCCATAGTTCAACCTGTAGGCGTTCTTCATCAGTAGCTTCTGCGGCCAAATACCTTATCAGCAGGTCTTCATTCACAATATGTTTTCCCTGTTTTTTCATTTGAACCATTTAGTATTTAACAGCAAGCCAATAATTACAGGGATAAAATCGACTAGTTTTTTTCTTAATATTTTCAGCGCTTTACTTATCTGAGCTTCTACCGTTTTAATTGATAAGCCAAGCTGATCGGCAATTTCCCTATATTTTAGTTCTTCCATACGGTTCATATAAAATATGTTCCTGCATTGCTCCGGTAATTCATTTATGGCCTTTTGTAACCTGTTTTGTAGCTCGCTTAGTGCTAATAGGTCATCCGTACGCTCCTGGTAAGTTTGTGCAGCCGCATACTGGCTATGGTTTTCATATGCTAACTTATGTTTTTGATGTTTCAGATAATTTAAACATTCGTTATAAACGGAGCGATATAAAAATGCTTTGATAGAAGTATGGATGTTCAGCAGACTTTTTTTCTCCCACAGCTTATAAAATACCTGCTGAACCATTTCTTCTGCCACAACTTCATCCTGTAGCATTACATAGGCATAAGCCTGCAGGCTTTCATAATAGGTTTTAAAAAACCTTTCAAATGCCATTTCGCTGCCTTGAATTACCAGCTTAATTAATTCCGGTTCGCTTTGCTCCACTACGTATGCCTGATATTATTCAATATACACAAGAGTTTACAAAGTATCAGATTTTTGAAAAATTCCAACACCTTTCATGTCTTCCGGGCCGTAGTAAATTTTGTAACCCGGAGCTTTAATGTATTTTTTGCTTAGCTTATTGAAAAGAGAAGGATCAGCCTTTTTTCCATTGATCATAAATTCGCTGTCTGTTAACAGGAATGAATCAATATCCGACCGCTCTTTAATGATGTTCTCTTTTTTCAGATCAGCTATAATATCCCTGATAACCTGTTTGTTTCGCCCTTCAACAGTTAAGGTATCATTGGAATTTTTATCAACTTTAAGAATGGCGGCCCAATGCGAAGGGTCTTTAATTATCGCTTTTACAATTTCGGGATGTTTGCCTACGTCAATAGCTGTGTCAGTAATGCTGCTTTTGGTTTGATAAGCGATCTTGCCGTTTTTGATACCTGTTATCGCATTAGTTATCAGTTCAGGATGTTTGTCAAGGTTTACAGGACCCGGATTTTTCTTAGGGTCTATTGTGGTATCTGCTTTTGTACTGACCGGGTAAACCGGTTTTGCCTGCAGACTTAAACTAAAGATGACGCTATAGAAGCTTATCGCGATTATTGAAGTGAATAACTTTTTCATATTTTCTGTTTTTAAATTGTTTGATATGATTTACTTTCCTGGCTTTTCGGGAATGAGACAACTCAAAATGCTTTTACCCTTATGCCATTTTAATTAATTTTTAACCCGTCCCTGTTCATCGCCTGATGCATTGGCATCGTGCTTGCGCAAGTCATTGATGGCTTTGCCAAACCGGTAGCTCAGGTTTAGGCTGAACCCCCTGGTATCAAAGGTGTTCCGGTAAGTTGCTTCCGCTAGTTTTAAATTATTGATCACTCCACCATACCTGAAAGTATTGAAAAGATCGGTTTCCGTTAACTTAATCGTTGTACTTGTGGATAGCTTTTTTTGCAATACCATCACCACCCGCCCGAAAGCATTGGCGGTTGACTGGAACGTTCGTCTTTTTGAATTGTAAATACCCGTGAACTCGGTAGTCCAGCCTTTGTTGAATTTGAATTGGGTGTTTCCGTAAAAATAAAAAGAGCTGCCATACGTATTCACCGTGGCATCATTCAGGAAGGTCTGCGTATGGTCAAAAGAAAGGGAGGCATAACCGCGGAAGGTGAACCACTTTACCGGATTGATACTGCCGTTAACTGATATGCCTTCGCTTTCACTCATGCCTATGTTGTCCGGGCGGCTGTAATAAATACCGTTATCCAGCCGGTTGATCTGCTGTATATCGCCGGTTGACCGGCTGTAACTCAGTTTGGTGGTCAAGTTGTTTTTGTAGATGTGGGATAATTCCAGGTTTTGGGAATAGGAGGCCCGCAGGTACGGATTTCCGGCATCATAGGTAAATTGATCTTCGGGGATCACAAATGGGTTCAAATCCTGGTAAAAGGGCCGGTTGATCCTGCGGCCATAATTAAAACCGAACTGATTAACTTCGGCTGTATCCACCTTATATTGCAAATAGAAAGTAGGGAATATGCTGGTATAATGTGTATTAAAAGTGGAATCCGGGTAAACTGAATTACCCAACTGATGCCCGCCTGCAGTCGTATTCTCCAGTCTTAACCCTGCCTGTGCAGACAGCTTTTTCCAATCTTTACTGAGGTTAATATAAGCCGCATTGATATTTTCATGATATAGGAAGTGATTGGTCTTATCCTCATCGGGCAGTGTAATGCTGTTAACGGTATTGAAATAACTGGCCAGGTTATCTGTTTGGGTATAGCTGGTTTTTAAACCGGTTTCGAATTTATAGCCGTTTTTAAAAGGCTGACTATAATCTGTTTTGAAGGCGTAAATATTGATATTGGACGGACTGATACCCGATTGCCTGCTTGGTGATTGAGCAGCCTGCCCCGGATATGTCGTAGCGTTATCAAATTGCTGGTTATCAATTACCCGGAAAAAATTGTAATCAAAATCGGCAGACAGTTCATGGCCGTTTTTATCATATCTGTGCCGGTAATTGAAATTTGTACGCGCGGTATTAAAAACCCGGCGGCTATTAAGGTTTTGTACAACAGATGAATCAGGTTGATTGCCGGCATTCAAAAGATTTGTTGTAGTAATGCTTAAAGTATTAAGAGGTTTGAATACCCCGTTGAACAGCATCCCCAAGGTATTTTTATCATCCTGGTAAAAATCAATGCCCAGTTGAGGCCCTAATGTATAGCCCTTTGCGTGCGCAAACCTGTGTTGCATGAAATTGGATTGTATACTGCCATCGGGGTTTAAATAACGCCTGGAATAGTCTTCCTGTAAAGAATAATTCTGCATATTATAACCAACATTGCCAAAAATATTGATCTTATTATTGCGGTAATTGAAGTTGAAGCTATCATCAATTTTGCCGTACCGCCAATGCCCGTAAATTGCTGTGAGGCCGCCGTTAAAGCCTTTTACTTTGCTTTTCTTAAGCCGGATATTGATCATCCCGCCACTCCCGGCAGCATCATATTTTGCCGGTGGGTTGGTCATTAGTTCTATCTGATCCAAAGCGCCTGATGGTAATGATTGCAGATAGGCCGTCAGGTCGGCCCCGGTAAGATAACTCTTCTTGTCATCAATATAAACAGCAACGCCCTGCTTGCCTTCCAGGCTGATTGAGCCGTTAGGATCGACAAATATCCCGGGCGCTTTTTCAAGCACCTCTAAAGCCGAAATGCCTTCATTAGTTGCTAAAGCATCCACATTAACTACCGTCCGGTCAATCTTATGCTCTACAAACCGTTTTTTTGCGTTGATAGTTACTTCCTTTAACTGGATCTTATTGATTGGGATTAAGGCTATTTGCCCGAGATCAGCGGATTGGCCCTGTTTATCAATGGTTATTATATTACTTCTTTGTTTCTGGTAACCAATATGTGTGATCCATAACTTGTAGGTCCCTGTTTTAACAGACTGTAAAGTAAAATGACCATCATTGCCGGTTGGCGTTTTTTTGATAGTTAGCGAGTCGTTGGCATTTACTAATGTTACTGTTGCAGCAACTATAGGTTTACCGGTTGTTTCAATTACCTGCCCGGATATTTTAGCGCCTGGCTGTGCAAAACTGCTAAGTTGAATAAGAATAAGTACGCATGCTGTTATAAATTGTCTCATTTGATAAAGTTTGGGTTGAGACAACCCGACCCGGTTTTACCCTTATTCAAAAAGAAATTTATCTTCTTATGTGTTCCTGGTATTCTTATTTTTAATTTTTGTACATCATTATATAATTCAACTCCCTGCACGTTTCTGCTCGTCTTCAGAGCCGGAATTCACTTTTGTCTTCGCAGTTTTCCCGCTGCCAAAGCGGTACGCAAAGTTCAGGCTGACGGATCGCGAATAAAAATGCAGGTTGGTAACCTGGTAGAGCCCGTTATTACGGTCGATCGCGTTACGATCTTCACTTTGCAGGATATTGTTCGCGTTCAGCGTTAAAGAACCTTTGCCGGCAAACAAAGATCTTTTTAAACCCAGGTCAAGTACAGAATAAGCGCCGTAGGTAGAATTGACGAACTGTCGTTTGCTATCATACTCCCAATCGCACTCGGCTGATAAGACAGAACTGATCCGGAAACTATTATTGGTATTGAACTGTAGCGATACCAGCCCTGCATTATCCAGGCTGTACCCGGCTGCCTGCCCATTAAAAGCATTACGGTAAAAAGCAAGTGTATTATCGGTAGACCACCAGGAAAGCAGCTTTTTCGCATAAGCCAGGTCAATCTCCCAGCTATGTGCCTTTTGGACATTCACTGGCCTGCGGGTGATAGTGGTTTTGTTGGTATCAAGGAACGGGAAGGTACGGATATAATCGCTGACGATATCGTAGTTAAGCGTGAGGGTAAGGGCCTGCTGAAAATTCCAGGCCAATTCCCCATGCCAGGATACCTGTGGCTTCAGGTTAGGGTTGCCCTGGAAAAATAAGGTAGCCGTTTGTGGTCGTCTGAAGGGAACCAGCTCGTGATAATCCGGCCGGTCTGTCCGCCGCCCCAACCGAAGTGTTAACGAGTTTTGTTCATTAATTTTATCGTTCAGGAATAACGATGGGAACAATTGCAGGTAATTCAGGTTAACGGTCTCGCCGGTCAGCCGTTCTTTACCTTTGGTCACCGTTTGTTCGGCGCGAAGTCCTGCCTCGGCCGAAAGGTTCGACCAGCTTTTGTTGAGATTAACATAAGCCGCATTGATATTCTCTGAATTAACTGTATAATCGCTTTGCACCGGGTCGATCACTTGTTGTCCGCCGGTAAGGTCATAGGCGGTATTGTTGTTATTTGCTTTTACGTAGCTTGATTTGATGCCTGCTTCAAAGTTGCCCTTGTTTTTTAAGGGCTGCACATAATCTGCTTTTGTCGCATAAATATCCAGCTGCCGGTGTTGCACTAATAAGTTATTTGTTTCGCTGACAAAATTACCGGCTGCATCGTTCAGCATATTGTAGTTGGTTTGCAGGGGGAAGTTACGGTATTCAGAATGGTCGGCATTCACAGTAAAGGATCTGCCTGCTGTATCCAGTTGATGCGCCAGCTGGATCCCTGCTGTATAGTTGAAAGGATTGTCATGCAAAGTACTTGAATAAGCAATATGATTAACCTTGTTTCGAAGGCTGTCCAGCAAATCCATACCCGAGATCAACCCACTACCCGCACTGCCAAAGCCTGCGGTACCGGATAAGGTGAGTGTGCTGCGTTTGGACAGGTAAATATCCAGACCCAGTGTAGGCCGGTAGTTCCGGTTAGTACTGTTACTGTGGTTGGTTGACGCCTGCTCCGTTAACAGGTTGTTGTTGGGCCCGGAAATATCACTGGTTACTTCACTGCTGCTGAATCTTTTGTTGTAAGTATAGGTGTTGTTTACAAACAGGTTAATATGCTCGTTTTTATAACTGAAGGTAAAACCGCCATTGTATCTGCCGTAATGGCCCTGGCCCGCGCCGGCGTTGATACTCCCGTTGATTCCTTCTTTGGTGTTTTTCTTTTTCACGATATTGATGATCCCTGCAGTTCCCGCCGCATCATATTTAGATGAGGGGTTGCTCATAAGTTCGATCCGCTGGATCCCCGAAGCCTGCATCCCACCAAGCAAGCCCGCCAGGTCTTCCGACGACAGATAAGTTGTCTTCCCGTCAATCAGCACATTTGCGCCCGGTTTGCCATTGAGCGTGATTTGCCCATCGGGGGTAACCTGTACGCCCGGCAGTTTGCGCAATACTTCCCAAACCGTTGAACCTTCAGTAGTGAGGTTTTGCCCAATATTGACCACGGTTTTATCCAATTGGTGCTCGGTTAGGGGTATATCTGCTTTGATGGTAACATCTTTAAGCATATTGGCTGCGTTTTTTAAGGTAATTACGCCCAGGTCAATTGACGGGCGGGTCTGATCAACAGCAATGTTTTTCTTCACTTTTTCAAAGCTTAGCATACTTATTTCAAGTACATAATTCCCTTCCGCGACAGGGGTGATTGAAAATACGCCCTTATCATTACTCAGAACTGTCCGGTAAATGCTGGAATCTTCGGCGTTTTTTAAAATAACAGTGGCATAAGGCAACGCATTTTTTTGATCATCAGCCAAACTACCTTTAATACTGCCCTGGTTAGGGGCTTGCGCCTTAAGTTGTACTTCAGCAAGCACCAGTAATATGAATAAAAGGATGAATTTTGGTTTCCGCATTCCCAATATTCGATAAAACACAGCTGCAAAAACCGAAGAGCTGCCCGAAAGGAATAGACAATTGCCAGACAGGTGTTTTTGCATGACAAACCCGGTTTAAGCATTGGATGCGGACTATTCAGGGGGCAATCCGGCCTGTTTGTCGACTGTTATTCATGAAAGGTGAACAAAGTGTATTTTTGTACATGAACCTCTCCGAGAAACTGATCAAATTTAATAATGAACACCGGGTGATCAGCCATTTTTTTTTCTGGATGATCTTGCTAATGGTGCAGTTACTCTCCAGCAATTATTACAATTTGGCAGACCGGATACCATTCAGTCATGATTTAATTGGCGACGGGACAAATCTGTTGGCGCAAATACCTGCGGCTTATTTTTTAGCCTATTTTATCGTCCCCCGGTTTGTTTATAAACAAAAATACCTGGCTGCTTTTATTTATTTTATGCTGAGCGCTTATGTTATCTGCGCGCTTTCAAGGGTGGAAGTCATTCATTTTGAAGAACCGCTTTATGGAAGAAAACATAACCCGAAAGAAACTTACATTGAAATATTTACAGATCTGCCTAAATTAGCTTATGTGTACTTCTCTCGCATTTTTTCCGTGGCCTTTGTTTTTATGTTCTTAAAGCTGCTGAAAGATCAGCTGATCATACAGAAGCGGACATTATCATTAGAGAAGGAAAAAGCAGAAACAGAGCTAAAACTACTCAAAAGCCAGCTTAATCCTCATTTTTTATTCAACACCTTAAATAATATTTACTCGCTTTCCTTAAGCAATTCGCCGGTAACTTCAACCTCAATAGGGAGGCTGTCGGAGATCCTGGATTATATCCTTTACAAATGCAATAGCTTATATGTGCCGCTTTCGGGTGAGATAACTTTACTAAACAATTATATCGGGCTTGAAAAACTGAGGTATGATGAACGGTTAAAAGTTAACTTTACCTGTAATGTTAAACAGGAGATTGAAATTGCACCTTTGATCCTTCTATCAATTGTGGAAAATGCCTTTAAACATGGAGCTGGTAATGATATTGGCAGCCCGGTGATCAGTATCGAACTAAATGCAAATAATACAAGTTTTAGTTTTATGGTCTCTAACTCTTTTCATCCTAAAGCAGAAAATCCGGAGAGCATTGGCCTGCAGAATTTAAAACAGCAGCTGGAGCTGATCTATCCTCAAAAACATAAATTAGAGATCACCCAAACGGATACATTGTTTACTGTAACCCTTGCCATTTATTTATCATGAAGATAAAATGTGTAATAGTGGATGATGAGCCCCTGGCAATACAGCTTTTGCAAAAGCATATTGCCCAGCTTGATTTTTTTGAGGTAACTGCTACCTGTAATAATGCGATAAAAGCGCTCGAAATTTTAAACCGGCAACCTGTTGACCTGTTATTTATGGATATAAAAATGCCCCAGTTATCAGGCCTGGAGCTGTTAAAAACCTTGCGCAACCCGCCAAAAACAATTTTAACCACCGCTTACCGCGAATTTGCACTGGATGGCTTTGACCTTGGGGTTATTGACTACTTACTAAAACCCATTACTTTCGACCGCTTTTTCAAGGCTATTGAACGGTACCTGCACACCGCTAATTATACTACACCTGAGGTGCTGTCTTCTTCAGAAAGGCAATTTATCTACCTCAAATCGGGTTATAAATATTTTAAGGTTGATACGCGCGATATTTTATATGCCGAAAGTTTAAAAGATTATGTGATTGTGCATACTAATGAAAAGGTGATCACTTCAAAATATAAGATCAGCGACCTGGAGAAAGAACTGGATGGCAAAGGCTTCATAAGGATCCATCGTTCATACATCGTTAACCTGCAGCATATAACAGCTTTTACCGCCAACGATATAGAGATCGGGAAATTGGAACTGCCTGTTGGCGATAGCTATAAAGCTTATGTATACAAAGCCATTCAAAATGGTTGATGGTTAAAAGCCTTTCCGCATCACCTGTTGTTAAGATCACAGCTGTTCGGAAGATTATAAAAGCATCCTTTGTCATCCTGGAACGCAGTAAAGGATCTTATCCAATTGATAGGTAGCCAGCTTACTTGTCCTGCCCCAATATCACACGAAGAAGATTTTTCGCTGAAGCTCAAGAGATAGATCTTCGCTCTACTCAGAATGACAAAATACAAGGTTGTGATTCTTCCAATTACCTATGTTGTTAGGATCCCCCGTATTTTGGAGACAATGCTTCCCTGCTAAACTACGGGCTTGCGGATTACCTTATCTTTCCTTATATTTATATTACCCATATTATTAAATAAAAAGTTTATTATTTTATAATCAATCACTTATAATTATACTAAATTTTAAATAAGTTAAAATGTTATTATTTAGGCCTTTATTATTCCCCTGGTTTTAGCCGTTTAAATTTATGATCAAGTTTAGATTTGTTTTACTGCTGTTGCTTTTACCACTTGATCTGCCGGCCCAGGTATTTATCCCAAATCCCGATTGGCGCTTTGAGAACTTTAATAGTCAAAACCACTTTATTGGCAGGGGAGTAGCTGATGTAGCTATGGATAAGCATGGGTATATATGGACCTGCAGCGATGGCGTACAAAGGTTTGACGGCTACAAAACAATTGATTTTAACAGCTTTGACAGGGCGAGCGGGCTTAAAGGTAATTACACAAGTGTTAAAGTTGATAATGACGGCAGGATCTGGATCTGTTCAAACGGGATGTGTTATTATGATGATGCAAGCGGAAAGTTTGTTTATATTAAATCTGATTTAAGGCATCCTATTACGGGAGTTAATTCCTATTGTCTTCAAAAAAATTACCTGTGGTTTATTTGTGATTATGGTTTAGCAAAATTAGACCTCAAAACTTTAAAAATAACCTACACATCGCTTAAAAGCATCACGGACCCTTTGTGCTCTTACCTTATTGATGAAAATACCTTATTTATTTCAAGCCGCGAAAAAGTATATACCTATAATATTAAGAATGATACATTTTCAACAAATACCTTAATCTATAATAACTTGCTGATTAAGGTATTTTCGGTAAATAAAAATGGTAATGAAATTCTTTTGGGAACAAATTATGGCTTGTTTTCATTTGATAATTTGAGGGACTTGAACCCTGTATGTAATGCAATAAGAGATATTTTAATAAACGATATGATCTTTCTTCCGGCGGACAAGGAAAAGAAATATCTTTTTTTGGCAACGGAAGGGAAGGGAATAATAGTGTATAACACGATCCTAAAAAAAACGGAGCTTGCTTACGTTCATGAGGATAACAACCCATATAGTGTCCCCAGCAATATAATTACAAGATTTTACCCGGATAAAACGGGCAGGCTGTGGTTAAGCACAACCTTTGGCATCAGTATGCTTGACATGTTTAACCAGCAATTGAAAATGCGGTTTTTAAATAAAAGCAATACAGATGAGCTGGGGATAAATAAAATTGCCAGGGATAAATACGACAGTACAAAGGTTTGGATGGCATCGTATAACAAGGGGCTGATTTGCGTTGACTGGAAAACAAAGAAAATTGAAAAGATCTTAAATGCGAATCCAGGAACACAGAAGATCTATGACTTTGCACAGCTTTCGAAAAAGAAATGGCTCATAGCAACTCAGAAAGAAATAGTGGAATGGGATGAGCAATTGGGCATCTTATCACGAAAAAAATTACCCATTCCTGATTCCCTTGCGCTTATGTGTAATATCCGTGGAGTAATTATGGCAGATGCAAATACCTACTATATTACCACAAATAATGGTTTGTTTAAATATGACCTGGTTACCCGCAAAATTAATAATGCTTCAAACAATAACATGTCCGACAAGTCTGACAACCGGCTAAAATATATCCTGATAAGCGGTTTTTATGATAAGGGAATACTTTGGATTGCGTCAAGGGATGGTTTATTTAGTTATAATACCTTAACACATAAAACCATTGTTTACAGGGGGAAAGGTGAAAAATCCAACTATTTTTTCTTTGGCATTTGTAATGCGGTTGATGATCAGATTGTTTGTGCTGCCGGCAGCGGGATAACTATTTTTAATAAACAAACAAAAAGCTTTAAGGTGGTAAATACGATAGCCAATTTATTGAATCCTGCCTGTGAAAGTATTGTAAGTATAAATAATATGGTTTGGATAGGATCGGAAGTAGGAATTTTAAATTACAACCTTAATACATACAGATCATCAAGGGCCGAGCATGAAACATCAATGATGCAAATTTTCCCCAGCTCGCCTTTTACTGTTGTTGACAATGATATTGTTTTTGGCTTTGAGAACGGCTATGCTTATTTTACACACGACCTGAAAAATAACCTGGTCCCTTCTAATCCGGTAATTGAAAGGGTGTACGTAAATAATCAGCCTGTTTTACGGCATTTTATGGAACAGGAAAACACCGGGAACCTGGTTTTTAATCATTCAGATAATTCAATAAACATAGCATTCACATCTTTTTTATATTCCGACCCTGACCACATAAATTTTCGATATAAGCTTAACGGCGCCGATTCCCGGTGGCAATATACCGATGATCAGCGCAGTGCCAACTATTCACAGCTTCCATCAGGCAATTATACATTTTATGTACAATGTGGTAATAAAAATGGTGTTTGGAACAAGCACCTGGCCTCCTTTAGCTTTATAATAAAGCCCCCCTATTGGGCCGCCTGGTGGTTCAGGCTGTTAGTAATATTGATAATTGCGTTTATTTTATACAAGCTATACCGGTATAAGATAAATCATATTTTGGCAATTGAACGAATACGAGAACGGATAGCATCTGATTTTCATGACGATATAGGCTCGGCCCTGAGCAGTATTTCTATTTTTAGCGAGGTGGCTGACACTCAATTGAAACAACAGCAGCCACCTGAAAAAACCCGGGAGATCATCAGCCATATTTCATTTCATTCGCGCGCCATGCTTGATGCTATGGACGACATTATTTGGGCAGTAAACCCGCAAAATGATCACTTTAATGATTTAGCCGTGCGGATGCGTGAATTTGCTATTCCGCTACTTGAAGCCAGGAACATTCAGTTTGACATCAGCATGCAGGAAGACATTCTTAATGCCCGGATAAAAATGGAAGCCCGCAAAAATATATTCATGATTTTTAAAGAGTGTATTAATAATTTACTAAAACATTCGGGCTGCTCGGCTATGAAAGTTTCTGTAAATAAATTAAATAACCACCTTGAGCTTATTATAAGCGATAATGGTAAAGGTTTTGATATTAATGCAAAACACAACCGGAATGGCTTAAAGAACATGCAGAAGCGGGCCGCTGAAATTAAAGGCACCATAAAGGTAACAACACAGCCGGGAGCCGGAACGGTTACCCGATTGCTGGTTAATATCATATAGTTATATTATTGAACAAGTGATTATACCGGGTTATATTTACACTTTAACTTAAATCAAGTGGACATAAGGGTATCCGTATTTGACGACAACAGCGCTTTACGTGATAGTTTATATTACCTTATTTCAGGTGCTCAGGGTTTTACTGTTGCTGGTGTGTATCCTGATTGTAACCATGTACTTGAACATTTGCGCCAGGATACTGCCGATGTTATCCTGATGGATATTGATATGCCGGGTCTTAACGGCATTGAAGCTACAGCATTAATAAAAAGTCATTTTCCGGGTATAAATGTTCTTATACTCACTTCTTATGATGATAGTACAAAAATTTTTGATGCGCTGCAATCAGGTGCAACAGGTTACCTGCTTAAAAAAACTACTCCGGCAAAAATACTGGAAGCCATTACCGAGGTAAGCCAGGGTGGCGCGCCAATGAATGCCAGTATTGCCCGTAAGGTGCTGGAGTTTTTTAGTGAAAAGAAAAATATAACCGAAAATGCATATGATCTTTCCGCACGTGAAAAAGATGTACTGCGATGCCTGGTAAAGGGCGATAGTTATAAAATGATTTCCGGGCATTGCTTTATAAGCATGGGGACTGTTTGTACCCATATCTGCAATATTTACAAAAAGCTTCATGTTAATTCAAAATCTGAAGCGGTAGCAAAGGCAATCCGTGAGCGCCTTATAAACGATCAGGGTTGAGAATTAAGAAACAAGATGGAAAAAGTCAGGAAACAGGAAGAAGCGCTTAACTGGTTTACTTTATATCCGGTATTTTATTCCCGATCCCTTGTACCCCATCTCTTGATTCCTGACCTCCGTGCTCTCTCTTTGCTTCTTAAAATCATATGTTTATATGATTGATACATAGTAATATATATCCGATCTTGACGTGGCCAAAAAACATCTTCCTCGGTTTGTTAGTATTAAAAAAAATTACCCATCCGCACTATTATGAAAACATCTTTACCTTCATCAAAAAATTTTTTTCCTGCGCTAATTTTTATTGAAAAATTAGGTCTGGCCATATTTATGGCTTTATTTTGTTTTAATAACTTGTATGCCGGTGCCAATGCTTCGCCTGAATATAAGAGCAACCGGATAGGCAGGCCCGGTAAAAAAAACGCAGCAATAATAAAAGGATCAAACCAATTTGGTGTGCCCTTCATCAGCTACATTTCTCCCCAAACCTATGTAGCAGGCACGGCAATTGCGGTGTTATCACCAACGATTGGCGGTGGTGCGGCTGGAGCGCCGGCGTACAGCAGCAGCACCACGACTTTGGGTTCGGGCTTTAACATCCCGGCGGGTATCGCGGTGGATGCAGCCGGTAATATTTATATTGGCGA
>NZ_FRCM01000013.1:85554-87038 GCF_900142915.1 Mucilaginibacter sp. OK098
GCAGCCAACAATGTATTTGTGACCGACTACGGCAATAATGCGGTAAAAGAGATCAAACCCATCGGCGGCTTTTATATCAGTCCAGCTTTACCAGCGGGTTTAAGTTTTAATAATACAACAGGTGTTATCAGCGGTACACCCACCGCCTCCAAACCTGCAACTGATTATACGGTAACAGTTTATAAAAGCAGTGGAAGCAATTCAACGCTGTTAAATATTAAAGTTAATGCGGTTAGCATCAGTTATGTTAGCCCTAAAACCTATGTTACAGGCACGGCGATTGCGGCGTTATCACCAACTATCAGCGGTGGTGTGGCGGCAGCTCCGGCATACAGCAGCAGCACCACGACTTTGGGTTCGGGCTTTAACATCCCGGCAGGGATCGCGGTGGATGCGGCAGGCAATATTTATATCGGCGACCAGAACAACAATGTGGTAAAAAAGATCCCGGGCGGCACGGGCACGCCTGTAGTTATCGGCACAGGGTTCAACACACCAGATGGTGTAGCAGTAGATGCAGCAGGCAATGTATATGTGGCTGATGACGGGAACAATTTGGTGAAGGAGATCCCGGTTGGCGGCGGCCCGATAATTACCTTAGGCTCAGGTTTCCTTCAGCCCTTCAATGTGGCGGTGGATGCTGCAGGGAACGTATACGTGGCAGATCGCGGCAATAATGCGATCAAAGAGATCCCTGTCGGCGGCGGTGCGGTGATCACTCTTGGTTCAGGCTTTACCACGCCTACCGGCGTAGCTGTAGATGCCTACGGCAATGTATATGTAGCCGACTTTGGCAACAGCGCGATCAAAGAGATTCCGGTTGGCGGCGGCGCGCCAATTACCCTCGGCTCGGGTTTCAGCACCCCGTTTGGTGTTGCAGTTGATGGTTCGGGCAATGTATTTGTAACAGACTATGGCCACAAGCAGGTAAAGGAGATCCCTATTGGCGGTGGCGCCCCGGTTGTGATCGGCTCGGGCTTCAGCTTCCTGTTCGGCGTGGTGGTAGATGCAGCCAATAATGTATTTGTGACCGATTACGGCAACAATGCGGTAAAAGAGATCAAACCCATCGGTGGCTTTTATATCAGTCCAGCTTTACCAGCAGGTTTAAGTTTTAATAATACAACAGGTGTTATTAGCGGTACACCCACCGCCTCCAAACCTGCAACTGATTATACGGTAACGGTTTATAATGGGACAGGCAGCAATACGGCAACAGTAAATATAAAAGTTAATGCGGTTAGCATCAGTTATGCCAGCCCGCAAACCTATGTAGCGGGCAAGGCTATCGCGCCGCTTGCGCCAACCATCAGCGGTGGTGTGGCAGCGGCCCCGGCGTACAGCAGCAGCACAACGACCCTTGGTTCGGGCTTTAACATTCCGGCGGGGATCGCGGTGGATGCAGCCGGTAATATTTATATTGGCGACCAGAACAACAATGTGGTAAAAAAGATCCCGGGCGGCACGGGCACGCCTGTGGTTAT
>NZ_FRCM01000013.1:87563-89437 GCF_900142915.1 Mucilaginibacter sp. OK098
GCAGCCAACAATGTATTTGTGACCGACTACGGCAATAATGCGGTAAAAGAGATCAAACCCATCGGCGGCTTTTATATCAGTCCAGCTTTACCAGCAGGTTTAAGCTTTAACAACACAACAGGTGTTATTAGCGGTACACCCACCGCCTCCAAACCTGCAAGCAATTATACGGTAACGGTTTATAATGGGACAGGCAGCAATACGGCAACAGTAAATATAAAAGTAAACGCAGTTAGCATCAGTTATGCCAGCCCGCAAACCTATGTAGCGGGCAAGGCTATCGCGCCGCTTGCGCCAACCATCAGTGGTGGAGCGGCAGCAGCTCCGGCATACAGCAGCAGCACAACCACTTTGGGTTCGGGCTTTAACATCCCGGCGGGGATCGCGGTGGATGCGGCCGGTAATATTTATATCGGTGACCAGAACAACAATGTGGTAAAAAAGATTCCGGGCGGCACAGGCACACCTGTAGTTATCGGCACAGGGTTTAACACACCAGATGGTGTAGCAGTAGATGCAGCAGGCAATGTATATGTAGCGGATGACGGGAACAACCTGGTGAAAAAGATCCCGGTAGGTGGCGGGCCGATCATAACCCTGGGCTCGGGCTTTCTGCAGCCCTTTAATGTGGCAGTGGATGCGGCAGGGAATGTATACGTGGCAGATCGCGGCAATAATGCGATCAAAGAGATCCCTGTCGGCGGTGGAGCAGTGATCACTCTTGGTTCAGGCTTTACCACGCCTACCGGCGTAGCGGTGGATGCTTACGGAAATGTATATGTAGCCGACTTTGGCAACAGCGCGATCAAAGAGATCCCGGTTGGCGGCGGCGCACCAATTACCCTCGGCTCGGGCTTCAGCACTCCGTTTGGTGTTGCAGTTGATGGTTCGGGCAATGTATTTGTAACAGACTATGGCCACAAGCAGGTGAAGGAGATCCCTATAGGCGGTGGCGCCCCGGTTGTAATCGGCTCCGGCTTCAGCTTCCTGTTCGGCATAACGGTAGATGCAGCGAACAATGTATTTGTGACTGACTATGGCAACAATGCGGTAAAAGAGATCAAACCCATCGGCGGCTTTTACATCAGTCCAGCTTTACCAGCGGGTTTAAGCTTTAACAACACAACAGGCGTCATCAGCGGGACACCAACAGTGGTTAGCCCTGCAACCAACTATATGGTAACCGTTTATAATGGAACAGGCAGTAACACAGCAATTGTAAAGATTAAAACAATTATAGGTTCTAATGATACTTTCCTTGCAAACTTAACAATAAGCACTGGGACCTTAAGTCCGGTATTTGCAGCAGCCACAACCAGCTATACAGCCATTGTACCAAATGCAATAGCATCCATAACCATAACCCCAACAACAGGCGATGCAGATGCCACCATAAAAGTAAACGGCACAACAGTAGCTTCGGGCGCAACCTCCGCAAGCCTGCCATTAGCAGTAGGACCAAATACTATTACCACTATTGTAACATCATCAGATGGCACCGCCACTAAAACCTATACACTTACCGTTACCCGTGCATTATCAAGCAATGCGCTGTTAACGTCTATAAAAGCAAGCCCTGTTAGCACATTGACTGCGGTAAGCGGGCCCGGTTATAAGAATTACAAAACAGTTGTACCAAACAGTGAGGCCAGCCTGCAGATCATTGCTGTAGTGCAGGATGCTACGGCCACTATAAAAGTAAATGGTATCACAACCGCTTCAAATGTGGCCTCACAATCAATACCACTGAATGTTGGCAATAACGTTATTACCACAGTTGTAACAGCGCAGGACGGCACCACAACCGATAGCTACATTATTACTGTTACCCGAGTATCAACCAATGCGCTGTTAACCTCCATAAAAGCCAATCC
>NZ_FRCM01000011.1 GCF_900142915.1 Mucilaginibacter sp. OK098
TTGTCATAAGCCCTGGCAGTTTCTCTTGTACGGTCTTCAGCTCTCACCCAAAACTCCCTGGCATCATCACCCGGGAATACAGGCCTGTCTTTTTGACTTTGGTGTTTGAAGATGGCATTCCTTTTCCTGATCACCTCCTGTGGGGATAACGGTACGGCCATTTCTATTTCATGGGTTTCAAACTCCAGCCAGGCACCCCGGTACATCCACAACCAGCAGTCTTTTACCCAGTCTTCCGTTTCCCTTAGTCTTTTTAAGGCGGCTATAATGATGTTAAAACAAACCAGGTGCGTTCCGTTCGGGTCGGCAAAGTCGCCCGCTGCAAAGATCTGCTGCGGTTTTACTTTTTGCAGCAGCTCAATGGTGAGCTTGATGTCTGCCTCGCCTGCCGTGTTCTTCTTGATCTTGCCGGTTTCATAAAACGGCAGGGCCATAAAGTGGATATGGTCGTCCTGTAATCCGGCATACCTTGCTCCCGAGATCGCTTCTGTCTTTCTTATAAATCCTTTTACATCCCTGATCTCTTTGGTATCTACCTGGTTGGGCTTTTTGGTCGGGATAAAGGCCCGCATCTCTTCATATACCTTTTTTAACTTGGTATTGTCATCGCCTATGCTGTTGTTAAAATCTATTGCAAATTCTACGAATCTTAGCACGTCATCATCCCATACGGCCGTATTGCCCGAGGTTTGGTAAGCTACATGCACATCATGCCCCTGGTCAACTAGCCGGATAAAGGTGCCGCCCATGGAGATCACATCATCATCCGGGTGGGGAGAGAAGATGATCGAGCGTTTCCTTGCAGGCTGTGCTCTTTCCGGTCTTTGGCTGTCATCCGCATCCGGTTTACCTCCCGGCCAGCCGGTAATGGTATGCTGCAGCTGGTTAAAAATATCGATGTTGATATTGTATACCGGGCCCTGCTCTACTGCAAGCTGGGCCATGCCATGGTTGTTATAATCTTCTTCGGTAAGTTTCAGGATCGGTTTGTTCAGGTTATCGGCCAACCAGATCACCGCTTTCTTTTTCAGACCGTTTTCCCATACGCAGTCTTTTACCAGCCATGGGGTATTGAACCGAGTTAATGAACTTGCAGCAGGTTCATCCAACACAAATTCCACATTATCCGAGAGCTGCAGGTAAGTAGCCGGTACATCACCGGAGATCTCGCCTTCTACCGCTTTTTTGATGATCGGCGCTTTCTTCCCGCTCCAGGCCATCAGGATGATCTCTCTAGCTTTGAAGATGGTGCCGATGCCCATGGTGATGGCCTTGGTAGGCACATTCTGTTTACCGCCAAAGTCTCTTGAAGCATCATTCCGGGTCAAATCATCCAGGGTTACCAGCCGGGTACCCGAGTTGGGCGCCGAGCCCGGCTCGTTAAAGCCGATGTGGCCGGTTCGGCCAATCCCTAAGATCTGCAGATCCAGTCCACCCAATGCGGTGATCTTTTTTTCATAATCCAAGCAAAAGGCGGCTACCGCTTCCTGGTCAAGGGTGCCATCAGGGATGTGCACATTATCTTTATCGATATCTACATGCGAGAACAGGTTCTCATTCATGAACGTTACATAGCTTTGTGCCGCATTAGGCTGCATGGGGTAGTATTCGTCCAGGTTAAAGGTGATCACGTTTTTAAAGCTTAAGCCTTCCTGCTGGTGCTGGCGCACCAGCTCGGCATATACCCCTATCGGGGTTACACCAGTGGCTAAGCCCAGCACGGTCTTTTCGCCTTTTGCAGTTTTGCTCTTTATCAGCTTGGCTATTCGCTGGGCTACTGCCAGCGATGCTTCTTTCTGATTGCTGTACACCGTTACCGGCAGCTTCTCGTAACGCGTCTCTTCTAGTAAATTTAATCTCGCCATTGGGTTGGTTGGGTTGTATCCGTAGCCTTAAATCCAATTACTTCGGATTCATGGCTAACAGCTTTAGACTTAGAAAATTTGGTGAAAACAAATATATTCAGATATGTTTATAATTTGGCTAATAATTTAACTTTTGTACATGCATTAACATTTAGGTAATTTAAGCCCATGTTAGCCCTTAATACAAACCTGCAAAAGCTGGTAAGCATCGCTCAAAAAACAGAAAAAACAGGGATCGGCTTAATGTCGGGCACCTCGCTCGACGGGCTTGACATTGCCTTGTGCCGTTTTAAAGGCAGCGGCTTGCAAACCAAATTTTCGCTGATAAATTTTATAACTATCCCTTATGCCGATGCCTTTAAAAACGAGGTACAACAGGTTTTTGCACATAAAGAAGCAAGTCTTGAAAAAGTCTGCCTGCTTAATGAATACATCGGAGATTTTCATGGACAACTGGTATTGCAGGCCCTTAACGGTTGGGGTATTAAACCTGCTGAGGTAGATTTTATAGCCAGCCACGGGCAAACAATTTATCATGCCCCCAAACGACGGCATAAACAGCCAGGCTATTCAAATGGGACCCTGCAAATTGGAGATGGTGATCATTTGGCTGTTAAAACGGGCATATTAACCATCAGTGATTTCAGACAAAAGCATATTGCCACAGGTGGTGAAGGTGCACCGCTGGCTTTATATGGCGATGTATTGCTGGGGAGTAAAATCGGTGAAAATAGGATCCTGTTGAATATCGGTGGAATTGCCAACCTTACCTGGTTACCTGCCGATGGTAATTATGCCGGTATTGTGTGTACGGATGTTGGCCCCGGCAATACGCTGATTGATGCAGCCTGCCGCAAACATTTTAATAAGGCATATGACGAAGATTCAAAAATCGCCTTTTCGGGTAACATAAATGAAGACTTGTTAGCCGCCCTACTCGATCATCCATTTTTTAGTGAGCAGGCACCCAAAACCACCGGGCCTGAATTATTTAGCCTGGCTTATGTTGAGGCTGCGCAGCAAAGGTCAAACACTTTAAATATCAGCAACGAAGACCTGGTTTGTACTTTGAGCGCATTCACCGCTAAAACAATCACTGATTTTATTTCAAAGAATTTTGAGGCTGATAATATCCGGATTTTTACCAGTGGCGGGGGGGCGAGGAATATTTATATCATTGAACATTTAAAGAAAGCTTTACCACTGGTTGCTATTAAAACTACAGGTGATCTGGGTATTGACCCGGATGCTAAAGAAGCCATCCTGTTTGCCCTTTTAGGAAACGAGGCATTGTGCGGCGAATCTATGGCGATAGGAAATAACCCTGCGGTTTTAATGGGGAAAATTAGTTTCCCTTTGTAAAAGCACTCGAAAAGACTTACGAAGTTTTCAAAACATCGTAAGTCTGATGTACCAAGATCTTAAATTATACTTACTGCCATGACATTTTTACAATAACAACCCTGCTTAGTGTATTTAACCCATTGCAAAAGCACTAAGAAAAGTTTAGTATTGTAACTGCTTTAACAGAGGCAACAAGGCAGCTAATCAACTTGTTTAAATCCTGGTAGCTTATCA
This sequence comes from Mucilaginibacter sp. OK098, assembly GCF_900142915.1. Classification (GTDB taxonomy): domain Bacteria; phylum Bacteroidota; class Bacteroidia; order Sphingobacteriales; family Sphingobacteriaceae; genus Mucilaginibacter. The sequence goes on from NZ_FRCM01000011.1 coordinate 3,444, forward strand.
TTATCAAAATCAATAATATGAAAAAATATTTATTTGCCCTTGCAGCTGTTTGCTGTGTTACAGGAGCAAGCTTTGCCCAGGTTGAGCCTGCTGCACCAAAAAACACTAACCCTATTTCTAAAGGCCGCATCCTGTCGGTAGATTCGGCCGTTGTTACCAAGCACCAGGTAACTATAAAAGGAAAGCTTATCCCTTATACCGCAACTGCCGGCAGTATGCCGATTTGGGATAATGACGGACGCCCGATTGCCGGTGTGTTTTACACTTATTATGAAAGAGATGATGTTACTGATAGGTCTACCCGTCCGTTAGTGATCTCATTTAACGGTGGCCCCGGCACACCATCTGTATGGATGGAAATAGGTTATACCGGACCGCGCTTACTTAATATTGATAATGAAGGATATCCTATTCAACCATACGGCATTGGCGAGAATAAAAATTCCATACTTGATGTTGCCGACATTGTGTACCTGGACCCGGTAAACACCGGCTATTCACGAATAGTTAACAAAGATACGCCTGGCTCTAAATTCTTTGGGGTAAATGAAGATATTAAATACCTGGCCGAGTGGATAAATACTTTTGTTACCCGTAAAAATCGCTGGGCATCGCCTAAGTTTTTAATTGGCGAAAGCTACGGAACAACAAGAGCTTCGGGCCTTGCGCTTGAACTGCAAAATTCGCAATGGATGTACCTTAACGGGGTGATCCTTGTATCACCAACGGATCTTGGTATTGAACGGAGCGGCCCGGTACAGGCAGCACTTAAACTGCCTTATTTTGCTGCCACCGCATGGTACCATGGAGCACTTGCCCCGGAATTACAGCAAAAAGACCTTACTGCATTTTTGCCTGAAGTTGAGAACTTTACCATCAATGAGCTGATCCCTGCCCTATCACGCGGTGGATTTATTGATGATGCCCAACGCAGCGCTATTGCTGCAAAAATGGCCCGGTACACCGGTATTTCAGAAAAAGTGATCATGCAGAATAACCTGGATGTATCATACGATCTTTTTTGGAAAGAGTTATTGCGTGATAAAGGGTTTACAGTTGGCAGGCTTGATTCTCGCTACAAGGGAATTGACAGGCAGGCGGGCGGCGAAAGCCCTGATTATAATGCGGAGCTTGTTGCATGGCTGCATGCGTTTACCCCTGCAATTAATATTTACCTGCGTGGCGAGCTGAACTACAAAACCGATTTGAAATATAACATGTTTGGTAACGTATGGCCATGGGACGATAAAAATAATCACACCGGCGAAAACCTGCGCCAGGCCATCGCACAAAATCCATACCTGCACCTGTTGATCCAATCAGGCTATTATGATGGCGCATGCGATTATTTTAATGCTAAATACAGCCTTTGGCAGCTCGACCCAAGCGGTAAGCTTAAAGATCGCCTAAAATGGGAAGGTTATAAAAGCGGGCATATGATGTACCTGCGTAAGGAAGATTTGGCGGTAGCTACAGAAAACCTAAGAAAATTCATACAGGAGTCCGTACCGAAAGCCGGTACACCTGCTAAGTATTAAAACCCGTAGAGACACAATACTTTGTGTCTCTGAATATTTGTGTCTCTGTATAAATATAACAAAGCCTTCTCATTACGTGCATGAGAAGGTTTTTATTTTAGATGATATTTTATAAGAGGCGCAAAGTATTGCGTTTCTACAATTAATTCTTCAACCCAATCCTGTGGTTGGTATAATCAAGCAAAAATTCATTGTCTGCAAAGAAATCAATACTGAAAATAGTACGCGGATCATGCGTAAATGAAGGGTTTTCAACCTGCGTAAGGTTATAGTCGCTGGTTGTGGTGTACTGGTAACTAAACCCGCTGGTGGTGGTGATAGTAACAGAAGAATTGGCAGCCAGCGTAGTTTGATTAACAGTGGCATTAGGATCTTCAATGTTGGCAAATGCCGGTGTTCCGGTATCAAACAATAAAGTACCCTGGATGCTTTTGCCATTAAAACTTATAGTGGCCGGAATATTCGGCGAATATCCTGCAGATGTATGCGTAAGTGAATGCATAATAAAACCGTTTGAACTGAGGTCATCAGGTACAAGGCCAATGGTAAGCAATTCCTTAACATAAGTTAACTGGTTAGAGATGTATGATGCTTTATCAAATTTTGAAAGCTTAAAGCCCTGCGTTACATTAGCCTTGGTATCAAAATAGCTTAGCGGACTTGCTATACTAAGGTTACTAAAGCTGGTATTTGGCCCTACTCCAAAAATATCATTGTAATGCGGATCCTCTTTATTGCCTGTTTGTGTATCAATTGCCTTATAATATAAAAAGAAAGGGATGCGTTTAGTGGTAACGGAGCCATTTGCATCGCCAATAGTTATTACCGCGTAAGCCAGGTTTCCGTATTCTTTTATTCCGCTGGTTGCATCGCCATAAGTTAAAGTGGCTGTTTGCTTGGTAACGGTAATGCCGTTTACAAGCAGGGAGTCGCCGGTAATTGTTATGCCCGAACTTGTGATCAAAGAAGCTGGAATAAGGCCATCGGCATCAATTGTCATAGCAGATGAACCCGTATCAAATATACTATAGTAAATTTGTTTTACTGTACCTACCTGCGATATAGGAATGATCACTCTCCGGAATATTGTACTTTGATATTCATACAAGCCAAGTGTGGCAATAGGCACCGGTGTTGGTGCGGGCGTATTATGATCTTTTTTACAGGATGCTATTAATACCGTTAAAAACAATCCCCCAACAATAAGCGGGAGATACTCTTTGTACATTTTCCCCATATATCAATTACGTATATTATAAATATTAAAATGGATAACGAAAATTTGCTCTTTTATGTATAGTAAAACTTAAAAGTAGAAATTTATTGTAAGCAATTGCTGTTAAACCCTTGTTAAAAGTTAAAGCAAACCTACTGAATATACGGATTTAATAATGCTGTTAGTTGCTTTAATTAAATATTTTGATTTTATAGTAGTATCAGGGTATGTTTTATTTAGAATAACGCGCTGTTTATACATAGAAAGTAGATAAAATCGGTATTAATTATAAACTTATCTTTTTTCATAATTTATTTTATACTACTGATGTATTTAGCTCCTTCATGGCTTTGAGTGATCTGTTTTAGTAATGCCAAATTATTTTCCTAAACAAGCCAGTAAGCCCGATTTACGCTGTACCTGTTCTATGTACGCTTCTGCATCCTGCTCCTCATAAAGCTTGTAGTACAATTCAGCGCCATCATTTAAATTGGCTATACCATTAATTTCTGTAACGGCAATAAACTGCCACATTACAGTTTCCTTCTTCGCGTTTAAAAAGCTATCCTGCCCGGCAATGCCAACGCTGTTGGCTTTTTCAAGAGCCGCAGCCTCATTTTCGGCTTCAATCAGTCTTAATTGCTCGTCAAACTGTGCGCAGTGATTGCCATCGCCGCTTACTATCCTGAATATTATTTTTGCTATGTACCAGTTCATAGGTTTTGTTTTTTTATCTAAGAATAATTTTTTCACCTCTTTACGCGCAGCGAAGAGAGGTCGACCAGCGTAGCGTTGTCGGGTGAGTCAACTCTGCGTCATTAATTAGCGTTAATGCATCGCGTTAATATCGCTCGCAGAGTTTACTCACCTGGTCATTGCTTCGCTCGACCGGCCCTCTCTTCGCTGCGCGTAAAGAGGGCAGAAGAACATGCTTAATTCATAAATGATCAAGTTTTCTTCTCCTGTTCTTTTTAATTATTTCTAACAGGCATCTATTTTAATCTTTTCTGTGTTTTACTTCCCCATCGCCATATTGCTTAATGTCCTTCAGTACGCCATCGCCCCAATAGCTGATATTGCCCTCACCATAATTACTGATGGTAAGTGTTTCATCAGCATAAACCTCTAAATTGCCTACCGAGTAGTTTTTAAGGCTCACATTTTTTGCAAGCATCCCACGTGCATAAAGGTTCCCTTCTGATTTTGCACTTATCTCTAAAACATTGCAGGTTCCTTCCAGCTCCACATCGCCAACACATGCAGTTATCAGTTTTACAGCCGGGGCGTTTATAGCGAGCTTGCTGCTGCTTTTATCGCTGTAGATCTTTACTTCAACAGGCTCACTTGATTTTAGTGGATTGGCGCATACCAGTGTGCCGTTGGTACTGGCGTTATAAATATTGAATAGCTGCCGGTAATAGATCTTAACATTAAGCCTGCTGAAACCCGGCGTGCGCCATTTTCCTTCGGCGGTAACATACAGGGTGCGGCCCGAGTTGGTTACCTCAATATATTCCTGCAAATTATCATCTGCTTCAACAATTACTTTTTCTTCATCAGCCTGGATCAGTTCAATGGTTCCGTTAATGCTGATGTGCAGGCGGATGAACGAGCTAATACTTTTTACTGCGGATACAATGTTTCCGCTTCCTTTTACTTCAATCATTTGTCGTAGTTTTTTAAAAGACATTTATAAATTTCAATCTTGTTGTCGTAACTAATTGCCGCTCCGGGCGTTTAATTAATAATACAAATGTGGGAAGATGTGCACCCCCGCAGGTTACACCAAACGGAGCAATAGTTATATAAAAAGGAACAATGCCATTTGAATTAAAAAATAAAGCAGACGACCAGGTGCTGCATAGCAATGAATTAGCAGCTGAAGATTTTAACACCGATAAGCTGGTTGAAAATACCATAAGCTTTAACCTGCCCTTTGCTGAAGCTAAAATGAAGCAATGGTACTTTAACGGGATAAGAATGGGTCATCATAACTGGCATTATAATGACCGTGTTGAAATGGAATGGAAGGCCGACCTGGATATGGTTACCCTTTATTTTAACATGCGGGGCAAAACAACTATTGCTAATAAAGATGCCGACAAACCCTATGAGCTGGGTAAGTATCAGCATAATTTATTTTACTCGCAAACCGGCGAAGGCACTATAAAGAATGACGACCTGTACCTTGATACCTTTATGATCCAGTTTAACAGGGATGCTTTTTTACGCCTTACAGAAGATTCAAACGAGGTGTTAAAGCGTTTTGGCGGCAATGTGCTTGAAGGTAAAAATGTTGCGCTTTGCGATAATAGCCTGTTTATGGATATTAATATGCTAAACGCGATAAATGCTATTATAAACTGCAAATACCAGGAAGATTTGAAAAAAATGTTTCTGCTTTCAAAAAGTATTGAGCTATTGGTTTTACAAGCCGAGGCTTATAATAGTTTTCAAAAAAGGGGGAGCGACTATTTAAAAACCGAATATGATAAAGAACGCATTATTTATGCCCGCGAATACCTGGTCCAGCACCTGGATCTTCCGCCAAGCCTAACCGATTTGGCAAAGGTTGCAGGGATAAACGAGTACAAGCTAAAGCGGGGCTTTAAAGAAATGTTTGCCAATACCGTATTTGGCTACCTGGCTGATACCCGCCTTGAGCTTGCCAAAACAGACTTGCTGGAAAGAAAGAAATCTGCCAGCGAAATAGCTTTTGAACTAGGTTATAGTTCCGTACAACATTTTAGCACCGCTTTTAAAAAGAAGTTTGGCGTATCGCCCACCAGGTGTAATTGATTGCTGACAGGATCTGTATAAAAAAGAAAATAGCTCCCTTCATCATTCGATATTCCTTTTCGCCTTTTACCATTCTCACAAAAAATACTAACTTAGCCTACCAACCAATCCTTGCAATGAAAACTATTACCTGTTTATCCGCAGCTGTTTTAATTTGCAGCTTTGCCCTTGCCCAACAAATGAATCCAAAAACTATAGCTTACCCCGCAACCAAAAAGGTTGATACCGTTAATAATTATTTTGGTACCGAAGTGCCTGACCCTTATCGCTGGCTGGAAGATGACCGCGCTGCCGATACCAAAGCCTGGGTACAGGCCGAGAATAAGGTAACGCAGGATTACCTGGGCCAGATCCCCTATCGTGATGCCATGCATGCCCGCCTCAAGCAATTATGGAACTACGAAAAGTACAGCGCCCCCTTTAAGGAAGGCAAATACACCTATTTTTATAAGAATGATGGCCTGCAGAGCCAGTCGGTTTTGTGGCGACAGGTGGGCGATGGGGCTCCGGAGATTTTCCTTGATCCCAATAAATTCTCTGCCGATGGCACTACCTCTTTACAGGGAATTGATTTTACCAAAGATGGCAGCATGGCTGCTTACCAGCTATCAGAAGGCGGCAGCGACTGGCGCAAGGTGATTGTGATAAAAACTGCTGATAACAGCATGGTTGGCGATACGCTTATTGATATAAAATTTAGCGGGATAGCCTGGAAAGGCAATGAAGGCTTTTATTATAGCAGTTATGATAAGCCAAAGGCTGGGAGCCAGCTGGCGGGGATAACGCAATACCACAAGCTGTTTTACCACAAACTGGGCACCGCACAAAGCAGCGATGTGCTGATATTTGGGGGCGATAAAACACCGCGGCGCTACATTGGCGCGGGGCTGACCGAAGATGAACACTTTTTAGTGATCTCGGCTGCCAAAGAAACCACCGGCAACGAACTTTACATCCAGGACCTTAGCAGCCCTAACAGCCTTATTATTAACGTGGTTGATAATTTTGATAACCAGCACAGCGTACTGGGCAATGTGGGCAGCAAGCTGTATATTATTACCAATTTGTACGAGCCCAATTTTAAGATAGTTACCGTTGATGCAGCCGACCCAAAAACCAAAAACTGGAAAGATCTGGTCCCTGCAACCGGCAATGTGCTGAGCGCAACAACTGGCGGCGGAAAGATCTTTGCCGAATACCTTAAAGATGCTACCTCATTTGTGCAGCAGTATAATATGGACGGTAAATTGGAGCGCACCATTACCCTGGCATCAATAGGTACGGCAAGCGGTTTTGGCGCCAAGCTTAAGGAGAAGGAAACATATTATACTTTTACCAATTACGTTTATCCTGGAACTATTTTTAAATTGGATATTGCTACCGGCACATCAACAGTTTATAAAAAAAGCGGGGTACAGTTTAACCCTGAACAGTACGAAAGTAAGCAGGTCTTCTACAAATCAAAAGACGGTACTAAGATCCCGATGCTTATCACTTATAAAAAAGGAACCGTGATGAACGGTAAAAACCCATTATTGCTGTATGCCTATGGCGGCTTTGGCGTTAACCTTACCCCGGCCTTCAGTACATCAAACATTATACTGGTGGAACACGGCGGCATTTACGCGGTGCCTAACCTGCGCGGCGGTGGTGAATATGGCGAAAAGTGGCACAAGGCCGGCATAAAAATGAAAAAGCAAAATGTGTTTGATGATTTTATTGCCGCAGCAGAGTACCTCATCAAAAATAAATATACTTCTAAAGATTACCTGGCAATTTCGGGTGGATCAAACGGTGGCTTGCTGATAGGTGCCGTTATGACCCAGCGCCCCGACTTGTGCAAGGTTGCTTTACCGGCAGTTGGTGTTATGGATATGCTGCGCTACAACCAGTTTACCGCAGGTGCCGGGTGGAGCTATGATTATGGTACAGCACAAGACAATAAGGAGATGTTTGCGTATTTGTATAAATATTCACCTTATCATGCTTTAAAGCCCGCCAGCTACCCTGCAACTATGGTTACTACTGCTGATCATGACGACCGCGTGGTACCAGCCCACTCGTTTAAATTTGCCGCACGGCTGCAGGAATATCAGAAAGGCCCGGCGCCAACCCTTATCCGCATTGAAACCAAGGCTGGTCACGGTGCTGGCCAAAGTACCGAACAAGTAATTAGCGGCCAAGTTGATAAATGGGCATTTATGTTTTGGAACATGGGTGTGAAGTTTTGAGGTTAGTGATTAGAGACTAGCGATCAGTAAGAATATATATTAGCGCCCTTGTTAGTGTTGTCCCCAACAAGTTGGATGAAGTATGTGGGGGGGTAAAAAGCACGGCGTGGTTTTCGGCAGGATAAGCACAGTGGGTGTCCTTGTTAGTGAATACAGCTATAAACCAATTATAAGTTATGATAAAACTTAAAATATCACTTTTAACAGCATTTGTGATCTTGCTTTATGTTACCGGCGCATTTGCACAGGCTAAAAAAGATCTTAATATTGTATTTATTGGCAACAGCATTACTTATGGTTCAGGCTTAAGTGATCCGGCAACGGAAGCGCCCCCGGTTATAGCGGTTAATTATTTAAAGCAGCAAAGTAATATAGGGAAGGTTGAGTTTGTAAACCAGGGACACAGCGGCTATACAACGGTTGATTTTTTACCATCAACAAACGGGATATTTAAAGATGTTGAACAGGCAGCCAAAGCCTTTACCGATAAACAGGCGCTGCTGATATTCTCCGTTAAGCTGGGCACAAATGACAGCGCCATTGAAGGCCCGAGAGGGGCGCCCGTTTTCCCGGAAGTGTATTACCAAAATTTAAAGACCATTGCTGATAGTTTACTGAAAGAGTTTCCGGGCAGCATCGTTATTTTTCAGCATCCGGTATGGTACAGCCCCAATACCTATAACGGTGCAAAATACCTTGCTGAGGGATTAGAACGCCTGCAAAATTACCTGCCGCAGATAGATCAACTGGTAGAAGACTATACCGCAACTTATCCGAAGCGTGTTTTTGTAGGTGATACCAAGGCTTTCGATTACTTTAAAAAACATTCCCTTACCGATTTCCAGCCAGAGCAAGGTCACCAGGGCACATTTTATCTGCATCCCAACCAGCAGGGCGCTGTAGCGTTAGGAAACTTTTGGGGCGAAGCGATAAATAAAGTATTAAAGAAAATAGGGAAATAAAATCAATTTTAATGAGATGGTAAACCAGGCGTCATTACAATGGCAGAGGGGTAAGTAATTTTTTTTACTAAAAACAAAACGCGATGCTTGCTGTTGATGGTAGCGTTGCAGCAGCATTGATTTTAGATCTATAATACTTCAGATAATATTAAAATGATTTTTTAATCAGAGGGCGGAGTAACCATCCGCCCCCTGAAGGGGAGTTTCGCCTCAAATTTTTCGGGATTGAAAAATGTTAGTTAAGGAGGCAAGAAGCTATTCAAAAAACTCCCCCTTCAAGGGGGTAAGACGGCTATAGCGTTATTTTGTTGGATCGTTCACTGTACCCATAAATATAATGAGGCCGCTGCTCATTTCCCTTATTGCAAATATAAAAGGATGATTAATAGCAACCGTTTGTGGTATAATAACATCTGTTGGAACTATACCCACTAGTGTTACTGCCGCCGCAGTAGTACCGCTTTCATCAATTTCAACAAAAGCTTTATGTTTAACCTCGCTTATTTGCAGGTTACCGCTTGTGCTTATTAACGAAAAATCGGCCTGATCAGTAAAAGCAATTCCCATACCTAAATTTGTCAGTGCGTTGTTTAGCGTTACGCTGTAACTAAATTTAAATTTTGGCAATGATATTTCGCTGTTTAAAGGTACTAACTTTTGTGTTAAGTTTTGCCATTTTACTGAATCTAATCCGGCTATTACATCTTTAAGCGGCGTACCGTCTGTCGGCATGATAATAACCATACTGAATTTCCTGTCAGAATAGGGCAACTCAAAAATATTCAGCCCCCCTTCGGCGTAATAATTATAGTCATTTGTGCCAGTCATAAAACTGGTTGTTACCTGGCTGCCATCAGATTTATAAAATGGCTTTGGCTGGGTTTTAGCCGGGTCGAATTTTTGATTCCAGCTGCTTTTAAAATAAATGGCATTTACCAGGTACATAACGACTTGCTTGTCTATCGCATCAATAATGGTTTGTATTTTCCCGTTAGTATTATCATTCACCCAATTGTTAATGGTATTTACCGATGATTGGCTGTTAAAATCAAGTGCCTGCACTTGGGCATGAAAATTATCGGTATTGGTTTTTAAAAATTGAGGCAGCACATCAAAGCCCTGCCTGTACCAAATGGAATTTGCTATTTTAAGTGTAGTATTAGGGTTAAGCAGCGGTAAGTTGGTAATAAGGTTGTTGTAATAATTGTTTACCTGTTGCTGTGTAAGACCGGCAAAGTTCAATGTATTCCGTATAGCATCAAGCGTTTGGCCGTTAGCGCCATTACTGGTCATCCCAAGGGCAAAACTCACGCTTAAGGGCGATACAAACAGGTTGGCATTTGAAGTATTTGCGCCGCTTAGGTTTTTAAACAGTTTTAAGGAAAACACATTGTCCGCTGTAACTTTTTGTTCCTCGAAAGATGAAAGTACCAGGCTCTTTCCCTTAAGCAGGGGTGTGATATTGTTTTTTTTGCAGGAAGCAATAACAATTATCAAAAAGCTTAATAATAACAGCGAAGTTTTGTGTTTTACCATTATATAACAATAAGGAGCAATTAATTTATTTTCACCTGGTTATTAAGTATTACGGAGATAGATTGGTAAGTGATACAGGGGGATACAAAAAATTAATTTCGAATAATGAATTTTGAATATCGAACAACGAAGTTTACTTCATCATTCGATATTTAAAAATCAGATCCTTATTTTAAGGATATAGAGCACTAACCTATTCCACTTCAACAACAACCATGGCTGTCAGTTCCTTCTCCCTTGTTTTTTTGTTTAAAAAAGGGAGCCCGATCCGCGTAACCCAATAGCGCTGAAATGTTGCTAGTGTTTGGGTGTGCAGGCCTTTGGCATTTAGTCCTTTTACTGCTTCGGCCTCGGTGTATAACAAAAATGGGGGTGCCGGGTGACTAAGTTTCCCATCCGCATTAAAAGCAAAAACGGGCTTATTACTGTAAAACTCAAAAGGGGTAGAGTTATCATCTATAACCGCGGCAACAGGCAGGTTCCGCGGGTTATGATCATTTATCCATATAGAAGCTTCGCTGCTTGTTTGGTAGTGCATTAATGATGGATAAAAAGAAAGGTTAAGGTACAGGTTAACAATAAATGAAACCAGCAGGGTGCGGAGTGCGATTTTTTGATACCCGTGGATCCTGATAAACCTTGAAAAAAACAAAAGCATTATTAAAAGCATCAACAGGGTTAAAGCTGTGAACCAGCTAAATACTTGGGGCCTGAAAAAATAATGGAGAGCAGCTATCAGCAACAACATAAGGCTAATAACAACATTTTGTGTAATGGCAATTGCAAGAATAGATTTTTTGCCTGATAGGTAGTTAAGGTACTGCGCCGTAATAATGGCAAAAAACGGGAACACGATATTTAAATAATGCGGTAGCTGAAACCCTGATGCCGAAAATAGCAGGAAGGTAAGCAGCGCCCCGCTAATGCAATACCATTCCTTAGCCTGTGCATATTTAAAGCCCTTTTTTATAAACTGGAAAACAGCCACAAACATAATAAGCGACCATGGCAAGAAGGCCCAAAGAGCGGTATGTACAAAAAACAAAAGATCGCCGTGGCCTTTTATGGGGCCGGTGTTAAAGAAGCGGCCAAACTGGCTATCCCAAAAGAAAAAACGGATCCCTGATACGCCTTTTTGTCCAAAAATAACCTTTTCGGGATGAAGGTCAAATTGCTGATTAAGGCACCAAAGCTCGGGCAGGATAAATATAAAAATTAACACCGCTGCTATTAGCCAGCGTAAGTTAAACAAAGACCGCCACTGCCTGGTAAAGATAAATTGCCCTGCTATGGCACCGCCAATTGGCACCAGGGCAAACATGCCTTTGGTCATAATAGCGCAGGCGGTGAAAATGCAGCCAGTAAGCAGTTGCCAAAAGCTATTATTAGTATGGGCTTTATAAAAATGATAAACGGCGGCAATAATAAGCCCGGTTAAATAAGGCTCGGCGCGCACATCGTTATTTGATAATACAATATGCTGGGCGGTGAGCAATATCAGTACGCTCCACAAAGCAATTTGCTTGTTGTACAATTCTTTGGCCAGCAGCCAGGTATAATAAGCCCCCATCATTAAAAACAGGATGCCAGGTAGTTTATAGGCCCAGGTAGTAAACCCGAACAACTTAAAGGAAAGCGCGGTTATCCAAAACGGAAAATGGGGCTTATCAAGCCAGTCGGCGCCATGATAAATAAGCTGTACAAAATCATTGCGCTGAACCATTGTTTTGGAAATAAGCGCATAGATGGTAGCGTCAACACCCTGGATAGGGATAAACAAGCCGCTAAAATTTATTAAAACAGCCAAGCCGGTAAAAAGGTAAAGCAATTTATTTTGGGCTGGTGTTGGGCTTTCGTCTGTCATAGCTAAGGGTGCATAAAGGTAAAGAGATTTTGGGTAAATGTTTTATCTTAAAGCTAAAAGTGGGCTGTCATGCTGAGGCACTCGAAGCATGCGGGCAAAGGCCTAAGCACCATGCTTAGCAAGCGGACTGGCCACTGCGCTCATGCTTCGAGTGCCTCAGCATGACAGCCTTTTTTAACGGGTATATCAACATTTTTACACTAAATATATAAGGTTAAGCAATATATCCCCGATATTGAAACACAAACCAACTAACCTTAATTATGAAAAGATCCTTCATACTGTTGATCCTTGTATTGCTGCTTTGCACGGGCCTGTTATCAGCGCAAACGGGTAAGGTTTATGACAATCTTTCACTGCCCAGCAAAATATTAAAAAGCGACCGCAAATATGCCGTTTACCTGCCACCTGGTTATGAAACATCTGATCGCAGCTATCCAATCTTATACCTGCTGCACGGCAGCGGTGATGACCAAACCGGCTGGGTGCAATTTGGCGAAGTATTAAACATAACCGACAAAGCAATAGCCGATGGCATAGCTACCCCCATGATTATTGTAATGCCCGATGGCAATACAGGCAGGCGTGGTTATTTTAACGATATAAAAGGCGACTGGAATTATGAGGATTTCTTTTTTAAGGAGCTGGTGCCCTTTGTTGAAAAGAAATACCGCGTAAAAAGCGATAAACGCTTCCGTGCTATTTCAGGCCTGTCCATGGGTGGTGGCGGCACTTTTATGTATGCCCTGCATCACCCTGAAATGTTTTCATCCGCTTGTCCGCTCAGCGCATCGGTTGGGCCGCTAACTTTAGATGATGCCCGCACCTCCATCACCAAAAACAACCCCGGTATTGCTGATTCGCTGATCGTAAATTATTATAACCAGCACAGTGCTATAGCATTAATAAATAATATGCCCGACAGCCAGAAGAAAGCAGTGCGCTGGTATATTGATGATGGTGATGACGATTTTTTGTACGAAGGTAACTGCCTGGTGCATATCGCCATGCGCAAAAAAGAGATCCCGCACGAGTTCCGCATCCGTGATGGCGCTCATACATGGACCTACTGGCGTGCATCATTGCCAAGCGTACTTGAGTTTGTATCGCAGGCATTTCATCAGTATTAAATTGAGATGCAGGCAACCGGAATAGAAAGAATGACGTTGTTATTTGTAATTGTTTATCTCTAATTTTAACTAATCTCTGATTAACCAACCTCTAATCTCTAACACCCATGGAACGCCGTCAATTTTTAAGAAACACCGCATTAACAGCAGGTTCGCTTGCATTATTAGGCCGAAAAAGCTTTGCAGCCCTGCTGGCCGACCCTGCTTACCAGTTTAAGCCCCTGCGCAATAACGTAGGCATGTTTGCCGAACAGGGCGGTACCATTGCCTGGCTGATAAATAAAGAAGGTATTGTTGTTGTAGATGCTGAATTTCCTGATCCGGCAAAGCACCTGATAGCCGAGTTAAAAAAACAATCCGATCTGCCTTTTGAGTGGCTGATAAATACCCATCACCATGGCGACCATACCAGCGGCAATATCTCATTCAAGGGCATCGCAAAAAATGTGGCTGCGCATACCAATTCGCTGGCCAATCAAAAAGCGGTTGCAATAAAAAATAACAAGGAAGATCAGCAGTTGTACCCTGATACTACTTTTACCGATACCTGGAAGATAAAGGTTGGCGATGAGCATATTACTGCTCATTACTTTGGCACCGGCCACACCAATGGCGATGCCATGATCCACTTTGAAAATGCAAACATCGTGCACGCCGGCGACCTGGTATTTAACCGCCGTTACCCATTTGTTGATAACAGCGCCGGGGCATCAGTAAAGCATTGGCCAATAGCTTTGGAGCAGGCAACAAAAAAGTTTGATAAAAACACCATGTTTGTGTTCGGGCATGCTTTTGATCCGCAAAAGGTGATTGGTACCATGGAAGATGTTAAAGCCATGCAGGATTTTATGGAGAAGCTGGAAGCCTATGTTGCCGGCGCGAATAAAGCAGGTAAAACAAAGGATGAGATCTTACAGGCAACTTCTATCCCCGGTGTAACTGAATGGCAGGGAGATGGCATTCAGCGCGGCATTCAGGCTGCTTATGAGGAATTAACAACATAGATACACTAATTTCACGAATTAAGCACACAAGGTTGAAATTCGATTCAATTCGTGTTAATTTGTAACTTAAATAAATAACACATGAAATTTTTACCAGCTCTGCTGTTTCTTGCCTTTTTTATCCCGTTAAATAAAAACTCAAATTCAAAAGAGGTTTTAACCAGTATGTATAAAAAGTATCATGGCACCTGGCATCAATCGCTGAAGTTTAACCAAACTACGGAGCGTTTCAGAAATGATAGTTTGATTAAAACAGATACCTGGTACGAAACCATTGTGTACCCTGATCTGCTGCGGATTGATATCGGCTCAGAAAAAAGCCCCAACGGCATCCTGTTCAGGCATGATTCAACCTATGTGTTTCGGAATAATAAGATAGTTAGGGGAGTGAAAGACGAGAACGAACTGATATTTTTCCTTGGCGGGATGTATTTTAAAACATTCGACCAGGTGCTGGTTCATTTTGCAGAGTTGCATTATGATCTTTCAAAGTTTCATACCTCAACCTGGAAAGGCAAACCTGTTTATGTTTTAGGGGCCGATAAAGATAATGATAAGGTGAACCAGCGTTGGATTGACCAGGAAAAAATGGTAGCCGTGCGATTTATAAAGTATGATAAGGACACCAAAGAAGAAGGCACTTTTGAAGATCAGTTAGCCCTTAAAGGCGCCTGGAGCGAAACCAAATGCAAGTTTTACATAAACGACAAGCTGCTGCAAACAGAAACCTATCATAATTTAGTTGCCGGCGAGCCGGTTGATATGGGCATTTTTGAACCCGGGTTGTTGAAATAAACCGTTGATTTTTTTGATTAAAGGATTCCGCAGATCAAAAGGCCGACAATTGCTGAGTACGATTTTTACTTCTTCACCTTCCCTAATCCCGCAACCCGGCTTGCATTATCCTTGGCAAAAGTATCCCAGCCGGAGTATGATTTCTTGCTGCCTGAGCTTTTGCCCGTAGGAATGCGCTGGAAGGAGTGACAAACAGCTACAGCCAGGCCATCGGTGGCATCTAAAAAATCGGGGGTCTCTGTAAATTTAAGCAGGGTTTGTAGCATAGCGGCAACCTGTTCTTTTGTGGCGTTCCCGTTCCCGGTAATGGATTGTTTTATTTTGCGGGGTGCATATTCGGTAATCACCAAATTGCGCGACAAAGCAGCAGCAATAGCCATGCCCTGTGCCCGGCCAAGCTTCAGCATCACCTGGATGTTTTTACCATAAAATGGCGCCTCAATAGCCAGGCAATCCGGGTTATAGTTATCAATTAAAGCAACTGTTTTTTCAAAGATGCGTTGCAGCTTCAGCATGTGGTCGTCAATTTTTTCCATTTTTACCACACCCAGGCTTACCAGCTCTATTTTTGTACCCACCTCTTTCACAAGGCCGTAACCCATCACTACCGTTCCAGGGTCAATGCCTAATATTATACGTTCTTTTTGAATTTCCATTTGTTCGGCCGGCAATGTGCGGTGGGCTGTAGTGTTTGGATATTTTCTGTGCTAGCCGCATACTACAAACTACGGCATTTTTCGTGAAATAAATAGGCTCAACAACCCTTTGTGTGGAGATTTCCTTATAGAGCCATGGGCTCGAAATATTTTGTAACGCTGGGTTTTAACCCAGCGCAGATAAAACTCACCAAATAAAGTGCCATAGGCACGACCAATATGATATAAATGGATCGAACATACTGTTCTTTTTTTTATTCTTTACATCTTCAACGGATTAAAATCCGTTGTTACAACATTTGCCGAGGCTATGCCTCTGTTTAAGAAAAAAGAGAACCACACAAAAGGTCATAGAGCCAGTAAATACTTCCCCGGGCAAGTATCTCATTACACAAGAAGGCTCTTAAAATATTAGACCATGCTATAAAGTAAAGCCGAAAGCTTATTATGGCGCAACATCATAATTTATTGTTATAGCCGGCAATAAGGTTGCCATATCAAGAGGGATTTGATTATTAGGAAAAATAGGCCTTTTATTACGATAGTTATCATAAGCCGCTTTTTGCAGGTCGGCATCAGGGGTTTCAGGTAAATTATAGCGGATATAAAATGGCATTATATAATCATGCGCTTTTTCATGATTAGGTATTACCCATTTATGATTCGATTTTTTAATGGCCTCAATTACCGGAATCGCTAAAAGGGCATCATCGGCATAATAAATAATAGTCTTTTTAATATTACCCTTTACATCGGCAGTAAATTTAAACATAACCACACCAACAGCTTTTTTCTGAATAATATCCTGAGAAACAACCAGGCTGTCTTTAAAAAATTTGATCATTGCATCCTTCCCGCCCTGGAAAGGAAACGCAATTTCTTCCTGTGCAAAGCAGCTAACGGATATTAATAGAGCTATTATTGATAACGTGATTCTTTTCATTTTATAATTAACATAGTAAACAAACGACAGAGCAGATAGCCGGTCTTTTAACCCAATCGGCTTAATCTAAACTCAATCAACTCAAAACTAATCCCGCGGCTCCCTTTTACTGCCGGTATAAAGCTCATATTCTAATAGGCGGCAGTCAAGCTTGCCATTGTAAAACTCAATTTTGCGCGATGCCCGTAAGCCAATCACCTTCGCAAGGTCGGGGTTGCCGGTAAAAACATAACCGCGATAGCCCAAACACTCCTTTTTCATAAAATCGCCCATCCGCTTATAAGTGGCTTCCAGTTTGGTGTGCACACCAAGGCGCTCACCATATTCAGGATTAAACATTATAACGCCTGGCTCTTCCGGTACCGGTGTATCTGCAAAATCACAAACGCTAAAATCAATTAAATGTTCTACTCCGGCTGTTTTTGCATTTTTTTGTGCGATGTCAACCGCATCTTCTGATATATCAGTAGCAATGATTTTAAAGCCGGTTTCTTTTTTTGCTTTATCCTTTAGCTTTCTGCGTTCGGTAAAAAACACAGTTTCATCATAACCCATAATGTGCATAAAGCCATAATTCATTCTGAACAGGCCCGGGCATTTATCAGTAGCCAGCAGGGCGGCTTCAATAGCAAGAGTACCCGACCCGCACATAGGATTAATAAAAGTGCTTTTCCTATCCCAATGAGTGGCCATAATGGTTGATGTAGCCAAAGCCTCAAGCATGGGCGCCTTTCCCGGTATCTTACGATAGCTGTGCTTAGCCAGCGTTTCGCCCGATGTATCTAGAAATATATCGGCCTCGTTATCCTGCCAATAAAGGTGAACCACCGTTTTATTTGATTCGGCGCCCGAGTTTGGCCGTAAGCCTTTTACAGATTTTATCCTGTCGGCAATAGCATCCTTAACCTTCACATTTGCAAAAAGCGGGGTAAGTATATGCTCGTTATTTACGTTTGACGTAACGGAGAAATAGCCGCTAAAATCAATAAGCTTTTCCCACTCTATCTCAACCAGCTCATCATAAAGCTGTTTGGGGTCGTCGGCATTAAAGCTTTTAATTAAATAAAGCACCTGGCTGGCGCAGCGCAAATTTAAATTTAACGCAATACAGTCGGTAACTGTACCCAAAAGCTCAACGCCGGTTTGAAAAACACGGACAGGCTTAAAACCCAGGTCTTCAACCTCCTGTTGCAGGTAAGCTGACAACCTTTTATTACAGGTTATTATAATTTTATTTTCAGTGTGGAAAACTTGCATGATATTTTGCGAATTTATGAATTAAAAACGCCCGATTTTATTTCTTATCTATTAACTTTACATTTTTAATTTTGAAACTATGGAAATTAAGGGTAAGGTACATGAAGTGAGCCCAACAGTACAGGTTACTGACTCACTAAAAAAAAGAGAATTGATTATTGAATATATCGAAAATCCGCAATATCCGGAGTATTTAAAATTCGAAGCAATACAGGACCGCTGCAATTTATTAGACAATACAAAAGTTGGTGATGATGTTGAAGTTTTCTTCAATTTAAAAGGCCGCCCGTGGACTGATAAAACCGGCAAAAAAAGCTATTTCAACTCTATGCAGCTTTGGAAAATAAACGTTTTAGCAGGCGCAGGCGCTGCTACAACACCAGAATATGCACCTCCGGCCGACATCAGCTCAACACCTGATGAGGATGATTTGCCTTTTTAGTGATGAAAGTTTGCAGTTGCTGGCAGGTAGTTTGCAGTAGTAAAAAGAACAAAGAAAAAGCCATTTCGATTTGAAATGGCTTTTTCTTTGTTTGAAATATTCCGCAGGTAAGCACATTATCACCAGGCAACTGCCCACTGAAAACTGCCCATTGCCCACTTCTTAAAAATTATTCCTCCTTCATTATCCTTTTCAAAGAAATGCTTTTACCCTGTTTTATTTGCAGGTAGTAAATACCGTTTAAGCCTAAAGCAAAGCCTTTGCTAAAGCTGCCGTTTATAGCTTTTTCGCTCCAAAGAAATTTGCCTTCGCTGTCGCTCAGCTTAACTTCAGCGGGCGCTTTTGAAAGCAGGTTAAACATCAGTAAAACTTTACCGCTAGAAAACTGCGGTACAAGGTTCAGGTCTTTAATTTCAAATTTTGGTCCTTCAACATAGGGCATCCTTTTCAGGTCATCGTCTGATGCTTCTGATACACGGAAACTAATATGGGTGCTAACGCCATCGTTATCTGTATTTACATACTCAAAATTCTGGGTGTTTTTCCTGTCGAACCTCCCTATTGAGCGCTCAAATCTTCTCTCTTTCATTTCCATTTTGTCGGCGGCGCCTTCGTCCTGGCGATAGTTAAACACCATTTCCCTGTTCATCTTTTTCATTTTGCCGGGCTTCAGCTCATCACCGCCCAGGGTATCCCCCCGTTTAAAGGTAAAAACACGGCGGTCATTACTGTTTTGCCCGAATTCTTTAACGGGACTTTTAGGCAGATTGTTAATATCAGTTAACGCATCCTGCCTCTCGGCAGCAGAAAGCTCTTTTATATTTTTACCATTTATAGTAGTATCGCCATTTGCTATTCTTATGTCCATATCTTTTTGCGTTTTAATTTGCGCAAGCAATACAGGCGGAAGGCCAAGTATCATCACTAAACTAAAAGAAAAAATAAATTCGAATCCGGGTTTTACTAAAAGCTTTTTCATTGTGGGGTATGTTTGTTTAAAGTTAATTAACTTTAATGGGGTTTTAATATTGCGTGTTCACATCAAAGTTACAGTAACCAGGTTTAATTGCTTGTCAAATTTAAACAAACAACTATATTTCAAGGCGTTAAATATTAGTTATTAATTGTTAAAATTTGTTAAAAGCAAAATATGTAGGCTTATTTAAAATATTTTTGTTTTTTACGATGAGAAAAAGAAGTATAGCACTTATTATCGGGTTGATGAGTTTTGCGCTTTTGGGCGTAATTACTATGCAATTATACTTTTTAAATCAATCCTATCAATTGCAGTCTGAGCTGTTTGACCGCTCGGTAAATGAAGCGCTTAATAATGTGGTAGCAAGGGTTACCCGGCACGATGCATTAAACTTTTTAAATTCAAAAACCAAGCTTCATAATACGGCTGTTACAGCCTGGAAAAGCAAGGCTGTTGACGATAATGGAAACATTAATAATAATTTAACAAAAACCACTTCGAAAAAGAAGCTTACCTATCGCCAAAAAAAATTGGCACTATTGCGCGATAGCCTGCGCAGGCTTATCCTTAATAAAAAAATGGATGAAGAATTTACCAGGCTTACCCATGGCGGCAAATTTGACCTCCAGTTTCGCTTTGAAGAATATACAGATGAGCTCGGCATTACCCATCAGCGCATAACACCCGAATTTGTAAAAAACCCGCAAGCTTCTCAAAAACGAAAACTGCATAAGTATGATACCGTGAAGTATTTATACAGCGACCCTCAATTTGGCAAACAGGTAATTTCTGTTCCCCATTTAAATGAGGAATGGGCACGTGTGCAGGAGAGAAAACTGAAGGAAAAGCAGCTGAGTGAAATAAGGAAATTATTAGAGAACGACTCGCTGGAAAACACACCGCAAAATAACAGTAAAACAACGGTGATTGCTAACCTGGCCGAAGAGTATGGTAAATATGGCGAACCATTAAAATTACGCCTTGATCCATACTGGATTGATACCCTGCTTAGATTTGAACTGCGTAACAAGGGTATTAATTTGCCTTTTAGCTATGAGGTTACCCTGGCTAATAAAGACTCGCTTATTTTTTCAAAAGCGAATGACCTTTCCGGCGTTAAGCCAACATTTACAGATATAAACATTTACCAAACCTCTATCTTTAGTAAGGATGTGATCAATGATCCGGGGCTTATCAGGCTTGCTTTCCCGCAAAGAAATGTATTGCTGTTAAACAAGATGACGGCCTCATTGGCTACAACAGGCGGATTATTGCTTGTATTGATATTTTGTTTTGGTTACACCATATTCTCCATCCTTAAGCAAAAAAAGGTGGCCGAAATGAAGACCGATTTCATTAATAATATGACACATGAGTTCAAAACTCCTGTATCAACCATAATGATCGCCAGCGAGGCCCTGAAGGATAGCGAAATTGCACAGGACAGAAGCCGGGTTGCCCGCCTTGCAAATATTATTTACGAGGAGAACGAACGCTTAGGCAGCCATATTGAAAGGGTATTGAACATTGCCCGGATTGAGAAAAACGATTTTAAGCTGGAAAAAAGACCACTTGATGTTAATGAAATGATTGCCGTAGTGGTTGATAGCATGGAGCTTAAGCTTCAAAAAAACAATGCTGTTATTGCTTTACAGCTTGATGCCGAAAACGCAATTATTAGTGCCGATGAGCTTCATTTTTCTAACGTGATCTATAACCTGATCGACAATGCCATTAAATACAGTGTTAACAACCCTGATATAACTATCAGCACACTTAACAAAAACGGGCAGGTGGTTATTAAAGTGGCCGATAAGGGTGTAGGCATGAGCCGCGACCAGCAAACCAAGATCTTTGAACAATTTTATCGCATCCCTACCGGTAACCTGCACGATGTTAAAGGTTTCGGCCTGGGCTTAAGCTACGTAAACACAGTAGTAAAACGACTTAACGGAATCATCAGCGTAAAATCTGAAAAAGAAAAAGGATCGGAATTTGAGCTGAAATTTCAAATCGCTTAGAGAGGAATTTCGGAAGTCGGAATTTCGATTTCGGATTTTGAAGAAAAGAATAATCTCAAAGAGCGAAGTTAAAGTCTCCCCTACCGGGGGAGATTTAGAGGGGGCCTAGTTTCGGATTTTGAAACGGGTAAGATGCTCAAATAATAAAGTATACTACTAATAACCTTAAAATAATACGCTTTCCGGCTTTCCGGACTACAAAAACATCATGAAAAAAATACTACTGGTTGAGGATGATCCGAATTTAGGCTTACTGTTACAGGATTACCTGCAGTTGAAGGGAAAGTTTGATGTTATTTTGTGTAAAGATGGCGAGGAGGGTTTGCGCACTTTTACCAAGCACACTTTTGATCTGCTGATCCTGGATGTGATGATGCCCAAAAAAGATGGCTTTACTTTGGGCAAGGATATCAGGAAAATTAATGCTCACGTGCCAATAATTTTTGCAACGGCAAAGGGTATGATAGAAGATAAAACCATGGCTTTTAATTTAGGCGGCGACGATTATATTACCAAACCTTTCCGCATTGAAGAACTATTGCTCCGTATAAATGCATTGCTTAAAAGAACCAGCAATTCAGAGAAACACGAAGAAGAAAAACAAACCAGGTTTAAGCTGGGCCACTATACGTTTGATTATACCTCGCAGATCATAACTATTGGCGAGGCACAGCAAAAACTGTCAACCAAAGAAGCCGAGTTGCTGCGCCTGCTTTGCATCCGCAAAAACGAAGTACTTACCCGCGAAGAAGCTTTACTGAACATCTGGCATGATGATAACTACTTTAACGGCCGCAGCATGGATGTTTTTTTAAGTAAGATCAGGAAGTATTTAAAAGACGATCCATCGGTTGAGATCATTAACGTGCATGGAAGAGGGTATAAGTTGCTGATAAATTAAGAAAATAGAATCAGGAATTCAAGAGTCAGGAATCAAGTGTATATAAACTTACGAAGTTTTCAAAACTTCGTAAGTTTTAAGGTCATAATTCGCAATAATCATCCTTCCCTGCCATCTCAATGTTTTAAAATAACAGGGCTGATTTTTTGCGGCTTCAACTGCTACCCTGGCGTTAAAAGCCGACCAATCATTATTACTCTCACCCATAATTCAAATATACCTCAAATTAATTATTACATGTAACAACTTTGTTAAAGCGCTTATTAAGTTTTGCGGTTTTTAATAAATAAGTTTGTTTGCAACTGACAACATTATTAACTGTAGAATTATTATAGCCTCCCCTAAACTGTAATATTTCAAAAAACTGATCGTATGAAAATAAAATTACTTTATTCCTGCCTGCTTTTGGCAGCTACTACCGGCGCAACGTTTGCCCAGGACACCCCCGACCCTGCAATGGTCCAAAAAATTCGCGAAGAGGGGCTTAACCATTCAAAAGTTATGGATATTGCTTTTCATTTAACTGATGCTTCCGGTCCGCGTTTATCCGGTTCGCCTGGTTTAAAACGTGCGCAGGATTGGGCCGTAAGCGAACTTAAAACCTGGGGTATGGCAAATGCCAAACGCGAAGCATGGGGCAAATTCGGCAAGGGCTGGGAAGTTCAAAAAAACTATATAGCCATGACGGTTCCTTACTATCACGCGCTAATAGCCATCCCTAAAGCCTGGACTCCCGGTACCAACGGCTCAATAAAAGGCGATGTGGTTTTGGTAAAGGCCGATACCCTTACAGACCTTGATAAATACAAAGGCACCTTAAAAGGTAAAATTGTAATATTTGATACCAAACCTGGCACTGAAAGAACCTTCAAAGCTGATGGCGTTCGTTATACCGATGAGCAGCTTGATGAAATGGCCAAAGCAAAATCACAGGCAGGCGGTCAGCGCAGAGCGGGTGGTCCAAATTCACCGCAGTTTGCAGCAGCGCAAAAAGCACGTGCCTTACGTACCGCAATTAATACCTTTTTACAGGGTGAAGGTGCGGGCCTTGTATTAACCCAGACGCGCGGTAGCGATGGTACAGTATTTACAACCAACGGCGCTTCATATGCCGATACTGCAAAAGCCGTATCGCCTGAGCTGGAAACCAGCGGCGAAGATTTTCAACGCATTTTACGCCTGGTTAAAGCAGGTGTAAAAGTAAGTGTGGAGGCTGATATTAAAACCCAATTCTTTACTGACGATCTGCAGGGATATGATGTTGTTGGCGAGATCCCCGGAACCGACAAAAAACTAAAAGAGCAAATTGTAATGATTGGCGGTCACCTCGATTCATGGCATGGCGCTACCGGCGCAACAGATAATGGGGCAGGGAGCGCTGTAATGCTTGAAGTAATGCGCATTTTAAAAGCGGTTAACTTTCAACCCCGCCGTACTATCCGTATAGCTTTGTGGAGTTCGGAAGAACAAGGCTTATTTGGCTCGCGCGGATACGTGCTTAACCACTTCGGCGACCCTAAAACAATGGAACTGAAGCCGGAGCAATCAAAAGTTTCAGCATACTATAACCTTGATAATGGCAGCGGTAAATTGCGCGGCATTTACTTACAAGGCGATTCGCTTGCTGGCCCGATATTTAAAGCGTGGCTGGAGCCGTTTAAAGATTTGGGAGCAACCACTGTTACCATCAGCAATACCGGCAGTACTGACCATGTTTCGTTTGATGCTGTTGGCATTCCGGGCTTCCAGTTTATCCAGGATGCGCTTGACTACGGTTCACGTACCCACCACAGCAACCAGGATACTTATGATAAGCTAAGCGAAGACGATTTGAAACAAGCTGCAACTATTGTAGCATCATTTGTTTACAATACATCACAACGCGATGAAATGATCCCGCGCAAAGAGCTGCCAAAACCACAGCCTCCGAGAAACTAAAATTTAATATTGAACACTGAATTCTGAATAACGAATGATGAAGTAAAATGGCTTCATCATTCGTTATTTTTTTGCTATAGTTTTATTCTGCTATCGAACACAAACGGCTGTGTTTTCACAATTTTTATCTGCCCGAAATCAGGGTGCTTTGGGTTGATGAGGTAATTAACTTCTTCACTTACTATTGATGATGGCACCTGCAATATAGCCGATCCGTTATTCTTTACCCATTCTTCACCAATTTTTTGTGTTAAATACATTTGGTCAAAATCAATCCAGTTTGCGGGCAGGCCTTTTAATGGGATGGTTTCTATTTTAATGGCATCAGGGCATTCAATAGTTAAAATATTAAATACCAGGCTCAACCCTAGTTTATCACGGTGAACAACATTTTCAAGGCAAGCCAGTGAACGCGACGCCGCCGTATAGATCATTTCAACGTCATTAGGGTTCCACCGTGCGGCCCTGCCTGATGCAATTAACTTGCCTGAATATTTGGCTAATGTTATCCTGTAAACCAGCATATAAGCTTAGGCAAGATCACCAAACTCAATCCGGATCAGCTCTTCCTCTATGAGTTGGATGCCTGTAATTGTATCCATCAGCTCGAAAGGCAGCTGGTTGCCAAGCCCGTAGGCAGGCGTATTAAGCCATTGATGAAAACTACGTGCCGAACCAAATATTTCAGTGCCCTTATCAAAAAGCGCAAATGATTTTAATAGTTTTTCACTGAGGGCCGCATCAAGGGTTAGTTCGCGGGTTACGTGATTTTGGATGGTTTTAACAGTAGTTTTAAATGTTTCCTGGAACTCATCCTGGGTAAACCCCGAAAGGGAAAGAAAATCAAGAGCTGCTTTGGCGTGTAATCCCTTTTTTGAACGTGCCAGCAGGCTGATGTCATTATCATAAAACGGCTTATATACATTATAAGGCACTTCAAAATCCTTAAAAACAAATATTTCAACAGGCTCAGTAACGTAAGGTTTTGGCTTGTTGAGTTTTGCTTTTGGCGTATCGGTGTGTTTTTTTGTTGCCATGATATTATTCCCTCACACAAACATAGAAATTTTTCCAAGAAAAAAAGAAATTTTTCCAAATTTTGTTTTGGAATTATACAAATGGCAATGTTAAACTAATAAATCTCTGTGCTGCTCTGTGTTTTCTCGTAGCGCGCTTT
Organism: Mucilaginibacter sp. OK098; assembly: GCF_900142915.1. Taxonomy (GTDB): domain Bacteria; phylum Bacteroidota; class Bacteroidia; order Sphingobacteriales; family Sphingobacteriaceae; genus Mucilaginibacter. The sequence goes on from NZ_FRCM01000011.1 coordinate 28,830, forward strand.
GTAGTAAAAAATTTACCACAGAGTTCACTAAGTAGTCGCAAAGTTCACGGAGATTAAATACTAAGTATAAAAGAACCTTTAAATTTCTACCCTTTGATGCTGATAAGGGATCTCTACCGTTGCAAAACCTTTATCTAAAATGCGTTGCCTGAAATGCTGCTGAACCTCGTATTCGCCGTGTACCAGGAAAATCTCTTTTACTTTTTTAGGATCCTGGCAGCTGATAAAATGCAGCAGGTCTTCATAATCGCCATGTGCGCTCATTGATTTTATGGATTGCACTTCGGCTTTTACCTCATATTTATCACCAAAAATAAACACCTCATCGTCACCGCGCAAAAGGTGCCCGCCTAACGAGCTTGGCTCACAATAGCCTACCATTAATATGGTGCATTTTTCGTTACCGATGTTGTTTTTAATATGATGCTTAACGCGCCCGGCTTCGGCCATGCCAGATGAAGAAATAATTACGCATGGCGTTGGATCATCATTTAGCGCCTTTGATTCTTCGGTTGATTGGATAAAACGTAATCCCTTAAATCCAAACGGATTGGCGTCAACTTTTAAAACATCGGCCACCTCCTTATTGTAAACTTCGGGATGGTTCATTAATACGTGTGTTGCTTTTTCCGAAAGCGGGCTGTCAACGTAATAATGCAGATCTGGCAGTGTACCTTTTAGTTCAAGTGCGTTTAACGCATATAATATTTCCTGGGTACGCCCTACGCTAAAAGCAGGAATTATCAGCTTGCCTTTCTTTATTTCGCACGTATGTTTTATAATCTCAAGTAATGCATCCTCAATAGCGCCAACATCCTTATGTAAAGAGTCGCCATAGGTTGATTCCAGTATGATATAGTCTGCCTGCGGAAAAGGTTGCGGGCTTTTTAATAACATATCGCCGTAACGGCCCACATCGCCGCTAAATGTGATCTGAGTTTGTTTTCCATTTTCGGTTATTGACAGATTCACGGCCGCGCTGCCAACTAAATGTCCGGCATCGGTAAATTTCAGTTTAACTGATGGGGTTATTTCATATTCCTCGTTATAATCAACAATTTTAAATAGTCGCAGGGCTTCCATGGCTTGTTCTTCACTATACAAGGGTTCAAGCGGCGGCTGGCCATTTCGTTTTCTATGTTTATTGCTGTACTCTGTATCCTGCTCCTGGATCCTTGCCGAATCCATTAAAAGGATCTTTGCCAGGTCCATTGTTGGTGCGGTACAAAATATTTGCCCGTTAAAGCCTTCGGCCACAAAGCGTGGAATTAAGCCGCAATGATCAATATGCGCATGTGATAATACCAGGTAATCAACTTTTTTAGGGTTAAAGCCAAAATGTTCATTTAACTCTTCTGTATGTTCCCCCATTCCCTGGAACATGCCGCAATCCAGCAAAATAGCGGTTCCGTCATTTAATCGTATTAAATGTTTGCTGCCGGTTACGTTACGCGCGGCGCCGTGGAAAGTTATATTCATTTATAAATTATTGTATGCTTTAGGTTTAATCGAAAATAAATAATTAAAATAAATGTTGGCAAACTAATATTTTAGTTGTAGCTTTAATTGTCATTTAAATTATGAAGGTAATAATATTAATGGCATTATTGTTTTTAAGTATAGCTACAGGTATTCAGTAACGCGTTGCAACATTTAAGGTACTGCAAAAAACAGTTTAACCGCTAATGTATTGAACAGGCAATATATGAACGCCCCTGATACTGATAGTAATAAAAACGCAAATAATTATAACTTAAAAATAAATGCTGATACAAAGTTTGCCTGATTCGGGCCGGCTATTTACCAGGACTAAAACCCCAAGTGTATGGAAATTAAAGAATTAACACGTGCCGAAGAACAGATAATGCAGGTGTTGTGGCAGCTAAAAAAAGGATTTGTAAAAGAAGTGATCGATGTGCTTCCTGAACCTAAACCGGCTTATAATACGGTGTCAACCATTATAAGAATATTGGAAGCAAAAGGTTTTGTTGGGCACACGGCATTTGGCAAAAGCCACGAGTATCACCCCGTAATAAGCAAAGAACAATACCAAAACTTTGCTACCGATAAGTTAATGAACGGCTATTTTGATAATTCGGTAAAGCGCATGTTCTCGTATTTTGTGAAAAAAGAAAAGATAGACTTGAAAGAGGCCGATGAGATAATGAAACTGATTGAAAAACTAAAAGATAAGTAATTATGACCGGGTGGCATTATTTATTGCTGGTAAATATTTACCTGCTGCTGTTTTACGGATTTTATGCTTTGCTGTTACGCAAAGAAACCTTTTTTCAGCTTAACCGGGTTTACCTGGTAGCCGCATCCTTGCTCTCGTTTTTTATCCCTATGATCCAGTCAAATTGGGTGCAGAATTTATTTATCACAAAACAAGTACAATTAACCATATACAGCAGCCCTTTGGTTGTTTACCAGTTTAAGCCGATACAGGATACGCAGTTAACCATTGGGCAGCTATTAGTGTTTATTTATTTGGCAGGGATGATATTTTTAGTGGGGCGATTTATTTGGCAGATGATAGTGCTTAAAAAATTAATAAACCAGCCTAACTCGGCTATTGCCTATTCATTCTTTAAAAAAATAAAGCTTGCGCCCGACCAAGTGGATAACCATGTAATAGCTGCTCATGAACATGTTCACGCAAATCAATGGCACTCTGCTGATGTATTGCTGATTGAAGCGGTAATGATCATTAACTGGTTTAACCCGGTGGTTTACCTTTATCGCTTTGCTATAAAACATATTCATGAGTACATTGCCGACAGGCAGGCGCTACAATCAGGCTCCAATAAAAGTGATTATGCTTTACTGCTTTTAAGCCAAACCTTTAACACGCCCGTACATCAGTTAGTAAACCCGTTTTATAACCATAGCTTATTAAAACAGCGGATAATAATGCTGCAAAAAAATAAATCTAACAGGATCGCTCTTATTAAATACGGGCTGTCGGCACCTTTGTTTATTTTGATGCTTGTACTATCGTCAGCAACCATCAGCAACAGTAAAACAATAAATCTTGTTAATAAAAAAGCCGAGCAGGTTTTTTTAACCCCCGCCGCAGCTATCCAGCCAAACATTATACTTGATAGCAGCACCATGGTGCATGATAGTGCTATTGAAGTAAAAAAGGAACCGGAAATAATAAAAAATGGAGATCAATCAATAACAATAGATAGCGTCGGGGCGAAACCCAGCCCTGTATTTACATCGGTTGAGCAGGTACCGCAGTTTCCGGGTGGGATAGATGGCTTTGTTAGTTACATATCGAGAAATATAAAGTACCCTGCAAATTCACGTGATAAGGGCATACAAGGAAAGGTGATAATTAGCTTTATAGTGGAACAGGACGGAGCATTATCTGGCGTTCATGTAACGCGAGGTGTTGCAGATGACATTGACAAAGAAGCGTTAAGAGTAATAACAGCATCACCAAAATGGGAGCCGGGAATCCAAAACGGAAGAACTGTAAGGGTGGCATATTCTGTACCTATTTCATTTGCTTTAGATGGATCAAACGGCTCCGTTATTGATAAAACCAATGATCAAAACGATGCTAGAGGTACTCAAAGGCTCTCGCTTGCTGCAATAACTTCAATTGTTTCCAAAACCGATACAGGTAAAAAAAAGGCTGAATTTAATATCAATTCTCTTTCCGGAAAACCTTTATATGTGCTCGATGGCAAGGAAGTGGATGACTTAGCCACTATAAACCCCAATGATATAGAAAGCATCTCGGTACTAAAGGATGCAAGCGCAACATCTATTTATGGTGTTAAAGGCGCACATGGAGTAGTTATAATTACAACAAAGAAGGGACTTAAAGATAAGACTTAAAGATAAGTTAAAGGTCCCCGTGGCAAAAGAACCTGAAACAAAACAATAGTAGAGACATATCAACTTAAACTTAGTGGCGGCCGTAATTTTATGGTTGCCATTTTTTATTTGCGGGTTTTTGTTTCTTTATATAAATCTTTACATTTATATAAAAATCCTATCGCAATGAACTGGAAACTCATCTTTCAATTATCAATTTTTGGGTTGATAATGGCCTTTGGCACCGTATCCCTCATTCCTCAAAATGTTGAACCCGCCTTTTGGCTGGTGATATTTATTTTTTGTGCATGGGTTATTGCTAAAGCATGTGCGGGCAAATACTTTTTGCATGGCTTTTTTACGGGCCTGGTGAATTGTATCTGGATCACGGCTGTCCATGTGTTTTTTTTTCAAAAATATATTGCCGGTCATAAACAAATGGATAGCATGATCACAGATATGCCCGCATCATTTTCAACCCATCCGCGTGTGGCTATGGCCCTTGCCGGCTTGGGCTTTGGCATATTATCGGCCATTATATTAGGTCTATTTGCATTTATAGCCTCAAAAATTGTCGAAAAAAAATAGTCATTTAAAGGGCTCCGTTAAAAAAACACCCATCATGCGAATAATTATAAAGAAATGGGTTTTAGATAAATTCAAAATTTATACCTTTGAACACAAATATCCTTGTTAAGATATTTATTTAAATAAAACATCAAAAAGTATAATAAAAATATGAAGCCCTTTATTTCAACAGCAGTATACGGAGTTTTAAATTATATCGTAGCCCTTACACTTATTGCATCCCCATGGCTATTCGGATTTGTTAATGTCTCAAGCGCTGCATTGCTTTTACCGATGTATATTGGATGGTTGCAATTAATAATGGCTATATTCAGTAATAACGAAACCGGGTTTATAAAACAATTTCCTTTAACTATCCATCATGTGCTTGATGTATTAATGGGCTTTGTAATATTGGTATCGCCATGGTTATATACATTTGCATCAAAAGTATTTTGGCCGCAATTAATATTGGGCGGTCTTTTATTCTGCATGGGTTTATTCACCAAAAAGTCGCCTTTTACTACCAGGAACCCGCACAATCATTCAGTAGGTTTTTTAACTTCTACTGATTCAAACTAGTACAGCGTTAAAGTCTAAAATATTTAAAGGCGTATAAATTGATGTTTATACGCCTTTTTTTTATAAGTAGCCTTCCAGCGCCTTTTGCAATATTTCTACCAGTGCTGAATCTCCATAGGGATAGAGGTCTTCAATATCAAGCACCACTAATTGTTTGCCGTAAATAATATAGCATTGCCTAAGCAATTCTTTATGCTTGCGTTCCATTACAAATATCACATCTGCCCAATCAACTAGCTTCTGGTTCACTTTTATTCGTGCCTTGTCACTTGTTCCGGCAGAGCGGGCTTTATGAATAGCGTGGTTTTTAAACAGCATTTCGGCAGTGGGGCTGCGCCATTGGTTTTTACTGCAGATAAAAAGAAGATTAGACAATAAATAAATTTTTATAAGGTACTATTTCCCAACTCTTATTTCTTGCATCTTGATTCTTGTTTCTTACCCCTCACCTAATAATCCATCCCTTTTTCGGGCATCCAGGCCTGGCTCTTTATCAGCCACTTATCGTTTATCTGTCTTAATACAAAAGTAAAGGCCCCCCTTGCCGAAAAATGGGCCTTACCGGGTAAATCACCAGTATAGTTCACCGGTACAACTACATAAACGTTATCTGCATTTTGCTGATAAACCTTTACCGGCTCAATTGTGCCGGCAAATTTGGTAATACGAAAGTCTTTTACCGCTTTTTCAACAGCATTTATCCATTGAATACCTGCGGTTGGGCCATTCCATGAATACGGGGGCTCATCATCAGCAACTACAGCATTGGGCGTATATAAATTGGCCACTGCCTGAACGTTGAAATCATTAGCAGCATAAATGGCCTTCCTGACAACTTCCATTACATCGGCATTGGGAATAGTATCGGTAGTGGTTATAACTTTCCTGTTAATATTAAGGTGATACGGCTTTTTAGCATATGAAAACCTGCTTAACGCAAGTAAACCAAAGATGGAAACAAGCAGAATTTTTTTTATCATGGGTTTAATTGATAGCTATCCGCTTTTTCTAATTTAAAAAATCACCTGAATGTTATATATCCGGTATTTATTCTCCGAATATAAAAAAAGGATTTGATGTCTAAAAGCACAAAAGTTATCAAAGATAATATACAATAATTAAAAAAATAAAAACCACTTATGAATGGCAGATTTGTATGAGGTTTATAACTTTGCACCATGGAAACCATTACCTGGCATGATTTTGAAAAAGTAGAGCTGCATGTTGGGACAATTTTAGAGGTGGCTGATTTTCCCGAAGCCCGTAAACCGGCCTATAAAATTAAAGTTGATTTTGGTCAGTTTGGTATAAAATGGTCGAGCGCGCAGATTACTAAACACTATACAAAAGACCAGTTGCCGGGCCGTCAAATTCTGGGGGTTATAAATTTCCCTAAAAAACAAGTAGCAAACTTTATGTCGGAATTTCTGGTTACAGGGTTTGCCGATGAAAACGGCGACATTGTTTTAGCAGCAGTAGAAAAGCCTGTCCCCAATGGCAGTAAACTAATATAATGAGGTATATTAATTTTGGTGAAGAGCCAACCGTATCACCCGATGATTTTTTTATGAACGAGGCGCTAAAGGAGGCCAAAGCTGCACTTGCAGCAGATGAGATCCCTATCGGTGCTGTAGTGGTTTGGAACGGGCGCATTATAGGCCGTGGACATAACCTTACCGAGCGGCTAAATGATGTATCGGCACATGCAGAGATGCAGGCCCTTACAGCTGCTGCAAATTCAATGGGGGGTAAATATTTAAAAGACTGTACTTTATACGTAACCATGGAGCCATGTGTAATGTGTGCAGGCGCATGTTACTGGTTTCAGCTTAGCCGTATTGTTTTTGGCGCTTATGATGTTAAGCTGGGTTTTGGCCGCTTAAATCAAAAAATAACCCATCCCAAAACACTGATAACAGGCGGCATCCGTGAAAATGAATGCTCCGAATTGGTAAAGGATTTTTTTAAGGCGAAGAGGGAGAAATAGTTAGCAGTTTGTAGTGGGCAGTTGGCAGCAAAAAAAATCAGTTAAACCTGCCAACCGCCAACTGGGCACTGCCAACTTCACCTTTCGGCTATGAACTATGAACCATCAACTATGAACTACCAAACAAATGACATTTATAAGAACAATTATCACCTTTAACACTTTATATTTGTTACATACTATCATTAAACATTAAACTAATCATTATGGCTTTTACACTACCGGCGTTATCTTACGCTACCGATGCCCTTGAACCGCACATTGATAAACTGACCATGGAAATTCACCATGGAAAACATCACCAGGCTTATGTTACCAACTTAAACAAAGCGTTGGAAGGCAAACCTGAAGCCGATGGCAGCATTGATGATATTATAAAAAATATTTCAAAGTTCCCGCCTGCTGTACGCAACAATGGCGGTGGCCACTATAACCACAGCTTATTCTGGACATTGCTTTCGCCAAGCGGCGGCGGCGAGCCAACAGGTGCTTTGGCAACTGCAATTAGCAGCACTTTCGGTTCATTTGCCGATTTTAAAACAAAAGTGCAGGAAGCAGGCGCAACCCGTTTCGGATCAGGTTGGGCTTGGCTTATTGTTACTGCCGATAAAAAATTAGCTGTTACATCAACCCCAAACCAGGATAACCCTTTAATGGATCTTCCCGAAATAGTAAAGGGCACGCCAATTTTAGGTATTGATGTTTGGGAACATGCTTACTATCTGAAATATCAAAACCGTCGCCCGGATTATTTAGCGGCTATTTGGAACGTGATCAACTGGAACCACGTTGCTGAGTTGTACGCAAAAGCGGTATAGCCCCCTAACCCCCTAAAGGGGGAACTTGAATAACATTGCGGCAGTTTCTTTTAGATACTGCCGCTTTTATTTACACTTGTCATTGCGAGCGCAGCGTGGCAAGCGCAAACTTTACAGAGCGGACAGAACGGTGTAGAATCTGCAAAGCGGAAATGCATTATTCGCGATTGCCACGCTGCGCTCGCAATGACATAAGTTAGTAATTTACTATGAAAGCAATAGTCCTCGAAGCTCCCGATAAACCGCTTGCATTTAAAGAAGTTGACAAGCCCACCCTTGCCCCGGGCGAAGCACTGGTAAAAATAAAAGCCGCTGCCTTAAACCGCCGCGATTACTGGATAACCATTGGCAAATACGCCGGGATAAAATATCCAACCATCCTCGGCTCAGATGGGGCCGGGATTGTTGCCGAAGTTGGCAGCGATACTGATAAGCATTTGATAGGTACGGAAGTAATTATCAATCCCGGTTATGGTTGGGGTAACGATCCAAACTTTCAGTCGGATGATTTTAAAATTTTAGGCCTCCCTGCCGATGGTACCTTTGCTGAATATGTTAAAGTGCAATCACAGCATTTACATGTCAAACCTGCACATTTAACCTGGGAGCAGGCTGCAGCAATTCCGCTGGCAGGGTTAACGGTTTATCGCGCTTTATTTACAAAGGGCAAGGCAAAAAAAGGCGATAAAGTATTAATAACCGGAGTTGGCGGTGGCACAGGCGCTTTTGCATTACAGTTTGCCCTTGCCGCAGGCTGCCAGGTATTTGTAACATCCGGGTCGGGCGAAAAAATTGACCGCGCCAAACACCTCGGCGCATCAGCCGGGGTAAATTACAAAGCGCAGGACTGGGCCGAACAACTGCATCACCTTGCCGGTGGCTTTGACGTAATAATTGACAGTGCCCTGGGTGATGGATTTGCCAAACTGCCTGATGTTTGCAATCCTGGCGGGCGTATAGTGGTTTTTGGTGGTACGGCAGGTAATATTCCTCCATTAAACGGCCGCAAGATCTTTTGGCGACAGCTGCAGATAATAGGCACCATGATGGGTAATCCGGATGACTTTAAGGCAATGGTTGATTTTGTAAACGAGCACCAGATAATCCCCGTTGTTGACGAGGTATTTTCATTGGCCGACGCTGCAAAAGCAGTGCAAAAAATGGAAAGCTCATCGCAGTTTGGCAAAATTGTTTTACACGCCTAACCCTTATGCTTCAGTTAAAAGTTGAAGCCATAAAGTGGGAGCTGCCTGATACGGCTACCTTCTCTTTAAAAGAAACATCCGGCAAAAAAATCGGCTATAATGCCGGGCAGTTTATTACCCTGGTATTTACTCATCATGATGAAGAGATCAGGCGGTCATACTCCCTGAGTTCATCGCCCGATGAAGAGTTGCTTTCCATAACTGTTAAACGGATAGCCAATGGCGAAATTTCCCGCTTTATGCTCACCAAAGTAAAGCCCGGTGATATTTTAAGCGCGGTTGAACCGGCAGGAAGGTTTACCATAACTGATTTTGAATCCGAAAAAACGATCTTACTGTTTGCAGCGGGCAGCGGGATAGTCCCTGTATTTTCGCAATTAAAATATGTGCTGGGCCGTAAAGGAAACAGCAAGCTCACACTTATTTATAGCAATTTGAATGAGCGTTCAATTTTATTTAAGGATGAACTTGAGGCTCTTTTACAAAAACATGCTGACAGGTTTAAGGTCATCCATCAGCTAAGCAGCGAAGCCAACAGGCTGAATAACCTTGTAGTTGAAAGATTGGTGCGAAGTGAGGTAAAGTACAATTTATCCAAAACCGAAATTTATACCTGCGGCCCTTTTTCCTACATGCGCATGATCAGGCTTACCCTGCTTTACATGGGCCTTGAATCCGGCCAAATCCGCAAAGAAAATTTTGTGCTCGAAACCATCCCTGTAACAGCAACTGAAAAAAGCTATCCACCCCGTAACATCCGAATTCACTTCAAAAATGGAATACATGACCTGGTGGTTGGCGAAAATCAATCCATACTACAGGCTGCTCTGCAAAATAACATCCAGCTGCCCTACAGCTGTCGAGTTGGCGATTGCTCAACCTGCGCCGCCATATGCAAAAGCGGAAAAGTGGAGATGGTAAAAAACGATGTGTTAACAGATGCCGACCTTGCCGCCGGCTGGATACTTACCTGTACCGGGCATGCTTTGACGGATGATGTGGTGATTGAATACTGAATTGCGCATCTAAAGCCAAAACATGCACACATTTTTGAATATGCTTTTTTTTGCCTTGTAGCAACACTTAATAAGCCAACGTAGGTACTTCATTTTATATAAAAAGTAAATGGCTCATCGGGTAATTTGAATGGCAAACACATCTTTCAAGACCTGTAAATGACCGAAAGCTTCATAAGCCCAAAACCACTCCGCCAACAATCCGGTACCCATTCCTCGCCACCCTATTAAGCTGCGTTTTATCAACCTGGCCTGATGATAAATAAAGCTGATCCGTACCATTCCCTGTTTGCCAGCTGTAGTAGCCGTAACCAAAACTTAACCCAATATTAGGGGTGAGATTATAAACTAGACGTGCAGCAGCATTTATACCATAACCTTTTGCGGCATGGCGATAACTAACCGGGTGTTGAAACTCATTGATCAAATTCCAGTCGCCTTGTGCGCTGTAGGTTACCTGGTTATAAGTAACATCGGCAGTCAATTTTAAAGCACGCCAGATTTTTACGGATGATGTTGCTTTTATAAATGGCCCTTTCCACCGCGTATTATAGCTGCTGTTAAGACCCGGGAACTGCCCGGTGAGGTCTACAATATAAAGCGATTGCGTACTGGCGCCATAGCCAATATAGGGGATAAGGCTAAACAGATTGTTATTAAAAATAACGTACCCGGCTCCGGCATTCCATGCGGAAACAGATCCTTTATTATCGCTGAAATTTTCCTGGTAGGTTGGTTGAGTGCGATTATCGCCGGCATAATCCATATCGCTCACACTGCCCGATCTTACATTTACCCGGTTATATTCTCCTAACAAAGAAAACCTGCGCCAGAAATTCCACTGCAGGGCGCCAGAATAATTTTGACCGCTAACATTTTTCCATTTAAGTTCAGAAAGCACATTTGGGCTTTGCCCGTTTATGTTCCCTGCAATGTCCCAATGAAAATCTTCCTGTTGGCGGCCGGTTGATAATGATAGCTGGAGTTTTTTTTCGAGATCCTGCCCATACCCTGCGCGGATGCCAAAAATGATAATTAAAGCTAAAGGGTAAAATTTTATCAGTCTTTTCAATTATATAATTATTTATCACGAAGAAGAAGAGCCTTTAATTGGCTTTATTAAACCAGCACATAATCTACATACATTTTAGTATAATACAGGTGGAAAGATGTAAGAAATCAAGAGTCAGGAATCAAGACAGAAGGTTTTAAGTTTCTTTTTATCCTGATTCCTGACTCTTGATTTCTTGATTCTTGTCTCTTGACTTCTTAATTCTATTCTTTCTTACTGGTTCACCTTAAATGCTTCCCAGCCCGAAGCCGTGGTACGGGTACAGGTCATAGGCTGTGTGCCATTCTCTGATGAAACAAATTTGCCATTGCTGCCCTGCAGGGTAATGGTACCATCGGCATTAGTGCCCCAGGTAAACGTTTCCCAGGCACCTACGCTGGTACGGTTACAGGTAATTGCCATTGTGCCGTTTTCTGATGATACATATTTACCCATGCTTTGCAGTGCAACTTTGCCTCCGCCTTCATCAACCACTGAAAACTGCTCCCATGCGCTTGCAGTCGGGCGGTTACAGTTCATAGCCTGTGTGCCGTTTTCGCCGCTTACATAGTCATTATTAAAGCCTTTGAGGGTAATGGTTTGTCCGATTGGCGGGCCTGTTGTTGAAGTACCTGCTGTGTATACATGCACATAATCAACATACATGCTTGCAGGTAATGCGCCTGTGTTTACAGTTTGGCCCGGGAAATCACCTGCTACCGCAAGGTTAAGTATGATGTAAAATGGAAGATGGAACGCGCCTGTATTATTGATATTGTTCTGAATATTCCCGGTAACATACAGGGTATTATCAACATACCAGCGGATTTGGTTGGTGTCCCATTCCACTGCATAAACGTGATAATCTGTTGGTGTTGTGGTTGTGTTGAGGCCGTAGCTTACATGCCCGCTGCCGCCGTTCCAGTGCATGGTGCCATATATGGTATTACTGGTATTAACCTGCTCCATAATATCAATTTCGCCGCAGCTTGGCCAGCCAACGGTACCAATATTAGTGCCCAGCATCCAGAAAGCCGGCCAGCTACCCTGAAAAGCCGGCAACTTGATCCGCGCTTCTATCCTGCCATAAGTAGCGGAGAATTTGCCTGCGGTCTCTAATTTACCAGATGTGTATGGCTGCCCACCCACGCTCTGATTTTTTGCGGTAATAACCAGGTTGCCGCCTGTTTCGGTAACATTGGATGATTGATAATATTCCTTCTCGTTATTAACGTTTGGGTTGCCGTTGTCGATGTTCCATTTCGAGCCGTCAACGCTGGTGCCGTTAAACTCATCTGACCATACCAGCTGCCACGTAACTGCGCGGGCTTCGGTAGTTTTTGCCACATCAGTAGTTTGGATTTTTGGCTGATTGTTGCTATCCTTTTTACAGGAAACAATCATGCTAACCAGCGCCAGTACTATACCGGTGCGGGTTAAAAAGTTTAAAATTGTTTTTTTCATAATTGTTTGGTTTAGTATAATAAATTGGTTAGTTGTATGGGAGAGAGTCAAGAAATCAAGAGTCATGAATCAAGATAAAACAGTGCGCAGGTTTTTCCTGGTTCTTGACTCTCTTCCTCTTGATTCCTGACTCTTGACTTCTTAGATCTATCCTACTGATTTACTTTAAACGATTCCCATCCCGATGCAGTAGTTCGGGTGCAGGTCATCGCCTGTGTGCCGTTCTCGCTCGAAATAAAATCATTGTTGCTGCCCTTAAGGGTTATGGTGCCATCAGCATTTACACCCCAGGTAAATGTTTCCCAACCGCCAAAGCTTGCGCGGTTACAGGTAATAGCCATGGTGCCGTTTTCGCTGGATACATATTTACTCATGCTTTGCAGTGCAATTTTGCCATTGCCGGCATCAACAACTAAAAATTGCTCCCAGGTGCCTGCTGTGGCGCGGGTGCAGGTCATGGCTGTGGTGCCGTTTTCGCCGCTCACATATAAATTGTTGAACCCTTTTAATGTGATAGTTTGGCCAATTGGTGCTCCGCCTCCGGTACCGCTTGATTGTGTGCCGGCCCATTTAAAAGTGGCAACAGCGCCTGCCGGTAAAGTGTAGGTAAATGATTCAGCGCCCCATTTAATTTTAAATGTTTGGCTTGATGATGCTGTGTTTAGTGCCACTATAACTTTAGTGCCGTCAGGATTTTTAAAGGCTACGTTCTGAATGCTAGCCGAAAATGTATTTGATGAAATGCGCACTGCACCGGCCTTTACAAATTCAGACGCATGCGCTACGGTATAGTAAGCCGTATTGCGTGTATAGTTGTTGCCTGAAATAGTTACTGCTCCCTGGCAATTTGAACATCCGCCAGAAGTATGCGGGTTATAATTCGGATCGGCGGCCAGGTTCCACTCTAAAACCACGCGGCTCCAGTTACGCGGGGCGCCAATAATTAAATTGTTAACATGCCATGAAAGGTCGCCGCCAAAACTGCCCGGGCCGCCTATGTATTGTTCAGTAAAATAAACATTTTTGGCTGGGTAAGCATTATGCACAGCTGTTAATGCGCTGATATCACCGGCATATAAGTGGAATGCTGATCCATCAACATACGGGTTGGCGCCTGCATCGGCAAAAACAGCTTCCGGATAGCCTGGCTGGTCGCAATTATGATCATATGCAATGATCTTGGTACTGATGCCGTTTGCCGCAAACTGCGGACCTAAATTATTTTTAATAAAGTTGGCCTCCTCGTTTGACTGCATGGTCATGGCCGGGTTATTATAGGGGTTTAAAGGCTCGTTTTGTGGTGTTACGGCATAAATATTTATCCCCTGTGCCTGCATCGCCTGTATATATTTTACAAAATAACGGGCATAAGCATCGTAGTAGGCCGTGTTTAAGTTGCCGCCGGTAAAGCCGCCATTGCCGGTTGTACTGCTTTTCATCCAAACAGGTGCTGTCCACGGGGTAGCCAATATTTTAATAGCCGGGTTTATGGCTACTATCTTCTTTAAAACAGGTACCAGGTCGGTCATTTCCTGGGTAATGTTAAAGTGAGTAAGATTAACATCCGTTTGCCCTGATGGCATATCATCATAAGTAAAGTCAGAAGAGCTTAAGTCTGATGCACCTATGGTAATCCGCACAAAGGCCGAACCAACGTGCCCTGCGGCTGTTGAAAATATATCATTCAAAAAAGTGCTTTGATTAGCGCCAAGCCCGTTAATTAATGATGCGCTGCCACCTGTTAAACAATAGCCAAAGCCATCAATAGTTTGATAGCTTGTGTTTTCATCAACTGTAATGGTTGTTGCATTTGTACCGGCGTCTGCAGCAAAATTAATGCTGGTTTGCTGCGCTAGTAGTTTGCTTTGATCTGATGTGGTTTCCCAAATGCTTACGGTTTCGTTAGCCGCCCTTGCTACTGTGGTGCTTGCAGTACTTGCCAAGTTGGGCGCCGGTTTAGAAAGATCTTTTTTGCACGAATAAAACAGCAATGCAGGCAGCATGATCAATGCGGCAAGCAACTTTAAATGGTAAATTGTTTTCATAATAATTGGTTATAGTTAATTGATTTGGTTTAGAAGTATAACCCAATTGAACTATTGTCGTGTCAATTACAATTGACGCTTAGTCTTGAGTCGAAAGTCTTAAGTTCTAAGTCAGAAAAAAACAAAATCTGACTTAAGACTTGTGACTCAAGACTATTGACTTGACACCACCACCGCCGGATTAAATCATCCGCAGCAATTAACTTATGCTTAAAAAAATAGCGGGCAAATTAGCCATAAGGCTAAGCAGCATTTTAACTTTTTTTGGTACACGGGCAGACGTTTAGTTTATATTGGTATTACAAAGCTATGTTAATTAATATTCAAATTCCAAATATATTTTAACATAAATAACTGATTAGTAGCTAGTTGTAATAGAGTCAATACGCTTTAAACACATGGTGTATTTTGTACAAAAAGGGGCTTTAAAATGTAACAGGGCAGGTTTTTATATTTTGGAAGGATAATAATGATACGCTTGCTTCACAGTTAAGTTTGAAGAAAGTCGGGAAAGTCCGGAAGTCGGAAAGTCCGAAAGAAGCTGCAGGTTGAAGTTATTAAGCCATTAATAAAAAAGACCGAAGAAAAAGCCTTTAGCGAAACTTACGAAGTTTTTAAAACTCGTAAGTTTTACTCATACTTTTCTTTCGGTCTTCCGGACTTTCCCGCCTTTCGGACTTCCTACGAACGCACCAACAGCTTTTCTCTTTCCAGTTCTTTTAACTGCTGTTCTAATTCTTCGCGTTTGTGCTGGTGAAGCGGGTCATAGGCGAGGTTATTCATCTCATCCTGGTCATGAATAAGGTTATAAAGCTCATATTGATTTGCATAGGCACCCATGGCGTCAAAATAATAACTGTATTTCCATTCTGCTGTTCTGATAGTGCGTACGCGGTTAGCGGCATTTACCATTGATGGCTTGTTATTAAGGCCGGCCTTTGTATCGTCAAATGCAAACAAAATGCTATCCTGAACTGATGTGCCATCTTTTACAATAGGTAACAAGCTCACCCCGCGCAGGCCGGAGGGCACCATCCTTACATTAGCAATTTCGGCGATGGTTGGCAAAACATCTATAAGTGAAGCCAGGTGCATTGAGTTTTGAGGCCTTTGTTCGTCTTTAAACAAAATAGGGTTTGAGATCACCATAGGGATGCGGATCGTTTCCTCATAGGCATTAAACATTTTTTGGCGCAGCCCGCCATGTGCAAGCCCCATTTCGCCATGGTCCGACGTTTGGATCACAATGGCGGTATCAGCAAGGCGCGTTCCGTCATGCGCGGGTTTGTACAGCTCATTTGTAAAGTAGCTGATCTCCGTGTCGATCTTCGAAAGCAGGTATCCATAAAAATTAAGGTAATTAAGCTGGTCTTTTTCATCTTTCAAATTGCCCAACCCTGCTTTTTGTACCTGTAGTACGTCAAACTGCGCCACCGGCTTTTTATTTTCCAGCAGGTTCTCGTCAATGCTTGATGGCAGGCCTATTTGGCGCCCTGCCCAATTTTTTTCATCGTATCCGTATGTTCCGGCGGTTTTCGGATAAGCCAGCAGATCATGCGGGTTTACAAGCGAGAGGATCATGCAATAAGGCGTCATATCATTATTTGCGCGCCTGGCTTTTACTGTTTGCAGGTAGTCTATCGCTTCTTTTACGTAGCGGGCATCGTGGTTGGCATAACCTCCTCCAAAGTTCAGCGGGTTTGTATCCTCGCCCGAATCAGGCGGTGCCCAGCCCATAGCACCGTACAGCGCTACATCTGCCGCTACCAGTGAAGCATAAGTTGTTACCCCTTTGCTTAAATGCCATTTACCGCGGTACTGCACATCATAGCCCTCGCCCTGCAGCATGTTCATAATGTTGGGCATGGTATTATCCAGCTCACCTTCTGCCGGCGAATAATTACCCAAAGCAGTAAGGGTTTGCGTAACACCATGCTGTGCCGGGTAAGTGCCGGTAAGCAGTGTGGCCCTGCTTGGCGAGCACATACAGGTGTTGCAAAAAGCCCTGTCGAAGCTAAAGCCATTCTTTTTCAGGAAGGTAAGATTTGGGAGGTTTTCTTCTTCCCAACCAGGCGGAAAATGTTGTGTAGCGCGTTGCTGATCGGTAATTATGATAATAATATCAGGGTGTTTACCAACCTTTTCAAGATTTTGTTTGAAGCTCATATATTGTGATTTTGGGTTACAGGTTATTACCCAAAACTAACAAAAGTATAATGAGAAAACAAGGCAGGAGTCGTCTTTTCCTCTAACATCAATCTTCTTTTTCTTCCTAATCTCTAACCTCTGGCCTCTAATAACTATTCCACCACCAGTCTGCTCCACCCTTTATCCCCGGCGTTTTTAATCTCTTTCTTCCTGCTTTCCATCACCTTTTTTATGCGCGAGCTGTAGGCCCAGCAGGTACTTTGGCGAATAGAAAGGATTTCGGATAATTTGTGCGATGAGATCTTCCCTTTGGTTGAGTACATCAAAAAGATCATGTAAAAAGCTTTATTAATTGGGATACGGGTATTTTGTAAGATAGTATAGGCAATTACCGATTCTTCATAGCCGCATTTGGAACACCTGCGACTATAGGGCAAATGCCCGTGCCCGTAATGGGTGTTGCCACATTTGCGACAGCCATATCCGTTTTCCCATTTCAAATCCGACAGAAATTTAAAGCAGGTTTCCCTGTCGGGATAGATCTTGCTGAACTCTTCAAAATCAACCTCGGCCGACATTACCCTGTCATGACTGATCTTTTCAATATCCTGGTGCAAAATTGTATTGTCCTGCTCCAGCAACACATTCATCCTGGAGATTTCTTCGGCCTGTTGTTTTAACAGGTCGTTAACGGTTGTCAGCTCTTCATTTTGCTGCTCAATCAGCGTTGATTTTTCAACCAGTTCTTTGGTGCGCTCCTGTACTTGCGCCTCTAAGTTTTTATTCAGCGCATCCTTTAGCTCTTCATTTAATTTTAACTGCCTTATTATGTGCAGCTGCGCCTGCTCTTCCTGTTTTTTTAACAGGCGTACTTTATCGCCAATGGCAAAAGATATAAATACCATCTCCATTATAAAGCAAAAGCTTAAGCTGTAATAGGCAGAGGCAGTTACCGGCAGCCACCATAAGTTTAAAGCTATTAATGCTTTTACAACAAAACCGGTTAATAAAAACAAATAGCCGATAACAAAAAAGCGCGCGGCCCTGTATCCATTTATTAACACATAACAGCCTGTAAAAAAAGCCAGTGTTAAAGGTACTATCTCAATTATCTTGTAGCTGAACCAGTTTGGGTTAACGGTTAAGCAAAGCACAAAAAATAGTGATCGCAAACCAATAACCCACCATACCAGTTTGTTTAAGCGTGGGGCATTAACTTTTAAATTCAGCAGGCTTTGCGCAAACAGCACCGAAAATATACTTGCTGAAAACAAAGCAACCCCATAGGCATTATGGTTCCACATAGGCGAGCCGGGCCATATGTATTGGTAGGCAATACCATCGGCACACATTTCATAAAGGCCGATGCTGAGGTTATATGCTATATAATACAAGTATTGCCTTTGCCGCATAGCAATAAACATCATGAGGTTATACAGCCCGAAAACCAGGATCATTCCGTAAAAAATGCCGAAGAAAAAATACTCATCAAGCGCATAGCTTATAAACCAGTTTACTGAGCGCAACACCATAATAACATTTACAGGCTGGTGCGATTTTATGCGGATATAATAAATGTATTCGCCACTGAGGCTGTTGTTAAGATTTAAGCTAAAGTTTTTGTGCTGATAAAACCGGGCCGAAAATGGCCTGCTGCTGCCAAGTAAGGTGGCTGTGTAATTATAGTTTTTATCAGGTGAATATACTGTAATGCTGTCAATGGTCTGGTCAAAAAATTCCAGGATCCAGTTATTCCGCGATTGGGGATTGTGATTTATTTTAACCCGATACCAATAAGCAGTGCCTGGTTCAGCGGTTATGGGGGTAGCCTGTTTGTTAACCTTAAATTTATTAACAAATGCACTGCTTTTTATCTGCGCTATACCAAGTGCGCTGTGTACGTCCTCAAAACAATCAACCTCATTAAACCTGAAAATTTGCTGTTTTAATTTATCGCTGATGTTAACGGCAACCTGTGCTTCGGCGGTAATTGCTGTAAGCAGCAAAAACAAAATGGGGGGTATATAAAATCTCAGTAAAAGTTTATTCATGCGCACAGGGTCATTGCAATACTTAAAGGTTTTTATAAGCATTACAGTTTATAACGGATTGGTTCCGTTAAGCAAGATAATATATTTCTTTTCTTAATCCTATTAAGAGTGGATTTTACAATTAATTGTTGAGGTAAAAGTGAAAAGCTGAAAGCCCCAAGACCAAAGCTTAATTGCCTTTTGCTTTCCCCTTTTTCGTCATTCCTTTTTGCTTTCAGCTTTCCGCTCTCCTCCTCCCTTAAGGTACTTTAAATCCCAACGCCTCTATATATCCTTTATTTGGCTTACAATTTTCAAATTTGCTGTTGTTTAAAAATGCATATAGTGCTTTTATTAATTGTGCGCGGTCTTCGGGTGCGGCCTTGCGGATCTCTTCAAAAGTTGAACGGGGTTTTTCGGTGTACTCAATTAGGTTATCGTAGCCGGCAGGTACATCAAAGGTGATAATGCCGGCGGTATTGTCCAGTTTTTTATAAGGCCAGTAATGCCAGCCGATGTTATTTTTCTCTAACAGGTCTTTAAATGTTTTTACCCATTCATCCTTATTTTCGCCGGTTTCGCCGCAGTAAATGGGCACGTTGTACTTATCCCTGAAATCTACATAATCCTGGATCACTTTCTGGGTTGGCTCCGTCCAGTATTTATGGAACTGGTAAACCAGCTTTGAATCAAACGGCGGACCAAACACTTTAAAATTACTATCCCATTGTGCACCGCCTAAAAACAGGATATGATTTTTATCAACCATACGGATCGATTTAGTGATCTCTTTATACAGCGGTTCCAGGTATTGATTGAATTCTTCGGCCTTAAAATAAGTAGCAATAGGCTCGTTTAACAGATCATAACCCATAACTGTTGTTTCATTGGCATAATGCGCCGCTATCCGGTGCCAAATATTTATGGTTAATTGTTGGCTAGCCTTGCTTTTAAACAAAAATGGATATCCATAGCCATCGTCAATATTATCACCGGTTTGACCGCCAGGTGCGGCATGCATATCTAAAATAACATATAAACCTTCTTTTTTGCACCAACCAATAACCCTGTCAAGCAGCTCGAATCCACGGTTAGGATTGTTCTGACCCATATAGCTTTCCGCTGTAAACAGGCGGTAATTAAAAGGGATCCGGATAGAATTCATCCCCGATGCTTTTAAAAAGTGGATATCGGCTGCGGTGATATAAGTGTCCTGGTATTTTTCCCAGAAAGCCTTTACATCTTCGGGGCCTAATATTTCTGCCAGGGCCTGATTGATCAGCTTTGGCGAATTAACGTTTTTAAATTTAAACATATAGCCTTCGGGCACCAGCCAGTTACCCAGGTTTGTGCCCCGCATTAAAAAAGGTTTATTATTGGGGCCAATAACCTCCTTCCCTTTCACTGTAATGAACTTACCGGTTTGGGCTTTTAAAATTATTGGAGCTATAAACAGCAATAAAAAAGTGAGGATTTTTCTTAACTTATTCATATTGATACAGGAAATGGGAGGTGTATAATTTGATTTTGTAAGCTAATATAGTATTATTAACTATTATCAATTACATACATTTGGGCGAAGATTTTTTCTTTAAATACCGGCTCAAATTTTTTGATACGCTTTAATAACAACGTATATTAACACTGCATTAGCTATTTAAATAAAAAAGTAAATGCGCAGTAAACATTTTAATACCAATAACATGAAACGAATAAAAATTTTAGTAGCAGTATGCATATTTTGTATCTCACCTGCATTTGCTCAAAATTTGAAGGTGGCGGTAGCTGCAAACCTGCAGTCGGTTATAAAAGTATTGCAAAGCGATTTTAAAAGTAAAACGGGCATTATGATCGAGCCGATAGTAGGCTCATCAGGTAATTTGACCAACCAGGTAAAAAACGGTGCGCCTTATGACGTGTTTTTATCTGCGGATATGACCTTCCCGGAGCTACTTTTTACGGAAGGGTTCAGCGCAAAAAAACCAGTAGTTTATGCACAGGGCAGTCTAATTATCTGCAGTAGCCAGGATATAGGTTTTGAGAATTGGGAAAGAGTGTTGCTTACAGAAAGGGTAAAAAAAATAGCCATTGCCAATCCGGCTATAGCACCCTATGGCAAAGCTGCCGAAGAGGCCCTGAAGCGTAAGGGGATTTTAGACAATATTCAATCAAAAGTCGTCCATGGCGAAAGCATCTCGCAGATAAATACTTATATCACCACCGGGGTGGTTGAAGTGGGCTTTACAACGCAGGCGCTGGTTAAAGATCCTGCCAATAAAAACCCGCTGTACTGGAAAATCATCGACCCTAAATTATATGCCCCTATTGAACAGGGAATGGTAATATTGAAGCATGGAGCTACCAATCCTGATGCCGAAAAATTTTATCAATACATTTTAGGTCCGGCGGCGAAAGCTGTTTTTGAGAAATATGGGTATCATGTTCAATAGTAAAAAAGCATGGGGCTGTGCGGTTCTCCTCTTGAGAGGGGTGCAGGGGTGTGTTCTTCCATTGCTTACCTCATTCCCTGTCCTGCGGCGGGCTGTGAGGACACAGCCCGTAGGATTCCAGATATCGATGGGTTTTAAACTCCGTATGTTCGAAATGTACTCCATTAATGAATTTGCCATATTTCGCAGGCCTTCGACCTGCGCTGTTATATGTCGCCCTTTCAGGGCTTGGATGCTACAGGCTTTTTTTAAAGCCCTGAAGGGGCTAAACGCGTCAGCGCAGGTCGAAGGCCTGCGCGCAGATGATGTTTTTTTAAATCTTCCTTTAAAATGGATCTAACTCCCATATATCTCACCTTAAAATTAGCAGGCATAACAACCCTGTTATTGCTGCTTACCGGCTTGCCGGTTGCGTGGTGGCTGTCAAGGGGGCGGTCGTTTTTTAAAATAATGCTTGAAGCTATTATAACCATGCCGCTGGTCCTGCCGCCATCGGTGCTGGGTTTTTATTTGTTGCTGGCTTTTAGTCCGCAGCATGGTATTGGCAAATGGTTGCAGCATACGTTTGACGTGCAGTTTGTATTTTCATTTAAAGGATTGGTGCTGGCATCTGTTATCTACAGCATGCCCTTCATGATAGGGCCTATAAAATCGGCATTACAGCAATTGCCGGTCTCCCTTTCGCAGGCATCTTATAGCCTGGGGAAAAGCAGGTGGCAAACTTTTATAAAAGTGCTTTTGCCCAATATAAAGCCATCGTTATTAACGGCAATTGTATTAACCTTTGCCCATACTCTTGGCGAGTTTGGCGTAGTACTAATGATAGGCGGCAACATTCCCGGCGTTACCAGGGTGGCATCCATTGCCGTTTATGATTCAGTTGAGCAAATGGATTATCATACCGCCAATGTATATTCGCTCATCCTGTTTGCCATTACTTTTGTTTTGGTGATAGCCGTGTTCATCTTTAATAAATACCAGTTAAAAAGCCCTTTGGAATGATCAGCATAGATATTGAGAAAAAGCTAAAGGCTTATAAAGGGCAGCAGATATTGCGGGTGAAAGAGCAATTCCCAACCGGCAGTATTACCAAAATTTACGGCCCTTCTGGCGCCGGTAAAACCACACTTTTAAAAACTATTGCCGGGTTTACTAATCTCGAAAAAGGTAAAATTGTAGTTAATGATATAACCTGGTTAAATACGGATCAAAAAATAAACCTGCGACCTCAAAAAAGAATGGCCGGATTTGTTTTCCAGGATTATGCGCTGTTTCCTAACATGACTGTTTTGCATCACCTTGAATATGCAACAAATGACAATGCATGGATAACCCGCTTATTGGCCATAGGAAAGCTGGAGCCATTTGCAACCCACAAACCCGAATACCTTTCAGGTGGACAACAACAGCGCTTAGCCATTTTAAGGGCGCTGGCCATTAAACCAAAATTGTTGCTGATGGACGAACCATTTTCGGCCTTAGACCCCGAAAATAAATCGGCTTTGATTGCTGAACTGAAGGTGGTTTTTGAGGAACTGGGCACATCCGTATTGATTGTAACCCATAATCCGCAGGAGTTGGACGGGCTGACGGATAGAGAACTGAGGATACACTAATTTAAGAAACACTAATTGCACGAATTTATTCGAATTTCACGAATTGGGGAGGGTAGCTGATTAGAACGAATTTTCACGAATCGAGTTTGTGCTAATTCTCCTCAATTCGTGAAATTCGGTTCAATTATAAACTTTTTGCTATCAGGCTTATCGATGGTCTTTTTGTGTAATCCTTGTCAAAATGAACAAACACAATTTTTCCTGAGCTATTGATCACATAGGTAGCCGGAACAGGCAGCACATGGTCTGTATTGCCATTACCTTTTTCTAAATCAACTCCATACCCTTTTAGTTTTGCATACAGGTTTGGGTCAACTGTATAGTTTACATCGTAAGCTTTCATTATTGAATAGCCTTTATCCTGCACTATTGAAAATGATGCGTGTGTTTTTTCAATGGTTTTATTGATGTTTTCGCCTGTTTCAGGCGTTACGCCAATTACATAGGCACCTTTTGCGGTTAATAATTGCAATGAATCCTGCAATTGCTGTATGTGCTTATTGCAATAAGGGCACCACTGGCCACGATAAAAAAACAACACTACCGATTTATGTTCCTTAAGCAAAGCTTTCAGATCAAGGGTTTTGCCTGCGTTATCCGTAGCTGTAAATTCCGGTGCGTGGGCTCCGTTTTTAAGTCCTGTTTGTGCAATTGCCTGTAAACAGAAAAACAGTGTAACGGCTATGAGTATATATTTTTTCATTTGTCCTTTAAGTATTTAAAAATTTATAAAAAAGGAAGGAAGAAAGCTCTCCCTTCCAATCAAACAAAAACAACTCACATTTTACCTGAAGAGTCTTTCTTCATTTTGTCCATTTTCTTGTCCATTTTCATTTTGTCTTTCGACATTTTGTCCATCTTTTTCTTTTCCATTTTATCCATCTTCATCTTATCATTTTTCATTTTGTCCATTTTGCCGGTATCGCTAAGGGCAACGGTTGTTGAAGATAAATGGTTTACTGGTTTTGCCTGGATAGTTAATGATAAACAAGCTACAATGGCAGTTGCTAAAACTGCGCCCGAAATAATTGATTTCATACGTTGTAATTTTTTAGTTTTTTAATTGTTATTTACCCCTTAGTCGGGTATAGGCAATTAACCTTACAAAGTATTTTTAAATAGAGTGAAGAAGACACTAATTGCACGAATTTATTCGAATTTCACGAATTGGAAAGGGGCGAGAATTCGTGCAAATTCGCCCTCATTCGTGCCAACTTAGTTTTTGTTCAGCTCCTCTTCAATCCTTATCTGCAGTTCTTTTTTAAACTTATCATCAAGCTTTCTGTCTGCCTGCATTGAGCTTCGAAAAAGTTCCTGCACCATTTCATTAATAACCCGGCTTTGTTTTTTGTAGATCCTGCAAAAAGAGCAGCCCACCAAATGAATACGCAGTTCAAACGCTTCCCTCAAGGTTATTTTACCTGACGACCTTTTTTCTATCAGGAAGGTGGCCTGTTTACAGTTATATATAATTCTTTTCAAATAGCTCATAATTTTAAATTTTAAATCCAGTTTCGCTGAAGACATGCCCTCAAATTAAGCTTGGCACGATGGATGATCACCCAAAAGTTTGCAGCCGTTACTTTTAATTCCGTACAAATAATTTCAGTAGCTTCTTCATCAATATGCTTCATGGTAAATACCGACATCCACAAGGCAGGCAGCTTTTGAAGGCATTTTTGCATTATCTGTTCAAACTCCTTACTCACCAGCCGGTCTTTATCCTCAATACCAAATTCCTTTGGCCCGTTGTTATTTACCCAATGCCCGTCATCAGCATTAAAAAGGTCGCTCTGCTCATCCTCTGCCTCCTTTACCATTTTATTTTGCAAGCCGGAGGATTTTTTTCGGTACACATCAATAATTTTGTTTTTAAGGATGGCGGTAAGCCACGTTCGTTCCGAGCTTTTGCCTTCAAAGTTTGCGACTTTCTCCAATGCCGCTAAAAAAGTTTCCTGCACCAAGTCTTTTGCAAGCTCTTCGTCGTTAATGCGGGTTATAGCAAAGCCAAACAGGTAATCGGCATGCGCCGCCACCCAGTGATGCGGATTTAGTTGATGATCCATAAATTTAAATAGGCACTAATTTTCACGAATTGAATTTCGCTGTAATTTATTTATACCACAACTTATACTCTTAGTTGTTTATGCTTAGTCGTTAAGGTAGGTAAAACCTTACAGATAGTTAGAAAATAGGGGTTGTGGGTTAAAAGTGATTAAGTTCGCTCATATATTTTTTAATTGTGGCTTTATTTTCGCAAAAAACTCTTTATAATCATTTTCGTATTCTGCGTTTGTTATTCTTGAGAAACCACAATTTTCCATACAAATTCTTAAATAGTTTATGAATGTAGTTTCATTAGGCTCATTTAAAAACAAACCATCAATGCTTGGTTCCTTTGTTAATTGTATTGAGTAAGGAGGTCCCCCGCTAATATTATCTTTATGCAGATAATCTGCAGCTAATTCCAAATAAGGTGATTGTGAATTATCATCTTCCAAAGCTTCACTTAAATATTCTGTCCAATCATCATCTGAAACGTAATTAACAATATCGTCAATGCTGTTGATTTGTATCGGATCAGCACATTTCCAAAACATTTCTGGCCGGTTGTCATAGTCCCAGGCAAAGTTGCATGAACCCACAATTTTGTAGAATAATTTTAAGGATAAAGGTATCTGTCCAAAATCGCTGGTGGCACTATTGAGTTTAACCAGTAGTTCATCTGTATCTGGTAACGGGCGCAATAGGGGCCTTTCAGAATTGCATTGAAATTCGGTCTTAAATGCGTAATTGATATTTTTTAATTCTGAAAAAATAATTTCGAGATTAAAAACAACTCTATTAAAGGTTTCCGTCAATACACTTTGTATATCATCGAAGTATTTATCGCTAAACGCCTCTTGCCTTAAATTGTAAATATCGGAATAGACAGACCTACCATCTTCTCCATTTATATATCGATTATAAAATATCATAATGTTACTAAGATAGCATATTGCTACGCAACAGGTTCATCCTCCAGCGCCACCCGCGCCAGTTATCCGGTTCATCCTCATTGAGCAGCCTCGCAGCCCTTCGCTGCCACAAGCATCCTCGTTTTTAATTAGCTACAAAGCTAGCTACCCAACCTCTATATAAGTAAAATGCCCCCCGGTTTCCTGAGAGGCGCATGGGTAACTTAATGATGTTGCCTTTTCATACTCCCCTGTACAAGTTCATACAAGTTGATTCATTGCAATTTCTAAAAATAAAAAAATCTAATTTTATTGTAAGGAATATAAACCCCATCCGACTAACCATCAAAAACGTAAATAAACTATTAAATTATATTATATGAAATCAATTAAAATATTGGGCCTTGTTGCATTCCTGGCAATTGCAGCACTGGCATCCACAGCCTTTATTAATGTTAAGCTGTTAAACAAAGTAAACGCGGATGATAAAGGCTTTGCGGTTGTTGAGTTGTTTACATCAGAAGGCTGCTCAAGCTGTCCGCCGGCAGATGAGCTGGTTGCGAAAATTGAAAAAGAGAGCAAAAATAAGCCCGTTTACATCCTGGCGTTCCATGTTGATTATTGGGATCGTTTAGGCTGGAAAGATCAGTTTAGCAATGCTGATTTTTCGAAAAGACAGCGGGACTATGCCCATTATTTACACATTCAAGGTGTTTATACGCCACAGATAGTTGTAAATGGAGAAACAGAATTTGTTGGCTCACAGGAAGGTACCCTTCGCGATGCTATCCATACTACTTTGCAAAGAGCAGCAACAGCCCGGGTTGAGTTAAATGTTTCAACGATTGATCCAAAAAAGGCCAGCCTTAAATATGCCGTTGAAGGCACCGACAAAAACACGGTATTGCAGGTAGCAATTTTGGAGAAAGCGGCGACATCAAAAGTGGCAAGCGGCGAAAATGGTGGCAAAACGTTATCGCATGTTCAAATTGTACGTAAGCTACAGGCAGTAACGTTAAATGCAAATAACGGCACAGCAACCATTGCTTTGCCCAAGGGTTTTGATACAAAAGACTGGGAGATCATAGGCTTTTTACAAAACAAGATAAGCGGTGTGGTTACAGGCGCAGGCAGGGCCACATTTTCAAATGAAGCAATGGCATCGGTTAAGTAGTTTTAAAATTAGCTAACTTTACATCCGGTTATACATCAACACAATGAAAGCCATAAAAGAAAAACACTCCTTAGCTATGCGGTGGTGCCATTGGGTGAACTTCCCCATCCTCACCATTATGATCTGGAGCGGGATGCTGATCTACTGGGCAAATGACGAATATTCGTTCACCCTGTTTGGTCATACGTTCTTTCGCTTTTTCCCCGAATGGTTTTATCGCTATTTAAAAATTCCATATCGCCTTTCCGAGGGTATGGCTTTTCATTTCCTGTTTATGTGGTTCTTTACGCTCAACGGCATCCTTTACATTTTATATACCATTATTTCCGGCGACTGGCGTGAGCTGGTCCCCAAAAAGAATTCATTTAAAGAAGCCTGGCTGGTGCTGTTGCATGACCTGCATATCCGTAAAATGGCACCGCCGCAAAAAAAATATAATGCAGCCCAGCGCATAGCTTACACGGCTATTATTTTTATGGGCATTGGTTCGGTAGTTACCGGCCTGGCTATCTATAAACCTGTACAATTTTATTATTTAACCTGGCTTTCGGGCGGTTATCATTTTGCCAGGATCCTGCATTTTGCATTAACGCTTGGCTATGTTTTCTTTTTTGTGATCCATATTGTACAGGTTTTCCTGGCGGGATGGAATAATTTCAGATCGGTAATTTCGGGCTTTGAGGTAGTTAATGAAACCCCTGAACCAGCTATTCAAACAAACAACGATGAGCACTCCAAATAAAAAAATCAAAAAGGAACTTACCGTTCAACAAAAGATAAACAGGCGCAACTTTATATCATTTGCCAGTTTTACCATATTGGCAGGCGGTGCATTTGAGGGTTGGCGTTGGCTTTATAAATCGCCGCAGGAAGCTGCGGGCGGCATAACATCCGGCGCGCACCAACCGCTCCGCAGGGCTCTTAACAAAACCGAGTTGGTTTTCAGAAGGATTTTCAGCCCTAATCACCTGGTTAAAACCTACCCAAAATCAAGAGCGGCCAAACACGTGCGGGTTAACAGCGATATTGGTGTTGAAGCAGCAAAAAAGTTTGATCCTGCAAGCTGGACACTAAACGTAATTAAAAAAGGCGGCGAAGTTTTACAGGTTAGCCTGCATGACCTGATGGCCCTGCCAAAAACCGAGATTGTTTACGATTTTAAATGTGTTGAAGGCTGGGACCAGATCTCGCACTGGGGCGGCGTAAAATTCAGTGATTTTATAAAGCACTTCCAGCTGGATGAATATACAAAAATGGATTATGTGGGTATGGAAACCCCGGATAAAGCGTATTATTTAGGCTTAGATATGCCAAGCGCAATGCACCCGCAAACGCTGTTGGCTTACGAGATGAATGATAAGCTGCTTCCATTGCAAAATGGGGCGCCGCTACGCCTCATCATCCCGGTTAAGTACGGCATAAAAAACATCAAACGCATCGGTACCATATCCTTCAGTAACTCCCGCCCCAAAGATTACTGGGCCGAGAGAGGGTATGATTATTATTCGGGGCTGTAGGAGGAGGTGAAAGCTGAAAGGTAAGACTTCAAAGCCTGTACACTGTATAAGAACCCGGCATATAAAGACTTCCGTTTAAACCCCGGATTTATATTTTTACCAATTACACAAATCAAATTCGTTTAATCCGGAATAATTTGTGTAATTCGTGGTAGTTAAATATGCCCGTTACAAAGCTGCCTTTTTCCAAACAGATTGCCTATGCCTGCGGAATGATAGGCTGGAGTATTATGACCAATATTATTATTGTAATGCTCCCCTATTTTTATTTGGCGCCGTCAAATTCGGGGTTAATTCACCTTATTCCGCAATTGCTACTGTTTGGAATATTTAATATCATGTCGGTTGTTTTAACATCAGGGCGCCTGGTTGATGCAGTTGTCGACCCGTTTATTGCTTCGCTAAGCGATAAAAGCCACAACCCCAAAGGGCGCCGGATCCCCTTTATGAAATGGGCTATATTGCCGGCCATTATTTTTTGCGGACTTACGTTTTGTCCGCTGGTTAAAGCAGAAAGCACGTACAACGCGATATGGCTAACGTTTACGCTTATCTTCTTTTTTATGAGTGTAACCGCTTATATCATTCCTTATAATGCATTATTACCTGAACTTACCAGTACATCTGCCGAAAAAGTTAAGCTTTCTTCTTTACAGCAGGTTGGCTTTGTAATAGGTATTGTAATAGGGGCCCTTGTAAATAACTTTGCCGATCTTGTACAAAGCTCCTTTCATATAACCAACCGCGATACGGCAGTGCAGGACACCATTTGGGGGCTTTGCGCTTTTGCCGGCTTAATTATGTTGGTGCCGGTATTTGCTATCGACGAAAAAAAATATTCTGAAAGCAAACCATCACATTTACCCATATTCCCGGCTATCCGTAAAACATTTAGTCAACGGAATTTTAAATACTATTTGATCTCTGATTTTTCGTTTTATATGGCGCTCAGCATCATATCAAGTGGCTTATTGTTTTTTATTACCGTATTGCTGCCCCTGCCCAAATCAATGGGCGGGTTATTAATGGGTGTAATGGTAATGGTTTCGCTGTTGTTTTATCCGCTGATCAATTATTTATCAAAAAAGATAGGCAAGAAACCAATTGTGTTGTTTTCATTCGCATTGCTCAGCCTGATATTTGCTATGATCTACTTCTTAGGAAAATTCCCGTTTTTACCCGAAGTGCAGGTTTATACATTGGTGATTTGCGCCGCATTCCCGCTTGCCTCTTTAGGGATCTTGCCAAATGCCATACTTGCCGAAATTGCTGAAAAAGACGCCATCGACACCGGCGAAAATAACGAAGGGATGTTTTTTGCCGTTAAATACCTGTTTGTAAAGCTTGGGCAAACATTAGGCATTGCCTTATTTGCCTTCCTTACCGTTTATGGAATAGATGCGGGCCATGACTTTGGCCTGCGCCTTAACGGAATTTGCGGATTTGCGCTTTGCATGGTTGCATTTATTTTCTTTACCCGCTTTAGAGAGAAGAAACCAGGGATGGGGAAAGTACATGATCAATCGTCAGCAGAACATACATAGTAAATCATCAGGCAGTCAGCATAAATTAGGATAGATAATGGCTGTTTTGCAAACAACTCCTACTTTCTTACTTCCCCTTTAGGGGCCAGGGGGCAAACTGTATTTAAAAAAACATCCACAGCGTAGGTTGATAGTTGCCCGCCGGGACCGTTTAAATTAAAATCGAAACCGTGGGTTGCCCAGGGTAATTTCAGCCAGTAATGTTTTATCCCGTTTTGCTGTAGTTTTAAATTGAGGCGGCGGCTGTGCTCCGGCGAAACCAGCACATCGTTATTACCATGGATAATGAGTGTAGGGACAGCTTGTTTATTTACAAATTCTATTGGTGAACAGTCAGCGTATTTTTTTGGTGCCTGGCTGTATGAACCGCCAATATAATTTCTCATTACCTTCCTCGAATCCATTATCAATGGATTTGATGGAACAGAATATCCCCAAACCATATCCGCCGGTCCATAAAAATCAATCACACCCTTTAATGCCGGTTCATGGATAGTATATGCTGCCAGTAAGGCTATCTGCGCACCCGCCGAGCGGCCTAGTAAGACAAAACTATTGGTGTCAAGATGTAATTCCCGGGCATGTAGTTTTAAATATGATATAGCAGCCCGGAGGTCTTCAATGGGTGCCGGGGTTTGATATTTCGGGGCCATGCGGTAATTAATGGAGGCAATATTATAGCCTTTTGCAGCGAGGTAACTATTCAATTCAGGCAGTTGCCGGCTATCGCCCCCTGCCCACGAGCCTCCATGAATTATTATAACACATGGCCTGTTTCCTTTCAATTGCGATGGATAAAAATCAAGCGCCATTGAAGTATCCGGGTACTTTACATAGGTATAGGTTTTATAAGGCACCTCTTTCGTGCTTTTGAATAGGTTCCAAAAGCTGAAAGGCTGCCTGCTAGCCGGGAAATTAACAGGTGATCCGGATAATGATTGGGCCATGTCCTGCTTAACATCCTTTGCTGCCCAATATGCCCTAACAACGGGCGAAAGAAAAATTACCAGCGTAACAAGCCCCAGGATTGTGCCTGCCAGTTGATATTTCTGTACCCAAAAACCTGTTGCAGCTAACAACGCAGTAATTCCGGCAAATAACAATGGAAATTCAGTTACGCCAACTGCCAGTAACCATAAATAATAAGCAGGCGCCCTTAAAAAGCTTAACAGTGAAATAAGGAAGAAAATAAGAATAAAGTAAAAACGGATCATATAAATGTTATTTTGCCTGTACTTTTATGTTGCTAAGTATAGTAAAAGAAAGCTGTATAGCGGGTATTAAACCGGGAATTAATTTATTTCTCATTATGTAACATACGATGAATTAGTTGAATAGAGATTTATTCTAATTAATCTATGTTCAGCTATTGCCTGTGGATCTGTTAGTTGATATTGGAAAATATTTTACAATAAATATTTTCCAATATCAACGGGAAAATTATATTTGTAAAATATTTTCCTATCGTAAATGAAAGAAAAACTTATTGAATCATCCTTACAGCAGTTTTTAGCTAATGGCATTCGTAATATCACCATGCAAAAACTTGTACAAACGCTGGGCATCTCTACAAAAACCATGTACAGGTATTTTAATAATAAGGAAGAATTACTGGAGGCCTGTATCAATTTACACTATAAGGAATCTGATAAACAGGTGAAACAATTACTGGATGGTTCGCCAAATGTGGTTGTTTCGCTTTACCGCATTTATTCCAAATCCATCGAGCTTGATTTTGGCACCAATCACCTCTTTTATCATGATCTGAATTATTATTATCCTGCGCTGCAGGATAAAGTAATTAAACAATATACCAAAGGCGTAATGGAAACTTTAACCGGAATAATAAAAACCGGAATTGCCGAAGGACTGTTTTTAGCCCACCTGCATCCTGGTGTTGTATTGGAGGCGTTTTCTGTTTTATATACATCCATAACACGAAATGATACTTATAAAAAATTCGGCCTTACGCCGGATGAAATAGTTAATAACACCATTAATATTTATTTAATAGGCATATGCACCCATAAGGGGATGCAGCTATTAAATCAACTGAGTTAATTATCAATTAAACCTAAAGTTATGCATAAATTATTTACACTGTTGCTAATTTTTACAGGTATTTTATCAGCAAATGCCCAGTCGACAGATTCAATTTCCCTAATGCCCTGGCCGCAATCGGTTAAGCTTCAAAGCGGCCGGTTTGTATTTACTGACAAATTTACGGTAGGCCTTAACGGACCTGTAAGCGAAAAATTAACAGGTAGCATTAACCGGTTTTATCAGCAAGTGGGTAAACGCACCGGGCTTTATCTTCCGCAGGAATATATTACTGTAGCGGATAACAATACCAATGCACAGCTTGTAATCAACTTTAAAAAAACGATTTTACCGGCAATTGGTGTTGATGAAAGCTACACTTTAAGCGTTTCATCAGCAAAAATAACTATATCAGCGGCGACAGACCTTGGCGCTATGCACGGATTGGAAACTCTTTACCAGCTGGTGATGCCAGGTAAAACCGGGTATTACTGCCCTGTTATTGAAATAGCCGACTCGCCCCGGTTTAAATGGAGGGGATTGATGATAGATGTTGCCCGGCACTTTATCCCGCTTGAAGTTTTGAAAAGGAACATTGATGCAATGGCAATTGTGAAAAT
Organism: Mucilaginibacter sp. OK098; assembly: GCF_900142915.1. Lineage (GTDB taxonomy): Bacteria > Bacteroidota > Bacteroidia > Sphingobacteriales > Sphingobacteriaceae > Mucilaginibacter. The sequence goes on from NZ_FRCM01000011.1 coordinate 61,492, forward strand.
GAACGTACTTCACCTACACCTTTCGGACGATGAGGGCTTCCGGGTTGAATCAATGGTTTACCCAAAGCTTCAACAAAAAGGTTCAAACGGATTATACTATACACAGCAACAAATAAAAGAACTGGTTAATTATGCGCATAACCGGGGGATAATAATTGTACCGGAGTTTGATCTTCCCGGCCATTGCTCGGGTATCCTGGCCGCATATCCTTTTTTAGCCAGTTATCCTGCCGATTATAAACCTGCCAAACGGTATAACCTGGATACTGTAAAAAATCTGAATATAATGAAGGTGATGAGGCTGATAAACGAGGTGCAAACCCCAACTATCGACCCATCAAAAGAAAGCACCTATACGTTTTTCGACAAGTTTATTAAGGAAATGAGCGGTTTGTTCCCGGATGCCTACCTGCATGTGGGCGCCGATGAAAATAACGGTGTTGCCTGGAAGCAAGACCCGGCCATAACAGCGTTTATGAAAGCAAAAGGCTTTAAAAGCACGGATGAATTGCAGGCTTATTTTGTTAAAAGGATGTATGCCATCGGCAAAAAGTATAATAAGCGGCTGATAGGTTGGGAGGAAGCGTTTAATCCATCGTTACCCGAAGATGTGATCATACAAAAATGGAAGCCTGCCCCTATTGATAGCTTATCAAACAAAATAATTCGGCACAACAACCAGTTGATAATTTCCAGCGGTTATTATCTCGATCTTTATTTTCCGGCTTATATTCATTACTTAAACGACCCGGTTTCTGCCGGGATAAGCCCAGCCGATGCAGATAAAGGCATATTAGGTGCCGAAGCTGCCATGTGGAGCGAAATGGTGAACGATGAAAATGAAGAGATCAGGGTGTGGCCCCGCGCGGCTGCCATTGCTGAAAGACTCTGGTCGGCAGCAACGGTAAATAATGTTGACGATATGTACAGGCGGTTATCAAAAACAAATTTTGAACTGAATGACCGTGGTTTGCTGGAGAGCAGGAATTATATTAATATGCTGTCGCGATGGGTTAACGGAGCAAACGCGGGAGCAATAAAAACGCTTGCTGATGTTTATACGCCAATAAAAGGATATAGACGGCTAATGGCGGGTATGTTTACGCCTGTTGCCGTGCATCCAACCCTTTCAAGCCCCATGGTTAACATTGCCGATGCGGTAAGATGCGATTCGGAGCCACACCTGCATTTCAGGAAATTAGTTGCCGCCTACCTTTCAAAGCATGATACAGCCTGCCTTGCCCAAATAAAATGGCAATTGCTGCAATGGCAAAACAATAAGGTGAAGTTTGATGAGCTGGCTACAAATTCCCCTTACCTGCAAACAATAACAGACCTCTCAAATCAACTTACAGATGCAGCTGCCATTGGCTTGCAGGCATTAAACGGAGGCGGCAATAAGGATGATCAATTAAAGCAACTGCAAAAAGCAGGAATGCCTTTGCATGAAGTCCAGTTAGCTATCCTGCCAGAGATTGAGGCTTTAATTACCGGTAAGCTAAAAGATGAGCCAGCATCATACCCGTTGTTTTAAATCGTAAAAAATCAACCCATAAAAAAGCCAGACCTTCAGTTGAAGGCCCGGCCTGAGTTGATTGATTTATTAAGGTCTTTAAACTAAGTTACTTTTTATGTATGTAATGCTTTGGGTAATGCTGTCATAAGGGTTACCAGGGCAAATATCCTGTTCAACAAAGAAATATTTCATGCCTGCTTTATTTGCATGCTTAAATATATTTTTGAAATCAATTATGCCGTTACCCACCTCGGTAAACATGCGTTTTTCTGTTTTGTCCATATCCTTAACATGCCATAGCGGGAAACGGCCCGGATGCTCATTGATCAGCGCGATAGGGTCTTGTTTGGCCTTGGTTACCCAATAAAGGTCCATTTCCATTTTTACCAGGTTTTTGTCTGTAGTACCCAGCAAGGTTTCGTACGGATACTTGCCATCTTCTTGTATAAACTCAAAATCGTGATTATGGTAGCAAAGCTGGATGCCTGCTTTTTTGCAGATCTCGCCCGCTGTGTTCAGGTCTGCACCTATTTTTTTGTAGTGATCAAGATTTCCGCGTTCGGCAGGCGACAGCCATGCGCATACCATATATTTTACGCCAACGGCAGCTGCATCATCAACAGCTTTTTGCCAGTCGTTTAATATGGTGCCTTTCATCTCCTTGCCATCTTCGCCTAAACGGTAATGGCTGCTCGGCATTATCAAACCGTTATCTTTTAAAAGCTTTGCGAATTTTGCGGCATCCATGCCGTAAAACTTCTCGCTGCCTGTATAGGTAGCTCCTTCAACAGAGGTATAGCCTATTTGCGCAACCTTAGCCAAAGCTGCTACCGGATCAGCCCCCATAGCATCCCTAACCGTGTACAATTGTAGCCCGATGTATTTTTTGTCGTAAGCAAATAACTGTGGGGCAACTAATAAACCGGCTGAAAGAACAGCCGAAGTTTTAAGAAATGATCTCCTGGTACTCATTGGTTTTTAAATTGGTGAGGTAAATATAGTGTATTATCTACACTAAACAAGTAGGTAACAAATTTGAAACAATTATTTTTTTTGAACCAGCATTAGGACTTAAAGGCTGGTAATTGGTTTAAAAAATAATGTGTTTTATAAATATGAAAAGCAAAGGTTGTGCAGCTTCTGCCCCTGGGGATATGAGGGGTACATTTTTTAGGGTTACAGTCATTCCATGCCTAATAACAACACCAAAATGTTTTATACATTTGCTACAAGGGATCAATCTTTTACTGGCACATAAAAAAGTAAAGTAATTTTAGTAAATCATGGCCGAGCCTAATTTTTACGATAGTGTTTATGAAGTTGCAAGGCTGATCCCTAAAGGCAGGGTAACTTCTTATGGTGCAATAGCTGCTTATCTTGGTACAAAAGGATCATCCCGAATGGTGGGCTATGCTATGCAGGCTGCAGGCAGGGCGCATCCGCCTGTTCCGGCACACAGGGTAGTTAACCGGCAGGGGGTGTTAACCGCAAAATTTCATTTCGGCGGAAACCTCATGGAAACACTATTAGAAAACGAGGGTGTAAAAGTTATAGACGACCAGGTGCAGGATTTTAAAACCGTATTTTGGGACCCATCCATTGAGCTGGCTTTATAAAAAAGCTTATAGCTTAGCTAAGCTGTGTACGCTATCGCCTTTATAATCGGTAACCAGCCAGGTTAATAATAAACAGTTACCTAATATCACATAGTATAACTTACCATCAGCATTGTTATTGAAAAGCGTGTAGGCCAACACAATTAAGGCTACGGCAACAATAAACTCAACCAGCTCGTGAATGCTAACCGGGATGATCTTTACCAGGCCCATATTAAAATCGGTTAAAACAGTAAGCGCCAGGTGCGCTGCGCCCAATGCATAGGTAAATACAGCAAGTGTACCTGTAAAACCAAATATCAGCGGCGATGCCAGCAGAAATACAACTACAAGAATATCAATGATTCCGTGAACTTTTGGCGACATGAATTTCATAACTGTATTTTTTTAAGGAGTTTTAGACTAACTAAATTACAATTTATTTTTAATTACAAGGCTACAAATCAACCATTTGCAATAATTCCATCCTGTTGCCAAAAGGGTCAATAAAAGCAAGCCTTTTGCGGCCCGGAATTACAGGCTCTTCCATTAGTTCTACGTTATGTTTTTCAAAAAGTTTCAGTGCGATATCAACATTTTTTATTTCAAAAGCAATGTGCCGCACAGAGCGGGGCATCTGTGGTTCAACACCTATATGCAGCTCGATATCCCCAATATCAAACCAGTAGCCGGGGGTTGAAAACAGGTGGTCGGGGCGTTCAATTTGCTGCAGTCCGATAACATCGGCATAAAATCTGAGCGCTTCCTCCAGCCGTTCGGGAGGTACGCAAATATTTATATGGTCGGCGCGGATAAACTCAATCATTATTCATCTTCGGCAAAGGTAAGCACGTAGTTATTGTTATCCAATATAGAGAATTCGGTAGCCCCATAAAAAGTAGTTTCCAGGCCCTTTAACACTTTTACTTTATCCTTTATCAGCTCAAAAAATTCTCTTATTTTTTTTAGTTTGATATAAAGCAGCTGCGATGCGCCATTTTGCCGGCTAATCTCGGGCAGCTCTTCACCCAAACTGGCAAAAGTTTGGAACATAAAAGTAACATTGCCATTCATCATCATGGCCCAAATTAAATCGGGGCCGGTTTCGGGAACGGTAACTACCAGCTGAAACCCTATCGATTTATAAAAGGCGATGGTTTCATCCATACTGGTAACAAAAATATTAGGCGATAAGCTTTCCATAAGTTTTTTTATTTCGGAATTCGGATGTTCGATTTCGGATTTGGTAAATATTTAATTATTGAAAGAGGAAAATTACAAAAATGAATTTAATCTGATTGTAACTTGCACTTTAAATAATCACATTTACTTTTTAATTCCGAAATCGAACATCCGAATTCGAAAATTCACTAACTCGCTAAATCACTAATTAAAATGTCACTAATAGAAGATTTTGAAAGCTATCGTACAAAAATGAACGCCAGGATAATGGAGTCGTCCAATACCAATATAAAGCGTTTTTTTGCATTGGATACCACCACTTATGCCGATGGCGCACTTGATGTAAAAACCAAGGAAATGCTTGGCCTGGTAGCATCAATGGTTTTACGCTGTGACGATTGTATAAAATATCATTTAGGTAAATGCCATGAAGCAGGTGTAAAACATGATGAAATGAACGAGGTGTTTATGATAGCAAATTTGGTTGGGGGATCTATTGTGATTCCACACTATAGGAGAGCCGTGGAATATTGGGATGAGTTGAATGGTGTTGGTTTGTAGATTGAGACAATTAAACTGTAAATTTATGCTTTAACCCAAAGCCATGTATAACGGAAAATTACGGCGAAAAACTTTATCAGTTGATATGACAGCCATGTGCGATGTCGGTTTCCTGATATTGATATTTTTAATGTTGTTTTCGAAGCCTAAAATATTAACGCCTTATCAAATTGAAAGACCAAAGGCCAATGGAGTTGCGGTATATGATCCAAGTGGTGACGAGGTTATTATTACAATAGTGCAGGGACGGGTTATGTATGAAATCCCGACTGAAGAAGACCGGGCATTGATATTGGCAAAAATAGGCGCCAGGCATCATATTAACTTTACACCAGAAGAACTTAAGAAATTTAAAAAAATTAGCGTTATTGGTGTCCCCATTGATAATTTAAAGCAGTTTATCGACAGTTATTACAATGATGAAACATTTGCCAATCAACCAGGGATGCATGTAAACCACACACATAATGAACTGGTTGAATGGATAAAAGCAACACGGGCTGTTTCTATGGAAAACCATGGGAGGGATGTGCCTTTCATCATAAACGCTGATAAAAAAACACTTTACCCAATTGTTGAAACGGTTATGAACATATTGGGGAGCCAAAAGATATTTAAGATGAGCCTGTATTACGACGTAAAACATAAAATTTAATGACCAAACAATTACACCGCTGCCGCTGGGCAGGGACTGACGAGCTTTACATTAAGTACCACGATGAAGAATGGGGGAAAGAAGTTCATGATGACCATACTCTATTCGAATTCCTCATACTAGAATCCGCACAAGCTGGCCTAAGCTGGATAACCATACTGCGCCGCCGGGAAGGTTATAGAAATGCATTCGCCAATTTTGATGTAAAAAAGGTAGCCGCCTTTACTGATGCAGATGTTGAACGTTTAATGCAGGATGCCGGGATTATCCGCAACCGTTTAAAAATACTGGCCGCGATAAGTAATGCAAAGCTGTTTATCGGGCTCCAAAAGGAGTTTGGCTCATTTGATAAATATCTTTACAGCTTTATGCCCGATGGTAAACCAATCAACAACCATTCAGGCCTGACACCAGCAAGCACCCCTATTTCCGATACTATCAGCAAGGATATGAAAAAACGGGGCTTCAAGTTTTTTGGGACAACTATTTGTTACGCCCACATGCAGGCCACCGGCATGGTAAATGATCATGTGCCTGAGTGCAGTTTTAAATAAAATGAAGCACTAATTTTCACGAATTTATTCGAATTTCACGAATTGAGGTGGGTGTAAATTTTTCGAATTAAATAGAATTTCGAGAATTAAACTATCCCGTTAATAATTCTATTTTTGCATATAATCATTTGCATCAGAACCTTAAAAAAGAATTCGTGAAATTCGAATAAATTCGTGCAATTAGTGTAAATATCATGAAAAAACTATTTCTTCTGGATGGCATGGCCCTTATATACCGGGCGCATTTTGCATTGAGCAAAAGTCCGCGGTTTACATCGGGCGGGTTAAATACATCAGCCATAATGGGCTTTACCAACACCCTGCTAGAGGTATTGCGAAAGGAAAGACCTACACATATGGCTGTGGTATTTGATACCGAAGCGCCAACAGAACGCCATACTGAATTTGAAGCATATAAGGCGCATCGCGAAAGCATGCCCGAAGACCTTTCCAAGGCATTGCCCTACATATTTAAGGTTGTGCTTGGCTTTAATATCCCATTGATCACCTCCGATGGTTACGAGGCTGATGACATCATCGGTACGCTTGCCAAAAAGGCGGAAGCTCAAGGCTACCAGGTTTACTGTATGACCCCTGATAAGGACTTTGCACAGTTGGTATCTCCTAACATTTTTGTTTATAAACCCGCCCGCATGGGGAATGAAATGGAGATCATGGGTGTAAAAGAAGTGCTGGAGAAATGGGAAATTGAACGCGTTGAGCAGGTTATTGATATTTTAGGCTTATGGGGCGATGCGGTTGATAACATCCCCGGAATCCCGGGCATTGGCGAGAAAACAGCCAAAGCGCTTATTAAGCAGTATGGCTCGATGGAAGAGATCATCAGCCATAGTCACGAGTTAAAAGGCAAGCAGCGCGAAAATGTGGAAGCTTTTGCCGAGCAGGGATTACTTTCAAAAAGACTGGCCACCATAAACCTGAATGTACCGGTTGAGCTTGATGAAGCCGGACTGGAAATGTGTGCGCCAAGCAAAGACTTGCTGGAACCTTTATTTGCCGAATTGGAATTCCGTACTTTAGGGAGACGTGTTTTTGGTGATGATTTCAGTATTACAGAAACAAGAGCCGTATCCATCCAAACGGACCTTTTTGGGAACCCTGTTGCCGAAAGCCGCACTACGATGACCGTTGATGTAGAAGACATTTACGAGCCACCAACGCCGGCTGAAATAAAGAACATCCACACCGTTCCGCACGAATATCATTTAGCTGATACTTTCGGGAAACGCAGTGAACTTATTAGCCTGTTAAAACAACAAAAAAGCATTTGCTTTGATACCGAAACCACCGGCACAGATGCTAATCTTTGCGAGCTGGTAGGTTTATCATTTGCGATAAAAGCAGGAGAGGCTTGGTATGTGCCTGTACCTGTTGCCGATGAAGAGATCAGGAAGGTAGTTAATGAATTTAAACCTGTTCTTGAAGATGCTGCAATAGGCAAAACAGGACAGAATTTAAAATTCGATATCCTGATGCTGAAATGGTATGATGTTGAAGTAAAAGGCGACCTGTTTGATACCATGATGGCGCATTATATTATCGACCCGGATACCCGCCACAATATGGATATCCTGTCTGAGAATTATCTAAGCTACAAACCCGTTTCCATTACGGAACTTATTGGCGCTAAAGGCAAAAACCAGGGTAGCATGCGCGATGTGGAGATAGAAAAAATAAAGGAATACGCTGCAGAGGATGCCGACATTACCCTGCAGTTAAAAACAATATTTGAACCAAAGCTTAAGGAAGTAGAAAGCGAAAAACTGATCCACGAAATTGAGCACCCGTTGATCTACGTACTGGCCGATATTGAATACGAGGGTGTAAAAATTGACCATGATACGCTGAAAGAGTTTTCCAAAGAACTGGAAACTGATATAGCCAAGCTGGAGAAAATAGTTTACGAAAAAGCGGGAGTTCGCTTCAATATTGCATCACCTAAACAACTAGGCGAAGTGCTTTTTGAAAAGTTGATGCTGGACCCTAAAGCAAAAAAAACCAAAACCGGCCAATACCAAACCGGTGAGGATGTGTTGCTTTCCCTTGCTGCAAAAAGTGATATCGTGCGCGATATTTTAGATTACCGTCAGCTGCAAAAGCTAAAATCAACCTATGTTGACGCTTTGCCAACCATGGTAAACCCTAAAACGGGGCGTGTGCATACCTCCTATAACCAGGCGGTGGCTGCTACCGGGCGCTTAAGCTCAACTAACCCCAACCTGCAGAACATCCCTATAAAGACGGAACGGGGTCGGGAAGTACGCAAAGCTTTTATTCCGCGGGATAGCGGGCATACTATTGTATCTGCGGATTATTCGCAGATAGAGCTGCGTATTATAGCCGAGATCAGCAAGGATGCCAACATGATGGATGCCTTTGTTAAGAACCTTGATATCCATACGGCAACCGCTGCCAATGTTTACGGCATCGGTTTAGAAGAAGTAACCAGCGAACAGCGCCGCAATGCCAAAGCAGTAAACTTTGGCATTATTTACGGGCAGTCGGCATTTGGTTTATCACAAAGTTTGGGCATCCCCCGTAAGGAAGCTGCAGAAATTATAGAAAACTATTTTGCTCAATTCCCCGGTATAAAAAATTACATGAGCGATACCATGAACTTCGCCCGTGAGAACGGTTATGTATGCACGCTGATGGGTAGGCGCAGGTACCTGCGTGATATTAACTCCGCCAATCAAACTGTGCGTGGCTTTGCTGAACGAAATGCCATTAACGCTCCTATCCAGGGCTCGGCAGCTGATATGATCAAGATCGCAATGATCAACATCCACCGCGAATTTAAAGCCCGCAACCTTGATGCCCGCATGACCATGCAGGTGCATGATGAGTTGGTGTTTGATGTTCCGCACCACGAGGTGGAAATTGTAAAACCAATTATCATGGAGAACATGAAGAACGCCATAAAAACCACCGTGCCCATTATGGTTGAGATTGGGACTGGGGTAAACTGGTTAGAGGCGCATTGATCGTTTTGGTGAGTGGTTGATTAGGTTGGATTAAGTTGCTTTTTGTACAATAATTTTTAAATTGTATAAGTTATATTTGTATTGAAAGGTGCTAATGTAGTGATATGAACGATCAGCATAAATATAAAAATTTTATATCTGAAATCCCTTCAACGGCGGTAGAGGTTTACCGTATGTTACCGGAAGGTACCCGTTGTGAAGTTATTTTTAACGAATTGATTATGTCGCCATCACCGTCAAGGGAGCATCAGCTTGTCTTAATTAAGTTAACAACCCTGCTTTTCCAGTTTTTAGAAGATAAGCAAACCGGAACATTGCTTAGCGCACCTTTTGATGTGTATTTTGACGAGGAGCAATCAGTTGTTCAGCCTGATCTTTTTGTGGTGTTAAAAGACGATGAACAAATAATACAAAAGAATGGAGTACATGGAGTACCAGCTTTAATTATTGAGGTTGTATCCACTAACCGAGCTTATGATACCAAACGCAAAAGGGCTCTTTATGAAAAGGCCGGTGTTAAAGAGTACTTTATGATAGACCCGGAAAATAAAACAACAACACTGCTTACCTTAAATAATTCCGGGGCATATGAGCAAACCTATGAAGAAACAGGTGTGCTTACCTCTGCAATATTATCCTGCAAAATAATATTCTGAGAGATCTCCTTTTGGAGGCTCCGGCAGGAGCTTCCTGTTTATAGAAAAATCCTTTCCGCTTTCCTGGCTCCGTAGGCCTCTTTCTTTATCCATTCAATTATCATTTTCTTAAAAGCAATATTATAAACCATTCAAAAAATGCCATTATTATAAAAAACAAGGTTTAAGTTTTTTATTTTATAAATTAATAGCCGTATCGGCTAAACAAATAATAAAAATTGTTTTTTTAAACAGATTATGGGCCTTAGGGTTCTATATTTAAACAATTGTTTGCTTAAATTGAGCCAATAAATTCCCCCTATGAGAGTTTTTCACCTAAGTGCCGAGTGTTACCCGGTTGCCAAAGTTGGCGGCCTGGCAGATGTTGTTGGGGCATTGCCTAAATATCAAAACCAGGCAGGCTTACAGGCGGCGGTGGTAATGCCATACTATAACCGCAAATTTGTACAGGAAAACGAGTTCGATACCGTTTTTCAAAGTTCAACGCTGCTTGGAACGCGCCGGCTTTACTTCGAGATCTTAAAAGAAAAAACAGATAAGCTTGGCTTCGAACTATTTTTAGTAAAGATCCCCGGCCTGATTGACCGTGAAGAAATTTATAGCTACCCGGATGAAACGGAACAATTCATAGCCTTTCAGATAGCTTTTTTAGACTGGATCAGCTACTCACAACAAACGCCTGATCTGATCCACTGCCATGATCACCACTCAGGCCTGGTGCCATTTTTACTACAGCATTCAAAATTGTATACCCGGCTTGCGGCAACGCCAACCTTATTTACTATCCATAACGGGCAATATCATGGCGCTTTTGGTTGGGATAAACTTTCTTACCTGCCCGAGATTGATCTTTCAAAAACCGGCTTGCTTGATTGGGCGGGAGCTATAAACCCACTGGCATGCGCTGTAAAATGTTGCTGGCGATATACAACTGTTTCGCCAACCTATTTGGAAGAGCTTACTATTAACTCAAACGGGCTTGAGTATTTATTTTACCTGGAGAAAGCAAAAGGCGTTGGCATAATTAACGGAATAGATACTTCCATTTGGGATCCGAATAAAGATCCGATGATTACTCAAAAGTTTTCAATAAAATCGTTACCAAAAAAACAGGGTAATAAGGAAGCTTTATGTGCCAGGTTTAGCCTTGACCCTGAAAAACCACTAATTGCATTTATAGGTCGCCTGGTAATTGAAAAGGGGGCCGACTTGATAGCTACTGCCATGGAGGAGAGCTTTAACGAGCATCCGGGCCAGTTTAACTTTTTAGTTTTAGGCGCAGGTGAGAAAGAGACAGAAAAAGAGCTGATCCAGCTCCGTGATTTTTACCCGGAACAGTGCAATGTGTTTATAGGTTATGATGAAGCCCTTGCACATTTAATTTATGCAGGATCTGATTTTTTGCTGATGCCTTCGCGGGTAGAGCCATGCGGTCTTAACCAGCTGTATTCCCTGCGTTACGGAACTTTGCCAATGGTACGAAACACCGGAGGTTTACATGATACCGTTATTGATTTTGGCGATGAAGGTGGTTATGGCATCCGGTATAATAACGCCAGCGTTGAAGATATTTGTATTGCTATAAGCCGTGCCCTGCAATTGTATGCTAATGATAAACACCTGCAAACCCTGCGTAAATTAATGATGGCGCTAGATTTTTCGTGGGATCGGTCGGCCAAAGAATATATTACCCTTTATGAAAGTTTAAATCCAACTATATGACCTCTAAAGTAATTTGCATTGTTCTTGGCGGTGGCCAGGGTAGCCGTTTGGCTCCGTTAACCACAACCCGTTCAAAACCGGCTGTACCAATTGCCGGTAAATATCGCCTGGTTGATATTCCCATTTCAAACTGCCTGCATTCGGGCATTCACCGCATTTATGTGCTAACGCAGTTTAATTCGGCATCGTTAAATAAGCATATAAAAAACACCTATCATTTCAGCAATTTCAGCGAAGCTTTTGTTGATATCCTGGCTGCCGAGCAAACGCCAACAAATGTGGGCTGGTACCAGGGAACTGCCGACGCCGTTAGGCAAAGCCTTCACCATTTGGCCGTACATGATTTTGAGTATGTGCTGATCCTCTCAGGAGATCAGTTATACCAGATGGACTTTGAGCATATGATTGAGCAGCATATTGCTGCAAATGCTGATATCTCCATAGCTACCATACCTGTACATGCCAATGATGTACCGGGTTTTGGGATCTTAAAGACCGATGCAAACAGCATGGTTTCGGCCTTTATTGAAAAGCCTAAAACCAATTTCGAAAGCTGGGCATCAGAGGTAAGTCCGCAAATGGAAGCCGAAGGAAGGTTTTACCTGGCATCGATGGGGATCTATATCTTCAACAAGAAACTTTTATATGAACTGCTTGAAGGTAATGACCATACGGACTTTGGTAAAGAGATCATCCCGCAATCCATAACTGATCATAAAGTGTTAAGCTACCAGTACGAGGGCTACTGGACTGATATCGGTACTATTCCGTCATTTTTTGAGGCAAATATTGGCTTAACTGATGATATTCCTCAATTTAACCTTTTTGATAAGCACCCTATTTATACCCGTGCAAGGATGTTGCCTCCATCAAAAATGTCGGGCACACATGTTGATAAGGTTATTATTTCTGATGGCTGCATAATTAACGCCAGCCAGATAACCCGCTCCATTATAGGCATCCGTACCCGGATTGGTTTTGAATCTATTATTGAAAACTGTTACGTAATGGGGAGCGATAACTACCAAACATTAGAGCAAATTGCAGAATCGCACGAAAGCCAGGCGCCTATTATGGGTATTGGCGACAGATGCCATATTAAAAATGCCATTATTGATAAAAACTCCAGTATTGGCGATGATGTACAGATAAATTGCGGCGAAAAGCTTGAAAATGGCGATTACGGCGCATATGTTGTTCAGGATGGAATTGTGATAATAAAAAAGAGGGCTGTAATTCCTAATGGCACTATAATTTAAGTGGTTTAGTTTTTCATTATTTTCTATGCATCTGTTCTGGTTACAACGCAACAGGACATTAGGAAAAGGATGAAATAAAAGCCCCGGAAAATAAGAAAAGCATCTTTTTGAGATGCTTTTCTTATTTAATAACCACTTCTGAGCTTCTGACAATAGCCTATGCGTCTATTTACAATCACCTTACAATCCCTTCCGTACTTTTGTGTTTTATAACACTATGAACATAAACAAAATCCGCTTAAGCGTATTGGATCAATCGCCGGTACGCAAGGGCGTTACTGCCGAGCAAGCCGTTCAGGAAACTATTGAGCTCGCAAAATATACCGATCAGTTGGGATATACCCGTTTTTGGGTATCGGAACATCATAATACCGGCAGCCTGGCTGGTTCAACACCCGAGGTATTGCTGGCCTACCTGGCATCGCAAACAAAAGAGATCCGCATTGGATCAGGCGGGGTAATGATGCCGAATCACAGTGCTTTAAAGGTTGCGGAAAATTTCAGAATGCTGGAAGCTTTAGCCCCCGGTCGTATTGATTTGGGGATGGGCCGTGCGCCGGGGACTGACAGGATCACTGCCTCTATGCTAAATCCATCAAACCAGTTTCGCGAGCAGGATTTTATTGAACAGCTTTATGAGCTCAATAATTATTTTCATGACCGGGGCGAACCCGGTACTCCGCAGTTAAAGATTCGCGCAATTCCGCAGGTACAAACTACCCCTGATATGTGGTTGCTAAGTTCAAGCGGACAAAGCGGTTTATTTGCAGCTCATTTTGGAATGGGTTTATCTTTCGCTCATTTTATAAACCCTTTTGGCGGCCCCGAAGCCGTTGCCCTATACAGGCAGAAATTTCAGCCATCTGAAGATATGGCGGAAGAACATGCAAACGTTGCCATATTTGTTTTTTGCTCGGAAGATGAAGAAAAGATCCGCCAGCACCAGGCATTAATGGATTACCGTTTTAACCAGTTTGAAAAAGGCGGAGGTCTTAGTCCGGTTGGTTACGAGGATATAAAGGACGTTGAATATTCACCGGGAGAGCTGGACCGGATCAAGTACAACCGCGCAAGGGTAATAACCGGCACGCCTTCTCAAATAAAGCTAAAGCTTACCTGGCTGGCCGAAGATTATAAGGTTGATGAAATAATTGCCGTTACCATTACTGAAAGCTTTGAGGACAGGCTGACATCGTATAGGCTGCTTGCGGAGCAATTTGGGTTGAGAGATTAGTGGTTAGAGACCAGAGATTAGTTAAGAAACGTTTAATTACTTCAACACATTTTAACTAATCTCTAGTCTCCAGTCTCTAATCAACTGCCTTAAAAAAACCTAACCTCTAACCTCTGATCTCTAATCTCTAATTCCTATCTTTGCGCATGATAAAATCCATGACAGGCTATGGAATTGCCAGTGTCGACTCCGATGGAACAAAATATACGGTTGAAATAAAATCACTCAACAGTAAATTCCTTGAGCTGTCACTTCGCCTGCCCAAAACTTTTGCCGAGAAAGAATTTCAGCTGCGTAATGATTGCAGCAAGCAAATTGAACGCGGTAAAGTAAACCTTTCTATAAACGTTGAAAAGGCAAGTACCAAAGTAAATGCTGCCGGTATTGATAAGGAACTGCTTAAGCATTATTTTGAGCAGTTAAAAGCCGTTAGCGTTGATTTGAATGAGCCCACCAGCAATTTATTACAGCTTGCATTGGGCCTGCCCGAAGTTGTAAAATACGAAGAGGAAACGGCATCAGAAGAAGAGTGGAAGATGGCCGAAAAGGCTTACCAACAGGCACTAGCTGCATTTCAGCAATTCAGGAGTGATGAAGGTAACGTGCTGGAGCAGGATGTAAAATACAGGATCGGCATTATCCTTAAAAACCTGGAACTGGTTGAAATTGAAGAACCAAAACGTGTTCCCCTGATAAGGGAGCGGCTTAACCAGTTTTTAAGCGAAGCTGTCGGCAAAGAAAATATAGACCAAAACCGGTTTGAACAGGAGTTGATCTATTTTATCGACAAGCTGGATATTACGGAAGAAAAGATCCGCCTGAGAACACATTGCGACTATTTCATCGAAACATTGAAAAACGCTGATGCCAACGGTAAAAAGCTAAGCTTTATATCACAGGAGATCGGTCGCGAGGTAAATACACTCGGCTCGAAAGCAAATGATGCCAACATGCAAAAACTTGTGGTAGGCATGAAAGAAGAGCTTGAAAAAATAAAAGAACAGTTATTAAATGTTTTATAGCCATTAGTCATTATGTCATTAGTCATTGGTTTTAGTGGCTGTGAAATAATGCACAAATGACAAATGACAAATGACAAATGACAAATGACCAAAGAAGGAAAACTCATCATATTTTCGGCGCCATCGGGGGCAGGTAAAACCACCATAGTACATCACCTGCTTAAAAAAGTGCCTGACCTTGAGTTTTCCATTTCGGCAACTACACGCAAAGCACGCGGTGACGAACAGCACGAAAAAGATTACTACTTTATAAGCAAAGAAGAGTTTTTGCACCGGATTGCAAAAAAGCAGTTTGTTGAATTTGAAGAAGTATACAGCGGCACCTTTTATGGAACCCTGCGTACGGAGATCGAACGGATCTGGCAAAAGGGTAAAACCGTGATATTTGATATCGATGTGGAAGGTGGCTTACACCTTAAACGTAAGTATGAAGATAAGGCCCTTGCCATATTTGTACAACCACCCTCCCTTGAGGTTCTTAAAGAACGTTTAACCGGCCGCGGCACCGATAGCAAGGAAAAACTGGCCGAGCGCTTTATAAAAGCAGAAAAAGAATTGAATTACGCCCCACAATTTGATATTATCCTGAAAAATTACGATCTTGAGACTGCTTGTAAAGAAGCAGAGGATTTGGTTGTTAATTTTCTGAAAAACTGAAAAGTTTAGCGTTGTAACCGGTCGATTTTATTAGATAACAAAACCCAAACCATGAGCTAAAATGAAAATAGGCTTGCTATTCGGTTCATTTAATCCTGTACATGTTGGTCACCTTATAATCGCTAATTACATGGCGAATTATACTGTACTCGATAAAGTTTGGCTGGTGGTATCGCCCCAAAATCCTTTAAAAAAATACGGCGACCTGATCAATACTTACGATCGCCTGGAGATGTGCAAGCTGGCTACTGATAACTCAAAGAATATCCAGGTTAGCGATGTGGAGTTGAAGTTGCCGCAGCCATCATACACTATTGATACACTTGTTCATTTAAAGGAAAAATACCCGCAGCACGAATTTGCATTGATAATGGGATCTGATAACCTTGTATCTTTACCCAAATGGAAAAACTATAAGCTGATATTGCGCGATTACCAGATCTATGTTTATCCCCGCCCCGGCTATGAAAATAGCGATCTGGCAGCCCATCCGTCTGTAACCATTACTATGACCCCGTTGATGGAACTATCCGCAACATTTATCCGGCAGTCGCTCAAAGAAAAAAAGAATGTGCAGTACTTTGTGCCCGATGTTGTATTAGATTTTATTGAAAGCAAGAATCTTTATGGGAAGTAGATTATTACAAATAGTAAAGACTTACGAAGTTTTTAAAACTTCGTAAGTCTGAAATACACGTTTTCATTGCGGGATCTCTTGAAATTAAATTACAGGCACTATTAACTTAATCTACCTAATCCAACTCAATTAACAAATAACTAAATTTGCTCCCGTGAGCGAAAAAACCATACTTAAGCTGCAATTACCTACTGATCCCCTTTGGGTAAAAAATGTTGTTGAAAGCAATATCGAAGAGCTTTTAACCGACCATGCCTTTTGCGAGCAGAAGGCCGCCAGTAATGCCATCACGCTTATTGTCCAAAACCCCAACCTTTCAGACCTGGTGCAGGAAATGACCATGCTGGTGCAGGAAGAAATGGATCATTTTAAACGGGTACATGATATTATATTGGAACGCGGCTTTGTTTTAGGCCGGGAGCGGAAGGATAATTATGTAAATGAGTTGCGCAAGTTCATTATTATAGGCGGTGGTCGTGTAGTACAGCTGGTAGACCGTCTGCTTTTCTCAGCCATGATAGAGGCCCGCAGCTGCGAGCGGTTTAAGGTGCTGTCTGAAAATATAAATGATGAACGGTTGTCCGCATTTTATCATGAGCTGATGATCAGCGAAGCTACCCATTACGCCATGTTCATCCGCTTGGCCCGTAAATATGCAGGCGATATTGATGTTGAAAAACGCTGGACCGAGTTTTTAGCCTACGAAGCCAAAGTAGTGAAAAACTACGGCAAGGCAGAGACTATACACGGGTAGTTGATGTGCGGATTTCTGATGTGCGGATGTGCAGATGGGGAATCAGTAATGGTTTAAAGGTTAAAGAAACCCTCCTTATGTATACTGATAAATCAGGAGGACGATTTTTCCTGTTTCATCCCAGGGAAATCGCTTTTAGATGATAGATGTTGAATAATCATAGAATTTTAAATCTTTCTGCAGTGTAATTGCCTTTATAACGATGGGTTTTAAACTACGAGTATTCGAAAGATTGGTTGTCTCTTACAGTAAGAGCCCTCGGCTCGATACATTTTGTAACAGCGGGTTTCAACCCGTTGAAAACTAATACCACACTTACGGAGGGCCATCGGCACGATGCATATTGGTCTTAGGAAGTATTTACCATTTTGCATAGATTTATATGTGCCGAACCTATGGTTCTTTTTTATCTGCTTTTTATAGCCAACGGATTAAAATCCGTTGTTACAATATAGGTCGAGGCTACGCCTCTTGTAATTCTTTTTAGCTTTATAGCAATGAAAATAGAGAGGTATAAATCTTTTCGAATACTCGTAGTTTCAAACCTATCGCTATGGAAAAGCCCCGTTTGTTTTTTAAAAGCGATTCCTCTCATTTCATCCACACATACCACCCAATCACCGATACATTTTGTAAATTGTGATTTGTAATGCGTTGCTTTGTATATGTTGCGGGTTAAAACCTATTTAATAGTTGTACATATTGCCGGCTGGCTGTTGTTTATGGCTTTCCCTCTGTTGTTTTTAAACGGAGGGCAACAAGGCGGCAATGTATTTAAGCTGCTGCAATCTCCCTATTACTGGTTATTTTGCTTTACCTATATTTTCCTGTTTTATATTAACGGCTACTTTTTTATTCCAAAGCTGTTTTTAAAAAAGGGGTACCTTAAATATGCCCTGGTTACCATTATACTTTATACCGGGGTGTACTTTTTGCAGCCCTATGATAAGCTATTGAGGCATAATGAGCGGCGTGGCAATATCTACACACGCCAGCAGGGGCCATCGCCAATGCAAACGGACAATCCCGGCGAACATATGCCACCACCGCCTTATGACAGGATGTATGGCGAAGACCCGGGCCACAGGCCACCATTCGGTCATGGCGAAAAACCACCGCAATTTGGGCCTGGCCCTGGGAACGAACAATTTGCAAGGCATATGCCTTTTGATACCATTAGCCTGTTTATTTTTATTATGATAATGGCATTAAGCACCGCTATTAAAACCATACAGCAATGGCAGCTTACCGAGCAGCGTGCAACGCAGGCCGAGGCGGATAAGGCCAGCGCGGAACTCTCCTTTTTAAAAGCACAGATCAACCCGCACTTTTTGTTCAATACACTCAATAATATTTACACGCTGGCTGTAATAAAGGATGATAATGCGCCGGATAGCATCATGAAGCTATCAAACATTATGCGATATGTTACCGATGATGCCAACGAGGATTTTGTATCGTTACAAAGCGAAGTGGATTGTATTAATGACTATATTGAACTACAGCGTTTACGCGTGGGTGAAAAAACGGCCATAGATATTACCATATCAGGTAACATCGACCCTAAAAGAATTGCCCCGCTTATATTGATGACCTTTGTTGAAAACGTTTTTAAATACGGTGTTAGCAAGCACGAAACATCGGCCATCATAATAAGGGTATCGGCAACGGAAAAGGAGATAGCGTTTTTTTGTGAGAACAGGATCTTCCATGATGCGAATATGAACAACCGGACAGGCATCGGCCTGAAAAATACCCGTAAAAGGCTTGAACATTTATACGCGGGCAAGCACTTATTAGCTATAACCAACCAGGATAATTTATACACCGTTAACCTTACCCTGCAAACCTGATGAAAAGGCTAAGATGTATTGCCATTGATGACGAGCCGCTTGCATTGCGGCTGATAGCAAAGTATGTGCTGGAGTTCCCGGGGCTGCAAATGGTGCAAACCTTTGAGGACGCCATATCGGGTGCGGAATATCTTAAGCAAGGTACAACCGACCTGCTTTTTATCGACATCAACATGCCTGATATTACCGGGATTGATTTGGTTAGGGCGTTAGAAAAAAAGCCCATTTTAATATTCACCACCGCGTATAAAAACTTTGCTTTTGAAGGTTTTGAGCTGGAGGCTATAGATTATTTATTAAAGCCGATAGACATTAAACGCTTTGCCAAAGCTGTTGAAAAAGCCATTGATTATTATAAATATAAGAACAGTGCCATTGAGGAAAAACAGGATGAAAGCCTGTATGTATACTCGGAATACCGGATGGTAAAGATTGATCTTGCCGATATTGAATATATTGAAAGCATGGAGGATTATATCAAGATCCACATTAATAATGCTAAAACGGTGCTTACGCTGATGCCTTTAAAAAAAATGCTCGAAAAGCTGCCGGCCGGTAAATTTCAGCGTATTCATCGCAGCTATATTGTGCCGGTCGGCAAAATCAAGTCGATCCATAACCGCAAGGTACAGCTTACAGATGCCGAGCTGCCCATCAGCGACAGTTATATAGATTTTGCACGAAACTGGATGAAATTCAGATGAAAAAGACTGGTTTATCGGCACAAAAACACCATTCACCGACACCCGTTCGGCCTTCCTGCTGATCCGCGATAGTTTTACATCAGTTAATTGATTTATTGATCACCTTAATTTTTGTAAAATGGAGCGGAAAAACTTTTTAAGAACATTTGCATTGGTGGCAGCCACCGGGCCTATGATAATTGATGGCTGTAAAAAAGATTCTGCTACCAAAAGCACAACATCCACCACCGGGACAACCACGTCAACCACTACCTCAGCCAGTAGTGGTTGTGTAGTAACACCAACAGAAACAGAAGGCCCATACCCTTATGTTGGCGGGGAAGCAACAAACCCGCTTAACCGGGTTGATGTTACCGACGGCCAGACGGGGGTGCCACTTTCTATAACCTTTTTAGTAGTTAACACTAACGATAACTGCAACGTAGTTAGCGATGCAAGGGTTGACATATGGCACTGCAATAAGGATGGCTATTATTCCGGTTATGCTAACCAGCCTGGTTTATTGGGGAGTAAAAGCTATGTTGGGGAAACCTGGCTTCGCGGTTATGAGCTTAGCGACAGTAATGGTGCAGCCAAGTTTACCACAATTTATCCCGGATGGTACGGCGGCAGGGCTACACATATTCATATAGAAGTATATGTTAACAGCGTAATGAAGAAAACCAGCCAGGTAACCTTTTTAGAAACAATATCTGATGTTGTACATGTTTCAACACTATACGCTGCCCATGGTGTAAACCCTGTGCGCAATGCAAGCGATAGTGTTTTCGGCGATTCAGCAACTGACCTTGCTAATGAAATAATGACTTTAGTGGGCAGTGTTTCAGCCGGGTATGCAGGCACTTACACAATAGGGCTGGCATTATAAGGCTGCGATTGCAAATGTAGTAAGGCACATGCGTAAGGGCGTATTGCATACACCCCAATAACACGATAAATTTTAAATCATGTACAAGGCAAAAATAAAATTGGTTTACAAACAGGTAATTGATGCATCATCAGAAACCAGCTTTGAAAAGGCCATTATCCACGCATCTTACCAGGAGTTTCTGCTGAAATCGCAGGCTTACAACGCCGAAGGAAAGTTTAAAACCTTCAGCCGGATGAAGGCTAACGACGGCCGGGCAAATTCGCTGCATTATAAATTAAGCTTTTCGGTGCTGCATTTTATTGAGCAGCTTGACAATAAGATACCTGTTATAAAAGATAACCTTGGCAATAAGCTTTCGTTTGATACGGCCGCATTTGAACTGATAGAATCGCATATAGAAGATAGCTCTCTGCATAAAGTAGCCATCAATTACCAAACGGAAACTTTAACGTTGATTGATTTTATGGGCGATTACCTGCTGCTAACCTCAGCCGATGCCAAGAGTAATGAACCTTCGGAAACTTTTGTGGTGAAGATGCAACCTGGTCTTTCTATAATGAATTACCAGGAGATCAATCAGTTTGCAATAAACAACCTACAGTTGGAAACACCATAATAAATCTGCTAAATCAAATATATCAGCTAACATCAGTGATTAATAATACCCCTGTTTTCATAATAGATTGTTGTTTAGGCGTTTGCACAGAAATGTGCAGGCGCTTTTTTTATGTTATTGCTTTAAGTACATTAATTATTACCTGCAGCCCGCAAAGCGGAAATGCACAAAGCCTTGGCGACCCTGTAGTGCATATTACTTTTGGCGCAGGCACCTCAACACATGCAGGTGCATTACCTGCCGATTCAGGCAGCACCAGTTATACCTACACATCGGCTGATTTTCCAGGTGATGGCTCATATACTATTGAAAGTACAACCAATAGCCCCGGTATTTGGTGGACAACCACCGACCATACCGGCAACACCGGTGGTTACATGATGGTGGTAAATGCCAGCGTATCAAAAACAGATTATTTTTACAAGCGCGAGGTTGAAGGCCTTTGTAATGGCACAACTTACCAGTTTTCGGCATGGATAGGCAACCTGTTAAAAAGCAGGGATATAAGTCCGCCAAATATTACTTTTTCTATCGAAACTACTGGTGGTACAGTTATTCAGAGCTATAATACCGGTGATGTAGCCTTGCAGACCAGCGGTTTCAAATGGGTGCAATACGCTTTTAATTTTACCTTGCCGGCCGGTGTATCAAACGTTGTTATAAAAATGAGTAACAACAGCAACGGCGGCGCCCCGGCAAACGACCTTGCGCTCGACGATATTACCTTCAGCCCTTATGGCCCATCAATGGTTGCCAGCTTTAGCTCATCCTCAGCCACAACTTCTGTTACGGAGTGTGCCAGACAAACACAACCATACACATTAACAGCTCTGCCTGCCTCGGGTTATACTAGTCCGGCATATCAATGGCAAATAAATACCGGCGGGGTTTGGGTTGATATTACAGGCGCTACCACATTATCTTATACGGTTAATCCCACCACGGCGGGCACTTACCAATACCGCATAGCAAGCGCTGAAACGGCAAACATTGGTTCTGCAAGCTGCAGAGTGGTTTCTAATTTACTTACGCTGACCGTAAACACAGCAGGTACGGCTATTGCCGGTGCCAATACGCCTTTATGCAGCGGAAATACCTTAAACTTAACCGCATCAAGTGGAACAAGCTACAGCTGGACAGGCCCAAACGGTTTTACCTCAACCTTGCAAAATCCAACCATCCCTAATATTACTACAGCGGCAGCGGGCAACTATGCGGTAACTGTTACAAACGCAAGCTGCCCCGTAACCGCAACAGTTACCGTAAATGTGTATGCCCAGCCTGTTGCCAAAGCAGGCAATGATGTTAATATTTGCGAGGGAGATAACACCACACTTAACGCCAGTGGCGGTACAAGCTACAGTTGGTCACCAACAACAGGCCTATCCGATCCTAACATCGCTAACCCTCTGGCAAGCCCAACAGATACTACAGCATACGTTGTAACAGTTAGCAACAGCAATGCCTGCACATCAACAGATACGGTAATAGTAAACGTGCTTAAAAAGCCGGTTGCCAATGCCGGCGCTGATAAAGAGATTGCCCAGGGCCAAGGTGTCACGCTTAATGGTAGCGTAAAAGGCAGCAGCGTAACTTATTACTGGACACCTAACACTTATTTAAATAATAATACCATACTTAATCCGGTTGCCACTCCACCTGAAGATATAACCTACACCCTGCATGTGATCCCGACACTTGACTGCGGCACGGAGGCTACAGATGACGTTTTTGTACGGGTTTATAAATCAATAACCATCCCCAACACTTTTACACCAAATAACGACGGTACAAACGATACCTGGAACATAACGGCGCTTAACAGCTACCCCCAATCATTAACCCAGGTATTTGACCGTTACGGCGGCGTTGTATTTAAAAGTATAGGTTATTCTATTCCCTGGGATGGCATGTATAACAATAAGCAAGTACCAACAGGAACATACTATTACCTGATAGATTTAAAGAACGGCAAGAAGTTTTCGGGATGGGTATTGGTGGTGAGGTAGAGTTGGTTCATAGTTGGTGGTTCATAGTTCATAGCCGCTTCATTAGCTTCCGGCCATGAACCATGATCTATGAACCATGAACGCCGACTACATTCCTCAAATAATTATCCATCAAAACCATATCTATCTTATCATTAATAAAACCGATATACATATCCGGCCTTACAATAATGGATTTGCCCAGCTTTTCATTTACTTCAAAGGCATCAAATATGGGCTGATTTTTGGCTGATTTGGGCAGGTAGAAGAAATTTAAAATGCCCGGATACTTTTGGGTGATCCATTTGGCAATGGCGAACAGGTCAATCTCGGCTACTTTGCCTAGAACTATTAGTGTAAAGCCCGGCTTGCTGCACCATTCGTGCAGATCGGTTTCCTGTTGTTTCTTTTCGTCAAATACTTTCAGGTATGGCAGCCTGTCGCCGGCCTTTACCAGTGTTGATTGGCTGACATGCAGGTTAATGGCGCTGTCCCTGTAACTGATCCCGATTTGCGATACCTGCTTAAAAAATCCGGCCCTTATGGTTTTATTACCCCATGCCAGTTTTAATACTATTGGCATTACCCAACGTTTAAACAGCCCGGCAAACCAACTGTCAGACATTATCATTGTAAATAACTTGTCGGTTGTGCTTAGCAGCCTTCTGGCCACAGGCATTCGCTCTGTGGAATAGCTGTCTAAAATGCTTTCATTAAGCTGCCCATTTGCTACGCCTGCCAGTTTCCAGCCCAGGTTGTAGGCGTCCTGTAGGCCAGTGTTCATCCCCTGCCCGCCAACCGGCGAATGGATATGCGCGGCATCACCCACTAAAAAACAGCGCTGGACCCTAAAATTATCAGCCATGCGATGATGCAGGCGATAGGTAGTAAACCAATAAGTTTCTTTTATTTTTATAGAGAGTCCGCTTGTTTTATCAAGGCCGGGTAATATATCTTCAATCTTAAGGTCTTCTTTATGTTCCAGATCCTCAGGCAGGTTACCCAAGGCGCGGTAGCGGTTTGCCTCGGGCATCGGGAAAAACGCAGAGAATCCCTTTTTGCCAAGAAACAAGTGCACTTTACTGTCGTTCAGTTCGGCATTTCCCAGCTCAACATCTACCAAATAAAAATTATGGCTATAAGTTTCGCCATTAAAGGGAATTTTTGATTGCTTGCGTACCGCACTATGCGCGCCATCGGCCCCAACCACCCAATCGCAGGTAAGGGTGGTAAGCTGTTCACCGTTTTGCAGCTGAACAGTAACCTGTCCCGCGGTTTGTGTTATGGCTGTTAAAGTAGTTTCCCAGTAAACCGGGCAGCAGTTTACGGTTAAATAATCAAGCAGCAGGCGTTCGTTCTTACTTTGCTGGTATAAAAGGATGTAAGGGAAAGGCGTTTGCCCCTCGCCAACATTGTTCAATGCTAAACTGGCAACCTGCTTTCCATCTGCATTAAATATTACGCCGCCAGCTTGTTTGCCGTTCTCAATCACCCGGTCAATAACACCCAGTTGCCGGTAAATTTCAAGCGAACGCGCCTGTACCGCCAACGCTTTTGATTCGTCAGTTGGGCCTTGCTTAATATCAATAATTATGGGTTGAACCCCATTCCTAAGTAACTGGGCGGCCATCATCAGTCCGGACGGACCAGCGCCAACTATCAGTACTTTGGTATGAGGTTCGTTAATCGTCACTTACAATTTATGGAAAATTAAAAAAATTGTTGGGCGTTTATGAAGCTCCGGAACTTTCTTTTGCCATTCGGCGATGGTTTTTGTTTGGATAAATTCTGTTGATGCTGTTATATCACATGCTATACATAACCGCGTTTTTGGATTCGCAGTTTTCAGGATCTCTTCCAGCATGGGGTTATTGCGGAATGGCGTTTCAATAAAGATCTGCGTTTGATCATTCCGTTCCGACAGGCTTTCCAGCTCTTTGATCTTTTTGCTGCGTAATAATTTATCTATCGGCAGGTAGCCATAAAAGGTAAAGCTTTGTCCGCTAAAACCGGATGCCATCAGCGCCAGTAAAATAGAGCTTGGGCCAACCAGCGGCACCACTTTTATACCCATCCGGTGCGCTTTTTCTACTATCTCCGCTCCCGGATCGGCAATGCCGGGGCAACCGGCTTCGCTCATCAAACCAACATCGTTACCGGCTTGTAAGCCTTTAAAAAACTCGGCCGTACCATCGCTGCGGTTATGCTTGCCGTAATCATGGATCAGTAATTCGCTTTGCGGTGTTTTCAGTCCCGCCTCTTTTAAAAACCTGCGGGCGGTTTTCTCATTCTCCACAATATACTCCTTAATGCTGTTGATGGTATCAACCAGGTAAGGCGTGAATGACTTGGCCGCGGCTTCATCAGCAAGCGGTACGGGGATTAAATAAAGGGTTCCTAAAGGCATATTGCAAAATTGCTGTTTTTTGTTTAATTTAACGTGAGTTTGATTTTGGAATTATTCGCCTCGCCCTGCCCTCTCCAAAAGAGAGGGTTCTAAAGAAGCGCGAAGCTCAAGTCCTCTCCTTTGGAGAGGATTAGGTGAGGCAGGTAAAATGCATTTGGTGTGATTTTTACCCGGTTTATATTAATTGAAAGGAGCTTGAAATAATGAAGTCATTAGGCATTAACTGGTTTATTGAAGGATCGATAGATTTTGAGTATAAAAAATACATCCTGCTCGACTACCTGCAGGAGATAAACCGCCATTTCGATAAGAGTAAATTGTATCCCAACCTAACCGATCTGATCTTCCATTTCAACAACCTGCTGTATTTTAAAAAGAATAAAAGCATGCTGCAGCAGGCCTTTCCGCAGCGTTTAACCAAAGCCGACCTGGAAGCTGTAAAGCTTACCTACCAGAAAATTGTTGACGACGACAGCACCATGCAGCAAATTGAGCAGATAATAGCCTATGCGCTGCAAAAAATGGATCCGGCAATTCAAACCGGGAAAGAGATTTATGATTTTGTAGAAAGCCGGCTGAACATTGATCCTATTGGGATAGTGCCATTATTGCCTTATCATGGCTATTTCTCCCTTCGTAATGGGATGGAACGCACCAACTTTATCTATGAATACCAGATCACCATATTTGAAAACAAGGACGATAAATATAGGGGGATCAACATCAATTTTATTGATACCTGGGAGCAAAGCATCACCAATACCCCCGAAGCTGTAAAGCTAGATCTGATCCGCAGAAATAAATACCTGCCCAACCCGGCAGTTTACTATGTGCAAAGCGATATTACGTTCCCCCTTGAGCAAACCCTGCTGCCTGTAGCAAAAAGGAGTTTGGTGAAGTATATTTCAAGTGCAGCGTGATTTGATTTCGGAAGTCGGATGTTCAATTTCGGATTTGTTGGTGTAGTTTTAGTGAATGGAGTATATCATAACCAAGTATTAACTGCACACTGTCAACTCAAAACTGCCAACTTCCCTTTCGGCCCTCAACCATGAACTTCTTTACGCAAACAATTCCTTTTCCGCAAGCGCTGTACCTTCAATCCGGGCTTTAATTTTTGCAAAGGCTGTTTCACGGGTTGTGGATACATCATCACAAAATGGTGAAAACCCGCAGTCGTCAGTTGTACCGAGTTGGTTTAGCGGGATAAATTCTGCAGCCTCCAATACCCTGTCCTTTACATCTTGCTTACTTTCAATTATGGGGTTTAGCACATCAATTACACCTACAAATACGGTTTGGTTAGGTTTAAGATATTGTTTTATAGTTTTTAAAACCTTTGGTCTGTCCGGTTCACTTGCAAGTTGAAGGTAAAAACTGCCCACATTTAAATCAAAGAGCATCGGGATAAGATCAGCATAATCAATATCAGCACTGTGGGTAGAGTCGTGATCACCACCGGGGCAAACATGAACCCCTAATTTTTGCTGTTCATCTTTAGTAAAACGATCAAATACCTGGTTGTTAAGATCAATAAAGTGCTTTAAAACGCCACCGGAAGGATCAAGTTTAAGAGACAGGCGGCCTTCAGTAAAATCCATTTGAACCTTGTAAGCGCCTTGTTCCAAACAACCTCTTATGTCTTTTTCACATTCATTAAGCAAGTCAGCAATAAACGCCGCTTGTGAATAGCCTTCAATCCCGGCAGGAGGGTATATTAAACTTAATGCAGATGCAGATATAACTGCCTGTTTAACCGGAGTCTTGGTTAGTTTTTGAGCTGCCGAAAGATATTTAACTGCATAATTGCTATACCTGAACGGCCCACTAGTTAAAAGCGGGAGCTGTCGCGAATGGCCATCCTCAAAGTTTATCGTCATCCCTCCGGCTGCAAGATTGGTTAAACCCTCAAGCGGGTAAGTAACAAAGCTCGATTTGGTTTGCTCGCCATCTGTCATAACAGGCGAACCTGTTTTTTCCAATTCACTCAAAGTATCATGAATGGCATCATCATAAAGTTTTTGCAGATCGGCCGTATTTGACGGTGAAGTAATAGCGGCTATTAATTCCTGAGATCTGGGAATGCTTCCAATAGGTTCTGAAGGGATTTTCATAGAGGTTATGGCTTAGTTATTGTCGGTTAATGTTAACGCAATTTATGAAATCAAAAACTCACTAACAACTTCTGCAAGAAGTTATTCCGCCCCTAAAAACTAAATTAGCCTACTACATTTTAATCTCTCCGTTAGGGGGCCAGGGGGAGCTTCCTTCTATTATCAATAGCAACTCATTTAACTCATCAACCTTGTCTGATGACCCGAGGTGCTCATAAGAGCTGATGAGATTGCGTAATACCCTCCTGATGATATCGGTGTTTGAACAGGGTTCGTAAAATTGTTTATCAAACTTTAAATTTAGCTGCTTTAAAAACATATCCACGTCGCGGCGGCCAAAAATAAAGCCCTTGTTAAAAGCATTTATATAAAATAAAATGCCGCCTTCAAATTCGCTTTGCAGGCTATCGTCCAAATAAGCTAAAATAAAGTGCTGGGGCAGGTTTACACCATAAACCGGGATATCCAGCTTTTGGGCTATGATAGAATAAATAATTGCCAGCGAGATCTGGTTACCCTTTTTGGTTTCAAATACCTGGCTTATATAGCTGTTCTGCGGATCCTGGTGGTTGGTGGTATTGCCGCTAAAACCATAGATGTTGTAAAACACATGGTTAATAAGCTTAATTTGCTCCGCAGGACTCGCCTCATTCATCATCTGGATCCAGATGTCGCGTTTAATGGCTTCTATCTGGTTAATAACCTTTTGCTCATCAAGGTCGGGGTATTGATACCTGTTAATGATCAGGATGCCCTGCAGCAGATCGAATGCGCCGCCCTGGTGCCATAGCTGGAGGTCTTTTTTTACAATATCAAACTGGATCTCGTGTACCAGGTTGGCTATTCTTTCCTGTTGTATAGGATCAAAAGCCTGTTCCCAGGCCTGTTCTAAATATTCTATTGCTTCAGGGCCGTAAGAGAATAATTTCTGATGAACGTGTTCAAATATCTCCCCATCCGGATCGTCCAGTAAACGTATTAATGAATTTACTTCTGTTGGATTTATCATGTTATCACGCTAAAATACTAAACGTTTGTATATTTTTACAGCCATGTTTAATTTAAGGTTCGCGAAAGATTACCTGCTGCATCGGCTTAAAGCAAAAAACAGGCATGGTGTACACTCTCCATTTGTTTACCGGCTGATTGATAATGTAATTTACGATTTTGATCCCAAAAAAGTATATACCGATGTTGAGAACATCCGCGAAACGCTATTTAATGACACCCGGATTATAACCATAACTGACCTTGGCGCCGGATCGCATGTGAATAATAACCGTCAAAAAAAGATCAGCGATATTGCCCATAACGCGCTTAAGCCACCAAAGCTGGCACAACTGCTTTACCGCCTGGTTGCCGATCTTAAGCCCCGTAACGTTATTGAATTAGGCACCTGCCTGGGTATTACCACGCTCTATCTGCAAAAGGCATCACCCACTGCAAAAATTTACACCATGGAAGGCTGCCCTGAAACTGCCAAAATAGCCAAAGAAACATTTAAAAAAGGTGAAATAAATATAGTTGAACCGGTAATAGGCAATTTTGACGATACCTTCCCAGGTGTTATTAATGATATTGATCAGCTTGATTTTGTTTTTGTAGATGGCAACCACCAGAAAGACGCCACGCTAAAATACTTTGAATGGTGCCTGCCGAAAGTACACGAAAACACCATGCTTATTTTTGATGATATTTATTGGAGCACCGGCATGAAGGAAGCCTGGGAACAAATAAAAGCCCACCCACAAGTTACAGTAACCATTGACCTGTTTTGGATAGGATTAGTATTCTTTAAACCGGGCCAGGCGAAGGAAGATTTTTTAGTGAAGATTTGATCACTGATTTTAAGCTGAGTAAATTGATGAAGCTGATTTTTTGGAAATTAATAAAATGTACCGGGTTCAAATTGTCGTTATAAAACATGAGTAATTCATTTACCGCTATTGATTTTGAAACCGCACAGGGGAAACGCTGGAGCATTTGCCGGGTGGGGCTGGTAAGAGTAGAAGAAGGAAGGCTTGTTAACAAGCTTAACCTGCTGGTTTGCCCGCCTGGAAATATCTATTCCGGCATGAATACGCAAATACACGGTATTGGTGCAAGGCACACTTATAATTCACCAAAGTTTGCAAATATCTGGCCGTTAATTCGCCCTTATATAGAAAATGAAACCGTTGTTTCCCATAACGGCGCCTTTGATTTTAGCTGCCTTTCACAAACCCTTGGTTATTATAAGCTTCAGTTGCCCGATTACAAACAACAATGCACTTACAAAATATTTGGAAAAGGGTTGGCGGCATGTTGCTCAGACCATAGAATTGCACTTAAGCACCATGATGCTTTATCAGATGCTATGGCATGCGCACAATTATATCTTATACACCTCAATAGACAGACCGGGTAAATTCTCATCCACATATTTCCTCATCCGAAATTCGACACCAATCAGAAACTTTGCCCCAGCGCTATATAAAACCCGCTTTCCCGTTTCTCGCCCTGAGGCTTTTGCCCTACACCATAATCTAAACGGATAGCGAGGCCTTTTTCAACATCAAAAAAGTAACGTACGCCGCCGCCATAGTTGGGTTTTAACTGGGCTGTGCTAAATGTGGAATGAAATACTTCGCCGGTACCAACAAAGCCCACTATTCCAAAACGGTTATCAACGCGATAGCGCAATTCGGTTTGACCGGCAATATAATTACGATCGCGATAGCGGCCCTGGTAATAGCCGCGCATCATCTCGTCGCTGCCCATCTGCGGCAATAAAAAAAATGGCGAACGGCTGCCTGTAAGGCTTTGCTCCTGGATATCAACCCCTAAAACCAGTTTACGGGCCAGTAAAAAGAATTGCGAATATTCTATATTAAAAAAGCCGCCGGCATAGCTGTTATTGGCATAAACACCATGCATTATATTGTAATAGCTACTGATGATCATCCCTTTTGTAGTATAAGTATTATTATTGCGGGTATCAAAAGTGAAGCTGGGCCCTATATAAACATTCGCGCCGCCATGGCCGTCTTCAACCTCGGGATCGGAGTTTATGGTGCTCTTTAGATTAGGATCGTATTTGTAAAAGTATTTTATCACACCCGCAACATAACCGAGATAAAAATAATCGCCAAAACGCTTTTCGCCTGTAATGCCAAGCTTGTAACGTTTTTCTGCAACATGGTCTAATGCTGATAGCCTGGTATTATTGCCGATACCATAAAAGTTAAAAGGATAGTTGTAATAGCTAATTACCCCGGTGTAATGAAACTTGTTTTGCGGTGTCCAGTAATTGGCATTAAGACTAAGTTTTGCCTGCCCCTTTGTGGTGATGGTTGAATAGCCAAAAAGACTTGATACCCTGGTATTGTGACCGATGGTATCAGTATAAAAAGATAGCAATGCAGCGCCTCCAAATTCAACACCTGTTTCGGGAGCTGAACTAAGTGCGGGCAATAATACAAAGCTGGGCTTAAGGCTGCTATCTTTTTTAAAATACATTTGCCTGATAAACTTTGGCAAAAAATTCAGCTGTGCAAAAACACTCTGAATACTAAACAGGAATATAAAAAGGATAAAAAGTTTTTTCATGTAACGCAGATGTTGCGAAGATAAGGCCATTTTGGGTATAATGAATAAGAAAGGGTTAAAAAGCTTTTGTCTTGGTGTTTCTCCCTGTTGTTACCGTGGTAAAAAACTAACCACGGAGATCGCTAAGAAGGCACAATGAACACCAGGGTCGAATTACAAGGAAAAATTGAGCGGGGGCGAACTTTTGCTTGTTCAAGCCCATTATAATTCATCAAAATAGCTACTTTTGCACCAAATTTATTGATAGGAAAATGAGCACTACAAGAGGACCTATATCCAAGTTTATTGAGAGAAATTACCTGCACTTTAATGCAGCAGCGTTGGTTGATGCCGCAAAAGGTTATGAAACACACCTGCTTGAAGGCGGTAAAATGATGGTGACCCTGGCCGGAGCTATGAGCACCGCTGAGTTGGGTATTTCATTGGCCGAAATGATCCGCGCAGGCAAGATCGACATCATCTCATGTACAGGCGCTAATCTTGAAGAAGATATTATGAACCTGGTTGCACACTCGCACTATAAACGCGTTCCTAACTACCGCGATCTTAGTCCGCAGGATGAGTGGGACCTGCTCGAAAATCATTATAACCGTGTAACCGATACCTGCATTCCGGAGGAAGAAGCTTTCCGCCGTTTGCAAAAACATATTCATAAGATCTGGAAAGATGCCGATACCAATGGTGATCGCTTTTTTCCGCATGAGTTTATGTACAAGATCTTAAACAGCGGTGAGCTGGAGCAATATTATGAAATAGACCCTAAAAACTCATGGATGCTGGCCGCTGCCGAAAAAAACCTGCCAATTGTTGTGCCGGGTTGGGAAGACAGCACCATGGGCAACATCTTTGCATCATACGTTATTAAAGGCGAAATAAAGCCTACTACCATGAAGAGCGGTATTGAGTACATGGCCTGGCTGGCAGACTGGTATGTAAAAAACTCAGCAGGCAAGGGAATAGGGTTTTTCCAGATCGGTGGCGGTATTGCCGGCGATTTCCCGATCTGCGTAGTGCCGATGCTTTACCAGGATATGGAAATGCCCGAGATCCCTTTCTGGAGTTATTTCTGCCAGATCTCGGATTCAACAACCTCATACGGGTCCTATTCAGGCGCTGTGCCAAACGAAAAAATTACCTGGGGCAAGCTTGATATTCACACTCCTAAATTTATTGTAGAGAGCGATGCTACTATTGTAGCGCCGTTAATTTTTGCCTGGATTTTGGGGCAGTAGATTAAGATTTTTTTTATAAAAGCCTGGTGTTGTCGGTTGACAAATGCCAGGCTTTTTTGTTGGATGATATTGCGGCGATCGCCAAATGCCAATTTTTTTAGCATTTTATTTGATTCCTTATTCTCATTAAGTTATATTGCATTTTTATCACAATAATGAAAAAAGAAGTAATAGTTGAATTATTTAGGCAGTTTGAACAGGCTTGCTATAATTACAATGAGATAGAATGCTGGAGTGCACGGGAATTACAGGAAATCCTGGGATATTCCAAATGGACTAATTTTATAAATGTAATTGACAAAGCAAAGAAAGCATGTGAAAATGCCGATTCAAGCGTCTCAGATCATTTTGCCGACGTCGGTAAAATGATCGCGATAGCTAAAGGGGCCCAAAGAGAGGTTGAAGACATAGCGTTAACCCGTTATGCCTGCTATTTGATTGCACAAAACGGCGATCCCGCAAAGCCAGCTATTGCATTTGCACAAACCTATTTTGCAGTACAAACCCGTAAACAGGAAATTATTGAGCAACGGTTGATTGATGTTGAGCGAGTTTCTGCCCGTGATAAGCTTTCTAAATCCGAAAAAAAGCTATCTGGCATCTTGTATGAACGGGGTGTTGATGGTCAAGGATTTGCGATTATCCGTTCAAAAGGTGACCAGGCTTTATTTGGTGGATTTAGCACCAACGATATGAAGAAAAAGTTAGGTGTACCTGCAGCTAAACCCCTTGCTGACTTTTTACCAACGCTTACCATTAAGGCAAAGGACTTTGCCAATGAGCTAACCAGTCATAATGTAATTGAAAAAGACCTGAATAATCAAACATCTATATCAAAAGAACACGTTGATAATAACAAAGCGGTTAGAGATATTTTATTGAAAAGAGGCGTAAGACCGGAGGCCTTGCCTGCCGCCGAAGACGTAAAGAAACTTGAAAGGCGATTAGATAATGAAGAAAAAGAAGTAACTAAAACGGTTAATCGTAACAAGCTTTAACAATAAGCATCCTTCTAATGAAACAAAAATTGGGTTATTTGCTTAAATTAGCTTTATTGTTGCGTGCTTATGAAAAACTACTACCCGTATTTATTGCTTATTTGTATTATAGCTGTATCCGCCTGTTCACCTAAAGGCCCTTATGCTCTTACCAATAAAGTATACAAAGACAAAACAAAAGGCTTTACCGAAACCATAAAACAAGAGTTGCCTGCTGCACTGGCGGATAGTACCGGGGCAGTTATCCCTTCCGAGTTTGTAGGTACGGTAAACTTCGGCATCCGCAAGCCCAATTATGTAATTATCCACTTTACAGCGCAGGATTCGGTGCAGCAAACGCTAAAAACTTTTACCGTTACCCAAACACAAACCAGCGCACACTATGTAATTGCTAAAAACGGCAAGGTATTTCACATGGTGAATGATTATCTGCGCGCTAACCATGCCGGTTTAGGTAAATGGGGCAGCGTTACAGACATGAATAGCTGCTCAATAGGTATTGAGATCGATAATAACGGCCAGGAGCCTTTTACAGACCCGCAGATAAACAGCCTGCTTACATTACTGGCGCAGCTAAAAAAAGCATATAATATCCCTCCGGCGAATTTTATTGGGCACCAGGATTTTGCACCCAAACGCAAACCCGATCCGGGCCCGTTGTTTCCGTGGAAAACATTGGCGCAGCATGGTTTCGGCTATTGGAGTGATGACCTGCTTGAACTCCCGCCTGATAATTTTGATTATGCTATTGCCCTGCGCCTGATTGGTTATGATACTTCGGACATTAGTGCCGCTATAGTTGCATTTAAACGGCATTTTATACAAACAGACATCAGTCCGCAGTTAACACAGCTCGATTTAAATGTGCTGTATAATGTGTACGGAAAATACAGTTTGCAGTAGGCGGTAAGCAGTTTGCAGTAAGATATATTTAATATTGCAAACTGCGCACTGATAACTGCCCACTACCTTTAATTACCCCGTTTTGCAGTAAACGAACCGTTGGTTATAGTATAAAGCACTGTTGTGCCGGTAAAATCATTCTCGGCAAATAATTTACCTGAAAATGTTCCTTTAATACTTGTAGAAGTAACTTCAGTGATAGATACCGTACCTTGTGCATTCCCCGTCTGCGTATTAAAAACATCGCTCGCGTTAGTAAAATAGTACAATGTTGAGGCATCAAGCTGACTAAATGAGCTGGCAACAGGGTAGGTTTGTCCGGCTTTTAGGGTATTAATGTCGTGCGTTAATTCAACCTCGAAGCTGCTGGCTCCGGGTTTGGCATTAGTAATATTTATACCGGTTATTAATACTTCGCTGGTATTGCCAACAGTTGCAGAAATCGCTACACATGAGTTAAAGCTAACAGCAGCTCCGTTGGATGTAAATTTCATGGAAGTACCGGTAGGTGAATTACTGTCGCTCTTTTTACAAGAGTTGAATATAATGGCAACTAATAGCGCCCCTAATAAGAGTTTGGTTGTGTTTTTCATTGTGGGTTTGTATGTTTATTGTGAAATAATGGTTAGGGGTGGATCAATTGATGGTATGCAGTTTTCAGTTGGTAACGAACGAAAAAATTGGTTTACAGCCGACAAATTTTGACAGCCGGCTATAAACCAATAATCGTCAACTATTTTTTAACCCAGCCGTCTTTAAGCGTAACCGTTCTGTTGAACACTAATTTATCAGCAGTTGAGTTTTTATCAAGCGTAAAATAGCCTTTGCGCATAAACTGGTAACCTTTGCCGGGTATAGCCGTTGCCATATCGGGTTCTATATAAGCTTGAGTTAATACCTGCAGGCTATCGGGGTTTATATATTCTTTAAAATCGCCATCCTCGTTTGATGGGTCTTCAACCTTAAATAAACGGTCGTACAAACGCACTTCAGCAGTTATGGCATGTGGTACGCTTACCCAATGGATGGTGCCCTTAACGTGGATGCCACTGGTATCGTTTTGTGATTTTGATTCCGGGATATAGGTACAATGGATCTCGGTTACGTTGCCGTCAGCATCTTTTACAAAGCTGTCGCATTTAACAATATAAGCGCTTTTAAGGCGTACCATCAGCCCAACGCCCAAGCGGAAAAACTTCTTCGGGGGTTCTTCCATAAAATCATCACGCTCTATCCATAATTCATTGCTGAACGGGATGTCTCTGCCACCCTCGCCACCTTCAACCTCGGGGTTATTTTCGCTGAAAAGGTTTTCAGTTTGCCCTTCGGGATAGTTGGTGATCACCATTTTTATAGGATCAAGCACTGCCATGCGACGCCATGCCGTTTTGTTCAGATCCTCGCGGATACAGAATTCAAGCAAACCCACATCTATCATATTCTCGCGTTTGGCAACACCAATGCGCTCACAAAACTCGCGGATTGAACCAGGAGTATACCCCCTGCGGCGTAAACCGCTTATAGTTGGCATCCGGGGATCGTCCCAGCCGTCGACAAATTTTTCCTCAACCAATTGTAGCAGCTTGCGCTTGCTCATTACGGTATAGTTAAGGTTTAAACGCGCAAATTCATATTGTTTTGACGGGAAGATCTCCAGTTTCTCAATAAACCAATTGTACAAGTCGCGGTGCGAAACAAATTCAAGCGTACAAACAGAATGGGTTATCTCCTCAATAGCATCTGATTCGCCGTGGGCAAAATCATACATTGGATAGATACACCATTTATCACCCGTGCGGTGATGGTGCGTATGTTTAATACGGTACATCAACGGATCGCGCATCAGCATATTTGGCGAGGCAAGGTCAATCTTTGCGCGCAGTACTTTTGCGCCATCGGGATATTTGCCTGCTTTCATATCGGCAAACAGCTGCAGGTTTTCTTCTATGCTGCGACTGCGGTATTGGTTTGGTGTACCGGCTTCAGTGGGCGTACCTTTTTGTGAAGCTATTTCTTCCGCTGTACTGTCATCAACATAAGCCAGTCCTTTTTTTATCAGGGCAACAGCAAATTCATAAAGGTTATCAAAATAGTCAGACGCATAAAGCTCATTGGCCCATTCAAAGCCAAGCCATTTTACATCGGCCTTAATGCTGTCAACGTACTCAGTTTCTTCTTTGCTGGGGTTGGTATCATCAAAACGAAGATTAGTTTGACCGCCATACCGTTGTGCAAGGCCAAAGTTTAAGCATATAGATTTGGCATGACCAATATGCAGGTAGCCATTAGGTTCCGGCGGGAAACGGGTAAGCACTCTTTTACCGTTTTTGCCGGCCGCTAAATCCTCTTCAACTATCTCTTCTAAAAAATTTAATGATCTTTCTTCGCTCATGGTGTAATTAAGAATTGGCAAAAATAAGAAATTCAAGTTGGTTAGACTAACGTTATTGAAAAGTGGGCGTGTTTACCTCTCTATGGCGAACAAGTATGATTCATGTTCAGAGGACGACATATCAAACTACCAGTCATTTTGAGATTGGGTATTCTCTAATTAGAGTTATGCCCCATCCTTTGTATTATCAAAGGATAGGGCATAATTGACTTTCTGTGTGTTTATCCTTTAGGACTTATTATAAAGGGTTACCCAAATACCCCACTAAATTATTTATACTTTTTGCTACAACGCCCACCTGCTCTTGTGCTTCTTTCCAGTTGCGCTGTTCAATGGCTTCGCGGATGCCGGGAAGGGTTTTTACGCCATAGCCGGTATAAAAACCAGGGGCATAAATAGTATGCCTGTACCATGGGCGGCGGGGTAAGCCGTCTGCAGATAGTAATTGCTGCTCAGCATGGTACAATAGTTTGTTCAGCTTATCATTATTACCATTGGTTTGTGATGCAGCAGTCCAGTTTGCTGCCAATTTATCAGCAACTTTTTTAAGGGTATCAACCGCAGTTTTTAAAGCGGTAAAATCAAGCTTTGGCACACTATCCTTTGCAACCGGAAGCTGCTCATGTTTTGTTGGATCGGCAGCTAAGGCAAAGTCGTTTGATTTTATCAGCTGGTTATCCATTGCAGTGGTCTCTCGCATTTTATCAACCAGTTCATTTAACTCAGTAACATATTTATTAATGGTGGTTTGCAGGTTGCGGAAATCAAAAGGAAGCAGTTCGGCATCGGCCATGCGCAAAACAGCATGTCCGGCAGTTTGTGCTAAAGCAACGCCATATTTAAATGATGAATCTTTAAACCGGCGATAATCATCATATGAATCAAAGATTGAATGATACTCGCCACCGCCATCTTCTCCGCCAAAGCCCAGATCTAATGTTGGGATGCCCAGGTGTTGTAAAAAGGAAGAGTAGTCAGACCCCGAACCCAATGATTCCAATTTGCCACCCTTTCGGTCTAATATTTCTTTTTTATCTTTTACTGATGAGGCACTAATTAACTCATGCGCTTTTTTACGATCGAACACACTTGCATTGGTTTGGGGATCAATTACGTTTTGCGTTATCTCGTCCATAAAAGCTTCCAAAGCCTGTGAACCGCCTGCTCCTAAAAACCCACGCCCGTTACCGTCGGAGTTAATATAAACAACCGCTTTTTCCTGCAGTTCCTTATCATGCCCTTCTGCAAATTCTGTAGAGCCAATCAAGCCAGGTTCCTCGCCATCCCATGAGCAATAAACAATACTACGTTTTGGTTTCCAGCCGCTTTTTAGCAAATCGCCCAGTGCTTTGGCCTCATCAAGCATGGCTGATTGACCGCTTATAGGGTCTCCAGCACCATTTACCCAGGCATCATGGTGGTTGCCACGCATTACCCATTCATCAGGCCATTTGGTGCCTTTTATTTTTGCTATAACATCATAAGCGGGCACCATGTCCCAGTTAAACTCCATTTTTAAATGTACCATTGCCTTTCCCGGGCCAACATGATAGGTTATTGGTAAGCCACCTTGCCAAGCCTGCGGGGCTACAGCGCCATCCAATGCAGCCAGTAATGGCTGGGCATCGTGATAGCTGATAGGCAGCACAGGGATCTTCAATATGGTTGGGGCGTCTTTCCGGTCTAAGCGTTTGGCATCCTTAGTGGCGCCAACGCCTGGTGTAAGCGGATCTCCCGGATAGATGACCATATCCATCACCGAGCCACGCTGAACGCCGTATTCGTTCTTATACGCGCCTTTAGGGTACACATCTCCGGCAGTATAACCATCATCCTTGGGGTCTGAGTAAATGATGCAGCCCACAGCACCATGTTCATACGCTACTTTAGGCTTTATTCCGCGCCAGGAACGGCCGTACTTGGCTATTACAATTTTACCTTTAACATCAATGCCCAGCTTGGCAAGCGTCTCGTAATCGTCAGGCAGGCCATAATTTACAAAAACCAGTTGCGCGGTTACATCGCCATCTGCGCTCCAGGCATTATAAGTTGGCAGCTGATTAGCCTGGTTTGATGTTGCATCTTCGGCTAGTGAAGGCTCCTTTAATAAGGCTGTATATTTTGTTGGACCGGTGAGTTCCAGCACCCTTGTTTTTGGGGTAGGAAAAAGCACCGTGTAAGTTTCAAGATGTGCGTCAAGCCCGTAGCTCTTGTATTTCTGCAGGATCTTTTCGGCCACGACTTTGCTTCCCGGCGAACCCAAATTATGCGGAAACCCTGCAAGTTCTTTAATGGTTTCACCAATTCGTGGTGCACTTAATGAGGCATCAAAAGCTTGTTCTGTTTGCAACTCTTTAGCTGCCGAAGCCGCTGAAAAACCGCTGATGGTTTTTTGCTGGGCGATAGCTGCCGCTGTTATGGCTATGAAAGCTAGGGTAAGTGTTTTTTTCATATTTTACAGGAATGTATGTGATCCCGTGAAAATAGGAAATTTAAGGCTAATTAGCAATTTGGACCAGGATTAAAGGATTAAAAGGATTTTTAAGAGCCATGAATGAAGCGTAGCCCGATTATTAATCCAGCTGACAGGCATCCACATATCTGCACATCAAAAATCCGCACATCCACTACATCCCGGTCACAAACTCCATCATTGCTGCGCCCGGATCTTCCTGTTTCATAAAATTCTCGCCAATTAAAAAACCATTAAAGCCGGCAGTTTTTAATTGCTTAATAGTCTCCGGGTTGCTAATAGCGCTTTCAGAGATCTTTAAAAATTCCGGCGGAATATGTGGCGCTAACTTGTATGAAGTTTCTACAGACACTGTAAAATCAGCCAGGTTACGGTTGTTTACACCTATAGCATCCAGGTTTGGGTTGATGCTTCTTTCCAGTTCTTCCAGGTTATGCACTTCTAACAGTACATTTAAACCCAGATTTTTCGCCAGCGAGGCCAGTGTTTGGATCTCGGCAGGGGTAAGGATGGCGGCTATCAGCAGAATAATATCTGCCCCTAATGATTTTGCTTCAATAACCTGGTACTCATCAATCATAAAGTCTTTGCGTAATACCGGGATGGTATTTGCATTACGGGCAGCAACCAGATCTGCCTTTTTGCCCATAAAAAAATTGCGGTCGGTTAAAACGGATAATGCCGAAGCGCCGGCAGCAGCATACCCGTTGGTAACCGCCTTAACGCTTACTTTATCATTAATTATTCCTTTTGACGGCGATTTACGCTTAAATTCAGCAATAATGCCTGTCCGTGCGGGATCAAGCAAAAAGTCTTTGAATGAATAGCACTCCCGGTGGAAAAAGTCTGATTCTTCCAGTTTGGTATACGAGGTACGGGCCTTGGCAGCCTGTACTTCGCGCCTTTTGTTGATTACGATTTTATCTAAAATGTTCATTGGCCCCCCAACCCCCGCCAGCTGGCGGGGGAGTTTTTGATTTGCAATTTATAAATTATCTTTTTAAACAAGCCCTCTGCTTATTCCTCCCCAGGGAAATCGCTTTTAGTTTTCGCGTTTTTAGGGTAGTAAATAAGGCAAAAAGTGCGTTATTAATACAGAAACAAGCTTTTTATACGCTGGGTCGAACCGTTTGCTGTTCCACCGTGTTCACACTGTTTCACTGTGAACAGCAACGTAAAACTATACTACAGGTATAGGTTACATTGGGCACCGGTTTGCGTTTAATCCGCGCTGGCTAAAATGTTAAACGCGATTTCCGTGACTCCCCCCTTTAGAGGGACGGGGTTAGGCTAACCAGTTCTGCATTAATTCTTTCCCATACTCAGTCAATATTGATTCCGGGTGAAACTGAACGCCACGAACATCATATTCCTTATGCCTTAATGCCATTAATGAGTTATCAGCTTCATCAATTGCAGTAACAGTTAATGAATCAGGCAGTGCATTTCCATCTACCACCCAAGAGTGATACCTGCCTACTTTAAAACTTTCAGGCAAGCCAAAAAAAAGTTTCTCCTGTTTATCGGTTACCTTAATCGGTGTGGCAATACCATGCATGGGCTGACTCAAATTATAAAGCTTTCCGCCAAAAACCTCGGCTATTGCCTGCTGACCAAGGCATACGCCAAAGATACTTTTTGTTGGCGCGTACTTTTCAATTACCTCCAGCAGCAACCCGGCCTCGCTTGGAATGCCAGGGCCCGGCGAAAGGATAATGCGGTCATAAGCGGCCACATCATCAATATTAAATTTATCGTTCCTCCACACCTCGCATTGTAAACCAATCTCGTTAACCAAATGCACCAGGTTATAGGTGAATGAATCGTAATTGTCAATTATTAAAATCTTGTTGTCCATTATCTTGTTTTTTGATACTCCTCCACCTACACATCATCCAGGTTCCGTACCTACGGCACGGCTATATTTTGTTATGTTTTTTCTACCAATATTTGGCTCCGATGGAGCCGCCTTTCAACGGCTGTTTTCTACTGCCAACTACACACTCAAAACTGCCAACTTCTTCAAAGCTCCTCTGCCAATTCTATCGCTTTCCTCAACGCAGCTATCTTATTATCAACTTCTTTTAATTCGCTTTCGGCAATTGAGCCGGCAACTATGCCCGCACCTGCCTGGTAATGGAGGGTGCTGTTTTTGCTCAAAAACGATCGGATCATAATGGCATGGTTAAAATCGCCGTTAAAGCCCAAAAAGCCTATTGCCCCGCTGTAAAAGCTACGCTTGGTTTTTTCGTTTTCATCGATAATCTCCATGGCGCGGTATTTTGGTGCACCGCTTAATGTGCCTGCCGGATAAGTGTCGGCAACTACTTTAAATGACGATACACCCGGAAGCAACTTGCCGCTTACATGTGATACAAGGTGGATAAGGTGCGAATAGTATTGAACTTCCTTAAAAGCCTTAACCTCTACTTCGCCGCAATGGCGGCTCAGGTCATTGCGGGCCAGGTCAACCAGCATTACATGCTCGGCAGATTCCTTTGGATCATTTTCAAGCTGCCGGGCTATTTCGGCATCCTTTTCATCATCGCCGCTGCGCTTAAAGGTGCCGGCTATCGGGAATATATTGGCTACTCCATTTTTTACAGTGATCTGCGCCTCTGGTGATGAGCCGAAGATCCTGAAATCGCCATAATCAAAATAAAATAAATAAGGGGATGGATTTATGGAGCGCAGTGCGCGGTACACGTTAAATTCATCACCCAAAAACTTTTTAGAAAAGCCACGCGACGGAACAATCTGGAATACATCGCCGCGGTAAATATGCTGCTTCATTTTTTCAACCACCGCCATAAACTCTTCATTGGTAAGGTTTGATCGTTCTTGGTCCTTACTTTCAAAATGATATTCAGGGAAGTTTTTGTTTCGGATCAGGTCGGCTAATTTTTCGAGGCCGTTATTGTCTGCTTCGCCTTCGGGCTGGTTATGGAAAATATAAAGCTCATTTTTAAAGTGATCAATGGCGATAATATACCTGTAAATATGGTATTGCATAACCGGGATCTTGCGGGCGGTATCAGCACTTTGCTTCAATACGATGGTTTCAAAATGTTCCACCGCTTCATGTGTAAAATAGCCGAAGATGCCATTTGATATTATTTTACCCGGGATGGGGTTAGTTTCAAAGCTGGCAATAAATTCATTGATCTTGCTGATCAGGTCAAAGCTGCCGGGAGCAAAGTTTTCTACACCGCTATCCGGATAGGTTACCTTAAGTGCCCCATCATTCAAAACAAAGCCGCTTATCGGTTCGCAGCAAACGTAGCTCATGCTGTTTTCGCGGCTGTGATAATCCGAGCTTTCCAGCAGCAGGGAGTTCGGGAAAACATCACGCAGGCGCAGGTAGATGCTAACCGGTGTTGTAGTATCGGCAAGCAGTTTTTTTTGTGTTGTTATAATTTTATATTTCTTCATGTTCTTTAAAAATGCCTTAAAACAAAAAAACCCAGCGAATGAGGTTCGCCGGGTTTCCTATTTAGGTTTACAATTGATTAATCGATCAGATCAAAAAGTTAGCCGGCTGCCAAAATTAATTGGTGCCACCAGCTGTTAGTATGATTGATGTTGATCATTACGGTCACAAATTTATAAAGAAAATTGAATTAGCAAATTTTTTCTGCATTTTTTTATGATCATGAACCTAAAACAGGCAAATGACCGGCCATTATAGTCGCCACAATTATTAAAAACGCTATGATATAGTATATTGCCACAGTACGGTGTTTGCTCTCGGGCAATATTATCTTTTTTGATTTGCTATGACCAATTGTTATTAAAACAATGGCAATGATCATCCCTACCCAATGCTCAACGGTAAAATAACGGGTAACTTCATTTTTCATGGTATCACTGTTAAACGCAACAAGTGGACTCATGAAAAATAGTACAATGCCGATTAGCAATTGTGTGTGCGCCGATATAAGGGCAAATAAATTGATCTTGCGGTTAAGTGGCGTATAAGGTTTTTGGCCAAGCCAGCCAAGTAATGATTGTATAATGGCAACAAGTACCAATATAAATACGATATACCTGAATCCGGAGTGAAGTTCTTTGATTATGAGATAAGCATTCATCGAATAAATTTTTATTCGAATATACGTTTTTAGTATTAAGTCAATAAATAAGTATTAAATCATTGCTCAAACTAAAGACTTTTCACTACACGCCCGTGATTTGCCTAATACGTTTCGCTTAAAGGGGGGATGCTATTACGTTCAGGATTTTTTCCTCTTTTTTCTTTTTTCTCCTTTTTTTCTTTGGCGGCAAAAAGAAATTTAATTTTATCCCAAAGAGCCATAATAGATTCTTCAGATATAAAGTGCGAAGCTTTTTGTGAGATAAGGCCCACCAAAGATTTTATAAGGAAATTAGAATTTTTGAAAATGGTTTTATTAAGCATAAAAGGCAAAACAAACCTGGATATTAAACCAACAATGTCCTGTTCAAAAAAACCTTTGGCTCTTTCGCCATTAATGCCCGCTATTTTTGGAAATAATGAATATAAGGTTGAAAGGGTAGCGGAAAGACTATTAAAACGCATGCCAATTGCTACACTTTGCTCCTGCTCCAATTCCTTTAAACGATAGATCTCGCTCCGCAAATCGTCAATATTTTTTATAGGCATGTCCATTTTGTTAGTTTTTGAAAATTTTACCAATAATTGCGTTAACAATCGGTTTCTCCATTTTTTGCTTATATGCTTTTACAACCAGTGCAATTATTAAGTAAATAGCGGCAACACATCCAAATCCAATCCAGGTGGCGCCAAATAAACTACCCAACAAAAATGCTAAAGTAAAACTAGCGAACATGAATGCCAATACCATACTTATAAAAACAGCAACATCGGCAATAAGGCCCGCCGCAATTGATGTGCCGCCTTCAATGGCCTGGTACTTTGCCAGCTTAATACGTGTTTCAGCATAATCTCTTAGCTGATCAATAATAGGTGGCGGTGTCGTTGTTTCTTTTTCGGCTTCCATTTTTTTAGTCTATAGTCCATA
The DNA here is from genome assembly GCF_900142915.1 of Mucilaginibacter sp. OK098. Lineage (GTDB taxonomy): Bacteria > Bacteroidota > Bacteroidia > Sphingobacteriales > Sphingobacteriaceae > Mucilaginibacter. Next base: position 105,661 of record NZ_FRCM01000011.1, read on the forward strand.
GCCAAAAGTCGGAAGTCAGTAAATATTTACTAATGACTTCCGGCTTAAGACTCATGACTTAATTTATGCATGTTCCAGGTCATCCTGGTATTCTTCTTCGGCGCTGCTGATCTTTGATTTAATGTTATCAACAACCTTATCCTTTAAATTAATAAGATTTTCAATTTCGGCCGAAGCTGTTTCTTTAATAGAATCGCCGAGGTTTTTTAATGATTCGGCAAGTTTATCACGTGTTTCGACGCCTTTATCGGGCGCAAATAATATGCCTAGTGCCGCTCCTGCCGCCAGCCCTACCAGCAATGCGACAAATACTTTTGAGTTATCGTTCATATACTATAAATTTTTAAGTTGGATAATTGTTTTGATTATGATTAAATATCTTGCCAAATGTTACCAAACGGACTTTTTGTCGTTCAATTGCCCGTAATTACAAATATAGGCAGTTCATGGTTCATAGTTGATGGTTCATAGTAAAAAGTTAATGGTATCGTAGCCGAAACCGAAGCTACCATTAACTATGAACCATCCGCTATCAACTAATCACCCATCTGGCCCCGTCCTTATCCTTTCAAGCCTGTCGGCTGCCATGCGGTTGGTTTCATAGATCTCCAATAATAATAAAAAGTAGGATAATAATAATGGACCGAACACCAACCCCAAAATTCCAAAAAGCGGGATCCCTATAAAAACCCCTATGATTGATATGATTGGATGCGTATTGCCCACCCGTTTGTTAATTATCATCCTTAACACATTATCAATATTTCCGATGAACAGCAAGCCGTAAGCCATTAGTAAAATACCCTTTAAACTATGCCCGCCGGCTATTAAAATAATACCGGCCGGTATGGTTAAGGTAGGCGCCCCAACAACAGGTAAAAATGATATAAAGGTGCCTATAACGCCCCAAAAAATAGGATCAGGGATGCCAAAGATCCAGAAACCGTTAGCCAGCAGGGTTCCCTGTGTTAATGCAATTATACCCTGGCCCAATACATTTGAATAGGTGGAGTTACGTAAAGCAACGGCAAACTTTATAGCATGCTGCTCGCGAAATGGAGCATATTTTAACAATCCTGTTTCAAATTCACGCATCTGGGTGAACATAAAATAGAGCAGAAAATACATTACCAGCAGCGTAATTATAATTTGGGCCGCACTGCCTAAAATAGAGGGGAACAATTCGGTTGCATAAGCGCCCAGCTTTTGAAGTGTATTTTCGGCGATATGCGGCTGGTTAAAGTTATACCCGGCATAATCGTCAATTTTTGTAACCCACTCCTGCAAATTAAATGAATCTTTATTAATGCTCCCTATTTTCCCCACCACCATGATGCTCAATGCCATCAGGGGGATAATGATCACTATAAGTGATGTTAAAATGATCATTACGGTAACCAGCGTTTTGTTCCAGCCTTTATTTTCGACAAAATGCAGGTAAATAGGGCGAAATATGGTGAAAAGAACAATGGCTCCCAAAATGGAACTGAACAGCCCGCTTAGGGCATAAACCAAAAAACAGCCAAGTATTACAATAGCTGTGAGTATAATATTATTACGCTGCTTATAGTTAAAAATTGACATTAAGGCCTAAATTATACTTTATAAACGCAGGGGGAGGAAAATGTTTTGTAGAGGGGGGAATAAATTAGTTGATTGGGTTGAATAGGGAGTTTTTGTTGAAATGTGTTAACATTGAAAAGTTGCAATGCTAACACATACCTATCTTCGACTCTTTAGTTTGCAGCTTCTTCCTGACTTCCGGGCTTTTCCGACTTTCGGACTTCCCTCACTCCACTTCCCGCAGCAACCCATCAATCTTAGCCGAACTAAGTGATATGGAGTCAAGGTAGAAGATGCAATCGGCTGAGGGTTCGGGAATCTCGTAACGCAGCTGCTCAATGGCAAGTAAAATATTTGAAAGCTGATTTTTAACATCATGCTTTAATGCCCGCATTGCCTGATTATTAACGCCTGCGGATTGTGTTTTTTGAACATTTGCAGATCCCTTCATATCACTTAATATTAATAGCCTTCATTTTATTATACAAAGTTTTGCGGTCAATGTTTAATATTTCGGCAGCTCTGGTTTTATTGAAATTAACTTCCCTTAATACTCTTAATATAGTTTCATATTCGGCCTCAAGGGCTGCATTTTTTAAATCGTGCCTGTTTTCCTTTATTTCATGTATTTCGGCAACAGGTGTATAATCATATACCGGCATTTTAAAGTTCGAAATTTCCAGCGGCAGGGCCTTCATGGTTATTTCATTGCCTTCGGTAAGGAGGGTAGCCCGGCGTACCACGTTTTTCATCTCACGGATGTTACCCTGCCATCGGTAATTCATAAAGCTTTCAACTACCTCGGGCGAGAATGAATTCACATTACGACCAAGCTCATGGTTGGCGATCTTTAAAAAATGATCTGCAAGCAACATTATATCATTTCCGCGATCGCGCAGAGGGGGGATAAATATGCTGAACTCATTAAAGCGATGGTATAGGTCTTCCCTGAACTTTCCTTTCTGGATCCCGTCCTGCAGGTTCTCATTTGTAGCTATAATAATACGCACATCAAGGTTAATTTCTTTTGTGCTGCCTATTCTTTTTACTTTTCGTTCCTGCACGGTTCTTAGCAGGGCGGCCTGGATCTCGTATGATAGGTTACCTACTTCATCTAAAAACAAAGTGCCGCCATTAGCCATTTCAAAATGCCCAATCTTGGTATATAAAGCACCGGTAAATGATCCCTTTTCGTGGCCGAAAAATTCGCTTGCCGCAAGCTCTTTGGTAAGCGAACCGCAGTCCATTGCGATAAATGGCTGGTTATAGCGCGGACTGTTTAAATGGATGCTTTTTGCAACCGATTCTTTACCCGTACCGCTTTCGCCTAATATAATAACGCTGTAATTGGTTGGCGCAACCAGTTCAATCTGCCTTGTGAGCTCTTTGGATACCTTACTGGTGCCGGTTACAAATTCATTAGCAAAAACCTGCTTTTTACTTTCGCGGCTCGATCTGTCGTTACTTACAGGCTCCGCCTTATCTTCAACCAAAGCATAATGTGTTTCTATAGCTTTGGTAATGGTATTTAAAATTTCGTCGGGGTATAAAGGCTTCGTAATATAATCGTAAGCCCCCATCTTTATTAGTTCGACGGCCATTTTAATATCAGAGTAGCCGGTGATGATGATCACCCCGGTTTTAGGATATTGCGTTTTGATGTTTTTAAGCATTTCGCGCCCATCGGTATCCTCCAGCCTGAAATCACATAGTACCAGGTTAAAATCTCCGTTTTTCAGATACTCCATACCAATACTACCGGTTGATGCCGTAGTTACATCAAAGCCATTACGCGTTAAAAACTTTGAAAGTAATAACGCAACATTAACTTCATCATCAATGATGAGTATTTTCTTCATAAAGCAATTACTGTTTATTAATAAAGGAGCTTTTTATCAGGTTAAATAACGTGTTAGTCCGCTAATTTATAAATTTAATACCATCATACGTTTTTGAATGATAAAAAGTTATACAAACCAAAAAAAGGAGGCTTTCGGCCTCCTTTTTTATAGGTAGATGTTTAGGGGAAGAGAGTCAGGATTGCAAGAGTCAGGAATCAGGACAGAAAACTAATTGTTTAATTTATCTTGATTCTCAAACTCTTGATTCTTGCATCTTGATCTCTCGCTTCTTAATTATAGTCCAAAAGCATAAGCAACACGTAACCCAAAGAAATTTACTTTGCTGTCATCAATATTGCTGTTGAATTTAGTTGAAGCTTCGTACCTTACACCTGCATCAATAAAGTTTTTGCCACCAATCGGGAACTGGTAACCAATCTGCGGAGCATAAACAAATGCTGCTGATTTATCAAAACCAACATCAGATTTGTTTAAAGCAAAAGCAGCACCGGCTTCACCCTGTACATAAAAGTGAGGTACAACAAAGTATTTTAAACCGGCTTTTACTGGTAACAATTGAATGTTGGTAGCGTCAAGGCCTGAACCTGCTACGTTCTTTTTGCCTTGTATGCTGTTATAACCTGCGTTAACAGTAACAAACAAGTTTTGTGCAATAGGCAGGTCTGCCTGTACTGAACCACCAATGTTCCAGTTGTAAGAATCTGATAATTTACCTGTCGGGATCCCCGCGTCAACGCCTATGCTTAAAATTACCCCGTTTGATGAAGTTGAAGTTTTGGTAGTAGATGTGGTTGATGTTTGTGCTTTTGCGCCCAGTGTTAAACCGGCGAAAGCTAAAATTAAAGCTGAAATTTTTAATGTACTTTTCATGACTATATGTGTTATTAAATTGTTGTGTTTTTATAAACACGGAACAAAGTAACAGCACAAATTAACACGATTTTTCATCCTATTGTCACGATTATTCAATCGTTTGATTAACAGTGAATTAATTTTTGACCTATTTGTAGTTTTAGTCAGTTTTGTAATTTTTATCTCATTTTTTATACTGAAAAGGCACTTTTTGTAGCCGAAAGAGAGTTGTAATAAATGGCTTAAAACGTTATATTTAACGCAAATATTCCTATTCATGCCAATTCCATCAGTTGATTTTAATAAAAGCATCGAACGCAAAAAACTTGTTTACAACGAGGGGGACTCCTCAATATTTGACCGCCTGTTTACTTGGTTTATCGGGTTAACAGTAATTGTCGTCGTTATAGGCATTCTACTTAATAATGGTTTTGATAATGCCATACCCTTAATTGGTATAACCGCAGCCATTACTATCTGGATGTTTGCCAACCTGTTATTAATGGATAAATTGGTAAAAATTCCGGGAAATGATATAAATAGTAACCGTAAAAATATCCTGTCGTCCTTTAATGAACTGTTTGATGATCTTGAAATAAAAGATTCCGGGCAAAATATTATCAGGGATATAAAATACAGCACAAATTCAAAATATAACACGAATAGCCGGGTAATTACAATTTTATTTGATGATTAAGATGTATACCTTAATATTACCTCAATAATTAAATACAGCAGTGTTTCTCCTTTTAACGGATGGTTTAATTATTTAAAGTGCAAACAGGTTGCCCGGGCATTCATCCTAAAGCAGGATCATATGCTATCCAAATAATTGCTGCTATTTTCCTTTAAAATCCGGCTTTCTCTTTGCTAAAAAGGCTGCCACACCTTCTTTAAAATCCTGGGTTCCGAAGCATTTTCCAAACTCTTCAATCTCAGTTTCAAAGCCATTCACACCATCAGGTGTGCCTGCATTTACTGCTTTTATTGCTGATGCAATGGCCAATGGGGCCCGTAAAAGGATCTTATTTAAAATCTCTTCAGCTTTAGCCAATAGCTCTTCCTGGCTTACTACATGGTTTACCAAGCCGTATTCATGCGCTTCGGTAGCAGTTATCATATCGGCGGTCATTATCATTTCCAAAGCTTTTCCTTTACCAACAAGTTGCGTTAAGCGTTGTGTACCTCCATATCCCGGCACTAATCCTAAAGTAACCTCAGGCAAACCCATTTTGGCATTATCAGAAGCTACACGGATGTGGCAGGCCATGGCCAACTCTAATCCCCCTCCCAAAGCAAAACCATTAACTGCTGCTATAATAGGCTTGTTGCCATTCTCTATCAGGTCGAAAACGGTTGCTTGTCCATGTTGTGCCAACAAGCGACCGCCTTCGGCATCAAGTTCAACAAATTCGGCGATATCGGCCCCGGCAACAAAAGCTTTTTGCCCTGCACCTGTTATAATAATGCCGCCCACTGCCGGGCTATTAAAGGCGTCGGTAATTGCAGCATGCAAATCGGCAAGGGTGGCCTTGTTAAGCGCATTCAGTTTGCTTTCGCGATTGATAATAATATAGCGGATGCGTTCTTTATTTTCTATCAGTAAATTTTGGAATACCATAATGGGCAGGCTTAGAAATTACGGTGCTGATGCACCCAGTCGGTTATATATTTAACAATATCATGTGTAGTGGTGCCCGGCGGAAAAAGCTCGCCCACACCTATCTGTTTAAGCGCGTCCATATCATCCTGCGGGATGATGCCGCCACCGGTTAGCAGCACATCGTCCATCCCTTTTTGTTTAATGAGGTTGATGATCTTTGGGAAAACCGTCATATGAGCGCCTGAAAGAATAGAGATGCCAATAGCATCAACATCTTCCTGCAAGGCTGTGTTTACCACCATCTCGGGCGTTTGGCGCAGGCCGGTATAAATAACTTCCATACCCGCATCACGCAGGGAAGTAGCAATTATACGTGCACCACGGTCATGGCCGTCAAGCCCTACCTTGGCAACTAAAACACGAATGGGGCGATTAAAGGGTTTGCTCATTTAAGGCGTATTGGTTGGCTGTAAAAGTAAGAAGAAAATTGGGAAGAAATTGATAAGACTAAGCAGGGAGGACAATGGATTTATCTTTCGCTTTTTTCTACATTATTATCATTGAAAATTGGAGATGAACTCGTTGGCAATAGTATTAAACATAAATGCCCGGAATACTCCGGGCACTTTTTATAATCATACTTTTAAAAAACTCCCTTTTCGGGGGGTGAGGCCTAGCGCCATGCTTTATATTGATTGATCAATCCATTAGTTGATGAATCATGCGTATTCACTTCGTTGTTATCTTTTAGCTCGGGCAAGATCTTCCCGGCCAGTTGCTTGCCAAGCTCCACCCCCCATTGGTCAAAGCTATAAATGTTCCAGATAATTCCCTGTACAAATATCTTGTGCTCATACATGGCTATTAGCGAACCCAGGCTGTGTGGCGTTATTTTCTTTAACAAGATAGAGTTTGTTGGCCTGTTGCCTTCAAACTCTTTAAACGGCGCTATCTTTTCTATTTCTTCTTCGGTTTTACCAGCTTTTTTCAGTTCATCAACAACTACCTCGCGGGTTTTACCATTCATCAAAGCTTCTGTTTGTGCAAAGAAGTTTGAGAGCAGCATATTGTGATGCTCGCCCAGGGGATTATGTGATTGCGCCGGTGCTATAAAATCGCAGGGGATCAGTTTTGTTCCCTGGTGAATTAATTGATAAAATGCATGCTGGCCATTGGTTCCGGGCTCACCCCAAATTATAGGGCCTGTTTGGTAATCAACAGGCTTTCCGTTACGGTCAACATGTTTGCCATTGCTTTCCATATCGCCCTGCTGAAAATAAGCGGCAAAGCGGTGCATATATTGGTCGTAAGGTAAAATAGCATTTGTTTCTGCCTCGAAAAAGTTATTATACCAAATGCCAACTAAAGCTAATGTTACCGGCAAATTTTGTTCAAGCTCGGTTGATTTAAAATGATTATCCATAGCATGAGCGCCATCTAAAAGCTGGGTAAAGTTGTCATATCCTATGCTTAATGCTATTGATAAACCAATTGCGCTCCATAAAGAATAACGACCGCCAACCCAGTCCCAAAACTCAAACATGTTTTTAGTATCGATGCCAAATTTAGCAACACCTTCCGTATTGGTTGAAAGCGCTGCAAAATGTTTAGCCACATCAGCATCCTTACCACCGCCTGCAATAAACCAGTCGCGGGCGCTATGGGCATTGCCCATGGTTTCCTGCGTGGTGAAAGTTTTTGATGCTATCAGGAACAGCGTAGTTTCAGGGCTGAGGCCTTTTAAAGTCTCCACTATGTGCGTACCATCCACATTTGAAACAAAGTGCATGTTAAGATGGTTTTTGTAAGCCTTTAAAGCTTCAGTAACCATTACCGGCCCCAGGTCTGATCCGCCTATCCCAATGTTCACCACATCAGTTATTGTTTTGCCTGTATAGCCTTTCCATGTACCTGAAATGATGGCTTCGCTAAAAGTTTTCATATGTTCAAGCACGTGGTTTACATCAGGCATTACATCTTTTCCCTCAACATAAATAGGTGTATTGCTGCGATTGCGCAGGGCAATATGCAGCACCGGCCTGCCCTCAGTAACGTTGATTATTTCGCCGCTAAACATGGCTTCAATTGCCTTATTTACTGAACACTCCCTGGCTAGTTGCATCAACAAAGCTACAGTTTGCTCATCAATGCGGTTTTTTGAATAGTCAAGTAAAATGTCTTCAAATTGCAGTGAAAACTTAGTAAAGCGTTGATTGTCAATTTCAAACAGCTCTTTTAAGCTTTTTGATACAATATCAATGTAATGGTCAGCCAGGTATTTGTATGACTGGGTGGTGGTAAAATCGGTGTTTGGCAGCATAATTGAAATGGTTTTAAGCAAAAGTAATAAGTTAAATACTTAGAGCGGTATTAAAACCTAAAAGTATGACATCGAAGTGTTATTTTAATCTAAAAATTGTGACTTAATAGTGTTACTTAAACACACCATGCATAGTGTTTGTTTTACAATAAGCCAATTGTCATATTTTTAACAAAATTTGTATATTATTTTGAAACTCAAAATAATTATTTGATATATTTGCGTTGGTAATAAATAAATCGAGTTTTTTTATCAAATTATTAATCTGCTTTAACTACACTATACGATGTTTGAAAAACTGTTTATGCTTGTCAAAAATAACGCCGGGACGGCTGTTATCGACAATCCTGCGATCCCTGTAAAATATCATGAAGCGGTGATCAACGAGGCTTCAAGTTCTATTATCGAGGTTTTAAAAAACCAGCTGGAAACGGGTAAGATAAAGGAGCTGATCAAATTTTTTCAATTTTCGGGGATTTATAATAACTCGCTGGTATCAAGCATAATAAATAAATTTGCCAACAAGCTGAATAATTTTTACGGCATTGCGCCGGATTCGGCTTTATTTGCAGCTAACTCGCTGATAACACCTGTTATGGCCGAGCTGGTTAAGGAGTCAAAAGATGCAAAGAATATAGATTTTGGCTTAAGTAACCTGATTTCGAAGCTAAGCGGTAACCGCACAGATATGAGCGCGCTGGTTAACCAAATGATGGTAGCGTAAGGTTTTAATAAGTTATAAAAGGTTTAAGGGTTGTAGAGGTTGAAAGCTTTACAGCCCTTTTCTTTGATCCAAAACGTGATTGCATGGGGGAGTACTGAAGAAGTAACTCCGTGATAATGCATAGTGGTCACGGATGTTGACAAGATAGCCGGGGTTTTCCAGAACCGGTAATTTGACTAATCTTTAATTCCGTTTTGTTCCTTAAACATTGTGCTGAAGGATTTTTCTGCAACTTTTGGCATTTCTTTATAATGGCCCCAGGTTTTTTTGAAGAAAGTGCGGAGCATAATGTTTTTTGTTTTACCGCTCAAAAAATCTGTGAGCTTACGGCTAAGCATTCCTTTTTTCCAAAGCGACCAGCCCCATTGTTCTTTTGTAGTAACAAGGTGCTCCTGCACGGCATCACGGCGGTTAAGCAGCAGCATTTTATGGATTTCAATTTTCACAGGGCACACTTCAGTACACTTTCCGCAAAGGCTTGAGGCATAGCTTAAATGCTTAAACTCTTCCATGCCGGCCATATGCGGGGTTATAATGGAGCCGATAGGCCCGCTGTAGGTGGTTTCATAAGTATGGCCGCCTATGTTCTTATACACAGGGCAGGCATTAAGGCAGGCGCCGCAACGAATGCAGTATAAAGCCTGGCGCTGCTCCTTTTGGGCAAGCAGGTTGGTGCGCCCGTTATCAAGCAGCACCACATACATTTCATCAGGCCCGTCAGTTTCCTCAGCCTGGCGTGGACCGCTTAAAATGGTGTTATAAACCGTTAAGTTTTGCCCCGTGCCATGTGTTGCAAGCATCGGCCAAAACAGGTCGAGGTCAGCCATGGTGGGGATGATCTTCTCTATTCCCACAACTGCAATATGTATTTTAGGGAACGATGTGCTTAAACGCGCATTTCCTTCGTTTTCAGTTATGGCTATGCTGCCGGTATCGGCAATTAAAAAATTAGCGCCGGTTATGCCAACATCGGCCTGCACATATTTATCGCGCAGCAGCTCGCGGGCTTTTTGGGTAAGCTGTTCGGGCGTAAAATCAAGCGGGGTGCCAAATTTTTCATGAAACAGCTTTGCAATGTCTTCTTTTGATAGGTGCATGGCGGGCGTAACAATATGATAAGGCCTTTGCCCTAACAATTGCACAATATATTCGCCAAGATCGGTTTCTAATGATTCGATGTGATGGTGTTCCAGAAATTCATTCATGTGAATTTCTTCGGTAACCATTGATTTTGATTTTACAACGGTTTTTGCACCAGCTTTTTTTATAATATTAAGGATCTCGCGGTTAGCTTCTTCGGCATCATTTGCCCAGATCACTTTACCACCGCGTTTTTGGAAATTGGCTTCAAACTCCGGCAGGATCTTGTCCAGGTTCTCCATCACCTTCCATTTGATCACATGTGCCTTGCGCTTGGTGTTTTCGAGGTTTATGATCCTTGATAATCCTTTATCTACAGCAGTATCATACTTACCAATATTGTAATTGATAATACGGCGATGATCCATGTCAAAAGCCTTATCTTCCGAGGTAACCAAGAATTCTTCAGCAGTGCTTCCCATATTTACGAAGGTAGGGTTTTACAAATAAAAAAAGGATAGGCAAATATACCTATCCTTTTGTGTAGTGCTTAAATGGATGAGCAAAAACTATTTTTTTCCATCAACCACCGGGCGGGTATCCGCATTTAGCAGATCCCATGCGGTATAAAATACCAGCTGGGCTCGTTTAGCTAATAGCGGGAAGTTGATCTTGCTTACTTCATCGCCAGGTTGGTGGTAATCAGCATGTACTCCATTAAAATAAAAGATAATAGGAACACCATGCTTGGCAAAATTGTAATGATCTGAGCGCTCATAAAAATGATTAGGATCGTTCAGATCGTCGTATTTATAGTCCAATTTTAGCTTTGTATAAGTGTCGTTTGCTTTCTCTCCAGCCTTGTGCAAATCGGTGCTTAACATTGATGAACCAATTACGTACACATAATTCGCAGAATCTGGCTTGCCTATATAATCAAAGCCAACACGGCCAACCATATCAATATTTAAATCGGTAATGGTGTTTGCCAGGGGGATAACCGGATGATCAGTATAATATTCAGATCCAAGCAATCCTTTTTCTTCACCTACGTTCCCTAAAAACAGAATGCTACGGCGTGGACCGTGACCGTCTTTTTTCGCTTTTGCAAAAGCTCTTGCAATTTCCATGATGCTTGTTGTGCCTGATCCATCATCATCAGCGCCATTATTCACCATATCCTTTGATCCGGCAGGCATTAAACCAATATGGTCATAGTGCGCAGATATTACCAGCACTTCATCCCTAAGCTTAGGATCGCTACCAGGTAAGTAACCAAGCGCATCAACAGCTTTTACATCTTTACTTTCATTAGCGTATGAGGTTGAGATGTCAGCTTTTATGGTTTGTGTTTGCGGCGTGCCGGCTGCATCAATGGCCGCTTTTAATTCAGTATAGGTTTTGCCTGAATTTTTAAGTATCTGATTTGCTACTTCTGGGGTTATATTATAGGCAATGGCAGGGGTTTCAACAGGGCCATCCTTTTTAATGGATAATTGCCCGGCACCTATCTGGCTGCCAAATCTTTTTAAAATATCAGCAACGTTTGGACCTACTGCCAATATTAGCGCTGGATTTTTACTTCTTAAAAATTTAAGGCGTTTTGAGCGAATAGTGCTCCACTCTGATTTTTTATTAGTGCCGGTGATCTTTGACACGCCATTGTTCATTGGCTCGCCATCATTAATATATAGTACTATTTTGCCGGCTATATCAACCCCTTTTAAATCATCGTAATTATCAGATTCAATACCGTAGCCAATAAAAACAATTTCACTTGCATTTAAAGTTTTTGCAGGTGCTGATCCGCTTGCATAAAAATCCGTTCCGCTTGTGAATGATTTCCCGTTTACGGTAAAAGTGCTCACTTTAAAAGCATTTTCAACCAATGGAACATCCAGGAAGTAGGAGTTGCCGTTCACAATAGGCTGCAAGCCTATTGATTTAAATTCATCGGCAATGTAATGGGCCGCTTTGTCGGCTCCGGGTTTGCCGGTTTCGCGGCCTTCAAATGCATCCGAGGCAATAATACTCAAATGTTTTTTGGCCAGTTCGGCGCTGATAATTGGCGCGTACTTCATGGCGGTTGGGTTTTGCTGTGCGCAAGCCCCCGTTACCAGGCCAATTGAGGCAATTGTTAGTAATAATTTATTCATAATAATGGGTCAGTTTGTTTTTTAGTTCATGGTTGAGGGTTCATAGCCAAAAGAAAAAAACCTTTCGCCTTTTACCTTTCAGCTTTCACCTCAAATCAACAAGATATTTTACCCACCCTTGTTGCGTGGCGGCCACCTTCAAATTCAGTGCTCAAAAATATCGCTACAATTTTTTTTGCTTCATCAATAGAAATATGGCGGGCGGGGATACATATGATATTTGCATTGTTATGACTACGGGCTCTTTCGGCCAATTCCTCATTCCAGCAAATTGATGCGCGGATGCCCTGGTGCTTGTTGGCGGTGATGGCCACACCATTCCCGCTGCCGCATACCAGTATGCCGAAATCAAAATCACCACTTTCAACAGCAAGTGCTACAGGGTGAGCAAAGTCAGGGTAGTCTGCCGAAGCATCAGAGTAGGTTCCGAAATCTTTAACTTCTTTTACATCCAGCGCTTCAATAAGCTCTTTTTTATAGTCAAATCCAGCGTGATCAGCGCCAATGGCAATCTTTAACCCTTTATTCATAACATCAAATTTAATGATTATTGTAAGGGGCTAAGGTAAAATTTTTGTTGGAATAAAAATAGATGTGCGAATGTGCGGATATGCAAATGTGCGGATGAGAAAATGAATGTGCAGATGTACGAATATGCAAATGTGCAGATGCGAAAAATGATGTGGAACGAGTAAAAACTCAAATGTGCGGATGTGCGAATCAAAAGATCATTCGCACATCCGCACATCAGAAATCTGCACATTAAATATTCATCAATTCTTTCCTCTGGCGTCTTTTTTCAACGCTTGCGGCAACAAATATACTTAGCTCGTACAAAAAGAGCAAAGGAATGGCCACAACTGTCATGGTAAGTGCATCAGGGGTTGGGGTTACTACTGCCGCAATTATTAATATAATAACTATAGCATAACGCCTGCTGCTCCGCATAAGCTTTGGCGTTAAAAAGCCAAGGCTCGAAATTATGTACACCAAAATGGGCAATTGGAAAACCACGCCGGTAGCCAATGTTAACGTAGCTACAGAAGATAAATAAGAGTCTACGTCGAAATAGTTTTTAATGTCAGGACTAACAATAAAGCCTGCTAAAAACCGGATAGATAACGGTGTGATTATAAAATAACCGAACATTACCCCTAAAAGGAACAGTAAAGACGCGTAGAATACAAAGCCACTGGCGGCCTTCCGCTCTTTTTCGTGAAGAGCTGGTTTAATGAAACGCCACAACTCCCAAAACAGGTAGGGTATGCCTAAAACAAGGCCTATCATGAGGGACGAATTAATCTTCAATGTAAATTGCCCCGCCATTTCTGTGTTAATAAGCGTTACATGGATACTATCAACACAAAAATCTTTTGCCTGGAACAACGATGGCAGCAAACTTTGGAATAAAGTGCCCATGTCGCACATCATCCTATAGGCCCAAAATGTGGTGTGCGTAGGCGCCATTATTACATATTTGAAAATTTCATCGTAATAAGCGTAAGCGGCTATAGCAAATATCACTACAGCAAGCGAAGCGCGGATAAGGTGCCATCTTAAAGCTTCTAAATGCTCAAAGAATGACATTTCGCCCTCTAACGTGTTCCCTTTATCTTTTATAGCTTTGATTAGCTTACTACCTATGTTTGCCATTGTTGAAAATAAAAACCCGGCTTAAAATGCCTGGAGCAATATATGTTTAATTTTTAACCCCCCGGTTTCGCTTATTCAGAATATTCAAAGGTTTCCATAAACTTAGTGGTAAAATTACCAGCCCTAAAGTTAGGATCCTGTAGTAGCTTTAAGTGGAAAGGTATGGTTGTTTTTACACCTTCAATTACAAACTCGCTTAATGCGCGTGCCATGGTGGCCAGTGCTTCATCACGGGTTTGGGCCATACAAATAACTTTGGCAATCATTGAATCGTAATTCGGTGGGATCACATATCCGGCATAAACATGGGTGTCAATACGTACACCATGACCACCCGGCGAATGAAAGTTTGTGATCTTTCCTGGTGATGGGCGGAAATTATTAAAAGGATCTTCGGCATTTATACGGCACTCAATTGCATGCAATATCGGCTCGTAGTTTTTGCCTGAGATAGGGATGCCGGCTGCAACTTTTATCTGCTCTTTTATTAAATCGAAATTTATAACCTCCTCGGTAACGGGGTGTTCTACCTGGATCCGGGTATTCATTTCCATAAAATAAAAGTTCCGGTCTTTATCAACCAAAAATTCTACTGTTCCGGCTCCTTCATATTTTACAGCCTTTGCGCCTTTTATGGCAGCTTCGCCCATTTTTTTACGCAGTTTTTCTGTCATAAAAGGAGAGGGCGACTCTTCCACCAATTTTTGGTGACGGCGCTGGATAGAGCAATCACGTTCGCTCAGGTGGCATACTTTGCCATATTGGTCGCCAACAACCTGGATCTCAATGTGGCGTGGGTCTTGTACATATTTTTCAAGATACATGCCATCGTTACCAAAGGCTGCGCCTGATTCTGCACGGGCGCTATCCCAGGCATTCTCAAACTCTTCATCCTTCCAAACAATGCGCATACCCCTGCCGCCACCACCGGCAGTAGCCTTTAGTATAACAGGGTAACCTATTTTTTTAGAAATGCTGATACCTTCCTGTACGCTGGTTAACAAACCTTCTGAGCCCGGGATACAAGGTACACCGGCCTTTTTCATGGTTTCTTTAGCCGAAGCCTTATCGCCCATGGCATTTATCTGCGCGGCAGTTGCCCCAATAAATTTTATGCCATATTCCGCACAAATAGAGGAGAACTTTGCGTTTTCTGATAAAAATCCGTAACCGGGATGAATAGCATCGGCATTGGTTAGTTCTGCTGCCGATATAATATTCGGTATGTTTAAATACGAGTCGCGGCTTGGAGGAGGGCCTATACAAACAGCTTCATCAGCAAAACGTACATGAAGGCTGTCTCTGTCGGCAGTTGAATATACAGCTACGGTTTTTATGCCCATTTCCTTACAGGTGCGAATAATTCGCAAGGCAATTTCTCCCCGGTTAGCTATTAATATTTTTTTAAACATAATTTTTAAATGTGCGGATTATCAATGTGCGGATGTGCAGATGATTTTTTGAATGTGCAAGTCATTCGCACATCCACGCATCTGCATATTTGCACATTTACATCGGTTCAACCAAAAATAAAGGCTGGTCATATTCAACCGGCGATGCGTTATCAACCAGTATTTTTACGATCCGGCCTGAAACTTCCGATTCAATTTCATTAAATAATTTCATTGCTTCAATAATGCAAAGTACTGTTCCCGGTTTTATCTCATCGCCAACATTTACAAAAAGCGGTTTTTCAGGGCTTGCTGAGCGATAGAAAGTTCCTATCATTGGCGATTTTACAGTTATGTAATGGGATGTATCGGCAACGGGGGCTGCTAAAGGTATTGCTGCAACAGGTGCTGCGGCAGTATGGGCAGCCAATGGTGCAGTTGAAGCATCTGGAACAGTTGCGTTCACAATAGTTGCAACCTGGTTGGTTTTTATTGTGATCTTAAAGTTTTCCTGTTCTATTGAAACTTCGTTTACTCCTGATTTGGAAACAAAGCGTATAAGATCCTGAATTTGTTTAATATCCATGCCCGGGGGTTAATTGGTTTTGATAAAGTTATATGATAATGTGCAGATGTGCAAACTCCAAATGTGCGAATTTCGAATGTGCAGATGTGCGGATGTTTTTAATTAATTAAGATTATTAGTTTATGTAAGCAAATAAACAAAACATATTTGATAATGTCCGTGCCGATGTGCAAATGTGCGGATTTCTGATGTGCGGATGAAAAAAATAAACTATCTAATTCGGTGCCATCGCAAATATGTGGATTTTCTCTCCTCCGCACATCTGCATATTCGCACATCCACGCATCATTTTCTCATTTGCACATCAATACGCCCACTTTAAATAGATCGATCCCCAGGTAAACCCGCCGCCAAAAGCAGCCAGGATCAGGTTATCGCCTTTTTTAAATTTATCTTCCCACTCCCACAAACAAAGTGGTATTGTTCCGTTGGTTGTGTTACCGTATTTTTCTATATTGATAATTACCTTGTCGGCAGTAACACCGGTACGGCTAGCAGTAGCATCAATAATGCGTTTGTTAGCCTGGTGCGGTACCAGCCATGCAATATCCTCTGCCACAAGGCCATTGCGCTCCATTACTTCGGCGGCAACATCAGCCATTTTGGTTACGGCAAATTTAAATACGGCCTGGCCCTCCTGGTAAGCAAAATGTTCGCGTGCATCAACAGTTTCGTGCGTAGCAGGCCTAACAGACCCACCGGCCTTTTGGTGAAGATAAGGTACGCCGGAACCATCGCTTCTTAAAATGGAATCGATAATGCCATTGCCTTCGTCATTTGGCTCCAATAAAACTGCACCGCAACCATCACCAAAAATAATACAGGTGGCACGGTCTTCGTAATTGGTAATTGACGACATTTTATCGCCGCCAATAACTAAAACTTTTTTATGCTTGCCACTTTCAATAAACTGCGAACCTGTTGCAAGCCCGAATAAAAAGCCCGAACATGCAGCCTGCAGGTCGTAACCCCAGGCATTTTTTGCTCCAATTTTATCTGCTAATATATTGGCCGTAGCGGGGAATACCCGATCAGGTGTAGTGGTGCAAAAAATGATAAGGTCAAGCTCATCGGCACCGATACCACGTTTTTTTAATAATGCTTCAACAGCCGGAACGGCCAGGTCTGATGTGCCTAAGCCCTCACCCTTTAATATTCTCCGCTCCTTAATACCGGTACGGGTGGTTATCCACTCGTCATTAGTATCTACCATTGTTTCCAGCTCCTGGTTGGTTAATATGTAATCGGGCACATAACCATGTACAGCTGTAATAGCAGCATGAATTTTACTCATTTTAATTTTTTTTACTGAAAAGTGTTTTTGGTGTGCTGATTTATTGACTTCAAATGTGTGGAATAAAATTATAAAATTATTTTAATTCGCACATCTGCATATTCACGCATCCGCACATTTAATAAGCCCACTTTAAATAAATTGACCCCCATGTAAAGCCACCGCCAAAGGCAGCTAATATCAGGTTATCGCCTTTTTTAAATTTATCTTCCCATTCCCACAAACATAAGGGTAAAGTTCCGTTTGTTGTGTTACCGTATCGTTCAATATTTATAATCACTTTATCGGGGCTAACACCTGTACGACTGGCCGTAGCATCAATAATACGTTTATTAGCCTGGTGTGGTACAAGCCACGCAATGTCATCGGCTTTAAGATTATTGCGCTCCATCACTTCGGCAGCAACTTCGGCCATATTGGTTACGGCAAATTTAAATACTGCCTGCCCCTCCTGGTATAAATAGTGTTCGCGCTTGTCAATAGTTTCATGCGAGGCTGGGCTTACTGATCCGC
Organism: Mucilaginibacter sp. OK098; assembly: GCF_900142915.1. GTDB lineage: Bacteria > Bacteroidota > Bacteroidia > Sphingobacteriales > Sphingobacteriaceae > Mucilaginibacter. The sequence continues at coordinate 123,258 of NZ_FRCM01000011.1, forward strand.
CTGCTTTTTGATGCAAAAACGGAACACCTGAGCCATCGCTCTTTAAAACAGAATCAATAACGCCATAACCTTCTTCATTTGGCTCCAATAAAACAGCGCCGCAGCCATCACCAAAAATAATGCAGGTTGCACGGTCCTTGTAATCAATCATTGATGACATTTTATCACCGCCGATAACTAAAACTTTTTTATACTTACCGGTTTCAATAAACTGCGAGCCGGTTGCAAGGCCAAATAAAAATCCTGAGCAGGTAGCCTGCAGGTCATAACCCCAGGCATTTTTGGCGCCAATTTTATCTGCCAATATATTTGCAGTTGCGGGGAATACACGATCGGGAGTGGTGGTGCAAAAAATGATCAGGTCAATTTCATCAGCGCCGATGCCGCGTTTTTTTAACAAGCCATTAACAGCCGGAACTGCCATGTCTGATGTGCCTAATCCCTCGCCCTTTAAGATTCTTCGTTCTTTGATGCCAGTGCGGATGGTTATCCACTCGTCATTGGTTTCTACCATCGTTTCCAGCTCGTGGTTGGTAAGTACGTAATCAGGCACATAACCATTCACAGCTGTAATAGCAGCATGAATTTTATTCATTATAATATTTTTTACTGGAAAGCCAGTTTAATTTTATCTGTAAGACCGCTTTCAACCATGTTTTTAGAAAGCAGCACCATGTTTTTAATAGCCTCGGGGTTTGATATGCCGTGGCCAACAACAACGGGGGCATTTACACCCAATATGGGGCTGCCACCGTATTGTTCATAATTAAACCTGTCGAAAAATTCGTCTTTTAACCTTCTTTTAAGGCTAACTACATAAAACGATTCAGCAAGCTTTAATATTACATTGCCGGTAAAGCCATCGCAAACAAAAACATCAGCATGGTCGCCAAACAGTAAGTCGCGGCCTTCAACGTTACCGGTAAAATTAATCAATTGCGATTCTTTCATCAGTTGCCAGGCTGCCAGGCTAAGTATATTGCCCTTCTCCTCTTCTTCGCCGATGTTTATTAATGCAACACGCGGATTGTTAGTGCCATAAACATACTGTGCAAATAAGCTGCCCAGCACACCAAATTGCACTAAATATTCAGGCTTGCAATCGGCATTGGCGCCTACATCAACTAAAATACCCAAACCGCCTTCCAGTTTGGGTACAAAACTTGCTATTGCAGGGCGCAAAATGCCGGGAATGGCTTTTACACTAAACATAGCACCTACCAGCATAGCTCCGCTATTACCGGCTGATGAAAATGCATCAATGCCCCCTTCTTTAAGCAATTTAAAACCGACAGAAATACTTGAGTCAGGTTTTTGAACAATGGCTTTTGTAGGGTGCTCACCCATACCTATCACCTCTGTTGTATGAACAAAGTCGAAATGATCGGGGTTAAAATTATTTTCCTGAAGTATGCTTACCGTCTGATCTTTGTCGCCAATAAGCACCAATTTCTGGTCGGCAGATAATACTTTATAAGCTTCAATTGCCCCTAAAACGGTTGCTTTGGGAGCGTAATCACCGCCCATAATATCTAAGCCAATCTTCATACCAGAAAATTAAACCTAAGCTACAGCTGCTTTCTCAATCAGTAATTTACCGTTGTAGTATACATTGCCATCAACAGTGTAAGCTCTGTGTGGTAAATGTACAGCACCTGTAGTTTTGCAGGTAGTTAAGGTTGGCGCTACAGCATTATCATGCGTTCTGCGTTTATCTCTCCTTGATTTGGATATTTTGCGTTTTGGATGTGGCATAAAACCTGGTATTTATATTTTATTTAATCTTTTTGAGCGCGTCCCACCGTGGGTCTGCCTGCTCATTTTGTTCGGTATTTGCCGAAAGCTTATTTAAGCTATCAAGCATTTCTTTATCACAAAAGGAAGTTTTCCCTTCGTTGTCACACACCGTAATAAATGGCAATGCAACGTTTATATATTCGTATATCAGCCCCGCTATATTGATCTCATGATCATTTTTAGTAAGGACGATGATCTCTTCATCTTCACCAATTTCCTCTTCGCTAAACTTTGCCACCTGTTGTTCGTGTATATCCACCTGTTGCGGATATTGCGCCAAACACCTGTCGCAGTTTGCATCAATTGTTCCGGTGATCTGAAAATTCAGGATAATCATAGTTTCCTGTCTTTCTAACTCTACCTGGCAATTTAAGTTTGCCTTTTTAACCAGCGAATATTCAAACTCGTTAAAAAAAGCATCATTAATAATGTACTCAAACTGGTGCTTCCCCAGTTTCAGGCCGGTAAAGGGAATCGAAAAATTTCTTAGCGATTTCAATGAGCAACAATTAGCCTGCAAATGTAAGGATAAATATGATAATTGAAAAGTGTTTTTTTAAAACGATTTTAAGAGCATTGATTTCCTGAAACCTGTAGCTCTTTTAATAATAAAGGCCCTTATTTAAAGGGCCTTTATTATTAATGGTTGATAGGAGTGGATTAAAAATTTGGTTTATTAACGTCCCACCATAAGCGGGTGCCACCGTTATCAGCGCCATTCAAAAGTTTTACACCACCTTGTACACCGGCGGTATTTGTTGTGTACTCGCTTAAAGGATAAGGTAAACGGCGTACCTGTATTTTAGTATCAATTGTTCCGTTACTGTTATTATTTACAACAGGGAACAATTTGGGATAACCTGTACGACGGAATTCTGTCCAGGCTTCCTGCCCTTCGGGAAACATGGCAAGCCATTTTTGGGTAATGATCCGCTCAAGCTTTGTTTCATTGCCGGCAGCAGGGTCCCACTTTATGGTGATGGCTGATAACGCAGGAGAGCTATTAACCGCATTTTGAGGATCTGTATAAGCTGCAGGTGTACTGGTTGCATCGGCAATAAAACCAGCTGCTCCTGAAGCAACACCATATTGCGTCATTGAAGTTTGGATACCGGTTTCATAATCAGTTTGAATATCGCCGGCACCAGCCCATCCCCTCAAAGCCGCCTCAGCTTTTAAGAACCAAACTTCTGCAGCCGTCATCATCAATTGAGGTGCAGCTGCCGTAAACGTATTGGTAAAGTTATATACTGAATAACCTGAATAAGCCGGTTTATTTGGTACGTCTGAGCCAATACGAATCCCTATATATTTCCCTGCATAGCTGGCTCCCGGGAACGTGAATGTAGGATTTATAGGCGTAAAATATTTGGAAATACGCGGATCGTTATATCCTACCATGTATGATTGGATGGATGCGTTCATGGAATTATCAGTATAACTGGCTGTTATTACGAAATAATCGTTTTGCCCGCTTCCGGCAATGGCCGCGTCATCAGAAACGTCTGAAAGTAAACCACCCGCTGCACTTAGGGCTTTTTCTGCTTGTGCCTGTGCAGTTGCAGGGTCAACCTTTACGATGTGCATAGCCAGGCGCAACCTCAACGAGTTAGCAAATTTTAGCCATTTAGTGTAATCACCATTAAAAATTACATCAGAGTTTACAAAAGGTGTTTTACCAGGGTTGGCTGCTATATAAGTTTGCAGGTTTGTTGATGCGGTGTCGAGCTGCAAAAACATTTGCTGGTAGATACTTTGCTGATCATCATAAGGTATGGAGATTAAGGATGAACCAACCTTACTGTAAGGGGCCGGTCCAAATTTGTCAGTTACCCTATCCATCGCTTCAACCTCCAGTAACAATGCAATTGCCCAAAAATCAGGCAGGGAGGTTTTAACTCCTATAGGCGCTAATTTATTTTTAATGGGGCCTAAAATTTTTGTATAGATCTGGTTAAATGCGGTCTGGTTCCAGCCATCAACAAAAACATAGTTCATATTATACAATGTTCTGCCAAAAGTTTGTGGCGGGCATGAATAACCTGCGTACGCGTCAGCATTTAGGTTTTGAGAGACCTGGTAATTTTGAAATATTTGCTGCTCGATTGGGATAAACAGTGTTGGGACTTTCAGGTCCTTATTAGCAATACCGGTTTGATCAGTATTATATTTTTCGAAGTTTTTTGTGCAACTATTTAATCCTATTATCGTCAATAGGCAAAGTGCAATCAAATACAGATTGCCTTTGAGATATTTATTTAATTTATAATTTGTTTTCATTGCTTTTAATTAAAGATGTACAATTAAAATATAACATTCAGGTTCAGGCCGTAATTACGTGTTGCCGGCTGATTAAATACGTCAACACCACCAAGTCCGTTTGCGGTTGATGAGGTAACTTCCGGATCATAAGGTGCCTTTTTATAGAAGTAAATAAGATTTCTACCGGTAAGAGAAAGCTTTATAGATTTAATAGCAGCCGTTTTAGACAGTTTGTAATTATATCCTAAAGCAACTTCGCGTAAGCGGACCACAGTAGCGCTGTAAACATACTGGCCTAATGCCGCGTTACGGCCGCCGATGGAAGTATACCATTTTTGAGCATCAATAGTAGTTACATTATTACCAGTCGGATCAACACCGTTTATTTTTACACCGCCGGCATCTCTTGCATCACCATACGCTTTTGATACACCATAAGCATCCAGAATGGATTGCATAACAGATACCACCTGTCCGCCAAATTTACCGTCAACTAATAGGTTTAACGAAACGTTTTTATAGTTAAAACTGTTGTTCCAGCCCAATTGGAATTTTGGTGCAGGGTTTGCTATTTTGCTAAAACCAGCGCTTAACAAAGGTAAGCCCTGGGCTGTAATCATTACGCGGCCCTGCGCATCGCGCTGTAACGTTTGGCCCCAAATATCACCAAAGGATCCGCCCTTGGCCAGGAAAGATTGATAACTGTTACTATTAGTTAGCTGGAAAGTGTTTATACCATCTTTTGAATCCAGATCAATAATTTTATTAATGTTTCTTGAACCATTAATCGTAGTGTTCCAGTTAAAATCGCTGGAAGTTACCAGGTTGTAGCCCAATGTAAACTCAATTCCCTGGTTTTGAATATTCCCGGCATTTACATATCCGGCGCCATATCCTGAAGGCGCAGGCGGAGTAACGGGGATTGATTGGTTATAAGTATTTGATTTATAATAAGTAAAACTAAAGCTTAGCTTATCATTCAAAAACCGCAAGTCAGCACCTAATTCCAAAGATTTGGTTTTTTCAGGTTTAAGGGCTGGATAAGGGGGCCTGTTGGATAAAGTTACTCCGTTTGAACTTGGAGCATTATTCGGATCTGCCGCATTATTAACAGGGTTTGATGCATATTGCTGTACTGTATTACCAACCTGAGCATACGATCCCCTTATCTTGGCATACGAAATCACCTGCGGTAACTCAGTCATTTGGTTTAATATGAAAGATAAACCTGCTGATGGATAAAAGTAATGGTCGGTTGGTGTAAATGCAAGATTAGATGACCAATCGTTTCTGCCCGTCAGCGTTAAATATACCCAATTCTTATACGAGAGATTTGCATTGGCAAATATGGCTTGAATTTGATTATGATTATTAGCAAGTGTATTAACGCTGTTTGCTGAATTTATACCTTGTGCTTTGTTAGAAACCTGGATGTTTTGAATAGTAAACAAATTTGGTGTTATGAGCCCATATCCACCAGGGCCGTTTCCCCAATTAATACCTGATGTAAAGTTATCATTGATACTTGAACCAATTAAACCGTCCAATTTAAAATCAGACTTGCCAGGTAGGGTAAAGTTCACGATTACATCGCCATATTTTTGATTCAATACCTGGTCTGATCCGCTGTAACTGCCATTGTTATTACCGGCTGCAAGGGGCGCCAATGTGCCTGCATAATAACGCTGGTCATAGGTATCATCAATACGATCAATACTTCCCCTTGCCTGTATATTAAGCCATTTGGTAAAATCATATTTAACACTCGCATTCATTAATACGCGGTTACGTTTTGAAAAATTTATATTCCGGTTTATGATCCACCATGGATTTTGTTGAAGGTCTTCCTGATAAGGCCAGTTTTGGGTAGGTACACCATTGGCGCCATTTGGCCCCTCGTAATTGGTTTTATAAGGCAGAATGCTCTCTCCTCTTGGAAAAAGATATAAACCTGTTAAAGGATTGGTATAAAAGCCTATTGTTGGGCTATTGTTAATCTGTTGTGTAATATAGTTAGCATTACCATCAACAGATAACTTGCCAAATTTGGCTGTTTCATGAAAGTTAATATTGTTCCTGCTTAGCTTATTGCCCGGTTCAACACCCCTGGCATCAGTGTTGGCATAAGAAAAATAAGTTTGAGCTATTTCATTGCCGCCTGTTAAGCTGATAGCGTTGGTAAAGTTATTGCCTGTTTGGAAAAAAAGAGGCAAGTTATCCGGCGCGCCGGAAATGTTGGACCCAAAGCTTGTGGAATTTCCCGGAGTTGTTACGCCATAATGACTTTGAAATTGAGGTAAATAAGCATTTTTATCAATGCTGGCTGATGATGAAAAATTGATTTGGGTTTTACCGGACTTACCTTTTTTAGTGGTAATAACAATAACACCATTTGCCGCCTGGCTGCCATATAGTGCGGCTGCCGAAGCGCCCTTTAGTACGGTAAGGCTTTCAATATCTTCAGGATTCATATTTGAGATCCCATCGCCACCATCAGGCGTGCCTCCATAAGTACCGTTAGGCTGCATGTTAGCATTTGAGCTATTACTGATAGGCACACCATCAATTACATACAAAGGCTGATTATTCCCGGTGGCAGATCTGTTACCGCGGAGCAATACCTTTACAGAACCACCAACTCCGGAAGCGCTTGGAGTAATAGTTACGCCGGCAACTTTACCGTTTACAGCGTTCATTAAGTTGTCGCTTTTAACATCGGTAAGTTCACTTCCCGCAACACTTTGTGTTGAATAAGTAAGGGATTTTTCTGATCGTTTAACACCTAACGCAGTTACAACAACTTCATTTAGTTGTTTTGAATCAGATTGCATGGTTACAATAAGGTTGACATCCGTGCCTACGGTAACTTCTTTTTTAAGGTAGCCAATGTAAGTGAATACAAGCACATCACCAGGGTTCGCATTTAAAGTAAATGCACCGTTAACATCTGTTTGGGTGCCTGTTGAAGTACCCTTTACTGATACTGATACGCCTACAAGAGTTTCGCCTGTGGCATCTTTTACAACTCCTTTTACAGGAGCCTGGGCATGAGTGGCACTACCCGGGATCCCTTTAGTTAAAGGACTTGAATAACCGTTGACCCCACAGGCAGCTATTAACGCTGCTGTTAACCAACAAAATTTTAAAGGTAAATTAATCTTCATAAGATTTTGATTTAAGGTAATTAAGTATAGATTAAGAAATAATTTCTAAATTAATAAAAAAAGAGAAAAAAAACACCTTCTTTTTAAAATACTTTAAAAAGTATATTAATGCCATAAATTCTATTGGATTTATAGAATTTGTTATTTAAACAAGGTTTACTAACAGTAAATTTTAATAGATTATTCATGAAAAAAGGATTCGCTAAAGGAATATAGCCGGTCTTTTTTACCCTCCAGTGAGCCTTCTGCATTATTAGGTATAAGGCAGGCAGGCTATTGACTTACAGTGAATTATGAATGGCTGAGTTCTTTCACAATAAAACACGATATTAAATGAAAGACAGAAATAGGAAGTTAAGTTAAATTACACTGCAGTTAATTAATGCATTATATTTTTAACCTAAAAATAATCTTTAAAGATTATTCAAAACATATAGATTTTATAAATATATTTTTAATATTTTTAATCACCCCATTGCTATTGCAGGATCAAAATCTTGCCATAATTCTATACTTTAACCATTGATCTAACCCTATACAATGAACAATTTTTTACGCTCTTTTATCCTGTTTGTTAAAGGTTTGACTTTTGCAGTCATTCTTTTTACGTTATCGCTTATTGGCAACGCGGCAACGCGCACGGCTACAATATCAGGAAACAGGAATAGCACCATCATTACCGATGTTGCCGGCAATGCCATATCAGGCGGATTGACCGGCGATGTATACAACACAGCTCCGGCACCACCCACATTGTTGGCATTGGCAACCGGCAGCGATAGCGGCACCCCAAACGACAATATTACCAATGTTACAACACCAACCATTACCGGCACAGCTGAGGCCGGCTCAACGGTTACATTGTATGATACTGATGGTACAACTTCGCTTGGCAGCGGTACAGCAACAGGCGGCAGTTTTTCTATTACCACCACCACGTTATCTGAGGGTGCCCATAACATCACCGCCAAAGCAACTGATGGAGTTGGCAACGTAAGCAACGCCTCATCAGTATTGGCTGTAACTATTAACACCGTTATTCCGAATGTAATTTTATCGCCGGTAGCTGATGTTGAAGAAACATCAACCTCATTTACTATTAATTACAGTGATGTAACAGGCTCGCCTAATCTTTACTCGGTAACAACTGCCTCAACCAATGTTATGCCAGGTTTTAGCCCGTTAAGTAATTTTTCGCTCAACACACCCAACCCGGTATCAGTACCCATCCCTGGCACCACTGCCGGTACTTACGATTTTATTTTTAACGTACGGAACCAGGCCTCAGGCAATCAATCGGTTGATATTCCATTTTCAGTAACCGTAAATACACCCCCGGCATCTCCTACAGTAACGCTTACCGGCACATTGACGGCTTTTAACAGCTGTAACGGCAGCCCATCAGCAGATCAAAGTTTTAAGGTGTCAGGCACCAATTTAACCGCAGATGTAATTATAACTGCCCCGGCAGGATACGAGATTAGCAAAACATCGGGCAGTAACTATAATTCACAGTTAACGCTTACAGAATCGACAGGGATTGTAAGCCTGCAGGATATATTTGTACGCATAACCGCATCTGCAATAGGCACTCCGGCGGGCGATATCACCATTACATCAACCGGGGTGGCTGACCAGGCCGAGACCATTAACGGAACGGTTAATGATTTACCTGTGATTACATTAGGCGCAATTACGCCAGTAAACACATCTGCAACAACATTCTCCATCCCTTACAGCGGGTTATCAAGCGGCAACTTTATTTACTACATTTCAACAGGTGCTACTGCAATGGCGGGTTTTAGCGATGTAAACGGCTTTACCTTAAATCCGTCGCCAATATCTGTAAATATCCCGGTCAATACATTAGCCGGTACTTATGATTTTAATTTAACAATTGTAAATACGGCAACAAACTGCACTTCGGCTGCAATACCTTTTTCTGTAAGGGTAAATCCGGCAATACCGGTGCCAACTCTAAGTTATAATAGTACTCAAATCTATATGGCAGGTACGGTTATTACACCGCTTGTGCCAACTGCCAGCGGGGTTGATGTGCCGGGCTATACCGCTCCTGGTCTTGTGACTAATGGGTTTCTTGCCCCCTTGGGTATAGCAGCAGATACACTTGGAAATGTTTATGTTGCAGATAAAGGAAACAACCTGATAAAAAAGATTAATGTAAATACCGGAACAACTGTAAACATAGGTTCGGGTTTTAATACACCGTCTGGTGTGGCCGTAGATGCTGCGGGGAACATATATGTTGCTGATTCAGGGGATGGATTGGTTAAAAAAATCCCGGCAGACAATAGTGGAATTGTGAATATTGGCACAGGCTTTAATTCGCCGGTTGGGGTAGCCGTTGATGCTGCAGGGAACGTTTATGTAGCTGATGCAGGCAACGCCTCCGTTTATAAAGTACCCGTTAGCGGCCCCCAGGTAACCATGGCTACTGATTTTGATGATTTAACAGGTATTGCAGTTGACCAACATGGTAATGTATATGTTTCTGACGGGAGCGCCTCGTCAGTATATAGGATAGCCGTAAAAGGCGGCGGCGCAATTGATATCGGCTTTGTGTTTAATTTTCCAACCAATGTTGCGGTTGATGCTGCCGGCAATTTGTACGTTGCCGATGGGTATGGTAAGCTGGTATATAAAGTTGAAGGCGGAAGAGGCAACCCGGTGAGCACAGGCTTTACCTATCAATTCCCTTCGGGAGTTGCGGCTGACCCTTCAGGAAATTTGTTTATAGCCGATGCTTCCCTGAATGTGCTTTATAAAGTTACCCCTTCGGGAGGCTATAGCTTGAAAACTGCACTGCCGGCCGGATTGCGTTTTAATGATACTACCGGTACTATAAGTGGTAGGCCTTCCATGGCAACTGCAGTTGCAAATTATATCGTTATTGCTTATAACGCCGGGGGCGGTACATCTGCTTCTTTTAGTATTGAGGTTGATAATCCCCCTGCGCCAACCCTGAGTTATAGCAGTCCTCAAACTTATACCGCAGGTACGGCTGTTACACCACTTGTGCCAACTGCAACAGGTGTGGGTACCCCCGGCTATAATAGTACCCCGATTACATTAGCTGCCGGTTTTAACCAGCCGGGTGGCACAGCGGTTGATGCTGCGGGTAATGTGTATTTTGCCGATTCGGGTAATAATAAGGTAATGATGTTACCGGTTGGTGGGGGCGCCGCTGTTGAATTAGGCAGCGGGTTCGTCTTCCCTACAGGAGTAGCATTAGATGCTGCTGGTAACATATATGTTGCCGATCAGGGCAACGGATTAGTAAAAAAGATGCCGCCTGGTGGCGGAACACCTATAAGCATTGGCACAGGATTTAGCGGACCGGGCAGTGTAGCGGTTGATGCCGCGGGTAATGTGTATGTTGCCGACTCAAGCGATGGGACAGTATACAAGATTTGCGCCGGCAGTGGTAATACCGTAACACTGGGTGATAGTTTTATTAGCTTAACAGGTATTGCGGTGGATGGAAAGGATAATTTATATTTTACCGATGGTGGTGACCATGCAGTATATAAGGTTGCGTTGACCGGAGGTGTTCCGTTAAATATTGGCTGCTATTTTAATTTCCCCTCAGGTATTGCTGCTGATAACTCGGGCAATGTATATGTAACCGATAAAACTGACAATACCTTATACCGGATAACAAAAGGTGGTAACAAGCAAGTGCCAATAGGTACTGGTTTTAATGCCCCGGCTGGCGTAGCTGTTGACGCCATGGGTAATGTTTATATTGGCGATACAGGGAACAATGCTATTGAGAAGCTTATACCTGCCGGAGGGTATTTTATCAGCAATGTTTTGCCGGCCGGCCTAAAGTTCAGTGGAACCACAGGGACCATCAGCGGTACACCAACCGCGGTAAGCGCCGCAAAAGATTATAAAATTACCGCTTACAGCTATGGTGGCAGCGCATCAGCAACAGTAAACATTACAGTTGTTTTGCCGCCTCCGCCAACTCTTAGTTACAGCGGACCTGCAGTTTACCCTGTAAATGTTGCAATTACCCCATTAATACCAGCCGCCAGCGGCGTAAGCGCTCCCAGTTATAGTAACACTTTGGCTGTGATAGATACCGGTTTTAATTTTCCGATAGGCCTGGGCCTGGATCACGCTGGAAATATTTACGTTGCCAATTCAGGGAACGATACTTTATATAAAATTCCTGTTGGCGGTGGTGCCCGAACCAGCGTTGGCACTGGCTTTACCGCTCCGGTTGGGGTGGCATTTGATGCTGCAGGCAATATTTATGTGGCAGATGCGGGGAACAGCATGGTTAAGAAAATTCCTTTTGGCGGTGGTGCCCCGGTAGAAATAGGCTCGGGTTTTAACTACCCCGCAGGTATTGCTGCTGATGCTGCCGGTAATGTTTATGTTGCGGACCAGGGAAACCAAAAGATTTACAAGATAGCAGCGGGCAACGGACCTGTTACTATATTAACTTCGGCCATAGCCGGACCTACAGGAATTGCTGTTGATGTTGCCGGCAATACTTACATAACTGATCAAAGCACAGGCTCGCTGTTTAAGCTGACAAAAGGCAGCAATACCCCGGTAAGTATGGGCTATACATTTAATGCCCCTACGGGTTTAGCAATAGATGGCGCCGGAAATTTATATGTTGCTGATGCCTCTGTTGGCCAGGTAAAAGAGATCCCGGCAGGTGGCGGCGCTTTAGCTACTATTGGTGGGTTTATTATTCCTTATGGCGTTGCTGCTGATGGTTCCGGCAATCTCTATGTTTCTGACGTAGGCACTAACTCTGTTTACAAGGTTAAACCGGGCGGTGGCTATTATATAGATCCTGTTTTACCTGCCGGCCTTAACTTTAACAGCACTACAGGCGCCATCAGCGGTACCCCAACCGTACCCAGCCCTGCAACAGATTACACAGTTACCGCGTACAATTTTGGGGGCAGCATTTCGGCAATTATAAATATTAAGATTTTATCAACAGATGCGACCTTATCGGCACTAAGTACGAGTGCAGGAGCGTTCAGTCCGGTGTTTAACCCTGCAACGACAACTGGCTACACCGTTACGGTACCTTATCCAACGGCTACAACAACAGTAACAGCATCGATAACAGACGTGAATGCCACGATCCAGGTGCAGGTAAACGGAGGTGGATATTCTGCATTAAGCAGCGGGAGCGCCTCAGGCGCGCTGGCATTAAATTCGGGTAGTAACCCAATAGATGTGCAGGTAACCGCTCAGGACGGCAGCACCATAAAGACATATACAATAACGGTAATCCGTACAGCACCGTCAAGCAATGTTCAGTTAACCTACCTTACGCTCAACCCACAAACAGCGCTGGTACCGGTATCAGGTGCGGATTATAAGGATTATATAGCGACAGTAGGCAATACGGTTAGCTCACTAACGGTAACTCCAACAAGCCCTGATGCGACCAATACGATAACTGTAAACAATGTAGTGGTAGCCTCTGGTAGCGCCTCCGGCTCGATTTCATTAAATGTAGGAGATAACACGATTGTGGCAGTAGCGACGGCCCAGGATGGAGTAACTAAGCGGACCTACAGTATGAAGATAACCCGTTTGGGGCCGGCCT
>NZ_FRCM01000012.1 GCF_900142915.1 Mucilaginibacter sp. OK098
CCTGGTAATCAAGCGTTCCGTAATTGAATATTTCTTGATGGGTTTATGTAATTGGTTTATAATCAGCGTGTTTCGCTTTTCTTCATGCGTTCCATGGAGGCTTGTCCGCTTTTGGGTTTACACTCCCGTCTCCGCCGGGTCTCTCCCGCCGTTGTTGGTGTTGTCACCAACAACCCATGATGTTTGTGTTTTACAGGATGCCGCATGATTGTTTGCGGCTTTTTGTCCTATCGCTGCCGCAAGCCTCCCGGCTTGTGGCTCGCTGACAAGTAACCAGGCGACAAGTCGCAAACTATTTAGTCAACCACAACTTAAGGTATAAATTCCTCTATTTGTCAAATTAGTTCGCTTCGTTAGCAAAGCGGGCTACCTAAACGCTTACCACAAGGCTGGACCTTGCTAGCGGAAAATCACTTGCGACAGCAGGGGATGAAGAAACCGCTATACTTTTAGTCTGGAGAATTTACTTATATAAGTATGGTTCAATTCTTCAAATTCCTCAAATGTTAATACTTCAATACCGGAAAAATGCTTTTCTAAATGTTCACTAAAAACATCCTTAATTTCTTCTTTTTCTTCAGAACGACCAGCAAGTAATTGATAAGAAAAGTGTCTGGTCTTGTATCCTAGTTTTTTAGATAATTCTTTTAAATTTCCAGGCGATTGCGAGTAACTTTGATAATCACTTATTTGATATAAATGAGAATGCATATCAGAACTGAATTGTGGTCTCTTTTTGGTCTTCTTGACCATTAGTTGTACATCCTCCTTCTTAACTTCAAAAAATGTTGTATCCTGATAATTTGGCATATTTGGCTGAAGGATAAAATCGCAAATCTGACTTTCACTACTCTTTATTTGATATAAAGGCTGTTCATATAGATGACTTGAGTAAACATCTCTTTCCAATATGGTTTTATTATCTTGAATATAACGGTGTATTATAGTTCTCTCATTGTTTTTTCTATCATATTTAATATGATATAGATACATTTTACGAAAACCACTGATTGCAGATTCAAGATCTTCCGAATTCATTCTTAACCAATCATAATCCAAATATTTAGGTTGAGCAATAAACTCCTTTGAAAGTATAGATGTGTATGATGTAAAAGTTTTTTCAAAATTATGGCCATAAAACTTAAAGTAACCTTGTTCTTCGGGTTTGTTTTTAAAATAAGGATATCTTGAAAGAGGCAAGCCAATATTATCCAAATCAATAATTAATTTTTCACGCCATTTTCTTATTTGTTCTTCTACAACTCTTATAAAATATGGATGTTCAGACCCCTCATTTTTTTTAACGATTGCATCAAATCCTGAATTTTTAAGATCGGACTTATCATCTGCAGTAGAATACAAAATTATCGGGATAGAGTTAATTCTAAAGCTTCTATTAGAGTAAGAACTGTTGAGAGAATTCTTTAAAAGAACAAGAGAAGTAGCTTGAAATGGATTAGGACCACCTTCATTATTGTTATTTGTTATAATCAAGTCTATATTAACTTGTTCTTTTTCGAGTTGGTTTTCGAAAAATACTTTACATTCATCAAAAGAATGAACAAAAATTAAATTATTTCTTTCATAACCACCATTGAGGAAAATTTTAACTAATCTTTCTTTGTTTTTTATACTATCGTTTATCAGTATTTTCATACACCTTGTTTCTACTCAAATATACGTAAATATAGTGATTGTCAGAAATTTAACATGCTTAATCAAGGGGATTAAAAGCTCATAAAAGAGCTATCTTAAAAAGGGTTGTATATCTCTAAATTATTAGAAACGTTAATTCCCACCGTCTGGCGTGAGAATGCAGTGCAGGCCCAAAGAGGTGGAGTTCTCGTGCCCCGCGTTTAGGTAACAAAGCGATCGGTAGCCAGTAGATCAATCACAAATAAATAAAACTACCAATCCTTTATTATAAAATCCTACTTCCAAACCCCCGCTCCCCATCAACCCAATCCCAAAATCCCCAAAATCCCGGTTCAGACAAATTGTACACATCATCCAAACTTACGAAGTTTTTAAAACTTCGTAAGTTTTCTCCAGACTACTCTCTCCCCAAAACAATCTTTCCGTCATTTCACCATTCAAACCGCCAAATAATGCTTAATATCATACTATTTATCGTAAAAATCCGTATTTTTGCAACCTCTAAAATTTGAGGTGGATGTACAAGGAATATAAGCAGTTAAACTTATCGCAGACAGGCAAAGATGTACTTGATTTCTGGAAGCAGAACAACATCTTTGAAAAAAGCATCAGCAGTCGCCCGGCCAATAACCCGTACACATTTTACGAGGGGCCACCGAGTGCAAACGGGATGCCCGGGATTCACCACGTAATGGCGCGCGCCATAAAAGATATTTTTTGCCGCTACAAAACCCTAAAAGGTTACCAGGTAAAACGCAAAGGCGGCTGGGATACCCACGGCTTGCCTATTGAGCTGGCTGTTGAAAAGGCTTTGGGCATAACAAAGGACGATATCGGCAAAAAGATTTCGGTTAAAGATTATAACGATGCCTGCCGCAAAGAGGTAATGCGCTATACAGATATCTGGAACGACCTGACAGAAAAAATGGGTTACTGGGTTGACCTGGAGAATCCATACATCACCTACAAAAACGAATACATTGAATCACTTTGGTGGATCCTGAAAGAGTTTCATACCAAAGGATTATTATATAAAGGATATACTGTACAGCCTTATTCGCCAAAATCAGGTACCGGCCTAAGCTCGCACGAGCTGAACCAGCCGGGAACCTACAAAATGGTGAAGGATACATCCATCACAGCCCAGTTTAAGCTGAAAAGAGATCAGGATTCTGAATTTTTGTTTGAGAACATCAACACAGACCTGTACATATTGGCATGGACAACCACGCCGTGGACCCTGCCTGCCAACTGTGCTTTAGCTGTTGGTGAAAAAATTGACTATGTAAAGATCAGCACCTTTAACCCCTACACCTACGACGCGATTACTGTAATACTGGCTAAGGATTTAGTAGGTAAGCACTTTAAGACAGAGGGTGAAAACGCTTCGTTTGAAGATTACAAAGGCGGCGACAAGATCATCCCCTGGAAAGTAAAAGGAACTTACAAAGGTTCGGAGCTTTTGGGTTTGCATTACTGGCAACTGATGCCTTATGTAACCAACGAAGACCTGGAGAAGAATGCATTCCGCGTAATTCCGGCTGACTTTGTTACTACTGAGGACGGTACCGGTATCGTTCACACCGCTTCTGTCTTTGGTGCGGATGACTTCAGGGCCTGTAAGGAAAATGGTGTGCCATCGGTGATGGTGACGGATGAGTTTGGCAAGGAAGTACCGCTGGTAAACAAGCAGGGCAGATTTGTTGACGAGGTTACCGACTTTGCCGGCCTTTATGTAAAAGAAGAATACTACAGCAAAGAAGAACGCGAAGTGCCCGGCTTTAAGGCAACAGATGTTTTGATCTCTATCAAATTAAAAACAGAGAACAAAGCCTTTGATGTAAAAAAATACGAGCACAGCTACCCGCACTCGTGGCGGAGCGATGAGCCGATCTTATATTATCCGTTGGATAGCTGGTTTATTAAAACCACTGCCGTAAAGGATAAAATGGTTGCATTGAACAAGACCATTAACTGGAAACCGGAATCAACCGGGACAGGCCGCTTTGGCAACTGGCTGGAAAATTTGGTGGACTGGAACCTTTCGCGCTCCCGCTTTTGGGGTACCCCGCTGCCAATCTGGCGCGAGGAAAATGGCGGCGAAGAAAAATGTATCGGCTCGATAGCTGACCTTACCGCTGAAATTGAGAAATCAATAGCAGCAGGTTTAATGCCGGCTGGTTTTGTTATTGATGATTTGCACCGCCCATATGTTGATGATGTGATCTTAACTTCATCAACAGGAAAACCAATGTACCGCGAACCGGACCTGATTGACGTTTGGTTCGACAGCGGCGCCATGCCTTACGCGCAATGGCATTTCCCGTTTGAAAATAAAGATGCGTTTAAAAATGCCTACCCGGCTGATTTTATAGCCGAAGGCGTTGACCAAACCCGCGGCTGGTTCTTTACCCTGCACGCCATAGCGGTTATGCTGAGCGAAACCAGCGACGAGGTTAAAAAGATAAACGAAGAAGTTGGCAATAAAGGCGTTGCCTTTAAAAATGTGATCTCGAACGGTTTGGTGCTGGATAAAAACGGCAACAAAATGTCGAAACGTTTGGGCAATGGTGTTGATCCGTTTGAAACCATTGAAAAATTTGGTGCCGATGCGCCAAGGTGGTACATGATCAGCAACGCCGCGCCATGGGATAACCTTAAATTTAACCCGGAAGGAATAGATGAGGTTAGACGTAAATTTTTTGGTACCTTGTACAACACCTATACCTTTTTTGTGATGTACGCAAACATTGATCAGTTTACTTACAGCGAAGCAGAGATAGCTTTAAAAGACCGCCCGGAAATTGACCAGTGGATCATCAGCTTGCTGAATACCCTGAGCAAAGAGGTTGACGCTTTTTATGCTGATTTTGAGCCTACCAAAGCCGCCCGCGCCATCCAGGATTTTGTGGATGCGCATTTAAGCAACTGGTATGTAAGGTTAAGCCGCCGCCGTTTCTGGAGGTCGGATAATTCTGATGATAAACTGTCAGCTTATCAAACGCTGTATACCTGCTTAATAACTATCGCAAAGCTGATGTCGCCAATTGCGCCGTTCTTTGCAGAGCGTTTGTATACCGACTTGAACAGCATCACCAAAAAAGAGGAATTTGAATCAGTTCACCTTGCCTATTTCCCGGAGTATCATACCGATTTGGTAAATGCCGCTTTGGAAGAAAGAATGCAGATGGCGCAGGATATCTCATCACTAGTATTATCACTACGTAAAAAAGTAGGCATTAACGTAAGGCAGCCATTAAGCAAAATCTTACTGCCGATACTGGATAAAAAGTTTAAGGGCCAGATTGAGCAGGTTAAAGACCTGATCCTTTCTGAAACCAACATAAAAGGTATTGAATACATAACCGATACTGCGGGCTTTATCAAAAAGAAGATAAAACCAAACTTTAAAGCCCTTGGCGCTAAAGTGGGTAAGGATATGAAAATTGTTGCTGAAGCTATTGGTAACTTAAGCCAGGATGATATTGCAAAGCTGGAAAACGACGGCGATTTATTACTGCCGACCCAGCATTTGATAAGCCTTACCGATGTTGAAATTATAGCCGAAGACGTTCCTGGATGGCAGGTAGCAAATTTAGGAAAACTAACGGTGGCTTTAGATGTTACTATAACCGATGAACTTAAACAGGAAGGTATATCGCGCGAGCTTATCAATCGGATCCAGAATCTGCGTAAGGGAAAAGAATTTGAAGTAACCGATAAGATAAATGTTAAACTAAGTAACCACCATTTTATAAGCAAAGCAGTAAATAATAATTTATCATATATTTGCGCCGAAATTTTAGCGGATAGCATTTTGCTTGATAATGAGTTTAATGAGGGTGAATTAGTTGAGATTGATGGAAATGAAATTTTGATTGCTATAAGTAAAATATAAATGAAACAAGAAAACGAAAAAACCAGGTACTCTGAATCAGACCTGCAGGAATTTAAAAGTATTTTATTGGCAAAGCTAAGCAGCGCCAAAGAAGAATTGAACAACCTGGCAACGTCATTGAGTTCGCCTAATGCTAACGGCACTGATGATACAGCCGGTACTTATAAAACACTGGAAGACGGATCAGCAACGCTTGAAAAGGAACAAATAAACCAGTTAGCGGCCCGTCAGAAAAAATTTATTGAGCAGCTTGAAGCAGCTTTGGTACGTATTGAAAACAAAACTTATGGCGTTTGCCGCGAAACCGGTAAGCTGATCCCTAAGGAGCGTTTACGCGCTGTACCGCATACTACTTTAAGTATGGAAGCAAAATTGAAGCAATAAATGAAGGCAGCCTACTTAAAACCCTTTCTTGTAGCTGCTTTTATTGTGTTGATTGACCAGGTGATAAAAACCTGGGTACGCACACATATGGATTTTAATTCCGAGATCCATTTCCTTGGGCAGCATGGCATGCTGCGCTATACCGAAAATAACGGGATGGCCTTCGGCTGGGAATTAGGCGGTAAAATAGGAAAGCTGGTATTAACACTGTTTCGCATTGTTGCCGTTTGTGGCATTGGCTATGGCCTGGTTTACCTGGTACAACATAAATATCACCGCGGATTGATCATGTGCGTGGCCCTGATATTTGCCGGTGCGCTGGGTAATATCATTGATTCCACTTTTTACGGTTTGTTATACCAAAACGGGCATATTTTTGAAGGCCGTGTGGTTGATATGTTTTATTTCCCTTTAATTAAGGGCACATATCCGTCATGGTTCCCGGTATGGCACGGGCAATACTTTGAATTTTTTCAACCGATCTTTAACCTTGCCGATGCATCTATTTCGGTAGGAGTGATAGCTATCCTGATCTTCCAGAAACGTTACTTTAAACATGAAGTACCGGAAGTGAGCAGTCCGAATAGTGAGATGGTTGAGGATTAGGGGTTAGTTAATTAGAGATTAGTTTTTTGTCCATTTTTCGACCCCATCGGGGTCAAATATTGGTAGAAAAACAATAACAATACACAACGTACCGTAGGTACGTAACATTAAGTTAAGAGAAGGTTGGTTATAACTAACCACATAACAACGTCCGGTAGCCCCACCTAAATCCTCCCCGGTAGGGAGGACTTAAGGAAGCGCGAAGCTAAAGTCTCCCCTACCGGGGGAGATTTAGAGGGGGCTACTAAGCTTTTGGGGAGGATTACATTTGTATTATTCCTTAACTTAATGATATTAGCCGTAGGTACGTAACTCCGCGCGGGGTTGCATACCTACGGCATGCTAATAAATACAAAACTTATTTTCTACCAATATTTTGCTCCTCTGGAGCAACGCTATTAAACACGTTTAATAAACCTGTTACTTTTAATTAATGATATTTTTAACATTTTTTATCGGGTTGATAGCGAACTTTATTGGCTATGTACCGCCCGGGAATATTAACCTTACCCTGGTCCAGATCACCATAAACCGCGGGCTTAAACAAGCCCTGATGTTTATCACATCATTCTCGGCTGTAGAATTCTTCTTTACCTACTTTATAATGCATGCCGACAAATGGCTCAGCGCCGAGGTGCGGCTGGATACTATTATCGACTGGATAATGGTTGTACTGTTTGGTGTGATGGGCATTATTACCTGGATTCACCGGAAAAAACCACCCGAAACAAGTTACTCTGATCGCGAAAGCATAAGATACGGCATCTTGCTTGGTTTTTTAAACCCTATGCAAATTCCATTCTGGATGATAACCGGTACCTATTTAATAACCCACGAATGGATTATTGACGGACAAATAGCATTAGTAATATTCAGCATAGGTGCGGCTGCCGGCGCATTCCTGGCCCTATTCCTATACGCTAAATTTGCCCAATATATTCAAAGTAAGTTTGCCTTAAGCACAAGGTTAGTGAATACCAGTATTGCCATTTTGTTCTTTGCGTTTGCGGCTTACCATGTGGTGAAGCAGGTGTATTTGTTAACGGTTCATAGGTGAGGAAATTAAACTTACGAAGTTTTCAAAACTTCGTAAGTTTTTCACCATAGCTATTATGAACCATTAACTATGAACCTTCTTAAAATTCCAGATCCTTTCAGCCTTTCGCCCTATCAGCCAAAATGATGCGCCAAGTATGGCAAAGAATAATGTTTTATTGGTATGGTCCCAAAAGTATTCGAAGTATTTGGTGTAGATGAATATAAGGAGAAAGGTGATGCCAAATTCGCGGGCAATTACATCTTTGCTTTTTAAGCCGTAAAACAAAAAGCCCGAAGCAACAATGGCTGAAATAATGCCCCAGTAAAACAGGCTGATCTGCCTGATATGCCACCAGCTATCTATGCTGCCTAAATTACCGAATATGCTCAGCAACCAAAGCGACATAAACAGGTAAAGCATCCCGGCCACATAGGTAAGTTCCCAAAAGCGCTCAAACCATTTGCGATTTTTAAGGATATAAATACTGCTTAACAATACCATACCGAACAGCACAAATCTTAGCGGGTAGTTCATCCCTAAAAAGTAATCGCTCCAGCGGGTTTGATAGCCTGTTTCGGTGCCGAACCAACTGCCTAATGATACCAATGTAAAAAGCCAGATGAGCCTTGAATCCATCCTCCAGGCTAATATGCCATATACAAATACCGAGAGTAAAAACAGTAAAGAATAATGACCCGATCCGTTATCAAAGGTTTTACCCAGGTAGGCAATACAGCAGGCGGTAAATAACACACCGGTAAAAATAATAGCCTCGTTACTGAAGATCTTTTCAGGATATTTCTTTTCCCAGCGCCGGCCAAAGTAAAACAACACAATGGCCATAATTGCTGATATAACACTAATTACAATATCAGGCGTATAGTAAAGTTTTTTTAGCCACCTGATAACCGTATCATCAATAATTAATGAACCAACAGCTATAATACCGCAAAACAAGGCAATCCAAAACGAGTATTTAGCCAGCCGCATCCAGTCGAACCCTTTAACCTCGTACGAGCTGCGCAAACTTTCGGCAGTACCGGCATCAATTAATTCCTCCTCCTCCCAATATTTTATGGAACGATTTAAGAATTCGCTTTCCTGTTTATCAAGGTTGAGTTTGGCCATATTTAGTGCTCATGGTTCATAGATCATGGGGATAGTGATCCGGGCGTTGGTTTATTTTAATAACAACGCTTAGGCAAGATAGTTATTTTGAAATAAAAAATGAGGGTAACATTGATAGTGAAGCGATTGATGCTTTTGGTTAGAGAAAAAAACAAACCCCTTTGTCATTGCGAGCGATAGCGCGGCAACCGCATACTTTACAGAGCGGATAGAATGGTGTAGAACCTGCAAAGCTGAAATGCATAGTTCGCGGTTGCCACGCTCTGCTCGCAATGACAAAATGAGATACTTACTCATTCTCTAACAATGCTTCCACATCCAGCTTATCCTTGCGGATCTGTTCCTTTAACTCATCAAGAGAATCAAATTTCATATCATCGCGCACAAAATTGTAAAACTCCATGCGGATCTGCTGATTATAGATCTCTTTATCGAAGTCAAAAATATTCACTTCAATATTGCGGGTATGGCCGTTAACGGTTGGGCGGCTGCCTATATAGGCCATGCCTTTGTAAACCACATCACCGGTTTTAACCTTAACCGCAAAAATGCCATCAAGGGGGATCAGTTTGTATTTTTCTTCTATTACAATATTGGCGGTTGGGTAGCCAATTGTACGTCCTAGCTGGTCACCGCGGATAACGGTGCCGGTAATAAAAAACGGGTAGCTTAAGAAAGTATTGGCAAGCTCAATTGCACCGTTCAGCAGTGCTTCGCGTACCCTTGTGGAGCTGATGGCTACTTCGTAAATGTCCTGCTCAGGGATTTCAACCACATCAAAACCGTATACCGGCCCAAGGCGCAACAGATCATTAAGGCCGCCCTGCCTGTCCTTGCCAAAGCGGTGGTCATAGCCTATTACTATTTTTTTTGTGCCGATCTTATTTACCAGCACATCGCGGATATATTCCTCAGCGGTTTGATTTGAAAAGTCGCGCGAGAAGGGGGTAATGATCAAATGGTCTATCCCAAGCTGTTCCAGCATTTCGGCCTTTTCATCAATGGTGTTGATCATTTTTATGCTATCATCTTCCGGGTGCAAGATCATCCGCGGATGCGGAAAAAAAGTAAGCAGTACCGTTTCGCCACCCGTTTCTGCAGCAAGGTTTTTAAGGTCAGCTATAATTTTACGGTGACCGGTATGTACACCATCAAAAGTGCCGATAGTAACTACGGCGTTATTTAATCTAACAAAATCGTCAATACTATGATAGATTTTCATTTATTAATTTGTGATTACACTGATTACTAGGAGTGATTTCACCGATTTTTTGATTTGTGAGTTCACCAATTCTTATATTTTTTTAAACTGATATACGTTTTACTTCACAGCTTGCGTTGCCAAAGTTTATTAATAAACCGGTTTTTATTTTACTTGCTTTTAGGTATGAGAGTAGTTGGCCCTTGAATAAATTAGGAATATACCCGGTTACCGATTTGAGTTCAACTATTACTTTGCCTTCTACAAAAATATCGCATCTGAATTTACCGACAAACTGATCTTTAAAAATCACGTTAAATTCCTTTTCAGCAACAAAGCTCAGGTTTTCAAGTTTCAGTTGATGCTCTAATGCTTTAGCATAAATTTTTTCAACAAACCCTGGTCCTAATAGACGATGTACCTCAAAACAACAACCAATAATTTTTTGAGTTAGTTCATCATGTTCAAAATGCTCCATTATTAATCATCAAATCAAAAAATCGGTGAAATCGTTATTCTATAATCGGTGAAATCACCTTTAACTCTCTAATCGTATTTACCAGTTCCATCACTTCCCATGCATCCTCAACTTTATATTCTCCGGATCTCGTACGCCTTAGTTTTGAAAGATATGCTCCATTGTTAAGCGCTTTCCCAAAATCGTTCACTAATGAGCGGATATAGGTGCCTTTGCTGCACACCACCCTGAACTCAATTTCGGGCAGGGTAATGCCGGTTATTTCAAATTCAGTAATGGTAACGTTGCGTAGCCTGAGCTCAACATCCTCACCCCTGCGGGCTTTTTCATAAAGACGTTCACCATCAATCTTTATAGCGGAGTGTGCAGGCGGGTATTGCTGGATATCTCCAATAAATTGCGCACAGGTTGCTTTTATTTGTTCTTCGGTAATGTGGATGATATCGAACTTTTGATCGGCTTCGGTTTCCATATCATAGGAAGGTGTGGTTTCGCCCAGTATCATGGTGCCGGTATATTCTTTTTCCTGCGCCTGGAAGGTGTCTATCTGTTTGGTCATTTTCCCGGTGCAGATGATGAGCAGCCCGGTAGCCAGCGGATCAAGCGTGCCGGCGTGGCCAACCTTTAGTTTTAACGGCTTAAACGAATTGCGGATCTTGCCCACCACATCAAAGCTGGTCCAGTTATAAGGCTTGTTGACTAATAGTAGCTGGCCCTCAGCAAATTCTTCTATATTTTTAAAAATTGATTTCACTATTTATGTTTTTGAACCATGATTTTCTTGATTAAAGGATTTTCTGATGCTTGTCGCTTTATC
Source organism: Mucilaginibacter sp. OK098 (assembly GCF_900142915.1). GTDB lineage: Bacteria > Bacteroidota > Bacteroidia > Sphingobacteriales > Sphingobacteriaceae > Mucilaginibacter. The sequence goes on from NZ_FRCM01000012.1 coordinate 11,208, forward strand.
ATTTATTAACCGTTCATCCTGAGAATCCATTAATCCTTTAATCCCGGTTCAGACAAAAAAATCTCCTGTTTTACCTCCGGAATGATCTGACTCTTCAATGCTTTATCAAAAAGCAGCCTGATCGCTTTTTTCCCCTCTGCGCCCAAATCTACCGAATATTTATTTACATACAGATCAATGTGTTTGTACATCACCTCTTCGCTCATTTCCTGTGCGTGCGAGCGAATAAATTCCAGTCCGGATTTTGGGTTTTCAAAAGCAAACTCTACCGACCGGCGGATCACCCTATTTATTTTATGCTGAACATCCAAAGGCAGCCTGCGATTAGCCACAATGCCGCCAAGGGGGATGGCGCAGCCGGTTTCCTTTTCCCAGTAATCGCCCAGGTCAATGATCTTTTTTAAGCCTTTATCCTGGTAGGTAAAGCGGTTTTCGTGGATGATCAGGCCAATATCAACCCTGCCTTCAAGCACGGCATTTTCAATGTCAGAAAATACCAGCTCAACTTTATTGGTAGCGTTCGGGAAGGCGGTTCCCAATAAAAAGTTGGCGGTGGTGTATTTACCGGGAATGCCAATCAAAGGATTTCGGATTTCGGATTTTCCATTTCGGATTATTCCGCTTTGTAAATCGGATATCGAAATTTCGATATCCGAAATTAGTAAAGGGCCAACTCCAAATCCCAGGGCGCTGCCGGCATCCATTAGCACATATTTATCGGCTACGTAAGCAAATGCATGGTAGCTGAGCTTGGTGATATCCAGCTCACCGCGCATGGCTTTTTGGTTAAGGGTTTCCACATCATCGTAAAACACTTCAAAGTCGAGGCCTTCGGTGTCAATTTTATGATGGATCATTGCATCAAAAATAAAGGTATCGTTGGGGCAGGGCGAAAAGCCGAGGGTTAGTTTCATGGTAAATAATGCTATGTCATTGCGAGGTACGAAGCAATCGCACGCTATACAGAGCGGATTTGCAAGTTCGCGATTGCTTCGTACCTCGCAATGACAGATTTTATTGTTTAAGCATAAAGCTTCAAAAATTCAATGGCAAAGGTATTCAGATTTTTTATGGCGAGCCCTATGTTCCAGTTATCGCGGTTGCGTTTTTCAACATAATTTGACACAGCCCTGATCTGCAGGCAGGGGACATCCATTTGTTTACAGGCATAAAAAAAGGCTGCGCCTTCCATGCTTTCCACCTGCGGATGTAATCTTTCAGTCACTTTTTTAATGGATGCTTCGTTACCGTGAACAGTATTTACTGTTATTGCGGCAGCTTGCTTTAAGTTAAACGTGTTGAAGAGGTTATAAAGATCGGTAAGTTTTTTTGACGGATAAAATTTGCCTTCGCCAAAACCCATTGTATCAATCGATAAAAAATCAGCATCATCTTCGGCACCCAGTTCGGCAAAGGTATCTTCAGTTATCTCCACCACATCACCTAAAGCAATATTGCGGTCAAAGCTGCCGGCTATGCCCAGGTTAAGTACGAGGTCGTATTTGTTTGCTGAAAGATGTTTACCCAACGCAAAAGCAGTGGCTACCATGCCGACGCCGGTTATGAGTAAAGAGATTTCGAATTTCGGATGTTCGATTTCGGATATAGTATTAAATAATTCCGTGTCAATACTTTTTTTATCTGCTTTTGCGCTTCCAAAAAATTCCGAAATCGAAATTCCGAACTCCGAAATAACATGGGCAACTTCAAACTCCGTAGCAACAACAACCAATATCCGCATATTGCATTTTTTTGACAGCTAAGATAAAACATAACGCCTGATTTTGTTTTGTATATTTGCACCATTATTAGTTATGATGATACATATTACGCGCAAAGAACATTTCAATGCGGCACATAGAATGTACCGCGAGGAGTGGAGCGAAGAGAAAAATGCAGAAGTTTTTGGCAAATGTGCCAACCCTAACTGGCATGGCCACAATTACAACCTGTTTGTTACCGTAAAAGGCGAGGTCACTCATGCAACCGGTTATTTGATTGATTTGAAAGAGTTGAAGATTATTATAAATGATTATGTGATTGAAAAACTCGACCATAAAAACATCAATAAAGACGTGCCTTTTATGGCCGGCAAAATGGCATCAACCGAGTTGCTTTGTATAGAGATCTTTAACCAGCTGAAAAAACCAATTGAAGCGTACGAAGGTGTGTTTTTACATTCGGTTAAGTTGTACGAAACTGAAAATAACTCTGCCGAGTATTTTGGTGATTAATCCTGAAAAATGAGTAACGAAAACCATATCCCTGACAGGGATGAAGATATTGACGGCTACGTAAAGATTGACCGTTATAACCCGGAATTGATCGCCAGCCTGTCTGGTCATTATCACGAAGTTTTAAAACAAATTGGCGAAAAACCCGAGCGTGAAGGCTTATTGAAGACGCCTGAACGTGTAGCCAAGGCTTTGTTGTATTTAACCCAGGGCTATGACCTGGATGCCAAACAGATCCTTAACTCGGCTATGTTTAAGGAAGAATACAGCCAGATGGTGATAGTAAAGGATATTGAAGTATATTCCATGTGCGAGCATCATATGCTGCCGTTTTTTGGCAAAGCGCATGTAGCCTACATTCCTAATGGCCACGTGGTTGGCTTAAGTAAAATACCAAGAGTAGTTGATGTTTTTGCAAGGCGTTTACAAGTGCAGGAAAGACTGACCAACGAGATCCGCGATTGTATCCAGGATACTTTAAACCCTTGGGGTGTGGGTATTGTTATAGAGTGCCGCCACCTGTGTATGAGCATGCGCGGCGTACAAAAACAAAACTCGGTTACCACTACATCGGCATTTACCGGCGAATTTTTAAAAGAAAAAACAAGGACGGAGTTTTTAAATCTAATATCAGCTAAGTTAGGTTGATTAGGTTAAGTGGTTGATTAAGTTGAACAGAAATTAAACAATTTAATCAACATATTATAACTTAGTCAACTCAATCAACGTAATCTAACTTAATCAACTATAACCACACAATGAAAGCATATATTTTCCCGGGGCAAGGCGCCCAGTTTGTTGGCATGGGTAAGGATCTGTATGAAAAATCAGAACAGGCCCGTACCTTATTTGAACAGGCTAATGAGATCCTTGGCTTCCGCATTACCGACCTGATGTTTGAAGGTACTGATGAAGACCTTAAGCAAACCAATGTTACCCAACCGGCCATATTTTTACACTCGGTAATTTTAGCCAGTGTTTTGGGCGATGACTTTAAACCCGAAATGGCGGCAGGCCATTCTCTTGGCGAGTTTTCGGCATTGGTTGCCTGCGGATCATTATCATTTGAAGATGGGCTGCGTTTGGTAGCTGCACGTGCCAATGCCATGCAGAAAGCCTGCCTGATCCAGCCATCAACCATGGCGGCCATTATAGGCCTGGATGATTTTACCGTTGAAGATATTTGCCATCGTATAAGTGATATTGTTGTGCCCGCTAATTATAACTGCCCCGGGCAATTGGTAATTTCAGGTACCATAGCCGGTATTGACAGGGCCTGCGAATTGATGACTGAAGCAGGTGCTAAAAGAGCATTGAAGCTAAATGTAGGGGGAGCATTCCATTCGCCATTAATGGAAGCAGCAAAAATTGAGCTGGAACACGCTATAGTAAATACGGAGATAAAAGAACCTATCTGCCCGGTATATCAAAATATTGATGCCAAGCCGTATACCGATCCGGCTTTAATAAAACACAATTTAATTGCCCAGCTTACAGGCCCTGTGCGTTGGACACAAACCGTTAAACACATGTTGGAAGATGGTGCAACATCATTTACCGAAGTTGGGCCAGGCAGCGTATTACAGGGGCTGGTTAAAAAGGTAGACCGGCACATGCCAACTGAAAGCGCGGTTATAGAATCCTGAGTCGAAAGCAAGAACGGACAAAAAACAACTTTTGACTAAAGACTTGCCAACAAGTCTATAGTTATTGGGGTAATAATATCGGAGTTGAGGTGAAAATTCATATAAGCTAGAAATTCTACAATAATTATTTTTTATTGTAAAATATGAATGTATCTTACAATAAAAAAGTACCATGCAAAAGATTGTAACTGTTACAAGCCGCTACGATATTATAAATCAAGGCGAAGACTTTAAAGAATCAGAATATCCTAAATTAAAGGAATATTTAGAAGATGGCTATGTAATAGCGCAAATTGTTCCAGTTATAAAGCCTGCTGACACGGCTTATAGATATGCTGTAATATTTCTACTTACGAAATAATCAAAAGTAGCTCCTTGTGGAGAACAAGGGGCTTTCTTATTGATTGTTTTTTTCAATAGTATAATAACATATAGGGCTCCAAAGTTCCTGTATATTCACGCATATAAGCATCGCCGCATGTTTTCAGTACATTGTCCACCTTATCAATAATTACATAAGTTTTTTTTGTATATAAATTATCTTATTTATTTTCTCGTATAACGGATTATAGTTTATCACTACTGAAAAAGATATTTGAGTATTGAACAATTACCACAGATAAAGGAAGTGTAATCTTAACCAGCTTAGCTTTAGCACTTGCATCCATGTAAAATTTAATCTCTTTACTATTAGCGTTATTAAACACCATCGGGTATGCCTTATTGGCATTAATAACATTAAGCTGACTATGGATATTTTCAGTTTTGCTGTCTGCGTTTTTTATATTCTTCACCAAAACCGTTAGGTTTCTTAACTGAAATATTTCCATATGTACAATAGTAAGACAAAAGATTGTTATAGATTTGAGGAACTAATTGACATCACAAGTACTGCAAGGATTACTCATAAACAGTTAATAGCGATAAAAGAATCACAACTCAAAATTCATGGAAGCAAAAGATTGGATTACCTTAATAGTCCTTGTTATAACTGTGATTTCTTCTTATTGGTTAGCATCCAAACAAACTCGAAAGACCAAAAGAGCAAAATGGATTGAAGATTTTAGGTCTGAAATAGCTAGATTTTTAACACTGTCTATTCGAGTAGAGGACAACGATGTAAACACTCTTATCAGTCTTTCAGAGAGTACATGGGTAATTGTTATGTTACTGGATGAAAACAGTAAGATTCAGCTTAAACTTATTGAAGAAGTAAACATTTTTGGATTATTTATGGCTGAGAAATTTAACTCTAGCCATATTCAGGAATACAAGGAAAGAGTGCAACTTATTAAGGATTTGGCTAAAACTGTAATTAACAGAGCAAGAACGTAAACTATAATTTTTCTACTATTTTAATTTATATTTCTCGCCAATTTCGATATTCTTACTTTTATTTTCAACTTTAGACTTAGGACTAAAAACTTCCGACTGTAATTTTGGTTACATTTGAAATCAATTGAATATTCCATTGGCTCCATCAGGGAAAATACGGTTAATGCTGACTCTATTATGCGCCAGCTTGTTTTTTACGGCAGTAATTGTCCGTAAAACATACACCACTGTAAACAACCTCGATCAAACTGCTAAAGTACTTGAAGACAACCTGCAAAAAAAAGAAGGCTATGTAAATGACCTTATCAATAACAAAAGCAGCTTTAATAAATTAAAGAGCCTTCAAAATAACCCTTATTTCGCCGTAGACCTGATCAAAGAATTTACTACCGAAAAAAATATCTGGTTTATAACATTAACCCATAACCAGCTGAGTTTTTGGAGCGGTATAAAAGTAATACCTGAACATCCAGGCTCCATAAAAGAAGGATACTCGTTCCATAAAGAACCAAACGGATACTATGAGGTTATAAAAAAGAGTGAAGGCAATTTTACTGCGATCTTTTTTATCCCGGTAAAAATAAATTACACATTTCAAAACGAATATCTTCAAAACACGTTTGCGACCGATTTAAGTAAGGATAATAATATTGAAATAGCCGATTTTACCGATAAAAGTGTTTATGAAGTACGCAGCACCAACGGTACATACCTGTTTGCAGTTAAAATAAAACAAGGCGAGGTTAGTCATTCATTTTTTTATTATGAGATAACCATATGGCTGTTAACCCTGTTATGTTTTTGCATACTGGTTAACAACGTTTGTAATTATATAGCATCAAAGGGGTATCTAATCCTCTCGTTACTTGTATTAGCCTGCTTTATTGTTTCTGTTCGATGGATAAACTTATATTTTAACTGGCCCGAATTTACTTATCGCCTTGATATTTTTGACCCGGCATTGTATGCATCAAGCTTTGCCTACCGTTCGCTCGGCGACTTGTGCATTAACATATTATTTATCTGCTGGTTTGTATGTTTTTTATATTCCCGGCGGCGGCAGGTGGTCAAAAACAGCCCTAATAAAGCAGTCGGTTACCTGATTTTAGTAAGCGGTACATTAATACTGATATCCGTATCAACGCTGTTGCTAAATATCTTTTATGGGCTAATAATGAATTCTAAAATAAGCTTTGATGTAACCAATGTGCTTAATCTTTCTTTTTTTAGTGTACTGGGCGTAATAATGCTGTGTTTTAGCTTCCTGATATTTTACCTGTTAAATGAAGTTTTTTTAACAATATCGGCTAAACTTCCTGTTTCAAATTTAAACAAGGCTTTAATACTGGGTGCGGGTGTTGTTTTAGCAAGCATTGTTGCGGCTTACTACGAGGACTTTACCCTGTTTTATTTTTTATGGGCTATGCTGGTATTTACAAGAGCCTATTCATACAGGTTTAACAGCGGCAAACTAAATGCTATTTCGCTATCCTTCATGATTTTAATTTGTGCGCTTATCTCAGCCATAAAGCTCAACCATTTCGAGTCGGTTAAAGAGAAGGAGATCCGTAAGGCATTCGTTCAGAAATTAGAAGTGCCTAATGATGCAAATGCCGATGTGATATTTAAAAAAGTTGAACGGCAAATAATTGCCGATGCCTCCATAACACAATATTTTATCGATAGTGTACACAATACCAATTATGTAAAAACCCGGTTGCAGAAATTATACTTTAACGGATATTTATCAAAATACGATTTTAACGTACACGAATTTGATAACAGTAACAACCCTCTTTCGGCAGATAAAAGCTATTCATTGAGCGTATTTAAAGACCTTGTGCTTTATAGCTCATTTAAGGTTTCAGACTATTTTTACAGGGTAAATGAATCGTTTGGTTATCAAAACTATTTTGCGATTCTGCCAATCGCCAAAAATGGCAAAAGCCTCGGCACTATCGTTATCGAGTTAAAATCGAAACCGCTGCAAACATTTGCTTCATTTCCCGATTTGCTGATAGACGGGCAGATAAATCGCGAGGACGAGTTCAGAAACTATTCATATGCTTTTTATATAGATGATAAATTAGTAACGCAAAGCGGCACCTATATATATGACCTGGAAAACACAGACTTGCAGGGAGCGGTAAAACAATACAGATCAATAACAACAAGGGGCAATAATCCGCAATGGTATTTGCACTTTACAAACTACGACCATTTAATTTATAAACCCAGCGAGCGTAATTTAATTGTAGTAAGCAGGGAGCAAAATTTACTGTTTATAGGCATTACCTCAATCACCTTCTTTTTTGTAGTGTTTTTGTTGTTTAGCGTTTTAGTATTGTTAATTGGGTGGTTATGGATCAGGATAAAAATATTTAATGTTAAAAATAACCGGATAGGGTGGGGCTTTAAGTTGAATTTTGACCTGATACTCTACAAAACACGGATCCAGTTTTCAATGATATTTGCTGTGGTAGCTACATTAATAGCAGTTGGTTTTATTACCTTCTTTTCAATAAGTACGCAGTATCAAACCCAGCAGGACAAAATCATCAGGGAAAAGATCACCCGGATAGCCAGTGCATTTGAAAACAGCGCCTACAACAAATATTTATCAAACATTAACGAAGAAAGCCAGGTTGATTTTAACGAATTTGCCAACACTTACGCAGCCGACCTTACCCTGTTTAATCCTGAAGGCGTTGAACTGATTAATACCCAGCCCAAAATTTATGAATTCGGTCTGCAAGCCAGGCGAATGAATGCCAAGGCTTATATATACCTCAGCAAGTTTCAAAAATCGGAATTTGTTAATGACGAAATTATAGGTAAGCTAAACTATAAAGCCGCTTATGTGCCGGTGCGAAATTCAAACAAAACAATAGCTTATTTACAGCTGCCGTATTTCAGTAATGAGGCCGACTATAAGGAGCGGATCGGATCATTATTAAACATAATGATAAATGTTTATGCTTTAATTTTTATAGCCATCGGGCTGTTTGCAGTGATAATTGCAAGGCAAATAACTGCGCCATTAAGTTTCATACAGTTCAGCCTAAGTAAAACAACTTATGGCAAAAAGAACGAGCCTATCCGCTGGGATCGTAATGACGAGATTGGCGCATTGGTAAAGGAGTATAATAAAATGATAGCCGCATTGGAAAACAGTGCGCAAAAACTGGCCCAGAGCGAAAGGGAAAGCGCCTGGCGCGAAATGGCAAAACAGGTGGCCCACGAAATTAAAAACCCTTTAACACCACTAAAGCTTGGCTTGCAATTGCTGGATAAATCATGGAAGGATAAAGATCCTAAGTTTGACCAGAAGTTTGAACGGTTCAGCAAATCGTTTGTTGAACAGATAGAAAGCTTATCGAACATCGCCTCTGAGTTTTCGGCTTTTGCAAAGATGCCCGATACCAAGCTTGAGCAGATAAACATTTTTGACGTATTAACCCAGGCCGTTACCATTTTTAAACAAATGGATAATGTTAAAATTGTATTTCATAGCCCTGAAAATCCTTTTATCATAAACGCCGACCGCGACCAGCTCCTGCGTTGTTTTAATAATTTATTAAAAAATGCTATTGAGGCAGCGCCTGCAGATAGGTATGGCGTAATTGAAATTAATTACCTGGTAACCCATAAAAATATTTTGCTCACCATAAAAGACAATGGCAATGGCATTCCCGAAAATTTACGCGAAAAGATCTTTGAGCCCAATTTTACTACAAAAAGTTCCGGCACCGGGCTTGGATTAGCCTTTGTTAAAAACTCCGTTGAAAATGCCGGTGGTAAAGTTTGGTTTGAAACCCAGCTTGGCCATGGTACCACCTTTTACTTTAGCCTGCCTTCGGCTTTGGTGTAGCGTTTTTTGAGGCAGATTTAGCCTTGACCAACTCTTTAAACATTTAATAAACATTCCTAAAAGTAAAGCAACCCCGCGAGCTACGAGTAAATTATTGTCTTTTTTTCAATGTTTAATTGATATTGTGTTGATTACAAGCATTTTATGACAATTGAGTATTGTAATTAAAATAATTAACTGTAATAATATAGTACTATGTTATAAATAGTACTATATTTGAATAAATTAAAAATACTTGAAATGAGAAGAATTAGCGCCACCTTACTTTGCGGACTGATATTGGCCAATGTACTGTTCATTCCACTCTTCGCTCAGGACCTCAAATCAGAATTTCCGGTTAAAGGTTATCATGAAACAGCTCCCAGGATCAATGACTTGGTACATACCAAACTGGATGTTCGGTTTGATTATAAAAAACGTTATTTATATGGTAAGGAGTGGGTTACCCTCCGCCCTCATTTTTACCCCACTGATACACTTAGGCTGGATGCTAAAGGGATGGAGATCCATACTATTGCGATCATAAAAAATGGTAAAAGCGTGCCTTTGCATTTTTCATACGACAGCTTGAGCTTAAATATTAAATTGAATAAGATCTATCAGCCTGAAGAAGCCTACACTCTGTACATTAATTATACTTCAAAGCCCGAAGAGTTAAAAGGGAGGAAAAATAATGAGCATGGGTTGTATTTTGTTAAACCCGATGGGGCTGAAAAAGACAAGCCTACTCAAATATGGACGCTGGGGGAGCCGGAAAACAATTCAGCATGGTTTCCAACTATTGATAAGCCTAATCAAAAAACTACCGGAGAGATTAGTATAACCACCCTTTCAAAGTATACTACACTATCCAATGGCCGGTTGGCTTCGCAAAAAAACAATGCAGATGGCACCCGTACTGATACCTGGAAAATGGAGTTGCCGCATTCGCCGTACCTCTTTATGATGGCTGTTGGGGATTTTAAGATCTACAAAGATAGCTGGCACGGAAAAGAGGTAAGCTATTACATGGAGCCAAAATACGCGCCCTATGCCAAAGATATGTTTGGCCTTGTACCTGAAGCAATGGAGTTTTTCTCCAAAACACTTGGGGTTGACTTTCCCTGGAACAAATATGCGGAGGTGGTTGTGCGCGATTACGTAGGCGGGGCCATGGAAAATACAACAGCGGCTATATTTGGTGGTCAATCAACCAAAAGAGAATTAATTGACAGTTGGTATAATGCAGGTATTGAACATGAATTGTTCCACCAGTGGTTTGGCGACTATGTGACCGCAGAAAGCTGGAGCAATATTACGCTGAATGAATCCTTTGCGGATTTTGGAGAGATCATCTGGCTGGAACATAAATATGGCAAAGATGCCGCAGATGAACATGTACAACAAGGTTTGCAGAATTACCTGGGCAGCAGCGATGCACGAACAAAAAGCCTGGTCACTTTTTATTATAAAAATCCCAAAGATCCATTTGGTATCACCTATTCAAAAGGCGGGCGTATTTTAAATATGCTGCGAAACTATTTAGGTGATGCTGCTTTTTATAAAGGGTTACATATTTACCTAACCACATATGCTTTTAAAAATGCGGAAGTGCCGCAATTAAGAATTGCCATGGAGGAAGCCAGTGGCCTTGATCTGAACTGGTTTTTTAACCAGTGGTATTATGGCGCCGGGCATCCGGAACTAAACATCAGCTATAAATGGGACGATACAACAAAAACGGAAACCGTTTACCTGCAACAAGCACAGGACGGAATCCCTTTTGTATTACCTGTTGCTATTGATCTTTATGCGAAAGGTTCAAAGGAACGGCATAAGGTATGGCTGCGCAACAAAGCGGACACATTAATTTTTAAAGCAGCATCAAAACCCGACCTGGTTAATGTGGATGCAGATAAAATCCTGGTCACCAAAAAAACAGATAATAAAACACTTGAAGAGTACATTTTTCAATATTTTAAAGCGCCATTATATCTTGACCGGGATGAAGCGATTGAGGTTGCTGCGAAAAATCAGTCAGAGAAAGGTGCACGAAAAGTGCTCATCGCTGCATTGAAAGATAAGTTTCCGGGTTTGCGCCTTAAAGCTATCGGCGTGTTGAACATGAAGCACGAAGATATACGAAATGCTGACGATGATTTACGAAACGCAGCTATTCCAATATTAATTGAACTTGCCAAAACAGACACTAATACGCAGGTTCAGGCTGCTGCCATTAACACCCTCTCAGTATTGAAAGACCCGGTTAATATGAATGTGTTTAAACAAGCGTTAAACAGCCAGTCATATTTGGTAGCCGGTGCCGCTTTAAATGGTATTATACAGTTAGACCCTACCTTGGGTATGACTTACGCAAAGAGCTTTGAAAATGACAATGAGGGGGCTTTAACTCAAGCTATTATAAGTGTGTATGCCACCAATGGCGGAGAGGCCCAGTGGCCATTTGTGTACAACCACTATAAGGAGGCTAATTTCCAGGATCAGGTACATCTCACTATGAGGTTTGCTGGCATGATTGGTCGTTTAACACAACCTAAAGAGGTACAAAACGGTATTGACGAGCTGAAACAGCTGGGCATCAACTATAAAGGCTCCGGTGCTGCTCCTTACATGATCAAATTCCTGAATACTATTAAGGAACAGCGTGCGAAATTGAATGATACAATTTCTGCAAAAGCAGCCAATGATGCTATTCAGCAGATAAATGACGCAAAATAAAGGGGGAATATTTCATAATAATAAAAAAGCACCTATGCCAGGTGCTTTTTATTAACTGATCTTATAAAGAACGAAGCATAAAATATTTTTAAAATCAATTTTTAACCCGGTTTTTTTCGCTTTCTGCACCATTGGCTTCGTGCTGGCGCTGGTTGGTAATGGCTTTACCAAATCTGTAACTTAACGTTAAAACGGCTAGCCTGGTATCATTACGGTTATGATAAGATGCTTCGGCAAGCGCCAGGTTGTTGATCACCCCTGTGTTTCTGTATATATAAAAAATATCATTTACTGTAAGCTTGAGCGTGGTGCTGGCCGACAGTTTTTTAGAGATACCCCCGTTTACCTGCTCGCGGTTTCCCAACACAAATTGTGCATAGGTTATTTTACTCTGATAATATCCGTCGAGCTGGGCGTTCCAGGTTTTGCTGATGCTGAATTGCAGGATAGGTTGAATGTAAACGTAGGTTCCTTTAGTATCAAGTGGGCCGGTATAAAAGTTGCTTTTATATTCGTTATTACCAACCTCGGCGTAGATGTGAAAATTAAACCAGCTTGCAGGATCAAAACTGGCATCAACAGAAATAGTTTTGCTTATGGTGCTGCCAATATTACCGGGCCTGCTGTAATAAATACCATTCAGGATCTGGATGGTTTCATCAACGTCATTTGTTGTTTTTCCATAGCTTATAGTGGTTGTGATCCTGTTTTTAAAGGTATGTGAAAGCTCAATGTTATTTGTAAACGCAGGATTCAGCAAGGGATTACCTACATAATAAGTAAACTTATCCAAAGGAGTGATGAATGGATTAAGGTCCTGGTAATACGGGCGGTTTATCCTGCGCCCATATTTTAGTCCAAATTGATTGTTCCCGGCGGTATCCAGTTTATATAGAAGATAAAAAGTTGGGAAAAGATTAGTGTAATTGCGTTTAAAGGCAGAATCCGGCTTTATGGCATTACCAAGCTGGTGCCCGTCTGAACCTGTGTTTTCAACCCTTAGTCCGGCCTGGATAGAAAGCTTTTTAAAATCCTTATTCAAATTCAGGTATGCCGCATTTATATTTTCCTTGTAAATAAAATGATTGCTTTTGTCATAATCAGGTGTGGTTACATTATTTACCGTATTTGAATAAACAGCCAGGTTATCAGTTTTGGTATAGCTTGATTTTAGGCCTGCGGCCAGCTTCCATCCATCTGCTAAAGGGTGGGTATAATCTGTTTTTGCAGAATAGATATGAATATCAGACGGGAGCGTACCTGTTAACAGATCCTTTGAAATCAATGTTTGATTGGGCAAATAACTCTCGTTATTAAATTGCTGGTTCCTGTTATTGCGGTAAACTATGTAATCAAAATCGGCTGTAAGCTCCTTCCCGTTCTTATCATATTCGTGCCTGTAATTAAGGTTGATCCCGCCATTTTTAAAATGATCGCTTTCCCTGTTATGCGCCAAAATAAGTGAATCGAGCTGGCTGCCTGCATCTAAAAGCCTGCTGGTATTTGAAAAATTATTGGTTGATGGCCGGTACATACCATTCAGCACAATTCCCCAGGTTGTTTTATCAGACTGGTAATAGTCCATCCCTATCTTCGTATTTACCGCCTGTCCGTTATTGGTAATATCGTTATGCTGCATAAAATAAGAGCTGGTACTGCCATCGGCATTTTCATACCTGCGGTTAATATCAAGGTAATTAAAACCGTTTTGAACATTATAACTTACGGTACCGAAAAAATTAAATTTATTATCCCGATAATTAAAGTTGAAGCTGTTGTTGGTTTTTGCTTTTACTCCCTGAACATATGCCAGGCTCAATCCACCATTAAAGCCCCTGGCTTTGTTTCTTTTTGTTCGGATGTTGATCACACCCGAATTTCCGGCGGCATCATACTTGGCAGGCGGGTTGGTCATGATCTCTACCTGGTCGAGCGTGGAGGATGGCAGCGAACGCAGGTAATTCTGAAGGTCATCGCCCGAAAGGTAGGTGGGCTTATCATCAATATAAATAGCTACTCCTGCTTTACCTTTCAGGCTTATGCTCCCGTTTTGTTCATCTACCTGCACCCCGGGCGATTTTTCCAATACTTCAAGCGCGGTTGTGCCCGCATTGCTGATCAGCGCATCTACGTTAACAACTGTACGGTCAATCTTTTGCTCAATAAGAGGCTTTTTACTTATAATGGTAACTTCTTTTAAATTTGTGGTTTTTGTGCCGAGCACGATATCAGGCAGCTGGATTGTTTTAAGATCAGCCAAAGAAACTGCTACCGAAATACTATCCATTCCAACTGCCGAAATTTTGAGCAGGTAATTCCCTTTCTCCGTTAAATTTAATTTGAAGTACCCACCGGTATCCGTTATTACCGACTGGAGGACTTTTCCAAAATCAGCTTTTTGGATACTTACATTCGCAAAATCAACCGGTTTACGGGCAAGGTTTATAACCCTACCCTTTATTTCGTAAGCTGTTTGTTTTGTTTGCTTTTCGATAAAGATATTTTGATTAACCTGCCTGTATGAAACAAAAGTATTTTTCAATAATTCCTGCAGCGTTTGTTCAACGGTGCGGGTGCCGTAGGGCAGGGTTATGTTGGTGAGTTTTTTAAGATCGGCCTTGCGGTAATAATAAACAAAAGAGGTTTGCCGCTCCATTGCCTTAATGGCGGTTTCCACGCTTTGCTGTTTAAGGCCCAGGGTAACCTTTTCGGTAGTAATATCCTGCCCCTTACTGGCAGTAGCCAGCAGCAGTTGGAAAGTGGTTAATAATATTAAAGTTACCAGTACACTTATACGCATTAATTGACGGATAAAAGTTTTATTAGCTGTTATAATACCGGGCAGGTTAGCAAATAGCTCTCCCGGTTTCCGCATTTTTGCAGAAAAATTCATAATTTTAAATGTTTTAGTTATTTCCGAATGATTTAAAACCCCGGGTACCCCGGGATCCTGTAAGCCGATGCCAGTCGGCTTGCAGGTTTATTATTAGTTTCTTTCGCCTTGCGATAAAACCGTGGTATTACCTTATTTTATGTGGATCATTTTTGCTTGTTGATTTGATATTAATTATCACAGCCGGGCCCGTCAATAGTAATGCTGCCATCAGGCTGGGTTTTATAGGTGGCATTGTTAAAATCGCAGATGGTTTTCAATACTTTTTCCAGCTTTTCCCCGGTTAATGAAGCGCCGGTAAACCGGCAATTTTTAATCCTGTCGTTACTGAAGCCTATCTTTACATTAAAACGCTGTTCCAGTTGTTTAGCCACTTCTGCAAATGTTTGATCCTCAAAATGAAGATCGATTTTTTGCCAGGCAATCGCCCGGGTTGCATCCACAGCCTGTTGAATGGCTTTGTTGCTTTGTATATTAAAACTTATTTGCTGATTAGGGGTAATAATACCCAATGGCTCATCGCCATTAGCAACGCTTACCTTGCCGCGGGTTACCGTAACAACTACCGTATGTTGATTTTTGTCTTCCTTAATATTAAAGGCTGTACCCAAAACGGTGGTGACCACTTTGCCCGTATGAATGATAAAAGGTTTTGAAACATCATGTTTGATATCAAAATAAGCCTCGCCCGAAAGGTAAACTTCTCTTGTTTTGGCATTAAATGCTACAGGATACTTTAACTCCGAACCGGCGTTAACCCAAACCTGGCTGCCATCGGCCAATGTGATCTGCTTTTTTTGATTTAGCGGAACATGCAACGCTGTTAACTGTACCGGGTGCATCCGGTTTTGCAACACAGGCCATTCAAGATAAACAGTAAAAAATATAGCCAGCACAGCTGCTGCAGCACCTATGTATTTCCATAAAGGGTTACGCTTTGGTAATGCAATAACTTTAGGATTGTTTATAGTGCCCCGGATCTCATTAAATAAGCCTGAAAGCCATTGGTCTTTATCGGCTTTGTCCAATTGCTGCCATTCGGAATTAATGTTCCCGTTATTATTTAGCCAGGTTTCAACCCGCTCATTTTCTTCTGGCGATGCTTCTCCATTTAAGTAGCGATCTAATAGTTCTTCAATATCATTCCGGCTCATGGTACCTTACATTTTGCCAATAGTCGGATGAGATGGGGAATGGTACCATAAGAAATGAAAATATTTTACAAGAGTGTAATTTCCTTTTTTTAATGTGGGTTATTTTCTGTTTTTGATGAGACTATATTTCCAGTCCGAAATTTTATTAAATTAGGACAAAGTACTGGCCTTCATAATTGAGAAGAATAATTAGCATGAACAACCACTTTAAAAATAAAATTATCTGGATCACTGGCGCTTCTTCCGGAATTGGTGAAGCCCTTGCCTATGCCATGTCGGCCCGTGGCGCAAAGCTGATATTATCCGGTAGAAGGCTGCCGGAACTGGAACGGGTTAAACAAGATTGCACAATTCCTGAACAAGTTCATTTGCTTCCATTAGATCTTTCAGATCCACATTCATTGGAAAACAAGGTAACAGAAGCAATTAAATGTTTCGGGCAAATAGATATTATGGTACATAATGGAGGGATAACTCAGAGGTCACTTGTCGTCAAAACAGAAATGGAGGTGCATCGCCGGGTAATGGAGGTGGATTATTTTAGTTATGTAGTGCTCACAAGGGCGCTGCTGCCTTATTTCATGGCGCGGAAAGATGGGCATTTTGTAATTACAAGCAGCGTTATGGGGAAGATAGGTACGCCTATGCGGTCGGCTTATGCAGCTGCCAAACACGCCCTGCATGGTTTTTTCGACTGCCTGCGGGCGGAAGTAAAGGCTGATAACATTAAAGTAACTATACTTACGCCGGGTTATATTCGCACCAACATTTCCTTATTCGCCCTTACCAGTGATGCTTATGGTTTGGGTAAGCCGTCTGAAAATATAGAAAACGGCCTTCCGGCAGATCGCGCAGCCAAACAAATCCTGAAAGCCATAAAAAGAGGTTCCTTTGAATCTTACATCGGTAAATTCAGTGGTGAACGGATTGCGCTTTGGCTAACCAGGTTTGCACCAGGTGTGTTTACCAGGATTGCGCCGAAACTTATCCCGAAATAAAAAATGAAGTTTGATAATGAGATGGTTTTTTTACCCTTATTTTATCCCCATCTCCTTTTTCAAAAATTGCCCTGTAAAGCTTTCTTTGACTTTGCACAAACCTTCGGGTGTCCCGCTAAACAGGATCTTACCACCACCTGAACCACCTTCGGGGCCAAGGTCAATCACATGATCAACCACTTTTATAACATCAAGGTTGTGTTCAATTACCAATACGGTGTTTCCTTTATCAACCAGTTGCTGTAATACACCCAGCAGTACGTTAATATCTTCAAAGTGCAGGCCGGTTGTTGGCTCATCAAGAATATAAAAAGTATTACCGGTATCTTTTTTGGAGAGCTCAGTAGCCAGTTTAACACGTTGAGCCTCGCCGCCCGATAGTGTTGTTGATGATTGCCCTAATGTGATATATCCCAGACCCACATCAAACAGCGTTTTTACTTTACGGTAAATAGCCGGGATGTGTTCAAAAAATGGCGTAGCATCCTCAATGCTCATATCCAGCACGTCGCTGATCGATTTACCGCGATAGCGTACTTCCAGCGTTTCACGATTGTACCTTCTGCCGCCGCACTCTTCACAAGGCACCTGCACATCGGGTAAAAAGTTCATTTCAATAACCTTTAAGCCTGCTCCCTGGCAAGTTTCGCAACGGCCCCCCTTTACGTTAAATGAAAAACGACCGGGTTTATATCCCCTGATCCTTGATTCGGGTAATTGTACGTAAAGGTTCCGGATATCAGAAAACACCCCTGTATAAGTTGCCGGGTTTGAGCGCGGGGTACGGCCAATAGGAGTTTGATCTATCTCAATAACCTTATCAATATGTTCCAGTCCCTCAATTTTTTCATAAGGAAGCGGGTGTTTCTTAGCTCTAAAGAAATGATGATTTAAAACAGGATACAATGTTTCAGTTATCAGGCTTGATTTACCGCTGCCTGATACACCGGTGACCCCTATCAGTTTACCCAACGGGAAATCAACCGATACCTTTTTTAAATTATGACCTGTAGCTTTCTTGAGGCTCAGCGTTTTTCCATTGCCTTCACGTCTTTTTTCCGGGATAGCGATGCTGCGCTCGCCGTTAATATAACTGGTTGTAAGCGTGTGAACTTTCATTAGCTCGGCAGGAGTGCCTTGCGCAACTATTTCGCCGCCATGTACACCGGCAGCCGGGCCCATATCAATCACGTGGTCGGCATGCAATATCATATCCTTATCGTGCTCAACTACCAATACGGTATTACCCAAGTCACGCAGGTTTTTCAGGGCGTTAATTAAGCGCTCATTATCTCTTTGGTGCAAGCCAATGCTTGGCTCGTCCAAAATATACATCACGTTCATCAGCTGCGAACCTATCTGCGTTGCCAGCCGAATCCGCTGTGCCTCACCGCCTGATAATGTTTTTGCAGTTCTATCAAGCGTTAAATAGTTTAAGCCTACATCAAGCAGGAAAACTATTCTTGCTCTTATTTCCTTTAAAATCTCTTTTGCAATAACATTCTGGCGTTCGGTTAAACGGTCTTCCAAATTGGCAAACCAATCCTGCAGGGTACGGATATCCATGCAGGCCAGCTCAAAAATATTTTTATCATCAACCTTAAAATGCAACGATTCCTTTTTCAACCTGGCGCCGTCACAGGTTGGGCATGTTCTTAAAACCCGGTAGTTTTCCATGTCATCCATCCCTTCTTCACTCCGGCGTTCCTGCTGTTCTTCCAGCATGCGGATAATTCCGTCAAAAGCTACCTGGTAGCTCTGTACGTTCCACTTGTTATACTCAACCGCAACAGTTATCATTTCATTTGATCCGTTCAGGATAATATCCAAATGATCTTTTGAAAGTTTTTCGATGGGGGTTGATAAGGCGAATTCGTATTTTTTGGCAAGCGCTTTTAATACCTGGAAGATCCATGTTTCCCTGTATTCGCCCAAAGGTGCAAGGCCGCCATTCAGGATGCTTAGTTTTGGATTGGGGATAACCGATGCTTCATCAACCTCAAAAATATAACCTAGTCCATTACATTTTTCACAGGCGCCATAAGGCGAGTTAAAAGAAAAGGTATTGGGTTGAGGCTCATCATAAGAGATGCCCGAAATCGGGTCCATTAAATACTTGCTGTAATAAGCCACATTATTGTCTTTATCACCTATCCGGATAATGCCCTTTGCAATTTTTAAAGCTGCCTGTATGGAGGTATATAAGCGCTTGCTGTCATTTTCACTAACAACAAGACGGTCAACCACAATATCGATATCATGGATCTTGTAACGATCCAACTGCATTTTCGGTTCAACATCGGCCATAGCGCCATCAATCCAAACTTTTAGGTAACCCTGTTTACGGATCTGTTCAAAAAGCTCGCGGTAATGGCCTTTCCTGGCTTTTACAACCGGGGCAAGAATATTTACAGGTTCGCCGTTAAATTTTTCTGAAATAGTTTTCAGGATCTGATCTTCAGACATGCGCTCCATCTTTTCGCCGCTAACATAGGAGTAAGCCTCACCTGTACGCGCAAAAAGCAAACGCATAAAATCGTAGATCTCGGTTATAGTACCTACAGTTGAGCGCGGGTTTTTGCTGGTTGTTTTTTGTTCGATAGCAATAACCGGGCTAAGGCCTGATACTTTATCAACATCAGGCCGTTCCATGCCACCCATAAACTGGCGTGAGTAGGCCGAAAATGTTTCCATATAACGGCGCTGCCCCTCGGCATAAATGGTATCAAATGCCAGCGATGATTTTCCGCTGCCGCTTAAACCGGTTATTACCACCAGCTGGTTGCGCGGAAAAGAAACATCAATATTTTTTAAATTATGTACCCGGGCCCCGTATACTTCAACTTCGTTTTGTTCGCCCAGGTCGATGGATGTTTTGTTCATGTTTTAATTAGTTGATTGGGTTGATTGGGTTAGATTAAGTTGATTAGGTTAAGATTTTCCCTCAACTTAATCAACCACTCACTTAATCAACTCAATTAACTTACAATGCTACAAATATACGCAAAAAAAGGCCGACCATCCATCAGGAAGGCCGGCCTCAAAGTGCTCCGTAATATAATTTTACTTTGTGCGGATTAAAATCCGTGTATTAGTTAATAGCCAGCAGCTCAAGTATTCCGCTGCCATTATTTCCTACTTTATAATAATCATAGCCATACTTTTTTGGCTGCGTAATAATTGCTTTCATAGCAATCAGGTTATAAACATAAGCGCCGGTTTCGCGGTTTAAATGCATGCGGAAATAATTATCCTCATTTTGCTTATTAATAACCTTTTCTAATTTAATAGATCCGTTGTTATAGGCAGCGGCAGCCAATGTCCAGCTATTAAACTCTGTGTACAATTCTTTGATGTACTTACAGGCAGCGGTTGTTGATCTGCGAACATTTAAACGTTCATCAACCCCATGTCCTACTTTAAGGCCATAAGTGCGTGCTGTGCCCGGCATAAATTGCCACAAGCCTCTTGCACCTTTTGCAGAAGTACCTTCACATAAACCCGATTCCACTAAAGGGATGTATTTAAAATCGTCAGGAATTCCATACGCTTTTAAAATGGGCTCAATAATGGGGAATAATTTTTCCGCCTTATTTTGCAGAACATTTGATTGAACGCATTTAAAACTATGCTTTCTAAGCGAATACTTCAATTTGCGGGTTACACTGGCATCTCTGAGTGGTATAGCTTCATTAGCGAAGGTATAATCATTTACAGCCTCTGCGGTTTTGTAAATGAATGATGAGATGCGGGGGCTTAATTTTTCCGTTTTATTAACGGGTAAAGGTGCCTTGGCGTTGCTGATATTTGCAGTTGGCACAGCCTTTGTACCACAAATATTGAACACCGAAATGATAACCAGCAACACTATTACGGAGCACGTAATTAGGTGTCTCTTTGTCATTTCTTTTTTATCCATAAATTATACATTTGGTAGAATGTGCTGCAAAGATAAGTTATACAAGTCAGATTATCAAATACTTAGCTTTTTAGCGCATTTTTAAAACCTGGTTTTCGGTTCAAAAACTGGCTTTAAAACGTTTAAACGGCGATTTTGTTTACAATAAAAAAATTATAGAAATCCCTCAAAAAACCTTAACTTTGACCCTCACGCTGCGAAAGCGCAAAAGAAAAAATTATGGCATTTAACAGACCAGGGAACAGTCGCGACGACAAATCCGGCAGATCATCAAACAGGGCTCCAAAGGCCGGTGACAGGCCCAAAAGATCAACCTCATCAAGAGGAAATTCTACACCAGGTTCTGATCAAACCAAAAGTTCCCGTCCATCAAAAAAATATAACAGTGAAGGCTCCGGCGAAAAACGATCTTTTTCGTCACCCGGAAAAAGTAGTTATGACAAACCGGCAAGCAGCTTTAGCGGCGGCCCGGGCGAAAAGAAAGCATTTACCGGAAAAAGCAGGCCATACAGCGGCAGGCCATCAGATGGTGAGTCATCAGGCGAGAAAAGAGCGTTCGCGCCAAAGAGCAGGCCATATACCGGCAGAATTGCTGACAATGATCCAAGGCCAGGAAAAAGCTTTGGCGGCGAAAGAACAGGCGATAAAAAACCTTTTACATCGCGCAGCAAATCATCAACAGGTTCATTTAACGCTGATGATAAACCAAAAAGAAGCTTCGGCAGTGAAAGAACAGGTGATAAAAAGCCTTTTACATCGCGCAGCAAATCATCAACAGGTTCATTTAATGCTGATGACAAACCAAAAAGAAGCTTTGGCGGTGAAAGAACAGGCGATAAAAAATTCGGCGACAGACCATCAACAGGTGCTGGTTTTAAAAGACCAAGCAGCGATAAACCGTTTGACGCTGATAAACCACATCGTTCAAAACCACGTTACGATAAAATAACTAAGGACCAGGATGCGCCCGCAAAAACTTTGCGTGGCCGTAAAAAAGGCCCGGAAACAAAAGATACCGGCCTGATCAGGCTTAACCGTTATATTTCAAATGCAGGCATCTGCTCACGCCGTAAGGCTGATGAATTGATTGCTGCAGGTGTTGTATCAGTTAACGGCACAGTGATAAATGAATTAGGGCACAAGGTTGACCCGCAGAAAGATGAGATCCGCTATAACGGCGAATTGCTGAAACGCGAGAAAATGGTTTATGTGCTGCTTAATAAACCTAAAGACTATATAACAACTACCGAAGACCCACAGGAGCGCCGTACCGTAATGCACCTGGTTGAAAAAGCCAGTAAAGAACGCATTTACCCGGTTGGCCGCCTTGACAGGAATACCACAGGCTTGCTTTTAATGACCAATGACGGCGATCTTGCTGACAAACTTTCACACCCGCGCAACAGCATTGTTAAATTATACCAGGTTGAGCTGAATAAGAGCTTAACCCAGGGCGATATGAACAAAATTGGTTTCGGACTTGAGCTGGAAGACGGTTTAATAAAACCTGATTCAATCTCATACGTTGCCGGTGGTTCAAAAAGAGAGATAGGCATCCAGATCCACAGTGGAAAAAACCGGATTGTACGCCGCATGTTTGAACATTTAGGCTACGAAGTTGTAAAGCTTGACAGGGCAGTATATGCCAACCTTACCAAAAAAGACCTTCCACGCGGCCGCTGGAGATTTTTAGAGGAGAAAGAAGTAATACAGTTGAAGCACTTGATTCAAGGCTAAAAGCAGAAAGCTAAAAGGCCAAAGCTATAAAACACAAAAAGTTAAAGCTGAAAGTTGTTGCCGGTTAAGGCGAAGCTTTCAGCTTTTTGCTTTACGCTTTCACCTCCAATCACTATCTTGCAGGCTGTAACCAAATTTATCCTGCAATGAAAAAATTCCTGATACTGATTATGCTGCTGTTTCCGGCGCTTATATATGCACAAAAGAAGAAACCGGCAGGCCCTTCAACTTTCGACTTACTTATAGGCACTTATACAAAGGGTAAAAGCAAAGGTATTTATGTTTACCGCTTTTATGCAGAAACAGGCCGTTTAGCTTATTTAAATGAAATTGATGGCGTAAGTAATCCATCATACCTTACCGTTGCCAGCAATAACAAGTTTGTTTACGCGGTAAATGAAAATGGTAAGCTGGGCGAGGTTAGCGCATTTAAGTTTGATGCCAAACAAGGTAAGCTGGAGTTTATTAATAAACAATCGTCATTAGGTGCCGATCCTTGTTATATCTCGGTTGATAAAGACCAGAAAAACGCTTTTATAGCAAACTATAGCAGCGGATCCATAGCTGTGCTGCCGATAAACAAAGATGGATCATTGGCAAACGGTATTCAAAGTATGCATGATGATGGTCATGGTATAAATAAAGAAAGACAGGAAGCGGCACACGTACATACTGCTGTACTCTCCCCGGATGAAAAATATGTACTTTATACCGACCTTGGTACTGATAAGCTGCATGTAACCCGTTATAAGGCAAGTAAGGAAAACCCATTAACAGATGCTAAGCCTCCTTTTGTAAACATAACTCCGGGAGATGGCCCACGCCATTTAGTGTTTTCGAACGATAAAAAACATGTTTACCTGATAACCGAAATGGGATCAAACGTACATGTTTTTGATTATGACAATGGTAAGTTAAAAGAAAAACAAAAGATCTCGTTTTTACCGGCGGGCTTTAAGGGCCAAACCGCAGGAGCTGCCATACATTTTACACCAGATGGGAAATTTCTTTATGCGTCAAACCGTTTAGAAACCAATAATATTACCGGCTTTGCAGTAAATGAAGAAACCGGCGAGCTTACCCAGGTGGATCAAATTTCGAGCTTTGGTAAAAATCCGCGCGATTTTGCAATTGACCCAAACGGCAATTTCTTAATTGTAGCCAACCAAGACAGCGACAGCATTTTTATATATAAAATAAATAAAGCCACCGGTAAATTATTCCGGATCCAGGGTAGCCTTGATATAGGAAATCCGGTTTGCCTGAAGTTTACAGCCGCGGAGTAAGGGAGCTGAAATTTTTAGCTGAAAGCGAAAAAGCACAAAGACTAAAGCTTCTTAAGGGAGCTAAAAGCAAAAAGCATAAAGTCCAAAGCTGGTTAGGTTTTAGACTTTATGCTTTTTATTGCAATGTAAAATAAGCTTTATGCTTTCGGCTTTATGCTTTCTCCTTTATGCTTTTTCTATTGCAATGTAAAATAAGCTTTTTGCTTTCGGCTTTTCGCTTTCAGCTCTTTTACTGCGTTTTTGTAAACGAGTAAATAATATAAGCGGTTTTATCGCCCACAGCTATTGGCGATTTCAAGGTCATGCTGTTACCGTCATTAGCGGCTACAACCAGTTGGTACCCTTCTGTTACTTTTTGTGCCTTATCACCCTGGTAAAGTTTTTTAAACTGGAACAACTGATTGCTGCCCGAATTGTTATTTACTGACCAGAATATAGTTTGCGATGTACCGTTTTGTAAAGTGTAGATCCCGTTGCCACTGTTAGTCAGCTTCCAGGTACTGCCCACAAAGCCCTGTGGTGGGGCCTGGTCAAATACATTTTGAACGGCTTGCTGCACAATACCATCATAGCTAACGTTATTTAATGTCCACGTACCGGTGAATTTGCCGCGTGAAACATTACTTGCACCTGTTATTGCATTTTTAGAAGGAGAGCAGGCCGATAATATCAGTGTAACGGCTAAAACTGCAAAAGAAAATTGAACTAATTTTTTCATTGTATATTTATTTCACTTGACTAAGCATAAATCCTGCCAAAGTATCAGTTTTTGCTTTCAAAATTTTCATTATACCGCTTTTTCCTTTACGCGGTCAAGCACCTCTATATAGTAATTTTCATATATCGGCAAAATAGCAGCCAGGTCAAATACTTTTGCACGGGTAAGGGCATTTTCTTTAAAAGTTTTCAGGCGTTCTTCATCTTCCAGTATATAGATCGCTTTTTCGGCCATGCCGTCAACATCGCCTACATCTTTTAAAAAGCCTGTTTCGCCATCAATGTTCAGTTCGGGCAAGCCACCTGCATTTGAACTGATAACAGGCACCTTACATGCCATAGCTTCTAATGCTGCTAAGCCAAAACTTTCTGATTCAGAGGGCATCAAAAACAGATCGGATACTGACAGGATCTCTTCAATGGCGTCCTGCTTGCCTAAAAAGCGTACTTCATCGCATACATTAAGGTCGCGGGCCAGTTGTTCGCAATAGGAACGTTCACCCCCATCGCCAACCATCAGCAATTTTGCAGGGATCTTTTTAACGATCTCAGCAAAGATTTTTATTACATCAGGCGTGCGTTTTACTTTGCGGAAGTTTGAGGTATGCACAATTATCTTTTCGCCCGATGGAGCTATTGCCTTTTTAAAGTGATCCTTAGCCTTAAGATTAAAGCGTTTAAGATCAATAAAGTTGGGGATCACCCTAATATCGTTCTCGATCTCAAAAAAGTTAAATGTATCATTCCTCAAGTGTTCGGAAACAGCGGTAACTCCGTCTGATTTATTGATAGAGAATGTAACTACCGGTTTAAAAGTACGGTCTTTCCCTACCAGTGTAATATCTGTACCATGCAGGGTAGTAACTACGGGGATATAAATGCCGTAGGTCATCAGGATCTGCTTGGCCATAAATGCCGCAGAAGCATGGGGAATGGCGTAGTGCACGTGCAGGATATCCAGTTTTTCAAACCTTACCACATCAACCAGGCGGCTTGCAAGGGCCAGCTCATAGGGCGGGAAATCAAAAAGCGGGTAATTGGATACGGAAACTTCGTGATAAAAAAGATTTTCGGAGAACAGGTCCAGCCTTGCGGGCTGGTTATAGGTTACAAAATGAACCTGGTGACCACGGTCGGCAAGGGCTTTGCCCAGCTCAGTGGCTACAACCCCGCTCCCACCAAAGGTTGGGTAACAAACTATTCCAATTTTCATTGATGTTTTTTAAGTGATAATGAACCAGCGTTAAGCTAATTTACGTTTTTTGCCCAAGCTAATTCATTAGTACAAGTTTAACAGCAATTTATTGGAATAGTGTTATGCGGATGTAAAATGATTTGGATTGATTTCGGATGCCGAATGTTCGATCTCGGATTTTTTTATTGGAGCTTAACTGATCAAAATATTATCCCCAAATTTTTGCGATACGGTAGTTTTTTCCTGTTCGTTAATACGGATGACCAGTGAATTGTCAAAGCTAATCTTTTCCAATACCTGTATTTGTGTACCGATACCAATGCCCAACTTTACAAGGTATTGCAGGAAGGAAGCGCTTGTATCCCTAACGGCAGCTACCCTGCATAAAGCACCTGTTTTGGCATCGGCCAGGCTCACAGTGTATGTTTTAGGGAGTTTACCATTAGCTTTGGGGATAGGGTCGCCATGCGGGTCATATTCAGGAAAACCAAGAAATTGGTCTAACCTGTCGGCTAGCGTTGCGTCGCTTATATGCTCCAGTTCTTCGGCAATGTCATGGATCTCATCCCAATGGTAACCCAATTTTTCAAGTAAAAAAACTTCCCAGAGCCGGTGTTTTCGCACAATAAGTATAGAATCTTTTAATCCCTGGGGTGTTAGCCTGACACCCTTTTTCTTATCATACTCAATTAGCTGCTTATCGCTCAGTTTACGGATCATATCAACTACAGAGGCAGCATTATTACCCAGTACTTCCGCAATGGCTGTCAGGCTGATCTTTTCACCGGTTTTTTGTGACAGGCGCAGGATCGCTTTCAGATAGTTTTCTTCAGAAAAGGTATTCATTCGGATTAATTTGACTCATCACAAAAGTAATTAAATAAATTTAAATAAATAAAATTAGGTATACCTAATTTTATTTATTTGTTTTGTGTAATTATTAATATATGTGTTACAAAATGAAAAAACTATATCTATACTTTATATTATTCCTGCCCGCAATTGTTTCTGCACAAAATGGTTCATTAAAGGGCGTAATAACTTCGGGCAGCGAGCCGCTTCCCTTTGCTACTGTGGTGTTAACCGGCACATCAATAGGTACCACTGCTAATGAAAAGGGTTACTTTGAACTTAAAAACGTAACACCGGGCACTTGTGAAGTTATGTATTCAGCAGTAGGATATACTGCCGAAAAATTTAAAATACTGATCCATGCCGGGCTGGTTACCCTATTGAATGCTAACCTGAAAGGGAATAGCTCAAAACTGAGCGAGGTGGTTATAACCGGTGTGTCAAGGGCTACAGAATTACGCCGTAACCCGGTACCAATAGCGGTAATGACCAAAAAAGAAATGAATGAGAACGTAAATAACAACATCATTGATGCAATTGTAAAAGGTGTGCCCGGTGTAAACGCAGTAACCACGGGGCCAAATATCTCCAAGCCTTTTATCCGTGGCCTGGGTTATAACCGGGTGCTCACCTTGTATGACGGGATCAGACAGGAAGGGCAGCAATGGGGCGATGAACACGGTATAGAAATTGACCAGTATGCCATTAACAGGGCCGAAGTAATTAAAGGGCCAGCCAGTTTAACCTATGGATCGGATGCGCTTGCCGGAGTTATTAACCTTATCCCTGCTATCCCGAATGGCAAAGATGGCGTTTTGAAGGGCGACTGGGTTTTCGACCGTCACTCCAATAACGGTATGATCGGTGCCTCAGTTGGCTTATCCTATAAAAACAACGACTGGAACTATGCTTTCAGGGCTACAAGTAAAATGGCTTATGATTATTCCAATAAGATTGACGGTCCCGTTTACAATACAGGTTTCAGGGAATATAACCTCTCGGCTATAGCCAGGACAGATAAAAAGTGGGGTTACGCCCAGGTAGGCGCCACACTTTATGACAATCAACAGGAAATACCCGATGGCAGCCGCGATTCGCTAACCCGGCAGTTTACCAAACAGGTAAATGAAATTGCTAATGATGATATCAAAAACCGCCCCATAGTTAGTAATAATGAATTTAAAAGCTACGCCATATCGCCCCTGCACCAGCACATTCAGCATTATCGCATTTACAGCCATAACGAAATTAAATTGGGAGAAAGCAGCCTGAATGCCTCACTCGGGTTACAGCAAAGCATCCGCAGGGAATACGATCATCCAACCTTACCTGAGCAAGCCGGATTATACGTAGTATTGAATACGCTGAATTATGACCTGAGGTATAACCTGCCGGCCATCACCGGGATAGAAAGCACCATTGGAATAAACGGGATGTACCAGGCCAATCGCAGCAAGGCAGCAACTGATTTTCCAATACCGGATTACAATTTATTTGATGCGGGCGCTTTTCTTTTTGCAAGGAAAACTATAGGTAAGGTGGATATATCCGGTGGGGTCCGTTATGATAACCGGCACATCCACTGGAGCAATTTCTACGTGGGCCCCAATCCACAAAATGGGTTTGAGCAGCAGGTTAGGCTGCCGGACACTTCGGGTGCGCATTTACAGTTCCCGGCGTTTAAACATGTTTACCAGGGATTTTCAGGTAGCCTGGGTTTAACTTATAACATAAGCGACCGCTTATTGTTAAAAGCCAACGTAGCACGCGGTTACCGTGCGCCCAATATTACGGAGATTGGCTCGAACGGGCTTGACCCAGGCGCCCATATAGTTTACCTCGGCAACCGGAGCTTTAATCCTGAGTTTAGTTTACAGGAAGACATTGGGTTTATCGCTTATTTAAAGGATGTTGACCTGGTAGCGGAGCTTTTTAATAACCATATTGATAATTACATTTACCAGGCTAAATTAACCGATGCCAACGGTACGCCGGTAGTGATTGTGCCGGGCAACAGCACATATGAGTACCAGCAATCCAAAGCCCGCCTCTACGGCGCTGAACTGACTATTAACCTGCATCCGCATACCATAAAATGGCTGGCCCTGAATAACAGCCTGGCTTATGTTGCAGGTATCAATGAAAATCAGCAATTGGTTGATGTATCAAACGGTGCGGGCAAATATTTGCCTTTTATTCCTCCGCTACATACCCGGTCAGAGATAAAGGCAACACTCCAGCGGTCATTAGGCCCGTTTTCAAAAATCTATTTCAAAGCAGAAATGGATGCTTACGCAGCTCAAAATCATTTTTATGCCCTCGATCATACAGAAACTGCCACCCCCGGCTATACGCTGTTTAACGCTGGCACAGGCGCCACCATCAAAAACAGGGCAGATAAAACACTTTTTGAACTGTTTTTACAGGCCGATAACCTGTTTAACATCGTTTATCAATCCAACTTAAACCGGTTAAAATACTTTGAATATTATTCAGCTTCGCCAAATGGACATTTAGGCATTTATAATATAGGCAGGAACATTAGTTTTAAAGTAATTGTGCCGTTTTAATTACAAAGTACGTTAAATGCTGCCCCGCCTTTTAAGTGCCCACGCTTAATTATGCTCCATGAGTTAATTTAAGCGGGGGCACCTGAACTGGCGAAAGGGTTAATAAATTCCGATTTGGGCAATTGTACAGGAATCAGGCTACGCTTGTTATCCACCATGTATTGCCAAAGGCGTCTTTAACACCACCGCTGCGGCCATAGCTTTGGTCTGCGGGTTCCATTACAGTGGTTGCGCCATTATCCAGAGCTTTTTGAAAAACGGTATCGCAGTCGTCTACATAAATAAATAAACCTGCGTTTTGTTGTTTAAACTGGTCGGTAGCGTCTGCCAACATTATTACGCTTTCACTAACCCTTATTTCGGCATGCATAATGGTATGCTCGTCGCGCATGGTTTTTAATTTTTCTGTGGCGTCAAACACCTTTTGGGTAAAGCTGATAAATGCGGCTGCATTTTCAACTATCAGGTAAGGCATTATTTGTTGATAGCCTTCGGGGATATTTACTGTTTTCATAAATGATTTGATTTATTTCGGATTTAATTTTAGTCAAATTTATCAAACCCAATATCAAATAAATTGTAAAAACCAGACGTTTTAAACATATAAGTATTCTGTCCCTTCGGCTTTGCCTGAGAAATAAAAGCCGGGATGATAGCCTGTAAAGGCCTTAACATCATGTATAAAGTGTGATTGATCATAATAACCGCATTCATAGGCTATACGGCTTAATGATTTATTGTTCCCCTGTTGTTTCAGCGCATTGCCTAAACGTACCAACCGCATATACATTTTGGGACTAAAGCCCGCATACTCCTTAAATTTCCTGTCGAACTGCCGGGTGGAGAGGTTAAACCGGTATGCCAGCTGCTCAACCGAGCTTATTTCGCCGGAGTGAATTACGTGTTTTATTGAGGCTGCGATGGTATCATCTTTTAAACGGGCATGTTGCAAACGCTTCTCCAGGAATGTTGCCAGTATTTCGGCCCTTTTGTTATTATTACCGGCCGTCATTATTTTTTCTTCGAGTTCTTTGCCTGCCAACCCTAAAAATGTATCCAGGTCGAGCATTTCATTACTGGTTTTTTCGGATGGAGTATTAAAAAGATAAGGAACAGCAAAAGGATAAATATATGCGCCAAAAATGCCAAAGCTTTGCCTGGTTTCAAACCGCCTGTATTTACTCGATTGAAAGTGAATGCCCGACTGCCAGTTGTGTGCAGGCTCATTAGTAATCAACTCATCAAACGCAGCCTGGTAATGAAACACCATCTCTACACAACCGTCCGCAATTGAACGGTAGATGTATGAATCTTCATCCGCACCAAAATTATGCTCCAGCACCCAAAAGCACCTTACATAAGGCTTTAGGGTTAATGGGGGCGGGATGGTGCTATATTTCATTTCGGATGTTCGATTTCGGATTTGGAAATTGGTTTATCTATTCAAATTTACTAATCTTATTTGAACCATGATTAAAGGATTTTAGGATTACCTGATTCATGTTGCTGAAGAGAATCAAGAAATCTTTTAATCAAGCAAATCATGGTTCAAAAATAAAATCCGAAATCGAACATCCGAAATCCCCCCTCTACATTCCTTTCTGAATGGCCTGGTAAACCACGTCCTGGATCCTTGGCCGGATATTCAGGCTGGATAGCTTGCTGCTCACATCCGGGTGTACGCGGTTTGATAAAAATATATAAACCAGGTTATATTTAGGGTCAACCCAAACGCAAGTGCCGGTAAAGCCGGTATGCCCGTAGGTCTCGGTTGATGCCAATTGTGATGGGTAATGCCTGTCGGCTATTGGGTCCCATCTGTCAAAGCCTAAACCACGGCGGCTTACAGCTGATTGTTTGGCTGTGAACTGATCTACCGTTCCGGGTTTTATGTATTCAACACCGCCATAGGTACCCCGGTTCAGCATCATCTGGTATAAAATAGCCAAGTCATTTGCACTGGCAAACAAGCCTGCATGACCGGCGACACCACCCATTAAAGCAGCGGTTGGATCATGCACATAACCATCAAGCAATGCATGCCTGTCCTTTTTATCGTCCTCGGTTGGAGGAATCTGATCAGGTGTAAAACGGTAAAGGGGTAAAAAACCTGCAGTTTGCATCCCTAGTGGTTCATAAAATTGTTCCTGAACAAAAACATTTAGCGGTGTTGAGGTGAGTGTTTCCTCAATCTGCTGCATAAAACACATGCTGAGGTCGCTGTAAACGTACTGTCCTCTTGTTCTAAGCGGAGAGTTCAGCATTTCAGGCCACATCACCTCTTTAAAATAGTCTTTTCGCAAAAAATAATTGTCATTAACCCTGGTTGGAAAAAGAGTAGATGAATCTGTAGTATGGTCTGTTGGTTTTATATTATCAAAGGTTGGAATATCAGGGATCAGGCCGGCCTGGTGTTCCAAAATCTCACGCACTTTAATGTCGTTTTTATTGGTTTTACGTGCCTGCGGCAGATAATTGCCAACAGTAGAGTCAACATTTAGTTTACCCTGGTCGGTTAACATCATGGCTTCCATGGTTGTTGCCGAGATCTTGGTCATTGATGCCACATCAAAAATATCGGTCAGCTTATCGGGCAGGGTTTTGCTATAAGTATGGTAGCCATATGCCTTATTAAATATCACTTTGCCATCTTTTGCAACTAAAACCACGCAACCCGGGGTAGCCTGGTTAAGCATGGCTTCGCTTGCTATATTATCAATGCCAATAAGATTTGACGAACTGATCCCGGCATCTTCCGGCACAGTATATTGTAAACGGATTTTTGAGGTGATAAAACCCATCCCCTTTTTGTATAACGGAGATAGATCCTTACTTAACTTCTGCGTAACCGCAACACCTCCAAATATAGCCTGGGCGCTATAAAATGCGGTAACAGGCGAGATCCGCTCACACCACACAACCGGTACACCGGCGTTGGTTAATTTTGCCAGGGCATTACTGCTGCCAAACAAGGCTACAATTACATTTTTAACTTTTTTATTGGTATTGATAAAGTCTGTAACCTGCGGATTGTTCAGATCGGCATCATTTAGCTGAACGATGATGGTATTGTAAAATTTCAGGTCAGACGACAGGTCATCAAGGCTTTTTAAGCCTGAATAATCACTGCCCTTATATATGGCAACCTTAGCGTATTTATTTAACAGGCTATCAAAACCCGCTGCATACAAATTTGTAAAATGGATGCTGGCAATTTTTTGCTCCTCCAGGTTTTGCAGCGGGATTAAATACGATGCGTTGTTTAATAATACGGTGGCTTTTTCGGCCAGCTT
Organism: Mucilaginibacter sp. OK098; assembly: GCF_900142915.1. Taxonomy (GTDB): domain Bacteria; phylum Bacteroidota; class Bacteroidia; order Sphingobacteriales; family Sphingobacteriaceae; genus Mucilaginibacter. The sequence goes on from NZ_FRCM01000012.1 coordinate 43,626, forward strand.
TTCTTCGTTTACATATGCCAGGCCTGTGAATGGCGGATTTTGTGCGCAGGCAGAATTAAATAATATGAATCCGGTTAAAATTATTAATGGGTATAAACGCCATTTATTTTTTCTCATATACCTGCTCTCCGTTTATAAATGTTTTTAAAACTTTAACACTAGGTAAGGCCGAACCCTTTGCCTTCATAATATCATTGTCCAATATTACAAAGTCGGCATATTTGCCGGGCTCAATACTTCCCTTTTCTTTTTCTTCGAAATTTGCTTTGGCTGCCCAAATGGTTATACCCTGTAACGCTTCTTTGCGGCTAATCGCATTTTCCATTTGGAAACCGCCTTCGGGGTATCCTTTCAGGTCCTTGCGTTCAACTGCTGCATAAAAGGTATACATAGGGTTAATGTTTTCAACCGGGAAATCAGTGCCTAAAGGCATCCACCCATTTTGTTCAAGCAATTGCTTATAGGCATATGCTGTTTTTAAACGTTTTTTGCCCAAGCGTGTACCGGCCCAATACATATCAGATGTAGCATGGGTTGGCTGTACTGAGGGAATAATATTGTAATCGCCAAAATACTTAACATCCTCCGGCGATATGATCTGCGAGTGTTCAACGCGCCAGCGCTTATCGTTTTTACCTTTTAACACACTTGCGTACACCTTTAATATCACCCGATTTGCCGAATCGCCAATGGCATGGGTACACATCTGGAAGCCATGATCTGCTATCTTTTTTGCTACCTCTTCAAAATGCTTTTGCTGGCTCAGTAAAAATCCGCTCCAGTTTTTTTGGTCGGCATAGGGCTGCAACAGGCAGGCCCCTCTTGAGCCAAGCGCACCATCAGCATAAACCTTAAACGCTCGTACATCCAGCGATGGCGTTTTATAAGCGCCGCGTTTAAATAAATATTCGTAGTTCTCCGGGGCATCTGAAAGCATCACATACATCCGCATTTTTAATGCGCCTTTGTGCTGTAATTGCGCTATGGTATTTACCATGGCGTATGGCAGTCCGCAATCATCAATAGTGGTTAAGCCTACTGCAAAGCAGTTTTTTTGCGCTCCCAAAAATGCCGATTGAGTGATCTGTTCAGTAGGCGGTGGTATTTTACGGGTGATTATGCCTTCTGCATTATCGATCATCAAACCGGTAAGCTTGCCATTTATAGTTTCAATTTTACCACCTATAATGGTTTGGCCTGGTTTAACTCCTGCTATATTTAAGGCTGCCTGGTTAACCATTATGGCATGCCCGTCAATCCGGGTTAACATTACCGGCCTTGCCGGGAACATGGAATCAAGTTTTGCCTTATCAGGAAACTGTTTTACTGTCCATTTATTTTGATCCCATCCATGGCCAACTATCCAGCCTTCAGGATTTTTTCGTGCGAATGATCCTACAGAATCAATAACCTCCTGCCAGCTTTTGGTATTGTCCAAATCAGCTTCCTGCAAACTCAGTCCGTATTCATAAAAATGAGCATGAGCGTCTATAAAACCAGGATACACCGCTTTACCACCCGCATCAATAACCTGGCGGGCCAAATATTTTTCTTCCAAAGTATCCGCATTGCCAACCGCTACTATCTTTCCGGCAGTTACTACAAAAGCTTCAGCTGTACTGAATTTGCTGTCGACAGTATATACTAATGCATTCTTAACCAACAGATCAGCGTTATAATCTTTTTGTTTACAAGCAAGTGTCAGCAGTAAAAGAACGGGCCATAATTTCTTCATAGGGACGGATTAAATAATAAAACATGTAAACTACAAAACTATATACAAATTCAAATACATAAAGTTATGCGGTGAAATAATTAATTTGGTATTTAGGGTTGAAAAATGCGTTGTTACCTGCTCGAGGCGTCTTTGCTAAAGAAGCAGGAACTGGTAATTCCTTACCTCTTTACGCGCAGCGAAGAGAGGTCGACGAGCGAAGCAATGTCGGGTGAGTCAACTCTGCGACATGCAGTAGCGTATATGCAATTGTGTGAATATCGTTCGCAGAATTTACTCACCCGGTCAACGCTTCGTGGACCTTCCCTCTCTTCCGCAAACGGTAAAGAGAGAAGGAAATGATTAAATTATTGACATTGATCATATGGCATAGATCCCGAATGCCTTGTTTGCAACGGATTAAAATCCGTTGTCACAAAATATGCCGGGGCCTATGGGCTCTTTAGATTCGGGTTTAGATTTATTTCATAAAGCGATCGATCCAGAGGCATAGCCTCGGCCAATATTGTAGCAACGGATTTTAATCCGTTGAAGTTATGCGGTGAAATAATTAATTTAGCACCGAAAACGCAATTGAAGGGAACTTTTACGAAATGTCAGACATCATACAGCTTTTACCGGATTCCGTTGCCAACCAGATAGCCGCAGGCGAAGTGGTTCAAAGGCCGGCATCAGCGGTAAAAGAACTTATAGAGAATTCGATAGACGCAGGGGCAGATAAGATCCAGCTGATCATAAAAGATGCCGGGAAATCATTGATCCAGATCATTGATAATGGCTGTGGCATGAGTGTTACCGATGCCCGTATGTGCTTTGAGCGGCATGCTACTTCAAAGATCCGCAAGGCCGAAGATCTTTTTGCCATCCGTACTATGGGTTTCAGGGGCGAGGCCATGGCATCAATAGCCGCTATTGCGCAGGTTGAGCTAAAAACCCGCAGGGTAGAGGATGAACTGGGCACCTGCATATTTATTGAAGGATCGGAAGTGATAAGCCAGGAGGCCTGCTCGGCTAACCCGGGAACTTCTATATCTATCAAAAATTTATTTTACAACACACCCGCCCGCCGCAACTTCTTAAAAAGTAATGCGGTTGAGATGCGGTATATTATTGATGAGCTGCAGCGGATAGCTTTGGCTAATCCGCAGGTATTTTTTACCCTGCACCATAACGGACAGGAGGTTTATCACTTACCAGCCACAACCGTTAAACAGCGCATTATCCATTTATTTGGCAATAATTATAATGAGCGGCTGGTACCGGTTGAGGAAGATACCATGGTGGTTAAGCTGCAGGGCTTTGTTGGCAAACCCGAGTTTGCCCGCAGAACACGCGGCGAGCAATTCTTTTTTGTAAACAACCGGTTTATAAAGGATGCTTATTTAAACCATGCGGTACTGATGGCCTTCAAGGAATTGTTACCTGAAGATACCTTTCCGCTGTATGTATTGTTTATGGAGATTGATCCGGCTAAGATTGATATTAACGTTCATCCCACAAAAACGGAAATAAAATACCAGGATGAGCAAACCATTTATGCTATAGTTAGGTCGGCTGTAAAGCGTTCTTTGGGACGGTATAACATTACGCCAAGCCTGGACTTTGACCAGGAAAACAGTATTGAGCACCTGGTTACCCTTAAACCATTGGAAGAAATTATTCCGCCTACCATTACCTTCAACCCGGATTTTAATCCTTTTAATACGGATAACCGGGCAGAACGGGAAGCGCCATCCTTACGCAGCAACGGCGATTACCGCAGCTCACCGATCCCTAAAAATTGGGATACGCTTTACGAGATCAGTAAAAAAGAGGATAGCATACAACATCAGGTTTATGAAGAAATAAGCATTGTTGCGGATGAGCAGGAAATAAATAAACCAAGTGAGCGGCAGCTTTTCCAGATTCAGAACCGGTTTATCCTTTCGCAGATAAAATCGGGCTTTATGCTCATCCACCAGCAGGCGGCACACGAACGTATTTTGTACGAACGTTTTTTACAGCAACTGCAAAATCATTCGGGGGTTAGCCAGCAAAGCTTGTTTCCGCAATCAGTTACATTAAATAGCAGTGATTTTGAGCTTTTAAAAGAACTTTTACCCGATATTCGTGCGCTGGGATTTGATATTAGGGAATTTGGCAAAAATACGGTAGTGGTTGAGGGTATTCCGGCCGATTTAAACAATGCCTCGGAACACGAGATCTTGGAACAGTTGCTGGAAGGCTTTAAAAATAACCAGTCGATATTAAAGCTGGATAAGCGCGACAGCCTTGCACGGTCGCTGGCGCGTAACGCTGCAACAAAAGCAGGAGTAAAGATGTCATTAGAAGAAATGAATATATTGATTGATCAGCTTTTTGCCTGCCAGATGCCAAACCTTGCATTGAACGGTAAGCTGGTAATTACTACTTTTACACTGAACGAACTTTTAGAACGATTTGAAAAATAGCCCCGGGGCCTAATACTATATTTATATTATGAATTCAAGGCAATCACCTTTCGCCAATTTAACACCGGTTGTAAAAAACCTGCTGATCATTAATATCATATTTTTTCTTGCCTATTTACTGATTGACCATCAATCATCTAGGGGGCCTGTCACTCAGCTATTCGGCGAATTTTACTTTGACTCACCGGGTTTTAGGCCATGGCAATTTATTAGCTATATGTTTATGCATGGAGGCTTTGAACATATCTTGTTTAATATGTTCGCCTTGTTTTCATTTGGGCCTATTTTGGAATATTCAATCGGCCCAAAAAAGTTTCTGAACTTTTACTTCATTTGTGGCATCGGTGCCGGCATGCTTCAAATGTTTGTTCAGGCTATTGAGGTGCATAATATTGTAGGGGCATTTACTATCACTGCTACCGATAAGCATCTGCTCAGTCAGCTTCGCGTTCCCGATTCACTGCAAGTTTACCAAGCGGAAAAACTCTATGGCATCTATGTGGCGCCACTTGTGGGTGCTTCCGGGGCAATATTCGGGATATTGGTTGCTTTTGGGATGCTTTATCCCAACATGGAATTAATGATACTTTTTATTCCGGTCCCGATAAAGGCCAAATACCTGGTGTCCTTTTATTTACTACTCGAAATTTATTTAGGCTTTAAACAGAACACGGGCGATTCCGTTGCCCACTTTGCACACATAGGCGGCGCATTATTTGGTTTTATCCTGATAAAAGCATGGGGCTTACGGCGGCTCCAATAATTTTTTCAATCAAAATAAAGGCATTAACTGTTTACAAATTGTAAAATAGAAAATAGCCAACAACTTTTTTCTAAAATATTAGTTATCAGCTATAAGGATTAAATATCATGAGCACCCTCTGGCAAAATATACAATACAAAGTGCTGCGGTCTGACAGTAAACTGAACTTGCTTATTGGTATCAATGTTTTTGTTTTTTTGCTGATAAATATTGCAGACACTTTAGGTAAATTTTTTTTCAAAACCGGTATAATTGAATTTTACAGTACGGAATATCTTTTATTACCATCCAATTTACGCGTCCTTCTTACTCATTTCTGGACGCCCATAACCTATATGTTTATGCATGCGGGTATTTTCCATATCCTGTTCAACATGCTGTGGCTTTACTGGTTTGGGCAGATCTTTGAAGAATATCTTGGCAAAAAACGAACTGTAGGTTTGTATCTTATGGGGGGCTTGGCAGGTGCGTTTTTATTTATTTTGTGTTATAATACCTTGCCATTGTTTGCCGGTGAAAGTGCGCCCCTGGTAGGTGCCTCTGCAAGTGTAATGGCCATAATTATTGGCACAGCTACCCTGCTGCCCAATTATACCATCTCCTTAATTTTAATAGGACCGGTTAAACTAAAATGGATTGCGTTATTTATTTTGCTTATTGATTTTTTTGGAATAGTGGGCCCAAATGCCGGTGGCGAAATTGCACATATGGGCGGCGCGCTAATGGGTTTTGTATATATTAAACAGGTGCAAAAAGGTAACGACTGGGTTGCCGGGATTGCAAATATTTTTAAAGCAAGGCCCAAATTAAAAGTGGTTTCAAAAAATTCATCAGGAAAAACGGATGGAAAGCCGCGACAAGAAGAAATAGATGTTATCTTAGATAAGATTTCACAATCGGGATATGACAGCCTGAATAAACAGGAAAAAGAAATATTATTCCGGGCCAGCAATAATGAAGGTTAAAAAAAAGCTATCCTTTATTGATAAAATCATCCTATGGCTAAACGGCCTGTTGTGCTTTGCATTATTGATCAGCTACCTTGCTCCGGTTGTTGATCCCAAAACGATCTGGATAATTGCTTTTTTTGGGTTGGCTTATCCCTTATTGTTACTGATCAGCCTTATCTTCATCGTTTACTGGGCACTGCGAAAAAGCTGGTATTTTATGATATCTGTGGTTTGCATAGCCATTGGATATAATGTGTTGCTTAATAATTTCCAGTTACACGGACCTTCATCTTACTCAAGTGGTCCAGGCCAAACGGTTATAAATGTTATGACCTATAATGTGCATAATTTTAAGCGTTATGGCTCAAATAATGATATCTCAACCAAGCACGAGATCCTCCAGCTAATTAACGAAAATCAGCCTGACGTGATAGGGATCCAGGAGTTTTATACCCGTAAAGCCGGGCAGTATGATATGCGCGATTCCATTTTGAAAATAATGGGAACCACCTGGTACTATTTTGAGCCTGCTACAGCTAACAGCCAGGAGGCTATTGGCATGGCCATTTTTTCAAAGTTCCCTATAACTGCACATGGCATTGTTCCGTTTGCCAACAAGGTGGGAGAGAACGCCTGTTTGTATATCGATATAAAAAAAGGCAACAAGCAGTTCAGGGTTTATAGCATACACCTGCAGTCTATTCGGTTTGATCCTGAAGATTATAAGTATTTGAACAGCATAGCCAAGCAGGGCAAGGCAGAAGGCTCATCAGCCCGCAGGCTGGGAGGCAAATTAAAAATCGCCTTTATAAAACGGAGCGACCAGGTGGTTAAAATAAAAGAACACGCGGCGCAGTGCCCATATCCATATATTATATCCGGCGATTTTAATGATACCCCGGCATCATACGCCGTTAACCAAATGGCGAAAGGTTTAAAGAATGCCTTCCGTGAAGGCGGCGCCGGCTTTGGCCGTACCTATAATGGTGATTTCCCAAATTACCAGATAGATTATATCATGGCAAGTCCGCAATTTGATGTGCGCAGCTACCAGATCATCGAAAAAAAGCTCTCAGATCATTATCCGGTGCGGAGTGACCTGGTTCTTCGGTAATCATTGGTCATTTGGCATTAGTCATTTGTGGGGTAGTTTGCTAATGATAATCATTGGTCATTGTGTCATTAGTCATTTGTGGGGTAGTTTGATAATGATGGTCATTGCCAAAGTTTGTCCTTTCAGATAATTCACCAATGACTAATGCCAAATGACCAATGCCTAACCTACTTCTTCACCTCTTCTTTTATCGCTCTTAAAAATTCGTTTGCATGTTGCGAGCCGATAATATAGATAAGGCCATCCCTGTCGGTTAGGTGGATAGCGTCATTACCGGCGGTGTAAAAACGGATGGTTCCTTTTGTGTGCAGGTTGTACACCGGGTTATTAAATAAATACCTGCTGTATACGCCTTTTTCTGCTTTAACAATGCTGTTAAGGTCTATTTTTACCAGGCGGGTTGTCCATAACCCGTTTAGTAAAATGCTTTTATTTTCAATCCGGGTACGAAAATGGAGCAAAAAACCCATTATAATTGAAATGATGATAATAGCAAAGCCAACTACGATCAGCAGGTTGCCATTGCGTTCGCGCTCATCGGTAAAAAAATAAGCCGCAAAGCAAAACATAGCTAAAACCAGGCGAATGGTAATTGGAATAAATTCCCTGCCGAGGTATTGTTTTTCAATAAAAGCCGGTTTATCGCTCATTTTGATTTGAAGATTTGGTGATTTGAAGATAAAACAATTTGAAAATTTGTTGATTTGAAAATTTGAAGATTAGTGATCACTCAACCTGGTCCTTCAAATTAGTGCATTTTCAAATCTCCAAATCATCACATCTTCAAATTCGTTAATTCGAATATAGTTACTTTTTTAGTGTTATCGGTAACTTTGTAACGATCATCAGAACGGTATCCGCCAATCCATATTATCCCGCCGTTACCATTTATTACCAATGGGATCTCATCTTTTTGGTGCAGGGGAACTTTCTGATCTATAAAAAAATCGCTCACCTTTTTGCGGCCCTTCATCCCAAAGGGGAAGAAATAGTCGCCCGTTTTCCACCGGCGCAAAGTTAACGGATATATCAACAAATCAGCATCGACAGAAACTGCCATCGGATTGTTTTTTACAATAAGCGGACTATCATCATGCAAAATTTGCAGCTTATAGCTCCCGTAGTTAATTGTATGGTCGTTTAAATTTATTTGTACTTCCTGTTGAACTTCAATCCTTTTTTTTGTTACGATGAGTTTCTCCCTGTCAAGTATCAGCCTGAATTCTCCTGTTTCAAAAACCCTGCCCGGGTGTTTGTCTAAGGCAGAGATCAGGTCATTAATAAGCGTTTCGTTAACACCATACTCCTGTAACAGGTTAAAAAGCAGCAGGTGTTGGGGATGCAGTTCTTTAAGCTCTTTTAGTAAAATATGGATCTCATCCCCGTGAGGGATAAAAAGCTTGTCTTTCAATTCGGTTATTCTTTGCGCCAACAATAATTCCAGTTCGCGAAAGTGGTTAAGGTTGCTTTCAAAGGTGCGCTCAAGGTCGGGGTTTAGCTCTTTTAACTTTGGGATAACCTCTAACCGTAATTTATTACGGGCATATTTTACCGAAGTATTTGAACTGTCTTCGCGGTATGTTATCTGTACTTCTTCAATAAGATGCCGGATCTCATCCCGGTTTAAGAATAACATAGGGCGCACCAGCAATCCGTTTTTCGGCAAAATACCATGCAGGCCGGCAATGCCCGTACCACGGGTAAGGTTTAACAATATTGTTTCAATTGCATCGTTTTGGTGGTGCGCAAGCGCAATAACAGAATAACCAGCTTGCTGCCTTACCTGTTCAAACCATTGGTAACGTAACGTGCGCGCAGCCATTTGGGTTGAAACTTTATTATCGGCAACATGTTTTAAAGTATCAAAACGGATGGTGTGGAAAGGTACATCAAGTTGCTGGGCCAGCTGGTGGCAAAATTGCTCGTCGCTGGTTGATTCATCACCGCGAAGCTGGAAATTACAATGCGCTATGCCAAAATTAAAACCTGCTGCCTTAAGTAAATGAACCATAACAACAGAATCCATACCCCCGCTAACTGCAGCAAGTATTTTACTGCCCTGATTAAAAAGGTTATTTTGCTCAATAAAATCAACGAAATTTTTAACCGGCAGCATCCGTCAAAATTATTAATTTAAAACCCCAACAAAAAACTAATTTTGCCAACGTGAGGAAATATGTTTTATCTGTTTTTTTATTACTGATTGCAGTGGCAGCTATGTGCCAGAAAAAATCGGTAGTTAACCTGATCAAATCAAAAGAAAGCTATGGTGTAAAAATTAATGGCAAGGATTTGGTGAAGGTTTACCAGGGCACATTCAGGCAGGATTTTTCGACCCTCACTTCTGATAGCGCCTACTTTTATGTGCAGGAGAATTTAGTTGATGCCTTTGGTCATGTGGTTATTAACCAGGGCGATACCTTAAACATTTATTCAGACAAGCTGCATTATGACGGTAACACAAAAATTGCCCTGCTTACCGATAATGTGAAGATGGTTGATAAGGATGCTGTATTAACCACTAATCATCTTAATTATAATACCGCAACGCGCATAGGTACTTATGTAGATGGTGGCAAGCTGGTAAATAAAGACAATACGCTGCTGAGTAAAAACGGCTATTACTTTGCCTTTTCACACGATTCTTATTTCCGCTATGATGTATCGCTCACCACACCTGATGCGCTGATAAAAACCGATACCATGCGGTATAACACCAAAGATAAGATCTCTTATTTTTATGGGCCAACCCATATTTACGGCATTAAAAAAGAGAAGGATAAAAAGGATAACGATACCCTATATACCGAGAACGGAACATATAACACGGTAGTTGAACAGGCCGCATTCGGAAAAAATAATTTGTATACGTCAGGAACAAAATCATTAAAAGGCGATAGCTTATTTTATGATAAGCTTAAGGGCTATGGCCGCGCGGTTAAGCATGTTACTTTTACCGACAGGGAACAAAAAACTACCATAAAGGGCGATTTGGGTACTTACTATAAAGCCGAGGAACGGACCGTAATGACTCAGGACCCTTATATAATTATAGTTACCGAGCAAAAAGATACCACTAATGCCGACTCTGTAGCCAAAGCTGATTCTGTACGAAAAGCCGACTCTTTGTTTAGGATAAATCCTGAAAAAAATAAGAGTACAATGAACATGGCCAGGCTGATAATGCAAACCATCCCTGGTAAAACTGATTCTGTTGTTAATACCCGTAAATACAACCCGGCATTATTAAAGGATGGTAAATCAAAAATTGATTCAGTACTTAAAAAATTGCCGGTTGATACAAATGCACTTCATAAAAAAATTGATTCCGTTATAAAGAAACCGCCTGTTGATATGAAAAATATCAATTTAAAAACGGTGCAGGCGCAAATAATTCCGGGCAAATCAAAGGCTAAAGACACTAAGAAACAGGATAGCAGTCCACTGGTGCGCGGTCAGCCTAAAAATATAAAGGAACCCAGGGCAGTAAAGGACACCAGCCATATTAAACGCGATTCGGTTTATATGTCGGCAGACACTATCGAAACACAGATCCTGACTTACAAAGATCTGAAGATCTACCAGGAAAAACAGCGGTTGGCCCATATAAGGGATACCACGGCAAAGCCTAAAGCTAAAAAGCCCGATTCCAAATTTTTAACAGGTCAGTTGGCGGGTGTACCCCTGGATACCACTTTCCACCACCGTGAATTTTTTGGAAAGCCAAAGCCCAAAGCTAAAAAGCCGCCGATAGTTATAAGCAAAAAACAACTGGCGGCTGATAGTGTGCGAAAAAAACGCCTTGACGATTCAATTACAATAGCCAAAAAACTGGAGCCTAGCGATACGGCAAGGATAAGGATTGTTATTGCACACCATAACTTTAAGCTTTTTAAATCGGATATGCAGGCAAAATCCGACTCGATGTTTTATAGTAACAGCGATTCAACCATACGTTGTTTTGTTAACCCCTTAATATGGACGGAGGGTTCGCAATTATCCGGCGATACTATTTATTTACAGATGAAGCATAAAAAGATGGATAACATGACTATGTTTCCGCATGCCCTCATTGTAAATATTGAGAAGGGCGATTCCGTGCATTTTAACCAGATTGCCGGAAAAAAAATGCGCGGCTACTTTAAGGATGATAAGCTGCACCGAATGTTTATTGATGGCAATGCCGAGAGTATATATTTTGCACGCGACAGTGGAAAAACCGAAGTAAGCGGTATGGAACGCTCATTAAGTACCCGTATCCGTGTTGATTTTGAAAAGAACCAGGCCACCAATATTGGTTTTTACCTTAAGCCCGAACATAAATATACACCTATTGCTAAAGTAGTTGATGATGATAAGATCTTAAAAGGCTTTATATGGAAACCAAAGGAAAGGCCGGTTTCAAAAGAATCTATCATACCATCATTCACTAAAAAGGCAGCAGCAAAAGCAGCAAAGGATAAGGCGAAAGCTGGTAAAGTCACGGATAAAAAACTGCCGGATGGAAAAACGGTAAAGGATAGCACCGGTAGCAGTCCGCCAAAACCGCCTGGTATAAAAACCGTTAAGGATAGCCTGAATAAAATGCCTGCAAAATTACCGGGTATAAAAGCGGCTGCCGACAGCTTAAATAAGGCTCTTTCAAAATCGCCGCTTTTAAAAGCAGTAAAAGATAGTTTGTTAAAAACTACACCAACTAAGTTGCCAGCGGTTAAGGATAGTGTTGGGGTGAAGCCGGGAGTGGTTAAGAAGCCCGGGAACCCTAACAATTAGAGCAACTCAAAAGCAATTATGCGTTCTGAGTTTCCCGTTTATGAACGATATATGTTTTGCGGCAAAAAGTGCAGTAATACTTCCTGATCTCCAGGAAAAATAAAAATGTTTTAATAAACCAGCCTCTATGTTTTTTGCAGTTAAAATCTTCACCGCACGAAGGACAAAAATGTATGTAGTTTAATTTTATAATTGTTTTCAAGAATAGGTATTTTCCTGTTTTACGGAAAACAGGAGCGGGTGGTTTCCATAATTTTAATATTTAAGGAAAATAATTCACCTTGTCATATCACGTATCCGATTTAAAACCTGCGCCTAACCAGGGTTACCGCCGAAATACAGGAAATCGCACTAAAATCAACCGGTACTTTTATGGATCATCTGTGCTTTACCTTGCCCGAAAGACCAATTTTCCCATGGGATTTCATTTAGTATAATAAACACATCATTGATATTGACCGCTGCACCGGCCGCAATTTTTTGAGCGATGGAGGCATAAAGTGCCTGCTTCATTTCTTTGGTGCGGCTCAAAGCGCATGTAATATAAATGTATACCATTTGATCAGTATGAGGAATGTCCAGGTAACTATCTGAATGGATAAGGTGTCCGTCACTTAAAATATTGATCACCTGGAAATAGTCCTTCTCCGGGACATTAAAAATAGCTACCAGGCTTTCCTGGATAGATACGGAGATAGTTTTCTTTTGTGCAGATGTAAAAGTAGCGGGCAGGTAGATTTGTACAAATGGCATATGGCGGCGGATTATTTTTTTATTTAGTGAATAACAAATTTGAATAAATTAAGTTTAGCGTTAAAGGTGAAAAAGAGATCCCCATCTATGAAAAATCAGAATGATAGATTATAAACCCTATCAACTGAAAAATTTCCGTTAAATTTGTTATTACGATATGGTGCAAATATTTATTTATAATTTGCCGATACCAATAAACCATTGAGGAGTAATGCAATGAAAATAATATTAGAGATAAAAGACGAAAAAGCGCCATTTATATTGGAAGTACTAAGAAACTTCAAAGATGTAAAGGCTACCCCATTATCAAATTACAAAGCTGATGTGCTTGAGGGAATAAAGGAGGCAGTTGAAGAAGTAAACCTGATTAAACAAGGTAAATTAAAAGGAATACCCGCAAGAGAACTGCTGAATGAGTTATGATATAATTGCTACCCCACGCTTTAAACGTGATATAAAGAAGCTTGCAAAAAAGTATTTGTCTATAAAGAACGAGTATACTTTACTAATTAACGAGCTGGAGAAAGACCCGCAGCAAGGCATTTCACTAGGCAATAATTGTTATAAAATACGAATTTCCATCGCCTCGAAAGGGAAAGGTAAATCGGGCGGAGCAAGAGTAATAACACATATCGTAATTAAGGAAAAAATTGTTTTCTTATTAACGATTTACGATAAGGCCGAAAAGGAAAACATAACAGAAAAAGAACTTAACGAACTACTCGGCCAATTGTCTGACTAAGTAAAAAACTTACACTCTCCCCAAAAACTCCACCAACTTTTCCATTGCCTTTGCCCTGTGGCTAATCTTGTTTTTTTCATCCAGGCTCATTTCTGCAAAAGTTACATTGTAGCCATCGGGCTGAAATATAGGATCATATCCAAAACCTTCGTTGCCTGAACGTTCATGGCGGATAGCACCTTCAACGGTACCCTCAAAAAAGTGCTCCTCATCATTCCATATCAGGGAAATCACCGTACGAAAACGTGCTTTGCGATTTGTTTGATCCTGCAGTCCTTTAAGCACCTTATCAATATTATTTGCGTGATTGCCATGCTCACCTGCATATCTTGCCGAATAAACACCGGGTTCGCCGTTTAAAGCATCAATTTCAAGTCCGCTGTCATCACCAAAGCAGTCCAGCTTATATTTATCACGGATATAACGGCTTTTTATAGATGCATTTTCACGGAAGGTTAACCCCGTTTCGGCAATATCATCAAAGCAGCCAATATCATCAAGGCTTAATAATTTTATTTGCCCATCAATTTTGGCAGAAACTTCCTGCAGTTTGTGGGTATTATTTGTTGCAAAAACTAATTGGTGCATGCTGTTATAATTGTTTCATTTGCTCCCAAAACACCTTTTTGTTTTCAACGCTCTCCATCATCTCGTCAAAGCTAAAAGTTAACAGCACCTGACAGCCATTTAATTGCGATGGTTTATTTAGCTCAAATGCTTCAATGCTTGCAGGCAGGCTGCCTTTGCCGAGTAAGAGTAGTTTTTGGGGTTTAAAAAAATCGGACAGCGTATTAAATTCAGCATCTAAATATTTTGCCCGGTTAAAAATAGCCACGTCATCCCGGCTAAAACCTAAGCGGGTAAGCGTACTTTCTAAAGCAGCAAGGTGTTTATCGTGCATCGTGTCATGCTCAGGGTAATGAACAATAACCAGGAAATTCTTTTTATGCCCGCCTAAATAATTAAAGCTAAGGGGCTGCGGTTCGGCTATAGCAATGGTGGGCACAGGCGCATATTCCTGTTCAGGTTCAGCAAGAATGTTATCCTGTTTGGGCACAGCCGGTGTGCTGTATGTTAATTTATCTTTATCAAGCAGGTAAATATCGTCCTGCATAATAAAGCTAAAAGCTATAGGGTTTTCTATATTCATTTTTCAGTTATCGGTGCTCAAATCTCAGCGTGCTTTGCGTATCTCTTTGTGATCTCTGCGGTAAAAAATCCACAGCAAAGAACACCAGGAATACTCAAAGCCCACGAAGCATAGTATGGTATTTAACAAATTTTAACCAAAAGTAGTTAAACAGTTTGAAGCATTATCGGCATATTCGCACAATTATATTCGTTTTCAATTAATTGCCGTTATTTATACCGTCGGAATTCATAAATTTTACCGAAATTCGAAGGTTTTTAACCCCGCTTAAAATTGCGGATAGTTTAGATTAGCACATACAAGGTACATGAGAAAGTTTGGGATAGCCATTTTAAGTATTATTTTCTTTATGCAAGCCGCCAAGGCACAGCCAAAGCATACACTTGATAAAATTGCAGGGGTAGTAGGGAGCAGCATTATACTCCAATCGGATATAGAATTAAAATACGCAACCTATATTGCCCAGGGCATGCAGCCCAATCCTTCTGCTAAATGCCAGATCTTACAGAGCTTGTTAACACAGAAGTTATTGGCCGCACAGGCAATTATTGATAGTGTTGAAGTAAAGGACGATGAGGTTGATAATGATGTTGACCGCAGGATGCGTGGAATGATCCAGCGCGCCGGTGGGCAAGACAGGCTGGAGCAATTTTTAGGCAGATCTGTTATTCAATACAAAGATGAGATCCGCCCGGATATTAAAGAAGGGCTTATAGCTCAGAAAATGCAGCAGAAAATAACATCAAATGTAAATACAACGCCACAGGATGTTAAGAAATTTTTTGATGGCATTCCTAAGGATAGCCTGCCAACCTTTAATAAAGAAGTTGAAGTTGGCGAGATAGTATTTAACCCTAAATTAAGTGCAACCGAGAAGGAGGCTTATCGCACCAAGGCAGAGGATTTACGAAAAAGAGTTGTAGCCGGGGAGGATTTTGGATCGCTTGCCCGTCTTTACTCGCAGGATCCTGGTTCGGCCCCCAATGGCGGCGATCTGGGGTTTAATGACCGTACCGGGTTTGTTAAAGAATTTACAGCAATGGCATTTAAATTAAAAGCCGGTGATATTTCGCCAGTGTTTGAATCTGACTTTGGGTTTCACTTTTTACAGGTAATAGAACGAAGGGGAGAGCAAGTACATGTGCGGCACATACTGATAATCCCGGTTGTTACGCAGGAAAGCTTAACCAGGGCTAAATCCAAGGCAGACAGTATTTATACTTTACTAAAAACAAATAATAAAATCGACTTTTCATCAGCAGCGGCTTATTATTCTGATAATAAAGACACTAAGTTTAATGGTGGAATGCTGTTGAATGCGGAGAACGTTGAGGCGCGCTCAACCTATATTCCTACTGACAAGTTAGACCCGCAAGTGGCACTTGTTACCGACACTATGAAGGTTGGAAGCATTTCGAAACCGTTTTTATTTACCGGAGCCGATGGAAAGCAAGGGTACAAAATGTT
The DNA here is from genome assembly GCF_900142915.1 of Mucilaginibacter sp. OK098. Classification (GTDB taxonomy): domain Bacteria; phylum Bacteroidota; class Bacteroidia; order Sphingobacteriales; family Sphingobacteriaceae; genus Mucilaginibacter. Next base: position 59,523 of record NZ_FRCM01000012.1, read on the forward strand.
ATACCTTAAATCAACCACTAATGCACATAAAGCTAACCTAATACAGGATTATCCGAAATTGAAAGAATATGCAAATAATGAAAAGGTAAACCGTAAGGTAAGTGAATGGTTCGAGAAAAAGAGGAAAGAAACATTTATCAGGATCGATCCGCAATACCAGGGATGCCCAACTATAAAGGATTGGGGGACACCAACAACAACACCCATCACAGCTGAAGTTAAACCTTAATTATAATATGCAACACCGCTCGGAAGTGGAGGCTGCTGATGCTTTAAGGCAGGCTTACCAGCAAATTAGTGCTGAAATTGGGAAAGTAATTGTCGGCCAGCAGGAGGTTCTTAAATTTGTGCTCATTTCTATTTTTAGCAATGGGCACTGTTTATTGGTGGGCGTGCCGGGCCTTGCAAAAACATTGCTGGTGCAAACAGTTGCGCAGGTGCTTGATCTTGATTTTAAACGCATCCAGTTTACTCCCGACCTGATGCCTTCAGACATTATCGGTTCCGAGATTTTGGGCGAGGACAGGAATTTTAAATTTATACCGGGTCCCGTTTTTGCAAACATCATCCTGGCAGATGAAATTAACCGTACCCCGCCAAAAACACAGGCTGCCCTTTTAGAGGCTATGCAGGAAAAAGCGGTTACCGCAGCAGGTGTTACACATCGCCTTGCACAGCCGTTTTTTGTTTTAGCCACACAAAACCCTATTGAGCAGGAAGGTACCTATCCGCTTCCCGAAGCACAGTTAGACCGTTTTATGTTTAACGTAGCCTTAGATTACCCTACTTTTCAAGAGGAATTACTGGTAGTTAAAAATACAACCAGCACTAACCAGGTAAAGGTTAACAAGCTGTTAAATGCCGATCAGATAGTTTATTTTCAGCAGCTGGTGCGCAATATTCCTGTTGCAGACAATGTGTTGGAATATGCAGTAAAACTAGTTGCAAAAACCCGCCCCAATGGCGAATTAGCAGCCCCGCAGGTTAAACGCTTGTTAAATTGGGGAGCAGGCCCGCGTGCATCACAATTCTTAATCCTTGGGGCTAAATGCCATGCCGTGATCAATGGTAAATACTCACCCGATATTGAAGATGTACAAGCTATTGCAAAACCTATATTAAGACACCGCATAGTACGCAGCTACCACGCCGAAGCAGAAGGCTTATCCGCTGATGATATTATTGAACAGCTTTTTTAAGGATTTCGGAAGTAGGAATTTCGATTTTTCGCGATAATTTGCTTTTTAATGGTGCTCAAGAGGGCCTTGCCGTTTCGGAATTTTTTAAATACAAGACGATGGACTGTTAACTGCCCACCGCAAACTGCTTACTTCCTCAACACCATCTGCTCCAACGCATCAATCCATGTCGGTGAATCGTTAAGGCTTTCTACCAGTTGCACATGCTCGCCGCCAAGAGCTTTAAATTCATCGCCGTATTCGTGGGTAACTTCATAAACAGTTTCAAGGCAATCGGCCACAAATGCAGGGCAAAATACCAATAGTCGTTTTTTTCCTTCTTTGGCTAATTGAGCAACAACCTTGCTGGTGTAAGGTTGTACCCATGGATCGTTGCCCAGTCGCGATTGAAAACAAACCGTATATTTTTCTTTAGGCAGATTTAACTTTTCGGCAATCAGGCTGGCAGTATGATATGATTGTGCCGAATAGCAATACTTATTTACATCGGTTAAAGTATCACAGCAACCGGCAGATTTTAAACAGTGATTGCCGGTATGATCGCACTTTATAAGCTGCCGTTGCGGCAGGCCGTGGAAGCTGAATAAAATATGATCGTAAGTTTCAGGCTGATATTTCTTGCCATTATTGGCAAAAGTTTCAATCATCAGCTCATTATCGTGAAACGAGTTTTCGAATGATATAGACGGGATAGTCTGCCATTTACGTACCAAATCCATCACCTTATCATAAACCGAACCCGTGCTGGCCGAAGCATATTGCGGGAATAAGGCAATAACCTGGATACTTTCAACTAATGATTCCTTTAACCTGTTCATAGCCGACTCGATAGAAGGGCTTTGATAACGCATAGCCAGCTCAACCTGGTATTCATCCCCCAACCGTTGTTGAAGCGCCTGGTGTTGTAATTTGCTATAATGCAGTAAAGGAGAACCTGTCTTAGCGTCCCATATATGTTTATATAATTTTCCGGATTTTGGCGCCCTGAAAGGAGCAATAATACCTTTTACCAAAAGTGCGCGGGATACTGGGTTGATATCAATCACCCGCGGGTCCATTAAAAATTCATCAAGGTACTTACGAACGTCCTTTGTTTCCGGGCTATCAGGCGTACCTAAATTAACCAGTAAAATTCCTTTTTTACTCATGATTTTTTGCTCCGCAAAAATAGTGATTAGAGGTAAGAGATTAGAGGCTAGTTGAAAATAGAGCCTGAGGGTTTGAGATTATTGACAATTGGGTGATTCGTAATAGTTTGTGCGGGCCTTTCGACTGCCAACTGCCTACTCAAAACTGCCCACTACCTAATACAGTTCTAAGGCCGCCTTCACCTCCTGCATCAGCCACATTGGGGTTGAGGTAGCGCCGGCAATGCCGATCGTATCACCCGGAGCAAACATGCTGCTTTGCAATTCGCCGACTGACGATATAAAATAGGTTTCAGGATTATGCTTGCGGCAAACTTCAAATAAAACTTTGCCATTTGACGATTTTTGCCCCGAAACAAATACGATCTTGTTAAACCGGGTTGCAAACTTTGGCAGGTCCTTATCCCGGTTTGATACCTGGCGGCAAATGGTATCATTGGCCTTTAGGTTATAGCCACGTTGCAAAAGCTGGTCTTTTACGTTGTAAAATTTCTCCATACTTTTGGTGGTCTGGCTGTAAAGGGTAATGTTTTCAGGCAGCTCAACATTATCCAGTTCAGCAATATCCTGGAAAACCAGCGCCTCATTATTGGTTTGGCCCTGTAAGCCCACCACTTCGGCATGGCCGTGTTTACCGAAGATCAGGATCTTCTCATTAGCATCATATGATGTTTTAATGCGGTTTTGCAGTTTAAGCACAACCGGGCACGATGCATCTATTAAAGTAATATTATTTTCTAAAGCTATGCGATAAGTATCTGGTGCTTCACCATGAGCGCGGATCAATACCTTTTCGTTGCTCAGGTTTACCAGGTCGGCGTGTTCAATTATCTTAAGGCCTTTGGCTTTCAGGCGTTCAACCTCTTCATCATTGTGCACAATATCGCCAAGGCAGTAAAGATATCCGTCTTCGGCAAGGATCTCTTCGGCCATATCAATGGCATATACCACCCCGAAACAGAACCCCGAATCCTGGTCAATAGTAACCTTTAGCTGATAATCTCCCATGGTGCTACAAAAATAATGAAAAATGTTTGTTAGTGCATCCATTCAACAAGGCTTTCGACAAGCGGGTGATAATTACTTATTGCTGCCCTTGCCGAAGTTGTCTCCATTGGTGCTCGGAAGATCATAAAAATGCGCGGTTGATAGTCTTCCGAACAGATATAGTGAATAGCCCGACAAAAAGCGTAGCAATATCCTCACCTGCCTCCATTCTGCAAATCCGAAATCGAACATCCGAATTCCGAAATCATCCCACCCTTCTCCCTTTCCATTCATTTTTTTTAGTAAGCTGTTTTTGGATAGATAAAAAAGCAATAATAACCATGTTTACCATTTGTACCGGGTGTAAAATTATATTGTACCACGCGTTTTGTCCGGACGAAAGCGAGATCATTACCCGGGTAAGGATAATTAAGCCGCCCATAAAAAATATCAGGTTAAAGTTCAGGGTCATTAATATTATCATGGGGCCGCCAATCAGCACTAAAATATAAACCATTAATCCCGGCACGCTATAGCTAAAAGCTGCTAGCGCATTCTTGCTGAATCCGTTTATGGCCTCTTTATAGTTTTTATACATACGGCAGCTTATCATACCGTTGGCCAGTAAAACCTCCCCGTTATAGGCGGCTGCTTTAACAAGCCTCATAATTTCGGCATCTTCAACAACTTTATCTTTAGCAAGCCGATGCCATTGGTTTTCGCTGTAGGTAACGGCATCAAACAGCATAAACTGTCCGCATGCCGTAGCTGTAGCAGCGTTTTTTGATAAAAACACCAATCGCAGGGGTAATAAATTCAGCAATAAAAAATGCAGCAGCGGTACGGTTACTTTTTCGCCGGTGGTTTGCATCAACTGGTTGGGGAACAGGCTTAACAACCCCAGTTTATTAATATACATGCGGTGTATAGCGCTATTAATAAGATGATCGCTTACTACATCGTCGGCATCCAAAAATAACAAATACTTCCCTTTAGCCTTTTTTGCAAGCTGGTAGCACGCATGGTTTTTACCCAACCATCCCTGTGGAAGCTCATTCCCTTTAATAACACTAAAGCTTTTATGGGCGGCGGCAAATTTTGAGCAAATTTCATAGGTGCTGTCTGATGAGTCATCGTCATAAACAATCACTTCGTAGTCTTTATAATCCTGGTTGCTGATTGATTGTAACAGGGTTAAGATATTATTGGCTTCGTTTCGTGCCGGGATAAGGATAGATACCCGGTCGTCATAACGCCTGTTTACCCTGGTTAGCTTGGGGTTAGATATAAAATTAAAAAGCGTTACCGTAAAACGGAGCACTATAAATAGTAAAGTAATGGATATTACAATGATCACGTTCTTATAAATCTATTTCTGTTTGAAGTTTTTTTGCGGCATTATATTGATGAAGGAACCAATATATGAACCTGTTTTTCTATCGGCTAACATTTAGTGCAAGGTAAATATATATGAGTGAATTTTTACGTTCAGGGCCTTTCATTCACAAAGAAGCTCGCAGAATACCAAAAAAACCATATGTATATATGATAATATGTTAAAGGTTTGTATTATGTTAAAGGTGTATCTTTATTTGATAATCAAATAGTTATGCGCTTGTTAAGTATTTGCGCATATATGTTATTTGCATTATTATCCAGTGTTAAATAAACGCATTGACAATTTCTTTTTTAAACACGAAAATTAAATTATCATGGAAAGCTTGAATAGTTTGCTTTTTACTTTTATGGGCGCAGCCATAATTTTCGCCTCCTTCGGTAAAAGTAGTACAGTAGAGGCCGTGAGGTGCTGTTGGCGCTGCCAAAGCCGCTATTATAAGATACATGGCCTTTTTATATTACCTATGAAGTGCTGACCAGCACTTTATGCCTTCGCTTTTTTTATATAAACAGCGTATTAACCGCCTAATAAACAAGTAAATATACTCATAAGAGTAACGCTTAATACGTGCATAAGATCCGGTAAAAACACCGTGCAGATCGCGTAAATACCCTGATTATCTTCTCTGTGTGGTTACCCAATTTTGTGATGAAGTAAGGAACAAGGCTTAACAACCAATAAACGAATTCTTCAAAACCAAATTAATAACAAATTAACAATTAATCACATGAAAAAAATTAACTCTCTATTACTGTTACTAACAACTTCTATGCTGTTAATAGCAGGGTGCGGAAAAGATGGCGCAGTTGGGCCAATAGGCCCTGCAGGCGCAATTGGCCCGGTAGGCCCCACAGGCAGCGCGGGTACCAATGGGACCAATGGTACTAATGGTGCAACAGGCGCAACAGGTGCTACAGGTGCAACGGGTGCTACAGGTACAGCCAATGTTATTTATTCTAACTGGTATACCCCGGCAACATATACAAAAACAACCGTTTTTGGCACAGTTAACTTTACAGCCGATATACCTGCCTCTAAAATTACCCAGGAAATTTTAGACAAAGGAACAGTAGTGGTATATGGCAAACTTAATGGGTATAATCCTGTTATATGGCCTACTGACCAGGTGAGCCAATTACCCATTGCAATTAATTATATGAGTGGCACTACTCCTAACCTTGATACATGGTCGGCAGTTTACACAGTTGGGAATGTAAGGATAAGCTTAACAAGTAGTACAAATGCTTATAGCAACATATCAAATGCACATCAATTTAGGTATATTATAATTCCGGGTGGCGTACACACGCTTAACAATGTTAACCTCAAAAATTATCAAGAGGTGCTACAAGCGCTTCATATAAATAATTAATCTTCGATTTTTTACCTGTAAAAATCATCCTAAAACACCGGGAGCTTACGTTTCCGGTGTTTTAGTTTTTAATATGGTTCATAATAGCAGCAGTAGCCCCGGTGTGCTCTTTAATATAAGTTGTAACTGTTTCGCTTGCTTTATTGTAAAATATCTGATCATTAACCAGGTTGTTTGTTATTGTTTTCAACCCCCCTTCATCAGCAATGCTAAACCCTGCCTGTAAGGTTACCAGGTCATGCGCTTCTTTAAACTTTGAATATTCCGGGCCGAAAATTACAGGTAAACCAAATGCAGCAGCTTCCAGCGTATTGTGAATCCCCACACCAAAGCCACCGCCTATATAAGCAATGTCGCCATATTGATATAGTGATGACAGCATGCCGATGTTATCGATGATGAGATTTGAGATTTGAGATGTGAGATTTGAGATTTGGGAATATCGTGCTGTTGAGCCTTCTGGTAAAAGCGCTATCAGCCTTTCTATTTTCTCTTCACTTATCTCGTGCGGGGCGATAATAAATTTCCAGGTGGGATATTGGCTTACCAATGTGGCTATCAACTTTTCATCGGGTGGCCAGGTGCTGCCTGCTATAAATACTTTGTGCCCGTTTTTAAATTCTTCAACAGCTGGGATGGCTTGGGGTTGCAGTGCATTGGCCCAAACCCTGTCGAATCGGGTATCGCCGCTGATGGTGACATTATTTATCCCGAGTTGTTGCAGCAATACTTCTGACCGCTCATCCTGTACAAAAAACCAGCGTACAAAGCTTAACATTTCCCTGTGCAAGCCTCCATACCATTTAAAAAACACCTGTTTGGGCCTGAAAATACCTGAAATTACGTACACCGGAACATTTTGCCGGTGCATTTCATTAAAAAAATGGTACCAATATTCGTATTTGGTAAATATTGCCATTTTTGGTTGTATGCTATCAATAAAATCTCTTGCATTTTGTGCCGTATCCAGGGGTAAATAGTAAACAGCATCCGCCAGGAGGGTGTTTTTTCGTATTTCGTATCCCGAAGGGGAAAAAAAAGTAACAACTATTTTATTATTAGGATACAATATTTTAAATTGCTCCAAAACAGGGCGACCCTGTTCAAATTCACCAAGCGATGCGAAATGAAACCAGATGCTTTCAGAAAATCGCATTAGAGGCTGATTTTTTCGGCCGTTGATCCAGAGTCTGGCTTTTTTGTTAAAAAATGAAGCTAAATAAATTGCAATGAAATATAATAGAACCCCGGTGTTATATAGTAAGCGCATTTTAATTATGATTTATTAACTTCGCGGGGATAAATGTAATCACAATAAAATACTTTATTTATGAAAATTGCTGTTATCGGAACCGGCTATGTAGGCCTTGTAACTGGAACGTGTTTAGCCGAAACTGGCAATGAGGTTGTATGTGTTGATATAGTTGAAGCAAAAGTAAACAAAATGCGGGCCGGCGAAATGCCCATTTATGAACCGGGCCTTGATCTGTTATTTCACAGAAATATAAAACAGGAAAGATTAACTTTTACAACTAACCTGGCCGAGGCCATTGCCGCCGCAAAGGTTATATTTTTAGCATTGCCGACCCCGCCGGGTGCTGATGGCTCTGCCGACCTGAGCTATGTGCTTGGGGCTGCAAAGGATATAGCTAAGCTAATTACGGAATATAAGGTAATAGTTACTAAATCAACTGTTCCGGTTGGTACGGCTGACAAAGTTACCGCGGTAATGAAGGCAAATACCGATGTGCCGTTTGCCGTGGTTTCAAACCCCGAGTTTTTACGGGAAGGTGTTGCTGTTGAGGATTTTATGAAGCCAGACAGGGTTGTTATCGGCACTATGGACGAGAAAGCCCGCCAGATTATGGGCGACCTGTATGCACCTTATGTACGCCAGGGTAATCCAATTATTTATATGGATGAGCGCTCGTCTGAGTTAACAAAATATGCCGCCAATTCATTCCTGGCAACCAAAATAACTTTCATGAACGAAATTGCTAACATGTGCGAGCTTGTTGGCGCGGATGTGGATATGGTTAGGAAAGGTGTAGGCGCTGATGCACGGATCGGCAAGCGCTTCCTGTTTCCGGGTGTTGGCTATGGTGGCAGCTGTTTCCCAAAAGATGTTCAGGCGCTGGCAAAATCAGCAGAAGAAAATAAATATGAGTTTAAGATCTTAAACTCTGTAATGGAGGTTAATGAAACACAAAAAAAACGCCTGGTTGTAAAAATGCGCGAACATTATGGCAAAGGCGGATTAAAAGGAAAAACCTTTGCACTTTGGGGACTGGCCTTTAAGCCGGAAACTGATGATATCCGCGAGGCCCCGGCTTTGTATATAATTGATGAGTTGCTTGCTGAGGGCGCGAAGGTTATTGCTTACGACCCTGAAGCTATGCCAAACGTTAAGCAATTACTTGGGGACAAGATCACCTATTCAGCCGACAGGTATTCGGCGCTTGAGAGAGCTGATGCTTTGCTGATAGTGACCGAGTGGCCGGTTTTCAGAACACCGGATTTTGATTTTATGAAAGAAAAGTTAAAAGCACCTGTTATATTTGACGGTCGTAATCTTTACGACCTGGACAGGATGAAAGATCATGGTTTTTATTACAGCAGCATAGGACGTAAAGTAATTGGTTAATGGCAGAACGCAAAAGAATATTAATAACCGGGGCAGCAGGCTTTTTAGGTTCGCATTTGTGCGATAGGTTTATTGCTGAAGATTATCATGTTATTGGCATGGATAACCTGATAACCGGCGACCTGAGAAATATTGAACATTTATTTAAGCTGGAAAATTTTGAGTTTTACAACCATGATGTTTCCAAGTTTGTTTATGTCCCCGGCGATCTGCATTATATCCTTCACTTTGCTTCGCCGGCAAGCCCTATTGATTACTTAAAAATACCTATCCAAACTTTAAAAGTTGGTTCGTTAGGTACACATAACCTTTTGGGGTTGGCCCGTTCAAAAAATGCAAGGATGCTGATCGCATCAACATCAGAAGTATATGGCGACCCCAGCGTAAATCCGCAGCCTGAAGAGTATTGGGGAAATGTTAACCCTGTTGGCCCCCGTGGTGTTTATGACGAGGCTAAACGTTTCCAGGAAGCCATAACTATGGCCTATCATACCTTTCATGGCCTGGAAACCCGCATTATCCGCATTTTTAACACCTATGGCCCGCGTATGCGGCTTAATGACGGGCGTGTATTACCCGCCTTTATTGGCCAGGCTTTAAGAGGCGAATCATTAACCATGTTTGGCGATGGTTCGCAAACACGTTCTTTTTGTTATGTTGATGATTTGGTTGAAGGAATTTATCGCTTATTATTCAGCGATTATGCGCAGCCAATGAATATTGGCAACCCTGATGAGATAACCATCCGTGAGTTTGGCGAAGAGATAATAAAGCTTACAGGAACCGATCAAAAATTAATAAGCCTGCCATTACCAACTGACGATCCTAAACAGCGCAGGCCTGATATCACCAAAGCCAAAAGCATTTTAGGCTGGGAGCCAAAAATTTCAAGAAGCGAAGGATTGAAGATCACTTACGAATATTTTAAATCGCTTCCCGAAAAGGAAATACTGCATAAGGATTTTACATATTATAACAAAAATTAATGGCTAAAATATTAGTAACAGGCGGCTTAGGCTACATAGGCTCGCATACAGTAGTTGAGCTGGTGAGCGCCGGGCACGAACCAATAATAGTTGATGACCTGTCAAACTCTAACATTAAGATCCTTGACCAGCTGAGTAAAATTATTGGATTTAAACCTCCCTTTTACCAGTTTGACATTTGTGATGAACAAAAGCTGAAAGATTTTACTGCTGCAGAGCCGGAAATTGATGGCATTATTCATTTTGCCGCCTTTAAGGCTGTTGGCGAATCTGTTCATAACCCGCTAAAGTATTACCATAATAATATTTATTCATTGGTTAATTTATTGGATGCCTATAACGGCAAACCTGTAAATTTTGTTTTTTCATCAAGCTGCACCGTATATGGCCAGCCGGATGAATTGCCTGTAACTGAAAGTGCACCGGTTAAACCTGCACAATCGCCATATGGCAATACAAAACAAATAGCCGAAGAAATATTGAAAGACGCTATTACTGCGGGTAACGCTCATAAGGTTATTGCATTAAGATACTTTAACCCGGTAGGAGCACATGAAACGGCACTTATTGGCGAGCTGCCTAACGGCGTTCCGCAAAACCTGGTACCTTTTATAACACAAACTGCTATTGGCAAACGCGAAAAAATAACGGTTTTTGGAAACGATTATAATACCAAAGATGGTAGCTGTGTACGTGATTATATTCATGTTGTTGATTTGGCAAAAGCGCATGTTGCTGCTTTAAAATTAATGGCGAACAATGATTTTAAAGGTTACGACGTGTTTAACATAGGGACAGGTAATGGCAATACGGTATTAGAAATAATAGCTGCTTTTGAAAATACTACAGGTGTAAAATTAAATTACCAAATAGGCCCCCGCAGGGATGGTGATGTAGAGAAAGTTTGGGGCGACGTAACTAAATCTACCCAAATATTAAACTGGACCGCTGAGTTTGGTATTGATATCATGATGTCATCTGCCTGGGAATGGGAAAAGTATTTATCGCAAAACCCGTCGTAACTTTACAATAAAGGCATATCATTATAAGTTGGTATAATAACCAACAGGTATCAACCAGATAACAATAAAACTATTTAATGAAAAAGATAATTATTACCGGTGGAGCAGGCTTTATTGGATCGCACGTGGTGCGCCGTTTTGTAAAAAACTACCCGGGTTATAGCATTATTAACCTTGATAAATTAACCTATGCAGGCAACCTGGCCAATCTGAAAGACATTGAAGATGAACCAAACTACCGCTTTATAAAAGGTGATATTGTTGATATTGAATTTATACAAAAACTTTTTGTTGATGAACAACCTGATGCAGTGATCCATCTTGCTGCTGAGTCGCATGTGGACAGGTCAATCACCAATCCATTAGAGTTTGTGATGACCAATGTGGTAGGTACGGTAAATTTATTAAACACTGCCCGCCAAATTTGGAAGGGTAAATATGATGAAACACGCTTTTATCACGTATCAACAGACGAGGTTTATGGCTCATTGGGCGAAACCGGGATGTTTACCGAAGAAACAGGTTATGATCCGCATTCACCATATTCAGCTTCAAAGGCTGGGTCTGATCATTTTGTAAGGGCTTATCATGATACCTACGGGCTTGATACTGTTATTTCAAACTGTTCAAATAATTATGGGTCTTTTCACTTTCCCGAAAAATTAATCCCGCTTGCCATTAACAATATCAAGCAAAATAAGCCGGTACCCGTTTATGGCAAAGGCGAAAACATAAGGGATTGGTTATGGGTGGAGGACCATGCAAGGGCAATTGACGTGATATTTCATAAAGCAAAAGCAGGAACCACCTATAACATAGGCGGCCACAATGAATGGAAAAACATTGATCTGATTAAACTGTTGTGCCATATATTGGATGTTAAGTTAAACAGGCCCGCAGGCGAGTCTGAAAGCCTGATTACTTTTGTAACAGATAGGGCCGGGCATGACCTGAGATATGCTATTGATTCATCAAAACTTAAAAACGAATTAGGATGGGTACCCTCAATTACATTTGAAGAAGGCCTGGAGAAAACTGTAGAATGGTATCTTGATAATGAAGAATGGCTGAATGATGTTACTTCTGGTCATTATCAGCAATATTACGGGGAGCAATATAATAACCGCTAAAGATGTTTGGGCTATTTAAAAAGAAAGAGGAAAAAAGAGAGATCACATTTGACTATAGCTCATTAGTGGTTGATATGCATTCACATGTGCTGCCGGGTATTGATGACGGGGCGCAAAATCTGCAGGAATCAATCTTTCTTGTAAAACAAATGATGGCGCTGGGGATAAAAAAAATAATTGCTACCCCGCACATTATGATTGATTATTACAGAAACACCACCGAAACCATTAATGGCGCACTTGAGATCCTTAAAGCTGAACTTGTAAAAGAAAAATTAGCTATAGAAGTAGAGGCTGCCGCCGAGCATTACTTTGATGAAACCTTTGAAGCAAGGGTTAACGATGGCAAACTGATGGTAATGGGTGATAATTATGTGCTTTTTGAATTTTCATTTATTAATAAGCCACTCAATACAATCCCGGTAATTCAAAAATTAAGAGACCTGGGTTATAAACCAATTCTTGCCCACCCTGAAAGGTACCCTTATATGGACCTGGAACAATTTAAACAACTGCATGATTGGGGTGTTGATTTTCAGCTAAATACAATATCGCTAACAGGCTATTACGGCAGAGAAGCAAAAAAAATTGCTGAAGATCTGATAGACAATCAATTGATAGATTTTATATCAAGCGATATGCACCACCCAAGGCATGCTGAAGCATTTAAAAATGCATTAAGGATGCCATACCTCGAAAAGGTGATGTTTGATTATCCGCTGAAGAACGTGCTGCTTAAATAATTTCGGGTTTCGGATGTTCGATTTCGGATTTATTTGAATGCGGAAGTCGGAATGCCGATTGCGGGATGATATATCAAATATTTATCAATCCCAAATAAAACAATTCCGAAATCGAACATCCGAAATCAAAACTACTCATATCTTAAAGCCTCAACAGGGTCAAGCTTGGATGCTTTTTTGGCCGGATAAAAACCTGATATTAGCCCGATACCAGTACATAAAACTATTGCTCCAAACAACCAACGCCACGGGGTTACAAATGATCCGCTGATATTTACGGCAATTAAATTTCCTATAGCCATACCTAATATAATACCCCCAACTCCGCCAATAAGGCATATTACAATAGCCTCAATCAAAAATTGCTTACGTATTATAGCAGGCGTAGCGCCTAATGATTTGCGCAGGCCTATTTCGCGGGTACGCTCAGTTACCGAAACCAGCATAATATTCATTAACCCGATAGCGGCGCCAATTAAGGTAATAATACCTATTGTTGCCCCGCCAATAGTCATATATGAAAGTTGCCCTGACAGTTCCTCCTGGATAGAATCACTTCTTTCTATTTCAAAATTATCATCGTTCCCTACATTAAGGCTGCGGATATTTCTGAAAAGAGAAGTAGCCTCGCCAATGCTGGCATTCAGTGCAGCGGCATTGCCCACCATTATTGTAATAGTAAATGAAGGGTTTGTGGTGGCAACTATCTGCTTGGCTTTAACAACCGGGATAACGCAAAACTTGTCTCCCCCAAAACCGGCGCTCGATCCCTTTGATGCAAACACACCGATCACCCTAAACTCGTTATTGCCGATGAACATTAATTTATTTATCGGGTCGTCATCCTTAAAAAGCTTCTTCTTTATCTCGTTACCAATAATAACCACGTTTGTTCCATGCTCCAATTCCGAAGCGGAAAAATTACGTCCAAAAGCTAACTTCTGACCGCTGGTAAGCAAATAATTTTCATTAGATCCGCTTACAGCTATATTGGGGTTGGTTTTTTGATTGCCGTATTTAGCAATTGCTGTACCCGAAACCTGTAAGTTTATAGCGATAATTGCCGGGAGCGTGAATTTTTTCTTTAACCTGTCGGCCTGGTCATAACGGATAGATGGATAAATTTTCCGGTGCCCCCCATTCCCAAAGTTTAATCCTGAGCCCCTGTTTTGAATGGTAAATGAATTAGCCCCAAGACCTGCAAATGCATCATTGGTGAACTGTTTTACACCCTCAATTGCCGTTAAAATACCCACCAAAGCCATAATGCCAATAGCAATAATTAAGGCGGTAAGCGCTGTACGCAACCTGTTGCCCGCTATTGATTGTAAGGCTATTGAAATATTTTCTCTAAAGGTGGTTTTTACGGCCATGGTATAAAACTAACAAAACTTGCTGATAAGACTCTAATACCCATCTGTTTGTTACAGATCTATAACTCTTAATATTTATAGCATTTATAAGCTGTTAACGGCTTGTAATTTTGGTTGATGCTGACCATTATTTTTTTAATATTTTAGCCGGTACATAAATTATGGAGGCCTATAAAAAACTAACCGACGAACAATTGGTTATCTTATTAAAAAAAGGTGACCAGCTCGCATTTACCGAAATTTATTCCCGCTATGCCGAAAAATTGGCGGGTTTTGCTGCATCAAAACTATACAGTATTGATGATTCCAGGGATTTATTGCATGACCTGTTTGTTGCCTTTTGGGAGAACAGGGATAACCTAAATATCAGCTCAAATCTGCAATCATACTTGTTTACTATTCTTCGCCGCCGTATCGTTGATAAAATAAGAAAGAACATAACCCGCGAAGAATATGCCGTTATGCTGCAATCATTAACAACTCCCCACTATTCAACAACTGAGCAGCGAATGGTAGAAAAGGATCTTAAGCAACAAATTCGAATTGCCCTGAATGAGTTGCCGCCACGTGTTCATGAAATTTACCACTTAAGTAGAGAGGAAAATTTAAATACCCGAGAAATCGCCGAAAAACTCAATTTATCAGAACAAACGGTTAAAAATCAGTTAACCATTGCTCTTAAACATTTAAGGCAAGTTTTGAGCAATGTTGTCATAGCTACTTTTGTTTGGTGGCTTTTATAGCTAGATTTTTACTTTTGGATGTTGTTACTATAACTGGCTCGTCTTTAAAAATAGAAACTTTAAAAAAGTAATAAATAAAATTTAGGAAGTGGTTTTTGGGTTGGAAGAATAATTCCTCAAACAAAACCAAACAATCGTAACTTTAGCTTATATGTTACCATTGTTAACCTCTCCCCAAATTCGCGAAGCTGATGCTTATACCATAGCTAATGAACCTGTGAGTTCTATTGATTTGATGGAACGCGCTTCAAAAGCTTTTGTGGGCTGGTTTGTAAATCATTTTCCGGATAAGAAGAAAGCGATCAGCGTTTATTGCGGCACCGGAAATAATGGCGGCGATGGCCTTGCTATAGGCCGGATGCTGGATGAACATCAATATAAATCTGTAAGTGTCAAAGTAGCCAGGTTTTCGGATAAAGCATCAAGTGATTTTAATGCCAATTTTAAAAGACTACAGCAAACAGGCGTTTCTGTTATAGAAATAAAACCAGCTGATAATTTTCCTGCCGAAAATAGCCCGGTTATTATTGATGCTTTACTGGGCACCGGTTTAAATAAACCGCTTACTGGCGATTATAAAAATTTGGTTAGCCATATCAATAGTTTAAAAAGAACAGTTGTTGCTGTAGATGTGCCTACGGGGCTCTTTTCGGAGGGAGAAGTGCCATCTGATGCAGCCGTTTTAAAATCCAACCTGGTGATTACCTTCCAGCAACCTAAAATTAACTTCTTACTGCCTGATTGTGCCCCTTATATTGAATGCTGTGAAGTTGTAAATATTGGTATTGATGAAAAATTTGTACGGTCGCTTAATTCTCCCTACCGGGCTGTTGAAGAGAAGGATATTCGCAAGCTATTAAAGCCGCGCTCCCGCTTTAGCAATAAGGGAACTTACGGCCATGCACTTATTGTTGCCGGGCAGGATGAAACCATGGGAGCCGCTTTATTAAGTGCCGCTGCATGTGCTTATAGCGGAGCAGGCCTAACTACCGCCTGTGTACCCAAATGTGGCCTGACCGCTTTAAATAGTTATATGCCGGAGCTTATGGCAATAGTGCGCAATGGGGCAGAAGTGCCGGTAATTGAATGGGAAAAATTTAATTCGATAGGTATTGGTCCCGGTTTGGGTAAACAGGAGGATTCAATGGCATTGTTTGCTGATATTTTAGCTAACTATAAAAAACCAATGGTAATTGATGCGGATGCCCTTAATTTGCTGGCAACATATAAAGAACTTTGGAGTGGGATACCTGAAAATAGCATATTAACCCCGCATATGAAGGAGTTCGACCGGCTTTTTGGCGATCATGTCAATTGGTGGCAACGTATCCAAACCGGGATTGAAAAAGCAGCTAAGCTTAAGCTATACATCTTACTAAAAAACGATTATACCATAGTTATTACACCACAGGGAAACGTATATTTTAATACAACCAGCAACTCCGCAATGGCCACAGGCGGCATGGGCGATGTGCTTACAGGAATAATTACTTCTTTACTGGCTCAAAAATATTCACCGGAAGAGGCCTGTATTATTGGAGCTTATGTACACGGTAAAGCAGGGGATGAACTGGCTTTGCCTAACAGGCTTAATGTGGTAATGCCCGGGCAGCTTGCAGCCCGTTTGCCGGCAACTATGGCAAAATTAATGGCATAAAAAAAGGTTGTAAGTATCGTACAACCTTTTTACTAACTATTAACTGATCTTATAAAGAACAAAATACTCAATGGGGTAATTGTGAACTTTGTTTGATATTAACATATAGCAAAGCTAAGTTCCAATTTTATATCTATAAGACGTTTAGACTATTTGTTTAGTTACAAAAAATAACTAAAAAATTATTCCACCCGTTTCATGGGATATAAAACTTAGCCAAATAACAAACGATTGTTGGGGAATGTTTTAAGAAAAATGAAATTATTTTTACGTAGTGATTAATTGAACGGCTGATAATAAACAAGTTAAAAATTGTTAGGTATTAGGTGGATTGTTTTTTTAACTCAATCAACCCAATCGACTAAAATTTACCCAAAACCATCATTTGGTCCATCGTAGGGTTTATGCTGCCGCCGCGTGGTTCAAGTGTAACTGCAAAAGCGTCAGTTTTTAGGGCAGCAATTGTTTTCATCTCCCTCATATCCGTCGAATCGGGATTTGCATCAAATACACCAAGGTCAACGGGCTTTCCGGCAACAATTGCCCATAATTGGTATTGGTGAGCTTTATCATTTACAGGCATTTTAACGCTTGCCATATCAACCATAACTTTATGTTTATCCTTGCTCCAGGCAATAGTTACAGCTGCACCTGCAGGTGCATGAGGCGTTCCGTTTAATTTAAGAAATTTGAACGAAGTATCGCGCAGGATCCCCAGTTCACCTTCAACAAAGTTTACCCTGTTGGCAAAATGCTGCTTATCAATCTGCAATGCGGCTAATTGTGTATTTGATTCCTGCAGCTTGCTATATAAATTCATCAAAGCAATACCGCTTGCAATTAATAAAGCAAGGCAGGCTGCAAAGGCATATTTATAAAAGCTGCTTGTTTTTGGGGCAGGCAATGCTATAATATTGTTTTTAACAGGTTCTGTTTTTGTATCAAAATTGCGGTCGTCGCCAAAGTTGGTAAGTATGCTGTTTAGTACCCGGCTGCGTAAGTTTTCTGCAGGTTCAACTGCATTGTGCTCTGCATATAATTCCATCGACCGCTCAATTTCATCCAGCTCAGCTTTAATTGCCGGATGTTTTGCAGCCATGGTTTCCACCTGTAACTTTTCTTCCGGGGAAATGTCTCCCAGAACATAAAGTTCCAAAATGCCTGATTCTATATATGCTTTAATATCTTCCACTTTCCGCCTTTTCAATTAAAATGTTTCCTGAGCTGCTGAATAGCCATTCTTAACCTTGTTTTAATGGTTCCAAGCGGAACGCCTAATTCATCGGCAGCTTCAACATGGGTATAACCTTTAAAATACACGAGGTCGAGGATTGACTTTTGCTCGGGCTTTAGTGTTGCAACTAATTCTTTAATGCCCAGCAGTTCAGGTTTGTAAACCGTATTTTTTTGTTCGTCTATGAAAGTTACGTTATTTTCAAGTTCCTGGTTTTTATTCTGATTCTTAAAATCTTTTGATCTGATTTTATCTATTGCGAGGTTGCGCGCAATATTAACCATCCAGGTAAATAAACGGCCTTTTTCAGTGCTGTAGCTCGAAAAAGAATGCCATATTTTTACAAAAGTTTCCTGCAATACGTCTTCGGCGGTTGCCGTATCAATTATTATACGCGAAATAACCCCGTATAAGGAGGACGAATACATATCGTAGAGCGCTTCAATAGCAATCTTTTCGCGATTCCTCAGCGCAAGCACCAATTCCTCTTCCGATAGCGATATTTTTCGTTTTTTACTCAATGTGGTTTGAAGATAGAAATGTATTGTCAGATTTCAAACAAATGTTTTTCTGCATGGTATGAAGAACGAACCAAAGGCCCGCTTTCTACATATCTGAAACCCTTATCTAAGCCAAATTGTTTGTACCTGTCAAATTGATCAGGATGAATCCAGTCAATTACCGGGTGGTGGTTGCGTGTGGGCTGTAAATATTGTCCCAAAGTAAGGATCTGTACGCCTGCCTCCAGCAAATCGTCCATGGCTTCCAAAACGTCAGCCTCGGTTTCTCCAAGTCCCAGCATGATGCCCGATTTGGTACGAAGACCAGCCTTTGAAACATGTTTTAAACACTCCAGACTGCGGTCGTATTTAGCCTGAATGCGCACTTCTTTTGTTAAGCGCCTTACCGTTTCCAGGTTATGCGAAACAACTTCGGGCCTGGTTTCCAGTACGCGTTCAAGGTTATCCCAAATACCTCTGAAATCGGGCAATAAAGTTTCTAAAGTAGTATCGGGGCTTTCCCTGCGGATGGCATTAATGGTTTCGGCCCATATAATTGAACCGCCGTCTTTCAAATCATCGCGGTCAACTGAGGTAATAACGCAATGTTTAACCTGCATTAATTTAACCGAATTGGCAACACGGTTAGGCTCGTCTGTATCAACAGCTAACGGGCGCCCGGTAGCTACCGCACAAAAGGAGCAGGACCGGGTACAAATGTTTCCCAATATCATAAAGGTAGCTGTACCAGCTCCCCAACACTCACCCATATTAGGGCAATTTCCGCTTTCACAAATGGTATGTAACTTATGCTCATCAACCAAACCGCGAACATGTGCATATTCTTTTCCAATCGGCAGCTTTACCCTAAGCCAATCAGGTTTGCGTTGTGTTTGGTTTACGGGGACTACAGGCAAATCAATCATAATACAAAAATAGTTAAAAACCCTTTAATCCACTAAAGGGGAAACATTATGCTACAAGTATTAAATGCAATATTACAGTTTGTTGATGGTATGGATTATATAAAATTAAAATTAACTTAGATTTGTACGGAATACCTTTTACTAAAAATCATTAGTCCCTTTGCAGGGGTTTGGAATATTATGGCAACTATAGAATCGATTTATCTGGGCGACTTAAGGACGGAGGCTACTCATGTACAATCAGGCACCAAAATTATTACAGATGCACCTACCGATAACCAGGGAAAAGGTGAGGCATTTTCGCCAACAGACCTGCTTATAGAAGCTCTGGCCAGCTGTATGCTAACTATCATGGGGATAGCTGCACGTACGCATGGTATTAATATAGATAACACCTGTGCCTCTGTAACTAAAATTATGGCGGCTAACCCACGCCGGATAAGCGAAATTTTGATAGCTTTTAAATTTCCGGGAGAATATTCCGATAAGGAGAAAAAGATATTGGAACAGGCATGTTTGGCCTGCCCGGTTTCTATCAGCCTTCATCCTGATCTGAAAAAAACAATTGACTTTGGATGGTAGAAATATGATGTTGGATGTCGGAAATAAAAAGCCGGACATTTCTGAAATACCAGGCTCCTAAATCAATTTAATACCGAAAGGGCCTCATCAACCGATACCTCACCATGAGACAGGTCAAGTACGCATTCGCCGTCTTTTATTAATAATAGCTGGGGTGATTCATGATGAACGCAGAATTCAGCTGCAATTTGGCTTGATAGATCCCTGTATTTTATCAGGTCTAAAAAATAAAGATGTACACTTTCAGGTAATTTATCCCAGTCGAGCTCGAAACGTTTTTTTACCATCATACTGATGGAGCAGCGGGTGCTATGTTTAAAAATTACACTATACCCTTCCTGATGTTTTATAGCATTAATTTGCTCTGCCGACTCCAGCGATGTCCAGTTCATAAAATATTTATAAGGATGAATGCCTATTTAACGTTAAACAACACAAAACAGGTTGCAGTTTTAGGCAATTGATGAAAAAATGACATTTTACTGTTAACGCCCGCTTTTTGGATAAGAGCCATAAGCCGGGCACAATTTGTTTGAGCATGAAGCAAGGCTTCCTAATGCTAATGCTATGAATGCTATATAAATTATTTTTTTCATTTTATTATCCGATTTGGTTTTATACGGAATTAGCCATTTAAAGTTTCAGCAAGATAAGCCATTTTTATGGCAGTTACAGCACCTTCAATACCTTTATTTCCATGCTTGCCACCTGCGCGGTCAACAGCCTGTTGTTGGGTATCAGTTGTTAATACTCCAAATATAACAGGTTTTGAATATTTTAAAGCAACATTGGTTAACCCATTGGCAACTGCGTTGCAAATAAAATCAAAATGCCTTGTTTCGCCTTGTATAACACATCCCAGGCATATCACTGCGTCCAATTTGCCATTTTTTAATAGCAGATCGGCGCCTGATGTTAATTCAAAACTGCCCGGAACCTGGTATGTGAAAATGTTTTGTGCCAATGCGCCATGCTCAAGCAAGCTTTCATAAGCACCCTGGTATAAAGCATTGGTAATGCCCGCGTTCCATTCAGCAACAACTATCCCAAATTGGTAAGGAGCTGCAGATGGTACTTCGGTTTCAGAAAAATCAGATAAATTTTTAAGATGAGTAGCCATGGATTATTTCGGATTTATTTAAATGCGAAAGTCGAAATGTCGATTGCGGAATGGTAAATCAGAAATTAAAAAAATCCAATAAAACAATCCGAAATCGAAATTCCGACTTTCGAAATCAATTATAATTTAGCTTCGGTGCGTGCAATATATTCGTCAATATTTTGCGATTCTGCACTTTCAGGATAGTCGCTTTTAATTTTTTTGTACGTTTCATCAGCCGATTTATTGTCGTTCTGAGTTTCGTAAACTAAACCAAGCTTTTTTAAATATAGCGGGGTTAAAAATTTGTTATTCGCTTTGTCAGCAGCTTTTTTAAAGTAGGTCGATGCTTTATCGTAATCCTTTAATTCAACATAAGCATCAGCAGTGCCTCCAAGCGCTTCAGCAGCTACCATGCTGTCATCACCACGGTAATTGGTCAAATTATCAATTGCTTTTTGAAATTCGCCTTTGTTTAAATAAGCGGTACCCAGGTAAAAATATGCCAGGTTAGCAGCCTTCGTATTTCCGTAATCGTCAATTATTTTTTGGAATCCGGGATAGCTGTCAAAACCCTTGATGGCTTTATCCCAATCTTTTTTAGCCCAAAAATCCTGCGCAACATGCATTTGGTTTGATGCAGTGATCTCACGTGGAGCTATATAAAATTTTTGATAAGCAATGTAAACAATAACCATTGCTAAAATGGCTCCAACTATAAATAACAGGCTTTTTTGGTTCTCTTGTACAAAATTACCTGTTGGTTTAAAACTTTTTTCTTCTACTGCTACCTTGGTGTTCGCCTGGGTCTTTGACATTTCTCTTCTAAAATTAAGTTTGCAAAAATACGGTTTTCAAAATTTTTAACAATACCTTTTAAATTAAATATTTATGGGCAGAGATTAGAGGTTAGTTAACTAGAGATTAGGGGCTTGTAAAATGGCAATAATTTAATAGCGCAGAGCTTTGCTCCACATCATTAAAAGATACTAATCTGAGGCTGAAATATCAGTTAATCAAATCAATTGCATTTCAAGCCTCTGTATCGGCAATACTTGGCATTTAAACTCCGGATATTGTATATTTGTATTAAACGGAAATTATTATGCTAACTGCCATTAAAGGATATTATGAAAAAGGGAAGATCATTATGAAGGAGGAGGCCCCCGTTAAGTCAAAAACTGATGTTATCATTACTTTTCTTACCGAGGACACTAAAACTCCAGGAAAAAGAATTCCTGGCGGCTTAAAAGGCAAAGTATCGATACCTGATAATTTTAATGAACCATTAGATGATCTGAAGGATTACATGTAATGGCGGGCAATCGTTATATTTAGATACTCATTGCTTAATATGGTTCCAGGAAAATAACCCTAAAATTCCGAAGCAGGTAATGAAATTAATTCAAGATCCTGATAATATTGTTTTATTTAGCCAGATAAGCTTATTTGAAATAAGTATAGAACAAAAAATAAATAAGCTTCCCTCATTTTATGCCAGCATTGAAGATGTTTATAAACAGGCCGTAAGTGATGGATTTACTTTTCTCCCCATCGAAAATCAACATATCTATCAATATAATAATATTCCTTTGATTGAAGATCACAGAGATCCTTTTGATCGGTTATTAGTAGCTACTGCTGTTCAGGAAGAGGTGACTTTATTATCTGCAGATGAGAAATTAAGCTTTTATCCCGGCTTAGCTAAAGTGTTTTGGTAATTAACAGTAAATTTCATCCGCTATTTTCACGTTTCTAAAAGGAATCTCCTAATGCAATATTTCGTCTTCCGGACTTTCGGACTTTTCCGACTTTCGGACTAAAAGAACTAACTTTACCCACTCTATGTATCTACAGCAGTTATCGGTTATTAATTTTAAAAATTACGCAGAAGCAGGGGTAACCTTTAGCGAAGGTGTTAACGTTTTTACCGGGAACAACGGTGCAGGGAAAACCAATTTGCTTGATGCCATATATTACCTGTCGCTTTGTAAAAGTTATTTTAACCCTATTGATAGCCAGCAAATAAAACAAGGGACTGATTTTTTTATTATTACCGGTAATTTTAAAAGAAACGATAAAACCGAACATATTGCATGCTCGGTAAAGAGGAATCAAAAAAAGCAGTTTAAGCGCAATAAAAAAGATTACCAGCGCCTGGCTGATCATATTGGTCTGCTTCCGCTGGTTATGGTATCGCCGTATGATATCAGCATCATTATTGAAGGGAGCGATGAGCGGCGGAAGTTTATTGATAATGTGATCTCACAAACAGACAACGCATACCTTGATGAGCTGATGGTATATAATAAGGTACTGGCCAATCGCAATGCATTGTTAAAGCAAATTGCGGATACCGGCCGATATGATCCGGGCTTGTTAGAAGTGTTGGACGAGCAGCTAACCGTTTCCGGTAACCGCATCTTTGAAAAGCGGAAACTCTTTATGGAAAGCTTTACGGAAATATTTAATAAGCATTACCGGTTTTTGAGTGATGACGCGGAGCAAGTTGAAATGATATACGAGTCGCAACTGCTGCAAAACGACTTTGCAGGCCTGCTAAAAAAGAATATTGAAAAAGACAGGGTGCTTGAACGGACAAATGCAGGGATCCATAAAGACGATCTGATATTTTCCATTCATGGCATGCCCATGAAAAAATTTGGATCGCAGGGGCAACAAAAATCTTTTTTAATAGCGTTAAAATTAGCGCAGTACAGTTTTTTAGATCAGCAGAATAAGTTTAAACCAATATTGTTGCTTGATGATATTTTTGATAAGCTTGATGATCAGCGTGTTACTAAATTAATGCAAATGATCTCGAATCACGATTTTGGACAGGTATTTATTACCGATACCAATGAAAGCCGCGTTAAAAATATATTTAATAATATAGGTGTGGCTATAATGCTGTTTAAGGTAAAAGGAGGCGAGATTGATGCGTAAGGCTAATGACAAATCATTAAAAGAGGCAATTGAGCAAATGCTTAATGTTTACAAAATTAAGCGAAAGTTTGATGAAACCTCCATAATAGCACACTGGCCTGAATTGGTTGGCAAGCCTGTAGCTAACCGTACAAAGGAGTTATTTATTCATGATAAAAAATTGTTCCTTCGGGTAGAATCCTCAGTAATTAAAAACGAACTGATGATGATGCGAACGCAGATAATTGATAAAATAAATGATGAAGCGAAAGTGATACTGGTTGAAGAAATTATTTTCCTCTAGTCCACCTTGGAAAAAACGACCTGAAGTTTAAGTCATCGCTCATTCTTGAAAACGCAAGAATAAATAACCCGGGAAGTATAAAGGCAAGCTGTGCTTCGGGGTGAGTTCTGTAAAGTAATATAGTGCCCGAAACCAAAACAATTATAAGTAACAGATATAAGATATATTTAAGAAGCAGTCTCATAATTTTTGTTTCAGTTTAGAAATGATAGGGGTTTGCAAAACGCGGTTTTCCAATACTTTATAAAAATAGCTACTTCTTTTTGAAAAAACAAAATAACAGGATGTTTTTTATTAATAAAACATCCTGTTAACTAATACGTTAGAATTTTTCAAGAGCCGAAAAAAAGAAGCTGCCTTCAATTTCAGCGTTTTCTGAAGAGTCAGATCCATGAACAGCGTTTGCACCAATTGACTCGGCAAATAACTGGCGGATAGTTCCTTTTTCAGCTTTCGAAGGGTCGGTAGCGCCAATTAGTTTACGGAAATCTTCAACTGCATTGTCTTTTTCCAAAATTGCAGCTACAATAGGGCCTGATGACATAAAGTCAACCAGTTCACCATAAAAAGGGCGCTCTTTATGAACTTCATAAAATTTCCCGGCAGTTTGCTCGGTCAATGCAATGTACTTCATGGCATTAATCTTAAAGCCTGCCTTTATTATCTGGTCTAAAATCGCACCGATATGCCCGTTTGCAACAGCATCAGGCTTAATCATGGTAAATGTTTTATTGTTACTCATTTCTGTTTTTTTTTGCAGTTCATGGTTGATAGTTCATGGTTCATAGCCAAAAAGGAAGCAATATTTGCTGCAGCTACTATGAATTATGAACCATCAACTATGAACTATTTTCCTTTTGCGGCAAAAGTAGCTTTTTACAATTAAAACATAAAGGTTTTTACATTAAATAAGATAGTTGTATTTGATTTATTTATTTAGCTTTGCAACTCTTTTTTAAAAATTGATGTTAGATATAGCCTCGCTTATAAAACTTTTAGCGCAGCCCCAAAAAATAGTAATTACTACTCATCACAAACCTGATGGTGATGCTATGGGCTCGTCCTTGGGTTTATATAATTACCTTATACAGCAAGGGCATCATGCCAGGGTTATTTCGCCTACAGATTATCCTGAATTTTTAAATTGGCTGCCCGGTGATGACGAAGTTATTATATATACCGAGCAAGTTCAGGAAGCGACTGACCTTATTGCTGCTGCTGATATGATATTTTGCCTTGATTTTAATGCCTTAAACCGTATTAATGAAATGGGTGAGCTTGTTGGCGAAAGTAACGCATTAAAAATAATGATCGATCATCACCTGGAACCGCAGGACTTTGATGATTACCGCTATTGGGATATTAATGCCTGTGCTACCGCGCAGTTGATCTACACTTTTATTGTTGAAGAGCTTAACAACAAAAAGTTTATTAATAAAGATGTGGCTACCTGTTTATATACAGGTATCATGACAGATTCTGCTTCATTTTCCCTGCCTAAAACAACATCTGCAGTACACCGTATAGTTGCCGACCTGATTGATGCCGGTGCCGTTAATTGGCAAATTCATGAGCAGATGTACAAAAACTCGTCTGAAAACCGTTTACGCTTTTTAGGCATTTGCCTTTCAGAGCGATTAGAGGTTTTGCACGAGTTTAATACCGCTATAATTGCAGTAACTAAGGCCGACCTTGAAAAATACGATGTGATAACAGGGGATACGGAAGGAATAGTTAACTATGCATTATCAATAGCAGGCGTTAAGCTGGCTGCCTTTATTGTTGAGCGCAGTGATAAGGTAAAGCTTTCATTACGTTCAAAAGGCGAGTTCCCTGCTAATGAGATCTGCAAAAAATACTTTGGCGGCGGCGGGCATCGTAATGCTGCCGGTGGCGTGTCAACCGATAGTCTTGAACAGGTTGTCGCTCAATTTAAACTAATATTACCTGAATATAAAAAACTATTAATACAATAAAAAAAAATGAAAAAAAGACTGATGTTTTTAGCGCTTGCTGCGATAGGTTTAGCAAGCTGTAATGGTGGCTTTAATAAAGGCGAGGGAGGATTACTATATAAAATAGTTGACGATAAATCTGGCCCGAGCATTAAAGAAGGCGATTTTATGGTATTTAACTATACTGTTAAAAATGATGCCGACTCGGTAATGCAAACTACGTTTGATAAAGGCCAGCCCCAACCATTAGCTATGCCTAGTTTAAAAGGTCAGCCTAAAGGTAACATAATGAGCGTGTTTTCACTGCTTAGCGAGGGCGACAGCGCTATTATTAAAGTGAATATTGATACTATGACCAAAGGCCATCCAAGGCCGAAAGAGTTAAAGGGTAAGTACATTGTATATGTAATTAAAATGGAAAAGGTTATATCTAAGGGTAACCTTAGCGATGAAGTTTTCCAGGGCCGTATAAAGGCATACCAGGAATCACTTGGTGAGGCAGCTAAAGCAAAAGAGCCGATAGCTATAAAAAAATACATTGCTGATAATAATCTTAAGGTTACTACAACACCATCTGGTTTAAATTATGTAATTACAAAACAAGGAAGCGGACCTGTTCCGGTCGTTGGCGATACAGTTGCGGTTAATTATGTTGGTACATTTACTAATGGAAAAGGATTTGATTCAAATATAAAATCTGAAGCAGTAAGGTTAAAATTGCCAATTAACGCGATGAATCCTTATAAGCCTATCCATTTCCCACTTGGTGTTCAGGGAATGATCCAGGGATGGAACGAAGCCTTTTTATTATTTAATAAAGGTACAAAAGCTAAAATGATCCTTCCTTCAAGCCTTGCTTATGGCCCACAGGGAAGCCAGATAATTGGACCATATACACCGCTTGTATTTGAAGTTGAGCTGGTTGATATTATCCATCCAAATCCAAATGCAGTAAAGCCTGCTCAATTGCAGCCGCCGGTTGTTCAGTCACAACAGCCTGTTAAAAAATAATGTTATTAATATTGCCTTCCTGTTTTAACAGGAAGGCTTTTTTTATTTATGATGAAATATATTTTATTTGTTTTTGCTTTAATATTTGCAATTGGCGCTAATGCACAAGGTGTTATGCAGCATACGCCTAAAGGCGCATTGTACCAGATCTATACCCAAAATACCGGTGAAAAGATTAAGGACGGTGATATAATTACATTCCAATATATTCAAAAAACGGATAAAGACTCGGTGCTTTACAGCACTTATGCCAGCGGGCATGTAGGCCAGGCAAGGATCCAGCCATCACAAAACGTAGCTGATTTAATGGAGATCTTCCCGCTTTTGGCGGTGAAGGACAGTGTGCTGGTTAAAGTGCCTACCGATTCTTTATTTAAAGGCCATGACGACAAACGTCCGTCGTTTTTCCCTAAAGGCAGTAACCTGAATTTTATAAT
The DNA here is from genome assembly GCF_900142915.1 of Mucilaginibacter sp. OK098. Taxonomy (GTDB): domain Bacteria; phylum Bacteroidota; class Bacteroidia; order Sphingobacteriales; family Sphingobacteriaceae; genus Mucilaginibacter. The sequence continues at coordinate 86,899 of NZ_FRCM01000012.1, forward strand.
TAAAATTTTAAAGGCCCAATCAATGGATGCGTTTATGGCTGAAGTGAAGCAAGCTGAAATTACAGGTGCAAACAAATATATAGCAGATCATAAACTTAATTTGCAAACAACAGCAAGCGGTTTAAAATATGTAATTACCCAGCCATCAACAAAGCGTAAAGCCCTTAAAGGCGATACCCTGCTGGTAAATTATGCAGGGCGTGGTCTTGATGATAAAGTTTTTGACTCGAGCATTGAAGTCATAGCAAAAGGCGCGGGCTTACAGCAGCCCGGCCGTACTTACGAACCTCTCCGGGTAGTTTTAGGTACTGACGGTATTATCGCGGGTTGGGATGAGGGCCTACTTTTGCTAAATGAGGGTTCAAAGGCAATATTTGTTATCCCATCAAACCTTGCTTACGGAGCGCAGGGGCAGGGGGCTGATATTAAGCCATTCAGCACTTTGGTGTTTGATATAGAGCTGGTAAAAATTAAGCCGGTTAAACATACGGCAGCACCTGCGGCAAAAACAGCTGCAAAAAAGCCTGTTTATAAAAAGAAAGTCACAGCAAATAAAAATTAAATAAAAAAGCCTCCTGATACATCGGGAGGCTTTTCTATTTTTGCACTATGTTACTTACCGATACGCATACCCATTTGTATTATGAAACAGATGATGCCAAAAGGGTTGAGTTAGTAAAGCGGTGTAAAGAAAATTCAATTATCCGCTTATTTCTGCCCAATGTTGATACTGCGTCTGTACCTATGGTATATTCACTGAAGACGTCTTTTCCTGATATTTGTTTCCCTATGCTTGGTTTGCACCCCTGCTCAGTAAAGGAGGATTGGGAAGAAGAGCTAAGTAAAATACAACAAGCCATTCATCAGCATAAAATATATGCAATAGGCGAAATTGGGATCGATCTATATTGGGATAAAACTACCCTGCCTCAACAAATACTGGCCTTTAAAACACAAATTTCCTGGGCAAAGTCATTAAAGCTGCCTATTAATATCCACTGCCGCGATGCATTTGACGAGGTTTATGAGGTATTATTACAGGAGAGGGATGATGATCTCCGCGGAATATTTCATTGTTTTGGCGGAACACTGGAGCAAGCCAATAAATTAATTGAATTAGGCTTTTACCTGGGTATTGGCGGCGTAGTAACCTATAAAAACGCCGGGCTTGATAAAGTTGTAGCGCAAGTTGATCTGAAGCATATAGTTTTAGAAACAGATTCTCCGTATCTTACGCCCGTTCCGTACCGGGGCAAACCTAATGAAAGCTCTTATTTAATTTATATCGCCCAAAAGGTTGCAGAGCTTCATCAAACAGACCTTGAAACCGTGGCTGCTATCACCACAGAAAATTCAAAAAGGGTATTTGGTGTATAACGATTTTTTTTCGATAGCTTTATTTTTTTCAGAACCTATATATAACGCATGAGTCAGATCTTGATCATTTATACCGGAGGGACAATTGGTATGATGAGCGACCCTCAAACCAAGGTGCTCAAACCGATCAATTTTGAGCAGATAATGGATAATGTTCCTGAGTTGGAAAAACTTAATTGTAAAATTAAGGTGCATTCATTTGAGCAGATAATTGATTCATCAAATATGAACCCGGCCATTTGGAGCCAGCTGGCCAGCCTGATCCAGTCAAATTATGATGATGTTGACGGGTTTGTAATACTGCACGGCTCAGATACCATGGCATTTACTGCTTCGGCTTTGAGCTTCATGCTCGAAGATTTGGGTAAGCCGGTAATATTTACAGGCTCGCAGCTGCCCATAAGTGCTATCCGCACAGATGCCAAGGAAAATTTAATGACATCCATTGAAATTGCCAAAGCCAAAAAACACGACCGCGCCCGCGTACCCGAGGTTTGTATCTATTTTGATTATAAATTATTCAGGGGTAACAGGTCGTTCAAATATAATTCATCCAAGTTTGAGGCATTCCGCTCGCCAAACTACCCCATCCTGGCCGAATCAGGCGTGCATCTTCGTTTTAGCGCTAACGATATCAGGCATCCAAAAGAGGGCGAAGGTCTGAAGGTTCATAAGGAGCTGGTGAGCGATGTTGCTGTGCTGAAGCTATATCCAGGCATCAGCCCGAAAGTTGTGGAAACCATCCTGACGGCAGATGTAAGAGGCATAGTAATGGAAACGTTCGGCGCCGGCAATACCACAACCGACCAATGGTTTGTAGATCTGCTAAAAACAGCAATCGACAGCGGCAAAGTGATCCTTGATATTTCGCAATGTAAAGTAGGCACCGTTGAGCTTGGTCGCTATGAAACCAGCAAGCACCTGAAAGATGTAGGTGTAGCCAACGGGTATGATATGACTTATGAATCTGCAGTTACCAAAATGATGTACCTGCTGGGCCAGTTTGACAACCCGCAGGATGTTAAACAGTATTTGGAAACAGATCTCAGGGGTGAGATAACGGTATCGTAATCTTAAGCTAAATTTTGCGAAACTTCAGGAAGCGTTATTTTACTTATATTTACATTATAATTAATATAGATTATGTTAACCACTATAAAAGGATATTATGACCATGGACAGATCATCCTTGAGGAGATTCCACCGGTAAACACTAAAACCGAAGTTATGGTTACATTTCTTTCTGACGATAAAAAAAAAGCAACTTCGGCCAAAAGGAAGTTAGGTGGGTTAGAAGGAAAAGTTAACCTTCCTGACGATTTTAATGAGCCATTAGATGATCTAAAAGACTATATGTAATAAATGGATTTATTGGTAGATACCCAAATACTAATTTGGTCATTCGATATTTATTCTCCTCTTTCTAAATTGCATAAAGAATTACTTGAAGATACTGCAAATCAGATTTTTGTTAGTCAGATTAGCCTTATGGAACTTGCAATAAAGAAAAATATTAACAAGTTGCCAGATTTCATACCAGAAATAAAGGAGTTGACCACTCAGTTATTGACTAATGGATTTGAACTTTTATCATTAACTAACGAACAAATATTTTCGTATCAGCATTTACCTTTATTTAGTGAGCATAAAGATCCATTTGATCGATTTTTAGTCGCGATAGCAAAACAAGAAAAACTTACTATTATAACAACGGACATTAAATTTAAATTGTATTCAAGTTTAGTACAAACTATATAATACTTGTCAAAGCCCTAAAATATAAGACTATTGAATAGTTGCAATATTCTGATATTTAATACTTTACCTTCTATTAACAAACCACGTCAATTATTCTGATTGATAAAGCGTACCTTTGCAAAATTATTTTCTTGGGCAAGGCTCTTAACACATGGCTTTACACCTCAACGACAATAAGCAAAGATTAGATTTATGAAAAAAATTGTCGATTACAGGAAGCTGTTAAATGTAGGTGAAGCAGCAGAATTACAGGAATTAAAAACTATTTATCGAGGCTTAATGAAAACCTGGCACCCGGATAAATTCCAGGATAGCGCCGAAAGCAGGTTAGAGGCTGAAGAGAAAAGTAAAACCATAATTGAGGCTTATCATTTCCTGGTAAGCATTGCGCCCGAAACCCGCGATCAGTCTTTTGCAGAATATACACTAACTACAACCACATCAAATATTCTCGATTTTGATTACAAATCACAGGTGTTGACCGTTAATTTTGTAGACGGAAATACCTACGAATACTTTGATGTACCAAAAGAAGTTTACAGAAAATTCATCAATGCTGATTCGCCAGGAAGATTTGCCCGCAGGCACATTTTCAATAACTACGTTTACCGCAGTATGAACAAGCTGGCCGCAACCGCATAACGTTATAAAATACAGATTGGAATACAACAGAGACGCAATGCTTTGCGTCTCTGTCTCAATTTGAATCTATTTATTTCTGCAACAAAGAAGACTCATAATTTGAAACGATATGCAAAGCATCTTCAAACCGTTTTAACCGGAGATTGCTTAGGGCCTGCTCCATGTGAACCAGGGCATATTGTCGCCTGGCATCGTTGTTTGCCAAATTGACCTTACCTGCCCAAATAAGGGCATTAAATTCCCTGAAACCTGGTTGGGGCAAATTCAAATCAGTTGGTTTACCATCTGCAGAACCCAGCAACATAAAAACGCTGAAATAAAATATGTGAAGCAGCTGGCGCATCAGAAAAAAACGGGCATAATTGTATTCGTTAACTTCTTCGCCAAAATACCTTTTAAGATAATCTCTTTCTTCATCGTCATTCATTACCACAAAATTCGCTACAACCGCCAGGTCGGCATAGCGGTCGTTTAAAAAAGCGGCCTCCCAGTCCACAAGCCACACCCGGTCGCCATCAAAAAGCATATTTTCCGGTTTAAGATCATTATGACATGATACTAAATCATGGCCGTTACGGGGGTAAACACTTGTAATATTTGCATACATGTTGAATAACTCCTTTGTGATGTTCTCTGGCAGAATTTTCGCAGCCTGAAATTTTCGAATAAATCCATCCATAGCTTCAAAGTAATTCACCCGGGGAGGAAAATGCGGGAGCGAATGTAATCGTTTCAACAAGTCTGGCAGAATTACCGCAGCCTTCGTTGTCGGAAATGGTTTTGCTTCAATAAAATCTGTGATTGAAATTCTATCCGCTATACTCGTGTACCAGATGTGCGGAGCAAGGCCGGCTTCTGCGGCCATCTTCATACAGCTATACCAATGTTCGGGATTGCTCATGGCATCTTCATTGGTGATAATGCGAAGCAGGTATGGTTTTCCCATAACCACAATCCGAAAAATAAGGGCCGGTGAAAGTCCGGCAGTCAGTACACTGATCTCTTCAAATTCGCTTACTCCAAATGTAACTTGCAAGGCGTGCTTTACGCCGGCTTTTTTAGCTTCCGGGATCATATAAATTGGTAATAAATGTTACTAGTTTAGTCAAATATATGCTTGGTTTTAAATGTTTTATCGCTTTTTAAGGTATATTTTTATTGTCAAAATTTATTAACAAAATATACGTTATCCATAATATAGCGTGTTACTCCCAGGCTATAAAAATTCAAACTGAGACAGTATCTAAGCATTGCAGATCTGCAATTTTATCAACTAATAACTATATTAGTTGATAAAATCTCATCACATGAAAAAGCTCTTCTTCCTGTTGTTTATCTCTATTTCTGCAAATGCACAAACCTTCCGTGTAAATATTGATGCCTCGCTTAATGAGCCCGCTCAGGATGGTCGTTTATTGCTGCTGCTTTCAAAAACCAACAAAGCCGAACCTCGTTTCCAAATTAGCGATGCCGCAAATACCCAGCTGATTTTTGGTATGGACGTGGAGGGCTGGAAACCGGGAACAACCCAGCTGATGGATGTGCAGGCAATTGGTTATCCTATTGAACGGCTGAAAGATGTACCTACCGGCGATTATTATGTACAGGTGCTGCTACATAAATATGAAACCTTTCATTTAAAAACAGGGCAAATCGTTAAGTTGCCAATGGACAGGGGCGAGGGACAGCATTGGAACATTGCCCCGGGCAATATTTACTCGGCCCCCATAAAAATTCATTTTGATCCCGCAGCTGCAAATGAGATCGCGTTAACAATTTCAAAGATCATCCCGCCTATAAAACAACCGGAAGATACCAAATACATTAAGCACATCAGGATCCAGAGCAAGCTGCTTACAGAATTTTGGGGGCGCCCGATGTATTTGAGTGCCAATATATTGCTGCCTGCCGGTTTTGACGAACATAAGGATGTTAAATACCCGCTTGCAATTTTCCAGGATCATTTCAATCCTGATTTTGGAGGTTTCAGCACCACAAAACCAGATACAGCAAGTATGAAACCAGATACCTCGGCACGTTTTCATATAACGGGATATAATAAGATTGTAGCGCAGGAAGCCTATGATTTTTACAAACAGTGGACTGGCCCGGGTTTTCCAAGGGTGCTGGCTGTAGAGCTCAATCATGCCAATCCTTATTATGACGATTCATATGCGGTAAACTCTGCCAACCTTGGTCCTTATGGCGATGCCATTACTTATGAGCTGATCCCCGAGATTGAAAAGCAATTCAGGGGGATTGGCAAAGGATGGGCGCGTTTTATGTATGGTGGCTCAACCGGTGGCTGGGAGGCCTTGGCGGTACAGGTATTTTACCCCAACGAATATAATGGCAGCTATGCCGCTTGTCCAGACCCGGTTGATTTTCATCATTATACTACTATTGATATTTATAATGATAAGAATGCCTATTACCCCGAAAGTGATTTTAAGAAAACGCCCCGCCCGGGTGAGCGGAATTATTTAGGGCATGTTCTGGCTACCATTAAAGAGATGAACCAGCATGAGCTGGCCGAAGGCAGCCGTACCCGCAGTGGCGAGCAGTTTGATATTTGGGAAGCTGTTTTTTCGCCAATGGATGCCGACGGTTACCCAAAACGGATCTTTGATAAATACACCGGCGCAATTGATACTTCAGTTGCGCATTACTGGCGTGATAATTTTGACCTTACCCATATCATCAAACGCGACTGGCCAAAAATTGGCGGCAGCTTAAAAGGAAAGATCCACATTTACGTAGGCGATATGGATACCTATTATTTAAACGATGCAGTTTATACCGCCGAAGAAATGCTGAAAAAGCTGGACAATCCAAATTGTAACTGCGTTATTGATTATGGTGATCGCGCGGAGCATTGCTGGAACGGCGACCATACCCAACCAAATTATATCAGCCGCCTGCGTTACCACCAAATGTTTATTAAAAAATGGGCTGAAGAAGTGAAAATACGGGCACCGAAAGGTGTGGATTTGAAATCGTGGAGGTATTAAATAGACACGAATGATCTCGAATTAAATCGAATTTCACGAATTGCCTTGCATGGTTGGAAATAATTAAGTTGCAATAATCCTGATAACCAGGCTTATCGTTAAATTCTGTTAAATAGTTTATCACAAAGCCCTATTTCATTATTTTTGATTTAAGAACTTATCATTGCTTATCAATTCGTGTAATTCGGAAAAATTCGTGCCAATTAGTGTAATTCAATTATGTTCAAAAGCTACCTGAAACTTGCACTCCGTAATCTGTGGAAACGCAAAACCACTACCGCTATTAATGTTTTAAGTTTATCGGCGGGTTTAGCCTGTTGTGCACTGGTGTTTTTGTTTTGGCAACACGAGCTGAGCTTTGATAAAGGTTTTGATAACGGCGATGATATTTACCGGGTAACCTCCACTTTTAAAGATGGCAGTAAAGCGCCTACAGTTGGTTTGCCTTATGCCAAATATTTAAAAAGCGAGATCCCCGAAATAGAGCAGGTTACCCGCCTTGATCCAACAAATGGCGTTGTTATAGTGCAGGCGCAGGGTTCGGGTGTTTTAACCCCGTTTACCGAAAATTCGGGCTATTGGGTAGATCCGGAGTTTTTTGATGTGCTCTCCTTTCATTTTTTGCAGGGGAATCGTAAAACTGCTTTTGCAGCACCAAATACCATCGTGCTTTCACAATCGCTGGCTAAAAAGCTTTTTAAAGAAGTGTATCCGGTAGGTAAAACAGTAAAAGCCGGAAACAATACCTATACAATTACCGGGGTTTTTAAAGAGGATTTTTTAAATCACATCCAGGCCGGTTTCTTCGCTTCAAACAACAGCGACCATATCCGGGAGCAAATGGCCAACAATACCAGCTGGGTGGTTAACGATAACTTTTACACCTATATTAAGGTAAAACATGGCAGCGATCCGAAATATTTAGTAAAGGAATTAAATGCCTACCTTAAAAGACATGCCTCGGCTGAAATGAAGGCGCATAGCGATTATATGACCAATTCCTTACAGGCGCTTAAAGATATCCACCTTAACTCGTCAGAATTCCAGGATTATTTAGCCTATAAGCAAGGCAATATAAAATACCTATACCTTTTAGCTTCAATAGCCATTATAATTTTAGTGTTGGGTTGTATAAATTATATGAACTTGACTACCGCGCAGGCCATAAGCCGCGCACGTGAAGTTGGAGTGCGCCGCGTAATGGGAGCGGGCAAGGGATCTATCCGCTCTCAATTTTTAATAGAAACCCTTGCCATTAGTATTTGCGCGTTGGTTATTTCTATCGGCCTTGCATTCCTGTTTCTGCCGGTGTTTAACAATTTTACCGGGCAGTCCCTGTCTTTTTTTGCAAAGGAGAATAGCAGTTTAATTTTATGGATGGTGTTGATTGCCTTAATAACCGGCATTGCAGCAGGATTGTATCCGGCATTTTATTTGTCGGCATTTAAGGCTGTTAAAGTATTAAAGGGTAAGGTAACTGATTCATCGGGGATGTTTAGCATCCGTAAAGTGCTTATCGTATCCCAGTTTGTTATTTCTACCTGCCTGGTATTTGCCACCGTTGTTATATGGAACCAGTTGCATTTTATGATCAATGCAAAAACAGGGTTCGACCAGGATCAGCAACTGGTATTAAACCTTAACAGCGAGCAATCTCAAAAAAACAGTTCACTATTGATTAGAGAGCTTGCTAACAATATAAATTTCAAATCAGTTACCCTTGCAACTGCTCCTCTTGTATCCGGCGATATGAACCTGTATTCAGCTGATAAAACGATAAATGACAAGCAAATAGTTTTCTTTGATTTTGCCGATGAAAATTATTTGAAGACGCTGGGCCTTAGTCTAATAGCAGGTAGTAATTTTAGTCCGCAGGCATTTGCCAATACCAATATGCTGGAGGATACGGAATTGCATGACTTTGGCAAAGAAGTGATTTTAAATGAAGAAGCTGCAAAATTGTTAGGATTTAATCCCTACACAGCCGCCGGAAAATATGTATCGCACCTGCACAATGGCATTGTTTATAATTATAAGATTGTAGGGATAGCAAAAAACTATCATTACTTTTCGTTACATGCAACAATAGGGCCCTGTGCCATTATGAATGTAAACCCATTAAGATGCAGCACTATTGTGGCCAAAATTGATGGCCACAATATATCAGCAGCTATTGAATATGCATCAAAAAACTGGAAAGCGTTAAACCCCGATACCCCTTTTTCTTATGGGTTTTTGAATGATATTTTCCAGGGCGATTATGAGCAGGATCAGCGGCAGCAAAAAATGATTGGCACATTTACCGTTATTGCCATATTTATTTCGTGTCTTGGATTGTTAGGATTGATAACCTATTCTCTTGCTCAAAAAGCTAAAGAAATAGGAATTCGCAAAGTAATAGGCGCCAGTGTTATCGGCGTAGTGTCGTTGTTTTTAAAACAGTATTTTAAATTATTACTGATAGCCAATATTATTGCCTGGCCTTTAGCCTGGTATTTTATGCACAACTGGCTGCAGGATTTCCCATACCGGATAACTATAAGCTGGTGGATGTTTGCAGTTTCATTATCTGCAGGACTAATTACCGGATTTTCAACCATCGCATTTAAAACAATCAGGGCGGCAATGGCAAACCCTATAAATAGTTTAAGAGCGGAGTAGAGGAAAGAAAATAAGAATCAAGCCTGGAAACAGAAAAGCCTCAATTTAACCATGTCATCCGGTTAAATTGAGGCTTTATATTATAAGCTTGATGCTTATAGCACCGGATAATTCCAGCCATGTGCATCGGTTGCACGGCCATATTTAATATTATCAAGCTCTTTTAATACTTTTTGTGAAAACTCGCGGGTTTTTGGATCGCTTAAAAAGTACTCTTCACCATTATGGCTTATTGAGCCTACTGCTGCAATGGTAGCTGCAGTACCAGCGCCAAACGCATCCTGTAATTTTCCTGTTTTAGCGCCTTCAATAATTTCAGCTACTGACACGCGGCGTTCTTCAACCGGCATGCCCCATTCGCGGGCAAGCGTTAGTACGGTATCGCGGGTAACGCCATCTAAAATAGTATCGCGGGTTGATGGGGTTATCAACGTTCCATCAAGTACAAACATCACGTTTGCAGCTCCCATTTCTTCTATATATTGATGATCTTTTGCGTCGGTCCAAATTAATTGGTCAAAGCCTTCTTCGGTAGCTTTTTTAGCTGGGTACATACTACCCCCATAGTTACCTGACGATTTTGCATAACCCATTCCGCCTTCTGCAGAGCGGGTGTAGTGTGTTTCTATTTTAACCCGTAAAGTTTTTGAAAAGTATGGGCCTACTGGGCATAACAAAACCATGTATTTATAGGTGTTTGATGGTGCTACGCCTAAAAAAGGATCTGTAGCAAACATAAACGGCCTTATATATAAGGCATGGTTAGCTTTTGCAGGTGCCCAATCGCGGTCGATGTCAACTACCGCAGCAATGCTTTGGAGAAAGATCTCCTCCGGTAAGGTTGGCATACATAAACGTTCCGCAGATTTATTGAAACGTGCAGCATTTTTATCCGGACGGAAAATAGTTACCTGCCCATCGGCATGTTTATAGGCCTTTATTCCTTCAAAAAAAGATTGGCCATAATGCAATGATGAAATAGCCGGACTTAAACCAATTTCGCCATAAGGGACTATCTGAAAATTCTTCCATTCGCCATCGGCATAATCGGCCACAAACATGTGGTCAGAAAATGTTTTACCGAAGGGTAAGTTGTTGAAATCCGTTTCCTGTAAACGGGAATGATTGGTTTTAGTGATCTTGATGTCCAGCGTCTCTGTCATGGCCTTAAGTGTTTATAATTCAGAAAATGGCAAGGTAGGAAATTTTTTTGGGAGATGGTAATTTGAATTAATGGTTGATGATCCGTAAAATAGTAGATAATGAGAATTTTACCTCGTCAAGACAATGTGAATTCCGCATAAGGATGTCTGGGATCACACAAATATTCGTAAATTTGTTTAATAAGAAAGGAGTTTAGGAAAATGGGCAAAAATAATATTAAGACAACCGAAAACCTGGAATCATCATTTCCAAGGGTTAAAGCATACTCCATAGATGAAATATTGGCCGCTGGCGGTACTACTGCTTTTGCTAATAAATTAGGAAAAAATTTTGGGGACCTCGCAGCCCGTTTGAAAGAGTTACCCGAAGATGCTTTCCTTACAGACGAAGAAGTTGAGCAAGCACTAAAAACATTGAGAGAAAGTAAATGAATCTTTTGTTTGACACCAATATCCTTATCTTCCTTACGAAAAATTTGCGCTCACAGCAAATAGGCAAAGCCATTAACCCGAATAATCAAAAGGTTTATGTATCGATTGTTACTGTTGCCGAGTTGAAATCAATTGCACTGCAGAATAGTTGGGCCCCAACAAAGTCACAAATAATGTATGAGCTATTGGATGAAGTAACAATTATTGAAGTCAACGAAAGCCTGGTAAACATATATACCGAAATTGATGCTTTTTCTCAATGTAAGAACCCCGCTTATCTTGACAGTAAATTTTCAACACCAAGAAATATGGGTAAAAATGACTTATGGATAGCCTCAACAGCGGCTTTGCTTGGTTTAAAACTGGTGACAACCGATAATGACTTTAATCATTTGCACCAGGTATTTATTGAGGTGCAAAATATAAAGCCGGAGACATTTAAAATTTGATAATTGTAGTGTCATTACCTACTTCACCTCCTTCAAAACCTTTTCCACCCAACCCTTTCCCCATTCATTAATTTCGTGTTCATTCCACAATGCTGGGTAAAAAATGCGTTTTTGAAAACGCGGAGGCAAATATTTCTGCCAGTTAGTGCCGCCTGTAGCCTTTATTTCTTCCGGTTCGCGGTTTAAATAACGTACGGCAGATTTATAGTGAACCAGCGGCCAGTTTACATTTACGTTTATATCCAGCTGCTTTAATTCATCTTCCAGATCGGTATTTGATTGCCCCGCACCTTTCAATTGCTTATATAAGGCGTAAAAATTATTGATGGCACAGGCCCTTCCCAGCTCAATAAAGGTTTTAGCGTATTTTTTTTCGAATTGTTTAAGGGTTAGTGTTTTCTTGCCGGTTGATAGCTCGGTAGCGCCAAACTTCCAGTAGATGTATTCAAACTGGTCCTCGATAGAGGCAGTTCTTAACTCTTCGCGTTTATCCTTGGCTACCAGGTTTGTAAAATCAGTAGCATAGATCTCAATCATCCGGTACTGGCCCGATTGAAAGCCGCTTGCCGGCAATAACGACATCCGGAACTTTAAAAATTGCTCTTTATCCATCCCGTCAATCATAATATCAAACGAATGGGTAAGCGCTTCAAAATATTTATTAATGCGCCTTAAGCGGATAGTGAAAAATTCAGGGCTTAACGGTTGCGCAGCTGTTATTTGCTCACACTCATGCAATACCAGCTTAAAATACAGTTCAGTTATCTGGTGATACATGATAAAGATCTCCTCATCCGGGAATGGCGTTTTAGGACTTTGGAGGCTTAACAAAGTATCTAAATGGATATAATCCCAGTAGGTTAAAAAATCGGCATGAAGTAAACCATCCAGGTATGATACCATATCCTGGCCCATAGCCTCATATTTTTCTTGTAATTGCGCCAGGCGTTCTTCTATTTCGGGAGAGAAATGCATCGCCAAATGTAGGAAGAAAAGTCATAATGGAGCGTATGCAGTCTTAAGGTCGTATACTTAATATCAGCTTAAACAAAACATATTGCTGTTAATTTGTTATTACCTGTAAAACCAATCCTTTTCAACCATGAAGATCAGTAAAATTCTTATCGGTATTGACGATAGCAAGTATGCAGCGCATGCTGCCGAGTACGGTTTTGATATAGCGCATAAGTTTAATGCCTCGGTAGGAATAGTAAATATTGTTGAACCTATAATCATGCCCCCTTCGGGCGGGATTGATCCATTGATGGGGTCAGCGCTCAATAATGCAACCTTCCAGGATATGGAGCTATTGGATATTCAAAAAAATCAATCGGAAAATATTGTTGAACGTACTATAAAACAATTTGCCGGCGATATGGAGGTAACTCATTTTACCGAATACGGCTCAACAGCTAACGGTATTATAGATTGCAGCAAAGAATTTGGCGCCGACCTGATTGTTATTGGCACTCATTCACGCAGCGGCCTTGATCGCCTGTTGATGGGCAGCGTTGCTGAACATGTTGTGCGTCATGCGGAAGTACCCGTTTTGGTGGTGCCGTTTGGTTCATAGTTCATAGATGATAGTTCATAGTAAAATTGCAGCGGCCATGAACCATGAACTATCAACCATGAACTACCTAATACAACAGCCTAAATTTTATCGTCTGCTCAATTGCTTTCAGCTCATTTAATACTTCGGCATCGTAACCGGTGTTAACATCGGTTATTACATAGCCAATTTGTGCGTTGGTTACCAAAAATTCGCCTACTATATTAATGTTATGACGGGCAAAAACTTCATTTATCTTAGCCAGTATGCCCGGTACGTTTTTATGGATGTGAATTAAACGGTGTGCATTATTAATCCGCGGCGGCTGCAGATCAGGGAAGTTACAGCTAGTATGCGTTTTTCCCTCGTTCATAAAAGCCATCACCCGTTTAGGGATAAAATCATCATTTCGGGGGTTGTGTTTAGGATCGTCAAAAATAATAATACCATTTTCGCAGGCAGCTTCTGCCAGCTTGCGATTGCTGATCTTACCAAAAACACCTATCACTTTCAATCGGCCCGCGTTTTGCAATTGCTCGGGAGTGGGCTGGTGGGCCTCATCACAAAACAGAATTCCGGCTTCCTCCAGGTATTTTTCATCTATGCTATCGCGATGGCGAATATTATAGCCTTCCTTTTTCATCTGTGCCAGGGCATCTTCCTCAACTTCGCCAACAACCAAACACTTAATCCGGTTTTTGGGATATGATATGGCTCTGGGTAGTTTGTTGATATACAAAAATTCATCAAAGCTCGGTGTAATGTGATCTGCTCTTTCTGCAACCGACTTTCGTTCGATATTCTCGGTAAAAGCAAAGAACTTTTTGATCATGCCTGATTCCTTTAATTGGAAATCAGAATAGCCATCACCAATGCCAAAAATTTCACCTGGTAAATCCAATTCCTTTAAAAGCTTAACCTTGCCACCTTCCTGGCTCAATGGGTTTTCACGATCATAGCCTATTATGTTGCCATCTGCGTCAAACACAAAAGTATTAGCGTAAATGTTTTCTTTTTTAATATGATATTCAGTTACCACAGGGATAATAAACTCCTTGAATCCGCCTGATACGATGAGCACCTCATCCGCATGATTCTTAAAAAAGATGGTATTACGGCTAAAAGAGGTTGATACCTTTTTCTTTAAATGAGTAACCAGTTGCTTTAGATGCTCGCGGTTGGCCTGTAAAAGTTTAACCCGGCTCTCCAAACTTTGGGTAAAGGAAAGCCTGCCTTCCATCGAGGCATTGGTAAGGTCCTCAATTTGTTTGTAAATATTTTCGCGGTCGGGATGATTTTTTAAGGAGATGCGGGCTAGTTCGTCCAAAGCCTCAACTTGTGTAAAAGTGCTATCGAAGTCTATAATAAAGTATTGATCCATTCTTTATTGATGTGCAAATGTGTATTTGATGTGCGGATGTGCAAATGTGCAATTTTTGAATGATTAGTTTATGATACAATTCTTGAAAATTAATGCCTGCAGCGAATAATAATCAAACCGTCATGGCTTTAATCAATTGGTATTAATGCTGAAAACTATTAATTCGGCAGATAAAAAAGTGGCCGGGGCGGATTTTTCTTCTTATCTGAAAATAAATATTCAAGTATTAAAAAATCTCTCTCTCATAACTTAAACAAGCCAAAAATTCGCGCGCCTTAAAATAAAAATATGCCTGATTTTTAACATTATATTAATAAAATGTTGGCGTAACATTAAAAATACACTATGAGTTATTAAAAATTGCATAGCTTTAATTTTTAACTAACTATTAACTGTATGAAAAAAGCATTTACATTATTTGTATTTACATTTTTATGTTCGGTTCTCGCATTTGCTCAAACGCGGGATCTATCAGGCATAATTAAAGATGAAACCGGGGAGCCAATTCCCGGAGCGACAGTTCGATCTAAAGGTTCACACACAGGTGTGAGTACGGACGGGGTGGGCAATTTTAAAATCAGCGTTGATAGGAATGCCATTTTAATTATTAGTGCCTTAGGTTATGAAGTTAAGGAAGTTTCCGTTGGCAACGCTCAAACTTTATCTATTGCACTAAAATCATCAAACACAGCCTTAACAGAAGTAGTTGTAACGGCACTGGGTGTTAAACGTGATAAAAGATTGTTGAATTATGCTAACCAGCAGGTAACTGGTGCTGCATTGGTTGACGCTAAGCAGGACAACTTGATAAATGCCCTGGCAGGTAAAATAGCCGGTGTACAAATCACAAACTCAAGTGGTATGCCAGGCAGTTCGTCGCAAGTTTTAATTCGCGGTAACAGTACTTTGTTTGGAGATAACACCGCTTTAATTGTTGTTGATGGTATACCTATTGATAATAGCGAAGCTGGTAACCCCGGCGGTCCTTTGGGTAATGGGGGCACTGCCAATCGCGGTAGTGATATTGACCCTAACATTATTGAAAGTATTAGTGTATTAAAGGGTTCTGCCGCAACTGCTTTGTATGGTTCTGCGGGTTCAAGAGGTGTGGTTTTAATTACTACAAAAGGTGGACTGGGTAAAAACGGAACTGGCAAACCAACTATAAACTTCAGTTCAAGCTATTCCTTTAACAATCCTATACTTCCTAAATTTCAAAATGAATATGCACAAGGCTTAAATGGAAAATATGTGAACGGAAATGTGCAGGGTAATTACAGCAGTTACTCATGGGGACCTAAAATTGATACTCTTAAGGTAAATGGACAATCTGTACCAAGAAGAGACAATGTTAAAGATTTCTTTAAAACAGGGCATACAACTGACAATAACTTAAGCATTAGCGGGAACAGCGATAGATCGAGCTATTTAATCTCGTACTCTTATTTAAAAACAGACGGTACCGAGCCCAGCACAAATTACATTCGTAATTCATTTTTCACTAAATATGCTACTAAATTAGCCAGCAATTTAACTTTAACTACACAGTTTAACTATGTTAATATTGCCAATCATCGTTTGCTTGAAGGCAATGGTTTATCAAATCCGATATGGACTATTTACGCGGCTCCTATTTCCTGGAATCCACTGCCAACGACAAATCCTGATGGATCACAGCAACTTTATCGCCGCTCAAGGAACAATCCTTATTGGTTAGTTGCCAACACAGGGCTACAGGATAATACCAACCGCATTTTACCTGTAATCAACCTTGTGTATACACCTCTAAAATGGTTGACAGTTACGGAAAGATTTGGTGCCGACATTTACTTCAACAATTCAAATTATCATGAAAATGTTGGCGTAGTTGGCGGGGACGGATTAGGCCAGTTATGGATGCGCGACAATCAGTTCATGCAATTTAACAATGATTTGATTATAGAAGCAAGAAAAGACATTGCTAAAGATTTAACGCTTGATGCAATAATTGGTAATAATTTATTTTCGCAATATACTACCAGCAATTATACTAATGGGGCCGACTTATCAGTACCAGGATTTTATAATATCAGCAATGCTAATCATGTAACGGCTAGTTATGGTTCCTATCTGCAAAGAAAATTAGGTTTTTATGCACAGGTTAACCTGGAGTATAAAAGAATGCTATCACTTACTTTAACCGGCCGCGAGGATGGGTCATCTGTGTTATCAAAAAACAAACAATTCTATCCATATGGTTCTGCCAGCGGTGGTTTTATTTTCACAGAGGCATTAGGCTTGTCACATAGCTTTTTTGACTATGGTAAAGTACGGTTGGGTTACTCAATAGTTGGCGATAGCAATATAGGGCCATATTCGCTAACTAACCCTTTTTATCAGGCTGGTGGATTTCCGATTGGCTCACAAAACGGATTTCAGTTGACCAATACTTACGCTTATCCGCTTAAAAATGGTGTTATTAAAGAATTCGAAACTGGTCTGGAACTTAAATTCTTCCAAAACAGGTTATCGTTTGACCTTACATACTATAACAAAATCAGTTCAGACTTATTATCGCCGAACACGCCTTTGGCTCCGGCAACTGGTTTTACAGCAGCAAGCTTAAACTCGGGTTCAATAAGAAATCGCGGTATTGAGATTGTATTAGGCGGTACACCAATAAAATCAAGAGATTTTAACTGGGATATTAATGTAAACTTTGCTAAAAACAAAAACCAGGTATTGAGCCTGGCCCCGGGCATCCCTTACCTTCAGTTTGGTGGTTTCGTAAATCCGGGAATTTTTGCTTATCCAAACCAAGCATATGGGGTTATTTATGGTACACATTTTCTTCGTAACTCAAGCGGCCAGTTATTGTTAGGCGATAATGCTTATCCTCAGGTTGCTAATGGCCTTGCACCAATTGGGAATGCTACCCCTAAGTTTACCGCCGGTATGACAAATACATTTAGCTATAAGTCATTTTCTTTGTCTTTTGTGCTTGATTGGAAACATGGCGGTGATATCCTAAACCTGGATAACCACTATCTGTTTGTATACGGTACACCAATTGTTACCCAAAGCAGGGGCGAGCTTAAAACCTTTCCCGGTATAATACAAAGCACCGGCAAAGTTAATACCACAGCAGTTCCGCTAAACCAGAATTACTATACCAACTTATTATCTGCTGTTGATGAATCATCAGTTGAAGATGGTTCATATATTAAGTTGAGACAGGTAACATTAGGTTATAGCTTCGGTTCTTTTTTAACTGGAAAAGTAGTTAAAAAATTATCCCTGAGCTTTACAGGTACCAATTTTATCCTGCATAAAAACTACACAGGTTCAGATCCTGAAGTTAGTTTGGATGGAAGCGGCAACGGACAGGGCTTTGCCAATTTTGTGGTACCATCAAATAGCAGCTTTATTATTGGTTTAAAAGCTACACTTTAATAATAACACAAAAAGAGAATTAAGATGAAAAAATATATAAAAATACCACTTACATTATTTTGTATTGTATTAATTGGCACAGGATGTAAAAAGTTCCTAGACGTTAATACTGACCCAAATCATACGCTTAAGGTTAGCGAATCTTTATTGTTAGGGCCTATTGAAAAAACAATGGCCGGCAATACCATCGTTGGCGAAGTTGGCGCCGCTTCTACCTATTGGACGCAGCAAGTGTCAATAAACCAGCCAACACCAACTCTTGAGACTTATGAGGTGTTTCCTGAGGATGTAAATAATACCTGGACGTTCGGTTTATACCCTGGAATATTTGAGAACTTAAAAATTATGATTAACCAGGCAGAGGCAGCTCATCACAATCAATACATTGCAATTGGTAAAACCCTATTTGCATATAACCTTGCTGTGGCAACTGATTTTTGGAATGATATACCTTACTCACAGGCACTTAATACAAGTATTTCAAAGCCTAAATATGATAGTCAACAAGCTATTTATCATGCAGTACAAATGCTTTTAGACAGTGCAATTTATTATGTTAATCAAACCCCAAGCCCTATAGCACCTTCAAATGACGATTTTATTTACGGTGGAGACATGGGTAAGTGGAAAAAATTCATGTATACACTTAAAGCAAGGTACTACATGAGGTTAACTAAAGCGCCTGGTCACACTGCTGCTGCGCAAGCCGACAGTGCTTTAACTGCTTTGCAAAATGGCTTTAGTTCAAACGGTGATAACGCCAGCATTGCTTACAACGGAAGCGCTAACGACCAGAATCCCTGGTTTGGTGGTACTGAACCCGGTGCAGGCGGTGTGGTATTAGCTAAGTTTTTTGTTGACGGATTAAACAATACTGCCGATCCCCGTTTGCCTGTTATAGCTAACAAAAGCGTTGATGGTAAATATGTAGGACGTCCTTCCGGAGCTGATCCTGCCCCGGATTATACTGTATATGCCACAATAGGAACTTATTTTGGTGGCGTTGATCCTGTAAATACTGATAACGTTACCGGGGCCGCTGCGCCATTAATTGTAGCAACCTACAGCGAGGCCTTATTTTTACAGGCAGAAGCTACCTTTATCAAATCAGGCGCTGCTGCAGCGGCATCGGTATATAAAGCTGCAATTGCAGCCAATATGTCCCAATTAGGTGTTAGCACATCAGATCAGGCCACTTTCCTTACCTCTTTACCTGTTTTAACAGCTGCTAACGGTGAGGCCCAGATCATTGGCCAAAAATATGTGACCGATTTCCTTTCAGTTGAAGCTTATAATGATTGGAGACGTACTGGCTACCCTGTACTCTCTTTGGTTCAAAATGCGTACGTTCAATATATTCCACGTAGATTTCCTTATTCTTCTACAGAATTACTGGCAAATCCACAACCTCAACAAAGTGCAACCACTGCCGACAGGGTTTGGTGGGACGTTCAATAAGACTATTTATAATTAATTATACCAAACGCGGGGGTTAAGATATTTCATCTTAACCCCCGCGTTTATGTCTTTTAGGTTTACTTCAGCGCGTCAGGGGCGCTTGCCAATATCCTCAGCTCTTTGGGGAAGTAATTATTTATTCTGTTCGGCAGCAGCTTTGCCCAGCCTAAAGCTTGCCCTTCAAATGTCATCAGGCTCCAGCCTTTATCAGTTATATTTATGTCGATGTTATCACGGCGCAGGTATTGGATGGCTTGTTCAAGATTTAACTCCGTTTGCAGCACCTTATCCTTATTAATATATATGCTAAGCGCCAGCTCGTGATCGGGTATTAGGTCATTCCCCATTAGCTTACCGATCCGTACGCCCGATTTCTTTATATACAGGTGCCGTTGTAAAGTGTCCAGGCTTTCTTTATGCTCGCGGCTTATGGCCAGCCAGTCATCATTCACCTTATTATAATAGTAGCTCTCAGGATCATTGATATACTTCTTTATAAGCTCTATTTCTAATAGCGCCAGTTTCTGATGTCCTTTTGTTTTAAAGGATGGTGGTTCATCAGTTTGCTCTTTCTTTTTTAAACAGGCGGCAAACAGGCCCTCGCCCTTTACACTGCCCGGGTAAAAGCGATAACCCCATGCCTTTTGCTCCGGCGATTCAGCTTCAACAATTCCCCACTCCTTATATATAGGTATCCGTATGCTTTCCATGTTAAATTCACGGCACAGCCAATCCACAATTTCCTCGTTCTCCTGGTGCGAATAAGAGCATGTACTATATATAAGGTGTCCATCTTCTTTTAATGCAGGGTAAACATCGGCCAGGATGCGTTCCTGACGCTGGTGGCACAGGTTAACATTGGCCTCGCTCCATTCATTCATTGCCGCCGGATCTTTCCTGAACATTCCCGAACCTGAACATGGCGCATCAACCAGTATGGTATCGAAAAAACCGGTAAGCCTGCTAAAATCACGCGGATCATTATTACTTACTATAGTATTGGCAGTACCCCAGCGGTTAAGGTTATCGGACAAAACAGGTACGCGGGTTTTTATTATTTCGTTTGATACTAAAAGATCACTGCTGTTAATGGCTGAATTGATGAGCGTGCTTTTACCGCCAGGCGCAGCGCAAAGGTCAAGCACCTTTATAGACCCGCCATCAGTTTGCCTTATATATTTAAGGATATGATCAATAAACATTGACGATGCTTCCTGCACATAATAACACCCGGCATGGAAAAGCGGATCGAATGTGAAGGAGGGACGCGTATTTAAATAGTACCCTTCGGGGCACCAGGGCACCTGCCCGTCAGTTTTTAATATTGATTTTTTAAAAGGATTTCTCCGGATGGAAGTAGGCGATGCACTATTTTGATGCGCATTCACAAAGTTTTCGACCTCAAATCCGGGTTCCCCGTTTAATGAATTAAGGAAATTTTCAGGAAAAATGTATTCGCTCATATCAGTTTCAAAGATACGAATTAGGCAATTGCCATTATTAACGCATGTATATTAAAGATAATTGCATAAAATAGATGGTAGTTTACAAGCAGTTACAGCAATTGTTTCAATTAATGTAATATTCTTTTTGCAGGTAGCTAAAAACTCTGTACATTTGTGACCGCTTTAGAAAAAAGGCGTTGTTATTTGAAGAGAAAGTGATAAAGAAGAAGGCTAAAAAATAAGTTAAAAAAAGGCTTGACAGGAAGAAAAAAAAGTCACATCTTTGCAGCCCGCAAACGAGGGAGATAAAAGAGAGGGGAAGCGGGGAAAAGAGGCAAACAAAAAATAAAAAAAATAAAGTTTGCAAGTTTAAAAAAGGTTCATACCTTTGCAGTCCCAAAAGAAAGGGGCGAAAAAACGAAAGGAAGCCGGAAACGGAAGAGCGTCGGAAGCTGAGAAAAGAGGGGAGCGATTCCGGAAAAGAAAGCTAAAAAAAAGGAAAGAAATTTCCGAAACAAAAAGGGAGAAGGAAGCGATTTCCGGATCAATAAAAAATGAAAGTTAGACGGCGTAACAACCAGAAAAACATATAGCCTGACTGAGACAGAAAGGCGTAAAAGTTCTTATAAGATACTGGATAATCATGTAGCGTAACGGTAGATCACTGTTACGAAACAAAGAGAGAAAAGGGATACTGTATAAAGATACAACAGTGAACGGATCGGAATAGAAGAGAGAAGCGATTCAAACGACGAACTCCACCGGGCACGAAATTTTACAGATTCTATTATTAATAATAGGGTCAGTGAACAAACAAAACATTTTACAATGGAGAGTTTGATCCTGGCTCAGGATGAACGCTAGCGGCAGGCCTAATACATGCAAGTCGGACGGGATTGGAGAGCTTGCTTTCCATGAGAGTGGCGCACGGGTGCGTAACACGTATGTAACCTACCCTTATCAGGGGGATAGCCTCTCGAAAGAGAGATTAAGCCCGCATAATATGAAGACACAGCATTGTGATTTCATCAAATATTTATAGGATAAGGATGGGCATGCGGAACATTAGCTAGTTGGTAAGGTAATGGCTTACCAAGGCTACGATGTTTAGGGGATCTGAGAGGATGACCCCCCACACTGGTACTGAGACACGGACCAGACTCCTACGGGAGGCAGCAGTAAGGAATATTGGTCAATGGGCGCAAGCCTGAACCAGCCATGCCGCGTGCAGGAAGACGGCCCTACGGGTTGTAAACTGCTTTTGTACCGGAATAAACCACAGTTCGTGAATTGTGCTGAATGTACGGTAAGAATAAGGATCGGCTAACTCCGTGCCAGCAGCCGCGGTAATACGGAGGATCCAAGCGTTATCCGGATTTATTGGGTTTAAAGGGTGCGTAGGCGGCCTGTTAAGTCAGGGGTGAAAGACGGTAGCTCAACTATCGCAGTGCCCTTGATACTGATGGGCTTGAATGTACTAGAGGTAGGCGGAATGTGACAAGTAGCGGTGAAATGCATAGATATGTCACAGAACACCAATTGCGAAGGCAGCTTACTATGGTATGATTGACGCTGAGGCACGAAAGCGTGGGGATCAAACAGGATTAGATACCCTGGTAGTCCACGCCCTAAACGATGAATACTCGATGTTAGCGATATACAGTTAGCGTCAAAGCGAAAGCGTTAAGTATTCCACCTGGGGAGTACGCCCGCAAGGGTGAAACTCAAAGGAATTGACGGGGGCCCGCACAAGCGGAGGAGCATGTGGTTTAATTCGATGATACGCGAGGAACCTTACCCGGGCTTGAAAGTTAGTGAATGATACAGAGACGTATCAGTCCTTCGGGACACGAAACTAGGTGCTGCATGGCTGTCGTCAGCTCGTGCCGTGAGGTGTTGGGTTAAGTCCCGCAACGAGCGCAACCCCTATGTTTAGTTGCCAGCACGTTAAGGTGGGGACTCTAAACAGACTGCCTATGCAAATAGAGAGGAAGGAGGGGACGACGTCAAGTCATCATGGCCCTTACGTCCGGGGCTACACACGTGCTACAATGGGCAGTACAGAGGGCAGCTACCTGGCAACAGGATGCCAATCTCAAAAAGCTGTTCACAGTTCGGATCGGGGTCTGCAACTCGACCCCGTGAAGTTGGATTCGCTAGTAATCGCAGATCAGCAATGCTGCGGTGAATACGTTCCCGGGCCTTGTACACACCGCCCGTCAAGCCATGGAAGCTGGAAGTGCCTGAAGTGCGTAACCGCAAGGAGCGTCCTAGGGTAAAGTCGGTAACTGGGGCTAAGTCGTAACAAGGTAGCCGTACCGGAAGGTGTGGCTGGAATACCTCCTTTCTGGAGCAGTATCCACAAATCTCTCTCTTATAAGCGTAATAGCGAAAGCTGTTTAGCTACATGACCAGGTTCTTATATATTAGTTGATTAGGTTGATTAAGTTGAATGGTTGATTGGGTTGAGAAACTAAATCAATCGCTAATTCACTACATCAGTCCTTCACTAATTAAAACGAAACAAAAGGAAAACCCAAAAGATGAAGCCATTAGTAAGGTGACAGTCAAGTGGGCGGCGAGATTGTAAGAAATTACGGTTTACGATTTACGAGAAAACGATTGTTAAATCCGAAATCGAAAATCTGAAATCCGAAATAACAAACAGTCCTGTAGCTCAGCTTGGTTAGAGCACTACACTGATAATGTAGGGGTCAGCAGTTCAAATCTGCTCGGGACTACGGCGCAGCAAAGCTGCGAGGCGTTAGGGAAATAGAGATCAGAGGTTAGAGATCAGCGATTAGGAGGAAACAACTAATCACTAGTTAACTAATCACTAATTAACTAGTCACTAATTAACTCATCCAAAGGGGGATTAGCTCAGCTGGCTAGAGCACCTGCCTTGCACGCAGGGGGTCAACGGTTCGAATCCGTTATTCTCCACGAACCCACCATTTGCCTACCAAGGCATGGATAATGAAAAAGGCGATCCGCAATGGAAGACCGGGGTAAAAGTTCTTTGACATATTGGAAGAAGTAAATTAAAAGAGAAAACAACAGAAGAGGACTGTTGAGGCTTCAAAAGTTTACAAAGATTAAAGGTAAAGAGGTAGCAATACTAATGAACCAATGAACGAGTGAGCTAATGAACGCAACAAGAATCAAAAAAGCATACATACCGAGCAAAAGGCGGTATAGTAGAAGAAAGTAAGAAAGGGTACACGGGGGATGCCTTGGCTCTCAGAGGCGATGAAGGACGTGATAAGCTGCGATAAGCTGCGGGGATCAGCAAATATGAATTGATCCGCAGATTTCCGAATGGGGAAACCTAACTATTTGAAGAATAGTTGCATAAATGCGCGAACCTGCTGAACTGAAACATCTAAGTAAGCAGAGGAAGAGAAAACAACAGTGATTTCCTGAGTAGTGGCGAGCGAAAGGGAAGAAGCCCAAACCGGCTATGTTACGGCATAACCGGGGTTATAGGACCACAACATGAACATTAAATAAAACCGGAACGGGGTGGGAAACCCGGCCATAGAGCATGAGAGCTGCGTACGGGTAATAGATAATGGAATAGTGGTATCCTGAGTACCGCGAGGTCGGAGACGCCTTGTGGGAATTTGCCGGCACCATCCGGTAAGGCTAAATACTCCTGAGAGACCGATAGTGAACCAGTACCGTGAGGGAAAGGTGAAAAGAACCCCGAACAGGGGAGTGAAATAGAACCTGAAACCGTGTACTTACAAGCGGTCGGAGCGGACTTGATCCGTGACGGCGTGCCTTTTGCATAATGAGCCTACGAGTTACTCTTTCCTGGCAAGGTTAAGTGTTTAAGACACGGATCCGAAGCGAAAGCGAGTCTGAATAGGGCGTATAGTCAGGGGAGGTAGACGCGAAACCTTGTGATCTACCCATGGACAGGTTGAAGGTGCCGTAACAGGTACTGGAGGACCGAACCGATAAACGTTGAAAAGTTTCCGGATGATCTGTGGGTAGGGGTGAAAGGCTAATCAAACTGGGAAATAGCTCGTACTCCCCGAAATGTTTTTAGGAACAGCCTGGCGGTTGAGTTATTAAGAGGTAGAGCTACTAATTGGGTGCGGGGGAGTCAAATCCTACCAAATCCAGATAAACTCCGAATGCTTAATAATATACGCTGGAGTGAGGCTCTGGGTGCTAAGGTCCAGGGCCGAGAGGGAAAGAACCCAGACCATCAGCTAAGGTCCCTAAATTACCACTAAGTTGAACTAACGAGGTCCGATTGCACAGACAGCTAGGATGTTGGCTTGGAAGCAGCCATTCATTTAAAGAGTGCGTAACAGCTCACTAGTCGAGCGATCGGGCATGGATAATAAACGGGCATCAAGTGGTATACCGAAGCTATGGATTATGCAGCAATGTATACTGGTAGGGGAGCATTCTAAATTCCGGTGAAGCAGGAAGGTAACTGACTGTGGAGGGCTTAGAAAAGCAAATGTAGGCATAAGTAACGATAAGGCGGGAGAGAAACCCGCCCACCGAAAGACTAAGGTTTCCTGATCAACGCTAATCGGATCAGGGTTAGTCGGGGCCTAAGGTGAAGCCGAAGGGCGTAGCCGATGGACAACTGGTTAATATTCCAGTACTTTTTATAACTGCGATGCGGTGACGGAGTAGTGACACTGACGCGAACTGACGGAATAGTTCGTTAAAGGCCGTAGGTATATGGACTGTAGTAAAGTACGCAGACCATGCTGAAAGCTGATAGTACGCAGAACCTTCGGGGGATGTGATAGTTCAGGTAATCAGACTTCCAAGAAAACCCGCTAAGCTTCAGGTTATAAAAACCCGTACCGTAAACCGACACAGGTAGTCGAGGAGAGAATCCTAAGGTGCTCGAGTGAATCATGGCTAAGGAACTCGGCAAAATGGCCCTGTAACTTCGGGAGAAGGGGCGCTGGTAGCAATATCAGCCGCAGTGAAAAGGCCCAGGCGACTGTTTAACAAAAACACATGGCTATGCAAAATCGAAAGATGACGTATATGGCCTGACACCTGCCCGGTGCCGGAAGGTTAAGAGGGGATGTTAGGGTTAAACCGAAGCATTGAATCGAAGCCCCGGTAAACGGCGGCCGTAACTATAACGGTCCTAAGGTAGCGAAATTCCTTGTCGGGTAAGTTCCGACCTGCACGAATGGTGTAACGATCTGGGCGCTGTCTCAGCCATGAGCTCGGTGAAATTGTGGTATCGGTGAAGACGCCGGTTACCCGCAACGGGACGGAAAGACCCCATGCACCTTCACTACAACTTAACATTGAAATCGGCTACAGGATGTGTAGGATAGGTGGGAGACTGTGATCATGCTTCGCTAGGAGTATGTTAGTCAACGTTGAAATACCACCCTTTCTGTATCTGGTGTCTAACTCCGTAATGCGGAGGACATTGTTTGGCGGGTAGTTTGACTGGGGTGGTCGCCTCCAAAAAGGTAACGGAGGCTTTCAAAGGTAAGCTCAATACGCTTGGTAACCGTATGAGGAGTGCAATAGCATAAGCTTGCTTGACTGTGAGGCAGACAAGCCGAGCAGGGTCGAAAGACGGATATAGTGATCCGGTGGTTCTGCATGGAAGGGCCATCGCTCAAAGGATAAAAGGTACGCTGGGGATAACAGGCTGATCTCCCCCAAGAGCTCATATCGACGGGGAGGTTTGGCACCTCGATGTCGGCTCGTCACATCCTGGGGCTGGAGAAGGTCCCAAGGGTTGAGCTGTTCGCTCATTAAAGTGGCACGCGAGCTGGGTTCAGAACGTCGCGAGACAGTTCGGTCCCTATCTGTTGTGGGCGCAGGAAGTTTGAGTGGGGCTGACCTTAGTACGAGAGGACCGGGTTGGACGAACCACTGGTGAATCTGTTATGGCGCCAGCTGTATTGCAGAGTAGCTACGTTCGGAATAGATAAGCGCTGAAAGCATCTAAGTGCGAAACTAGCCACAAGATGAGACTTCCATTGAGGGTCGTAGCAGACTACTACGTTGATAGGTTACAGGTATAAAGGTGGTGACATCATAGCCAAGTAATACTAATCGCCCGAAGCTTTCTCATAGCAGGTAATTATGGTTCATTAGTCACTGGTTCATTAGTTCATTGGTAGCAATACCGGTAAACGAAGAATAAGTACTAATGAACCGAACACTAAAACTGTTGTTTTCTCAATTTATTTGCTTCTTTCAATTATGTTTAAGTTTGTGGTCATTAGTCACTTGTCATTAGTCATTGGACTAAGCAAGCAGACAATAAGATCAGGAACAAAAAAAAGATATTAAGTTAGCGGTTATAGCCATCAGTCAAATCAAATGACTAATGACACAATGACCAATGACTAAAAGAAATTCAGGTGCCTATATCGGCGGTGTCCACCTCTTCCCATTCCGAACAGAGAAGTTAAGCCCGCCAGAGCCGATGGTACTGCAGTAAAATGTGGGAGAGTAGGTCGGTGCCAAATCTTATCAAGTCCCTTTCATCTAACGATGAAGGGGTTTCTTGTTTTATAACC
>NZ_FRCM01000022.1 GCF_900142915.1 Mucilaginibacter sp. OK098
GACAAGCCGGGCAAGATCTACACCCGCCACGGTGGCTTTATTGACAATGTAGACCAGTTTGACTCCAAATTCTTTGGCATTGCACCTCGTGAAGTGGAGGCAATGGACCCTCAGCAGCGTTTATTGCTGGAGGTAAGCTGGGAGGCGCTTGAAAATGCAGGGATCCAGCCTGATCATTTAAATAATACGCCAACAGGGATCTTTGTAGGCATAGGACAAAATGATTATGGACAGTTAGAATTAACTGGTGAAGATGAAAAGATAAAAGTATATTCAGGAACAGGCAATGGATTTTGTTTTGCAGCAGGGCGCATTTCCTATTTTCTAGGTACACAGGGACCGTCCATCAGTATTGACACGGCCTGCTCTTCATCACTGGTAACGGTAAATATGGCTTGCCAAAGCCTCAGGAACGGCGAAAGCAATTTGGCGCTGGCTGGTGGGGTACAGCTTATGCTTACCCCTAAAATCACAATTTTCCTTTCCCGGTCAAGGGCGCTGTCACCTGATGGTAAATGCAAAACTTTTTCTGATGACGCTAATGGGTACGGACGAGGGGAAGGCTGCGGTATGGTAGTGTTAAAAAGACTATCGGACGCTATTGCCGATGGAGATAATGTGCTCGCCATAATCAGGCAAACAGCCGTAAACCACGACGGTAAAACCAGCGGGCTTACAGTTCCGAATGGTAAGGCACAGGAAACATTAATTAATAAAATCCTAAAAGACGCAAATATTGATCCGCTGGATGTGGGTTACATTGAAGCGCATGGCACAGGTACATCACTTGGTGACCCGATTGAAATAGAAGCGATCAATAAAATATTTGGTAAAGGCCGGATGGTAGATAACCCCTTATATGTAGGTTCGGTAAAGAGTAATATCGGTCACCTGGAACCTGCGGCAGGCATAGCTAGTTTAATTAAGGTGGTGCTTTCCCTTCAACACAAAAAAATTCCATCCAGCCTTCATTGCCAGAATTTGAACTCATTAATACCATGGGAAAAGATGCCTATAAAAGTAGTTGGTAAAACCATTGATTGGAAATCTATTAACGGGAAACGGATAGCAGGTATCAGCTCCTTTGGCTTAAGCGGGACAAATGCGCACGTACTTATTGAAGAGTCGCCTTTAGATGTTAATTGAAAATGCTGCAATAAAATGGAGAATAAAATAAAAGAAAATATTTCACCAGTTAATCTGCTTTTACCTATCTCGGGTCGTGATATGGGAAGTTTGCGGGATTTAGCGGAGCGCTATGTAAGCTATTTAGAGGGCGTTGGCGGAGTGGTGGATTTGAGCTCGGTATGCTATACAGCAGGCGCAGGGCGGAG
>NZ_FRCM01000018.1 GCF_900142915.1 Mucilaginibacter sp. OK098
GATATCTTCTTACTGGAGTGGCTGCTGCCGCTGCAGCACGGGGGCACGGTAGTGCTGGCAAATGATAATGAGCAGTACGACCCATCACTGCTGCAGGCAGCGATAGTACGCAACAAGGTGAACATGCTGCAGATCACACCATCGCTGATGAAAGCGGTAACAGAACATGCAGGCTCACTGAAAGCACTGGGACAGTTAAGCGATATTATGATCGGGGGGGAAGCGTTCCCGTCAGCATTGCTTCAAACATTACAGCAAAACACAAAGGCACGGATCTTCAATATGTACGGCCCAACAGAAACCACGGTATGGTCATCCGTAAAGGAGCTGACCAATGAGCAGGAGATCACGATCGGCAAACCGATCGCCAATACCCAGGTGTATATCCTGGATAAAGGGAACCGGTTGCAGCCGGCGGGCGTAGCAGGAGAGCTGTGCATCTCAGGTGATGGCTTATCACGTGGCTACCTGAACAAGCCAGAGTTGACAGTGGAGCGGTTTATAGACCACCCGTACAAAGCAGGAGAAAAACTTTACCGGACAGGCGACCTTGCACGCTGGTTATCCGATGGGAACATCGAGCACCTGGGCAGGATGGACGACCAGGTGAAGATAAGGGGATATAGAATAGAGCTGGGCGAGATAGAGAGCCAGCTATTAACATACGAAAACATTAAAGAAGCGGTAGTGGTAGCGAAAGAACGCAACGGGGAGAAATACCTGGCAGGTTATTATGTATCAGCAGAAGAGTTGAGCACAGCATCGCTGAAAGCACATTTATCCGGCGTACTGCCGGAGTATATGATCCCGCAGGTTTATGTGCAGCTCGAATCACTGCCTTTGACACCCAACGGGAAAACAGACCGCAAAGCATTACCGGAACCGGACTATGGTTCAGGTACAACATATACAGCCCCGGAAACAGAACTGGAAGAAAAGCTGACAGCGATCTGGTCAGAAGTATTGCAATTAGATAAAGAGCAGATCAGCGTAACGGCAGGATTCTTCGACCTTGGCGGCCATTCGCTGAAAGCGACAACACTGGTGAACATGATCTATAAAGAGCTGCAGGTAGAAGTACCATTGAAAGCGATCTTTAGCCACCAGGATATCAGGAGCCTTGGGGAATATATATCTGGCTTAAACAAAACAGCCTACGAACAGATAGAAAAGGCGGTTCGGAAAGAACACTATGCACTCTCGTCAGGTCAGCAGCGGATGTATTTCTTATACGAGCTTGACCGTACGTCGCTGGCGTATAACATGCCCTACGCAGTAGAGCTAGAGGGCGCACTGGACGTGGAACGGCTG
Organism: Mucilaginibacter sp. OK098; assembly: GCF_900142915.1. Taxonomy (GTDB): domain Bacteria; phylum Bacteroidota; class Bacteroidia; order Sphingobacteriales; family Sphingobacteriaceae; genus Mucilaginibacter. The sequence continues at coordinate 1,312 of NZ_FRCM01000018.1, forward strand.
AATGAAGCCTTCGGGAGCCTTATCGCACGCCATGAAAGCCTTCGGACCACGTTTGAAGTATCAGCAGGTGACGTAGTGCAACGCATAAATGAAACAACAAACTTTACGATCAGCCATTACGAGGCAGCAGATGCCGCAGCAACGGCAGCCGTAATCACCTCGTTCATCCGGCCGTTCGACCTGGGTGCAGGCCCGCTAATACGGGTAGGTCTGGTAAAAGTATCGCAGGAGAGTCACCTGTTACTGGCAGATATGCACCATATCATTACGGACGGTGTATCGCAGGGGATCCTGATCAGGGACTTTATGGAGCTGTACGAAAAAGGGAGCTTGCCTGCACTAAGCTTACAATATAAAGATTACTCAGAGTGGCAGCACAGCCAGGCCCAGCAGGAACAGTTAATGAACCAACGCAGCTACTGGAAAGAAAAGTTTGCAGGTGAGCTAAGCGTACTGGACCTTCCTCTGGACCATAACCGTCCATCGGTAAAGAGCTACCAGGGAAGGAGCCGTACATTTACACTGAACAGGGAAGAAACACATCAGCTGAAGGCGCTGGGAGAAGGGAGCGAAGCGACACTGTTCATGACGCTGCTGTCAGTACTGAACGTATTGCTGGGCAAGCTGAGCAACCAGGAAGACATCACGATAGGCACACCGATAGCCGGACGTTACCATGCGGAGCTGGAAGGGATCATCGGCCTGTTCGTAAACACGCTGGCGCTGCGGAACCATCCAAAGGGTGAGCTGAGCTTCCGCGAGTTTTTGGAAGAAGTAAAAATCAGCTCACTGTCGGGCTTTGAACACCAACTGTATCCGTATGAAGAGCTGGTTAATGAGCTGGAGCTGCCGCGTGACACAGGGCGTAATCCGTTGTTCGATGTGATGTTCACATTCCAGAACTTCCGGCAGGACGAGCTGCAGATCCCCGGATTGCAGCTAAAATTCCGTGACGCTGATCATGGCATCTCGAAGTTCGATATAGAAGTGACTGCGGTGCAAGCCGGGGAGGAACTGCATTTCACCTTTGAATACAGCACAGCATTATTCGGGGCAGAGACAATAGACCGTTTCATCACGTACTTCAAAAGAATCGTAACAGAGGTTACCGCGGATGCCGGTAAACAACTATCGCAGATCGATATTTTATCGCCATCAGAGCGTAACAAGCTATTAAATAAGTTCAATGATACATCAGTAGATTATCCATTAGACAAGACTTTTATAAACTTGTTTGAGACGCAAGTAAAGCTGACCCCGGACTTTGTAGCTGCCGCTGATGAAACACAAGAGGTAAGTTATTCTGAATTAAATAAACGGGCCAATCAATTTGCTCATGCTTTACTTTCAAAGGGCTTGTTACCCGAAATGCCCGTAGCAGTGATATGCAATCGTTCGGTGGATATGTTAGTTGGCATTATCGGCATACTAAAAGCTGGGGGTGCTTATGTACCGCTATCCGCAGATTTTCCGGTGAATAGAATTGTAGAGGTGTTTACAGATGCAAAGCCGAAATTTTTAATGACTACCTCCCCAATCCTCACCCAGGATCTGCTTAACGCCCTTTATCCGGTTGTGAACGATTTAAATGTTTTATGCATTGACTACACGGCAGATAAATACAGCGGAACTGTTACGGATAGGAGCGACTGGCAAGAGTTTTCGTCACACAATCCTTCAATAAACGTGCAGCCAGGTAATTTGGCCTACATACTTTATACTTCAGGTTCTACCGGGGTGCCAAAAGGTGTAATGATTGAGCATAAAGGTATGCTTAACCATTTACTGGCTAAGAGAGATGGTTTAGAGCTAAGCGCTGCAAGTGCGGTAGCTCAAAATGCATCTGAAACATTTGATATATCAATCTGGCAGTTTTTGTCTGCGTTGGTCGTAGGAGGTAAAACGGTTATTTATTCCAAAGAGCATGTTTTACAGCCTGAAAACCTGTTGGAAAAAATAAACGATGACGGGATTACAATATTTGAAGTTGTACCATCATATTTATCGGTATTGTTGGGGTATTTGGAAGAAAAAGAGTCGCCCAATAAATTTTCAGATCTCGAATACCTGTTAGTTACCGGGGAAACTGTACAAAAGTCGTTGGTGAAAAGATGGTTCAACCTTTATCCAGGTATCAAGCTCGTCAATGCTTACGGACCAACAGAGGCATCTGATGATATTACCCATTGCATATTGGACAAGGTTCCGGCAACTGATACCGTTCCGATAGGAAAGGTGTTGCCCAATCTTAACATTTACATTGTAAATACCGGTTTTGGGTTATGTCCTGTAGGAGTAAAAGGAGAAATCGTGGTATCAGGCGCAGGGGTTGGAAGGGGATATTTAAATCAGCCGGAAAAGACATCAGCTGTTTTTATAAACGATCCTTTTATAGTTCATGAAAAAGTGAGAATGTACCGCACCGGTGACGTAGGACGTTGGTTGCCTGATGGAAATATTGAGTTTTTTGGAAGGCAGGACAGCCAGATAAAAATTAACGGGCATCGAATTGAACTGGGAGAGATAGAGAGCCAATTATTAGGCAAAGAGAAAATAAGAGAAGCCGTAGTTATAGTAAATGAAAAAGAAGGAGGCAAATACCTGGTAGCATATTACGTAGCCGATAGGGAGATCCCCCAGGAACAATTGCGTAAATACTTGTCAGGTAAACTACCAGACTATATGCTGCCGGCCTGTTATATCTATATGAAGGCATTCCCGGTATCTTCAAGCGGCAAAGTAGATCGTAAAAACCTTCCCGATCCGAATTTTACTACCGATAAAAAATATTTGGCGCCGATTACAGAAGGGGAGAAATTACTATCAGAAGTATGGTCAAAGGTACTCGGCGTTGAACGGGTAGGTATTACCGATAACTTCTTTTCCATTGGTGGAGATTCTATTAAATCGATACAGGTATGTTCTGCTATGCGTACCGCTAATTACAAACTATCAGTTAGGGATATATTTAATTATCAAACAATAGAAACGTTATCCCCAAGACTGGAAAAGATCGATAAGATCTCGGATCAGTCATCAGAACAAGGAGAAGTTGCTTTAACAGGTATTCAGCAGAAGTTTTTCAATGGAGGCATCACAAATAAACATCATTACAATCAATCGGTAATGCTTAATTTCCCCAATAGGATTACCACAGAAGAAATTCGTTTGATATTCAGTAATATACAAGATCATCATGATGCTTTACGGATGGTTTATCACCTGGATGGGGAACAGGTTATTCAAAATTATCAGGAGCCTGGTCAAATTGTATCTGTTAGGTATAGCGATCTGCGAGGCACCAAATACACACAACAAGAGTTGTTATCGCTTTGTAGCGAGTTGCAGTCGGGTATCGATGTTGAGCATGGTCCGCTGGTAAAGCTGGGTTTATTTGACATGGATGGCGGAAGCCGCCTGTTGATCGTGATCCATCACCTTGTGATAGACGGTATCTCCTGGCGGATCTTATTTGAAGACATAGAAACCCTTTATAGTCAGATGACTAAAGGTCAGCCGCTAAAGCTGCCTATGAAAACAGATTCCTTTAAGTTATGGTCAGAGAAGCTGTGGACAGACTATATAGCAGATAAGCGTTATACCGCAGCCGTTGAATACTGGGCAGTGTTGCCGGGTTTAGATCTGGTAGATATTACCCGGGACAGATCTTCCGGAACAAATACATTCGGAGATACTGTTTATTCGGAATTTTTTTTAGAAAAACGTCTGACAGATAAGTTGCTTGGAGATGTGCATCGCACGTTCAATACGCAGATCAACGACATTTTGTTAGCGGGATTTTTAATGAGTGTTAACAAGCATTTTGGACCGGGTGCATTACAAATAGATTTGGAAAGCCATGGCCGGGAAGAGATTATGACAGGCATAGATGTGGGCCGCACAATGGGATGGTTCACGAGCATTTTCCCGGTGATCTTAGGGCCGCAGAAAAATAATGGCTTATCCGGATTGATCAAATCGGTGAAAGAATCGCTGCGGAGCGTGCCCAATAATGGGGTAGACTACCTAATAGGAACATGCCTGACCAGGGATATACTGCCAAAGAATGATTCGCAAATCAGCTTTAATTACATGGGCCAGTTTGATAGTGATCTTGAGCAAAAGGTATTTTCTATAGCAACTGAGCCTACAGGATCAAACGTTTCGCCGCAGGAGCAACGGGAGCATGACTGGGATGTGTCAGGAATAGTAGCAGGAGGTGAGCTAAGTATGCGGATAAGTTACAGCAGCCAACAGTATAATCAACTGGTAATGGATAGGCTGATGGCTTCCTATAAATCTAATCTTACAGAACTGATAGCTTATTGCCTGAATTACGGAACACGCGAATTAACCCCATCAGACCTTACTTATAAAGGATTGACAATATCACAATTAGAAAAATTACAAGGAAAATTGATGAACCATGAATAGTAAACCTACATCAACCAACATTATAAAAGACGTTTACCCTTTGTCGCCAATGCAGGAAGGGATGTTATTCCATTTCCTGCTAGGGGAGAACGAATACTTTGAGCAGATTAGTTATCGCCTGGATGGAAAACTGGATCTAAGAATGATTGAAAGGAGTTTCCAGGCTTTAGTGAGCCGTCACGACATCTTCCGGACCATTTTTCTTCACAATGAAGGTGAACGGCCATTGCAAATTGTACTCGAGGCAAGAGAGGGCGTATTCAATTATCTGGATATCCGCGGGGAAGTAAATGAAATGGGGCGTGAGCAGTCGATAGAAAAATATCGCTTGCTTGACAAAGAGCAAGGGTTTAACCTGAGCGAAGAGGTGCCGCTGAGGGTTAGTATTCAACAAACCGGGGACGACGAGTATGAGATCCTTTGGAGTTTTCACCATATATTGATGGATGGCTGGTGCCTGGGCATTATTGTTCAAGAGTTCAATGCACTTTATAAGAGCTATTCTGAGGGCGTAGAAATTCGTTTACCGGCGGTTCAGCCCTATTCAAGCTACATCAGTTGGCTGGAGCAACGCGACAAGGAGGGGACACTTAATTATTGGAAGAACTACCTGGCAGGTTATGAAAACCTGACCTCTATATCAAGGGATAAGTCACCGGCAGAACAGCCTGGTTTTGTTTTGGCGTCTGAAAGCTTTGTTTTAGATGAGAAAAAAACGCAATCGTTAAACCAGATCAGCAGAGATTTTAGCTTGACGCTCAATACAATAATGCAGGGTGCATGGGGCATTTTATTATCCATATATAATAACACCAACGATGTAGTATTTGGTTCGGTTGTTTCCGGCCGCCCTGCAGAATTGTTTGGGGTTGAACATATGGTAGGGTTATTTATCAATACAATACCAGTTAGGATCAGTTATGAGGCGGGCAATAGTATTAAGGATATCCTGAGCAAGGTTCAGTCAACAGCTGTAAATGGAGAAATGCATCATTACCATCCCTTGTCGGAAATCCAGGTAGCGAGTGGCCTGGGAACTGCATTGCTGGATCATATTATGGTTTTCGAAAACTATCCGATAGATGAACAAATCAAAAAACAGCATAAAAATGAGAATGAACCTTATACATTAACTGATTTTAAGATCTACGAGCAAACAAATTATGACCTGGCGCTAACAGTGATCCCGGGGAAAGAAATTTCGATAAACTTTAATTTTAATTCGAACAGGTATGAACCAGGGACGATAAAGAAACTGATTGAACATTTTCCGTTGGTTATTGATAAGATAACTAAAGGTATAGATCAGCCTGTTAGCGGGATTGACATTTTATCGTCAGCCGAGCGCAACATGCTCTTAAATGAATTCAATGCAACGGCAGTAGATTATCCAAGAGATAAAACGATCATCGATTTGTTTGAGGCCCAGGTAGAAAGAACGCCGGATAATGTGGCGGTTGTTTATGGATCTCATACGCTTACCTATAAAGAGCTGAATGAAAAAGCGAACAGGCTGGCAGCTTACCTGCAGCAGGCAGAAGGAGTTAAAACAGGCGATAGAGTTGGTTTATTACTGGAAAGGGAAGAAGAGCTTTTCCCATCCATATTCGGGATCCTGAAAGCAGGGGCAGTATATGTACCGCTTTCTGTGCATTACCCATCAGCCAGGCTGAACACGATCATAACAGATGCAGGATTAAAAGTTTTGATCACCCGTACTCAGCACATCGAAGCCTTGTCGCCGGAGATGGAGACAGGCTTGTTAAACCTTGACACTTCAGCGGAAAAGATCCATGCATCATCGGGAGCGCTCCAGGGTGTATCCGGGCCTGCAGACCTGGCGTATATCATCTATACCTCCGGTTCAACAGGTCAGCCCAAGGGCGTGATGATAGAACATGGTTCAGTAGTTAACCGTTTGCTTTGGATGCAGGAGGAATACCCGCTAAGTTCAAAAGATGTACTGTTACAAAAAACCTCACTGGTATTTGACGTATCGGTATGGGAGTTATTCTGGTGGTCGTTTACCGGGGCATCAGTTTGTGTGCCTTCTCCTGAAGCAGAGAAAGACCCGGCTAAGCTGATAGAGGAGATAGCCGAACATGGAGTAACGACGATCCACTTTGTGCCATCGATGCTAAGTGTGTTCTTAGATGCGGCAGAGCGGGATAAAGCAGGGCGATTAAGCAGCCTTCGGCAGGTATTTGCGAGCGGCGAGGCATTGGGAGCAGAACAGGTGAACCGTTTTTCAAGGATCCTGTATCAGACCAGCGGGACAAGACTGATCAACCTGTACGGACCTACAGAAGCAACAGTAGATGTAACTTATTATGAATGTGACCTGAGCATAAAAAATGAAATGATCCCGATCGGCAAACCGATCGCCAATACCCAGATGTATATTATAGACAAAAACGCAGCATTGAGCCCGTCAGGGGTAGCAGGCGAGCTCTGCATCTCGGGTGTGGGATTGTCACGTGGCTACCTGAACAAACCGGAGCTGACAAGGGAGCGGTTTATCGACCATCCTTACAAAGCAGGCGAAAAACTTTACCGGACGGGAGACCTTGCGCGCTGGTTACCGGATGGCAACATAGCGTACCTTGGCAGGATAGACAACCAGGTGAAGATCCGTGGCTATAGAATTGAGCTTGGCGAGATAGAAAATCAGCTGGCCAGCCATGCAGAGATCAGCGAAGCGGTAGTGGTAGCAAAAGAACGGGCAGGAGAGAAATACCTGGCCGGCTATTATGTATCAGCGCAAGAGCTGAGCACCGCATCGCTGAAGGAACATTTATCCGGTGTACTGCCGGAGTATATGATCCCGCAGGTATATGTTCACCTCGAATCACTTCCTTTAACACCAAACGGCAAAACAGACCGTAAAGCCTTACCGGACCCAGACTATGGTTCAGGCACAACATATACAGCAGCCTCAACGCCGCTGGAAGTCATGCTGGTAGCGATCTGGTCGGAGGTATTGCAACTGGAACAAGAGCAGATCAGCGTAACAGCGAGTTTTTTCGATCTTGGGGGCCATTCGCTGAAAGCGACTACGCTGGTGAACAGGATCCAGCAGGATCTTGAGGTAGAAGTACCACTGAAAGCGATCTTTACGCACCAGGACATCAGGAGCCTTGGGGAATATATATCGGGCCTGGGAAAAACGGCCTACCAGTCGATAGAAAAGGCGGTACGCAAAGACCATTATGCACTATCGTCAGCGCAGCAGCGGATGTATTTTTTATACGAGCTTGACCGCACGTCGTTGGCGTATAATATGCCCTACGTGGTAGAGTTGGAGGGAGCACTGGACGAAGACAGGCTCAATGCAGCCTTCCGTTCGCTTATCACCCGTCATGAAAGCCTGCGCACCACATTTGAAGTGGTACAAGAGGAAGTCCTGCAACGCATAAACAAGACCGTAGACTTTACGATCACCCATTACGAGGCAGAAGACGCCGAAACAGCGGCAGCAGCGATCACTTCTTTCATCCGGCCATTCGACCTGGGTTCAGGTCCGCTAATACGGATAGGTTTGGTAAAAGTATCGCAAGACAGTCACCTGTTACTGGCAGACATGCACCATATCATAACAGACGGCGTATCGCAGGGGATCCTGATCCGTGACTTTATGGAACTGTACGAAAAAGGAAGCCTGCCGGCATTAGCCTTACAATATAAAGATTACTCAGAGTGGCAGCACAGCCAAACCCAACAGGAGCAGCTCAACAGCCAGCGGACTTACTGGAAAGAACAGTTTTCAGGAGAGTTGAGCGTACTGGATCTTCCGCAGGATCATAGCCGTCCGCAGGTAAAGAGTTATCAGGGGAGCAGTCAAAGCTTTACGCTGGACAGAGAAGAAACAAAAGCACTAAAGGCGCTTGGAGAAAAGAGTGATGCGACACTGTTCATGACGCTGCTGTCGGTACTGAACGTATTGCTGGGGAAGCTGAGCAACCAGGAAGATATAACGATCGGTACACCCATAGCGGGGCGCTACCATGCGGAGCTGGAAGGGATCATCGGGCTGTTCGTAAACACGCTGGCCTTGCGCAACCATCCAAAAGGTGAGCTGAGCTTCCGCGAGTTTTTGGAAGCAGTAAAAACCAGCTCGCTGTCAGGCTTTGAAAACCAGTTGTATCCGTATGAAGAGCTGGTGAATGAGTTGGAGCTGGCGCGTGATACAGGGCGTAACCCGTTGTTCGATGTGATGTTCACATTCCAGAACTTCCGGCAGGACGAGCTGCAGATCCCAGGATTACAGCTGAAGTTCAGGGACGGGGATCACGGCATCTCGAAATTCGACCTTACGTTAACTGCGGTAGAAGCCGGAGAAGAATTGGAGCTGACCTTTGAATACAGCACATCGTTATTCGAGTCAGAGACGATAAATCGTTTCATCTCCTACTTTAAACGGATCGTAACAGAGGTGACCGCGGATGCGGACAAACAACTATCAAAGATCGAGATCCTATCTACATCAGAGCGGAACAAGCTATTGAACGAGTTCAATGCAACGGAGGTAGCTTATCCAAAAGATAAAACGATCATCGATCTGTTTGAGGCCCAGGCAGAAAGAACGCCGGATAGTGTGGCGGTATTTAGCGCATCCGAATCAATTACCTACAAAGAGTTAAATGCGAGAATTAATCAGTTAACTTATTTCCTGGCACAAAAAGGTGTAGTAAAAGAAAGTATTGTAGGGCTGTTAATGGACAGGTCAATTGATTTTATTATCAATGCCTTTGCTGTTGTTAAAGCCGGAGCCTTGTATCTGCCTATAGATTCAGGTTACCCGGATGAACGGATAAATTATATGCTTACAGATAGCCATGCCGCTATTTTGCTTACTAAGGAGAACATTCTTAAAGAAAAAAATATAAACGAAGACAAAGTTATTTTCTGCTATGATAAACTAACTAATGAACTTGGCAAGTTAGAGGAAACAAACCCGGAAAGCCAGAGAGCAGAAGATATTTATGTACTATATACCTCTGGCTCTACCGGTGCGCCAAAAGGAGTTATTGGCACTCAAAAAGGTTTAATAAATCGTTTAAACTGGGGCTGGGAAAATTATCCTGCAAAAGATGATGAGATTTTTTGTTTGAAGACAAATATTGGTTTTGGAGACCATTTGGTTGAGGTTTTTTCTCCATTGTTATCAGGTGTTCCGGTGCGCATATTCAGCGACGAAGAAATATTGGATATACCCAGGATGTACGCTTTGCTGGTTCAGGAAAAAATAACAAGAATAACGCTTGTGCCTTCCTACCTGAAAGCGCTTATTGAACAAAATAATGGGAAACAACTGACGAACCATTCTATCAGATTTATATTCTGCAGCGGGGAGTACCTGCCTTTCCAATTGGCGCAAGAGTTCTACAAAAACTTTAGCGATATATCGCTGGTAAACATATACGGGTCGACTGAAGTAAGCGCGGATGCCACTTATTATACGGTGGAAAATCAGGATGTTGAACTACTTGGGGATATTAATGAATTGCAGGAAGAGCAAATTCGAAAAATCCCTATCGGGAAACCTATATCAAATACAACCATACTGATTTTAAACAGAAACAATGCATTGCAACCCGTAGGTGTACCGGGCGAATTATATGTTAGCGGTATCAGCCTTGCCAGGGGTTACCTGAATAAGCCGGAACTAACAGCGGAGCGGTTTATTGACCATCCGTACAAAGCAGGAGAAAAACTTTTCCGGACAGGAGATCTGGCGCGTTGGTTACCGGATGGCAACATTGAGTACCTGGGCAGGATGGACGACCAGGTGAAGATAAGGGGACATAGAATTGAGCTGGGAGAAATTGAGAACCAGCTGGCCAGCCATCCTGAGATCCGTGAAGTAGTTTTATTGGCCCGCGAACGTGAAGGAGATAAATACCTGGTTGGCTATTATCTATCCGAAAATAAAATATCCTCAGAAGAGCTGCGAGCCTATTTATCTGAGCGTCTGCCTAAATATATGCTACCGTCCTATTTCGTTCACATCCAATCAATGCCATTAACTCCCAACGGGAAAACAGACCGTAAAGCCTTACCGGAACCGGACTACAGCTCAGGTACAACATATACAGCCCCAGAAACAGAACTGGAAGTAAAACTGACAGGGATCTGGTCGGAAGTATTACAATTGGACAAAGAGCAGATCAGCGTAACAGCAGGATTCTTTGATCTTGGCGGACATTCGCTGAAAGCTACCACGCTCGTGAACAGGATCTACAAAGAGCTGCAGGTAGAAGTACCGCTGAAAGCAATCTTTACGCATCAGGACATAAGGAGCCTTGGGGCCTATATATCGGGACTGGGAAAAACAGCCTACCAAACCATAGAAAAGGTGGTCCGCAAAGAACACTATGCACTCTCGTCAGGGCAGCAGCGGATGTATTTCTTATACGAGCTTGACCGCACGTCGCTGGCGTATAACATGCCGTATGTGGTAGAGCTGGAGGGGGCACTGGACCAGGAACGGCTCAATGAAGCCTTCCGTAGCCTTATCACCCGTCATGAAAGTCTTCGCACCACGTTTGAAGTATCAGCAGGAGACGTAGTGCAACGCATAAACGAAACAACAGACTTTACGATCAGCCATTACCAGGCAGCTGATGCCGAAACAGCGGCAGCACAGATCACCTCGTTCATCCGTCCATTCGACCTCGGAGCAGGTCCGCTGATACGGGTAGGACTGGTAAAAGTATCGCAAGAGAGTCACCTGTTACTGGCAGACATGCACCATATCATAACAGACGGGGTATCGCAGGGGATCCTGATCAGGGACTTTATGGAACTGTACGAAAAAGGGAGTCTGCCTGCACTGGGCTTACAATATAAAGATTACTCAGAGTGGCAGCAGGGAGCATCACAGCAGGAAGTGCTGAGCAGTCAAAGCACTTATTGGAAAGACCGGTTTTCAGAAGGGTTAAGCGTACTGGATCTTCCGCTGGACCATAACCGTCCATCGGTAAAGAGCTACCAGGGGAGCAGCCGCACATTTACGCTGAACAGGGAAGAGACCCATCAGCTGAAGGCGCTTGGAGAAAGGAGCGATGCAACGCTGTTCATGACGCTGCTGTCGGTACTGAACGTATTGCTCGGCAAGCTGAGCAACCAGGAAGACGTCACGATAGGAACGCCCATAGCCGGGCGCTACCATGTAGAGCTGGAAGGGATCATCGGCCTGTTCGTGAATACGCTGGCCTTGCGGAACCATCCGAAGGGCGGGCTAAGCTTCCGCGAATTTTTGGAAGAGGTAAAAACCAGCTCGCTTTCAGGATTTGAAAATCAGTTGTATCCGTATGAAGAGCTGGTTAATGAGCTGGAGCTGCCGCGCGATACAGGTCGTAACCCGTTGTTCGATGTGATGTTCACATTCCAGAACTTCCGTCAGGAAGAGCTGCAGATCCCGGGATTGCAGCTGAAGTTCAGAGACGCTGATCACGGCATCTCAAAGTTCGACCTCACGTTAACCGCGGTGGAAGCCGGAGAAGAACTGGAGCTGACCTTTGAATACAGCACATCCTTATTCGAAGCAGGAACGATAGACCGTTTCATCTCGTACTTCAAACGGATTGTAACAGAGGTTACCGTGGATGCCAATAAACAATTATCGCAGATCGATATTTTATCTGCATCAGAACGAAACAGGATCTTGTATGAGTTCAATGCAACGGAGGTGGATTATCCAAAAAATAAAACGATCATCGACCTGTTCGAGGCCCAGGTAGCAAGAACGCCGGATAATGTGGCGGTTGTTTATGGAACTGAACAGCTTACCTATAAAGAGCTGAATGAGAAGTCGAACCAACTGGCCCGTTACCTGCTATCCTTTGGTATTGTTACGGGGAGTGTGGTAGGCCTGATATTGGATCGTTCTTTAGAGATGATGGTAGGCATAATGGGGGTGCTAAAAGCCGGGGCTGGTTATCTGCCGGTAGATCCAACGTTACCAGACCAGCGTGTGCGTTATATGCTGGATCAGAGCAGAAGCAGCATATTACTTACCCATCAACCTTATTTAGAGCGTTATTCTGCTTATCTTCCGGTTAAAGATATCAATTCACGTGAATTGTATCTTGGAGATGTGGGGAACGTTGGAGCGCGTATAGCTTCTAATGATTTAGCTTATTGCATATTTACTTCAGGGTCAACAGGTTTGCCTAAAGGTGTATTAATGGGTCATAGGAGTGTTGTCAATTTGGTGGCAGGCTTAAAGGAAAAAGTATATCACTATAATAATGATAGATTCTTACGGGTAGCCTTACTTGCATCTTATGCATTTGATGCATCAGCTCAGCAAATATATGCCGCCTTGTTACAGGGCCACAGCCTGTATATATGTAGCGATGAAGATAGAAAAGACGGGAGTCGCCTGATTAATTTTTATAATAGTAATGCCATTGATGTTTCAGATGGTACGCCAACACACTTGCGTTTATTGGTTAATGCATTAGATAAAACAAATGGCGTTAAAAAATTAAGCAGCTGGATATTAGCAGGTGAGTTCCTGTCTAAGGAGCTGGCCCAGGAGTTTTATTCTAAAAATACCGGGAATAAGGTAAAGCTATTCAACTTTTATGGCCCGACAGAAACATGCGTAGATTCTACAAGTTTCGAAGTTGAAGAAGATAAACTGGACGATTACGCGGGAATACCAATTGGCAAACCGCTGCCGAATGAACGGATATACATTACCGATCGCTATGGCAAGATCATGCCAATTGGTGCTACAGGAGAATTGTGTATTGCCGGTGACGGACTTGCACAACGTTATATTGGTGATTCTGCGCTCACATCAGAGAAGTTTCCGGAAGAATGGGTGCTTGGGGAAAAACGGGTTTACCGCACCGGAGATTTAGCGCGCTGGCTGCCGGATGGTAATATTGAATACCTGGGACGTATGGATGACCAGGTGAAGATCCGTGGTTACCGGATAGAGCTGGCGGAAATTGAGCGACAGTTAACAACTCACAAATCAATCAAAAATGCAATAGTTCAGGTAAAAGAATTTAAAGGTGAAAAATGCGTGATTGGTTATTATGTATCTGATGAGGAGTTAGAAGTATCAGGACTGAGGTTCTATCTGGCGAAGATGTTGCCGGATTATATGTTGCCATCCTATTTCGTTCACATTCAATCAATACCACTTACTGTAAATGGAAAGATCGATTATAAAAAATTGCCTTTGGTTGATGTTGGTTCAGGCACAGCGTATACAGCCGCCGCAACAGAATTGGAAGCAAAGCTTACAGCGATCTGGTCGGAGGTATTGCAGCTGGAACAAGAGCAGATCAGCGTAATAGCAGGATTCTTTGATCTTGGGGGCCATTCGCTGAAAGCGACCACGCTGGTAAACAGGATCTACAAAGAGCTGCAGGTAGAAGTACCGCTGAAAGCGATCTTTAGCCACCAGGACATCAGGAGCCTTGGGGAATATATATCGGGCTTGGGAAAAACAGCCTACCAGTCAATAGAAAAGGCGGTACGCAAAGAGCATTATACACTCTCGTCAGCGCAGCAGCGGATGTATTTCTTATACGAGCTTGACCGCACGTCGCTGGCCTATAACATGCCCTACGTGGTAGAGCTGGAGGGGACACTGGACCTTGACAGGCTGAATGCAGCCTTCCGGTCGCTGATCGCGCGTCATGAAAGCCTGCGCACCACATTTGAAGTAGTGGAAGGAGAAGTGCAGCAGCGGATCCACCAGGAAACAAACTTTACGATCCCGTATTACGAAGCAGCCGATGCAAATGAAATAGCGGCACAGATCACTTCGTTCATCCGGCCATTCGACCTGGGAGCAGGTCCGCTGATACGGGTAGGTTTGGTGAAAATCTCACAAGATAGCCACCTGTTACTGGCAGACATGCACCATATCATAACAGACGGAGTATCGCAGGGGATCCTGATCCGGGATTTTATGGAACTGTACGAAAAAGGGAACCTGCCGACATTAGCCTTACAATATAAAGATTACTCGGAGTGGCAGCAAGGCGAGGCACAGCAGGAACAACTCAGCGGTCAGCGGACTTACTGGAAAGAAAAGTTCTCAGGAGAGCTGAGCGTACTGGATCTGCCGCAGGACCATAGTCGTCCGCAAGTAAAGAGCTACCAGGGGAGCAGCCGGAGCTTTATACTGAACAGAGAAGAAACATATCAGCTGAAAGCGCTTGGCGAAAAGAGCGATGCTACGCTGTTCATGACGCTGTTGTCAGTGCTGAATGTATTGCTCGGCAAGCTGAGCAACCAGGAAGACATCACGATAGGGACACCGGTAGCAGGACGCTACCATGCAGAGCTGGAAGGGATCATCGGCCTGTTCGTGAACACGCTGGCCCTGCGAAACGCGCCAAAAAGGGAGCTGAGCTTCCGTGAGTTTCTGGAAGAAGTAAAAACCAGCTCGCTATCCGGATTTGAAAATCAGCTGTACCCATATGAAGAGCTGGTGAATGAGCTGGAGCTGCCGCGCGATACAGGGCGTAACCCTTTGTTCGATGTGATGTTCACGTTCCAGAATTTCCGGCAGGATGAGCTACAGATTCCGGGCCTACAGTTAAAGTTTCGTGATGGCGATCACGGGATATCAAAGTTCGACCTCACGTTAATTGCGGTAGAAGCCGGAGAAGAACTGGAGCTGACCTTTGAATACAGCACATCATTATTCGAAGCAGGGACGATAGACCGTTTCATCTCCTACTTCAAACGGATAGTAACAGAGGTAACCGCTGATGCTGATAAACAACTCTCGCAGATCGACATTTTATCCGCAACAGAGCGGAACATGTTATTGAATGAGTTCAATGCAACAGCAGTGGACTACCCGCGTGATAAAACGATTATCGACCTGTTCGAGGCCCAGGCAGAAAGAACGCCGGATAATGTGGCGCTTGTTTATGATGGTTATGAAATAACATATAGAGAACTAAATAACAGGGCGAATTGGATTGCGAATAAATTGCTTGAAGACGGTTCAATAGCTGGTCAGAAAGTTGCTCTTTGGTTTTCTCCCTCTATTGAAGTTATAATCGCAATAATAGCCATTTTGAAATGCTCAGGCACATATGTTCCACTATCTACACAAACGCCTTTTGGCAGGATCAAAACTATTTTACAGGATTGTGATGCAAACTGGCTGATTACGCATTCGGATCTTTTAAACGAAGAAACAGAGCAGGCCGAATTAAAAGTTAACAGTTTGATTATAGATGCCAATCATCTTCCGAATGGAATCTACTCCAACCCCGAAAGAAATGGTTTTGAAAATGAGGTAACTTATATTATTTATACTTCTGGTTCTACCGGCAAACCTAAAGGGGTTGAAGTTAAAAATGCCGGCATTTTAAACACCGTATATTTCTATACAGACCTGTATAAAATTAGCAGAAAAACAGCAATGAGCCAGGTGGCAAACTTAGGATTTGATGCTGCTACTGTAGAGATCTGGCCATGTTTAATAAACGGAGGTTGTTTATACATTGCATCACAGGAAGTAAGGTTGGATCCGAAAGCTATGTATAACTGGCTTGTAGCCAACGCTATTGAAGTTACCGTACAAATTACTGCTGTTGGCGAATACTTGTTAAAACAGGATTGGACAGATAGCGGGTTGAGAGTAATGAACGTAGCCGGAGATAAATTAAACTACGTTCCGGAAACTAAATTGCCATTTACGGCACATAATCACTATGGGCCAACAGAAGATTCAGTTTGGACAACCTGGACAGAGATAAACCCGGATAGGGATCTGACCTGCTATGTTATCGGCAAACCCATTGCGAATAAACAGGTCTATATCCTTAGCAGTGCAAATATGCTTCAACCTGTTAAAGTTGCGGGGGAATTGTGTATATCAGGCGCCGGAATAGCAAAAGGTTATTTAAATAATAAGGAATTAACCGCAGAAAAGTTTATAGACAACCCTTTTGTAACGGGTGAGCGTTTATATCGCACAGGTGACCTGGCCCGCTGGCTGCCTGATGGGAACATCGAATTTTTAGGCAGGATAGATAACCAGGTTAAGATCAGGGGTTACCGGATTGAACTTGGTGAAATAGAAAGCCGGTTGATTACCTATCCTGGCGTGGAAAACGTGGCGGTAATGGCCCGTGAACGGGAAGGAAGTAAATATTTGGTAGGTTATTACGTAGGAGACGTCGAGATCTCAACAACAGTCTTTAGGGATTACTTATCAGATCGTTTACCTGATTATATGTTGCCGTCCTTCTTTGTTCACATGGAAACTATGCCGTTAAATAACAACGGAAAAATAGACCGTAAAAAATTACCCGAACCGGAGTATGCCGCAAAACAGGACTATTTGGCTCCATCAAATGAACTGGAAGAAAAACTGGTTGAGATCTGGGCAGGAGTGTTGAAACTGGACAAAGATGTTATTAGTGTAAACGCAAACTTCTTTGAATCAGGAGGGCACTCTCTGATAGTTATTCAAATCATTAACTTGATAATGAAAGAATTTACCATCAAGCTCAGCATGGCCGAAATTTTTAGCAATCCAACCATCTCGCAACAAGCCAAAGTTATCGGGATGGAACTTTGGATGTCATCAGATAATGGCAAAATCGGCCAAACAGAAGAAAATACTATTACTATTTAAAAACTCCATTGTTGTTCGCATCATTTTACGGAAAGAACGATAAGTAACCTAAAATTCACATCAGAAAGTTATGAAAGATCTATTATTAAAGCTTATGCAAATGGGAATTAACATTGAAGTTGTTAATGACGAATTACAACTCAGTAATATCCCGCCCCGGTTTCAGGAATCTGATTTGATGATTGAGATCAAAACGCATAAAATGGAGGTTATTGATTACGTTAAAAAACGGAAGCAGGCAAACACCGAAATAAAGGCAATCGCTAAAGCATCAACAAAGGAACTTTATAATGCCAGCCCCCAACAGCGAAGACTTTTCTTTCTGCATCAGATTGCCCCTTCGTCATTGTTTTACAACATATCGCAGGCATATAGTATTAAGGGCCCCCTTAAAATTGAACAGCTAAAAAAATCTTTTCAGCTATTAATGGAAAGACATGAGACCTTAAGAACAAGCTTCAGCATTGTAGATAAAAAAGTTGTTCAGAAGATAGAAGATGAAGCTTTGTTCAATTTGGAATACATTAAGGCAGGTAATGAAGAGATTGACACCGTTGTTACAAAATTTATACGCCCGTTTGATTTAACTGAAAATTCATTATTCAGGGGCGGGTTGATAGAAGTTGCACAAGATGAACATATCCTGGTTTTGGATATGCACCACCTGATTTCTGATGGCGTATCGCAGCAGATTTTAATAAAAGAATTTGCCACTACCTACAACAACAGGCATCTTCCGAAATCAAATCTTCAATATAAAGATTACTCAGAATGGGTTCACGATTTTTACAAAGATCAACTGCACCTGCTAAAAGATTTTTGGATAAAAAAGTTCGGTAATACTCCAAAACCCTGCCAGCTGCCTTTAGATTTTTCAAGGCCGGAGACTAAAAACTATGACGGTAACACAATAACCTTTTCTATAGATAAAACAATTACAAAACAGTTATACACCCTGGCTCATAGCGCAAATACTTCCCTTTTTACTGTATTGATCTCCGCCTTTAGTATCCTGCTTTCAAAACTGACGAACCAGGAAGATATCGTGATTGGTACACCGGTGTCGGGCAGAACTCATCCTGATCTGGATAACATAGTAGGGTTATTTGTTAACACATTGCCAATAAGGCTGTTGCCTGATGCTAAATTAACTTACCGCTCTTATTTGGAACTGGTAAGCTCTGGCGTGCTGGAGTGTTTTGATCACCAGGATTATCCACTCGAACAATTGATTGATGATTTAAAGCTGGACAGGAACCTGTCGCATAACCCGCTGTTTGATGTGGTGTTTGTTCTTCAGAACATGGAAGAATCAGCTGCTGCGTTTGAGGATATCGAGATAAGTAATTACTCATTAAATAATAAATCTTCAAAATTCGACCTTACCCTTGCGGCTGCAGAATCTTCAGGCATCATTAATTTTAGTTTCGAGTTTTCAAAACAGCTTTTCAAACAGGATACCGTTGAGCGCTTTGCCGGGTATTTTAAAAAGATCCTGACAGATATAACTCAAAATGAAAATGTAATTCTGGAAGATGTAGATATGCTTTCGGATGATGAAAAGGATTTCTTGCTGAATGTTAACAACAAGCTATCGGTAGGATATCCGAAAGATAAAACCATTGTCGATTTATTTGAAGAGCAGGTAAAGCAAAGGCCAAACGCAGTAGCGGTGATATTTGAAGATAAGGAATTAACGTACCAGGAGCTAAATCAACGTTCTAACCAATTGGCAAGAATTCTGCAGTCAAAAGGTTGTGTTGCAAATATGATTGTTGGGTTGTTAACAGGGCGCGGGCACGAAACGGTTATTGCCATGCTGGCAATTTTGAAAGCCGGGGGCGCCTATTTGCCGATTGATATAGATTATCCAGCCGAGCGGATAGAATTCATTTTATCTAACAGCGGCGTTGAGCTATTAGTTACCGACAGCAGCCAGGCAGATGTTATTACAGAATACCAGCACCAATATATTTTTACAGATCATATAGTTACGGATGCCGATGATTCATCAAATCTGGAGCTGGAGATCAGCCCGGATGATCTGTGTTATATTATTTATACTTCAGGCACAACAGGTAAGCCAAAAGGAGCGATGATTGAACACAAAAATGTGGTTAGGTTATTATTTAATGACGATTTTCAGTTTGATTTTGGTCCGGAAGATATTTGGACCATGTTCCATAGCCACACCTTCGATTTTAGTGTATGGGAAATGTATGGCGCTTTGTTATATGGCGGTAAATTGATCATCATCAAAAAAGAAGAAGCAGTGGATCCTGTAAAGTATCTGAAAATTCTGGATACCCAAAAGGTGACTATTTTGAATCAGACACCAACTGCGTTTGGTAATTTAATTCAGGAAGATTTAAAAAGGGAACCGTCATTGTCGTCATTACGTTATGTGATATTTGGCGGGGAGGCGCTGCAACCATTTAAATTAAAAAGATGGTACGAGAATTATCCGAAAGTAATGCTGGTGAACATGTTTGGAATTACCGAAACCACAGTGCACGTTACCTACAAGGAGATCACCAGCTATGAAATTGAAAACAATTTGCCTAACGTAGGCAAACCTATCCCATGTACTTCGGTTTACGTGTTTACGCCAAAAATGCAGTTGGCGCCATTAGGCGTTATTGCCGAACTTTATGTAGGTGGTGAAGGGGTTGCCAGGGGATATTTAAATAACCCGGATTTAACTCTTCAACGTTTCCTTGTCAACCCATTCCGCCCGGATGAACGATTATACCGCACAGGCGATTTGGGCAGGATCATGGAAAATGGAGAAATAGAGTATTTTGGAAGGGCCGACAGGCAGGTACAGCTAAGGGGTTTCAGAATTGAGCCTGGCGAAATTGAATTCCACCTCAGTAACCACCCATCGATTGACTACACATTGGTAACCCTTAAAAACCGGGATGATGGTACAACCTATTTATGTGCATACTACATCGGTAAGGCGGTAATTCCTGCAGGAGAGATCAGAGAATTCCTGCAAGACAAGATTCCTGCTTACATGATCCCCTCTTACTTTATTCCAATCAGCCATTTACCGCAAACCGGCAATGATAAAATTGATATCAGTAAGTTACCGGAACCGGAAGTTACGTCACAACCGGATCATATGGAGCCGAAGACTTTTTTGGAGAAAAGTTTTGCGAAAATATGGTCTGAGGAACTGTCTGTTAAAGACTTAGGCGTTACCGATAATTTTTTCGCTATTGGCGGAGATTCATTGAAGGCCATTGGTGTTATTCACAGGATCAACACCGAGTTTAATTGCAACTTAAGCATAGCAGATTTATATAAAAATCAGACTATTGCAACACTCACAACATTAATGCAGTCTGGACTGAACTATGATATTGACGATAGTTACAACGTTGCTATAGAAGAATTGCGTTCATTTCAGGAAAACTACTATCGATCTGAAAATTGGGATGATTCCTACGAGGAAGTTTTCCCGATGAGCGGCATTGAAAAGGGGATGATGTTTTATTCGTTAAAACAGTCTTCCGACAAGCAAAATATCCATGATACATCTTATCATGAACAGAATACCTATAAAATAGCAAACCGCAATTTTGATTTTAATATTTTTAAACAAGCTGTAGCATTGCTGATAGAAAAGCACAGTGAGCTTAGAAAAATATATGATCTTAAAAACTTCGCTCATATTATAAAAAAGCATATCGAGCCGGAACTTAACTATATCGATGTGTCCGATCTGCAGCCGGATGCTCAGGAAAGTTTTGTATTGCAAAGAATTGAAGACGAAAAACTAAAAACAACCGGACTCGATCACTCGGTACTGTGGAGGATGAATATTTTTAAGATCGATGATATTTCCTATCTGCTGATATTTGATATGCACCATTCATTATTTGATGGCTGGAGCCTGCATTCTTTTATTACCGAGCTAAACAATACCTACAAGTTCTTACTGACAGATTTATCATTCAGACCTGAAAAACTGCAATGCAGCTATGAGGATCATATCGTTTACGAACTGGCAGAGGCAAAGAAAACAGAAAATATTTCATTTTGGCGCGATGAAATGGCCGGTAGCAACCGGCTGGGATTCCCGCGAAAGAGAAAAGACAATACGTTTTCCTACAAGATCTTCAATCTTGGGGAGGAAATGAGATTAGATCTGGAGCGTCTTGCAAAAAAATACAATACAAGCTTAAAACATATTTGTTTCGGGGCCTACGTCAATGCAATGAAATTGTATACCTCTGAAACGGACGTTGTGGTAGGGTTAGCGACAAATAACAGGCCCCTGGTTGCTGATAGTGAAAAGCTGTTGGGTTGTTTTTTAAATTCGGTGCCCTTTAGAATTGCTGTTCCGGAAAATATAAGTGGCGGTGAGTATATTAAATTAATTGAAAGCAAACTACAGACGCTAAAAAAGCATGAAAGAGTTTCTTTGGAGGAGATAGTTCAAATTACAGACCACCGGTCGCAGGGAGATAATCCGTTCTTTGATACCTTTTTTAACTATGTTAACTTTAGGGTACTGAATGAAATGCTGGGATTGGACGGTGCAGAGAAGTTTAACTCACCTTATCAGGATAAATTGGATGCGGTGTCTTATCTTAACGTGAACACTTTTTGTGAGTTCCACGTCCTGCCTGATCCATTTGCATTATGTATCTCGTACGCCACGGCATACTTCGATGAATCAGTTATCGAAACTTTGTACCAATGTTTCTTCCATACGCTTAGCCAGTTTATAAAAAACGAAGATATTCCTTTATCGCAGATTGACATCCTGTCATCCGCAGATCGGAACAAGCTGTTAAATGAGTTTAACGATACATCGGTAGCTTATCCGAGAGACAAAACGATGATTGATTTGTTCGAAGCACAGGCAGAAAGAACGCCTGATGAAACAGCGATTATATTCGGCGGGGAGCGGATGAGCTACAGGGAACTGTCGGCCCGTGCAGACGTGGTAGCTTCGCTGCTGATCGCCCGCGGTGTAGAGCAGGGCGAGGTAGTAGGGCTGATGAGCGAACGTTCGTTCGGGCTGCTGGCCAGCTTATTGGGGATCCTGAAAGCAGGCGCAGCGTATATGCCTTTAGACCCGAATTACCCGGCAGACCGGATCAGCTACATGCTGGAAGACAGCGGTGCGAGTCTGCTGCTGAGTAGTGCCGCGTGTAAAGAAAGATTTAGCGCGGAGCGGGATGTGATAGTGATTCCGTGCGCATGTGCTGCGATCCCGGAACAAAAAAAGATAAAGAGTTTGGCGCAGGCAGAAGGCCTGGCATATGTGATCTATACCTCGGGATCAACAGGACGCCCCAAAGGCGTAATGATCCCACACGGTGCGGTTGTCAATTTCAGCAAAGGGATGAGCGACCTGATCGAATTCGCAGGAAAGACGCTGTTATCAGTAACGACGTTTTCGTT
>NZ_FRCM01000014.1 GCF_900142915.1 Mucilaginibacter sp. OK098
TGATGATAACAATCTTGATACCGGCATAGCAGTTGACAGGCTTGGAAATATTTTCGTGTCCTTTCAGGCGCCAATACCGGATATTCCCCAGGTAGTGCAGGTAACTGGCACTGGCGGGTACAATAACTTAGGCAGTGGATTAAATCTTCCCACCGGTGTGGCTGTAGATGGCATAGGCAATGTATTTGTAGCCGACTTTGGGTCTACAGGTATTGTAGAATACCCTGTTAATGGCGCCCCCCAGCTTATTGTAAGCTCGGGACTTAATAGGCCAAACGGAGTAGCATTAGACGGTGCAGGAAATATATATGAATCTGACGCAGGCACCAACACGGTTAAAGAAATTAAAGCGGTTGGGGGGTATTTTATAAGCCCGGGCCTGCCCGCAGGCCTTAATTTCGATGAAAATACAGGCATTATCAGCGGAACGCCAACCGCAGCAAGCCCGGCAACAAACTATACCGTTACCGCCTACAACATCAGCGGCAGCGGTTCAGCCACAGTGAATATCAAAGTAGTAAATATAGGCCTCTCGGGCCTTGCATTAAGCAGCGGCATATTGTCGCCAACCTTTGCAGCGGACACAACCAGCTATACGGCAATTGTACCTGCTGCCACTACTTCAATAACCGAAACGCCAACATCATCAACTCCCTCGGCTACCATAACCGTAAATGGCACAACAGTAGCATCAGGAACAGCTTCGGCAAGCATACCTTTATCACTCGGCGCTAATACCATTACTACGGTGGTAACAACTGCGGGCGGCACAGGGACAAAAACCTATACCGTAAAAGTTGGCCGGGGTTCGGCAGATGCGCTGTTAACGTCTATACATTTAACACCAGCCACAACGCTTACGCTTGTAAGCGGGCCAAGTGATGTAAATTATACAGCACATGTACCTGCTGCAACATCCAGTGTTACCGTTACAGCAACCGAACAGAATGCGACTGCTACCATAACAGTAAATGGTACACCTGTAGCATCAGGGGCGGCGTCACCGTCAATTCCATTATCGATAGGCAATAACGTCATAAATATAGTATCGACTGCGCAGAATGGCGTATCTAGCAAAAAGTATACCATAAATTTAGCCCGCGGCTCGAGCGATGCTTTGTTAACATCCGTACACTTAACGCCAACGTCGCCGCTTATTATTGTATCGGGTCCAAGCTATGTTAATTATAAAACCTCGGTGCCGTATACTACAACAAGTGTCACCGTTACCTCAACAGTGCATGACGCAACCGCTACAATAGCCGTTAACGGCACAACTGTAGCATCGGGTGTGGCGTCACCCTCAATACCTTTAAATGTAGGCAGTAATGTGATAGATATAGTAGTAACTGCTCAAAACGGTGTATCTACTAAAACCTATACCATTACTGCAACCAGGAGGGCGCCATCAAGCAACGCATTGCTTACTTCCATACGTCTGGCACCGGCGACACACCTTACTATTGTATCCGGGCCAAGCTATGTTAACTACACCACAACATACCATAATTCGGTAAGCAGCTGTACGGTAAGGGCGATTGAGCAGGATTTAACTGCAACCATAACGGTGAACGGTACACCTGTAGCATCGGGGGCGGCGGCGCCGTCAATTCCATTAACCGCAGGCAGTGGCAATGTCATCAATATTGTATCTACTGCTCAGGATGGAACCACTACCAAAACTTATACCATCACTGTAACCAGGAATGCGCCGGGATCAATGAGCGATCTTTTCCAAACGGTATCTGTTACAAAACCAACCGACAACCCGATCATAGAAAATGACGGTCTCGTAGTGCACCAGGGCGTATCACCTAATGGCGATGGCATCGATGATGTGTTCACCATCGAGGGTTTAACTGCTTATCCGCAGAACAAAGTATCGATACTTGACCGTAACGGGGCCGTTATATTCCTGGCAAAAGGTTATGATAACCAGTTGACAGGATTCGACGGGCACTCAAATATTAACGGCAGGATGCAATTGCCGGGAACTTATTTTTATACATTGGATTATACTGTTAACGGGGAAAATAAGCATAAAACAGGATACATTATATTGAAGTACTGATGTTAGTCCATGGTCGATAGACCATAGGGCACCTCTAAAAACTCGTGGGAACAATGAGGTTAAGCAGTTTTTACGAAAGTACTGACACTAATTTGTCAGTACTTTTCGCATTTTTAGGGGAGCAAATAAGGCAAAAAATGCGTTATTAATGCAGAAACAAGCTTTTTAGCAAACCAGGGCGACCTTTCACTGTTTCACCCTGTACACTGTTTCACTGTGAACAGCAACGTAAAACTATACTATAATACAGGTATAGCTTACATTGGGCATCGGTTTGTGTTTATTACCCGCCGGCTAAAATGTTAAACGCGATTTCCCTGGCACCATCATGGCGGCTTGTTGCATTAATGCCCCCGTAATTTTGTAATTTTGCAGAAAAAAATATTGCCCTCTGATTAATGGATGAAAACCGATTAAATATTTTAAATGAATCGAACCGGATGCTTAGTAAGCTGCAATTGCTTTCTGTTTATTTTGGGGATGATATTATTTATAAAATTTATTTACGCAGCCAGGTAATCCATAAACTTTTTGAGAACAATCCCGAGCTTGACATCAATAAGCTGGAACTTTTTCACCTGCAGTTTACCGCCAGCCTGATTGAGCTGCTCAGGAAAATAAAAAAGAACAACGAGAACAACATCAGCATCTTGTTTGATGAGATCCAGGTAAATAAAGAGATGGTTGAGAAATTGAATGATTCGGCTTATACCGAAAATAATTTCAATATTGATAAACAGCGGCAAGCGCTAAAGGTCAACCTCTCCTTACGGAAGCTCTTCCAGGTGCTATCGGACGATTCTTCGGACGATCCGCTTTCCAAAAACATCAATGCTTTTAGCTCACGCTTTGCTCCCGATTTCTTTTACAGCATCGATAACAAGCTGTTCGATGACCTTGTTGCTTATAATGACAACGAGGTTTATACCAGCAACTATGCAGTTATCCAAAAAAAGTTAATGGGACTGTTATGCAAATACGATTTTAAAACGGAGTTTTTCTGCGGGTTAAAATCAGGTACCCAGGTAATTGAAGTTTATAAATTTACAGATACGGAAAGGCACTTTTTATATTTCCCTGCCCGTAATTTATTTATCTTTTTGGATGTAGCCCGGATCAGTGGCTTAGATTGGTCAAACAATCTTTCGAAGAAAGAAAAGCTGATCCACGAGCTAAATGATAAGAATGATAAATTATTGAGCAGTGCCGGCGCAATAAAATCAAATATGCCTCCCGACATTAAAACGCTACTGATCGAGGACCTGAAAAAGCTGGAGGATATTAATTTCCTTCAAAACCTGAGCAATATTGATGTACAGGCCAATATTTTAAAAACCATGTTAAATACCGACATCAACTAATACAGCACAGCGTGATACTTAAGCTTAACAAAATAATCGCATCAATTTTTGGCATAGGGTTTTTAAAAGGCGGTGGCACCTATGCAGCATTGGTAACCTGCGGAGGCATCTGGCTGCTGTGGCAAAGCCCGGCTTTTCAAAACCCGCTCTATCTGCTGGCAATCACCATTGTTATAACGCTTTTAGGTGTTTATGTAAGCAATAAAGTTGAACCGGATTGGGGTGAAGACAGCTCGCGCGTGGTGATTGATGAAGTTGCCGGGATGCTGATTTCCGTGTTATTTATACCTGCCAATATTTATTTTCTATTAGCCGGATTTATTTTATTCCGTTTTTTTGACATTGTAAAGCCCCTGTATATCCGCAAAATGGAAGCACTCCCCAGCGGAACCGGGGTAATGATGGATGACGTGCTGGCAGGGGTATATTCGAATATATTGTTGTGGGTGGGGTATTGGGGATCGGTTACGTTTTTTAAATAAAGAAATAAATCACCTGGTTTTGTATACTATTATTATCGTTACCCATGCAAACATTCATTATAAAAGTACCGGACCACAAACTCCAAATCGTTGATGCGTTCTTAAAAGAATCAGGCCTCGCTTTTAGAAGCCAAACACATGTTGCTAATGCTGATACTAAAGCAGCAATGGACGAACTAAAAAGTGGTAAAGGCAGGCAATTTAAAAGCGTCGACGAACTTTTTAAAAGTATCTAATCATTCCGTCAGCTCAAAGCACCCTCCTCCGATTAAACTATCTAAATACTTCTATATTCACTACCTTAAACTCCGCAACTTTCGGGTCGGATTGCGTATTGCAGCGCCGTACTTTTGTTATGTACAAATAAGGAAAACAAAATGAAAGACCAAGAAATAACAAATTATAGCCGCATTGAAGACGCAATAGGCTATATAAGAGATAACTTTAAAAATCAGCCAACGCTTGATGAAATTGCAGAAAAGGTACATTTAAGCCCTTTCCATTTTCAACGCATTTTTACCGACTGGGCAGGCGTAAGCCCCAAGAAGTTTTTGCAATACATCAGCCTCGATCATGCCAAAAAAATGCTGGAAAGCCAGGCTACATTATTTGACACCGCCTTTGAAACCGGCCTGTCGGGCACCAGCCGCCTGCACGATCTGTTTGTAAATATTGAAGGGATGACACCCGGCGAGTATAAAAATGGCGGTGAAAATCTATCCATAAACTATAGCTATGCCGAAAGCCCGTTCGGGAATGTGCTGGTTGCTTCAACCGAAAAAGGCATCTGCCATATAGCATTTGCAAACAGCGAAGCCGAGGGATTAATAGCCCTAAAAAAAGCTTTTCCAAATGCAACTTACAAAGCTATGGTTGATCTGATCCAGCAAAATGCGCTATACATTTTCAAACACGACTGGAGCAAGCTGGATGAAATAAAACTCCACCTGAAGGGTACCGATTTCCAGATAAAAGTTTGGGAAACGCTGTTAAAGATTCCTGCAGGAAAGCTCTCAACCTACGGCAACATTGCCAGTCAGCTTAACCAGCCAACTGCCTCAAGAGCAGTAGGTAGTGCGGTGGGCGATAACCCGGTAGCGTTTTTAATCCCCTGCCATAGGGTGATCCAATCAACCGGTGAATTTGGGCAATACCACTGGGGCAGTAACCGTAAAACGGCAATAATAGGCTGGGAAGCAGCACAAGCGGAAGCACTTAATTAAAAACATTTGTCATTATCATTAACAGACTTACGAAGTTTAAAAAACTTCGTAAGTCTTGCTGTCAAAAAAAATGAACAACATAAATAAAAGAATTGAAGCCATAAACTGGTCCTCAATTACCGAAGCTATGAACTCAAATGGCTATGCCATTATACCCGGCCTAATCCATCCGGATGAATGCAATGCGCTGGTCCAAAACTATGCGGATCCGGGAAGCTACCGTAAAACAGTGGTAATGGAAAGATACCGCTTTGGCCTGGGTGAGTATAAATACTTCACTTACCCTTTACCGCCTATAGTACAGGAGTTAAGGCAGCAGGTGTATCCCAAACTTGCACCCATTGCCAATAACTGGATGCGGGCGCTGAATATTCAAACTGTATTTCCGGATACTTTTGAAGAGCTGCAACAGCTTTGCCACGATAATAAACAAGATAAACCAACCGCATTAATTTTAAAGTACGGCCCCGGTGGGTTCAATACCCTGCACCAGGACCTGTATGGCGACATTTACTTCCCGATGCAAATGGTTATCTTTTTGAATGAGCCGGATGAAGATTATACAGGAGGAGAATTTGTGTTAACAGAACAGATCCCGAGGGCACAATCAAAAGCAATAGTTTTAAAACCGCGTAAAGGTGATGTACTGTTATTTACCACTAACTTTCGCCCGGTAAAAGGCACAAAAGGCTATTACCGCGTAAATATGAAACACGGGGTAAGCGCGTTGCACAGCGGCGAGCGCTATACGCTTGGCATTATTTTTCACGATGCATTAAGTTAATGGTTAGGCATATTGATATCAACAACCAGGATGTAAGAAAGCTCATCAGACATAAAGAAATAAAGCTAGGCGGGAATCGCAATCTTAAAATTTATGGCTTGCTGAGATGCAAGTCGGGCAAGCGGATGAAGAGGGAAAACCGGGTGTTTTTTACTGACCTGGGCGAAGCAACTGATAGCGGCTACAGGCCATGTGGAAACTGCCTGCGGTCCGAATATAAAGAATGGAAAAATGGATCTGTTTAGCAAAAACACTATCGAAAACCTGTTGCCCTATGATGGTACAGTAAATTACCATGGCAAAATTTTAATCCCCGATGACGCCGTAAACTATTGCAATATTTTAATGGATACCATTGCCTGGAAAAATGATGAGGCCGTTATTTTTGGCAAACACATTATCACCAAACGCAAAGCTGCGTGGTATGGCGATGCAGGGTATTTCTACACCTACTCGGGTACAACCAAACAAGCGCTTGCATGGACGCCAGAGCTGCTTGCATTAAAGCAGTTGGTTGAAGAAATAACAGGAACAGTCTTTAATTCCTGCCTGCTAAACCTTTATCACAACGGCGAAGAAGGAATGGCCTGGCACAGCGATGATGAATCGTCGCTCGGAAAAAATACCACCATTGCCTCACTCAGCTTCGGCGCCGAAAGGAAATTCAGCATGAAACACAAAGCCACCAAACAAGCGGTTTCGGCTATGCTTGAAAATGGCAGCCTGCTGGTTATGAAAGATGCGACACAAACCCATTGGCTACACAGTTTGCCAAAATCAAAAAAAATAAGCCGGCCAAGGATCAACCTCACCTTCCGCACCATCATTAATTAAACACAACCCTATAAGGACGCGCGCAGACTATTTATGCTATCAATTAATGCGGCATACTGGTTTGCCATTTGATTAAAAAGGCTTTGATCTATAGAATAAGTCAGACTATTGTTGCGTTTTTCAACATTTAATATTCCCAGGCTTTTTAATTCTAAAACATGCTCATTAACTGCCTCCGTATTTAACGCAATTTGGTTAAAATCCTCGGGGGTTATTGTGTTACCATTGGTGGTAATGAACCTGATGATAGCAACCCTTGCCGGTAATGCCAATGCATTGGTAAAAGTTGATAATTCATTATCACTATCAATGAATCTTGAATTTAAGAATGACATAACAAAAAGTATTTTTTGCAATGAATGTAAATTCAGCTATACCGTTCCAGGTGTTGTGCCTTTACAGTTCAGTTATTAAAATTGAATGAATAAGAAGTTTGAGCTAATAAGAGGATACTGTTGCATTGAATATACGCTACAGCGAAATGTAGTTTAAGCTCAAATTCTCCAGGCGCAAAGCAAGGGTAAAAGGTTTGCGGAATATGATCTTTCTAAATATTTGTACGCTAAATAATTATTTAGCCTAAAGAATAGAAAATATAAAAAGGAAAGAATAAAAAACGCGAATGTTGCCGTTACAAGCCTTTTAGTTAAAGCTAATTTAGGGTGTGAGGGAAGCTTTTCAGAGAACGGAGCCGGTTTTTTTTTAGATAAAAGTCTTGCTTCCGATTTTAATGGCCCTGTTTTATAAACTTTAGCAGTTATAGTTATTTGCCCCGAAGCTTCAGCTATACTTGAGTGAAATGACACATAGCAGCACGAAAATACTAAGATCAGCAAAGCAATGCTAAGTGCTAACAATCTCCTGGCTATGTTTATGAAACGCATTTGTTTATTTAACAATAATTTATATCAACCAGGGGATCTTGATATGTTAAGATATAATAGCGCAAAGTTATACCGGCATTGTTAATTAACTTCCTTTATAGTGTTAATAAATTATTAACTAATTGTATAAAAAAAGCAGGATGTTCATCCAAAACACCCCGCCATCCTTATTGATTATGTATTATTGATTATGCAATGTTTAAAAAAGCAGGATGTTCATCCAAAACACCCCGCCATCCTTATTGATTATGTATTATTTTCCGTAAACAATCCATGAAGCTTTTGACCAGTCGTTAGCCGGATCAACTGCGCCTACATAGGTAGTTTTAGTAAAGAACGTATCAGTTAAAGCTGAAGCAGTAAACGCAGCAGTAGCTGTAATGGCAGCCGAACCTGCTTTGGGTAAAATATTGGGAGCTGTGTTATTAAAAGGATCAGTTAAACCAATATCCGCGGCAGTGGCAAACGTTTTGGTTTTATCACGGGTTTCAACAAGTGCTTTTAAGCCGTCGGCTGATAATAAGGCAGCATTGGTTAACTTGTCAATCTTATAATTAGCACCATATGATTGTAACAGGCTGTTTAAAAACCCGCTTGTACCGGCAATATAAAACTGAGCAGTTACATCATTATCAATATCCAAACCTGCTTTCTGTCCGCCTAATACAATTGAATTGGCTAACGTAAATTTAGAACCTCTTCTCCAGCGCATATTATAGCCGTAATCGGCAGATACACCTGTTGCATTATTGGGCCCGATAGCTGTAAAGTTTGATAACACCGGACTTGTAACCGGGGTTAATAAATAGCCTTTGGCATCGGTGGTGTTATCAACCTCAAGGTTATTTGAAATATCACCTGTTGTTCCTTTATTATCAGTAAATGCAGGGTCTTTAATTGAAATACCAAACTGGATCTTACCGCGGTATCCGTCATCCAAATCAAAATCATCATCGGCATTGTTATAAGCTAATAAGTATTTAGCATTAAATGTTCCGCCGAAAAACTCAAAAGCGTCATCAAGGCCGCGTAAAACTTCAATATGGTCAACAACAGTACCACTGCCTACAGTATACATGCTTAGGCCATTAACTTCGTCGCCCGGGTTTACCGCCTTACCGGCATATTCAATCCGTATATATTGTAATACTCCTGAGTTATCAGCATCATTAGTACCGCCAAATAGCTGGTGGGTAACATCAACACCACCTTCAATAACTGCGTGGTTGCCGTTGCCGGTTGCTTTACCAACAACTACAAGTCCGCCAAAATCACCCGGTTTGGGTGAAGCCTCTGCTGATGTAAAAACAATTGGTTTGGCAGCTGTGCCTGCAGCATTAATTTTACTGCCTTTGTAAATGATCAATACACCTGACGAGTCTTTGTTACTCACAATTTTAGTGCCCGGGTCAATGGTTAATGTTGCATTATTATCAACATAAACATAACCTCTTACGCGGTAGGTAACCCCGGCTGTCCAGTGTGTATCTTTAGTGATACTTCCCCTTACATCAACATTGGTAACCGGAGGTGTACCCGGCTTATTGTCCTTATCGTTATTTTTTGAGCACGAAGCCAGGCCCAGCAGGGCTAAGGAGCCTAATAAATAAAGTGATTTTTTCATATTACTTGTTTAATAATTGCTTGTTAATTGGTTTTTATTTGTGGTTTAAATGTTACTTATGGAAATCAAAATTGTATTTGAATGACAGCATGGTAGAGAAACCAGAATATCGGCTTTGGATGATCTTGTCTTCGCTGCTTTTGTAAGCCGTGCTGTTTACAGACCCATAGTTGTTATAATAAACAAAGGGTTGTGCCAGCAGATCAGAAACGGTTAGCTTAATTTCGGCCCGTTTATTAAACAATGTTTTGCTAAGCTGCAGATCAATTACGTCGCGCGGCTTTTCATAAATATCAACTCCACCTGTTACAGCCCTGAAGCGCAGGCGCTCGCCAATACGGTTGTAAAGCACGTTGAAGGTAAGGCCACCGTTTTCAGGCGTGTAATAAATTCCTGAATTGATCAGGTATGGCGATTGCCCCTGCAACGGTGTTGAAACATCCCGGCCATCGGCAAGTTTTACTTTTGCGTTGATGTATGATGCATTGACATAAAAAGTAACATTCCTCAAAAAGCTGCCATCGGCAATAAAATCCAGTTTTTTACGCAACTCCGCCTCAAAGCCAAAATCTGTGGCATTTAGTGCATTTTGGTATGTTAAAATATCGTTACCCTGGTTAATTTGCTCAATAGGGTTTTTGAATTTTTTGTAGAAGGCAGATATCGAAATAACTTCTCCGCCTGATGGAAAGTATTCATATCGCAGATCCGCATTGTCAATTAGGCTTCTTTGCAGATCAGGGTTTCCGGTTATAATAAAGTTGTTCTGGTAATCAAAATACCTGAAGCTTGCCAGTTCCCTAAACTCCGGCCTGTTTACAGAGCGAAAATAGGATGCGCGCAGGTTTGTTTTTGGGGTTAAGCTGTAAGTTAAATTACCGGAGGGCAAAACATCGGTGTTATTATATTCCTGTATAGGTTTGCCTGCAGGCGAAAGCGTTTGGTTATAACGTTCAACCCTTGCGCCCCATACAAACCTAAGTTTGCCTGTTAGTTTATTATCAAGCATTACGTAGCCGGCATCCTGCTCCGCCTTACCTTTGTAATCGGTAGAGCTCAGATCAAGGCGGGAAAGATCAATCCCGTTTTGCTGGATACTCTCCGGGCTAAAAACATTACCTATTGTTAAGCCGTTACTTAGTTCCAGGTTCTTTTTACCGGGTGCAAATGCTGCCGAATAACCTAAAGCATCAATACTGAAATCACGGTCTCGATGAGATATTAAACCACCGAATTTAAATTTCTGCGGTTGATCCAGCCATTTAAACGGGATAGCCAGGTTTGCTTTAGCGCCGTAAATATTTTCATTTAATTTACTGTAGATGCGGCCCAGGCTATTTGGCAGCGGACTGTTCTCTGATGCCAGTACAATATACTCGGGTAAATTTTCAGGTGTAAAAACGGTTACTATCCGCTGATCCGGCTGGTTACGGTATGATAAGCCGTACGATCCGCTCCAGTCAAAAACAATGTTCCGCCTGCCAAAAGTATGCTGCCCCTCTAATACGGAAGTATAGATTCCGTTTTGGGTGGTCTCAACCGAGTATCCCTTATAACGCAGCGGCTCTGTTTGGCTGGCTTCAAAGTTGAGCGCATTGTTTGTTTGCTCAAAATCAACACTAAAATCGTTATTATATAAATTTCTTAGGGCGATTTTATTTTTGCCAAACGTGTAGGCAAAATTCAGTAATCCGCCAAGGTTTTTATAGCTGGTAAATACGTTACGATCATAACTATATACCGGGAGCTCAGCAGCAGAATTGTTAAAGCCAAAATATCCAATCCGATTCCCAAATGATGCCTTGTGGCCATTGGTATAATTTAAACTAAAGTTATACCCAAACCGATTATTGTTTTTAGTGGTAACCGAATTGCCTGTTGATAATTGAAGGCCGATATTAGGCAAACTGCCTTGCCCTTCGGAATAGCCAAATGTGTTTGGAAACTGCTGCGCTATGGCTACCTTTTCGGCGCCGGTAGTGCCTGATGTATAGTTCCCTTTAATATTTTTGTAAGCGTCAGGTAGCTTCCGCGATCCATCGTCAAAGCCCAGGAAATCATATTTACCCGACGGGCTGGCATCAATAAAGTTATTCTTGAAAGTGGTTTTTGAATTATAACCTATGCTTAATGCAGCCTCAAGGTACTTGCTATCGGGGATATCTTTTGTAATGGTGTTAATGGTGCCTCCCGAAAAATCACCGGGAAGATCGGGAGTAGCGGTTTTGTACACCACGATGTTATCGACCAGGCTCGAAGGAATGATATCAAAAGAAAAAGCTTTTTTATCAGGTTCGGAACTTGGAAGAACGGCATTATTTAAAAGATTATTGTTATAACGTTCAGCCAGGCCCCTTATAACCACAAATTTTCCATCCTGAACTGAGGTACCGCTGATGCGTTTTAAAACATCACCGGTATTACGGTCGGGCGACCGGCGGATCACATCTGCAGAGATCCCGTCAGTAACCTGGACATCATTTTTCCGCCTTGCATAAAGCGCGTTTACTGATTCCTGCTTAAAAGTTGCCTTAATAACTACCTCATTAAGGTTTTGCAGGGCGGCTAAGCCAAGTGTAATATCAAGCGGTGTAACCGCGCCTTCCTTTACTTCAACATCTGATATTGATTTGGTTTGATAACCAATATACTTTATAACTATAGTGTATTTGCCGGGTTGCAGGCCGTTTAGCAGATATCGGCCTTCAACATCTGCAGCAACGCCAGTGGTGGTACTTTGGATACCAACGGTTGCCCCTATTAAGGTTTCACCTGTTTTTTCATCAAGTATTTTGCCGCCTATCTTACCTCTATTTTGAGCAAATAATGATAATGAACAACCTGAAAAGAGAACAATTAACGCGACAGAAAAATATTTATTGATGAACATAACTTTAAATAACACCACAAAAGTATTGGGGTATAGTTAAGCCAATGTTAATTAAAAGTTATCAAATCGAATATCTTGAATATTGAATTTGAAAGAATAAAGAACAGCCACGCTGCTTTTGTAAAAAACTTATTAACTTTTGGGCGATTAAATAATATTTAGTTAATAGCCCCTATATTTGAGCACTTTATGGCTAACCACAAAAAAGCGGAGTTTACCTCAATTGATCAGCGGATCTCGGAAGTTGCTAAAGCAATGTCGCATCCTGCACGCATTGCAATTCTTCGCATTTTGGCCCAGCATCCTAAATTTACCTGCGGCGAAATTGTGGAGATCCTGCCACTTTCGCAGCCAACGGTGTCGCATCATTTAAAAGAATTGCTGACAACAGACCTGATCACGGTTATAAATGAGGGTAAAAAATCGTTATACGAGGTAAACTGGAATAGCTGGGGACAGTACACCGGCGAATTTGGCGACCTCCTTTCTGCACTACAAAAGAAATAGTTTGGCAAATTCTCCAGCGATGCCAATCCCCGTTCCACTATATCTTTAATTCCTGTAACACATTACCTGCTAAAAAAGTCATAATTTAGCTTGGTTATTTTTATAGAGCGTCCTTTTTAGTTTTTTACGAGTTTAAATGATAAGAAAAAATAAATTTTTAATCCTGCAATTTAAGGTATGTAAGATTGTATTTCTTTTTATTTTACTGACCATTGCTTTTAAAAGCAATGGTCAGGGGCTGCAATTCAACTCGAATGATAGCTTGCTGAGCAAGCGTACCTCCTACTCGGTTTTTAAAACAGATCCCCCTACATTCTCCGGTCATTTATATATAAATTTTGATCTTTCCCTATGGGATAATGAGCATCTGGGCTATATCTTAAATATAACCGACACCAAAAACAACTCCTATAGTTTAAGCTCAATCTATAATGGCTCACCCTTTTTAAACTTCAATATCGATAGCAAAAGCAATAAGATCAACATCCCGCTCACCCAAAACCAGCTGAAAAAACGCAACTGGATGCCGGTTAAAATTGATATAGATTTAAAAGCCAATACCGTAGGCATTTTTATAAATGGCAAGAGGTACAGGGCCAGCGGGTTTAATTTTGATGGCGCCATTACTCCTAAAATATACTTTGGAAAAAATGAGCACTACTCCGATGTGCCCAAAATGGCCATCAGGAATTTAACCGTAAGTGATGCCAGTAAGAGCTACAGGTTCCCGTTAAATGAGTGGAGTGGAAAAAGCGTGTATAGTAGTGACGGGGATGATTCAGGCCTGGTAGAGAATCCTGTTTGGTTAATTAATGAATCTTATTTCTGGACACAAAAGTTTACCCGAAATTTTACCGAAGTAACAGGCATTAATTTTAACGAAGCCGGGCAAAAGCTGCTGATGTTTAAAAGCGATTCGCTGATATCATATGATGTACAGCGGAATAATTTATCAATCCAGGCTTATCAAAACAAATGCCCTATCCCCCTGCATTTGGGCAAAAGCATCATCAATACCAATGAAAATAAGCTGTACGCCTATGAAACTTTAAAAGCCCCAAAAACAGCCCCGAGCATTGCCGCGCTTGATCTGAACACCTTAAAATGGGATATCATTGGAAACGCTACCATAACCGAACAAAGGCATCATCATAATGCATTTTATAACAATGCGAAGGATACGCTTTACCTGTTTGGTGGCTACGGCTCGTTCAAATATTACAAGGACTTTTTCGAGTACAATAAAAAAGCTGACACCTGGGATAAAATAACTTTCACCGGCGATAAAATAATGCCGCGCTTTTTTTCGGGCTATAGTCAGGCCGATGAAAACAATAATGTTTACATATTTGGTGGTTATGGCAATCAAAGCGGAAACCAGATAGTTGGCGGCAAGCATTTTTACGATCTGTACTGCATTAACTTAACCACCCGCACCATAAAAAAATGCTGGGAAATAAAACCCCCTGCCGAGGATTTTGTAGCAGCCAACAACCTCATCATCTCCAGCGATAAAAAATACTTTTACGCTTTATGCTATGCGCATGAAAAACCCAGGACCAGCTTAATGCTCTATAAGTTCTCTATAAAAGATGGTTCGTACGAGGTGGTTAGCGGAAACATCCCCGCTAAAGGCGAGCGGATTGAGACAGACGTTAATCTTTTTTATAACCACAAACAGGAAACTTTTTACTGCGCCATCCAAGAATTTACCACACCCGATTATTCAACCATAAGGGTGTATTCGCTGGCATCGCCACCTGTACGTGAGCAGGATTATTTAGCGTCACAGCAAACTAACGTATCTTCTGGCTGGACTTTTAGAATGATAATACCTTGGTCGGCAATTGTTTTATTTTTAGTTGTTGTCATATTAGCCTTTTTGTATTTCAAACGAAAAAAGAATAAATCTGAATTGATACCTGAAGAAATTGACAGGGATTCAGCAGTTATTGCCATTCATAAAAAAGAAGACGAGAAAAAAGCCAATGCCATTTATTTATTGGGCGAGTTTACGGTGTATGATAAAACCAGCAGGGATATCACTTATATGTTTAGTCCTAAGATAAAGCAACTGTTTATCCTGGTATTATTAAACAGTAAGGATGAAAGCGGGGTGGTATCAAAAAAGATCTCAACAACACTTTGGCCTGATAAAGATATTGCCAAAACAAAAAATATAAAGGGCGTTACCATTAACCACCTGCGCAATATTGTTGCCGATATTAATGGCCTTGAGCTTACTTTTTTAAATGATACCTACTGCTTTAAATTAAGCGATACGTTTTTTTGCGATTACTTTATTGTAACGGATGCGATTAAAGAACTAAACAATGCTGCTAAACAAGCAGATGAAAATATATTAACTCATTTTGACCTTATAGCCCGTGGCGGTTTATTACAGCACATCCCCGAAACCTGGCTTGATGATATTAAGCAAAGCTATGAGGAAATACTAATGCCTGAAATCCTCCCCGAAGTGAAAAAAGCTTACGAAAGTGGCGATTTCCGCAAAACCATTGAAATAACCCGGGTAGTTTTAAATATCGATCCGTTTAATGACGAGGCCATCAAATATAAACTAAAAGCCCTGAGGCGGATTAAAGGTATTGAGTACGCCCACAAGATCTACAATGATTTTATCGCCGAATATGAAAAATCATTAGGCGAGCATTATCCAATTCCCTTTGAGAAGATCTGTGCTGTGAAGCAGGGTTGATTGGGTTGGATTAGGTTGACTGAGTTAGATTTAACGTCTTCGCAGGGTCTCTCATAGAGGCCCCTGCGCAATGTTTGTGGTTACCTAAAACTTATTTGCAATGGAATAGCATGTGGCTATTACCATCTAAAAAACTTATCCATCGCAGGGTCCTCTTTGAGAGACCCTGAGGAAACAGGAACCGGAAAGCCTTGTCATTTTCTATCTTTCGGACTTCCGGACTTTACTGACTTTCGGACTTCCCCCTCAATCAACCGATTAAAAAATCGGTTAATTCCACCCGGTTAATGAAATTTTAACGCTATTAACCCCTTTTTTAACCCATCCTTTAATACCGTCCCATTTAATATTGTTTCACCAATTGAAGAACCCGGGGGTTAACCAGCCTCTATTTTCTGATTGGCGAGAAATTATTATAAACCAATTAATTTATTTTATGAAAAAAACTTTTACCAATTATGGTGGCTGCTATGACGTCCATCATCGGGGTAAATTCATGAAGGGACTGTTTAGATACGGGACACTGTTCATGCTTTTACTTCTCTCCCTCTCCACTTTCGCACAAAGTACGGTACAAGGTACAGTTAATGACGAAAAAGGGCAATCCATTCCAGGCGTAACCATAAAAGTTAAAGGCACAACTGCCGGCACGATTACGGATATTAACGGGAAATTTTCCATCGCTGCTGATAAAGGAGCAATACTAGTGTTCACATTTTTAGGCTATGAGGAAAAAAACATTAAGATTACCGACCAGAAAACTTACAATGTGTCGCTGGAGCCTGCCTCCTCAACACTTAATGAAGTTGTGGTGGTAGGTTATGGTACGCAAAAAAAGGCCTCCTTAACAGGCTCCGTTACCTCGGTAAGCAGCCATGAGATTGTAACTACCAAAAATGAGAACATTGAAAACATGCTTACCGGTAAGGTTGCAGGTTTACAGGTGGTACAAAACACATCTGAACCTGGAGACTTTTCAAACAACATTTCAATCCGCGGCATGGGCAACCCGCTAATTGTAATTGATGGTGTTGAACAACCTAACTTTTCTGTTACCGGCGGCAATGGCGATAACAATGTAGGTACAAGTAACATTTTTTCGCGGCTTGACCCGAACGATGTTGAAAGTATTTCAGTTCTAAAAGACGCCTCTGCCGCAGTTTACGGTGTTAAGGCTGCAAATGGTGTAATCCTCATCACCACAAAAAAAGGAAAACCCGGAATGCTTCAGCTTAGCTATACCGGAACTTACGGCTGGCAGGTACCCTCGGGTTTACCCAAACCGGTAAACGCTACAGATTACATGACGCTTGTTAACCAGCAGGCTTTGCACCAGGCTAACGGTGGAAACCTGGTTTATACCCCGGCAGATTTTGCAGCTTACGCCAACGGCACCAAACAAAGTACTGATTGGTACGATGCCACTTTCAAAAAGTCGGCAATGCAGCAACAGCATAACCTTACGGCAACCGGCGGCACTGAAAATACGCAGTACCTGTTAAGTGGCGGCTTTACCGACCAGGACGGGATCTTAGCCAGCAACGATCTTAATTACAAGCGTTACAACGTGCGTTCAAATATCACCAGTAAAGTAGGTAAAAACATTACTGTTAATTTAAATATGAGCGCCATTTCTGATAAAAAGAACTCGCCTGCACAGTCATTCTGGTACACTACCAGGGAAGCCTGGCGCGAGCTACCTACCCAGCCTTTTTATGCCAACAACAACCCTCTGTACCTGTTTAATGGCACGGTTGATGGTGGCAACCCCCTTGCCTACGGAAGCTCGGACGTTAACGGCTATAGCACACAAACCAATAAATTCTTTGACGGATCATTAAGCATTGAATATAAAGTGCCGTTTGTTCCGG
The DNA here is from genome assembly GCF_900142915.1 of Mucilaginibacter sp. OK098. GTDB lineage: Bacteria > Bacteroidota > Bacteroidia > Sphingobacteriales > Sphingobacteriaceae > Mucilaginibacter. The sequence continues at coordinate 17,251 of NZ_FRCM01000014.1, forward strand.
GCCTTTCTATAAAGGGTTTATATAGCTATGATGAACAGATCCAGGACAATAAACTGTTCCAAAAATCATATAACCTTTATAGTTATGATGATGCAACAAAAACATACATTCCATCGCTTAATAATTCGCCAGCGTTTGTACAAAGGCAATATTATGATTATCCTAAAAATACAGATCAGTTCTCCATTAATTATGCGCATACTTTTGGCGGGGCGCATAACATAACGGCGCTGTTGCTTTATGAAGGAAATGAGCAAAGCGGTGATAACTTTGGCGCCTACAGACAACTTGCAATACCTGTTGACCAGATAATTGCGGGTAATGCATCAAACCAGAATGCCAGCCAGGACGGCAGCAATACCGCTTTATACCAATATGCAACAAACTCAATTGTAGGTCGTGTCACTTATGACTATAAGGGTAAATACCTGGCCGAGTTTAGCTTCAGGGATGATAAGTCGTCAAGGTTCGCACCAAGCCAGGGATGGGGATTTTTCCCATCAGCTTCCTTAGGATGGCGCATATCTGAAGAGGAATTTTGGAAAAATTCATCTGCCTTATCATTTATTGATAATTTAAAGCTTCGCAGCTCTTATGGTGTATTGGGTGATGACGGCTCATTATACTATCAGTTTTTAACCGGGTACAATTATCCGGCAGGTGGTTCAAATAACCAGTTGCCTGGTGGCGCCGTGTTTGGCAATACGTTCATAAATGCTGTTCAAAGCAAGGGGATTCCTAACCCTAACATCACCTGGTCAACCTCACATACATTTGATGCGGGTATTGATATTGATGCATGGAAGGGGCTATTCAACATCACATTTGATTATTTTATCCGCGACAGGAAGGGTTTGCTTGCATCAGCAGTTTTGCAAGTACCCGATGTGCTCGGAGCTCCGCTGCCACAGGACAACCTAAATGGCGACAGGACCAAAGGATTTGATTTTGAAGTTGGTCACAGAGGCAGCATAGGTAAATTCAGATATAACGTAAAGGGCACATTCCTGTATACCAATACCATGAACACCACTTTTGCTGAATCCAAAAAAGGCAATTCCTATCTTGATTGGCAAGGTATGAATACCAACAGGAACCAGGGAATCCAGATGGGTTATGGCAGCGTGGGACAATATCAGAACTATCAGCAAATTTTAAACAGCCCGGTTTATGCTAACAGGGCTGTAGTAGTAGGTGATTACATTTACCAGGACTGGAATGGCGATGGGCAAATTGATGGCAATGATGTGCATCCTATAGCTTATGGCGGCAATCCGAACGGCGGGCCGGCAATTCCCAAAATAACCTACGGCCTTACCCTTGGCGGTTCGTATGGAAGCCTTGACTTTAACCTGTTGTTCCAGGGAACCGGGATGTACAGCGTTTCATACATCGAGCAGTTAAACATCCCGCTTTGGGGTGGTGGCAGTGCCCTTACACAGTTCACAAACGACTGGCATCCGGCTGATCCGACTGCTGACCCTTACAACCCGAATACCGTATGGGTACCAGGCAAATTTGCCTACACCGGCACAACTGCCAATACCAACTCATCATTCAATTTTGTTAATGCGGCTTATTTAAGGCTAAAAAGTGCTGAAATAGGCTATAGCTTGCCAGGCAGGGCATTAAAGGTAATAGGCGTTAGGGGGGTAAGGATATTTGCAAACGGCTATAACCTGTTTACTATCACAAATGTAAAATACGTCGATCCGGAACATCCATCAGGTACTTACGGTTATTTATACCCGCTCGACAAATTGTTTAACATTGGCTTGGATGTCAAATTCTAATCAGCAACAGATCATGAAAAAATATAAATATTTAATATTATTGGTATTCTTAATGGCGGGGATCTCGGCTTGCAGAAAGCTAAATATCCCTCCTAAAAATATCATCCAGGATCCGGACGTTTTCACGTCAAACGGTGGGATCCAGGCTTATATGGCACGCCTTTACAGCGAATTGCCTATTGAAGATTTCAGGTATTCACCTCAAAGAGGATTAAACTTTTTTTGGATCATCAGCCCTACTCCGGCTACAACCGGCGAAGCATTAAGCCGTGACCAAACAGGCTCGATGCAGGAAAATCTTGGTGGATGGAATTGGGGTTTCTGGGGAGGTTCATATACTATAATACACGATTGTGATTACTTTATTCAAACCTTGCCTAAATACGCAAGCACTTACAGCACAGCACAGGTAAATGCTTGGCTTGGCGAAGCTTACTTTATCCGCGGCATGACTTACTTTGCACTCGTAAAACGAGTAGGCGGTGTTCCAATTGTAAATACAGTTTTAAATTACACACCGGGATCTGATGTTACTGATCTTAAAGTGCCCCGTTCATCTGAACAGGCGGTTTGGGACCAGGTAGGCAGCGATTTCGATTTTGCAATAGCTAACCTGCCTGCAGTAAATACTGATTATGGTGATGGAAGCCGTGCAAATAAATATGTTGCAGCGGCATTCAAGTCAAGAGCTATGTTATACGCCGGTTCTATAGCGAAGTATAACACCGCTACCTTATTTGATGCTAATAAGAACCAGCTTTGCGGTATCCCTGCAAGTGCTGCAGCTTCGTATTTTCAAAAGGCCTATGATGCAGCAAAAATGCTGGATGGCGTTTATAGCCTTTATCTATCGGCATGGTCTGCAACAGACAAAACCGCGCAATATCAGAACTTCATAAACCTGTTTTTTGATGCGGCAAGCAAGGAGAATATTTTTGTACGCGAATACAATTATCCAAACTCGGTACACGGTTATGATGCTTACAATGTTCCCCGCCAGCTGATAGGGCCAAATGGCTATTCATCCGAAGTAAACCCAACGCTCAATTTTGTGGAGATGTTTGGCGGCTTACCTAAAAATGCCGATGGTACCCTTAAAACACTTGATGCAAGCGGACACTACATCATGTACAACAATACAATGGACCTGTTTGCCAATGCCGAGCCAAGGTTAAGGGCTACGGTGATATTTCCGGGTGATGCCTTTAAAGGACAAAATATCGAGATCCGCCGCGGTATTTATACGGCTTCGTCTGCAGGTGGGATCAGTCCGTTGCTGCCGGCCGGATCAAGGTCACAGTATCCGCTTACAAATCTTGTAATCTCATCTACCTCTACCCAAACAGCTTATAAGCTACCAAACGGAACGTTGATGAACCCTGCCGGATTAAGCGGAATTTTTACAGGCGATCAAACCTGCGCAATTTCAGGCTTTTCTGTCAGAAAATGGCTTGATCCGAACCTGCCAACTTCACAGGCAAAGGAAAATAATGAAACCCAAACATGGATAGAGATGCGTTATGCCGAGGTATTATTAAACCGCGCCGAAGCTGAACTTGAACTGGGCAGTGCGGGTACTAATGGTGCGAATGCGGCAGATGCTTTTACCGTTATCAACCAGATCCGTTCAAGGGCAGGAGCAACTCTATTAGCCGGTACAGGTTCGCTTACCATTGATACTTTACGTATGGAAAGAAGAAAAGAACTTGCCTTTGAGAATAAAACCTATTGGGATTTAAAGAGATGGAGAATATTTGACAAGGAGCAAAATGGAACTATTTATAAAATATTAATGCCATTTTATTCGTCAGATGCCGGTAAATTCTTCTTTGACGCGCGTACCGACGAAAGGAATGACATTTATACTTACGACCCAAGGTGGTATTATGAGCAGATTCCGCAAGGCGCTATACAGAAAAGCACTAACTTAATTCAGAACCCAGGTTATTAATACATAAAAAATGAAAAAGCTATTTTATACAGCAATGTGCCTGGTAGTGGTTGTTGCCAGCTCATGCAGCAAGGTAGACAACTACGCACCGCCATCGTCTACATTATCAGGCAGTACTATCGACGCAGGCACAGGGCAAACCGTGCAAACAGAAATTGGCGGTGGCGGCACACGCGTTAAACTGCTTGAAACAAGCTATAGCGCTAACCCTACGCCCTATTATTTCCAGTCGATGCCGGATGGCACATTTAACAATACCAAATTATTTGCCGCAACCTATAAGATTTCGGTAGAAGGGCCTTTTGTGCCGATTGTACAAACCGATAACACAGGCACTGTTACTTCAGACGCCAGCCAAACCATTGTTTTAAAAGGTTCGGCAACCGTTAACTTTAAAGTTCAGCCATTTTTAAGGATTGAGTGGGTTGGCAAACCTGTTTTTAATGCCGATAAAACGGTAACTGCCCAGGTTAAAATTACCCGTGGTACCGACAATGCGGCTTACCAGCTTGATGTAACCAACATTAACCTGTATGTAAGCAATACCCAATACGATGGTAATAACAATTACGACCCACGGTATTCAGCCCTTGTTTCGTATAGCGGTTCGGCCGGTACCAGCCTTTTAGGGCAAACTATTACCATAACCACTATTGGCGGCGCATTGCCTGCACAGGATGTTTACTTCAGGGTTGGCGCCAGGATAAACGCCGGTCTCGACGAATACAATTACAGCACGCCTGTTAATGTACAATATCCATGATAACTATTTTGAGCAGGGCTTCGGCCCTGCTTTTTTTACCCTACAGCTACTTATAATAAATTATTATCTTAATGAAAAGATCTATCCTGTTTTATAGCCTGATGGTTACATCATTTTCCCTGTTTGCGCAGCAAAATGACCGGGCTACCGGGCAGCTTCTCCAAAAAACCGCTTTTCAAACCAGCAGCCCCTGGATGCCGGAGATTGATGTACGATCAGACATTGCCATTGTTTATGGTGCTAATGATCGCGCCGGAATGACCTTTGAACAACGCGTACAATCATGGCGCGACCATGGCTACCAGGTAAACTTTATGACAGGCATTGCCTGGGGCCAGTATTATGATTATTTTTTGGGCAAGTGGGATGGCAAAAACCACCTTGGCGTTGGCCAGGTGACCATTAAGGGCGATACCATTATGCATGGCCGGAACATGCCTTATGTAGTGCCTGTACAATCGTTTATTGATTATATGAAAACGGCTGTGGTTAAAAGGGTGATTGATGCCAACATTACCACTATATTTTTAGAAGAGCCCGAATTTTGGGCGCGCGCAGGATACAGCGCGCCATTTAAAGAAGAGTGGCAAAAATATTACGGCTTTCCATGGAAACCCCAGGATGCATCAGCCGAAAACACCTATCTATCGAGCAAACTAAAATATCATTTATACTATGACGCTATAAAGCAGGTATCCGAATACGCCAAATCATACGGCAAAAATAAAGGGGTGGACGTTAAGGTTTTTATAGCTACACACTCCCTTGTTAATTATTCATCATGGCAAATTGTAAGCCCGGAAGCAAGTCTGGCCTCATTACCCAGCATTGATGGCTACATAGCCCAGGTGTGGACCGGCACCGCCCGTGAACCTACTTACTTTAACGGGATCCAAAAAGAACGTGTTTTTGAAAATGCCTTTCTTGAATATGGCTCGGCCGTTTCAATGACAGCGCCAACAAAACGCAAGATGTTCCTTTTAACAGACCCTATTGAAGACCGCGTGCATGACTGGAGCGATTACAAGCGCAATTACCAGGCAACATTTACCGCCAAACTTTTATATCCCATGGTTGCCGATTACGAGGTAATGCCATGGCCTGAGCGCATTTATACCCATCCATACCCTGTATTGGGCAGCAACGAAAAGATCCTGATCCCCCAGTTTTACTCAACCCAAATGCAGATAATGGTTAATGCTTTAAACAGCATGCCAAAATCAGCCAACCAGGTATCGGGTGTTAATGGTGTTGGGGTGTTAATGAGCAATACGCTGATGTTCCAGCGCTTCCCAACTCATAACGGGTTCGAAGATCCGCAGTTCTCCAACTTTTATGGGCAAACGTTGCCACTGTTAAAACGCGGTGTGCCGGTACAAACCGTGCACATGGAAAATCTTGGCTATATGGCATCATTAAAAGACATTAAGGTTTTGGTGATGAGCTACTCAAACATGAAACCGGTATCTGCAGAGATTCATACCGAATTAACAAGCTGGGTTAAAAAAGGTGGTGTATTAATTTATTGCGGCAGGGATGATGACCCTTACCAATCTGTAATGGAATGGTGGGATACCAAAGGCAATAAGTTTACAGCGCCATCACAGCACCTGTTCAAGCTGCTTGGCATAAAACCAACAAAAGAGAATGAAAGATTCAAAGTTGGTAAAGGTGCGGTTTATGTGTTAAGGCAAAATCCTAAAGAGTTTGTGATGCAGGCTAATAACGACGATACGTTCATCAACCTGGTAAAAAAGGGATATGAAAAAGATGCCAAAGCCGGCGAGCTGGTATTTAAAAACAGCTTGTATCTGGAAAGAGGCCCGTACGATGTGGTTTCGGTACTTGATGAAAATGCAGACAGCAAACCATACACCATAAAGGGCCCTGTTATTGACCTTTTTGATCCGCAATTGCCGGTACTTTCCGAAAAAACGCTTAACCCCGGCGAACAGGCATTATTATATGTAGTGAATCGTGTTGCCGATAAAACAAAACCACAGGTTTTAGCATCAGCTTCCAGGATATATGATGAAAAGATCCAAAAAGGCAGCTATTCTTTTATCGCCAAAAGCCCTGTAAAAACATTAAACAGCGTACGTATACTGTTGCCTGCAGAAGCAAAGGCAACTACTGTTACCGATAGCAAAGGACAAACCATTACTGATGTTAAAACATCGTGGGATAGCTCATCAAACACGCTATACCTCGGCTTTGCCAACAACCCCGATGGTATAAAGGTTGATCTGCAATGGTAAAAGAACTTTTTTGAGGAAAGGTTGGTTACTTCCGTGCACAAGCAATTGTGCGCGGGAGTTTTTTGAAGGCAAAGTATTCCCGCCTCACCCTGCCCTCTCCAAAGGAGAGGGTTTAAGAGAGCGAAGTCAAAGCCCCTCTCCTTTGGAGAGGGGTTTGGGGTGAGGCAAATAAATCAAATTGAGTTAATAAATTAACCAGGAAATTTATGAGAAAGCGCACATTTATTATAAATAGCATAGCAATCCTGCTGCTATTTATTTCATGCCAAAAAAGCAATACGGTTAATGTAAACACGAAACAGCAGCTACCATCTGCCCCACCGTCTGATGGGCCAAGAGCTATCCTGAGAGGTTATCTTGAAAATGTAACTACTGCCGATGGTAAGGTTTATGCAGCTAAAGACAATACCGGCAAAACTATGGATTGCCTTAAAATAATAGCAAACCCTTCGGGCGGCTATATTGGCGTATACCATACCATGATAGCCGATACGTTTAAAACAAATGTGGCGTCCTCAACAGACCTGCTTCACTGGACATGGATCCGTGAACTTGCAGGAAGTGTTACCGGCGGTGCCTCACAACCTACCATTGCGGCTACCTCCACAGGTGGTTTTGTTATGGTGTGGGAACAGGAGCCAAACAATCATCTTAAATTCAGCTATTTTAACAGCTGGGCCGACCTGAAAAACGGGGCAGTTGCCAAAACATACGAAGCGCCGCATACGCTTTCAACCTGTGCAGAAGGCACACCCAATATCTATTCGGCAAGCAGTACCTCGGTTGATGTTGGCTTTCATTACTGGAGCAATTGTGATGTTGACCGCCAGGCACGCGGTACCACCAACTGGACCTCCTGGAGCGCAGGCGCACAACCACAAATTGATAATGCCATTTTATACTGGGGCGTTAAAGGCAACATTGGCGACCGCGACGGCTACCTGAATTTCCAAACCTATAATTTTGGAGTAATTGAAGGCCAGGGCACCAAGGGCGATTTTGGAGCCTGGCGATGCTACCTGTATGATTACCAAACCGGCAATGCCGATAAATTAAATATCCATACCGATGGCGGCAGCGCTGCATTTGCAAATCCAACCATCACCTTGTTAACGGTTGGCGGTCAGCCGGCAATAGTTATGACCCAATTTATTCCATCGCAAGGTTCAGCAAGCGGCGAAGCCGGGGAGCTGATCTATTACAAAAAAATTTAATCCTTTAACATACAACCCAGGCCCTCTTATTAAGAACACAGTACTACATGAAAAAAGTTACTTTATTAGCTGCATTACTTTTTCCTCTTTCCATATTCGCGCAATCAGCCGGCAACGTTACTGATCCGGTTGATCTAATCAATCCGTTGATGGGAACCGCTTCAAAACCAGCCCTTTCAAACGGTAATACTTACCCGGCGATAGCGCTGCCATGGGGTATGAACTTCTGGACACCGCAAACCGGTAAAATGGGTAATGGCTGGCAATATACTTATGAGGCCGATAAGATCCTGGGCTTTAAACAAACACATCAGCCATCACCGTGGATGAATGATTACGGCATGTTCTCTATCTTCCCCGAAACCGGCAAACTGATACTTGACGAAGGTAAACGCGCCAGCTGGTTCTCGCATAAAGCGGAGACAGCAAAACCCTATTATTACAGTGTTTATTTAGCCGATTATGATGTTACTACCGAAATTACACCAACGGAGCGGGCTGCCAGCTTCAGGTTTACTTTCCCTGAAAGCGATAGCTCACATATCCTGATCGATGCGTTTGATAAAGGATCATATGTAAAGATCATCCCCGGCGAGCGAAAGATTGTTGGCTACAGCACCAAAAACAGCGGGGCGGTACCCGCTAACTTTAAAAACTATTTTGTTATTTATATAGATAAGGATTTTGAGCTGGCATCGGCCTGGCATGATAAGCAAACCGATGGCGGCAAGCTGGAATATACCGGTGACCATGCCGGCGCGGTTATCAGCTTTAAAACAAAAAAGGGCGAGCAGGTTCACCTGAGGGTTGCTTCATCATTTGTAAGCATTGAACAGGCTGACCTTAATTTAAAGCGTGAGCTTGCAAATGACAACTTTGCGACAACCGAACAAAAAGCAAAAGCCACCTGGAACAAAACACTGAGCCGTTTAAGTGTTGAAGGCGGCACTATTGATCAAACCCGTACTTTTTACTCCTGCCTTTACCGCATGCTCTTCTTCCCCAATAAAATGTATGAAGTTGATGCTAAAGGGCAAAACATTCATTACAGTCCGTTTAATGGTAAGGTTATGCCAGGCTACCTTTTTGCAGGCACTGGCTTTTGGGATACCTTCAGGGCATTGTACCCCTTTCTTAACCTGGTTTATCCATCTATAAATAAAGAAATGCAGGAAGGCCTGGTGAATGATTATAAAGAAGGCGGCTGGCTACCCGAGTGGTCGAGCCCGGGTTATGCCGATTGTATGATAGGCAATAATTCAGCATCGGTAGTTGCCGAGGCTTATTTAAAAGGGATGCGCGGTTATGATATTAAAACACTGTACGAGGCCTTAAAACACGGCGCCAATAATGAAGGGCCAAATGCAGCCGGCAGGAGGGGTGTACAATATTATAATACACTGGGTTATGTTCCCTATGATGTGAAGATCAACGAAAACGCTGCCCGCACCCTGGAGTATGCTTATGACGACTTTGCCATTTACCAGCTTGGCAAGGCCTTAGACCGCCCCGCTGCAGAACTTGAAGTGTATAAAAAACGCAGCCAAAACTACCGAAACCTGTATGATAAGCAAACCGGTTTAATGCGTGGCAAAAACAAGGATGGCTCTTTTGAAACCCCGTTCAATCCTTTTAAATGGGGCGATGCCTTTACCGAAGGAAACAGCTGGCATTACAGCTGGGGCGTTTTCCACGATATCCAGGGCCTGATAAACCTGATGGGCGGCAAACAACAATTTGTAGCCAAACTGGATTCGGTATTTATTCTGCCTCCTGTTTTTGACGACAGCTATTATGGAACGGTGATCCACGAGATTCGCGAGATGCAGATAGCCGATATGGGCCAGTATGCGCATGGCAATCAGCCTATTCAGCACATGATCTACCTGTACAATTTTGCCGGTGAGCCATGGAAAACCCAATACTGGGCGCGCGAAACCATGAACAGGATGTATAAAGCCACCCCCGATGGTTATTGTGGTGATGAAGATAACGGGCAAACATCTGCCTGGTATGTATTTTCGGCAATGGGCTTTTACCCGGTTACCCCGGCCAGCGACCAGTATGTATTAGGCGCACCACTGTTTAAAAAGCTGACTATCAATTTAGAGAATGGTAAAACCATCATCATTAACGCTGCCAAAAACAGCGCCGAAAATAAGTATGTAAACAGCCTGCAGGTTAATGGCAAACCTTATCAATTTAACTGGCTAAGTCACAAAGCATTGCTTGAAGGGGCTGATCTTAATTTTGAGATGCGGGCCACGCCAAATAAACAAAGGGGGATTGATAAGGGTGATGTACCTTATTCAATGTCGAACGAAAAATAAAGGTTAATCACAATTATTAACAAAAACTTGTCATTGCGAGGTACGAAGCAATTGCATACTATACAGAGCGAGCAGAAAAGTGTTGAATCTGCAAAGCGTAACTACATAGTTCGCGATTGCTTCGTACCTCGCAATGACAGGATTTTACAAAGGGAGGGTAAACCAAAATGTTGCCCCCTCGCCTATTTTACTATCAACACCAATGGTTCCGTCATGCCGTTTAATGATCTCAGAGCAGATATAAAGGCCTAATCCCATCCCTGAATATTGGCCACCATTATAATCTGCCCGGTAATAACGGTCGAATAAATGAGGGATCTTATCCTTCGGGATGCCTGGACCAGAATCTTTAACAGAGATCTTAACTGCATTGCCTTCCTTCTCAATAATCAAATAAATATTTTTGCCTTCCGGCGCATATTTAACGGCGTTGTTCACCAGGTTAACCACTACCTGGTCAACCCTGTCTTCATCGGCATTTACCAGCAGTGTTTCATCACCCTGTACAATCAGCTCATATTTACCAATCGCCCTTACATGGCCGCAACATTCCTTTAGCATATCTGCAATGGGAAATGAGTGTTTATTTAACCTTAACTGGCCCTCTTTCATACTGTTAACATTCAGCAATTCATCAATTAGCCGAGTTATCCTCTCCACGCTCCTGCTGGCCTGGTCCAAAAATTTGGGCAGCATGGGCGACGGGTTATTTTTCATCCTGTCCAGCAATTGCAATGATGCTCTAAGGGTGGTGATCGGGGTTTTTAGCTCGTGACTGGCAATGCTTATAAATTCATCCTTTTTTCGCAGCAGGCCCAATGTGGTTTGCTCCAGTTCCTTTTCAATTGAAACATCTAAAACGGTACCGATAAAACGGGTGGGCTTTTTATCTTTATCAAAATAAGCTTTACCTTTTGATTTTATCCATCGCAGTTTCTGATTGTTTTTACCAATAGTGCGGTACTCAAAATTAAATTCGCCACCATTTACCCCGCTCAAGGCTTTGTTTATAGCATCATTAGTGGCATCGCGGTCATCAGAATGAATAAGTTTTAAAAAAGTATCAAAATCAACCGCATCTGCGGGTTCAAGGCCAAATAGTTCCTTGTTCCGGTTATCCCATATTAGCTCTTTGGTTTGCAGGTTATAATCCCATGCGCCTATCCCGGCAGATTCAATAGCAAAATGAAGTCTTTCCTTACTTTCAGCCAGTAAACGTTCCGCTTCGGCAAGCCCTTCTTCCACTTTTCGTTTGTCGGTTATATCATGTATGGCCAGCAGGGTCAATTTTTCATGGGTATAGGTATCAAATTGCCTTGCGGTTAATTGCATTATCCTGCGGCCAATGGTTTTAAAAACATGGTCTACTTCAAAGGCTTTAAAAAAACCCTGTTCCGGTAATATATCTTCTAACTGATGCCGCAATGCAGGGATGTTCCATTGTTTATTGCCCAGGTCATATACAAATTTGCCCTCAGTATCCTCTTCATTTACCCTGAACATATTGTAAAATCCATCCGTTGCGCGTAACACTATAAGCTCTTTATCCAAAATAACCAATGGGTCATGAATGGTATTAAAGATCTCCTCGGTATACCTCCGGGAATTATTCAGCTGATCATTCCTGTCAAGCAGCTCATTATTTACAATAGTGATTTCTTCGTTAGTGCTTTGCAACTCCTCAGTTGAGGTTTCCAGTTCTTCGTTCAGGCTGCGCAGCTCCTCGCTGCCGGATAGCAGCTCTTCATTGGCGCTTTGCAGTTCTTCATTGGCAGCTTCCTGTACTTCGGTAATAGCCCGCATATCTTCGCGGGTTTGGCTCAGCTCTTTTTCCAGCTGATCAATCCGCTGCACCCATGCATTTACATTTTCCTGCGGATGCAGGGACGATGCCCCATTTTCAGCTAAAAATGAAGTTCCCGAAAGAATGCTGTTTTGGAAAAGTATTAAATAATAAGCCTCTTCATTGTCTGACAATTGCACTACCTCAATATTAACATACTGCTGCTGCCCCCCATCTACCTTAAATGAAATGCCCTCTTTACGAACCGCATCCTGCCTGGTCTTAGCCATGTGCAATAAGTTCCTGATCTCGAATGAAAGGCCTTCACGGGCCATTTTCAACACGTTGAAGCTTGGTTTGCCCGGCGACACTGCGAGCCAGGCATCTGTTTTACCGCGAAATTGAATAATATCAAACGCCTGGTTAACCATAACACCTGCAGGTGTATATTTTGATAGTAATAAGGCGTCGGCAATTTTATTGATATCCCTTTCCCCGCCATTGTCAGCGTTTACCTGATCTATATCCTTCAATGTTTGCTCGCTCCTTTCAGATGTTACATTCCTAAATTTTCCATGCGGGCCTTTCGACTGGTAGATCTTCTGATTCTTATCAACAGGTAAGAACAGGTCAGTGCTTGACCCTATTGTTTCTGATTTACCCATCAGTAAATAACCTCTTTCATTTAGTGCATAATGAAAAGTGTTTAATGCTCTTTTTTGAAGTACAGGCTCCAGGTATATCATAACATTGCGGCAGCTCACCAAATCTATTTTTGAAAAAGGAGGGTCCTTCAGCAAATTATGATGTGCAAACACACACATATCTCTTATTGATTTATTTACCTGGTAGCTACCATCCACCTTGTTAAAAAATTGCTGTACCTGGAACGAGGAAAGCCCGTCAAGCTCCGTTTGGCGGTAAATGCCTGTCCTTGCCCTCGAAATGGCCTGTTCAGATACATCCGTAGCAAAGATTTGGATTTTGCGGGCCGATACTTTATCTCCTAAATACTCCTGCAGGCAAATAGCCATTGAATAGGCCTCTTCACCCGTAGCACAACCAGCCACCCAGATCCGGAGTGGTTCAGTCGCGGTTTTGTGAAGCAAAAGTACGGGAAATATAGAGGTGCATAACAATTCAAAGCTTTTCGGATCCCTGAAAAAGTCAGTGACCGATATCAGCATGTCATTATACAGGGCATCCTGCTCGCCTTTATTTTCGCGTAAAAAGGTTAAATATTCTTTAGGCTCCTCAAATTTATTAAGAGCCATGCGGCGTACCATCCGCCGTTTAATAGTGCTTTGTTTGTAGTTGGTAAAATCAACCCCACGCCTGATCCGCAATACGGTAAGCAGCTGCCTGAAAACTTCTTCATCCTGTTCGGGCTCATTTTGTTTGATCTCTGATTGCGTGTAGTTTGTACGAAATGGCCGGTTAATGGAGATCAGCTTTTCGATGATCTGACCGGCAGGCAAAACAAAATCAACAGCTCCCGACCTGATAGCGCTTTTGGGCATGCTGTCAAAAATAGCCGAATCCTCACTTTGAGCAAACGTTAATCCTCCGTGTGATTTAATTACCTGCAGGCCAAGCGTACCGTCATTTAAAGCACCTGACAATACCACACCAACAGCAAAGCTTTGATGAACAACGGCCAGTGACGAAAAGAAAACATCAATAGTTTTAACTTTTTTATTTTTTAACGGGTCCAGTTTAAGCACCCCATCTGTAGCGGTAAGGATATTACCTGGAGGGATAACATAGATATGATCGGGTTCTAAATGTATATTATTTTCTATTAAACTAATCGGAATTTTAGTGGATTTTTGAAAGATCTCAGGCAAATAACTATCATATTCCGGGTGCAGGTGCTGGACAAATACATAAGCCATGCCTGATTTTTCAGGTATCGATTTCAAAAAAAGCTTAAATGCCTCTATGCCCCCCGCTGATGCTCCAATCCCGACCACAGGAAATTGTTTTTCTAAATTGACATTATCGGGAAAGACGGAACCATGTAATGACATATTGGAGAATTTGCAGACGTAAGGATAAGATTAGCTCTCTGAACAAGCTAAAGGTATAACAATTTAAATAAGGATTGACCATGTGAAATAAATGTACACCTCACACTCATAACAACGCATTATTATTCAAACTGTTTCAAGATTACTAATAAACATTTTGGTGGCAAATAATCCGGGTGGCGGAACATATTCACCAGGGCCGGTGACCTATTTGGCGCCTGATCGGTACAGGGGGTATCCCGTTTTTAATATTTATTTTTCTTGTCAAATAACAAGTAATCAAAACTCCATTTACCTGCGCCATAAAAAATGAAACTTGCAAAAAGTAGCAGGAATAAAAAAGGCAACTGGTCGCTACCCCAAATCTCACCTTTTCCCATCAAAAAAGTAATTACAGCCATGTTTATGACCAGGGCAATTGAAGCTAATCTTGTGCATAATCCAATGATCAATAAACCCCCGCCAATTAGTTCAGTGGCTTTACCCAGATAGGCCATAAAAACCGGGGTCGGCAAATGAATGTCTGTAAGCCATGCTACATTTCCCTTCATTTTATCATGGTTAAAGATCTCTAGTCCATATTTGGCTATAATAATGCCTATGATGATCCTTATCAGGATCATCCAATTTTTTAGAATGGCGTTTGAGGACAGCAGTTGTTTAAGCATAAAATAAGTTTTTAATAATATAACTTAGGCCTAAGCTAATACTGCCAGTTTGTAAAAGCGTAAGAACAACTGTAAATTGAAGTGTAAATTTTTTTAATCGTTAATTTATTAAAATCTTTTCCGCTTGTTTAGTGATCTTTCGGCGGTTTTGTGAGAATGTCCAATATGGTTACGCTCTTAACATTTGCTAGTGATCAATGCCAAAGGCCGACCGCAAAAAAATCCAACAAAAAAACACCCCCTCACCGTTTCCGATGAGAGGGATTTCCAACTTTACTTAATTAACCAATCTATTATCTTAATTTACATCCCACCACAAGCGTTTGCCGGGGCTGTCATCGCCGCCAAACTCTTTGGCCACAGCGGCATCAACCTGGGCTTTTGATGCATTGGTAAACGTTGCCGAATACGGCATCCGTTTTACAAAATCGCCATTTGCTACTTTGCCCTGGCTATCATTCTTTGTTATAGGGTATTGTTGCGGGTACCCTGTTCTTCTAAATTCGGCCCAGCCTTCATAACCTTCGGGGTATATAGCTATCCATTTTTGTGTAATAATGCGTTCCAGCTTCCTGGCCATAGGTTCACCATCATTCCATTTAACGGTGATGTTTGAAAGCGGTGGCGCATTGTTAGCCGCATTTTTAGGATCAACATAAGCAGCAGGAGTTGAGGTAGCATCTGCAAGATAAGCATCTACCCCACCCGCTCCATATTCATTGAACGATGCTTTAACACCATCTTCATAAAAGCTCTGAGCCGAACCTCCGCCCATATTCCAGCCCCTAAGCACTCCCTCAGAACGCAGAAAGAAACTTTCGGCCACACTCATAATTTTTAGCGGTGCACCAAATGATGTTGCAAGTTTTGAAAAGTTGCTATAGGTACCTGTAGTAAGCTGGATACCTGTTCTTATCCCTTCAACCTGGCCGTTAAGGGCAGGATCATCAGCAGGTAAAGCCATTTTAGCAAGCCTTGGGTCTTTTAAACCACCTAATATTGAACCAACGGGCGCGCCTAAACGCATATCGCCCCATGATGTCACGATCTCATCAATAGGATTTTCGCCGGATACATTCATAAAGAACCCGCCATCGGCAGCTTCCAAAACGCCATACTTATTGCTTACTGCCGATTCCGCTTCTGTTTTTGATTTAATAGGGTTGATATTTGAGATCCGGATAGCCAAACGCAATTTCAGTGTGTTGGCGGTCCTTATCCACTTGGCATAATCTCCGCCAAACTTGCTGTTATCAAACGGTTTGAAACGAAGTTGATCAGCATCCGGTTCCTTATCTTCAACAGCTGATAAAAGGACGATCGCCTGGTCAAGGTCGGCAAAAAATGCATTATATGCTTCCTGCACTGTATCAAACGGAACATCGGCAGTTGTCCCGATCTTGCTGTAGGGGATAGGACCAAATGTATCTGCAGCCCTGCTGGCGCCAAATACTTTACAAATTAAGGCTATGCCGTACAGATCGGGATATTTTGTATCAAATTTCTTTAATTTCCACTGCAGCCAGGTGTTCAGTATATTTTGCTGTGGAACATCCCAGCAATAATCAACCCAATCGCTCACAAAGCTGTAGGTAAAATTGTTCACGTTACCCAAAAAAACCGAAGGGGTAGTGGTATATCCTGCATATTCATCCTGCCCCAGATCCTGCTGGCCCTGGTAAATATAATTTACCGGCGATTCGATATTTGTCATCATGCCGGGCAGTAATATGCTTGCTTCTTTACCGTCAATGCTCAGCAGTGGCTGCGGTAACAGTTTTAAATCCTGGTTAAGGCCGTTCATATCCTTCCTGCAAGAGGTAGTAAAGGATAGCAGGGCGATCACACTAAGCGTGATCGTACTTTTTATATTTTTTAATTTTTTCATCGTTATAATAATTAATATTAAAGTGAAGTTCTTACACTAAACCCAAAAGAACGGGTAGCAGGCACACCAAAGCCATCAATACCCATGGTATTGGTTGATGTGGAAATAGCCTGCTCCGGATCATAAGGCGCTTTCTTATAAAAGAAGAACAGGTTATGACCGGTTAAAGAAATATTTAAATTTTTGAAGGTTTTACCAATAAGCGGGAAGGTATATCCCAGGGCCAGTTCCCTTAAACGGATGTTTGTAGCGCTGTATGTGTACTCCGGCACTGCTGCACCGTCCGCGCCGCCTGATATGGCTGTGTAATAAGCCTGCGCATCAATTTTCTTACCATTAACCACCACTCCGCCTGCATTACGCGCATCTGCTGTACGCTGCGAAATTCCTTTATAGTCAAGCCAGGTATTAGTCATTGAAAACGTCTGTCCGCCAAAACGGCTGTCAACCAAAAACGAAAGGTTAATGTTTTTGTAACGGAAACTGTTATTAAAACCGGCTAAAAATTTAGGATTCGGATTACCTACATATCGAGGATCGTCTGCAGGTGTTAAAACCGGCACTCCATTGTTATCAACTTTTATCGATCCATCAGGGTTTTTATCTATAATTCTGCCATAATAATCGCCGAAAGCGCTGTACTTGCCATCTTTCGGTTTGGATAACCAGGTGGCAACCAAACGTGTATTATCCTGGCTCGAAATTACATAATGGTCTGCGGTATATAGCGGACTTAAGGCCCTCACCTGGTTTACATTATGCGAAAAGTTTAAAGCAGGTGTCCATTTTAAATCGCCAAAGCTCGCATTGTAGCCAATGGTTCCTTCAAAACCAAAGTTCCTGATCTCGCCCCCATTCAATATAAAGTTTTGAGCACCCGAACCTGATGGTGCCTGGATAGTGATGATCTGATCGCTTGAACGCGCGTCATAATATGCCAGGTCAACGTTCAGCTTATTAAACAAGGTAAATTGCGCACCAAACTCCAGCGTTTTTGTACGTTCAGGTTTTACCTCCGCTATTTTATCTCCTGAAAAATAGGGTAGCTGGCCTATTGCATTTGTGCCTACTATCGGTTGAAGGTTGTTAAGCGAATAAGGAGGAAAACTATTATTAGCCCCCTGACCAGGTGCTGTACCAACATTAGCATACGTTGCCCTTAACTTAGCGTATGACAATATATTAGATGTACCAATTGTATTTGTTAACACATATGATAAACCTATCGATGGATAAAAAAATGAATTAGGTGTGGTGTACGCCCATTCGTTACGCCCGGTAGCATTCAGGTACAGAGTTTCTTTATATCCAATAGTGGCAGTAGCCAACACAGATTGTGTGATGCCTTTATATTCATGCTCATCTGTGCCCAGTGGGTGGGTCTGATCATAGTTATTGGCCGAGAAATAATTGGCTAAGCTCAATCCATAATTGTTGGTGCTTTGCAGATTGGTACTATAGTCAAAGCTCCTGTCGTCTGTTGCACCTAAAGTAGCTTCAAGCGAAAAATCCCGGCCAACCTTGGTATCAACAGAAAGCAACAGATCTGAATATAAATGTGTGCCATAACCCTGGCCCGTGTAATATGATCCGTTAATGCTTTGCTGTGCACTTTGCGCAACCGGGTCAGTAGTGGCATAATTTTCGGCCTGGTTCCGGTAGTTATATGAATCCAAAGTTGTACGTGCCTGTAGATTAATCCAGCTGGCAAAATTATATTTTGCTTTAAATGATGAGATATAGCGGCTTGAAGAACGCTCATTCAAATTCCTGTAAGCTATCCAGTACGGGTTTTGATTTGAGCTGAATTCATTTTTTTCATAAGGCCAGTTTTGTGCATAAATGCCGCGGGTGGCGTCGTACTTTTCAAAATGATTTTTATCGTAGTTGCTAAAATTATCATCCGTAGGGAACTGGTATAAACCAAACATCGGGCTAAAGGTTAAGCCGGCCTTTGGTGGATTTTCCTGTTTCTGATAGATATAGTTAACAGAACCATCGAGCGTTAGCTTATCATTTAAAAACTTTCCTGATCCTCTTAAAGTGAAATTGTGCTTTAACAGAGAATTGTTGGGAACAATACCTGTTGCTTTGGTGTTTGCATATGATGCATAAAACAAAGCCTTTTCGTTGCCGCCTGAAAGCGATACGCCATTGATGTAAGTTTTACCTGTGTTAAAAAAATTCTTAACAAAAGCATTGCTTGCACCGCTTGATTTAGCCCCCCACATGTCATCCGCGCCGGGAGTGGTACGGCCGTATGTTGTTTGCGGCGATGGCAAACCGGTAGGCGTATCAAAACTGGTGGATGAATTGAAATCAACCTTTGTAGCACCCGCTTTACCTTTTTTGGTTACAATAAGCAAAGCGCCGTTTGCTGCCGCGCTGCCATATAGCGCTGCTGCACTGGCACCTTTTAATACCTGGATACTTTCAATATCATCAGGGTTAAGGTTTGAGAGCGGGTCGATACCTGCCCCATCACCAAGGCCGGCCATTGTGCCGCCTGCGCCCTGGCCAATAGGGATCCCGTCAATTACATAAATAGGGGCGCTGTTACCGCCTATTGATTTGGCGCCTCTCAATTCAATTCTTGATGCACTGCCGGGGCCACTGGTACCTTTGGTAATTACCAAACCAGCAGCTTTACCGGCCAGTGAATTTACAAAGTTTGGGTCCTTTGCTTTTTCAAGCTCGGCGCCGCCAACATTCTGCGTTGCATACGTTAATGATTTGGTTTTTTGTTCAATACCCAGCGCTGTTACCGTTACGGTTTCCAGTATGTGCTGATCGGTTTGCAAAACAATGTTGATCACCGCCTTGTTTGCCTTTACGGTTTGGGTAGCAAACCCGATAAAGCTAAACACCAATGATGAGCCTGCCGGCGCACTAATGGAATAATTTCCGTCAACACTGGTTGAGGTACCGCCGGTGGTTCCGGATACCTTAACGTTTACCCCCGGCAGGGGCAGGTTGTGATCATCTGTCACAGTACCCTTTACAGTTACATTTTGTGCAGCGGCATACATAAAGCAGCCCAGCAGAAATGCAACTAACATGTAGAGTTTTTTCATAAAAATAAGTTTTTTTAAGTGAGTATTAGGATGTTAGTTTCCCCGAACTTACAATGAAATATTTACGATCGTATGACTTTTAGAGGCTGGTAGAGGTAATGTAGTGGCTTACCAATTATAGCGGATAAACTGTATTTTATGTTCCAATTTGTACAACTCCTGAACGGTAAATAATTGAGATAAGGCAAAATTTGATAGCTACACTACAATACCACTACTTTAAGTTGTAAAAGGGCCATAAATAAAAAGTTTCATATATACTTGTCACAAGTGGCAACGCTTAGGCATCATATGATATATTGAACCGACAATGAAAAAACACTTAATAAGCCTGACCCTTTATCTATTTTTTATTTGCAGCATTCATTCCGCTATTGCGCAAACAACTCAAAAGCCAAGGTTTAAAGCTATAGCCATTGCAGAAATTGGCGGTGGGCACGCTTTATTTGATGTAGCCGCAAAAGTTTGGTTAAATAAACTGGCTGCCGATAGCAATTTCACTATAGATTACATCAGCGATACAAAATCAATAAACAAAGATTTCCTGAAACAATACCAGCTTTTTATCCAGCTTGATTATCCACCCTATCCATGGGAAAAAGATGCGCAGGATGCTTTTGAAGATTATATCAAAAATGGCCGTGGCGGATGGATAGGTTTTCATCACCCTACTTTATTAGGCGTGTTTGATGGTTACCCAATGTGGCAATGGTATTCGGGCTTTATGGGCGATATTGAGTTTAAGCGGCATATTCCCGGCGGCACAGCAGCCAAACTTACTGTTGAAGATTCCGCTAATCCTGTTATGAAAGGAATTCCTGTATCCTTCACTACAAAAGACGAATGGTATATCTATAATAAAAGTCCGCGCGAAAATGTACATGTGCTGGCAAGCATTGATGAAACCAGCTACAACCCTCCAAAAGATGTTAAAATGGGCGATCATCCCGTTATATGGACCAATGAACATGTAAAGGCAAAAAACATTTACATCGCCATGGGCCATTTCCCCGAGCTTTTTGATGACGGCAACTATACCACTTTAGTGCGTAACGCAATATTTTGGGCGATTAGAAAGAATCAAGAGGTCAAGATTCAAGATAAAGTCAGAGAGTAACAATTAGGATGTCACAACGAGAAATAAACTCAAGAAAATCTGACAAACGGAGGGCATGAGGCCCACACATTGATATGAAATTTATCCAGGTATCACCTAAGTACGTTTACTTCCTGATTCTTGCCCTCTTGAATCTTGACTCTTTCTTGACTCCCTTCCCCCTCCCTACATTACCACTACAAGATTTACTAAAACATAGCTAAAAATCGCCAATAATGGCCCTACAAGCTTTTCCAAATCAAATTTCTCGCTGTTTATATAAAATCTTCATTAATTTACGGTACTAATTATTTAACCGGAATGTTAATTAAGAAAAATGCTTTATTAATTATTGTATTCCTTGCTTTAACCTGCCCGGTTATTGCGCAGCCAACTATTGGGATCCCGGCTATTAAAAATTATACTCATGCCGATTATGATGCGGCTACAGAAATTTGGGATATTAACCAGGACAAAAACGGTATTCTTTACTTCGCCAATAACGACGGGTTATTATCTTTCGACGGAAGCCATTGGAAAATTTACCAAATGCCCAACAAGGCTGCCATTAAATCATTAGCGATTGATGCATCCGGAAAGATCTATTGCGGTGGGCAGGATGAGATCGGTTATTTTTTCCCTGACAGGGATGGTATCCTGAAATTTCATTCATTAAAAAACCTACTGCCCCAAAAAGCCCGGCAATTTGCGGATATATGGAATGTTGTCCTTTTTAATAACGAGGTGTTCTTTCGTACTATCGAGTGCATTTTTGAACTAAAAGATAATGAGATAAAAACATTTGATGCACCCGGGGGCTGGCGCATGCTGTCAAAGGCAGGCCCGCAATTGTATGCAGACGATAAAGACTCGGGTTTCATGATCTTCAGAGGTAACCAATGGCAACACTGCTGCGGCACATTGCCAACAGCCAGCTTGCAGGTAACCGGAATAATTGAATACAAGGAAGATACACTGCTTGTTACTACATTAAAAAAGGGACTGTTTTTATTAACAGGCTCATCCCTTATCAAAAAAAGCACGGCAATTGATAATATTTTAAATAACGACCTGGTTGCCTGCACAAAAAAGATAGGAGATGACAGGTATGCCATAGCCAGTGCTGCAAAAGGCCTTTTTATAATTGATGGAAAGGGAAACCTGGTTGAGCGCATTTCAAACAACGAAGGCCTGCAAAATAACAACATCCATGCGGTGCTGATTGATCATGATAAAAACCTATGGCTTGGCCTCGAAGACGGGCTCGATTTTATAAACTATAACACATCGGTTAAGCATATTTATCCGGAGAAAGAAAACCAGTTAAAAAGCAATGCCGCAATTGTATTTGATAAAAAACTGTTTATCGGCACATCAAATGGCTTGTACAGCATTCCGCTTGATGAGCAGCAAAATGACATCAGCAAATGCAAAGGAACTTTTACCGAGGTTGACAACACCAGGGGCCAGGTATGGAGCTTTAGCGAAATAGATCACAACCTTATTATAGGGCACCAGGATGGCGTTATGCTATTGCGTAACAACCATACAGAATCAATATATACCGGGCAGGGGGCCTGGATGTTTAAACCAATCCCCAACTCGCACGATATTATTACCAGCACCTATACAGGCTTACAGCTTTTGCAGACCGCTAATGGCAATTTCACTAATGCCGGAAAAATTTCAGGGATCTACGAGTCCCTGTCAACCATTGCCAGGGATAATAACAACATTATATGGGCATCACATCCATACAGGGGCATCTATAAGATCCAGCTTTCGCCCGATAGAAAAAAGATTGCTATCTATACGCAGTATACTGAAAAAAGCGGACTCCCTTCCATTCTGAACAACCATGTATATTCCATAAAAAATAAAATTATTGCCGGTACTGAAAAGGGCATTTTTGAGTACAGCGCTGTTAATAACAAATTTATCCGCTCTGCTTATTTCAATCCTATTTTTGGCGATGCCGTTATTGAGTACCTTACGGAAGACAAGGGCGGCAACATCTGGTTTATCAGCAATCAGCGGGTTGGTGTTATTGATTTTACAAAGCCATCGGCAAATAAACCATATAATGTTATCTATTTCCCCGAACTGGCCGGTCAAATGGTGAAGGGATCGGGGTTTATATATCCTTATGATGCGGAAAATATATTTGTAGGCTCAACCAATGGGGTATTCCATTTAAACTACCGGCAGTATGTTTCTACTGAAAGCAAGCTAAATGTATTGTTAACCACGGTTAAAACAATTGCCGAAAAGGACAGTCTTATTTTTGGTGGTTATTTTATGAAAAACAACCGGATAATCGATGTTCAACACACCAAACATATCCCCACTGTAACCAATCACTGGAACTCATTCCACTTTGAATATTCATCAACCTTATTTGCTCAAAAAAGCAATGAGGAGTTTACTTATAAGTTGATTGGGTTTGATAAAGACTGGTCAAATTGGTCGGTAAAAACCGAGAAGGATTATACAAATTTGCCATATGGTACTTATACATTCTCGGTAAAAGCGCGTAACAACCTGGGTAATGCGTCTGCCCCGGTAAACTACACATTTAAAGTTGAGCCTGCATCCTATCAAACCCCCTGGGCATATTTCTTTTATGTTTTGATAATAACCTGCGCCATTTTCGCAGCGGCAAGAGCGCAGCACAAAAAATTCAAAGCGCATCAAAAAAGACACGAGGATGAGCAAAAAAGACTTCAATACTTACACAGCCTTGAGCTCGACAGGAACGAAAAAGAGATCATCGCCCTTAAGAATGATAACCTTGAAACAGAAATAAATTATAAAAACAAAGAGCTGGCCACGCTAACCATGCACCTTGTTGATAGAGGCCGTTTGCTGCTGAACATTAAGGATGAGCTAATGGCATTAACAAAGAAGCTAAGCATTCCTGATCCGGTTTACCAATTCAGGAGTGTATTTAAGTTATTGAGCGATACCGATAAAAACGACGATGACTGGAACCATTTTGCCATCTACTTTGACCAGGTACATAATAACTTCCTGAGCACTATGAAAACCAAATTCCCGGGCCTTAGCTCAACCGATTTAAAACTTTGTGCCTATTTAAGGCTTAACCTCACATCAAAAGAAATAGCACAACTGCTTAATATCTCTCTTAAGGGTGTTGAGATCAGCAGGTACCGCGTACGTAAAAAGCTAAACCTTTCAACAGATGTGCATCTGTATGATTTTTTGATAGATATAACTAATTAAGCTATTTTATAATCCTGGCTAAGTTGGTTGCTATCATCCCCAAATTGCTTTAATTCCCCTCTCCTGCTCCAAAAATAAATTGCGGCAATAAAACAGATAACCGGGAGCACAGCGCCAAACTCATCAATAAAATATTTGGTGTGTCCGGTATCTTTTGTAAGCGGCGTGAAAAAATTCTGGATAAACAGGTTGTGGCTTGCATGCAGTATGGCCCCTGTCCATAAGCTGCCTGACTTTAGCCGGAACCAGGTAAAAACAAAGCTGATGCTTACCACCATAACTGTAAAACAGGTAAGCCCGTACCAGGCGGGAGTGCCGCTGTTATAATCGGCAAAAATAAGGATCGGGAAATGCCAAAAGGCCCATATAAAGCCTACAATTAATGAGGTTTTGGTATAGTTGGCGTTTTTATACAGTTCTGGCACCAAAAATCCGCGCCAGCCAATTTCCTCGCCAAGGCCGGTCGACAGGCTTCCAGCCATTCCTATTATCCCTGTAAAAACAAAATAAAGCAATATGACCAGTCCATTTGGCAAATGATCCCACCCGAATGATTTTGCTATTTGCGTAACGGCTTCTGTATTATAAAAGCTACCCCAGCCGGTTATCCAGATTACTAAATAGGCCACAAGGCTGTAAATCAAAGGCACCAAATAGGCCCATAACATATAATGTGGGTTATTCCACCCGCCCCAGCCAAGGGCTGCAATTTTTCGTTTTAGTATTTTACTGGTTATAAAAGCCGACATGGCGGGTGCCCACATTAATCCGGTAACATAAAGGCCATATCCGCTGCCAAGTTTACCCGTATGGATCACCAAAAAATAATAAATGGAACTTATGCCAAATGTTATCAATAAAAATAAAGCAATGGCTTTACGGTTTTGGCTTACAGGTTGTTCCATATAGGGTAAAGGTTTTTATGATAATGAATATTACAATAAATGTAAATAAAATCAATCAACAAAAAAGATAACCGAATTTTATTTACTGCACCGTTACCGCGTCATCAACCAATTTTTTCAGTTCAAAATAACGTTCGTTCCGGCCTGTATTTTTTATATAGAAGGTCATTAAAAAGGCCGCGTATTTTTTATTGTTATTTACCCACGGAAAACTGCCGAATAACCCCGGACTGCTAACTGTATTATCGCCCATTGTCCATTCGCCGTATCCATAGCCCAAACCTTTTGCCTCTGCTGGCGCAAAAGCAATTTTCACATCAGGCGTAATGCGGTTAACCTGCATTTGGGCTATGCTGTTTTCGCCCAGGATCCTTTTGTTATTGAACACGCCTTTGTTCATTATCATTACTAAAAAATTAAGATAATCTTCAGGTGTGCTTATGGCCCCACCTGCGGGCAAAGCAACTTTGCCTTTCCCAAAATCGGTGTTCTTCATGTTTAGCGGACCAGTAATTCTTTCGGCAAATAATGTTTCAAAGCTTTTGCCGCTAATCTTTTCTAAAACTGCCCCGGCAATTTGCAGGCCTACATTGCTGTAATGAAATGTTTTGCCAAGTTCACCCTCCATCGGCATTTTTGCTATATTTTCAATTGCATCATCCATGCTGTTTTCCGCTTTCATCTCTTTCAGGCTTTCTTCCAGCTTTGGCGCTTCAATCCCTGTTAAGTGCGAAAGGCATTGGCTAATGGTAATGTTTCCTTTGCCATGCTGCGACAATACCGGCAAATATTTGCCAACGGTATCGGTAAGCTTTAATTTACCTTCATCAACAAAGGTCATAATCAGTGCTGCGCTATACCATTTACTGCAACTTGCTACAGGCAAACGGGTTGATGATGTATAATCATCCACGTCAGCAGTTTTCCCCTGCTTTTTTGCGAAATACCTGTTGGCTATCTTTTGCCGCATGTTCATTTCATTTACCGAATGCGTATATATGACTTGCCCATTTTTATAGATCATTAAAATAGAGCGCCCACCCATTTCGCGGGTGTTTTCCGCAAGCCAGGCATCTGCTTTTTTAAAATCATATTGCGCCCTTGCCTTCCCGAAGCAGATCAGGAGTAAAGCAGTAAAGAATATTTTTGATAGGTTCATTGTTATTGAAATTATAAACTAAACTTACCTAAAATACTGATTAAATGGTTAAAAGATCAGGGTAAAATAGTTAAAGTAAGGGTTAAGCTATCAATACAACGAGGGAGGGGGGAATGATGTAAGATTAATTAAAATATGTCATTGCGAGCGTAGCGCGGCAACCGCACGCTGTGCACAACCGCTAATGCAAGTTCTACACCTTTCTACCCGCTCTGTATAATTCGCGATTGCTTCGTTACAGCAATGACATGATGGTTACAGCACATTAAAGCTCAACGTATCGGCTTGCATGGCGGTAAATATTCCAAACCCGTTTACCACGTTGGTTGGGGTATTTACCAAGTTTTGCGATGTCGACCTGCTGGTATTGCTTTTTAACAGATCAATATACTCCTGGTTAACCCGCAGCAATATCACCTTATAATGCCCGTAAAAAGGGAAAATATTGGGCGTTACATAATATACGGATTTGCGTTCGGTATTTATTTCAAAATCCGTTATTGTATTGTTTCCCCGGTTGTTCAGGGGAAAGGAAATACCGTCAGGATTTTTAAAAACAAGTACGTGATTTATTGAGTCAGGGTTAGTCCAGGTAAACCTATTGATTGTATCGGGGACGCTATTGGGAGTTGATGCCCCTGCAACACTAACAGATATATATTGAGTTGCAAAACCCTCGGGCTTAGCAGGCATAATAGTTTTTGCAGTTACTGTATTAGCCAGGTATTTAAAAGTTAGGGTATAGGTTTTACCTGTTGTTAAAAAGGTAGTATCGCTGTAAGTGTAAGTTCCTTTTGCACTTTCTGTTAACTGTACTGTGTTGCTGCCATCAAAAACCGTAAGCTGCAACCCGGTTATGGCGGCCCCGTATTTAGCCGTATCTGTTAATGATTTTTGCTGATAAAGCTTCACCGAAAGCGGATGCCCCGCCAACAGGTAGGCTTCCACTACAGGTAAAGTGGTGGTAGTATTTGCGGTATCTTTCTTACAAGAGAATAGCAGGAGCATTGCTCCGAGGGCTAAAAGCAGGTATTTTTTTATTTCCATCTTAAACTAAGGGTAAGGTTAGGCGTAAAGCCCAGGTAATTAACATCAGTAGTAATAGCCGCGTTATTTTGCAGCTGGTATTCCTTGTACCAAATGTTTGTATGGTTATATACATTGAAAAGGGATAAACCGATACTGCCTACTTTATCGCCGTTTATTTTGATCAAGTCGTAAGTGGCCGAAAGATCAAGTCGGTGATAATCAGGAAGGCGCTCGGCATTTTTGCCGCTTACGTTGTATGATGTTGAGCTGTTTCCATCAATAGTATTGATGGTATAGGTTGAAAGCGGTGCGGTATAAGGATGCCCAGTACTGAAAATAAAGACTGCAGAGAAATTCCACCGGTAATAGTGGTACATATTTATGGCCTTAAATTCATGCCTGATATCCTGGTCGGCCGGATAATAGCTGTTGCCATATGCAGCAAATTTATTCTCCGCATCGGCTAATGTATAGCTTAGCCAGCCGGTATACCTGCCCAGCTTCTTTTGCAGTAAAAGTTCAATCCCTTTGGCGCGCCCGGTTCCTTCAAAAAAATCCTGTTCAATAGTACCGGCATTCCCCGGACTGAACCCTGATTGACGGATTGCATACTGGGTAAGCCCTGAAAGCGTTTTATAATAACCTTCCACATCAATCAAAAACTGGTCGTTTTCGTAACTAACGCCGCCCATTATATGCCGCGACATACCTACCGGGATATTCCCGTTGTTGGATAATACCCAAAAGTTACGATTGCCATTTACCACGTCTTCCCGGGTAACCTCGTTCATAAACTGGTAAAACTGCCCTGTGGCCGCTTTAAGCGTATAATGATCGCTCAGTACATAGCTTGCTGAAAAACGGGGTTCAAAATACAATTTACCTGTAGGCTGAAACCAGGTAGTACGTACGCCGGGCTGCAAATGCAGCTTATTATCGGGGTCAATTTCCAACTCGGTGTAGCCACCACCGGAAAGAGCCGTGTTATGCTCGCTGATCAGTTTGCTGGTATCGTTCTGTATATAATCATAATTAATATGCTGACGCGAGGCAAATCCACCGTATAATAGCTTCAGTTTATTATCCAGTTGCCACTCCCATTCTGATTTTATGCCGATATCTTTTAAATCATTATTCTCTACCGTTCCATTGCTAAAGCTGGTTTGGTTACCATCGGCATCTGTTGTGGTTCCGGAAGTGGTGCGGTTGCGGTCGTTATAATAAGATGAATAAGTAAGATAAGTATTGGAGTGCAGCTGTTTATTCCATTGGCTAAACCATTTCAGGCTGCTGCCCAGGTTACCGTATTTGGTATAATCGGTAATATTGATATCTCCTGTACTTGAAGTAAGGAATGATGGAAGCTGCAGTTGCCGGCTGTTATCCGTTATATCAGATCCAGAATACAAGCTCCATGCCAGCGAATTGCTTTTATCTAAATGATAGGTATAACGTACATCGGCGTCATAAAAATGGGAAGCCGGGGTGGTTTGTTCTCCAAAACCACCTCCGGGCCCACCAGGCCCTCCACCACCGGGAGAGCCGCTTCTAACTGTAGAGGTATTAAACTGCTTAAATATCTTATCGTAAAACGGGCCCTGGTATGAGCGGCGGAATGCCACCATCAGGGATGATTTATCGGTTATGGGTGTTTCTGCAAATACGTTGAAGCTGAGCAGGCTCAAATCAACCCCAAAATTCGCTTCATTTTTATTGCCATCCTTGCCGTTGATCTCGGTAACGCTTGAAAGCCGGCCACCGTATTTGGAAGAAAAGCCCCCTTTATATAGCTGCACATCTTTTACGGCATTGCTGTTAAATGCGCTGAAAAAACCATAAAGGTGATCAACCTGGTAAACGGTAAAGCCGTCAAAAACCACCAGGTTCTGGTCGGGCGTGCCACCTCGGACATAAGCGCCGGATGATGATTCGTTAGTGGCTCCCACCCCCGGCATCAGCTGGAAAGCCCGCATAATATCTTTTTCGCCTAAACTGGGCAGCTTGTCAAGGTTACCAGGTGACAATTGAAGTACGCCCACTTTTTTAGCGTCGGTATTCATTACGCCGCTCTTTTTACCATTTATGGTAACCTCATTCAAAGTATTAAGCGCCTTAAACATGCCTATATTTATAGGATTGTTTATGTTTTTGGCATTCAGCCGTAGGTAATCAGGCTGATAACCTGAATAGGAAACCTCCACCACGCAGGTATCAGAGGGGATACTGAATATAGTGAAGCTTCCGTCTGTATTGGTTGAGGCAGAGAGCCCTGTATTTCTGATCTTTACAGTAGCCGAGGGGAGTGATTCGCCCGTGCTTTGGTCGGTGATCCGCCCACTTATAGTAAAAAGAAAGTGGGCCGGCGGCGCTTTGGGCACTTCAATTGCTACCGCTTTTATTGCGCCCGACGCCGAGCGGTGAAGCTCATTTAGCTTTTTAAGCCGGGCCAGGTCATCCGTGTTCTGTAAAATATAAATGGTGCCATCGCTTTCAATCCAGTAATGCAGCTTATTATCCCGGCATACCTTTTCAAATACTTCTTTTAGCGACTCATTAAAAAAGTGTTCAGCTACATCAAACTGGCTAACCGAGTCGCGTTCAAAAACGATATTTAAATGGTAGTCTGCGGATAAAGTATCCAGCAATAGATCAACCGAGCAGGTAAAAAAATGATCTATCCGATTTTTTTTAAGGGTTTTTTGGGTCTGTTGTGCAATGGCCCCGGTACAAAAGCTTGTAATTATAAATAGGAGTAATAGTTTCTTCATCCGTTTTCGTTGCTGTCAGCGTCAAATTTGATGCACGCGGACAACAATGAGAAATAAATGAGATAGAAGGCTGGTATTTGTAGACGAAAGGCATGATTGTGCGTTTATGCAAAATCTTTACCGATCATTTTATGGATCCTGTCGCGATAATTGTCGCTTAGTGGCAATTCAGAATGGAGCGTTTTTATTTTGCCGCGTCGTATCTGCGTTACATAATCTACATTGATGATATAGGATTTATGAACCCGGTAAAATAATTCGACAGGTAACTGAAGCTCAAGCGCCTTTATGCTGGTACGTGAAAGAACAGGCTTTTGCTGCCCTGCAAGGTTGATCTTTACATAATCCTTTACGCCTTCAATATACTCAATATCGTCAAAACTGATCTTGATCAGCGTATAGTCCGAATGGATAAAAAAGTGCTTTTTACCTGGCTGAACCTGCGGAACCGACCCTTTGTTTAACTCGAAATATTGATGCGCTTTTTGGCAAGCCTTCAAAAAACGATCAAGCGGAACGGGCTTTACCAAATAATCAAGCACATCGAGCTCAAAACCGTCAATTGCAAATTTCTCATAAGCCGTCACAAAAATTATCATAGGCTTTGTAACCAGGCTTTTAACCAGTTGCAACCCATTAAGCCCGGGCATATGAATATCACAAAACAACAGGTCAACCTGTTCAGTTTGCAGTATGGCTATTGCCTCTGCAGCAGTCCGACAGCGTCCAATAACCTGGATGTAGTTAACGTGTTTTAAGTTGTCTTCAATAAGGTCAAGCGCCAAAGGCTCGTCATCAATAAGCAGGCATCGCATCATTTTAATTGTATTTGAAGATTAACGTTATAGATATTACTGGATTGATTGATATTAAGGTTGTGTTTACCGGGATATAACAGTTCCAGGCGCCTCTTTACATTGTTTAGGCCGATACCGTGGTTCTCATTTTCATAAGGCTCATGCGGGTCGTATGTATTACTCACAAAAAAATCAAGCATCTTATGGTTGCTTTTTAACCGGATATTGATCACCGGATCAACCACATTTCCTGTTCCGTATTTAAATGCATTTTCAACAAAAGGGATCAGCAGCATTGGTTCAATGGTTTTTTCAGGTTCTATAATGTCAAAATCAAAATCAACCTGTACCTGGGTTCCGAAGCGCAGCATTTGCAGCTCGATATAACTGCGCAAATAATCAGCCTTTTGCATCATGGTTACTTTTTCCTCGTCAGTTATATAAAGCAGGTAACGCAGCAGCTTTGAAAGCTGGATGAGTGTGGGCTCAACTGCCGAAGGGTTTAACCGTGATAGTGCAACCGCGCTGTTAATTACATTAAATATAAAATGCGGGCTTATTTGCGAGCGTAAAAAAGCCAGTTCAGAAACCAGGGCGGCGTTAGTGATATCCCGCTTGTTGCTAATTATCGCAAACTGATCGGCAAGATACCGGTAGGCAAAACCTGCAGCAGTAATAGCAGTTAACGGCAAGAGGTCAAAATTTACGAAGAAAGGAGGTTTTTGTAATCGCCCAAAAGGGTTAATTCCTCCCGAAAAGATCCTCACCGGCCTGGTATGAATAAGGATCAGGTCGAGCACTATGAACGACACCAGCAGCAAAGCAAAATATAGCCATACCTGCTTTTTTTTATTTAACACTACCGGGATGAGAAAAAACGCATTAAGGTAAAATTGAACCGCCAGCAGCAAATTGACAAAAACGAAATGCCATGGAGAAAATAACACGCGAAAATTCGGATCGCGTGGCCTTGAAAGAATGGGAGTGAATGTAATAAAAGCCCAAAATAGGAGGTGTAATAAGATCTCTATTATAACAGCCGGCTTTAAACGCTTAAACATTTTGATTAAGATTTAAAATGCAATAAATCACTAATTGTGTCTGTAACAAGTGCAATTATCGCTATAAAACAGCGCAGGTTTTAATAACCGGGGCGCAGATGGGGGCTATTTAACACATTTTAACTTATAACGGAAGTTAATACGCGATGCGGGCAACGTCATTAAGTTAAGAGAACGTTGGCGATAACTAACTACATAGCCATGTCCAATTGCCCAACCTAAACGGCATAGCCCTCATGAACGCCTATTAAAAATAAACAACTGTGAATAATCCTCCCCGGTTGGGAGGACTTGAAAAAAATAAACGCGGGCGAAGCTAAAGTCTCCCCAACCGGGGGAGATTTAGAGGGGACTCCAAGGCTTTGTGGGGAGCATTGTTTTTGTACTTTCCTTTAACAGAGTGACAGAAAGAAGATTTGTTTGTCGTAATAATCCTGTTATTCTTGTTGGGCTGACAGTTAATTAACTAAATTTGAACTTCACGTATAACCAATTATATGAAAACCATACTTTCATTCTGTAGTAAAGCTATTGCTTTATCGTGCCTTGCATTATTAATAACAGTTAGCGGCAAAACATTTGCACAATCGGCTATTAATGTAAAACAGCTTGATAATAGTGGTCGCAATAGTTATTACGTGTCAAATAAAGCGCCGTTAAAACCACAATATTTTATAAAACTGCCGGTAACCGCCATACAACCCGGCGGCTGGTTAAAAAAACAGCTGGAGTTGCAACGCGATGGCCTTACCGGCAACCTGGGTGAAATAAGCGTATGGCTTTCAAAAACTGATAATGCATGGGTAAACAAAAGCGGCAAAGGAAAATACGGATGGGAAGAGTTGCCTTATTGGCTGAAAGGATATGGCGATATGGCCTATATGCTGAAAGATCCCAAAATGCTGAAGGAAACAAAGTTCTGGATTGAGGCGGTGATAAAGAATCAAAGAGCTAACGGAGATTTTGGTCCGCTTAATGAAACCAAACCCGGCAGGCGTGATCTGTGGGGGAACATGCCGATGCTTTGGTGCCTGCAATCATATTATGAATATTCGAAAGATGCGCGTGTGCTAAAACTGATGACCGCATATTATAAATATGAGCTAAACGTTCCGGATAGTTTATTTTTAAAGGATTACTGGGAGAACAGCCGTGGTGGCGATAATTTGATCAGCGTTTACTGGCTGTATAATCGTACAGGCGAAAAGTGGCTGCTTAACCTCGCCACAAAAATTGATAAAAACACAGCCAACTGGCGACAGGCAAATAATTTACCAAACTGGCATAATGTGAACGTGGCACAATCTTTCCGCGAGCCGGCTACCTTCTGGATGCAAAGTAAAGATCCGGCTGATTTGCAGGCCACCTATAACGATTTTAAGCTGATCCGTAATATTTATGGACAAGTACCGGGCGGGATGTTTGGGGCCGATGAAAATGCGCGCAAGGGCTATGATGATCCACGCCAGGCAGTTGAAACCTGCGGCATGGTTGAGCAAATGACATCGGATGAGTTTTTGCTGCAATATACCGGCGATACTTTTTGGGCAGACAACTGTGAAGATGTTGCTTTTAATACCTTTCCGGCAGCATTTATGCCTGATTATCGCGGACTGCGCTATTTAACAGCGCCCAACATGGTAGTAAGCGATAGCAAAAACCATTCGCCGGGGATTGATAACAATGGGCCGTTTTTAAACATGAACCCGTTCAGCAGTCGCTGCTGCCAGCACAATCATGCTGCCGGCTGGGTATATTATGCCGAAAACAGCTGGATGGCAACACCTGATAACGGACTGGCAGACCAGTTGTATTCGGAAGGCTCTGTTACCGCAAAAGCGGGAAATGGCAAGCTGGTAACTATTGTTACCACAACCAAATACCCTTTTAATGACCAGGTTGACCTTAAAATTTCAACTGCGGCCCCAAATGCATTCCCTATTTATTTGCGTGTACCGGCCTGGTGCAGCGGGGCAAGCCTTCAATTAAATGGCAAGTCAATAGCAGTTAATGCACAAAGCGGAGAATATATCAAGCTCAACAATAAATGGAAAAACGGCGACAGGATAACCCTGCACCTGCCGATGAAGATTCAAACCCGGGAATGGGAAAAGAACAAGAACGGTGTGAGTGTAAACTACGGCCCGCTTACTTTTTCATTAAAAATTGATGAAAAGTATGTTAAAAACACCAATAGCAAAGAAACTGCGGTTGCCGATGCCAAATGGCAAGCAACAGCCGACCCGGCAAAGTGGCCTACTTTTGAAATTTATCCGGCCTCTGCCTGGAACTACGGATTGCTATTAAATAAGGATAATCCTGATGAATCATTTGCGATTGAAAAAAGAGCCTGGCCAAAGGATAACAATCCGTTCACCAATACCAGCGCTCCTATAATACTGAGAGCAAAGGGCAAACAGATCACCGACTGGAAGATTGATCAGTACGGCTTATGTGGGCTGTTGCCGCTTAGCCCGGTTAAAACTGCTGAACCACAAACCAGCCTTACACTGGTGCCAATGGGTGGTGCGCGTTTACGCATCTCATCATTCCCTGTAGTGGAGTAATAGCAATAATACAGTAATGGCTTTGACAACTTTCTGAAATTTGTCAAAGCCAGCATAATCAATCAGGGTTTTAATTTCTTCAATTGCTCAACGGCATTTGCATTGGCCGGGTTAAGCGCCAAAGATTTTTGATAATATTCAATGGAAAGATCTTTATCGCCTTTATCCATATAAGCCTCGGCCAGGCTGTCCCACGCATTGAAAGATGCAGGGAAATCAATTGTGTTTTGCATAAGTACAACAACGGCATCACCAACCCTTTTTACATTAAGCAATTGATAACCAACATTATTCAGCTGCGCTTCAGTTATAATCTGACCATTATCCTTCTTTTGATCTTTCAGATAGTCTTTCATAGCAGCTACCGCGCCTTTGCTGATTATAGAATTTAGCAGGATTTTGGCAGGCGCATTATATCGCTGGTAACCCAAATAAGTAAGGCCCGGATGTTCGCCGCCTATCGCATCGTCTAAAATTTCCTGTGCAAATGAAAGCCCGCTTTCACTATTTGCAAAAAACACTACAGCATCTTTTTGTTGTAAATATGCAGTGATGTATCCTTTACTAAAACCGGAGTCACCCCAATGCCAAAAGGATTCTCCATGTGCTGTTTGCTCAAGCCCCCATCCTAATCCCCAGAAAGTATTGGGCGATTGCACGTTCAAACTAATCTGGGGCTTCATCATCTCCTCCCATGTTGCTTTTTTCAGAAGCCAGCCATTCATTACTGCTATTACAAATTTTGAATAATCTTCAGCGTTAGTCTGCAGGCTGCAGCAGGCTTCGCCATGCTCCCATTTGTATCGCTCGCTTATCACGCTACCCTGCCAGTTATGCCGGTAAGCTCGTAGTGAATCATACCTGCTGGTCCATACATAGCTGCTCCTGGTCATATTCAAAGGCCCAAGGATAGTCTGCTGCATAAAGTCCTCAATCTTCATCCCTGTTATCTTTTCAACAACTTTAAAAAGATAGGTAATACCTACCGGCGAATACTGAAATTTCTCTCCCGGGTTAAACCCGAACCGCAATTTCTCCGAATCTTTACGTCCTGAAGGCTGTAAACCACTGGTATGACTCAGCAACATCCTTGGGGTAACCAGGTCAATTCGCGGGTCATCGCTAAACTCACGCTTATCATCAATATATTTATTCAGCGGGGTATCAAGGCTAAGTTTGCCTTCATCCACTAATTTTAAAACTGCATAAGCAAAAACTGGCTTAGTGAGTGAGTTTGCTTCAAAAATAGTTTCACCTGTCACCCGTTGTTTGGTTTCTGTATTCATCACACCAAATACACCGCTCCACACAAGCTTGCCATTACGGACCAATGCAACAGACATTCCCGGCACATTAGCTTTCTGCATAAGCAATGGGATATCTTTTTCAAGATGCTTAATTGCTTCATTTGTTGAAAAGCGTGGTGAAACTGACGGCTTTTCTGTCGTTTTTTCTTGAGTGAACGCCGGTTTTGGCATCAAATTCAGGACAATGCATCCCCAAATAGCCAATAAACTTATTTTGATGATCTTCATAATAAAAAGTTTACGTTTTGTATTATTCCAGGTGTTTCAGATGCTCTGTACCGTTTGTGTTTTTAGGATTTAATTCGAGCGAACGTTTGAAGTTTTTAATAGCTAACTCCTTGTTTCCCATATTTTCATAAGCCTCCGCCAGGCTGTCATAGGTGTTATAGCTATCCGGATAAAGGCTCACGTTTAATTTAAAGATCTCCAAAGCCTGTTCTTTTTTACCTTTTCCGGCAAGTGTATATGCCCAATTATTTAAGTCATTTTCTACCAGGTTAAAGCCGGAGTTGTTTTTCTTTAATTCGCCGACAACTTCAATGGCTTTCTCAAAGCCTCTTTTTTTTAATTCGTCAAGCAACTGGTTTATTGACGGTGAAAAGCCAAACCCATCAGATGCAATCTGGGCCGGGGTGTAAAAATTTTCGTTAAAGATCTTTTCAGCTATTTTACCAAGCTCGTTATTTGAAGTTTGTGAATATTCATTAGCAAGTAATACTACTCCAAAATTCTGTTCCGGGTAAAGCATAAAATAGGTGGTAAAGCCCAGGGTGGTTCCGTCATCATGGATGGTTAGTTTTCCGTCGCCTGTCTTATTAATGAACCAGTTTAGCCCAAGTGCAAAAACATTCGCATCTCCCCATACAGGCTGATGCGTCATTTTTACTGCCGGGTCCTTTTCATCAAGCTGAAATTCCAGGTACTTTGCTAAATCCGCTATGCTTGAATGTAAGCCTCCGGCGGCCCATGCATCTTCAGGAATATTAGGCATTATCACTCCGTTACCATCATAGCCTGTAGCAAAAAGTTTCTCTTTGTTTGCGGGGATGGTCATAAAAGTATGATCCATTTTCAGTGGCCCGGTAATGTATTCTTTTATGAGTTCCTCGTAAGGCTTTTGATAAATGTTCTCTAAAATAATTCCCAACAACTGGCCTGCAACATTTGAATGCCTTGGAAGTAACCCGGGTGTAGTATCCAGCTTTGCTTTGTATAAATCCTCCAGCAGGTTTGCTTTTGTATTGCCCTTATGCAGCTTTGCAATTGCGAAAGACATAGAATCCGGGCTCACATTTTTAAATGCATCCGGCTTATCCGGCAGGTTATCAGGCAGGCGCGAAGTAAGATTTACCAAATGAAGCAGTTGGATCGGTTTCCCGTTATATTCCAGGTTGGGGTAGTTTCCTCTCAGGTATTTGCGGATGTCATCATCAAGCTTTACCTTTTTCTCCAACACCGCATGCGCCAGCAAAAGGCTTCCAAATGTTTTGGTTATTGAGCCAATTTCATACAGTGTTTGCCCGGTTGGCTGCTGGTTTTTATCTTTTTTAATACTGCCATAGTTATACTGATATGTTTTACCATCCTTAATAACCCCGGCAGAAAACCCCACCCATGAATGGTCTTTTATAAAATCCCTGGCCGCATGGTCAACAATGGTATCCATTTTTTTACTATCCTGCGCAAAAGCGATGGACCCTGTGTAAATAAGTATGGTAATTATTATGGTTAGTTTTTTCATATTTTAAGCGGATACTTAGGTTATGTGTATTATTCAAGATGTTTCAGATGTTCTGCGGCGTTAGTGTTCCCGGGGTTTAGCTTCAATGATTGCTTAAACATCTTAATAGCATCATCTTTTTTCCCGCAGCCTTCTAACGCCTCCCCGTAGCTATCATATACATTCCAGCTTTGCGGGTATAAATTAATATTCAGTTTAAATATTTCCAGGGCTTCATTCTTTTTATCCTGTTCTATTAGTTTATATCCCCAGGCATTTAATTCGTTTTCAGGGAGCCGGTACCCTGGATCTTTTTTCTTTTCTTCCTCAACCACCTCAATTGCATGTTCAAAACCACGTTTAAGCAATTTTGAACGAAAGATCTTAATATCAGCGGGAAGGCCAAATCCGGTTGAAGCACTCATATCCGGAATATAATATCCTGCTACTTCATCAATAAAGGTCTCAGGATTTGAACCTGCCAGGTTGGTTAAAATAATTATAGCAAGATCGTCTTCGGGGTAAACAAAAAATGCAGACCGGGTCCCGCCAAACCCTCCAACTGCAAAATGTTCATGACGAGCTTTAACGGGCCATCCCAAGGCCCACGGACCTGGCTGTCCATTATTAAGCGTGCCTGGTGTCCACATCAAATTAAGTGTATTTGCTGATTTAAATAGCTTGCCTTTTTCAAGTGCAATTATCCAACGTGCTAATTCTGTTGCATTACTGCAAATCCCTGAACCTGTTCGCAAAAAGTAAGGTATTGCATACTGAAAATTATGTTTTAATTTCCCTTCATCATACCTATATAAAGTTGCATTTCCCGGTACCACATCGTAAATATCCACAAACCCACTTTGCGCAGTTAATGGCATATCGGCGACATTGAATTGCCGCTCTGTTATAAAGCTGCTGAAAGATTTCCCACTAAGCTTATCAATAATGCGGCCAAGCAAAAGATAATTGGTTTGATTGTAACTGAAGCGCTCACCAGGATTAAACTCCATCGGCAAAGTCTTTACTTTTGCCCAGGCCTTATCAGCGCCATCAACAATTGTTAGCGATGTGGCGGGATTAACAATATTTGGAATTCCTGAAGTATGGGTGAGCAATTGTTTAATAGTTACCTGTTGCCAGGCAACAGGTAAGCTATCAAGGTATTTTGATACAGGTGCTGAAAGTTCAACCAGGCCATCCTCCATCAATTGCATTAAAGCGTTAGCAGTAAAAGATTTCGTAGCTGATGCAATCGAAAAGACTGTTTTGCTTGTTACCGGAATTGTATATTCAATATTTGCAAGGCCATACGATCCCGAATTGATAATTTTTCCATGTTGTATTATGGCAAACTGTAAACCAGGAATCCCCAGCTTTTTCATCCTTCTGATAAAAAAAGTACTTACGCTATCGGTTGGCTTTATAATTGTTCCGTTTTGCGCAATTACCGGCACCCGATTAAGGAGTAGTATAATTGCTGCAAAAAACAACAATCTAAAGTATTGCTTCATACGAAGGATTTATTTTAATATGACCTTGAGACGAATTTTTATTTTGCTTTGCGGATATAAATATTGCCGTTCATATTTTTCATTAACATTTCGGGGCCGCCGCCATCAATTTTGCCATATACCCAATCTTCAAGCTTTAAGCTGTACATGCCCCCTTTGCTTCTACTTGTATGGGTTACATTTGGCTTATGCGGCTCGGCGGTTACATCAAAATCTGTATAGATCTCGCCACGGTCTGATTTAAGCTTAACATTGGCCTTCAGGCTTGTGGGAAATGTAACATCTACATTACCGTTAAGCGTAGTAAAAGCCATAGGCGCTTTTGGGTCAATGCTCCTAAAGGTTACTATAACATTTCCGTTAACCGTATTTGCTACGACTGAGCCTGCGATACTGGTTAATTTAATACCGCCATTCACGTTACTTATTTCAAGTTCACCGCTAATGTTGCTCGCCAAAATGTCGCCATCATTTACGGTTCCAAGCTTTAAGGCAACCTCATTTTGTGGAATTTTAATTACCAGGTTTGTTGTTTTTCCTGCCTCGCCATGTACATTAACTTTATTATTGTTTTCTTCGGCCTGGATATCGGCTCTGCTGCCTGTTGATAAAGAATGCATCCCATCGTGGGTTCTTACTCTAACTTTCTTATCCCCTTTTTCCTGTACGCCAATAATTATATCTTTCCCTTCATAGGTGGTTACAGTAATGGAACCATCAACCAGGCCAACGTCAAGTTTATAGGGTTTGCCGGGCTGGCTTAGCGGGACTACCAACTGCTCCGCGGTTTGCGCCTGTAAACCTGTATTTATAAGCATTGCTACAGCCAATGCTGCTATTATTTTTATCGTTTTCATATCGCTGTCCTTATTTTAATTTTTTAATATAAATATTTCCATTCAAAGTTTCGAACTTGAATGTTTTGCCACCTGTGCCAAAGCGCACATCTGATGCTTTGCTAAGCTTGTATATTGTACCGCTGCCATTTTTTCTTTCTGTTTTGCTAATTCTACTTGGCAACACTTCCGTGTCCTAAAAATCGGTATAGAACTGGCCGTTCATGCTTTTAAATTCAACATCGGCCGACAGACCCGGCGGGTAGGTAACATTCAATTCCCCATTAACTGAATAATAAGATGATGCTTCGGGTGGGTTACGCAGGTAACTAACCGTCACCGGCCCGTTTACCGTATGGGCACTGGTTGTTCCTTTTGCATTTACAATTTCAATACTGCCATTTACATTGTTTATTTTTAATGCGCCATATACATTTTTAACAATAATGTTGCCTTCGTTTACTGTGGATGCATACAGGTCGACCTGGTTGGGCACCTTAACTGTATATTCCAGCTTAACCCGGTACTCTATATGGCGGTCGTTATCGCCCCTGTTCCAGTTACGGTGAGGCCTGGTATCGTACGGATAGGCTGTATAGGCAATCACGCTGTCGCCTTTCTGATCAAAGCCGAGCTTAAAGTCCCTTTTACCCTCTTCAACAGTTTGCTGATCTTCAGCGGTAATGGTTTCATCAATTTCAATTATTACCTTATCGCCTGCATATCCTTCAACTTTTACCGAACCATCGAGGTTACAAATGGCAACCGCCTTTTTCGCAGTAAACTCCTTGCTCACATGCGTTTTATATACCTGAGCCTGTGCTGTAATTTGGGCAAGGCAAAGCCCAACTCCTGTTAAAACAGGGATCAATATCTTTTTCATAAAATGTTTTATTTAAATAAGTTGTGTTATGGTTTCTTTAATCTTATCCCTGACGCCGTGATCAAGGTCCTTTTGTTTTAATAATTCTCTAAACGATTTTACCGAACTTTTTTCCTGCAGCTTAAGCATCACATCTGCAATGGCCGACTGCATCAGCGGCGAATCCTGTTGTGTGATTGACTGCACCAACCCTTGCCTAACCTCCGGGTGACCGGCAAGGCGTGTTAATGCATCAAGCGTGCTTAGCCTCACATTTACGTTAGGGTCGTTATTTAAGGTAGATAGTAAAGCATCTATCACCTCTTTATCCGCATGCTTTATTTCGCCGGTATAGCTAACCCCCCTCATCCGTTCAGATGCCGATGGATTTTCAAGTAAAGCCAGCATCATGGTTTGCTTTAGCTCATGCACCTGCGAAGTAAGCTCTACCATTTGCTTATCCTGTTTGCTGCCCCCGGCTAAATTGAAAAACAAATACCCGCAACCAAAGCTGATCAAAACTATCGCCAGGGTATAGGCCAGGGGCCATCTTTGCTTCCATTGCCATAACCAGCCTAGCTGCTCTAAAATACCTATTGATGAACTTTTTTTACCCGCCTCTGCTGCTTTATAATCATTCAGCATTGTCCTGAAATCCGCTTGCATATTTGCAGAAGGCTCAGGCACTTCAACTTCATCCATTAACACCCAAAGCTGCTGCATGGATGCAAGTTCGGCCTTGCATGCAGCACAACCTGTTAAGTGTTGCTCCAGCATTTCTTTTTCAGCCGGTTTTAATTCATTATTTAGCCAGCCGGCAAACAGCTCCTCATATTGCTCACATTTCATCTTTTTCCTGTTTTAGCGTTCTGTTTTTTCATAAATACTTTTCAACTCCAGCATGGCCCTGTGCGCCCGTGTTTTTACAGCTATTTCCGAGATATCCAATATCTGCGCAATCTCCTGGTATTTCAGCTCCTGGAACTTGCTTAGCGTAAGCACCTCCCGGTGGCTATCGCTTAACTTTTCCATCGCCTTATAAAGGCCAAGCTTAGCCTGTTTTTTTTCCAGGTGCTCTTCAGGTGTTAAGCCGCCGGATAATCTTTCAGCATGATCATCCGTATTTTCATGCTTCACCCTTTGCTTAAGGCTCTTACCCTGGTCTTTCAGCGTATTACGTGCTATGGAGTACATCCAGTGCACAAACTCTCCGGTAGCGGTAAAGGTTTCCCTGTACTTCAGCATCTTATAAAAAACCTGCTGAACCAAATCCTCGCTGGTTTCCCGCTGATACGTCATATGGAACAAAAAGCCGTATAAAGGGCGATTGTACCGCTCAAAGAGCAGGCCCATCTTATCCAGGTCTCCAGCTTTCACCTTCAGCATGATTGTATTGTCGGCCAACGAGTTCAATCAGGGTCAGTTATTATGTTAATTTTAGTTAGATACTCCGGTAAAATAAAATGGTTACAGGAAATGTAAGAATTTTTTGTGGAAGTTGGGAAAGAGAGGTTAGAGGTTGGTGATTAGAGATTAGTTGAAAAAGATGATGATGAACCGCAGGTATCAAAAACCTATAAAAACAAGAAGCGCTCCTGATGGGCAGGAGCGCGTTCTAACCAATTATAAACCTAAATTATGAGAAGAGCTGCAAACATGGACTCGAACCATTTTTGTGCTGCCGACCAGCCTTTGCATTTACTGCTGCAAATATACGTGTTTAAACGACAGTTGCCAAGTGTTTAGTATTATTGCCTATTTTTTATTATTTATTTAACATTAAGATTACTTTGCTGCGTAATTTGTAATACTAATGTTGCAGAGCGTAAAGCCCTGGCTGCCCGGATCCTACGGGTTATATAAACAACTAGTAACGTTATCAACATATCTTTATTTTACTAAGCCTGCAAATTTCTGGTAAAACACTGTGGGGCTATCCGCATGCTTGGGTTCAAACTTGCCTGCAATTATTGGAATGTAGATCACCCGCCTGCGGCTTTCTTCGCCAATAACGGTTGATTGCGCCACCCGGTGCCATAGGCGGCCATCATGAATGGTAAGGTCGCCGGCCTCGGGAATAATGGCTACTTCATGCTTGTCCGCCTCATTATCAAGAAAATATCTTTTTCTAAACAGCATCTGGTAAAGGCTTTGCCTGTGCGTACCGGGCAGTACGCGCAGGCCCCCATGCTCAGCCTTCAGGCTGTTTAGGTGGATCCCCACATTAAGCATAGGGTTTAACCTCGAACCATGGAAAATATCGCGCAGGCCATCGGTATGCCAGCCCATTTTGGTAAAGGCGCTTTGCGAGCTGTTTACGTAATGATTAAATACCATTCCATCTTTTTCGCGGGTGCCCAGCCTTGCGCCCTGACCAACCATTTCCAGTAAAATCCCAAATCGGGGATCATCAGCCAAACCAGAAAACAGATCATGATGCTGGTTGATAAAAGCAAAGCGCTGTACAATATCACTTCCGTCAAGATCCTTTCCATATTTAATGGGTACGCCGTTTACTTTGGTCGTTCCTGCATTCAACCATTGC
Source organism: Mucilaginibacter sp. OK098 (assembly GCF_900142915.1). Taxonomy (GTDB): domain Bacteria; phylum Bacteroidota; class Bacteroidia; order Sphingobacteriales; family Sphingobacteriaceae; genus Mucilaginibacter. The sequence continues at coordinate 60,409 of NZ_FRCM01000014.1, forward strand.
TGTTGTACCTGTTGTGACGCTTTAATAATGCTGTCTACAGTTTCAGGTTTAATGAAGTTTTTAAAGTGGATAAAGCCGTGTTCGTTAAAAAAAAGCTGTTGTTCGCCTGTAAGCTGTTCGCCTAATGTGAATTTTTTATAAGATGACATGGAAGTGGATAGTTAAAATAATGTGTTGCGAGAAAATGACAGCGGTTTAACCTGTGCCATTAATAAATTAAAATGAAGGTGGCAGTATTAGCAACAACAGCTACAACATAATGCCTTTGGGTTAGGCATTCGCATGGAAAAGAGGCCGCTATGTTGTTTTGCTTTCAATGTATATAATACCTATAGATTTAATAGATAATTCAAAGGTAGCTATTATTTTATAACCTCCAAATATTTTTCAAAAAAAATAAAATTATTTTCCAGGCACCTTATAAAGCTTGCCGATTGCTTTTTCAATCAACCGCTTCGGTACGAATGCTACCAGCTTAGCGCCCGCTGCATTTAAAAATCCGGGGAGTATCTCAACCTTTTTCTTAAACATCCCTTTAAGCGCAATTTTTGCTACCACAGTTGGCGACATATTAAACTTATCGGCCAGGTCCTTTAACGCATCCAAACCCGCCCGGTGCGTAAAATCCGTATCTGTAGGACCCGGGCTTAAACAACTCACAGAAACAGGGCTATCTCTTAACTCATAACTCAAAGCACGGCTAAAAGAAAGCATGAATGATTTTGTTGCAGCATACACCGCCAGCGTTGGTACGGCCTGGTAGGCCGATGTACTTGCCACGTTTAAAATATAACCCTGCCCTGCCTGCTTTAATAACGGAAGCAACAGGGATGTTAAAGCAACCTGTGCCGTAACATTAAGGCTGATCATATTTAGCTGCGCTTCCAGGTCGAGCGTATCAAAATTACCCCAGAGGCCATAGCCTGCGTTATTTATAAGGATCTCAATTTTAAAAGATTCGCTTTCGCACCAGTTGGCAACCTGCTGAGCGCCATTGCTTGTTGAAAGATCAACGGCTAACCATAGCGCTTTTACCTTATAATCTCTTTCAACAGATGCTGCAAGCAAGGAAAGCTCAGCATCATTGCGTGACACTAATAAAAGAGGATAACCAAGCTGCGCCAGCTGTAATGCAATTTCGCGACCAATGCCTTTACTCGCTCCTGTTACCAATGCGTAATTTTCCATCATACAAAAGTAACATTCTACCGGTTCCGCCGAAAAAAAGACTACTAATTTTGTAGATTTAAATTCTGTTTATAAATTGCACCCATGAAAAACATTATTCCCGGTTATTTAGTTAGATACTTTTATTGTTGTTAAGCAATTGTTAAATAACCCGTCATTTTATAATAACTTGCACCAGTTCAGCGTTTTTCATTTTTTAAACTACCTTAATGCACAGTCCTATCATTAGTTTTAACCGGCTGATAAAATCAATAACTATCACCCAACCCTTTAGCCGCAAGCGTTACTGGTTACTTACACCTTTGTTTTTATTGTTTTTTAACACAGGCTATTCCCAGGATAGCACAACCATTTTACCCCGGCCCGTAATTCATGAAAACAGGTTCAGCGATTCAGTTGCCGAACGAATAAAGGATAGCCTAAAGCTTGAACTGCAACACGCAAAGCTTATTGATCCGGTTACCGAGCGTAAATATTTAACAACCCTGTTAAAAGAAGAGCAGGCAACTGTTAGTACACAGCACAAAAAACGCGGACAAAAATTTTATTACAAGCTGGCGGTGGCTTTTACCAAGCTTAGGCTTTACCCGCTGGCCATGAAATGTTATTTTAAAACATTAACCATTGAAAATAAAACTGATACGGTAAAATATGCACCTATTGTAACTGCGTCTGTAGATGGCAGACAATTAATGGCCAATAATTTTAACCAAAAGAGGGATACTTTGGTTAATGAAGATGATAGCGTTACTACCCGGATTATGGCTATCCATAATTCTGACATTATGCTGGTTAATCAGGACAGCACAGCCTATAACGGCGATGCTGAAATTAAATCGACACCTATTAACGGCGACAAGATCATAAACCCGTTTGATGACGGAAAAAAAGCCGTGGCCTACGCTTTAATGATCCATGTGCGGCAACCGGTTTCAGGCAAGCGCAGGGTATACGTGCTAAACAATGTTGGTCATACTTTTATCACGCTGATAAAGTATAATGCCGATAGCACCAATGTTAGCCGGTCGTTTGGTTTTTATCCTAAAAAGAGCTTCCCGCTGGCCGCTACACCGTTGTTCCCTTCTTCCCCATCCACCTTTAAGGATGATGCCCGCCATAGCTGGGATGAGGTTTCGGGCACCTTTATTTCGCGCAGAAGCTTCAATAGGATCTTAGCCGTAGTAAAAAAATACGATCATAAAAAATACCAGCTCAGCCACACCAACTGCACCGATTTCGGCCTGGAGATGGCTGCCGAAGCTGGTATCACCATTACCGATACACAAGGCAAATGGCCGCTTGGCAAAGGCAACAACCCGGCTTGCGCGGGGCAAAGCATGCTGGAAGGCAAAATAACCGCTTCTAATAGTTCCTATACCGGAAAGCTGTTAGTTGTTGATGATTTGGTAAATACTAAAACATTAACGCATTATCATAAGTAAACATTTGCCGTTTATCTAATAAGGCATACTGATTCTTTTTAAATTATGATACTATGTCATTGCAAGCGCAGCGTGGCAACCGCACGCATGCTAAGCAGCTATGCAGGTTCTACACCTTTATATTCGCTCTGTATAGCAAGCGATTGCTTCGTACCTCGCAATGACATATTTGTAACCACCCTTATTTTACTTTTCCTCCGTAGTATCCCTTTCCACCAATTCCATCCCGCATTTAGGGCAAGTACCGGGTTTATCCGAGGTAATATCCGGGTTCATCGTACAAAAATATTTGCCTTTTTTCTTTTTAACCCCTTTGCTGGTACTTGCTTTTTCTACTGAATGATCGCAGGCTGAAATACTAAACATCAATCCCGCAAAAGCAATAATTATTACTATCTTCTTCATGATTATTTGTTTTTAATGAATGATAAAAATCCCAGTACAGCAACCACCAATACGCCTAAAGCGGCTAACATGCTTACTATATCCCTAATATTTTTTCCTGCCCAGCTCATGTAAAAAAATTTATGCAGAAAGATAAACGAGAAGCCTTCCGCTCTGTCCAATCCGTTTACTTTGGTGGCCAGCTTTGCTGTGGTTGTTTCAATATACCAATTCTTGTTACCTGGGTAGCTTACCTTTTGCACCGGGAGCCGTTTGTTGATAAAACCATATTCATTATCAAACTGGCGGACCTGGCTTACTGTTAACTTACCATTAGCCTGCTTTATCTCTTTATTTTCGGGGTGATAATAATCACTTAAAAATGCGGCAAAGGTTTTATCGCCATCGATTAATGCCGTCCCTGTTTTGGTATCAAAATACAGGATAGCCTTTTTGTTATTACTCACCTGGTAGTAAGCTTGATTATTAAATTTAGCCAGACCAATCTTAATGATAGTGCTATCGGCAACCGGGAGTTTAAGGTTTGAAAGGCCCAGTTCTTTTCTATCAATAAGCTGTGCGTAAGGCGCTTTCACAACATCGCCATTGTGCAGCTTTACAACCAGGTGGAATGCTGCGCTGATAACAAAAGTGAGCATCACAAAAGAAACATAAAGCCCTATTTTCCGGTGATACCGGTACAGGAAACGTTTGTCATATCTCCTATTTTCCCTTCGTTTTTGCGCTGCCGCTTTAAACTTTTTCCAGAACAAGCCGTAAATGGTTAAGCCGCTTAATAATGAAAAACACATAACGGCTATTACACTCAACAAAAACACATTCCGAAAGGTATCACCGGCAATTGCAGCTAAAAACTCCCAGGTATGTAATTGCTCAAAAACCCACAAAAGCGCTTTACGGGTGTTGTTGTTAAAAGTACCCATCCGGCTTTGGCCCGTTTCAATATATACATCCATACCGTCAGACCGGGCGAAGCTTACCTTCCAAACCGGCAGCAAGTGATTGATGGGCTGGTATTGCCCATCAAATGTTTTTTGCAGCCTGATTGATTTAATGGCAGACACCGAATCCTGTGTAAAATATCGCGCCAGCCAAACGGCATATAGTTGGTCGCCGTTCTTCAGCAGTGCGCCGTCGTCTGCTGAGTAATAATTGCAAACACTATCCTTACCTAAAACCTGGTAGTAGCTTGCCTTATTAAAGCTTACAAGACCAAAGTTTCGTAATTCAATAATATCATTGATGTGCAATACCTGTTGAATGGATAACGCTGGTTTTACCTCACTTTGAACCGGAGGCTTGTATACCTCAACAGGAATAAACGGCCTAAACCAGTTTGACATAAACGGGTGTGAGAGGCCGCTCAGCGTCCAGCATATTACCGGCACAATTGCGATTAACCCAAATACCCTGTGCAATTTATAAAAACTTGTTTTTACTGACATGGCTTTAATATTTTGAAATGGAATAACTGATGCCTAAACTATAAATACGTGGTGGTGCGGCGTTGTAAGTATCACCATATTGGTTGCTGGTTACCGTAGTCGCATACAGTTTATTGGTTAGGTTAAGCACATTAAACCAAACCCCTGCCCCTTTTAAAACATCCTGCTTAAACTCATAGCCTAAACGCAGGTTATAAGTATCATAGCCGGAATAAGTTTTGGTATTTGCCGGGTTGGTGTAGTATTTATCAATATGCTGCCACTCAGTCGCGATGCGGAAACCGGGCAGGTACAATGGTTTATAGGTAAGCTCCGAATTTGCTATCCATGCAGGGGCGTTGTTCATCCGTTTACCATTATAGTTAATGGTATAGCTTTGGCCGGTTGAATAATTGGTTGCCACCTCGCTGTAATCAATATAGGTGTGCTTTGCATTGGTGCCGCTAAACCTAAAGGTAAGCTCATGCACAGGTGCATAGGTTAATGAATATTCAATACCTCTGTGCCGGGTAGCGCCCGCGTTTTCGTTTTGAGTAGTATTATCCGACAGTAACTGGTTGATGATCTCGTTATGCCCCTCCAGGTCATACAGGCTGATCTCTGCATACAGTTTTCTGTCGAAAGCAGAGAACCAGCCGCCAATTTCGTAATTATCAAAAGTGGCCTGCTTTAAGCTAACCTGCTGGCGCGAACTGTAAAGATCGGTGGTTTCGGGTGGTTGAAAACCTACGCTGTAGTTGGCATAAAAGCCAGAATTGCTACCAAGATCATACGTTAAACCCAGCTTAGGGGCAACTATATTAAAGTTATTGGTTTCCTGTTGTTTGTATTTTGTTTGCCCAACCGGCAGGCCGTTATCAAAATTATAATGCACACGGTCATACCTTAAACCCATTACTATCCTTAATGCTTCGGCAGGTTTTATCTCGTATTGGGTATAAGCAGCGGTGTTAAAAAGTCTGATCTTATACTGATCAATATATTTACCGATATTGGTAAAGCCTGTATAATAGTTATTGGCTACATCCTTTTGAATATCCAGAAATTGCGCGTAATATGAGCTTGGACTATCATCCAAATAAGCGCCAACTATCAGGCGTGAATGCAAAAAATCGAAATCCGATCGGTGCTGGGTAAGTAAACCATAGCTTTGAAATTTCAAGTCATTTACCTGGCCGTTCGAGCTTAGGTAGTTTCCGCCGGCATCGCGCACATCCGAAATATAATAGCTTGGCAATTGCGCGGTTGAGTTATTCCTGAAAAAGGCGGTAAAAAACGTACTGTTCTTATCATCCCACTTATGGTCAACCCGCGAGCTGGCCCTCAGTGCATTTACCTTGCGGTAGGTAAAGCGCTGGTTGCTGCCATAGCTTTTGTTATAAAAATGGGCGCTATCCAAGCTACCCGGCGTTTGCGTATCCAAGTTATTGTACGATGCTTCGGTAGTTAATTTGGTATCGTTATCAAAATCATACGTGGTTTTGATGTTGCCTGAGTATTTATCAAAATCAGAATAATCCTGCCAGCTATCTTTTTGATGGGCAATGTAACCACCCGCATATAAACCAAACTTACCCGATGTAAAACCACCATCGGCATCAACCCTTTTGTAATGATAATTATCGCCCTGAACGGATAGATCACCTGCGTAGCCTGTTGGCGGCCCCTGGGTTATAAAGTTAACAGCTCCGCCGATAGAATTGCTGCCGTATAGCGAAGATGCAGGACCTTTAATAACCTCAATATCCTTTACGCCTGACATGTTGATCTCATACAGCGAATTATGGTTAAAGATCCCTGTTGGGCGAATGGGCAGCCCGTCCTCCATATATAAATACAGTGCATTATACGTTATGGGCTGGCGGATGGCCATGGTGTGCTGCTCGTTACCAAGATTCACCATGTATACACCTGCTACTTTATTTAACAGCTGATACAGGGCGGTTGCTTTAGTATCTTTTATCTGGGTAGCGTTTATTTGAGTAATTGCAATCGGCGCTTCCCGGCGTGCCTGTTTTTCGCGGCTGGCAGTCACTATTACGGGTTGCAGATCAAGCGTTGAAGGCTCCATAACAATGCTTAAGCCTTTGCTGTTTGCAAGGTTTTCCAATTTCATTAGCTTATCGGTATAGCCTATCATTGTAAACTTTAGCTGACGGACACCGGTGATTGAAATTTCAAACTTCCCCGCGGTGTTTGTTTTTGCAAAGGCTTTTGATGTTGTATTACTGCTATCAACATTGCAGATCATCGCACCAGGCAGGGCTTCATGCGTAAGCGCATCAGTAACCGTTCCTTTTATTGTTTGACCAAATGTGAGTGATACGGAAATGGATAAAAATATAATCAGGATTAAATATCGTTTCATATAAACTTTTTGAGGAGCGGGCTCCCCGTTAATGTATTTGTGTGTAATTATGCAGGCATTAAAAGCCGTACACGTTTATTAAAATCACCAAAATCCACAGCCATACCAATCCACTTGTGTAAAGGGATCGACTTTTCGAGCCATAAATAATGATGGATCACAGCAATTATTAAAGCAGCGGCTATCCCATGCAATAAGCACGGGCCGGATGATTTAATAAACTGCAGAAAAGAGGATATTTAACTTAATTGCGGAGGGCGGAACAGCGTTCCGTTAAATTGAGCCAACCCGCCTGGGGGATATGGCGTGTTAATAATGTGAAGCAACTGGTTTTGAAATTTTATTAGCGATGAATTATTGATAGCCGCCTCCTGGAAAAGATTTTTTTGCGACTGGTGTTCATCACTCTTTTCACTTTCCTGTGTTTGTTTAATTTTCTTTTCAAGATAGCATTTACCTTCACAATGCATCCAGGGCTCATCAATGTTTTCACAAAGATTCGCGGCAATATAATTCCTGTTCAGCTCAAAACCAGCGAAGATAAAGAACCTCGAAAAGTTAGCCGCCAGTGTAGAAACTATTATTAGATAGATGACTCCCCGTCGAAGCATACTTAACATCAACAGAATATATTTATTTGAGATCAATGCTTAATTTATTTATATCTGTTTAAAAGAAAAACGCTACCCTTAGCTTCGCAAAAAACGGGGTTCCCGGTGTAAAGCTCATCTGGTCAACAGGGGCGGTTTCATTTCGTAATTGGGTCACTTCCTCGGCCTCAAACTCATTCCATTTGGTGTTCAAAAGGTTTTCAATTGATAAACCCAGTTCATACCGTTTTTGAGTGTAGTTCAGTTTCAAATCAGTAACATAATAGCCATCGGCGGTTAGGGTATAATTTCCGTTGCCAGGCCTTTTGTGCATATAACGATAGCTGATGCCGCCATTAATACCGTTGTTAAATTTAAAATCCAGGCCACCGGTGCTGGTAAAGGTTGGGGCAAGCGGTAAATAGTTTTCGCCATTTGCTTCACCTACCAAGCGTGGTTTAGCCAGGTTCACATTCAAATCAGCAAACAGCCATTTGGCTAACTGATAACGTGCCGAAAGATCAATGCCTTCCCTGCGGGTTTTGCCTCCCGGTTCAATGGTACCATCATCGGTATATACAAATTCCTGTTGCAGGTATAAATACCATAGCGCGGCATTAATATAAAGGTGAGGTACTGGTTTCCAGTTTAATCCCAAATCGGCACCATAAGCAGCAGGCAAGGTTTGTAAACCGCTATTGCCTATCACTGCACGCGCATCATTGGAATGAAAACCTTTGCCCGCTTTTAAATAAAACTGTACCTGCTCATTAGCCGTGTACTGGATGTTTACCTTCGGACTTATTACTGCCTTATTTTGTGTGCTATCGTGAAAATTAAAGTGCAGGTAATCTACTCTTGCACCGGCATTAAACAGCCATTTCCCGGTTTCCAATGTTTCATCAACATAAGCATTCAGGCTATTTTCTTTGATATTGCCCTGGCTTATGGCATCTAAAAACTGGTATTTTTCTGTAACATTACTGTATAATGTTCCATAAGTTCTGTCCATACGGTCGCCGATGCCTAAGGTCGAGATCAATGTAGCATTACCCAAATAACTGCGTTTACTTAGCTTTCCGTTATACCCATATAGGTCTCTTGTTTCATTCTGAAACCTTTCATCGCCATTAACATCATCCTCAGCAAAAAAAGTAGAGTTTACATGGAGCTGAAAGGTATAATGGGTGTAATACAACTGGTTTTCCAATGTCCAGTTGTTTTCCAGGTCGGATGCAAGCTTTACAATAGCATTGGTGCGGGTGCTTTTGCCATTCTGTGCACTGTCAATTGTACCAAAGCGATTGATAGTATTTGCCGCTGCCAGAATTTTAATTGCATTGCCGTTATCGTCAATAGCAGTTGTTCCGGCAGCTACTACCCGCTCTGGGATCTCGCCAGATGGTGTCCAGCTGGTGCTAAAGGTAGATGCGCTGATGGAGAGCTTATTATTCTGACCCAACTGTTTGGTGTATTTGCCAAATAAGTTGAAACGTTTATAATGTTCCGCCAGTTGGAAAGGGCCATTGGTATAATTGTATTCACCGGCTATATAAGCGTTCTCGCCATTTTGTTTGGCTTTGCCGCCAAGCAGATCAACCACTCCTGCAACCCTGTAAGTATCAAATTGGCCACCTTCCAGGCTGATCATGCTTTTATCCAGCGCATCCTTAGTTGTGTAGTTAAGATATCCGGCAGTTGTGAAATCGCCCTTATCGGTATAATATGGCCCTTTGCCAAAATCATAGGAGGCTACTGTTTCGGGGATTAAAAAATGCAGATCAGCATACCCTTGCCCATGTACATGCGATACCATGTTTACCGGCAAACCATCTACAGAAACATTCAGGTCAGTGCCATGGTCGGCATCAAAACCCCTGATAAAGATCTGCTCGGCCTTGCCACCACCCATATGCTGCGCTATGAACAGGCCGGGCACCAGGCGCATCAAATCCTGCGATGAATTTACGGGCCTTAAGTTAAGATCCAAAGCGCTAAGCGTATGGAACGAGTTATTGCTTAAATGCGGAGAGATCACCACCTCGTTAAGGTCGATCTGCCCATGGGTTAAAGCAATAACCAACCTTTGATCTGAGCTTTTAACTTGCACAGATCTTTTTTGATAACCCATATAGGATATGGTTAAAGTAAGCGTATCAGACGTTAAAGAGAGCTGAAAATTTCCCCACTTATTAGTTGCGGCAGATTGTTTGTTTGCATAAACAAATGCGTATTCTATTGGCTGATGAGTAATATTATCAACTACTTTTCCCTTAAAAATATGCTGAGCCATTGCAAGAGGCATAGTAAAAAATGCTGCAGCCAGCAATAACACTTTTTTGAGTGTACGTTTATTCATGTATGTATTAGTATAAAGAAGATTATTTAGCGTTAGATAATGCACCAATAGCCGCTGATTTAAAATCAGTCAAAAAAATTGGAAACAGAACCAGGCAATACAAACCACTACTTTTCCAGTATAGCAAACTGCCTGGCGAATGGATTTGAATAAAAGAAATTATACTAATGATTTGGGTGGACGGAAGATAGCATCAATATAATGGTTTGTATATTGATAGGTGTATTGAGGGAATGAACTTTTATTATCATCTAAAATAACAGGTTCAATAAATGCTAATTTGAAGGGTTCCTGGAAAAAAGAAACTTCCAGTCGGCTAAAATTATCTTTAGCAGCTTCTTTTCTTTCGTTTTCCTGGGCTTGTTTAATTTTTTTTGCGAAGTAGCATTTACCATTACAGTGCAGCCAGGGCTTATCCCGGTTTTCGCAAAGATTTGCGGTAATATAATTCTTGTTCAGCTCAAAACCCGCGAAAATAAAGAACCGCGAGAAGTTAACTGCAAGCAATGAAAAGATGAGAAAATAAGCCGTTAGTTGTTTTAACATGCTGCCGCAAATTTACAGGCTGAAAGCTGAAATGTCAAGCTAATTGCCGTATTTAATAGTACGAGCGAAAAATAGTTATGGTTGTTTTAGCACTGTATTATAGTTTTTGATCTTTTATTGATGATCTAAATACAACTAAAATCAGGCAGGCTTTATTCTATCCTTCTTAATTGTTATTTTTATATCATGACCCTTAATTATCGCATAGCTATTTTGTTATTTGCTCTCTTCGTTTATCTACCTGCAAAGGCAATAATGAAGATTGATACAACCCCTAAAAGAATGATAATGCCTGTTAACAGGATGTCATACCCTACCAATGATTTTCTAATATATTTTAAAGAAGGTATTGTACAGCTTAAACAAGACAGCTTTGAAAAAGGCAGCCGATTGTTGTTAACCGCTGTGCAGCATGCTGAATCGCTAAAAAAGATATATCGTGCTTTTCCTTATTTTGGATTGGAATTGTTTGACCTGATTAAAGATATCAACAGCGGTTTACTATCTCCGGAAGAGAAAAAGCTTGGGTTTTCATTCCTCAAATTAACACTTACACAAGAGATTCCTCCAAATGAAAAATTGCTGGCAGCAGAGTTCAAGCATGCGCCAAATACTATCTTTACCCGGCGCTTAAAAATTTATGTGTTATCTATGAGTAACAGTCCGAAAACGGGCCGGGAACTGGATGAATTATTAAAGGATAAGCCACTGCTCATTACTGCAAACCTTTTAAAGGCCGAATATCTTTACGAAGAAGAAAAGTATGAAGAGAGTATTCATCTTTGTGACAAGATTATTAAGCTATCGCCAGAGTATGCTTATGCATATCATTTACGGGGGAAAAACTTTTCCGGCAGTAACGAGTCTAAAAAAGCCATAGCTGATTTTAAAGAAGCTATCAGGCTGTTCCCCGAAGAAGACGAAACATATTATGACCTCGCCAATGTCCAGGTTGAAACTGATAATTATAGGGATGCGATTGACAACTTTTATAAAATAAAAAGAGTCAATTCTAATTATATTTTATATAGATATAACCTGGCCCGCTGTTATAATGGCCTCAATATGAGAGACAGCGCCCTATATCATATTGATAAGTATATTTTATTATACCCTGATAACTCTTATGGATATAACATTAAAGGAGATATTTATTACGCTAAAGAAGATTATACTACTGCCATAGAAATATATACCCACGCTATCTCACTAAATCCAACAAAAGCATCATTATATGAGGACAGGGGAGATGCTTATTATTATGACAAAAAATACGAGAATGCAATCTCCGATTTTAAAAAATCTGTTTCGCTTGATAAGCACCGCGCTTATACGACCGACAGGATAGGCGACTGTTATTATCAACTTAACGCTTTTGATAAAGCTATTCCTTACCATCAAAAAGCTATCGGGATAGATTCGTCATATAAATATGCATATGTGAGCTTAAACATGGTTTATAATAGAACAGGCAATTATTTAGCAGCAATTGCCAATGCAAAAAAAGCCATTCAAATAGATAGCACTTATAGCAGCGCTTATGGAGATCTTGGTTGGACATATTACCTTACTGGCAATTTTGATGCTTGTATTGAATACTCATACAAAGCTATTAGATACGATGAAACAGCTACCTATGCTATGTTTAATATAGGTTTGGCTACCCTTTGTAAAGGCAATTTTGAAAAGGCAAAAGAAATTTATAGTTACTATGTTACCCGCTGCAAAGAAAAAGACTACAATATTTCGGCGGGAGCCTTTGAAGATTTAAATGACCTTATAAAAAAGGGCAAGTTTGTAACAGAAGCAAGGTATATTTTAGATCACATATTTGAAGCAAAATAATAGTTCTCAGATTAACTTAATGTGCCCTCCCCCGTTCATCCGCATTCCCCGTATCCGCTTTTCCGGTATTTGCTTCCTTGCCAAAGCGGTAGCTCACGGCTAATTGCACAAACCTGTTTAGCTGAAAATTGGTGAACTTTTCGCGGATGCCGTTAACAGTAGTAGTTACAGCGTTTGCACTGCTCCTGAAAGCATCATTAAGATTTAAGCTGATGTTGAGCTTCTTTTGCAAGGCCATAGCACTGAAACCCACATCCAATTTATAATAGGCATCGGCACGGCCAATATGGTCAATCTCCGGAAACTGATACCAGAAGTTTACGGCAGACGCGAATGTTTTATCCTTATTAAAATAAATGGTGTTATTGGTAGCCAAATATAATCCATAACCCTTAATACTGTTGATATATGGCAGATTAGAATGAGCGCTGGTATGGTAAGCCGTTACCTGTTCATTATTATCCAGCCATTCAAAAGGGTGCAGGGTTAAACTCTCTGAGATCCCGACCCTGTAAGTTTTAATAAAGTTGAGTGGAATGGTGTAAACCAGGTTGGTATCTGCGCTGGCAACTGTCACATTATAAAAACCATTATCCGTAATGTTTAAGAACAAGCCCGAGGTAAGGATATTTTTATAGGTATGTGAAAGCTCTATATTGGTATTATACTCCGGCTGCAAAAAAGGATTACCTTCTCCATAACTGTAGGCTGTGTATAATGATTTGAACGGATTTAAATTCCAGAAAACGGGCCTGTTAATCCGTCGGCCAAAAGTTAGGGCAAAGCTATCCGCTGTATCAACCTGGTAGCCTATAAGCACTGACGGAAACAGACGAAAATACTTATTAACGTTAGTAGTATTAAGCGTGTAAGAGTACCCTGTGGTTTGGGTTAACTCGCCCCGTAAACCTGCCTGGTATTTCCATTTTTTCTTTTCACCATCCAAATTAAAATAAGCGGATTGCGTGTTCTCCTTATAGTCAAACTCGTTGCTCAGGTTGGTATTGTACGTGAGGGTATTTACACCCGTTCTGTTATAATAAAAGGCATTGCTGTAGGTATCAATAAAGCTCAGCTTGCCACCAAAGGCCAGCTTGGCAAAAGCGGTAGGTATTTCGGCATCAGCCTTAAAGGTATATACGTTTATGTTTTGTTTGTTATTATCGTGATAGCGCGTGTTGGATGTCGGGATGGCTGATCCATCAGGCAAATATGTATTGCTTTCAAAATCGGAACGGTCTGTTCGATAGTAATTAAAATAATCGGCATTTAACGACAACTTTTTACCGGTGGTATCAAACTTGATAACGCTATGCAGGTTAATGGAATTGCTGATAGCTATGGGGTGATAAGTGGCAAAGGTGCGAAGCGTACTATCCAGTTGGCTGCTTTGATTATAAACCGGGTTATTCACATGGTCTGATCCATCGTAGGTGGTAGTACCGCCAAGGTAATTAAAGCCAATTGTAGCTTTAGGGCTTAGCTTATAATCGAGCCCTAAAACATAGCTATATTCATGTAAGCGATAATTACCGGTATCAGTTTGCTTCCAGGTTTGTTTGGGATAAAATACATCGGTTTCAAAACCTTCCAGCTCATGATCGCCATTAACATTCAGACTGGCATAGGCTGATAGTTTTTTTGAATTATAATTAAGGTTTGCGCTGCTGTTCAGCATCCAGTAATTGCTGGTGCCAAAAACATTTGCCGGGCTGTGCAGCCATTGCTTATCGCTTAATTGCACATTGCCTGATAAACCTTGTTTTTTGCTTTGCTTGGTAGTGATATTAATAAGGCCTGCATTTCCTTCTGCATCATAACTGGCAGACGGATTTTTGATCAGCTCGATCTTCGAGATTTGGTTAGCCGACATGGATTTTAAAAATCGTGTAAGGTCCTCCCCTGCTAATTGTATCAGCCTGTCGTTCACCATTACGCGTACCATGCCCTTACCGGCAATACTAATCTCGTTGTTATTAACCCGTATCCCAGGCACTTTGCTTAAAGCAGCAAGTGCATCCCCTCCATTTGCCGTAATACTTGATGATACATTGTAAACCAGTTTCTCGGTATTATTTTCTATCACAGGCTTGCTGCTGGTAATAGTTACCTCGCTTAGCTGCGTATTGGTTATTGCTAAAATTATATTTACAGCAGTATCGCGGGTTAGGGTAAGTTTAAGTTGCGCGGGCACATAGCCCAAAACCGAGGTACTTACCAAATATTTGCCGGCAGTTAAGTTATTAAAGCTAAAATGGCCGGTGCTATCCGCTTGTAAATTTTTGTCACTGTTATTATCCAAACCCTTCAGATTAACAGGTGCAAAACCAACAGGGCGTTTTGCAAGGGTATTAATGGTTCCGCCAAGTTTTAGTTGGGCTGATAAATTACTGTATATAAGTATAAAGAGGATAGAAGTAAAAATGTATTTCAAAACTATTATTTAAGAATTTAAGAACGATGAAATTACCGAAGGGGATGTAATTCCGATGAATTGGTTATTGCCCAAATATATAAAATCTGTTAAACCTGTAAGGTAATAATGCCGATAACTTTATGATGAATTTTATATATTTAGCAAATAAACCACACATTATGAAATTTAAACCTGTAGCTTTCTTATCACTATCAGCAGTTGCTTTTTTAATGGCCTGTAACAACCCGGCCGAAAAAAAGGAGCCTGTAGCAACTAATCCTATTATCGGTACCTGGCACCTGGTATCGGGCGCTACCATTTCCAAAGGACAGAGCCAGGCTAACAGCTATCCAAAAGATCAGGAAATGATAAAAGTGATCAATGAAACACATTTTGCCTTTTTAAACCATATAATAAATACTGCCAAAGATTCATCAAACAAATTTGATGCAGGCGGCGGCCGCTACACTTTAAAAGGCGACCAGTACACCGAACACCTTGATTATTATAAAGACAAAGCCTGGGAAGGCAAACCGTTTACCTTTACCATTACCTTTAGTGGCGATACGCTGATTCAAAAGGGAGTTGAAAAAGTTGAAGGTACCGGGATTGACAGAATTGTAATTGAGAAATATTTGAAGGTGAAATAACAGGAAAAATAGAATCAGGAGTTAAGAGCCAGGAATTAAGAAAATACTTTTATACTATCATTTTTTGTAGACATTTTTTTAGAGATCAGCTGTCACAGGGTGATCTCCTGCATAAAAAAAATTAATCTCCGGCTATTGTAATACACATCTTACAGAGATGCTATTACTTTTTACGTAACTTCATTAATATTTTACTGGTTACCAAACTAGTGTCGCCTCAATTATGAATTGCAATTAGTCTTAAGTTCTAAGTCGGGAAAAGACAAACTGTGACAAGCCTTAAAACTGTTTACTTGACACTATATTAAACCAATTTACTTGTTCTTGTTAGCACGGCTGTTTGTGCCGGACAGCAGCTTTGATTTCGGGATCATAACCCATTAAACTATAAACATCTATGGAAGAATCACGTCGTAAATTTATCAGGCAGGCCGCGTTGGCCGGGGCTGGGGTATTGCTGGCCAAAAACAGCTGGAGCGCTAAAAGTTACAAACGCATCATCGGCGCTAACGATAGGGTGAGGGTTGGTGTTGTCGGATTTTCCGACAGGCACAGAAGCTCGCATATTCCCAGCTTTATGAACCACTGCAAAGAACTTAATTTTGAAGTGGTTGGGGTGTCAGACATTTGGAAAAGACGCAGGGAAGAGGGTGCATCTATCTGGAAAGAAAAGATGCAAAATGATGTAAGGGCATTTCGCAATAACGAAGAATTATACGAGAGCAAAACAGTTGATGCTGTATTTATCAGCACTGCCGATTTTCAGCATGCCCGCCATGCCATTGAAGCAGTAAAGGCTGGCTGCGATGCATACGTTGAAAAGCCATTTGCTGAAACCATGGAAGATAACCGTGCAGCTCTTAAAGCAGTTAAAGAGTCGGGTAAAATTGTGCAGATAGGTTCGCAGCGCAGAAGCGGCGCCAATTATCACGCCGCTAATGGCTTTATCCGCTCAGGCAAATTTGGCCCTATTACTATGGTTGAGCTTACCTGGAACGTTAACCAACCTGGACGCTGGCGCCGACCTGAACTGTTAAGCGTTTTAAAAGAAGCTGATACCGACTGGAAACGTTTTATTATGAACCGCCCGTACGAGCCATTTGATCCGCGTATATACCTGGAATACCGATTGTTCTGGCCATACTCATCAGGCCTGCCCGGACAGTGGATGAGCCACCAAATTGATACTGTACACTGGTTTACCGGGCTTAAACATCCCCGTAGTGTTGTTGCCAACGGCGGTATATATATGTGGAAAGATGGACGCAGGAACTGGGATACTATTTTAGCAGCCTTTGATTATGGCCCGCTGGATGATCCCTCTACAGGCTTCCAGGTTACTTTTGGTTCGCGCATGCACAATGGCGACGAGCATCCGGCAGAGATCTATTATTCAAACGGTGGCGAGTTAAATCTTAACACCAATACAGTTTCGCCAACCGGCGGCTTAACCCAAAAAATGGCTGCAGCCATGAATATGCAAGCCAACCTGTTGCCTGAAGTTAGCCTGGCAAATACCGAAAAGGTAATAGCTTCGGCCAACACTGGTGGCGATGTACTTACATCAAATCATGTACGCAACTGGATGGAATGTGTACGCAGTCGTAAACAACCAAATGCGCCTGTTGAAGCAGGGTATAGCCATTCCATAGCAAACATTATGACCAACGCTGCTGTACATACCGGTTATAAGGCCACTTTCGATGAGAAAACACAGGAAGTAATGGCAAATGGTAAAATATTTAAATATTCATAACCATGATAACCAGTTTCATAAAATTGGGATTTGCCATGGCGATTATTACGCTACCTGTAATAGCGGTAGCTCAGAAAAGCGAGCCGGTAAAAGTGGTGAGATCAGCAACAGAAAATAAAGTCGATATTTCTATCGGGGGTAAGTTGTTTACCACTTTCCTTTACCCCGACAGCCTGGAAAAGCCTGTATTATACCCGTTGTATGCCGCTAATGGTACCATTGTTACCCGTGGTTTCCCGCTTAATCCAAAACCAGGGGAACCAACAGACCATCCGCATCATATGGGCCTTTGGTTTAATTTTGAAAACCTGAACGGCCTTGACTTCTGGAACAACTCGTACGCAATACCTGCAAACAAAAAGAGCTTGTACGGATGGATCCGTACCGATAAAATATTGAAGGCAACCGGTGGAAAAACGGGCATATTAGCCTATCATGCTAACTGGACAAACCAGCAAAAGGATATAATTTTAGAAGAAACTACCCGCTTTGAATTTAGCGGGAACAAAAACCAGCGTATAATTGACCGGGTTACTACTTTAAAAGCAAATGTTGATGCAGTTTTTAAAGACGCTAAAGACGGAATGCTAGGTTTGCGGTTGGCACATGAACTGCAAATGCCAACTACAGAAGACCAGAAATTTACCGATAACAAAGGCAATGTGACTGTAGTTAAAGGTGGTACTGACCATTTAGCTAACGGCAATTATATAACAAGTGCAGGTAAAACAGGCAACGATGCATGGAGCAGTCGCGGGGTTTGGTGCAAAGTTTATGGCAAAATGGGAACGGATTCGGTAAGTATAGCGATAATTGATCATCCTAAAAATCCTAACTACCCTACGTTTTGGCATGCCCGGGGATACGGTTTATTTGCAGCCAATCCGCTTGGCGAAAAGATTTTTACCAATGGAAAATCGGAAAAAAATTTAAGTTTGAAAAAAGGGGAATCAGTTACCTTTAGGTATAGGATTGTTATTAACGATGGTGAAAGGACTATGGATGTGAATGAGCTTAATAAACTTGCAAAAGCATTTGGGAACAGTAATTAACGTATTTGAATTACAATTTTATCCCTGATTCGTGTCTGCATTATATTTCAGAAGCAAAGGAAAGCTGTGGTCGAGAGCTAGTATTGGCTACCTTATTATTATTTTATTTATAGCGTCGCCAATATTATCGGCAGCGATAGCCGGAATTATTGCTAACGGTCACGGATGTTAGCTCAATGAAGGTAATGTGCACCCATGCATAATAGGCGGAGTCGACTATGGTGGCTTTTTGTATAATTTGGGTGTATTTGGCTGGTTCTCTTTGTGCTCAATTCCATTGGGAATAGTAGGATTTGTAGTATGGACAAAAAAGTGAGAGACGGCATTCAGTTTCTTGACCAAGGTACCTGGTATGCCCTGGCCGATCTCGAAAACTTAACAGCCAACGAGTTTGATAGACGCATTTACCTGGAAGCCGAAGTTGATGATGAAGGAAAAAGAAAGCGGCTACAGATATTCTTTAAAGAGTTATTAAAGGGAGCACCCTTAGCGCCATTTTCGGTGCAAAAGGGTTATAAAACAAGAAACCCCTTCATCGTTAGATGAAAGGGACTTGATAAGATTTGGCACCGACCTACTCTCCCACATTTTACTGCAGTACCATCGGCTCTGGCGGGCTTAACTTCTCTGTTCGGAATGGGAAGAGGTGGACACCGCCGATATAGGCACCTGAATTTCTTTTAGTCATTGGTCATTGTGTCATTAGTCATTTGATTTGACTGATGGCTATAACCGCTAACTTAATATCTTTTTTTTGTTCCTGATCTTATTGTCTGCTTGCTTAGTCCAATGACTAATGACAAGTGACTAATGACCACAAACTTAAACATAATTGAAAGAAGCAAATAAATTGAGAAAACAACAGTTTTAGTGTTCGGTTCATTAGTACTTATTCTTCGTTTACCGGTATTGCTACCAATGAACTAATGAACCAGTGACTAATGAACCATAATTACCTGCTATGAGAAAGCTTCGGGCGATTAGTATTACTTGGCTATGATGTCACCACCTTTATACCTGTAACCTATCAACGTAGTAGTCTGCTACGACCCTCAATGGAAGTCTCATCTTGTGGCTAGTTTCGCACTTAGATGCTTTCAGCGCTTATCTATTCCGAACGTAGCTACTCTGCAATACAGCTGGCGCCATAACAGATTCACCAGTGGTTCGTCCAACCCGGTCCTCTCGTACTAAGGTCAGCCCCACTCAAACTTCCTGCGCCCACAACAGATAGGGACCGAACTGTCTCGCGACGTTCTGAACCCAGCTCGCGTGCCACTTTAATGAGCGAACAGCTCAACCCTTGGGACCTTCTCCAGCCCCAGGATGTGACGAGCCGACATCGAGGTGCCAAACCTCCCCGTCGATATGAGCTCTTGGGGGAGATCAGCCTGTTATCCCCAGCGTACCTTTTATCCTTTGAGCGATGGCCCTTCCATGCAGAACCACCGGATCACTATATCCGTCTTTCGACCCTGCTCGGCTTGTCTGCCTCACAGTCAAGCAAGCTTATGCTATTGCACTCCTCATACGGTTACCAAGCGTATTGAGCTTACCTTTGAAAGCCTCCGTTACCTTTTTGGAGGCGACCACCCCAGTCAAACTACCCGCCAAACAATGTCCTCCGCATTACGGAGTTAGACACCAGATACAGAAAGGGTGGTATTTCAACGTTGACTAACATACTCCTAGCGAAGCATGATCACAGTCTCCCACCTATCCTACACATCCTGTAGCCGATTTCAATGTTAAGTTGTAGTGAAGGTGCATGGGGTCTTTCCGTCCCGTTGCGGGTAACCGGCGTCTTCACCGATACCACAATTTCACCGAGCTCATGGCTGAGACAGCGCCCAGATCGTTACACCATTCGTGCAGGTCGGAACTTACCCGACAAGGAATTTCGCTACCTTAGGACCGTTATAGTTACGGCCGCCGTTTACCGGGGCTTCGATTCAATGCTTCGGTTTAACCCTAACATCCCCTCTTAACCTTCCGGCACCGGGCAGGTGTCAGGCCATATACGTCATCTTTCGATTTTGCATAGCCATGTGTTTTTGTTAAACAGTCGCCTGGGCCTTTTCACTGCGGCTGATATTGCTACCAGCGCCCCTTCTCCCGAAGTTACAGGGCCATTTTGCCGAGTTCCTTAGCCATGATTCACTCGAGCACCTTAGGATTCTCTCCTCGACTACCTGTGTCGGTTTACGGTACGGGTTTTTATAACCTGAAGCTTAGCGGGTTTTCTTGGAAGTCTGATTACCTGAACTATCACATCCCCCGAAGGTTCTGCGTACTATCAGCTTTCAGCATGGTCTGCGTACTTTACTACAGTCCATATACCTACGGCCTTTAACGAACTATTCCGTCAGTTCGCGTCAGTGTCACTACTCCGTCACCGCATCGCAGTTATAAAAAGTACTGGAATATTAACCAGTTGTCCATCGGCTACGCCCTTCGGCTTCACCTTAGGCCCCGACTAACCCTGATCCGATTAGCGTTGATCAGGAAACCTTAGTCTTTCGGTGGGCGGGTTTCTCTCCCGCCTTATCGTTACTTATGCCTACATTTGCTTTTCTAAGCCCTCCACAGTCAGTTACCTTCCTGCTTCACCGGAATTTAGAATGCTCCCCTACCAGTATACATTGCTGCATAATCCATAGCTTCGGTATACCACTTGATGCCCGTTTATTATCCATGCCCGATCGCTCGACTAGTGAGCTGTTACGCACTCTTTAAATGAATGGCTGCTTCCAAGCCAACATCCTAGCTGTCTGTGCAATCGGACCTCGTTAGTTCAACTTAGTGGTAATTTAGGGACCTTAGCTGATGGTCTGGGTTCTTTCCCTCTCGGCCCTGGACCTTAGCACCCAGAGCCTCACTCCAGCGTATATTATTAAGCATTCGGAGTTTATCTGGATTTGGTAGGATTTGACTCCCCCGCACCCAATTAGTAGCTCTACCTCTTAATAACTCAACCGCCAGGCTGTTCCTAAAAACATTTCGGGGAGTACGAGCTATTTCCCAGTTTGATTAGCCTTTCACCCCTACCCACAGATCATCCGGAAACTTTTCAACGTTTATCGGTTCGGTCCTCCAGTACCTGTTACGGCACCTTCAACCTGTCCATGGGTAGATCACAAGGTTTCGCGTCTACCTCCCCTGACTATACGCCCTATTCAGACTCGCTTTCGCTTCGGATCCGTGTCTTAAACACTTAACCTTGCCAGGAAAGAGTAACTCGTAGGCTCATTATGCAAAAGGCACGCCGTCACGGATCAAGTCCGCTCCGACCGCTTGTAAGTACACGGTTTCAGGTTCTATTTCACTCCCCTGTTCGGGGTTCTTTTCACCTTTCCCTCACGGTACTGGTTCACTATCGGTCTCTCAGGAGTATTTAGCCTTACCGGATGGTGCCGGCAAATTCCCACAAGGCGTCTCCGACCTCGCGGTACTCAGGATACCACTATTCCATTATCTATTACCCGTACGCAGCTCTCATGCTCTATGGCCGGGTTTCCCACCCCGTTCCGGTTTTATTTAATGTTCATGTTGTGGTCCTATAACCCCGGTTATGCCGTAACATAGCCGGTTTGGGCTTCTTCCCTTTCGCTCGCCACTACTCAGGAAATCACTGTTGTTTTCTCTTCCTCTGCTTACTTAGATGTTTCAGTTCAGCAGGTTCGCGCATTTATGCAACTATTCTTCAAATAGTTAGGTTTCCCCATTCGGAAATCTGCGGATCAATTCATATTTGCTGATCCCCGCAGCTTATCGCAGCTTATCACGTCCTTCATCGCCTCTGAGAGCCAAGGCATCCCCCGTGTACCCTTTCTTACTTTCTTCTACTATACCGCCTTTTGCTCGGTATGTATGCTTTTTTGATTCTTGTTGCGTTCATTAGCTCACTCGTTCATTGGTTCATTAGTATTGCTACCTCTTTACCTTTAATCTTTGTAAACTTTTGAAGCCTCAACAGTCCTCTTCTGTTGTTTTCTCTTTTAATTTACTTCTTCCAATATGTCAAAGAACTTTTACCCCGGTCTTCCATTGCGGATCGCCTTTTTCATTATCCATGCCTTGGTAGGCAAATGGTGGGTTCGTGGAGAATAACGGATTCGAACCGTTGACCCCCTGCGTGCAAGGCAGGTGCTCTAGCCAGCTGAGCTAATCCCCCTTTGGATGAGTTAATTAGTGACTAGTTAATTAGTGATTAGTTAACTAGTGATTAGTTGTTTCCTCCTAATCGCTGATCTCTAACCTCTGATCTCTATTTCCCTAACGCCTCGCAGCTTTGCTGCGCCGTAGTCCCGAGCAGATTTGAACTGCTGACCCCTACATTATCAGTGTAGTGCTCTAACCAAGCTGAGCTACAGGACTGTTTGTTATTTCGGATTTCAGATTTTCGATTTCGGATTTAACAATCGTTTTCTCGTAAATCGTAAACCGTAATTTCTTACAATCTCGCCGCCCACTTGACTGTCACCTTACTAATGGCTTCATCTTTTGGGTTTTCCTTTTGTTTCGTTTTAATTAGTGAAGGACTGATGTAGTGAATTAGCGATTGATTTAGTTTCTCAACCCAATCAACCATTCAACTTAATCAACCTAATCAACTAATATATAAGAACCTGGTCATGTAGCTAAACAGCTTTCGCTATTACGCTTATAAGAGAGAGATTTGTGGATACTGCTCCAGAAAGGAGGTATTCCAGCCACACCTTCCGGTACGGCTACCTTGTTACGACTTAGCCCCAGTTACCGACTTTACCCTAGGACGCTCCTTGCGGTTACGCACTTCAGGCACTTCCAGCTTCCATGGCTTGACGGGCGGTGTGTACAAGGCCCGGGAACGTATTCACCGCAGCATTGCTGATCTGCGATTACTAGCGAATCCAACTTCACGGGGTCGAGTTGCAGACCCCGATCCGAACTGTGAACAGCTTTTTGAGATTGGCATCCTGTTGCCAGGTAGCTGCCCTCTGTACTGCCCATTGTAGCACGTGTGTAGCCCCGGACGTAAGGGCCATGATGACTTGACGTCGTCCCCTCCTTCCTCTCTATTTGCATAGGCAGTCTGTTTAGAGTCCCCACCTTAACGTGCTGGCAACTAAACATAGGGGTTGCGCTCGTTGCGGGACTTAACCCAACACCTCACGGCACGAGCTGACGACAGCCATGCAGCACCTAGTTTCGTGTCCCGAAGGACTGATACGTCTCTGTATCATTCACTAACTTTCAAGCCCGGGTAAGGTTCCTCGCGTATCATCGAATTAAACCACATGCTCCTCCGCTTGTGCGGGCCCCCGTCAATTCCTTTGAGTTTCACCCTTGCGGGCGTACTCCCCAGGTGGAATACTTAACGCTTTCGCTTTGACGCTAACTGTATATCGCTAACATCGAGTATTCATCGTTTAGGGCGTGGACTACCAGGGTATCTAATCCTGTTTGATCCCCACGCTTTCGTGCCTCAGCGTCAATCATACCATAGTAAGCTGCCTTCGCAATTGGTGTTCTGTGACATATCTATGCATTTCACCGCTACTTGTCACATTCCGCCTACCTCTAGTACATTCAAGCCCATCAGTATCAAGGGCACTGCGATAGTTGAGCTACCGTCTTTCACCCCTGACTTAACAGGCCGCCTACGCACCCTTTAAACCCAATAAATCCGGATAACGCTTGGATCCTCCGTATTACCGCGGCTGCTGGCACGGAGTTAGCCGATCCTTATTCTTACCGTACATTCAGCACAATTCACGAACTGTGGTTTATTCCGGTACAAAAGCAGTTTACAACCCGTAGGGCCGTCTTCCTGCACGCGGCATGGCTGGTTCAGGCTTGCGCCCATTGACCAATATTCCTTACTGCTGCCTCCCGTAGGAGTCTGGTCCGTGTCTCAGTACCAGTGTGGGGGGTCATCCTCTCAGATCCCCTAAACATCGTAGCCTTGGTAAGCCATTACCTTACCAACTAGCTAATGTTCCGCATGCCCATCCTTATCCTATAAATATTTGATGAAATCACAATGCTGTGTCTTCATATTATGCGGGCTTAATCTCTCTTTCGAGAGGCTATCCCCCTGATAAGGGTAGGTTACATACGTGTTACGCACCCGTGCGCCACTCTCATGGAAAGCAAGCTCTCCAATCCCGTCCGACTTGCATGTATTAGGCCTGCCGCTAGCGTTCATCCTGAGCCAGGATCAAACTCTCCATTGTAAAATGTTTTGTTTGTTCACTGACCCTATTATTAATAATAGAATCTGTAAAATTTCGTGCCCGGTGGAGTTCGTCGTTTGAATCGCTTCTCTCTTCTATTCCGATCCGTTCACTGTTGTATCTTTATACAGTATCCCTTTTCTCTCTTTGTTTCGTAACAGTGATCTACCGTTACGCTACATGATTATCCAGTATCTTATAAGAACTTTTACGCCTTTCTGTCTCAGTCAGGCTATATGTTTTTCTGGTTGTTACGCCGTCTAACTTTCATTTTTTATTGATCCGGAAATCGCTTCCTTCTCCCTTTTTGTTTCGGAAATTTCTTTCCTTTTTTTTAGCTTTCTTTTCCGGAATCGCTCCCCTCTTTTCTCAGCTTCCGACGCTCTTCCGTTTCCGGCTTCCTTTCGTTTTTTCGCCCCTTTCTTTTGGGACTGCAAAGGTATGAACCTTTTTTAAACTTGCAAACTTTATTTTTTTTATTTTTTGTTTGCCTCTTTTCCCCGCTTCCCCTCTCTTTTATCTCCCTCGTTTGCGGGCTGCAAAGATGTGACTTTTTTTTCTTCCTGTCAAGCCTTTTTTTAACTTATTTTTTAGC
>NZ_FRCM01000015.1 GCF_900142915.1 Mucilaginibacter sp. OK098
CAACCCAACCAACCCAATGGCGAGATTAAATTTACTAGAAGAGACGCGTTACGAGAAGCTGCCGGTAACGGTGTACAGCAATCAGAAAGAAGCATCGCTGGCAGTAGCCCAGCGAATAGCCAAGCTGATAAAGAGCAAAACTGCAAAAGGCGAAAAGACCGTGCTGGGCTTAGCCACTGGTGTAACCCCGATAGGGGTATATGCCGAGCTGGTGCGCCAGCACCAGCAGGAAGGCTTAAGCTTTAAAAACGTGATCACCTTTAACCTGGACGAATACTACCCCATGCAGCCTAATGCGGCACAAAGCTATGTAACGTTCATGAATGAGAACCTGTTCTCGCATGTAGATATCGATAAAGATAATGTGCACATCCCTGATGGCACCCTTGACCAGGAAGCGGTAGCCGCCTTTTGCTTGGATTATGAAAAAAAGATCACCGCATTGGGTGGACTGGATCTGCAGATCTTAGGGATTGGCCGAACCGGCCACATCGGCTTTAACGAGCCGGGCTCGGCGCCCAACTCGGGTACCCGGCTGGTAACCCTGGATGATTTGACCCGGAATGATGCTTCAAGAGACTTTGGCGGTAAACAGAATGTGCCTACCAAGGCCATCACCATGGGCATCGGCACCATCTTCAAAGCTAGAGAGATCATCCTGATGGCCTGGAGCGGGAAGAAAGCGCCGATCATCAAAAAAGCGGTAGAAGGCGAGATCTCCGGTGATGTACCGGCTACTTACCTGCAGCTCTCGGATAATGTGGAATTTGTGTTGGATGAACCTGCTGCAAGTTCATTAACTCGGTTCAATACCCCATGGCTGGTAAAAGACTGCGTATGGGAAAACGGTCTGAAAAAGAAAGCGGTGATCTGGTTGGCCGATAACCTGAACAAACCGATCCTGAAACTTACCGAAGAAGATTATAACAACCATGGCATGGCCCAGCTTGCAGTAGAGCAGGGCCCGGTATACAATATCAACATCGATATTTTTAACCAGCTGCAGCATACCATTACCGGCTGGCCGGGAGGTAAACCGGATGCGGATGACAGCCAAAGACCGGAAAGAGCACAGCCTGCAAGGAAACGCTCGATCATCTTCTCTCCCCACCCGGATGATGATGTGATCTCCATGGGCGGCACCTTTATCCGGCTAGTTGACCAGGGGCATGATGTGCATGTAGCTTACCAAACCTCGGGCAATACGGCCGTATGGGATGATGACGTGCTAAGATTCGTAGAATTTGCAATAGATTTTAACAACAGCATAGGCGATGACAATACCAAGTTAAAAAAGGTATATGAAGAGATGCGGGCCTTTATCCCGACCAAAAAGCCCAACCAGGTAGATACCAAAGAGATCAGGGATGTAAAAGGATTTATAAGAAAGACAGAAGCGATCTCGGGAGCAAGGTATGCCGGATTACAGGACGACCATATCCACTTTATGGCCCTGCCGTTTTATGAAACCGGCAAGATCAAGAAGAACACGGCAGGCGAGGCAGACATCAAGCTCACCATTGAGCTGCTGCAAAAAGTAAAACCGCAGCAGATCTTTGCAGCGGGCGACTTTGCCGACCCGAACGGAACGCACCTGGTTTGTTTTAACATCATTATAGCCGCCTTAAAAAGACTAAGGGAAACGGAAGACTGGGTAAAAGACTGCTGGTTGTGGATGTACCGGGGTGCCTGGCTGGAGTTTGAAACCCATGAAATAGAAATGGCCGTACCGTTATCCCCACAGGAGGTGATCAGGAAAAGGAATGCCATCTTCAAACACCAAAGTCAAAAAGACAGGCCTGTATTCCCGGGTGATGATGCCAGGGAGTTTTGGGTGAGAGCTGAAGACCGTACAAGAGAAACTGCCAGGGCTTATGACAAGCTGGGCATGGCTGAGTATGAGGCTATGGAAGCTTTTGTTAGGTATCATTTCTAGATTGCACTGATTTTGATAGGATTACACCGATTGCCTTTTAAATCGGTGTAATCATTTTTCATAATCTGTGAAATCACATAAATCTTTCCTTCAGGAATTTGCCTGTATAAGAATCTTTTTCCTTTATCAAATTCTCCGGCAAGCCTTCAAATACAACTTTTCCGCCGCGATCACCGCCTTCGGGGCCGATATCAATCACCCAGTCGGCGCATTTTATCACATCCATATTGTGTTCAATAACTATAATGGTGTTGCCATGATCAAGGAGTGCATCAAATGATTTCAACAGTTTTTTAATATCGGCAAAATGCAAGCCGGTAGTTGGCTCATCAAAAATGAAAAGTGTTTTATGAGTATTGTTCCCTTTAACAAGGAAAGATGCCAGCTTAATCCGCTGTGCTTCGCCGCCGGATAAGGTATTTGAAGATTGGCCCAACTGCACATAGCCTAAGCCAACATCCATCAACGGTTTTATTTTAGCGATGATCTTTGGCTCTTTGGCGAAAAATTCCAGGCCTTCCTCAATCGTCATGCTTAAAACATCCGATACATTTTTATCATGGTAAGTAACATCCAAAATGTGCTGTTTAAAACGTTTGCCGCCGCAGGTTTCGCAGGTTAAAAATATATCGGCCATAAACTGCATCTCTATTTTTACCTCACCTTCGCCTTGGCAAACATCACAGCGGCCGCCTTCCACGTTAAAGGAAAATGCAGATGGCTTTAGGCCAGCAGCCTTCGCAACAGGCAGCGCAGCATACAGATTGCGGATCTCGTCCCAGGCCTTTACATAAGTAACCGGGTTTGATCGTGATGAACGGCCGATCGGATTTTGATCAACCATTTCAACCTGTTCAATTTTCTGGTAATCGCCTTCAATACTGTCATAGGCGCCGGTTTGCTCCGCATTATAATTGCCGAGTGTTTTTTGCAGGGCAGGGGCCAGGATGCGTTTTACCAAACTTGTTTTACCCGAGCCGGATACACCGGTTACCACTGTTAAAATCCCTAATGGGAATTTGGCATTTACATGCTGCAGGTTATTTTCCCTTGCGCCTTTAATCTCTATAAAGTCGTTCCATTTGCGTCGGCTTTTCGGGATGGCAATTTCTTCCTTGCCACTCAGGTAACGACCAGTTAAGCTGTTGTCATCCTTTATAATTTCATCATAAGTACCGCTGAACATCAGGTTGCCGCCATGTGTACCGGCTTCGGGGCCAATATCAATAATGTGATCGGCAGCTTTCATTATTTCTTCCTCGTGCTCAACCACCAGTACGGTGTTGCCAACATCACGCAGGGATTTTAGCACACCAATCAAGCGTTGCGTATCGCGCGGGTGCAAGCCAATGCTCGGCTCATCCAGTACATAAACTGAACCTACCAGGCTGCTGCCTAAAGAGGTTGCTAAATTGATCCGTTGCGATTCACCGCCTGATAATGTATTTGACAACCGGTTAAGCGTTAAATAGCTTAAGCCAACATCGTTCAAAAACAAAAGCCGGTTAGTTATTTCCATCAGCAAACGCTTGCCTATTTTTGCATCAGTTTCGTTAAGCTCAATGGTTTTAAAGAAATCAAGCGCCTTATCCAGGGCCATCAAAACCACATCGGTAATTGATTTGCCGTTGATCTTTACGTAGGATGCATCCTGCCTTAAGCGGCTTCCTTTACATTCAGGGCAGGTAGTCTTTCCCCTATATCGCGAGAGCAAAACCCGGTACTGAATTTTATAAGTTTGCTCCTCCATCTCCTTGAAAAAATCATCAAGGCCACGGAAATAGCTATTACCTTTCCACAATAATCTTTGCTGCTGCTCGGAAAGCTGGTTGTATTGGCGATGGATAGGGAAATCAAATTTCAGCGCATTTTTAATAAGCACCTCATTCCATTCGCGCATCTTTTCGCCGCGCCATGGTGCAATGGCGCCTTCATAAACACTTTTACTTTTATCGGGAATTACTAAATCCTCATCAATGCCTATTACTTTACCGTAACCTTCGCAGCGTTTACAAGCGCCGTAAGGATTATTAAAACTGAAAAAGTTTGGCGTAGGCTCTTCAAAGCGGATCCCATCCAGCTCGAACCTGTCGCAAAAAAAGCGTTCGGTTTCCTTATCTGCGTCAGGCTCGGTAAAGCGTACATAGCAATCTCCTTTGCCTTCAAAAAATGCAGTTTGGATAGAATCCCCTAACCGGCTTACGGTTTCATCTTCTTCGTTTTTTGAGATCCGGTCAATAACTATCCTAACATTAGTTATGATTTTAGAAGCAGGGCCTGAGATTTCAGCTTCCGGCTCCGCGCTTTCAACTTTAGCCTTTTTGCTTTTGCCTTTAGCTTTTAATTTTTCGCCTTTAACCCCTTCTCCACTAACCTCTTCCACCAACCAGCTCCCATCGTCAACGATGCTCATATCCTCCAGCAGGTCTTCAATTTTTGAAAGCTTGCCGCGAAACTCAACACGTACAAAACCTTTTTGCATCAGCACAGCCAGCTCTTCTTTTAAGCTGCGGTTGTTGTGTGGGTACAGCGGGCATAATATGGTAACCTGCGTTTCGGCAGGTAGTGTCATAATAAAATTGATGACATCGGTAACTGAATCTTTTTTAACTATCTCTCCTGATATTGGGGATATAGTTTTACCAATTCGCGAGAAAAGTAGCTTCAAATAATCATAGATCTCGGTTGAGGTACCAACAGTTGAACGCGGATTTGATGTAATTACCTTTTGCTCAATGGCAATAGCAGGGGCAATTCCTTTTATATAATCAACATCAGGCTTATTCATCCTTCCCAAAAACTGGCGCGCGTATGATGAAAGGCTTTCCACATAGCGGCGCTGCCCTTCAGCATATAAGGTGTCAAAAGCAAGCGATGACTTACCAGAGCCCGACATGCCGGTAACCACCACCAGCTTGTTTTTAGGAATGGCCACATCCATATTTTTAAGGTTGTGTACCCTTGCGCCCTTTATAATAATATGTTTTTGAGGATCTTTATCTGCTTCTTTCATTGAGTTCTTGGTTCATGGTTCATAGTTCATGGCAAAGTAAATTGCCCCGAAACATGAATGACTTTGGGTTGTAATTACTGATTTATAGCTCATATTAACCTTATCCGGCTATGAACTATGATCTATCAACCATGAACTACTCCCAAACTGCAAAAATCCTAAAATATTTAGCAGAATCCAAATGAGTTTGAGAAATGTATCTGGTTAATTGGCAATTTGTTGCAGACTTTGCATTGGGCTGACAATAACCGGTTTTGCAATCGCACACATCGCATGTTTATTGTGTCGCAAAGTGTTAAAAAATGTTAAATATTCTGTTGTGGCGTTATGGTGGGAAATAATATTTGTTTTTTTGGTGATAATTTGTTTTATTTGGGATAACAATTTCTTAATCCCTAAAAGATAACGCTATAGATAAAACTCTACTCTAATAAAATATTTGATTAATTAAGTTTAGTAGTTTTTCTATGGATTTTCAATTGAAGAGTGACCAGGATCTAATCCATCTTTACATTGCGGGTGATGAAGGAGGGCTGGTAGAATTAATCCGCCGCTATCAATCAAAAATATATACTTCAGTTTATTTGCTTGTTAAAGACGAATATCTTGCCGAGGATATTTTTCAGGATACCTTTATTAAAGTAATAAATACTTTAAAAGCCGGAAAATATAACGAAGAAGGTAAATTTTTACCGTGGGTAACACGGATTGCCCATAATTTGGTGATAGACCATTTCCGCCGCGAAAAGCGCGCGCCGATGATAAGCAATGGCGATGACTTTGACATTTTTGAAGTTTTGGGCAATTATGACGAGAGTACCGAAGACCGCATGGTTAGGGAACAAACTTATAAGGACCTAAAATCATTAATTCATTTATTACCCGCCGAGCAAAAGGAAGTATTAATTATGCGCCATTTTGGGGATATGAGCTTTAAAGAAATAGCTGATATTACCGATGTAAGCATTAATACCGCCCTTGGCCGCATGCGCTATGCCCTTAATAACCTGCGCAAAATGATGCAGAGTAAGGAATTAAGTTTAAAGAATTAGTTGTAGTCCGAAAGTCGGGAATGTCCGGAAGTCGGAAAGACCGAAAGAAGGAGAAAGATACTTTAGTAAAAAATTTGTGACGCGAACTAGCTTTATAATAGCTGGTTCGCGTTATTTTTTTTACGAAAATTTAGTTTTTGAAGCTACATCACTTCTTTCTTTCGGACTTCCGGACATTCCCGACTTTCGGACTCAAAAATAAATTTCATTTAATTTTCATCTTCATAAAATATTATATTTAAGCTTTCGTTTAGTATCTGTAAACCAAAAAAATTTAATAAAGCTTATGGATGAAACTTTTACAACGACTTTAAATTTACTGACTGACAAAGCCATGGTAAACGAGGAATTGCAGGAGAACCTGGAAGGCGACGAGTTAATGTTCTATCATTCTCTTCGTGCTGATCTGGACCTTTTGAAAAGAAGCCCTAAAGTTCAAACCATTCACCACATTCTCGATCATTCAAAGAGTTTGCGTTAGTAGTACAATTTACCTAACTGGTTCACGGGTCATAGCTGTTTTGTGATAAATAGTCTATGATTTGTGAACCTTTCTATTTATGCTGGTTCATAGTTCATGGTTGATAGTTCATAGTATTGAAAGCTTATTAGTAGTTTTGCCGGATGGATAAATGGCTATGATCCATTAACTATGAACTAATCAATGACAAGGAAAGAACGTTATCAATATTTTGTAGAATATTTTTCAAAAAATCAACCTGATGCCGAAACCGAGTTGCATTATGGTAATTCCTTCCAGTTATTAATCGCTGTTATCCTATCGGCACAATGTACCGATAAGCGGATTAACCAGGTAACACCTGCTTTATTTGAGCGCTTTTCTACACCTGAATCACTTGCTGCTTCAACGCCTGAAGAGGTTTTTACTTATATCCGCAGTGTAAGCTATCCTAATAATAAAGCGAAGCATTTGGTGGGCATGGCTAAAATTTTGGTTGATGTTTTTAATAGCGAGGTGCCTTCGGGAATTGATGATCTGCAAAAAATGCCTGGCGTTGGTCGTAAAACAGCCAATGTTATTTCGTCCGTGGTATTTGATGCCCCTGCAATTGCGGTGGATACTCATGTATTCAGGGTGTCTGCGCGGATAGGCCTCACCAATAGTAAAGCCACCACTCCGCTTGCCGTTGAAAAACAGCTGGTACAATATTTACCGCAGGATACACTTGGTGTAGCGCATCACTGGCTGATACTGCATGGCCGTTATATCTGTGTAGCCCGAAGTCCCAAATGCGAGATTTGTCCCATTAGCTGGTTTTGTAAATATTATGAACAAACGCATACAGAATCGGCTTTATTAAAGGCCGAGGCGTTGAAGCTGAAGAAGGTGAAGGATCAGAAAAAGAAGAATGCTTTGAATAAGATTAGCAAGGAACTGAAGAAGAGAAGTGTTGATAAAGATATTTGATTGATACTGTTAAGTTAGGTAATTTTCATAAAAATAATAAACCGCTTGTCATTGCGAGGTACGAAACAATCGCATACTTTACAGAGCCGTAGTGCATAGTTCGCGATTGCTTCGTACCTCGCAATGACAAGTGCAGAATAAATTACTAAAAATATTAGTATTTGTAAATAATATATTTTACATTTGTATATACAATTTTTAACATGAGTAGCGCAGAGAAATTAAAAGCATTACAGCTAACCTTAGACAAGCTGGAAAAATCATACGGAAAAGGCACCATCATGAAACTGGGCGATTCTGTTATTGAACCTACCGAAGTGATCTCAACCGGTTCTTTAGGGCTCGACATCGCATTGGGTGTGGGCGGTTTACCAAAAGGCCGTGTTATAGAAATATACGGGCCTGAATCATCAGGTAAAACAACCCTGGCTATCCACGCCATTGCCGAATCGCAAAAAAATGGGGGGATTGCCGCATTTATTGATGCTGAGCACGCTTTCGACCGTTTTTATGCCAAGAAATTGGGTGTTGATGTGGAGAATCTTTTAATCTCTCAGCCAGACAATGGTGAGCAGGCATTAGAAATTGCCGATAACCTGATCCGTTCAGGAGCTATCGATATTCTGGTTATCGACTCTGTTGCCGCCCTTGTTCCCAAAGCCGAAATTGAGGGCGAAATGGGTGATTCGAAAATGGGTTTACACGCACGTTTAATGTCGCAGGCTTTGCGTAAGCTAACCGGTACTATTAGCAAAACAGGATGTTGCTGTATTTTTATTAATCAGCTGCGTGATAAGATTGGTGTAATGTTTGGTAACCCAGAAACTACTACCGGTGGTAATGCCCTTAAGTTTTATGCATCAGTACGTTTAGATGTGCGCCGCATTTCGCAAATTAAAGATAGCGATGAGGTATCAGGTAACCGCGTTAAAGTAAAAATTGTAAAAAATAAAGTTGCTCCTCCATTCCGGATAGCTGAGTTTGATATTATGTTTGGCGAAGGTATTTCAAAAGCCGGCGAGATCATTGACCTGGGTGTTGAGCACAACATCATTAAAAAAGCAGGCTCATGGTTCAGCTATGGCGAAACCCGCCTTGGCCAGGGTCGCGATGCCGTTAAACAGCTGATCCTTGATAACCCTGAGCTGATGGAAGAGTTGGAAGCTAAGATCAAAGAAACAGTAACCGGCGATCATTTAGCTGAAGTTTAGTTTTTGATTTCACTGATTAGTGTATGATTACACTGATTTTTAAAAGGTGATTTCACCGATATAGAAGAAGTCCTGGTAATTGCCGGGACTTTTTTGTTTTATAAGGATTTGGCGGAAAAGGAAACTTACGAAGTTTTGAAACGGCAAAGCCCTCAACGAGGCCGTTAAACAATATATAACCTCGAGTTAAACAAGTTTTATCCATTTTGAAGGAGCATGACAGCCCATTATCAATTATACAACAGATCCGCGGTTACCAATTTTTTATCCATTGTACCAGGCGCTATCATATAGATCCGTAATGTAGGGTTCCCCCTGCGGCGTGCGCCGGGTGCGGGCGCGTTATAAAAATTCTTGATCTTTATTTTATGATATCCTTTTAACAAGGAGATCGCCACTTCATTTTCAATCAGCTTATTATCGTCAATAAATAATTGGGTATCATTATAGGTAGCGGTTGAAAAGTTATATACCCCATCGGAAGGGATTGATATATAGCCTTCAAAAACTATCCCTGAACTTGGCCGGATTTTTCGGAACTCAGCGGTTTCCAACGTTTTGGTTATACCTGTGGTGTCAGTTGGCGCGTAGTCCAGTTGGTCAGGCGAGGTGAAGTTGCCTTTAATAAGCGTAAATTTTAAGCCCTGACTATTACCGGTATAATTAATGGCTGCAACAGGAGCCTGGTTATACATAACGGTGCTTGTGGGTAAACTGCGCCTTCCTGATGGCGTTATCACAACAGTTTTAAAAGTTCGCTTTTCGCCTGCCGGGATATTAAATATAATGGGCGATTCGTATCCCAGGTCAGTATCCAATGGATCACGACCGTTAAGGGTGTAAACTATTTTTGCCCCGGGCACTACTGATTTTGGAGCCATTGTAAATTGGGAGCCTATCATCATGGTATCAATTACTTCAAAGGCAGTGGGCACCCGGTAGTTGTAATGCATAGCATCAAGTCTTTCAAAATGTTTAGCCAGGCGTACTTCCGAAAAATCCTTGTAATCTTTTCTTTCGGGTTTGCTCCATGCTATTTCTGATAATGCAAAAAGGCGTGGTAAGATCTGGTATTGCAGCTTGGCAACTGTTGGCACATACTCTGTCCATAAATTCCCCTGTACGCCAACAATGTATTTTCTTTCATCTTCAGTTAAAACTTTGGGAACGGGCTCGTACTTATAAGTTTCAGAAAATTCGGCATATCGGCCAAATGATACAGGCTCAAGAGGGGAACGGCTTTGATAATGATCAAAATACAAACCGGTGGTTTGCGGCGTCATAATAACATTGTGTTTCTGCTGTGCTGCCGCAATCCCGCCTTGCTCGCCTGTCCAGCTCATTACGGTTGCGTTTGGTGCTAAACCGCCCTCCAGGATCTCGTCCCAGCCAATAATACTCCTGCCTTTTGAGTTCAGGAATTTTTCCATCCGCTGTATAAAATAGCTTTGCAACGCATTTTCGTCTTTCAGATTAAGCTGTTTGATCAGGTTTTGGCAAAAAGCCGATTCTTTCCATGGCTGCTTGTTGGCTTCATCTCCACCTATATGAATGTATTTGCTTGGGAAAAGCTCCATTACTTCGGTAAGCACATTCTCCAAAAAGGTAAAAGTTTCTTCGGTAGGGCAGTACAATCCGGTTGTGCGGGCCGGGGTTTTAACAGCAGTATCAGGCGTGCACATCAGCTCAGGATAGGCACGTAAGGCAGCGTCTGAGTGGGCTGGCATTTCAATTTCGGGTACTATATTGATGTATTTTCCGGATGCGTATTTAACTACATCCCGGATCTCATCCTGTGTATAAAAACCGGTATAGGGTTCCCCATCCGGCCAGTCGCGGTTGTTGCCGAACATGGTTTGCTGGCGGGTACCACCAACTTCGGTAAGTTTTGGATATTTTTTTATTTCGATGCGCCAGCCTTGTCCGTCAACCAAATGCCAGTGAAAATTGTTTAGCTTGTAGGCAGCCATCAGGTCTATTACCTTTTTTACCTGCTGTACTGTAAAAAAATGCCGGGAAACATCAAGCATCATGCCTCTGTAGCCAAAGCGCGGTTCATCACTAATAACCAGGCAGGGTAGATTTGCAGCAATTTTTTGATCTACAGGGAACAGCTGTATCAAAGTTTGAATACCATAAAACAGTCCGGCGCCTTTGCCAATAACGGTAATTTTACGCGGCGTGATAGTTAATTTATAGCCTTCGGCAGGCAGGTTTTCTGAACCACGGGCGGTAAGTATTACCGAAATGCCTTTGCCTTTTACCCTGGGGCTATATTTAACCACTTTGTTGTTTAATCCGCGATTATTTAAAAGGAAATCTTTAAACAGCTCAACAGCCTTATCTTTAGGGTTATCAGCTTTCACAACTGTAAGCTTGCTAAATATAAATGTGCCAGGAGATTTAACAAGCGAGGCCGGTGCCGGTATAATGCCCAAATAGGGGTCAGTGTCCTGGGCGCTGGCGGTGTTTAGCAATAAAATAGCAAGAAAGGAAATAAGGATAGTTGCTGCAGATTTCATTTTTTTTCTAAAAAGTAATATTATTAAATGGGAATGATTGATGTAAAACTTCTAATTATCTGGTTATGAAATATAAAATAACTAATTATCATTGCACCATTTTAAATGTAATTACATTGATACAAATTAATTACGATTAGAACTTAATAAACTTACAGGTTTTTCATTAAAAAAATCCCCGGGTTAATAAAAACCCGGGGATAATTAATAGTTTAATTTATATATCAAAGCCTTTGTAAAATATTAGAAAGGTATAACACCACCACCGCAGGTATACAATATGCCATGGCCTGAACCAACAACTGTTCCATCAGAACAAACGCAAGCTAACCCGATGCGGAAGCCGCAGCTGCCGGCTGGCCTTGACAGCGTTAATGTGGTTGTTGGCAATTGGACGTTACCCGGTGGAAGCGGGGAGGAAGAGCCATTAGTATTATTAAAATAACCGCCATAATTAAAGGATGCAGGCGAACCTGTGTATGTCCAGGAAATAGTAAAAGAAGAGCTGTTTATAGAAACCAGGGTAACCGGGCCCATATCAGCAACGCAGGTGAACTTTTGAGGTGATTTAACAGGGACTTCTTTTTTAATAGGCTTTTCTGTAATTGAGGAAAAAGACAACATAGTTAAAAAAACAGATCCCATGATTAATGAGAAAATCAAATTTCTTTTCATGATTTTTAGAATTTAATGGTTTTTAAATAGTTGGTGCAAATAAGTTTAGGCTCTGATAATTTTAGGTACTGCAATCTACTGAATATTTTAATGTAATTAATTA
This sequence comes from Mucilaginibacter sp. OK098, assembly GCF_900142915.1. Taxonomy (GTDB): domain Bacteria; phylum Bacteroidota; class Bacteroidia; order Sphingobacteriales; family Sphingobacteriaceae; genus Mucilaginibacter. Next base: position 11,942 of record NZ_FRCM01000015.1, read on the forward strand.
TTATTAAAAGCATTTTTCCTGTAAAAAAAAATTAATACCATGGGGTATTTGAAATAACTTAAAGGAAATTATTATGGGGTGGCCTGCTTGATAATACCTGTGTCAACTTTATCAACTTACAGTTTTATCGGCCTTTAATATTGTTTAACTTTGCGCTCCAACAAATTACAAGCTTATGCAATATGATGTTATCGTTATCGGTTCGGGCCCAGGTGGCTATGTGGCCGCTATACGTTGTGCCCAACTGGGTTTAAAAACTGCGATTATTGAAAAATATAATACTTTAGGCGGTACCTGCCTTAATGTAGGTTGTATCCCCTCAAAGGCCCTGCTCGATTCATCCGAACATTTCCACAATGCTGCCCACGCTTTTTCATCCCATGGCATCCAGCTTGAAAACCTGAAAGTTGATTTTGGGCAGATGATAAAACGTAAGGAAGAAGTAGTTACCGCAAATACCAGCGGAATTACTTACCTGATGAAAAAGAACAAGATTGATGTACACACAGGTGTAGGTTCCTTTAAAGATAAAAATACCATTATTGTAGCTAAAGCCGATGGTACTACTACCGAGATAACCAGTACTAACGTTATTATAGCTACCGGTTCAAAGCCATCAGCTTTGCCATTTTTAAAGATCGATAAAAAACGCATTATTACCTCAACAGAGGCCTTAACGCTTAAAGAGATCCCTAAGCACCTGGTATTAATTGGCGGCGGGGTTATTGGCCTGGAGCTTGGCTCGGTATATGCCCGTTTAGGTTCAAAGGTTTCTGTAATTGAGTTTATGGACGGCATTATCCCTACAATGGATAAGGGTTTAGGCCGCGAGTTGCAAAAGGTATTGCAAAAACTGGGTATGGAGTTTTACCTGGGACATAAGGTTACCGGTGCTACAGTAAAAGGCAAAGAAGTAACCGTGGCTTTTGATGACCCTAAAGGTGAAAAGAAAGAATTAAAAGGTGATTATTGCCTGGTGGCAGTAGGCCGCATAGCTTATACCGATGGACTGGGTTTAGATAAAATAGGCTTAACTGTTGAAGAACGCGGGCGTAAAATAACTGTTAATGACCATTTGGAAACCAGTGTAAAAGGTGTTTATGCCATTGGCGACGTTATAAAAGGAGCCATGCTTGCCCATAAAGCCGAAGATGAGGGCACACTTGTTGCCGAAATTATTGCCGGACAAAAACCACATATTGATTATAACCTTATCCCCGGTGTTGTTTATACCTGGCCGGAAGTTGCCGCAGTAGGGCAAACTGAAGAGCAACTAAAAGCAGCAGGTGTAAAATATAAAACCGGCTCGTTCCCATTCAAAGCCAGTGGCCGTGCACGTGCCAGCGGCGATCTGGATGGATTTGTAAAAGTGCTTGCTGATGCAACTACCGACGAAATATTAGGTGTGCACATGATTGGCCCCCGCGCTGCAGATATGATAGCCGAAGCTGTTGTAGCAATGGAATACCGCGCATCTGCCGAAGATATATCGCGTATTAGCCATGCACATCCTACCTATACAGAAGCTATGCGCGAAGCTTGCTTGGCAGCTACTGAAAACAGGGCGATCCATATATAAGGATTTCGAATTTTCGAATTCGGATTCATTTTTTTGATGATTTAGGATTTGGCAGCTTTTTTAAAGTTGTCAAATCTCTTTTCAATTACCCCCCCCTTAACTGTAATGTGTTGCCGCCCCTGTAGTTATTTATTACAGTACCCCTACCTCAGCATTATCTTTTTCAAAAACTTATACAGGCCATAAATTCCTCTATGTATATAGTGCTTTTTAAGCTACTTAAGCTTAAAAAACTGTTTCATAACATTGGCATATACTTAATATTAACTTAACGTAACAATAATATAATAATAATAGTATAAGGAATAAATATATAGGTTTTATAAGATGTTATAATGGTGAAGCAGGGGGTGTTTTAACGCAGGTTAATACGTGTTTTTACGCAAAATAACCGGGTGTATTGATCTGGAAAAATGGGTGTTTTAACCACAGAAAATGGGTTATTAAACTGTATGAAATATACACATATGGAATTAGCTTTACATATTATTTTATTTTGTATAGGTTAAAGCAAATTTAACTCAGGGGATACTTTCATTTAAACAGGGTGCTCAATGAATATTTATTTTTAAGTATTTATTATGGGAAAGTTTCGAACTATTTGTAGTTCCGGAGTTTTAAAGCCGGTTTTAATAGGATTGGTGTTGCTTTGTTTATCAAATCAATCTTTTGGTGTTGCAAAATTGTGGGTGGGCGGATTCCTGGGTAACGGCAGTTGGAATACAGCCGGAAACTGGTCGCCCAGTGGCGTGCCAACAGTTTCTGATGATGTTACAATTAATGAATTATTGCTGGGTTTTACTATAACGTTATCGGCTGCGTCTAATGCCAACTCTATAACCGTAAATAGCACAATAGGATTATTAGGTGGCGTAACCATCAATACAAGTGGACAAACTTTAACAGTTGCAAACAGTTTAAATGTTGGTGCTGTTTCAATTTTGCTTGCAACATCACTTACAATTACAGGCTCAGGAGCAGTTACCCTAAATACAGCGGTTAATGCTTATCCTGCTGTTAGTCTTACTTTTAGTTCGGGTACAAATGTCACTTTCAACAGTGCAACGGTTACAAGTTACGACAACTCAACAATTAATTGTAATGGTACTGTAACGGCTACTTCATCAACATTTAATTTAACCGGCAATAACTGCAGTATTGCAAATACAGGGACATTTAATCTTGGTACCGCTTCCATAATTTATCCAACCTCAACCACAGCCTCTGTAACTAATACCAGTCCCGGAATATTTACTTTAAAATCGAATGCGACCGGCTCGGCTGCAATTGGGGCAAGTAGTTCCACAGTATTTACCGGCATTTTTAACGTAGAGCGATTTTTAAGTGGCGGAGGCTTATCCAGCAACCGGGGCTACCGGTTATTATCATCGCCGGTAAACCAAACTGCAGATGCAGCGGGCACACTAACAACACCCAATACTTTTGGCTTATTCTACCTGGGCCTTCATTCCTACGGCGGGGTTAATAATTACCCGGGTGCATTAACTATAGGCATAGGCGGCTCAACAAACGGATTTGGTTTGAACAACAATAACCCCACGATCTATTTTTACGATGAATCACAGGTTTATAACGGACGGAGCTTTACCCAGGGCAACCACGCCCCTGTGTATGCCATCACATCAACAAGCACAGGTTCAGGGGTAAATCTTATAACCACAAGTAAAGAAAATATTGGCTCACTAACCAACGTAAATGTACCTGTAGGGAATGGTTTTTTAATGTACTTTGTAGGGCCGAGCAGCCGGACTGACGCCTGGGCGGCTACCCCGCCGGTGGATGTAACGATGACTGCAAACGGTCACCTGAACCAGGGGACTATCCCGGTAAAACTATGGACAAGCGCCACAACGCTATCATATACCACGGGTACGGCTATCACCCATCCATACCCGGGATTAAACATGGTAGGCAATCCATATCCCTGTACGATTGACCTGCATCAGGTTCTCCTTGATAACTCCGGGATCAATAACATATATTTATTATCAGCAAAGAACAGCCCCAACCAAACCTATATTGCTTATACGGTAAACGGGTCATCAGCCCCAAGCGCGGGATATGCGGTGAGCGGCGAAGGCTTTTTTGTAACGGCAACTGGTACAGGTACCGCACTGACTTTTAAGGAAACGGAAAAAGTACCGGCCACCCAGTTAACTGGTGCCGCATTGATCATGTCAACCCCCAACGCACAGGTTAAAGGAGTGGGCGGCAAGTTATCAAATAGTCAAAACTCCCTGGCAGCAACAGAACCGCAAAACAATGCGCTTACGGGATTATACATGAAAATAGAGAAGGATAGCGTAACATATAATTATTGCGGGATCTATTTTAGGAAAGATTGGTCGGCAACATTTGCAGAAGATGATGCGAAAGACATGAATGCAACAAGCGGGCCTGCTATCATCTCCAGCTTAACTTCGGATAATATCCGCGCTTCGGTAAACCACATGCCCGATTATACCAAAGGTGTTAATGTAAAACTGTATGCCAATGCCCGTGCAGACGGGCAGTATAAATTAAAGATAGAAGATATCAGGAACATTGATACGCTGTATGATATCTACCTGATCGATCATTATAAAAAAGACTCGCTGGATATCCGCCGATACGGAACGTATCTATTTGATATCAGTAAAGCAGATACGTCCTCCTATGGAGGGTCGCGTTTTGAGCTGTCGGTACGCCCGCGGCCATTACCGATGTACCGGCTGTTAAACTTTACCGCTCAAAAAGTAAGCGGAGGCGTACAGGTAAGCTGGAAAACAGAAGCGGAAAGCAATTATACAGGCTTTGTATTACAAAAGCAGGACGGCACCACCTTTAACCCGCTGTACAGCAAACAAGGTGATGGCGGCGGCATTTATACCTTTATTGACCCCAGCCCGGTAACCGGGGCCAATACCTACCGGCTGCAGCAGGATAACATAGTAGGGGCAATCAGCCTGTCGCCGGCAATAACTATCATTTATAACCCGGCGGGTCAGGCGGGCTTAATGAATGTTTACCCCAACCCCACAAAAGCCACCATCAGTGTATCTGTATCAACCATGACCTCAACAGCGCCGACTTATAAAGCCAATATTTATAATTCGGCAGGGCAGCTGATGATGCAAAGATCGGTAAGCAGCAACAGCTGGACCGAGGATGTAACCCAATATACCCCGGGGACCTATATCATTCAATTAAAAGATAATAGTGGAAATTTGGTAGGAAAATCAAAATTCATAAAAGCGGAGTAAAATCGACTATCTCGTCACCACCCTGTTCCCGGGTACTTATATTCCGTTTAATAAATGTTAATTCTAGCGCTCTCATGATTTTTAATTTAATAGATATAATTTATATAAGGTAAATTATATTTATTTTTAATTAAAGTTTTTTAATTAAAAATTGGTATTATTGTATAGTATTGATAATTTATTATGTTTATATAATATGGCTTAAGTTATACGAACATATATTTCAGCGGGACATTCATGCAATATTTAAAAAATATTTGTTATGAGAAAAGTTTACAAAAGTTACCTGTCAAGAATATCTAAGATAGTATTCAGCGCCCTGATTTTATCACTATTAACTACTAATGTATTTGCTGATATTTTCGACTGGACTGGTGCTTTTAATACTGATGCGACGAATGCCCTCAATTGGCAGAATGAAAACATATTTGGGCTTCACTTTGTTCCTATCGCAGGTGATGATGTACAGGTTGGCATAGCCAATACTTTTGTATATAGCAATTTAAATGTAACAGCATCAACAACGTGGAAATCATTAACAGTTGGGTTTACTTACGGATATAATTCTGCTACTACCGGCTATCTCAATCCTAATCCTGTTACCGGTACTACCAATACAGCGTTTACATCATCAATAATTGTTAACAGTGGCGTTACTTTAACGGTTAGCGGAAATATTACCATAAACAATTATGCAAGTGCTACCAGTTCAACAAATAATTTTGTAAACGTGACTTTTTCGGGTGCCGGGACGGTGCTATGCCAAAGCAATTTTCTTGTTGGCGACGCTTCAACTCAGCCAGCCCTTACTGTTGCTGATGTAACCAAATTTAGCGCCCAGGTTAACCAGTTAACAATTAGCGGCAACCTTGTTCTGAATTCAAATGGAAATACTATTCTAACGGCACCTAACCGGGGTATTTGTTATCCATGGTTTTCTGTGGAAAAAGGCATAACAACATTATTAAAACAGGTTGTTTTCGCTACTAATAACGCGCCTTTTGCAGATGCTGTTGACTCTTATAACCCGCCCCTAACTACCTACCCGGGATATGGGAAGTTCACCGCAGATAATACAACCGCTAGTGCCAGCACACTTGAACTAAAATATAAAACCCCCATTGTCCCTGCCGATAAATTTTATGTTTATCTTACATATGGTGGTAATAATGGCACTGTTTTATATGATGATCCTACAGTTGAAAACCAAACTATTTATACGGCCAATGAACCCTCTGTAACCACTTCTGCAAGTTATATAAATTCAACTAATCCAAATGCCACTACTTCTTACTATAATTTAACGTTTTCAGGTGCCAGCACAAAAGTTGTAGATCAAAATAGCACTATAACAGGGGCCACACCACAAGGCCTAACCGTTGGAGGCACCTGGGCAACCAGCGGCGGTGCAGTAAATTTAAACACCAATAGCCCTACGGTAACCGTTACCGGCGGCTGGACAAATTCAGCTGTCGTTACTCAAAATTTAGGTAACATTAGCGTTACCGGCCCGGTTGCTAATACCGGTACCTTAACTCTTGGCTCCGGAAATTTTACAATGAACGGTAATTATACTAATTCAGGTTCAGGTATTTACACCCAAAGTACCGGGACTACATTTTTTAGCGGGAACGTGGCACAATCACTTATTGATAATACTACGGCAGGCACCCAGTTTAATAAAGTTAGCTTTACCAGTAACACGCTTGCAAATGCAAAGGCAATGTCAGGAACAGGTGGTTTTGCCGTATCCTCTACCGGCATATTAACCATTGTTGGGGCTACTACAACCTTAGATGCAGGCGGCGTGTTGACCTTTAGGTCTGCCAGCACAAGTTCTGCAGCGGTAGATATTATCCCAACAGGATCAGTGATTAAGGGCCTTGTATATGCAGAGCGTTTTTTAAACGGTGGTGGAACGTTAACCAACCGGGGTTACCGGTTGTTGTCATCGCCGGTAAATCAAACCAGTTTTGCAACCAGCGCGTCAAATACATACGGGTTATTTTATCTCAATACCAGCCATAGCTATGGGGGTAATACTTCTGTAGGGGCCTATACGGCAGGCCCCGGGGGCAGCGGGTTTAGCACAAGTAATAACAATGCCACCATCTATTTATATGATGAATCACAAATTTATAACGGCAGGAGCTTTACGCTTGGCAACCATGTCCCGGTAAATGCAATTGCGGCAACTACCGAAACGGTTGGTGCAGCTTCAGGTAAAACTATCCCCATAGGGAATGGTTTTTTAATGTACTTTGTAGGTGCTACCGGGCGTGCAAATGCAACTACAGCCATCCTGCCGACTGATGCAACCCTAACGGCAAACGGTTATATCAACCAGGGAACTTTTATTGTAAAGTTGTGGACAACAGGGGCAGCAACACTATCATATACTACTCCCGATGCGAATCATCCATATCCGGGGTTAAACATGGTAGGCAACCCGTATCCCAGTACCATAGATCTGAATCTGGTGCTTAATCAAAATCTTACCCAAATTAACAGTATTTATGTGCTGTCGGCAAGGAACAGCCCGAACCAAAAATATATTGCTTTTACGCCAAACGGCACATCAGCACCAAGTGCGGGTTATGCAGTAAGCGGAGAAGGTTTTTTTGTAACGGCAAAAACTACAGGTAATACCCTCACCTTTAATGAATCGCAAAAAGTACCGGCCAGCCAGTTAAGCGGTTCCGCCTTGATCATGTCAACCCCTAATACCCAGGCAAAAACATTGAGCGGCAAGCTGCCAAATAGTCAAAACTCACTGGCAGCAGCCGTGCCACAGGGCGATGCGCTTACGGGCTTGTACATGAAAATAGAACGTGACAGCACAACTTATGATTATTGCGGGATCTACTTCAGGAAAGACTGGTCGGCAACCTTTGCAGAAGATGATGCCAAAGATATGAATGGCACAACGGGCCCGGTTGTTATGTCCAGCTTAAGTTCAGACAATATCCGTGCTTCAGTAAACCACATGCCCGATTATACCAAAGGTGTTAATGTAAAACTGTATGCCAATGCCCGTGCAGACGGGCAGTATAAATTAAAGATAGAAGATATCAGGAATATTGATACGCTGTATGATATCTACCTGATCGATCATTATAAAAAAGACTCGCTGGATATCCGCCGATACGGAACGTATCTATTTGATATCAGTAAAGCAGATACGTCCTCCTATGGAGGTTCGCGTTTTGAGCTATCGGTACGCCCGCGGCCATTACCGGTGTACCGGCTGTTAAACTTTACCGCCCAAAAAGTAACCGGTGGAGTGCAGGTAAGCTGGAAAACGGAGGCGGAAAGCAATTATACGGGCTTTGTATTACAAAAGCAGGACGGCACCACCTTTAACCCGCTGTACAGCAAACAGGGTGATGGCGGCGGCATTTATACCTTTATTGACCCCAGCCCGGTAACCGGGGCCAATACCTACCGTTTACAGCAGGATAACATAGTAGGGGCAATCAGCCTGTCGCCGGCAATAACTATCATTTATAACCCTGCGGGTCAGGTGGGCTTAATGAATGTTTACCCCAACCCCACAAAAGCAACCATCAGTGTAAATGTATCAAGTATGACGTCGGCAGCGCCGACTTATAAAGCCAATATTTATAATTCGGCAGGGCAGCTGATGATGCAAAGATCGGTAAGCAGCAACAGCTGGACCGAGGATGTAACCCAATATACCCCGGGGACCTATATTATTCAATTAAAAGATAACAGTGGAAATTTGATAGGGAAATCAAAATTTGTAAAAACCAACTAGTGTTAAGTCACTTGTGAATTGACGTTTAGCCTGTAGCCTTCAACTAACAGAACGACCAAAGGCACCCCTGACTTGAGGCAAGTGCCTTTTCAAATTACGACTGTTTCCTTAGCTTCCTGAAAGTTGAGTATATAAACGCAACGCTGTATTACGCAAAATATATAAACCCATGTAAACCCACTTTTCCCAATCTTGCATTGTGACCCAAGACAATGTGCCAACATCGCCTCCCCGGCGGTTTAATGTGGTTGGATTATGAGTTTTTTAAATATTAGTAATAATTCGTCAAACGATAATTCATCAGCATCGGATTCCAGCTGAAGAACCTCTGTGTGCCCGGTATCGCCATTACAAACATCCTTATAGGCAGGATTTTAGTATGGCCGCCCATATAACCCGTAGCCAGACTTTTGGCCCCTTTAACAGTTTCAAATATAGCCTCAGTGCACCAAAAACACCCATTTCCAAATATTATTTTTCAATATTCATATGCTAATAATGAAGATAAGATTTGATTGATTTGTAATGGATATGCAGGCTATTAAATGGCAATTTGATAACTGTCTCTCTTAATTCATCTCCATGGTTTATAGTATAAATTAAGCAATCAAATGTTTCACGAAAACCCCTTTTTTAACAAATTCAGGGATTGTTAACATGTTAATAAGTACCTGTCTCAAAAAATAACAAAAGTTGGTTCTTTGTGGGGATTGATTTAATTATTGAATAAATCCACCGGTAAAAACACTGTTAATAACAAGGTTGTGTAGTGATGTTCAGCGTTATTAACGGCTAAATTATCCGGTTAAACTGCTATTGTAAGAATGCTTTCATCTTATTTTTTTTATCGCTGTCCTGTTACAGATGGTATGGAAGGCGAACGTCCTGAAAGTGCCGGTAACGTAACACTTATCAGCCCTATTCAGGGTAAACCGGCAGCAGCAGCTATTCAGTTAACAGACCCGGAAAAAAATCACATCAAACGGCAACAAGTACTACCTCGTTAGAAAAAATTTGTTGCGAAAAATGGCCTAAATCAATTTTATAAATAATACTGGCTTAATAATATTATGAATGCTGATTTATGCTAAAAAATAAAATATTGAAAACACTGTTACTTAGATTTTTTTTACTTTGTTTCTTCTCCTTTCTTTTTGCCGGAAAATGTTTGGCTGTATGGACTTTTGACTGGACTGGCTCCTCTTCAACCTCGTGGACCAATTCGTCAAACTGGTCGAGAAGCGGATCCGGTACTGCGGGTGTCAACTATCCCGGACAGTTAGGGTCAACTACTGATATTGTACAGATTGCTGTAAATTATTCGCTTAATACAGCTAATTGCATACCTGTATTAAGTACTGCCGGAACTACTAAGATAGCAAAACTCATTTTTGGGGGTAGCTTTACCAGTGGCAATGTAAACTATCCGGGTATAAGTGTAAGCAGCGGCTGTAACCTAACTGTTACCGGCGATATCAATGTTATTACAGATACTAATCCGGGTAGCTATACGTACAATGGGGGAACATTGCCTACTAATCAATTCCAGATTACCGGGGCAGGTACCCTACAGGCTACTAACATGTATATTTATGCAAATTATGGCTCATCGGCTGCTCAATCTACTCAACAAGCGGTAATATCATCTATTGCTAACCTTATTCTAACAGGTAATATGGTGTTAACATCTGAAAATTATTATTCGTTTTTTACTCTTTATAATCAGTATGCTAGTTTTTATCTTAATAGTGGCACAACCGAAATAGACGGTGTTATCCAAACTTTAAACACGGTTTCAGGTACTGTCACTTATCCTACATCTACTTTACAAATTAATCCATCTTCTTCGGCCGGTGCAGTCCTCAAGCTAGTTGGCGCAACAGCGCTATCAGGGTTGTCGGCTTCAGGTACAAACGTTGTTGACGTAAATAACACTTATACTACGGTTAATTATTCGGGCACAAGCCAAACGGTTTACACCTCCACAGCAGCTAACGTTTCAGGTGGCATGGCGTATTATAATCTTACCTTGTCCGGCGGTACCGAAACTCCTGCATCGGGCACTTTGGCGGTAGCTAATGATTTTACTACAACAGGCGGTGGCGCTGTAAATTTAAATACCAACAATCCTACAGTAACAGTTGGGAATAATTGGACAAATGCTGCAAATGTAACCCAGGGCGCAGGTAATATTACGGTAACCAATGTGCTTCAAAACACCAGTGGCACCATTCAACTAGGTACAGGAAACTTAACAACCAGCACATTGCAAAATAGTGGAGGGACAATAGCTGGCGGGGCCGGGCCGGGTGTTGTAACAGTTAGTAATACTTTTCAAAATAACGGTGGTACTTACCAGTGTAATGCCGAAAACCTTTATATTAATGGAGGCACTTACCAAAACACTTCAACATTTACAGCCGGTTCGGGCACCGTATATTTTAACGGAACAGCGGCGCAATCATTATCAGATATAAGCACATCGGGCACCCAGTTTAATAAAGTTAGCTTTAGCGGCAACACGCTTGCAAATGCAAAAACGATGTCAGGATCTGGCGGTTTTGCGGTATCCTCTACCGGCATATTAACCATGGTTGGGGCTACTACAACCTTAGATGCAGGCGGCGTGTTGACCCTTAGGTCTGCCAGTACAAGTTCAGCAGCGGTAGATATTATCACATCACCATCAGTGATAAAGGGCCTTGTATATGTTGAGCGTTTTTTAAATGGTGGTTCATCATTAACCAACCGTGGCTACCGGTTATTGTCATCACCGGTAAGTCAAACCAGTTTGCCAACCACCGCATCAAATACTTACGGATTATTTTATCTCAATACCAGTCATACCTACGGCGGTATTACTTCCTCAGGGGCCTATACAGCAGGACCCGGGGGCAGCGGGTTTAGCACAAGTAACAACAATGCTACCATCTATTTATATGACGAGTCACAAATTTATAACGGCAAGAGCTTTACGCTTGGCAACCATGTCCCGGTAAATGCAATTGCGGCAACTACCGAAACGGTTGGTGCAACTTCTGGTAAAACTATCCCTATAGGGAATGGTTTTTTAATGTACTTTGTAGGTGCTACCGGGCGTGCAAATGCAACTACAGCCATCTTGCCGACTGATGCAACATTAACGGCAAACGGTTATATCAACCAGGGAACTTTTACGGTAAAGTTGTGGACAGGGCTCGCAACATTATCGTATACAACAGGTGCGCCTAGTACTCATCCATATCCGGGGTTAAATATGGTAGGCAACCCGTATCCGAGCACCATAGATCTGAGTGTTGTGCTTAGTCAAAATCTTACCCAAATTAACAGTATTTATGTGCTGTCGGCAAGGAACAGCCCAAACCAAAAATATATTGCTTATACGCCAAACGGCACATCAGCACCAAGTGCGGGTTATGCGGTAAGCGGAGAAGGTTTTTTTGTAACGGCAAAAGGCCCGGCTAATACCAATGCCCTGACCTTTAATGAATCGCAAAAAGTACCGGCCACCCAGTTAACTGGTGCAGCGTTGATCATGTCAACCCCCAACGCGCAGGTTAAGGGAGTGGGCGGCCAGGTAGCATTTGGCCAAAACTCACTGGCGGCAGCCGTGCCGCAGGGCGATGCGCTTACTGGCTTATATATGAAAATAGAACGTGACAGCGCCACTTATGATTATTGCGGGATCTATTTTAGGAAAGACTGGTCGGCAACATTTGCAGAAGACGATGCCAAAGACATGAACGCAACAAGCGGTCCGGTTGTGATGTCAAGCTTAAGCGCGGATAACATCCGTGCTTCAGTAAACCACATGCCCGATTATACCAAAGGCGTTAACGTAAAGCTTTATGCCAATGCCAGTACAAACGGACAGTATAAATTAAAGATAGAAGACATCAGGAACATTGATACGCTGTATAATATCTACCTGATCGATCATTATAAAAAAGATTCGCTGGATATCCGCCGATACGGAACCTATTTATTTGATATCAGTAAAGCAGATACGTCCTCCTATGGAGGTTCGCGTTTTGAGCTGTCGGTACGTCCGCGGCCATTACCGGTGTACCGGCTGTTAAACTTTACCGCTCAAAAGGTAAGCGGAGGCGTACAGGTAAGCTGGAAAACAGAAGCGGAAAGCAATTACACAGGCTTTGTATTACAAAAGCAGGACGGCACCACCTTTGACCCGCTGTATAGCAAACAAGGTGATGGCGGCGGCATTTATACCTTTATTGACCCCAGCCCGGTAACCGGGGCCAATACCTACCGGCTGCAGCAGGATAACATAGTGGGGGCAATCAGCCTGTCGCCGGCAATAACTATTATTTATAACCCGGCGGGTCAGGCGGGCTTAATGAGCGTTTATCCCAACCCCACAAAAGCCACCATCAGTGTAAATGTATCAAGTATGACATCGGCAGCGCCAACGTATAAAGCCAATATTTATAATTCGGCAGGGCAGATGATGATGCAAAGATCGGTAAGCAGCAACAGCTGGACCGAGGATGTAACCCAGTATACCCCGGGGACCTATATTATTCAATTAAAAGATAATAGTGGAAATTTGATCGGGAAATCAAAATTTGTAAAAACCAATTAATTCAATAACCTACTACTAAGTTAGAGCAATTCAGGCCTTATCTTTTCAGCGAACTCCTTTGTAAATTTATACAGCTTTGGCTGTATAACGGCAGCGCAATAAGAATTATGTGGATTGTTGGCAAAGTAATTTTGATGATAATCTTCCGCCTTGTAAAACTAACTTGCCGGATTAACTTCTGTTACAATAGGCCGGTTAAAAATCTTTTCATCCGTTAACCTTTTTATCATAGCCAGGCTTTTAGCCCCCTTTAACGTTTTCAATATTGTCTGGTGCACAAAAAGCCGCCATTACCAAATGTAATACATGAAGATTTATGTGGACTTCCGGGGGCTTACTATGATAGTTTGATTGCCTAAAATAGCTTTATTTTAAAAGTATTACGCTCATATTCAGCAATTTGCTGTTAAGTAAAGATCTTGAGCATAGTTGCTGTAACAATTAGGAACAGTTTACGTAAAAGGCCAGGTCTTAACATTATCGCTAAAATGCTATTTCATCGCTACCTCCTGATTAAATTTTTACTTGCGTTTATTATTACTATCTGTTTCGTTAAGAACAGTACTGCCCAAAGCGTAAGTATCACATCTCCTGCAGATAATACGATTGTAACAATTGGTACTCCATTCACTGCAAGTGTCTTGGAGACCCTCAATGGTTATACGCTTCTAAGCATGTCTTTCGCCGTAGACGGGGGCTCTTCCATTGCAGCAACTATGAGTGGCACAACAGGTAGCGCAAGCATTCCAACTACAGGCCTATCGTATGGAGCGCATACATTAACTGTAACAGGTATATTTCACCCTTTTATCGGGTCTAATGTTACCAAAACCAATAGCATAACTTTCCTGGTAAAGCCCGTACAGCCTGATATTACTACGGGTAGTTATGGTTTTAGCATACCAATTACCCTCAAGATGTCAAGTACGAGTGTTAGCGCCGGCGCATCATTAACTGCTTTCCCGGCCTTGGTTTATATACAAAGTGATTCATTGAAGATCGGCAAAGTTTGCGGAGACAAAGTTCAATTCCCAACTGGTAACGGAGGAGGCGCCGCTGTCGGAACAAATTATGATTTTGCATTTACAGAAACAGGCACTAATACCGAACTTTATTACCAGGTTGATACTTACGATTCAGTTAACGGGATCTTGCTGGCATGGGTGCAGGTGCCTGCATTAACCAAGGCCGACAAAACCCTTACCTTTTATTTTGGTTCTCAAAGTCCATCTCATTCCTCGGCGTTTTCCGCTTCAACATGGCCAAGTGATTATTTAGCGGTTTACCATTTTAGTGAAGGTTCGCCCACTGCCACCGTGTTGGACGCTACACTTCACGCGAGGAACGCCGTGCAGGCGAATACCGCTATAACCAACGACGAAATACATGTTGCTGCAGGCATACCAACAACCGGCGGAGCTTACACCTTTAACGGAACCAACACAAGCATTATTCAAAATACAGGGACCTTTCCCGATTGTACAAGTCAATTTACTGTATCTGCCTGGGTAACCTATACCGGAACATCAACAAGTGATAATAAGCTGGTATCTGATCAGCTTGATTATGGCCATGGCTATAAATTGAGCGTAAGAAACAGTACCATTGAAAGTGAAACCAGGACAGCTGCGAACCCCGTTCCGGGGAATGTATGGGATGCCGGTACACCTGTTTCTCCTAACACATGGTCATATGTACAGGGAGAATATAATGGATCATCGTTTCTGAATTATTTAAACGGAAGTTTTGCTACTGGCGGTGCATTTAAACCTGGCACTAATAGCACGAATGCCCCGCCGGAAGCCGGTAATTATCTTACCATGGGTTTGGATCACGGTACGGGAACAGCAAATGGAGGTTATAACGATGCTTATTTTTTTAGCGGCGTAATGGATGAAGTACGTATTTCAAATATAGCAAAATCTGCCGATTGGGTAAGTGCTGAATATTATAATCAAAAGAACCCTAAACTTTTTACCGTTTGCAATGCAGTAGCAACCAATGCAATCAATGGCCAAACCTTAAATGCAGGAGCATTAATTTATAGCTGGAAAGGCAGCTCAAGTAACAGTCTGACAACTGCCGCAAACTGGGATATCGGAGTTCCTGATCTTTCAACCGGGAAAACATCGCTGGTTATTCCAACCGGATGTGCAAATTATCCCAAGTTAACGGCTTCAGGCAGTATTTATGGGCTTACAATCGCTAATGGTGCATCAATAGATTTAAACGGAAAAACCCTTAATGTTGGATGTAACATCATCAATAAGGTAACAACTGGTGGAGTGGGCATTTTAGATGCCAGTATTTTATTGGCTGTCACCACTGGAAATAGTGCTAATGCAACGGGGACTATTAATTGGAATGGTACTTTAAAGTTTCAGGTTTACAAGTCAACTAACAATGTGTCCAATACCGCCGAGTTAAGCAATATGACTGTTAGCAACACTAACTTGTCGCCGGGCACTATAACCATTACGGGCGGCCCAATGGATATCTATAATATCCTTAAAATTAGCCAGGGCAATTTGGTTATTGATAATTCAAACAGCGGACTTTTAACACTAAAAAGCAATGCCACACAAACGGCCGCAGTTGATGTTATGCCATCATCCTACAGCGTCCAGGGGATAGTAAACGTAGAGCGATTTTTAAATGGCGGAGGCTTAGCCGGCAACCGGGGCTACCGGTTATTATCATCGCCGGTAAACCAAACAGCAGACGTAGCGGGGATACTAACAACACCCAATACCTTTGGTTTATTTTACCTGGGCCTTCATTCCTACGGCGGTGTTAATAATTATCCGGGTGCATTAACCATAGGCATAGGCGGCGTGGCAAAAGGGTTTGGCTTAAGCAACAATAACCCCACGATCTATTTTTACGATGAATCACAGGTTTTTAACGGTCGGAGCTTTACCCAGGGCAACCATGCCCCGGTATATGCCATAAATTCAACAAGTTCAGGGTCAGGGGTAAACCTTATCACAACTAGCACAGAAAATATTGGCTCATTAACCAATGTAAGCGTACCTGTAGGGAATGGTTTTTTAATGTACTTTGTAGGACCAAGCAGCCGGACGGACGCCTGGGCGGCTACCCTGCCGGCGGATGTAACGATGACCGCAAACGGTCACCTGAACCAGGGGACTATCCCGGTAAAACTATGGACAAGCGCCACAACGCTATCATATACAACGGGTACAGCTGTCACCCATCCATACCCGGGACTGAATATGGTAGGGAATCCGTATCCGAGCACTATAGATCTGAGCAAGGTACTCAGTGATAATGCTGCCAGTATTAATGGTATTTATGTGCTGTCAGCAAGGAACAGTCCTAACCAAACCTATCTTGCTTATACAGCTAACGGCACATCAGCCCCCAACCAGGGTTATGCAGTAAGCGGGGAAGGTTTTTTTGTAAGGGCAACGGGTACAGGTAAGACACTGACCTTCCTGGAGTCGGAAAAAGTACCGGCCACCCAGTTAACCGGTGCAGCATTGATCATGTCAACCCCTAACACGCAGGTTAAGGGAGTGGGCGGTCAGGTAGCATTTGGCCAAAACTCACTGGCGGCAGCCGTGCCGCAGGGCGATGCGCTTACTGGCTTATATATGAAAATAGAGAAGGATAGCGTAACATATAATTATTGCGGGATCTATTTCAGGAAAGACTGGTCGGCAACCTTTGCAGAAGACGATGCCAAAGACATGAATGCAACAAGCGGGCCTGCTATCATCTCCAGCTTAACTTCGGATAACATCCGCGCTTCGGTAAACCACATGCCCGATTATACCAAAGGTGTTAATGTAAAGCTTTACGCCAATGCCAGTGCAGACGGGCAGTATAAATTAAAGATAGAAGACATCAGGAACATTGATACGCTGTATGATATCTACCTGATCGATCATTATAAAAAAGACTCGCTGGATATCCGGCGTTACGGAACGTATTTATTTGATATCAGTAAAGCAGATACGTCCTCTTTTGGGGCTTCGCGTTTTGAGTTGTCGGTACGCCCGCGGCCATTACCGGTGTACCGGCTGTTAAACTTTACCGCTCAAAAGGTAAGCGGCGGGGTACAGGTAAGCTGGAAAACAGAAGCGGAAAGCAATTATACGGGCTTTGTATTACAAAAGCAGGACGGCACCACCTTTAACCCGCTGTATAGCAAACAAGGTGATGGCGGCGGCATTTATACCTTTACTGACCCCAGTCCGGTAACCGGCGCCAATACCTACCGTTTACAGCAGGATAACATAGTGGGGGCAATCAGCCTGTCGCCGGCAATAACCATCATTTATAACCCGGCGGGTCAGGCTGGCTTAATGAGCGTTTACCCCAACCCCACAAAAGCAACCATCAGTGTAAATGTATCAAGTATGACATCGGCAGCGCCGACTTATAAAGCCAATATTTATAATTCGGCAGGGCAGCTGATGATGCAAAGATCGGTAAGCAGCAACAGCTGGACCGAGGATGTAACCCAATACACCCCAGGAGCTTATATTATTCAATTAAAAGATAATAGTGGAAATTTGATAGGAAAGTCTAAATTTGTAAAAACCAATTAAAAAAGAAAAGCAAATGTATAGTGCAGGACGGTTTATTTTTATTTATAAAATAGTTTCGGTTATTATATTCTTGGGCAGCTTACTTTTACTTCCCGTAATTTCTTTTGCACAGGAAGGCGGCCCGGATTGTGGAGGTATAGATCCTATAGGTACCAGCTGTCCGCTTGATACCTGGGTAATTGCTTTAGCATTTTTTGCGGTTATTTTTGCGGCTATCTATTTACACCGGAAACAAAAATCCCTTCAGCCGGTGGCAAAAGGGATTAAATAAGTTTTAACACGCTATCTTAAAAGAGGATCGCTAATTATTACCTCGCGGCGTATGATGGCGTTAATTGTAACTGGTCAAGTAAGCCATTTACAACTTTAGGCAGATCATCAATATTTTTTTGCGGGTTTTTATGCACTTCGCCAACGCCAAAACCGCGCCATACAATGCGGCGGGTGCGCGGGTCAATCAAATCTATTATTAAAGTTCCTTCTTTAAAGTGTTCCTTCTCGGAATAAGTTGGGCCTCCGTAAGCAAATGGTGCGCCGTATGCATAGTAGTAAGGCCTGTAATAACCACCCCAGCCCCAGCCAAAACCGTAGCCAAGTCCAAATCCACCCCAGCCGCCATAATAACCACCCCAACCACCATAGTAATTAGGCGAATAATAGTTGGTACGGGCGCCTCGGCCAACTTTGTTTGTATAGGTAACCACAAGGTCGGGGTTGCGTTGGCTTAAGCGCAGTCCTTTTGCAACCAAAACATTGGTAGCGGCATCTTTAATTTTAGCATCAGCCTCGCTACCGCCAATTTTTTTATCACCGCTATTTTCAGGAGGCATCCATGCAAATGTATGGTAACTGCTTAAATTGGTTTTGTTAATGGCGGCAGTGTAATAATCGTAGCTGGTACATGCTGATAGCCCTGAAACCATCAAGGCAGTGAGCGCCAAATAAATTGATCTTTTCATAATATTAACTCCCTTATATTCACTTAGACAAACGGTTTAGAAAAGGTTTAATTGCGAAAAAAATATTTCTAATTAAAATTTAACCCGCCCTAAAGTTACGCACTAAGTTAAGGTTTTGTTTGTATCAATATAGTGGCAGATTGTAAACCTTTTGATGAAGCTGTAAAGGTAATGTTACCTGCTTTTTCCTTTGCCTGTACAATTGCCAGGGCCAGGCCGTTAAATGCCTTACGGTAATCAACTTTAAAAGAATCGTGACTAACCGGGTCGCCATTATCAACCCCGGCAATAAATGCCTCACCGTTAATTTTAAGCTTTACCAGGTTGGCTGCATCAGGTACTACGTTGCCCTCTTTATCCAATATTTTAACAGTTATGAATGATAGATCCTTACCATCGGCTTTTATGTTTTTCCTGTCGGCAATAAGCTCAATTTTGGCTGGTTTTCCTGCGGTGTGAATCTCCTGCGTTAAAACTATCTTCCCATTTTTACGTGAAACTGCTTTAAGTGTGCCCGGCTCATATTTTAAACGCCACATTACATGCAGGTCATCCCCCGCTTTCTTTTTTATACCAACTGATTTCCCGTTCAGGTATAGCTCTACCTCATCGGCATGGTTATAAAATGCCCATACATCAACTGTTTTACCCGCTTCCCAATTCCAATGAGGGAATATGTGCAGCACGGTTTTATCTGTCCATTCGCTCTGGTACATGTAGTAAACATCCTTAGGGAAACCAGCCAGGTCAATAATGCCAAAGTATGAGCTGCGCGACGGCCATGAGTAAGGTGTAGGCTCGCCAAGATAATCAAAGCCTGTCCAGATGAACATGCCCGAAAGGAAATCATACTTCTTCATCACTTTCCAGGTAGCCTCATGAGTTGATCCCCAGGCCGGCCGTACGTTATCATAGGCTGAAACACTATTGTCCGGATTACCATCCGTAAAAGGTTTGTCGTATCTTGACGGCCAAACCCGGATACTGTCTGACGGCATATCATAATGTCCGCGGGTTTCTAAACCCG
Organism: Mucilaginibacter sp. OK098; assembly: GCF_900142915.1. GTDB lineage: Bacteria > Bacteroidota > Bacteroidia > Sphingobacteriales > Sphingobacteriaceae > Mucilaginibacter. The sequence goes on from NZ_FRCM01000015.1 coordinate 31,728, forward strand.
ATGTGGTTTCTGTAGCTATGAATTTTTTACCGGGATACCTGGCATGAAATTTAGCATAATCAAACTCATGGTAGTTATAGCCAATCAGATCGATAGCGCCTGATTGGATAATTTTATTGTTTTTACCCGGATTATCGTTGGCAGTAGTAATTGGACGGGTGGTATCAAGACTATGAACAATACCCGTCAGTTCAGGTGCAATCCTTAATGCGCTGGTGTCACTTTGCTGCGGAATCTCATTGCCAATGCTCCAGATCATAATACTTGGGTGGTTCCGGTCGCGCAGGATCTGGTCTTCCAGGTCGCGTTTGTGCCATTCTTTAAAATACAGGTGATAATCAAAGGTGGCTTTTTTCCATTCCCAGCAATCAAAGGCTTCGTCCATTACAATAAAGCCCATTTTGTCGCAAAGGTCAAGCAGTTCAGGCGCTGGCGGATTATGCGAAGTACGGATGCCATTGCAGCCCATAGCCTTTAACATTTGCAGCTGGCGTTCCAGTGCGCGGGTATTAATAGCGGCACCCAAAGATCCCAGGTCATGGTGATCACAAACGCCTAATATTTTCATGGGCTTGCCATTTAGGGTGAAGCCTTTATCTGCGTCAAAATTAAAATAACGGATGCCTAATGGCGTGCTATATACATCTGCAATTTTATTATCTGCTATTACAATGGTTACCACTTTATACAGATATGGACGCTCAATAGACCATAAAACAGGATTTTTTACGGTGATGTTTTGGTTTAAGTTGATGATGGTATCTTTTAAGTTAGCCTTTGTTACAATGTCGCCAGACCCTGAAACCTCTTTACCGGCAGCATCATAAATAACAGTTTTTACAGTAATTGCTGATGATTTAACCTCGTTCTTTACCCTCACTTTTAGATTAACCATTGCCGATTTTGTGCTTATATCAGTAGTGGTAACATAAGTTCCCCAATGATCTATCGCTACTTTATTGGTTGTAACCAGCCACACATTGCGGTAAATGCCCGAGCCCGAATACCAGCGTGAATTTGGCTGTACCGAATTATCAACCTTAACGGCAATAGTGTTTGCTCCGCCAAAGTTTAAATACGGAGTAAGCTCGTAACGGAATGAGATATAGCCATTGGGCCTGAAACCAAGATGGTGTCCGTTTACCCAAACATCGCTTTTTTGGTATACACCATCAAAATCGATATAAACCAGTTTGCCTTTTGATACTGCAGGAACAGTAAATGTTTTGCGATACCAGCCCATGCCGCCGGGTAATGCGCCACCTTCGGGAGTTGCCGGGTTATCCTTACTGAATTTTCCTTCAATGCTCCAGTCGTGCGGCAGGTTAAGCAGGCGCCAGCTTGCATCGCTTACACTGGCTTTTTCGCCATCATTAACATCCCCTAAATGAAAATGCCAGCCTTTATCAAAGTCGGCAACGGAGCGGGTTTGCTGGGCAAAACTATTTGAGGATATCAGAAAGCAAAAAAGCAAGCTCAACAGACTCGCGGCCTTTGGTATAAAGGTTTTATAATTCATCATAATGGGTGTTTTAGGCAATAAGTGTAAAATCGACACTAATTTATAAATTATTAGAATATAATGGTTAATTCATTTTTTTTATTTTAGAGGAGATTATTGAACCATGGAAGAAAAAGCCCAACCCAATCGCCACAAATCAATAAAGGCAGATCACAAAGCTGCCCAGCATGTTTATGTGTTAAGGGATTTGAAAGAATACTTAGGCGAATCGCTGCTTATTGTATTCAGCGTTTTGCTGGCGCTGTTTTTAACCGAGTTTATTAATGATCAGCACGAGAAATCGCAGACTAAAGAGCTACTAAATAATATAAAAGAAGAGCTTATAAAAAATAAACAGGCCGAGCAGGAACAATATGTTTATCAGCAAGGTGTTTTGAGGCGTATTGATTCGGTTTTAAAAGACCAGGTTTTGCAAAAGAAAGTACTGACCAACGGAGAATTCCATTTAAATTATATAGCTCCCGATGGAATCTTGTTGCACGACCTGAGCCGGGTAGCATGGCAGGTAGCGCAAAGCCATAATATTACGCCTAAACTTGAATTCAAATTGGTTGAAAAGCTAACTGATATTTATGACCAGCAGGCGCGGATTGATAAGCTTGAAGACAAGGAGGGCGATGTGTTTTTAAATTATGAATCAAGGAGGCCGGAGTTTATCCGTGAAACATTAATACTTATGCGGGATAATTACCGGGGTTGGGCCTTTGACCGCGCTCCTGCATTAATAAAAAAATATGATGAGGCTATAAAGATGATTGATAGAAGTTTGTAACCGTCCATAAACTCACGAAGTTTTTAAAACTTCGTGAGTTTGAATATTACCAATTAGTATTTCGTATTATGAGTACATTAATCATTCATCCGGAAAATAAGCAACAATTGAATGCCTTGAAAGGCTTAATGAAAGCTTTTAAAATCCCATTTGAAGTAAGTGGATCCGCTTATGATCCTGAATTTGTCACCAAAATTGAGATGAGCCGGGAACAAGTTAAAAGAGGAGAGACCCGAGTTGTTTCAGAATTTGATATAAAGAATATTTTTGTTGAGAAAATTGAAAAGGGGTTTAAAGATATTGAAGATGGTAGGGTGCTTGAATTGAAAGAAGCTAAACAAAAGTTTCTCAAATAAAGAAACAGCTTTTAATATTGCTTAAACTTACGTACCGCGCTGATCCATCAGCTTCCTGTTGAAGCATCTTATCGATCATCGTTTTATATTCATCAGTTATTTCAAAGTTTAAATGCCTTTGATGCAACAGGTTTTCATACTCATTTATTGGGATTATTATTGCCGTTTTTTCTCCCTCGTCATTAATGATGAATTGAATGCCCATCATCAAATTTAATAATTGCCGAGGTAAGATTTGCGAAGTTTTTAAAACTTCGCAAATCTGAAATTCAATAACATTACAACAAACCAACAAATTCGTATTTTTGCAATATGGATACTGATGCTGTTAAATTGCTGCAAGGCCGTTATTGTAATTCGCTCACTGAATATTCGCGGTTTGTAACCCGCGAGGTTTTTATTGGCGAGGTGCCTATGGGCGGCAATAATCCTATCCGCATCCAAAGTATGACTACCACCGATACCATGGATACTATTGGCACGGTTGAGCAAAGCATAAGGATGGTTGATGCCGGCTGCGAATACGTACGCATTACCGCTCCCAGTATTAAAGAAGCAAAAAACCTTGCCGAAATAAAAAAACAACTGCGGTTGCGGGGATATAATGTGCCGTTAGTGGCCGATATCCACTTTACCCCCAATGCTGCCGAAGTAGCTGCCCGGATAGTTGAAAAAGTAAGGGTTAACCCCGGCAACTATGCCGATAAAAAGAAATTTGACCAGATTGATTATACCGATGCCGAATACCAGGGCGAGCTGGAACGCATCTATCAAAAATTTGCACCGCTGGTAAACATCTGTAAGGAATATGGTACTGCCATGCGGATAGGCACCAACCACGGTTCACTAAGCGACAGGATCATGAGCCGTTATGGCGATACCCCGCAGGGAATGGTTGAATCGGCAATGGAGTTTATGCGGATCTGCGAAACGCTGAACTATTATAATTTGGTGATCTCCATGAAATCAAGCAACCCGCAGGTTATGGTGCAGGCCTACCGCCTGCTGGTTGAAACCATGGTTGCCGAAGGTATGAACTACCCGCTGCACCTTGGTGTAACCGAAGCAGGCGATGGTGAGGATGGCCGGATAAAATCAGCAGTTGGTATCGGTACCCTGCTGGAAGATGGACTGGGTGATACCGTACGTGTATCCCTAACCGAAGAACCAGAAGCCGAAGCGCCGGTGGCTATTGCACTGGTGAAAAGATATACAGATAGGGTTAAAGGCAAAAGGTTAAGGGCGAAAGGTGAAAATGACCATAGTCCATCGTCCATGGTCCATGGTCAAATTTCTCTCACATCCCACTTCTCGCCTTACGAATACAAACGTCGCCATACCTATGAGGCTAATGCCTTTATTGGCGGGCATATGGTACCGAGGGTTGTTATTGATCTGTCTAAAAAGAACCTGAAAGATCCGGCAATATTAGGTGATGCAGGTTACCTGTATTCTGCATTGCTCGATAAATATAACATGGCCGAGCAATCGGTTGATTTTGTATATTTTGCTGATGAGCTGCCCTCATTTAACCTGCCCGGCAACCTTAAACAGTTATACAATTACAAAACATGGCAAAAGCTGGTTGACAAAACTATGTGCCATCCTTTATTTACCTTAAAGGAATATATTGAGGCCGGTGACCGGTTATCAGCCTTAAACCTGGTAAAACTAAAACCTGCCGATATTGATTCGGATGAGTTTGGCGCTTTGCCTTTTGATAAGTCGTTAGTGTTTGTGCTGGAAACCGATTCTTTGTCAGGGATGACAGACCAACGCTCATTCTTCTTTAAGATGGAAGAGTTAGGATTGGATGTACCTGTTATAGTAAAAAGAAGCTATTCTTTTGAGTCCGAAAGTGGGATTTTTCAAACCCCAACGGACGAAGTTAAAGTCTCTCCGCTAACCAGCGGAGGAGATTCAGAGGGGGCTTTGAATAGTGTTTGTGATAATACCACACTCCTTCAACTATACGCCGCTACTGACCTCGGCGCTTTACTGGTTGATGGTTTTGGTGATGGCGTATGGATTGATGCACCGGAGATTGACACAAAAGTTATTACATCAACTGCTTTTGGCATTTTGCAGGCTACCCGTTCGCGCATCTCCAAAACAGAATATATCTCGTGCCCAAGCTGCGGCCGTACCTTGTTCGACCTAATGATCACTACACAAATGATCCGTAGCCGTACAAGCCATTTAAAAGGCTTAAAGATCGGCATTATGGGCTGCATAGTAAATGGGCCTGGCGAAATGGCCGATGCTGACTATGGTTATGTAGGCTCAGGCACTGATAAGGTTACCCTTTACCGTGGCAAGGAGGCCGTAAAGAAAAACATCAGCTCGGTTAATGCGCTTGATGAGCTGATAGGAATTATTAAAGAAGACGGCAATTGGGTGGAAGTTGAATAATGTGCGGATGTGCGGATTTTTGATGTGCGGATAAAAATTAACCTACGGCATCAAACTCAGCAAACATATTACTTGCTTCGCCCAAACTATTTAGCGGTACATAATCACAAACTGCTGCATATTCGGCCCACATTTGGTGGACAGCCGGGTTGGAGTGGGCCTGGGTAATAGCCTCTGCCGATAGCCATTCAAAAACTTCTATAATTGTACCGTCTGCGGTTTCCATAATAACAGGTTCTCTATCTGTTACCAACCCTTCCATTTTAAGGCGGGGTACGTGAGTTTTGGTGAGTTCCTTTAATGCTTCGGCTTTGCCCGGTTTGGGTTTATAAGCCACTATAACTATACGTCCCATAAATAATATTTTAAAGCAATTTACAATTTTTAAAACTCTTGGCGTGTTTAATTGGTTTGGCTATTAAATAGTTTTATTATGGCAAAAAATGTGGCCGATCAGCTGGTTGAAATGCTGGTTAATGCAGGCATAAAAAGGATCTACGCTGTTACCGGCGATAGTTTAAATAATGTGAATGATGCCGTAAGGCGCGAAGGAAGCATTGAATGGATCCATGTGCGGCACGAAGAAGCAGGTGCTTATGCCGCAGGCGCCGAAGCGCAGTTAAATGGTTTGGCTTGTTGTGCGGGTAGCAGCGGCCCCGGGCATGTGCATTTAATAAATGGTTTGTATGATGCAAACCGGTCAGGTGCGCCGGTAATTGCCATAGCCTCAACCATAGCCAGCTTTGAGTTTGGCAGCGATTATTTCCAGGAGACCAATACCATTAAGCTGTTTGACGATTGCAGCTTATACAACCAAATAGCAACCACGCCAAAACAGCTGCCACGAATGCTGCAGGCGGCTATTCAAACAGCTATCCACCAAAAAGGTGTTGCGGTTATAGGCCTGCCCGGTGATTTAACAGAGCAGAATGCCGCAGAAATAACCACAGCTACACAGGTTTTTAAAGCGGCAGCGGAGGTTACGCCTTCGGCGGATGACCTGCAGCAGTTTGTAGGGTTGATCGGTCAGCATAATAAAATAACCATATTTTGCGGAATAGGTGCTGCAGATGCACATGATGAGATTGTTGAACTTTCAGCAAAAATAAATGCCACCGTCGCCTACTCTTTCCGTGCTAAAATGGATATTCAGTATGGTAACCCGAACGAGATAGGGATGACCGGCTTGTTAGGTTTACCTGCGGCTTATCACAGTATGCACGAAAGTGACCTGCTGATATTACTGGGAACCGATTTCCCGTACACACCTTTTATGCCGACTGATTGCAAAATAGTTCAGGTAGATCTTAAACCCGAACGCCTTGGCCGCCGGGCAAAGGTTGACGTTGGTTTACATGGATCGGTAAAAGATACGCTGAAAGCCTTATTACCTTTGATAGTGCAGAAGCAGGATGATAGCTTTTTAAAAGCGCAGCTGGCTATTTATGCAGAGGTTAAGCAAAAAATGCAAACCTATGTTGATGATCCCGGTAAGAAGGACCTCATTCATCCTGAATTTGTGGCAAGCACTATTAATGAACTGGCAACCGCAGATGCCATATTTACTGTGGATACCGGTATGTGCTGTGTATGGGGATCGCGGTATATTCATGCTACAGGCAAACGTAAAATGCTGGGTTCGTTTAATCATGGTTCAATGGCTAATGCCATGCCGCAGGCCATTGGTGCCGCTTTGGCTTGCCCCGGCAGGCAGGTTATTGCCCTTTGTGGCGATGGCGGCCTGTCAATGATGCTTGGCGATCTGGCAACCATCACCCAATATAAATTACCAATAAAGATCATTGTATTTAATAACCGCTCATTAGGGATGGTAAAGCTGGAGATGGAAGTTGCCGGCCTGCCCGACTGGCAAACCGATATGCATAACCCCGATTTTGCACTGGTGGCACAGGCCATGGGTATTAAAGGGTTTACAGTTACCGATCCGGATGGTGTAAAACAGGCATTACAGGAAGCTTTTATGTATAAAGGCCCGGCCCTGGTTAATATTATGACCGATCCTAATGCCCTTGCCATGCCCCCGAAAATTGAGTTTGAACAAGTAAAAGGCATGGCCTTGTCCATGACTAAACTAATCCTCAACGGCCGCATGGACGAAGTTCTAGATACCGTTAAAGCTAATTATAAGCATTTGTTTTAGATGTGCAGATGAGAAAAATGATGTGCAAATGTGCGGATATGCAGATGTGCGAATGAGAAAAATGATGTGCAAATATGCAGATATGCAAATGTGCGAATGAGAAAATGATGTGCAAATGTGCGGATATGCAGATGTGCGAATGAGAAAAATGATGTGCGAATATGCAGATATGCGAATGATTGGATGTGTCCACGTTTTTTACCGTTCCCTTAATTTTTCATCCGCACATTTGCACATCAAAAATCCGCACATCCTCCTAATACTCCAGCCACTTATTCAGCTTCAAATTAATCTTGGTTCCTTCAGCATATTTGCCGAATTGGTCATTTAGTACGCGGATAGTTACGCCTTTGTTTTCCATTATCAGGTCTTCGTAACAGCCTTTGAATAGCACTTGCTTTACTTCCCAGTCGTTATGGGTCCATGTTTTAATGGTTTCTATCCATTCGGGATAGATAACTACATGGTCTGATTTTGTTTTCAATCCGCAGATCCGGGCCTCGGCACTGGTTAATACTGTGCAATTGGTAAGCAACTGCGCCGTATATAAGTATTTTGGGTTTTGATAAAGCGCTTTAGGGTGGCCCGACTCCAATATCTCACCATCCTTCAATACGATCAATTCATCGGCCATTGATAACACCTCGGCCGGGTCATGCGATACGATGATAACCGTTAACCCGGTTTCTTTAACAATACGCCTGATATCCTGCTGTAATCCCTCGCGAAAGGAAGTATCCACCTGGTTAAAAGGTTCATCAAGCAAAAGCACCTGCGGACTGGTTATCAGCGCCCTTGCTATGGCAACCCGCTGTTTTTCACCGCCGCTTAGCTCTACTATCTTTTTATCGGCAAGGTGGTTCATCTTTAACTGGGTAAGCATTTGTTCGGTTTTCTGCTGCCTGGCTTTCAGATCGGTACTGGGCAGCATAATTGCTACATTATCCCACACTTTGGCAAAAAGGTTTAGGTCATCGGTTTGCTGGGTAACCATTTTCATGGCATCATGTCCGGGGATCAGCTTTTCTTCAGGCCCCCAAATCCTGTCGCCCATAAAAAGCACCTCACCATTATCAGGTGAGAGCAAACCGTACAATAACTTTAATAAAGTGCTTTTCCCGCTCCCGCTTTCGCCAATTATAGCGGTTATTTGTCCCGGATCTATTTTTAAACTGATCTTTTTAACTCCCGAACTTTGTGCCCCGGGATAAACCTTGCTTACTGAAATTGCCTGTAAAAAGGGGGTATCTGCCATCGGGGTAAAGATACTTGTTTAGTTGGAAATGGTTGTAGTTGTTGCAAGAGTTGAAAAAGTTGTTTAAGCTATTTTGAGCGCCTGTTTTAAATTACCCGGCGAAGTTAGATTTTGCTTATATTCAACCAGCCAATTCCTATTGCATGAGTACACGTGGATGCATTTTTTATTTGTGCTTTTTACTGCTTTGCTTTACAGCAATTTCCCAACCTGTAAAAAAAAATATTGCCTTGCTTGAAAAGAAAATAGCATTATGCAAAGACGACACCAATAAAGTTTTGCTTTATATGAGTCTTGCAGATACGCTTAACAGGGAAAACTTTCCGGATACTGCGTTTATTATAGACCAAAAAGCATGGTTACTGGCTGGTAAACTAAAATACTCCCATGGCCTTGTTCTTTCACTCATTAAGCTTGGTTCTTTTTATGAGGTAACAAAAAAAGATTATGCAGAAGCCATCAGCTATTACAAAAAGGCTATTAAAATTTCAGAAACACAACGATTATATACTGATATACATTTATCCTACGGATGCCTTTTAAATATGTATTATTATTTTGGCGACTATCCCGGTGCCATGGCTATTGCGCAAAAGGGCCTCGTTTTTGCTGAACGGCAAAATGATAAAGAAAAGCTCGCCCATTATAATAATCAGTTTGGTTTTATTTACCTGAAACAAGAAAAACCAGCCGAATCCATAAAATATTACGGTCAATATTTAAAGCTGGCTATGCAAATAGGTAGTCCCGCGATCCTGGCTGATTCCTATAACTGTATGGCCGATGCTTATTTACTTGAAAATGATTACAAAGCCGCCCTTCATTACCATTTTACCGCTTTAGGTCTCTATAAAAAAATTAATAGTGGCCAAACGCCCAACAAAAATAACCGCGTACATAAAAGTGACAGGGTTATTTATACTTTATTTAAAATAAGTAATGCCTATAAGTTACAGGGCCATTATCAGCTCTCGTTACAATATGCCTTAAAGGGGTTTAGTTATATTAATGAAAATGGCGCCAGTACAGGTAATCCATATGATCTTGCCAGCTATTATATTACTACCGGCGAAGTATATATGGCATTAAAAGATTATACACATGCCATGCAGTTTTTAAACAATGGGCTATCGCTTTCAAAAGCCATCAGGCACCGGGAGGATATCCTTGAGGCTTATAGTGGACTTTCAAAAATATTTGTGCTGCAAAAAAGATATGATAATGCCTACCATTACCAGGAATTGTATGTGGCCCTTAAGGATTCAATGATCAGCGAAAAGGTAAGCCGCGCTATTGAGCAGGTGAGGAGTAGTTTTGAAAGCGATAGAAAAGATAGGGAGATAGCATTGTTGAACCAGCGACAAAAGTTAAAAGAAACGGAATCTGAAAACAAAAGCCTTTTCCTCAATATTGTTGTAGGCTTTTTTACATTGCTTGCGGTTATTTCATACCTCATTTTATATATCGACAACACCCACAAAAAACAAAAACAGGCCCAGGAAAAGCAATTAGCCGTACAAAATGAACGGCAACGCATTAGCGGCGATATGCACGATGACATAGGTACAGGCCTCTCAACCATGCTTATTTATGTAAACCTGCTTAAATCAAAACTCAGCGGCAAACTTGAATACCCGGATATTGAAAGAGTTGCCTCGCTTGGTGACGAGCTTGTGGCGCAAATGAAAGAAATAGTATGGTCATTAAACCCTGATAATGATAGCCTTGAAAGTTTGCTGATATTTATAAGACAATATTTTGCACAATTATTTGAGCCAATGCCTTATCGCACCAGCATTGTTTTTCCTTCAGTAATACCAGCGGTTGCGCTTAAAGGAGTGATTAGGCGTAATGTTTATTTGAGTATAAAAGAAACGCTTAACAATGTTATAAAGCATGCAAATGCCGATTGGGTTGAACTGAAAGTACAATTGGACCCCGATAAACTTATAATCAGCATTAAAGATAACGGGACCGGTTTTCCTTGTAATTCTGATGGTAAGCTTTTTGGTAACGGGCTTAAAAACATACAGCGCCGGATGGATAAAATTGATGGTAAATTTCAATTTTTGAATGATGGGGGCACTTTAATTAGTATTGAGCTTAACTTATAGGGTACACAAACAGGTAGTTGTATTATAACATAGCTATCCGTACTTTTCTGTTCACATAATTTTTGATGCAATGATATCAGTGGGACTTATTGAAGACACCGAAAATTACAGTGCGGCTGTGGCATCTCTGCTCAGATTGTCTGACGAGGTACAGCTTGCCGGGATCTGGAAAGATGCCGAAAGCGCCATATTGAAAGTGCCCGAAATTTTACCTGATGTTATTTTAACTGATATTCAATTGCCTGGCATGAACGGCATTGAGTGCATTCGTAAATTAAAAATAGAATGCCCCAGTATCCAGTTTATGATATTGACCGTGTTTGAAGAGGATGAGAAAATATTTGAAGCTTTAAACGCAGGGGCAACAGGTTATTTGCTTAAAAGCGCCCCGCCCGAAACAATTTTCAACTCGATTAAAGAGATCCATAACGGCGGTTCGCCCATGAGCCCCGGTATTGCACGTAAAATAATCAGTCATTTTCAACCATCTTTAATTAAGGATGGGCACCAAATTTTTACCACCCGCGAAAAACAGGTGCTTGACCTGATGGCTGAAGGAAAGTTGGTGAAGGAGATTGCCGGCAACCTGGATGTTACGGTACATGCTATTAAAAAGCATATTAAAAATATCTACCTTAAAATGCACGTGCAAAATAAGGTTGAAGCCGTAATGAAATGGAAATTCAAGTAATCATGTTCCTCCCGGCGCCAGTTTAGGGTGGTACCCCTTTGGGTACTTTATAGCGGTTTTTTTATGGCATACCTTTATATAGTAAGCTATTGCAAAAAACCAACCCTAAATTAATGGTCATGAAAAATCTTTATTTATTACCCGCTATTTTTTTAATGATAACCGGCTGCGGTTCATACACCAGTTTGATCAAGTATCAAAAACTGCCTGACGATGTTTATGCCAACAATAATTTAAAAGAATATTTAAAAAATAATAACAGCCCTAAAATTGTGCTGCGCGTTCCAAATACAAATGATAAGGCCACCAGCAATACAATAATTAATCAAAACAATAATGTGCTTTATAATGCAATAGAAAAGGAACTTTTGAAGGAAGGCTTTAATGTTCGTGATCGCGGGTTGTTTAACGAGATCATGGATAAATCAAAATCGGCTGATTATTCGAAATTAGGAGAGGAAACCGATACTGACCTGATTTTGGAGGTGATAAGCATCAATACTGATATTTTATATTCAACCAATAAAATAACACTGGTAAATAACGGTAATGCTGCAGAAAGCTCAAACATAACTCCCATAAACTATAAAAAACCAGGAGCGGCAGTTGAGTTCAGGCTGATAATGGTACGGAAGAATGAAGTTGCCGGCAACTATAAATATAATTATACCCCATGCCCTAATGGTTGCCCGTTAACCGACTGGACCTATAATAAACATACTAAAGCACTGGAGTTAAAAGAAACCGTAACCGTAAATGCTTTAGAAGAATTTATAACAAGGTGTACCGGGGATTTGGTAAAGTCTTTTAAATCCTGATAGGATAATAAACAGCCAGTAGTAAAACCAACCAATCATGAAAAAGCTTTACATCTTATCAGCCGTTGTTGTCCTTATTTTTATGACAGTAAAGGCAAACGCCCAAAATGGGAACGGAAACGGGAATGGCAATGGGAACGGTAGTGGTTTTGATCAATTAATTAAATCTAACCCGGCTGATGCCACGCTGCTTTTTAAAAACTTTGCAGAACCTTTGTTCAAAGGTTTGGGAACAGGCGTAAACAGCGGATGGAACAATACTGCTAAAACTAAGAAATTTTTACATTTTGACTTACGGATCACCGCTAATATTGCCCAGGTACCCACCAGCGACCAAAGTTTTGATGTAACTAAGATAGGGTTATCTAACCATTTACAGGTTGACCCATCATCATCAACCAATATTGCACCAACCTTTGGGGGTAGTAAAAATGCAGCAACGCCATTAATGGATATCAAAGATAACGGCGGAAACACAATAGGAACTTTTAATATGCCAAATGGGGTAATAAAGTATATCCCTGCGCCAAACATTCAGCTTACGATAGGAATATTAAGAAATACCGATTTAACTATACGTACTACGCCTACCATTAATATTGGTAACAATTCAGGCTCTATTGGGATGATCGGCTTTGGCATTAAACATGATATTATACAGGATTTTGCCGGGAAAGCAGGGGCGAAATTAATCCCTTTTGACCTCGCAATAGCAGTAAATTACAACCGCATTAACTATAATGCCCCGCTTAATGTGCAGCCTGATAATAACACCCTACCTGCACCCGGAAGTGAATCGGATTTTTCAAATCAACGTGTTCATGGCCATTTTAGCGGAACGAGCGTACAGGCCATTGTCTCTAAAAAATTACTTTTCTTTACACCGTTCCTGTCTGTTGCTTACCAAAACTCCAATACAAGTTTGGGCATACTTGGTAACTATCCGGTTACCACATCTGCAGGGGTCTATTCAACTGTTACTGATCCCGTACATATTAACGAAACCAGCATAAACGGCATCCGTGCCGATATTGGGTTTCAGCTAACCCTTGGATTTTTCCGGATCTATGCCTCATACAGCGCTGCACAATACCAATCTGTTAACGGAGGCATTGGTTTTGGCTTTTAAATCGGTTGGTGTTGCCCGGGCTTGTATAATATTATGGAAAATAGTTAGGGAGGAGTTGTTTAATAGGGTTGTAAAAAGTTAAAGCATCGCAAAGTTTGAAAGGGATAATGATTTTCCTGACAACTTTAACCTTTAACAATTATAGCCCTAACAACTCTATCTAATTTAAAACCCTAGTGTGAAACCAAATGAGAAGTTTTTAAGGCCCTTTTGTTCGGGGCTGTTCTCAAACATATCGTTAAAATAATATTTGGCGAAGATGCCCATATCGCCGTAACCAAAGCGTACAAAGCCGCCATAACGGAAATGAGTAAAGTGGTAATCATCATCAATTTTTTGTTTGCCGTTTTCCTTGCTGATTTGTTTAACCCTGCCACCTAAAAGAAAGCCGCCATCAGGGCCGATCACAAAATGCGCTCTTTTACCTTCTGAGTTTTCGTTGGTACGGAAATCAAACGAAAGCGGGATGCGCAAATAGGTTGATGAAAAGCGGTTTTTACTGTAGTCGATATTATCCTGGCGGTAAGTTAATACCGGCTGATTGGGCAGGATGGTAATGTCATCACGCAGCCGGATCAGTGTCCAGTCGAACCCGCCTGAAAGGTAGATCTTAAAGTTAGGGTTAAACCTTACACCCATTTGCACCAGGTCGAAGCCTACGTTACTGGTTTTCCATGACCGGTAGCGTAAAAATTGATTTTGGGGCGATAGGGTAAAGCTGCCATTATCAACCAGGGTAGCCAAACCGAGGTCGAACCGTGAAAAAGTAAGGCCGAAAGAAAACTTTGGATAGGCCTTGCTGTGATAGGTAGTATCTTTTGGCCAGCGGTGTTCGGCTTCGTCGCCATAGCCTACTGTAAGTTTAAAGCCCTTCTCTTTTGTTGAATCAGACTTGGTTTTGCTGCTGTCTGCGTGGGTATTCTGTGCAAAAGCACCATATAATGTTATGCTTAATATTGCGGTAAAAATTAATAGTTTCATATTTTATGTGTTATTGAGAACCATGATTCAAGAGATCAGGAATCAGGATTCAAAGATTATCGGATATTTTTATAAATTCTATTTTTTAGTTCCTGAACCCTGGTTTTTACCCTTGATTCCTGACTCTTACATTCTTGATTCTCGCCTTATTTACTGCTCTCTCTTTTAGATTTCAGTGCTCTGAGGTTAATCGACATCACATTGGTTTCATCATCGTCCGAGTCGGTAAACTCAATTAATTTCTCTTTCCTTTTATCAACTGTAGCTATAACTGCATTTAGCAAACCTCCAATGCCGTGTGCTTTACGTTTGGGTTTTACTGAAGCCGCATCGTCCTGCTTGTTACTGGTCGGCTGGATGCTTGCAGTTAATGCAGACTTAGTTATAAATGCAGGTGCATCATCAATAACTGGTTTGGTAACCAATGGTGTATTATTATCAGGCAGAACAGGGTTAATTACGTCCTGCTTTTGTTGTGCTGCAGCTAATAAGGGCTGCTCCTGCTGCTGTGTTTCAGGGCTTTGAGATTCAACTACTATCGGGGCAGAATGATTGTCACCTGTATTATCAACCGGGTTACTATGTTTAACACCAGCTGTGCTGTTTACAACTGCAGGTTGTTGTACAGCCGCGATAACAATTGCTGGTTGTGTTGTTTTAACAATCCCGGTTTTAACAGGAGATTTAGTAGTGACGGCGGTTTTTTGCGGGATCAACAGGATCCCTGCTGCCGCTAAAACAATAATGTTAGCAGCAATGCTTAAATATGGCACAAACATTTTGTAACGGCGTTTGCCATCAAGGCCTTCAACAATGCCATCCCAAACCTGGCTTGTAGGCTCTGCTTCAAAATTATCCAGCTTTGCGCTAAATAACCGATCAAATTCTTTATCCTGCATATCCATATCTTTTACCTTCCATTTTTATTACCTGTTCTTTTAATACCGACCGCGCCCTCGACAGTTGTGATTTTGATGCGCCCTCGCTTATTCCTGTCATCTCGGCAATTTCCTTGTGCGAATAGCCTTCAATGGCAAATAAGTTAAATACGATGCGGTAACCCGGCGCCAGCTGCTGGATCAACGCCATCAGTTCACTAGCTGCCAGCTTTGACATGGCAAGCGCATCAACTGATGTATGTCCTGAAGCATCCTCAATATCAACCAGCTGCACCATTTTGTGGTACTTGCGATAGTGTTCAATTGAGCTGTGCACCATTATCCGGCGGATCCATCCTTCAAACGAGCCATCGCCCCGGTAGTCGTCAATCTTTTGAAAAACCTTAATGAAGCCATTCTGCAGCATGTCTTCGGCTTCCATACGGTCGGTAGCATAGCGTAAGCACACGCCCATCATTTTTGAAGCAAATTGTTTGTACAGCAATTCCTGGGCCTTTCGCTCGTTGGCTTTGCATCTTTTAATCAGCTCGTCGATAGTATATTTATGCTCCAAAAACATCATTTAAAGGTAAGATGAAAAGGAGAGCGAAATGGTTGCATGGGATTAAAAATAATTTTAATAACTTGCTATTCTATCTACTTATAAATACATGAAAACATTTAACCTGACCTTAATTTTTATTTGGGTGTTATTTACCTGCTCTGCCGCGCAGCAAAACCCGAATGATACTTACACACTTTTAAAACCCGACCGTGTTTTTGACGGACAACAAATGCATGCCGGCTGGTGGGTGCTGGTAAAAGGAAACCGTATTGAAGCTGTAGGTGAGCCAAATACCATAACTACCCCGTCATCGGCAAAGATCATAGACTTAAAAGGGGAAACCTTAATGCCCGGTATGATTGAAGGACATTCGCATTTATTTCTGCACCCGTATAGCGAAACCATCTGGAACAACCAGGTATTAACCGAAAGCCGTGCCGAGCGCACGGCCCGTGCAGTGGTACATGCTAAAGCAACCCTGATGGCAGGCTTTACCACCGTTCGCGACCTGGGCACTGAGGGGGCAGGGTACGATGACGTGGGACTAAAAGCAGCCATTATAAAAGGTGTTATTCCTGGTCCGCGGATGCTGGTTGCTACGCGTGCTATTGTTGCTACGGGTAGCTACGGTCCCAAAAGTACGGTTGCCGAAGCCAGCATAATTAAGGGTGCCGAAGAAGCTGATGGGATTGATGGCATTACCCATGCAGTGCGCTCGCAAATAGGCTATGGTGCTGATGTGGTTAAAATTTATGTTGATTACCGCTGGGGGCCTAATGGCACAGCTGAGCCTACCTTTACCGAAGCAGAGTTAAAAACAGCGGTAGAAGTTGCCAAAAGCAGCGGCCGCATAGTTGCCGTACACTCTGGCACAGCGGAGGGGATGCGGAGAGCTATAGCCGCCGGAGTAACCACTATTGAGCATGGCGATAACGGTACCCCGGAATTATTTAAGCTGATGAAAGAAAAGGGAATAGCCCTTTGCCCAACGCTGGCCGCTACCGAAGCGATAGCAACTTATGTGGGCTGGGAAAAAGGCAATGACCCCGATCCGGAAAGTGTTAAGCAAAAGCACATCTCGTTTACCGAGGCATTGCAAGCCGGTGTAACCATTTGTATGGGAGGTGATGTCGGTGTGTTCCCGCATGGCGATAATGCCCGTGAAATGATCCTGATGGCAGACTACGGAATGAAGCCAATTGATGTATTACGATCGGCTACAAATGTAAATGCGACAGTTTTTCAATTAAAAGACCTTGGTAATATAAAAACTGGTTATATTGCGGATATTATAGCCGTTGAAGGCAACCCTGCTGATGATATTAAATCAGTAAAGCAGGTAAAGCTGGTGATGAAAGACGGCGTGATATATTAGGAGAAAGAGAGCCAAGAGATCAGGAGTCAGGAATCAAGAAAATAAGAAGTTTTACATCTCCTGGCGAAGAAAACTAATCAGGCCAGAGATTTAAAAGTGATGTATTAATCCTTTTGTTTTTTATCCTGACTCTTGATTCCTGACTTCTTGAATCTTAGCTGCATTATAAACCGATCAAAATAAAATACCATCATGAATAAAATAAACTCCAAAGGTTTGTTAACAGGGGCAATTATTGCGCTTTATGTATTGTGCAATGTTTCATTTACAAAGGCGCAGGATGTAATTATCCCTATCGAAACAAAAGAGAATGCGCTGGTATTGCAGGTAACGCCCGACAAGCTGCTGAACATGGTTTATTTCGGCAGCAAGCTATCTGATAAAAACGAATACGCCGCTCTTGCTAAACTATACCAATTTGGAGGCACCATTGGTACCTATAATAATGCGTATACAACAGCCGGCACCCGCAATCTTATGGAGCCTGCTATTGCAGTAACCCATGCCGATGGCAATAAATCATTAGAGCTAAAATATGTTAATCATACGGTTACAAAAATTAATGATGATGTAAGCTTGCTAAGCATCAGCCTTAAAGATTCTGTTTATGATTTTGAGGTTACGCTTAATTATCAAACCTATTATAACGAGGATGTGACTGAGCAGTGGAGCGTTATAAAGCATCATGAAAAAAAGGATGTAGTGCTCAACAAATATGCATCGGCAAACCTTTGCATCCACGCCAACAGCTACTGGCTTAAACATTACCATGGTGATTGGGCAAAGGAAATGCGCCCTGAAGAAGAGCAGCTTAACCATGGCCTGAAAACCCTCGACTCAAAGCTTGGCTCAAGGGCCGATCTTTTTCAGCCGCCTGTATTTATGGTATCGTTAAATAAGCCTGCTACCGAAGATGAGGGCGAGGTGATGTACGGGAACCTGGAGTGGAGCGGCAATTTTCGGATAGACCTTGAAGTTGACCCTGCCAATAACCTGCGTTTGATAGCCGGAATAAATAACTTTGCTGCTGATTACAATCTTAAAGCCGGTGTGGAATTTGCGACGCCAAAGTTTGTTTATACCCTTACCAATAAAGGCAAAGGCGAGGCCAGCCGCAACCTGCAAACCTGGGCGCGTAAATATAAAATTGTTGATGGTAATGGCTCACGGTTAACCTTGCTGAACAATTGGGAATCAACCTATTTTGATTTTAACGAGGATAAGCTCGCCGGACTTTTAAAAGATACCAAAAAACTGGGTGTAGATTTATTTTTGCTGGATGATGGCTGGTTTGGTAATAAATACCCGCGCAACGGCGATCATGCAGGCCTTGGCGACTGGCAGACTAACAAAGCCAAACTGCCTAATGATATTGCCTTTTTAACAAAAGAAGCTAAAGCTAATGATGTAAAATTTGGCATTTGGATTGAGCCGGAAATGGTAAACCCTAAAAGCGAGCTGTATGAGAAGCATCCGGATTGGGTGGTAAAACAGCCGCAGCGCCCCGAAATTTATATGCGCAACCAACTGGTGCTTGACCTCTCCAATCCTAAAGTTCAGGATTTTGTGTTCGGTGTGGTGGATAACCTTTTTGTTAAAAACCCCGACCTGGCTTATATTAAATGGGATTGCAACTCGATTATTTTTAACGCTTACTCGGCTTACGAAAAAAATCAGTCGAACTTTTATACCGATTACGTGCTGGGATTGTATAAAGTGCTTGACAGGATAAGGGCCAAGTACCCAAAGGTACCGCTGATGTTATGCTCCGGCGGTGGCGGCAGGGTTGATTACGGCGCCCTTAAATACTTTACCGAGTACTGGCCAAGTGATAATACCGAGCCTATTGAAAGGATCTTTATACAGTGGGAGTACTCGTACTTTTATCCGGCAATAGCCAGCTCAAACCATGTTACCGACTGGGGCAAACAGCCTATAAAGTTCAGGGTTGATGTTGCTATGATGGGTAAGCTGGGTTTTGATATTGTGATAGGCAAACTAAAACCGGCCGAGCTTGCATTTTGCCAGGGAGCAGTTAATACGTATAAGCAATTTAGTGAAGAGATCTGGCACGGCGACCAATACCGTTTACAGGATCCGCGCGAAAATGATGTGGCATCTATAATGTACGTAGACCCTGCAAAAACAACGGCTATTATGTTTAACTACCTGGTAAACAACAGGTATCAGGCAGGCACACACGAGCCTCTCCGCTTAAAAGGATTAAACCCGGATAAAACATATACCATAAGCGAAGTGAATGTATTTCCTGGCACAAGATCAACCATAACCGAAGCAACCTATACCGGCAAGTTTTTAATGACGATAGGGATCAACCCGGATGTGAGTGAACACAGAGCAAGCGTGCTGATTGCAGTGAAGGAGAATTGATATGCGGATAAGCAAATGTGCGGATGATTTTGAAATGTGATTTTTCACAAGTTGTTCATTTTTTCAAGACGTTCAGGAAGGTTTCATCGTTTATAAGATTTTCTTACTTATAAAAAATTCATCAAATATCCTCTGAATACTATAATTCACGGTTCAAAAAAGGTATTAATGGCTTTCTATTGGTCTTGCTGCTTATGAAGCCTGTAGGCAACTGCACTGCAGGGCGTCATGTTGCTCATGTTTACCTGTATTTTGTTTTTGAAGCCAGGTATTTACGCTGTCATCACCGGCCATTAATGCATTATAAGCATCCAAAGCCACATCGGCAAGGTTAACTACAGCTTCTTTATTCTGTACAGCTTTGTTTTTATTCATGCCTGCACTATTAAAGAAACCGGTACCTGCTACGTCCAACATAAGTGTGGTAAGCGTAATGCCTGTATGCTTTAATTCTTCGCGAACAAGTGTTGTATATGATAGCACAAAAGACACGCTTGCCTGAGAAACCGCCTGCCATGGATAGTGAAGCGTATCTGTAACCGAAGCAAGATTGAGTATTTTTCCTTCACCACGGGTTAGCATATCTTTCACAAAGTGTTTGGTTAAAATAACAGTAGCACAAATATTAAGATTAATAATGTCAAGCTCCTGTTGAATGCCTGTATCTTCAAATTCGCTATAAACACCCTGGCCTGCATCATTAACCAATACATCTATTGAAATACCGGCTGTTCTTATTTCTTCGCAAAGCAAAAACACCTCGTCCACTTTAGAAAGGTCTTTTACTATTTTTATAATATCTACACCAAAGAGTTCGAGCATTACGGCAGTATTATCCAGCTCTTCCTGGCTGCTTGCTACAATAACCAGGTTATAATTACGGCGTGCAAATAACTTTGCCAGCTCAAAGCCAATGCCATTGGTTGCACTGGTAATAAGGGCGTATTTTTGGTTGGTTAACATGTATGTTAATATTTAGTTTTATTAAATATTTAGCCACCAACGCCCTGATAAATAATACCTATATCGCACTTCTTTAAAAGAATATGCCAATTACGCATCTTATAACAATACCAAACCTTTTAAAATACAATAATATGATTTTTCGAAATTATATTATTCATATTATGCAAATATTAATGCTGGATTAGATTTTGATTAGAGTTTGTCTGCAACAGCCAAACTTTTCGAACTATTAAAATTATTTAATGATCATCTGCTACCTGAAATAGATATGCTGAAGTATGATGAAATGGCCGAAAATGTATTTCGTTATTACCGGGGCACCTGTCATTTATTTTATGAAGACCTATCTGCCGGTAAAAAGTTCCCTGCATTGCCAATAACCTGGATCTGAGGTGACCAGCATTTTTATTGTTTTCGATGCTTTAGATATTGTGCAGGCAAAAGCAAATAATAAGCCAAAGTTTAAAAAACTATTAACGGCTACCCGCTGGTTTTTGCTGCTCATATAACGCATGGATAACACCATTATGGGGTACCATGTTGTGCATGTTACCCTGTGCTTTGTTTTTAAAGCCGGATGTAACCTGATCTTCACCGGCCATTAATGCCTTGTAACCATCCATTGCAACATCGGCGGGCTTAGCCATTGTTTCTTTATACTGCATATTTTTGCTTCCGTTCATGCCTGCTTTGTTAAAGAAATCGGTATCCGTAATGCCTGGCACAAGTGTGGTAAGTGTAATACCGGTGCCCTTTAATTCTTCACGAACAGCTGTTGTAAAAGATAGTACAAAAGCTTTTGTTGCATGGTAAACCGACTGCCATGGTGCGGGCAACTTGTCGGCCACCGAACCCAGGTTGAGTATTTTACCTTTACCGCGGGTTAGCATATCTTTCATAAAGTACTTGGTTAAAATAACAGTTGCGCAAATGTTAAGATGAATGATATTAAGCTCGCGTTCAATATCGGTATCTTTAAATTCGCCATAAAGACCCTGGCCGGCATCATTAACCAGTACATCTATTATAATGCCCTCGTTTTTTATTTCCTCACAAAGCGAAAATACCTCATCCATTTTAAATAAGTCCTTTGCAATTTTAATAACATCTGTACCAAACAACAGTTCAAGTTTTATAGCGGTCACATCCAGCTCTTCCTGGCTGCGTGCCACAATAACCAGGTTGTAATTATTATGTGCAAATAGCTTTGCCAGCTCAAAGCCTATGCCACTGGTTGCTCCGGTAATAAGGGCATATTTTTGCTTTGTTTCCATAATGTTTTATTTAGTTAACATTTAATTTATCAGCTATTCACCACTTCGCTACCGTTAATATGGATAACCCGCCCTGTTATAAATGAAGCATCATCACTTGCCAGGAAAATATAAGCCGGCCCGGCTCAGATAGTTGGCCGGGGCTACTCCGTTTACCCTGGTCTTTTTTGGCCAGGCTTGACGCCATGGTGCCGGTAAAGCTTATGATGGCTCCCCTGGTTGATGAGTAATCAATAGGCCCTGGTGATGAGCGATAGGCGGTAATCGAAGTGGTATTAATAGTATTGTCGCCTTTCTTTGCAAAGTGTACGCTCACCGCCCGGCCAATCCAGCTGTCTCTACTTGTATTTAGAGCGGTTTTGTCATTTAATTTACCAATTCCTTATAAATTTCTTAACATATTCGGACTTTTGGTCAATTTTGACTTCTGTGTTGAGCTTTTATCCTGTTTTTGAAGTTTTTATTTTATCTATATTAAGCATAATAATCATTTTTAGTTAGGAAAATTAGAAGTGTAATATAAAAAGCTACTGTTTTATTATTTTATCACGAAAAATAAACAATTTTTTAATAAAAAAATTATCTATTTGATTAATTTATCAAAAAAATGATCTTTTTTTTGACGGAATTCTATTTTGTTTAATTAAAAATTAAATATTGCAGAAATAGAGATACTAATTACCGGCAATATTTGAAAGATTATATGTTGATATTCAGCTTTATTAAACACTTGGTTATCTACGCCCTGATATCAAATTTCTGGAGGTAGAATAATTTGATTTCTCAAATTTATATTACTCATATTAGAGATGAATTAAAGTCGGATTAGATTTTGATTAGAGTTTATCTACTGCGCTCAATTAGCTCAAACTATTCCACACCTTTAATGTATTAATACAACCAGCTTATTATCATGGCCAAACTTTCCGAACGGTTAAAATTATTTAATGATCATCTGCTACCAGAAATGATTAAGCTGAAATATGATGCAATGGCCGAAAATGTGTTTCGGTACTATCGCGGCACCTGTCATTTATTTTATGAAGACCTATCAGCCGGTAAAAAGTTCCCAACGTCGCCAATAACCTGGATCTGCGGTGATCTGCACCTGGAAAACTATGGCAGCTACAAGGCAGATAATAAACTGGTGTATTTTGATTTGAACGATTTTGACGAAAGTATACTGGCCCCGGTCGCCTGGGAACTGGCACGAATGATTACCAGCATTTTTGTAGCTTTTGATGCCCTGGATATTGAGCAGGAAAAAACAAATAATATGGCACAGCTTTTTATAAAAACTTATGCTGCTACGCTGAGTAAAGGAAAGGCTACCAGTATTGAACCCCGTACCGCGAAAGGCATTGTTCGTGATTTTTTAACCGCTGCTGCTGAAAGTAAGGAAACCATAATTTTGCAGAAGTGTACGGACAAGAAAAAGAAAAAAGTAGTGCTTTCTTTAAGTGGCGAGAGTCAGCTTAAAATCCCTAAAAATTTACGGCTGGTTTTGATGGACCATGTTCAGCAATGGATTGAAAAAAGCAGCGACAGCCCTTATAATTACAAAGTTAAGGGCGCAGTGTTTCGCCTGGCAGGTACAGGGAGCATAGGTGTAAAGCGTTACCTTTTTTTACTTAAAAGCACCAATACTAAAAATAAATACCTGTTGGTTGATATGAAGCAGTCCCGACCATCATCCTTGTCGCCATACGTTGAAATTAAGCAGCCGGAATGGGAATCGGATGCCGACAGGATAATATCTGTACAACGCCGGATGCAAAATGTGTCGGCATCATTGTTAAGCAGCACACTTTTTAAAGGTGAACCTTTTGTAATACAGGAGTTGCAGCCGGTAAAAGACGCCATTAAATTTAAGCTTATCCGGGATCAGTACCGTGACATTTACCAGGTGATTAGTGACATGGCTGTACTCACAGCTTCGGCACAGTTGCGGAGTGGCGGTATGAATGGTTCGGCTACTATTGATGAGCTTAAAGCATTTGGTAATAATATTAACTGGCAGCAGACCCTGTTTGATTATTGTTTTAAATATGGCAACAAAGTAAAAACTGATTACCAGCAGTATTTGGAAGATTATAAAAACGGTGTATTTGACAGATAGTTCATTCTTTCCGGATCGCGCTTATCTCGCCGTTACGTTCAATATAAACTTTATCAATTTTAGCCAGATCTTCCGTAAGGGCTGATTTTCTTATGCCCTGCATAATATCTTCTTCACCAACCAGTGCTCTCTTTAAATTTTGCGGAATAAATTTTCCATCGTGATAAAGCAGGATCTTGTTGCCTTCCATTATCCGGCTAAAGTGTTTATTATTAGCGGTCATCCACCCGAAAAACCGGTGCAAAAGTACAATAACAAAGCAGGTAACCACTACAGGCACAAAGTCTGACGCGCCCACAACAGCCCTGCTTAAAATGGCACCGAGAGAAATGGAAATAATATTATCAAGGGCGGTACGTACGCCAAATGAGCGCCTGCCCGAGATTCGGATGAGCAGCAATGCGATGAGGAATACAAGAATGCCCCTGCAGCTCATTTGCAGCACATTCAAATCTTTCCCTTCGCCGAATATTTCTTTTATCAGTTCCATTATAACAGTTATTAATGTTAAAGTAGATAAAACAGCCAATGATATAAGTTGTTTAATTGAGACAAGGGATAAAACTGCCCTTAACTGGCTTTTCTTATAGCTGATTTTAATGACCTGTTTTCAATACTCAACCAATAACGCCTGCCTTTTTCAAATGGCTTAACAGGCCTGTCAAATACTTTGTTTTCCACATTAATATACCTTTAAAACATTTAATTATTAAATAAGCTAAAAGCTTGTAAACCAATAAATACAATATCCGATCAGGAAAGCAGCTGGATGGATTTGTAAATATTAGATTAAAACTTTAATTGCCGGTTGGCACAAGTATTGTTAATGGCAGTATTATTTAACATTTACTTAAATTTAATATTATGAAAAGATTTACTTTAGTATGCCTATTAGTGGTTTTTGCAGCGGGGTTTTCTGCCCGGGCGCAGATCCAGAAAGGCAACATTTTAGTGGGCAGTAACTTTGCCGACCTTAACCTGGGATTGAATTATCCGCACGTATTCACTTTTAATATTACGCCTAAAGCTGCCTGGTTTGTTGAAGATAATATAGCTCTGGGTGGATATGTTAACTTCAGTATTGTAACCGCAAAGGACTCTCGTACTTCAACCGGCTATGGCTTAGGAGCTTTGGGCAGATACTATGCAGGGTCTGATGTTACCATATTAAAACATGGCCGTTTTTTTGGTGAAGCAACGGTAGGTTTCGGAGGGCAGAATATAAGTGATGGCGGCGGAAGTACCAACGGCCTTGAGGTTAGCGTGGGCCCTGGTTTTGCTTATTTTGTAACACCCAATGTAGGTTTGGAAACTTTACTGAAATTTAACGGACTTGCAGGTTTTGGCAATCAGTCTTTCAGGAGTAACCTTGATCTATCATTCGGGCTCCAGATCTATCTGCCGGGTCAAAAAACGGCAAATAAAATTAAAAGCGACATGAAGTAACCCTTTGTGAAATTTTATTTAAGCCTGCCGTTAATTACGGCGGGCTTTTTGTTGAATAGAATTTCAGGCCGGGTAAATTTATTTATCATTAAATGAGTAAGTTATGATAATTTGATTTACATTTAATTTCAATTATCACTCAACCTTAAATTTTATGGAACCAGGCAACAATTTCGGAACACAGGACAATGGTAAAACGGCAGGTATAATTAGTTATTTCACAATTATAGGCTGGCTTATTGCCTATTTTGCTTTTCATCAAAATAATAAAACAAGCCTGGGCAGCTACCAGCTAAGGCAAACATTGCTTTTTCATATCGCTTTTATGGTGGTTAGGTGGGGCCTTAGCATTATTTTAGGCGCCATGTGGTTATCCACCGGCTTTATTTCATTATATTCCTTACTGCGTTTAGTTGACCTTGCTTTCTTTATACTTTGGATAATTGGCTTTATAGGTGCAGTTCAGGGCGAGAAAAAGGAAATTCCGCTTTTAGGTGATAGAGCGCAAACTATGTTTCCATCTATATAAAAAACTATTTTTTTTTACACTTTACAGCAACAGCGAGTCAACAAAATGCGCATGCACTATATTTTCGCAGGGCGACCAGGAGAAGATAGTGAACCTGCCATCCTGTGACGATACCAGCGCAATGGCATCGCGCTGATCGAATACAAATTGTGCTGCTGAAAGGTGCCTTGTGCCGCCCATTTGAGAGGGGTGAATAATGGATGCGGTGCTCCCAACTACGGGTTCGGTAACCAGGGTTTCTTCAACAGGCATTCCGTTTGATGATAAGCCTATTTTAGCGCCAAAAGCAAGCAGTTCCAGCTGATCGTTTATAATAGTGGCGCCATCAACAGCAGTTAAACCAGCCACGCTATCTACAGAGCGATTTACCTCCTCCTGCCAAAGGCTCATAGTTTGTTCATTTACTACCTGGCTCATGAGTTTTTTAAGCTCGTCAAATGCGGGGGTTACAGGGTAGGTTATCGGGTGTACAATAGAGTCGTGCCACGCATTGCTGTTAGCTGGTACAACTAATAAAGTACCCCCATGCCCGTGAAGCCGCATAGAAGCTGCCAACTGTACCAGCACGTTTACCGAATCGTTCCAGCCGGTTGGTGAGTTGTAATCCAGCAGCGAGGTAAGCATAGCAGGGCAGTCGGGCAGACTTTTGCTAAGTTCATCTATGATTTTTACTTCATCGCCCTTAAGTACAGCCACATTAATAAATTTGCCGAAACCTTTTATGCGCCTGTGTTTTATAACCAGCAGGCCGGGTTCAATGGTTTCTAAAACAAAGCTGCAGTCGGGTACGGAACGGGTAGTGCCCCAAACATAAAGCTCGCCATCTTCGTCCCATACACCTAAATGAATGCCTGACCGCTCAACAGCCGGGGCCAGTTTGGTAAGCACATGTGGTGTTAACAATATTCTTTCCTCGAAAATTAAGGGTTGACCGGCCAGTTGTGGTGGCAGGTAGGTAAGCGAAACTTTTGGTGACCGGCCTTCTTCGCGGCGAAGGCTTGCCCAAAATGCAACATCAATTATGGCCTCTATTACATTCATGGAAGGTTCGGGAGCAAGGTCCTGTCCACCTTGCTCCAGGGCGGTTGCCAAAAGCTTTATAAAATGACTTTCAATTGCCGGTGCTGCTGCACTTGCCGCCTTATATGTTGATCTGTAAGCCATGTTTGCTGAAAACGGATTTGAACAGCTAAAATACCGCAATTATGCTTTATGTAAAACAAATAACTTAAGTATTACATAAGGATGGGATTGGCAATAGCAATCAGTTAAAAATATTGGGCCTTTAGGATCAAAATATTGTAGAAAATATGATGTAAATATTGGACGTGCCTACTGCACTCGTTTTTGGCAGTTGATGCACAACGGATTAAAATCCGTTGTTACAAGATATGCCGAGCCGATGGCTCTTTAGATTAAGGTTTAGATTTATTTTTATTAAACGATAAATCCAGAGGCGATGCCTCGACCTATATTGTAACAACGGATTTTAATCCGTTAAGCTTTTCATCGTATAAAAACACCTCTCCGTCTGTGTTTGTAATATATCTGCCTAATAATATTGCAATTACAAAAATTAATTTTTAGTATTGTGTATTAATGACACAATGATAAATTGCAGTCTGTACCAATTACCATTAAACCAATAAATTATTAATTATGAAGATAAGTTACAAGTTAGCAGCATTGCTTATGTTGTTCAGCATCGTTCAGCTAACAGCAAACGCCCAACAGAAAGGTAAAAAGCAAGTCCCCCAGTTGGGTAAAAGCACTTTAAAGCAGGTAATTGATGCCATGACCCTGCAGGAAAAATCAAAGCTGGTAGTTGGCATGGGCTTTAAAATGCCCGGTGTGCCTCCGCCTGTTAAAGGTGAAAAACCCAAAGCCATTGATATCGGCGGATTTAAATTGCCCCCGTCAGATCCTGATGCTTATAACATTCCTGAAAAGGTGCCGGGCGCAGCAGGCAGAACGCATGCTGTAGCGCGCTTAGGCATCCCATCGATCACTGTTTCTGATGGCCCGGCAGGGTTAAGGATTGAGCCAAAACGGCCAAACGACTCTAGCACTTATTATGCTACCGCATTCCCGGTTGCTACTTTATTAGCTTCAACCTGGGATACGGCAATGGTTAAAAAAGTTGGCGTGGCTTTTGGCAACGAGGTGCGCGAATATGGAGTTGATATATTACTGGCGCCGGCTTTAAACATTCACCGGAATCCTCTGGGTGGCAGGAATTTTGAATATTACTCGGAAGATCCGCTGATTGCCGGCAGCATGACTGCAGCTATTGTTCAGGGGATCCAGAGCAATGGTGTGGGCACATCAATTAAACACTACGCTGCCAATAACCAGGAAACACAGCGGAACAGCATTAACACCATTGTGAGTGAAAGAGCCATGCGCGAGATCTACCTGCGTGGTTTTGAGCTGGCTGTTAAGACCTCGCAACCGTGGACGGTAATGTCTTCATACAATAAATTGAACGGCACCTTTACTTCTGAGCGTCGCGACCTTTTAACTACTATCCTGAAAAACGAATGGGGTTTTAAAGGTTTTGTGATGACGGATTGGTTTGGCGGTAAAGATGCCGTTGCCCAGATGAATGCCGGAAATGATCTGCTGATGCCGGGAAATCCTGATCAGTCAGACGCGATTGTTGCCGCTGTTAAAAGCGGCAAGCTGAGCATGGCACAACTGGATGCAAATGTGGAGCGGCTGCTGAAGATCATTCTTAAATCGCCAACCTTTAAAGGATACAAATATTCAGATAAACCTGATTTGACAACACATGCAAAAGTTGCCCGTATGGCGGCTGCCGATGGGATGGTATTGCTGAAAAACGATGACGGTGTGTTGCCGCTTTCGGTTAACAAAAGAGTTGCCGTATTTGGGAATACCTCGTACAAATTAATTGCAGGCGGATCAGGAAGCGGGGATGTAAACAAAGCCTATACCGTACCGCTGGTACAGGGATTAAGCAATGCAGGGTTTAAGGTACAGGAAGAGCTGGCAAAAACTTATACCGATTATATTGCCGATGCCAAAGCAAAACAGCCAAAGCCACGTAACTTTTTTATGCTGCCGCCGCCCATCCCCGAAATGGATGTGAACGCACTGCTTGCAAAAGAAGCTGATGGTGCAGATGAAGCCATTATAACTATTGGCAGAAACGCAGGCGAAGGAGCAGACCGCAAGGTAGAAGATGATTACTACCTAACCTCAAACGAGAAAGCAATGATAGCCGGCATTAGCAAAGCTTTTCACGATAAAGGCAAAAAGGTTATTGTTGTGTTAAACATTGGCGGTGTTATTGAAGCTGCCAGCTGGCGCGATAGCGTTGACGGTATTTTATTAGCATGGCAGCCGGGCCTTGAAGGCGGTAATGCCATTGCTGATCTGTTAAGCGGCAAGGTAAACCCGTCAGGCAGGCTGGCAACAACCTTTGCCATGGATTATAAAGACGAGCCAACAGCCAAAAATTTCCCGGGCACACCGGATAAAAAACCTGAAAAGGTTACTTATGAAGAAGGTGTTTATGTTGGTTACCGCTATTTCGATTCGTATAAAGTTAAACCTGCCTATGAGTTTGGCTACGGTTTATCATACACCAAATTTAAATTGAGCGATATAAAGGTAAGCGCACCTGATTTTAAGGGCAGCGTATCAGTAAAGGTTACGGTTACCAATACCGGTGATGTGGCAGGTAAAGAAGTTGTACAGCTTTATGTAAGCGCTCCTGCTAAAAATATCGACAAACCAGAGCAGGAACTAAAAGCATTTGCTAAAACAGATCTGTTAGCACCCGGCGCTTCTCAATTTTTAGTATTTAAGCTACATGCCGGCGACCTTGCATCTTTTTATACCAATAAATCTGCATGGATAGCTGATGCAGGCGAGTATAAGGTTAAAGTGGGTACATCATCACGTAACATTGAAAAAACGGTTTCATTTAAGCTTGCAAAGGCTATTGTTACCGAAAAAACAAATAAAAGCCTCACACCGCAGGTAGCCATTGGCGAGTGGAAAGGCAAATAATAAGATAATAACTATAACTGATCTGAACCCTGCAGCATTTATGTTGCGGGGTTTTTTGACCGCTGATTTTAAGATGATTTAGGGATTTCGCTGATTTGTGTTTGCGAGGAAATGTATCATCGCCGCTTTGGGGGCAAATATTGGTAGCATAAAAATAAGCGGTGTATAGCGTGCTGTAGATAACACCACCATGCATATTCGATAGGTGTCGTACCTATGACACGAGAAATCTTTTCATTATTTTTTCTACCAATATTGGGCCCCGACGGGGCCATAAGACGGGCAAAGATCTGAATTGTCAATTATTCATTTCTTAAATTGCCATCATGCAAGCAGCTCCTTTAGGAGCTCAATATTGGTAGAAAAAAATAACAAAATGATTTTTTGCCCTGTAGGGGCAACACCTGTACGACATACCTAAATACAATTGTTTGATGTTTTAATACGAAACAATTGTATTGAGTATGAGTGTCGTACCTATGGCACGAAAAATTTTCTTTCGCCTTTTTCTACCAATATTGTGTCCCGCGAGGGCCGGAAAGAGGCGATAAAACTACAGTAATCAATTATAATCTATCAAAAAAACATTGAAAAGGGTCATTTTATTAGCAAAAGAAGAAAAATGTTAATAAAATTCTATAATTTCTATAGTTTTAGTAGTATATAAAATATATTTATATATTTGCGGTGTTAAATAAAAGTAATGAAGACTTTTTTACATCCTCATTCTGGTACAAAATACCACATGCAACCGCGCGAAATGCGAATGTGTTGTACTTGCTGTTGTTGCTGATCACGGCAACGTTAACCCTATTAATTCTTGCCGGCAAATTAAAATATGACGGGCTTTTATGCCTGTTGATTTCCGTCATGCTGTATAACCCCTAATCCAACTAAAAATACTGTAATGAAACTTTAAATACCCATAAAAAACAATACCGGCAAGGAAGCCTTGCCGGTAATTTCAACGAGAGACCGGCCCGTAACGCCAATCACTAACCGATCCTCATAAATAGTTTTACTAACAATTGCTCATTAACATAAAACCGTTAAATATATGGAAATATATATCCATGCAAAACCAATACCTTTCAAGTTTTTATACCTGCTCTTTTTCTTACTTATCTCATCAGGCGCTTTTGCACAAACAGAAACAGTGCCGCTTATTAATTCAAGACTGATAGGTACGGTTAAAGATTCATTAACCAAACAACCCATAGCAGGGGCTGTAATTCATATTAAAGGCACCACCCATGCCGTTTCCGCAGCTGCAAATGGAAGCTTCTCGTTTGTAACCGGCCAGAAATTTCCTTATACACTTATTATAACCTTTGTTGGCTATAAAACAAAAGAAGTTATAGCAGACGGAAGCCCCATAGCCATAGTGCTTGCCGAAAATGTAAGTCTGCTTAATGATGTGGTTGTGGTAGGCTACGGCACCCAGAAAAAAAGCGACGTAACCGGGGCCATTGGCTCTGTATCAAAAAACATCCTCAATCAGCCGGCGGCATCATTTGATAATTTGTTGCAGGGGGCTGTTTCGGGAGTTGCGGTAACACAAAACTCAGGTCAGCCGGGTAGTACGGCTACCATAAGGGTTAGGGGCGGAAACTCCATCTCCTTTGGTAACGCCCCTTTATATGTGATAGACGGCTTTATTATTTATAACAATAACGATAATGCCAACATAGGCGCAAATGGTACAAGCGTAAACGCACTATCAACCATTAATCCAAATGATATTGAATCGATAGAGGTTTTAAAGGATGCATCGGCTACGGCAATTTATGGCTCGCATGGGGCAAACGGCGTGGTTATCATCACCACAAAAAGAGGAAAAAAAGGAACCAATAACGTTAATTTCAGCGGCTATTTCGGCACACAGCGGGTTGCCAAAACGCTCGATCTGCTTAACGCTGCACAATGGGCAGCATTGGTAAATGATGTGAATGTAAGTGATGGCGTTGCCAAAACTCATACCGATGCACAGATAGCGGCGTTTGGAACAGGATCAAACTGGCAGGGAGCCGCATTAAGGAGCGCACCGGTATCAAACAATGAATTGTCAATATCCGGAGGGGATGAAAAATCAAGATACCTGATCTCCGGGAATTACTTTGACCAGGACGGCACCATTTTACATACCGGTTTTAAAAGATACTCGGCCAGGGTAAATTATGAAAAGGATGTTTCAGATAAATTTAAGATCTCGACCAATTTATTCGGCAGCAGGTCGATTGAAAACAAGCTTTACGGAAGCCCTTATAACAGCATCAACTTTAGCAGCGCCTATTCAAACTTAATACTTACATCGCCTGTAGCACAGATAAGAAATGCGGATGGGAGCTATAATATAACCAATCCTTTTAACGCGTCGCCAACCAACCCGCTGCAGGATATCACAAATACTACCAATACCACCACATTAACCCGTGTACTTGGAAATGTGGGCGGTGAATATAAATTTACTACTGACCTTACCCTGAAAGTAACTGCCGGCGTTGACATATTAAATACCGGGCAGGATTATTATGCACCATCAAACACTGGATCGCCGGCAGGTGGTTCAACCGGGTATGCTGCTAGCGGGTATGCATCAATAGGCGCGGGAAATTCATTGAGCTGGCTGAATGAAAATACGTTAACCTACGATCATGCCTTTAACCGCACTCATTTTTTGAATGTACTGGTTGGCTATACTACGCAATATGAAAGGGATGAATCGTCGATAGCTTCTGCACAAAAATTTCCGAATGACCTGATCACGTACAATAACCTGTCGTACGCCGGGATTGCAAACCTGCCACAGTCATCGGCACATAATTCAACCATGAACTCCTACCTGGCCAGGGTGAATTACTCTTATCAGCACAAATATAACCTCACCCTTTCTGAACGTGCAGACGGCTCATCAAAGCTGGGGG
Organism: Mucilaginibacter sp. OK098; assembly: GCF_900142915.1. Classification (GTDB taxonomy): domain Bacteria; phylum Bacteroidota; class Bacteroidia; order Sphingobacteriales; family Sphingobacteriaceae; genus Mucilaginibacter. The sequence goes on from NZ_FRCM01000015.1 coordinate 64,444, forward strand.
CAAACAATAAATGGGGGTATTTTCCATCAGCAGGCTTTTCGTGGAATGCAGGCCGGGAAGATTTTTTTAAACCGCTGGCAGAAACCATCAGTAACCTGAAATTAAGGCTAAGCGCAGGGCAAACAGGAAACTCGGAAGTACCGCCATACAGCTCGCTGGCTGCACTGGCTCCTACGAACTACTATTTTGGCAGTAAGCTGGTAACAGGTATTGCCCCGGTGCAGCTTGCAAACCCGGATCTGAAATGGGAAACCACTACACAATATGATGCAGGTGTTGATATTGGCTTATTTAACAGCCGCGTTAACCTGGTTTTTGATGCCTATTATAAAAAAACTACCGACCTGCTGCTGAACGTTCCGCTTCCACTTTATACAGGTTATGCCAGCGCGCTTGAAAACGTGGGCAGCGTATCAAACAGGGGTATTGAGCTGGCATTAAATACGGAGAATATTAAAAACGATGGCTTTAAATGGAACACCAACATTGTGTTTGCTGTAAACCGGAATAAAATTTTAAATCTGGGCCAGGGAATTACTAGTTTTTATCCATTGGCGCCTACCGGGCAGGTTTCGCCGGTGATTGTGCAGGTTGGTTTGCCTGTGGGCACATTTTGGGGATACACAACTCATGGGCTTTTAAGTGCAAGTGATATAGCTAAAGGCGTACCGCTTTTAGCAGGCGTGCCCCAGCAGGTTGGCGATACCAAATATGTAGATCAGAATGGCGATGGAAAAATTACCACTGCCGATAAACATAACCTTGGCAGCGCCCAGCCAAAATTTACCGGGAGCATTACCAACACGTTCACTTACGGGCATTTTGACCTGTCGGTATTTTTTGCCGGGTCATACGGCAACAGGATCTTTAACCTGCTGCAGCAAAGTTTAGAGCGGCCTACCCTTACACTCAACGCATCGGCCACTTTGCTGAACAGGTGGAGCCCGTCAAATCCAAACGGCACGGTTGCCCGGGCTACCAACTCACCGGTTCCGCAGGTTACTGACAGGTATATTGAAAATGGATCGTATCTGAAGTTGAAGAACGCTTCGTTTGGCTACACTTTCTCCAACGATCTGCTTTCAAAAATTCATGCCAAACAGCTAAGGGTTTATGTATCGGCACAAAACCTGTTCACCATTACCAAATACACCGGGCAGGACCCTGAAGTAAATTTTTACGATAATGATAACACCAAACAGGGGATTGATTATGGCACCTATCCATCGGTAAGAACTTTCCTGGCGGGCTTAAGCATCACCTTCTAAACAATACTGAAATGAAAAAATTACATACCTACACAATTATAGCATTACTTATATCGGCAACTGCGTTATCATCCTGCAATAAGCTGAATGAAAACCCAAGCTCGGTTATTGTTAGCTCCCAGTTTTTTAAGACCTCATCTGACGCTGTTTCGGCTGTAAATGCGGTTTATGGCACATTGAACAGTGACCCCGCGGGCGACTTCCCGCTTTACGGGCGACAGCTTAACTTACTGGTTGAAAACGGCAGTGATAACCAGGTTTACAGTCCCAGCAATACCAACCCCGACGTAAGGGCCATGGGTACTACCACCTATATCGCCTCAAACAGCCGTGTACAAAAAGTATGGCAGCAGCTTTATTATGGCATTAACAGGGCCAATATTGCTATTGATAACATCCCGGCCATTCAGATAGATACGGTGTTAAAGTCGAGGCTTATCCGAGAATCAAAATTTATAAGGGCGCTATTATATTTCGACCTGGTGCGCTTATATGGCGATGTGCCTTTGGTATTGCATAACCCTAACAGCATTGACCTTGATAAACTTTTTGTGTCAAGAGCTGCGGCTGATGCAGTTTATACGCAGATAGTTAGTGATCTGAAAGATGCTACCAATCTGCCAAAAACCTATGCAGGCGCTGATGTGGGCCGGGCCACCAGGGGAGCGGCACATGCTTTACTTGCAAAAGTGTATGTAACCCGCGAGGATTGGACTGATGCGCTTACTGAGCTTACAACAGTAATTAATGGCGGTTATGGCTATGCACTTTTCCCTAACTACAGGGATGTTTTTCAAAAAGCAACTAAAAATGGCGTTGAGCACATTTTTTCGGTGCAATTTGAAACCAATTTAGGCGAGGCAAACAGCGTACAGGATTTGAGCCTGAGCTTTACTTCATTTAACACGGGCACATTTCCCATTGATGTACCCGCAGATAGCAGCGTGTTTAAGCTATTCAGCAAAACGGATACCCGAAGGGCGGTAACTTTTTACGATTCGGTTTATAATGCAGCAACGGGCAAGTATGTAGTGTATAAAAATGCATATACTCCTTATTTTAACAAGTTTGTTGATTACAGCCTGTCGCCCTTATCAACCCAGTCGCAAAGCGGGGTTAACTACCCGGTGATCCGTTATGCCGATATGCTACTGCTTTATGCCGAGGTACTGAATGAAATAAATGGCGCACCTAATGGCGATGCTTACAATGCCATAAACTTGGTAAGGAGCAGGGCCGGCGTTGCCGGGCTTACTGCTGGTTTAGGTCAATCAGCTTTCAGGGATTCGATTTTCCTGGAGCGGAGAAAAGAATTTATCCAGGAGGGGCACCGCTGGTTTGATTTGGTGCGGCAGGGCGGCACCGTGCTGGTTGATGCGCTGCATAAAATTCCGGCAAAATCTGCCGCAAGTTCAAAGAATAACCTGTTCCCCATTCCGCAGGTCGAGATCCAGCTAAATCCCCAGTTAAAACAAAATCCGGGCTATAACTAATTCAATAAATAATCATTAAAAAACCAAGCGTATGACAGTATCAGATGTAACAATTTTAGGAAAGAAAATACTGGTTGGCATTATCGTCACACTGGTACCTTTCATTATCATTTTCGGCGGATTGTGGCTTACCAGGAAACTATTATCCGATAATGCAACAACTAAACAACCCACGGCAAAACAAATTATAACCAATAAACTATGAAGATAGAACCAGCCACCAAGCAGCGAATAATCAGGAATGCGTTCCTGAGCTTATTCATTTATGTGCTGCCTATAGCACTTATGTTCATCACCTTTTCTATCACCGGGCAAAGGCCATGGAACAAAAAACAGCATAAAAACGAAGCAACTAAATCAGTAAACACTAAAAACTCAACAAACAATGGAAACAGCGATTGAATTTGTAAAAAAGATAGTGGCGAACCTCGACAGTTATGGTTTTCCATTTTTAGTATTTTTTATCGGCGTGCTCGAATTTTCATTCGGGCTGTATAAAAGGAAGTGGCCTAAAAATGAAAAATTTGTTGATATCGCCTGCTTTACGCTTCCCCGGTTGATCATTAGGCCGGCAGTAGCTTATTACTCACTTAAATTGTTGCCATTGGCGCTTCCGGCATTTAAAAATGAATTTGGCTGGGTTCCGCTGTTTTGGAGCCTGATAATTATTGCTGTGGCAGACGACCTGACCCAATACTGGTATCACAGGCTGCATCATGAAATTCCCTGGCTGTGGCGTTTTCACCGTACGCACCATTCAGCCTCGTATATGGGGATGGCTATGGCAAGCAGGCAAAATGCCATTTATACGCTTTTCTTTTCGCAAACTTATTTAACCGCTGCTTTGGTTTATATGGGCTTAGGTATCCCGGCCATTATTGTGCGGGGCATAAAAGGAACCATTACAACGCTTGCTCATTCAAGCATCCCGTGGGATAAACCTTTTTACAAATATAAAGTGCTGCACCCGTTAGCATGGGTGCTGGAGCGTACCATATCAACCCCGGCAACCCACCATGCGCACCATGCCGCTACTACGGATGACGGCGTTGGGCATTACAAAGGCAACTTTGGTAATATGTTCTTTTTGTGGGATATTATTTTCGGTACGGCATTGATCTCCCGTCAATATCCTAAAGCCTACGGGATCTCGCACTACGAAGGAGACCAATGGTATGCACAATTACTGTGGCCGATATTTAAATCAAAAGTAGAAGGTAGTGAACTAGCAGCTAACGGGCCGGTGGTGCGTACAGATGATTTTAATAAATTAGCGGTAGCGGAGCCGAAAGGATATAATAACAAAGCAAGTCAGCCAAGTTTGACGCCCGAACTGGCATAACTGTTTATCAAAATATAAACTCTTATCAATTATTAAAAGATGAAAATATCAGTAAAAACCATCAATAAGCTCAGCTATTTAGTAGCTGGCTTATTGATGGTTAATTATGCATCGGCACAAAACTTTACCCAGCAGCAACAGCCGTTTACCGGCACAGTTGGTAAAACCCTTGCAGATTCAAAAGAATCATGGACCACTAATACTAAAGCGCCAAAAGGAGCGCCTAATGTGATTTGGATCTTGCTGGATGATGTGGGTTATGGTGCAAGCTCAACCTTTGGCGGGGTTATCCGTACGCCTAATTTTGATTCGCTTGCAGGGAAGGGGCTCAGATACACCAATTTTCATACGGCTGGTATTTGCGCACCAACACGTTCATCCCTGCTAACCGGGCGCAATCATCATTATGTGCATATGGGCGGATTTGCGCATACCGCACTATCAGCAGGTTTTCCGGGGTATGATGGCCGCATCCCATCAGACAAAGGCACTATTGCCGAGATCCTCCGCGAAAACGGGTATAACACCTTTGCCGTAGGTAAATATGGGTTAACGCCTGATGAAGACGCTACAGATGCTGGTCCATTTGACCGCTGGCCATCGGGTAAAGGGTTTGATCATTTCTTTGGATTTTTAGGTTCACAAACCGACCAGTATAAACCAGACCTGGTTGAGGATAATGCCCATGTACCTACTGACGGCAGAAACCTGAATGAGCAGATCACTGACAAGGCAATCAGCTACCTCAGCAGGCAGCAAAAAGTAGCGCCTGACAAACCGTTCTTTCTTTACTACGCACCTGGTGCAACCCATGCCCCGCACCAGGTAGCCAAAGAATGGAGCGACCTTTATAAAGGGAAGTTTGATGAAGGATGGGACGTATTCAGGGAAACGGTTTTTGCCAGGCAGAAAAAACTGGGCATAATCCCTTCAAATGCGGTGCTGCCTGAACGTAACGCAAACATTAAAGCCTGGAAATCACTTTCTGCTGATGAAAAGAGGTTGTATGCGCGTTTTATGGAAGTGTATGCCGGATATTTAACCTATGCGGATAACGAGGTTGGTAAGCTGATCACTTACCTGAAAACCAGCAAGCAGCTGGACAATACCTTAATATTTGTGGTAATAGGCGATAATGGCGCCAGTAAAGAGGGGACGTTAAATGGCGATATTGACCGCGCGGTACGTTTGCAGGTTAACGACCAGGAAAACCTGCAGCATAACCTCGATAAAATTGGTGAAATAGGAACGCCTGAAGGAACACAAACCAACTATCCGTTAGGATGGGCACAGGCTGCCAATACGCCGTTTAAATACTGGAAACAGGATGCCAATGCCGAAGGCGGTACCCGTAACCCGCTTATTGTTTATTATCCAAAAGGGATAAAAGACGGAGGCAGTATCCGTACACAATACGGGCATGTAAACGATATTTTACCCACCACACTGGAGTACCTGGGCATAAAAGCGCCGGAGTATATCAGGGGCATTAAACAGGATACGTTGCAGGGAACTTCGCTGGTATATTCGTTTGAAAATGCTGCTGCTCCGTCAAAACATACTTTACAGTACTATTATATTTTTGGATCCCGTTCAATTTATAAGGATGGCTGGAAAGCGGAGGTTTATCATCATCCTGATTTTACCGATCTCACAAAACCACATACTGATAAAGCACCCGGCTCAACAAATTTTGATGCGGATGTATGGGAGTTGTATGACCTGAAAACCGACTTTAATGAACGGATCAACCTGGCAGCGAAATACCCGGAGAAGTTAAAGGAATTACAGGCGCTGTATGACGACCAGGCTAAAAAGAATAATATTTATCCTTTTATTGACTGGGAAGATGTAATTAAAGGCAGGATCCACAAAACGGATAAGCCACCGGTTGACCCAAGTAAATAACCGCAACCAATTGGTGATGAGATCATTAAAACTAATAGTTTTATTAACCGGTTTTTGCTTTGCCTGCAAGCAAAAACCGGTTGCTGTTACCGGCAATTATACTGCATTGCCCGAAGCAATTAGCAGTAAAAAGAAGCTTTGCTGTGAATCAAATATCCCTGCCCGTTTTGCTTCGGTTAAACTCAATGTGCCTGCAGCTATTGAGGCAGGTGCTATTAGTGAATTGCATCCGGGTATGGTTTTGATAAAACCAGGTACTTTTGTAATGGGTGGCAATAATAGCCAGGCCGAAGAAGATGAATATCCGCGACATAAAGTAACTGTAAAAGGCTTTTGGATGGATACAACAGAGGTAACAAATGCGCAGTTCAGCAGCTTTGTAAAAGCTACCGGGTATGTCACTACAGCTGAACGAAAACCTGACTGGAACGAGATGAAGAAACAGCTGCCGCCGGGAACACCTAAGCCTGACGACAGTTTATTAGTGGCGGCTTCACTTGTGTTTACTCCGCCGAATCATGCAGTAGGGTTAAATGATTACAGCCAATGGTGGGCCTGGAAAAAAGGGGCCGACTGGAAACATCCGCATGGACAGGGCAGCAGTATTAAAGGGAAAGCAAATTACCCGGTTGTGCATATTTCATGGTACGACGCGGCTGCGTACTGCAAATGGGCGGGCAAGCGCCTGCCCACAGAATCAGAGTGGGAATGGGCGGCCCGGGGCGGCTTACAGGATAAGGCTTATCCCTGGGGGAATGAACTGGTTGACGAGGGTAAGGTTAAAGCAAATACCTGGCAGGGGCGCTTTCCTGACCGGAATACTTTAAAGGATAAATTTTACGGTCTGGCTCCGGTTGCTTCATTTGCTGCTAACGGGTATGGATTGTATGATATGGCCGGGAATGTATGGGAGTGGTGTGCCGATTATTATAACAATAAATATTATAGCACACTTACCAAGGGCTCGGTTAATCCAAAGGGGCCCGCAAATAGTTTTGATCCGGATGAACCTTATGCTAAAAAACGCGTAATAAGGGGAGGCTCTTTTTTGTGCAATGAGAGTTATTGTACAGGCTACAGGGTATCGCGGAGGATGAAAAGTACAGAAGACAGCGGGATGGAACACCTGGGTTTTAGATGTGTAAAGGATTTATAAAAGTACTGTATATTATCAGCATAAAAATAATTAACTGTTAACTGACCGGGCCCTGCAGCAATTTTGCTTCAGGGCCTTTTTTTGACTAGTGATTTTAAGATGATTTAGGGATTGAGCTGATTTTTGATCGCTGATGTGTGCTGATTTGAGGATTACGCTGATTTTTGACTGCTGATTTTAAGATGATTTGAGGATTACGTTGATTTTTTAGGCTGGTGAAGGGCATATTTGATTACTCTTGTGTCAATGAAGGGTCTTTAAAATGATTTGAATATATTTGAGAACCAATAAAAACCTGCCTGACAGCGTTTTTGCTATCGGATTATTACCTGCGACTATGAAAAAATTACGGTTAACCCTGCTGCTGCTGCTGTTTATTATTGTATCGGCTTTTGGTCAGATTAAATCTCCGAGGCAGTGGTTTCCGGGGTTGTTTGAGGCCGTGCAGCTGTCGGATGTGTACCCGGATAATAAAACTTTTGTTGATGCTACTCCTATGCGTGACCCGGCGCTTATTATGAAGGATTATAACGACCGGAAAGATAAACCGGGCTTTGATTTGAAACAGTTTGTAAATGAAAACTTTACTTCGCCTATTGTTCCTAACAGTGGTTTTAAAACGGATGTTTCAGCCGGCATCCGCAAGCATATTGATACCTTATGGCAAGTGCTTTACCGGCATCATGGCAAGGTAAGCGCCTATTCGTCATTGATCCCTTTGCCTAATGATTTTATTGTTCCCGGTGGGCGTTTCCGGGAGATCTATTACTGGGATTCGTACTTCACCATGCTTGGGCTGCAGCAAAGCCATCAAACGGTTATTATGCAAAATATGGTTGATAATTTTGCCTATCTCATCAATAAATTCGGCTTTATACCAAACGGAAACCGCAGCTATTATTTAACCCGGTCTCAACCGCCATTTTTTTCAATGATGGTCGATCTGCTTGCGAAGGATAAGGGCGAACAGTTAAGGGTAAAATACCAGCCGGAGCTTTTAAAAGAATATGCGTTTTGGATGGAGGGAGCCAAGCAATTAAAATCGGGGGAAGCACATCGCATGGTTGTGCGGATGCCGGGTGGTGAAGTGCTGAACCGTTACTGGGATGATTCTGATAAACCCCGTGAGGAATCATATAAACAGGATGTAACGGCAGCCCGGCTATCTAAACAAAAACCGGAAGATTTTTATCGCAATATAAGGGCCGCTGCCGAGTCGGGCTGGGATTTTAGTACCCGTTGGTTTGATGAAAGCGGCAAGCTGGCAAGCATTCAAACTACCAATATTATTCCTGTTGATTTAAATTGTTTACTATATCACCTGGAGCTTTCCATTGCACGGACCTACCAAACGCAAGGAAATGAAAAGATGTACACCTTGTATTTAAACAAAGCCACGGCACGGAAAAAGGCGATATTAAAATATTGCTGGAACGCTGGCAAAGGCTGGTTTATGGATTATAACTGGAAATTGAAGCATCAGTCAACACAGCAAACGCTGGCCGGAACGTTCCCACTGGAATTTAAGATTGCTGATAGCAGGCAGGCGGCAAAAATCGCCGCAGGCTTAAAAACTAAATTCTTTCATCCGGGCGGTTTGGTTACTACTTTTAACAGATCGGGCCAGCAATGGGATAGCCCGAATGCCTGGGCGCCGCTGCAATATATGGCAATTGATGGCTTAAATAATTATAACAAAACCACCCTTGCAGCCAGTTTTGCATCGTCATGGATCAATACTAACCTTAATATATTTAACAGCACCGGTAAACTGATGGAGAAATATAATGTGGTTGATACAGCTGCCAAAGCAGGCGGCGGCGAATACCCGCTGCAAGATGGCTTTGGCTGGACAAACGGGGTATTGTTAAACCTGATGGATAAGTATAAGCCTGGTGGAAAGCCTGCGCAATAGGTACATGGGGTTTGGCTTCTGAGTTCCGTTAACTTTGTGCATCTCCATTCCCTGTATGGTTGCAGGAAACCGGGGATGAACAAAGTATTATATTTTAGCTATAGTTTATCAAATGTTATAAAAACTGAAAACCAGTAGAAAATCCCAGCACCCTGTTTTTAATGGTGTTGGCATTCGCCGATTTATAAATATTAGTTAATCCGTATTCATAATTAATACTGAATAATAAGCCATTTTTTAGCTGAATACCGGCCAATGCATTCACACCAAAATCCGATCGTTTATATCCATTATCGCCGCCAAACACAATATTATTGTTCTGGCTATCGGTAAAATTGCCCTGCCCCGGATAAATACTGATAGTGTTGCCTTTAACATTACCTGATAAAGCATAACCATAATAGGGGCCGCCCCCAAAGAATATTTTACCCGGTTTTATCGCAATGTTATATAAAATATTTACCGGCAACTGCAGGTAATTAAGCCTAACCCTGCCGCTTGCATTAAACGAACCAGAAGGGCCGCCCTGAGGGGTTGGAACAATAATTGATGTTTTGCTGTTAAATCCCTTTTGGGTAAAATACAAGCCGGGCTGTAAAGAAATTTTTCCAAATTCAAACTCAGCAAATGCACCTGCGTTAAGTCCCGAAAGATTTGAAATGTCAGAAGATGTTTTACCAACATCGGCAGTTGATTCATTTAAGCCCGCCTTTGCTCCAAATTTTACAGATTGGGCAAATATTGGCAGCGAGAGTGCCAATACAAAAAGCATTAAAAATATTTTTTTCATGATATGATTTGTTTAGCAATATAACTCACTGGCAATAAGAATATTGCTAGTATTTTTAAATCACAAAGGTATAACTATGCAATTAGTTGTAAATCAAGTATGATTTTATTTTCAATAATTACTGAAAGTTTAAAAATAGTATTATATTTGTGATGTGCAATCGCAATGCACGTATCAGCTTGAAACGCTGATATATTTTTAAACACATATTTCATTAATTACTGAAAATATGAAAACGTTAGAAAATCACATGGTACTGTTTGATGGCGAATGCCCCATGTGTAAAATGTATACCCAGGCCTTTGTAAAAACCGGAATGCTGGATGCTAACGGCAGGGAGGCCTATCAAAACGGGATGGATAATGTTTGTCCGCTGATTGACAGGCAAAGGGCCGTAAATGAAATTGCCTTGGTCAATTTAGAAAATGGTGAAGTAACCTATGGCGTAGCAAGCCTCTTTAAAATTATTGGCAATGCCTGCCCTGTATTTAAGCCACTGTTTGCTTTTAAGCCATTTATTTGGTTAATGAGCAAGCTTTATGCATTTATATCATATAACCGCAGGGTTATTATCCCAGCCGGGCAACAGGGCAACGGATTTGCTTACCAGCCCATATTTAAAAAACATTACCGCATAGCTTATTTGTTGTTCACCTGGTTTTGTACCGGCTATATTCTTACGGCATATGCGCATTTGCTAAGCCCTATAGTACCTTTGGGCAATGCGTACCGCGAGTACCTGATCTGCGGGGGACAGATCATTTTCCAGGGCCTTATTATCGGCACTTTTGCAAAGGATAAACGCTGGAACTATCTGGGCAATATGATGACTATCTCTTTCGTCGGAAGCCTATTGCTTTTGGTGCTGCTGGCAATAAGCAAATGGTTTTATATCCAACCTTTGTTTTTTATCCTATATTTCATGGCGGTTGCCGGGTTGATGTTTTTAGAACATATCCGGCGAACCAAATTAATGCAGCTGGGCTGGACAATGACGATAACATGGGCTTTGTATAGGGTGATGCTGCTGGGTGTGATCTTTTTATTTAATTAAAACCCAATCTAATTTAACCAACCCAATCAATTAAAAAAATGAAATACAAAAAGATAGTCCTTGCCGGTGGTAATGGTTACCTCGGTAATGTTTTGGCCAATTATTATAAAGATAGAACGGAAGAGGTGGTGATATTAAGCCGCCATGAAAAACAGGAAGAAGAAAATATCCGGACCGTTACCTGGGACGGCAAAACCCGCGGCAAATGGACCACCGAACTGGTGAATGCCGACATGTTGGTAAACCTTTGCGGCAAAAATGTAAACTGCCGCTATACCGAAAAAAACAAAGCGGAGATCTTTGCTTCAAGATTGCAGCCAACGGAGCTGCTGGGTGAGGTGATCCGGGATCTTTTTGAGCCGCCAAAGCTCTGGATCAATATAACTTCTGCAACTATTTATCGCCATGCGGAGGATCGCCCGCAGGACGAAGAAACGGGCGAAATTGGGACTGGGTTTTCTGTTGATGTTTGTAACCGGTGGGAAGCGGCTTTTAATAAATATGAAACACCAAAAACGCGGAAGGTAGCTTTGCGGATGGGGATTGTGCTTGGCCGTGAAGACGGCGTTTTTCCGCGGCTGCTTAACCTGGTAAAGCTGGGTATGGGTGGCATGCAGGGCAATGGGGAGCAATACGTTTCATGGGTGCACGAGCATGATGCCGCCCGCACAACGGAATGGCTGCTGGATCACCCGTATCTGGAAGGTGTGTTTAATTGTACCGCACCTAACCCGGTAAAAAATGCAGCGCTGATGCACATCATCCGCAAAGCCTTTGGAATGCCTTTTGGCTTGCCAGCTCCCAAATGGCTACTGGAAATGGGTTCTGTAGTTATCGGTACCGAAAGCGAGCTGATATTAAAAAGCCGTTGGGTTTTGCCAAAGCGATTACTGGATAGCGGGTTTGAGTTTGAATATGGAGATGCGAAGGGGGCGGTGAGGGAGATCTTGGCATGAATTAAGCCGCTTACATACCTGGCACGCGGCGCAGATTCCCTTTCAGGAGAACCTGCGGGGACAGAAAAACATGTCATTGCGAGCGCAGCGCGGCAATCGCACGCTGTACACAACCGCCGGTGCAAGATCTACACTTTTCTGTTCGCTCTGTATAGTTCGCGATTGCCACGCTGCGCTCGCAATGACATGGGGAAATACTTGTCATTTCAGTGTTAGAAGATCGCCATTGTGTCTGGAAAGTGAATCCTTTTTGATTAATTTTATCATCTATGAAAAAACTAAAACAGATCATCACCCAAACAAAAGAAATTGCTGCGGCCAACTCAGCCGGATTTAATGATTTGGTTTGGCAACTGATCTGTTACTCACCCAAAATGCAGGTGCGTTTGCAGCAGGAACAGTTGCTGAATGAAGCTGAGCATTTCAGTTTAAAAGTAAACGATGATTACTTCGCCAAAAAACAACTAACCTTTAACGGTTTTAAATGGGGCAACGGTAAACATAAAATACTCATCACCCATGGCTGGGGTTCAAAAGCGGCAGACTTTGGCGATATAATTACAGCGCTAAGAGAAATAGGAGACGTAGAGATAATTGCCTTTGATGCGCCTGGTAACGGAAGCTCGGAAGCTGAGTTATCAAACCTGTTATTGTTTATACTGGCTGCTGAAGCTATCATAAAAGCATATGGAAAGCCGGATGTTTTGATCGGTCATTCGCTGGGGGCTATGGCCAATGTGATGGCGATTAAGGAAACGGAAATTGCGCCATCATTGCTGGTAAGCCTCACCCCGCTTGTGCGCCTGAAAGAAAATTTTGAAGCAAGTATGAATGCCGCCGGTGTTCAACAGCCGGCGCAGGATGAATTTTTAGAAAGCTTTGAGGTGTTGTTTGGTTACCCTGCTTCGTACTATAATTTAAACCGGCAATATTTATTTGATATAGAGCCAAACCATTGGCTGGCCTATGATAATGCCGACCTTGTTGCTCCCTACCCTTACCTACAGGAGTTTTTAAACGCTCATCCATCTGTTAATGCCAGGCATTATGAAGGCACGGGGCAGGAACGCATCCTGAAATCACCGGAAATGATTGTTGATTTGGTTAAAGAGGTGAAGATTGCGTTGGAAAAGTAAGTATTTTAAAACTTAACCCGCTGTGAACTTTGCTTTAAAATTTTTAACACGGAGAGACAAAGACGGCAAAGCGTTCCACTTTTGCACACGAACACCCGGAACGCTGTGAAACACGCTCATTATCAGTGGTTCTAATTTTTATCAAAATGGAAGTATCTGATAATCAGCAGATACAAAATTGAAGGTTTTGAATATTCAGCTGTAATTTATTTATAATCAATGTATTCCGGTTTTTTAGTTGACTAAAATTGACGGGTTTTCTGCCCTTGTTTGTGTTGTCACTAAGAGTGTTCGAAAGATTCATTGGCCCTTACAGTAAGAGCCTTCGGCTCGATCCATCTTGTAACAACGGGTTTCAACCCGTTGAGGACTCATATCACACATACGGAGTGCCGTCGGCACGGTGCATATCGATGTTAGGAAGCATTTACCATTTTGCATGAATTTATATGGGCCGAACCTATGGTTCTTTTTTATCTGCTTTTTATGGCCAACGGATTAAAATCCGTTGTTACAATATAGGCCGAGACTACGTCTCTGGTAATTTTTTAGCGTTGTGGCAATGAAAATGAAGGGTTATAAATCTTTCGAACACCTGTGGTGTTGTCAGCAACAACCAACGATGTTTGTGTTTTGCAGGATGCCGCATGGTTGTCAGCGGCTTTTTGAACATCATGCAGATTATCGCAAGCGTTCCATTTTTACACACGGAACACCCGGAACGCAGTGAAACATGTTGATTATCAGTTGTTTCTCAATTTTATCAATGGGTGAATTGGTTTAAATTGCTGATAATCAATGTGTTTCAGTTTTTGAGTTTGCCAAAATTTGATGATTTTTCTGTCATAGTTGGTGTTGCGGCCAACATAGGCATCAAATTAGCCAGACTATGCCGCTGCCTCGGGGCTTGTGAATCGTCCATAGAATGCAAAAAGATGCGCTTAAACCAAACGGGGGCTATTTTTAACGTATTGCATATTTTAAGTTGAACAAACTTTTACCGTAAAAATTATTTCGGAAAAAGTTGCAACTGGCAAACAAAAGCTTAGCTTTGAGTAATCCTAACTCTTATAACATGAAACCTAAACCCGATCGCACAAAACAAACATTCGCTATTGCTATTCGCCCCTTATTGGATGGGCTGAACCTGTATTTTCATGAAGGAAACTCCGCGCTCTTAAAAAAAGGCGGCGCCGCAAACAAGGTGTTTTTATCCCTCGTTATCATGGTATCTGTTTTCATTACGGGGTGTAACAACAGCTCAAAGTCAACATCGGCTGCTGCTGATACTACCGCTGTTGCCAAAACCGATACGCCGGCAACGGTTTTGTCACCTGTTATTCCCGGCGATGTACAGATTCCTGCAGGTACCAAAGTGCAGCCGATTGTTTTTTTTAACGATTACTCGTGGAGGATTTTTGTTGCGCTTACATGGCCCGCGAAACAAGGCGCCAGGGGAGTAGCCGACAGCTCAAAGAAAATTACCGACCCGGGGCCGCGCGTGTTCGAAACCTATAAATCGGTATCTGAAGTATTCCAGCCGGATGCATCTGAACCTTCGGACTGGAATGTGTATGATGCTAAAAACCCGGCGCGTATTACACCCGCATTCGGCGAGATTGTCCTCGGCTCCTACAATCACCTGGATTTCCTGGGGCAGGCGGGTATGGTTGCAGGCGAGCTTAATGGCCCGGTAGCCACGTCGAATGATAAATATACCATGGTGCTTACTGGTTATAACGAAAATGAATTTAACGAGATAAAGGGCAAAAAATGGTTCTTAAAAGTAAACCTTAAAGACGGCCTTAGATTTCAAAACGGGGCGATAGACGTAAAAACTGCGTGGATGGATATGGAAGGCCTGAGCGATGCAAAGCGTGCGCGTTATTATACAACCATGGCATGGGTAATGGACCAGGATCCTAAAGGCGATTTTAAATATACGAAGCGGTTAGTGGGCCTGGTAGGGATGCACATAGTGCAAAAGACCCCAACACGCCCGCAATGGATCTGGTCGACATACGAGCAGGTAGATAACCTTAGTGGGGAAGAAGGGGCGGAAGCACCTTACAATTATAACAGGGCGGGCGCCGATACTGCCGATATTACAGGCCCGAACCCCAATGTGCTGCTGCCTTCGTTAACCTGGCCTGCTAAATTCTTTAACCTGAGCCGTGTCAAACCGCTTAACCAGTATACCAAAATGGCTAATGCGCGTTACCAGAAAGCGCTGAAAGATGCAGGCTCTGTGGGGCAATATTACAAGCTGGTAATGACACAGTGGCCTACTCCCCCCAATAAGCCCGATATGAACGGCAAGGCTAAGAATACTATTCCCGGTGCTAAAAATAATGACGACCCGGCAAACCCCAGGCCAAAAAGCGACTCCACCTCTTTCGCGAACATTACGATGGAAACATACGAGCAGTCGCTGATTTCCACCGGCTGCATGAACTGTCATGATATAGCAAGAAATAACGCCGATTTCCTTTTTACTATGTTTAACCATGCCGGTCCGAAACCGGAAATTCCAAACGACCCGGCATTATTATTCAAAAGCTTACGGGCGGCGGGCCATCCGCAAAGTAAGCAGATGCAGGAACTTGAAAAACTGCTTACACCGGAACCGAAAAAAGCAAAGCACTAATTATGCCAATTGTACACTAAATCTTATTCAATAAAACCACATCATGACAAAAATTAATTCTTACAAAGAGTTGCAGAATTTCCTTACCAAGGTAATTACTGACAACGGCCAGTATGACGATACCGACGGTGCGCCGCACGGCGTTTTCTGGGAACACATGACTTATCAGCAATTCACTACCGGTAATGTACCTGTGGTAGGAGGCGGCAGGCTCCGCGTGCTTATTCCGGGAAATCCGGACGGATCTACGCTTATCAGCATTTTGAAAGCCCCTTTTGGCGGTTACCGTCGGATGCCCGCTGTCGGCCCGCCTTTTTTTACTGATGACCAGGTTGCATCTGTTGCCGACTGGATCAGCCGCAATTGCCCGGAGAATTAGTAAGGAAACATTTCCGGTAGCCCGGATAGTAAATAATGGGGTTGAATGGCTGGTATCCGTTCGATGGGATGCCGGCCTTTCTCCGCCGTTGTTGGTGTTGTCATCAATAACCGACAATGTTTGTGTTTTGCAGAATACCACATGATTATCTGCGGCTTTTTGCACACCATGCAGATTATCGCATGTTGGTCACAAGACCAACATGGGCATCAACTCCCACTTCTTTAGCTTGCGCGCCATTCTACACCACGAAGGGATCTCAAGGGTTAAACAACTTCCAATGCCCCTCCGACACAACTTCTACACCGCCGTCTGTTACTTTAATAGCCGTCTGATCGTCAATTGCATATGACGGCACCGGTAGGGTAGCGGCCAGCTTTTCCAGGCTGGCAAGGGAATTCTCCGGGAACCACTCATGGTCCATGTGCGGATGTATAGCAAAATCAACCAGTCCCAATGATTTATCGCTTTCAGCCGGCAGCGTATGGTTGCCGTAGGTTGTTCCAAAGCGGGTCATTATCATACTGCCGGCGCTCAGGCCTACGTACACCATCTTGTGCAGCAGCGCCGGCAACAGGTCTGCCAATCCCGACTGCTGCATCCAGTAGCATAGGTACTGGCAGTCGCCGCCGCCAACCAGTAAGGCGTCGGTTTCCTGCAGCATGGGTACCCAAAGCTCCTTTTTGATGCTGGGCAGGGCCGTAAGTTCCAGCACGCCTATCGACTTCCACCCCATTTCGCAGAAAGGGTCGCCTAATGTTCCGCAGATCACCCTTCGTATGATATCGGCACCATTGCGGATTCCGTATATTGCGGTAGGGACAAAAAGGGCGCTCGACTCGGCAACCGGTTTGCCCAGGAGTTCAACCAGGGCGTTATGGATGCTTGCGTTGCTAATGCCGGCGGAAGTGAGAAGCATTTTCATAATTTCTTGCTTTGGTTATATCATCGTTTTGTTTGATAAGTCCGCATCGTATTTGTTAATAACCGATGTTAATTCAAAGATTGAAGATAAATCAAATTTGCGAAATATTTAATGCAACATCTTCTGCCGTTGTTTATGTTTTGCAGAATGCCGCATGATTGTCTGCGGCTTTTTGCACACCCCGCAAATTACCGCAAGCGTTCCATTTTTCACAGCGGAACACCCGGAACGCTATGGAATGATCTCATTATCAGCACACTACATTTTTACACATTGTAAATACCTGGTAATCAAGCGTTCCGTAATTGAATATTTCTTGATGGGTTTATGTAATTGGTTTATAATCAGCGTGTTTCGCTTTTCTTCATGCGTTCCAT
>NZ_FRCM01000016.1 GCF_900142915.1 Mucilaginibacter sp. OK098
GTTGATGGTTCATAGTTCATAGCCGGAAAGTGGCATGTGGGAGAAGCAATAGGGGGAGTTCATAGTTGATGGTTCATAGTTCATAGCCGGAAAGGGGCATTTGGGAGAAGCAATAGGGGAAAGTTCATGGTTGATGGTTCATAGTTCATAGTGTGAAAGTTGCGGGAGGGTATAGCAAGGATGATTTTTCGGACATAGCAGATGGCTTATGGGTGGAATTGAGGGATGGCGTAAAATAGGCAATTGGTCCGATTTGTACAATTTTTAGATTTGGTGGTATATTATATTTACCATTAAATTTACGTTGTAAAAGTATAACACCATGGAATTTAAGCTTTTTTCGCCATCAGACATCTTAAAGCCATACGTAAGGCATTACTATATTTTTGAATCGGACTCGGATATTGAATTTGACGATACCGTATTTCCCAGCGGCGATATGGAAGCGATCTTTAATTTGGGCGAAGGTACATGGGAGTCGGCAGTTGAGGATAAATTCTTCAAAACCCCCAAAATAGAGCTCTGGGGGCAGATCACAAAACCGCTGGCCATAAAATCAAAGGGCAGGCATACCATGCTTGGCATTAAGTTTTTCACCCATTCGGCCGCCTATTTTTTTAATGACGGGATAGGTATTTTTAACGATCAGATCTCTGACCTTTATGATGTTATTGGCAGCCCGGTAAAAATTTTACACGCGCAGCTTTTGGAAACAAAAGACGAAGCCCAAAGAATAGCGCTTATAGAAACTTTTTTATTGAAAAGACTGATCAGCAACGAAAAAAGAGTTTTCAGGATTGATAAAGTCGCCCATATTTTAACGAGCATAAAAAAAGATCACACCGAAAATAACATCAATAATATTGCTTCAAAACACGGCATTACTTCGCGTTATTTACACCGGTTAATTTATCAGCATACCGGCCTCTCGCCAAAATCATTCGATAAAATAAGCCGGTTCCAGTTTAGCCTGAAGCTGATCGCAAAAAATAATCAACCGCTTACTTCCATAGCTTATAACTGCGGTTATTTTGACCAGTCGCATTTTATAAGAGATTTTAAATCGTTTACCGGCGTTACCCCTTCGGCCTATATGGAAAACATAACCCCCGTTAACCAGCTGCTACTTCAATAAATTTTAAGACGGTTCCGGTTTGTACAATTTCCGGATTTGACGGCTCAATACCTTTGTTAAAATTAATTATTAAACAAAGTTATTGTATGAATTTATTCGAAACATTTTCGCAACTGCATCAAGGCTCAGCGCCTTTATTGTTAGGAAATATCTGGGACGTAAATAGCGCAAAGATATTTGAAGCCAATGGTTATAAAGCAATTGGCGTATCAAGCCAGGCACTATCAAACACCTTTGGGTACGACGACGGGGAAAACCTGCCTTTTGAAATTCTGCTTCAGGTAGCTAAAAGAGTAGTTGAAGTAGTTAACATCCCATTTTCGGTTGATATGGAAGGCGGGTATAGCCGCACCACCACCGGGATTATTGACAATATAAACAAGCTGCATGACGCCGGTGTTGCAGGTATAAACCTGGAAGATACCATTGCCGGCGCTACCCGGCAGTTACAACCTGTCGCCGAATTTCAAAGAACATTATCGGCAGTGGCAGATCACATTAGCCGGAACAATTTGCGGCTGTTTTTAAACATCAGGACCGACGGCTTTTTGCTTGGAATGCCCACCGCGCTTACCGAAACCCTCATCCGCATTAATAGTTATGAAAGCGCAGGCGCCAACGGCATTTTTGTTCCCTGTATTACCGGCAGTGCTGATATTAAAGCGGTAGTGAGCGCCACCAGGCTCCCCATTAACGTAATGTGCATGCCAGATCTGCCCGGTTTTGAGGAGCTGCGGCTGCTGGGCGTAAAAAGGATCAGCATGGGGCCGTTCCTTTTTAACAAGGTTTATGATAACGCCCGTAAGCTGGCAAAGAGAGTTATCGGCGACAATAATTTTTCATCAATTCTATAATAGTTTCTAATCATCAATAAAAAATCAAACAAAAATGAATTTACCAAAAAGAGCAGAAGATGCCCACGCCACACTTGCAGCCGCTTTTAACACAGGCGATGTTGCCACAGTAATGAATATGTACGATGTTACCGGCATTATTGTGCCAGAGCCGGGAAAACCGGTATCGGGCAGAGAAAAATTTGAAGAAGCAATAACGGCTATTTTATCTGTAAAAGGTAAAATGGAGATTAAGACGGTTTATTGCTTCCAGACAGGAAACGTAGCCGTAGGGAGATCTGAATGGAGCATTACAGATGGCGACGAAGTAAAGATAAGCGCCAAAGGTATTGAAGTAATGCTGCAACAAGCCGACGGTACCTGGAAAATTGTAGTAGACCACGCTTTTGGAGCCGAGGCTAATTTGGTAGCTTAAGGTGGGGTTGTGATTAATCCATAATTTTAGCGCAGGGCGGTGCCCTGCGCTGAGATGTCAGGCCCTTTCAGGGCCGGGGATTTGCCCCGGCTCTGAAAGGGCCTTTATAAAGCCCAAGGGTTATTTACTATAACTTACTAAATACCCCAAGCCCTGTACATGGGTCCCAGCCAACGCGGGCATCGTAACCTGCATTACCTGTGGCAGTCCTGTTGTTACCAACGGTGATATCGCGGCATACCGATGGGTTTGCCGCATACAGTGTGGGGTTAATAAACCCGGACCATTTACCGCTTTTTTGATTCAGGCAGGCAATCAGTCCGGCAAATAATGGCGCTACCGCACTTGTGCCGCCAATAACCAGCTGTTGCCCGTCCACCAGTACATTGTAGCCTGTATTCGGATCGGCATTGCCGGCTACATCAGGCACACCACGGCCAATAAAGTTGGTTCCTATCGCAGCGGGTACGCCGGCGTTTTTTTGGTAATCGGGTAGAGGGAATACATTGCTTACACCCCCGCCGGTTGCCGAATCGTTCGAATCATGCCAAACGGTTTCAGATGTAATCACATTGTTCTTTACTTTTAAAGTGGTTCCGCCACATGCCAATACGTAGGGGCTTGAGGCCGGGAAATCCACGTGTACACTATTGTCTGTTAAACCATCGCTCGATCCGTTATCACCCGCAGCCGCACATACGGTAACACCCAGCACGGCAGCGGCTTTAAACGCCTCGTTAAAGCTATTTAATGATTGTTGGGTCCATACGGCTTCGCCACCGCCCCAGCTTATGGATACTACCGATGGTTTGTGCGTTGTATCATGCACGGCTTTGGTTATTGCATCAAGAAAGCCTTTATCGGTGTTTGGGCTAAAATAAACCACAATTTTGGCGCCCGAAGCTACTGCACCGGCTACTTCAATATCCAGCATCACCTCACCATCGGCGCTGTTGGCGTTTGACGGGTTATTTTTGCCTTTATCTACTAAAATTGCTTTAATTGAAGGCTTTTTTATTCCCAATTTTTTGAAATAATTGGTAAGGTCTGTAGTGCGGTAGCCCCCGCCCAGCTCAATAATGGCTATGGTTTGCCCTTTGCCGTTAAAGCCTGCCGGAAAGCCATAGATGCCGGCCAGCTGGTTTGGCGTAAATGAACTGCTTACCGAAGCCTGCGGACTAATGCCATCGGCCTTTTTTAATAATTTAAACAGGGGCCTGGCGGCTTTACGGTTATCTAAACCAAAAACACCTTCAACTACATCTTTTAATGCTTCCGGGATGTAAATATCACCTTTTCTAACCCTGATATCGTCGCCATGCGAGTCGACAGCTTTTGACAGGTTCACATCAAACGCAGCCTCCATGTTGGCAATGCTGCCCCGCAAAATAACACTGCGGCGCGATAAGCTTACTTCAACTGTGCTTAGCTTGTATTGCCGGGCAAAGGCTTCCACCTGGTCTGCATCTTTTTGCGAAGCGCCAAACTCTTTTTCATAATCGGCGTGATCAACCCTTTTTCCGGCATTTAAAAGTGATTCGATCGATTTTTTCCGGCGGATGCGCAAGGTTACTTCTATAAACGTATTGCGGTTTATTTTAGCAGTGGTTTCGCCGGAGTGGGCCTTTTTGTAACTGCCTGCTAATGCAACTTTATTTGATGTTTTCATGTTTAGGTATTTTTAATTAAAGCTACAACTATTTTGAATTAACTTACAATTAAATGTGGTTATTTTTTGGGTTAAAGTTTGAGCGGAGTTCATGGTTGATGGCTCATAGTCCATGGTTGAGGTGAGCTGAAAAAATGGGACGGGAAGGCTTTTCTCTGTTTACTGACAATGTACTTGCGATAGCGAGGGATGCTGTTAGTTCGGAATCAGCGTTCTATAGTCCAAGACTATTTTTTTACCTTGCTTTTTATAGACCTCCAAGAAAAAAGACCCCTTCTTCTTATATAATGAATCACCTATCTCAATTTGTAATTCCCACAGATGTTCAATTTGAAAAATATCTTTATTTTTTAATATGATTGTCCTTATATTATGATTTGGTTCATCATTATATACCGTGTCTACCACACCATTAACATTCTCGGACAGATCTCTTTCGATAATAACTTCCCTTGTAGAAGGGCCAAAAATCACACAATAAAGAAAAAACAGGAGAAGGCCGGCAGGAACTGATCCAAAAATGCTGTAAAGAATAATTTTTTCAACTTTGCTCAACATACATAAAATATTATTTACCAACCATGTTTCCCCAGCTGCCGCATATATCCACGGCTTGTGGCTCATGTGCTAAGTAATCCGCTGTTTAATCTGTAACTCTTTCTGTTTATTGAATTTATAATTACTCTCAGATTTTAAAAGTACAGTTTTTGACTGTAATCTACTTGGTAAAATAGCCTACAGGTTGTTTGTCCTGCAGGCTACTTTGTTTGTTACCTGTCCTGCTGGCCACAAGCGGTGGACGCTTGCGGTAGGATAATACAAATGTAAGTCTCTCCAAAAGCCTTGTAGCCCCCTCTAAATCTCCCCCGGTAGGGGAGACTTTAGTTTCGCGCTTTTTTATATCCTCTTAACTTAATAGTATTGAGGCGAGTCTACGGTGCCAGTAACCTGTCCGTTCTATTTTTTCTTTGCCCGGCCTATCCCGAAAAGATACCTTATTGGTTCAACTCTTCTTATTAAAAATTCATAACAAAACATAACAATGCTTAGGGATACAACTACTATAACCACATATTTAAGGCCGATAGAAAGCTGTGATTGTACAACAAAATAGCCAATAAGCACAATAACGGGCTGATGAATAATATAAAACGGCAGCACAGCCTCATTGCCATATTTGAGGAATTTATTGGTATAGTTTAACTTGTTTTTGGCGAAACCCAGAAGTGTGCAGATCCAGCTGAAGCAAACCAGGCTTCTTAATGCTATTTTAAGGAAATATGGGAAAGTGCCGAAATCAAATTTGATGTTATTTATAAAAAGATAGATGTTTACCGCTGTTGATAAAACTGTTATTACCAGTAAAAGGTTGCGGTACTTTAACCATGTGTTTTGAATATTAATTATTGAAAATGCAAAGTATCCCAGGATAAAAAGGACCAAATGCTCTATCATATTCCAGCCTCCCCAAACCCTGGCTCCAATGATACTATCGGGTGAGAACAAGCAGCCAGGCAGTGCAAGCAGGATCATGAACATGAACAGATAAATAAAAGATGATCCGGATTTTGTACGGCTTGCTGATTTTCGCTTTAAAAGCAATAACAAGGGCAGGGTTATAACAGAGAAGATAAAGAGCAGCAGCAAATACCATAAATGCAAGCCCATCCACGCAAAATTTCCGCCAAAGGCATACAACCCTGAAAAATAATGGGGCAGAAACTCAAAAAACGTACCTGCAAACTGGTGGTGCGAAAGCCTTTCGAAATAAACCTGGTGTGGCGAAAGGATGAAAATGCCAAAAATTAATGGGACCAAAATTCTTTGCATCCGGTCTTTAAGAAACTTACCACTTGTTTTTGATTGAAGCGCAAACCAGGTACTAGCGCCCGAAATAAAGAAAAACAGGGGCATCATCCATTGTACCATAAAAAAAGTGAACAGGTTTGCTGTTGATGAAACAGCTGCGTTTTTTACATGCCAGTCATCAAAATCAAAAAACCGGCCGCAATGAAAAAGAAACACCAGGCAAATGGTGATTACCCTTAACCAGTCGAGGTAATACTGTCTGTCGGCGTTTCCGGGGTTAATGTTTTTTAATGTTTGGACTTGGTTCATGGTGTTATATTTTTTAAAATTTAAAATTTATAAACTAAATTAACTGTGTATTAAAAGTTTACAATTTTAAACCGTTATTAATTAAAGCACGACCCGGTGGTCAAAGGATTAAGGCTATTGGTCAAAAAGTACCTGCCTGGTAAGCACGGGCAGGGGTTATCTGCAGGAATTAGCATATTAGCAACCGGAAGTATAGCGGATTTTCTATTTTTGAGCATGTTTATTGATCCCGGCTTTGGAAAAATTATTATACTCAATGGCGCTTCCAGCGCGGGGAAATCTACGCTTTGCGAAGCATTACAAAAAAAGCTGGATGAGCCTTTTTTAAATTTCTCCCTGGATTTTTTCATGTTTAACTCCGGTGTGCTGCCACAGCGCAGGGAAGCCCGGGGGGCATTTTCCTGGCCGGCAATGCGGGCTAAGCTTTTTAACGGATATTTTAATTGCCTTTCAGGCCTTGCAACTGCAGGGAACAATCTTTTGGTGGATTATATTATAGAGTCAGACGATCAGCTTCAGTATCTTACTTTAAAGCTTGGATGTTTTGATACTTTTTTGGTGGGCGTACATTGCCCCTTAGAAGAACTGGAGCGGAGGGAACTGGCCCGGGGCGACCGTTCGCCAGGCGATGCAAAAAGAGACCTGGAAACAGTTCATACATTCACCTCCTACGACTTTGAAATAGATTCACGTCAATCCCCGGATAGGAATGCGGGTGAAATTATTTCTGCATGGTCGCTCAGGAAATTTCCGGCTGTTATGAACAGACTGTATAAGCTCCCTTAATTTGCAAATGAGCGGTTAATGTGCTATTGACCAAAAAAGGCAGCTTTGTCTGATGAAGGGTACTCTGCGAGGACACCCGGGAGCACAGGAATCTGCTTTAATAAAAAAGCTGCCCCGAATTACCTTCGGGACAGCCTCTTTTTATAAGTTTGATTTATTAATAATTAGGATTCTGTTTTAATTTCCCGGCTTCCTTACCTATCTCATCTAAAGGAACAGGATAAAGCTCGTCCCTGCCTGCCGTAAATTTTGCTTTTTTAAGCACCGGGTTATCTATGCGGTTATCTGCTTTATAATAGGCAGCCATTACACCGGCCATGTACCCGGTACCACCCGGACCGCCGGTTACACCATCCTGGCGCTGCAGGTCAAAGAAACGATGGCCTTCCATACCCAGTTCCAACTGTCTTTCCATCATAACTGCTGCACGGGCATATGCCTGGCCATTCGCTGTAAATTGCCCGGTATATAAACCCACCTTGTAGTTGGCGGCAGGTGTGTTGGTAAAGCCTTTTGATGGGGCGCTATTATCCACATAAGTATGAACCCAACCGGTTGGGTCAGCAGCTCTTCCTCTTACCCAGTTTACATCGGCTTCGGCGGCTGATAAAGCATTGGTTTCTACCTCGCATTCGGCACGCCATAAAATTACGTCGGCAAAGCGGATGATATTATAATTATTTGCGGAGCCCTGGTTAGTAGCCCATGTGCCAAAATTATCAGTGGTTGCAGATTTGGCCGCATTATAAAACGAATTCTTTTTAGGAGTGTACGGAACCAGGTCACCGCGTGTCCATGTCTCGCCGGCACATAATCCCCAGTCCAGGTACGGGATCCCCCTGCGGCCCATGGTCCAGTCAAGGCGTGAATCTACAGCTTCAGTAGTAGGTGTAAAGGCATCACCGCTGCCAAGCCCATGATCATTCTTCAGGTTCACATCATCATAAGTTGGAAACCCGGTAGCTGCATCGATCTGGAACATAGGTAAACCATTGGCATCTACCTTAAATGCATTAGCTAAGTGGTATGATGGTACATTAAAGCCGCAGCAACCGGTATAGGTACCGCCGCCCGGGAAATTCAACACATCGCCTGCATTATCATTTTGACCAGCGGAGCCGTCATTTACCGTCATTTGTGCGGCAAATACCGATTCGGAGCCATTTTTACTTGAAGCGTTAAAGTTATTATTGTAAGGCTCCAATGCATATTTAGTACCGGTTGCTGTTGTGCCGTTATTGATACAATCAGTTAGCAGCGGCAAGGCTTTTGCATATTGGTGATCATACAGGTATGCTTTTGCCAAAAATGCTTCGGCAGCATAATAATTGGCACGGCCCGCCAGTGGCTGGGTTTTAGGTAATATGGTCATTGCAAATGCAAAGTCAGCCTCAATTTTATCCCAGATAGGGCCGGGGTTGCCTACATTATAGTTACCGGCAACATAGGTTATGGTTTCGTCAACATAAGGTACATTTCTCCATAGTTTGGCAAGCTCGAAGTGATAGAAACCCCGCAAAAAACGCGCTTCGGCAATAGCATTCTGGCCTATCGCACCTGCTTCAGAGCCATCTGTAACCAAAGGCACTTCCTGGATCACGTTATTGGCCCGCTGAATGCCGGCGTAGCATACCTGCCATTTAGAGTAAAGATACGGATCGTTTAAAGGGATCCCAACATGCTGTTCAATTGCCGCTAAACCTTCGGGGCCCTGGTCATCCGTAGTTGAGCCTTTATAGGCATCGTCGGCCCCTACACCACCGTAGTGCCAGTTGCTTACTGCTCCGCCGTAACCGGTGCCGGGTTCGCCCTGGTAATAGCCATCTAATAAAGAGTAAGCACCAATTAATAAACCATCAACACCTGCCTTACTGGCAAGTGTGGGACCTGCCAGCACCCCTGTAGGGGCTTTATCCAAAACCTTTTTACAAGAGTATGCTGCTGTAAAAAAGATCACCAGGCCCAAAACAATTATTTTATAATTTAATTTTTTCATAACACTGTTATTTTTCTTTATTTAATAATTAAAATGTCATGTTAACACCAACCAGGTATGTTCTTTGGTTGTTGGGATATGCACCCCAGTCAACACCGGTTGAGGCACTTGCCCGGTTACCTGAAATGTTAGAAATTGACGGAACTAATTCAGGATCCAAACCGCTGTATTTGGTAATGGTGAACAGGTTGGTACCCTGCACATAAATATGCAGCTGGGTTACACCAACTGATTTTAAAAGGCCGGGATTAAAAGTGTACCCAAGCTGTGCAACGCGGCATTTTAAGAACGAGCCGTTTTCGACATAGAAAGTGCTTGGGATGGTGTTGGCAACGCTTAATGCCTGTTGGGTTGCACCCGGGTTTGTTACAGTATTGGTAGCAGCATCTACAATTGCCGATTTGGTAAGCAGGTCGAGATCCTTGCCACCGGGGAAGCTGTGGTAAGTATCAGTCCAGTATTTAACATAGTTGAAATCCTTATTTCCCTGTTCGCCGTACAATACCATCGAAACATCAAAGCGCTTATAGCTGGCATTAAGGTTTATACCGTAATTAAAGTTAGGGTTGGGGTTGCCTATAAATGTACGGTCATCCGCATTAACCTTTCCGTCGCCGTTAACATCCTGATAAATGTATGAGCCTACAGTTGCACCCGAATAACCCGGCAAGCTTGCCAGCTGGGATGCATTTTGGTAAATACCCTTCACCTTGTACCCATAGAATTCGCCTATTGGCTGCCCAACCTGTTCCCTTACGAAGGAACCGACGCGCGAACCTGAAAAGATGTCAAAAAAATCAGTGCTGCTCAGCTTGGTGATCTTGTTTTTGTAAGCGGTGATGTATGCGCCAATACTGAATTTGAAATCACTGCCGATAGCATCATGATAAGTTGCCGCAATATCAAATCCTTTATTTTGTACATCGCCAACGTTCACTGTAGGGGCAGTTGCACCACCGGTAGTTGCAGGCAGCGCCAGCGGGAACAATAAGCCGCTGATTGACTTTTTATAATATTCAACATTCAGATCAAGGTGATTGAACAGGGAAACATCAATACCCACGTTGATGATCTTATCGGTTTCCCAGGTAGTTTTGGGGTTACCGATGCCGGTTAGGGCATAACCTGTTGTAGTGTTGCTTAAGCTGCCATCTATGCCATAAGCCGTGCTGCCGAAGCCATAGTTATAGGTATTTACCGCATTTGAACCGGTAATATTGGCATTGCTGCCTGTTGTGCCATAACTGCCACGCAGCTTAAGGTCATTTATCCAGCTTACACCTTTCATAAAATCTTCCTGCGAGATCCTCCAGCCTAAAGACACCGAAGGGAAGGTGCCCCATTGGCGACCGGGGAAGAATGATGAATAGCCGTCACGACGTACTGTGGCGCCAAGCAGGTACCTGTCATTATAGCTATAATCCAAACGGGTGAATAATGATTCAGTGCCGGTAGGCTGGTAAAGGAAAGTTCCGTTGCCGCCTGCCAAATTTAGAGAAGCCGGCAGGGTGGTACCTGCAACTGTAAGAAAGTTTGGGTCGAGCGTAACAAAGGTTGTTGCCGCTATCCCGAGCTGCTGGCCCCCGTTTTGTTTGATCTCGTAGCCGGCAAAAACGCTGATATTGTGTTTGCCTATAACCTGTTTGTAATTGATGGAGTTTGTGTAATTATAAGTATAGCTATAATTTGAAACTTCGGCATATGCATTAGGGTTGGCATGCGACTCATAATCATTATAAGGGTTATAAGCGGTAAAATAGTAAAACGTGTTATTGGCATTGCCGCTGAAAGCAGTACGTGCGGTAAAATATTTCAGGAAGTCGGCCTCGGCAAAAATGGTGCCCTGCATATTCCATGATTTGTTCCTGTCGTTCCTGCTTCTTTCCTGTATGGCAACCGGGTTACTTCCATTACCCAAAGGTTCGCCGCCCGGGCCGTCATAACCGCCGCCGTAGTTGCCGCCAACGTCATGAACCGGGATGATCGGCATCTCACGGTAAGTATGTGAGATACTGCCGCCTTCCTTTTGCTGATTAAAAGGGCTGCCGCCATTGTTCTCCCTGTAAAACACATAGCCCTGTTCGCCAAAGCGGAAATGATTATCCAGCAGGCTAAAGGTTGAGTTAACACGTGCCTGGTAACGTTTTTCAAAAGTTTTAATCAACGTGCCCTGCTGGTTAAGGTATTGCAGCGAAAACAGGAAGGTGTTTTTATCGCTGCCGCCACTGGCTGTAACCGAATGGCTTTGCTGTGGCGCATGCTTAAAAATTTCATGAAACCAATCAGTACCTGCCTGGTTGAATTTCTGCACCAGGAAGTCATTACCCGGCTTTACCGCATCGAAGATATAGTGTGATACGATGGCAGGATCATTGGTTACGCCGGCTGTGCCGAATGATGTTCCGGCAGGAGCTGCTGTTCCGTGATATCCATAAGCAGGCACGGTCCAGTTACCGGTGTTATTGGGGTCATACAGTGATTTTTGCCCCGAGTCTCCGGACTCCTTCGATAGCTGCGCCTGTTGTGCCGGGGTCATTAAATGCCAAACATTGCCTTGTAAAGGCACCTGGTCGCCATAGTAGGCATCATAGCTGAATGTAGTTTTGCCGGCCTTACCTTTTTTGGTAGTTACCACAATTACACCGTTACCGCCCGATACCCCATAAATGGCTGCCGCGCCGGCATCTTTCAGTACGCTGATGCTTTCGATATCGTTCGGGTTTACACGCGACATATCGCCAATTTGCACCCCGTCAACCACATACAGCGGAGTTGTATTGCCAAAATTGGTGATACCGCGCACAAATACCGTGCTTGAAGAGCCCGGAGCGCCCTGGTTAATTACCGTAACACCCGAAGCCTGGCCCTGCAACAGCTGTTCTGATGAGGTAACAGGGATCTTTTTGGCATCGGTTATGCTTACCGAGGCCACCGCACCGGTAATGTCCTTTTTGCGCTGAGTGGTGTAACCGGTTACCACTACTTCGTTAAGCGCAGTGGTTGCAGGGGTAAGAACAATGGTAAGGTATTGATCGCCCTGAACCGTTACCTCTTTTGTTTGATAGGTAAGGTAACTTACCACAAGCACATTACCCGGACTTAACGATAGCGTGAATTCGCCATTAACGTCTGTTACAGCACCCGTGTTGGTGCCTTTTATCCGTAAGGACGCACCTACTACAGGCTGTTTGTCATCGCCGCCGATAACTTTACCTGAGTGTTTTGTTTGGGCTGTAACTACCAATGAAGAAACTATGCAGCATAGCAGCACGCACAGTGTACTTCCTTTTAGGAGTAAACTTTTAAACATAAGATGTTGATTTGATTTATAGGTTAATAAATTGATAAGATGAAATGTACCATAGATGGGCAGGCATATCAATATTCTTCTCCGGGGGGTGTGCTAAAGCGTATATAAGCCTTAAAACTGCTTATCAAAGCTATTTACCCGGTAAATTGTGGTAATACTTACAGTGGAAATGGTTGTTGGTGTTTTTTTCATGGGGGGCGGAGGAAAAAAAAGCGCGGGAAAGTGCGATTCTCCTCTTGAGAGCTACCGTGTACCCACATCTTTTTATAAAACCCCAGCGGGGTTCAATATTGGTAGAAAAATGTCAAAAAATATTTTTTGTGCCGTAGGTACAACACCTATTCCGCCTTTTGGTTGGTTAAAGAAAATCCGTGGTAAAATAGTCCAATAGGTTTCGCACCTACGGAGCGAAAATTTATTATTTTCTATTTTTCTACCAATATTTTGCTCCTACCGGAGCAGCTTTTCTTGATAATTAATTGAAATAAAAGATGTGGGTACACGGTAGCCCGGTAGGGAGGACTTTAAAAAAATAAACGCGGGCGAAGCTAAAGTCTCCCCAACCGGGGGGGATTTAGAGGGGCCCATCATCTTTGTGTTTTAGCTGGATTACATGGCGACGAACACATTACCCTTTTAAGCCTGGTAGGGGCAATCGCTTTTAGAATTTCTAACACCATTATTTCACAGGCCTTCGACCTGTGCTGGGATATTGAGCCCTTTCAGGGCTTGATATCTCGCAGGCCGAGTAGTTTTAGCGCTTTGAATTATAAACCCGGTTAAAGCATACGATTGGAAACGCGATACAAACAATAAGGATTATCGAATTGCGGATAACGCTTATGGCAGTGCGGGGAGGGATATTAACGTTACTGAGCGACAAAACTACTATGTTCATTATTATATAAATGAACAAGCCGTATATTATAGTGCTTACAAACACGCTTTTGTGAAAAATGGCCACGTATTTAAAGATGACGAAGTAAAATATAGTAACGCAAAATGCAATAAAGTAATGCAGTACAATGCCCAATTGTACCATCCCTGCACCACCTGTAAAGGCGTCTTTGCCGTATATGCCGCTTGCAATAAATTTAAATATGGATTGAGCATTGCCGTGCGACAGGATAAAAATAGCTGCCAGCGCATCTAACGAACCGGCAGTAAAAGCGGTTATAATGATATACCTGAACAGTAGCCTGTAATTTGATTTTTGTAATGGCGGTTTAGCTATTATTTCCATTTTTATTATTCTTAAGTATAACAAAAGAAAGGCCTCATCGCGAAGCCTTTCTTTGTCAAATAAATTCAACTTTTTCTCAATCTCAAATCAAAAAAGCCGTTAACAAATATTAGCATTGAAATGCTTTATAAAAAGAGATCCCAACATACAACCCTTTAAAACAGATCAACAGGTATAATTATTTATTAGTAACCGCCCATAGGCAAATTAGCTGCTTTGATACGCGATTAATTGCCGGTGGTGTTTTTTGCGAAACAGATCTGCACAGGATACTTACTTTCAGGGGCTTTATAAAACCTTTTCATTTCTTAAATAAAATGGGCTGTTGTTCATGTGGAGAAAAGTGACTTTAGTGGGTGATTTTTTGCTGTATATGCTTATTTACCTGATGTATTGTAATTAATAACGATCTTCATACAGTGAAGAATAAGTTTTACAGGCACCTCACTTTTTGGCTGGCTACAAGCATACAGGGCACTTTACTGGAGTATGCCTGGATCCATACTGTATATAACAATGAGCCGCCGCTCAACATTATTATGCAGGCCGCCTGTTTTAACCTTGTATTAACGCCATCAAGGTTGTTTTTTACTTATTATGCCTTAAATACGGTGGCCGGCAAGCCATTTAAAAAGCATGTTAACGCCTGGCTTATTTTTTTTAAGCTAAGCGTTGCCCTGTTAATAGCTGTTGCCCTTCACCGGTTGGGCAGCGCCTATTATATAATTCCGCATGAGTTTCCGCAGCGTGCCTTATATACCTGGCAGCAAGTATTTAGTCTGCCCTGGATGTTTGTTGCGGTTTTGGATATCGGGTATGTTGCCGGTATTGCGGTGGCGTTAAAACTATTCAGGATGCAAATAATCAGCTTAAAAAATGAGAAGGAGCTGATGAAGGATAAACTGGAAACCGAGCTGAAATTTTTAAAGAACCAGATAAACCCCCACTTTTTATTTAATACGCTGAATAATATTTATGCGCTGGCCCGTAAAAAATCAAATGAAACGGCCGATGTGGTGGTAAAACTGGCCAGCCTGCTCCGGTTTATGCTGTATGAATCGGCAAAGGACAGCATAGCAATTTCGGAAGAGATAAAAATACTGGATGATTATGTTCAGCTTGAAAAGATCAGGTACAGTAAACGGCTGGAGGTAAGTTTTAACAAGCAGATTGATGATTATAACCAGCTGATCTCCCCGCTGATCTTATTACCTTTTGTGGAGAACGCTTTTAAGCATGGGGTTAATGATACCATTGACGCTACAGTTATTGCTATTGATGTTGCGCTTAATAAGGGCCGGCTTGCTTTTGTGGTTGAAAACAGCCATAACCATCCTGATAACGGCCGGATAAATGAGCACATCGGGCTGAAAAACGTAAGGCGCCAGCTGGAACTTACGTATGCCGATTTCTCACTGAATATAACTAATTTAGAACAAACCTTCCTTGTGGACCTGAAAGTTAACCTGAACAGCAATGGAAAATTATAATTGCATTATTATTGAAGATGAGCCCCTGGCTGCCGAAATATTACAGGAATATATTGGGAATGTGCCGTTTTTGAATTTGAAAAATACGTATACCGATGCGCTTGCGGCATTGGAAGATCTTCGTACAGATGATGTAGACCTCATTTTCTTAGATCTTAATCTGCCCAAACTGAAAGGGTTTGATTTTATTAAGACGCTAAAAAATCCACCGCATATTATTATTACCACGGCTTACCACGAATATGCCCTGCAAGGTTATGAACTGGATGTGGTTGATTATTTATTAAAGCCCATTGAGTTCAGCCGGTTTCTGAAGGCGGTGAATAAGTTAAAAATGATCAATTCGAAGAAATCCTATGCCTCGCCGGTATTTATTCCCCCTGGAAACAGTTACATGTTTGTAAATACCAGCAAGAAAAAGGTAAAGCTTTATTTTAACGAGATTTTATACATTGAAAGCTTTAAGGAATATATAAAGATTTTTACCGCCGATAAAATGATCGTAACCAAGTACCAGGTAGGGCTGATAGAGGAGAACCTGCCCAAGGGCGACTTTTTGCGGATCCACCGCTCATTTATTGTGGCAAAAGAACGCATTGAAGCATTTAGCAGCACCGAAATACAGATAGGCGGCAAACAACTGCCCATAGGGCGCAGCTATAAGGAAATTGTGGGCAATTTGCTGGAAAGTATCTCAAGGACTGGCTAGTGTCATGTTACTCAAAAATTGACGGTTAGTCTTGAGTTCTAAGTCGGAAAAGACAAGAATTCGACTTAGGGCCTCCGACTAATTCCTGTTGATCTGGCTTTATACAATGCAGGGTCCCTCTGCGAGAGACCCTGCTGAGACAGTAAGACAAGAATTCGACTTAGGGCCTCCGACTAATTCCTGTTGATCCGGCTTTATACAATGCAGGGTCCCTCTGCGAGAGACCCTGCTGAGACGGTTGGAAGCGATGAGTTATTTTGATTTCTTTTCCGGAAGATGCAGCATGGTTTCTTTTAAGAATTCCACTTTCCCGGTATGGATATCATAAACGGCGCCTACGATCAGGATCTCGCCCTTTGAATATTTTTTATGTAAAATGGGATCCAGATCTCTGAGGCTGTTTACCTGGTCGATCACGTTTTGCCTCACTGCATTATTCACCGGATTTCCGGGAAGATGTGCAACCTTGGCTACAGCCGGTTTAATTTCATTTATTAAAGTAACAATATGGCCCGGAACATCTTCCGGCCTTTCCACTGCCGCCGCCACAGCGCCGCAGTCGGTATGCCCTAAAACGACTATTAATTTGGTGTACAATTTTATCACCGAATATTCCATACTTCCGTAAGAGGCTGCCGATGATACTTGTCCGGCCGTGCGGACAATAAATAAATCACCTAAACCCTGGTCAAAGATTATTTCATTGGGTACGCGGGAATCGGAACAGCTTACAATGGTGGCAAAAGGCTTTTGGCCAAACCCTAATTTTTTAATGGTTTCGACATCCTGCCTCGGGCGGATAGATTTGTTTTCGATGAATCGTTTATTACCGCCAATTAATTTCTTAATGGCAAGCCTGGGATCAGTAAAAGCGGAATCGCGGTCTACAATATAATGGTTGGCTTTTTTTTCCGGCTGGGCGGATTTTGCATTTTGAGCATTTGCACTGTTTTGCAATAAAAACAGTGCGATTATTGGTACAATTAAATTTTTCATTTTTCTATTGTGTTTTAAGAAAGGTTTAATAAGGTTGATTTTTTTATAAAAATACGGAGTTGAAATTATTTTGTTTGCTTTTATTTTTAACAATATTTTTTTTCAATTACTTTCTGCTTTATAGTTCCTCAATAACCTGGAATCCCCAGGCAGCTAAAGTGACCTGACTTTGTATGGCCACGGTTTTATCAGTAAGCAAGGCTTTACCATTTGCATACGGGTAGATAAATGTCCTGGGTTCGGCAGAATAGTTGAAATAGTAATGAATGGCTTTGCCAAGTTGGTTCGTCCCCGATTTGGTGATCAGCGGAAACTTCAGCGCCTGATCTTTTCCCCAGAGCCCTGCACCTTTTACGGCAATTTTGAATATTTTTTCGGTAATGGCATCACTGGTGCCACAACCGATATAGGTAGCTAATCCTTTGCCATAGTTATTTTGGGTTACCGCTGCATATTTACCCCAGGCAGGGTGATCATACCATGCCAATACCTTGGCGGTGGTTGGTGTAATCAGTTCCATCCATTTGTCGGCATAGTTTTGATTACCCACCTGAAAAGGATCATCCTTAAGGCTAACCTTTTCGGGCACCGTAAACTCGCTGTAGGTGATTCCGCAGGCTTCACTAATAATACCCGGCTGGCGCACTGACCTTACTTTATTATGCTCATCAGCAAAGCCGCTTTTAAAGGTATACACAACATGGCCGCCATTTTTAACGAACAGGTTTAAACGCTGTAACAAGCTGTCGGGCGCAGCATATAATGCCGGCACCACAATTAACTTATATTTTTCCATTTGCCTGCTGGATGGGTCGATAAAGTCGACCCCAACGTTCATATTATAAAGAACATCGTACATCGGCCTCAGAATACCATTGTAATTACCCGGGCCAAAGGAGTTATACGCGGTTAATGCTTCATTACTGAACAGGATCGCCACCTCGTTTTTCTTTTTAAGGTTAGCGAGGTGGGGCGCTAGTTTTTTAAAGTCGGCGCCAATGGTTTTGGCCTCTTCGTAAGTAGGGTTAGGTTCAAAATCATGGCTGAGCAGGCCTTTCCAGTAGGTTTCGGCTGAATTATGGATGGAATGCCAATGCCAGTAAGAAACCATATCGGCGCCCGAAGCCAGGTGGCTGAACGCCTGTAACCGCAGTTGACCCGGATAAGGCACCCATTGCGGAAATCCCTGGGCCTCCGTTTCTATAACCAGGTAGTTCTGTCCGCCTTTCATTGACCGGGCCAAATCACCCCCAAACGAAATCTCGGCCCCGGTAAGTTTATCCTGCGATGGATGGTAAATATCAATCCCCGCAATATCCAACACCTTTGCAGCCGCAAAATGATCTACTTCCGTTTGGATGCCATAACTGTAGCCCCGCCAGTCCAAATCAAAATTCTGGGTAATAAACTGATCTGGCCTTTTATATTCACGGACGATCTTCGCCTGCCATGCCAGGTAGTCAGTAACCAGCGAACGCTGAAATTTAGCAAACTCTGCGATAAGGCTGGCATTGATACTCCCGTTAACGGAAGGGAAATCATCCCAATTGTTGATCCGGTTGCTCCAGTAATCAAGGCCAAAGGTCTTATTCAAGCTATCCAGCGAAGGATACGTGGCTTTCATATAAGTGACGAACTTGGCCTGCACATCCGGGCCGCTTGTTCCGTATGACTTGGTTTCGTTATCGATTTGGTACCCGATGATCGCCGGATGATCCTTAATATGCTCCAACATTTTACGGATCGCTTTTTCGGCATAAGCCCTGAAGTGGACATTGGTGATATCCATATTCTGACGCGCACCGTACTGGTTAGGCCCCCTGGAGGTAATGGCTAATACATCGGGATACTTTTTTACCAGCCAGGTGGGCACCGCATAGGTGGGGGTACCTATGATTACGTTGATGCCGGCATTGTGCATGGCATTCAGCACCCTGTCGATATGGCTAAAATCATAAACGCCTTCCTGTGGTTCCATTGTGCTCCAGGTAGATTCCGCAATGCGGACAACATTGATCCCGGCCTCTTTCATCATGCTCACATCCTTGTCAAGACGGTTATAGGGCATGTATTCATCATAATAAGCAACGCCAAATAAAAGCTGATCTTTCTTTATTTGCGCAAAGCCCGGATCTGCATTGAAAATAATTGTATAAAAAACACTTATTAAAATAAGCAAAGTTGTTCTTCTCATGTATTTAATATTTAGTTATTTGATTGGTTGATTAAAATTGGACGCTTAAAAGTAAGATAAATGAAACAGATTTTAAAAAAATATCAACGGTGAGGCTGGTGAGGATCTGACAGGCTCAAGGGGGCTTTCAGAATACCCCGCGGAAGCTTATCCGGAAATAAGGAATAATTGTTGAAATACTATATAATTTACTTACCTTCAATTAACCATTAAAACCTAAACATTCCATTCACAAATGAAAAATTTAGAAAAGCAGTTGGGGGTCTTTTATGCTGCGAATGCGAAGGAAGAACTTCAAAAGAAGGCCTCAAAGGATGAAGTTTCATTATGCCCTGAAACTCTCCGTGCGAAAGGCCCGATTGATCAAAAATCGCTAGCATCAAGGATAGCTATTTTGAAGGAACTGGTGGTTAAACACCAGCGATAGGGTGCAAAAAGTCCCTTAGCTTAATGCCATTACGCTTTCGGCAGCAAGGGGGCGGTTTGTGGCTCCCCAATTTGACAAGAGTTTTAGTATCGGCCTTAAACTAACGCCCAGCGGAGTTAGGCGGTATTCAGTTTTTGGCGGAACTTCCGGATATACTTTCCTGTAAATCAAGCCATCCCGTTCCAGTTCCCTTAACTGCAGGATCAAAATCCTTTCGGAAACCATGGGCAGCGATTTCCTGATTTCGTTATAACGAAGTGTTCCTGCCGCTAACCTGCCAAGAATGGGCAATTTCCAGCGCCCGCCAATAAGCGCTATGGTATAGGCCATTCCGCAGCTGGCGTTGATCAGCATTTCATTTTCCAGGTTTTTTGAGCTCGCTTTCCGCATACTTACATTTATGTTAGTATTATACAAATTTAACAGTACCTGCAAATATAATAGTCGCCGCCTAATTTTACCTCCACATTAAAACAAAAAAAATGCAAAAATTAATAAACAAAACAGCTTTCGTAACCGGGGGGAGTCGTGGCATAGGCGCAGCTATTGTAAAGCGCCTGGCCCTTGCCGGGGCAGCCGTTGCCTTTACTTATGTTAATGGGAAAGACAAAGCGGAAGCCCTTGTTAAAGAACTGGAAGCAACCGGGTTAAAAGCGACAGCCATTAAAGCGGATAGTGCAAAAGAAGGAGAAATTAGCTTAGCGATTGAAGAAACGATTGGCAAATATGGGAAACTGGACATTTTAGTTAATAGCGCCGGCATTTATATCGGGAAGCCTTTTGAGCAGCATACCCTGCAAGAGTACAACCAGGTAATGGCGGTAAATGTACGGGCGGTGGTGGAAGCCTGCCTGGCCGCAGCCCAAAAAATGGAAAACCTGGGCCGGATAATAACTATAGGCAGCTGTATGGCTGAAAGGGTGCCATCTGTTCAGGGAACTTTGTATGCGATGAGCAAATCGGCGCTGGTAGGGCTTACCAAAGGACTCGCCAGGGACCTGGGGCATAAAGGGATTACCGTTAACCTGGTTCAGCCCGGACCGGTTAATACGGATATGAACCCGGAAAATGGCGGTCATGCTGATTTTCAAAGGGGCCTTATGGCAATACCCAAGTATGGAAGGCCGGAGCATATTGCTGACCTGGTAGCTTATCTTGCAGACACAGTTGCGGCATATACAACGGGTTCTGTTTTAACGATCGACGGCGGCTCAAACGCCTGATGAGGTAAATGTACAGGAGGCTGCCTTTTTGAGACAGCCTCTTGTGTGTTTAAGAATTTTGGCTACCTAAACGCGGGGCATGAGTACGCCTTTACGCTTTTGGCCTACGCGACATACTCGCGCCAGATTGGGAATATCTCGACCAGCAGATTCTATCAATCATAGAATTATTTAAAAGTCTGAACTTTACTTTTTACACGAATATTGGAATTACCATGTATATTTGAGGGGTAATGGCTTGAATATTCCACGTAGCTATAATCGACAAACCTAACTACTTTTTCATCTTTGCTGGTCCAAAAACCCTTATCATAATTAAAGGACGTTACGGGTAAATAAATTAACCCCTTAAAACCGTATGATCTATTTTCATGATTTTCCAAACAATCACAAAATTCGCCAATAATTGGAGATGCATAAACATCTATATTTACTTCATCACCATTTTTCGTCCATCTCTTTCTAAAGTCTTGAATTTTGACTTTATTAATACTTATTAATGAAAGCAGATTCCTTACTTCAGATTTATAATTATCATCAAAATTGAAATCTGTTGCTGTTGAAGCAGTAAATATATCGATAGTGTTACCTGTTTTACATCTGTTCAAAATATCCTTTGAGTACTCTTCTGTATATAAAGGAAATACCTCGAATGCGTTTTTTTTCGCGATAGAATCCTGCGGGGTTATCCAATAATAATAATCTTTCACCTTTGATTCTTTATGTATTATTTCAAAAGTAAAAATTACGTATTTTTTGATTCCAACAGTGTTTGACTGAGCTTTTATGCCATTGCAAAGAAGCAATAGTATTGTTAGTGTTAGTGTAATATTCTTATTTATCATGAGCTTTATTCCATATTTCATCAACTTCTGAACGAACAAGTCCTCCTGGGGGGTAATCCATTAAACCTCCCGTGGATTGAGGGAAATTATCCCCTAATTGAAATGTGTGGCCAATCTCGTGTGCTAATGCAATTCTTGGAGCGTTAGGCGACACTGCGGTGTATATCCCGTTACTCAATCCCTGGTTTCCATTGGCAGATCGCGTAGTAACTACAGCTGCAAGAGCAATAACAGGATTTCCTGAAAAGCCTTTTTCACTTGTGCTTAATCCATTTTCCGTTGCGATCTTTCTAATATCAGTCATTGAACCTCCATCGGTATTAGATGTTTCTATACCTTTTATATTGAATTTAAATTTAACAGTTTCTCCTGCCGAGTTTTGAGTTCCTTTTCCATCGCTCCCGTTGTAAGCCTCATTCAGCTTTTCAGAAACATCACTTATTCTATCTGCATTTGCCCGATCCACTCTTTTATTATATTTCTCAATTTTTGCTATTTGCTTATCGGTAGCGTCTTTGGGGATTTCCTTTTTCTGTTTAAGCAATACAACAACATTAGATTCAACAATTTTATTACCATCCTTATCGGTGTATTTAATGCCCTCCATACCATCAGGGTCAATCATCCTCATGGGATTATTTTCAACATACACATAAGGTGAAAATCGCCTATTTTTTTCAGAAAGTGGGTCTACTGTAGTAAAACGCGCTATCACCGGGTCATAAAACCTTGCCCCATAATCATACTGCCCCAAATCATCCTGTAATTCCTTCTTATTGTAAAGATACTTGTTTTTGGGGCTAACAATACTCCCTCTTGATATTTCATACCCGAAAGGAAAATAATCATCCTGTTGTACGGTACTTATTGAGCCGCCGTAAGTATCAAAGCTTAAACGGCTGTTCCCTAAATGGTCGCCAAGATTGTATTCATAATGGTAATTACCGGCACTGTTCAGCGCCCTGCCTTCTTCAGTCTGCACAAAATTTATGGCTCCTGCATCATATACTATACCATCAATATAATCGGTATTGGCGCCGTTAATTGTGCTTACCTTTCTCAGCTTCCTTCCGCTTGCATCATAGGTAAAAGTAGCTGTTCCGCTTGCGTTAGTTACAGTTTGCGGTAAGTTAAGCAGGTTGTAGGTTATCGAGGTGATGCCTTTACTGGCATCGCTCCGCATATTCCCGTTCAGATCATATTGGTACGCATAGTTGTTGCCATATTTATAACCATATATGCTGTTATCAGGTGCGATGTCGCTGATGCTTTGCACCTGGTTGGTATAGTCCCCGGTTGCATTAGTATAATTATAGCTAAGATTATCAATCAGGGTAGTACTGCCCATTGTCCGCTTCAAGGTTTGAATATTCCCTGACTGGTCATAGGTGATCCCGCCTTCATTATAGTTATCGGTAGAGTTACCGGCCATCAGGCGGTTAAGGTGATCATAACCATAAGTATAGCTTTTGGTATTGGGCGCTGTTTGGGTTCCCCAACTCTGGCTTGCAATATTGCCATTATACTGCGGGCTGATACTGACCCCTGAAATAGCACTGTTATTATATTGCAGCTGTATTTGAAAAAGCGGCGCTATGCTGCTAAGCAGCCAGCCTCTTTCATTGTATGTATAGGCTATATTCTGCAAAAAGCTTGCCCCGCTGTTGGTGCTGTGAAGGTGTTTGGTCAATAATTGCCCTATCTCGTTATAATCGTTTTGCGATAAAAGCACATTAGTGCCGCTGTTTATACTTTCAAACGTTTGTTTCTTTCGGCCCACATGGTCATAGGTATAACTGTTGGCTATGGTTAAGGCAGGGGCTGTTGTACTTACTGCCGCATTGTAATGACTGCGGTTTGCTGCAATCGCTTCGTTAGTGAAATCATAGCTATTTGTCAGCTTATCATAGTTGTTAACATTTAGCGTACCTCCTCCCTGGTTGTGCTGCTGGTAGCTTTGTATAGACCTACCCAGGTCATCATAATAATGTACGGCCCAAAGCATATTGCTGCTTCCCAGGATATTTGTTTGTGAAGCGGTCAGCAAACCGGTTGTGTTGACGCTGGCGCCTGATGGAGCGGTGTATTGTGCGGGAAAACCTGGAATGCTGTAGTTATCAAAGTAGTTTATCTGCAAGGTGCCACCTGTCCAGCTGAGTGGCCATGCCAACGAGGAATAACCATTGCCTGTGGCAATTGGAGTTTCCCAAAAAGTGCTGTTGCCGCTTACCGTGGTTTGCAGCGCTGAACGGTAGTTTACACCGGCAGTGCCGGTATATAAGTAAATCCCGGATATAATCATCCTGCCCAGGCCATCATACTTGGTAAATGTCCATTGCTGGGGGCTCACTGAGCGCTGATTTGCATCCTGGGTGGCCACTACCTGGTCAAGAATGTTATAAACCATATACTCCCATCCTTTTCCCGGCAGTTTCTTTTGAACAAGGCGGTTCCGCAGGTCATACTGGTATTGGTAGCAAAGGTTATCAAGCTGGGTTTGCGTAGGCGTGGCGCTGTCTGCTCCTGATAAAGGGGGCAGTACAAAGGCCAGGTTGCCAAGGTTGTCATAAACGTAATAAGTAGACAACATTTGCAGGGTTGCCGGCGACCCTGTATAGTTAAAGGTTCGCTTTAGCACTACATGTCCGTCCTTATCCTTGTATTCCTCTGTTGTTCCGCCTCTGCCTGTTGCCGGCAAATTCTCATTCCTTGATACCGTCATATAGAGCTGTCCTGCCAGGTAATTAGCTGCCGTACCTGTACCTTTTACCAATGTGCGGCTCTGGTCGCTGTTTATGGTTATGGTATAAAGTGCTGCAAGGGTACTGTGAGCTGTATCAGTCAGCGCGGTTGCATTATTGTTTGTATATAATACTCTTGTGGTATGCCCGGGCGTAGCGCTCAATCCCGTAGTGCCGGTTAGCTGCCAGGGGTCGCCAGGTGCGCCCTGTTCAGTAACCCTGTTCAATGGCGAAGGCTCAAAAGCGGTAACCGCTTTTGGTGTAGATATAGGGCTTATACCTGCAGGCGTCTGTGGGCTTTTATAAAAGCCTGACTGACTTGTTGTGCTGGTTGTTAAGGCATCTGTTTTATAACTGCCATCTGCTGTCCCCTGGAAAGCATAAGGCAGATACTTTACCGCTTCCCTGCCAAACTGGTCATAAGCATTGGGCTGTACAATATCATTGCCTAATGGCGAGCCCTTTACCTGTACAGTTTGCAATGGGCGGCCAAGCCCGTCAAAGTACTGAACTGTTTGCATCAGGTCGCAGCTGGTATAGCCTGTTGTCCCGGGTACATAAGCGGGGTTCCGGGGTGTAGAAGTCATGACATAGTTCTGCGCTACGCTGGGCACAGTGGTTAAGGGATAGCAATCCCCTATGATATAAAACTGGTAGGCGCCTGTGGAGCCGTTAACACTAAAACCAGTTGTCATTACAATACTGGTATTGCTATAATATTTTCCGGGTGCTAGCGTGCTGGTGTTGAGCGGGCTGCTTACCAGGGTTTGGGCCTTTGAGCTAAATGCGGATAATAACAGGACCAAAGCTGCTACTACCAGCTTTAACCTGTTTCCTATATTCATTTTTTTATTTTTAATTAACATCTTGATAAGATAGGTGGTTAATAATATGTTACTGGCCCTGGTAATGATAGTCCGTGTGTTTTACTATATTGCCATCCTTGTCTTTTATATTAATCAGGCGCCGGAGGCTGTCGTATTCATAATAGGTTGTCATCCCTTTAGCGTCTGTACTGCTGGTCATTCCAACAATCGGATCATAGGTGTAAGTGTTCATTTGCGTGTTAACCGGATAAAAGCGCACATCGTCAATCTGACCGCTTAAACTTATCGTAGAGCTGGTACCGCTTACGGGGACGGTGCTGCTTTGGAGCGACCATGTGCTGCCGGATAATAGCCAATAAGTAAGTAGATAGCTTCCCGCATCGAGGTTGCTTAATGCCTTAGTATAGGCGCCAGTATGGCTATAGTTTCCTGTTTTTGAAATACCGGCCGTACTGTTACCGTTCCCTTCCTCAAAACTATCATAAAAAATATCCTTTGCAGGTGCATTGGTTACCTGCGCTACAGGATATTGCCCAACATAACCCCATTGATAACTGACTTTTGGGCCGCCTGTTTTCTGCTGTTCTGTCAGGTTACCATAAGTATCGTAATTATTTAACAGCATCCGGCTTTGTATAGCGTTACTGCCATCCTGGCTTTTAACTTCCTGTGCCAAAACATGGTTATTATTTAGCTGATAGTTTATCAAAAGTTTGCTGGCAATTACGCCGTTTACATACTTTTCTGATTCTATCGGTACACCCACCATATTGCGGTTTAGCATTGTATCAATAGCAGTGGACGCGGCGGCTGAAAGCGGGATACTGCTGTTAATATCGCCTTTTTCGAGTGCTGTGCGATTATAGCTGGTAACCGTTTGTCCTTTACTATCTGATTTTACTATCCTTACCGGCTGCATATTTGCCGCATTGTCATACAGGTAATTAGTTGTAGTCATTACAGAATCCGGCCCAGCAGTATTATAAACTGTTTCCCTGGAGGTATCATGCTGAACACTTTCAGAGGAGATATAGAATGCTGAAGCAGTTATACCGCAGTAATGATAAGTGTCGGTACATAGGCTGGGATCAACAAACGTATTATAACCTGCGGCAAAATTTATTACCTGGTTTTTTATATAAAAAGAATAGCTATTGCTAACCTGTTTTATTTTTTGTGTAGCATTGTAATCTGCCTGGAAGAGCAATAATCCCCTCCTCCATTCGCGGGGATCTGTCGGCGGATATGGAAATTGCAGTGAAACCGAAAGCCCGTTATCCGGCACATTGCTGAAATATGATATCGTTTTTCCATTGCCGCCAGTAGGGCCATAAAGCGTAGTAACAACCCCATACCCGATAGCTCCTCCCTGGATTGATCCTAACGAATATTTTGTTGAAGCGTTTCTGGTTACTTTAGTATAATTACAGCTCCCGGTTCCGTTCTGACTGGTAAGGTATCCGTTCAGTGAATCGATCGGGCTAATGACGAATCCGCTTGCATAACTAAAATACCGGTCATTTATTGGTGTTGAACTCACGCCGTCATAATTAATAACACTTTTAACCCTTAAGCCGCCAACCATTTGATTGATGGTTTGCATCCCCAATGACTGGCTGTAATTTACGGATGCATTAATGGTTACATTATCAGCAGATGAGGTAAATTCATCGCTGCCCACATTGGTGTAGATTTTTAAAGTATAGGTACCTGCCGCAGGTAAGCTGTAATAGGTGTTGCCGCTCCCCGCCAGT
Organism: Mucilaginibacter sp. OK098; assembly: GCF_900142915.1. GTDB lineage: Bacteria > Bacteroidota > Bacteroidia > Sphingobacteriales > Sphingobacteriaceae > Mucilaginibacter. The sequence continues at coordinate 26,733 of NZ_FRCM01000016.1, forward strand.
TGGCCGATAACAGTACCGCTGGAATTTAAGATTTGTGCATATGTCTGAGCAGACGGCATATCAGCTTTAATCCCCGAACTGATGCTGCTGGTAAGAATAAGCTGAACAGACTCGGCTTTGGTTACGCTAAAAGTTGAGCTTTTTGAATTCACAAAAGGGCTGGTATTAACTGTGATATTTAATGATGAACTAAGCGTGGTATTGGTAAACTGTTCGGAAGATATAGGAATACTGTTTGGCTCATAATTGAATTGGGTATAACCACCTGTAGGGTAAGTGATCTGCGTAAGCATCTCTGCCTGCATATATGTTCCGTTAAATGCTCTTGATCCACCCAAATCGTGGTTATTAGCCGGTGTAAAGCCGCTTGAAGGATTACCGGGCGCTATATAGTTGCTTGGCGGGACTAGTGTTGTATTGGATGTTGCGCCGTTAAAAAACCCCATATGGTCCTGTGCATAGGATCGCCTTGACGGCAAATGCTGTGGGTTATATCCGAAAGACCAAAGCTCGTAGGCTGAATTATCAATTGCTAATCTTTTCAGGCTGAGCAATTTTAACCGTTTATGAAAGTATATTGTATCGCCCGGATTAGTAATAATATATTCATTGCCGTTAACCGCCTGTGAATAGGTATAATTAAACTGGTAATCATCAATGTACTTGCTTGCAAGTTTAGAATAAACTTTAATTTCGGACAGTGCGACACCGCCGTTCAGATCTGATCTGCCGGTTGCTACAGGAATAAAGGTAACCTTTGTTAAATCAGATTCTATTGACGCTAAAGACAAAGCGGTAACTAATTGATTTTCGGCATGTGTTGTTACCGGGAAATTGGTTATGGTACTACAACTTCCGCTTCCCCCGGTATTGTATTGTATGGCATCGCTTTGCGTTATGTGTGTGTCCTGGGTAATAGTAGCGATTGTGTAAGTAAAATTTACTACTTCGCCATTTGGTGAAGTAATGCTTTTTAGGTACCAGGAAGAGTTATAGGCAATTCCGCCTACGTTATTACCGTATCGCGTATTATTATTACTCTCTGTAAAGTTGCTACCGCCTCCGAATAGTAATTTGGTGCCATCCTCCATAATCACAGTCCAGGAGTCGGCCATTGTATAAATTATTTTAAGGTTGCTGTAAGGCATGGTGGTTACTGAACCATCTGCCTTTAGCAGTAACCTGTATGACCGCCCCATCGCGCTCAGCGTATAAATATCCTGCTGGCTGTCCCCATTCTGATTAGCCGCATCAACTCTCTGTCTCTCATAATTTCCGGTAACTACTTCGGTAGAGGTAAAGTCATTTGGGTTGGAATAACCGTTAGCATAGGTGAAATAAGTGTCCTCATCCGGTAATCCCCTAACCGTTCTGCTGATCAAGCCACCGGCGTTTAAACTAAAGCCCAATCCCACCCATGAAGCGATGTCGCCTACCCGGTTTCCTGATGCATGATAAGAAAGACTAACAGGCAAACTAATATTTCTACCCTTTAGCTCGTAAATGGGGATACTAATTTCCGGAACGCCAGTATACAAACTGACCGGCCATTCAGAATACCTTATTAAAGCGGAAGCATTAGGTGATGGCGGTATAGGATTACGCAGATTTTCTAAAGATTGATCCACCTGGGCGTATGCAGTATATTGTAACAGGGCTAACAGGGTAATAATTAATATCCGGCTCTGTGTTTTAAAATGCATGATTTTCATTGGTAAGTATTATTTAATGTTTTTAATTTTTGCAGGCGCCGCTTCTTTTTCAAGTTGATTTTTTATTTGATTTATTTGATCTTGTTGCTCACTTAACTGCTTATCCTTCTCAATCAAATACAATGTCAGCTCTTCCACTTTTTTTACTAAAACCTTATTCATCTCGCCCAGGTTAAGGCCGTTCTTTTCAACTTCTGCGGCGGATGGCACATCGGGTAAATGGTGGTTTTGGTCGATATAAGTTTTTACTTCGGTTAAAGTGGGGAGCTTATAGGTTGGTTTAAAAACAAAGTCGGGCCAGTTGGCATACGCCTTAACCGTCATTGATGTGGCGATGGCTGTGCCGTTTACGGCAAATGTGTATCCTTTAGTATCGGTTGTAGCTATACCAACATTACCATCTTTATCAATAAACATTCTTTGATAAACGGCAGTTCCATTCGAAGTTGCAAAAATCAATTTACCTGCAGCATTCAATGTGCCATCGCCTTGAAGAGCAGATCCGATGTATGCCATTCCCTGGAATCCGGATGAGTTTTTTGATATCCAGGTTAATGTACCTGCACCACTTCCGTCTAATGTTGCGCCTGTGCTTAATACTAAATGCGACTGACTGTTTGCAGTTGTATTGGAATTGAATATTTCGATCACTTTGTTATTACCACCATGAAAGTACGATGATGGGCTTGTTGTTCCAATACCAACATTCCCGTTTTGGTCAATGCGCATTCTTTCAATTGTATTGGTCCATAAAGTCATTACACCATTACTTCTTTGTATAATTCTAAAATCTAAACTATTCCAGGCATTAAATTGGGCCGGGTTAATACTAGTTGAAGTGAGACTTAACAAGTCGCCTGTTCCATTAATTTGTAAAAGACCATTTGATGACGTTGTTGTTCCAATCAACACATTTCCGGTGTTCGTGTTATAGATAGTAGTGCCGGATGGTGTCCATTGTGCTTTACAGGTTACTGAAAATGCTAAAAATGCGATGGTTGTGATAAAGAAGATTTTCATTTTATGACTGGTTATTGCTGTTTGATTTTTTTATGATCCAGATTATTAAGATTTCTTTTTAATTCGTCAATTTGTTTTTGTTGTGATTTTAAGAGTTTCGACTGCTCCTCAACAACCTGATTCGTTTTCTGCTGATCAGCCAATTTTTTGTCCTGTTCAATCAAATAAAGCGTCAGATCTTCAACTTTTTTCAGCAATACCTTGTTCATCTCGCCCAGGTTAAGGCCATTCTGTTCAACTTCGGCAGCTGACGGCACGTCTGGTAAATGGTGATTTTGATCGATATAGGTTTTTACTTCGGTTAAAGAGGCTAATTTATATGTTGGCTTGAAAACAAAATCGGGCCAATTGGCATAAGCTTTAACAGTAATTGAAGTTGCTATTGCCGTGCCATTTACAGCAAATGTGTAGCCCTTGGTGTCGGTTGTGGCTATCCCCACATTGCCTCCACCAAAATAATAGTTGCTGGCATAAAAGCCGAGTGGTGTATAGCCGGTATTTGCATCATTGATGCACACGATGCCCGATGCCCCGGAATAACCGCCATTTACATTTGTGGCGAATTGTATATGCTGATTAGCTGCGAGCTTGACATCCAGCGGTGTAAGGGGGCTATTTGTTCCAATGCCAATGCTGCTGTTTAGATTTATAATTCCCTGCGAGTCAGTAATTACGGTATAGCCACTAAATTTTTTAATCGTTATGGGATACCCACCTGTTCCTTCAATAATTCGTAATTCGGGTTGACTTCCAGAAGTTATATTGCCTATAGCTAAATTTCCGCCAACAGCGAGCGCGAAACTTGACCCTAGATTATTCCAGATTGATCCCACCTGGAGAGGATAAGCAGCGTTAGTGGTTCCAATGCCTACATTATTGGTTATAGTTGTCGGATAAATGTTACTGCCTGATAAGGTCCATTGGGCCTTACAGGTTATTGAAAATGCTAAAAATGCGATTATTGATAGTGAAAAAGTTTTCATTTTATATGTGTTTTTGGATTAATGGCCAGGTTATAATGAATGAATTTTGAGCATACACTTCGGCTTGCAGAGGGAAAGGATGTGTGCAAATGGCTGTAAAAGCAAATAACTGCGAATGGCTTGTGTTAAGTGAATATATTTCATGAATAAGATTTAAGCAGGGCAACGGGATACCCCGGAAGATTTTCGGGAAATTACACATTTTATTTAAGTAACAATTATAATACAAGGTTTTTTGTGGGTCATTTTTTCATTAGTCATTCGTCATCTGTCATTTGTCATTGGGGGATGAGGGACTTAGCGAGTGGGGGGGCTTTACTATGACAAATTTTTAATTAATCTTGCAATTTTCTCTATGTCCCCTCAGCCTTCGCCGCTTTTTTGTGGCGGCGCTCGTTAGCGCGTTCGTCGGCTTTCAGCAAGGCTATTTCTTTTTGGTATGTTTATACAACGTAAAGTTATTGCCGGGTATAGGCATTGAGGTATCGAAACGGGGTGGGAGCGTTGTGCTGTGGAATAGTATCTTCAGGGCCTTTGCGCACCACGGTTCGACAGGCTCACTGTGACATCCTGTTTTTATTTCTGCATTGGCATTTACCTGTATAAGTGCGTCTTCAGAAGCTGCGTGGTTTGGTTGGACATGGGGGACAAATTAATTAGCACATTCAATTGGCAAAAATTGAAATCTGCTCCTGGTAAAATTAATTGCCTTGTGATTTATGAACCAGGATTTTCCCACGTAGTTTTCGATTGCACCAAATCCGAGGACTAATTTTTGGCTTTTCTTTAACAATGCAATCGGATTCCTGTAAACTGTTCTATTGGCGCCATCGGCGAATATGTAGTCTGCAAATAAAGTGTCCTTTTTAAACTGCCCTATAATTTCGCCGTGATCAAACTCTTTTTCCAGGTCATATGATTGAGGTTCTGAATATTTTAGCACTAACCTACCATAAATTTTACCGTTCGGCATTGTTTTAAATTTCAAAAAAGCGCTGTCTTTTTGATAGATAGCTATGAAACACTGTTCAGGATAATTGATAAGTTTATAATTATCACCGCGAAGCGGTGCTGTATTTTTTGTGTAGTGATTACAACTAAACGAAAACAATGAAATAAAGAAAATTAACTTATAAAGTTCATCTTTCATCTTTAAATTGATTTTAGCTGTTAATATTTCTGTTGCGAATTTTTAAATCCCCCTGTATCCCCTGCTTGCGACAGCGGGGCCTAATGTCCAACACTGATTACCCGGGTAACCGTCCATTGGCCATCCTTGAATTGCCAGGTATGAATAAACTGATATACACCTATCTGGGTTTGTCCATTTTCTATATGGATAAAACGATGCGTTCCTATCTCGATTGCGCCAAAGCCCGGGATAGGGTAAACTTCAAGGCTGCCGGGAACCAATTCACGGTGCAAGTCCGGAGTAGCGGCAAAGATCCCTTTAAAGCCACTGATGACCTTTTCGTAGTTTTGTAATCCGCCACGGTCATGATAGAATTCAACGTTTGGTGCAAATACCTTTTTTATAACTTCCAGGTCGTGGGTGTTAAATGCGTTAAACATTACACTGTCCATGTGAAAGATCGTTTGGTACAAAGCTGAATGGGTCGGCTTATCCTGTGCGGAGGCTGATTTAATGATAAACAAAAATGCCAGGCAAAAAAATATTCTAATAGCGGTTTTCATGCTCTAAAAATAAGGAATTAATGATAGGAACTTTGAATGACCTGAAAAGATTATCTCTGCCAGTGCACACATGTTGCGTGTTCACATAGGCAAGTAGCCCAATATAAAAAATCAGGAGTTTTGCGTGGTATGTATTTGGTAATCGGGCACGCGGAGCCGGGTTTGGAAAGCACTTAGGATATTTTGATGATCCCCGGCAGAAGAGCACTGACCACGGGGGCAAGAATAGATAAGGCAACTTTAAAGCTTTCAAGCGGAGATTCTGCAATCTCGAATTTTGCGGACAACTTTTTTCCTTCATCTGTATCCGGAGCATTCCTGACCATAGCGGTCCCTTTGCTGCGCAGGCGATAATAGATAGGCAAATAGAGCAAGGCCAGGTACAGGGTAAACACCATTCCGTACATATAGGCAAATTCTTGCGGGAATATGCCATTTTTGTTTGTGCCGGTTACCTGCACCTCCTGTATGATGGCGCGCCTAAGCGCATCCGTGGTAAAAATAGCCAGTACAATAATTGCAGCGTCAACCGACAGCAAAAACTTAAGCCGCCCTTTTAATAGCAAAAAATTGTTCAGCGCTACCGCTAATTTTCCGGCTTCCATATTGGAGACATCATCCGGCAATGCGCCAATTGCATCGTTAATGAGCAACTGCCCGCACATGGCCATTAAACCGGTAAATAGCGCGATAAAAATAAATACGTTGAGCGCACGGGGGTGGTTCAACAGCACATGGCTGTCTTTTAAAAAGGTGAATAACATCATCACATAGCGGTTGTTGTTAGTTTGGCATATAAAAATGCCCAGCAGCAGGGCTATAAGCGCCGCCTTGCATATATTGGTCCATTTTTGTCCGAATGTTTTGTAAATATCCCGGATGGTTTTAATAATTACCGGAGCCAGGGCCATTGCGCAGGCAACGGTTACAGCAATAAGTACCATCCAGATCAAAAACGGCGTGTTATAAGTTAGGTATAGCTCAGCGTAATTAAGCGTAACTTCCGGTTTTGGTAGTTTTGCCGGGGCAGGAAGCCGCATGCTGTTTGGATGAATTACTACCCTCAGGGTATCCACAAGTGCAGCTTGTCCCTTAATAACCGTGCCGGACGAATCTTTCACAGCCCAGTGCTGGACGCTATTGGCGCTCATTTTGAGATCCCAGGTTAGATAAGTAATGGTTCCCATTAATCCGGCTGCGCCCATCAAAATGATCAATACAATATGCCTGGCACGCGGTAGTTGTTCTTCCATGTTTTAAGGTTGGGGTGATAAGTGGTTGTGAGCTAAAGATAAAATAAAATATTCGAAAGTTATCATTTGATCCTAACAATTCCGATCCGGCTTTTTCAAATGGAACCCTGCGCTATGATTTAAAGCAATACAAGTTACTGTGCTGGGGGATACTTAGCAGGCGGGGTACTAGCCTTTGCACTTTGGCCTGGTCCGTCATACTTAGCGCCAGAAGAGGGGATTACGGCTCAGATATTAAAAGTACAGTTTTGTGCTTATAATTTATATAGTAAAATAGCCTGCAGGTTGTTTTTCCTGCTGGCTATTTGCTTGTTGGTTACCTGTCCTGCGGGCCACAAGCCGGGGACGCTTGTGGCAGCGGGGGACTTTAAAGCTAAAAAGGCTTATGCCCATTAAATAACAAAGCCCGGCGTTTCGGCCGGACTCTGTCTTTCAATCTATTTTATGAGCTAAACAGGCTTCCTCATAACTCCATATTTCATTTTTTTCACCCTCTTCAAGAAAGTCCCTTATTGGTTTGTAATCTATTTCGGGTGAAATATCAACTGATATTAAAGTTGGAATATTGCCTCCTTCATAAGAACAGCCCATATTTATGAGTCGTTCTGTCACTTGCTTAATAGTTTCTTCGTCATAAAAAATTATTCTTACGGTACTATGCCCTGATTCTTCAATAAGGTCTGTAACATATAACTCCCCGCTTCTATCCTCAACCCTTACTAGATCTCCCCAAGAATATCCGGGTGCATAAAAAAGAATGTTTTTTAATATATAATATTCGCCCTTTTTTTCCGCCCATGCACTTTCTAATGCATAATTATCTTCAAAATCATTGTATTCAAATATTATCTTTTCCATGTTCATGTTTTGTTATTGATGTGATGGTGGCGTGGGGATGTTGATGCGTTTCAGCCAGCCGCGCTCGTTGTATTTGTAGCTGATGTCCTGCAAAAATGGTGCTGCCCCTGTTGCGCCGTGCAGGTGCTGTGGCAATACAATAAAAAAGTAGCCCGCCTGATTAAACAAGCGGGCTACTTTGCAACCGGGGCACGAGTAGCCTTTACGCTTTGGGCCGGCCCGTCATACTCGCGCCAGAATGAGGGATTCCACTAATCATAATCATAAAGTATTTCTGAATCTTCGATGTATAAATCTATGAATGTTTCAAGTGAATTCGCTATCGGTTTAAATCTTCTTTTATGGGGTATAATACCAATTTCGTAGCTATTACCCTCGATGTTAACACCATACCACCAACTCCCTTGCATATAATCAATAAATATTGCAACATTATAAAATTCATCGTTTTTATCGAGCGAAAACTTTTTGCCCATAGTTATAATATCTTCCTGCCTATAAAATAAGAAGCCTTCATGATCACAATCAGCAGTCCCATTAACGTTTTTATATAATTCTTGGAAGTCCTTTGGCAATGTAATGTCAGTCCTATTTAACATATAATTTACCTCCACAGGATTAACATATTCAAAAGAAACATTATTTCTCTTCCAATAATTTAATAGTTTACGAATTAACTCTACTTTGGCCATAATTGTATTATTTTTTCCATTAATGCCTTTCTCGGTAACAGATTTATGTTTCCCGCTTTTCTTGGATCTAAAAGCGACTTAGCATAGCTTGCCAATTGCTTGTTTACCCATTCTTTGGTTAGACCTTTTTTTGCAAAACTTTCAACCGTTTTCTCCGTTAAGCTTCCGGTCACCGACTCAGTTTGTGCAACAGCTTCAGCAGTTTGCCCCTCTCCCCACCCTATTATTTCACCCATCTCAGAAGAAGTCAATGTTGTAGTAACCACAGCTTCGTCAGCACCCGCTGCAAAGAACTCGCTACCAAACTCGGATAGTAAAACAACAGTTGTAGCCACTTCTATTTTCGTTAAAGTAGGACAATGGCAATCATCCTGGTTCCAGTGTGCTGGTTTATAAGAATGATGATACAAATTAGTATATTGATTATCATCAGCATTTTCTTTTTTATGAGTTCTCGTAGCCCTTATTGCAACTTCTTTTAACTGTATAGGTTTTGGCTTGGATTTAGGTTTTGGTTTTCCTTGTTCATTGCCGGAAACATCTTCAGTCTCCATTCCATCCGGATCAATATTCTTAATCGGGTTATCTTTCACATAGTTATAAGGTGACATTCTCCTATACTCTTCAGCCATCGGGTCGATAGTATTCCACCTTGCTATTACAGGATCGTAGAAACGTGCGCCATAATCATACTGTCCTAATTCATCCTGTAACTCCTTCTTATTGTAAAGGTACTTATTTGTTCCATTAATTTGTACATGCATGTTTAACCCAAACGGATAGTAATCTTCTTCGCCGACTTTGCCGTTGGTTTGGTCAAACGTTACGCGGTTGTTGCCAAGGTGGTCGGTCAGGGTATATTCGTAGGTGTAAGTACCCGCGTTATTATTTGCCCTGCCTTCTTCGGTTTGGATGAAAGCCAGTGCGCCATTGGTGTACTGGATGCCGCTGATATAATCTGTATTAGTAGTTACGCCTCCGGCTGTGCTTACTTTTCGGAGTTTTTGTCCATTGGCATCATAAAAATAGGCGATGTTTATATTGGCACCGTCAGTCACCGTTTGCGGCAGGTTGAGCAGGTTGTAATTATTAACATTTGCGCCTGTTCTGCCATCATGCGATACATTGCCGTTTCCATCATAGGTATAAGTACTGCCGGTTACCCCGCTGATGGTGCTGAGCTGGTTGTTGGTATAGTTATAAGTGCCGGCATTTCCATTCCTTGTTAAGGAGATAATATTGCCTATTTCATCATAACTGATCCCTGTTTCGCTGAGGCCTGTAGTGCTCATGCCCGAATTTAAACGGTTCATGGGGTCGTAAGCATACATCACATGCTGTTGTGTATGTGGCGTAGGAGTGTTGTATGCCCAAAATATTTGCTCGGTTATATTACCGTTGTAATTCTTAGGCGTTGTAGCAAACTTAACCGAATCATAGCCCAACTGCTCCGAAAACATCCGGGTTGCCGTTGGCGCCATTGCCGGGTCATTGATCCTTTTCAGCCAGCCGCGCTCGTTGTATTTGTAACTGATGTCCTGCAAAAAAGGCGCTGCGCCGGTTGCACCGTGCAGGTGTTTGGCCATTGCCTGCCCGATTGGGTTATAATCGTTTTGAGATAGCAGGATGTTTGTCCCGGTGTTTATTTTCTCAAATGTTTGGGTTTTGCGGCCCATGTGATCATAGTTGTAGGTATTGGCTACTGTTAAGCCTAATGATGCTGTATTGCTAACGTTTTTATAGTGAAGCCGGGTTGTTGCAGTTACCTGGTTGGTGAAATTATAACTGCTGCTTACCACATCATAGTTGTACGGGCTCAGCGTACCGCCAAGATAATGCTGCTGGTAGGTTTTTACATTGCGGCCCAGGTCATCGTAATAATGTGCGGTGCACAACATATCAAGGGTACTGCTGTAAGTAGTATTCAGCACCAGTGTTTTTGTTGCGGTCAGCAAGCCTTTGGTCATGGTGCTGTTGCCGCTTACTATAAAGTCCGGAGGCAGGCTTGGGATGTTTGTATAATCATCATAATAGTTGATGGTAAGAAACTGCGCAGGCAGGGCATACGTTACTATTTTATAGCCGGTGGTAGTATCGGTGTAGTCTCTTGAATCCCATTGCGGCCCGTTGTTGATGATGGTTTGCAAATCGCTTTGGCTTTGGCCCGCGGATGGCCATAAACCAGTCATGATTACCCGGCCCTGAGCATCATATTTGGTTGCTATCCACTGGTTAGTTAGCCGCAGTACGGCATCCTGCGAAAGCACCACCTTGTCAAGGTTGTTGTATATCAGATATTCCCAACCCTTGTTGGGGATCTTTTTTTGGATTACCCGGTTCCGCTGATCATAATGATAACCGTAAATGTAATTGGTAAACGCTACGTCGGTTTCTAAAAATGAGGACGGGTAACCTGCACCTGCCGGGTTTGGCGGCATTACATACGTTAGGTTATCCAGGTCATCATATATATAATAGGTGGTTGCATATTGCACTGGCCCGGCCGGAAGTTGGTTTTTTTTACAAATTACCTTACCTTGCAGGTCTTTATACTCAATACTGGTATAACCGTTTTCATCGGTTGTGGTGGTGGAGTAAAGCGTACCGGGTGCGTAAAAACTATTGCCTACAATGCCATTGCCTGCGGCATTTACGGCCCACAAAAACACCTCGTTTGCTGCATTGGTGCCATAAGCAATAGTTACGTTATGCCCGTTTCCAGGCTGCCATGACTGGCCGGGGGCACCCTGCTCTACTACCCGGTTCAGCGGCGATGGTTCAAAAACAGTGGTTGCTGTTGGGTAAGCTGTATTTACCACCCCGTTTGCCTGTTGGGTTAATGTGCTACCCGGCGGATGGTAAAAATTGGGCTGTGCCGTTAATGCATCCGTTTTATAGCTGCCGTCGCTGGTGCCCGTTGTGATGGCATAGGGCAGGTATTTGGTTGCTTCGCGGCCAAACTGATCATAGGCGATGGGCTGTACAAGGTCTATTCCAAGCGGACTGCCTTTTACCTGCACGGTTTGGATAGGGCGGCCCAGGCCATCAAGATATTGCACAGTTTGCATCATTCCGCAGGCGTTACGGCTGCGCAGCTTGCTGGTATCGGTAATGCCACTGATCCTTGGCGCCGAGGTCATTACATAGTTTTTATCGTTGCTGGGGGCGGTGTTTAAAGGGATACAGTCGCTAATATACAGGCGCAGGTGCTGCCCTGCCGTTGGCGTAAAGCTAAATATTGGCGTTGCCGTGGTGATCCGGATATTGTTATAATAATCACCGGGGAGGGGGGTGCCCGTCATGGGTGCGGTTACAAAGGTTTGGGCTTGGGAGCAGAAAGCCGAAAGCACAAAGGCGAAAGGTAAAAGGCGAAAGGCAAAGGGTAAAAGATGAGCCCTTAACCTGTTTTTTATATTTATATGCTTAATTTTCATGGTTATTGCGGTTTAGGGTTATTGCTGATAATGATAATCCATGTGCTTGATAATGTTGCCATCTTTATCCTTTATGTTCATCAATCGCTGGAAGGGGTCGTATTCGTAATAGGTTATTTCTCCTTTGGCATCGGTTGAACTGGTTAAGCCAATCAGCGGGTCATAAGTGTAGGTGGTCATCTGGGCATCAGATGGGTAAAAACGGACATCGTCTATTTGATTACCTACTGGTATGTTGATTGTATAATTACCATTAGCAGTTACCACTACTGAATTTGTTTGAAGATTCCATACATTTCCAGATCTATACCAATAGGTTAAGGTGTAATTTCCTGAATCTAAGCCAGTTAATGCTTTCACATAGGGCGTTGTGTTGGTAATATAACTATAATGCCCTGTTTTAGCATCGCCTGCTGCACTATTTCCGGAACCTTCTTCAAATCCGTTGTAAAAAACATTATTTGCTTTTGCGCTTTTAACAACTGCTACAGGATAGGCATTGTTATAGCCCCATTGATAGCTTGTTGCAGGGCCATTATATTTAGAGAATTCAAGTAGGTTTCCAAAAGTATCATATTTAGTGAAATTTGTTGTTATCTCAGAAGGCTGATTGTTAGGATAAAAACTTTCATAGCTTTTGGGAACAATTAAATTAGTAAATGGCTCCCAAAAGTGGTTAAACTGAGAGTGTAAAAAAGTTGTATTCTTATATAGGGATTGCTGCAAAACAAAATTCGTCATGTGTTTATTGACCATATCAATGCACACAGTTTGATCTGCAAATTGTCTGGCTTCAAAATCTTCTGGGTAGAAGTAATAATTAAAAATACTATCCTTTTTACTGTTGATTAGTTTACTTGATGTAACATTAGCATGATATGTTCCATTATAAGCGTAACTATTAATTGTACTGACCGAATCCGAATTATTATAATAAACTTCGTTCGAAGATGTTAAAATTTTAGCAACATCGGTTAAATAGGAATATTTCCCAAATACATAATAATCATAAACTTTATCAGGATTAGGAGCATCCGCAGGAGCTGCTATGAATGTACCGATGGTTAAGCCATACACCTTTGTAGGAGATACACCTTTTTGATTATAAAAAAAATCGTATTTATTTACAAGTTTATTTACAAGTTTACCATTTACATCATAATCTTCTTTTGAAACAAGTTGCCCTCTGTTCCAATCATAATCTGTATTTTCAGAAAAAGGATAAGAATTAGGGGTAAACGAATAGTTTGCAATGTTAGATACCTGATCAATCGGCGATCTATAAATTTGTGTTGCATTATAAAGGCCATAGCTATAAGAATCATTGATTTCTCCTTGGGTTCCAGACAGATCATATTTATAAATGGTTTTTCCTAGTGTTCCATTACTGATATTTTTAATTATTTCTGTAACTTGTTTATATCCTATATTTGATCCCGATGTAGATCCTAATGGCGCTTGACTGACACTACTTCTTTTAACCTCATTTACAATATTCGTATAACTACCATCTAAAAGCCCCATCCGTGGAAGACTTATAACTCTGCCACTAGATTGATTTGTATCATCTGTATAAAAATATTGCCTGGAAGTGGCGGGATTTGAAGAAGCTGTTGCATCATAGTTATCTAATTGCTTTATTCTTAATCCACCTCCGCTATAGGTTTCTCCATCATAGAAAAAAGCAGAAGGTTCATATGTATAAATGGTATATCCTCCAGTAGGATAGGTCATTTTAATCAGTGACCCTGCTCCAGTATATATTGGGTTTGGTAAACGATCTGCCGCATTAATTTGACTACCCCAAACTACTGTATTTAAGTAGGTGGATGGAGAGCCTGAATAATTGCTTTTAGGATAAATTCGAAACCGGTCATCTCCTGCCAAATCGGGATATATATATATTTTCGGAATCAAAACCTGATTGCCCGATGCTCCATTAAAATATCCCCATAAATCTTGTTGGTATGAAAACCTAAAAGGAAGCGCATAAGTCGTATCATAGCTAAAAACAAAGGGAGGTCTTTTACTATTATTATTCCCAATCTCAAGTAAACTATCTAACCTTAATCTTTTAAAATATGAATTATAACCGGTCTCGGTGTTTACATGGTTAGTGTTATTTAAGTTAAAGCTAGATAGTGTTGCACTTTGAAAATATGAGTAATTAAGACTAAATGATTTTATTAATTGGTTTGTTTGTTTTTGATAAATATTTATACCTGTAATTGCTTTTGCTATACCGCTACCATTGGTTGCAAAAGTTGCCTGATTATCAACATCTAATCTATTTAATTGTGCAGGAAATGTTATAAGTTCATTTGGTGTAGAAATACTAGTTAACCTTTTAGCGCTAGTAGTGCCCCAAAAACCATTTTTTTGATTTTGAAAAACTACATTTCTTGTATTTTCTGGACTATTGGGCGCCCCTGTTTCATAGTCTGGTAAAGCTTCGTAAGACCTAATTTGGTCATTTTCATAAGTAAAATCTATTTCCTGACCATTTGAGGCAATTATTTTACTTAAATACCAACTTGAATTATAATTCGTTACCGCATCACTTGTGCCAGAAGTATAGACTTGGCTGAATGAGCCATCAGAAGTAGGACGACTAAGTAAATTAGCTGTAGGATTGTTGTTTGATGTACTTATAACATCCTGGTAAATGTTTTCTACATCATTAAAAAAATAAGTATTTCCCTTGTCGTCTATTATTGTAAATGAATTTAATTTTTTTGAACTATCAAAGGTGAAGGAAATTTTCAAATCTTGAAACGGAATAGTTTTTGCTTCTATTTGACCACTTTCGACATTAAAAACAAATTTTCCAGAAATTCCAGCAAAATTAAAATAAAACACATCAGGGTCAAGGTCATAATAAGGACTACCAGAATAAAGCATATAATCTGGTCCAGGTGATCCATAGTACCAATTAAGTAAATAACTTTTAAGATAGGCAGGATCGGTGCTTGTTGGATTAAATAATTCAACTAAATTAACCGGTTTTTGCCATTTACTAGGTAGAGATGAATCATTGTGATAAAATCTTCCAATACTCACTGTACCGTCAATATGGCCACTTGTATTGGGATACAAATTAGCAGCTAATGGATCAGAATCATCAGGTGACCCTTTAACTACACGGGTAATCATGCCGCCTGCCAATAATGACCAGTTCAAGCCAACATCCGATGCCTGTTCCTCAATCTTTACTCCACCTGCCTGATAGCTTAAGTTTATTGGCAATTTAAACCCATTTGCTAAATGAATTTCGTATAGCGGAATGGTAATTTGCGGAGTCCCGGTATAGAGGGAAACGGGATTATCAACATATTTCCCCAAAGATGAAGTTGTAGGAGGGGATGTATAAACCCCTGCATTTTGACCTTTCACTGTTAGTACCCCTAAGAAAAACAAACAAAAACTATATAAATGAAGCTTATATTTTAATGATCGATTGATTATAACACTTTGAGTATTTATAACTCTATGCGATAAGTTTTGCCGGAAATAAATTATTTTCTTTTTCATGCATTATTTTTGTTTAAGAGTTAATTCCAATTGCTTTTTAAGCGTATCTATTTGTGTTTGCTGTGATTCCAATCGTCCTGTCAACAATTTATTGGTTTCCTTTTGTTCTTTCTCAGCCCTGTCCTTCTCTATCAAATACAGCGTCAGCTCTTCCACCTTTTTCAATAGCACCATATTCATTTCGCCCAGGTTAATGCCATTCTTTTCCATTTCGACAGCGGCTGGCACATCGGGCAGGTGGTGGTTTTTATCAGTGTAGGCTTTTATTTCGGTAAGTGAAGGAAGGTTATAGTCTTTTTTGAAAACATAATCGGGCCCGGTTACAGTCAGATCAACCAAAACCGATGTGGAGTGGACGGTTCCGTTTACCGTTAATCTTGCATCGGGGCTTGGTGTGCCTATGCCCACATTGCCACCCCGTAAAATAACCATTTTTGTGTCAAAGGCGCCTGATGCGCTGGGGGCGGTATCAAAATACAGGTCGCCGCCACCACCTGTTTCTACCCCTGCAACTATGCGGGCAACCCGGAAGGTTGAGGGTGTTGTATTTGAATTGTAGTTAAACTGAATACCAGCAGCATTTGCATATCCGGCACTGGCATTGTTTGATGCTACTACAATACCTGCAACTCCTGTTGTGTTTCCAACAATCGATAGGTTTGCTCCGGGGCTCGTTGTTCCGATCCCAACATTGCCGGCTGAATTGATCAGCATTCGCTGGTTCCCGATAGATGGGCCGCCTGTGGCAAAAGATATTACGCCGGCAGTGTTTTCGGCGGTAAGGAATAGCCCGCCCGCACCGGAACCGCGAACCATTGTACGATCGGGACCAAACAGCCCGGTTAAAAGTTGGCCGGCTCCCAGGTATTCCAGGCTGCCGAAAGTACCACCAGGTAATCCTGTTCCCGGTACTGACCCAACAATAAAGGACGCTTTTGCATTTGCGCCCGGGTCGTTGTTCACTACCGTTGAAATTGTGGGTCCGTTCGTGTTTTTCTGTACCTGCAGGAGTGATGATGCCGCAGGAGTAGCGGTTCC
>NZ_FRCM01000006.1:0-13327 GCF_900142915.1 Mucilaginibacter sp. OK098
GGTTATAAAACAAGAAACCCCTTCATCGTTAGATGAAAGGGACTTGATAAGATTTGGCACCGACCTACTCTCCCACATTTTACTGCAGTACCATCGGCTCTGGCGGGCTTAACTTCTCTGTTCGGAATGGGAAGAGGTGGACACCGCCGATATAGGCACCTGAATTTCTTTTAGTCATTGGTCATTGTGTCATTAGTCATTTGATTTGACTGATGGCTATAACCGCTAACTTAATATCTTTTTTTTGTTCCTGATCTTATTGTCTGCTTGCTTAGTCCAATGACTAATGACAAGTGACTAATGACCACAAACTTAAACATAATTGAAAGAAGCAAATAAATTGAGAAAACAACAGTTTTAGTGTTCGGTTCATTAGTACTTATTCTTCGTTTACCGGTATTGCTACCAATGAACTAATGAACCAGTGACTAATGAACCATAATTACCTGCTATGAGAAAGCTTCGGGCGATTAGTATTACTTGGCTATGATGTCACCACCTTTATACCTGTAACCTATCAACGTAGTAGTCTGCTACGACCCTCAATGGAAGTCTCATCTTGTGGCTAGTTTCGCACTTAGATGCTTTCAGCGCTTATCTATTCCGAACGTAGCTACTCTGCAATACAGCTGGCGCCATAACAGATTCACCAGTGGTTCGTCCAACCCGGTCCTCTCGTACTAAGGTCAGCCCCACTCAAACTTCCTGCGCCCACAACAGATAGGGACCGAACTGTCTCGCGACGTTCTGAACCCAGCTCGCGTGCCACTTTAATGAGCGAACAGCTCAACCCTTGGGACCTTCTCCAGCCCCAGGATGTGACGAGCCGACATCGAGGTGCCAAACCTCCCCGTCGATATGAGCTCTTGGGGGAGATCAGCCTGTTATCCCCAGCGTACCTTTTATCCTTTGAGCGATGGCCCTTCCATGCAGAACCACCGGATCACTATATCCGTCTTTCGACCCTGCTCGGCTTGTCTGCCTCACAGTCAAGCAAGCTTATGCTATTGCACTCCTCATACGGTTACCAAGCGTATTGAGCTTACCTTTGAAAGCCTCCGTTACCTTTTTGGAGGCGACCACCCCAGTCAAACTACCCGCCAAACAATGTCCTCCGCATTACGGAGTTAGACACCAGATACAGAAAGGGTGGTATTTCAACGTTGACTAACATACTCCTAGCGAAGCATGATCACAGTCTCCCACCTATCCTACACATCCTGTAGCCGATTTCAATGTTAAGTTGTAGTGAAGGTGCATGGGGTCTTTCCGTCCCGTTGCGGGTAACCGGCGTCTTCACCGATACCACAATTTCACCGAGCTCATGGCTGAGACAGCGCCCAGATCGTTACACCATTCGTGCAGGTCGGAACTTACCCGACAAGGAATTTCGCTACCTTAGGACCGTTATAGTTACGGCCGCCGTTTACCGGGGCTTCGATTCAATGCTTCGGTTTAACCCTAACATCCCCTCTTAACCTTCCGGCACCGGGCAGGTGTCAGGCCATATACGTCATCTTTCGATTTTGCATAGCCATGTGTTTTTGTTAAACAGTCGCCTGGGCCTTTTCACTGCGGCTGATATTGCTACCAGCGCCCCTTCTCCCGAAGTTACAGGGCCATTTTGCCGAGTTCCTTAGCCATGATTCACTCGAGCACCTTAGGATTCTCTCCTCGACTACCTGTGTCGGTTTACGGTACGGGTTTTTATAACCTGAAGCTTAGCGGGTTTTCTTGGAAGTCTGATTACCTGAACTATCACATCCCCCGAAGGTTCTGCGTACTATCAGCTTTCAGCATGGTCTGCGTACTTTACTACAGTCCATATACCTACGGCCTTTAACGAACTATTCCGTCAGTTCGCGTCAGTGTCACTACTCCGTCACCGCATCGCAGTTATAAAAAGTACTGGAATATTAACCAGTTGTCCATCGGCTACGCCCTTCGGCTTCACCTTAGGCCCCGACTAACCCTGATCCGATTAGCGTTGATCAGGAAACCTTAGTCTTTCGGTGGGCGGGTTTCTCTCCCGCCTTATCGTTACTTATGCCTACATTTGCTTTTCTAAGCCCTCCACAGTCAGTTACCTTCCTGCTTCACCGGAATTTAGAATGCTCCCCTACCAGTATACATTGCTGCATAATCCATAGCTTCGGTATACCACTTGATGCCCGTTTATTATCCATGCCCGATCGCTCGACTAGTGAGCTGTTACGCACTCTTTAAATGAATGGCTGCTTCCAAGCCAACATCCTAGCTGTCTGTGCAATCGGACCTCGTTAGTTCAACTTAGTGGTAATTTAGGGACCTTAGCTGATGGTCTGGGTTCTTTCCCTCTCGGCCCTGGACCTTAGCACCCAGAGCCTCACTCCAGCGTATATTATTAAGCATTCGGAGTTTATCTGGATTTGGTAGGATTTGACTCCCCCGCACCCAATTAGTAGCTCTACCTCTTAATAACTCAACCGCCAGGCTGTTCCTAAAAACATTTCGGGGAGTACGAGCTATTTCCCAGTTTGATTAGCCTTTCACCCCTACCCACAGATCATCCGGAAACTTTTCAACGTTTATCGGTTCGGTCCTCCAGTACCTGTTACGGCACCTTCAACCTGTCCATGGGTAGATCACAAGGTTTCGCGTCTACCTCCCCTGACTATACGCCCTATTCAGACTCGCTTTCGCTTCGGATCCGTGTCTTAAACACTTAACCTTGCCAGGAAAGAGTAACTCGTAGGCTCATTATGCAAAAGGCACGCCGTCACGGATCAAGTCCGCTCCGACCGCTTGTAAGTACACGGTTTCAGGTTCTATTTCACTCCCCTGTTCGGGGTTCTTTTCACCTTTCCCTCACGGTACTGGTTCACTATCGGTCTCTCAGGAGTATTTAGCCTTACCGGATGGTGCCGGCAAATTCCCACAAGGCGTCTCCGACCTCGCGGTACTCAGGATACCACTATTCCATTATCTATTACCCGTACGCAGCTCTCATGCTCTATGGCCGGGTTTCCCACCCCGTTCCGGTTTTATTTAATGTTCATGTTGTGGTCCTATAACCCCGGTTATGCCGTAACATAGCCGGTTTGGGCTTCTTCCCTTTCGCTCGCCACTACTCAGGAAATCACTGTTGTTTTCTCTTCCTCTGCTTACTTAGATGTTTCAGTTCAGCAGGTTCGCGCATTTATGCAACTATTCTTCAAATAGTTAGGTTTCCCCATTCGGAAATCTGCGGATCAATTCATATTTGCTGATCCCCGCAGCTTATCGCAGCTTATCACGTCCTTCATCGCCTCTGAGAGCCAAGGCATCCCCCGTGTACCCTTTCTTACTTTCTTCTACTATACCGCCTTTTGCTCGGTATGTATGCTTTTTTGATTCTTGTTGCGTTCATTAGCTCACTCGTTCATTGGTTCATTAGTATTGCTACCTCTTTACCTTTAATCTTTGTAAACTTTTGAAGCCTCAACAGTCCTCTTCTGTTGTTTTCTCTTTTAATTTACTTCTTCCAATATGTCAAAGAACTTTTACCCCGGTCTTCCATTGCGGATCGCCTTTTTCATTATCCATGCCTTGGTAGGCAAATGGTGGGTTCGTGGAGAATAACGGATTCGAACCGTTGACCCCCTGCGTGCAAGGCAGGTGCTCTAGCCAGCTGAGCTAATCCCCCTTTGGATGAGTTAATTAGTGACTAGTTAATTAGTGATTAGTTAACTAGTGATTAGTTGTTTCCTCCTAATCGCTGATCTCTAACCTCTGATCTCTATTTCCCTAACGCCTCGCAGCTTTGCTGCGCCGTAGTCCCGAGCAGATTTGAACTGCTGACCCCTACATTATCAGTGTAGTGCTCTAACCAAGCTGAGCTACAGGACTGTTTGTTATTTCGGATTTCAGATTTTCGATTTCGGATTTAACAATCGTTTTCTCGTAAATCGTAAACCGTAATTTCTTACAATCTCGCCGCCCACTTGACTGTCACCTTACTAATGGCTTCATCTTTTGGGTTTTCCTTTTGTTTCGTTTTAATTAGTGAAGGACTGATGTAGTGAATTAGCGATTGATTTAGTTTCTCAACCCAATCAACCATTCAACTTAATCAACCTAATCAACTAATATATAAGAACCTGGTCATGTAGCTAAACAGCTTTCGCTATTACGCTTATAAGAGAGAGATTTGTGGATACTGCTCCAGAAAGGAGGTATTCCAGCCACACCTTCCGGTACGGCTACCTTGTTACGACTTAGCCCCAGTTACCGACTTTACCCTAGGACGCTCCTTGCGGTTACGCACTTCAGGCACTTCCAGCTTCCATGGCTTGACGGGCGGTGTGTACAAGGCCCGGGAACGTATTCACCGCAGCATTGCTGATCTGCGATTACTAGCGAATCCAACTTCACGGGGTCGAGTTGCAGACCCCGATCCGAACTGTGAACAGCTTTTTGAGATTGGCATCCTGTTGCCAGGTAGCTGCCCTCTGTACTGCCCATTGTAGCACGTGTGTAGCCCCGGACGTAAGGGCCATGATGACTTGACGTCGTCCCCTCCTTCCTCTCTATTTGCATAGGCAGTCTGTTTAGAGTCCCCACCTTAACGTGCTGGCAACTAAACATAGGGGTTGCGCTCGTTGCGGGACTTAACCCAACACCTCACGGCACGAGCTGACGACAGCCATGCAGCACCTAGTTTCGTGTCCCGAAGGACTGATACGTCTCTGTATCATTCACTAACTTTCAAGCCCGGGTAAGGTTCCTCGCGTATCATCGAATTAAACCACATGCTCCTCCGCTTGTGCGGGCCCCCGTCAATTCCTTTGAGTTTCACCCTTGCGGGCGTACTCCCCAGGTGGAATACTTAACGCTTTCGCTTTGACGCTAACTGTATATCGCTAACATCGAGTATTCATCGTTTAGGGCGTGGACTACCAGGGTATCTAATCCTGTTTGATCCCCACGCTTTCGTGCCTCAGCGTCAATCATACCATAGTAAGCTGCCTTCGCAATTGGTGTTCTGTGACATATCTATGCATTTCACCGCTACTTGTCACATTCCGCCTACCTCTAGTACATTCAAGCCCATCAGTATCAAGGGCACTGCGATAGTTGAGCTACCGTCTTTCACCCCTGACTTAACAGGCCGCCTACGCACCCTTTAAACCCAATAAATCCGGATAACGCTTGGATCCTCCGTATTACCGCGGCTGCTGGCACGGAGTTAGCCGATCCTTATTCTTACCGTACATTCAGCACAATTCACGAACTGTGGTTTATTCCGGTACAAAAGCAGTTTACAACCCGTAGGGCCGTCTTCCTGCACGCGGCATGGCTGGTTCAGGCTTGCGCCCATTGACCAATATTCCTTACTGCTGCCTCCCGTAGGAGTCTGGTCCGTGTCTCAGTACCAGTGTGGGGGGTCATCCTCTCAGATCCCCTAAACATCGTAGCCTTGGTAAGCCATTACCTTACCAACTAGCTAATGTTCCGCATGCCCATCCTTATCCTATAAATATTTGATGAAATCACAATGCTGTGTCTTCATATTATGCGGGCTTAATCTCTCTTTCGAGAGGCTATCCCCCTGATAAGGGTAGGTTACATACGTGTTACGCACCCGTGCGCCACTCTCATGGAAAGCAAGCTCTCCAATCCCGTCCGACTTGCATGTATTAGGCCTGCCGCTAGCGTTCATCCTGAGCCAGGATCAAACTCTCCATTGTAAAATGTTTTGTTTGTTCACTGACCCTATTATTAATAATAGAATCTGTAAAATTTCGTGCCCGGTGGAGTTCGTCGTTTGAATCGCTTCTCTCTTCTATTCCGATCCGTTCACTGTTGTATCTTTATACAGTATCCCTTTTCTCTCTTTGTTTCGTAACAGTGATCTACCGTTACGCTACATGATTATCCAGTATCTTATAAGAACTTTTACGCCTTTCTGTCTCAGTCAGGCTATATGTTTTTCTGGTTGTTACGCCGTCTAACTTTCATTTTTTATTGATCCGGAAATCGCTTCCTTCTCCCTTTTTGTTTCGGAAATTTCTTTCCTTTTTTTTAGCTTTCTTTTCCGGAATCGCTCCCCTCTTTTCTCAGCTTCCGACGCTCTTCCGTTTCCGGCTTCCTTTCGTTTTTTCGCCCCTTTCTTTTGGGACTGCAAAGGTATGAACCTTTTTTAAACTTGCAAACTTTATTTTTTTTATTTTTTGTTTGCCTCTTTTCCCCGCTTCCCCTCTCTTTTATCTCCCTCGTTTGCGGGCTGCAAAGATGTGACTTTTTTTTCTTCCTGTCAAGCCTTTTTTTAACTTATTTTTTAGCTTGCTTCTTTATCACTTTCTCTTCAAATAACAACCGTTTCTTTTTCCGAAGCGGGCCGCAAAGATACGCAGGTTTTTAACTTATCCAAAAGGTTTGTAAGAATAATCAATAGTGTAGCGGTAACACTTTGCAAATCAGGAGGAAAAATTATCACATGCCTATCGTCATCACTCCCGTTTATAAAGCAGTAGCTATAAATACCTATATAAACATGGTGTTTTTTAAAAGTTCAGGAGAAGCTTCTTTCCAATTTTATAGATAAATACACTTGAAAATAATTAAAAAACACTGAAATTACACCCTTGTATAATACATTTACTACTATCAACTATTAAAAACACCTGTTAAAACGGTAACATATTATGGAAAGCAACGGCAATAACTACTTATCAAGCGTTAAAAAACTGTTCGGCTATTACAAAACTTTAGGCGATAGCGCTATTGAAAAGCTAAACGAGGAACAAATTCACTGGCAGTATAACCAGGAATCGAATAGCGTAGCTATTATTATTAAGCATATAGCCGGAAATTCACTTTCAAGATGGACAGATTTTTTAACCACGGATGGCGAAAAGCCATGGCGGGATCGTGACCAGGAATTTGAAGAAACTCTTTCCTCAAAAGAAGACCTGCTGGCTTTATGGGAAAAA
This sequence comes from Mucilaginibacter sp. OK098, assembly GCF_900142915.1. Classification (GTDB taxonomy): domain Bacteria; phylum Bacteroidota; class Bacteroidia; order Sphingobacteriales; family Sphingobacteriaceae; genus Mucilaginibacter. Next base: position 6,954 of record NZ_FRCM01000006.1, read on the forward strand.
GGATGGCTGTGTATATATAATAGTATAGATGCCCTTACTGAAGATGACCTGATGCGCACTATATATATAAGGAAGGAAAGTCACACAGTAATTGAAGCCATTAACCGCCAATTGGCACATATCCCCTATCACATAGGGCAGATAGTATATATAGCCAAAATGGTATCGGCCGAAAACTGGAATTCGCTCACAATTCCTAAAGGGCAATCAAAAGCATTTAATGCGAAAAAAGGTATTAGTTCATAGATGATGGTTCATGAAGAAGAGTTCATAGTTGATGGTTCATAGTTCATAGCAGGAAAAGTGAAGCAAAATTGAGCAATGGTGTATCAATTTGTGTAGCGTAAATATATTAGCATGAATATCGCGCGCAGAATTTACCCCCCCGATTGACGCTTCGCTGGATCACCATCTCCTTGCTGCGCACGAGGAGGAAAGAAAGTTTACGGCTCAGATTGCCCCATTCCTTCGGCTATTAACTATGAACCATCAACTATGAACCTTCCACTGTTAAAAGATGTTAAATGATACCTATATATATAGCATAGGTAAAACAAGCGTTATATATTAGCCGGGAATTATCCACCCCATCTTCCTTAAGTTAAGGGAGAGCGTGGTTATACCTATATAAAATAAATAATTGACTGATTTATAATATTCAACTATCTTTGCAAAATGTTTAAAAAACAACTAACGTTATTAGCCGGTGTATTTGCTGTATTAATGCTCGTACTGGGCAGTTGTAAAAGTAAATATGAAAAACTGAAGGCCAGTAATGATAATGCCAAAAAATACTCAGAAGCTATTAAGCTTTATAATAAAAGAGAGTACAGCAAGGCTTTAGGGTTATTTGATGATCTGACAACACGTTACCGCGGGCATGAAGGCGCTGAGGACTTGTTCTATTATAATGCTTACGCAAATTATAAATTAAAAGATTACACTGCTGCCGGTTATCATTTCAAAACATTTGCTGATACTTATCCATCAAGTCCGAGAGCAGAAGAATGCAGGTTTATGTATGCTTATTGCCAATACCTTGATTCGCCGATATACTCACTTGATCAAACAAATACCAGCAAGGCCATTGATGGTTTGCAGTTATTTATAAACTTGTATCCAAAAAGCGATCGGGTTGCCGAAGCCAGCAAGCTTATACAAACCCTGCGTGATAAACTGGAATCTAAATCATACGCAAACTCCAAACTTTATTTAACCATTGGCGATTACCAGGCTGCCGTAATTGCGTTTGGCAATACCTTGCGCGATTACCCGGATACCAAATACGCTGAAGAACTTGAATATTTAACTATTGAAGCACAATACCAATACGCTAAACATAGCAGGGAAGATTTCCAGGGAGACCGTTATGGCCTTACCATGACCTATGCAGATCAGTTTGCTGAAAAATATCCTAAAAGCAAATTTTTAAATGATGCGGCCCGCTACAAAAAATATAGCCAGGATGGTATAGCTGAAGACAAAAAAATATTGGCTGAAGCACTAGCTGATCAAAGGTTAGCAAAAAAAATCGCTACAAAAGATACAGTAACAACTCAGCCTCCTTCTGAAAAAGGAAAAAACGATAAAAAGATCCCAAATTAAAAAGATATGAACGCTAATAACAATACTGTTAACAAGCCTGCCGTAGCAAGCAGCACTGTAACCCGCGATTTGCGTGAGTTAGATGTAAAAACCGACAATATTTATGAGTCGCTTGTAATTATGTCAAAGAGAGCTAACCAGATCTCGAACAATGTAAAGGAAGAATTGCACCAAAAGCTTTCAGAATTTGCATCGTCAAACGATAACCTGGAAGAAGTTTTTGAAAATCGTGAGCAAATCGAGATCTCTAAATATTACGAAAAACTACCAAAACCATCATTGGTAGCTATCCAGGAATTTTTAGACGATAAGGTTTACTACCGTAATCCGGCAAAAGAACAACAATAAGCCAGGCCCCCGGCCCCCTAAAGGGGGAGTAAAAAACATAGGGGCAACGCAATGATATAAAAAACTCCCGCATGGGAGTTTTTTTGTTTAATTTTAAATTTTCAAATTCCCCCTTTAGGGGGTTAGGGGGCCTATGAGAAATGTAGTTTTAGGTATTTGTGGCAGTATAGCGGCTTATAAATCGGCAACGCTGGTACGACTGCTTATTAAAAGCGGTGCAAATGTGCAGGTGGTGATGACTCCGGATGCTACCAACTTTATAACGCCCCTTACCCTATCCACCCTTTCAAAAAATCCTGTTCTTGTTGATTATTTTGTAACCGAAACCGGTGAATGGAATAACCATGTTGAATTGGGTTTGTGGGCCGATATTTTGATCATAGCCCCGGCAAGTGCCAACACACTTGCTAAAATGGCTAACGGCCTTTGCGATAACCTGCTGATGGCCGTTTATCTTTCGGCAAAGTGCCCGGTGTATTTTGCGCCTGCTATGGATCTTGATATGTGGAAGCACAGCGCTACCCAGGCCAACATCAGCAAGCTGCAATCGTTTGGTAATATCCTGATCCCTCCCGGCACCGGCGAATTAGCAAGCGGCCTTCATGGTGAAGGGCGGATGGCCGAGCCGGAAGAGGTGATAGCATTTGTATCGGCAGACGTTAAAAAAAAACTCCCTTTAGCTGATCAAAAAATATTGGTTACAGCAGGGCCTACCTATGAGGCTATTGATCCGGTTCGTTTTATCGGTAACCACTCATCGGGCAAAATGGGCTTTGCCATTGCAGATGAGCTTGCACGATTAGGTGCTGATGTTACCCTGGTTGCAGGACCATCGGCCCAAATAAGCAAACATAATTCTATAAAACGGATAGATGTTACTTCGGCAGCAGAAATGCTGGATGCCTGCCTGCAAAACTTTAAAGGCTCAAAGGCTTGCGTAATGAGTGCCGCAGTAGCTGATTACACACCCGTTAGCGTTGCTGAACAAAAAATCAAAAAGCAGGAAGCCGGTTTTAGCATCGAGGTAAAAAAGACCACTGATATTTTAAGCGAGCTGGGCAAACAAAAAAAGCCCGGACAAATACTGGTTGGCTTCGCACTGGAAACCAATAATGAAGAAAAAAACGCGGTTGACAAGCTGCAAAAGAAAAACCTTGACTTTATTGTATTAAATTCGCTAAATGATGCGGGTGCCGGTTTTAAAAAAGACACCAATAAAATAACTATTATAGATAACAAGCTGCAAAAAACAGCCTATGATCTTAAAAGCAAAGAGGATGTTGCACGCGATATCTGTACTAAAATTATAGAGTTTATAAAAAAATGAAAGCATTTAGCATTTATATTCTGTTGGTTTGCTTAGGCCTTAAGGCTGTTGCACAAGATTTAAATGCACGCATCCAGGTTGTATCGCCCAAGATACAATCAACCAATAAACGGATCTTTCAAACGCTTGAAACTGCCATGAAAGATTTTTTAAATGGCCGTAAATGGAGTGCCGATGATATTTTACCACAGGAACGGATTGAATGCAATTTTATATTAAACATTACAGCCTGGGACGGCAGCAGCAGTTTTAGCGGCGAACTGCAAGTGCAGTCCTCCAGACCAGTATATGGCACTACCTATACTTCAACATTATTAAATGTTAATGATAAGGATATTGATTTTACCTACACCGAAGGACAAAGCATTGACTATACCGACCAAAACTTTCAAAGTAATTTAAGCTCCATAATGGCCTTTTATGCCTATATTATTGTAGGTATGGATTACGATTCGTTCTCAAAATTTGGTGGCACCAATTACTTTGCCGCCGCTCAAAATGTTGCTACAAATGCACAAACATCATCAAGTAAGGGCTGGAAAGCTTTTGACGGTAATATTAACCGCTATTGGCTTGCCGAGAACCTGAATAACAAGCTTTACCTGCCTTTACGCGGGTTTATATATGATTACCACCGCAATGGCCTTGATGTTATGGCGGATAATGCAGGAAAAGGTCGCAAAGTTATTTCGGGGATCCTGCCCGTTTTGGCAGAGGTTGACCGTCAGCGTTTGGGCAGTATGTTCCCGCTTGTGTTCTTTACCGCTAAAAGCGATGAACTTGTATCCATCTTTACCAAAACCGATTCCCAGGAACGGCTACAGGCCATGAACATACTAAGCCAGGCCGATCCGGCAAACGGACTTAAATACCAAACGCTGCAAAAACAGTAAAAAAGCTGAAAGCGTAAAGCTCAAAGACCAAAGCTTTGTTAAGAATTTTCGCTTTTCGCTTAATCCTTTTTTTAAGCTTTTCAACCCATCATTCGCTTTAAGCTTTTGGCTTTCAGCTTTTCGCTTAATCCCTGCAACATTCTCCCCTTCCCGCGCGTCTTTTTAAAAAAAGTTTATAAATAATTTGCAAATACGAAATCTATCGTACATCTTTGTACGAAGAAATTCGTATAACAGTAGACATGGAAGTAAAACCAACAGAAAGCGAGCTTGAGATATTACAGGTGATCTGGAAAAAAAGCCAGTGCACCGTACGTGATGTACATGAGGAATTGGCAAAAAACAAGGATGCCGGTTATACCACAACTTTAAAATTAATGCAGATAATGCATGATAAGGGATTGGTTGAGCGGGACACCACCGCCAAAACCCATTTGTATAAAGCCGTTATAACCCGTGAGCAGGCACAACAAACCGCGCTTGATAAAATTATATCAACCGTATTTAAAGGCTCAACATCCGACCTGGTGATCCAGGCCCTGGGCCATCACCGCGCATCAAAAGATGAGATTGATGCGATTAAGGATTATTTGAAACAGTTCGAGGGGAAGTGATTAGAGATTAGAGACCAGAGGTTAGTTAAAAAAGACAGGTAGCAAATCATAAAAAAATAAACGACTGGAGCTGCGGGATAGTAACAAATCTCTAATCCCCAGTCTCTAATTAACTAAAACAATGCAAACCATATTATACAACATCAGCCAGGTTTTAGGCATCACCATCATCCACTCGCTGTGGCAGGGGTTACTGGTGTATTTTATTTTAAGGATAGCTTTTGCCGGCATCTCATCATTAACCGCGGTAAAAAAATATAACCTGGCTATTATTGCTATGTTAGCTATATCGGCCTGCTTTGTTTATACTTTATTTACAGAGATCTACGCCTATAACTGGGTTAGTTTAAAACCTGGCCATGTATTACCATTATTGCCCTACTTAAATTTACCAACAAGTACACATTACCAATCAGCATGGTCATATACCATTGCGGGTTACCTGCCATATATATGCGCCATATATTTTACCGGCCTTACTATAAACATTGCCCGGCTTGCAACCGAGTGGAATAAAATAAGGCAAATAAAACTATCGCTTTTACCCGCAGGGCAAATGCAACAGTTTATTAATATGTTTTCAAAAAAACTGAACATCAGTAAGCAGATCCGGATTAGTTTCAGCGAGCTGATTGATGTGCCTTGTGTTATAGGCTATATTAAACCTCTTATACTTTTACCTGTTACCATATGTGTTAATTTATCGGCCGATGAAGTTGAGGCTATTTTATTACATGAGCTTTCGCACATAAAACGTAACGATTACCTGATAAACTTGCTGCAGCAGTTTATAACGGTATTACTTTTCTTTAATCCCTTTACCCAGTTAATTAACAGAATTATAAATCAGGAAAGAGAGAACGGTTGCGATGACCTTGTTGTTGAAAAAACCGGCGAGCCTTTAATATATGCGCAGGCTTTGATAAAGCTTGAAGAAGCCAGGAAATCAAACCTGCAGCTGGCGCTCGCTGCCACCGGACAAAAGTTCCATTTATTAAACAGAATTGAAAGAATTATGAAAACTAAAAAACATATTGGCAGCATTCGCCATCTCATAATAGCGCTGTTTTTATTAACAGGCACCCTTAGCTGTATTGCATGGTTTAACCCCAAAGTTGCCGAGGCCAAAATAATTGCCAACAAGGCAAAATTAGCGGTAACAGAAAAAATCAAAACGGCACAATTTGTTGGCACACTTGATTCAACCCAATACTCTTTTCTTAACGATACGATAAAGCACAAGCAAAAAGGCAAATTTATAGGCAAAGGCAGAAAAGCAAAAGCTAAGAAGGTGAGCCCGGCAAATGACACAGAAATTTATGGGGAAACATATTATAGCGATGATGCCCCGGACTCGGTAAAGCGGTTTTTCAACAGTCCGGAATGGAAAAATCAAATGGCCGCTATGCGCAAGCAGGGTGAAGAAATAAAAAAGCATTTCAACAGCCCTGAATGGAAAGCACAGATGGAGCAGATGAAGAAACAGGGTGAGCTGATGAAAAAACAGTTTGACAGCCCCGAGTGGAAAAATCAGATGTTAGCCATGAAGAAACAGGGTGAAGAAATGAAAAAGCATTTCGACAGCCC
>NZ_FRCM01000006.1:13502-613704 GCF_900142915.1 Mucilaginibacter sp. OK098
CAAATGTTAGCCATGAAGAAACAGGGTGAAGAAATGAAAAAGCATTTCGACAGCCCCGAGTGGAAAGCCCAGATGGAACAAATGAAGAAACAAGGCGAGCTGATAAAAAAACAATTTGACAGCCCAGAGTGGAAAGCCCAGATGGAACAAATAAAGAAACAGGGTGAGCTGATGAAAAAACAGTTCAACAGCCCTGAGTGGAAAAAGAATATGAAAGGCAGAAAATGGATCTTAAAAGATTCGGTAGGCGGTGTAAAGATCTACGCGCCAAAAGATACTGATGAAAAGAATGACCAGCCTGTTAAAGAAGATCAGCAATAAACCAGGATAATATTAACGCTAAGCTTTAATACAATGCAAAACATATTGTATAACATCAGCCAGGTTTTAGGGATTACCATAATCCATTCCTTATGGCAGGGTTTGCTCATCTATTTTGCGCTCAGGTTAGCGTTAATGTTCTCGGGGCAGTTATCAGCATCAAAAAAATATGTGTTTGCCGTGATAAGCCTGTTTGCCATAACCGGCTGGTTTGGATATACGCTTATTAACGAGATAAATATTTACAACTGGCTGGCAGTTGCTCCTTCAAAGCTATCAGTTTTACCTTTGCTTACTGAATTACCATCGGGAATCAGCCAGTTTAATGATCAAACTGTACGCTATTATTATAGTATTGAAGAATACCTACCTTATATAACTGCCATATATGTTGCCGGCTTGTTGTTTAACACCGGCAGGTTGGTACTGGCGCGAAAAAAAATAAGCGCCATAAAGCAAAACCTGGGTATTGATAATGCACTGCAGCAAACTGTAAACAAGTTTACCGGAATGCTCAATATCCCTAAAAATGTAAAGGTAGGGTTAAGCAAGCTGGTTGATGTGCCCTGTATGGTTGGCTACTTTAAACCGGTGATCCTGCTGCCATTTGCTTTGGCTACTTATCTGTCTGCCGAAGAAATTGAAGCTATATTATTGCATGAGCTTGCCCATATTAAGCGTAACGACTACCTGGTAAATATGATACAACAGGTTATATCAATCCTGCTGTTCTTTAATCCGTGTGCGCTACTGATAAACAAGATCATAAACGAAGAACGTGAGAACTGCTGCGACGACCTGGTTGTAAAGGCCACCGCAGACCCTATCATCTATGCAAAAGCTTTATTGAAGCTGGAGCAAACCCGCCAAAACGACTGGCAGCTAGCGCTGGCCGCAACCGGCAAAAAGTACCAATTACTAAACAGAATTGAAAGAATCATGAAAACCAAGAAACAACTACCCAGCCTGCGCCCAACATTGTTGGCCATGCTTATATTAACCATGGGCATATGTGCCATGGCCCTGCTTAAACCTGAAGTGGCACAGGGAAAAATTTCTGTAAAAGCCCTTACCCCTATAATTAATGAACTGCTTGCCGATACCGGTCGTAAAGTGGCTGTAAAAAAATCAACACACCTGCGGGCTCATCCGGCAAAGAAAGTTGCACATGCCGTTAAGCCGAATGATGACAGCGACAACAATGACAGCTATACTGATAGCTACGCCAATGAAGACGGCGATAAAAAGATGCAGGCTTTAAGCGCCGAGATACAAAGACACTCACAAGCAGTTACCGCATATTATCAGAGTGATGAATTTAAAAAGGCGCAACACGAATTGGAAGAAAATGGTAAAGTGATCCAGGATTTTTACAACCGCCCGGAGTTGAAAAAATTACAGGAGGAGTTGTCAAACGCCAGCCACGACTATTCAAAAAACTTTGGCGAAACCGACAAAATAAAAGCGATTACCGAGCAAATGGGTGAAAAAGGCCGCAAGATAGGTGCTTACTATAGAACGCCCGAGTTCAAGAAAATGAACAATGAGCTGAAAAAGAAATACGGCATTCCTGAAAACTATTATTACGATGACAGGGACCGGGAAAGTGATAACTACAAAAAATACCAGGCCGAACTGGACACCCATATTCCATCAGATATTAAATTGACACAGGAAGATTTAAAAAAGATGGGCGAGCAGGTGAGCGCACATTATGAATCACCTGAATTTAAAGCTCAAAATAAAAAGGTCCAGATGCTGGGTGATAGTTTGAGAAGAGCCTATGATGACCCTGCTATAAAAGAAAAACAAAAGGACATGGACAGGCTAAGCCGCCAAATGAGTCACTTTCAAAATAACGCCGAAATAAAAAATGAGCAGCGGCTATTGGAACAGGCCGTTAAAAAGATGACTGCTTACGAGCACAGCCCGGAATTCAGAAAATACTTAAAATCAAAAATGAACTATAGTTTTGATTTTAACTATAATAATGATGAGAATGAAAAGTCGGAAAAGGTAGAAAAAGCCGACAAACAGGAACGGCACGAAAAAAGACAAAAAGCCGAGAAGGTTGAAAGAAAAGAAAAGGCTGATAAAGCTGAGAAAGCAGAAAAATCAGAAGATGAGTAATAAGGTATAATTACCCTAATTACATACTGTAACTGCCCAAAGCGGGTAAACTCATAACACATCCCTTGCGATTAAAGCTGCAAGGGATGTATTATTTAATAAGGTTTCCTCTAAAAATAAAGTAATTAGAACAACATTGTTTTTCGGTTAGTACTTAAGTTTGACCCATAAGAAGTTTTAGTATACTCCATGCGGACAATTTTAGAAGAATCTCAATTTTATGTTTGCTTGTATTCTTATTAAAAATTTCTCCACACCCTATCTTCCTTGAATTTGATATGATCTTTATCAAAGCAATTGATCAGAGCATACATGGCAGCAAACATATAGCCTATAGCTTGCGAATCGACAGGGTGATAGCTTCCATCATTTATTTCAAATATTAACGCAATTGACTCCCCTTTAATACCTGCAAAGTAATCTATAAAATATTCAAGCACTTTTTTGATAGCCGTCTTTGCACCATATTCGTCCGGCAACTGTTCTTGCGTTAAATTCCAAATCATCTTACTTTCTTGGTTTGATGATTTATACATTTTGATTTGAATATGGCCATATTTGGTGTGCATAGCACCTAAATGAATCCCTTTTCCTTCTACGGGGCTTAAATCCCAACTAACTAAATATTGATTTATATTAGAGAGTCTGTAGGCATCAAACACTGTTTTTCTTAGAAAAATTTCTTCCACGCTATTGGTTTTTATAGAAATTTAAATCTATTAATAATTAAGCTAAGCTACTAATCATCTAATATTAAAAATCAACGTTACCTTTTGTAAATCACTAAAACATATCTGGGAAAATTACGTAATTACACCCCAATTTCTTATAAAACAAGTTTCCTCTGCGTTCTCACGGAAAAAGCCTGGGTGCTATCCGCAGTTTGGGCAACTTGGGTTTCAGATTTTTTATCCTATTACCTTTTCCGTCCTTTTAGTTTTTTTAGTCAGTATTGGTTTGAAGCCATAATTCCTGCGCCTTATGATATAACGCTGCCTTGGCCTCATAAATATCCTCCATCTTTTCTATGAAGTACATTTTTATGAGCCCGGGTGTTTTCAAATGATGATATTTAGGTTGATAAGTTTTAAAAAAAACAACCGCTCACTTAATCAACTCAATCTAACTTAATCAACTAAAACTCCTAATTTAGTACCTTTAAAACAGAGGTACTTTTTTTATGCTTCAGAAGCTCAGTATTAATAATTACGCATTAATTGATAACCTTGAAATTAGTTTCGACGGTGGTTTAAATATCCTTACAGGTGAAACCGGGGCGGGAAAATCAATCATATTAGGTGCTCTTTCCCTTATTTTAGGGCAGCGTGCCGAGAGTCGCTATTTTTTTAACCAGCAAAAAAAATGTGTTATTGAAGGCACATTCAAAATTGGTGCATTCCATTTAAAACATTTTTTTGAGGATAACGACCTGGATTATGAAGCCGAAACGGTTTTAAGGCGCGAGATCTCTGCCGATGGTAAATCACGGGCATTTGTAAATGATACCCCTGTTAATTTAAATTCGCTTAAAGCCTTAGGTGAAAAACTGATAGATATCCACTCGCAACATGCCACCCTGGAAATTAACGACCCTGAGTTTCAACTGCTGGTGGTTGATGCCGTTGCCAAACACGATGATCTGTTAAGCGATTACAGGTCAAAATTCCGTGCATACAAAAAATCGACAGCAAAGCTGCAACAGCTTATTGAGGAAAGTGATAAAGCAAAAGCCGATTTGGATTATTACCAGTTTCAGTTTGATGAGCTCGAAAAAGCAGCAATTGTAGCAGATGAGCAGGAATTGTTGGAGCAGGAACTTTATTCGCTCAACAACGCAGGCGAGATAAAACGGAACCTGCTGGGCGCTTTTTACTTAATGGAAGATGGCGAAGCATCTGCCATTATTCAGTTACGTGAGGCCGGTCACCAGCTTTTAGCCCTGGAAAAATTCAATCTGTTAATTGCAGAACTGCACCAAAGATTAAACAGCGCGGTTATTGAATTAAAAGACATAGCCGCTGAAATAGAAACCATTGAACAGCGTACGCACACTAACGAAGCAAGGGCTGAAGAAGTGAATACCCGCCTGAGCCTGATCTATAACCTGCAGAAGAAACACCGTGTTGATACCAATGCCGAACTACTGCTGCTCCAGGATGAGCTTTCAGATAAAATACAACAAGCCGTTTTTGGCGATGAGGCGATTGAGAAGCTAAGGGCTCAACTTGGATTAGATAGAAAAGAGCTTGAAGAATTAGCGGCCCAATTATCGGCTAACCGCAAAAAAGTTATTCCTGCAATAGAAAAACAAGTATTGCAAACATTAGGTGAAATGGGTATGAATAACTCCAACCTAAAAATTGAGCTATCCACTCCCGCAGGACATAACTCTCCGCCGGGTAGCGGAGGTTTGGGGGCTGACGGAATTGACCACGTTCGTTTTTTGTTTACTGCGAATAAAGGCCATGCGCTATCCGAAATGAGTAAGGTAGCATCTGGAGGTGAGCTTTCAAGGCTAATGCTAAGCATTAAATCATTAATAGCACAAAACACCGCATTGCCTACTATAATTTTTGATGAGATAGATACCGGAGTGTCCGGCGAGGTGGCTAACCAGGTAGGCCAGATAATGGAAAAACTTGCTGATAACTTACAGGTGATCACTATTACCCACCTGCCGCAAATTGCCAGCAAAGGCCAGAGTCATTATTTTGTTTACAAAGATGACGAGGCGGCAACCACCTATACCCGCATTAAGCAGTTAAATAAGGAAGAGCGGATTTTAGAGATAGCCAAAATGTTAAGCGGCGATAAGCCGGGCGAAAGTGCATTACAAAATGCAAGGGAATTGCTAAGCCCCCTGGCCCCCTGAAGGGGGAATGACAAGAAAAAGGGTGCCATGCTGAGGCACTCGAAGCATGCGGGCAAAGGCCTCAGCACCGTGCTTAGCAAGCGGATAGGCCACTGCGCTCATCCTTCGAGTGCCTGCCAATGACAAGTTTCAACACCGTCAGATTTACGAAGTTTTTAAAACTTCGTAAATCTTTATACCCCGTGTCATTTCTCCTTCAGACTTCCCCGGAGTTTATATCTCAGGATGACATCCCATTTAGTGCCCTTGTTGGTGTTGTCACCAACGAGTTGGATGAAGCTTTTGCATTTGAGAATCAGCCGCATGCTAAGTACACCATGTTTCATACCACAGGCCCTGCGTTTTGTTGGTGACAACACCAACAAAGGCGTAAAATAATAAAAAGCCTCAATTCCCAATCAATCCAATAACTGCTTGTTAACCACTTCCAGCCTGGTAATAATATCATTAATAGCGCTTAGTTGTTTCTTAACGGTCTTTGCGCGGATATAAAACCAGTTAAAAGCTATCCAGGCGAATGTTATTCCATAGGCAGTTAATTGGAAAGTAAGACTTCCACGCCCGGCATACTCTATCATGTAAAGGAAAATACCAAGGGATAAAAAGATGAAGTAACCGGTAAGCATGGTTTTATTTAAAAACTCCTGCTTTTGTTTAATACGGATCATCTGTGCCAAAAAATGCTGGCTATCGGTTTCCACGTTGGTTTTTGCCAGCAAGGGAACCATTTGATTGGTGGTTGCCAGGAACATAACAATAGCCGTGATAACCAGTGTTAATCCAATTTTTGTAGTGATTAGCTGCGGCTGGTAATACCACCAGATAAATATCATAAAAGCAACAGTTAATGATAATAAGAGATTCCCCCGCCAGATCTTATTGCGTGTTTTGCGGTTGAGCTGATCTGCTTTTGCAAAAATCTCGCTTATATCCGGTGCGCTGGACTTTCCGCGATTCCATAGCTCTTTAAAATCTATGTTATTGCTCATATTGTTTAAATTTTTGAGTCAGCTTTTCTTTTATCCTGAATACTTTAACCCTTACATTGCTTTCTGAAAGCCCGGTTATTTTGGCTATTTCGGCTTGTTTTACATCCTCCAGTTCCAATGAAATAATTATACGGTCGGTTTCCGGCAACTCCGCAATACATTTATATAAAAGTTTACTTTGCCATTCTTTATCCGGATCGGGCTTATACTCAATTTGCTCCGGCAGCTCAGTTGTGGGCATCCGGTTTTGCCGCTCAATTTGGCGCAGGCAATTATTTGAAGCTATCCGGTAGATCCAGGTGCCAATAGCAGATTCATTTCTAAAATTTGGCAGTTGCTTCCATATAATAATGAAGATTTCCTGCGCAATATCTTTTGCCCAGTCGGCATCATTAACATAACCCATACAAATCCTGAATACTTTATTCCAATAATCCCGGTAAATATCTTCAAACACCATAAGGGGTTTTATTTTGCAATTTGTTTACTGTACAACAAAATATGTTTATAGCTAATACAAGTAATATACATTATTTTCTTACCCTCATTTTGTTTGATTTTGCTGTTAGATACGGTGAGCTATAAAATGCTACAGTAATAAATGATTTATTTTTTCAGATAAATTCTATCAGTAAAGCGAAAATTCTCAATACCAATAATTAATTTTAATTTTATCGCGATAATCAAAATCACTAAAATGGCTTATAACTTATTAAAAGGTAAAAAAGGAATAATTTTTGGCGCTCTGAATGAGCAATCAATAGCCTGGAAAGTAGCTCAGCGAGCTGTACAGGAAGGTGCGGAAATTATTTTGAGCAACGCCCCTATTGCTTTACGCATGGGCGAGTTAAATAAACTGGGCGAAGAATGCAATGCCCCTATTATTGGTGCCGATGTAACCAATAATGACGACCTGGTTAACCTGTTTACCAAATCACAGGAACATTTTGGCGGCGGTGTTGATTTTATATTGCACTCTATTGGGATGAGCGTCAACCTTCGTAAAAATGTTCCCTACGTTGAAAATAATTATGACTTTACCCATAAAGGGTTTGATATATCGGCCCTAAGCCTGCACCGCGTATTGCAAACCGCAATGAAAATGGATGCAATAAACGAATGGGGGTCAGTACTGGCTTTAACTTATATTGCTGCACAGCGTGTATTCCCTGATTATAATGACATGGCTGATAACAAAGCTTACTTAGAAAGCATTGCACGCAGCTTTGGTTATTACTACGGTAAAAAGAAACATGTACGCATCAATACCATATCACAGTCGCCAACCCGCACAACAGCAGGATCGGGTGTTAAAGGGTTTGAAGGATTTATAAGTTATGCCGAAAAAATGAGCCCATTGGGTAATGCCAGTTCAGATCAATGCGCCGACTATTGTGTAAGTATGTTCTCTGATCTTACCAAAATGGTAACTATGCAAAACCTGTTTCACGATGGCGGTTTCTCTTTTACAGGGGTAACTGATGAAGTGATTGAGCAGATGGAGAAGTAGGTTGTAGTGATTAGAGACTGGAGGTTAGAGATTAGTTTTTTGTCCTCCCGAAGCCCGAAGAATAAAAAAGCCTTTGCAATTAGTTTGCAAAGGCTTTTCCTTTTCAATTAGATGCTCTTCTATTATTAATTACTGGATGCCACCAACACAATTTTCGCATCAATCACGTCAGTAGGCTTAATAGGCGTTGTTCCGTTGGGTGCCTGCGCATAGATTGCTAAACTTCCCGGATTGTAAGTAAAGCTAAAAGATGTTCCTCCATAAACTTCGGGCAATTGCTCATACACCTCATCATTAGGATTTGAGTTTGGATAAGATATGGAAACTATTACGCCGCCAAAATGATTAAAATCAGTCCCTATCTCATCCATTTTTAAAGCTGCCGAATAAGATGTTCCGTCTGATGATAAAGTCCAATCCGAAGGATTTATTGTTCTAAAAACCGTTAGATTCGGATTAGGAGTAATATACTTTTTAGTACATGAAGATGCTGCCAATACTATAACGCAGCCGATGATAGATAAGATTCGTTTCATATGTATGTTGTTTATTTATATACTAAGAACAACGTTTTTAAAAAAGGTTTAATATAAATTTTAACTTTTTTTTAAAATCCTGTTTATCAAGCAAAAATAAAACTCTTTTTTTGCTTAAACTAATTATTTAGTTAATTTTAAAGCATGAGATGGTCATGTTTCCTTATTTTATTTTTATTACCCGTTACCTGTTTTGCGCAATATGTAATTACAGGTAAGGTTTTAAACAGTGCAGATAAAACACCTGTAGCCAATGCCAGTGTATTTTTAAATAATGCAGTGGCGGGAAGTAAAACGGATGACAAAGGCGCCTTTACAATAACAAATGTAAGATCAGGCCAGTATGACCTGGTGGTATCAAGCCTTGGCTTTGAAACTTCACATCAAAACATTATGATAAATGGCGATATCAGGCTAACCGATATTGGCCTGGCTCCCAAAATAATGATGTTGCAGGAAGTGCACATTAAACCCAAAGGCGATTGGGCAAAAAATTATGAAAAGTTTAAGCAATGCTTTTTTGGCAATTCAGCCTATGCGCAGCAATGTAAAATATTAAATAAAAATTTGGAAGACTTGCTCGACCTTGACTACAATAGTAAAACCAGGGTGTTCACTGCCAGGTCGGCTGATTTTTTAGAAATAGAGAATAAAGCTTTAGGCTATAAAATAAGATACCTGCTCCAGGAGCTTAAAAGTGATGGCATTGCTAATATTAATTATTACGAAGGTACAGCTGCGTTCGAGGAGCTTAAAGGTTCAACATCGCAAATTCGAAAATGGAAAAAGAACAGGTTGAGTGCTTATGAAGGCTCCAGTATGCATTTTTTGCGGTCGGTTATTGCCAATAATTTTAACAATGAGGGGTTTAAAGTATTGCGATTGATAAGGAAACCTAACCCTGACTATAAAGGCTTCGGCGCTAAATACAACCAAACCCTGGTTAATACCCCGATGGATGTGAGAGATTTTGTAAAGGTTACCGATGTTACGGGAGAATATGCTTTAAGTTTCAGTGACTGCCTTTACGTAATGTATGACAAAAAAAGAGCTCATATAAGTGATAAGGATTCGAAAAACTTATTGCTCAGTCCCGATTTTATGGACGATCCGTTAACCACTACCCTGATTTTTAATGAACAGAATGCTTTTTTTGATAATAACGGGATAATAATAAACCCTTTAAGCCTTCTTTTTGATGGCAACTGGGGCCGCAGGTTAATAGCTGAACTTTTACCGGTTGATTATGTGCTGGGGAATGGTGATTAGAAACCAGAGATTGGAGGTCAGAGATTAGTTGCGTCGTGGCCTAATCTCTGATCTCGAAATACTTACTCAACTTTATATTTAAACACTTGTCTGCCTAAATTGCCATCACTGTCAATACCTTCTACAACTACACGATAGATTCCTTTGCCATCAGCATTAAAATAACTGAACGAAGCTTTACCGCTCTTATTTGTAATAAAGTTGGGGTTCCAATAGATAGTGCTGCGCAGATCAGGTAATTGTTTATCTGTTTTAGGATTATCATGCTGCGGCGAATAAAAGTCACGTACTTTATAATATCCTTTAGGCGTATAAGTAATAACACCCGGAGCATAACGCTCATAGGAGGTCATTGCATCCCTGCCCCTTTTGCTTGTTATTAACAAGATCCCATTTGCGCCGCGGCTTCCGTAAATGGCTGTATGTGACGGTCCCAGCAAAACCTCAACGCTTTGAATGTTATTTGGGTTTATATCGCTAAAAAGATCATTGTCAATAAAGTTACCATCAAGTACTATAGCCATTGCCGCATTTGCGCGATTATTATAAGGTATATTATTACGAAAGGTGACGCCAGCAATAAGACCCTGTAAGCAGTTGGTAAGAAAACCACCGCAGTTTCCCAGCCTGTCAGCAGTAACAACATCGTCTGCATTCCCCGGCCCGTTTAAATTTTCCGAGTACGGTATCATGTACTTTCTTGCCTTAACTACTACTTCCTTTAATATGATAGGCCGTTTTACTATACCGGCTTTTAGCTCACTATCATACAAAGCCTTACTGCTTTGTAAATATTGCGACAAGCCATCATTAATGTTTACCTGCATATCAGCTGCATTTTTGTTAGGCCCTACCGCTTGAGGAATAATATTGTCAAGATCTATTTGTACATTTTTGCGGTCTTTGGCCGATCGCGCCTGGATCAGAAACTTTGTACTGTCTTTAAATACCAACCCGTTAAAGGAAAATGCGCCCGAATTATCAGCAACAGTATCTCTAAAAAAGAAACCACCCTTATTGCTTAGTATTTTAACGCCCCCATTAGGCAAGGGTTTACCACCCATTGTTTTTATATGCCCAACTATGCTTAATGATTTTTCGGCGGGGTAGGCATCCTGCGGGATACTGTTATTCAACAGCTGTTTCCATTCAAATCTCCGGTATCCCTGGGTAAGCATCAGTACGTCCAGGTCAGCCTGTGTTGTTTCGTTGATATTTGTAAAGTAATAATTAGGCTTTTCTACGTAACCTTTAAGATCCGAGGTAAGGAGCAGGTTTGATAAGATAGTACTTTCTGAAATTTCATCAACCGACACATTTGATTCGTTTGTTACCGATACAGAAAAACTTCCTGTAACCGGCTTATCCTCTTTGTCTTTTGCATTAACTTCAATTTTTATTTTCTGCCTGGGCGAATAGCTTTCCTTTTCGGATGTTACATTTAATTTAAGCTGATCTGGATTTGAAACAAATACTACGCGCTCATTTAACGGTTCACCGGTTGGGGAAAACAAGGTAAACTGAACAATTCCCGAAGGAAATTTACTTTTAGGGATATGTGCCATAAATGGTTTGCCGGCTTCGCTTTTTCCGGCATAGCAAATAACACCGTTAACATGAGCTATTACACTCATTGGCCCGGTTTGAACCGTGGTTGAAGCTATCGGCCCCGGTAAAACCCTTAAACTAAAATGGGAAGGTCCGGCGTTCGAAACAATTAAAGAATAACCCTGTTCGGTTGCTTTTGGCAGCTCAACAGTATTTTCCGAACCATCCGCATAAGTAAGCTTTGCTTTGTAGGTTTTATTACTTTCGGGCGTCAGGCTAAACACTCCCATGCCCAAATGCGTGGTAATAATTTCTGCCACCTGGTTATTCTGATCATCAGTAACCACACCTTTTACAACTGCCCCGAGGCCATCGGAGCCTATAGCTTTAAATGCTATTTTTGAAGGATTTCCCGTTACCAGGTTACCACCTTCAGGAAAAAACTGTACATCCACTTTATCTGAGGTCGCCTTTATTACAATTGATTTGATAACTGATTCTTTATCATCAACTTTTAAAGTGGTAATAATGCGGCCGGATTTTAATAGACCCGCTGAGATATTAGCAAAGCTGATATTAAGGTTTCCCTTGTCATCAGTTTGGCCTTTGCCCTTACCTATCGTTTTAGCGCCTGCTATCACTTCATAGCTTACCGGTTTACCGGTGTAAGGCTTGCCATCAATATCACTGTAATTTATTGCTGCATTTATTTTTTGCTGTCCGTTTTGGGTGCTGAAGCTATAATTGGTTTTTGTAAATACGGCATTGTTTATTGCATTAACAACTGTTATAGTTTTATTAAAAAAATAATCCTCGCCGGCATTGCGCATCCAGTTGGTGTAAGCTCTAACACTATAATTACCTTCTTTAAGTGAATCTGGCAGTACAAAATCACCCCAACTTGTACCACTCTCTATCGGAAGCTTTATGCTTTTCTTAACTGAGTCGCGGTCATCAATCAAGTCTACATTCAGTACCCCGCTTAATGCCGATAGTTGATGCCTGCTGGCTATTACATCATATGCTTTAAACCAAATTGTATCTCCAATAGCGTAATAGGGTTTGTCAAATTGCAGGTAAACTTTTTCCAGTGGATGGTTAGAGAGCCACTCTTCTAATTGTGCAGCAATTTTAGCTATGGGGTCGTCGTCAATTTTGGTAAAACCCCATAAGGCTGTAACACTGATTATTAAAAGTAAACTCGCGATTATTTTCCTGTATTTTATCATGATAAGTGCTTGGAAATCTGAATCTAATAAATATACCTATCAAAAACATGCAACAAATCCGTTACAATACAGAGCGCACTGTCTATCAATACTTTGAACTAAACACTTAGTGCATATTAGCCCAGTGGACTATAATTGATGGCAGATAAATTTTGATGTAGTCTATTAGAAATTGATTAAAACACATTCTTCCACATCATGCTCTCCACCGGTTTGGTAGATGGGGTATTATATTTAGCGTTACCCTTGGTATTATAAAAGGTCTCTATTTCGCCCTCAACCACAAAATATATCAGCTGACCAATAGGCATACCCGGATAAATTTTAACGGGTTGGGTGCATGATATTTCCAATGTCCAGGTATTGCAAAACCCTACGTCGCCTTTGCCGGCAGTTGCATGGATATCAATCCCCAAACGGCCGGTGCTTGATTTGCCTTCCAAAAATGGCACATGGCGGTGGGTTTCAGTGTATTCAACAGTTACGCCCAGGTATAAAGTATTGGGTTGTAAAACAAAGCCATCCTTCGGAATTTCAAAATAGCTGATCTCATTGTGCAGCTTGGCATCCAGCACTCTATCCCGATAAGTGGCCAAA
Source organism: Mucilaginibacter sp. OK098 (assembly GCF_900142915.1). Classification (GTDB taxonomy): domain Bacteria; phylum Bacteroidota; class Bacteroidia; order Sphingobacteriales; family Sphingobacteriaceae; genus Mucilaginibacter. Next base: position 26,504 of record NZ_FRCM01000006.1, read on the forward strand.
TATTTGCCCAAGTGCACATCATAGGAGTTCGTGCCAAGGCAATCGCGGTTAAAAGGCTCAATAATAATCTGTCCCTCTTCTATTTCTTCTAAAATTCGAATATCTGATAATATCATAACGCCCTGTAACGAGGGGCTAAATTATAACTAATTGCCCGGCATGGCAATGCTATGTTACCAACAATTGTTTTAGGAAAGATGTGGAAAGTTTTGAACCATGATTTGCTTGATTAAAAGATTTAGGGATTGTTTCCTGGCGATAATTATTATGCATAAAATCGTCATGATTAGTAAATCAGGCAAATCATGGTTCAGACAAATAATCAGCTTCATCAAAAAATCAACTTAATCAGCAGTTATCTCCCTTACCACCACTTCACCGCTAACCTTATGTTTAAGGATCAGCTTATGCTCTCCTGACGGCAGGATCTCTTTTTTTATCAGGTAATAATTTTCATCATACGATGTTGTGGCCGGCCCGCTATCTTCTTCAGTGTTGCCGCGCCAGCCTTCTATTTGTACCGGCTCCCATCTGCCTGATTTTGCAGAAATATAAGCAGCATCTATTATCGCATTTACAATGTAGCCATCATAAAATGATTCCAGCGGTTCAGTTTTGTTTTCAATGGCATTAAACATATCGGTAAACATGTTGGTATAACCCAGCTCATGCACTTCATCTCCCACAGGGAACAACCATCCGCTGTTACTTTCGGCCTTTTCAGCCACATAGCCACCTTTACCGGTACTAAACATCTCAAAACCGGTTCGTAAAAAACTATTGAGCCAAATGGTGCCTTCTGTCCCCATTACTTCATCGCGCAAATCCATCCCACCTCTAAAACACCAGCTCACCTCAAACTGTCCCATTGAGCCATTGGCGTATTTTATAAGGCCTATAGCACTGTCTTCAGCTTGTATAGGATGTACCTGGGTTGCCGTCCAGCACATTACCTCGACAGGCCTGATCTCTTTACCAATAAAATTGCGAGCTATCTCAATACAATGGCAGCCAAGGTCGACCATTGCACCACCGCCCGATTGTTCACTATCCCAAAACCAATCACTATGCGGACCAGGGTGCGCCTCACGCGACTTGGCCCATAAAACCTTACCAATACTGCCATCTTTTACCGACTTCATCGACTTTAAAAACTTTGGCGTATAACACAAATCTTCCAGGTATCCGCCCATTATGCCAGCTTCTTCAACCAGATCCAGCATCCGCTTTGCCTCGGCAGCAGTACGGCCCAGGGGTTTGGTGCAAAGCACATGCTTTTTAGCTTTGGCACAGGCCGCAACAGCAGCTTCATGCAGGTTATTAGGTAATGATATAATAACTACATCCACATCATCACGACTGCATACTTCATCCATATCAGCGCTAAAAAAGGACAGCTTATAATCCTCCGCGAATTTTTTTGCTTTATCAATATTGCGGGAATAAACACTTATCAATGTGTCTTTTCCACGTTGCGCTACCAATGAGTCTGCATAAAAACGGGCAATAAAACCCGAACCAAGCATGGCAATGTTCATATTTTGGGGTTAGTTACGGTTGTAAATGTTGTAGTTGTTCCAAAGGTTGAAAACTCTAAAATCATTCTTTATTTTCAAACTATCAATCAATTTTTCAATTTTTTCATCTTCAAATTTTCAAATCAACATATCTTCAAATCAAACACTCTCCCAGCCTGTTTCCTTTAAGGCAGGGTCATTTTCTTTCTTTAAAAAATCGGCGTTTGATAATGATTCTGGCTCCCACTCTAGTATAGCTTCATCCGGCACTACATTAACCGGGACTTTGTATGAAGCAGATGTTTCGTTATAGGCCAGGTTTGATTGCAGGTTATAACAGGAAATAACCGACCATCGGGGACGGCCAGATAGGTTAGCTTCTGATCTGTGGAGCAAATTGCTGTGAAAAACAAGCGCATCACCTGGTTCTAATTCAACATAAACCAGGTCCATTGTTTTTAAGGCATTGTTAACCATCTGCATATCGGCACCCACCTGTTCGCCTGCAAACCCGTGGTTTACCCGGCCCAATTTGTGTGAGCCTTTTATCACCTGCAGGCAACCGTTTTGCTTATTGGCTTCGGTTAAAGCCACCATTACGCTTATCAATTCATCAGGGAACATAAACTGGTTTTTATACCAATAACCATAATCCTGGTGCCACTCCCATGCGCCGCCAACTTTTGGCTCTTTTTGCATCAGCTTTGAATGGAAATGACATACGGGGGCCTTATCGCCAAGTAATTGTTTTACAACGCTTACCATCCTTTGACTGCGGGTTAAATAGCCAAAAACGTCATTACCAGGGGTAAACCATAAAGAAAGCTTTGTTTTTTTACCGGATTGATCATTAAGATCAAGCGCGTTATTGCGCATGGCATTATCATCCAGGGCAGTATGATATAATTTATCAGTTTCGGCAGGCGAACAAAAACTTTTAATAATTATGTAACCATCGCGGTTATATCGCTCAACCTGTTGAGGCGTAAGTTTTTCGGTTGGCATGATGTAATTTTTTATTGATTGAGTTTATAATTGATAAAAAGCAATACAATTTAGCGTTATTTGATATAAGTTTGTCATCCTTTTTGCAATTTTACTTTTATGGCTATAGCATACAGACAGCAGGTTGACGACGATACAGAATTTGCGATCTGGAAAATTGAGGAAGAAGCTGACGAGTTATACAGCCAACTCCGTTTAGACGAACAGGAACAAGCACATTATGAAAGCCTTAAAGTTGGCAAACGTAACCTGCATTGGCTTGGTACGCGTGTTTTGCTGCGTAAAATGCTGCACACCGATGAGTATATTGATTGTAAGGTAGACTCACATGGCAAACCTTATTTGGTAAATCTCCCCTATCATATTTCTCTGAGCCACTCTTTTGATTATGCTGCCGTAATGATCAGCAAACATCCCGTAGGCATTGATATTGAGCAGGTAAAGGAAAAAGTTGAACGCATTTCCCACAAGTTTATGCGAAAGGAGGAACTGGAATTTATTAGCGAAGCAGATAAAATACAGCAGCTTTATGTTTGCTGGTGTGCAAAAGAAGCCGTTTATAAATGCTTTGGCCAAAAAGAGGTGTCATTTGCCGATAATATTTTATTGGAACCGTTTAATTTCGAAGGGCATGGCTGGGTAGATGCACGGCTGCTTAAAGGCGATATTGACATTAAATATGAGGTTGGCTACCTGCAATACCAGGACTATATGGTTGGATACGTAAAGGGATAAAAGATGAAGAACAAACAAGTATTTTTTCAGGACTGGGGACTCATTGATTATAAAGAGGCCTGGGATAAACAGGAAAGGTTGTTTGCCGATACAGTTAACCTTAAAATCCAGATCCGCAACCGCGAAGTAGCTGCGGGAGTTGAGGAAGAAGATGATACGCAAACCCCAAACTATCTTGTTTTCTGCGAACATCCGCATGTTTATACTTTAGGCAAAAGCGGAAAGCCCGAACATTTGCTTTTGGATGAACAGGCACTAAAAGAAAAACAAGCGGCTTATTACTCCATTAACCGCGGCGGTGATATTACTTATCATGGACCGGGGCAAATTGTTTCATATCCTATATTAGACCTGGATAACTTTTTTACGGATATCCACCTGTACCTGCGTACCCTTGAAGAAGCGGTAATACTTACCTTGGCCGATTATGGTTTAAAAGCAGGCCGGTACCCGGGTTATACGGGCGTTTGGTTTGATGCCGACAATGAAAATGCCCGTAAGATCTGTGCTCTTGGTGTGCGCTGCAGCCGTTGGGTAACTATGCATGGCCTTGCTTTTAACGTAAATACCAACCTTGCTTATTTTAAAAACATTGTGCCTTGCGGCATTGATGATAAAGATGTAACCAGCATGCAACGGGAACTTGGGCATGAAGTTGATATTAATGAAGTAAAAAGAATCTTAAAACATCATATTTCCGTATTGTTTAATATGGAGATGATGTTATGAAGATATTACAAATTTTTTTGATTGTTATAACTGCCTTATCGGGCTGCGCTAAAAAAGCTGTGCTACCGCCCCTGGTTGTTAAGACTGATACCACTATAACCACAAAACAGATGACAACTCCCGTCACTTACCTTGCCTTAGGCGATTCATATACTATTGGCGAAGCCGTGCCTCAAATTCAATCGTTCCCTTACCAGCTTACCAACTTATTAAATTTCTATAAGCTTGATGTGCAAACACCTGATATTATTGCTGTAACCGGCTGGACGACCGATGAATTGATAAGCGCAATTGCCCGCAGCGACTTTAAAGATAAAAAGTATGATTTTGTAACTTTACTAATCGGGGTTAATGATCAGTATCAAAAGCAGAGTAAGGACAATTACCGAATAAAGTTTGCGCAGGTTTTACGTACTGCGATCAATTTTGCGAAAGGTGATAGCAGCAAGGTTTTTGTACTGTCGATACCAGACTGGGGCGTTACGCCGTTTGCAGGTGGAAGAGATAGTGAAATAGGACCTGATATTGACCTGTTTAATGACATTAACCGCGAAGAAACTGCTAAGGCACATGTTCCTAATTATATAAATATAACTGCAATATCAAAGAGGGCCGCTACAGAGCAAACTTTAATTGCAGCTGATGGGCTGCATCCTTCAGGCGCAATGTACCAGTTATGGGTACAAGAACTTGAACCTTCTGTGAAAGAGCAATTGGAAAAATAAATTTGGAAATTAGTGACATTTGTCGTAATTTTATTGACAATTAGCGGATTCAACTATGAATAACCCCAAAAAATATGTTTTTAACGAGGAGGAGGACGAGGTAAACTTAGCCAATATGGCAAGGGAAGGTGTATCATTTTATCGCCTTACCAAGCTTTCTGAATACATTCAGCTAGGCATGCAGGAATGGGCCGAATATCTTCATCTTTCTGAACGTACCATGCAGCGGTATAAAAAAGAAGGTAAAACTTTTGATCCTATCTATTCCGAAAAAATCATAATAATTGAGCTGCTTTATAAAAAGGGCATTAATATCTTCGGCATTAAAGATAATTTTTACACTTGGATGGATACCGTAAGTGTTGCCCTGGGTGGCGTAAAACCCAAGGATATGCTTGATACTAATTTTGGTATCACCATGGTTTATGATGAACTAGGCAGGATTGAACATGGTATTTTTGCATGATCGTTTACAGGCTTGGTAAAAAGGAATATATAAATGATATTTCAGGTCGCGGCGCTGAAAAAAGCGGGGGCCGGTGGAATAACAAAGGGCTGCCTGCTTTATATACAGCCGGCTCACGTGCTTTGGCTGTGCTTGAGATAGCAGTTCACGTGCCATTGGGTATAATGCCAACGGAATATCATATGGCGACAATTGAGTTTCCTGATAACGCGAGTGTCCTGAAAATAGAAGCTACCGACCTGCCTGCAAAATGGAATAGTAATCCCCTAATTAAGGCTACTCAAAATATTGGTGATGATTTTTTGAAAGATAATAAATATTTAATATTGCAAGTTCCTTCAGCTAGTGTTAACGGCGATTTCAATTATGTTATAAACCCGGCACACCCTGATTTTAAAACAATTAAAATTAAATTTACTGAAGCTTTTGAGTTTGATTCACGCTTATTTAAAAAGTAATAAGCGGGGCAACCTGTTCTATTGACCTAATCAGAATATTCCCCCTTGCAGATACTGCTACTGTACATTAAATTTATTTACTTCCACCTGTTTTGCCTTTTGCTGCAATTTCTTCAATTGCCCTTGCAAACTTATCCAGATCATGCAAAGTGGTATAAACATGCGGTGTAACCCGTACGCAACTGATATTTTCAATATTTATACCAACAACATGGATCTTATAATTAGAAAAAAGGGCACTGTCTAATTCAGCCGGTGTCATTCCGTCAATACTAACACCACAAATGGCGCATGAGTATTTGGCATTTAACGAAGTATACAGCTTTACTTTAGGAATATGCTGAACCTTTAAAGCCCAGTAATTTTTAAGATATCTTATCCGCTCCTCTTTTCGCTTGCTGCCAATTCCTTCGTGAAAATTTATCGCCTCACCTATCCCCTGTTCAATAGGAAAACTGCGGGTGCCTAATTCTTCAAACTTCCTTATGTCCTTACTATGTGGCTCGCCGCTACTTGGTAATGGCCACACTTTTTCTATCTTTTCTTTTTTAATCCACATCATCCCGCTGCCAATTGGCGCCGAAAGAAATTTATGCAAACTGGTGCCAAAATAATCACAACCCAGATCGGGGATCTTAAAATCCATCAGGCCAAAAGAATGCGCCCCGTCAACCAATACTTCTATACCTTTTGTGTGTGCCATGTCACAGATCTTTTTCACCGGCATAATCTGCCCAACCCAATTAATTACATGGGTAATATGTAGTAATTTTGTTTTTGAGGTGATGGCATTTTCATAAGCTTTAACAAGTTCTTCATCATTTTCAGAAGGCAGGTTAAGGTTCACCTGGTTGTAAACTATCCCATCGCGCATGGCTCTTTGTTTATAGGCCTGTACCATGTGCGGGTAATCAAACTTTGTACCCACTACTTCATCGCCACTTTTTAAATCGAGGCCTAATATGATGGTGTTAAGTGCTTCAGTTGCGTTACGGTTAATGGCAATTTCTTCAGGATTTATACCTGCCAGTCCGGCCAATTTCTCGCGCAGGGGTTCACGGCCCTGATCCATAATACGCCACATAAAGTATGACGGCCCTTCATTTGCCAACTGGTTATAGCGTTCAACCGCTTGCTGCACAACCAGCGGAGATGGGGAAACACCGCCATTATTCAGGTTGATGATATTGGGGCTTACGGTATATGACCGCTGGATAACGCTCCAGTAATCTTCATCTTCTGCGGCTTGTGCCGGGCTTAGATGGTTAATTTTTTGTGAAGCCTTTTCCCAATCGGCAGCGTGCGCCTGGTTAAAAAGACTGTTTACAGAAAAAGCACCTGCAAGAGTTGCTGCCTGTTTCAAAAATACCCGGCGATCGTTTGTCATCATACAAACGAATTTAGGAATTTATGTATTGATTATCAATACGCTGCGAATAAAATCGAAAAATATTTTAATAGGTAATCAAGATCGAAACACCTAACACTCCGGCAAACTAATTGGAATATTAATTGCCAAACCACCGTCTGAAGTTTCTTTATACTTTGAGTTCATATCCAATGCGGTTTGCCACATGGTTTTAACTACGGCATCAAGGCTTACTTTAGCATTGTCGGGATTGGTTTGCAGAGCCAGCTGCGATGCCGTTATTGCTTTAATGGCGCCCATGGTGTTACGCTCGATACAAGGCACCTGCACCAATCCACCAATCGGATCGCACGTTAAACCCAGGTGATGCTCCATAGCAATTTCGGCAGCCATTAACACTTGCCGCTGTGTGCCGCCCAAACATTCAGTAAGCGCAGCAGCGGCCATTGCCGATGATACCCCTATTTCCGCCTGGCAACCGCCCATAGCCGCCGATATGGTAGCCCCTTTTTTAAAGATACTCCCGATCTCGGATGCGGCAAGTAAAAATTGCACTATCTGCCCATTGGTATTGCCATCGCAAAAAATAATGTAGTAGGCCAGTACTGCCGGGATAACACCTGCCGCTCCATTAGTAGGCGCTGTAACTACCCGCCCGAAAGAGGCGTTCTCTTCATTAACAGCCAAAGCGAAACAGCTTACCCAATCAAGTATATTCTTAAAGCTATCGCCTGTGCTCCGGATAGCGATTAGCCATTCATCAAAATTAGTATAGGAATTGCTGCCGATTAGTCTTTTGTTAAGGCTGGCAGCTCGGCGTTCAACGTTAAGTCCGCCGGGTAAAGTGCCGCGGGTATGGCAGCCGCGATAAATGCATTCCTTAAGTGCCGTAAAAATATTGTTCAACCCTTTAAGGGTTTCCTGTTCGCTGCGCCAGGCCAGCTCATTTTCCATTACTACCTCTGAGATCTTGAGGCCGGTTTTCATACACCAGTGGAGTAAATTATTGGCCGTATCAATAGGGAAAGGTAAATCCACCTCAGTCTTATGCTGGTCATCTCCCCCCTCCTTAACCACAAAACCGCCACCAGTGGAGTAATAAGTTTCGGACATAGCTGTTCCATTGCTTAAAAATGCCTGGAAGGTAACGGCATTAGGGTGAAAAGGCAGACTTTCATTAAACAGAAAAAGCAAGTCATCATCTGCATAAAAACTAACTTCTTTTTTCCCCGCCAATGTAAGCTTGTGCGAGCTTCGTATTTTATCTGTTTTAGGCCCAACCTGGTTAACCTCAAAAGTTACCGGGTCATCGCCGCTTAAGCCTAACAGTATGGCTATATCTGTACCATGCCCCCTGCCTGTTTTTGCTAATGAGCCGTACAATAAAATCTTTACCTGTTCAACCAACAGCAAAACCTCTTTTTGTTCAAGGGTTTGCACAAACTGCTGGGCCGCCCTCCACGGGCCAAGCGTATGTGAGCTTGATGGACCTATACCTATTTTAAAAATATCGAAAACTGAAATTTGCTCTCTTTGCACGGGATCAAAATTACAATAATAAGGTTATATTAAGTTTTAAATAAAATTATTGCAGAATAAAATTTGCAACTATTTTTTTATACTTTGCAGATAATTAATCACTTAAAACTTTCACTTATAAACTTAAAACTATGCAAAATTACGATTATGATCCAAATTCGGCCGGTGCAGTAGCCGGAGTAATGGCACTTATTGGTGTTATGTTAGTTCCAATTATTATTTTTATTTTAATAACAGTTATTGGCAAATGGAAAGTATATGAAAAAGCTGGCAAACCCGGTTGGGCTGCACTAATTCCAATTTATACCTGGATTGTTATGCTCGAAATTGTAGGTAAACCTATATGGTGGGTAATTTTGTTTTTTATCCCATGTGTAAATATTATATTCATCATTTGGACCATTAATTTACTAAGTAAAAGCTATGGCCAGAGCGAGGGTTTTACAATAGGATTGGTTTTATTGGGTGTCATTTTTTGGCCGATATTGGGTTTTGGCAGTTACCAATACCTCGGCCCATCTGCTGCTGAAGCAGGCGGCTTAAGGCCAAAGGATCCATTTAATCCTAACCCCAACAACTATCAGGATCCATTCAGTAATAACAATCCTCCGCCACAAGCTTAATGTTGCTAAAGGTTTCTTTAATACAAATATTTTGCAGCCGGTTAGTTTTTATTAACTGGCTGCAAAATCATTTAATACCATGCCCATTCAAATATTTAACCGGGATTGATTGCCCGGGCTGTGGATTTCAGCGTTCGGTAATTGCACTTGTCAGGGGCGATTTATATAAAAGTCTGACTTTGTATCCTGCAACCATCCCTCTCCTATTATTGAGTGCCTACCTTATTATAGACAAATTTTTTACGCTTGATAACTCAAAAAGCATTGTAAAAAAAACGCTTTTTATGTTTGTTGGGAGCATTATACTGGTGAGCTATTTTATCAAAATGTGGAGTATATACGAACATTATAAAGCATCTGCCTGAGCCGAAATATGAGTATAATCCTTTATAATGGTTTGTAAAAACAGCAGGCTGTTCATATTTGGCGGGAGCGCAATCTGCAAATGGGCCCTTATCTTTTCGGCCAGGGTAAAAACTATGGTGCTGTTCCCTGTTTTAAAATAGTTGCTTATTACTTCGTGTATTAAGCTAACGTCTTTATCGCTTAGCTCAGCAGCCTGGATAAATACAGGGACGTAGTTTTCTTCTACATTTGCGTACACAATATTGTTCATGGTGGTACGCGGAACAGACCGGATCAATGCCGTTCCGGCAACTACATCACCTATCCGCTGGCCTTTATCTGTCATTACAGCGGTTACCAATGCTGCCAGGCCGCCCGTAACGCCAAAATCAACCAGCCTGAACAACCAACGCAAAAGATACTGACTAAACCTGGGCCGTGCGCCATCAAGGCTGATCACTCTTATCTTCATTATTTTTTTTCCAAAGCTTTGCCCATTAAAAAAAACTTCGCATAAAAGGTCATAAAACAAAAACAGTACATAAAGTAAGATGAAATACCACTCTAATATCTGACCGTTTAGTGTTGTCCCCAAAAAAAGGCCTCCAATTACAAACGGAATAAATATGGCATAATCAATAATCTTTCCCAGGGTTCGTTCGCCAAGGCCGCCAATTTCGTAATCAATGTCAATATTTTGGGTTGTATTTACGGTTATTGTTTCCATCGTAAACAAATATAAAATTGTTATTGAAATTATACCTTCAGTTTAAACTTTTGTGATTATTTTAACAAAAAAATCGAAGCCTTAAAAATGCGCGAGTCTTTATTTATCAAACAAAATACGCAAAAGTGGAAAGATTATGAAAACCACAAAAATACCGGGCCCGATGACCTCGCCGAATCATTCATAAGCATAACCGATGACCTGGCTTATGCAAAAACATTTTATCCAAAATCAAACACTACCAAATACCTTAACGGCCTGGCGGCATCGTTCCATCAATCTATCTACAAAAACAAAAAAGAAAAAACCAACAGGTTTATCACCTTCTGGAAATATGAGTTGCCACTGATCTTCTATAAGCACCGCAAACCCTTATTATACTCATTTATATTTTTTATAGTCTTTTGCCTTATGGGGGCATTGTCTGCAAAATATGATAACACCTTTATAAGGCTTATAATGGGGAACGATTATGTTAATATGACCAATGATAACATAAAAAAAGGTGATCCTTTTGGGGTTTATAAAAGCGGAAGCTCATCGTTAATGTTTTTACAAATTGCTTTTAATAATATACTGGTTGAGCTATATACCTTTGTTATGGGAATAATTTTTTCTGTAGGAAGCATTTACCAGCTATTAAATAATGGGATAATGCTGGGGTCGTTTGAATATTATTTTTTCAGCCGGGGCTTAGGCTGGCAATCTGTACTGGTAATCTGGATCCATGGTACGCTTGAAATATCGGCTATTATACTTGCCGGCGGTGCGGGCCTGGTACTTGGCAACAGCCTGCTTTTCCCAAAAACTTATAAAAGAATAGTATCAATAAAGAATGGAGCCAGCGATGGCCTGAAAATAGCAATAGGGCTGATCCCGATTTTTTTAGTGGCTGCTTTTTTTGAAAGCTTTGTTACCCGGCATACCGAAATGCCGGTTTACCTGAGCCTGCTTATTTTACTATCGTCATTATCCTTTATAATTTGGTATGTAATTATATACCCTGCACTATTGAACCGAAAATTTAACCACAATAATTATACAACTGATGAAACAGCCTATTGAGCTAAGAAGGGTACGCGACTTTGGACAGATCATAAACGACTCGTTCACGTTTTTTAAGGAAAATCTTAAGCCGTTACTAAAGGTGCTTTTTATTATTTGCGGCTTCTTTATAGTGATTGGCTGTATTTCAACCATATCCACGTACCTGAATATGAGTAGTTTTTACGCTATGGACTCCAATAGGTTTGATTCGTCAAAACCGTTGGCATATTTAGTAAATGTCTTAATAAACGCTTTCATAACTTTAATTACGCAGGCGTTTATCCATTTAACAACCCTTTGTTACATATCTGTTTACCTGGAGAAAAACAATACAACGCCTACCCTCGCAGAGGTTTGGGGTTATTTCAGGTATTACTTTTTCAGGGTATTGGGAAGCAGCATAGTCGTGTTTTTTGTACTGGGGTTGGGATTTTTGTTTTGCATTATCCCAGGCATTTACCTCATGCCAATTGTTTATCTTATTATCCCAATTATTGTTATAGAAAACTCATCATTTGGATATGCTTTTAACAAAAGTTTCCGGCTTATAAAAGATAACTGGTGGGTGGTTTTTGGTGTAATTTTTATCATGTCATTAATTATCAGTATATCGGGTTCAATTGCAAGTATTCCATTAAGTGTTATAGGTGTGAGCAGTAAATTTCTTTCACTTAAGGCTTTTAAATTACCCTTAATTATTATTTTCAGCATATTACATAATATGATAATGCTTGCTTATGCTATCCCGGCTATCGCAATTAGCATGTGTTATTTTAATCTTTCTGAACAAAAAGAAGGTACAGGGCTGCTTGGACGTATTGATAAGATAGGGAAGGACACTGACGATACTTCAACTTTACCGGCCGAGGAATATTAAACTTATGCTAAAGCTGTTTACCGCTTTTATATTTACCCTGGTGCTTACCTTATTTTTGACAAGCACAGTAGCTGCTGTACCCAAAAAGCTTCCACAGCAAATTAAAACTGACTCATCAAAAATCAGTGTAAAAAAGTTTGATGCAAAAGCCATTGAAAAGCTTAAAGCTGAAAAAGATTTTAACTATAATGGTGAAAGTACGGGTGAGCCCACCTGGTGGGATATTTTTTGGCAATGGGTGTGGAATACGCTCGGAAAAATATTTAACAGTATTCCGTATAGCGGCAAGATCCTGAAATATCTGTTAATAGCGTTAAGCATCGCACTTTTGGCTTATATCATATTAAAATCATTAGGGATTGATGCCATGAGATTATTAAGCGGAAATGCTAAAAAGGTTGATATAGCGTACAGTGAATCGCTTGAAAATATTCATGAAATAAATTTTGACGATGAAATTGAAAAGGCAACCGCCAATCTTGACTATAGGCTGGCCATTCGCTTACTATACTTAAAATGCTTAAAGCAGCTGAGCGATAAAAATTTAATACAATGGCAGATAGATAAAACTAATTCGGCTTACCAGCATGAGCTGGCAGACCAGCAGCAAAAGCAAATTTTCGGCTTGCTTACCCGGCAATTTGAATATGTGTGGTATGGCGATTTTACAATTGATAAAAATGCCTTTGGCAATATTAACCTGTTGTTTCAAAACTTTAACAAGCAGCTGTGATGAAGAGTTTGAGAGTGTATTTGATAGTTGCAGGGGTGTTATTGGTGTTTTATATAACAGCACAACTAAATCAACCCAGATCTGTTGACTGGAGCGAAAATTTTAACAGTAAAGAAAAATCGCCGTTCGGAACTTATATTTTATTTAACCGGATCAACGATATATTTCCGGGTTCAAAAATAACTACGTATCGCCAGCCTGTTTATAATGTAATTGCTGAGGATTCGATAAAAAATTCATCGTACCTAATTGTTTGCCAAAGCATCGCCCCAACACCTGCAGATTATGAACAACTAACCAATTATATTAAGCAGGGTAATAACGTTTTTATTGCATCCGACTATTTTGGAGGTGCGTTCGACAAAAAATTGCATCTTGTAACCAATTATAATATTTCATTTGGTCAGAATGATAAATCTGTAAGATTTTTAAGTCCTTACCTCGACAGTGCCAGGCAATACAAAATTGAAAAAGGGTGCGGTAATGTTTATTTCAGCAAGTTTGATACTGCGCATGCAGTAGTAATTGGTGAAAATATTGACCACCGGCCCAATTTTATAAAGTATCCTTTTGGGAAAGGATCATTGTACCTTGTTGCGAATCCGAAATTATTCAGCAATTACAGCCTGTTGAAACCGCAGGGCGCGGCATATGCGGCAACGGCATTATCATTTTTAAAAGGCACAAAACAGCTGGTTGTTGATGAATATTACAGCCAGGGGATGGAAGAAGCATCACCAATGCGCCTGTTTTTGAGTAACCCAACACTGCAATGGGCCTATTATATAACTATTTTTAGCTTATTGGTTTTTGTGTTATTTGAAATTAAGAGAAGACAGCGCATTATTCCCGTAATTGAGCCTTTGAGCAATGCTACCTTAGATTTTGTGACTGTTGTTGGTCAGGTTTATTACGAAAAACACGACAATGCAAACATCGTACAAAAAAATATCACCTACCTTTTAGCACACTTACGGGACGATTACCAGTTAAGAACCGACAAACTTGATAATGAGTTTAAAGAAAAGCTGGTAAAGAAAACCGACATTGAAAGCAAGTTTGTGACCGAGTTGATTGATTACATTAACTATATAAGCGTACAGGATAAGGTAACCGACCGCGAACTGATTAAACTAAACCAACTGATAGAAAAATTTTATATCAAAGCCAGGTAATATGGAAGACGGAATATTTGAACAAAGAACTGATTTGAGCAAGCTTAGCGCCGCCGTTGAGCAAATGAAAGCTGCAATAAGTAAGGTAATTGTGGGGCAGCATGATAGCATTGAGCTGTTAATTGCGGGGATCCTTGCCGATGGACATATATTGATTGAAGGTGTACCCGGGGTGGCCAAAACATTAACTGCCAAACTGATTGCTAAATCAATAGATGTAAAATATTCAAGGATCCAGTTCACGCCTGATCTGATGCCTTCGGATATTTTGGGGACGTCGGTTTTTAACCCTAAGACTACCGAGTTTGCGCTTAAGCGGGGGCCAATTTTCGGCAATATTATATTGATTGATGAAATTAACCGTGCGCCTGCTAAAACACAATCGGCCTTATTTGAGGTAATGGAAGAGCGCCAGCTAACAATTGATGGCGAAACCTACCTGATGGATGAGCCTTTTATGGTGCTTGCCACACAAAACCCCGTAGAGCACGAAGGCACTTACCGGCTGCCCGAAGCACAGCTTGACCGCTTTTTATTTAAGATAGAGATCCAATACCCTACACTTGACGAGGAGATAGCGATTATAACGCAGCAGCATCACCAAAAAACAAATGATCAGCTATTGGATATTAAACCGGTGTTATCTGCAAGTGATATAAAATCAATAAAACAGACGGTAAAAGGCCTGCACGTTGAGCCAAATATCATTGAGTTTGTTGCCAAAATTATTCATGAAAGCCGGAATAATAAATCGTTAGACCTGGGCGGATCGCCAAGGGCATCGCTTGCAATTGTAAATGGTGCTAAAGCCCTGGCAGCCATAAAAGGACGCGATTTTGTAACACCTGAAGATATTATTGCTGTTGCTGCACCGGTTTTAAGGCACCGTATAATGCTTACCCCTGATAAGGAAATGGAAGGCGTTACACCCGATAATGTTGTGTCGCAAATAATTCAAAAAATTGAGGTACCTAGATAGAGATTAGAGGATGGAGGTTAGAGATTAGTTGGGAAAGAGACTTACGAAGTTTTTTAAACTACGTAAGTCTCACAATTTAACAAACTATTAAGTGAAGAAAGTTTTTAGGTTATTTTATACAGATCTTTTTTTTACCAACCGCTTATGGTCAGGGATCGGGCTTTGCGTGGTGTTGTTTTTATTTGCCTTCTTTTTCCCATGGCTGGGTGTTATTCCTGAACTGGTGTTTTATACACTGGCGCTGCTTTTTATTGCCGATATCATTATGCTTTATCAAACCTCAAAAGGGATCTTTGCCAAGCGGCATGCTCCCGAGCGCTTGAGTAACAGCGATGATAACGATTTGGGCATTTATATAGAAAACTGGTATCCTTTTAATGTTAATATCGGCATTATTGATGAAATACCTTTCCAATTTCAAAAGAGGGACATCTGGTTTAAAACTGAGTTAAAGCCCCGTCAGCGAAAGCTCATCAGCTATACTTTACGGCCAACAAGACGGGGTGAATATGAGTTTGGATATATCAGGGTGTATGTAATGTCGTCATTGGGCCTTACCAGGCGACGGTATAATTTTAGCCAGGGCGAAACATTGGCTGTATATCCTTCCTTTTTGCAGATGCGTAAATATGAACTGATGGCCATATCAAACAACCTGTCAGAAATCGGCATAAAAAAAATGAGGCGGCTTGGACACAGTCTGGAGTTTGAGCAGGTAAAAAATTATGTGCAGGGCGATGATTACCGAACCATAAACTGGAAAGCAACGGCAAGGCAGGGCACCTTAATGACCAATTCATATACTGATGAAAAATCGCAGCATGTATATTGTGTGATAGATAAGTCAAGGGCTATGAAAATGCCTTTTGAAGGATTGAGCCTTTTGGATTATGCAATTAACGCCAGCCTGGTATTATCAAACGTTGCCCTGCTTAAGGAAGATAAAGCCGGATTGATAACGGCAGGTGAAAAAATAGGGGCGGTAATCCCTTCCGACAGGCGCCCTACACAGATCAATAAAATCCTTGAGGTTTTATACAAAGAGAAAACGCGCTACCTGGAAACCAATATGGAGCTGCTATATGCCACCATCCGTAGTGTAATTAAACAGCGCAGCCTGGTGGTGTTTTTTACTAATTACGAAAGTATGTCGGCCTTGCAAAGGCAACTGCCTTTTTTAAAGCGGATTGCCAAATTTCACTTATTACTCGTTGTATTTTTTGAAAATACCGAGCTGAAAAAGTTAAATGAAAAACCTGCTGACGATGTTGAAGGCATCTACATAAAAACCATCGCTGAAAAATTTGCCTACGATAAAAAACTGATTGTAAAAGAGCTGGCCAAATATAATATTCAATCTATTTTAACCACACCGCAGAATCTTACTATCAATACCATTAACAGGTATCTGGAATTGAAGGCAAAGCAAAAAATTTAAGATCATGGGTATATACGCAATAATACTTCCCATCTTGTTCCTAATTATCAGATTGATAATCAGGAACCAAAACCGGCAGGCTATCAATGAAATTAAGGAAACCGTAGTAGCCCTCCGACCTTCACAGGATCCGTCAGATTACCTCATTATGGCAACCAATGCTATGATAAACAGGGGGCAGCATCCGGATTACATTAAAAAGAGCTTAATGGTGAAGAAGCTTTCTGAAGAAGCTGCTACTGCGGTAATTGATAAAGCGCGTGGAATCTACGAAAAATGGGAATCGGGTTTAAGCCCTGAAGAAAGGCTAAGGCATGACGAAAGAGTCAAAAATTTTGACGCGGCTGTAAGCGAATTGCCCGAAGAGGTCACCATAAATCCCAGTATTTACCGGTTTTCAAAGATGGCACATACCGTTCTCAATTATCGGGGCTCTTTAATGGGCCATGTAAATTTGAGACAACGACAAACAGCTAAAGAAAAGCTATATTTAGTTGCTGCCCTGGCATCGGCCGCACCAGTAAAATCGAATAAAATTGCGGAGGTTGGCGAGGCCTCATTTAAAGAAGCTGGTGGTGATGACCTTTCTCCTTTTGTACGGACTGTTACCGTTAAAGGCACCACGACAGGAATTTTGCCTTATTTGCCAACGGAGCTCCTCACGGCTTTTAAGATCAAAAAAATAGGCGAATGGAAGCCAGCAAATGATGTCGGTTACGTTACGGAAGCCGAAATACTGGGCACGGTCAACAGTGCCTTTGAAGTCGGGTTTATGGCGACAGATTATGCAATCAATCAGCATATTTACAAAACACAGCCGAATTTAAAAATGAGGCTTTCTGCATTTTTATTTTCAGTTGCAGAATGGAGTGTGGATAACGATTTACTTGACAGGGCAGGAAATTCAATTGGATTTTTGTTGGACAAAGAAGAAGGCCGACTTTCGAACTATTATTTTGTTGGAAAAATTCTGCAATTGAAACCGGTCAAAATTTATAATGAGAACTACGGCCACCTGATCAAACTGGAAATCGATATGACTGAAAACAATAGCTTCGTAATCGATGTATTCGTAAATAACGAAAATATGAAATTAAATCAGATGACAATAGGTATGATGATCAGAGGCGGTTTATGGATGCAGGGCGAAATTGCCGGCAACTTGTAATTACTCCTTATCCCGGCTTAGGGAAATTAACGCCGGCCGCGCCGAGGTTTTTAAAAATTCGTTCCATCAGGGCTATTTTTACGGTGAGGAAATCGCCGGGTAAAATCCATACGTTTACACCGAAAAATCTGACTATCAATGCCATTAACAGGTACCTGGAAGTGAAAGCAAATCAAAAGATTTAAGCGCCTGGTTTAGGGAAAGTAATACCTGCAACCGCAAGATCTTTTATTATTTTTTCCATCAGGGCTATTTTAACATCCAAAAAGTTAACGGGTTCAACCCAAACATTTACGGTGATCCTTATGCTGTCGTTATCCAGCCCGATAAGTCCTACTCTTGATGCCGGATCAGTCAATATATTTTTTGTTGCTTTAATCGCATCCAGCATTATCTTCCGGGCTTTATCAATATCAGCGGTATAACTTAACCTTACGTCAAAATCAAGGCGGCGTTTACCCTCACGGGTTACGTTTACTATTACCTCGTTAAAGAGTTTACCATTTGGGATGATAACGGTTTTGTTATCGGCTGTAAGCAAAACGGTGTAAAAGATCTGGATAGAGATCACCCTACCATCCTGGCCCTGCGCTACAATGCTATCGTCAAGCTCAAACGGCTTTAATAATAATATCAATACACCACCAGCAAAATTCTGGAATGTACCGGATAAGGCTAAACCTGCCGCAACGCTGAATGCACCGATAATAGTAGTGAATATGGTTAGCTCAAAACCAAGAATATTCATTACCGAAATAATCAGTAAAACATATAGGCTTGTGATGCTGAGACTAAGAAAGAAAGGTTGTAATGATGAATGAACTTTGTTTCTGCTCATCCGGTCGCGCATGCGGGAGCGGATAAATCTGATGAGCCAAAGGCCGAAAACAAAAGCTACTATTCCGAAAATGTAGCTGGGCCCGCGGGTGATGAGCCAATGGTGAAATTCCTGGTAAAATTCTTTTACTTCCATAAACGGAAGCAAAGTTAAAAATTATTATTTACCGTAGATGGTTATGAAAAGCTCGGGGCCTTTAAAAAACACCCATTCAACTATCTGGCTTTGAAGATACCTTGCTTTTTCTGTTAAATTTTTCATGGTATTTATGTATGTTCAAATGCTGTGCCCAATTGCCTTGCTTTGATCTCTAATACAAAAATACTGCTTATTGTAACCCGAATATTACTTAATCAATCATTTGATTAACAGATGACCATCCGTTTACCTTTAAATGACGAAACCGGTGTGTTCTAAAACAAAACCCCTGTCTGATAAAACAGACAGGGGTTTGTTTGGTCATTTGTCATTGGGGCATTAGTACTGAATGTATTCGACTCAAGACTTTGGACTTTATATTATTCCTCCCCCTTTAGGGGGCCGGGGGCTCTTACATCATGCCGCCCATACCGCCGCCGCCCATTGGAGCGCCGCCAGCCGGAGCATCTTCAGGATCGTCAGCCAATACGCATTCTGTTGTTAACAACATTGATGCGATTGAAGCTGCATTCTCTAAAGCTACACGACCTACTTTGGTAGGGTCAATAACACCTGCACCAATTAAGTTTTCGTATTTATCAGTACGTGCGTTGTAACCAAAATCAGCTTTACCTTCTTTTACTTTCTGCACTACGATAGAACCTTCGATACCTGCGTTTTCGCAGATTTGACGCAATGGTTCTTCAATAGCACGACGGATGATCTGGATCCCTGTGTTTTCGTCTTCGTTAGCACCTTTAAGGTCAATCAAAGCTTCAACTGCACGGATAAAGGCTACACCGCCACCGGCAACAATACCTTCTTCAACAGCCGCGCGGGTTGCATGTAAAGCATCGTCAACACGGTCTTTCTTTTCTTTCATTTCAACTTCAGATGCAGCACCGATGTATAATACGGCAACACCACCCGATAGTTTAGCTAAACGCTCCTGTAATTTTTCTTTATCGTAATCAGAAGTAGTTGACTCGATCTGAGATTTGATCTGGCTAACGCGAGATTGGATTTCTTCAGGTTTACCTGCTCCGTTAATTATAGTAGTGTTGTCTTTATCAATAATGATCTTTTCAGCAGTACCTAAGTAAGTAAGATCAGCATTTTCAAGTTTGTAACCTCTTTCTTCAGAAATTACAGTACCACCTGTAAGGATAGCGATATCTTCAAGCATAGCTTTACGACGATCGCCAAAACCAGGGGCTTTAACAGCAGCAACTTTCAGTGAGCCACGGATCTTGTTAACTACTAATGTAGCTAATGCTTCACCGTCTAAATCTTCAGCAATAATTAAAAGTGGTTTGCCGGTTTGAACTTGTTTTTCAAGTATAGGCAATAACTCTTTCATTGAAGAGATCTTTTTATCGTAGATCAGGATGTATGGGTTTTCCAACTCAACTTCCATTTTATCAGCATTGGTTACGAAGTAAGGAGAAAGGTAACCACGGTCAAACTGCATACCTTCAACAGTTTTAACTTCTGTTTCAGTTCCTTTAGCTTCTTCAACAGTAATTACACCATCTTTTCCAACTTTTTCCATTGCCTCAGCAATTAACGAACCGATAACCTCGTCGTTATTGGCAGAAATAGATGCAACTTGTTTGATCTTGTTATTGTCTTCGCCAATACTTTGTGATTGTGCTTTTAAGTTTTCAACAACCTTTGAAACTGCTTTATCAATACCGCGTTTCAAATCCATTGGATTTGCACCGGCAGCAACGTTTTTTATACCTGCAGTAACAATAGCCTGGGCTAAAACAGTAGCAGTAGTAGTACCATCACCTGCAATATCAGCAGTTTTTGATGCAACTTCTTTAACCATTTGCGCACCCATATTTTCAATAGGGTCTTTAAGCTCAATTTCTTTTGCTACAGTAACACCATCTTTTGTAATAGCAGGTGAACCGAATTTTTTATCAATAATTACGTGACGGCCTTTGGGACCTAATGTTACTTTAACTGCATTAGCTAAAATATCCACACCGCGTTTTAGCGCGTCGCGTGCTTCAACATTGTATTTAACTTGTTTTGACATTTTTTTAATTTTGAATTAGTGAGTTAGTGAATGAGTGATTTTTAAAGCGCACTTTAAAACTACCCTTTCATTCGTTTTATAGTTTCAATTTTAAGTTATCAATGAGTAACTGACCTGGAATTAAGATTTAATAAATCACTAATTCACCCAATCAGTAATTCACTAATTAAAGAACCGCGTAAATATCAGATTCACGCATAATTAAATACTCTTTGCCTTCGTAGGTAATCTCAGTTCCTGCATATTTTCCATACAATACTGTATCACCAGCCTGAACAGTTGGTTTTTTACCTTCACCATCTTCCTGTGATATTGAAATTACTGTTCCTTTTTGTGGTTTTTCTTTAGCAGTATCCGGAATAATGATACCTGATGCTGTTTTCTCTTCAGCAGGGGCAGCTTCTACAATCACTCTATTTGCTGTGCCTGCAATAGGTTTAATGTTTATTGACATAGTTATACAATTATTTAATTTATATATAATTTAAGTTCCGCTGGTATTCATCATCAATTATGCCAAGCAGGTTCAAAAGTTCAAAATTGGCATGCTACCTGTTCAATTGTCACTTTAAACGGTAGTCCTATTTTCATTATTAATGATAGCTTAACATCCTAGTGCCATCATGTCAGTACATGTTTAAAGTAAAAAGGCTTCGCCCTGATAGCTATCGGGGCAAAGCCTTTTAAAATATTTTATTTACTTACTTCGCTTTCTTAGGGGCAGCAGGTGCCGGAGTACCTGGCAAGCTTAGCGGTGCATTTGATGGTGCAGCAACCGGTTTTGCAACTTTGTCGGCCTGTTCTTTCGTTTGAGAATTATCGCTTTTTTCTGTTCCGCCTTTTACTGCAACATTAATTGCCATTGATAAAACCATTAAAGAGATAGCCAATATCCAGGTGCCTTTTTCTAAAAAGTCGCCGGTTTTTTGCACACCCATTAACTGTGATGAACTTGAGAAATTTGAGGATAGACCGCCGCCTTTAGGGTTTTGTATCAATACGATAAGCACTAAAAGGACACACACAATGATCGATATGATCAACAATAATGAATACATTTCTTTTTATATTAATTGGTTTTCTTTTCTAACTGTTCAATCTTTGTGGCAAAGTAACGGCTTTTTTCCGGAAATTTCAACATCAATTTTTTGTATGATGCTATTGCCTTGTGATATAGCATCTGATCTGAATAAATAGCTGCCAATGTTTCGGATACCAGTTCATCCCTGTCTTCCGAGCTTTTTTTGGCTTTGTTTTCATTATCCAGTTTATCGCTGCTTTGCGGCCTTATCTGGGGCTCTTCCTGTATAAAACGCTCAATAATAACCTGCTCTTTACTATTTTTCAGATCAAATTCAAAAGGGGTATGCGGCGGAGGTACGCTTTTATCAAGCTCTTCAACCGAAGTGATATGAAAAATATTCTCATAATATTGCTGCTGTAATTCATCAGTATTCGGTTTTGACCTGGTATTTGTATTTACAGCATTTTCTTTTTCCGATGCAATATATGGCTGATAAACTCCGGAATGTTCCTTCCGTGTTTTATCAAGCCACCACAAAAAGCTGTAAGGCAACTTTTCGTCGTTGTATTTTGATACATCCTGCTGTTCTGCTTCGCCGTCCTGCTCATTTACAGGCTCCGGAGCTGATTGTGCCGCCTCACTTACCGGTTCCGGTTCTTTATGCTCGCCAAAAGCGCGGTCAAATACAAAATAGTCAGTTGCAGCTATATTGTTTATAATATCCGGCTCAATATCAATATTTCCTGTAAACTCATCAAAGGTTTCCTCTTCAATGTTATGGGTATTTGTTTCAGCTTTAATCTCAGGTTCATGAGCAATTTCTTCATGCTTATGTTCCGGCACTGCTGCTTCAGTATTATTGTTACTTTCAGGAGTAAAATAATTCACCTGTTCTTCTTCATGCCTATGTTCCTGTACAGGTGCTTCAATTACAACATTTTCAACCGGGGTTTCAGGATAAGTTGCAATTGGGGTTTCGGGCGCTGCCTCTTCATGGGTGGCCGAAGCAGTTTCATGAGCAGTTGCTTCTGCCGGGATACCATCTGTAACCTCTGCATCGGGCGGCATTCTATGTCCCATTCCAAATGCATAGTTTACAATAGGTTCTGCATAAGGAACATCTTTTACTATTTCGTCCTTTATTTCAGCAGCCCAGCCTTCATGCTTTTCTTCTGCTATGTTACTTGCTTCCCCCACATTTTCATATGTTTCTTCCGCAGGGCTTGGATCATGATGTACAAAAGGAATATGACTTGCAATTTCATCTTTTATTTCAGCAGCCCAACCCTCAGGTTTTTCTTCAACAGCATTACTTACTTCGTTTAAAGGTTCATGTGTTTCTTCCGCAGGGTTTGCGTCATGATGTACAAAAGGAATATGACTTGCAATTTCATCTTTTATTTCAGCAGCCCAACCCTCAGGTTTTTCTTCAACAGCATTACTTACTTCGTTTAAAGGTTCATGTGTTTCTTCCACAGGGTTTGCCTCATGATGCACAAAAGGAACATGTTCTGCAATTTCATCTTTTATTTCAGTAAGCCAGCCTTCGGGCTTTTCTTCTGATACATTGCTTACTTCCTGTATATTTTCATGCACTTCTTCCACAGGGCTTGTATCATGATGCATAAACGGAACATGTTCTGCAATTGCATCTTTTATTTCAGCAAGCCGGCTTTCTCGTGTTTCTTCTACAGGAGGTGGAGCCGGGTGTTCATCTGTCAAATGATTTTCAACCTGCTCTTCAACCGGGGTATGGTTTAAAATTTCTGAACCGGTTTCTGCTACATGAAGTTCATCAGTTGTGGGTTGGGCAAATTGGTGGTCGGCAGCAGGTTGCTGATCCGTATCATAAGCCGCCACTTCATTTACTGTTTCAACCGGGGTATTATCGCTGAAATAGTTTTCTCCACTATCCGCATCAGTGGTTTGATGCTGATGAACTGCATAGTTTGCAGACTGGATATTATTTTGAACTATTATTTTTTCATCAGACACGCCTATAAATGATGAAGGGGCATTGATAAGCTTATACAGCGATTTTGAATTGAAATAAGCAGATGCCCGTCTTAAATTCTTTTCATCGCTTGAATGTGCAAGCAATGCCTGTAAAATACCACTCTGCGGAAAATCATTAACCAGTCGTTGTAAATTATAATTATACAAATGCGCATCATTAGCCGGATTAGCTAACAATGTCCATAAAAATTCGTTCTGACTATTATTATAATTTTGATCCACGTTGTTGAAAGCTACGAATTAATCCCAATTTGCAAACGCTTTGTTAAAAATATCTTCAGTTAGCTGCTTATTAATATCCGCAATAAGCGACTGTTCTACAGGGGCAATAGCACCTTTAAAGTCTTTATATTTTGTAAATGGTTGTTCAAAACTAAGCTTTTTATCGGCATCATACACATATTTTACGTTAACCGTAATAGTTAAGCGGGTTTGATCGGCCAAAGGCTGTGTTGTATTGTTTGTAGCCTGTATTGATACCGGCGCTATATTATAATCAGTAATTGTGCCAGACATTACCGCATCAGCAGTCTCGCCGGTTACAATACTTAATCTTGTTGTATTCCTTATCCGGTCTTTCAATGCTTCGGTAAATTGCTGGCTTAAGTTGTTTACAACTAACTGAGCAGTATTTTCAAAAAAATCAACCCTTATGGTTTTCATGTTTGGCGGAATTGAAGCTCCGTTTAAACTCAGCTTATAAGTACATGACTGTAAAACCCAAATTAAACCAATAAGTGTTATTGCTAACCCCTTAACTCTTCTCATTTAATTATAAATTTAATTCTTTTATTTTTCTGTACAAAGTTCTTTCTGAAATTCCAAGCTCGTTTGCTGCCAGCTTGCGCTTGCCTTTATGCTTCTTCAATGCCTTCCTTATCAGGTCCGATTCTTTATCTATCAGTGAAAGTGATTCTTCCACCTCTTCGGCATCCTGGGTTATATTATAAGGGTTAGCATTATTGCCGCTGTTATTATTGCTATTAACGGGTTGCTGCAAAGTAAATTGCGCTTCGGGAGCATTTGGCAATTCAATATCCCTGTATAGCTGATTTATGGTTTGTGAATGATTGGCATGATTGATAGAGATGCCGCCATGTTCAATAATATCGGCAACCAATTTCTTTAATTCAACCATGTCGCGCTTCATATCAAACAACACTTTGTATAAAATATCACGCTCAGAAAAATCTTCCTTTGGCTGGTTCTCAACACGCATTGGCAGGTTTCTGCCGCCCATTTCAAGCGGAATGTAGGTAAGCAATGTTTGCGCAGTAATAATGCGGTCGCGTTCAAGCACTGCTAATTGTTCGGCCATGTTTTTTAACTGGCGCACGTTGCCAGGCCACGAATAATTGATCAGCACCTGCTGTGCTTCTTCGTCAAGCTGGATAGGCGGTGTGCGGTACTTATCAGTAAAATCAGAAGTAAACTTCCTGAATAACAAATAAACATCCTCTTTTCTATCTCTTAAAGGTGGGATCCTTAGCGGAACAGTATTTAAACGATAATAAAGATCTTCCCTGAATTTGCCATTTTTAACGGCATCGTAAACGTCAACATTGGTAGCTGCTATTACGCGCACGTTTGTTTTCTCTACTTTTGATGAACCTACTTTTATATATTGGCCTGATTCCAGTACCCTTAATAAGCGGGCCTGTGTGCCCAACGGCATTTCGGCAATTTCATCTAAAAATATGGTGCCGCCGTTAACGGTTTCAAAGTAACCTTTACGCTCACCTACGGCACCTGTATATGCACCTTTTTCGTGACCGAACAATTCTGAATCAATAGTCCCTTCTGGTATAGCGCCGCAGTTCACTGCAATAAATGGCCCATGCTTACGCGGGCTCATCTGGTGAATAATGTGCGAAAACACTTCCTTACCACTCCCGCTTTCGCCGGTTATTAATACCGATATATCAGTAGGCGCAACCTGGTTGGCTATATTTATGGCTCTGTTTAATAGTGGCGAGTTGCCAATAATCCCAAAGCGTTGTTTAATTTCTTGAATTTCCATGTTGTTAAGATTCAAGAATCAAGAAGTCAAGATTCAAGAAGAAAATAAGATAAACATTCTAACTTCCAGATTCAAACTTCCAAATTCTATTTCCCTCTATTCGCCACCGTTCAAAATACGCCCTCTGAAAGAGAATATCATTTTCTGAACTTCAGCAACGAGTTCTAAACATTCCTTTAATTTTTTTTCAGAACCATAGGCTCTGCGTTCATATATTAATGATTGAGTTTCAACTTCAAATAATGATGTTAAAGATGTTGTTAAAAACTCTGCAAAATGAACATTTGTCCTTTTACCAGATCCTTCAGCAATATTTGAAGGAATAGAACAAGAACATCTGTTAAGTTGATCAATTAAGTTATACCGCTCTTCTACAGGTAACCCTTTGCAATAATCATAAGTAAGATCTGTAAGATCCATGGCTTTTTGCCAAATTTTCAAGTTCTTAAAATTATGCTTAAACATATTTTCTTAACTCTTTTTTCTCTCTTGATTCTTGACTTCTTGATTCTTGACTCTAAATTACTTTACCTATCAAAGTAGCCGTTGTGCACTTATCAATAAGTACATTTACATATTCTCCCGGTTTGTAATTTTTTCCTACAGGGAAAACCACTACCGTATTTTGATCGCTCCTCCCGGAATAATCATTGTTCGATTTTTTTGAAAAACCTTCTATCAGTACCTTTTGTGTGGTGCCTACCAGTTTTTTCAAACGCTCGTGCGAGTGTTCCTGCTGTTTGGCTACCACTTCCTGTAAGCGGCGTTTTTTTTCAGTTTCAGGAATATCATCTGCATAACGCTTGGCCGCTAAAGTGCCGGGCCTTTCTGAATACATGAACATATAGGCGAAATAAAATTTAACATGATCCATCATGCTTAATGTATCCTGGTGCTCTTCTTCTGTTTCGGTGCAAAAACCGGTTATCATATCGGTTGATATGGCACACTCCGGTATAATGCGGTTTATTGCTGCTACCCTGTCCATATACCACTCCCGGGTATAGGTACGGTTCATTAACTTAAGCACCCGGCTGTTGCCCGATTGGATTGGCAGATGAATGTAATTGCAAATGTTATCGTACTTCGCAATGGTATACAATACATCGTCTGTAATATCCTTAGGATGCGAGGTTGAAAAGCGTACACGCAATTCCGGACTTATCAGCGCCACCATCTCCAAAAGGTTGGCAAAAGTAACATCACCTTCTTCAACCGTGTGGTTATACATCACACTCAAATCCTCGCCCGAAGCAAGCACCTTATCCAGCAGATCCATCCCCAAAACAGGTTTCTCACTTTCGGACTTTCCGACTTCCTGACTTCCGGACTTCCATTTGTACGAATCCACATTTTGCCCCAGCAAAGTAACCTCACGGTAACCTCTATTGAACAGATCGGTACATTCGGCTATTATAGATTGGGGATCGCGACTGCGCTCGCGGCCACGGGTAAATGGCACCACGCAGAATGAGCACATATTATCGCAACCACGCATAATAGATACAAAGGCGTTAATGCCATTGCTGTTTAAACGCACCGGGCTTATATCAGCATAAGTCTCCTCGCGCGATAATAGCACGTTCACCGCCTTTTGACCACCACCAACCTGCTCAATCAAATTTGGCAGATCACGGTATGCATCAGGACCAACAACTACGTCAACCAGTTTTTCTTCTTCTAAAAATTTCGACTTTAAACGTTCAGCCATACAGCCAAGCACGCCGACTACCAAACCAGGGTTTTTAACCTTGGCAATAGTAAAATCTCTTAAGCGGTTGCGTACGCGTTGTTCAGCATTCTCACGGATAGAGCAGGTATTTATAAAAATAACGTCGGCAGTAGTATAATCAGATGTGGTTTCAAATCCCTTTTCCGATAAAATAGAAGCTACTATCTCGCTATCAGAGAAATTCATAGCGCAGCCATAACTTTCAATATATAATTTGCGGCCGTTATTATTGCCTTTAGCGGGTTCTAACAACAAAGCCTCACCTTGTCTGCTTTCATCATGCGCTTTATCCGGAACAAGCAAATCCATCATCATTATAAAAATTAGTCTGCAAAAATACATAAAATTTAAACATAGCGTGACAGATTGGCAGTTATTTTAGTTGATTAAGTTTAATCGCAGTTAAAGTCCTATCTCATAAGTCATAGTTTAAATCCCTCTTGCGGCGAGTGATAAAAAAAGAAGATTTAAATACAAACAATTATGCAGTGAGGGTGAAAGTAATAACCCCGATAAAAAAAGCGTTCTCATACAAGATCCTGGTAATTAAAAAACAGTACCAGCTGTACTCTTTTTTAGCTTTTTACATAGTGGATTGCCGGATGGCTTAAAGCCGGGTGTTGGTTTGAAAAAAAACCGGGAACAAAGTTAACAGCACTGTTACAAAAGTTAGTAATTTGCCCGATAAATTCAATAAATTTAAAGAAGACCGTAAAGCGAGAAAACGGGCCTGCGGGGCCAAAAAAGATTCTCTTGAAAAAATAAAGCAAAATAATGGTAATTAATGGCGTTTAAATATTTAAAGCATAAGTGGCAAAAAATAAGCCTTGCTATTGTATTGATTTTTACTTTACTTATCATAATAGCCTCTTTGCTTATCAACAGCTATTGGTCGCCGATATTAGAGGGAAAAGTTAAAGATATAGTTACAACCAGCAGCGATAGCCTTTACACGGTTGATTTTTCCTCGGCCGAGCTGCATGTGTTACGGGGTTCCATTGTAATTTTTAATATTACACTAAAACCTGACACGGCTGTTTACAACTTTAAAATGAAGCAGCATCTTGCGCCAAATAACTTGGTTGAGCTGCACATAAAAAAGCTGGTTTTATCAAATATTCATCCCTTTGGCCTGTATTTCAGGCATAGACTTAACATTGGGCGGATCATTTTATACAATCCCGAACTAAAAGTAAGCTACCAGCTTAATCATACCCGCGATACCGTTTTAAAAGATAACCGCACCGCCTGGCAAAAGATATCAAAGAGCCTTGATTACATACACATTGGCGACGTATTAATGGGCAATGTTAAGTTCATGTATAAAGATTACTCCGGCAACAAATTAGTAATATCCCAGCTTAAAGAAATGAACCTGAGCGCTCATGACCTGCTGATAGACTCAGCTACACAAACGGACAGGTCACGATTGCTTTATTGTAAAGACATAACAGCCGAACTGAATAATTATACAGGTAAAACCTCAAGCGGGTTATATTCTTATAATGTCAAGTCGCTTAAACTATCAACGTCAAAATCGCAACTGAATGTTCTTGATTTAACTTTAAAACCGGCTGATACAAGCGTATTTTTCTCAAAAAGCCACCGGGACCGCTTTACGCTCCGCCTTGATTCTGCCCAGCTTAATCATTTCGACTTTTTAAATTATCATAAATACAGAGCATTAACAGCTTCAAATCTGGTATTAAGCAATGGCTCGTTCCAGATATTTGCCAATCCAAATCATTCAAAAATTATAAAAGATAAAATAAGGAGTTTCCCCAATGCCGCCATTGACAGCATCAGCGCGGATATAAGGATAGACACAGTATTGTTCCGGCGGATGCGCGTTGTATATAACGAGTACAATTCAAAATCAAACCAAACAGGCACATTGGTATTTAACAACACAAGTGGGAGCGCTTTAAACTTTACCAATAATAAAGCAGCCCTGCAAAAAAACAATATCAGCACCATAAAGCTCAGCACCTATTTCATGTACCGGGGCAAGCTTACCACCACTTTTAATTTTAATTTAACCGATAAGGATAATGCCTTTAGCTATAAGGGCAGCCTTGGCCCAATGAACCTGCAGGTTCTTAACCAGGCCGTAATGCCATTGGCTATGGTTAAAGTTAATTCGGGTACACTTAAGGAGTTTAGCTTTGATATCACCGCTAACCGAAATTCATCAAAAGGGAAAGTTATGATGCTATATAACGATGTAAAGGTGTCGTTACTAAAGGCTGACACCACTAACGATAACCTAAAGAAGAAAATGATAGCCTCTTTGTTTGCCAATATCTTTATTCTAAAACACAATAACCCGGATAATGCAGGCGAACAACCACGGGTAGCCTATGTTAACTATTCGCGCACGCCTGAAACAGCATTTTTTAAATCGGTTTGGCAAACATTGCTAAGCGGCATAAAACCATCTGTTGGCCTGGATAAAAAAACACAGCAGGCGGTTACCACTATGCAGGACCAGCAGAAGCAAAATAAAAAGGACCGTATGCTAAGAAAAGAGCTAAGGCAACAACGACGGGCCGAACGTAAATTAAAAAAGGAACTAAAAAAGAAAACAGAGGCTGGCCCTTAGCCGTTAGGTTCTAAATTTATTATGTCATCTCTTTGGGGGCGTTCTATGCGTTTCTGATTTTTATTGTGTTTCAGTGCAACGTTTGGCAAGACAATTGCATCTTATTAATAAAGTAATGAACTAACAACTATGAAAAGAATAACCTACATCATTTTTGCAGCTGTGTTGACAGTTGCAACTACATTAAGAGCATCGGCCCAATCGGAAGGGACACGCCAGGTTTCAGGATTTACCAGCATTGGCTCAGCCGGCCCGTTTGATGTGCATGTAAAAATAAACGGTACTGAAAGTTTAAAAATTGAAGCATCACCAGATGCTATAAAAGAAATTGAAACAAATGTTGAGGATGGCGGATTGCAAATAAAATTCAAACACCGTGGCAATCATGAGAATTATGGCAAGATCGATATTTACGTTACTGCAAAATCGTTATCCGGCCTTGTTAATGCAGGTTCAGGTTCTATTAACGTTGAAGGTACTGTTAGCGGCAATAAAGTTAGTATTGCATTAAGCGGCTCAGGCAGCATTTCTACACCAGTTAAAGCAGGTGATTTTCACTCAGTACTAAGCGGATCAGGATCAATTTCACTCAGCGGCAGTGCAGATGTAACGCAAGTTATCATCAGCGGATCCGGAGGTCTTGACGGAAGGCATTTTAAAACCAATACCGCTTCAGTTACTTTAACAGGGTCGGGCAATGCTCACTTTGGCGTTGATAAAACCATCTCGGCGCGTATCGTTGGTTCTGGCAATGTGGTTTATTCAGGCAACGCAACAATTACTGATAGCCACACATTAGGTTCAGGCCGGTTGAGCAAGGAAAACTAAGGAGAGTAAAGCGAAAAGCTGAAAGCTGAAAGCAAAAAGGTTTTTCGCTTTGGTCTTTATGCTCTTTTCTTAAAATGCACTTAATAATTTATAATATATATTCTTCAAGCTGCTTTAACGGGCAGCTTTTTTGTTGGATAATTTCCGGTGCAAATTGCAAATGTTTTGAACCATGATTTACCTGATTTTAGGATTACCTGATTAAAAAATCAAGCCAATCTTCTAATCAGGCAAACGACAACGCCCTCTTGAATGCACTTAAAAAACAAACAATACGTGAAAAATCATGGTTCAGGCAATTATTATTGTAGCAACAACTTTAAATTAATGCCAAAATTGGTAAATGCGGTGTTAAATGTTTGCGAGGTATAAGGGCGTGTTATGTTTGAATCATAAAACACATTCAAGTTAAACCGTTGGTTTATTACATAATCAATTGATGGGCGTACGGTTATATTTTGCGCACCTGATGATATTTCGGCAGCAGTTACATCTGCGCGGTATATCAATGTTTTATTGTCCTGTAGTGAAAAATCAATCTTAAAATTCACATCATTATCCTGCTTGCCACTCATCAAACCAAAAGGGAACCTGAAATTTTTTGCATGATAGCCCCAGCCAAATACCAATATGCTTTCGTTCTGCTGTGCAAGCTGGCTATTCAATAAGCTAAGGCTTAACGACCGGCTGCTGCGATACTCAAAATTAGCCGTCATGTTGTTTTTAAAACGGGCAGACATGCCGATCAATGGCACAAACTGTTCAAAAATTGTAACCTGCGAAAATTGGTAATAAGGCAAAAAGTCGTTATTGGCATCTCTTGAACTTACAGCCCCGTTAGCGGCCTGGTATTGTAACAGCGTGGTAAAGCCTGATACACTATAAGTTGACCGGTAACCATGTGTTACATCAAAAGAATCAAACCACTCCATAAATAACGGCACGTGGCTTAAGCCGTTATACGTTATCTGCCAGTTTGGAATTGGGATATT
Organism: Mucilaginibacter sp. OK098; assembly: GCF_900142915.1. Classification (GTDB taxonomy): domain Bacteria; phylum Bacteroidota; class Bacteroidia; order Sphingobacteriales; family Sphingobacteriaceae; genus Mucilaginibacter. The sequence continues at coordinate 58,396 of NZ_FRCM01000006.1, forward strand.
GGGAAATTGTCCAAGTCCTGATTTTCCCGCGTCCTTACCTGAATAAGCAGCCAGGAATGCCGGCACCAACACATTTTGCGAATTCTGGCTATAACCATCACTAAAGCCGCCCACCGGCGAACCTGTAGAGTTAGGATTTTGCTTTCCTAACCTTTGCGAAATAATAGCCCTGTCATCCAAAAATTTCTGGAAGGTTGGTGAAGTATTATCAATTCCCTTTGATTTTGAAAATGCGGTTGCCAGTGTTAAATAGGATATAGTGTAGTCGCCGGTTGTAGTTGGGCTAAGGTTTTGGATATTGTTTGACCCATCAACAGACTTAAAGGATGTTTGATAGGTATGATCCTGCGTTTTAAAGGCTTGCAGTTCTATCCGCAGGTATTTAACAGGCTCAAAAGTGCCTTTTAAGTGTAAGTCCTCATTCAGCGTTTTTACATAAAGCTGATTTTGGAGCGTATCCGTACTTATCCAGCCATTGGCAATCGCTTTTTGCCGCAGGTCAGCCTGGCTACCCAATAAAAATCCTATTCCTGGTGCACCGTAGTTTAAATCCTCACCCGCAAAATTAGATTGTGGCAGGTAACCCGGTATAAATGTACCTTCTGTACGGGTATATGTACCACTAATATTTTTAACGCTGGTTAACAGGCCAACAAAGAATTTGGACAGCGAGTTTGTATTATCAGGTCCCAATGCCCTTTTTATAAATTTAAACTTGTTGTAAAACTGGTCGAAATTCAAGGTTGGATTAAGCTGGATGGTGCGTGCGTTCTGAATGCTGTTACCTACATCATACTGCGGGTCATTTATAGCAAAAAGCGGTTGGGTTTGCCAATGAAAATTTGTGCTGTAGTGGGCAATCATGCTTGTCCAGTCCATACCAGGAATTTTGGCAAGCGGTACGGTATAATTAAAGTTTATGGTATGGTTATAATTTGTTGTACGCCCAAGCCGTTTTAAGTTTTCCCACAGCGTATCAACTTTTAAGCCGTTAACACGGCCGGTTGGCTCATCCACTGTTGAAAGGTTGGTGGCGTCAATATCCATTGTAAGAGATTTCGACAAGTTCCAGCCTATGCCATAAACCCTTGTAATGTTGAACGTTTTATTAAATGTAGTAGGTATAGGTATGTAATTATTTGGATCATTGTTCCTTAACGTATTTTCTGAATAAAAACGATTAAAGCTAATGCTGAAATTTAACCGCGAGGGCAACAAGCTGAAATTAATATCGCGAAGCAGTGCCAGCGTGTTGTTTTTAATGATCTTGCTGAGCGGACTATAATATTTAGGCTGGGTAGTATAATTATAATCCAGCTCGGCTTTATAGGTTTTCTCCAGGTCATTTTGTGTAGTAAAGTCGTGATGCTCATATGTTGAATAAGAATAAGTAGCATTCAGGTTTGAAACGTCCCATGGATGTTTTTTTGCTTTCGGATTAGTTTGGGCAATATGCACATTGGTAAAGCTGATACTTTTGCGCATGGTATAGTCTTCGGCAGCATTTTTTATTGAATCGCGTTTTTTAGCGTCGCTGGTTGCATTTAGGGTTTGCTTTAAAGTGATATCGGGTGATGCAGGGTCATATTCAGGCGTACTTACCTGCGATGATACATTTACATATGCCGGGATATGTACACCGCTTTTATCAGGAAAGAACTTACCAAGTTCAACGTTGGCAGCCACGTCATATACCTGGTTATCATACAGGCTGCGATCGGCCAGCCTTGAATCAAGTGCACCAAAACCTACAGTGGTCTTACTGCCTGATACCGTTATATCTGCAAAATCAGCAAGCTTGGCATTAACCCTGGCGGTTGCGGCCCATCCTCCTTTTTGGTCAAAGTCGGTAAGGCGTAATTCATCAAACCAAAGGGTCCCATCCTTATTAAGGCCATCGTCATTACTGGTGTTTGATGCAGGTTTTAAAGGGTTGCGCACACCCAGCATTACGGCTGTAAGCCGGCTCAGATCGGGCTGGCCTACAATAGTGATTTTGTTTTTACCGTCAGTTACGGTGAAAGGCAATGTTAGCGGCCATGGCTTACCCAGGTATCTGGCGTTATTACGGGCAAGCTTTGCGGTAGTTAGTAATGAAAGCTGCAAATCAAGCTCATTAACATCGGGCCATATAGAAGTAGGCGCCGAGGTGCCGGGCTGAGTTACCTTTAACGGTATTTCATATTCGTAATAGTTATCTACATAATCAACCCCCAGTCGTATAAATGCGCTAAGGTCATTATCTTTTAGCTGCGTGCCCTCGGCATGTATAAACATTTGTAATGCTTTATACTTGCGCAGATCATTATTAAACAAACGGAAGGCTGCACGTGAGTAACCATCACGCAGATCAGTCACTTTTAATGATAATGATTGCTCATTTAGCTTGGTATTGGCCTGTATGTTATTATAATCAACCTGGCGGGTTATGCCCGGCGGAACAACATAAGGAATTGGCTGACGATTACCGTTCGCTTCAATATTTACAGTTTCAACATCTAATACAGAATTATCAAGCGGCGGGTTGATTATTGAAGGGTCAGCTATTACATTGTTAGGATTATTCTCTGTATTAAAAGCACGCCACTCACCGCGCACCAACTGCATCGATGCAAAACGCAATATAGCGGTATCGGCAAAATTAGTCATGAACATGCGGATGTAGCGGATGGATTTAAAATCCTGGATGCCGCCAACGGCCTGTTGGTATGAATTTATTGGTACCCTGAACTGGTACCAGGTAACGTTCGCCGGAGTGCCGTTTGCCAGCTTAACAGTTGAAGTAACCTTATCACTAACAAAGTTTTTACCAACAACCAGATCTGCCGGGCGCATGGATACCTTATACTGAAAGTATTCATCATCCTGGTCCATATTATTGTCATGGTTAATGTCTTCCCCATCAGGCAGGGATGTTGATGCCGATGTTTGCAGGCCAAGTAAAGCCTGTGACTGCTCAGCTGTTGGGGAGTTACCGTCTGTGCCGTTATACCTGCTGTAACGTTTCAGGATCCCCGCACCGGTTTTATCCAGATCCGGTCCCTGGTAATACTGGTAATCATCCGATGACGGATCTGCTGCAAAATTATTAGCCGCCTGCGCACTAACTGCACCCTTAACCTGCTGTACAACTCCGGAGAATTTTTTCTGCTCATCGGCATCGTTCAATCCGTCCAAACCAACATCCTGTAATTTACGCGAAGCGGGATTATTATCAAAAGCATTTACAACCGGCTGTAGTTTTGATACCCTCCCCCAGTTAGTTTCATCGGTGTTACTATAGTTGCCATCAACAGGCAAACCATTTTCCAGGCTTTTTCTTCCGTCCTTTAATATATCTTCAGAAATATTACCAAGGTTAAAATACAGGTCGCCACCCGCTGAATTAGGTTTATAGATGTAAGGATCCATCACCCAAAACTCAATGTACTGTACGTTTAACGATTCAAAATCATTTGCGTTTATGCCCCTCATTATACCACCCCAGCGCGATTGAGGGTTTTTCAGGCTTCCGTCGGTATTAAGCCCTGTTATTGAAAAGTTATATGGCCCCCTTACGGTTGGATAAAATGCAAGATCTAAAGTTGCAATATTTAATGGCTGGCCCGTAGGTGACTGCTTGAACGGATACACTTCGTTTTGAAGGATTTGCCTTACATAGTGGTTTGACAGTTCGTTTCTGCTAACCGGGATAGTACTGCCTGTATAAAAAACAGGGTCGATATTGTAGAAGGCCAGCCTGGCACGGTTGTAACCATAGCTTAGATCATTAAATGCCTGCGACTCGGGAAACAGTTGCGGCGTACCCGAAATTTGCCAGCTATTCGCACTTTTAACATCAATTACCGATTGACTATTCTCAAAATCGTCAAGATATGCTGTTCCGTTCTTTGAGCCGGCAAAATTCAGTATTGAAGGGCTGCCGGGTAACAATTGTGCAAATTCACCATTAAAGCTTATTGATGACGGGGCTTTGGTATGTATAAACGGTATTTTATCAACCAAACGGGTTAATAACCTTGAATTAGCGTTATAGTTTACATCAAACCCATAAATGGTATTGGATATTGACTCTTCGCCAATAATTTCATTTTGGGTAATAGGCTGCTCGGTTAAATGCATTATGGTTGCCCCTATTGCCAGGTTATCATTAACCTTGTAGTCAAACCTTGAGCCAAACAATGATTTTTGCTGTACGCCAAACAATTCATTATTCTCCACCTTTACCGTTATGGGCTGGCCCGATGATAGCAATGCGGTATTTAATATCCTGATGCGGCCCGCGCTGTAATCAATGGTATAATCGGTGCCTTCCACAAGTTTTAGCGTTCCGGCATTTACCACTACAGATCCCTGCGGTATGTTAACCGCATTCAACTGGTATTCAGATCCTGATGTTGCCGTGTAAGTACCCTTTATTAAATACCGGTTTAACTGCGGGAAAAATTGTTGTGCTATGGTTTTAGTTGAATCATATAATTGCTGGTAAACATATCGTTTAGCAAGATCCGACTCTGCCGCGGTAAATTGTTTGGCAAGGTCTGACCCAAAAGGTTCCAACTTAGGGAATATGATCTTCCCGTTTTGCGAATCGATCGTTATTCCTTCTAAAAAGTCAAAATAACCATCGGGCTGTTTATTTTGCTGCTGATCAAGATTATCCAAATCGGTTAGCTGCAGCCAGAGCTTGCTCTTGGTATTCTGCCCCTCTTCCATTATGGTTTTCTCGATCCCCGATTTGTCGTCCAGCCGGGTCACCGTCAGCTTAAAGTCTTTAGGGCTAACCTGGAAAGAGTTTAATGAATAAATATTTTTCATCATTAACTTCCAGGTCGGCAGGCTGGTTTTTAACAGTTGGTTTTTAAGCAGCTTTACATATAAAACTTTGGGGTTGTTTGGATCAACCGGAACATCGCTTGAAAACTCACCCACCTGGTATTGCACGCCATTAACGGTATACTGGTAGGCTACCGCTAAAACTTCATCATTATTCAACGGGTAATTTAGCGAGATATAACCCAGTTGCGAATGCAGTGTAAACTCCTTAGCCGTTAATTTACGTGCATAAGTAAGCTTGCTGTAGTTATCAGAACCGCCTGTACTTTGAAAGTAACTGCCAATGGTATTCTGAGGGTCGTTAGTTAAACGTGTTGATGCAGGCAAATTTGCAAGCAATGTATTTGACTGCTGCGGAAAACCCGGCCCTTTAAAACCGGCGGGATAACCTGAATAAGCCGGGCCACCATGTACAAGTGTTTTATTATATGGGCTGTTTTCGCCCAGGTCCATAAGTGCCAGTACATCTCTTGAATCTGTTGTATTGTTTGTTCTGTTGGTTGTCCAAACCTCAATTTTTGTAATATTTATGTTTGAGGAGATGATAGGAATATTTGCAAGCGCTTTGTTGTAGTTATTACGGAAAAACTGTGCTAAAAAGTAATGCCGGTTAGCTTCGTAATCAGCAGGTGTAAATTTAAACTGGCCCTGTTGCGCCCCATTTGTTATGGTGATTGTTTTTGATTGCGACCGCTGCTGTGAAAAGATGGTTGTAACATCAAGCTTGCCAAATTTCAATTTCGTTTTTACCCCAAACAAAGCCTGGCTACCCGTAATAAGCGTGGTATTTAATGGCATGCTTACGGTACCGGCTTCAATTTTTTGAATGATCTCGTCGGGCTTACCGGTATAATCCAGCTTTATCTGGTTTTCAAACTGAAACTGGGCATCGGTATTATAATTGGTGGTGATCTTTAATTTATCACCAATGCTTCCGGTTACATTCAGCTGGATCTTCTGATCGAAATTGAAATTGAACTGGGTACGCTGCTTCGTATTAAAAAGCGGGTTTTCATTTTTATTTATTTGACCTGACATGATTGCCTCGGCAGATCCCTGCGGCTTTATGTCGATGGTCGATCCTCCGAAGATCTGGTCAAACGTTTGGCTCCTGAGCCTTATGGGTGGAATAAAACCAGGCTGCTGTGACGCATAAGCATAGTTATCGGCGAGTTTCTTGAAATAATTCCGCTGATTTTCCTTCTCTAAATAATGCAGATATTCATCAAAAGTGAGGTATTGTGGGGGTCTGTATAATAAGTTCCCGACGCGTTCGTACATTACATACCTGTTGGTCACCACATCATATTCAAAAGTACGCACAAGGTTTATTGGGTCGTAAAGAAGGGCGCCTTCGCGTAAACGGTAGTTTTTTGACTCGTTTATTTTAGCCGGGATCTGAACTTTAACTGAATCTTTTTTTGTACCTGCTGCCTGCTGGGCAAAAGCATTGCCTATCCCGCAAAATGCAGAAATAAATGATACAATTACAGCAACTCTCCAGGTAAAAAATCTAATCAAGGCCCAAGTAATAATTTACGTAATTATAAAGCTTTTAGTGCAGATTTAATCAACTGTTCAACAGTTAAATCATTATTATTTTTGCTTATTTCATTGTCAATAACCTTCTCAGCAGCATTACGGGCAAAACCCAGCATAACCAGGGCCGATAACGCTTCTTCCCTTACTGTTTTATTTAGCGGCACTGTACTTAGTGTATCAGAACCTTCTTTACGTAGTTTGTCCTGAAGCTCTAATATAACCCGCTGTGCTGATTTAGGCCCGATACCTTTTATGCGCTGGATTAATGCGACATTGCCTGAAATTATTGCGTTTTGAATTTCTTCGGGCGTAATTGACGACAGCATCATCCGGCCTGTATTTGGCCCTATGCCTGATATGGAGATCAGGTGAAGGAATAAACGGCGCTCGCCTTCATCAATAAAACCATACAAAGTGTGGGCATCTTCTTTTACATGCAGCCAGGTAAAAAGCTTACAGCGTTCAGCGCTCCCAATTTTTGAATAGGTATTTAATGATATATTGATATGATATCCCACGCCGCCCACATCAATCACCACAAAAGCAGCGCTTTTAAAAGCTAATTTCCCATCAATATAAGCGTACATAATTTATCAATTTGGGGGTATAAGGTTAAGGGTGAAGGTAAAGGGTTTTTATGGTTTTTTAAAAAAAATCTTATCCTCAATTTATATGAGGGGGATTTCGGAGGTAAAAGGTTAAAGGCGAAGGGTTAAAGGTTTTTACAATAATGCGGAAGTCGAAATGCCGATTGCGGAATTAAGTAAGACTTACGAAGTTTTGAAAACTTCGTAAATCTGCTCTAACCTTTTGCCTTTCACCTTCTTCTATAATTTATTTTTTGTTTTTGATTTCTTCATCACCTTTTTCCTGGGCGTCAACTACCGCTATGGTTATCATGTTCACTATTTCGCGTACAGAGCTTCCCAATTGTAATACATGCACAGGCTTTTTTAGTCCCAATAAGATTGGACCTACAGCTTCAGCGCCTCCAATTTCCTGTAACAGCTTATAGGCTATATTACCCGATTCAAGGTTTGGAAAAATCAGCGTGTTGGCCGGTTTGCCTTGCAATGTAGAAAAAGGGAAGTTGTCGGCAAGCAGATCGGCGTTTAGCGCAAAATTGGCCTGCATATCACCATCAATTATCATAGCAGGATACTTTTCATGCAAAATGCGAACAGCTTCCATCGTTTTTTCAGGGATAGGGCCCTGGTTTGATCCGAAGTTTGAGTACGAAAGGATAGCAACCCTTGGGTCGATATTGAATTTTCTTACCGAACGTTCAATAAGCACGGTAATATCTACCAGGTCCTGTATAGATGGATTTACGTTAACTGTAGTATCACCAAAAAATACGGGGCCCTTTTTAGTGATCATCATATACATACCGGCTACCCGGCTAACACCGTCACCGGTACCTATAATTTGCAGTGCCGGTTTTATAGTGGTTACATAATCCTTGGTCAGGCCCGATATTAAAGCATCGGCCTCCCCAAATTGTACCATACAGGCGCCATAATAGTTACGATCATGCATCAGTTTCTTCGACTCATAAACCGAAACACCTTTTCGCTGGCGCTTGCTGTATAAGTATGCCGCATACTCATCCATACGCTCGCAATTTTCCTGCGGATCAATAATATGAACATCACCAAGCTCAATATCATTCTCCTTCATTATTTGTCGGATCCTGGCTACATTTCCCAGCAAAATTGGAGTGGCAATGCCTTCTTCTTTAACAATCTGGGCTGCTCTTAAAATTTTATAAGTATCAGCTTCGGCAAAAACTATCCGTTTAGGGTTTGATTTGGCTTTATTGGTAAGGTTACGCAACAGCTTATCATTAATACCTATGCGCGACCTTAACTCTTCAGTGTAAGCATCCCAATCCGTTATTGCCTGCCGGGCTACTCCTGATTCCACAGCCGCCCTTGCAACTGCCGATGAAACTTCAGTGATCAACCGTGGATCCATCGGTTTTGGAATGATATAATCCCTGCCGAACTTTAAGTTTTTTGTATTGTAGGCCAGGTTAACAGCCTCCGGGATTGGTTTTTTTGCCATCCCGGCTATTGCCATAACCGCGGCAATTTTCATTTCTTCATTAATAGCCGTTGCCCTAACATCTAGCGCACCCCTAAAAATATACGGGAAGCCCAAAACGTTGTTTACCTGGTTCGGAAAATCAGACCGGCCGGTAGCCATTATGATATCCTTGCGCGAATTTATGGCAAGGTCATAAGCAATTTCAGGATTGGGGTTAGCCATTGCAAAAACAATGGGATTCTTTGCCATTGCTTTCAGCATATCGGGCGTAACAATATTACCTGCTGATAAACCAACAAAAACGTCCGCCCCTTTCATTGCTTCGGTAAGAGTTTTCACATCCTTGCGCGTTGTGGCAAATTCCATCTGGATCCCACCAAGATCGGAACGTTCAGGAGTTATCAACCCATTAATGTCAAACATCACCAGGTTTTCTCTTTTTACACCAAGTGCCAGGTACATTTTTGAGCAGGATACCGCAGCGGCACCCGCCCCGTTAACCACCATTTTTATTTTATCCAGCTTTTTCCCCTGGATCTCACAGGCATTTATTAGCGCCGCGCCCGATATAATTGCTGTACCATGCTGGTCGTCATGCATTACCGGGATCTTCATTTCGGCCTTTAACCTGCGTTCAATTTCAAAACAGGTTGGGGCCGAGATATCTTCCAGGTTGATGCCGCCAAAAGTAGGTTCAAGCGCTTTTACAATGTTTACAAATTCATCAACAGTTTTGGCATTTACCTCCAGGTCAAAAACATCAATATCAGCATAAATTTTAAACAGCAGGCCCTTACCTTCCATAACGGGCTTGCTTGCCTCAGGGCCAATATTCCCTAAACCAAGTACAGCGGTGCCATTGGTTATCACTCCAACCAGGTTGCCTTTGGCTGTATATTTATAAACATCCTCAACATTATCTGCAATACGCAAACATGGCTCTGCAACGCCCGGCGAGTAAGCCATACTTAAATCGCGCTGCGAATTGGTTGGTTTGGTAGGTACTACCTGTATTTTTCCGGGGCGTCCTTTTGAATGGTAATTTAGCGCGTCCTGGTTACGGGTGGGTTTGTTCATCTTGTCAGTTACTGATACCGCAAAATTAAGGATAAAGCTGAAAGGACGAAGATTAATTTCGAATTTCGGATGTTTGATTTCGGATTTAAGAAATGCGGAAGTCGGAATTTGGATTGCGGAATGATTGTCTGAATCAGAATTTATGAATTCGCAGAATGGGAAATCGCTTATGCTTTAGGCCGGCCAAAAAACAAAACATAGCCATCAGCATCCGTTACTTCAAATCCGCGCAGCCCATCGCTATCGTCCCTAATGGCTTGGCGAAATATTATACCGCTTGAACTGAATTCTTCAAATAAGGTGTCGGGTTCTTCAGTAGAAATGTACGCATCCCATCGGGCCCATTCATGCCGGGTATGATTGGGAATGGGTTTTATGTCATCAGCAATTGCCTTTAGCATAATGGAAACGGGGCCGCGGCCTACCATAGCCCAATATGGACCATCGTCAGGACCAGTATACCATACTTCAAACCCTAGTTTATTTACATAAAATGATACCGAATCTTTCAAATTCGAAACAATAAAAAAAGGCGAAATGAAGTTAAGCTTTGACATTGTTTTACGTTTTGATGATAAGGTAGCGGCCTTTTCATATAGGCGACTCAAAATTAAGAAAAAGGCGTTAAACGCTTGTTTTTTTATTTATCAAGAAAATTATAACAAGGGCCTATACCATGACTATCAAAATAATATTCATCTTCATTACCATTATCTATTTGGCATCGAACGTATTCAAATTTGAACTTATTTTGAAACTCAGTAGTCCATATTCGTAAATGGTCGATACTTGCCTTATAATCACTAAAATCCAGGTCTTTAAAGTCAAAAAACAATAACAATTCGATTTCTCCATTATAAACACCCAAATTTGCAAATACGTCGGGGATAGCAATCCCAAACATATTTAACTCATTTAAAGAAACAACAAAATCAATATGGACTTCGCTTTTAAACACGTTGATTATATCTTCATGTGTTGTAAATTCAACATCTTCAGGTTCATTGAAATATACATCTCTAAATTTCACAAGCAAGGCTTCCAATAACGAGTGTAAATCTACAATTGAGGATTTTCCGTCGAATATTATGTCTATTGCTGTTATCATATAATTTAATCCATAAGCTGCCGCATCCTTAATTGTGGCCCACTAACCAGCCTTTGAAATCAAAAAAGGCGCCCTGCTCTCACAAAACACCCTTAAATATATTCCTTTAAATCCGAAATCGAACATTCGAAATCCGCAATCTCCCCCTATCCTTTAGTGATCTTGATCATCATACCAGGCTGCAGGCGGCCTTTTTTCAGGCCGTTCAATTCTCTGATCTTTTCAGCCGAAGCTTCAAATTTCGATGCTATCCCGCTAAGCGTATCGCCCCTTTTAACTTTATAAGTTATATAATTATGGCTGCTTACTTTAGCCGGTTTTTCTTCCGGTTCATCGGCAGATTCTTTTACTTTCAGCCTTCTTCCAACTTCGGCTTTATTGTTGTGTAAATGGTTCCAGGCTTTAAGATCCTGCACCTCTATACCATAATTATCAGCAATGTCTCTTAATGTTTCACCCCGTCGTACTTTATGGTATGACGGCGTTTTTTCTTCTTTGTTTTCGTGGTAAGCAGCGTAAACCATTGGTTGAGGAGTAGCTGCAGGTAAATTTGTATTATTCAATGCTTCGTATAATGCAGCATACTGCGCTTTATCTATCTGCGGAATTATCATGCGGCGTGGCCTATTGGCTGTACCGTTAATTATCTGCCTTTTATAGGAAGGGTTCAAAATAGTCAGCTGGCCAAGGTCAAGCTTCAATGATTGTGAAACTGTGCTTAAGGGCAGGTATTTGTTTACTAAAATAGTATCCGTTTTTAATGCAAATTTGCAGGCCTGGGGGATGATATTATGCTTATCATAAAAATTCATCAGGTAAGCCACGGCAATAAATGCAGGCACATAGCCCCTGGTTTCGTTAGGCAGATACTGGCGGATTGACCAAAAATCAGTGGCGCCGCCTGCTTTTTCAATGGCGCGTTCCACATTGCTTTTACCACAATTGTATGATGCTATGGCCAAAAGCCAGTCGCCAAATTCCTGGTAGGCATCTTTTAAATAAGCCGCCGCTGCATAGCTGGCCTGGATAGGGTCGCGGCGCTCATCTACATAATCATCCATATTTAAGCCATAAAGCTTTGCGGTAGTAAACATAAACTGCCACGGCCCTGTTGCCCCTACTCTTGATACCGCATAAGGATCGAGCTTTGATTCAACAATGGATAAATATTTTATTTCATCAGGGATCCCCGCATCGTGAAAAGCCTTTTCATAAATAGGGAAGTAGTATTTTGTTAAACCCAGTACATGCCCCATTTCATCACGGTTATGCATGTATATGTCTATGTAGCTTTGTACATACTCGTTATAATCAAGCGGAATATCCTTCTTTATGGAATCTAAACGATGTTTGTAAATGCCGCTTTGGCTGGTTAATGGAGCGGGTTGGTTAACAACCGGAACTATAATAGTATCTGCGCGGTCTTTTTGAAAGTCATCATTAAGCTTTGAGTTTTGCCGAATAGCTGCTGAAACAGGAGAAAAATGAGGGGCAGCATTAATGATTTGTAATGACAGTAAGCAGATGATCAGCGTAAGTGTTCTCTTCATTCTTTAGGGTTTAACTTAGCGAATGCTACCAGGATATTTTACTAATATATTAATTTTCTATAGTTCAAGGAAGTATTTGGAAAAATTTAACAATTCCTGTTCGTCAAAATGTTTGGTTATCAATTGCAACCCTAACGGTAATCCTTTACTATTATTGCCTGCAGGTAATGAAATAGCAGGTGCGCCCGTTAATGATGCCTGTACGGTAAAAATATCAGAAAGATATGTTACAACCGGGTCTTTTTCCAATTTCCCAATTGCGAAAGCAGGCTCAGGAGCCGTGGGGATCAATATAAAATCATATTCCTGCAAAATAGCATCTGTTTTTTCTCTTATCAACCTGCGTACTTTTTGTGCTTTAGAAAAGTAGGCATCGTAATACCCTGCGCTCAGTACAAACGTACCCAGCATAATGCGGCGTTTAACTTCTTTGCCAAACCCTTCGGAGCGGGATCTTTTATAGGTTGATGCCAGATCAGTTGCGGCAGGGCTGCGATAGCCGTAATGAACACCATCATACCTGGATAAATTTGATGATGCTTCGGCCATTGCCAATATATAATAGGCGGGCACCATATAATCAAGGTAATCAAACGCTATTGGCTTAACCGTATGGCCTTCGGCACGTAATTTATCAATATAATTTACAAGCGTATTTTTAATCTCAGCATCAACACCGGGGCTTGACAGCGCTTCTTGCAGGTAAGCTATCTTTTTTACACCCGGCGCTTTAATTTCTTTACTGAACGATGGAACGGCAGTGCTTGATAAAGTGCCGTCATACTCATCATTACCGGCCATAACTTCCAATAAAAGCGCTGCATCCTCTACCGACCTGGTGATGGGACCAACCTGGTCAAACGACGAAGCATAAGCAATTATACCATGCCTTGAAATGCGTCCATAAGTTGGCTTTAAACCTACCAGTCCGCAAAACGCAGCCGGCTGCCTTACAGAGCCACCGGTATCGGTACCTATTGCAGCGTGGCACATATTTGCCTGAACCGCCACCGCCGAGCCACCTGATGACCCGCCTGAAACCCTGGTTTCGTCAGCGTGGTTTTTTACCGGGCCGAAATACGAATTCTCATTAGCCGCGCCCATGCCAAACTCATCGCAATTGCAGCGTCCAATTATCACCGCATCTTCGGCCAATAAGCGCTCAACTATAGTTGATGAGTAAACAGAAGTAAAATCTTTTAAAATTTTTGAGGAGGCCGTTACTTTATGCCCTTTGTAGCAGATGTTGTCCTTTATGGCAATAACCATACCGGCCAGCTTGCCGGCAGTACCTTGCCCAATACGGGCATCAATTTCTATTGCTCTGGTAAGCGCTTCATTTTCAAATACTTCATTAAAAGCATTTAAATGCGAATTTGCTGTAATGTTAGCTATGTAGCCTTGTACCAGTTTTTCGACCGTAATTTTTCCAATTGCAATCTCGCTCTTTATCTCGCCTAACGAGGTATAAGATTTAGTCATGGGCCTAAAATAAAAAACTTATCCGTTGAATGTATAAATAATCAACAGATAAGTTCATATTATAAAACATTGATATAGCCAGTGCCGGATCTGCCGGACCGTTTTACAACTTAAACTTTTGGTTTTTCTTCGGTATTGCTTGTTGAACCTGAAGTTGTTGTAGTTGTGCCTTCGCCGTTTTGTGCATCCTTAAATTCTTTCATGCCTTTGCCTAAACCTTTCATTAGTTCAGGAATTTTTTTACCGCCAAACAGTATTAAAATTGCAATGATGATCAGAATAATTTCTGGTGCGCCTAATCCACCCATGATTTTTTATGTTTAATTATGATTAATATTCTTATTTCGTGTTCTTTGTAATTTCAGGTGTTTCGTGCTCTGAAACTTCTGAATGTGTTACCGGCTCATGTTTTGTAAAATCGATAGTATGCTTTTCAGCAACAGTTTCAGTAGCTACCTCTTTATGCTCTTCAGCTACAGGGCTATCACTTGTTGTAAGGTGACTATCATTTACCGGTATGGTATTTTCAACAGGTGTAAAACCTTCGGGATAAGAAGGGAGTTCTTTTTGAGCAGCTTCATGCTCCGCAGCCTGTTCATTTAGTTTGGTTTCTTCTCTCTTTTCCTCGTAGCTATTTATCTGGTTGTTTATTTCGCGTTTAACCCCTTCAGAGGCATCTTTAAAGTCACGGATTCCCTTCCCAAGGCCACGCGCAATTTCGGGTAGCTTTTCGCCGCCAAAAAGCAACAGGGCAACAAATACTATAAGGACCATTTCTGATGAACCAATGTTCAAAAATCCCAATACTAAGCTATGCATACGGATTATTAATTAAGCCTACAAATATAGGTAATTTAAAATTTATAAAGTCCAAACTAATTTGGTGCGAGCCAAATTTTAGGATTAACTGCGGTAATTCCCTTATATAACGAAAAACTTACAATAGCCTCACCTGTTGATGAATCAGTAGCAACCGTGCCTATAACCTGTTTGGTGCTTACTTTTTGCCCGGCCCTAACACTTACTGATTTAAGGTTGGAGTATGCAGTAAAATACTCACCATGCTTTATTACTACCAGGTAGGTTCCGCTTACGTCTTTAACATTTGACACCTCGCCCTGGAACACCGCCCTTACCGAAGCACCGGGATTTGTTTTAATATCCCAGCCAAGGCTTTCATTTTTTATCCGGGTTTCATCGTAATAAATTCCGAAACCCTGCTTAACGCTTCCGTTTGTAACCGGCCAAGGCAGCGCTCCCCTGTTATCTAAAAAGTCGCTCGATAATTTAGCAGCCTCAGGAGTTGCATTTAAAACCTCGCTGGTGCTTGAGTTTTTAGTTATCGTTCTTACCTTAGGTACTACCGCCACATCCTTGTTCTCGGCTTTAGCTTTTGCAGCAGCGGCAGCAGCAGCCCGTGCAGCGGCTCTTGCTTCTTCTTCGGCCTTGCGCCTTGCTTCTTCAATCTCCCTCCGAATGGTAGCTGCAATTTCCTTATTTTTCTTAGCTATTTTCTTTTGAATATCCTGCTGTTGCTGCTTTAACAGCCCCTCATGCTGTGAAAGATCGGCTACAACCTGTACCTGTGCATTTTTTTCAGCACCCAGGGTCTTCTTTTCCTTTTCCTGGTCTACAAGCAGGTTGTTTTTTTCTTTTTTATTCTTATCAAGCTCATTTATCTTAACATGCAGCTCGGTTTGTGTTTCCTGGATGTAGCCTGCCTGGCGTTCCCTGTATGTCCCTATTTGCTGTAAATATTTTAAACGTTTATATGCCTGGTTAAAGTCTTTAGCTGCAAAAATAAACATCAGCTTATTATAGGCGCTTTGGTTTCGATAAGTGAACAGCACCATTGCTGCATATTCCTTTTTAAGCTGATCAAGCTGTGATTGTAAATTATGTACGAAATTATTGCTCTCCGAGATCTGGTTATCCAGGTTTCTTACCTCGGAGTTTATATTGCTGATCTTTTGTTCGCGGATGCTGATCTGCTGCTTTAATAAGGTAAGCTGCTTTAAAGTAGTTTTTTTATTGTTTGCCGTTTCCTGGTATTCATGGTTAAGCTGTTCCAATTGTTGTGTTAATGCTTCACGCTGGCGTTTTAATTCAGCGCTGCTTTGTGCATGTACGCTAAATGCTGCAAAAACTAAAACCAAAAAGAATACTGCTTTAAAAAATCTCATTTACTTTTACTAATTGTTAATCTGCAGGTTGATATCTCGACGGAATACTGAACGGATATTCCTGCGGCTGATCAAAGTCTGCTTTTGTATAATGCAAATTAACTTGTATTTTTTTATCTTTTACTACAGAAGCCATATCTATTTGCGAAGGCATGACCCTATTGGTAGCCTGGATAAAGGCGCTGTTTGTAACCTGCAATGTTTGCGCAGCGCTTTGGTTTGCCAAATTTGTTTGGGTGGTTTTCATATCCGGGCCCAATATAAGCTTATAAATTACATCGTTTAAATTACCGCTTAAAGTGGTATTGCCGTTGGCCGAAAGAAATTCCGCATCCTCAGTTAGTAGCTCAGGTATAGCGTTACCTATCAGTATTGATTCCAGCGTTTTATAATTAACCTGTTTACCTGCAAATTTATTTAGGTAGCTAAAAGGCTTGCGCACATATAAGCTTTGCAAGCGGTTAATCAGCATAATGCTGTCGGGCGTTATTACTGCCCTGGCAACTTCAATACCTGCAATAGCAGTAACCGAAACCCAAATCTTTTTATCTTTCTGGATCCTGATGTTCAGGGTAACGTCATTGCTGCTGCCACTGATATCGAGTTTGGTTTTGGCCTTACCCGAAAATGTATTAAAATTGGTTTGTTTAGCCCTTATAACCGTTAATTTGGCTGCTTTGGTATCAACCGGTTTAATGGCCGCCGTACTATCGGCAACTACTCTTTTAACTATAACCTGCTTACGGCTTTTACAGCTAAAAACAAGCAACAGGCAACAAATTGTTATCAATTTTATATAACCATTGGCAAATGAAGCCCTGCTATATAAAGTATTATTCAATGTATTTCTTTTCATTTATTTTCCGTTCCAAAACCGGCGACTTATCGCCTTTGTCCTTAGCTTTCTTCCAATTGTCAACTGCTCCGTCAACATCCCCTAAATAAAACAGGATATCGCCGTAATGTTCTATTTTTCCGGCGCTTTTAGTTGTATCGTTTGCCAGTGCTTTGTCTATCCATGTTTTAGCACCCTTATAATCTTTTTGTTTAAATAATACCCAGGCGTAAGTATCTTCAAACGATGCATTATTTGGCTGTAATTCATTTGAACGCTTTGACATTTTTTCTGCCTTGTCCAACTGTTCACCGGTTAACGATAGGTAATAAGCATAATTGTTTAAAGTAAATGCGTTGTCGGCATTATAGGTTAAAGCCTTATCATACGCCTCATAAGCACTTTTATTATCTTTTAAATCATGATAACAATCGCCCAGTGATGAAAAGCTTTGCGAAAGTAGGTCCTTATCCTGAAGTTCTAATGAAGTTGCATTTTTAATGTAACCCACGGCCTTATGGTAATCTTTTTTCTGCAGCCAGGCAACACCAACAAGATAATTCATCCAGGCCTGGTTAGGAAAAAGCGATAGTGAATTTTCTCCGTCTTTTATTGCGCCTTCAATATCATTGTCACCCAGCTCAATGCGGACCAGCTGTTCCTGTACTTCATAAACCTGGCTATTTAACGCAACCGACTTTTGGTACATTGCCTTGGCATCTTTCAATTTTTCATTTTGCAGCAGCATATCGCCATAAATGGCATAAGCTTTAGCATCCTGAGGATGTGCAACAGTAAGTATGCGGCTTAGCTCAAGCGCGCTGGCTTTGGCATTAGGATCAGGGAATTGAGGAAGATACCCTAAAACGATCTTTATTTTTTGTTCGATGTCCAGGTCAGGAATGGCAAAGGCCAATGTTAGTTCGTTATAACTGGCTTCAACATTTTTTTTATCCCTGTAAACATCCGCAAGGGCCAAATGGACCAAACCGCTATTGGGTTTTATTTTTTCGGCAGATAGTAAAACTTTAAGCGCTTTATCAGTAAAATTATTTGAGCTGTAAAGCTGTGCCAAAAACAGGTAATATTTTATTTGCGATGGGTCAGCGGTTATCATTTGCTCCAGCTGCTGCGCTGCAAGATCCACTTTACCTTGTTTAAGGTAAATTTTTTGGCGGTTGGCCAGCAGGTCATCAGTTGGACCGGTTAACTCTTCAATTTTATCATATACCTTTAAAGCATCATCATACTTATTCAGATAAAAAAATGCATTTGCCTTATCATAATAATAATCGGGCTTATCCGGGTGAATCCTTATTAATTCATTAAATACGTTGTCCAGCTTATCAATGCCATTGTTTTTTTCATAACAATCAGCCAGGGCTGTCCAATACCATTCATTATCCGGATTAACGGTTACCGCTTTTTCAAGCAGGGTTTGGGCATCGGCATAATTATTTTTTGTTTTTTTAAGGATAGCCAGCTCGTACAATGATGCGTCATTTGCAGGATCTAACTGGGTAACCCGCTCAAAAAGTTCAGAAGCAAGGGTGGTATTTTCAATTGTTTTTGCACTAAGGGCCGAAAAGAAGAGCTGCTTTACCATTGCGCTGTCGGTTGCTGTCATAGGTCTTCCTGCTACAACAACTATTTTGCTTTTATTTTGAGCAAGTGTGGTTAGCGTCAAGAAGCAAGAGACAAGAATCAAGAAAGCGCGGGTAAGCCGTATCCTGTTACAGTTACTAATACTTCTGCTGCTTGTTTGTTCGTTTCTCATCTAATCCTATTTCTATCTTGATTCCTGATTCTAAAAGTCTTGATTCTTCACTAAACTCCCGTATGTCCGTAACCGCCTGCTCCTCTTGTAGTTTCAGTTAATAGCTCAACCAGCTCCCAGCTAACCTGTTCATGCCGTGCAACTATCATTTGCGCTATCCTGTCGCCGGTATTGATCTCAAAATGCTGATCTGAATAATTTATCAGCAGCACCTTAATTTCACCGCGATAATCAGCATCAATAGTCCCCGGCGAATTTACTATCCCTATACCATGTTTAAAAGCTAACCCGCTTCTCGGGCGGATCTGCGCTTCAAAACCTACTGGTAATTCAATATATAACCCTGTTGGGACTAATTTACGCTCCATTGGTTTAAGCGAAATTATTTCTTCCAAATCAGCGCGAAGATCCATGCCTGCGGCATGCAAAGTTTCGTAAGCAGGCAAGCTATTTTTTGACTTATTAATTATTCTGATGTTCATCGCTTATTGAATATTGCCTTAAGTTCTTTCTTCTCTGTATAAAAAGCACCTGCTACAAATAACAGTAACAGCCCATTACCTGCAAATATATTACGTTTAAATACATAGAAAGATAAATAAACGAATACAACTGAAATAATAATATAAGCCAGGTTCTTTTTTAAATTATACGGGATAGGATAATTTTTTTGTCCCCATAAATAGGATAGTACCATCATGGTTGCGTAAGCTGTTAAGGAGATCCAGGCAGATGCCATGTAACTATATTTAGGAATAAATATTACGTTGAGGATAATGGTAAGGATTGCGCCTACCCCGGATATATAAAGGCCGTATTTGGTTTGATCAGATAGTTTATACCACACAGAAAGATTCATGTAGATCCCCAGGCTTACGTACCCAAAAAGCAACAATGGCACTACCCGTAAACCAGACCAATACAAAGCGGTTTGCGTAGCATCCCTGCCTTTTATAAAGTATTTAAGCAGATCAATATTAGCTACCAGCGCCACAAATATCATACACACCGCAATTACAAAATAATTCATAATACGGGCATATGTTTGATTTGCGTTTTTGCTGTTAGCATGGCTAAAAAAGAAAGGTTCGGCGCCCAGCCTGAAGGCATTAACAAATATGCTAAGGAAAATAGATATTTTGGCACAGGCCACATAAATCCCCACTTGTGTTGCGCTTTCCTTTACCGGAAGTAATTTTCCTAACAATATTTTATCAAGGTTTTCATTAATGAGGAATGAAAAATTTGCAATTAGTACCGGCCAGCTATACAGCAACATTTCGGCAAACAAAACGCGGTTGAATCTGGGCCTTAGTTTAACAAGTTCGGGCAGCAGCATTAATAAGGTTATTATACTGGCAATGAGGTTCGAAAGAAATACATAACCAAGCCAGCCATGTTTAAACCATGGGGTTATTAGCGCAGTGCCCGGCAAGTTATGTTTAACCACGTAAGGCAGCACATAAATAAAGGCCAGATTAAGCCCAACAAAAATGATGATATTGAACAGCTTAATGGCTCCGTACCTGCCCGGCCGGCCATCAGCCCTGATCTTGGCAAACGGAATTACACATAGGGCGTCAATTACCAAAATCCCAATAAAGTACCTTGTATATTGTACATATTCGGTAAAAGGAGTGTTAGGGTCTATTTGGATCCATCTTGTAATTAAACCGCTTAGCGGGAATGTAACGAGCAGGAATATAACTGATACAGTAAGGATAGCGCCAAAAGAATTATTATATACAACATTCTTATCATCTGGCCTTTTATTAAGATACCTAAAAAAGGTAGTTTCCATGCCAAATGCCAGCAATGCATTAAGCATAGACGCATAACTGTACATATTGCCAAATATGCCATATACTTTGGTAGAGTATGCACGGGTGTAAACCGGGGTAAGGAAAAAGTTAAGCACCCGGCCGGCTATTGTACTTAAGCCATATAAGGCCGTTTGCCCGGCGAATTTTTTAGCGGTTGACAATACTTAGATGATATTAATTTAAAGCTTATAGCTGTTGCCGGCTATTTTTTTACTACTTCAAAATTACGATAGTTTTTCAATTCGCCCTCATTGGTTTCAACAGAAGTTACAGTGGAGTGCTCTGAGCCTTCATTGCACCATTCCAAAAACATTTCAAGCGAAAGATTATCGCCCTCAGCAGCTATGAACACATCACCATTGGGTTCATTTTTTACAGTGCCCTTTACACCGATCTGGTCGGCAACAGCTTTTGCAGCAGCCCTGAAAGAAACGCCCTGCACGCTGCCTTTTATTATTATATCGAGGTGTTTCATGATTAGTTGATTGGGTTGACTGAGTTAGATTAAGTTGATTGGGTTGAAAAATCCAAAATTAGCAATTAAGAAAGTTGATTGGTTTGATTTTCTTAAATAAGTTGAATTTATTGGAATTGTACTTTAATAACTCAATCAACCACTCACTTAATCAACTAAATCAACCTCTTCACCCTTGTGTCTGGTGTAATTTTCAGGCCATCAAGGCCGGTTATCAGGTTTAAGCCGGGGGTTTTGCCGGGTTCAATAGTGCCATTTTCATCATCAATGCCTAAATATTTAGCACCGTTAAGGGTCCCCCACTCTATTAAAAGCTGTGTGCTTATTGACGGGAACTTAGCCTGTATGGTGCGCATTTCGCTTAAAATGCATAATTTATTGTTTGATGCCAGACTATCGGTACCCAGGGTAATGTTGTATCCCTGGCCTATAAATAATTCAATTTTTGGTAGCATGCCTTCAATATACAGGTTAGCATTCGGGCAAAAACAAAAATGGATCTTACGATCGAACCGTTTGATGAAATATATATCTTTTAAATTGGTACAGGTATTATGCACCAGTAAAATTTCTTGCTTCGTGGTTAACAATGGCAATATTGACTGAAGAGAATTGCGTGCCTGCGGTTTAAAATGGGAAATATCCATTCCAAAATGCGCATATAGGTCATTAAAGTTGCCAAGCTTATACCTGTAAAACTTATTTTCGTCCTCGCATTCCTGGTTATGAATACTGATGAGGTTATGCCCGCTATCACTATATTTTTGGATCAGCTTAAACAACTCCTTTGATACCGAATATGGCGCATGCGGAGTTATTGAACAAGGCAATGGCTTAAATTCATTCAATAAGGAGAATGCATTATCAAATACTTCTGTTGCCCTGCCGGGTAAAAAGCCAAAAGTTTCAATAAAGCTATGGTAATATAATTTACTGTTTTTCTTGATATCGATAGTGCTGTTAGTGTTTGAGATATCGCCAACGGCAACAATACCATTCTCAAACATTTCATTGTCAGCCCTGGTGGCAGCATCCAATACAAGAGCACTATCGGCGCCGCGGTTTTTTTGAAGGTCAATAATAAAATTAACCAAACCGGTGCGTTGTTTAACTTTTTCCTTTAGGTGTGAGAGTTCAAGATGGCAATGGGTGTTAATAAAACCGGGGCAAATAATGCCGCTAACCTGTTCAACAGGGGCATTATAAGTTTCAGGCAATAAACTGGGATCAATAACGGCTGTTATCTTCCCAAAATCATCAACAGTAACTATTCCATTCTTAATTGGATCGGCACAAACAGGGTAAACGTAATCGGCTTTAAAACTTTTCATTCAAGTATTTAGTAACACTTCGCGCAAAATTCTTTAACTAATCCAACTATACCTAATACACTTAACTTTTAGTTATTGTTTTTAAATATAAAAGAATGTCATTTAAAAAAAGATAGTTTTTTTTATTTAGTACTTTTGCATCGTGATTAATACAAAAGGAAAAATTGACATCCGCAGCCTAAGCCTGAGCGCTTTACAGGAACATTTTATCCGAATGGAGGAAAAAGGGTTCAGGGCAAAACAAGTTTATGAATGGCTATGGAAGAAATCATGCTTTTCTTTCGACGAGATGAGTAATATTTCAAAAGAACTGCGCACTAAACTTAATGAAAATTTTATTATCAACAACGTTAAAATTCATAACTCACAGTTCAGCGCGGATAAAACTATAAAAAATTCTTTTATTTTACACGATACTCATTTAATTGAAGGCGTTTTAATTCCAACTCCCGGCCGCATGACTGCCTGTGTATCATCACAAGTGGGCTGCAGCTTAACCTGTAAATTTTGTGCTACAGGATACATGGATCGCAAACGCAACCTGAACCCGGATGAAATATATGACCAGGTAGTGCTTATTGATAAGCAGGCCAGGGAAAATTACGGGATCCCGCTTTCAAATATTGTTTACATGGGTATGGGTGAGCCATTATTGAATTATAAGAATGTACTGGACTCTGTTGAAAAGATAACGTCGGAAGAAGGGCTTAACATGGCGGCCAAAAGAATAACGGTGTCAACTGCCGGCATCGCCAAAATGATAAAAAAATTGGGCGATGACCAGGTAAAATTTAACCTGGCGCTATCACTACATGCCGCTAACGACGAAAAGCGGAATACCATAATGCCTATAAACGAGCAAAACTCGTTAAAGGCGTTGGCCGAGGCTTTGAAATATTACTACGCAAAAACCAAAAACCCGGTAACATACGAATATATTATTTTTGATGGCTTTAATGATAATATTGAAGATGCTGCCGAGCTTGCCCAGTTTTGCAAACACCTGCCCTGCAAGGTTAATATTATTGAATATAACCCCATATCAATGGCTGCGTTTGTTAATGCGGGCGAAGATAAGGTAGAAGCATTTGCTGATTACCTGAAAAAACAAGGCGTGAATGTGCATTTACGCCGCAGCCGGGGCAAAGATATTGATGCTGCTTGCGGACAGCTGGCGATAAAGGAAGAAGCTAAAGCTTGATGTGCGGATGTTTAAGCCAACTATACAAGCTATGGCCATAATAACTTAAAACATGAACCTGCAACGCAGTTACCTGGCTGATTTTGTTTCACTATTATTTCCTGAACTTTGCGCTGCCTGCCGGGAAAGCCTGGTAATAAACGAGCATTTGCTTTGTACTGATTGCCGCTATAACTTACCTTATACCAATTTCCATTTACAGCCCGATAATATTGTTGCCCGGCAGTTTTGGGGTAAAATTAAGCTGGAAGCCGCCTTTGCATTGTTTTACTTTAATAAAGGCGGAAAAATCCAAAACCTGATGCACCAGTTTAAATATAATGGCATGCACCAAATTGGTAACCTGTTAGGGAACATAGCTGCAGAACAGGTGATTAAAAACGATTTGTTTACTACAGTAGACTTTATAATTCCTGTTCCGCTGCATACAAAAAGATTAAAGGACCGCGGTTACAACCAAAGCGCCTGCTTTGCCGAAGGATTGGCTGATAAAATGAATGCTGTTGTTGAAGATAATAATTTGGTAAGGGCAAAATCTACCGAAACCCAAACCCATAAGTCGCGCTTTGCAAGGTTTGAGAACATGCAGGAAGTTTTTGCAGTTAATAATCCTGAAAAGCTAATAAATAAACATGTTTTATTGGTTGACGATGTTATTACAACCGGATCAACGCTTGAGGCTTGTGGTGAACAATTACTTAAAATTGAAGGATTGAGGCTGAGTATAGCTACAATTGCTTATGCGGAATAGTTCATAGTTGATGGTTCATAGCCGGAAAGAGGGCTCCCAACTAATCTCTGGTCTCTAACCTCTAATCACACTTTCTGATAAGCGCTCAATTTTTCGAATAAATTCTTCGGATCGAATGGTTTAAGGATATAATCGTTCATGCCGGCATCTTCAATCTGGTTTCTTTCGCTGCTTAACATTGATGCCGTAAGGGCAATGATGGGTAACTGCTGAAAGTAAGGCTCCTGCATCGCACGGATCAGCTGGGTAGCTTCAATGCCTCCCATTTCGGGCATGTAAACATCCATCAAAACAACATCATAATTTTGATTGTTCGTTATCTTTTCAACGGCTTGTAAGCCATTTTCAGCAAAATCGGCACGTGCCCCCCACCTGGTGAGTACTTTGTTAATTAAAAGCCTGTTTATGTTGTTATCATCAACAACCAGCACATTTATATTTAATTCAGTTTCCAATTGTTTAAATTTAGTAGCTGTAAATTATAAGCCCTTATACGTTATAACATTCAAAAGGTTATGAAAAGATTGTGGATAGACGCAACATTTGCGTCTATCCACGTGCACCTAATCTATTTCTGAATGTTTTATACGATAAAGCGGGTAATCGTGCATAAGCTTATGCACTTTTTTCCGTACTTTTTTCAAATTGTCCTCATTTTCAGGGTCATTAATAACCTGGTCTATCAACTCAACAATATCTTCCATTTGTTTTTCCTTCATCTCACGTGTTGAAATTGCAGCCGTACCTACACGGATACCGGAAGTAACAAATGGTGATTTATCATCATAAGGCACCATGTTTTTATTCACGGTGATATCGGCAGCCACTAAAGCATTCTCGGCAGCCTTACCTGTAATATTTTTATTGCGAAGGTCGATCAATATCAAGTGATTATCAGTACCGCCCGAAACAATTTCATACCCCCTGTCGGTAAATGCTTTAGCCATTGCTGCGCCATTCTTTTTTACCTGTACTATGTATTTCATATAGTCATCGCTCAAAGCTTCGCCAAATGCAATAGCTTTTGCAGCAATAATATGCTCAAGCGGACCACCTTGTGTACCCGGAAAAACAGCCATGTCCAATAAAGCCGACATCATCCTGATCTCGCCTTTTGGAGTTTTAAGTCCCCACGGGTTTTCGAAATCTTTTCCTAAAAGGATCATTCCACCGCGAGGGCCGCGTAAGGTTTTATGGGTTGTTGTGGTAACAATATGGCAATGCGGTAGCGGGTCGTTCAATAAGCCACGAGCTATAAGGCCTGCAGGATGCGAGATATCAGCCAATACCAAAGCACCAACTTCGTCAGCCACTTTACGGATAAATTCATAATCCCAATCGCGTGAGTAAGCCGAAGCGCCACAGATGATTAGCTTTGGTTTTTGTTCTAGAGCTACTTTTTTAAGCTGCTCATAATCAACCAGGCCTGTTTCTTTCTTCACCCCATAAAAATGAGGCTCATATAACTTACCTGAAAAGTTTACTGCGGAGCCATGTGTTAAATGACCGCCATGCGACAGATCAAAGCCTAAAATTTTATCTCCCGGTTTCAAAACCGCCAGCATAACTGCGGCATTAGCCTGTGCACCTGAATGCGGCTGAACATTTGCCCACTCGGCGTTAAACAATTGTTTGGCTCTGTCAATAGCTATAGTTTCAATTTCATCAACAACCTGGCAGCCACCATAGTAGCGTTTCCCTGGTAATCCTTCGGCATATTTGTTAGTAGCTACCGATCCGGCTGCTTCCATAACCTGCCTGCTTACAAAATTTTCAGATGCGATTAGCTCTATGCCTTCTTCCTGGCGTTCCTGCTCCTCATCCAATAGCTTAAAAATTAGTTTATCTCTTTTCATGGTGTGGTTAAATCGGGGCAAAGGTAGGAAAAAGAGATTAGAGATTGGAGGTTAGAGATTAGTTGAAAATTGAAAAAATTAAAAATGTAATATTTCTAAATACAATTCCATTCCATGGATACAAATTATTGCTCTGTTTGTTTCTTTAGGTAAGTTATGTACCCGTTTATCATCCTCATGCATTCTTCACAATCTTGCTTTAAGGTTTCCACAGTTTGCTCATCTATAAATTGATTATCAGATGCAATAATCAGGTGATCAATTGTTTCTGCAGCTGAACCGCGGGCATTAATCAAAAATCTGGAAGCATCATTATAATGGAATCTGCCATGCCCTTCAGCAATATTATTCCCTATTGATCTTGATGACCGAATAATCTGGTCTGTTAATCTGAATTTTTCTTCATTTGGAAATGTTTTAACCAACACAGTTATATTATTCCTTAAAATCCTTGCCTTTTTCCAAACTTCAAGGTCAGTAAATGCACCCATTATATTATATTCTTTTCTAACTAAACTCTTATCTCTAACCTCTAATCTCTGCTTTAGCACTTATCCAAAAATTATTATATCCCAACCCTACCTGGATCTCTATCAGTTCCTGTTGCAGCATTTCGAGCACCGCTAAAAAATTATAAACAAAATGCACCTTGTTTTCCGACTGACCGGCAATGGCTTTAAAATCCATCATTTTGTTTATCCGCAATAAATCGCTGATGGTCTTCTTTTGCTGCTCAATGGTGTATGGATATTGTACAACTGTGTGTGTTACTTCTTCGGTACGGTTAAGGAAACGTTTCATCAACCGGCCATAAACCATCATTAATTTATAAAGATTTAATTCTGAAAGTTCTTCACCCGGCAGTGCAACAGCTTCGGTTTGTTCTATATCAAATTTTATATTACCCCGCTTCTCCTGCATAAACCGCTCATCTTCCAGCGGATGCAGTTCTTCACACACCTCTTTGAATTTTTTATATTCAATCAGTTTACGGATCAGATCTTCCTTTGTGTCAGTTTGATTGCCATCATCTTCGGCTTCGTATCGCGGCAGCAGCATTTTAGCCTTGATCCGCATCAGCGTAGCCGCCACAATAATAAATTCGCTGGCCAGCTCCATGTTAAGGCTGGTCATTTGATGGATATAGTTTAAAAAATCATCTGTGATCCTTGCAATAGGAATATCATGGATCTCGAGCTCATCCCGCTCGATAAAAAAAAGCAACAGGTCAAACGGCCCTTCAAACTGGGGCAACTTTATTTCAAAATTTTCTTCGACCATCATTGGTTCAAAAATAGGTAAAAAGTAAGGGTTGTAAAAGTTGGAAATGTTGTAGGAGTTGAAATTGTGGTTAATACTTTGAAATTAACCCGAATATGGTAATTCTCTTGGCATATTGGTGCGTATGCTGCCCCCACTAAAAATGCTGTCCTTCCGTCATTATCAACATCTCTTATTTAATGTTCAATAATTATTCAAAAAGTTTAGCTATTAATTTATAATAAATTGCCGTACTTTGTAAGTTAAATATTTAAGGACTTAAATGCAGGTACCAGCAGGCCATTTACTTCAAAAAATCAATACCCCGTCTGATCTAAAACAGCTTAAAGAGGATGAACTTAAACAGGTTTGCCAGGAGTTGCGTCAATATATTATTGATGTGGTTTCGGTAAACGGCGGGCATTTTGCAGCCAGTTTAGGTGTTGTTGAATTAACAGTTGCACTACAATATGTTTTAAATACGCCTTATGATCAATTAGTATGGGACGTTGGTCACCAGGCTTACGGACATAAAATACTAACCGGCCGCCGGGATCTTTTTCACACCAACAGGGTGCATGGCGGCCTAAGCGGGTTCCCAAAACGTTCAGAAAGCGAGTACGATACTTTTGGCGTTGGCCATTCATCAACTTCAATTTCCGCCGCCTTGGGTATGGCTGTAGCTTCGCATTATAAAGGCGAAACTGACAGGCAACATGTCGCGGTAATTGGCGATGGCTCCATGACGGCAGGGATGGCTTTTGAGGCGTTGAACCATGCGGGGATTGAAAACTCAAACCTGCTGGTTATACTGAACGACAACAACATGTCTATCGACCCAAATGTCGGGGCTTTAAAGGAATATTTAACTGACATTACCACATCAAAGCCTTACAACCGTTTCAGGGACGATATTGCACATATACTTGCCAAAATATCGGCAATAGGGCCTGATGCTTTTAAGATTGCCCAAAAACTGGAAAAAAGCATTAAAGGCACACTGCTTAAAAAAAGCAACTTTTTTGAAGCGCTTAAATTCAGATATTTCGGCCCCATTGACGGGCATGATGTGGAACACCTGGTAAAAGTATTACGTGATCTGCGTAATATTCCCGGGCCCAAGATTTTACATTGTGTTACAGTAAAAGGCAAGGGCTATGCCTTAGCCGAAAAAGACCAAACCAAGTGGCACGCCCCCGGCTTGTTCGATAAGATAACCGGCGAAATAAAAAAATCAAAATCAGATAAACCTCAACCGCCAAAATACCAGGATGTATTTGGACATACGATTATTGAGCTTGCGGAGCAAAACCCTAAAATAATGGGAATAACGCCTGCTATGCCTTCAGGATGTTCATTAAACCTGATGATGAAGGCGATGCCTAACCGCGCCTTTGATGTGGGTATAGCCGAACAGCACGCCGTAACATTTTCGGCAGGCCTGGCTTCACAGGGATTAATTCCGTTTTGCAATATATACTCCAGCTTTATGCAAAGGGCTTATGACCAGGTGATACATGATGTGGCTATACAGAACCTTAACGTGGTATTTTGCCTTGACAGGGCCGGTGTTGCCGGCGCAGACGGACCAACACATCACGGTGCTTATGACCTTGCCTTTATGCGTTGCATCCCTAATATGACGGTTTCGGCGCCAATGAATGAAGAGGAATTGAGAAACCTGATGTTTACTGCACAACAGGACGACATGGGACCTTTTGTTATAAGATATCCGCGCGGTAATGGTGTTATGGTTGACTGGCAACGGCCTTTAAAACCTATAAAAGTAGGTAAGGGGCGTAAGATCTGTGATGGCGAAGAGGTGGCTATACTATCAATAGGACATATTGGCAATGAAGCTGTAAAAGCTACAGCCGAGTTAAATGCAGAAGGCTATTATCCTGCTCATTACGACCTGCGTTTTGTGAAACCTTTAGACGAGACCTTATTACATGAGGTATTTACAAAGTTTAACAAGGTAATTACCGTTGAAGATGGTTGTCTTGAAGGCGGCATGGGAAGTGCAGTACTTGAGTTTATGGCCGATAATAATTATCAATCACAGGTTGTACGTTTAGGGATCCCCGATCAGATTATTGAACACGGTGAACAACCCGAGCTATGGGCTGAATGCGGTTATGATGCCGGCAGCATAGCGGCAAAAGTGAAAAGTTTAGGCATAAAGCAAAATAAGCATATTATAGCTTCATGATGTGCGGATTTCGGATGTGCGAATATGCAGATGAAGAAATTTGATGATTTGATGATGTGTCGATTGAAGATAATAAAATCATTTTAGTGCACTAGTAAATCAGATATGCGTTTTTTTTCATCCGCACATCTGCATATTTGCACATCCGCACATCATCTTCCCCTCATCCGCACATCTCCTCAATGAGCTTTATAGCTCGCCAAATCGTTATACAAGCTGCGGAATGAGCTGCGGAGCCCGAGGGTTATCATTGTGGTTTTATTGTTAAACTGGCTGTTCTTTTCATTCCTTAACAGGCCGCCAAGCTCAATCCGTAAGTTATATTTAGGATTTAGCAAATAACCTGCTTTCCCTTCTATATAAACCATATTGGTAGTAAGCCCCTGCCCTATATAATTACCATAAACCCGTACAGGATTATTATAATTCTGGAATGGGTCTTTCCCGTAATTTAGCCCGTTAACATCCAATCCGTAATGACCATAATCAACCTCTCCTGAAAAATCAAATCTTTTGTAGGAGTAATTTAACAAGCCAACCACCTCTCTGAAATTAGCGCCCCATGGATGGCCTAACGGTTCACCATTTTCGGTATAACTGATGATCGGGCTGGTTTCAGAATAGGTATAAGGTTTTGAATTATTGTTTTCAAGCAGCCAGTTCAGCCCTTTTACATTGAAAAGATCAGTTCCTCTTAAACCCAGCTGCCAGCTATATTTATTACGAAAACTGCCCTTACTTGAGAAAAAGTTTGAGGATTCAAATTCATCCAGCGCAAACTGGCCGTACGCTGTAACACCGTCTGTGATTTTATATTTACTGGTAAAACCGATCAATGCATTATCAGGCGAGCCATTTAATGCTTCAACCGGCCTTAAAAATATTATCGGATTTATGTATGAAACATCAAAGGGGCGTGAGTGCCCCGCTTCATCCTTACTATACCATATAACCGCATCAAAAAGTCCAACTGAAAACCTGTTACTCACATTCCAATCTAAGTAATGAAAAACCCCACCTTTTTTTCGGTCGTTTCCATTGGCATCCAAGTCAATAGGGTCATTAAAACTGGCCCACATTACCATATATCTTACATTACCCAGGGTTGCTGTTAGCTTAAAAAACGGATATGGCGAAGCAGCATCTGATAACAACAAAGAGCGATAACCATCACCAATAAAAGTTTTATCGCGCCCGGCAGAAATATTTAAAAACTTTATTGGCGTGTATGATGCCGTTGCGGTTATATAATCCCAATCATAACCATTGCTGCGATAAGTTTTGGCATACGCCTGCCCTGGCACAATACCTACCTGGTTTATATAGGTAGAAAGGTATTCAGGAAGCACAGCACTGTTTTCATAACCAGCCACACTATAATAGAACTTGGTGCCAACTGTCCCTCCAAATTGTACGCCCAATGAAGTTGTGCTTGTGGTTAATTTACCGGAAAAGTCTCTTCCGATACTAAAGTCAGGTAACAGATCTGCATAAAACGTGGAATTTTTACCTTTTACATCAATCAAATGCTCATTAAAAAGTTTCCGGTAAAGCCAGCTATGCTGTTTGCCATCAGAGCCGTAATTCATCAATGAATCATAATGATGTTTTAATAATGAATCGTCTGTAAAAAATGGCTTTAAAGAACTATGCTGCCTTGTTTTTGTAGAATAAATATCATCATTAAGTTTTTGATAAAACTGGTAAGAATATGGCTGGTATATTGATTGCGAATGGGCCACGCCAAGTATAGAAAATAGGAATAGTAAAATGCTAAATATTTTCTTCATAATGCAGTCTCTAATTATTCAAAATAATTAAGTGTTTTAAATCCGCCCTTTTTTAAATAATCGTCTTTTTTTACCAGATGCAGATCAGATTGCATCATATCACTTACCAATGCCTGTAAATTATATTTGGGCACCCAGCCCAGTTTTTCTTTTGCTTTGGTTGCATCACCAATTAACAGATCAACCTCTGTTGGCCTGAAATATTTAGGATCAATCTTAACCACGGTTTGCCCAAACTTTAAAGCTTCGGCATTCAGCCCTAATTCTTCAACCTTTTGCTGATCGATATCAATGATCACACCGCGCTCGTTTTCATCTTTTCCGCTAAACTCAACCTCAATACCCAGCTCGTTGAATGCCATTTTTATGAACTCTCTAACCGTAGTGGTAACCCCGGTAGCAATAACAAAATCTTCAGGCGTATCATGCTGCAGCATCAACCACATGGCTTCAATATAATCTTTTGCATGCCCCCAATCGCGCTGGGCCGATAGGTTACCAACATACAGGCAATCCTGCAAACCCATAGCAATTTTCGAAGCCGCACGGGTAATTTTACGGGTAACAAATGTTTCGCCGCGTACCGGGCTTTCATGGTTAAATAAGATGCCGTTACAGGCAAACATGTTATAAGCCTCGCGGTAGTTAACAATTATCCAGTAGCCATATAGTTTAGCCACTGCATAAGGCGACCTTGGATAAAATGGCGTGGTTTCACTTTGGGGAACAGCCTGTACCAAACCATACAACTCAGACGTTGAAGCCTGGTAAATACG
Organism: Mucilaginibacter sp. OK098; assembly: GCF_900142915.1. Classification (GTDB taxonomy): domain Bacteria; phylum Bacteroidota; class Bacteroidia; order Sphingobacteriales; family Sphingobacteriaceae; genus Mucilaginibacter. Next base: position 90,310 of record NZ_FRCM01000006.1, read on the forward strand.
GGTCTTTTTCTCCAATCCTAACAACCTTACGGCTTCCAATATTCTTAAAGTGCCGATACCATCTGCATTGGCTGTGTATTCGGGCGTATCAAAACTCACTTTAACATGGCTTTGCGCTGCCAGGTTATAGATCTCATCAGGCTGAATTTCCTGAACCAGCCTGATTAGGTTGGTTGAATCGGTTAAATCGCCGTAATGAAGCTTCAATTTCACATTAGGCTCATGCGGATCGTGATACAAATGATCAATCCGGTCCGTGTTAAATAATGACGATCTTCTTTTTACACCATGTACCTCGTAGCCTTTTTTTAGCAAAAACTCTGCTAAATAAGCGCCATCCTGTCCGGTAATCCCTGTTATTAAAGCAACTTTCATTAAAAATATCCTCTAATATTTATACAATTACAATAATATCCAATTTAATTGTAAAAGTGGCTATTTGAAGAGATGTAGAGTGATTTTTTTGTTGGACGCTTGATTAAGATTTAAGAGATTTAATTGTAAATTTGGATATGGACGTGAAAACAGAAAAGATAGAATTAGCTAAACGCTTACTCGAAACCGAGGATGAAGCTATATTGATTCAAATAAAAGAAGTTTTCGAAAATCATGATAGAGATTTTTGGATTGAATTGCCTGAACATGTAAAAGCGGGAATTGCAAGGGGACAAAAACAAGCCGCTGAAGGTAAGCTTACCCCGCATGACGAGGTTATGAAAAAATATGCCAAGTATTTATGAGCCTCGGAGTATCCTGGTCTGATGAAGCTATTGAAACCTTTGATAGCATCGTTTTATTCATTGAAGAAAAATAGGGAGAAAAGCATACGAAAATATTTGTGAGTCACACTAATAGAATCCTCAATTTAATTTCCAGCCAACCGTACATGTACAAATCTTTTATTGGCACTAATGTGAGGCAAGCGGTTATCAGTCCTCAAACTTCGATATATTATGAAATACATGAAGAGTTTATAACATTATTATTCTTTTGGGATAACAGGCAAGAGCCTATTTTGTAGATTCTGCTTCGGGACTATTATTTCAAATATAATTACTATGAAAATTGTGCCGGTGGTTCGAAAAATCGTATTAAAAGAAATTGACGAGAGTTATGAGGATATGCTTTATTGGCTATCGAAAACACCGCAGGAACGTATGGCTGAAGTGACCAGATTACGTTCACATTTTTTAAAGCCAGGACAGCGTTTAGATAAAACGGTGGTAATAAAAAGGCAATTACATCCATGACGCTCGATAAAGATTTTGAAGAGGATAATTAACTTTTTATTAAAAAGTCAAAAAAAAGTTTTCTGGTTGGGCCAAAAAATTCCTTATATTTTTCTGAATCTAATGTATAACTCTTGTCGTTATTGCAGTAATAGCATGCCAATACGCAATTAGATGGCCTATATCCCAAATCGTTGTTCATTTTATCAATTTCTAATATTGGCCCTCTAAATCCATGCCCGATTTTTCTCTTTTTTAATTTTTCCTTTTCCATTAATTCTCTTATGTCAAATATTGAAGTCTCACAGTAGTAACATTTAAAATCTTGTTTATTAAGTTGATTTATAAACCACTCCATAAACTTATATTTAGATTGAAAACCCTCAATATGTTTTTGTGACGTATAAAGTTTTAAAACCCTTATCTTTTCGTTTTCTATGAAGTCTGTTCTATTCATTAAGGTAATTGCCGATTAATAGATTCGAAACGTAATTATAGTGCTTTTCCTTACCTTTACCTTACAATGATTCCATCTACCTTAAATAAATATAACGAAAAATTTCAGCAGGCGCTTGCTCAACTTAACCCGGAGCAATTGGCTGCCGTTAATAAAATGGATGGCCCTGTTTTGGTTATTGCCGGTCCGGGAACAGGTAAAACGCAGATCCTGGCCGCCCGGATTGGTAAAATATTAACCGAAACCGATGCCAGCGCACATGAAATTTTATGTCTTACCTATACTGATGCCGGCGCGGTAGCCATGCGCAAAAGGCTTTTTGAATTTATTGGCCCCGATGCTTACCGCGTTAATATTTATACTTTCCATGCTTTTTGTAATGAGATTATACAGGAGAACCTTGATTATTTTGGCAAGCTCAACATGGAAGCATTATCCGACCTGGAATCGGCTATGCTTTTCAGGGAGTTGGTTGACGAGTTTTCAAACGATCATTTATTAAAGCGTTTTACCGGCGAGATCTATTTTGAAGCGCCAAGGTTAAAAAGCCTTTTCTCCACCATGAAAAGTGAGGGCTGGGATGAGAAGACTATTGAAAAAGCGGTAAATGAATATTTGGAAGATCTCCCAAACCGCGAAGCGTTCATCTATAAAAAAGCAAACATTAAAGCGGGCATAAAAGCCGGTGATCCTAAGCAAAAGGACATTGACAAGGCGCACGACCTGATGAAAAAACTACTTGCGGCCGTGAGCGAATATCGGAACTTCGATAAAAAAATGAAGGAAAAAGGCCGATATGATTATGACGACATGATCATTTGGGTACTTAATGCTTTCCGCGAAAATGAGGAACTGTTGCGCCGTTACCAGGAGCGTTACCAGTATATTTTAGTGGATGAGTTCCAGGATACCAGCGGATCGCAAAACGAGTTGTTAAAGTTCATCCTTAATTATTGGGAAACGCCTAACGTGTTTGTTGTAGGCGATGATGATCAGTCGATCTTTAAGTTTCAGGGGGCAAACATGAAGAACATCCTCGATTTTGCCAATGACTATGTGAACACGCTGCAAACTGTGGTATTGAAACACAACTACCGCTCTAACCAGCAAATTCTTGATATATCAAAAGCACTGATCAACAATAACCACGAACGCTTAACTGCTCAGCTGGCTTTGGATAAAAACCTGGAAGCCGCACATCCGCGTTTTGATGAACTGGCTGTTGCGCCCGTTATAAACGAATATGAAAACCCTGGCAAGGAATTGGTAGATATCGCCACAAAAATTAAACAACTACTTACAAACGGCACTGAACCTAGCGAAATTGCGGTGATATACCGGAACCACAGCCAGGTTGAAGAACTGATCCAATACCTGGATACACAAAACATTGCTGTTAACACCAAAAGGAAACTTGATATTTTCACCTTACCTTTTGGTGAAAAGATTATCAACATCATGCGTTACCTGGCCATGGAAATGGATTCGCCCTACAGCGGGGACGAGTTGCTGTTCGAGATAATGCACTATGATTTCTTCGACATCCCTCCCATTGAAATTGCCAAAGCAAGCGTTGCAGTAGCAAAGGAAAATTATGCTACTTCAAGGAATAATGAAGTTAAAACCTCACTGCGCCGTTATATCAGCGAGATAAAAGTGCCTGTTCAAACCGGGTTGTTTGATGAAGCAAAAAATCACCGGATGAAATTCCTGGTAAGCGATATTGATTACTTGCTAACCTATTCGGCAAGCAATACGTTACAGCAACTTTTTCAGCAGCTGATAGCTAAAATGGGGATTCTTAAATATATAATGCAACAACCAGATAAAGGCTGGTATATGCAGGTGCTCACTAATTTTTTTGATTTTTTGAAGGATGAAAGTCGTAAAAATCCGGAGATAAAACTGGCCGACTTGGTTGCTATCATCAAACTGATGAAGGAAAACAAGATCAGGCTTGCGCTTAACCAGGTTATATTTTCGGAGAACGGTATTAATTTTTTGACCGCCCATGGCTCAAAAGGATTGGAATTTGAGCACGTATTTTTAATTGGCTGCACAAAGAAGATCTGGGATGGCAAAGGTCGTAATTATGGTTTCAGCTACCCGGATACCTTAACACAAGCCACAGATGACGATATAGCGCAAAAAGAAGAATCGCGCAGGTTGTTTTATGTTGCTATCACCCGGGCAAAACAACACTTGTTTATCTCTTTCGCCAGCCAGGATAAAAACGGTAAGGACCAGGAAGCATCACAATTTGTAGGTGAAATTTTAGCAGATACAGATTTGCCGGTAAAACATCCGCAGGTAGATGCAGAAGCCATGATAGCTTTTACCGCATTGCAATTCAGCGAAGCCGATAAGCCAAAGGTTGAATTGCTCGACAGAAATTACATTAACCTTTTATTGCAGGATTATACGCTTTCAGTAACGCATTTAAGCAATTATCTGGATTGCCCGCTTAAGTTTTATTTTCAGTGTTTAATTAGAGTACCATCTGGAAAAAGCCCTTCGGCTACGTTTGGGCAAGCGGTACACTGGGCGTTGAATAAGGTTTTCAGGAACCTGAAAGATGATGGCAATGAGTTCCCGCTTACTGATGATTTTATGAAAGAGTTCCGCTGGTACATGTACCGCAACCGCGACTCGTTCACCAAAGAGGATTTTAAACTACGATTGGATTATGGCGAAAAGATCCTGCCTGCTTATTATAACCAAAACATAACCATTTGGAACAAAAATGCAGTTACCGAACGCAGCATAAAAAATGTTGAGGTTGCCGGTGTGCCTATAAAAGGGAACCTGGATAAGGTGGAGTTTAATGACAAACTAGTAACGGTTGTGGATTATAAAACAGGCAAGCTAAAATATGCCAAAGACAAATTTTTGCGACCAACTACCGATGAGCCAAATGGTGGTGATTATTGGCGACAAGCCGTTTTTTATAAAATTTTAATTGATAACGACTATTCCCTTGACTGGGAAGTGGTAAGCACCCTGTTTGAGTTTGTTGAACCTATTAGCGAAGGTGAATATCACAAAGAGAAAGTGGTGATAACATCTGAAGATACTGAAGAAGTAACTGAACAAATAACGACAGTTTATAAAAAAATAATGGCCCATGATTTTAATACCGGCTGCGGCAAAAAAGAATGCGACTGGTGCCATTTTGTAAAAAGTAATTTCAAACAAGTTGGGGATATTATGCAGGAGGAGAACGCGGATTAAACCATCACAAAAATCAATCATGAAAAAACTTTTACTTATTATTCCCGTGCTTTTTATTTTACAGGTATCGGCGCAAACCACCATTAAACAGGATGCGGCAATTAACCAAATGGTTGATGAAGTATCATCAAAAAACATTGAAGCAAACATCCGTAAGCTGGTGAGCTTTAAAAGCCGCCACACCCTGAGTGATACCACCAGCAAAACCGAGGGAAGTGGTGCAGCACGTAACTGGATAAAGGCCGAAATGGAGAAGTATGCGGCAGAATCGCAGGGCAGGATGACCGTTCAGTTTGATACATTCACCCAACCCAAAGGCGAACGGATTGATAAACCCGTGCATCTTAAAAACATACTGGCTACTTTAAAAGGAACCGACCCAAATGATACCAGGGTTTATATTGTATCCGGGCATTATGACTCACGGGTAAATGATGTGATGAATGCCAATGTTATTGAACCGGGCGCTAATGATGATGCTTCGGGATCGGCGGTATCAATGGAGCTGGCGCGGGTAATGAGCAAATGGTCGTTTCCGTCAACCATTATATTTATGTGTGTGGTGGGCGAAGAGCAGGGACTATATGGTTCAACAAATGTTGCCAAACGTGCAAAATCTGAAAAATGGAACGTTGATGCCATGCTGAATAACGATATTGTTGGCAATACCCACGGCATGGAAACCGATCTAAAAGATAACCGCAGTGTACGGGTATTTAGTGAGGGGGTCCCGTCAACTGCGGCAGGCAATGAAAAAGAGATCCGGAGTTTAATATCATTAGGTGGTGAGAATGACAGTCCATCGCGCGAGCTAGCCCGGTATATTAAGGAAACTGCTGAGCGCTACGTTGATCAGCTTGATGTAAAACTGATTTATCGCAGAGACCGTTTCCTTAGAGGCGGCGACCATGTACCTTTTTTACAGCAAGGGTTTACTGCGGTGCGTTTTACCGAAATGAATGAGGATTTCAACCGCCAGCACCAGGATATCCGCACCGAAAAGGATGTTGAATATGGCGATCTGCCCGATTTTGTTGATTTTAACTATGTACAAAAGGTAGCCCGAATGAATCTTTCCGTTTTGGCAAATCTGGCCTTTGCCCCTGCCGAACCAGAAAATGTTGGTATAGTTACCAGCGGTTTAACTAATAAAACAACCTTAAAATGGGAAACGCCAAAAGCAGGCAAAAAGCCGGCAGGCTATTATGTGCTAATGCGCGAAACTACAAGCCCCTACTGGGAAAAGAAATTTTATGTGGAAGGTGCCGGTTTAACGCTCAGCTACTCAAAAGATAATTACTTTTTTGCCGTACAATCTGTTGATGAAAAGGGGCATGAGAGCTTGCCGGTGTATCCGAAGCCCATCAGGTAGAGACGCAATACTTTGCGTCTAAGTTTATACAAGCCTAAAAATCTTCAAAGACGCAAAGTATTGCGTCTCTACAATCATTTCACACTCTTTTTCATCACAATAAAGTATCCGGCAATAAAAACCACCACTGCTATAATGAGGCTTATCCCGGTATCTTTTGTAAACAAGTCAATGGTAAGGTTCGGGTTTATGGGTGATGGGTGATCACCACCTTTGGGCTGCCCCTGGGATAAAGCACGCATGGCCATCATGGGGTGCGAGTAGGGAAAAAGATAAGCATATTCCCAATTGTTTGAAGCTAAAATACTGCCTGTTATAGTGCACACAAAACCAATACCCATGGGCTTTAAAAAGTCGCTGAATAAAAGGCTCAGTAAAAACTGGATGGAAAGAATGCCTAATGAGGCCAGGAAAAATTTTAAATAAAGTTGTGTTAAAATGCCGGCTACATTGTATTCACCAAACTTTAATTGCGGTTTAACCAACCCTAATAAATTACCAAAACCAAGGGTAAACACAACAAATAAAGCCAGGCAAAAGAATATAAGAAAGAATGCGTAAAAGTATTTGGCAGCATAAACTGATAGTTTTGGAATAGGCAGGCTAAACAAGGTTTTCCAGGTATCGGCCTTGTGCTCAACATTATTAACTGAATAAGCAATAAAAATTATCAGCATAGGCAACAGCAACAAGCCCATAATGCCCAATATAGCACCTGCCAATTGAAACCATAGTATCATTGCAGGTGTGTTGATCATACGGTCGGCTTTTACAAAAAAACCTATAAAAAGCATCAGGCAAAGCAGCAGTGGCAGTAAAACAGCGCTCCAAAAACCCATGGTTTTACGCGTTTTATAAAATTCAGACCGGAACGATAGTATAAATCCTTTCATATTGGCTTAGGCGTTTTGAGTGATGGCTAAAAATAATTTCTCCAGGTCCTGCTGTTGTTTGTTTATGCTGTATATGGTGTAGCCGTTTTGGTTCAGCAGTGCGTTTATTTCACCCATGTTTTCTTTCGAAGTAAAGGGAACAAACAAATGATGGTCATTAACTTCAGAAACTGCGAAGTTGTTCTTCTTTAAAAAATTAGCAGCTTCAACGGTGCGGTCGGCTTCAATTTGTATGGAAGGCTTATTTAACGCTTCCAACTCCTGGATACTTCCCTGGAACATGAGTTCGCCAAAATTAATGATTCCGACATGAGTAGCCATCTTTTGAATTTCGGCCAGTAAATGGCTCGATATAAAAACGGTTTTTTTATACTCTCCAGTAAGCTTCATTAAAAGCTCACGGATCTCTATTATTCCGTTAGGGTCAAGCCCGTTAGTGGGCTCATCAAGTATAAGCAGCTTCGGGTCTGACAGTAGTGCCAGGGCAATTCCCAGGCGTTGTTTCATACCCAATGAATATTGGCCTGCTTTTTTATGTGCGGCATCCTGTAAATGCACCAGGGTAAGCATCTCATCAACCCTTTTTTCTGGAATCTGTAATAATAATGCCCGGTTAAGCAGGTTTTCTTTCCCGGTAAGATGAAGATATATAGCAGGCTGCTCAATAAGCGAACCTATTTGCGACAGAATTTTTATGCGGTTGCTTTGCAGCTCGAGGTCAAAAATATTAATGCTGCCTTCCTGCGTTTTCAGCAGGTTAAGCAGCAATTTTATTGTAGTGGTTTTTCCGGCCCCGTTTGGGCCAAGGAAACCATATATACTTCCTTCCGGAACTTGTAGCGATAATGATTTGACAACTGTTTGATTGCCAAACGTAAAGGTTAGGTTATTGGTACTAATTACCATACTTTTTCTTTAGCTACAGCGCATACAGTTTTTACTAAACTAACACTTTTATAAAAAAGAGAGGTAGCATGGGCTGTAGTACCAACTATAGCTTCTCTTTTATGTTGAAACTGGTAACTAACACCCATTACAAGGGCAAACAATACCGGAACCAGTAATAAGATAAAAGGATTTGAGTTTTTAATAAGCGTTTTCATTGTGATTGCTTTTGATGATACAAAGAAATATCAAAAAAATGACCTGCTAAAAACATTTAGACCAACACACAGGATTCATAGATGAACAACTATATAAGCAATTCAGCCTGTTCGTCGGAGAATTCAGCCAGTTTATCGACAAAAGCCGATACTATATATAATATTAATACTTTAGCCCCCTGTAAATATTAATTTAGGTGTGATGAAAAGCCGTTGGCAAATATTCTGGCATGTATTTTTTTGGGTCGTAATGATCTCATTTTTAATTTTCATCTCTCAACTTGATGAAAAGAAAATAGATGTTAATGAGATTCTTGTAGTATTTGTCTTATTCCCTTTTATAAATATCACCCTGTTTTATATCAATTACCTGATTTTGCTACCCCGTTTTTTTCATAAAAAGCGATATACTGTTTACGTAATAATCATTGCTATAATTGTTGTCTTATTCGGACTTGGTAAATATGGCATCGGGCTTATTTTTAAACAATATGTACTGGTTCATGGTAATGGCCACGTAGTTGGTTTTGGCACATATTTTATAGGCACAGCGTTTACCAGCCTGTTCTTTTTATTTTTAAGCACCGCATTAAAATTTGCTATTGATTGGTTTTTAAACGAGCGCATTCAGCGGGATTTGGAAAACCAGCGTTTAAGCGCCGAACTGGCTTTTCTGAAATCGCAGATCAATCCGCATTTTCTGTTCAATTCATTGAACAGTATTTATTCGCTAGCTTATCAGCGGTCGGCAACTACGCCAGAGGCTATATTGAAGCTATCCGAAATTATGCGTTACATGCTTTATGAATGTAATGATAATAAGGTTGATTTGGCCAAAGAGCTTCAATACCTTCAAAATTATATCGACCTTCAAAAAATAAGGTTCAGCAATAAAGCCTATATTGATTATAAGGTTGAAGGGAAAATACAAAACCAGCAAATAGTACCGTTATTGCTTATAGCATTTATTGAAAATGCTTTTAAACACGGTGTTGCAAATAATCCGCTTACCCCTATCCGGCTATTAATTGACGTTGATGAGGAGCATTTGCATTTTTACATACAAAATAAAAAACACAATAATAACCGCGATGCCTCAGGCGGAATTGGTTTGAATAATGTTAAACGCAGGCTAAATTTGCTATATCCAAATAAATATAATTTGGATATAAACGATGAAACAGATACCTACACAGTTGAATTATCTTTAGTTTTATAAAATGATCAGATGCCTTATTGTTGATGACGAGCCTTTGGCACTGCATATACTGGAAGACTATATTTCAAAGATCCCGTTTTTGCAATTGGTTAAGGCCACAACAAACCCTATTGAAGCACTTACACTGGTACAGGAAAAACTTGTAGACCTTGTTTTTTTGGATGTACAAATGCCTGAGCTTACCGGGATCCAGTTTTTACGCATAGCAAACGGCAAGGCAAAAGTTATTTTAACTACAGCCTACCCGCAGTATGCCCTTGAAGGTTATGAGCTTGATGTAATTGACTATTTGCTTAAGCCAATAGCGTTTGATCGCTTTTTTAAATCGGTTCAAAAAGCGCAGGCTGTTTTACAACCCGCTGCGGCCCCTGTTCAATCCGAACCTGCTCCACAACAAAAACAGCAGGACCTGTTAAGCGATTTTATTTTTGTAAAAACAGAGCATAAAATCCAGAAAGTATACCTGAATAATATCCTTTTTATTGAAGGCCTGAAAGATTATATTTCGATATTCACTCCAGCCGAGCGGATCATCACCCTTCAAAATATGAAGAAGATGGAAGACGCGCTGCCCGAAAAGCATTTTATCCGCGTACACAAATCATACATCGTATCTATCAATAAGATTGATAGTATTGAACGCAGCCGCATTTTTATTGGCGATAAGGTGATACCGGTAGGCGATACTTACAGGGAAGAGTTTTTTAAGATAGTTGACGGGAAGAATATTTAGGCCAGGCCCCCCGGCCCCTTAAAGGGGGAGTGCCTATAACATTAAAGATTATTAAACCCGTTATAATTCCCCCTTTAGGGGGCTAGGGGCTACCTGGTTTAGCGCTTCCTTTATCCTTATCTCTGCTTCTTTAACCAATTCCTCTGCCGGTCTTCCGTTTGGCTCAATGGGTTCAAGTACCTCCCAGGTTGCTTTTGTGAATGTATTGAGCGGGTAAAATCCATTTTGAGTTAGCTTCCATGAGTTATTGATAGCTATGGGTACCAATAATGCTTCCGGGCATTTTTTCAGTATGGTTGCAATACCACCAACCTGGAATGGTTTTACTATTCCATTTTTTGAACGTGTGCCCTCCGGAAAAATAACAGTTGACCACTTATTTTCTTTCATCCGGGTAGCCAGTTTAACTAATTCGGTAACGGATTGCCGTGAATCATTACGGTCGATATTGGCGCCCCCGCCATATTTTAAGTTGTATGAGATAGATGGAATGCCTTTGGTGAGCTCAATTTTTGAGATGAATTTAGCGTGATACTTACGCAGGTAATAAATAAGCGGCGGAATATCTGCCAGGCTTTGGTGATTTGCCATAAAAATTATGGGGCGGCCAATCGGCAGGTTTTGTTTATTGATAAATATTACCCGGTTACCAGTCAGGTAAAAAGTCCGCAGAAGGCATAAGTTCAAAAAATCAACTACCTTTTTATGTGCTGCATAACCAAAAAGTTTATAAGCAATCCATTGTAACGGGTGAAAAATAAGTAGCGCCAGGAAAAACGCAACAATAGTAAGCGGCGATAAAATATATCCGAAAAGCTTTCTCATAAAGTTTTCAAAGTTAATTATTTCAGTTGAATGGTTGATTGAGTTAGATTAAGTTGAATGAGTTAAAAATAGTCCGAAAGTCGGGAAAGTCCGGAAAACCGTAAGAAGCTGCATATGCTTATACAAACTTAATCACTCACTTAACTTCTCCTCTAATATCAATAATTGCACTCTTAATACTGCCGCTACGGTCATTGCATCTGTAATGACACCATCGCAAACCATTTGATAAACTTCTGCAAAGGGTAGCTTATGAATTATTAACTGTTCGGTATCTTCAGGTTCGGCTTCAAATTGTTGCAGGTTACGGGCCAGGTAAAGAATGCTGAGTTCATCGCTTACAGAATTGGAAAGATGCAGGCGCTGGATCTCTGTCCACTTTGAGGCTTTAAGGCCGGTTTCTTCAAGCAGTTCGCGTTTTGCAGATTCGAGGGGGTCAGTACCAACGGGGCCACCTCCTTCGGGCATTTCCCAGCTGTATTGTCCCAATGCAAAGCGGAATTGGCCAACCAGGTAAGTGTTCAGCTCCTCGTCCAAAGGCAATACACCAATGGCTATATTTTTAAAATGGACTTTGCCGTAAATCCCGGGGTTGCCAGACGGGTTGATAACCTGGTATTCGGTTACATTGATCCACGGGTTATCATAAACAGCTTGGTCAGATGTTATTTGCCAGGGGTTTTCTTCGGGGTGGTACATAGGGTAAAAATGCTGAAAATATGTGAAATATAAACTTATAGTAATTATAATCAAACACCCATTTTTTGGTGTCAATTTGGCCTATAAAAAGTTCATTGAACTTTAAATTCAGTTGTTCTTTATATAGATTTACAGTGATGAATAACGACAGATATGATAATATAGAAATTGCTCCAAATTTTAGATTTTTTACATTTGTCAGTCAAGGTATACATGGTCGGTTAATCAAAGTTGTAACTTTTACTGATTTTCTAAGAGTAGAAAACACATTCAATTTATCGTTAGGTACTTTACTTCCTAATGGGAAAATAGACTATGATACTATTACAAATAATGGAGACCGTAATAAAATCTTGACAACCGTAGCCTTGATAATTGGCATTTTTATTCAGCAACATCGTGGAATCAGCGTATACGTTACAGGAAGTGATAAAAGGAGAACCTTGTTATACCAAAGAGCAATAACTTATGGGTATGAAGAGTTAATAGAACTTTTTAATATTTACGGTGATTTCTCTTCGGAATCGGAAGAGAGCAAATTTGAACCATTCGATAGTTCAAAAAATTATTCAGGTTTTCTAATCCAGGAGAAATAATCAGTGTGCCGATTCTTTTTTAAAAGATTTAAAATTCAATTCAGATTGTTTGCTGAATTTCTTTTCGATCTTATCCATTTTTTCAGGTCTATATTCAGGGCCAGTATATTTGTTAAGGTCCTCATTTATGACCAATGTCATCCCAAACGTATTTTCAATGTGCAGCTCTGTATTTTTCTTTTGGTCTTTCATCTTGAACTTTCTAATTGCCTCGCCACCCTTATCCACACAAATATAATCACAATTATTTAAAATAGTTCTCTCTAATAAGTCAAAGTTTTATCTCCCAAATGCCCAAATCAAAAACTTAGGCATGGCTTTGGCCCAGGTTTCAGTGTTGTGGGTGCCGCCTACCATTTCAATATACTGAACATCCGCAGGGCGGGTAAAGCCTTTATTTTCCAGTTCTTTTATCAGATCCACAGTATCATCAATAGAATCAATGATCCCGTTTTTGTTGCGGTCGCTGGTTTCATCTTTCGTGCCGGTCTGCAGCCAGATTTTGATATTGGGTTTAACAGCGGTGTCTTTTATTATGTTGTGCATAATCCGGTCACCTTCAGTATATCCTTTAGCAAGATCCTTGCTGCGCCACCAGAAAGAACCCGAGAATACACCAACCTTATCAAAAAGGTCCGGGTTATTCCAGGTTATATCCAATGCAGATAATCCACCTAAGGAAAATCCGGCATAGGCTGTTGAATTGAATTTCTCAATGCCTGTCAATTTGGTAATTGCAGGCAACAGCTCGGTTTTAATAAATGCTGTATATAATGCAGCCTTCGATCCCCTCTTTTTAAAATCAGGGTTGCCGGCAGTTCCGTATTCCAGCAGGCGTTCATCGCCGGCATGTATAGCGACAACCAATACAGGTTTTATCCTGTTAATACTGGTTAAATCCTGTAAGGTTTCTTTTAACTTAAGGTTTTCGGCTTCCTGCCCGTCATTCAGTAATAATAAATTCAGGGGTTCTGTTATTTCATTGTCTTCAGGCATTAGCAATGTGCATTCCACATCGCGCTTAAGCACATCAGACTTTATTGTTATATTATTTTCAGTGATAGTTATCTCCATCTCCTGCCAGCTCACGTACATCTCTATTTTAATTTAATTAAGGCCGCAAATTTACGGTTATCATTTTACAATCGGAAAATTTGGCGATTTGATGATCTGGAAATGATAAAAGCCCATCCTTTTACCCCTGAATTGCCTGATTTTCAAATCTTCAAATTAAAACCTTGAATTTTTCAAACAAACAAGTTATCTTACAATCATAAATAAACCCAAATACTTTGACAGAAAAATATCACCGCTGGTATTCACAAAATCTTGGACTTGATGTAGAGATGCTGGTTTTTGGCGACCGCGGCTACCCGGTTATACTTTTCCCTACTTCGCAGGGGAAGTACTACCAAAATAAAGATGAAGGGCTTATTGAAAGTGTGCGATGGTTTGTTGAAGAAGGCCTCGTAAAAATTTACTGCCCGGATAGCTTCGACTGGTTAACCTGGTACAATAAGAGTATTAGCCCGGCAGAGCGGGCACACCGTTATTCCTGGTATGATAAAATGCTTACTGATGAACTGGCGCCCTGGGCTATGTACGAAACCGGGGTTAGTAAAGTAGCTACTGCCGGCTGCAGTTTTGGCGGGTATCACGCGGCAAACTTTGCATTAAAGCACCCAGACAAAGTGGGCAACCTGTTTAGCATGAGCGGGGCCTTTGATATGAAGCAATTTACCGATGGCTTTTATAATGATGATGTGTTTTATAATAACCCGGTTGATTTTTTGCCGGGCAGTACCCAGCATGATCTGTGGCATATGAATATTATTCTCGGTACTGCGGAGCATGATATTTGCCTGGAAGATAACAAACGGATGTCAAACATTATGAACCAAAAGCATATTAACCATTGGTTGGATGTACGCCCATTTGCCAGCCATGACTGGCCGATATGGAAGGAGATGTTTCCGCATTATTTATCAACAATAAGATAGGTGATAGAGATTAGAGGCTGGAGATTAGAGATTAGGCAGCGACAGTATAGGAATAAAAGAAGCTAGAATTAAGAACCAGAAAAATACATAACTACCATGAAAAAAATAGGAATCTTATTCGGACAGGAAAAATCATTCCCGCAGGCATTTGTTGACCGCATCAATCAAAAGGCTGATAAAAATATAAGCGCTGAGTTCGTTCGCATTGATAAGGTGATGCAAGCCGAACCATTGGATTATGCAGTAATTGTTGACCGGATATCGCAGGATGTGCCTTTTTACAGGGCTATGCTTAAAAATGCAGCCATTTGCGGCACTGCGGTAATTAACAACCCGTTTTGGTGGAGCGCTGATGAAAAATTCTTTAACAATGCACTGGCGGTTAAAATTGGAGTGCCGGTACCAAAAACGGTGATCCTGCCATCGAAAGACCTACCGGATGATACTACCGATCTGTCATTCCGGAACCTGGCCTATCCTTTGGATTGGGAAGGAATTTTTAAATATGTGGGCTTTCCGGCCTATATGAAGCCTTTTGACGGCGGCGGCTGGAAAGAGGTTTACCAGATAAATAACCTTGACGAGCTTTGGGATAAATACAATAAAACCAAACAATATGTGATGATGCTGCAGGAGGAAATTATTTTTGAAGATTATTTCCGCTGTTACTGCATTGGCGGCAAGCATGTGCGCATTATGCAATATGAACCGCGTAATCCGCACCACCTCCGCTATGAGCATGGCAAGGCCCCGGCAGCTAAAAAACTATTGGAAACTGTAAAGAATTATGTAATTAAGCTCAACAAGTATTTGGGCTATGATTTTAATACGGTTGAATTTGCAATAAGAGATGGTGTACCTTATGCCATTGACTTTTGCAACCCCGCTCCTGATGCTGAAGTAACCAGCGTTGGTCAGGAAAATTTTGAATGGGTGGTTGAAACCGCGGCAGATTATGCCATTGAACGCGCCAAAAAGCAAAAAGACGATAGTGATAACCTTACCTGGGGTGAATATGTAAAAACAGGCGCCGCAGGTCATCACCTTTTATCATCAGAGAAAAAAGTAGAGAAAAAGGCGGAGAAAAAAGAAGTAAGCGCAGGTATTATTGACCATGATATTGCTGCGGATAAAAAAGTTGCAAAGCCTAAAAAGGCCGTGAAAAAATAACCCTTTGTCATTCTGAACGAGAGCGAGGAATCTTCTAAGCAAAGCACGAACGCTGTAAAAGTATGGCGCAGGCAGATCAAATGTATAAGATTCTTCACTGCATTCAGAATGACAAAAATGATGAACCAACCAATTATAAAAGGCTAAATAAAATGAACGAGTTTACCTTAGGTGTTGAAGAAGAATTTATGGTGATTGACCCTGTGAGCAGGGAGCTAAAATCGCATGAGCAAAAAATTGTTGACAGCGCCCAAAAGATCCATGAGGACCAGGTAAAGGCCGAAATGCACCAGGCAGTAGTTGAGGTGGGCACTCACATTTGCCACAATACGGATGAAGCCCGCAAGGAAGTGGGCAAGCTGCGAGGAACTGTTGCCCAATTAGCCGGCGATATTGGCTTACGCATAGGTGCTGCGGGCACGCACCCGTTTTCGCACTGGCAGCACCAGTTGATAACAGACCACCCAAGATATTTTGAGATTGTGGATGAACTACAGGAAGCAGCCCGCTCAAACCTTATTTTTGGACTGCATGTGCATGTGGGCATCCAATCCCGCGATATGGCCATTCATATTGCTAACCAGGTGAGGTATTTTTTACCTCACGTTTATGCATTATCAACCAACTCGCCATTTTGGGAAGGGCGCAATACCGGTTATAAATCATTCCGCACCAAGGTGTTTGATAAATTTCCGCGCACTGGCATTCCTGATTATTTCAGTAGCATTGAGGAGTATGATAATTATATAAAGCTGCTTGTAAAAACCAATTGTATTGATAATGCCAAAAAGATCTGGTGGGATATCCGCGTTCACCCGTTTTTTGAAACCATTGAGTTCCGCATTTGCGATTGCCCTATGCTGATTGATGAAACCATGACCTTTGTAGCACTCTTCCAGGCATTATGTGCTAAATTGTATAAGCTGCGCCTGCAAAACATGTCATTTATTAATTACAATCGCGCGCTCATCAACGAAAACAAATGGCGCGCAGCCCGGTATGGCATTGATGGTAAAATGATAGATTTTGGTAAAGAGATGGAAGTAAATACCCGGGGGTTAATACTGGAGCTGCTGGATTTTATTGACGATGTGGTTGATGACCTTGGCTGCCGCGAGGACCTGCAATATGTACATAAAATACTGGAGCATGGCACCGGAGCCGACAGGCAGTTAGCAGTTTACGCGCAAAATAATAACTTTGCAGATGTGGTTGACTATATTACGTCACAAACGTTAAAAGGAATTTAGTAAGAGAGATGATACAAACAGAAAAACCGGAAATTAAAGTTGCCATTCTTGACCTCTATGATGGGATAGCCAACGAAGGAATGCGCGGTTTCCGCGAGATCTTAGATAGATACAAGATAAAAACCGGGCTTAATTTAAGTTACGAGGTATTTGATATCCGTAAAAAAGTTGAAGTGCCCGGAACTGATTTTGATATTTATATTTCAAGCGGCGGCCCCGGTAGCCCGATAGATAGTGAAGGTACTGAATGGGAAAAGAAATATTTTCAGCTGATAGACAAGCTGGAAGATCATAATCTTTCAAACACCTCACAAAAAAAATATGGCTTTTTTGTTTGTCACTCGTTCCAGTTAATGTGCCGCAAGTACCAGCTTGGCGATATAAACATGCGGCGCTCAGCCTCTTTTGGGGTGCTGCCCGTTCATAAAACACATGCTGCAATAAATGAGCCTATATTTGATGGTTTGGCTGATCCTTTTTACTCGGTTGATTCCAGGCTTTGGCAGGTGATAAACCCCGACGAGAAGCGCTTTACTGAGCTGGGCATGCAATTGCTGGCCATTGAAAAAGAGAGGCCGCATGTTGATCTGCCCCGGGCTATGATGGCTATCCGTTTTAGCGATTACTTTTTTTCGACCCAGTTTCATCCAGAAGCTGATGCCAAAGGTGTAAAATCACTTTTGCTAAAGGAAGAAAAAAAGAAAGAGGTAGTAGCTGAGCACGGCCTTGATAAATACAATGAAATGCTTGACAGGATTGAGGATCCAGATAAAATAACACACACCCAAAATACGATGATCCCTAACTTTTTGGATCAGGCTGTTTTGAGTTTGCAGGAAGCCTTATAGCTTGTCATTGCGAGGAACGAAGCAATCGCATGCTATACAGGGCGACGTGAAAAGTTCGCGATTGCTTCGTTCCTCGCAATGACAAGAGAGTTAATTTAGTATATTCCTATGAACCCATCTGCCAGAAAAAACTACAACACCAATTTCACCAAAGAAAAATATAAAAACTTTCTAAGCGATCTGAATGCAGGTCTGCGCGAACCCATTGCTTTTCGCGTTGCTGAAACACCTATTTTTTTAACGGATGATTTTCGGGATAAACTGATCTTGGCAGGGGATAATATTGTTGATACTATCCTTCAGCCTGATTTCAAAGAAATAACAGAACGCGCCATTCCAGAAAAATGGCGGGTGGCTAATGAAAATAGCCACCCGCATTTTATTGCGCTTGATTTTGGAGTTTGTAAGGATGAAAACGGCAGCATTGTACCCAAATTGATAGAGTTACAGGGTTTCCCTTCACTATATGGTTTCCAGGTAAACCTGGCTGATACCTACAGGGATAATTTTGAGATCCCAAATGATCAAACTGTATATTTTAGCGGGCTTGATAAATCGTCCTACATCAACCTGTTAAAAAAAACTATTGTTGGCGATTTTGAGCCAGGTGAAGTTGTATTAATGGATGTTAATGCACCCGAACAAAAAACAGCGGTCGATTTTTATTTAACGGAAAAATTTATTGGTACTCCTGTTGTTTCATTAAGTGACTTAGAGCAGGAAGGCGATCAGCTTTTTTACCGGGTTAACGACGAAAAAAAACGGATCAGGCGGATCTATAACCGGTTGATATTTGATGAGATAGAGGGAGACCCAAAGGCGTTTGAAAAGGTTGTAGATATAAGGCAGCCGCTGGATGTGGAATGGATAACGCACCCAAACTGGTTTTATCGCGTCAGCAAGTTTACCATGCCATTTTTAAAGGGCGATTACATCCCTAAAACTCAATTTTTACACGATCTGAAAGAAATCCCCGCCGATTTGGAAAACTATGTGCTTAAACCGCTGTTTTCATTTGCAGGGCAAGGGGTAATAATAGACGTTGTAAAAAATGACATTCAAAATATAAAGGATCCGGAAAACTGGATCCTGCAGCAAAAGGTAAATTATGAGCCGGTAGTACAAGCACCCGATGGTGGTGTTAAGGTTGAAATAAGGTTATTATACCTTTGGCCAAATGGCGATAAAAAGCCTACTTTAGCCATAAACCTTGCCCGTTTAAGCAGAGGTAAAATGATAGGTGTACGCTATAACCAGGATTTTGACTGGGTAGGTGGTACAGTTGCGTTTATGGGAGTTAGTTAATTAGAGATTAGAGACTGGAGATTAGTTGAATGTGGTAAAGCGTAAGCATTGCCCGCTTAGTCATTTTCCTAATCTCTAATCTCCGGTCTCTAATCTCTAACGTTAAACCAAATACTATTTCGGTTGTCTCTAACGTATATATATAAATTGTATTAAATTTGTGACATGAATATCCAGGTAATTATAATAGCTATACTATTTGCAGCAGCAGTTTTTTATGTTTGCAGACTTGTTTATAAAAACTTGTTTACGAAAAAAAGCTGCGGAAGTAACTGTAAATGCGGCGTGGATTTTTCGGCTATTGAAGCCGGTAAATCAAGCAAATAAAATAAACCATTTATATCCTTATAAAAGCAAGATAGTATTTTATTTAATAGAATTTAATGTCCAATAAACAGGTTTTTCAAACTGATACCCCGGGTAGATGGATCCGTTTTAAGTGGCTTAGCCGCGTCATTATTATTGTACTGGTTGCCAGTGTTGTTGCTGCCGCAATTACGGTAACTTCAAAACAATACCCAAGTCTACCAAACTTAAATCCTGCCCCAAAAAAACTTACTAAAGAAGAGCTTGATCAATTAAAAAAATCCAAAAAATATAAAGATTTTAAAATTGATAAACGCCAGATTCAAAAACTGGCAATAGCGCGTCATTTACACCAGCTAAAGCGCCCCAATAACAAAGACCGGATAAATGCTGCCTTTTACAGGCCATGGGAAGCACAGGCCTATTATTCGCTTGCTGAGCATATTGCCAAACTGGACATGATTGTAAGCGAGGGCTTTTTTATAAAGCCCAAAAGCGATACCATTGTTGCCAATGTTGATACAGGGCTCATCAATCTGAATAAAAAATATAAAAAGCCTGTGTTGATGACGTTATCAAACTACGTTAATATTAACAATGCTAATGGCGGATATGATAGTAAAGATGTTGAGCGCATTATTAAAGTTAAAAAGCTTCGTGTTGAGTTTATACAAAGCATTGTTCGTCAGCTAAAAAGATTTAATTTCCAAGGCGTTAACCTTGATTTTGACGAAATTAAAGACCGCAACAGCAAAAATTATATTGCCTTTGAAAATGACCTGTACGCCATATTGCACCCTGCCGGCCTTTTGGTAACCCAAAACGTAATTCCGGACGATGAGCAATTTAACCTTGAGCGCCTGCAGCATGTAAACGACTTTTTGTTTGTTATGGCTATTGATCAGCATAACGAAAACAGCAATGCCGGCGATCTTTCAAACCAACACTGGGTTGAAAAAATACTAGATGATGTTTGTACCCGCATTCCAAGTGAAAAAGTAATATTAACTGTTGCAGGCGGTGCATATGACTGGCCCGAAGGCAGCATTGGCAAAGCGATAGGTTATCCGCAGGCCATAAGTGTTGCACAGGAAAATAAGAGCAAGATTACCTTCGACCCGATGTCGGCAAATCTTCATTATACCTATTTTGATGATGACAGTTTAGAACATACCGTATATTTTACAGATGCCGTTACTAATTTTAACATTATCCGCCAAGCTGATGACTGGGCTACTGGTGGTGTTGCTTTGTGGCGTTTAGGATCGGAAGATCCCCGTTTATGGACATTTTTTCAGAAGAATCTATCGATTGATTCATTAAGAAAAACAGGGATCGATGTAAAACGATTAACCACCGTAGGCTCAAACAATAAGATCAACTATGATGGTGACGGGGAAGTACTTGACCTGATAACCACTCCAACTACAGGGCTGATTGATGTGAGGATGGATACAACTAATTTTGTTATAATCAGCCAAAACTATCTCAGGTTACCAACCAAATATGTAATAAAGAAATATGGCTATGCACCTGGTAAAATAGTTTTAACGTTTGACGATGGCCCCGACCCTGATTATACACCCCGCATTTTAGATATTTTAAAACGTGAGCATGTACCCGCCGCATTTTTTGTAGTAGGCTCAATGGCCGAAAAAAATATCTCCATCCTCCGCAGGGAGTATGAAGAGGGGTATGAAATTGGGAATCATACTTTTTTCCACCCTGATATTTCTACTGTTAGCATACAAAGGGTAAATCTTGAGCTAAATGCCACCCGGAAGCTAATTGAATCGGTAACCGGCAGAAGCACCATATTGTTCCGGCCGCCATTTAATGCCGATGCCGAGCCGCAAACCCTTGCCGAGGTTATCCCGGTAGAGGAAAGCCGTAAACAAAGCTATATTAACATCGGTGAATCAATTGACCCATGGGATTGGCAGCCAGGCGTAACTGCTGACAGTATTATTGCCCGCACCATCAGGCAAAAAGATGCGGGGTCCATGCTATTGCTGCATGATGCCGGGGGCGACACCCGTGAAGAAACTATAAAGGCATTACCTGAAATTATACATTTTTTCAAAAGCCACGGTTATAAATTCACCACTATAGCCGCTGTTTTAGGCAAAACCAAGGATGATCTGATGCCGCCAATTAAAGACGATGCTAATTCAGGTGTGTTGGGTTCGTTATATAACCTGCTGATCCAGTTTTATTTTTACGGTAACTGGTTTTTACTTTACCTTTTTCTGTCCGCTATTTTTCTTGCCGTTGGCCGCGTGATACTTATTGGAGTACTCGCAGTAAGGCAATATAGCGATGACAAAAAAATAAACCGTACCGTTGTCGATCTATCCTCGCTGCCACCCGTAAGTATAATTGTGCCGGGCTATAATGAGGAGGTTACCGCTATAAAAACCATTCAAAGCTTACTTAAAACGGAGTATAATATATTTGAGATAATTTTTGTTGATGACGGATCAAAGGATAAAACCTTTGAGCTTGTTAACGATGCTTATGGAAAGCATCCTTTGGTTAAAGTATTAACAAAACCAAACGGAGGCAAGGCATCGGCATTAAACTTTGGCATTAGCCATGCCCAATATGAATTTGTAGTTTGTATTGATGCAGATACGCAGTTAAAAGACGATGCCATATATCATTTAATGACCTATTTTACTGATGATGAAATTGGTGCGGTTGCAGGTACGGTTAAAGTAGGCAATGAAAATAACCTGATTACCCGCTGGCAGTCTATCGAATATATTACTGCCCAAAATATGGATCGTCGCGCTTTTGACCTGATCAATAGCATCACGGTTGTTCCGGGCGCTATAGGAGCATTCCGCAAGTCGGCTATAGATAAAGCCGGCGGCTTTACTTATGATACCCTGGCCGAGGATTGCGACCTTACCATGCGCATATTAAAGCAAGGCTATATAGTTAAAAACTGTGCCGAAGCGATTGCTTATACTGAAGCTCCTGAAACGCTTAATGGTTTATTAAAGCAACGTTTTCGCTGGAGTTTTGGCGTAATACAAAGCTTTTGGAAAAACAAGGATGCACTTTTTAATAAAAAATATAAATTTTTTGGCATGGTTGGTATGCCGAACATCCTTGTCTTCCAAATCGTTTTGCCTTTATTCTCCCCCATTGCCGACCTGACAATGATATTTGGCTTAATGAGCGACAAACCCGGTAAGATCCTGATATTTTACGCAGCATTTGTAGTGGTAGATCTGATAGTAGCTATTATTGCATTCCGGATGGAAAAGGAAGACTACAAAAAACTCATATACATTATACCGCAACGCTTTATATGGCGCCAGCTGATGTATTATATATTATTCAAATCAATACGTAAAGCCTTAAAAGGCGAGCTTAGCGGCTGGGGCGCATTAAAGCGTACCGGGAATGTAATTATTAAGAAGGATGTGCCTGTTAACAGTGATTAGAGACTGGAGATCAGAGGTTAGTTGCACATCAAACTGTTTCTGGAGCATAGATAGGGACGATAAATCAGTTTATTTATGGAAACACCATTGCTTACTGTAATTGATATTAGCGGCAAAACAGCCGAAATCAGCGACTTATATAAAAACCTGCCGCTTACTTTTATTAATGACCATGTGATAAGGGTCAGTGTTATGACTCAGCCATTTTACTGGCATTTACATCCAAACTCCGATGAAAGTTTTTTAGTTATTGAAGGCTCCCTGCTTATTGACCTGGAAAATACCACGATAGAATTGTTACCCGGGCAATTATTTACTGTTCCAAAAAACACCAATCATCGTACAAGGCCGGGTGGGAGCAAGTCAGTAAATCTCACATTTGAGCTTAAGGACATAGAAACTATAAAGACCGATGATCCGGAATATATTACCGGATCTTAACCTGCCTGTCCGCGAACTAAGCCTTCTCTATCAAACATACAGCGTAGGCAACAACGCCTTCTTCGCGGCCTATAAAGCCCAGTTTTTCGTTTGTGGTGGCTTTTATGGAGATGTCATCAGCATCGATACCCGCTGCCTGGGCTATATTGGCTTGCATAGCAGGGATGTGCGGGTTTATTTTTGGCGCTTCAAGGCATACCATAGCATCAATATTATTTATTTCCCAGCCTTTTTCTCTTAACAGTTTCATTACGTGCTGTAGCAGCACCAGGCTGCTGATACCACGCCACCGTTCATCCGTATTTGAAAAATGGTGACCAATATCGCGCAGATTAGCTGCTCCTAACAATGCGTCGCAAATTGCGTGTAACAATACATCGGCATCCGAATGTCCAAAAGCACCTGAATGATGCTCTAAATTAACTCCGCCTAAAACAAAGGGATGCTGTTCTTTTAACTGGTGTACATCAAACCCAAATCCTACTCTTATTTTCCCCATTATCTTTTACGGGAGTTTTTATCACCGCCAAAGCTGGCTGATATGGTAAAACGTAAAGTATTTGCCAATGGACTATTTTGCTGACTGGCAGCAAGGTATGAAAAGTCGAAAGTGTAGCTATCATACTTTAAACCTATGCCGGTAGTTAAATAATGCGCTCCGCCTTTGCTGGCATTTTGATAAAAATAGCCTGCCCTTATTGCAAATAGCTGGTTATACCAGTATTCAAAACCGGGTGAAATGGTGATCTCTTTCAATTCTTCGCTAAAGCCGCCGGGGGCATCGGCAAATGAGCCAAAAATACCGGCAGGAACTGAAATATTATCATCCTTACCCTTTATAATATTTCCATCAGCGTCGCGTATTGGAGGGGTTGGCACTAAAAGCTTATTAAAATCAACTGTAAAGGTTATTTGGTTATAATCATCAAGGTTTATGGTGTTGGCCACGCCTATTTTTAAATTAGCAGGCAAAAAATATTTAGGACCGGCATCGCTATAGCTGATCTTTGAACCAATGTTTGAGATATTTGTACCAAAGGCAAAAATGGCATCCGTTCCAAACTCCTGTAACGGTTTGTGGTAATACAACGATATGCCTGCTGATAATGCATTACCCGCCTTGGCCTGCTGCCCGGATCCTGTTGCGAAATATGCGTTTGAGAGACTGGAATGGATAAAACCAACGGTTAACCCAAGCGAAAGGCTTTCGCCAAACTTACGGGCGAAAGAGGTGTTTATTAAAAATTCATTGGGCGTATAGGTACCCTGGTTATTCTGGCTATTGTCTGTAAGCTGGATGCTGCCATAATTAAAATAACGTAATGATGCGCCAATGGTATTTCGGTCATCAATCTTATGTGCATAACTTAAATAAGATAAACTGATGTCAGGGACCAATTGCCGCAGCCATGGGCTGTATGATAAAGAAACATTATCATTATTTTCAAGATAAGCCAGCTTGGCCGGGTTCCAGTAGTTGGCGTTCACATCAGGCGTTAATGCAACACCTGCATCTCCCATTGCTCCTGAGCGCGAATCGGGCGTAATATTTAAAAAAGGTACTGCCGTAGGTATAGCTGTTGAGTAATTTGAGCCATTGGAGCTTGTTTGTGACATTGCCAACACAGGCATTAAAACCGAGGCACTAACAATAAGGGCTTTGCTGTATAAAAACTTCATTTGAGAAATTTACGCTTACTTTTAAAGTAATAAATATATGCTAATTGCAATCTATTACGTACAAGTGTACAAATAAGTTTTCCACCAAAATATTTAATGAAAACGCAACTCATAGCTAAAGTTTTTCGTTTAAAAGGCGATAAAGTTTTAATTTCTTTTAAAGATTAGGGTTAAAAAATTAGCATTTTAGGCAAAATGTTTTAAATTTACCCTTTAAATTAACTGTAAGAACATGAAAGTATTTTTTACTAAAACTGCGATAGTACTGTTGGGCGTAGGCACGGCGTTGAGCAGCTGCAGTAAACATCAGCAATCTGAAAAAACCGGGATGGCTTATAACGACAAAACAAATGGTGGTTATGAGCGGTTCAGGCAAACACACCCCTCACCAGGACCTGGGCTTATCCCTATTGAAGGTGGTACTTTTGTGGTAGGTGGCAGTGCAGATCAGGATGTTACTTATGACTATAATAATGTAAAACGCAGGGTAACTATCCCTTCTTTTTACATGGATGAAACAGAAGTTGCCAACCAGGACTGGCTTGATTACCTGCACTGGATAAATATTACCTATCCGCAGGATCATGAATTGTATTACAATGCCATTCCGGATACATTGGTATGGCGCAAGCCCCTGTCTTATAATGAGCCCTATGTTGATAACTATTTAAGGCACCCGGCCTTCCAGGACTACCCGGTTGTGGGTGTTACCTGGGATCAGGCACAGGATTATTGCCAGTGGAGAACCGATCGTACAAACGAAAACATTTTGCGCGAACGTGGAAACCTGGTAGCATGGAAAGATATGGGTGGTACAGGCAA
Organism: Mucilaginibacter sp. OK098; assembly: GCF_900142915.1. Taxonomy (GTDB): domain Bacteria; phylum Bacteroidota; class Bacteroidia; order Sphingobacteriales; family Sphingobacteriaceae; genus Mucilaginibacter. Next base: position 115,944 of record NZ_FRCM01000006.1, read on the forward strand.
AGGTAAAAATGCTACCCCTGCCCCTACAAATAAAGAGCCTTTTAATACTGATGTATATTTAAACGGACAAATAAGAGGCGCCGGAGTTGACGGTAAAAAAATGTTGCCTGATTTGAGCCCTAATGCAAAAGCAGCAGTTGGCGCCAATGGTAAAGGCGGTGGCAAGGCCGTAAGGCCTGTACGCCTGGAGGACGGGATCTTAAAACAAGGTTATCGTTTACCATCAGAAGCTGAATGGGAATATGCAGCGCTTGCCCTAATAGGCAATACTCAATTTGAAAACATTGACGATAATAAAGTTTATCCATGGAATGGCTTAGGCGTAAGATCATCAAAAAAAGCTACCCGCGGCTTAATATTGGCCAACTTTAAACGTGGCCAGGGTGATAATGCCGGTGTTGGCGGATACCTGAATGATAAGGCAGATATTACTGCTCCTGTAAGGCAATATCCACCAAATGATTTTGGTTTGTATAACATGGCAGGAAACGTAAATGAATGGGTACAGGATACATACCGTCAAACCTCATTTGAAGAGTTCGATGATTTTAACCCGTTCCGTGGTAATGAGTTTACCAATAAAAGGTTAGCTGACCCTACAAAAGGCCTTTATGCTAAAGATAAATATGGCAAGCCCATTAAGGATCCATCAAAATCAAATAAAAAGATGAAGTACAGCGAGCTGATTGCCTTACAACAGGCACAGGCTACTGGAACTGATCCAAACGCAGCGCCCGGCACTGCCGCCGCCGCACCTGCAGGAACAGCTCCCGGTGCTCCTGGTGCTACCACAGCGGCTTCGGCTATACCTGGCCAAAAGAATGATTTAGCAGGCAAACCTTATAATGCAGATTACAGGGGTTATAATGATACTGTGAACACCGCATTATATGGCAAAACCACGTTGGTTAATGACCATTCAAAGGTTTACAAAGGTGGTTCATGGAATGACATGGCATTTTGGTTAAACCCTGCAACCCGCCGTTTTATGAATGAAGATGATGCAAGTGCCGAAGTTGGTTTCCGTTGCGCAATGACATTGGTTGGCGCTCCTGAAATTCACCCTGAAGGTAAACCACACTACAGCGTTAAAAAACCAAAGCCTTATAAAGCTACCCGATAACATTTGGGAAAATACTAAACAAAAAAAAGCGCTCCAAACGGAGCGCTTTTTTTTTGTTTGTCTTTGAGCTATCAAAACATCAATAAAACCTGCCCTTTTTCAACTTTATCACCGGGTTTTATTTTAACCGTTTTAACCACAACATCGGCTGCAGCTTTAATAATATTCTCCATTTTCATGGCTTCCAGCACAAAGAGGTTATCGCCCTTTTTAATTTCCATCCCTTCGGTAACAAAAACTTTAAGCACCATACCCGGCATCGGTGCTTTTACTTCGCTAACCTTTGCGGCATTTAAACTGCTCAAGCCCAATTTATCAAGCAAAATATCAAACTGGTCTTTTGCTGTAACGGTGTAAGTATTGTTATTTACTTTAATTTCCGCAGTTTTCTCAGCAATATTAAAGTTAACCACCTCTGCATTGTACGATTGCAGGTTATTTATTACGTGAAATGTAGAAGGATTTAATTGCTGGATATCAGCATTTATTTTTTCACCATTTATAAACAGCGCATCCCCATCTTTGGTTATATCATAGCTGTATTTGTCGTTCGCTTTTACCTGGAGCATATTTAGATTTGAGATGTTAGATATGAGATTTGAGATTACCAATTAATGATAAACATAATCAAAAAATCAGCGAAATCATGTTAATCATTAAAATCAGCGGTCCTTATTGCGTTAACACATACTGGATCATATTGGCGCCCATTTTAAGGGCCTTCAGGCGATTTTCCTGGGTATCATTAGCGTAGGTGCCATAATCTTCCCAACCGTTGCCTAAATCGCACTCATAGGTATAAAAACACACCAGCCTGCCTTTGTAGATCAGTCCGAAACCCTGGGCTCTTTTACCATCATGCTCATGAATTTTTGGCAAGCCGTTAGGGAAGGGAAATTTTTGATGATAGATAGGATGATTTAATGGCAGTTCTACAAAATCAAGCTCAGGGAAAACCTTTTTCATTTGCGGGCGGATAAACTGATCCAGTCCGTAGTTATCATCTATATGCAAAAAGCCACCGCCGGTTAAGTACTTCCTCAGGTTCCTAACATCCTGGTCTGAAAAGATAACGTTCCCGTGCCCGGTCATAAAAATAAAGGGATAGTTAAAAATCTCCGAGCTACCCACCTCCACCACTTCGTCTTCCTGCTGGAAATTGGTTTTTAAATTATCATTGCAGAATTTGATCAGGTTGGGCAGCGCTGTCCTGTCACCATACCAATCGCCGCCGCCGTTGTATTTTAGTTTGGCCATTTTGTAGGTGGGCGCGTTGAAGCTGCTGATCGCTATCAGTAAGACAAAAGCACCAATTGCACAAACAAGTTTTTTCATATAATCAGTTTAACCTATTCAACAGGATGGGTTTAAAGCAATAAGCATTCGAAACCCTAAATACCCCCCCCGTCATGCCGAATTTATTTCGGCACCCCACGGGACATTCCAGCAGGCATGGTGTACACTTAGCACGTGGGGTGCTGAAATAAATTCAGCATGACATATTTATTATTTCGAATATTCAAGGTTTAAATCTATCGTTATAAAACTCCCCTATTTAAAAAATTCACTTCAAAACAAGCTTCCAAAGCGGCTGTCTCTGTTCTTAAACGACTTTCCCCTAAAGTTATGGCTTTGAAATCATTTTTTAAAGCATCATTAATTTCTGTAGGCGTAAAATCACCTTCGGGGCCTATCAGTATTAAATAATTACCGTTTGTAACGAGTTCATTTTTGAGACCAGTTTTCTCACCTTTATCACAATGCGCTATAAACTTTTGCCCGGTAAACGGTTTTGCCAATAATTGGTTAAAAGTCATCGGCTCATTCAAAACCGGGTGGTATGCTTTTATAGATTGTTTTATTGCCGATGTTATAATTTTATTAAGCCGTTCAACCTTTGCCTCCTTGCGCTCCGATCGCTGGCAAATTATTAACGAAATTTCATCAATGCCTATCTCTGTGGCCTTCTCCAAAAACCACTCGGTACGTTCAATATTCTTTGTGGGGGCTATTGCTATATGCAAATAATGGTTCCGCTTATTAAATGCTGTGGTAATTGAATTTATTTGAAGGATGGTTCTTTTTGGATGGGCGTCCAATATGCTGGCAGCATAAAGGCCGCCCTTGCCATCAATTAATTGTACCTCATCGCCTTTTTCAAGCCGCATTACCCTTATGGCGTGCTTACTCTCCTCTTCATTAAGAAAATACTGCGGATGTGAGGGGTCTATATCAGGTGTATAAAAAAGCTGCATATTTGAGCAAAAAGCCGAAAGCGTAAAGCTAAAAGGTATAAATTAAATATCCGAATTTATGCCCGATTAATTACTCAACACTTTCGGCTATGGACTATGGTCAATCGTCTATGGACTCTCTTCTCAGTGTAAATCTACAGCATCTTCTTCATTTATCAGCAGTTCAAGCTTAACCGCTTCAATGTTTTGGTCTGATTTTTTGAGCACAGTGATGTTATAGCCGTTTGATTCTTTTTGTTCGCCAACGTCAGGGATCTTTCCAAAAATATCGCCTAACCAGCCTGATACCGTATCAAAGTCACCGTCTTCGGGTAGGTCATGCGGTAAATGCTCGTTTACGTCATATATGGGCGCAAGTGCATTTACAATAAACTCCCGGTCGTTCACTTTTTCAACTATGGGCTTTTCTTCATCATACTCGTCCTGGATCTCACCAACCAGCTCTTCAACAATATCTTCCAGTGTAACCATTCCGGCTGTACCGCCAAACTCATCAGATACAATAGCAATCTGGATGCGTTTTTGCTGCAGCTCGGCCATCAGGTCATTGATCTTCTTGGTTTCAGGAATAAAATAGGGCTTACGGATGATATCTTTTAATACGATACGTTCATTACGGGCAAGCAAGGGCAAAATATCCTTGGCATGAACTATTCCGATTATTTTATCAATAACATCATCATATACCGGCATGCGTGAGTAGCCTTCGGTTATGATCATTTGTACCAGTTCATCCTGTTCGGTATGGATTTCGACACCTGAGATCTTGGTACGGGGAACCATTATATTTTTAACTACACGTTCGTTAAAATCAAACACATTCTGGATCAGTTCATGCTCGTTTGAGTCAAGCGCACCGGTTTCTTTTCCCTGTTCGAGCAAGTATTGCAGCTCTTCAGAACTATGGCTTGTTTCGCCTTGTACCGGATTTATGCCGATAAGCTTTAATACAAAATTTGCAAAACCGTTTAACAGCCATATGATAGGCTTAAAAACAGCAAAGAAAACGCGCAGCGGTAAAGAAATGGCCATCACCGTACGTACCGATCTTTGGATAGCTATTGATTTAGGAGCCAGCTCGCCGAATACAATATGGAATACGGTGATAGATGCAAACGCTACAAAATGACTGGTATCAACAATAAGCCCCGATTGGATATTTAATCCAAAAAATAAGAAAACCCTCAGCATTAAAGCTGTTACCACCGACTGACCAACCCAACCCAAAGCAAGTGAAGCTATGGTAATACCTAACTGTGTAGCAGCAAGATAACCGTCCAGATTATGCATAATGGTGCGTGCAACCTTTGCCACCTGGCTACCCGATTTTGCTTTAAGTTCAATCTGCGATCCGCGCACACGTACCATAGCAAACTCCGCGGCCACAAAAAAGCCGTTAAGCAACACCAGGAAAAGGGTAAGGAAAAGATATAAACCGTTTATTTCAAGCTCGGGGCCCATATATTAATTATTGGTACACAGGAAAAGTAGACTTATACAATTCCATACTCTCAGTTATTACTTTATGTGCATATCGTAAGCCCAGCAAATGTTCAATAGTTACGTTTTTACCTTCCAGCTTTTTGTAATCCTTAAAAAAACGAACGATCTCTGTCATGGCATGCGGAGGCAGTTCTGCAAGGTCATTGATATAATTTACCGACATGTCGTTTTTTGCTACCGCAATGATCTTGTCATCCTGTTCACCATTATCAACCATGTGCATAACGCCTACTACCTTAGCTTCGATGATCGACATCGGGAAAACATCAATGGAGCAAAGAACAAGGATATCAAGCGGGTCATGATCATCGCAATAAGTTTGCGGGATAAAACCATAATTAGCAGGATACATTACAGAAGAAAACAAAACACGATCAAGCTTCAGCAAGCCTGATTCTTTATCAATTTCATATTTAGCCTTTGAACCTTTTGGTATTTCAATAATAGCGTTAACAATTTCAGGAACATTATTACCAGGAGAAACCTGGTGCCATGGATGTTGTGTACTCATTTAATTTTTTTATTTTAACTCCTTAACACTTCGCTTGGTTACCATTTGCTTTATAAAAGCTATAACCAGCGGGATTGTTGTAATTACTATCAACCCGATAATAATATACTCCATATAATCTTTTATCTGCGGATACTTTCTGCCCAGGAAATACCCGGTTAAGGTAAAAGTATTTACCCATGCAACACTGCCGATAATGTTATACAGTGTAAACTTTTTCAGATCAACTTTAACAACACCTGCAAAGATAGGTGCAAAAGTTCTAATTATTGGGAAAAATCTACCTAAAACCAATGCCATGCCGCCATATTTTGTGTAAAAATCTTCTGCAAGCTTTACATAACGTTGTTTAAAGAATATAGAATTGTTTTTGCTGAACAGTTTTGGCCCCGTTCGGTAACCAAACCAGTAGCCGGTATAGTTACCTAAAACCCCTGCTGCTATCAATGAAAATATGAGCGTATAGATGGATACGTTGAGCCTGCTGCTGGAGCATAAAAGGCCGGACATAAACAATAGATAGTCGCCCGGTAAAAAAAAACCGAAAAACAGGCCGGTTTCAGCAAATACAACAATAAGCAAAAAGTAAAACCCTAAGCTTATGATGGATTGAGCGTCCGTTAAATTTTGAAGGTATTCCCAAAAATTGTCCATTCACTATATCTGTAAAGCTACAAATATTATCTTAATTTGTAATACTTGTGTTACAGATTATATCAATTGTGAAATAAACCCGGGATAAATCCCAATAAGGATAGTTACCAATGCTGAAAAGCCAAGCACCAATTTGTAGTACACAGGGATATTAAGCTCGGCACGGTCAGCATCTCTAAAATACATGGCCACAATTACCCTGAAGTAATAGAAAATGCTGATGATGGCATTAACAACAGCTAAAATAACCAACCAGACCTGGTAATGCTTTAAAGCAGACGAGAACATAAAGAACTTACCTATGAAACCCGCAGTTAAAGGGATGCCCGCTAATGAAAGCATGGCAATAGTTAACACAAGGGCAAGGAAAGGATTCTTTTTTGAGAGGCCGTTAAAGCTTTCAAAGTTATCGCTGCCTGATTGTTGCTGAACCAGGATCAATGCGCCGAACGCTATAATAGATGCGATAGAATATGCGGTAGCATAAATTAATACGGAGCTTCCTGAACTTGCTCCTAACGCCACTATAGCAAACAGTAGGTAACCCGCATGCGAGATGCTTGAAAACGCCAGCATCCGTTTAAAGCTTTGCTGGTAAAGGGCAGTTATGTTGCCAATAAATAAGGTAACTATTGTAATTACCAGCAGTACCGGTACCCAAAAATCTGAAAGTGGTGCAAAGCAGGAAGAGAACAAACGTAAAAATGCTGCAAAGCCGGCTGTTTTTACTACTGTTGACATGAAGGCAGTAATAAGGGTTGGCGAGCCTTCATATACGTCGGGCGTCCAGAAATGGAAAGGTGCCGCACCAACTTTAAAACAAAGGCCTACAATAATCAGCAGGATGCCTGTGTAAAACATTGGCGTAATATCTTTTGCATGGGGATGTTCCAACACCCAGTCGCGGATAACTTCAAGGCTAAACGAGCCGGTTGCGCCATAAATAAGAGCAATACCAAACAATAAAAACCCTGTTGAAAAAGCGCCCATCAGGAAATACTTTAAAGCGGCCTCATTTGAAGCAAAATCGCTCTTTTTTATACCTGCCAGGATATACAAGCTTACCGACATGATCTCGATACCTATAAACAGCATGGTTAAGTTATAGAAAGAAACCATAACAATGATCCCTGCCAGCGAAAACAGGATAATGGCATAATACTCGGCAACATGACTGCTTATCCGCTCAAAATATCCTCTTGATAAAAAGATGATCAGGATTGTTGATATAATGGTAACTCCTGAAAATGCTATGGAGAAATTATCAAACAGCATCATGCCATGATAAATGGGCACCGCACTATCGTTCCATTGTGAAACTGCAAAACCCAAAGCTGCCAGCAAACCAATAATAGTAACCGGTAACAAAGCTTTTTGAGCCTTGTATAAACCTAGATACAGAAGTACGATAGGTAAAACGGATATGATAATTAACGTATTCATTATTTTAGTTGCGGAAATTTAGGATTCACTGTATTAAACAAGTGGTTAACCGCAGCTTCAGATATATGAAGAATTGGCTGCGGATAAATACCAATAATTATTATTAAAGCGCAAATGATAGAAAGCGCCAGTGTTTCTGAACCGCTAATATCGGTAAAAGTTACAGTTAAGGTATTTGTTGGGCCATGCATTACTTTTTTATACATGCGCAACATATAAACAGCGCCAAATATCATAGTTAAGCCTGCGGCGGTAACCATCCAGATATTCCATTGAAAAACACTGCTCAGTAATAAAAACTCGCCCACAAAACCATTGGTTAAAGGTAAAGCTACGGTACCAAGCACAATAATTAAAAATGCCACGGCAAACTTAGGCGCAACTTTAGCTATGCCACCCAGATTACTGATCTCGCGGGTATTTAAACGCCTGCTGATGATATCCCAAATAAAGAACATCCCGATAACGTTAATACCGTGGCTCAGCATCTGGATCATGGCGCCCTGCAGCCCTTCAATCGTCCATACAAAAATTCCGGCAGCTATCAGGCCAACGTGTGCTATTGATGAGTAAGCAACCAAACGCTTACCGTCGTTTTGTTTAAATGCGATGATGGAAGCATAACCAATTCCGATAACGGCCAGCATAATACACATACTTTGCCATTCAAAAAATCCTAAAGGCGCATTCGGGATCATCCAACGGATTACTCCGTAAATGCCCATTTTAAGCATGATGCCTGATAATAACATGGTACCCGCTGTTGGCGCTTCGGTATAGGTATCGGGCTGCCAGGTGTGCAAAGGGAATAATGGCATTTTAATGGCGAAGGCTAAAAAGAACGCCCAGAAAACAAATACCTGGCTGTGCGTATCAAGGCCGAGCTTATAAAACTCAAACAAGTCGTATGTTTTTGATGGCGTTTGCAGGTAGAGGTAGATGATTCCCACCAACATAAACAACGAGCCGGAAAAAGTATAAATGAAAAACTTAAGCGTAATCCGGATGCGGTTTTCGCCGCCCCATAATGAACAGATAAAGTAAATAGGGATCAGCGCTGCTTCCCATCCTACGTAAAATAAAAATCCGTCTAATGCAGTAAACACAACCAGTAACCCAGCCTGCATAAATAATATCAGCGCGTAAAAAGCGCCTGCATTTTTATATTGATGTTTGTACGTTGTTAAAATAATAAGTGGCACCAATACTGTGGTAAGCAATACCATCATCATGCTGATCCCATCAATACCCGCATTAAAATAGATACCTAATTTAGGAATCCAGGGCTCATCAACCACAAACTGGATAGCAGCATTGGGCACAAATCCTGATAATAAGAATAATGCTATTGCCAGCTCGGCAACAGAAAAAGTTAACGCCGCATGCTTAGCTGCATTGTTTTTAAACAATAAGACAGCAAGGGCTGCAATTACCGGTAAAAAAATTAAAATACTAACCGTCATTTTATGTTGTAAACGCTAATCGTTTTTTATGCTTTAATTAAAATGTACATTAATATGGAGATGATACCCACTACCATCATAAATATGTAAAACCCAACATTACCCGTTTGCAATAAGCGTAAGCCTTTGCTAGCCTCAATTGATCCCTTACCCAGCCCATTAACAAACCCATCAATACCTAAACGGTCAACAACTTTGTAAAAGAATACTGATAAAGCATCCAATGGCTTACGGATAACAGCATCATACAATTCATCTATATAAAACTTATGATATGATATATCAACCAGTGCCGGGCGCTCTTCCGTATCCTTAACCGGCACATGCGCATTTTTTATATATTTAACATAAGCATACAATATTGCCAGCAACGCGCCGCCGACTGATATGCACATTAAAGTAATTTCCGTGCTTTTTGACAGCTCAGGCACTACCAGCAGCGCGGTTGATTTTTCAAATACCGGCGCTAAAAAATGTTCGAGCCAATGATGACCGCCCAGTGCTTCGGGAACACCGATGAAACCACCAACTATTGATAAAATTGCCAGGATAACCAATGGAATGGTCATTGATGCCGGTGATTCATGTAAATGATGCTCCTGCTCATGTGTGCCGCGGAACTTACCGAAGAAGGTAAGGTACATCATGCGGAACATATAGAACGCGGTGAACATAGCGGTAACAACACCTATAACATACATTGGCGTGCTGTGCATGAAAGTATGCGCCAAAATTTCATCTTTTGAAAAGAAACCTGCAAACGGCGGGATCCCCGAAATAGCCAGCGTACCGATCATCATGGTGATAAAAGTTATTTTAAGCTTGCCGCTTAAGCCGCCCATATTGCGCATATCCTGTTCACCGCTTACTGCGTGAATTACAGAACCTGCACCAAGGAATAACAATGCCTTGAAAAATGCATGGGTTAATACGTGGAAAAACGCCCCGGTATAAGCGCCAACACCTAAACCTAAAAACATATAACCCAGCTGTGATACGGTTGAGTATGCCAGCACCTTCTTAATATCTGTTTGTGTTAATGCTATTAATGCTGCTAAAACGGCAGTTGTTAAACCAACCACAGCTATAATATGCATGGTAGCAGGTGCCAGTGTAAACAATATGTTTGAGCGGGCTATCATATAAACACCTGCCGTTACCATTGTTGCCGCGTGTATTAATGCAGATACAGGCGTTGGACCGGCCATAGCATCAGGCAACCAGGTAAATAGTGGCAGCTGTGCCGATTTACCTATTGCACCAACAAATAGCAGGATAGTGATTAACGTGTATGGCGCTGATGCAAAATCCTTTGTTCCGGCAAGTTTAAAAATATCAGCAAAGTTGGCGCTGCCAAATATTATCATTATAATGAATATGGCTATAATGAAACCCAAATCGCCAATCCGGTTCATGATGAATGCCTTTTTAGCGGCATCAGCATAATCTGGATTAGTGTACCAGAAACCGATAAGCAGGTAGGAACAAAGCCCCACTCCTTCCCAGCCAATGAACATAATAAGGTAGTTTGACCCCATTACCAGCAAAAGCATAAAGAAGATAAACAGGTTTAAATAAGCAAAGAACTTACCGAACCCGGCATCATCCTTCATATAACCCACAGAATACAGGTGGATCAAAAAGCCTACCCCCGTTATAATCAGCAGCATTAATGCGCTAAGCTGATCGATCAGAAATGCAAATGAGATCTTTACAGAACCCGCAGCGAACCAGTTAAAAAGGTCAACATTAATTGCCTTGTGCGTATCATTGATCTGTAAAAAGAGGCCTACACTTATACCAAAAGAAATTAATACCAATGAGCTACCGATAAAACCGATTACCGCTTTTGATAAGGTATTACGACCAATGCCGTTAATAATAAAACCGGCTAACGGTAAAATAGGAATAAGCCAGATATATTTGTCCATGTTAAATAGTTCTCTTTTAAATCTGCATGTCCGATACACCTATCGGAGTTTGCTTCGTACCTTGCAATGACGCGTTATTATTTAAATTCCGAAATCGAAAATCCGACTTCCGAAATCAATCTCCTACCATTTTAACCTGTTCAGCACATTGATATCTACAGAGTTTGTATTTCGATAGATCATTACAATGATTGCCAAACCTACGGCAACCTCTGCAGCTGCCAGCGCCATAATAAAGAACACAAAAACCTGCCCGGTTGCATCTCCCCTGTAAACAGAAAAGGCAGTAAGCAGCAGATTTACCGAGTTAAGCATCAGCTCAACCGACATAAATATTACGATAGCATTGCGGCGAATTAATACCCCGATAACCCCTATCGAAAAAATGATAGCACACAATAATATGTAGTGGTTAAGCGGTACGCCCTGTATAGTTTTTGTTAGTGTATCCATCAGGCTGTTTTAGGGTCTTTAGTTGCCAGTAAAACCGCACCCACCATTGCCGATAACAGCAATATGGACGACACTTCAAATGGCAGTAAATATTCGTTAAACAATATTTTTCCAAGGTTTTTTACTAAACCTAGGTTTGGGTCATTAAGTACTACAGGGTGTGATGTGCCCCACGCTTTTAATGCTGCAACAATAGTTATTAAAAAGCAGGCGCCGCCTACAAAACCAGCTATTTTAACCAGGTTTGATTTACGTGGTTCCGATTCTTTATTCAGGTTGATGAGCATCAGCGTGTATAAAAACAATACCAGGATTGCCCCCATATACACTATAAAGTTAACTACTGCCAAAAACTGGGCATTCATTAAAATATAATGGACGGTGAAGGTAGAAAAAGTGAGTATAAGGTATAAAATACTGTGTACAGGATTTTTTGCAGTAATAACCAGTATTGAAAAAAATACAGACAGAAATGCGATGAAGTAAAATGTACTCATGGTTTATATTTCAAAATACCTTTACCCCTTTAAAAGAGCTGGGCAAAGGTATAAAACTTCTTTATTGATTTAAGGGAGCTTCTACTAATTTGTCTTTACCGTAAATAAAATCTTTCCTTAAATAGTCTGAAGGCACATGCGGGCCATCCAAATAGATAGCTTCTTTAGGGCATGCTTCTTCACAAAGGCCGCAAAAAATGCAACGCAGCATATTTATTTCATATACGGCAGCATATTTTTCTTCGCGGTATAAATGTTCCTCGCCTTTCTGGCGCTCGGCAGCTATCATGGTAATGGCTTCTGCCGGGCATGATAATGCGCAAAGTCCACACGCTGTACAACGTTCCTTACCGTTCTCGTCACGTTTAAGCGAGTGCATGCCGCGGAAATTTTCAGAATATTCGCGTTTTTCCTCAGGATAGCTGATGGTTACAGGTTTCCTGAAAAAGTGTTTCATGGTAATTGCAAGGCCCTGTGCAATTGCAGGCAGATAAGCCCGCTCCAAAAAGTTGAGCGGCTTTGATTCAATTAATTTACGTTTATTAGTTAACGATTCCATCTGTATCCTCTTATTTAATAAATGTAATCCAAAGTCCTGTTACTATTATGTTGGCAATTGCCAATGGGATCAGGATCTTCCAGCCCAGGTCCATTAACTGATCGTAACGGAAACGGGGGATCGTCCAACGTACCCACATAAAAAAGAATATAAAAAGAAATACCTTGGCAAACATTACCGCAGTGCCAATAAGCGGACCAATTGCAGGGCCGGTATGTGCAAGCACCCAATCCATACCCGGGTAGTTGTAGCCGCCCCAATATAAAGTAGCCATTACTGCCGATGAAATGAACATGTTGATATATTCAGCAAACAGGTAAAAGCCCAGTTTCATTGATGAATACTCGGTATGATAACCACCAACCAACTCGGTTTCGCACTCGGGCAGGTCAAATGGTGTACGGTTTGTTTCGGCAAATGCACATATGATGAACAACAAAAAGCCAACCGGTTGGTAAAGCACATTCCAGTGCCAACCGTGTTGTTGTTCAGCAATTTCTTTAAGGCTTAATGTTCCGGTTACCATCAGCAAAGCGATGATAGAAAGGCCCATTGAAATTTCGTAGCTGATATTTTGTGACGCTGCGCGGATAGCGCCAAGCAACGAATATTTGTTATTTGATGCCCAGCCGCCTATCATTACGCCATAAACACCTAATGATACAACGCCAAATATATACAGGATGCCCACATTAATATCAGTAACCTGCAGCGGAATAACATATTTGCCTATGGTTATTTGCTGCCCCCACGGAATAACTGCCGACCCTATACAGGCCGTAAGAATAGCCAGTGAAGGACCCGCTATAAACAGGAACGGACTGGCATTGGTAGGGATAATTTCTTCCTTTAAAAACATCTTGCCACCGTCAGCCAGGGGCTGTAAGATCCCCCATGGACCTGCACGGTTAGGGCCCACCCTGTCCTGGAAAAATGCTGCTATTTTACGTTCAGCATAGGTAGAATACATGGCAATAACCAGGCTGATAGCAAAAATAATCACTATCAATACAAATTTAATTACTATATCTGCTACTCCCATTATAAGCGTGTGTCTCGTTCAAATTGTTCTTTATTGGCTTCCATTAATACCGGATTGGTTTTAACAACCGGCAATGGTTTAAAATCGTAGTGGTTGGAACTGATAACCGACTTGTTTGATACTTTACGCGGTCCTTCAATTACCCAATCAGCAGTTTTCTTTTTATCAAAGCGGCAGGTATTGCAAATAAATTCCTCAACCTCGCCATATTGATCTTTGCGCGCAGTTACGCGTAATACTTCTTCACCTTTATACCAAAGCGTAACCTTACCATTACAACCCGGATGGTCGCAATCACGATGTGCATCAACAGGCTTGGTAAACCAAACGCGGTTTTTAAAACGGAAGGTTTTATCTGTTAACGCCCCTACTGGGCATACGTCAATTACGTTTCCCGAAAAATCGTTATCAACTGCCGCAGTAATGTAGGTTGAGATCTCTGAATGATCTCCACGGTTTAGTATACCATGGATGCGGTGATCTGTGATCTGGTCGGCTGTGAAAACGCAGCGATAGCACAGGATACAACGAGTCATATGCAGCTGGATCTTATCGCCAATATCAATTTTCTCAAAAGTACGGCGGTCAAACTCGTAGCGGGTTTTTGCTGCGCCATGTTCAAAACCAAGGTTTTGCAGATCGCATTCACCTGCCTGGTCACAAATCGGACAATCAAGCGGGTGGTTAAGCAATAATATCTCAACAATGCCCTTACGCGCCTCAATTACCTCTGGTGAAGTGATATTTTGCACTTCCATTCCATCCATTACAGTGGTACGGCATGATGCTACCAGCTTTGGCATTGGGCGCGGATCTTTTTCCGATCCTTTGCTAACCTTAACCAAACAGGTACGGCATTTACCGCCGCTATCCTTTAGTTTGGAATAATAGCACATAGCAGGCGGAACAATATCGCCCCCTATTTGCCTTGCGGCATTAAGGATAGTTGTTCCTGGTTCTACTTCAACGGGGATTCCGTCTATTGTTACTTTCATTGACATTTATATGTAGTCAAACTTGTATTTATATTCTACTTTGTCATTGCGAGCGCAGCGTGGCAACCTCGTCGGATGCTTGGCTATTCGCCCTGTACAGTTCGCGGTTGCTTCGTTCCTCGCAATGACAGGAGGCAAAGCAATCTAACAACTTTCTTATGCTACCGTTTCTTCCTTCTTCGGCAACGGATCAGCGTAATGTGCCAGTCCAAAATTACGGGTTATAGCTTCGGCGCCATTGGTTACGTGCCACTCAAACTCATCCCTGAAATGGCGGATCGCACTGGCCACCGGCCATGCTGCTGCGTCACCCAGGGGACAAATAGTATTTCCTTCAATTTTTTTAGATACATCAACCAGCAGGTCCATGTCGCTCAATTTACCGTGACCATGCTCTAAACGGTGCAATACCTTCTCCATCCATCCTGTACCCTCGCGGCATGGCGAACATTGGCCGCAGCTTTCATGGTGATAAAAACGGGTAAAGTTCCAGGTATTGCGCACAATGCACTGATCTTCATCATAAGCAATAAATCCGCCCGATCCCATCATGGTACCACTAACAAAACCACCATCAGCCAATGATTCATAGCTCATCAGGCGGGGCTCGTTATTGATCGTTTTAAGGAACAGGTTAGCCGGAAGGATCGGTACTGATGAACCGCCCGCAACAACTGCTTTTAAACGTTTGCCATTGGCAATGCCACCGCAAAATTCGTCAGAATATAAAAACTCTTCAACCGGTAAGCCTAAGTCAATTTCATATACACCGGGGTTTTTAACATTACCACCAGCTGAAATTAATTTAGTACCTGTACTGCGGCCAATTCCTATTTTAGCATACTCGTCTGCACCGTCATTAATGATCGGTACAACGGCAGCAATAGATTCAACATTGTTTACTACTGTTGGGCAGCCATATAAACCTGCAATAGCAGGAAATGGCGGTTTAATGCGCGGGTTACCACGTTTACCTTCCAATGATTCAAGCAGGGCAGTTTCTTCACCGCAGATGTATGCACCACCACCCGGTTGTACGTACAGCTCCAGGTCATAACCTGTGCCTAATATATTTTTACCTAAAAATCCTTTTGCTTTTGCTTCCGCGATGGCTTTTTCAAGAATCCTGATCTGCGGCATCATTTCGCCGCGAACATAGATATATGATGTTTTTGCGCCTAAAGCAAAGCTTGCTACTATCATTCCCTCAATTAATAAGTGAGGGATATAGGTCATTAAATAACGATCTTTAAAAGTGCCGGGCTCCGATTCATCGGCATTGCAAACCAGGTAACGGGCAACACCTTCGGGCTTGGCCAAAAAGCTCCACTTCATCCCAGTAGGGAAACCTGCACCGCCACGACCGCGTAAGCCTGATTTTTTAACTTCTTCCACAATATCGTCAGGCGACATGGTTTTCAAAGCTTTTTCAACAGAAGCATAGCCACCTTTTGATCGGTATACATCAAAAGTATTGATGCCCGGTACATTTATATGTTCTAAAAGTAATTTACGTGCCATTGCTGCTTAATATATCTTTTTGGTCAGCTTGTAATAGTTAATATGTCTAATAATGCAGCTTGCAAAAGCTACCACAACAAGTAAGTTTAAAAATAACGGATTTTTATCAAAACCACCATTTCCGTAAGCAATCATGATTACGGTTGCAGCGAACAATGAATCTGTTATAATTAAAGATGACCTGCTCATTTAATTAATTATTTCCTTTTACTTTTAAATCTGCAATCAATTGATCAACAGAATGGTTGGTTAAGTTTTCGTAAAAAGTATACTCAGGACCAATTTGCAATACCGGGCCAAAGCCACAGGCTGCAAGGCATTCAACACCGCGCCAGCTAAACAGGCCATCGGCAGTAACTTCACCTTCCTTAACACCCAGCTTTTGCTCAATATAATCCATTATTTTACCAGCGCCTACAATTTCGCAAGGGCCTGTGCGGCAAACTTCCAATACGTATTTGCCTTGCGGGCGCATAAAGTACATGCTGTAAAATGTAGCTACTTCATACACTTCGATATCCTGGATCTTCAGATAATCGGCCACCTTATCCATTGCGTTTGAGCTTAACCAGCCATACTCGGCTTGTACCAAATGCAATATTGGCAGCAAAGCCGATTTTTGTTTCCCTGCGGGATAACGGCTTACTATATCATCAAACTGTTTTACCAGTTCCGGTGTAAATGTAACCGGCGCCTGCTGTTCGTCAACTCTAAGCATCTAACTCTCCGGCTATAACGTTTAAACTACTCATGTTAATAATCGCATCAGATAACAACATCCCACGGCTCATTGGCGCATACATCTGGTAATTGATAAAGCTTGGCCTGCGGAAATGCAAACGGTACGGTGAACGCCCGCCATCATTTACCAGGTAAAAGCCCAGCTCACCATTTGCACCTTCAACCGAATGATAAACCTCTGTTGTTGGGGTTGGCACCTCGCCCATCACAATTTTAAAGTGATAGATCAAAGCTTCCATGTTATTATAAACTTCCTCTTTTGGAGGCAGGTAAAATTCAGGTACATCAGCATGGAAAATATCTGTTGGTTCTTTTTCCAGCTTGGTAAGTGCTTGCTCAATTATGCGCAGGCTCTGCCACATTTCTTCGTTCCGTACTAAAAAGCGGCTGTAAACGTCGCCATTTTCACCAACCGGTACTTCAAATTCAAAATCTTCGTATGATGAGTACGGGTTCATCGCCCTAACATCATAGTCAACCCCGGCAGCACGCAGCAAAGGCCCGCTCCAGCTATAATTCAATGCATCTTCAGCTGTAACTGCTGCTACATCCTTAGTACGGTCAACAAAAATCCTATTTCGGTTAAATAACGATTCAAACTCCCTTAATGTAACCGGAAAATCCTTTAAAAACTTACGCAGTTTGCTAAAGGCAATGGCGTTAAAATTACGTTCGAAACCGCCAATGCGGCCAATATTTGTAGTTAGGCGCGATCCGCAAACCTCTTCGTAAATTTCATAAATGGCCTCGCGGTGTTCCATCATGTAAAGGAAACCTGTAAAAGCGCCGGTATCAACACCCAACACACCATTACAGATGATATGGTCGCTTATGCGGGCCAGCTCCATTACAATTACACGCAAATAATCAACACGCTTAGGGGTTTCAATCCCTAAAAGCTTTTCAACTGTCATGTGCCAGCCCATGTTGTTTATGGGCGACGAGCAGTAGTTTAACCTGTCGGTAAGTGGTGTGATCTGGTAAAAAGGCCTGTGCTCGGCAATTTTTTCAAAGGCACGGTGGATGTAACCAATTGTTGATACGCCGCTTACTATTCTTTCGCCATCAAGCTGAAGCACATTCTGGAACACACCGTGTGTTGCAGGGTGCGTTGGGCCCAGGTTTAGGGTCGAAAGTTCGTTTTGCGGATCGTTATCTGTATATACCGGATGGTTCTGCATTGTTATCTTCCAAAAAAGTAATCTTTCTTATCAACACGGTTAGGGTCTTCCAGCGGGAATTCCTTTCGCATCGGGAAAGCCGTCATATCGTCAACATTTAGTATCCTGCGTAAATCAGGGTGGCCGTCAAATATCACCCCGAAAAAATCGTAGGTTTCGCGTTCCATCCAGTTAGCGCCGTTCCATAAATTTGAAGCGGTAGGGATATGTACATCGCCATCGGCCAAAAATACTTTAAGGCGGATGCGCACATTATTAACCAAACTGTGCAAATGATAAATTACACCTGTTTGTTTTTCCTGTTCAGGATAATGTATAGCAGTTATATCTGTTAAAAAAATGAACTGAAGGATCGGGTCATTTTTTAAAAAGGATAAAATATCAATGATCTGTTCGCGGCTTGTTTCGAGGGTTAACAGCCCAAAAGGCTCCCCCACAACAGTAAACTGATCCTGAAACTTGTCGCTGATCTTTGTTAAAAGCTCTTCGTTTGTTATCTTACCCATTATTGTATTCCGTATGAGGCTAATAGTTTTTGGTATTGCGGCTCGTTTCTGCGGCGCAATGTCTCGCTTTTTACCAGTTCCTGGATTGCCATAAAGCCATCAATAATACCTTCGGGACGTGGCGGGCAACCGGGAACATATACGTCAACCGGGATCACCTCATCAATACCCTGCAAAACAGAATAAGTGTCAAAAATACCGCCGCTTGATGCACAGGCGCCAACTGCCATTACCCAGCGTGGCTCGGCCATTTGCAGGTAAACCTGGCGTAAAACCGGACCCATTTTTTTTGAGATCGTGCCCATTACCATTAACAGGTCGGCCTGGCGTGGCGAAAAACTTAAACGCTCGGCTCCAAATCTCGAAAGATCGTAATGCGAAGCCATGGTAGCCATAAACTCTATGCCGCAGCATGAAGTAGCAAATGGCAAAGGCCATAATGAATTTGCGCGCGCTAAACCTATGGCTTTATCAAGCGAGGTAGCAAAAAAACCTGCTCCTTCTACGCCTGCGGGGGCATCAACTAATTGAATATCACTCATGATCTATTTGATACAAAACCCATCCTTATTGAGTTGAAAAGTCTTTAGCAGATGGCCGGTAGTTTCAAAATAAGGATGAAACATTAAAGTCCGGCCTAAGAATTAAAGACATTTACAGTTAAACTATAAACATTACAAATTTACAACAATTTATAATGTAAGAGATACACTATGCAACAAGGTGAATATATTTAGAATTATTCTAAACAAGTTAGTCAGTGGTTATTGGGCAGTGGTCATTGGTGTCGCTTTAACTATATAGTGCTGCTTTTGCTATCCCTATTCTATTGTAACTACGTAATCTTCAAGCATGCAGCCCCTTCCAGACTTCCGGACTTTACTGACTTCCGGACTTTCCCGACTTAAACTAGTCCCAGTCCAGCGCGCCTTTTTTAATTACGTAGAAAAAGCCCAGTAAAAGGGTGCCCATAAAAATGAACATCTCTATCATACCGCTTTTACCCAGCTCCCTGAAATTTACTGCCCAGGGGTACATAAATATAACCTCCACATCAAACAGTACAAAAAGAATGGCCACCAAAAAGTATTTAATGGAGATTGGGGTACGGGCATTACCAATAACCTCAATACCCGACTCAAAGGGGGTAAGCTTGTCTTTGGTAACCCGCTTTGGGCCAATTTTATGGGTTACAAACATGGTGGTAACCACAAAACCTAAAGCTACCAGCATTTGAAAAATGATGGGCAAATAATTAACGGGCAAACTTTGTGCTTCCATGCTGCAAATATACAAATGGGATTATAATAAAAAAGCCTCCTGGTAAATCAGGGGGCTCCATTTTATATTTTAATTTTATTTACTTGCTTTTGCCGTTACTTTTTTTTTGGAAGTAATAGACGACCTGCGGATTTGTAGGGTCCATCTCTTTTGCTTTTGTATATAAATCTAAAGCTTTAGCAGTATCCTTTTCTTTATTTTCTGCAAAATTTCCTAAATAAGCGTAAGCTACTGCTAAGCTCTCTTTCTCTTGGTCCTTAATTGCAGGCTTTGATGCGATCAATTGCACATATTGCTCATAATATGGTTTTGCTAAACCTTTAATATCACTCCTGTCGCCTTTTTCCTCAAAGTCCTTAACATTTGCATGGTAATATATAATCGGTGCACTTGGTTTATCCTTCAGTTTGCGCTCTATATAAGTAAAAGCGGTATCAGCTTTGGCCAGTAAGGTTGTATCCGGCACTACAGTTTTAACAGTTTGCTGTTTTATAACTTGTGCTTTGTAGATCTGGTAATAGCTAAAACCTTCTTTAAAGTGATCATTAAGCGTTGCGTTTCTTGACCTTTGACCATAAATTCTGAAAGCTTCTGCCGCTTCTCCATAGTTTTTTAAGTTATAAAGTGTGTTGCCAATTTCACCATATAAGTCAACCTGACTTGTATCAACAGTCAATGCTTTACGCAAAGTCTGTACACCTATTGAATCTTTTTTCTCTGCTATTTGAGTTCTTGCCAGGTATAAATAATCATTAGGGATCAAACGTTTGGGGTCGGCTTCCTTAATCCATTTGGTTAATGCAGTCTCGGCTGCAGGATAATCTTTGTTTTCAAAAGCTGCATAACCCAAATAACGGTATGCCCTTAAGTTACTTTTAGCTGATGCTGAAAGATCGGTAGCAACTTTTTGCAAAGCAGCATTATCCTTTGTCCTGTAAAGGAAATCTGCATAACGCATCTGCGATTCTACCGAATAATCAGTAAGACTGATGAATTTTTTATAGCTATCTGCAGCTTGTTTAACTTTTGCATCATATTGGGTTGGGTCTTTCGGGGCCCAACGCAGGTATAACTCAGCCAGCTCGCGGTATGCTGGGCCGTAGTTAGGGTCTATAGCTAATGCGGCCTGGAATTGTTTTTCCGAATCTTCAAAGTTTTCTGCATTTTTCCACAAAACGCCTGTAGCTACATCTGCAGCAGCCAGTTTCGGATCAAGCGCTATAGCAGACGAATAGCTGGTATAAGCATCATTACTTTTTAATTGTGAACGGAAAGCATCGCCTAAAGCAACAAGCAATACAGCATCCTTAGGATTAACCGTTTTGCCTTTTGTTAAAACTGCTATGGCAGCATCTGCATCAGCAGGTGTTACCTTCGAACCATTAACTGTCATGCTGCTCCCATTAACCGGTAATAAATAGCTTAAGCCTACATATAAATAAGGGGTACTGCTTTTGCCGGCCAAAGCTATAGCCTGGTTAAAGTTTGAGGTTGCAGTACCGTTATCTTTTTCAACATGTGCTACTGCGCCCAAACCTACCAGGTTTAATGGCGATTTAGCGTTTACCGTAAGGCCTTTGCTAAATATGGCTTTTGCCGAATCGGCATAATCCTGTTTCAAATAAACCCAACCCAGGTAAAAATAGTTTTCATCTTTGTCTGCCTGTGTGGTTGTAAGGTTTTTAAGCATCGACTTTGCTTTCTGATACTGCTCCGCATCAATAGCCTTTTTGGCATCGGCTAAACTTTGTGCAAAAACCGATGATCCTAAAAACATCAAACCCAGCCCTGCGCCGGCTATTTTACTGATCATTTTCATCTTGAGTAAATTGTTTTTTAAAGACAGTGAAGCTTAAAAGGAAAAAGCTGTTTTAAGATAGCCCATCATTTAGAGACCCCACCGGATTAATAATTTATTTAGTTAGTTAATTACCCCACCTAAAGCGGAGCATTATTAGTTAGTTACAGCAAAATAGCCGCTACAATAATATAATTTTTTGACTAAAAAAACATATACAAGTTTAAACAACTTTGTACAAAACTATACTATTGCTTTATTTTTGAGACAATATTTATCTCCCTGCCGGGTATCTCATCCGGTAAAAGCCCCGATTTTAAAATTATCCGTTGCCCCTGGTCGCCGGCTATAAATGCAGCAAATTCCATACCCAAACCCATTTTTCCAGTAAAATTTAAAATATATAAATTCCTGGTAAGCGGATATTGTTTTAAAGCGATTGTTTGCTGCGACGGCGAAAAGTACTGCCCGGATCCATTTTTACTAATATCGTCCTTTACAGATACTATTTTAACTTTATTAACTGCGTCAGCATAATCTTTCTCCGGGTCATTAAGCCAGCTAAACCCTGTTATGCCTATTGCATTGGGGTGTTCGCTAACATATTTTATAACTTCCTTATTTGATTTTAGCGAGTAAATATTTTTTTGTTTAAGATCTTTATTACCTGAAAGTTCTTTTAAATACCTAACCAAACCAGAGTTAGGGTTATCAAAAACGATATCCTTATCGGTTTTAGTATTGCCATTAAGCATTTTTTTTATTTCGCTCAAGGTAATCGTGGTGTCATTGGAAGCCTGGTTCACAATTAAAGTAACTGCGTCAATAGCAAAACGGTTAACTATAGGCTTTATATTTTTGCTTGCCAAAGCTTTATTTTCTTCGGCGTTCATCTCCCGTGCAATAATCAGCACGCGCACACTATCAGAAAATAAAAGGTTTACAGCATTGTTTTCTGGGGCATATATTACTTTAGGATGCCCGTCTTTATACAATGCCCCAAAAATATAAAGTTCCTGGTCAACAATTGGTTTAAATGATTCATCAACCACAAATATTGTAGAACGGTCAACACCACCTACCGTCTTTGCCTTTTGTTTACAGCTTCCTAAAAGTGCAAGCAAAACCACGCAGATCCCTACTATTCTCAAACTATACTTCATCAGGCTTCTTTTTTATTAAGCGTGAAAAACGTAAAATACCATAAGCTATCAAAATCAATCCGAAAATCCAACGCTGGCTTTTAGAAAGATTTGGCAGCATTTGATCCCAAAAAATAACCATCAGGCCTAATGCTGTTACGCAAATAAAACCTGCAATGCCTAAAATAAGCAAAAACCGCCTTGCGGGCGATTTTTGCTCGTTATTGTTGAATAACATTTATCTTTTATTCTGAAAGTGCAAAAGAGATAGGAACACTGTATGCAACACGAACCGGACGTCCGTTTTGTATACCTGGCGACCATTTTGGTGAAGCTTTAATTACACGTGCAGCTTCTTCATCGCAACCATCGCCAATACCACGTGTTACGTGAATATCAGTTAATGAACCATCGCGCTCACAAACAAAGCTAACAATAACTTTACCTTGTGTGCCATTTTCTCTAGCTACGGCAGGGTACCTTATATTTTTACCTAAGTA
The DNA here is from genome assembly GCF_900142915.1 of Mucilaginibacter sp. OK098. Taxonomy (GTDB): domain Bacteria; phylum Bacteroidota; class Bacteroidia; order Sphingobacteriales; family Sphingobacteriaceae; genus Mucilaginibacter. The sequence continues at coordinate 139,043 of NZ_FRCM01000006.1, forward strand.
TCTTATAAAGGCATCCATACCACCCGGGAATACCGGAACCTGCTCTACTGAACTAAAGATCTTATTAGGGTCTTCCTCAGTAACTTTCTGATCAGATGTACCTACAGGTTCATCAATTACCACATCGGCGTTTTTGTCGCCTTTCAGGTTCTTTTGTCCCGGATCGGCAACTTTCAACTCCTCAATGGTAGGAGGTTTTTCTTTCACCTCAATATCCGGCTTCACAATCGGAGGCGGGAATTTAACCTGGTCAACCTTTGGTTTAGGCGGTTCAGGCGGAGGTGGCGGAGGTGGTTTCTTTAAATCAGGTGGCGGTGGCGAAAGCACCACGTTAGTGATCTTTATTTTTTCTTTTCCTTTGGGGATAAACCCTGAGATCATGTCGATAATGGTATTTGCAGATATAGCCACAACAAATATTATGATGCCTATAATAAGGGCTTTACGGGTATTACGCCCGTTGTCCTTCCTTAACTCGTAAGCTCCATATGCTTTGTTACGATCTGTAAAAACCACATCGATCCATTTCTGATCTAATATGTCTAACTTTGATCCAAACATTTTTTTTGGCTTTTAATATAAATTAACGTTCAAGTAATTAAAATATTACTGTAGTAAACCCTGTGCTTTCAATGCCTCAAGCTCTATCGGCATAATTTTTACAATAGCGCGCGATTTAACATTGGTTATGTTCAATTCATCAAGCACGTTAACCAGGTTTTCGTAAGTTGATTTATCGCTTGGCTTTATCAAAACTATCATGAAATTGTCTGGTGCGGCATGTGTTGAAGCAACATTGTTACCATTTTCAATCAAGGTTTTGCGCAGCTGCGTAGGGCCGTAACCATCAACAGTAGGGGCCGTCTTTCCAGCCTCGCCCATATACCACATTAATTTATTTTTCCCACCCAGCAAAATAGTCATAGTGCGGGTTGCTGCAACAGGTAACTGGTTTTTTATTTCCGAATTATCCGGCATGACCAAATCCATGGCCTTAGGTTTATTTAGCGTGGTGGTGAACATAAAGAAAGTGATCAGCAAGAAAGCCAAATCCACCATCGCGGTCAAATCGACACGCGTAGAGGCTTTTTTACTTCTTACCTTCCCGCCTTTATGTTTACCCCCGCCGGAGGTATCTAATTCTGCCATTTTTTTATTTTTTAGGTGCCGCTCTTAGCGACGTAATTAAATCAAACTTGAAAAGTTTCTGATGTCCTAACACACTGATAACCGTATTAATGGCAGGATACTGTTCTTTTCTGTCACCTTTTATAGCTATACTGTAGTCTTTACCATGTAAGGCTCTGTCAGCCTTACGGGCAGTAATGATCCAGTCAGATAATTCATTATTAATGGTAGTATCAGCTGGGATCCCCCTTTGCTCAAAATTTTTCAATTCTCCGCTCGGTGTGCTCAAAAATTGTTTTAACTGGCTCATTGGAACGCCAAATATTTCTGTATTTGAAAACCTGTTCACTTCTGCGGGTGTAAAATCAACTTTGTATTTCTCGCCCATCGTTTTTAAAGTCTCTGAACGCGTATCGGTGCCGCTGAAAGACAGGAAGATCTTATTTTGCTGACCGATAGATACCATCAACACGTTATCATCAGGTATTGTTATTTGGGCCTGCGAAGCAGGCACTTCTGCTTTTGACGGGTCCTCAACTTTTGGTTTTGCCGTTAATATGAAAAAGGTAAGCAACAGGAAGGCCACATCACACATGGCCGTCATATCTATTGCTGTGCTTTTCCTGGCAACTTTTACTCTTGGCATAATTTTTTGTTTTTAATGTAAAATGTATAAATTGATTATACTATCCCCGGTCAATCTCTCCGACCGGGGTAAAAACTAAGCAACAGCGTGTTGATTACTTATTTTTGTGTGATGCTGCAAATGTTTGTACAATACTGAAACCAGTTTCGTCAATTGCGTAAGTAAGATTATCAATTTTTGAAGTAAATACGTTGTACATTATAATTGAAATTGCCGATGTACTGATACCCAATGCAGTGTTAACCAATGCTTCAGAAATTGATGCTGATAAAGCAGTCTGGTTAGTTGCACCAGCTGCAGCCAGCTCACCGAACGCCTTGATCATACCAAATACTGTACCTAACAGACCTGATAATGTACCGATAGATACCAGGGTAGCAATGATTGTTAAGTTTTGCTCTAACATAGGCATTTCCAAAGCAGTTGCTTCTTCAATGTCTTTTTGAATAGCTAATGTTTTTTGATCAACGGTTAAATTGTCATCTGCTTCCATTTCACGGTATTTTTTCAAACCGGATTTAATTACGTTAGCAACAGAACCTTTTTGTTTGTCGCACTCGCCTTCTGCAGCAGTGATGTTACCTGAGTTAAGGGCGTTTTGTACTTTGTGTACAAATGCATCAACGTTGCCGGTACCAGATGCTTTACCGATAACAACAAAACGCTCGATAGAGAAAACGATAACCATTAACAGGTATGACATAATTACCGGTACTAAGTTACCCCCTCTGTAAATACGACCAAAAAAGTCACTTGGTGTACCTTTTTCTACGTCACCGTCAGCAAAGTGGCTTGGTTGGCCCAGTATAAAAATGAAAATTAAAATTGCAACTACGATACAGATCGGAATAGTTAAAGTTGCAAACATGCCTGATGATGAGCTTTCTTTTTTTACAGGACTAGTTGGTTTTGTTGGTGCGTTTGCCATTACTTTTAGTTTTTAGTTTTAGTTTTTAGTTTATGAATATAAGTTTGTTAAATGCAATACTATAAAGTGAATAACAAAAATAGAATTTAAATGAAATAAAAAAATATTTTATGGTATTCTTTACAAAATTTTAATTCAAGCTTCACGTGTTATGCACAATCGGTGCAATACATAACGATGAAAACTAAAAATTGTGTTTTGTACAAATAATATTTTGCAATAAAACCCATTTTTTTTAATAATAGCAAACAATAATTTATAAAATTTATGTTACCGATGCTGATGAAGCTGGTTATTTTGCTTTGTGAGGGTAAATGTAACTAAAACCTTAGGTTAAAAACAAATTTATTTGCATAGCTAATCCGGAGAGTTAAAATGCGCAACGCGAATTTATCCGCCGGCCTTTTTTATCTTATAACCATCTGTAGTTAACGGCGTTAAAACCCTGTTCTTAAAATCGCCCTGATCAATCTCTCTCAACCCTTTTGCAACACAACGTAAAGCGCGAAGCGTTTACGTTGTGTTTTGTTCCCTATTTTCTAAATATATAATGCTGTTTATAAAAATCATGTTACCTACACAGATACAGTAGCATTTGGAGCGGCGTTAATAATGTCGGCCTTGCAAAACGGGGCATACTGCTCAAAGTTTTTTATGAATGCTATTGCCAGGTTATTCGCCCTTTCGTCGTAGTTATCGGCATTTGTCCAGGTGTTCCTTGGGTCAAGCAGGTTGTCAGGTACATTAGGGCAGCTTATCGGCATTTGCAGGTTAAAAATTGGGTGCTCTCTATATTTTACATTATCCAGTTCGCCATTTAAAGCGGCCGAGATCATGGCGCGAGTGTATTTAAGCTTCATCCTTTTGCCTGTTCCGTAGGGACCACCAGTCCAGCCTGTGTTTATCAGCCATACCTTAACCTGGTGTTTTTTTATTTTATTGCCCAGTAATTCAGCATAAGCCACCGGGTTCAGCGGCAAAAACGCTTCGCCAAAGCATGCCGAAAAAGTAGCTTTAGGCTCAGTTATACCGGCTTCAGTGCCTGCAACCTTTGCCGTATAGCCCGAAATAAAGTGATACATGGCCTGTTCAGCGCTCAGTTTTGATACCGGCGGTAATATTCCAAAAGCATCTGCTGTTAAAAAGAATATATTTTTAGGCGAATCTCCTATTGATGGGATCACCGCATTACTAATATTATATAAAGGATAAGCAACGCGGGTATTTTCTGTTTTATCAATGTTTGAAAAATTAACCGTACGGCTGCCTTTTATAAAATTAATATTTTCAAGCAGCGAGCCAAATTTAATGGCGTTAAAGATCTGGGGTTCTTTTTCGGCGGTAAGATCAATGCATTTTGCATAGCAGCCACCTTCAAAGTTAAATATGGTGTAGTCGCTCCAGCCATGCTCATCATCACCTATAAGGTTGCGCTCAGGATCAGCCGAAAGGGTGGTTTTGCCGGTTCCCGATAAGCCAAAAAATATGGCCGTATCGCCTTTTGCTCCTGTGTTAGCCGAGCAATGCATTGAAAGCACCTTTTTTTCATGCGGCAGTATAAAGTTTAAAACCGAAAAGATTCCTTTCTTGATCTCGCCGGTATACCCGGTACCGCCAATAAGTATAATTTTTTTACTGAAGTTGATAATAGAAAAATTATGCTGCCGGGTTCCGTCAACTTCCGGATCGGCCTTAAAACCGGGTGCTGCTATTATTGTCCATTCAGGCACAGAAGCTGCATCAGCCACTTCCGGGCGCAAAAATAAGTGGTGAACAAACAGGTTTTGATAAGCGGTTTCGGTTACAACGCGGATATCGATATGATATTTTTCGTTTGCACAGGCGCTGCTGTCGCGTACAAATATGTCACGCCCGGCCAGGTAGGCGGTAACTTTTTCAAACAGGGCATCAAATTTATCAGCATCAAACTTAATATTTATTTTACCCCACCAAACGCTATCCCTGGTTATGTTGTCCTCAACAATAAAACGGTCCTTAGGCGACCGGCCTGTGAATTCGCCGGTATCAATTGCAAGGGCGCCGGTATCGGCCAAAACGCCCTCATTTCTTTTTAAAGCCGCTTCAACAAGTTCGGCAGCGTTTAATTGGTAAAAAACAGTCCTCGCCTGATCAAGCTGCAAATAGCTCAGATCAGGTAAATTGTTAGTACTCTTTCTCATTAAAATAGTAAAATTGGTTGCCGCAAAATTAGGAGTTTTACTATCTAAGAACCAAGAAAACAGGTGTATTTATTTACATAATGTATATTTTACACACTATTTAAACTATTGATATACAGATATTTAATTGTAGTAATTATTTTATTTCAATACACTAAGTTATTGATAGTGATTAGAGACCGGAGGTTAGAGAGTAGTTGAGGATTAGTATGCTCAAACATACGTAATGGCGAATTGCATTCGCCCACGAAGACAGGTAAGGCACTTATACATTAGTAAAATGGCGAAATAAAGGCAAACATTAATTATGGGATAAAGGGGGAATGCAATATGGGCATATGATGGCAAAACCATAAAATTGTTTTATACCCCACCAAGTCATTCCCAATGACTAATGACCAATGACTAATAACCAAACCCTATCCCCCGGCCTTTTTAGCTTTAAAGCCATCCGCAACCAGTAAGGTTAAAACTTTATCTCTGAAATCGCCCTGGATCAATATTTCACCATCCTTTACCGAGCCGCCAACACCGCATTTTGACTTTAGCTTTTTACCTATCAATTCCAGGTCGGCATCAGGGCCTACATATCCGGCAATCCGGGTAACCAGTTTACTGCCGCCTTTGCGATCGAGGTAAATTTTAAGATTTTGCTGTTGCGGCGGAAGCGCTTCAGTAGCTCCGCTCCCGCTTTCCTGGTATTGAAAATCCGGGTTGGTAGAATAAACTACACCTGTAAAATTCTTTTTTGACATGATTTTTATTTTGTAGAGACGTAATACTTTACGTCTCTGAATAATAATCCGAACAATTGGGGGCCGACAATTTTCCGGCTCTATTTAAAAGACGCGCCCACAATCACCTTCAGCGAGTGCGGTACCAGCATAACTTCGGCATCCGTACCTGCCATTTGCGGCTCGCCATCAAGATGTAAAGGCCCTGGCTCTACTCGTTTTACAATTATATGTTGTCCGCGTATTATTTCAACGTACTTTGTTTTATCGGTGGTTTTTAGCATCATCCGGATCCCCATCTCAAAAAACCGCCATAACGGAAATGGCTTTATCACGCAAACATCAAGCAAGCCATCCTGTACCGATGCATTCGGCGAGATATGGGCATCGTTGCCATATTGCGATGAATTGGCAAAGCTTAGCATAAACGCTTCGCGTTCGTAATCCTTACCGTCTATATTAAGGTTATAAATTTGAGGCTTATAGTTAATAACTTCTTTTATGGATGATTTTATATAAGTTATAAATCCCCGCTTTTTGGTATGCGAAAATACCTCGCTGATATGGGCGTCAAACCCCATGCCCGCCATATTAAAAAATGGCTGCCCGTTTAACTTTCCCGAATCAATGGCTATTGCTTTGCCTTTACCAAGCATTTCAATGGCTTTTTGGGTATCCATAGGGATATGCAGAAATCGCGCCAGGCCATTGCCCGACCCAAACGGAACTATCCCCAGCGTGGTATTGCTCCCTACAATGGCCGATGCCACTTCATTTACCGTACCATCACCACCAACTGCCACCACGAGGTCGAATTTATCTACAGCTTCTTTAGCAATTTGCCTGGCGTGCGCTACGCCATCGCTAAAAACAATTACTGGCTTAAATAAATTAGTATCCAGGTGTTTTTCGATGAGTTCCGGAACGCCGTCCTTTTTCTTCCCGCCAGATATAGGGTTTATAATAAATAACGCTTTCCGTTCCAACTAAATATGATTTCTGCCGGCAAAAGTAAATCTATTTTCGGCTTTGTAAAAATTGTTTTAATTTAGCGGCCTGAAAGTGGACTGATTTAATTGCCTCGTCCCGATAGCTATTGGGGGGCACCGGATTGCAACCACGTAAAAAAGTGCTAAAACCATGCTTCTTTTTACTCAATCCTTTAAATCTTGCTATTTCGTTAAAAGACGTAAAATGTTACGTCTCTGCAATTTTGATTTTAATTTAAAAATTAGCATATAAAAATCTATGTCATATTTATTCACCTCAGAATCCGTATCAGAAGGACATCCGGATAAAGTTGCCGACCAGATCTCGGACGCTTTGATAGATCATTTTTTAGCCTTTGACCCCGAATCAAAAGTTGCCTGCGAAACATTGGTTACAACTGGCCAGGTTTTTTTAGCCGGCGAAGTGAAATCAAAAGCTTATCTTGATGTTCAGAAAATAGCCCGAGAAGTAATCAACAAAATTGGTTATACCAAGGGCGAGTATATGTTTGACGGCAGTTCGTGCAGCGTACTTTCGGCCATTCATGAGCAATCGCCTGATATTAACCAGGGTGTTGACCGTACTGCAAAAGAAGAGCAGGGTGCCGGCGACCAGGGGATGATGTTTGGTTATGCCACTGTTGAAACTGATAACTATATGCCGCTGGCCCTTGATATTGCACACGCTTTATTAATTGAGCTTGCTGCCATCCGCCGCGAAAACAGTGATATAAAATACCTTCGCCCTGATGCAAAATCGCAGGTAACCCTTGAATATGATGATGATAATCAGCCTGTACGAATCGATGCGATAGTAATTTCGACCCAGCATGATGATTTTGATGAAGAAAAAGCTATGCTTGCCAAGATCAGCAGCGATATCATCAGTATCCTTATTCCCCGTGTAAAAGCAAAATATCCTAAATATGCTCACTTTTTTGGTGATGCTATTAAATATCACATTAACCCTACAGGCAAGTTTGTTATCGGGGGCCCGCATGGCGATACCGGTTTAACAGGCCGTAAAATTATTGTTGATACCTATGGTGGCAAAGGCGCACACGGTGGTGGAGCGTTTTCAGGTAAAGATCCTTCAAAGGTTGATCGTTCTGCCGCTTATGCAACCCGCCATATTGCTAAAAACCTGGTAGCTGCAGGTGTTGCCGATGAGGTATTGGTACAGGTATCATACGCTATAGGCGTTGCCCAGCCAATGGGGATCTACGTAAATACTTACGGAACAGGCAAGGTTGGCCTGCACGATGGCGAAATTGCTAAAAAGGTTGAAGCCATTTTTAACATGACCCCATATGCAATTGAAACCCGCTTTAAATTGCGCAACCCAATATACAGCGAAACCGCTGCTTATGGTCACTTTGGTCGCCCGAATGAGGTGGTAACCAAGTTATTCATCGGTCATGATGGTAAAGAGATCAAACGTGAAGTTGAACTGTTTACCTGGGAAAAACTTGATTATGTTGAAAAGGTGAAGCAAGCCTTTGGCTTGTAACATTTTCGATTTGAAAATTTGATGATGTGCTGATTTGAAGATTAATTTAATTTTCGGATCAGCACATTTTTTTTCTGGCTACCGCGAGTTTAGCGTAGCGTAACTCGTGGTGCGGCATTGCAGAAGCTTTCAGCTTCCTGGTAAAATGTTTTGATATTGAGTTTCTGAACTAATGTTCCTCTCAAAAATCTAATCACCCTAAGCAACTATCCTCATTTTTCTCTCCTTATACTTTTTCGTCCTTACTGCATTGCCACATACTAATGGATTACACCATTGCCTGTTTTTGTTCCTGGTTGTGTCCAGGTAAAACTTGCCACAATTGCATTTTTTAATATCATTAAAATTGGCCGACTGCAATAAAATAGTAGCTTGTTTTACAATTATCCACAATGGGGCCGCCAACTCTTCGTGGGTCTTAAACCACATCACCTGTAGTGTGTTGCCGTTTAGCTCAAAGCGGAGGTGTGTATTAGCCTCACCAACCATCTCATTAAAATAAGCTATCGCATCTTCGTGGATCTGCTTACTCCGCAGGGTACAGTTTATAAATTCATACACCGTTTCGCGGAGCTTTATTACCCGTTGCCAAACGTGGTTAGCTTCGTGTTCGTAACAATGGCCTTCAAGGTTCAGGCCATTATAGTCTTCAAGATCAATGATCTTAAATTCATTGCACCAGGCCAAAAAATCTTCATAGTTTTCAAGATACTCTTTGCGGTGAACGCCGCCGCGGTTGCGATAGGTGTTAATAAATTGCAGCACGGGAATGCCGCCTTCAAACGGAAATGGATCGGCCGGGTTTGTGGGCCATGAGCGTTCCGGTTTATACCGGATTTTTAGTGATTTATACATAATATTTATTTAGTCTATGAAAAAAGGTCGTTTTGGTCGTGTCCAAAGACACCCATAAAACGGGCAAAAGGCGTTTGGGTCATGTCTGAAAATACCCATAAAACGGGCAAAGTGCGTTTTGGTCGTGTCTAAAAAAGGCGTTAAACGGGCAAAAACCATTTAGGTCATTTGGTATAAAAATCACTGCATTGCCGCTTTAATGGCCGAAAAACAGTCTTTTCTGCGAATAAAACAGGGATTTTAAGAACACTTTACCAAGGAAATTATTTTGAAGTTTTAAAAAAGCCGGCAGGATTTAATAGGTTCTGTTGATTACTTCTTTTAAAGATCCGGCAAAAAAGGCTGGTTGATGAAATCGTTCAGCGTAGTACAAATATAAGAAATTATACTAATATAATTAGCAATAAATTTAAAGATTGATTTTCACTAAAGTTTCATTTTAGAGCATTGTGTGTTACGGTCTTTTTTTAAATTTATATTTCAAGTTTAAAAGATTGCCTCTCCACAAATTCCCCTTTTGACAATTTAATGGGTATCTTTTGTTCAGCAGTAAGCCCTATAGTTTCGCCGCTTTTTAAAGTAACATCGCTACTAATTATGTAAGACGTAATATTGAATATAAAGTCGAATAATTCCTCTAAACTTAGTTTTGAATCAACAATTTCAATTTCGTTTTTTTCAAATTCTTTTAAGCCATAAGTATAGGCACAATTTCCTGTCGACAATTTTCTAAGCCCAATGTAAATCCATAACGCAACAGGACTACCATTTTCTTTGAGTTCTTCAATATGGTCAAGATATTGGTTCCGGGGTATAAGTAGCGACTGAGTTCCCTGATATATTGCAATAGCATTAGATGTTAGTAAAATTGAGCCAAGAACTTTACTTAAAATCTTAAATCTTTCGATGGGGCTTTTTTGCGATGCCATTATTGATACGATGGCGTGCCCGGTATGAACTTCTAAATCTTTTAACGCTGACGGCCAATTATAGGCATATTGGGCCGTACCCTCTATGTCCCCCCAGGGTATTTCTACAGGCATGTTTGCTATGGCAATCGACTCCCCGCTTATAGTAAATGATGCCGCTTTGTCGTCCCCTTCTATATCTGTAACAGTAAGATTCCAAAATGTCTCTATATTATCAATAACTTTATCAAGCTGGTAACTATCACCACTCTTAAATATTGGCATAGCTAACAAAATATTACTCTGTTTGGATTCCTTTTTTTTCCGATCTTTCTTTAAAAAATCAAATAATGCCATTTAGATTGGATTTTTACCGGAAAGATACAAACATCCTTCCAGTTATTCATCCCCCCGCAGAGTCTCTCAAAGAGAGCCCCTGCGCAATGCTTTGCGATTAAGATAATCTCTCGCGATGATTGATGCCTACCTGCATACGAAGCGCAGGCTTCTCTTTAAGGCACCTCTACTATGACAGAAAATCCCCCTATTCATTTAAAACAATATCCGTTTTATTGAAAAAATTTCCGATTGATATGGCATCAGGTGATCTTTAATTTATATCAATAACACATATAACATGAAAACCAAATTATTCATCATTCCGATATTATTTACAGCAATTACCGGTTACCGTGTCAACAGCCAGCCATCGGCACAAAAAAACATTCCCAAATCTGCTTACTTCACCCTGAACATAAAAAAAGGAGATAAGCTAGCCAACATTTACTCCCGAACAATTGCTTTTACCGGCGATGACTTTGCCCCGTTAGTCTTCAGGGTAAGTGGAACAAGCACCTATGAAGTTTTAGACAACAACCCGCTCAAACCCAAATTCAACGAAACCGATCTGTACGACGGCAGGGACCCACACACTGGATGGTGCGAAATTGGCATCGACGGAAAAGGCAACTATGAGGGCCATATATTTACCAATACCAGCGCCAGCGGTTTAATGTACAGCTCGTTGATATGGGGACTAATTCCAACCAAAATAAAAGAAGGCGATTCATGGCAGGTGGATCTCACACAGCCCTGGGAGTTGGGCGGCATCGGCAAGCAAACGGTAACGGTTACAGCTATTGATGCCAGGCACAACACCATAACCCTAAAGCGCGAAGGCAGCAGCGAAGGATATTTTGATAACGATTTGAAACAAATTGAGGTTACCACAAAGGATACAAAAAAGGCAAAAATGAACCTCACTCCGGGTACTTCACATTGGACAGGCTATACCACCTTTCGAAACGGGATTGTTTTAAGCGATGAGCTTTTGGTAACCCGCCCTGTAACCCTGGCAACAGATAGCCTGCATTTTACAGGCAACCAGCGCGAGTATATTTTATTAAATGCCATGCCGGCAGAAGGTTTGTAACGATTCGTTTCCGCAGTGCTCTCAGAGAGAACCCTGCGGAAACGAAAATTGGATCTTTCAACAACTACAACTTTTGCAAACCCAATCCAACTTAATCAACTATTTTTCTTAACACAAAAAGTCTTAATTTCAGTTTTTAAAACTGTAAAGACATTAAATGAATACATCCATCAAAAGGGTCCGCTATAACCCACGCCGAAAAGCAGGAAATATTGGTGATAGTCCTGGTGCAATTGTTATACCGGAGGGTGCGGTAAACCCTCATATCTCCGTATTTTCGTACAATGCCAAGGAACTGATTACCAGCGAAGGAAAAAATATTAAAGTGGTACTTGATCAGTTCAAAAAATGCCAGGACCATACACATTGGATCCAGGTTAGAGGGCTTGGAGACGCAAAGCTGATTGAAGAGGTAGGCTCAATTTTAACCATTAATCCCCTGGTGCTGGAAGACATTACCAATATTCACCAGCGCCCTAAGTTTGATGAATATGACGATTATGTGTTTGCAGTAAGCCGCATGATAAGTTTTAGTAAGGATTATGAGCTTACCAATAACCAATTTTCGGCGCTGGTAAAGGATAACATTATCATCACCTTTGAAGAAACGCATGAAGAAAATTTCGAAGCCGTAAAAAACCGCCTTGCAGGCGGCAAAGGCTCCATCCGCACAGCCGGGGCGGGTTATATGTGTTATGCTTTGACTGATACTATTCTCGACCGTTATTTTGCATTACTGGCGCAACTGGGCGATTCATTAGACGAGGTTGAAGACCGGTTGTACGCCAACACCGATAAAACTGTAATGTACCAAACCCAACAGCTTAAACGCACCCTTATAGTCCTACGGCGCTCCTGCTGGCCCGAGCGCGACAAGATCAATGACATGCTGCGCACCGAAAGCCCTCTGATAAGCCCGGAAGTAAAGATGTTTTTAAAGGATGCCTACGACCATTGCATCCAGATAATGGACCTGATTGAGAGCTACAAGGAGATCACCTCCAGCATTATGGATATTTATCTCTCCATGGTAAGCAACCGCATGAACGAGATCATGAAAGTGCTCACCATTATCTCTGTAATATTTATCCCCCTAACCTTTGTTGCGGGCGTTTACGGCATGAACTTTTCAAGAGTCGACCCGGTAACCAACAAAGTAATGCCCGATAATCTGCCCGAACTTTACAACCCGCATGGCTATTTTTATGCACTGGGCGGTATGTTACTTATCGGCATTATCCAGGTTGTTATTTTTTGGAGAAAGGGATGGTTTAGTAAGCTGTGAGGAAGATGTGCGAATTTTTGATGTGCAAATGTGCGGACGAATTAAAATGGCAGCAATTAGCACATCATTTTTTCATTCGCACATCTGCATATCCGCACATTTGCACATTAATTTTTCTGCCCCAGCGAAAACCAATTACCCGAATCGTCTTTAAATAACGCTTCAAAGCCATAAAATTCCTGGGTTGGTTTTTTGGTAAATTCAACGCCTTTTGCGTTTAGCTCCTCGTAGGTTACCAGCAAGTTATCGCATTCAAACACGCCAAAGCCAAAAGTACCCTTGCTCACCAGGTTGCGCATTTGCTGTGCCGTTTCTTTAGTGAACATCATCCCCTCATCAATTGACATCAGGGAGATCTCCAGCTCAGGTTGCTGTGGCGGACAAACAGTAAGCCACCTCATTCCCGGCCCCATAGGTGCGTCAGTATGTACATTAAAGCCGAGCTTATTAACATAAAAATCAAAAGCGCTGTCCTGGTTCAGAACAAATACGCTAACATGGTTCATTTTTGTGATCATTTTTTTAGTCTTTTTGTTACCCCAAAAATGAGCACTTATTTATCCCCTCACTTCTCCAAAATTGCGATTGTAGCAGATAGTTATCAGATCAGTTTTTCCCTAATCTCTAATCAACTAACCTCTAATTAACTAACTACCCATCCCTTCTTCTCCGCAAAACAATTTGGAATAAATTTTAATGGTGCATTGGCAATCTCTGCCTGCCGCTGGTGCTGTATTGCCTGGTAAACGGCAGGCGTTTGTCCTACCATCCGCTTAAACAGCCCTGTAAATGAGGTCACACTTTCAAAGCCAACCGCATAACAAACATTGGCGGCAATCATATCGGTAGCCAAAAGTTGTTTAGCCTTTTCAATCCGCACAAATGAAAGATACTGGTGCGGTGTTTTATTATAAACAGAATGGAACACCCGGATAAAATGAAATTTGGAGAAAAAAGCCTCATCAGCAATGTTATCCAGGTCTATCCTATCGGCAAAATGATCGTCTATGAATAGCTTGGCATAAACTATGCGGCGGTAGAGGTATATTTTGGGATAGAGACCGGTTGACATTTTGAAATTATTGAATAGCTTAAATAGAGTCCTTAAATCTATTGAATCTTTGTCTACACAAAATCAGGTTCAAACAACATGCCTTTAGTTACTGATTTGAATCGAGTTTGAAAAAAATTCCCGGCCTTTTGTGCTTACACCTTCAGGTATAATAGTTGATACACTGTATAGCTTATTGCCGATGATAAACATAAACAAATCATAATTTTTCTTTTTCGAATCTGTTCCCGTTGAGTGGTAACTGGTAAACCCTTTCCAGGTACTAATACTAAAATCCTCAAGATTAACATCAGGCAAACTTTGGTTCATTCCTGTTTTTAGTTGTGCAGCAAATTCAGGAGTGGCTTTAATGGGCGCTAAGGCCACGGAATCAATCCCGGCAACCTGTACAAAATCAACAATGGTAAAAATATAAGCAATGCTGTCTTTATCCGATGCGATAAAACTTCCGGGCACAAGCTCTTTAGGATCTGTTGGAAATTTAACCGACACCCTGTTATCACCCTTATGGGTAACCCAGCCATCCTGTGCGTTAACTATACCTGCTGTAATTAACAGCGTGATCACCAGGGCATATATTTTTTTCATTCCTTAAATCTAAACAGAAATTTGTTAGTAATCAATTTCCCCAATCCGCACATCCAAAATCCGCACATCCGCACATCATTCCCCCCACTCCCATGTTAACCAAAAATCAATAATTCGTCAATTACTTGCATCTGTTTTAAAAATTCATTAAATAACCGTACCTTTGCGCAAAATTTAGAGGCGCATTTCAATGCAAAAAATAAGAAATATAGCGATCATCGCTCACGTTGACCACGGCAAGACTACCCTGGTTGACAAAATATTACACAGTTGTTCCATCTTTCGCGACAATGAACAGACAGGTGAACTGATCCTTGACAACAATGACCTGGAGCGCGAGCGAGGTATTACCATCGTTTCAAAAAACGTTTCGGTGATGTACAAAGATGTTAAGATCAACATTATTGATACCCCTGGTCACGCCGACTTTGGCGGCGAGGTTGAACGTGTATTAAAAATGGCCGATGGCGTTTTATTACTTTGCGATGCTTTTGAAGGCGCTATGCCTCAAACCCGTTTTGTAACGCAAAAGGCTTTGGCTTTAGGCTTAAAACCTATTGTGGTTGTAAACAAGGTAGATAAAGAAAACTGCCGTCCTGAAGAAGTTTACGAACAAATTTTCGAATTGTTCTTCAACCTTGAGGCAACTGAAGATCAGCTGGATTTCCCGGTTATCTACGGTTCTTCAAAACAAGGATGGATGAGCACCGACTGGAAAGAACCTACTGATAATATTTTCCCTTTAATGGATGCTATTTTAGCAAACATTCCTCCAGCCCCTATCAGCGAAGGCACATTACAAATGCAGATCACCTCTTTGGATTATTCTTCATTCGTAGGCCGTATCGCAATTGGCCGTGTGGCACGTGGCACCATTAAAGAAAACATGCCGGTGTCGTTAGTAAAACGCGATGGCACTATTCAAAAATCAAGAATAAAAGAACTTTATACTTTTGAAGGTTTGGGTAAAGTTAAAGCTACTTCGGTAAGCTCTGGCGATATTTGTGCCGTAGTTGGTATTGATGGTTTTGACATTGGCGATACCATTGCTGATTTTGAAAAACCGGAACAACTGGAAGTTATCCATATTGACGAGCCTACCATGAACATGCTGTTCACCATTAACACTTCACCGTTTTTTGGTAAAGAAGGCAAGTTTGTAACCTCACGCCACCTGCGCGATCGTTTATATAAAGAAATGGAAAAAAACCTGGCGCTTAAGGTTGTTGAAACCGAATCGCCTGATTCATACCTGGTTTATGGCCGTGGTATTCTCCATTTATCTGTATTGATCGAGACCATGCGCCGCGAAGGTTATGAGCTGCAGGTTGGTCAGCCACAAGTTATTGTTAAAGAAATTGACGGTGTTAAATGCGAACCGGTTGAAACTTTGATAGTTGACGTACCAGGCGAAGTTGCCGGTAAAGTTATCGAGCTGGTAACACAGCGCAAAGGTGACCTGCTTGTAATGGAGCCAAAAGGCGACTTGCAGCACCTTGAATTTGATATCCCAGCGCGTGGTATCATCGGTTTACGTAACAACGTATTAACTGCAACCGGTGGCGAGGCTATTATGGCACACCGTTTTAAATCATACGAGCCATGGAAGGGTACTATCCCGGGCCGCTTAAATGGTGTATTGGTATCAATGGATACCGGTAAAACCACTGCCTTTGCAATTGATAAATTACAGGATCGTGGTCGTTTCCATATTGATCCGGGAGTAGATATTTATGAAGGACAGGTTTTAGGCGAGCACATCCGCGATAACGATTTGGTTATTAACCTTACCAAAGGCAAGCAGTTAACCAACATGCGTGCATCAGGTAGCGATACCAACGTGCGTATTGCGCCTGCTATCAAATTCTCGCTTGAAGAATCAATGGAATACATCCAGGCCGACGAATACATTGAGGTTACCCCGCAAAGTATCCGCCTGCGTAAGATCTTCTTAAATGAAAATGAAAGAAGAATTAACGCTAAGAAGTTTGTAAATCAATAAGAAGAAAAGAATCAAGATACAAGAATCAAGAGCCAGGAAAGAACCTTTCACTGGCTCTTTTTATGTCTTGTTTGTTTATTCTTAACCGCTGGCTCTCAACTTTTGTCTTGATTCTTGTATCTTGGCTCCTGATTCTAATTTAAATATGCGATTCCCCAGTATTCCAGGTTTTGATCAGCAGGCATTTGAAAAGTATTTTAAAAATACCGGGTGGCTGTTTATGGGCCGTATAGGGAGCCTGCTGATAAAAATGATAGTTGGCATCTTTGTAGCCAATTATCTTCACAGGGAAAACAATGGCATTATCAGCGGTGGCATAACTTACATTTACCTATTTTCTGCAATAGCCACCCTCGGGCTTGATCAATTTATTGTTAAGGAACTGCATCAATTCCCTAAAAATCGCGATCAAATATTAGGCACATCATTTTGGATGAAGGTTTTTGCAGGTTTTGGTTGTATTCCCCTTATCTGGATCGCTTATCAAATTTATCCGGCAAAGGGAACGCCGTATAATTATCTGC
The DNA here is from genome assembly GCF_900142915.1 of Mucilaginibacter sp. OK098. Taxonomy (GTDB): domain Bacteria; phylum Bacteroidota; class Bacteroidia; order Sphingobacteriales; family Sphingobacteriaceae; genus Mucilaginibacter. The sequence goes on from NZ_FRCM01000006.1 coordinate 155,824, forward strand.
TAATCTTCTCAACAATTGGTATAATCCAGGCATTTAATGTAATAGATTCCTATTTCCAGTCAGAAGTACAATCAAAATACATTATGCAGGTACAGGTTAGCGGTAACCTGATATCTGCAATTATAAAGCTGGCATTAATTTACTACAAAATGCCATTACTTTATTTTGTATATGCCTATGCGTTTGATTTTTTATTACTATCTGTTGGTTACTATTTTACCTATCAACGTAAAGGCCGTAGTATCTTTAACTGGAGTTTCAATAGCAAACTAGCTAAAACCCTGCTATCGCATTCGTGGCCTTTAATTATATCAGGTATTATGGTTTCATTATACATGAAAATCGACCTGATCATGATTCAAAATATAACAGGCCTTAAAGAAGCCGGAGCCTACGCCACAGTTGCTCAATTAAGTGAGGCATGGAACTTTATTCCTTCCATTATTGTAACTTCACTATTTCCTGCCATATTAAATGCCCGGAGAGATGACCCTGTGCGGTACAAAAAACGCATCCAAAACCTTTATGACCTGATGGTCTACCTGAGCGTACCAACAGCATTGGTAATAACCTTTACAGCGCCACTGATTTATAGATTATTACATTTCAAGCCTGAGTATTATTATGCGGCCTCTACATTATCAGTTCATATCTGGTCAGGTGTGTTTGTTTTTTTAGGAGCAGCAAGCGGTCAGTATTTAATTGCCGAAAACTTTAACAAGCTCACCTTTGTTCGTACAGGGTTTGGAGCCGTAGTTAACATAGTTTTAAATCTTATACTTATCCCAAAAATGGGAATGATGGGGGCAGCAATAGCAACACTCATAGCCTACGCCAGCTCAACAATGTTCATCATATTTATTCCAAAGGTTAGCCAGCAGGGCGTTATGATGCTTAAATCATTATTCTTCATTTCTTTATACGATAAATTTTTAAAAAAATGATTATATTTACCTGACTTTTAAATCTTTATCATGATAAGAAAAATTACCAATCTAATAATCTTTGCTTTAGCATTATCAACGCTGTATTCCTGCCAAAAACAGGCTGACGCCATTGATCACTTAAAAAAATCCTGTCTTTATGATGTAAAGATGGATTACTTTAAAAAATGGTCAAATACCTTTACTGAGATTGATACTTATAATTCCACAGGAGCAATCGCGTCCAAATCATTTATTTATCCTGTAGGTTATTTCCAGTTGAGTGCCAACTCTACCTACAATGTTTTGAGCAATAGTGTGCCATTAACCGGGGTGTGGGATATTACAGATAGCTGCAAGCTTTTGCTTGATAAGGGAACTCCGTTAGAAAGGCAATTTGATGTTTTGAAGCTTAGTACCGACTCACTTACGCTTCATCGTAAGGATAATAATATTGTTTACACCCAGCACTATGTTTCGTTTAGGTGTCCCGAAACTGCAAAATTATTGTTCAGATGGGATAATACCGTTATTGAAAGTGAATACTTTAATAGCTCAGGTGTATACTCAACCAGTGTTCAATATCCCGACGGATTTTTCACATTAAATGCAGATAATACCTATAACAGGATAAGCAACGGAGTTTCATTAAATGGGGTTTGGGAAATTAACGATGCATGCCAATTGGTATTAGACAAAAGCACATCAAATGAAAGATCATTCGAGGTACAAAAGGTTACTGCAGACTCCCTGGTGATATGGAGAAAAGATGTACCTAATGGCGTTAACTATTTACAGAGATATAAAAAGCACTAACTGTTATATTTAAAGAACAAGGTTCTCAGCGTTTTTGCAACTAACTGGTAACCTTGCTCTTCCAAATATTTATACACTTCGGAATTTGTAAGATTATTAAAATCTATCCTGTCCTCTACCAGGATAAACAAGGGCTTATATTTAAGCCAGTTATTTGATTTCAGAACCTGCAAATCAAACCCTTCCACATCAATTGTTAAAAAGTCAATTTTCTGTTCTTCGGGTACATATTTATCCAGCACCTCTGCAAGCGGCAGGGTTTCAATTTCAATCTCTTTAATTATTTTATATTTAGCTGAGGTATCATTTCTCTCCTGCGAAAGCTCTTTCGAGAAGCCGTTTAAAGCAGGTTCGTTAAAACAATAAAACAGCAGCTTCCCCTTTTTACTACTGATGCCGATGTTTAAATTGATATCTCTTCGTCTGAAAATATTAAAGGCTTTAATGGCTTTTGGAGTAGGTTCTATATTTATACCTTTCCAACCCTTTTTGTAGAAAAATAATGTATTTGAAAACCGGTAAGGATGGTGGGCGCCTACATCAATATAAAAGCCTTTATATTTTTTTCGGCCCTCAAAAAATGAATATAAAACCATATCCTCTCCCTCCTGTGAGTAAGAAGTTAATGATTGGAAATAATGAATGGGTAAATATTTTAAAAGCGCTTTCTTCAAACTAAACATTCCGCCAAATTAAAATAATCTTTACAGACTTGGAAATGATAAAGAGTATTAGGCGAGGCAAAAGCTTTTCCGATCAATAAAAAGGCTCATTTTAACTTTAAGTTATATATTTGATGTAATTTAATTGGGGAGCGCTATACTTAAATTTTTCCTGTCATAGGGTAGACTCAATAAAAATATTAATAAATAAATTCCCCGATGTTAATAGTTGCCTGTTTTTATTTATTTTCCTTTAAAAAAGTATCGGAACGCGAAAAAATGTTTTTTTAATAGGCCGTGTTATGATAGCTTTATATACTTTTTAACAGGAATCCTAATTGATAACTATTGAGCACATATACCCAAAAGCGTTTTATTTAGCTATGATAAAAAAAAGCACCCGTTATTTAACACTGCTGGTACTTTTTATATCGCTATGTTTTTGTGCCGATGCAGGTTATTTAAAGCCGGTGAAGGCTAACAGATCCGGCAAAAAATCTCCCATAAAAAGACCGGCTCCCGGGCATATTATCGCCTTTAAAATCCCACAACAAATAGGGTCCGAAGTAATTGATGAAACTAATCATTCTATTGGGATAGCGGTACACGCAGGTACAAACGTTACTGCATTGGTACCAACAATAACATTGGATCTTCCAACCTCTACCGTTAACCCAGGCTCGGGTGTTCCAAATAATTTTACAACTGCTCAACCTTACATAGTGGATGGGCTTACTTTCTATTCAGTAAATGTATTGCAGGCCAGAACGGCTACACCTATCTGTGCCGGAACACAAACAACAATACCTGGAGATCCTCCCACACCTGCGGGCATTCTCGGATGGGAAGTGCTTGATGCTGTCACAAATACATGGTCACCAGCCCCTGGCGCCAATACAAACCCTGATTATCAAACCGCAGTACTAACAAGTAACCTAAACGCGCCAAAGCTTTATACTTTCAGGCGAAGTATAACCGTAGGTGTGTTTGTAACCTGGGATTCATATACTGATCTAACAGTAAACCCAACAACGCCAATTACAGGCAATACAATAACAGCACCTCCAACGGTTACCTTTTGCGCAGGCGGCGACCCGGGAAATATTGCAGGCAATCCTGCGACTGGAGGTGACGGCACCACCTATAACTATCAATGGCAAATTTCAACAGATGGCACTAATTACAGTGATATTACCGGGGCCATTAGTCAGAGTTATGATCCACCTGCAATAACAGCCACAACATGGTATCAACGGGTTGTAACTTCGGGTACGTGTATTGCAAAATCAATTAGCATCCCGGTTAAAATAACTATACAAAATGCTTTGGCTAATAATACGATAACGCCCCCTTCCGTTGTCATCTTCTGTGCAAGCGGCGATCCCGGAAATATCGCAGGCGATCCGGTTACTGGAGGCGATGGCATTACCTATAATTATCAATGGCAGATTTCAACAGATGGTACTAACTACAATGATATTACCGGGGCCATTGGTCAGAGTTATGATCCAACGGCAATAACAGCCACAACGTGGTATCAACGTATTGTAACCTCCGGCGCGTGTATCACAAAGTCAATTAGTAACCCTGTTAAAATTACTGTGCAAAATGCTTTAGCTAATAATACGATAACGCCCCCTTTGATCAGCGTTTTTTGCGCAGGCGGCGACCCCGGCAATATTGCAGGTGATCCTGCCACAGGAGGCGACGGTATTACCTACAATTATCAATGGCAGATTTCTGCAGATGATATTAATTTCAGTGACATTACCGGGGCCATCGGCCAAAACTATGATCCGCCTGCAATAACAGCCACAACGTGGTATCAACGTATTGTAACCTCCGGCGCGTGTATCACAAAGTCAATTAGTAACTCCGTTAAAATTACTGTACAAAATGCTTTAGCTAATAATACGATAACGCCCCCTTCGGTCGTCATCTTTTGTGCCGGCGGAGATCCCGGAAATATTACGGGGGCCCCTGCCACAGGCGGGGACGACATTACCTATAATTATCAATGGCAGATTTCTACAGACGGTATTAATTTTAGTGACGTTACCGGGGCCATCGGCCAAAACTATGACCCGCCTGCAATAACAGCCACAACGTGGTATCAGCGTGCTGTAACTTCAGGGGCTTGTAATGTAAGATCATTTAGTAACCCGGTCAAAATAATCGTACAACCGCCTTTGGCAAATAATATTCTAACCCCACCGACGCCCAGCGCGTTTTGCGGATCGGGAATCCCTGGTGCTATTATTGGCAGCACACCAACAGGCGGCGACGGCCTCAACTATACTTATCAATGGGAAAGTTCTACAGATAACACAACTTTCAGTCCTGTTGCACTTAACGGTTCAGGTAAAGATTATACTCCGCCCTCTTTAAGTGTTACTATGTACTATCACCGCATCGTGGTCAAGTCGGGAACTTGCAGTATTCCCTTAATAAGCACTTCTGTCAAAATTAAAATAACCCCTCCGTTAACCGTTAATACAATTGGCTCTCCGTTAACAACAACATTTTGTACAAGCGTTGATCCGGCAATTATTCCAGGTGGCTTCCCTTCAGTTGGCGATGGGCCTAACACCTACATATACCAATGGCAAAGCTCATTAGATGGTATCAACTGGACAGATATTCCGGGCGCAAATTCAATTGATTATGATTCGCCGCCCATAAGTGTAACTACCTCTTTACGCCGTAACGTAACGTCTGGCGCCTGCACGGTTCCGTTATCAAGCAACATAGTAAAATTCACTATAATAAACAGCCCCCCCAATATATCCGCAAACCCGGTGGCGCCAATATGCTCAGGTAATAAAGCAACCATTTCTGTAGCTTCCCCTGATCCTGCCTTAACTTATTTTTGGTACACTACGCCCACTAAAGATTTTATTTTGTTTACCGGGCCGGTTTATATAACCGATCCTTTAACTGCCAGCCAAACTTTTTATGTAGAAGCTTCAAACGGTACCTGCTCAAGCCCTGTTTTAGCAAGCGCCACAGTAACGGTTAACCCTTTGCCTGCTGCACCCGCGCTGGTAACAAACCCTGTTTCCACCTGCCAGGGCGCAACGGCCGTGTTGACTATTTCAAACCCACAACCCGGGTATACTTATAATTGGTACACTACCGCTACAGGCGGAGCACCGGCATCAGCTAATACCACTTTTACAACGCAGTCCATTAATGCTAATACCACTTATTACGCCGAAGCAGTAAATAGTTCAGGTTGTGTTTCAGCAACCCGCACCCCGGTAAATGTTTCACCTATTCCGCTGGCGCAGGTAAAACTCACCGGAACTAATGTTTGCCCCGGCGAACCGGGTACTATCACGTCAGATAATACCGACCCTACTATCGATATAAACTGGTTTGCTACCCCAACAAGCACTGACATTTTGTACACCGGAAATAGTTTTATTACCCCGCCAGTTACAGCAAATACAACTTATTATGCCGAAGTTGCAAATAGCTGCGTTCCTGCCGTGCGTGCATCGGCACAGGTGCAGGTAATACAACAGTTACCCACTCCTGTGGTAAGCGTCGAGTCTGCAGTTGCACCCAACATAACATTCTGGTGGGTCTCTGTGACAGGGGCCACTGGCTATGAGGTAAGTACAGATAATGGCCAAACATTTACCGCTCCAAGCTCGGGCAGCAATGGTACAACACATACTGTTACAGGTTTACAGATAGGGCAAAGCGTTACCATTATAGTACGGGCAACCGGGGGATTTTCATGCCAGCTTAGCAGTAATTCAGCACCCGTAACCGGCACAGCCACCAATCCGCTTATCGATCAGATCTTTGTTGCCAATGCATTTACGCCAAATGGCGATGGCAAAAATGATGTTGTATATGTGCATAACGAAAATATAAAAAGCCTTAAGTTTTATGTTTATGACCAATGGGGCGAATTATTATACGTTTCGCAAAGTCAGCAAAACGGCTGGAATGGAACTTTTAAAGGAAAAACTGAGCCGGCAGGTGTGTATGTGTATTACCTGGAAGCCATTATGAACGATGGGCAACAGGTGAAGAAAAAAGGAACGATTACATTATTACGGTGAAGAAATTAATTCTATTCATATCATCAATTATACTCCAATTTGGATTGATCAGTGCTGTAAAAGCGCAGATAGATCCTCATTTTTCGCAATATTATGCTAATCCGCTGTGGCTAAACCCGGCGCTAACAGGAGTTATTGATGGCGATACCCGTATTAATGCCAATGTTAAAAACCAATGGACAGGCATCCCCAACGGCTATAAAACAAGTGCGCTTTCATTGGATTTCCGATCGGGTGAAAAGGCTGGCCTTGGTTTCAATATTTTAAACCAGTCGGCAGGTACTGCCGGGTATAATTATTTTGCGGCCTACGGTTCTTATGGATACGGTATAGCCATATCTGCCGATGGCACACAAAAGCTGCACTTTGGTATCCAGGCCGGTATAATTAACCGCAGCTTTGACCCCAGCAAGCTGCAGTTTGACGATCAGTATAATCCGATTATAGGCTACGACCCAAATACCCCCAGTTTTGAAGGTTTTGCAACAACCAGCGCAACCGTGTTTGATGCCAGCGCAGGCATATTTTATTATGACGGCGACCCTATCCACACCGCAAATGTATTTGCCGGCCTAAGTGTTGCACACCTTACCTCGCCAAAAGACCCGTTTACAACCGGGGCTATACAAAGCAGGCTGCCTGTTCGCTTTACCGCCCATGCGGGTGTTAAGATCAAAGCTTCTGACGATTGGGATGTTATTCCCCACGCTATTTATATCAGCCAGCAAACAAACACAGTAAAAGCATTGGGCGTTTATTCCGAATTAAAGTTTGAGGATGATAATGGACTGATACTCGGCGGCATGTACCGCATTGGCGATGCCGCAGTTGCCGATGTAGGCTATCACCTTAAAAACCTCGTTATCGGCCTAAGCTATGATTTTAATACATCTGCCCTGAAAAGCGCAACAAACGGACAGGGCGGTTTTGAGCTTTCGTTGGTCTATATTTTCCGCAAGAGCCCGGTTAACCCGGCTGCTGTTTGTCCTAAGTTTTAACATGTTCCCAATAATACATAAAGATAATTCTTTATTATAAATAAAATTCTTTATATTTGTACTAAGCATAAGCCTCCAGCTATTTCAAGCTTCAAAAGCGTCCGTTCGTCCGCTAAGCCCTTGGTCCCCGAACAAACGAACACCCAACAACCATAGCACTCAGGTCTTCTTATTAAATAGCAGACAAGGTCCTTTATAAAAAGGGTTATAGGAGGGATATTATCTAAAAAACTCATTTATTTTCCAGTAAAAAAAACAGCCGCATAGCTTATCACCTGGAAAATAACCAGCCTGTAATAAATAATTAAATTATACGAATACCCATAATTAAAGCCCAACAACTGGTTGTTACACCTGATCAGCTAAATTCTTACCTGGTAGAACTAAACAGTTAATAAGCCACAAACGGATAAGAAACCGGCAAAGAAATGGGTATAGTTTTCCAGGTGATTGATAGGCGGATAAAGTACCAGGAAAAAAGGAATGGCTAAACCGTCCGTCCGTTCGGGGGGCTATGGGTAAAAGAACGGACGGACGGATTTGTTATCCTAAATAGAAAATCCTGTTGAATCTGAATACTTTTACACCTCAACATGGCATACCTCTTAATACCCTGCATAAATAAATAAAACTTTACCCGTTTTAATTGCCAATAGTCTAAATTTGAACTCTGAACAATTAAGCAACACCATGCAACAATCTGCCATCAGCGATAATGTTAAAACTGCATACGACGAATTTTATCAAAAGCACGACGAGGCATGGCGGATGCTTGGCGCTAAATACAAGGCGCAGCATATTATTGATGTTTGCCGGGGCCGCATCTTTAAAAAAGTACTGGAAGTAGGCGCCGGAGATGGTAGTATCTTAAGGCTCCTTGCCGACCAGGATTTCGCGCCTGAATACCACGCAGTTGAGATCTCAGAAAGCGGTGTAGAGCATATCAAAATAAGGGATATAAAAGATCTGAGATCGGTTCAGTTGTTTGATGGCTACAAGCTGCCATTTGCCGATAATAGTTTCGATCTGATCATCCTTTCACATGTATTGGAGCATGTTGAGCATGAGCGCATTTTGCTGCGCGAGCTAAAACGGGTATCCCGCAATTATGTTATTGAGGTACCGTTAGATTATCGTACGGGGGTTGATACAAGGATAAAACACTTTCTTGCTTACGGGCATATCAATGTTTATACCCCAACCTCGCTGCGCTATTTATTAAGTACCGAAGGATTTGTTGTTGAGGATGACCTGACATCAATGATAGAACCCGAGGTAACCCGCTTTAATACCTATATCAACCAAAAGAAATCCAAAAGCGTTATTACCGATCTGAAGATCACAGCGGAGTACACCGTTAAAAACAGCCTTGGGAAAATTTTCGGTAAAAAGCTGAACGAACAATTAGCAAACGCTTATACCGTTCTTTGTAAAAAAGCCGACCAACATCTCGAAATATTCTGATCTGCCAATATAAATGCAAAACCTTGCCCCGATAGCCCTTTTTGTTTACAACCGGCCCGAGCATACGCGCCGCACTTTAAATTATTTGCAAAAAAATTTACTGGCGGATGAATCCCGGCTGTTCATATTTTCGGATGCCCCGAAAACGGATGATGACAAGGCAAAAGTTGAGCAGGTAAGGCAACTGATCAAAGAGGTATCGGGCTTTAAATCGGTTAAAATAATTCTTCGTAAAGAAAACCTGGGGCTTGCAAATTCCATCATCAGCGGCGTTACCCAACTGGTTAATGAATATGGCAAGATCATTGTTTTTGAGGATGACCTGCTTTCATCGCCCCACACCCTGCAATATTTTAATGAAGCCTTAACCCATTATGCCACTGAAGAAAAGGTAATGCACATTGGCGCCTACATGTATGAGCTGGCTGATAAAAAGCTGCCGCAAACCTTCTTCTTCCGCGCTGCTACCAGCTGGGGCTGGGCAACCTGGGCCCGTGCCTGGAAAGATTTTGAGGACGATGTGGACGTGCTGCTTAACCAGTTCGACAAACATAAAACCGACCAGTTTTCCATCAACGGCACCATGAATTTCTGGAAACAGCTGATTGGATTTAAGGCTGGCAAAAACGATTCGTGGGCCATCCGTTGGTACGCTTCTATATTTTTAAAAGGTGGTTTAACTTTAAATCCGTCCACCTCTCTTATTCAAAATATTGGTAACGATGGCAGCGGCGTACATTCAAATAAAGAGAGCATGTACCAGGTGCGCATAGCCAAAGCCGCCATCAAACATTTCCCAACCGAAATAAAAGAGGATCAGCAAGCTTATGCCGCAATCAGGCATTTCCTCAAAAACCGCAAAGGCAGCCTCCTAAAACGCGGACTAAGGTTTGTTAAGCAATTGCAGGCAAAGTATTTGGTGAAGAAATAGCACACCTTTCATTATTATTATTAAACTATGTCATTGCGAGCGATAGCGCGGCAACCTCGTAGCTATGCATTTACGCATTGCAAGGTCTACACTGTTCTATTCGCTTTGTATAGCTACGGGGTTGCTTCACTCGTACCTCGTTCGCAATGACAAAGGGGTGTTAGCTTTTTAGAGCTTCTATCTCCCCCAACGTCTTCGGCAAGTATTTACCAAGCAGCTTACTTCCTGTATCGGTTATCAAAAAGTTATCCTCAATCCTTATCCCGCCAAAATCGCGGTAGGTGTTCAGCACATCGTAATTGATAAAATCGTCATATTTATTTTCAGCTTGCCAGCGGTCAATCAGCTCGGGGATAATATAGATCCCCGGTTCAACCGTAAGCACAAACCCGGCTTCCAGCTCACGGCCTAAGCGCAATGATTTAAGCCCAAATATGGAGGTTTCTTTTTTAAGTGCATCAGTATAGCCAACATATTGCTCGCCAAGGTCTTCCATATCATGGGTATCCATCCCCAGCATATGGCCCAGGCCGCATTGAAAGAACATGGTATGCGCGCCTGCTTCAACGGCTTCGGCAGCATCCCCTTTCATAATGCCAACATCTGTTAACCCTTCAACCAGTTTCTGGCAGGCTGCCAGGTGAATATCCTTATAACGCACACCCGGCTTCAGCATGCCGATAGCATGATCCATGGAGTTCAGCACCACATTATATAATTCCTTTTGTCTATTGGTAAAGCTTTTGCCAACGGGAAAAGTACGGGTAAGGTCGCCGCCGTAATGCATGGCGTTTTCAGCGCCAATGTCGCTTAACACCATCCGGCCTTCCTGTAAAGTATTGCCGTAATAATGGGTGTGGAGCGTTTGTCCGTAAGTAGTGATGATTGCCGGGTAGCCTAAATGTGCGTTGTTTGCAATGGCAACTTCGTGAGCTTTGGCAACCAGCTCATATTCCTTAATGCCGGGGCGGGTATGTTTTATAACCGCCAGTTCCATATCAACACTAATGTTTACCGCTTTTTCCAGTTCAGCCACTTCAAGCGGCGTTTTTATTACACGCTGTGCAATTACAGCTTTTGTAAGCTTTACAGAAACGTATTTGGCAATATCAGCCAGGCTGGTGTTTAGCCAGGCTGCCAGCTTAATTTTATTTTCGGGGCGATAAGGCGGCAAAATACGCACCTGCCTGCCCGATGTCATGGCTTTATGAATGTAATGCGTTATCTGATCGTAAGATTTGGTTTGTGTAACCCCAACCATGCCTGCCATTTCACTAACAGTTGGCAGGGTGCCTGTCCAAACAATATCATCAATGGTCAGTTCATTACCGAAGATCACTTCTTCGCCTGTATCGGTATCAATAATGGCTGCCAGTCCGTGCGTATCCAGCCCGAAATAATAAAGAAAACTGCTATCCTGCCTAAACAGGTAGGTATTATCCTTATAATTCATGCTGCTATCCTCGTTACCCATTAACAGGATGATGCCGTCATGCCCAATATTTTGTTTTAAAACGTCTCTGCGATTTGTATAAACCTGTTTGTCAAAAAGGTGAAGTTCCATGCCACAAATATAGACACGATTAAAGAATTTTAGGGATTTTCAGGATGCTTAACAAATAAAAATTCAATCCTGTCAATCCCTCAAATCCCTAAATCGTGTTCATTTCAACTCTTTCATTATCTCCTCAATCGCCCTGTCAAGCTGCGGATCTTTATTTTCCAATCTGTCAGTAAAGCTGGTTTTCACATAAATATCCGGGCTTACACCGTTTTTCTCAATATCTTTTCCATCCAAAGTAAAACACCCCCATGCCGGGATGCGGTAAAATGAGCCGTCAACCAGGCCTTTCCCGCTGGTAAAAATTATCCAGCGGTAGGTTTCCGTACCAATTATCTTGCCCAGTCCCAAAGTTTTAAAGCCTTGTGCCGTCATTTCGCCATCGCTTAACGTTTGTTCATTCATCAAAAGTATTATCGGCTTTCCTGATGGGGCAAAATTGGGCTGCGGGCTCTTTTTCCCGTCACGATATTGCCATTGCAGGTATGGCTTTTGCGATAAAAACCTAAGCACGGCATCGTGTACATTACCACCGGTATTGTAACGCAGATCCAATATCAGCGCATCCTTTTTGTAGGCGTCATCAACCATATCCTCCAAAAATGTTTCCAGCGAACCGCTACCCATATCCTTCATGTATGAATAAGCTATCCGCCCCTTGCTTTTTTCGGTTACCGCGGCCCGGTTTGCATCTATCCAACTATCGTAAAGGTCATCAGTTAATGAATGGCTTTCTTCCGGGTGAAGTTTTGCCACTGCCTCTTTACCAGCACGGTCAAAAGTTAATTCTATCTCTTTATCCTGCGATGGCTTGGTAAAGTAAATATTCCTGTCTTGTTTTTCATCGACAAGCTGTCCGTTCACAGCTTTCAGGCGGTCGCCGGCCTTTACATCTATCCCAGCTTTGTCGGCATTGCTATTTTTTAGTACTGTTGCCACTTTGTAAGGGTCATCATTATCAAATATTACGCCTGTTTCCATGGTGGTATAGTTCAGGGTTTTATGCTCCTCGCTTCCGTTCGAGAAAAAGCCCTGGTGCGAGGAGTTAAGCTCGCCCAGCATATCATTCAGCAGGATCCGAAGATCTGCCCTGTTGTTTACATAGGGCAGGTAAACGCTGTAGCGGTCGTGCATTTTCTTCCAGTCGGTTCCGTGGAAATCGCCATCATAATAATTCTCTTCCAGCCCGGCCCAGGCTTCGTCAAACATCTGTTTAAATTCACCGGAAAGATTCCGGTCAAACTTATAGCCGATGTCTATTTTATCCATTTTGTTATTGTCGATATTCAGGGTGTATACATTGCCATCAGCCAAGGCATAAAATTTATCGCCTGCCGCAACAATATCATAGCCGCGCACATCATCGCTAACCTTTTCCGTTTTATTATCCTCAAATGGCTGGATGGTTGTTCGGTACAGCGCCCCTTTGCCTTCGGCATGATTGGACACAAAAAACACCAGCGTTTTTTCACCTTTCTGTATTACAATTGGCAATCGCTGGGTGCCAAAATCCGGGCTGATCTGCTCCAGCCGCTTCATAATATCGTCCGTATTGATCACAATATCCTCAGGTGGTTTTGGTACAGGCTGTTCAGACAACGGTTTTTTCTTTGTGTTTACTTTTTTGTCCTTATCCTTTTTATTATTTGTGCTGTCCTTCTTTTCTTCTTTGAACAACTCCCTTAATTTATCCATGCGAAATGCGTCATCAAACTTTTGAAGCGGCATCCGGTAAATGTGAGCATCGCCTCCGCCTGTAGGATACGCTGGTTGCGTACGTGCCGAAGTAAAATAAATATACTTCCCATCCGGCGACCAATATGGCTGGGTTTCCGTTACCCCGCTATTGGTAAGGTTTATTGTTTTGTTTGAGTTGATCCCATAAATAAATATATCCTGCTCAAAATTTCGATAAGCGGTATACGCCACATATTCCCCATTCGACGAAATAAAAGGTTGCGAATTTTCAAATCCCCAGATCTCATCAGTAGTAACTGTTTTAATTTCCAAACTTTTAAGGTCAATCAACCTCACCTCGTTCCTGCCACTCAAATAAACACCTTTGGTATGTTCTTTATTTACAGTTATTGCCCTGTTGCTTGCCTTATCGCTGGTTATTTGTTTTTCCTTCCCCGGCTTATCCGCAGCAATGGTGTACCAGTTAGTATAACCGCCAAGTGTCTGGCTAAACAACAGCGATTTATTATCAGGCAGCCATTTTACATCGGTAACCCGCTCGGTATTACCACGCTCAATCCTGCTTATAAATTTGCCTTCCACATCGCTCACAAAAAGCTCACCACGACTTACAAAAGCCATTTTCTTTCCATCTACCGATACATCCATCGCTTCAATTTTGCCCTTCACATCAAATTCGTTCTGTTTGCCAAGCACATCATTGCGCGAGATGGTGAAATTCAGTTTTTGTGTTTGCTTTGATGCCACATCATATATATAAAGCTGGTAATCTTTTTCAAACACCACCTTTTCGCCATTGGCGCTTACAAAAGGCCGTTTAATTGAGGTGGGATACTGGGTAAGGGCTGTTTTTTTACCATCAATAAATGTGTACAGGTTATATTCGCTATTGCCTTCGTCTGATACAAAATAGATATTACCTTTTTGGTCAAGTGATGCCCAAAAATCTTTACCTGCCCAGTCTGTATATTGTTTGTAGGCTTTGGTTTTAGGATTGTATGACTGGATATCCGGATTATACGCGCCTTTATAGTGCTTGCGCTGTTCAAAAATATAACTTTCCCAGGTGTTGCTAAAAAACAGCTCGCCGGTTTGCGGATGCTCAAACACGCCATGAATGGTATTAAAATAATTCCCAAAAACCCGGGTTGGCGTACCGCCATTCAAGCCAATTGTATATTCGCTGAACATGTTATACCTGTTGGATGTGAAATAGACCGACTTTGAATCCCAGCTCCATGAATCAACCTCATCGCTTGCGCTGTGAAAGGTAAGCTGTTTGATCTCACCACCGGCAATAGGCATCACGTATACATCATTATTACCAAACTGGTTTGATGAAAACGCCAGCCACTTTCCATCCGGAGATACCCGTGGCCTGGTTTCCTCGCCCTGCATGGCCGTTATTCTTGATGCAACGGGGTTGTTAATATCAGCCTTCCACAAATCGCCCTCGTAACTAAAAATTACGGTTTTACCATCAGGGGTAAGCGTTGGGTACGATGTAAAATAAGTTTCAGTGGCTTGTGCTTTGGCAAAGTTTTGGAGAAAGGCTATCGAAAATAACAGCAGGTAAATTTTTTTCATATGAATTACATTCAATTAATGTAAAGACGCAAGATTGATCGCGTCTGTGTCAGAAAATATAAATTTTTCGTTAAAGTACTATTTTACAGTCTTCGAAACAATATAAAGAATAGAGCTTTTTAAATATGAATGGGATTATCTGTGGTGTGCATAACATTCACGTGCAGGCCTGCGACCTGCACTGGTGGATGTCACCCCTTCGGGGCTTAGGAATATTTTCTTCTCAATTTCCTGGCCTTGAAAGGACCCAACACATCAGCACTGGGCAACGCCCTGTGATATATAAAATGTAAAAACTGCGAACTGCGCTGGCTGATGTCACCCCTTCGAGGCTTAGGAATATTTTCTTTTCGATTTCCCTGGCCCTGAAAGGGTCCAACACATCAGCGCAGGGCAACGCCCTGCGATACAGAGAACAGCAAAACGTTATTTTATCGCCTTTAAAACAATATAAGGCGATAACGATTTGCTCTCAACAGGCACAATCCTTGTAGCAATTTTACCCGCAACCCAAATAGCCTTCACTATTGCTTTTGCAACCTTGCTTTGTTCTGCCTTATTTTCCAGCCAAACAGTAAACCGGCCATGGTAATAAGCTTCAATTTCCTTTAGGCCCAATTGCTTGCAGCTATCTTTTAAAAGCTGCAGATCCATGCTGCTGATGTTGTGCTTATCGTAATTCTCCTTGTCGAATTTACGCTGCACCCAGCCGTTAACACTTTTAAAATTCGGCAGGGTGATAAACAATACACCGCCTGGCTTTAAAAATTGCAGGTGGGTTTCAATAATAGCTTTGGTATCATTAAAATGTTCTATCAATCCAAAAGAAAGCACCATATCGTAAAGTTTTTCGGGCTGGTAGCTAAACAGGTCGGCCTCAATAATATTGATATCACCGGGTTTCAGTCCGTTTTTTTCAAGCAGTTGATTGATTAGCTCCTGGTGGATATAATAATCAAACAGTGTGGTATCCAGCTTTTGATACTTTTTTAAATAAGTAGCATAATAACCCGGGAACCCACCCAGCTCAATAGCATTTTTAATGTTTTTTTCCGCGATCAGCTTAGCCAGGATATCACCAAAAACATAGTTCGGTTTTATATAAAATATAAGCCCTTTTCGCGATTCCCAAAAGGCCTTCCAGAATGAGCGGTCGGTTAAATTTTGTTCCATTAATTATAATTCGATGTCCGAATAAATTTATATTTCCTTTCCCCACCTCTTTCCGCCGCAGGCGAAGAGAGAGGTCGACCAGCGTAGCGTCGTCGGGTGAGTCAACTGTGCGCCATGCATTGACGCTAATATCGCGCGCTGAGTTTACTCACCCGGTCATTGCTGCGCTCGACCTGCCCTCTCTTCCGCAAGCGGTAAAGAGGGCAGAAAAAAATATATTATATATTCCCCCTCCAAAAATCCACGTCTTGGCAGAGATTATTTATTTCTTCTCCAATACCCTCGCCGGGTTCCCCACCGCCACACAATCAGCAGGCACATCTTTAGTAACTACAGATCCTGCACCAATTACCACATTATCACCAATAGTTACACCGCCAATAATACAAACATTAGCGCCAATATCCACATTGTTACCTATTCTCGGGCACGCACTAAAGCTGCCATCAGCCAGTTTTTTGTGGCCGATAGTGGTGCCATTCCGCAACACACAGTTTTCGCCTATAATTGTTCCCTTATTAACCACCAGCGCCTGCCCGTGATATAGCGACAAGCCTTTGCCGATAGTTAATTTGCGCGGCAGCTCAATCCCTAAATGCCATTCCACAAAAAAACGGTAAAGCATAAAATAAGGGAAGAATATGATTTTGGTGAGGGTATAACGGTTAAAAACCATTACCAAACGAAACATAAACAAAACCAATTGTGCTTTAAAATTTTGCCGGTTGGCGCTCCAATCCTGGAATAAATAAGCAAAAAAGTTCATTTTCTCTATGGTCGTTTTTTGTTGATTGATGGGAATGCACCAAAAATTGTAGCTATTTTTCTTTCTCTGTTATCTCTGTGCCTTCTCCGCGCCCTCTGTGGTTAATCCCCAGCCGCAAAGTACACAAAGCAACGCAGAAGCTTTTCAATCCCTTTCAAAAGTAAAGTTTTCATTTTAGAATTGTTATAATTGCTGCGATAAATAGCGCCACCACATGAAAGTAACTCTAATTAATACAGCTGATGCCGGGGGTGGCGCACCCGCAGCCTGTATGCGTTTGCTAAAAGCGCTTGAATTAAAGCAGGTTGATGTTAGGCTACAGGTACAGGATAAAAAGACAGGTGAGCCGCGTGTTGATAGTATCGCGGATAGTTCGTTCGGGAGACTTAAAGCAAAATTCAACTTTTTTTATGAGCGGTTACCGTTTATCTGGTTTAAGGC
Source organism: Mucilaginibacter sp. OK098 (assembly GCF_900142915.1). Lineage (GTDB taxonomy): Bacteria > Bacteroidota > Bacteroidia > Sphingobacteriales > Sphingobacteriaceae > Mucilaginibacter. The sequence continues at coordinate 172,920 of NZ_FRCM01000006.1, forward strand.
AAAGGATAAATCAGTACGCTTTGCATTTTCAACTGCGGATGCCGGGACTGATATCAGCAATCAGCCGGATATTTTAAGTGCTGATGTTTTGCACTTGCATTGGACAAATTCCGGTTATCTCTCCATAAAAAACCTAAAACAATTATTTGAATCGGGTAAACCAGTGGTATGGACACTGCACGACATGTGGGCTTTTACCGGCGGCTGCCATTATTCAGACGAATGTGATCACTATATTAATCAATGTGGCAATTGCTGGATGTTGCGTGATGCCAGCGACAGTGATCTTTCATTTAACGGATGGCTGCGTAAAAACGATATGCTAAAGACTGCAAAGAATGTGGTTTTTGTTACCTGCAGCCACTGGCTAGCTGATGTTGCCCGCACAAGCTTCCTGTTAAAAGGCTTTCGCATTGAAACTATCCCCAATCCTATTGATACCGCAATATTTTCGGCTAAGGACAATATTACTAACAGAACTAAATGGGGCATTAACCCAAAATCAAAGATAATCCTGTTTGGCGCCGCTAATATTATGGACAGGCGTAAAGGCCTCCCTTACCTGGTAGAGGCGTTGAATCACCTTAAAAATAATTATCCTGATGTACAGGACGTTGAGATAGTGATCTTTGGAAAAAATAAATCTTTTGATACCAGCCTGTTCCCTTTTAAGGTGTACGAAGTGGGCATCATTAGTTCACAAGCCGACCTTGCAGCGCTTTACAGCCTCGCTGACGTGTTTGTTTCGCCAGCGATAGAAGACAACCTGCCTAATACCGTTATGGAAGCACTGGCCTGCGCAACACCAGTGGTCGCCTTTAATACCGGCGGCATCCCTGACATGGTTGAGCATTTGCAAAACGGATACCTTGCGGAGTTTAAATCAGCAACTGATTTTGCTGCCGGCATCCATTATGCTTTAAAGCCTGAACATAAGGAAAATCTTGCGGCAAACGCCCGTCAAAAAGTATTGAATACTTTTACCAATGAAAAAGTTGCAGAGCAATATATGGCTGTTTATAATTCAATATTAAACAAATGACAGCCTTTGCACCCACCCTCTCCGTAATAACCATTGTTTACAACAACGCAAGGGATATTGAACGCACTATGCTTTCGGTGCTCAACCAAACCTATCCAAATATTGAATACATTGTTATTGATGGTAAATCAACTGACGGCACCATGCAAATCATCGAAAAATATAAAAGCCGCATTGCCAAGCTCATTAATGAAAAGGACGAGGGCATATATGATGCCATGAACAAGGGCCTGGCCATTGCCACCGGGGATTATGTAATATTTATGAATTCAGGCGATGAGTTTTTTGAACCTGTTACCGTTGAGAAAGTATTTGCCACAGCTCCCGATGCGGATATCTATTACGGAGAAACCGAAATGATAAACGATGAAAGACAAAGCCTTGGGCAACGTCGTCATATAGCGCCAAAACAATTTACCTGGCGCGGTTTCAAATACGGCATGAGCATAAGTCACCAGGCTATCTATATCCGCCGTTCCTTAACGGAACCCTACAATCGTAATTACCAACTAAGCGCCGACATCGATTGGATCATCCGTGCAGCAAAAAAAGCAAAAACAATAGTCAATGTAAACCGGTATGTTGCCAAATACCTGGTTGGCGGCATGTCAAAAACCAAACACCGCCAAAGCCTGCAGGAACGGTTTAATATTATGAAGCAATACTACGGCCTCATTCCTACCGTTTTAAATCACTTTGTCATCGCTTTTAATTTGGGCTGGTATTGGCTGAAGAACAAGCGGACGAATGATTGATTTAGGTTGAAAGGGTTGGAGTGGTTATAAAAGCGCAGGGCATCGTGGCCATCCTTAAATCCTAAAAATCATGGTTCAGACAAAAGAAAATCTAACAGAATCTTCAACAGAACCTTACCCGATGTCCGCATTCGAAATTGACAGGCAAACAATTGATGACCTGGGGATCTTTTCGGAGGCCGGGAGCGCAAACTCTGTTTTTTCTTTTTTCGATCACGTAAAAACCATAGGCGGCCAAAAAAAGCTGATGCAAATGATGGAAACGCCATCGCCCGATATTAAGGTACTTACCTCGCGCCGCAACTGTATTCGATTTTTTTATGATAATCCCTTAATATTCGATATTGACAGGCGAAGCCTTGACTTTATAGACCATTACCTTGGTTTTGGAGCCAAGCCTTTTAGCACCAATTATATAGATGCCGCTTTAAAAGGATTGAATTACAAGTTTAACACTGATAACAATTATTATGTGGTATCACAGGGTTTGAATGATGTAATCAAGCTGCTGCGGATCTTGTGGGTCGTTTATAAAGAATTATCCGGTAAAAAATGCCCGGTACATATCAACAGCATTGTTAATACCCTGGAAGAATTCCTGTTAAAGAAATCTATTGAAAAGATAATATTTTTGGATGCTGATAAAAACCTCAATTATTTCCAGGTTGCTAATTATGATACACTGTTCAGAAAAGAGGAGTTGCAGGCATTAAAAGAGGTAATTAATATTGTTTATGAGTTGGATGTTTACATAGCAGTTGCCAAAGCAGCTAAAATGCATAACTTTTGCTTCCCGGAATATTATACAGATAAGGGCGCCTTTGTAAGCATTGCCGGCCTATATCATCCGGCTATTAAAAATGCAGTTAAAAACAGTGTGCTGATTGAGCAGGAAAAGAACCTTATGTTTTTAACCGGTGCAAATATGGCAGGTAAGTCATCATTTTTAAAAGCGTTGAGCCTTTGCATATATCTTGCGCATATTGGTTTCCCTGTACCAGCCGCCAACATGCAGACAAATGTGTTTAACGGATTAATCACCACCATTAACCTGTCTGATAACATTGGTAACGGTTACAGTCATTATTACAGCGAGATAAAAAGGGTAAAGGAAACCGCTCAAAAAATTCTTGAACGCAATAACCTATTCATCATTTTTGACGAATTGTTCCGTGGGACCAATGTTAAAGATGCTTATGATGCATCACTTGCTACTATTAACGCGTTATCCGCCATCAAAAACAGCGTATTTTTAATTTCCACTCATATTGTTGAGATCGCATCAGCAATTAAACACTTGCCGAATATTTCATTTCAATATTTTATCGCCCGGATTGATAATGGCAAGCCTGTTTTTGAATATAAAATGAAAGAAGGTGTTTCTTCGGAAACACTTGGTTTTTATATTTTCAAGAATGAAGGAATTTTGGAGATCCTGGAAAAGGCGGCGAAGGGGTAGATTTTGGAATGATTGTTTTTGAACCATGATTTACCTGATTAAAGGATTCGAGATGGAGATTTGACAACTTTTAAAAAGTTGTCAAATCTAGTTTCCTTAAAATCATCAAATTATATATCCCGATAATCTTTAAATCCTATGAATCATAGTTTAAAAACCTTATGCTTTCCTAGCCGGTGATTTTTTTGGCTCAGGTGTCGGTTTCTGAGATTCTTCCTTCATTTTCTTTACTCCTGAAAAAGCAGCTCCGCCCAATGCCAGGATCAGCAATACTGAACCTGCAAGTGAAATCTTTTCGCCGGTATAATATGATGCCGGGTGGAAAACGAATTTAATTTCGTGGTTTCCTACCGGGATCTGTGCGGCACGTAAAACATAATCGGCGCGGAAGTATGGTTTTTCTACACCATCAATAAGCATGGTCCAGCCTTTTTCGTAATATATTTCAGAGAATACTGCAATTTTTGAGCTGGTAGCACCACTTTTATACACTAAAGTATCCGGACTATAGCTTACCAGTTTAATAGTACCGCTGGTATCAGCATCCAATTGCTTTTCATCTATCAGCTTTTTATAACGTTGATCAACAATTGCTTCGTCTTTTGGTGCAAAGCTGCTAATAGCCTGCATTTCCTGGTCGCTGTTTACCGCATATTTTACGCTTTTTACAAACCACGCATGTCCGCAAGCTGATGGGTTGGCCTGCATTGTTAAGTTCTGTGATTTATCAGTTGTAATAACATACTTTGTATTCAGCATATCCAGCACATCATGATTTGGCGGATTTTGCATGATCTGGCCATCCATCAATTCGTCATATCTTTTTAAGCGCGCTGCCGAGTAACCCCCAATTGATTTATGAAAAAACGGATTGAAAGTATCCGATTTCAAGGCTTCAAGCTGGGTAGCGTCAAATACGCGGAAATTAGGGTCGGTATCCCTCGAGATAAAATTATCAACTTCACGCGGTTTTACCTGGGCATCCTGCTTATCGGCAAAATTGGCTTCTTTCAAATAACGTTTATCTACCTGCCACATATCAATTACTATCAGGCCAAATAAAGCCAGTGACAATAAGGTAACACTCAGTTTTTGTTTGATGAATGCCCAAACTATCCCAAAAGTTAATACGATAAATATTAACGAGCGAATGGCATCTGCACGTTCAAGGCTTATTCTGTCGATAACAATTGCATTCGCTACCGTGTTAGCCATTGCAGCGTCGCCTTTAAGCGCCTGGGTAAGGTAAGTTATCCCCTGTTGAAAATCACTTGGCTTAAAGCTTAAAATAAGCGTTGGCAAAGCAATTAATACTAATACAATACCGCCAACAATATAAAGTGTAAGCTTTAGCTTTTTAAATATAACTTTCTTGTCTGTTGTATTTACTATCTCCTGGATCCCTAAAAATGCCAGGATCGGGAAACAAATGCTGGTAACAGCAATTATCGATTCAACCGTGCGGAATTTATTATAAAGCGGGAAATAGTTAAAGAACAGGTCAGATACATAAGGCCAGTTGCCACCGAAGGATAACAGCAAGGTTAATATTACGGTCCCCAGGATCCACCATTTCAACCTGCTTTTTACTATCAGTAAACCGAATAGGAACAGGAAGCAAATTACAGCGCCAAAGTAAAACGGACCACTGGTTGATGGCCTCTTTTCACCCCAATAGGTAAAAAGCCCGGGAAAACTATTAGAAATTTGTAGCGCATAAGTACTTGCCTGGTCTGCAGCAAGTCCTTTATCCGTAAATACTTTTGCCACCGCCGAATTTTGATCAAGCAGATTATTGTAAGTAGGGCCGCCGTATGCATTAGGAATCAAAAAAGTAAAACATTCGCCAACACCCTGACTGTACTGGTACGCATAATCTTTGCTTAAGCCATTTCCAGGTTCCTTGGTGTTTTTGGTTAAGTTTGATTGTCCCCTGTAGCTATCTTTACTATATTCTGCTGTGCTCCATAACAGCGATGCATTTATAGCCACAGCCAACAACGTAGCAACAGCCAAATAACCTATTGATTTTAAAAATGCCGGAGTAGTTTTTGCTTTAACAGCATGATACAATTCCATACCGATTAGTATCAATAAGGCCAAAAGCAGGTAATACGTCATCTGGATATGGTTGGCCCTTATTTCCATGGCCATAAAAAGCGCAGTTAATGCCCCGCCGGTTAAGTATTTGCCCCGTAGCGTTAATAAAATACTTGCTATTAAAGGCGCAAAAAATGCAATCGCAAACGCCTGGTTGGAGTGCCCCGCAACAAGCAGGATAATATTATAGGATGAAAAGGCAAATGCAAAAGCACCGGCAGCTGCCAGCCATGGATTTAGTTTTAAAACGATGAATAAAAAGTAGGTGCCAAATAATAGGATCAGCACGGTATCAATAGGGTTTGGAAAAATTGCTTTTAATGCGGAAATAACATGTGTGGTAATGTTATCAGGATAAGGTGCCCAGATCTGGAAAACAGGCATCCCGCCAAAAATTTGGTTCGTCCACAAAATAGTGATCCCTTTGTCCCTGTAATCATTAATTTCTTTTTGGGTGGATTGCGCGCCGGTTACGTCAGCCTGTCCTAATGTTTTACCCTGGAAAGCGGGTGTAAAATAAATAAAGCATATTACAAAGAATATTGCACCTACTAAAAAGTGAATGCCGTTCCGCTTAAACCAATTGTTCATCTAAATTTTTTAAAAGGTATAATATTAATTCCTCAAAAATAGAAATTAGAATGAGAAAGTAAATTATATGTTGCTGATTTATTGAGGAACGGTTATTTTGCTATAAAAAGCAAACCAGCAGGATCAGCACAGGAATACTGATCAAATAGGCTATTTTATCAACCTTATTAAATATTTCGTAGTTTTTGCGGATGGTAAAAAAGTTATAAACGGCCAAACAACCGATAACTACCCAAAAAAACCAGTGTAAATGATGGTGATTTGAAAACAGCGTATCAGCTGCAGAAACAACAACAAAGTTTGCGATGATCAAAAGAATTGACAAAGGGGTATTATTATGCCTCCGTCTGCGCTTAAATACTTCGTCGGTTATCATTAATTATTTTATTTCTTCGTAATCAATAAACTCGCCTTCCGAATCAGGAACCTTGTTTTTTTGGCCCTCGGGGATATAATCAACCTTCACCTTTGGATCGGCCTTGGTTTCGGTGCGATAATTTTGCTGGTGGTTTTGCTGCTGCTGGGCTTTGTTTACCACACTTTGAAACAGCATTGGAAGCAAAAAACGTGCTATAGCCTTTATTATATATAAAACAACTATTGCTAGTAACAGAAAATCTAATAGCCTACCCATATTTATTAAAAAATTAAGCCTACAAATATAATATTATAACGGCAAAATTGTTTGGTTATGATTTTAGATTGATGTGCGGATATGAAAATGTGCGGATGTGCGAATTAAATTATTTTATAATGACAATAAACTATTCATTAATCACATCCCATAATCAAAAACATCCGCACATCTGCATATCCACACATCCGCACATCCTTAAAACTTCTCCTCCATCATTTTTTCCAGTGCAAACATTTCATCGCGCAGCCTGGCAGCCATCAGGAAGTCCATATTTTTGGCAGCGGCAAGCATTTCTTTTTTAGTGTTCTCGATAGATTTTTTAAGATCGGGCTTGGTCATGTAGGCAACAATAGGATCCGCAGCCAACGAAACCATATCGGCTTCCACGTAAGCTTTTTGAACGCCGCCCTTAAAGTCCATCACCGAAGTTTGCTCCATTATTTCCTCACGGGATTTACCAATGGTTGTTGGTGTTATGCCATGCAGTGTATTGTAAGCTATCTGAATGTCGCGCCTGCGGTTGGTTTCATCCATCGTGATCTGCATCGAAGCTGTAATTTTATCTGCATACATAATCACCCTGCCCCTATCGTTACGTGCGGCACGCCCAATAGTTTGGATCAATGATTTTTCCGACCGCAAAAAGCCTTCCTTATCCGCATCCAAAATGGCTACCAGTGATACTTCAGGCAAATCTAATCCTTCCCGCAACAGGTTAATCCCTATCAGCACATCAAACTCGCCAAGGCGTAAACCCCTCAAGATTTCCACCCGTTCAAGCGTTTTAACTTCCGAGTGGATGTAGCGGCATTTAATCCCAAGCCTGTCCATATATTTCGCCAGCTCTTCGCTCATGCGCTTGGTAAGCGTGGTTACCAGCACACGGTCGCCCATTTTTATAGTCTTATCAACTTCTTCCAGCAAATCATCTACCTGGTTAATTACCGGGCGTACATCAATTACCGGATCAAGCAAACCCGTAGGGCGGATCACCTGCTCAACCACTACCCCGCCTGATTTTTCCAGCTCAAAATCGCCGGGGGTTGCGCTAACATATAGTGTTTGCGGCGCCAGTTGTTCAAATTCCTGAAAATTTAACGGGCGGTTATCCAGCGCCGCAGGCAGGCGGAAACCATAATCAACCAGCGAGATCTTCCGCGACCTGTCGCCCCCATACATCGCTCTTATTTGCGGTACGGTTACGTGGCTCTCATCAATCACCATTAAATAGTCCTCAGGGAAATAATCCAGCAAGCAGAATGGCCTTGCCCCGGGCAGTCGTCCGTCAAAAAACCGGGAATAATTTTCAATTCCCGAACAATAACCCAGCTCGCGGATCATCTCCAAATCGTAATTAACCCTTTCTTCCAGGCGTTTGGCTTCCAGGAAACGGCCATCGCCTATAAACTGCTTTTTGCGGGTTTCCAGCTCTTCCTGGATCGCCCAAATGGATTGGGTGAAACGCTCGCGCGGCGCAACATATAAATTAGCGGGATAAAGCACCATATGCGTCATTTTTTCGACGGTCTTTCCTGTTGAAACGTCAAAGCTGGTCAGTTCTTCTATATCATCTCCAAAAAAAGAGATGCGGTAGGCATAATCCATATAGGCCGGGAAAATATCCACCGTATCACCCTTAACCCTGAAGGTTCCGCGTTTAAAATCAGCGGTGGTACGCGAGTAAAGTATCTCAACCAACCGGTGCAAAAAAGCGTTCCGGCTAATCCGAGTGCCAACTGCAAACTTAAAAACCGATTCCTTAAAATCCTCCGGGTTCCCCATACCATAGATACAGGAGATGGACGATACCACGATAACATCCCTCCTGCCCGACATTAAAGCCGAGGTGGTACGCAAACGAAGTTTTTCGATCTCTTCATTTATCTGCAGGTCTTTTTCAATATAAGTATTAGTAGTTGGGATAAATGCTTCCGGCTGGTAATAGTCGTAATAGGAAACAAAGTAGTTTACCGCATTCTCCGGGAAAAACTGCTTAAACTCGCCGTACAACTGTGCGGCAAGCGTTTTATTATGACTTAATATTAAAGTAGGCTTTTGCGTTTGCGCAATAACATTAGCTACTGTAAAAGTTTTACCCGATCCAGTTACCCCAAGCAATGTTTGAAAAGGGTCGCCGTTATTTACACCTTCAACCAGCTGTCTGATAGCTTCGGGCTGGTCGCCGGTGGGTCTGTATTGAGAAGTGAGGCTGAAATCCATAGTGTTATGCAAAGTTAGTTATTAGTGATTAGAGATTAGTTAATCAGAGGTCAGTTTATCAGTTAACTCTTTAAACGTTTTTATGTCGGCATAATCTTAAACATAGCAAAATAAAGATATGTTAATGACAACCTTATGTCAGCAGTGATTTATAGATTTAATTTTCCTTAAATTTATAGTGCTATAACTAATCTCTAACCTCTGGTCAACTAATCACTAACCATGACTTTCATCCTCAACAAAACAAACACTATCGGCAACCAGTTCCTGGCCGAGCTGCGCGATGTTAACATTCAGCAGGATAAAGCCCGTTTCAGGCGTAACCAGGAAAAGCTGGGCGCAATCCTGGCTTATGAGATCAGCAAAACATTAACGTATACCGAAAAAGAAGTACAAACCCCATTAGGCATAGCTAATATAAACACACTTACCGAACAGCCTGTTTTGTGCACCATTTTACGGGCAGGACTGCCTTTTCACCAGGGGTTTATGCATTTTTTTGACGATGCCCCTTCAGCGTTCGTAACTGCATACCGTAAGGTAAAAAAGAACGGCACCTTTATTATTAATATTGATCATATCTCTGCACCCGACCTTGATGGCAAAACGCTTATAATGTGCGATACTATGCTTGCAACAGGCCAAAGCATAGTACAGGTTTGCAGAGAGCTAATGGCCCAATATACTATTAAAGAGCTGCACATAGCGGCAATTATTGCCAGCACCGAAGGTATAATCCACGTACGCGCCAACCTGCCCAAAGCAAAGCTATGGCTTTGCGCCATTGATGAAGAAATGACCAGCAAAGCGTACATAGTTCCCGGTTTGGGTGATGCCGGGGATCTGGCGTTTGGGGAGAAAGTGTGAGGATGATTTCGGAATTCGGATGTTCGATTTCGGATTTTTGGGTGGAAAATTGTATTGACCTGTATTGCAGGGGAGAATTACATTCATCCTTATTTTCATAATTCGGGGAACAAATCGATTTATACCTAACTTTGCATAGCTATGAATAAATCCGAAATCGAACATCCGAAATCCGAAATCAAAACATACAAGCACATCTTCTTCGATCTTGACCATACCATTTGGGATTTTGATAAAAATGCCGAGGAAACATTGTATGAGCTGTATGAGATCTACCGGTTAAACGAGATCGGTTTGCCTTCAGCATCGCTATTTATTGAAACCTACACCCGCAACAACCACCAGCTTTGGGCCGAATACCATACCGGGAAGATCACCAAAACCGAGCTGCGTGAAACCCGATTTAAAAGAACATTTATTGAACTGGGTGTGCACCCGGATGTATTGCCCATAGCTTTTGAGGATGATTATGTAAAGCTTTGTCCTACCAAAACCAACCTGTTCCCGCATGCGCATGAAACCCTGCAATACCTGCAGAACAAATATACGCTGCATTTAATATCCAATGGTTTCAAAGAGGCGTCAACCTTAAAAATTGGCAACACTAACATCGGCAGGTATTTTGATAAGGTTATTATCTCCGAGATCATAGGCATTAACAAACCCGATCCTGCAATTTTTCAACATGCACTGGATTTGGCAGGAGCCGAAAAACATGAAAGCATAATGATTGGCGACAGCCTGGAAGCAGACGTTTACGGCGCATTAAATTTTGGCATGGACGCTATTTATTTTAACCCGTTTAATGCGCCAAAGCCAAGTGATGTGCTTTTGCAGGTTACTCATTTAAAAGAGTTAACTTTATTGTTGTAAAATTATGGATCAAAACATAAAAGCAATAATTACCGGCGCTACGGGCATGGTGGGCGAAGGCGTATTACATGAATGCTTACAACATCCGCAAGTTTCTGAAGTTTTAATAATTAACAGGAAACCCAGCGGCATGGTACATCCTAAATTAAAGGAGATCATCCACACTGATTTTTTTGATCTGTCTGCAATTGAATCTCAGCTTAAAGGTTACAACGCCTGCTACTTTTGCCTGGGCGTTTCGTCTGTTGGGATGAAAGAGCCTGAATATTATAAAATGACCTATACCTTAACCATGCATGTTGCAGAAGCATTAAGCAGGTTAAATCCTGAAATGGTCTTCTGTTACGTATCGGGCGGCAGCACAGACAGCACCGAAAAAGGTCGTGTGATGTGGGCCAGGGTAAAAGGTAAAACTGAAAATGACTTAATGAAGCTGCCGTTTAAGCAGGTATTCAATTTCCGCCCGGGTTATATGCATCCTACAAAAGGTTTAAAAAATGTATTGCCTTATTATAAATACATGACCTGGTTATATCCATTTTTCCGTGCTGTATTACCCAACATGGTAAGTACACTGGCTGAACTTGGCCTGGCAATGATAAACGTTACCCGGTTTGGGTATGAAAAGCGTATTTTAGAAGTTAAGGATATAAAAATCGCGGCGCACCGCAATAAATAATTAAACCCGGAAGACTTACGAAGTTTTAAAAACTTCGTAAGTCTGAATCACTAATATCTACATCCCCGCCACCTGGTCTTCCAACTCCTGGTACCACTCGGCTCCATATTTGCGGATCAGCGGGGCTTTTAAAAATTCATGAACTCTTACCTTCAATTCATTACCAAATGAGCATGCAGGGCTGCAAATGCTCCACCTGTCGTAATTTAAAGCATCAAACTCAGGGTATTTGGTTATACGGATTGGATAAAGGTGACACGAGATCGGTTTTTTCCAGTCAATAGCGCCATGCTCGTATGCTTTTTCAATGGCACATTTGGTTATTCCGTTTTCAAATATCACGTAAGCACACTCTTTATTAACATCAACGCAGGGTGTGGTATAATCACCTTCAAAGTCTGTTACGTAGGTGCCCACCTTCTCAACTGTTGCAATTCCTTTGGCATTCATAAACGGCTTAACCTTTGGATATATTTCATCCAAAATATCAAGCTCGTCAGCGTTTAACGGCGCACCCGAGTCGCCTTCCAGGCAACAGGCACCTTTGCACTTATTTAAATTACAAACAAAATTTTCTTTTACTACATCTTCATGTACTAAAACATGGCCAACCTCTATCATTGTTATTTTTTTAGGGGATTTAAAGGATATTTTAAATTTTTAGCTCCTGTTAAATCCATTGTTATACTGCCCACCACCAATTCAACATGGGCTTTTACCGGGATCCTGTTGTTGTCATCAGTGATCCACAAATATAGTTTACTGCTTTTTCTGAATACACGCCCGGGGATAATTGTCGGGTTAAATTTTAAGCAGTTAAATTTTCCTATAGAACAATCCATCTTTTCTTTTCCGGCATAGGTTATCTCCATCGAATGGATCCCGTCCTCTAAAAAGTACTGTAAGTTAAATTTATCCCCAATGTGCAGCTTCGAAATATCAACGCTGCGGGCAAAATAATAGGCCGATAAAAAGTCAAATACCTTACCCTTCATAGGGAAAACACCTTTATCAGCCGTTATCTTCTCCGTGTTATGGTCGTACGTTACATGGTCACTATGCCTGTAGCTGGCTTCCTTACGGTTTTCGGTGTAAAAGTATGGCTCCAACGTTTTTTTATCAACGTAGCTTTCATAACGGTTCCGCACTTTGTAAAAAATATCAAAAGTGCCGGCTGTTTTACTATCTGCCACAATATGAAAGGCCGGATTATCGAACTTCTTGTCGCTTTCCAGTACTTTTATATTGGCTTCGGCGGCTGTAAAAAAACCATATTTTAATTTATAGCTTAATTCCTCACCTATCTTAAAAGAAGGCTCGCCAAGGTAATTCATATCCTGGCTAAATGATTTGGAAACCAAAACCGTTAAAAAGGATATGACCAGGATATATTTATTCATCTATTATAGTTATTAGCCCTTGGCCTTAAGTGCAATTAATTGTGTTTGTTTTGGTAATTGTTTAAGACTCTGACTATAAACTAAGCCAAAAGTAAAATAGTATGTTTAAAGGATGATATTCAGTAAATAAATATTGATTTTGTAGAGACGCAATACTTTGCGTCTCAGGAATAATGAACCTAATCCATCTGTCATAGTAGGAGACGCAAAGTATTGCGTCTCTACAAGTTCTAATCCCTCTTTTTATAAATTGGCACAGTTGAGCAGGGTTCGCCAAACATCAGGCTTTTTACCACCGGTGTAAGCTTTTTTGTTAACTCAACATAAGCAGATACCGGAACCGGGATATCACCGCAACCCTTTATAACTATTCGCTGATCGCGGTATTGTTCAACATCCATACCTGCTATACCTTTTACAAACAGCACGGTCTCCAGCACATCTGCATCACCAAAAACAACTTCTTTTGCGTATGGAGCAAGCCGGTTTGCCAGCAGCATGTAGGCCCATGCTGGTACTATGGCATCGGCTGTGCAGGTCACAGCTACATATTTACCCTCGTACTGAGCCCAGTCATGCCCTTTCACAAATTCCCTGAAATCCTTTTCCTTCAGTATCAGCTCCATGAAAAGGTTGTCCTTTATATCATATACAACCCTGTCACCTTCCGGGTAAAAAGCAGCGGGATCCAAAGTGACCAGGCCACTTTGCGCTACTTTATTTATTATGTTCTCTTGTATTTCCATGATTTTTTTACCAACGACACTCTCCGTTATTAATAATGTCCCTTTAAAGAAAGAATACTTAATATTACAATTTTATCATTTGGGAGTATTTCATAAACCAATCTGTGTTCACTGTTTATCCGCCTAGACCATTTTCCCGTAAGCTCATGTTTCAAAGGTTCCGGTTTCCCAATCCCTTCAAATGGATGTTCAATAATATCTGCTATCAGTTCATAAATCTTCTTTTGGACCTGTTTATTTCCTGAATTCTTCCAAAAAGTCAAATCTTTGAGCGCTTTACTGGAATAGATTATTTCCATAGGTCCTCTAATCGGATTTTAGTCCCTTTTCCCTCTGCTACTTCTTTGCTTCCTTCTAAAACTTTGGCTACAAATTCAGGGTTATAAGGGCTTTTTTCCTGCCTTTCAAATGGTACATCCAAAGCTATTGCCAATTTCTCAAACAGGCTGGCCTGCTCTTCTGATTTCGGGTGTATGGTTATTGTTTCCATATTTTCAATATTGAAATTTTTCTGCTTCTACCCTGTTTTGCCTTTATTAATGTTCCTATCAACGAAGCAACCTTAAATTCTTAGTATTACTTGTTGAAAACAGCTACAAAAAGAGCAAAAAAAATCCGGGAGTAGCAATAACGCTATCCCGGATACAAAATTACTTTATTTTTTCTTATAAGAACTTAGCTCTGTAATCTTTTACATTCGCCTTATCTTTCAAGGCATCAAATATTTGCGGTTCTGAGCGTTGTAACAGCGCCTGGCTTAATTGTTCCTTCTCTCTTACTGCATTTGTAAACGGCGCCGGGTTAATAAAGCTGTCAACACTAAATACAAATACTCCCTGCTGGCCTTCAACCGGTTTTGATAGTTTATTTGGCTGTGAACCAAAAACAGTACCTATAACTTTATATTCAGCTGATGAGCCCGGAATTACAGGGTTTGCAAAAACAATGTTCTGCAAAGGATTAACCTTAGCACCTGATTTTTGAGCAACCTGGTCAATTGATGTTGAACCATTTAACGCCGATTGCAGTTTATCAGTTAATAACTTGCCTTTAACTTTATTTTTAACCAGTGGCTCAATCTGTTTTTTAACAGCATCAAGCGATAGCTGACCTTTAGGTTTAATTTGCAATAAATGTGCAACAATGTATTGATCGCCGGTAATGTAAACTTTGTCAGAAAAATCACCTTTTTCAGCACCAAAAGCCCATTTAACAATATCGCGGCCGCTTTCAACACCCGGAAAAGATGCTGCTACCCCATTTACATCAGTTGCAATTTTTGTTTTCAGCCCTTCTTTTTTAGCCACTTCATCAAAATTCTCTTTTGTTAAGTTACCTAAAAATCCTTGCGCTTTACTGTATACAGCTGTTTGTGTAGCGCTGCTTGCCTTTAAAGGCACGTCAACAAGTGCAACCTTTACCACTTTTGATGATCCTTTCTGATCCTCTATCTCGATCAGGTGAACGCCATATTGTGAAGCAACAACTTTCAGCTCGCCTTTTTTGCCGCTAAACACTGCATCCTCCAAAACAGGGGGCAGTGCGCCACGTGCAAATGTTCCAAGGTCTCCGCCTTTTACAGCTGTGTTTTTATCAATAGAAAACATGTTTGCAAGGTCTGCAAATGATTTTCCGCCCGCAATCAATTTTTTAAGCGAGTCGGCCTTAGCCATTGCTTTATCAAGGCCAATTGATTTATCATCAATAACTATATGGCGTGCTTTTACTGAATCAGGTTCAGTATGCGAATCAACAAGTTTTGCAATTTTATAGCTTCCGCCTGTTAAGTAAGGACCATACATAAAACCTTTAGATGCGGTAAACATTACCGAGTCAAGCTTTGGATCCAGACGGCCTTTATGCAAATAGGTAAGCGGCACTTTTGTTTCTGAATTTATCTGTACAAAAAGCGAATCGTTTGTTGATGCTTTAAACTCAGTCGCTAATTTCTCAGCCTGTAGTTTAATAGCTGCCGAGTCGGCTTTTGATGGCGATGCATTAAAGCTTACGTAATCAAAAGTCCTTAATTCCTGTGGTGCTTTAAACTCGCCTTTATGCTCATCATAATAGCTTTGATAATCGGCATCGGTAACAGTAACCTTATTATCAGGTACTGATGCGTAGTCAAGCGTAACATATTTGAAATTAGCAAGCTTATTTTTGGCCTGGTAATCCTCTTTGGCATCAAGCGAGTTAACATATAGTCCGGTAGTAACCAGCGCAATATATTTTTGATTTAATTTATTATTTGCCAGATTCCCGATGAAATCTTTCCATTGCTGTCTTAAAGGGTCATCTGCCTTTGCTGCCTGTAAATTAGTTTTGAAGGTATTAAACCTGTTTATATCTACTTTACCAGTTTGCGGATCGCCAAAGGCCTGCACTATCTGCGGGTCTGGATTATTTCCGTTAACCATTGAGTTAACTTCATCATCACCAACCACTAAACCAAGTTTCTCAACTTCCTTTTTCAGAATCAACTGGCTAATAGTTTGGTTCCAGGTAGTTTCCTGTACGTAAGCCGTTATCTGCGGCGTTAAATTACTCTGACCTGATTGCTGTTTAAACTGAGCGCTGTTCTGCTCAAACTTTTTGTTGTACTCATCATAAGCAACTTTTTCGCCGCCTACTTCGCCCAGCAAGTTACGGTCATCCCTAAAAAATGATCCACCCGATCTAACAACTTCGCCCACAATAAATGCAAGCAGTGCAAATCCAATAAAAAATGCGAGAATCTTCCCCATTCGTTCCCGCAAAAAACCCATAATACCCATATACCTGTAAAATTATTTTATATTCTCAAAAGAGGGCGCAAGATACAATTTTTAGTAAAATTCTATAACACAAAATTTTGTGTATTTAATTATTAAAAAAATAGTGGATTCTATCTTAAAAGCAACCCGGTTTATAATTCCTATTTTTAAAAATAATTCCGAAATCGAAATTCCCGACTTCTGAAATTATCTTAGCCCTCTTTAGGTCTCAGCCCAAGGGGGGAGGCTTTTACAATTCCGAAATCGAAATTCCCGACTTCTGAAATCCCTTCTTATTTCACATCTTTTTCGTTCACATGAAACGCCCCTGTCATTTCTACAATATGCCATGGATAAAAAGTTTCATTACTGTCAAAACCTATCCCGTCCACTACGTCGCCCTTAGGTGATACAATTTCAACAGCCTTTGTTGAATACATTTTTTTTGTATTCATATCGTATATTAACTCTTCCGATTTAAAGACCTGCCCCTGCGCATTGGTAGCCACTACATTTTTGCGAAACTCAATTATATTCTCCTTATCGCGTTGAACGGCATAATCAGAAACTATATTTCCCGATTCTTTTAAATCTGCATCATAAAAAATAATCTTAACGCCCTTGGGCATTTCTTTATAAGGCTTGGGCGTATCGGCATATTCAATCATTAAAGGGGCTGTCATGTGCGCTTTAACTTTTGCCGAGTCACTGTAAATCACATCCACCCCGGTTGACCGTGATATTGGTTTATTTTCTTCTTTTGATGCTATTTTCTGAATGTCATTCAATGAATTTTCACAAGCGCTTATTAGCAGCATGCAAATAAACAGTGCCGGCAAATACAGATGTAATAACTTAATTGTCTGGCTATTCATAGCTGTGAGAATCAAGAATCGCGAAAGAATAGAGAGTTAAGATACCAGAATCAGGATAAAAAAAATGCAAACCGGCTAATTCCATGTTAGAATATATGTTTTTCATTTCTTTTTATCGATAAAACCAATTTTCCTGGCTCTTGATTCCTGATTTCCTGAATCTAAATAACGGCTTATTGGAACTTATATTTCTGGAACCACTTATCGTTAAGTGTAAAACCTAAATGTATATTAACATAGTTTTCCTTAACCAGTCCGTTATCTAAAGTACCGCGCTTACCTATCTCGGCCGATAGATTTACTTTATAGAATGTTGAAAGCGTTTGTGATGGTGACAGTGGCAAACCCAAACCAAAGGTAACAGCATACCTGTTAATATTGGTATTGTTTAAATTCAGATAGGTTTGATCATATATAAACCCTAAACGATAATCAACCCTTGCAAAATAATTACGCAAGGCATTAGCATTGGGAGTATACTGGCCACCAACATTAAATGTTTTGCTATTTTGGAAACCGGCATTAGTACCACCTATAGTAAGGTTACTCCAATTACCCATGGTAAAATCGGCCCCTACCAGGTAATGATTATCATACTGATATGATACGCCGAAATGATTGATCTGCGGCAGCTTTATTTTAGTTTTACTGCTCTGCTTGTTCACTATTGAATCGGCCGGAGTATTTTCATTGCCGCTGCTGTCATAAGTATACTGACTTACAATGTACGATGCTGTATTACTTATAGAATTGCCGGTTGATGCTGAATAACCGAAAGTAAGGTGCTTTACATTGTTGTCAAAATCAAATGAATATTGTAATCCGATATCGTAATTTAAACCACTAATGCTGTTACTTTGCTCAATTCTTGAATTTAATGTACCGTACAGGTTTGGAATTTCGGTTGAGCTGGTTTGTATCAAATTACCAAATATATAGGATGCGTTAGCCCCAATATAAAAATGTTTGGTAATGCCGATACCATAACCCAAATAAGCTTTAGATAAACCGCCATCGCCCTTATAAAGATAATTTACCGCATTGGTGTCTGCCGGTGAACCTGAGCCAAGGTTTGACCTTGTTTGTTTATAGTTGTAGCCCATTTCGCTGTAAGGCATTAAACCAAAGCTTAGTGCTGAGCGTCTGCTTACAGGCACGGCAAAGTTAATGTGGCTTAGCCTGAAATTAGCATTGCTTACACTGGTTTGCCCGGTTTGGCTTAAGTTAACTATGTTTGAATACAAACCTACATCAATAGTGGTATAATTAATAAATCCGTACGAAGCAGGATTAAGCACGTTGATAGTGTTAAAATTATTGATCTTATTTATAGCCGTAGCTATACCGCCCATAGCCCTGTTTTGCGGCAATATTGAAGGATCGATATCACCTAATCCATACCTGGAATAAGGTGAACTGGTAGTGGCCGTTGATTGCGCCTTTGCGCCAAATGCAGAAACAGCAAGTAAAATTATTATAAAAAACCTGGTATATTTAATCATTATTAGTTTGTATGGCTGCGTTTAATCCTTTTAGAACCAAGTGAGGTTCAATTTTTATATAGGGGGCAAAGATGCTATTTTTTAGCAGGGTATCAAAAAAAATACTATCGCCTCCGCTAAGTACAATATTCAGTTCTTCTTCGTTTTTTTTATAGCTTTCAATAAAGCCTTCCAATTCATATTTTATTCCATTCTGTACACCCGATAGTATTGCCGATGTTGTATCATTACCACTTTTAGCGTTAAAATTTTCATCGGCATTAATTAAAGGTAACCCGGCTGTGTAATTATTTAATGCCTTATAACGCATTTTTAAACCTGGTGATATGCTACCGCCAAAATAATTACCTGCTGCATCCACCCAATCATACGTTATACAAGTGCCCCCATCTATCACCATATTGCTTTTATCGGGATATAAGTAATATGCGCCTATAACTGCTGCCAGCCTGTCGAGCCCGAGGGTTTGGGGAGTTAAATAATGGTTAGTTATGCCACTTGTCATCCCCGCATTAAAATATATTAACGGAATTTTTTGCGCTAATATGCTTTGCCACTCCTCCCGGTCTTTTTTTACTGATGAAATTATGGCCTTGTTAACAGCATAATCGCTCAGGATATTATTTATTATGGTTGGATCTACCGGTTTATATTGCCAGCTATGGAGCATTTGGTTATGCCTAAAAACAGCAATTTTTGTGTACGTGTTGCCAATATCTATTACCAGTGTTGCTTCCATTTTTTAGTCTTGAGCCGGAGTCTTAAGTCTCAAGTCAAAAAACGAATGACCAATGACTAATGACCGATGACTAACTATACCTTCACCAGTGATAATATCGATTCAAAAATAGCCAGCCCATCCTCGTTAGCAACCAGCGCATCTGATGCACGTTCAGGGTGCGGCATAAACCCAAACACGTTACGGTTGATATTAGTAATGCCTGCAATGTTATCCAATGATCCGTTAGGATTTGATTCGGAAGTGATCATACCCGCCTCATCGCAATATTTAAACAACACCAGGTCATTATCATAAAGTGATTTTAAAACATCAGTATCGGCAAAATAATTGCCTTCGCCATGGGCTATAGGGATCTTTAATGCTCTTTCCGGGTCTATCTGCGCAGTAATTAATGAGTTCGAAGTTTGTGCCTTCATATAAATATTACGGCAAATAAATTTACGGTTCTCATTGTGCAGCAATGCTCCCTGTAAAAGGCCTGCTTCGGTTAAAACCTGGAACCCATTGCAGATACCCAAAACGTAACCGCCTTTTGCTGCAAACTGGATTACTTCGTGCATAATAGGCGAAAAGCGGGCTATAGCGCCTGAACGAAGATAATCGCCGAAGGAAAATCCGCCTGGTAAAACAATAAACTCAGCGCCTTGCAGGTCGTGGTCTTTATGCCATAATCGAACCACTTGCTGGCCCATTATTTTTTCCAATACGTAGATGATATCTTCATCACAATTAGATCCCGGAAATATAACTACTCCAAATTTCATTAATTTGATTTTTTGTGTAATAATGATACAAAACTAATATAACAGCCGTGATTTGAACGAATGTAAAAGTTAAAATTTGTTAAACTGAAAATAGATGACGCTGATTAGCAGCAATAAATACAGCGATTCATAAAACCATTTGTTTTTTGCATACAGAAAATAATAAGAAAAAAACACGGTGCACGGAACTGCACACAACAAAAAATGGTTTAAATTAAATGGTGTTTTTACATAAAAAGATAAACCTGTGATTAAAAAAACAACAAACAACAGCTGAAAAGATTTACGGATCTGTACATAGCTCCTAAAAAAGTTTTGTTGCAGCTTAACAAAACAAAGAGCCAGTATTACAATAACCGGAACAAGTACCAGGAAGCTTAAATAGTGAATATCAATACTATTTGGAAACTTTGTGGCCAATGGCAACCAAATGCTGTAGAACTGCCCCAGGTTATCATTCATATAATAATACACTGCCAAGAAAAAGAATATGGTAGCGTAGCCAACAATACCAGCTAAAATTTCGCGCCAGTTTAACGGTCTGAAAATAATGAGTGCTATCCAAACCACTAAAAAAAGATAGATGAAGGGAAGGTATATGATTGAACCTATGGCAACTATCAGCCCCAGGTCATAGGCAGAAGATTTTGCATCATTACTTTTATAAAAGCTAAACAGCTTAAACAACATCCATATGATTAAGAAATTGCATAATAAAGGGGGGCTTAATACCAAAAAAGGTGTAAACAAACCCGTTATTGTAATGTACATTAAAGCAGGCAAAAATGTAGGCTTGCCCAGTAAATTATAATGATTAACCAGGTGATTTAATAACAAGGCCTGTGCAAATACAACAATACCTGCAAGTAAAACATTAAAAGAGGTTGAAGCAGGATTAAGATACTCGCCGGGAACTATCATTAACCTTGCAACCGGCTCGGCAAAGGCAAACGCTGTTTTAGCAGGGGCTGTAATTAAATAGCCCGCCCGCGAAACGAACAATATTACTGCAAGCCATAAAATATTAAGCGGATTGAGCGCTTTAAAAAAACTGATCATTAAAGCCTTTTATTTGCGGGGCAAAATTAGCATAAATGTGGTTAGGATAAAACTAAGAATGATAATAGCTATGTTGAACGTTCATTAAATCGTTTATATTTGGCTATGCCTGACAATAAACCGCCTGTCACCGGGAAATATATCGACCCTTTAGTTGATTTTGCCTTCAAGAAAATATTTGGCAGCGAGCCGAATAAAGACCTGTTAATCGCTTTTTTAAATGAAGTGTTCCGGGGTAGAAAGCATATTGCTGATTTAGTTTACAATAAGAATGAGCACCCAGGCGATTTGAAGGATGAAGGTGCTGCCATATTTGATCTGCTTTGTACCGGAGCAAACGGCGACAAATTTTTAATTGAAGTGCAACGTGGAAGGCAGGGAAACTTTAAGGAAAGAGCCTTATTTTATACATCCCGGCTCATCAGCGATCAGGCCCCAAAAGGCAGGCGCAGTGAATGGGCATATAGCCTTACAGAGGTTTACCTGGTTGCTTTATTGGAAGATTTTACTTTACAAATAAGCGATGGAAAAGAATACCTGCATGATATTTGTTTGTGTAACAGGGAAACTGGTGAAATATTTTACGATAAGCTGGGTTATATTTATTTAGAATTGAATAAATTTGTAAAAGAGGATGTCGACCTTGTGACCGACTTAGACAAATGGCTCTATGTCTTAAAAAACATGAGCCGGATGGATAAGATCCCAGCATACTTACGAAAGCCTATATTTGAGAAACTGTTCAGTATTGCTGAATATACTAATTTGACAAAGGAGGAAAAAACCATGTACGATAGCAGCTTAAAATATAAGTGGGACAATAAGAATGTGCTTGACTATGCCAAAGAGGAAGGCATACAGGAAGGTATTGAAAGGGGTATTGAAAAAGGCAAACTGGAAGAAGCCATGGAAATTGCCCTTACCCTAAAGAAAATGGGATTTTCTGTTGAAGACATAGCCAACATTACACGATTATCTGTTGAAGAAATAAAAAAACTATAATTATCACAAAAGGTTGAACCTAAACTGCAATTGAGCCTTTTGCGTAACGCTTTACCATATCATCCACAATCTGCGCCGTTTCATCGGGGAAGTCTACCTCAACCCATTTATCATCGCTTAACCAGTTATTTATGCGGTAAATAAACTGGTCATCTATTTCGTTAATTACTGGTACGCCAAGTTTTGAAGCGGCTAGAGCATTGCATTGCTGTTCATATTGGCCCTTCATGGGAATCATCAATACTTTTTTCTGCAAAAACAGTGCTTCCGCAGGGCCTTCAAAGCCACCACCTGTCAACAGGCCTTCGCAACTGGCCAGGCTATTGTTAAAATCCTGGTTGTTTACCGGGAATATTTCAACATTACCTTCCTGGTAATGTGTTTTTTGCCGTTTGGAAAAAATTTGCCATTGCTTATTGGTTTTGTTAAGCAGTTTGGTAAGCAGTTTATCATCGTATGCCGGCAGGTAAACAGTATAATGACCAAGGTTTGAAGTCTTCATATTCCTGATCTCGCTTCGGATCACGGGTGTATGAATAAAATCAGCATACCGCTCAAAATGAAACCCGATATGATGCGATGTTGGTGAATAATATTTTAGCAGCCACTCTGCGTAGCTCCATTTAGCAGGCCTGGGCGTGTTTGGCGAAACAAATGAGCATTGATGACTTAACGATACCGAAGGTATTTTTTGCAGCCTGCACGCCCATGCGCTCACCGGCTCAAAATCATTTATAATAAGGTCATATTGTTTTAAAGGCAGGCTGCGGATATCACGCCAAAGGCGCGGCAAATTCATCAGTTTAAAGGTTGCCCAATTATCAACACCACCATTGGTGCCAAAAACGAAGCTAAAACCGTGAAATTTATACTTAAGGGGCTGGGCCAGGGTAACTTCGGCTTCAGTGCCGCTAACTAACAGATCAACTTCACCATATTGCTGTAACAGTGGTACAATTTCGCGTGCCCGGCTTATATGGCCGTTACCTGTTCCCTGTATAGCGTAAAGTATTTTCATGGTTAGTTGTAAAGGTTGCAGATGTTGTAGGGGTTGAAAGCGTTAAATTTTGATTTACGCAAACTCGTTAAAATTTTGAATACTTTGTGATAAAATTGATGACAAATAAAATTTTAATTATGTAACCCGTAAAGCTAACGTTTACAACACTTACAACTTTTAAAACATTTTCAACAGGGACTTAATCTTGTTCCTGCTTAAAACGTTCTAATAAGAGATTAACATCCAGCCTGGCATCCAAGTCCTCAATATCCGTTTTGTCATCCTCGTCCGCATCCGTGTTGAAGTTTTCAGGCTCGTATTTAAATATGGTCCAGCTTTTGTTATTATACTCAAGAGCTGTAAGGCTTTCAACCCAGTCGCCTGAGTTTAAATAAAGAACCGAGCCTGTTTTTTCGGTAGATTCCATTTCTCTTATTTCGGCATGATGGATATGCCCGCAAATTACGTACTGGTAATTTTTATCAACTGCCAGGTCGGCGGCAGTTTGTTCAAACTGGTTAATAAATTTTACGGCTTCTTTAAACCGGGCCTTTACTTTTTGCGAAAAGCTCATTTTTTGGCGGCCCATAGCTGTAAGAAGCCAGTTAGTTAAACTGTTGATGATGATCAGCGTATCATAACCTACCGCGCCTAATTTTGCCAGCCATTTGGAATGTTGCATAGTTACGTCAAACACATCACCATGAAAGATCCACGCTTTTTTTCCGTCGATATTTAATACTACCTTGTTAAGCAGCTGAAACGATCCCAGGTTAAAATCAGCAAACTTACGCAGCATTTCATCATGGTTACCGGTTAAATAATAAACAGGCACACCTTCGGTTACAAACTTTAAGATCCGGCGCACCACCTTCATGTGCGTTTCGGGCCAATACGATTTACTGAACTGCCATATATCAATAATATCGCCGTTTAAAATAAGTATTTTCGGCTTTATGCTCTTTAAGTATTTGAGCAGTTCTTTAGCGTGGCATCCGTAAGTGCCTAAATGCACGTCAGATATAACAACAATATCAACTTCGCGTTTTGCCATTAAAATTGGGGGGATACTTTTCCATCCGGTAAATTATACCGGTAAAATTTCAGAGAATTGAACAAGCAACGATTAATCTTCTTCGTCGTCGTCATTAACTTTTAGTTCAAAAGGACTCAGGTAGAATACTACTACTAAAAATAGTAAACTTCCCAGTACCATATAAGCTAACTCAAAATGCATTTTCTACAATTTTTACAAATATCCGTAAAGCAGATTATTTAATTGTTAAGACCAAGTTAAATGTAAAAGGTTTCACATTTAACTAAATTTTTTTTCAACACGCTTCAATTGCTTTAAATGATGATAAAGATGGATGCGAATAAATTTAAACCACTGCTCCGCTGTAAGCATCCCCAGGCGCGGATGTTTGTAGCGGAAGTTTGGGGATGAATCTTTTATTAATGGCGATGTATCATCAATACGTTTTCGGCATTTTATCAGCAGGTTTTTTGCGTCTTCCTTACTAATCTTTTCAACCGGCATTTTAGCTGCTAAAGCCGCTGACATTTTTAACCTTACCGGAAAAACGCCGGCAAGCATCATAAAACGGCCCATAAAATTTAATCCTTCTTTAGTTGGTGGGCAGTTGCCATGCGTACAACGCTCCAAAGCAATGCACGAGCCTAAAGTAGCTTTCATAATATGCGAATACACCTCAGCGTATGACCATCCGCCGCCCGGCGGCGTTTCGGTAAAACGCTCATCAGGTATGGTATCCAGCATAGCCCGGTAATCATCTAATGCCGCATCAATGGCTCTGCGCTCTTTGGCAATATTCATAATAATAAAGGTAAGAGTTTTATTTAACCCTTATGTAATTTTACAAGCTTCCCCGCATCCCTGTCAGGTAATCTTTATTTATACTTACCGGTAATCTGCCGGTTGGGTTTAACTGCCTTGTTATCACTTTTACTGCCGACCGCTGCAAATCATCTGTCATTTGATAGCAGGCAATTAATGCACCGCATTTTTCAATACCGGGCAAATCGGCAATAGTATAAGCATTTGCAAAAACACTTATTACTGTGTTATTGTGCGCGGCAATATCGCTTATAAATTGTTTAACGCTACTGCTGTAATCCAGTTTGCTTGCAGGGCGTAAACGGGTATCATTTATACTCACATAAACCTGGTCATAACCTTTAAGGGCTGCCAGCAGTGTTTTTAATTCGGCCTGAGGCGCGTTTTTACCAACAGTGAACAAGGTATTATAAGTATACCATTTTGCCAGGTCCCGTTGAAAAACGGTTGTTTGCGTTACGCCCACGCTTACTATAGCTGTTTTTAATAAAGGGATCATTTGTAATGCAGTGGCATTGCCTTTTACAAGCGTTACTGCCGCATCACTTAATTGCTGAACAAGGTTATTTGCAGCAGGCCTGTTTAAATCTTCTGTTAAATGAGTAAGGTTGGTTTCCTGGTAATTGTTTAAACCCGCCCAATACTTGGCTGCAAGCACCTTTTTAACGCGGGCATTAAATTCTTCTATCGGGATCTTCCCTTTGCGGATAGCCTTACGGATCTTTTTTATAGCTCTTTTGGAGTCTGCTGATAATTCAATAATATCATTACCCGCCAAAAAAGCTTTAACATCAGCTTTACCATCCGGAAAATATTTCAATACGGCCTTCATCTCCATTGCATCTGATACTACCAGGCCTTTAAACCGCAATGAATCTTTTAAAATCCCGGTTACAATTGGTCTTGATAAAGTAGACGGTAAATTTTTTGTGGTATCTAAAGCAGGGATATCCATATGGGCCACCATTACTCCACTTATGCCGGCATTTATTGCCTCGCGGAAGGGATATTCTTCCAGCGAGTCTAACCGTTGGCGTGTAAAGGGCAATAGGGGCAAATCAAGGTGCGAATCAACATTGGTATCGCCGTGGCCCGGAAAGTGCTTGGCTGTTGTTAAAAGGCCTTCATCTTGCATCCCTTTAAAATAAGCTATGCCCTTGGCAGCCACATTATACTTATTATCACCAAATGAGCGGTAATTAATTACGGGATTATTAGGGTTATTGTTAACATCCATATCTGGGCCAAAGTTCATTTGCATCCCCAGGCGCTTAAAATCATATGCTACCTGCTGTCCCATTTTATAAATAAGGGAATTATCCTGTATGGCGCCAAGCGTCATCTGGTACGGATAGGATATGGTTGAATCAAGCCGCATACCAATACCCCATTCGCCATCCATTGCAATAAGCAAAGGTACCTGGGCCAGTTTCTGATAGCGGTTTATCAGGTTAGCCTGCCTTACCGGACCACCCTGAAAAAATACAAGCCCGCCTACCTGTTCGTCTGCTATCACCTTTGCAACAGAATCTTCATAAGCCTGCCCCAGGTTGGTATGTGCGCGAACAAAAAACAATTGTGCTATCTTTTTCTTGCGGCTCAATTTCTTAAAAACGGAGTCAACCCAGTGGTTCTGATGATCTAATGACTGGATATAGCTTTCCTTTTGCGCAAAAACATTTAACGCAATAAGGTTGATGATAATAATTAAAGAATATTTCAATCGTTGTTTAACAAATCGCATAGCCAAAAGTAGTTAAATATGATTTCGGGGCATTATTTTAACCAGCTAAATTGTTCCGGAATAAAAAATATGACATAAAAAACAATTCCAAATAAACCTTTGTATTGTTTTTTACTCTATTCTATTATTAAAACGAAAAACACAATGAAAAAAATTATCTTCTTTGCTATATGCCTGCTGGCTGCAGGTTCAGTAAGTGCACAAGGCTATTACTATGGTCATCGCCGCCCGGTAAAGCGTTCGGCTCCGCGCAATCAGTCAAATGATTTTTATCGTGTAAGAGTTGGTGTGGCCGGTGGTTTCAATTTTGCCGATGCAGTTGATTCTTATAATTCAAATTATTCTACAGGCTCTATAACTGCTTTTCATGTGGGTTTAACACTAGATGTGCCTATTGCCTATCCTGTATCATTTGCACCAGAAGTATTATACTCGCAAAAAGGTTATTCAGCCCAAACCACTGATGGTAATTTAACCCAGCGCAGTAATTTTATTGATGTGCCGCTATTGGCTAAATTCAGGTTATCACCAAATTTTAATTTTGTAGTTGGTCCGCAAATTTCATTTCCAATATCAACAACAAACACTTATGATGATGGGTTTAACATAACCGCAAAAGATCATTACAGCACCACTAATGACAGAACCGTATTAGATGGTGTTATAGGAGTTGGCTTTGATATAAACCCGAATGTTGAGCTGCGCGCCAGATACACCATTGATTTTCAACAAACTGATGATAATGCCTATTATATTCCGGGTTACCGTAACGAGGTTTTCCAATTGGGTATAGGCTTTAAGTTTCAGTAACAGGTAAGCACAATCTTACATATTATCAAAGGCCGGGCAATTAATTGCCCGGCCTTTTTATTACACATTTTTACTTTTGTAACATTTTTGTTTCAATGTTTTATCTGTAGCTTTGAACCCGTAATTAATTTTATGCCTGAAAATATATTCGTTTTTGAAACAAGAGAAGTTAACTACCTAAAACCCTATCTTGATAAAGCAAAATCCTTAGGGTTTAATGTTACTGTAACCGATAATTCATACCTTGAAAACAACAAGCTTTTTAAGGAATTTATTGATGTATACAAACATTATAGCGTTAATCCGCCTGAATTTGAGATTGCCTGCTTTGCACGCTATTTCGCAATTGCATCCATTTTAAAAAACGATGATCCCTTTTTGCTTACCGATACCGATGTATACGTCACCAAAGCATTCCGGGATCTGCAGGGGCATAATTTTAAAGGGACATTTGTTGGCAGTGAAGGGTTTTATGAAAAAGGTTCAGAAGGGCAAATTTCTCCGCATTGCACCATATGGAACAGGGATCTGCTTATTGATTTTATTGATTTTATCCTTAATACCTACAAAAAGAATCACGAAAATGATTTCCTTGAAAATTATTATCAGTCGCAAAAAGAAAAACACGCCTATACTTCTGTATCCGATATGAACCTGATCTACTTGTGGATCCAGGCGAATAATGTTCCATATGTCAATTCAAATTCTACAAAATTTGAGTTCGGGATCGATCATAATCTTTCTTCACTTTTATGTGCTGATGATGAATTTGAGGCTTTTGCAGGAAGGAAATTTTTAAAGGTAAGAAATGACAAAATCACCTGTTTCTTAAAGTCGGGCAAGGAGCAAAATATGGCGTTATTACATTTCCAGGGAGCATATAAACCAATATTACAAAGATTTTACTTAAAGCGCTATGCAAAGTTTATACACTTTACCTTACGGAATAATTATATCCATAACCGAAAAAAAATCAGCAATTAATACATAAAGCACTATCATCAACCATGGTCATAAAGCTGCATTTCTAAATGCCGATTTAAACCACCTTTTTACTTTTTTAGGTATTGAATTTTGTTTGCGCCTTATTTCTTCAATATTAAAATGAGCATTCATGATAAACAGATCAGCTTGCTTTTCGGGCACTATAAATGAAGGGTCTGTTATTTCCTTAATTTCAGATAAATGAACATTACTAAATACATGGTCATCGTTAACAGTATTGGTAGCACCCGATCCGTAACCAATATTTGAAATTAAATTTTCATTGGGGATAATGGTAAGCCCGTTGTTAAAAAAATTAATAAAATCAAGCGGATACGCCCATGAATTAATTTTACCTTCCTTTACATCATTAAAAATATTTACCCAGCATTCAACAACCAGCGGGTCAGGATAAATATTCTGAAGCTTTTCCTCTATTTCGTAATTGTTATATTTTTCAAGATTTATATCGTAATCTTTCCATACCCTTCTCCAGCTGGCCCACCCCCAAACATGTGTGCGGTTTGAAAAATAATAGCTGCAATCGCCCCATTTTTTACCCTGCTGTAAATTACAACCAGTTATATGCCTAATCCGGGTATCATCGCGGTATTTTTCTAAAAGTGTATCGCAGAATTTAAAAAAGCTATTTGCGGGCAAACAATCATCCTCAAGTATAATTCCCTCCTCCTCGTTATCAAAAAACCAGGTTATCGCCGCAGATACACCATCACGGCAGCCTGCATTTTTTTTATTAAAATGCGTTTTTACTTCGCACTTCCAATCAATATTTTTTACAATTGCCCGCGTTTGTTTACATAATAATATATCATCATCATTACCAGGCCTTGGAGCATCAGCTGCCACATATAAGCGGGCAGGTTTTGCAGTTCTGATTTGTTCAAATACCTTCCGGGTAGTATCGGGCCGGTTAAATATTAAAAATAATACAGCCGACTTTGTTTGATAAGGGGATTTTTCAAAAAGGTGCATATTAATAAGTTTATTTCAAGAACTCAAACTTGAGCAGAATAGTTTACTCATCAGCGTAACAATCTGGATAGAAATGGGTTTGAAAAAAGATTGTTACAATAGGCCTCAACAATAAATGACACAAGTTACGTTAATGGTTATTGGTTATGGATCTGGCCAGATTCGCCGACTTAATTTATATATTTGGCCGAACATCTTAAAAGAAACATGGGACTTAATTTTATAAAGAGGATAACTCAAATCAGGAATATATTAAATATTGTACTTAGAAAAATTGACGATGATAAAGGGATCAAGGTAACCCAGTTTTACGCCGACCATTTATTTAATAATCCCAAATATGATTCTCCAAAACGATTGAATAAACACGAATACCAGGTTTTTTCACAAAATGGAGAAGATGGTATTATCCAGGAAATATTTAACAGGATTGGCTATACCAATAAATACTTTATTGAATTTGGTGTTGAGAATGGTCTGGAGTGCAATTCAACCAATTTACTTCATAAAGGATGGAGCGGCCTTTGGATTGAAGGAAGCGACGAGTATTGCAAACAGATCTCCCAACGTTTTAAGGACCTGATTGACAGTGGTAATTTAAAAATTCAAAACGCATTTATAAATGCCGAAAACATTCAATCACTTTTTGATAAGGCCGATGCACCTCTTGAACCGGATCTGTTATCAATAGATATTGATTATAACGATTACTATATCTGGAAGGCTATAACAAAGTATAAACCACGCGTATTAGTTATTGAATATAACTCCATATTCAGGCCCGATACTCATTTTGTTGTGAAGTATAATGCAAACAGGATGTGGGATAAAACCAGCCATTTTGGAGCTTCTTTACTGGCGTTGGAGCAGTTGGGAATTGAGAAGGATTATTGCCTGGTAGGATGCGTATTTACAGGCAGCAATGCCTTTTTTGTGCGAAAAGACCTTGTAGGCGACCTGTTTGAATCTCCTTATACCGCTGAAAACCATTATGAACCCAACCGCGACTTTTTGAATTACAAAGCCGGGCATCCTAAAAACCACATTCCGGATTAACGTGTATAATTCAAATTAGGGTCTTAATAATACCAGTTGAACAGAAAAAGTGAATGTAACTATCACCCTCTCATCTTGACTCTTATTATCTTGACTCCTGATTCTTGTTATCTTGATTCTTTCACCCCGCAAAAGTCTGCATATCAATCAGTCTGCGGTATAGTCCATTGTTTTCAATCAACTCGAGGTGATTACCCTGCTCAACAACCGTCCCGCTTTCAAGCACAATAATTGTATCGGCATTTTGGATGGTGCTTAGCCTGTGGGCAATAATTAATGAGGTGCGGTTCTTCATCAGGTTGTTTAATGCTTCCTGCACCAGCTTTTCCGATTCGGTGTCCAGCGCTGAAGTTGCCTCATCAAGCAACAAAATCGGGGGATTATTTAAAACAGCCCGGGCTATGCAGATCCGCTGCCGCTGCCCGCCTGAAAGCTTCGTACCCCGGTCGCCGATATTGGTTTCGTAACCCTTTTCAGTCTCGATAATAAAATTGTGTGCATTGGCAATTCTGGCTGCATCCTTAACCTGCTCAAGGGTAACATTGGTTTTGCCAAAGGCAATGTTATTAAAAATAGAGTCGTTAAATAAAATCGACTCCTGGTTAACCACTCCAAGCAGCGCCCTAAGTGATTGCGCTGTAAAACCATTTATATTTTGCCCGTCAATTAAGATCTCGCCCGATTGCGGCTCTATAAAATGCGGCACCAGGTCCATCAGCGTTGATTTACCACCACCCGACGGGCCTACGAGTGCAACCGTTTTCCCCTTGGGGATACTTAGGTTAACGTTATTTAAGATCTGCCTGTCGCCGTAGGCAAAAGATACATTTTTAAATTCAATGCTTTCATTAAACCCGCTAAGGTTTTTAGCGTTTGGCGCATCCTTTATTGCCGGTTTCTCATCTATAAGTGCCAGCACTCGCTCACCTGCGGCAATACCTGAATGGATATTGCTGAACGAATCAGATATGGCTTTTGCCGGGCGCATCAGCTGCGAAAAAATGGCAATATATGCAATAAAGTGACCGCCATCCAGGTCGGATTTTTTATTTAGAATTAAATATCCGCCGTAAAGCACAATACACGAGATCATGGTAATTGCCAATGTTTCAGAAACCGGTGAAGCAGATTGCTGCCGTTTGGCCATTGAGCGTAAAATTTTTGAATATTTGGTATTCTCATCATTAAAACGCTTTTTAATAAAATCAGTAGCATTAAATGCTTTAATGATCCGGATGCCTTGTAATGATTCATCAAGGTAACTGATCATATTCCCGTACGTTTGCTGGGCAGCTACAGCCTGGGCTTTAAGCTTTTTTACAATTTTTGAAATTATAAAAGCAGATACAGGCACTACTAAAAGCGAACCCAATGTTAAACTTACAGAAATCTTAAAAAGCAAAACCAAAAAAACTATCATTTGGAATGGCTCTTTAAAAACCACCTGTAATGTAGCGGTAACTGAAAACTGTACAACCTGTACATCCGAAGCTATTTTTGAAATGATATCACCTTTGCGCTGGTTATTAAAATAGCCTAAATGCATATCCATCACATTATTAAAAACCGACTTGCGAAGATTTAATAATGTATGTAAACGTAGGTTTTCCATAGTGCGCGCGCCAAGGTAACGGAACAGGTTTCCCAAAACCATGGTAATAATTATAACCGTGCATATAAACTTTAATGCCCCCCATTGCCCCTGGCTGTGTATAAAAGTGTTCATGTAATATTTAAACCACCCGGTAATATCAAGCAATGCAGGTTGCTTTACTACTACAACCGCCGCTGTTTTACAGGTGTCGGTTATAAAAAGGGTATTCATCAGCGGGATAAGTAATGGGTATACCATTGAGCTGAAAACAACATATAATAAAGTAAACAGGATGTACGGTATGGCAAACTTTTCAATTGGTTTGGCAAATGATAGCAGCCGGAAATATGTCTTCATTAAAGGAATATAATATATAAAAATGCAAATCTAACAGTAATTAATTAATTACTGTTATTTGCTATAGCAATGCCAAAACTGCCTGCCAAACATTAGCTAAATTAACTTTATCAATACAGGGATAGGGCTCCGTTTCAGCAGTTTCAAATATACAGTTCCAGTTACAGTAATAGCATTCCATTTTTTGGTAAACACAAACCGGACAGTTTTCAAAATATGCCGGATATGGTGCAAACCGTTCAAAATGTCCGCCCCCAAGGATACAAACCGATGGCGTTTTTGTGGCAACGGCTATATGGATGGCGCTGGTTTCATTTGCTATTACTAAAGCAGCGCTGCCAATAAGTTCTATCAATTGAGGTAACGTTGTTTTACCAATTAAATTATTCACGCTTTGCAACGGCAGGTTTTCTTCAAGGTAATTGCCAATCTGTATATCCCCGGGGCCACCTGCCAGGTAAATTTGCTGCGGGCTATGCTGCTTTAACATTTTTATCAGGGCCAGAAAATCTTCTCTCCGCCAGCTTCGCTTAAAGATCCCCGCTCCAGGAAAAATAACTATGCCATTATTATCATTTTTTTCAACCGGGATAAATAGTGAGTTTATAGAAAGCGATTCGCCCAAAACATTTTCAAAAAAGAATTTTGAGCGCTCAAATTCAAAATGCACAGTTTCGGGCAGTATAAGTTTAGTGGTGTAAAACGTATCGGTTTTTGTTTTGTATTTCGCTAATATACCTTCGGTATTGCTTTCAAAACCAATAATTTGTTTTGCAGCTGTTAGTGCAGCCAAACCATCCGTAATTAAAAGCCGGGTTGATGATGGCTGCAAAACAACCTCATAATTATTCTTAAAAAGCCGCCAGCCAAGTTTTAGTAGTTTCAACGGCGCTTCATAAAGCTCGTATTGTTTTATAAAGTAAAACCTATACATGTAAGCAGCATCGTATTTTAAAGCCACATCCTGCCATAAGGTATTGCCAAGCAGATCTATCTTATAATCTCTAAACTTCTCCGATTGCTTTATTACCTCAATAAAATTCCTGAAGACGATGTAATCCCCTATCGCATCTGTTTTTATGATCAATAGTCTTTTTTGAGATGTTCTTAAGCCGCCGAAAAACTTAAACAGCCGGGAAAGCCTGAATATAATAAAGCGCGTTATCCTGAATAAGTTCCTGTTTTTTATAACCATACAATCAATTAGTCAGTATAATTACTGTTTTTGTATTTACTGGGGTTAAGCATCATCTTAAATTTTCTGAAAACATATCTCCCCCATATTTGAGGCCCGTGATATTTTAAAATCAGGGCCGCCTGGTCTTTTTTAAAGATCTTATCAATTTTAACAGATGAAATGCCGGTGTGATTAAAGTTGGCAATAGTAAGATCAATAAATTCAAAATAAAGACCTTTATCAGCCCAGCATTGCATGTTCAGCAAATGATCGGCAGTTATTGGGTATTTGGTATTGTACTTATACTTTTTAAATACCGCAGCCGGATAAACAATTGCCTGGTGACAAATGGTATCTTTAGCGTGCTTATAAGCATCAACAGGCCCCGGCGTTGGTTTCCCGTTTATTAAAACCCTGCCATAATAAACAGCCGCTTTGTCTTTTAACTGGTAAAGCAGATCAGAAAACTCAGGAAAAACCTCATCATCGGCCCCAATAAAATATACCCACTCGCCGGTTACATATTCAAGCGCTTTGTTCATTGCATAATAAATACCATCATCCGGTTCGCTTTTCCAGAAGGCAATTTTATCGGCATTGGAATTTAAAATATCTACAGTGCCATCATTACTTTTGCCGTCAATAACTATTATCTCTAAAAACGGGTATGTTTGCTTATAAAAGCTATTGAGGCAGCGTTGCAGAACAGCAGCGGCATTAAATGTTACTATAATTACAGAAACTTTAGGAGTATTTACAGCAACAGTCATATAAGCACATATTTACAAATACGGCAAATATAAGTAATCAGAAAATGATAATTGGGGAAGGAAAAAGTTTAACAACAGCAGGCGATGGCCCGGCGCGCATATCAATAATAATAGTTACTTACAATGCTGCAAACGACCTGCAAAAATGCCTCAATAGTATTTATGAACAACAATACCCTGCTATTGATATTATTGTGATTGACGGCAAAAGCACCGATGGCACGATAGAAATATTACAGAACAATACTTCCCGTATCCATACGTGGATCAGCGAAGAAGACGGCGGTATTTACGATGCAATGAACAAGGCTTTAAAATATATTACAGGGCAATGGGTATATTTTTTAGGATCGGATGATGAACTCCGACCCGATTTTTCAAAGCTGGCTTATGAACTAACCGATTTAAATGCCATTTATTATGCAAATGTTATTCATAACGGCTTAAAACGCTCTGAAGAGATAACGCCATATTATATGGCTAAGGTAGGAATCTATCACCAGGCTATTATTTACCCTGCAACCATTTTTAAAAAGCGTCAATATAATTTAAAGTATAGAGTAGCGGCCGATTATGCTTTAAATATGCAGTGCTTTAAGGATCCTGCTTTTCATTATATCTACAAAGATTATATCATATGCAATTATAATCATACAGGGATCTCAGCAACCGTGGTTGATCAGCCTTTTGAAAACGACAAAGCAACGCTAATACTCACAAACTTCGGTTTTAAAATATGGGCGAGGTTTATGTTCAGGCAGTTTAAAGCAGTATTTTCAAAAGGGAAGAAAAAAGATATTACTCACCAGTAAGACATTCATCATATAGCTTTAAGTATTGCCTCGCCGTTGTTTGCCAGTCGAATTGTTCAGCATGGGCTATTGTTCGTGCCGATAGGTCTTTGTCATGAAATTCTTTTAATCCCTTTGATAAAACATCCTGCATATGTTCGGGTTCAAAGCTGTCAAAATAAAAGGCAGCATCGCCGCCTATTTCAGGCAATGAGGTGTATTTTGATAAAAAAACCGGTTTCCCAAAGTGCATAGCCTCAATAACGGGTAAGCCAAAACCTTCCGCAAGTGATGGAAAAACAAATGCTTTACAGTTTTTGTAGTACCAGGCTTTGTCATACTCGCTTATAGTACCTGTTATTTTTACCCTGTCGGCACACCCATGTTTCTGCGCCTCTTCCATTATCGTATCCTTATAAGGCGTTTCCACACCCGAAATTACCAGCTCATAATCGTTCTCTTTCAATAATGCCGGCAATACATGAAAGT
Organism: Mucilaginibacter sp. OK098; assembly: GCF_900142915.1. Classification (GTDB taxonomy): domain Bacteria; phylum Bacteroidota; class Bacteroidia; order Sphingobacteriales; family Sphingobacteriaceae; genus Mucilaginibacter. Next base: position 208,609 of record NZ_FRCM01000006.1, read on the forward strand.
TCTTTTTAGCTGCTATAAATCCAATGGTAAATAAAAATGGCTTTTGGGGCAAATAAGCCGGAACATGATCTTCAGGAACATGAAGTTTATCCGCTCCGTTATAAATTACACTTAGTTTTTCTTTTGCCTCGGGGAAATAGGTTAAAATATCATTCGCCACAAAGTTTGATATCGTTACAATTTTATCGCATACGGCTATATATCCTCTTAATTTTTCAATATGTGAGGCCACTTTTTTATCCGATTTTCTTTTTTCGTGGATGGGGTTAATGTCATGTATGGTCAATATCTTTTTGCCGCTTACCTTTTGCGGCTTTAACCTGCAATACTGATCAGTAAAGTGAACCAGCTCGTATTTGCTGTTACCCGGAAAAATTAATTTATGCAGCTTGGATAAATTAACCAAACCTACCTCACCGGTAAAAGTATATATCGACCTTGTATGCACATAATAAGTAAAATCAAACCGGTTATTATTTTGAGTTAATAAGGCCTCACCCAAACTTTTCCCAAATGAGAAAAAACCCGAGTTAGGGTACTTCATTGAATCAAAAGTGACTAAAACAGATTCCTTCATACTTTAAAAATTACCAGAACGGCAAATATAGCTTTCTATTGTAAGTTATAATTGGGGGGATTAAGTTTGATTGGTTGATTAAGTTAGCTGTGAATTTATCCCAAACTCAATCAACCGTTCACTTAATCAACCTAATCAACTATTTTCCGCCAAATACATTATATTTTTGTTCCTTTATATTCACATAAAATGCAAAGCGCTACTAACAACATTAAACCGCATTATACTGATTTTCGTTCAGTTGCACGCGCTTTAACTATTGTTGAAAATGATTTACCAGGCACTGATGAGCTTTTAAAAAGTTTAACATTCACAAAAAGCTCGCCAATTATAGGCATTACCGGGCCACCGGGTGCAGGTAAAAGCACATTGGTAAATTCACTGATCAGCGGATTGCTTACTACCGGTAATAAGATTGCGGTTTTGGCTATTGACCCTACTTCGCCGTTTAACTTTGGCTCGTTACTAGGCGACCGAATCCGCATGGCGCCGCATTTTAACCATCCCGGTGTTTTTATCCGCTCCTTAGCCACACGGGGCTCACTTGGGGGGCTTTCGGCAAAAGCTATTGAAATGACGGACGTTTTACGGGCTGCGGAGTTTGATTATATATTGGTAGAAACTGTTGGGGTTGGTCAGTCGGAAATTGAGATTGCCGGGCTTGCAGATATTACATTGTTGGTTTTGGTACCCGAAAGCGGCGACGAGATCCAAAACATTAAATCGGGCCTGATGGAAATTGCCGATGCTTTTATTGTTAATAAAAGCGATCGGGCCGATGCCGATCTTTTCGTCAATAATTTAAAGAAGATCCAAAACAAGGAAACGCAGCTACCTGTTTTTAAAACTGTTGCTTCAAAAAGCGAAGGCATTAACGAAGTAATAAACTTTATCCATTCCAAATCTGAAGTAAAAAACTCACGCAAAGAACTTTTGCTTGCTGAAAAGGCCTATCAGCTCATTCAACAAAAACGCATGGCCGGCATCAACAAAAAAAAGCTTCAGCAAGATATTGCCAAAGCGTTAAATAAACCGGGGTTTAATTTGTATGAATTCGTGAAGGATTTTTGATTTCGGATGTTCGATTTCGGAATTTTGAATGCGGAAATCAGAATGATTTAAATTTGGAATAAATGAATTCTAAAAATAAATCCGAAATCGAACAGCCGAAATCCGAAATACCTCACCCATTCATTATCTCCTCAATATGCTCCGCCTCTACAGGTATATCGGCCATCAAATCAATATTACCATCGGCGGTAATTAATATATTGTTCTCTATTCTTATACCCAGGCCTTCCGCTGCTATATATATACCTGGTTCGCATGTTAAAATATTGCCAACTTCAAATGATTTATAGCGACTGGCAAAATCATGCACATCCAAACCCAAATGATGCGAGGTGCCGTGCATAAAGTATTTTTTATAAGCCGGAACGTTAGGGTCCTGTTTTGCCACATCGTGTTTAGTCAACAAGCCTAAGCCAATCAACTCATCTGTCATTATCTTTCCTACTTCCTCGTGGTAGTCATTCAAAACAGTGCCTGCAACAATCATCTTTGTGGCCGCACGCATCACCCGCAACACCGCATCATAAACGTCGCGCTGGCGTTTGGTAAAGCGCCCGTTTACCGGTACCGAGCGACTCATATCTGCATTATAGTTGGCATACTCGGCGCCAAAATCAAAAAGTATTACATCCCCGTCTTTACAAACCTGGTTATTGTCTACATAATGAAGCACTATAGCATTTTTACCCGATGCAATAATAGGATTGTAAGCATGCCCTGTGGCACGCTGCCTTAAAAATTCGTGCGTTATTTCAGCTTCAATTTCATATTCGGTAACGCCTGGCTGTGTAAATTTAAGTACCCGTATAAAGGCATCACGTGTAATTTCACATGCTTTTTTTGTCAGATCTATTTCTGTGGCTGATTTTACAACCCGCAGGTCGCGCAAAATGAGTGCGGAGCGTTCATACTTATGCAAAGGGTACTTGGCACGTAATGATTCAAATACTCTGAGATCCCTATAAGGCACCGCATGTACGTACCTGTCGTTCTCGTTTGTATTTATATATATGTGTTCAGCATAGTTAATTATTGTTTGTAAAATAACATCGAACTCACTAAGCCAATAAACGTTTTTTATACCCGACGCCAATTTCGCTTCTTCCTTTGTGTACTTATGACCCTCCCAAATTGCTATATGTTCATTGGTTTGTCTTAAAAATAGTACTTCTTTGTATAGCGGATTAGGACACTCAGGAAATAATATCAAAATGCTCTGTTCCTGATCAATGCCGGTTAAGTAGAAAAAATCAGGGTTTTGTTTAAAAAGAAAACTTTGATCCCCGCTTCTTGGAAATTCATCATTTGCGTTAAAAATAGCTATAGAACAGGGTTTTAGTCGTAAAACGAAATTTTTTCTATTTTTGGTAAACACCTCATTATTAATAGGAAGATATTTCATCTTTTAATTTTTATTAATTTTTTAAAAACATTTTTTTTCCTTTATTTGTATAATAATTACAAAATTTGGAACGGTGTTTGGTTACAAATTCAAACATAATTACTATTTTTGAAAAAAATCACAATTAAAATCGTTTAATCTTAAAACTATGAACTATTCTACATTAAAGAAAACAGTCGTCTTATCATTTGTTTCCTTGATGGCAGTTGGCTTAGCATCAGCTCAAACCGACTCCACAAAGAAAACTTCTGACGCTGCTACTACTGCCAAGGTATTTGGTGGTACAGGACAGTACAACACATGGAGTATTGGAATTAATGGTGGTCTAACATCAGGCCTTGTTCCTTTCCTTAACAACTCAACTAATCATTTTAAAGGATCTTTAGGTTACGGGCTAACTATTAAGGATCAGTTATCACACTTCTTTGCCTTGCAGTTAGATTACTACGGCGGTAAAGTAAAAGGTGATGATGTTGCCAATCAGGGTAAATCTGGTTCAACAGCTACAAAATTTGGTGCTTCATATTTCGAAACTAAATTTAACCAGGTATCAATAAGCGGTGTTGTTAATTTTGGAAGCGTTAGCTTTTTACACCGTGCAAATGCAGTTAACTTTTACGGTTCTGCAGGTCTTGGTTTAGATTTCTACAAACCAGCTTATGCTATCACTCCTGGTGCTGAAGCTCCGGAAGCAGCATTTACTCAAACTAACACTATTAAAGAATTAGCTGCACCGGTTGGCGTTGGCGCTAAATTCAAACTTTCTGATGCGTTAGCTTTAAACTTGGGTTACACAGTTACCTTTGTTAAAGGTTACAACTTCTCAGGTTTCAACACTTACAATACTTTTGATCACTATGCATATACTTATGCAGGTTTAGAGTACACTTTCGGTCCAAAATCAAAAGCGAACTTAGAGTGGGTAAACCCGGTTGCTATGATGTATGATGAATTATATGATGCAGCATTACGCCAGGAAGTTGAAGCTTTAAAAGGCCGTGTTACAAATGTTGAAACTGCTGTTAACGACCTGAAAAAAGATTCAGATGGTGACGGTGTTTCTGATCAGTTTGACAAATGCCCTAACACTCCTGCTGGTAGCATAGTTGATGGTTCTGGTTGCCCAATTGTATTCCCTAAACCGGATACTATTAAGGCTGCTGTTGCCCCTGCTGCTGCTGCTTACTCAAACATCCAGTTTGAATTTGACAGCTCAGTATTGAAAACTTCATCATACCCGGTATTAGATGCTACATCTGCTGATATGAGGTCTAACTCAAGCACACTTACTTTAGCTGGTTATGCTTCATCTGAAGGTACTGCAGCTCACAACCTGCGTTTATCTAAAGACCGTGCTAACTCTGTAAAAACTTACTTAGTTAACTCAGGTGTTGATGCAAAACGCTTAAAAGTTAAAGGATTTGGCGAGACTCATCCAATAGCTGACAACTCAACTGAAGATGGCCGCGTTGCTAACCGTCGTGTTGAATTCCACAAATAATTTTAATTAAATTATTATAATAAAAGGCTTCCCATATTGGGAAGCCTTTTTTGTTGGGTTATAAAGCTAAAGCAGAAAGCTTAAAGACCAAAGCTTCATTAGCTTCTGATTTAATCATTGGTTTGTATACTCCTGCCGTCGCCTTTTCTCGCTTTCACCTTTTTGCTTTCGGCTTTACGCTTTATTGCCTTTCGCTTTTTTTGCTTTCGGCTTTAAGCTTTCCTATATTTGTTTATGTATTTTTTCAGAAAAAAAGATCCAAACAGGCCTACAAACTTTAACCTTAAAGTGATGCACACTATTAATGCCATCGCTATTATAATGTTCCTGCTGGGGATAATCTGGACATTGATCAAGCTGTTCATATTAAAAAAATGAACCGGTTTATAGCTGCAATAAAATCAATTAATTACCTATCTCTTCTCTGCATTTTACCTTAACAATTAATATTTATGAAAACTATAATTAATACCCAAAATGCCCCCGCACCTATAGGCCCGTACAATCAGGCTGTAGCAGCAGGAAACTTTATATTTCTTTCGGGCCAGATAGCCCTGAACCCCGCTAATGGCCAATTAATAACAGATGATATTAAAATCGAAACCAGGCAGGTAATGGAAAACATTAAAGCTATTTTAGCCGAAGCAGGTATTGACTTCAGCAATATTGTTAAAACGAGTATTTTTTTAACAGACATGCAGAACTTTGCACAGGTTAACGAGGTTTACGGAACATATTTTAAAGATGATTTCCCTGCCCGCGAAACAGTACAGGTTGCAGGCCTGCCTAAAGGTGTTAATGTTGAGATCACTGTTACAGCTTTTAAATAATTGATCTGATAATTTGAAAATTCAGTAGCGTCGAAATCCATGATGCAGTATTGAATTTTCATATTACCACATCTTCAAATCTTTAACCATCACTAATTGAATACCCAAGTATTTGAAACCCCCATTGAGTATCTAAAAGGCGTAGGCCTTAGTCGTGCAGAGATCTTGAAAAAAGAACTGCGGGTATTCAATTTTAGTGACCTTTTAAGCTATTTCCCTTATAAATATATTGACCGTACCCGGTTTTATAAAATAAAGGATATTCAGCCCGATTTGCCCTATGTACAGGTATTAGCACGCTTAACACATAAAGAAATAATTGGCGACAAGCGTACAAGCCGCCTGGTTGCTCAGGCACAGGATGATACCGGTGTAATAGAGCTGGTATGGTTCCAGGGGATCAAGTGGATTGAGAAAACGCTTATCCCAGGCAAGGTATATGTGTTATTTGGCAAGCCCACGTTTTTTAATGGGAAAGCCCAGATGGCCCACCCTGAAATGGAACTGTATAGTACTGATGTACAACAGCGCAAAGGAAATTTAACATTACAACCGGCTTATAACTCTACCGAAAAATTAAAACAATATTCGTTAGATAGTAAAGGAATTCTGAAGCTTGTAGCTGCATTATTGGAGCAGCAGCTAAAAGAGATCCATGAAAATCTGCCTTTATATATTATTAACCGGTTTAAATTGACCGGCCGCGCCGAAGCTTATAAAAACATTCATTTTCCTGAAGACGCCGCAAAGCTCAATGAGGCTCAGCATCGCTTAAAGTTCGAAGAGCTGTTTTTTTTACAGCTTAAGCTCTTAAAAAACAAACTGCTTCACAGTCAAAAATTCAAGGGCAATGTTTTTGAAAGTGTTGGCAATACCTTTAATGAATTTTATCATCATAAATTACCTTTCCCTTTAACAAATGCACAAAAGCGCGTTTTAAAAGAGATAAGGCAGGATACCCAGCGGGGTGTGCAAATGAACCGCCTTTTACAGGGCGATGTGGGCAGCGGAAAAACTGTTGTTGCCTTAATGAGCATGCTGATTGCTATTGACAACGGCTTTCAAACCTGCATTATGGCTCCTACCGAAATTTTAGCTAACCAGCATTATCAAACCATAAAAGAGCTGGTTGGTGATGACTTTATTGAGGTGGGTTTACTAACAGGCTCAACCAAACAAAAAGACAGAAAGGTTTTACATGAGCAACTGGAAAACGGGCAGCTTAAAATATTAATCGGCACACATGCACTTATTGAAGATAAGGTGCAATATAAAAACCTGGGCTTCGTGGTGATTGACGAGCAGCACCGTTTTGGTGTTGAGCAAAGGGCAAAATTATGGCGCAAAAACACCATTCCGCCGCATATTTTGGTTATGACAGCTACCCCTATCCCACGTACACTTGCCATGACGCTGTACGGCGACCTTGATATTTCTGTAATTGACGAGTTGCCGGCCGGGCGCAAGCCTATTCAAACCGTTCACTTTTATGAAAACCAGCGGTTAAGGATGTTTGGTTTTATGAAACAGGAAATTGCCAAAGGCAGGCAGGTATATGTGGTTTACCCGCTGATCCAGGAAAGCGAGAAGCTCGACCTTAAAAACCTGATGGACGGCATAGAGGTGATGGCGCATGAGTTCCCCCTGCCCGATTACCGGATAAGCATTGTACACGGAAAGATGAAAGCCGCAGACAAGCAATTTGAAATGAACCGCTTTATAAAAGGTGAAACACAAATAATGGTGGCAACAACCGTTATTGAAGTAGGTGTAAATATTCCAAATGCCTCTGTAATGATCATTGAAAATGCCGAGCGTTTTGGCCTGTCGCAATTGCACCAGTTAAGGGGGCGCGTTGGTCGGGGCGCCGAACAGTCGTTTTGTATACTAATGAGCAGCCACAAGCTCAGCCATGACGGCAGGATAAGGCTTAATACTATGGTTAAAACCAATAACGGTTTTGAAATAGCAGAAACCGATCTGCAATTACGCGGCCCCGGTAATATTGAAGGTACCCAGCAAAGCGGCGTGCTCGATTTAAAGGTTGCTAACCTGGTTACAGACCAGGAACTGCTGATCCAGGCGCGTAAATGTGTTGAAGGCATTTTTGAAAAAGATCCGCAGCTGACGGCACCCGAAAACCTGATTCTGCACCAATCGTTCAAATCAAAAAAAGATGGATTGAGCTGGGATAAGATCTCCTGATCTACTTTTAGATTTGCGAAGTTTTTAAAGCTTCGCAAATCTGAATTTTCTTCTTATTGCTGTTAGTTAAAGGTGCAATAAACTAAGAACAGCCAAGGAATGATCCATGCCCTGCAGCAGGGCAATAGGCAGGCGCGCAACCAATTTGGTAATTACCATCACTGCAATGGGTATATCCACTTACGCCGCCGGTAACTTGTTTTAATTCGTTTTTGGTTAATTCATTTTTGAGGCTAAGTTTGCCTACTGATTTTTTTTCCTTCTTCATGAGAATAATTGGTTTAGTTTATTAAATGTAGGGATATATTTATTAATTACAAATATTATTTAATAAATAATTATTATCGCCTCGCTATAAATAAAACACTTAATTATTGCGCTAATTAACAGGCAATGCAGGAATAACATTTCACAATTCGCATCTTTAAGATTTACGAAGTTTTGAAACGGCGAAGCCCTCCAAAAGGCCGCTGAAAAAAACATATCCGGGTTAAACTTTGTAAATCTGACTTCCTAAATCATATATTTACCGAACAACTTAACAACAATGAAAATAAAACTTACCCTCCTATCTGCCCTGATTTTAATAAGCGGCTTACTAAAAGCCCAGGACTCATTAATGATCAGGAAGATCTATGATGAAGAACTGGTTAACGGCCAATGCTATGGTAATCTTCATTACCTGTGCAAAAATATTGGCCAGCGTATAAGCGGATCAGCAAATGCCCAAAAAGCAGTTGAATGGGGTAAAAAACTAATGGAAAGCTATGGTTTCGACCGTGTTTTTCTACAGCCGGTAATGGTGCCGCATTGGGTGCGCGGCGCTAAAGAGGAAGGAGCAATAATTAAAGGCGACACTAAGATCAGTGTGCATATTGCCGCCTTAGGCATGTCGGTAGCTACTCCTCAAAATGGTGTAACAGCACCAGTTATAGAAGTGCATAGCTTAAAAGAACTTGAAACACTTGGTAAAGATGTTATTAAAGGAAAGATCGTGTTCTTTAACCGCCCGTTTGATCCAAAATTTATTGAAACGCTATGGGCTTACGGAACAGCCGGCGACCAACGCAATGCCGGCCCTGCTGTAGCAGCAAAATACGGTGCAGTTGGTGTAATTGTACGTTCATTAACTGAAAGTCTTGATAATTTCCCACATACGGGAGCAACATCGGTTGTAAAAGATGGTGTAAATATCCCTGCTGCGGCCATTTCAACTATTGACGCCAATAAATTAAGCACCATGCTTAAAATGCGGTCGTTACCTGCCGTTAAGTTCTATTTTAAACAGAGCTGTAAAACGCTGCCTGATGCACCTTCATTCAACGTAGTGGGCGAAATGAAAGGAACCGAAAACCCTAATAAATTTATAACAGTTGGCGGCCACCTCGATTCATGGGATTTAGCCGAAGGTGCGCACGATGATGGTACGGGTGTAATGCAATCTGTTGAAGCCCTGCGCTTGCTTAAGGTTTTAGGATATAAACCCAAAAACTCTATCAGGGCTGTATTTTTTATAAATGAAGAAAACGGCGACAGAGGCGGTATAAAATATGCCGAACTTGCTGCAGAAAATAAAGAAGAGCATATTGCCGCCATAGAATCAGACCTGGGTGGCTTTACGCCAAGGGGTTTTACATTTGAAGGGGCATCTCCAGCATGGATCCAGAATATTAATGGCAAATGGGGTAAACTACTGGCGCCTTATGGCTCAGGCACCCTTGCTGCCGGCGGCGGTGGTAGTGATATCGGCCCTTTAATTGAAAAACAGAAAGGCGTTATATTGATTGGCTATTTACCCGATTCGCAACGCTATTTTGATGTGCACCACACGCCAAATGATGTTTTTGAGAACGTAAATAAACGTGAGCTTGAATTGGGTGCCGCTTCAATGGCCTCATTGATCTATTTGATAGATATGCACGGTTTTAATTAATAATAGCAGACCAGATGTATTCCTTTACTGCTTTTTGCCTGTTATAGTACCATTTGAAAAATTTGTGTCAAAAGTAACAGGGGCATAAGGGTGTGTGGAAAAACCATTTCCCGATGAAAATGCTGTGTTGGAGCTAAGATCCAGCACAGCGCTAAACCAGGGGCCGTAAAAGGCATCACTTGGATTTGGTTGATTATTAAATCCTGCTATTATCAAATTTATCTGGCTTTGAATACATCCTGATCCCCCGACAGCATCATAAGACCATGTTGCGTTAGAAGCATCAAATTGAATGGTTCTGTTGGGGATAAACGGATTGGGGGTGGCTGTTGTAATAATGCCATTTTTATCAACAATGTACGTCCAATAGGCATCGGTGCCATTCCAGGTTAGTGAGCCGGTGGCTGTCAGTCCAATGGTATCAATGGTTTTCAAGGTGAGGGTCCAGGTACCGCTTACGGGAGATGATGGCTGGGCTTCTGTAGGATTATTGCGACCATAGCTTTTTCCGGTCCACGTTCCGCTCCATGTCCCGATAAATAATGGTAAAATGCTGGAAATATTTTTGATCTTCACCGGCACGGGAATTTTTGTATAGTTAGATGCCAGGGGTGTATATACATTTAAAACAAGTGACGATCCAACAAGGCTAACTTTGCTATTTAAAAAAGCCGGTTTAACACTAACCATAATGGTAGCGCCCGATCCGGCTGCTAATGATCCTGTCCCATTTGTAAAACTAAGAAATCCGCCAAGCGCCCCATCATCTGCTATGGTATAATTCAATATGCTGCCCTGCGGGCCTGTATTAGTAATGATAAACGACTGGGTACAATTGTTGGGTAATAAAATGGTAAGCGGAGTTTGGGTAATGGTTACAATTGGCGGAACAACCGGGGGTGGATTTTTTTTAGTAGTATCCGAATTATTGTTTGATGATTTGTTTTGGCCATTGTTATCCTTTTGACAGGAATTTATTATAAACAATCCAAATAATATTAAGAGGATCAGTACCTGCTTTTTCATCTTTAAGGGGTATTCTTATATCAATTTCACTAATTAGCTCATTACAGCGTTAAAATATTAGTTTATTAATAAGCTGATATAAAATTAGTTATAAAACGGCCTTGCATCAAGGTACCCAAACGGATACTATGCGGTGCGTTATAAACTGCTGCCGTGGGTTAAAATATCTATAAAAATGATTCATCTTACTCGCTGATTGTGTCTTTACATTATTTTACAAATTGTAAATTTGCGGCACTAAAAAAAATAATTAGTGTCAGAAGAAGGCAATAGTCAACCCAAACCAGATTCCTTTGCGGCGTTACGCTATAAAGATTTCCGCTCCTATCTCGGGATGCGTTTTTTCTTCACATTCGCCTACCAGATGCAGGCTGTAATTATTGGCTTTTACATTTATCAGCTTACAAAAAGTGCATTTGCATTAGGCTTGGTTGGTCTGTGCGAAGCCATACCTGCTATTGGCATTGCCATGTATGGCGGTTACGTAGCCGATAAATCTGAAAAGAGAAAAATGCTGCTCACCATATCGTGCCTGGTATTTTTTGCTTCCATTGTAATGTTTATTGTTACTATGAAAAGCATGAGCCCTTACCTGCACAAAGGCTGGATAGTCCCCATCATATATTTTATGATATTTTTAAATGGATTGGCCCGCGCCTTTTATGGCCCGGCAACCTTTACCATATATGCGCAAAGCATCCCCAAAGAACTTTACCCTAACGGAAGTACCTGGAGCAGCTCAAGCTGGCAGATCGCTTCAATCCTTGGCCCTGCGGCAGGTGGATTAATTTATGGGTTTTATGGAATAACTATTGCTTTTAGTGTTATAATTGTTATCCTGTTACTTTCAATTATACTTATCTACCTGTTACGCTCATATCCCCCTGTATTTATACCTAAAGAGGATATATGGACAAGCCTAAAAGAAGGTTTATCCTTTGTGTTTAACAGTAAAATGCTCATCTGGGCAATGAGCCTTGACCTATTCTCTGTTTTTTTTGGTGGAGCAGTGGCTCTTTTACCTGTATTTGCCAATGATATTCTTAAAGTTGGCTCCGAAGGTCTGGGGATAATGCGTGCTACTTCATCGCTGGGCGCAGTTTTAACCATGCTGGCAATGGCCAGGTTCTCACCTATGGGCAAGCCCTGGCGTAACCTGTTGATTGCGGTTACAGGCTTTGGCTTATCCATTATATGCTTTGGCCTGTCACGCAGCTTCTACTTGTCGCTCGTGTTCCTGTTTACTGAGGGTGCTTTTGATAGCATCAGCGTTATTATAAGGGGTACCATTATGCAGCTATTGACGCCTGATCATATGCGTGGCAGGGTATCGGCGGTAAATTCTATGTTTATCGGTTCGTCAAATGAGATAGGCGCCTTTGAATCAGGCACCGCCGCAAAATTATTAGGAACCGTTACTTCGGTTTTATTTGGCGGTACCATGACGCTGGCTATCGTTACCATCACTTTCTTTAAAACTAAAAAGCTAATCCCATTATCCCTAAACCAGATCCAGACCCCGGAAGCGGTTGCAACTGAATAACAATTTCGCGTATAATTCTTATCTTATAGATTAAGCTATCTTTTTGGCATTCTTTCTGTTACATAACCTTTATTAAAAACCAACGTAAAAGGCATGTAGAGTCTGTGCATGTTTATTATTTTATGTCCAGCCATATTTTAATTGCCATTATAACCAAACAACCTGCTGATAAGAAAATTGGTAATGTTATATCCCTTCCTAAAATCTTTTGCTTTGCGTTTAGCACTGTTATTCAGCATTTTATCATTGCTCAATAGTGGGATAAATGCTCAAAACAAAGTAGTAAAATTTTCATCGCTCACTATTGAAAACGGCCTTTCACAGAGCGATGTAAAATGCATTCTAAAGGATCACCTGGGTTTCATGTGGTTTTCAACTGACGACGGGTTAAACCGTTATGACGGCTATACATTTACAGTTTACAGGCATAATCCAAAGGATCTCCACTCCCTGCCTACTAATAACATCACTTGTATTCTTGAAGACAGGGAAGGCCGTATATGGATAGGCAGTGCCGGCGGCTTAACCGAATACAATCAAAACACCAACTCTTTTACTACCCTAATTTCAAAAAGAGATGATGAAAGTACCTTATCAAGCCCGGATGTAAACACCATTTTACAGGATAGTAAAGGCAACCTATGGGTGGGCACTTACTCAGGCCTGAACCTGCTTGATGCGAAAACGAAAAAATTTAAGAGATTTTTTTATACCAAAAATCACGATGATATAGCAAACCACCATATTAATTCAATAATTGAAGATAATGAGGGTGATTTATGGTTGGGCACCGGCGGGGGACTGGTACAGTTTAATTACAATACAGGCTTTACAAAGCTTTATCTGCATGACGATAAAAATAGCTTAAGTAATAACCAGGTAAACGCCCTGTTGAAAAACACCGACGGAAATTTATACATTGGCACGGCTGGCAACGGTCTTGATTTGCTCCATATCAAAACAAAAACATTTACCAATTTTTCACATCAGCCCGGCAATGCTAACTCATTAGTTAATAATAACGTATTTGCTTTAACACAAGGTGCTGGCAAAAAAATATGGGTTGGCACAGAGGATGGCCTCGACCTGTTTGATGAAAACAAAGGGATATTTACAAAATATATCAGTGACAATAGGTCAACGGCCAGCGAAAATAACTCTATAAACTATATCTATAATAACGGTGGCATCTTATGGCTTGGAACTTATGAAGCAGGCGTAAGGTTTTATGATACCAATTTATCAATGTTTGATTATTTTCATAAAGATCTTTTTGGCGTTGATGGATTGAGCAATAATATAGTTACCTCGTTTGCCGAAACTGAGAAAGGGTACTGGATTGGTACCGACGGTGGCGGTTTAAATTTTTTAAACTCATCAACACAAAAATTCACACATTATCTTCCTCAGCCGGGAAATAAAAACTCAGTTAGTGGTAAGCATGTAATTAAATTATTGAATGATGTCCAAAAAAACCTTTGGATAGGATATTATGGTGCAGGGCTTGATTTAATGAACCCCCGAACCAAAACCTTTACACACTATACAGTTGGCAACAAGCCAGATCAGGTAAGCGGCGCAAATGTTTTTGCCCTTGCCGAAGATAAAAGCGGAAATATTTGGGTGGGCATGGATGGAGTTGGGATAAACGTTATCAGCCACTCAAAAGTGATAAAGCGGTATCAATACACCTCGGCTGATACTACTCACTCTTTGTCAAATAATGATGTAGAAACTATATACAGAGATAGGGAAGATAACATTTGGGTGGGTACCTATGCCGGGCTAAATCTTTACAACCCGGCTACTGACAATTTTACCCATTTTAAACCTTATAACAGCGGCCTGTCAAGTAATGTTATCATTTCGATATTTGAAGATACAAAAGGAAACATTTGGGTTGGCACTTTAGGAGGTGGCCTTAATTTGTACGATAAGCATAAAAAAACCTTTTCGGCTCATATTTTTCCTGACGGATCGAACTATTCAATAATTAACAGCATTACCGAGGATGATAATGGTTTTATGTGGGTTAGTACCAACGCTGGTATTATAAGTTTTAAACCCAACACAAACCAGTTTAAAAAATATACCATTTCAAATAACTTACAGGGTTATGAGTTTTTTATAGGTTCGGGGCTGAAGGCTGGCAATGGCGAATTGCTTTTTGGCGGGCATAACGGGTTTAACATAATTGACCCTTATAAATTGGCCCTGAATAAAAGTAAACATGGTGTTGTATTTACTGATTTTCAGCTATTCAATAAAAATGTACCTATTGGAGAAAATTCTGTTCTTAAAAAGTCCATTACCCAAACTAAAGAGATCAGGCTTAATTATGAGCAATCTGTTTTTACTATTGAATTCAGCGACTTAAATTACACGCTGCCTGAAATGAATTCATATGCGTACAAGCTGGATGGATTTGAAAAAAGCTGGAATTATGTAGGTTCGCAAAGAAAGGCTACCTATACCAATCTGAACCCCGGGGAATATACGTTTAAGGTAAAGGCCGCCAATAGCGATGGCATTTGGAATAATATTCCTACAATCATCAAAATTATTATTGTACCTCCTTTTTATATGACCTGGTGGTTCAGGATCGCAATGTTTCTTATAATTTGTTTGTTCATTTACAGCTATTACCGTTATCGGATATACGCTATAAAGGCTCAGAAAAAAGTACTGCAAAAACTAGTTAAAGAGCAAACAGCCGAAGTAGTTAAACAATCGGAAGAACTGCAATCGCAATCGGAAGAATTACAAACGCTGAATGAAGAACTGCAGTCGCAATCAGAAGAACTGCAATCACAATCAGACTATTTACAGGTGCTGAATGATGAGCTTCAGGAGCAAAAAGAACAAGAGCTGCAGGCACGCAAAGAAGCTGAAAAGGCTAATAAAGCCAAAAGTGTTTTTCTGGCTACTATGAGCCATGAGATAAGGACACCTATGAACGGCGTACTGGGGATGACATCGCTGCTTTGTGAAACACCATTAAATACCGAGCAACGTGAATATGCCGACATTATTCGTGTTAGCGGTGAAAACCTGCTGAATGTAATTAATGATATCCTAGATTTTTCAAAGATAGAATCGGGCCAGATGGAACTCGATAATCACGAGTTTGACCTGAGGCATTGCATTGAAGACGCACTGGACCTTTTTTCGGAATCGGCTGCTAAAAAAGAGGTAAACCTGCTCTATTATATATCAGAGAACGTGCCTGAAAAGTTGATTGGCGATCAGTTACGCATAAGGCAGATCTTGCTAAACCTGGTAAGCAATGCCATTAAATTTACCAGTAAGGGCGAGATACTGATTGAGGTAAGCCTGCTTGAAAAAGATGGTAGCACCCTAAACCTTGGCTTTAAAATTAAAGATACCGGGATTGGCATACCCGGCGAAAAACTTAAACGCCTGTTTAAAGCATTTTCGCAGGTGGATGCTTCAACTACCCGCCTGCATGGCGGAACCGGCTTAGGCCTGGCAATATGTGAACGATTGGTTGAACTGATGGGTGGCAGTATTGCTATTGAAAGTGAACAAGGAAAAGGCACATCAGTAATATTTAATATAAAAAGCACCAAAGATGAGGAGGCAACGGCGGCTACTAATGCCTGTAACATATCCGGTGCTGTTGGTAACCGTGTTTTGATAATTAATCAAAGCATTAAAGCGCTCGGTCTTTTAGAAGATCAGCTAAAGAAATGGAAACTGACGCCTGTTTGCGCCTCAACTGCTAACGAAGCGTTAAAGGATTTAACTGATGATGAAAAATTCGACCTGGTAATAACCGGCACCAATATTCCCGGTACAGATACCCTTGAGCTAACAAAGGCCATTAAAAATATCGACAAAAATATCCCTGTTATCCTGGTATGCTCTGTACTCGAAAAAAATAAAATCACTGATAAGTCTGTTAAAATATTATTAAAGCCTGTTAAGCAACAGCAATTATGCAATATGATACAAGCTGAACTGCTGCACGGTCAGCCTGTATCATCAGAAAAAACAACTACCACTTTACTTTCTGAGCAATTTGCCCAGAAGTTCCCAATGAACATATTGATTGCGGAAGATAATTTGATCAATCAAAAACTTATTACAAAAGTTATAAATAAACTGGGTTATAATCCGCAGGTGGTTAATAATGGAAACCAGGTACTGGAAATAATTACCCATGACTTTTTTGATATTATATTGATGGATGTACAGATGCCTGAACTTGATGGCCTGGAAACTACCCGCATCATCCGAAAAAGCGAGCTAAAACAACCTTATATTATTGCTATGACAGCCAGTGCAATGGCCGAAGATAAAGCCGCCTGCGTAGATGCAGGGATGAATCACTTTATTTCAAAACCTATCAGCATTCAGGAGCTTGTTAAAGTTTTGGAGCGCTCATACATTGAAAAAGAAGTTGATCATAACGTGTAATAAAATGGATTGTCATTGCGAGGTACGAAGCAATCGCATGCTATACAGAGCGACCGGAAAAATGTAGAACTTGCATGACCGATGTGCATGCGTGCGGTTGCCGCGCTGCGCTCGCAATGACAACGGAGGTGATTACGAAAATTATTCCCCCTGGAACTCCTCATCAATACTCCCCCTCAAATCATACAGCAGCCACTGTTTTTTGGCGATAGATTGTGTTTTTGATTTAAGCAGCTTTATAAAATCATTTACCCCTACCGGTTCGTTACCATTACCGTGAATCAAAACTATGCTGCCGGCCTGCGGCTGTTGCCCCTTGGCAAGCCATGCATCCGTACCTATTGGGATCAACCCAAAATCAGTGATCTCAAATACCAGCTTTTGATCAGACACAAGCCCCGGGAAGCGAAAAAACACAGAAGGTAATAAGCCGTTTTTAAGCATAGCTATCTCGGTTTCCATCACTTCATAATTAATATTTGTGCCGGCCTCCAGTAAAAAGTTCTGTTTTAGCGGTAACGTTGTACTTACCCGGTGATTAAAAGAGTGATTTATCCAGGTAATATAAATTTCATGATCCTGCTGCATCTTTTTAAGCCAATCCAAATCCTGAGGGTGCTGCCGCATCCATATGCCGGTAATCGATAATGCTACAGGCACCGGATGCTCTACTTTTTTAAATTCAGCTATAATATCAGTAAAGATCCTTTTATCCAATGGCTTGTGCGATGGGCAAAGGTCGGCAGTTAAGCTTATCCCGGTTTGCTTTGGCATTCCGCTTTCAATGCCGGCATCCTGAATGTTTACCGATTGTTTTTCGGCCTTTTGCAGCGCTTTTATATAAGGTGTTGATTTAAAGAAAATCCTTGCCTCATCCAGCGTCATCGGCTTAACCTCGTAAAAGCCGGATTCATCAATTTTAGTTTCCAGCGTTTGCGGGTTCACCAACAAAAAATAGCTTTTATTATCGTTATCAAATTCGCGGATGATCATCCAGTCCTGCGGCGCATGTTTGGCCCAGCCATAATAAACCCGGTAATTGGTAATTTTAGTGTAATTGGCCTGGGCAATGGCTAGTTGTTGAAAGCAAACTAAGCTGAGAACTATTAAAATAAGACGTTTTATATAATCAGGATCCATTTTTATCGGTGTTCCAGTTTTTACCTGTTACAATTGCAAGTATAACCAACAATGCCAGGAAAAAGATTTGCATATAAAAGAATATCTCCGAAATACGGCTAAATGGATCAGGCTGAAGAGGAACGACAGCTGGTTGATGAGAAGGTAATGCTGAAAGTGGCGGATAAACTGTCCACCCCTTAAATTGGCTTACTGTTTTCGACATTTGAGTAACCGAACCCACAAATGTGGATACCTCCATATTAATAAAAAAAAGGGCTGTCAATAATATGAGATTCTGAAGCCTCCTCTTATACCGGTAAAATGCCTCTTTAATTATATAAACAATAAAAATTAGCAGAAAAACTGGTAAACTTATAATAGATCCTGAAGAAACCACATAGGTATCATGAAGATTTATATCAAATTGAGTCCTCCCAAAGAAAATAACTAATAAGTGTACCAATAAAATTGAAGCAATTAGTATGGCAAGCTCAATAAGGAAAGGCTTCAATTTCATTATGTGAATATAAGCTTATCCCTTAGTATTTTAAAATTGATTGAACCACATCACTGCTAAAATTCAGATTTAGTCTTTAAGTTTGCATACACAAGATTTTCTATTTGGAAACTGTTCACAAATTGAAAATCAAACAATAAATCCGAATTCGAACATCCGAAATCCGAAATCAAATGACTCGTCTATCTGTCAACATCAATAAAATAGCTACCCTGCGTAACTCGCGCGGCGGCAATAACCCCGATCTTATCCAGGTTGCTAAAGACTGTGAACGTTTTGGCGCACAGGGAATAACTGTACACCCCCGCCCCGATGAAAGGCATATCCGTTACCAGGATGTTTTTGATCTGAAGAAAATCGTTACAACTGAGTTTAATATCGAAGGCAATTGCCAGGAGCAAAAATTCATTGAACTTGTATTGGCCAATAAACCTGAACAGGTTACGCTTGTACCAGATATTTTAGGACAGATCACCTCCAACCATGGCTGGGACACCATTACCAACCAGCAATATTTAACTGATATAATAAAGGTATTTAAAAATGCCGGCATCAGGGTTTCTATATTTGTTGACCCGGTTGATGAAATGGTTGAAGGCGCTGCCAAAACCGGGACCGACCGCATTGAGCTTTATACCGAAGCCTATGCCCATCAGTACCAACACAATAAAGAACTTGCAATAGCGCCTTATGTAAAGGCGGCAGAAGTAGCTAAAAAATTGGGCTTGGGCATTAATGCAGGGCATGACCTCGACCTGCAAAACCTTAAATATTTTTCAGAAAATATTCCGGGCCTGGATGAGGTAAGCATCGGGCACGCGCTTATCAGCGATGCCTTATATTATGGGTTAGAGAATACTATTCAAATGTATTTGCGCTGTTTAGGTCTGAATTGATAATTGATATAAAAAATGGCCGGCATTTAAATTAAATGCCGGCCATTTTGTTAAAAAAGCTTACCAGAAAAAATATTCTGATTACACTGTTTCTTGTTAGGCATCATTACAGCAAATCAAATACTGTGCTGTCTGGCAGTATTGGATTTCATTAGGCGTGTAAGTACACCCGTAAGTTAACAGCGCTGGCAGAGGTCCGCAAGTACATCCGGGCGGCAGTTGTAATTTTCCACCATTTACATTTTTCATTTCATTCCTGGTCAGTTTTTTCATTTGGTTTAGTACATAAGTCGTTTTGACCCTGGTTTTGATATCGGTACAGGGTTCGGCTACCGTAGAGAGCTCTTTCAGTTTAAATGGTAATTAAAATATTGAATACACCTTTTTAACTGTGCTATATAATTTGCTTAAAATCTGTTGCTTTTTTATTTGTGATTAATGGTTAAGGTTAATTAACCCAAGATATACAAAAACAAGGGAACGAAGAAATAAATGTTTAAACATTTTCTAATCAGGCAATAAATATGAAATTTTTATTGGCGCATAGCAATAATATTTTGTAACAGGGTTTAAATTCCATACTAAACTCAAATCACGGGTTAGCCGATAAATCATCGGCATGAATCCCGTACTACATCTTACTGTAAAATCCCTAACATTAGGTTAACGTAATTGATACTCATTATCTAAAATTGTACCTTTGCACCAAAATAACTGACCACCCATTTGATGAAGTTGAATATTGATTACCAGGAAAAATTCCAGTCGCGTCATATAGCTCCAAACGAAGCTGATACCGCACAAATGTTAAAAGCTGTTGGCGTAAATTCATTGGATGAATTGATCGCTCAAACTATTCCGGAAAAGATAAGATTGAAAGCACCGCTTAATCTTCCACCGGCAAAAAGCGAGTTTGATTATTTAAACACGCTGAAACAAACCGCGTCAAAAAACAAAGTATTTAAATCACTTATTGGCCAGGGTTATTATGATGTTATAGTGCCGGGAGTTATCCAGCGTAACATCCTTGAAAACCCAGGTTGGTACACCCAATATACCCCCTACCAGGCCGAAATTGCACAAGGCCGGCTACAGGCATTGTTAAACTTCCAAACCATGGTAGTTGATCTAACCGGGATGGAAATTGCCAATGCATCACTGCTTGACGAAGGCACAGCCGCTGCTGAAGCTATGTTTATGCAATACAGCCTGCGCAAAAATCAAAATGCAAATGTATTTTTTGTATCTGAGGAAGTGTTCCCGCAAACTATTGATATTTTAAAGACCCGTGCACAGCCTTATGGCATTGAATTATTAATTGGCGATCACCAAACCGTTGAACTAACCGACAATATGTTTGGCGCTATAGTTCAGTACCCTGCAGGTAACGGTGCAGTCTATAATTATACCGACTATGCTGCAAAGGCACACGAAAAAGGCATTAAGCTTACTGTAGTTGCCGATATAATGAGCCTGGTACTGTTAACTCCTCCAGGCGAATGGGGTGCTGACATTGTTGTTGGCTCAACCCAGCGCTTTGGCGTACCAATGGGTTTTGGTGGCCCGCACGCAGCATTTTTTGCCACTAAAGAAGAATACAAACGTTCTATCCCCGGCCGCATAATCGGGGTTACTATTGATAGCGCAGGCAATTATGCCTTGCGAATGGCATTGCAAACGCGCGAGCAGCATATCCGTAGGGATAAGGCTACTTCAAACATTTGTACCGCGCAGGCATTGCTGGCAATTATGGCCGGTATGTATGCCGTTTACCATGGCCCTGCCGGTGTTAAGCTCATTGCTGAAAGGATCCACGGCTTAACTGTTTTACTGGCTGAGTCATTAAAGCAATTGGATTATGAGCAACTTAACGAAGCTTATTTTGATACACTGAAATTTGATTTGGGTGTATTGGCAAGCCCGGTTCATGCGGAGGCTATCAACAACCAGATGAACTTTAACTATAAAGGTTCGGTTGTTACCATTTCTGTTGATGAAACAACATCTCCTGAAGATATCAAAACCATTGTTCGCTTTTTTGCCCGCGTGAAAGGCAAAACACTGAATGATGTAAGCTTTGATGAGCTTAAGGCAAACCTTATCACGGTTATCCCGGCTGATCTGCAACGTAAATCAGCTTACTTAACCCACGCATTATTTAACTCGCACCATTCTGAGCATGAAATGCTGCGTTATATTAAATCGCTGGAGGCAAAAGATCTTTCACTTTGCCATTCAATGATCGCTTTGGGCTCATGCACAATGAAGCTTAATGCTACCACAGAGATGGTTCCTGTAACCTGGGCCGAATTCAGCAAGATGCACCCCTTTGCACCAACCGACCAGGTAGGTGGCTATATGCAACTTTTTGATGAGCTGAATAACTGGCTGAGCGAAATCACAGGCTTCGCAGCCATGAGCTTACAGCCAAATGCAGGCGCACAAGGCGAGTATGCCGGTTTAATGGTGATCCGTGCTTATCATAACGATCGTGGCGACAGTCACCGTAATATCGCTTTAATCCCCTCATCAGCACACGGCACCAACCCTGCATCAGCAGCAATGGCCGGGATGAAGATTGTTGTGGTTAGATGTGATGATAACGGGAACATTGACGTTGCCGATCTGAAAGCAAAAGCCGAACAATATAAAAATGAGCTTTCATGTTTGATGGTTACTTATCCATCAACCCACGGCGTTTTTGAAGAGTCGATCATCGAGATCTGCGAGATTATCCATGCAAATGGCGGCCAGGTTTATATGGATGGCGCAAACATGAACGCGCAGGTAGGCTTAACAAGCCCGGCTAATATTGGTGCTGATGTTTGCCACCTTAACTTGCATAAAACATTCTGCATTCCGCATGGCGGTGGCGGTCCTGGTATGGGCCCTATCGGCGTAGCAAAACACCTGGTTCCTTACTTACCGGGACATGCGGTTGTTGATATTGACAAAGGCAAATCAATCCACGCCGTATCATCTGCGCCTTGGGGATCAGCTTCAATCCTGATCATCTCACATGCTTATATAGCTATGATGGGCAGCGATGGCTTAACCAATGCAACCCGTTACGCCATATTGAATGCTAACTATATAAAAACCCGCTTACAGCATCACTACCCTGTGTTATACACAGGCGCCAATGGCCGTTGTGCGCACGAAATGATCCTGGATTGCCGTTCATTCAAGAGTTTCGGCATTGAGGTTACCGATATTGCCAAACGCTTAATGGACTATGGTTTCCATGCGCCAACCGTATCATTCCCTGTTGCCGGTACCGTTATGGTTGAGCCAACCGAATCAGAACCAAAGCATGAGCTTGATCGTTTTTGCGATGCCATGATCTCCATCCGTCATGAAATTGACAATGTAGAAAAAGGCCTGTCCGACAAAACTGACAACCCGCTTAAAAATGCACCGCACACCGCATCGGTAATTACCGCTAACGAATGGGAGCATCCGTACAGCCGTCAAAAAGCGGCATTCCCGCTGCCTTACGTTGCTGCTTATAAATTCTGGCCATCGGTTGGTCGTGTAAACGATACTTATGGCGACAGGACACTGATCTGTAGCTGCCCGCCTTTAACAGACTACGAGTTTGAAGAAAGTGAAATAACAACCCCGGAATACGGAACGTGAGATTGATGTGCCGATTTCTGATGTGCGAATATGCGGATGAAATTGACTGATGTTTATAAAATAAGAAAGCCGTTGGATGATTTATCCGGCGGCTTTTTTTGTGCTGCTTAAACTTTTCTTCAACAAAAAACGAGCTAAATAGATAGTCGGGACTAATAGTTTATTAATCTCTTTTGGGATAGGGATTATTTTACTTCTTTATATTAAATTCAAATGAGGTAATCCATAAAAACCCTTAAATTTAGTATTGAATTATCGACCACCTTATTAACAACGCAAATGTTTGAAAAATTTACCAAATTAGTAGAGGCCTTTCTAAAAGCAGCTAAAATTCCAGAATCCGATTCAAATAAAATAATTTTTCTAATTCTATTAATTGGCTTTGTTTCAACATTAATCGTACAATTTTGGAAATTAATAAAATACATTTTCCTCAAACGAAATCAACGAATACTTAATCGTGATTTACATCCATTTTATACCCCATCTGATGTATACAACCGCACAAAATATTACATAGCACCTAATTATCAAAACGTTAGCCCTTCAGAAGATGACGAACCTGGAAGAAAATATATTGCGTCGGCGAAAGAAAAATTAATTTCGTTATTTCTCGAAAATGTATTTCCTCTTGGCAAAGTTGACAATAAGCACTTTTTAATTCTCGCTGATTCAGGCATGGGAAAAACAGCTTTTTTAATCAATCTTTACGTTTCTTACAAGAATAAATGGCAAAATCCATTAGGTATAAAAAAATATGATATTAAATTATTTCCGGTTTGGCATCAAGATACTTTTGAATCGATTGCAAAAATTTCCGACCCGCCAAACACAATTCTATTGCTAGATGCATTTGATGAAGACATCAAGGCAAGTAAAGATTATAAAAAAAGACTTACTGAAATAGTAAACAAGACGACTAAATTTCGTTTTATAATAATAACATCAAGAACGCAATTTTTCCCATCCCAAAAGGAAGAGCCTCATGAAACAGGCTATTTTACCGGCGGAGATAAAGGAGAATATAAGTTCCAGAAGCTCTACTTGTCTGTTTTTGATGATAAGGATGTGGATAAATATCTCAGGATGAGATTTTCAGTAATAAGTTATGATTATGATAGAGCAGCATTGGTAGCAGCAAAATGCCCAAATCTCGTTGTGCGGCCGATGTTACTTAGTTTTATAGACGATTTAATAAAGGCAGATCATGAATTCACTTACTCGTATCAAGTTTACCAAGAAATGATTAAATATTGGCTTATAAGAGAATCTAAAAAAAATGGAATAAAACAACGTTTTGGTACAAGCCAAAATTTTAAGGATGAGTTGTATAACTTTTCACAAAAACTTGCTGTAAATATTTATATTAACAGAGAAATCAGAAATGGGCTTTATATTTCATCAGCACAAGATAGTTTTACTATTGGCTCAATAAATCTGACAGAATTTGATAATCAATATATACTTACAGATGTCGAAATAAGAAGTAAGTCGCTTTTGAATAGAAATGCAGCCGGGGAATATAAATTCTCTCATAAGTCTATTTTGGAGTACTTCCTAGCGAGAGAGTTTTTTAAGGTTCCTGATTTCTATCTGACATTTGACTTTGGAGGCATGGATACTGCGAAAATATTTTTTGAAGAAATGTATCTCAATCAACTTAGAAGTAACACAAAAGGAGAGTTTAAATTTGCTTCAGGTTTTTCGACAAAGATCAAAACTCAGGAATTAGCAAATTTAACTGTCCACGACTTCGAAAGCATTGATTATCTATGCATTTATTCTGCTGACAAAATAGAATTTAAATTTCTAAAACATTTCAAAAATCTAAAACGACTAATACTATTTGATGTTTATTTTAAAAATATTTACATGTTGTATCAAATTCTAAAGAATTACGATATTATGTTAAATAAAAACAAAATTGAAAAAGTTGATTGGATTGAAGAAATACTTAACTTACAAGAGTTTAAACAGCTATTTGCGATTCGGAGTTACACTTTGAAATTCGAGAATGAAAAAATGCAATTTTTCTCAGAAACCTGGCTCCTGGATCCAGGATTTTTCTTCTATGTCAAGCAGTTTGCATTGTTAGTTAAAGCAAAAGAAGTCCATCAATCTGCCGAACAGGACGTAAAGAAATTGCAAAGAGTGTTAGAAACGGGGACAGAGGAAGAAAAGCTGACTTTTGAATCGAGACATGGACCTATTGAAGAGCTTATATTGAAGCAAAACGTGAGAGACGAGAAATTAGCCCTAATAGAAACACAATTAGAATTAGTTTATAAATATAACAATAGTGATAGAACTGCTTTTTCTCGATTTTATGATTGGATTGAAAAAATTAAATTAGGAGATAAAGATTCATTAAAAAAAATAGAAGCGTTTAAAGGTTTTATTCTAAGGGCAGGGGTTTTAAAAACAATCTTACCAGATTGCTTAACAGATTGCTAAAGAAAATAACATGAGGAGTTATCTAAATCACGAATAAGTATTATCGATGCAATTATGTACCATTGAACATTATTGTAGTATTAACATTAACACAGCAAAATAATATCCCAATAAAAAACCCCGGCTAACTAAATAACCGGGGTTTTCTTATTCCCCCTTTAGGGTGTTAGGGGGCCTTTATTTTACTTCTTCAAAGTCAACATCTGTAACAGTGTCGGCATTGCCTTCTGCATGTGGTGCACCTGCACCGCCTTCTGCACCTGGCTGAGCCTGTCCTGCATCACCTGCCGCTTTGTACATCTCTTCTGATGCTACGTTCCAGGCATTGCTTAATTCAGCTTGTGCTGTATCAATATCGGCAAAGTTTTTAGCTGCATAAGCTTCTTTCAACTTTGTTAAACCTTCTTCGATAGGGCCTTTTTTGTCAGCTGAAATTTTGTCACCATATTCTTTCAATTGTTTTTCTGTTGAGAAGATCAGGGCGTCGGCAGCGTTCAGTTTTTCAACTTCTTCTTTTGCCTTTTTGTCAGAATCAGCATTTGCTTCAGCTTCGTCCTTCATTTTCTTGATCTCGGCATCGGTTAAACCCGAAGATGCTTCAATACGGATCTTCTGCTCTTTACCGGTAGCTTTATCTTTTGCAGATACATGCAAGATCCCGTTGGCATCAATATCAAAAGTTACTTCAACCTGTGGTACGCCACGCGGAGCCGGTGGTATTCCATCCAAATGGAACCTGCCAATTGTACGGTTACCCGATGCAATAGGGCGCTCACCCTGTAATATATGGATCTCTACTGATGGCTGGCTATCAGACGCAGTTGAGAAAACTTCAGATTTTTTGGTAGGGATAGTAGTGTTAGCTTCAATAAGCTTGGTCATTACACCACCCATAGTTTCAATACCTAATGAAAGCGGGGTAACATCTAACAACAATACATCCTTTACCTCACCTGTTAATACACCACCCTGGATAGCTGCACCTATTGCAACCACTTCGTCAGGGTTAACACCTTTTGAAGGCGCTTTGCCAAAGAATTTTTCAACAGCTTCCTGTATCGCAGGGATACGGGTTGAACCACCTACTAAAATTACTTCGTCAATATCAGAAGTGCTTAAACCTGCATTTTTCAATGCTGATTTACAAGGTTCTATAGTACGTTTTATTAAGCTATCAGCCAGCTGCTCAAATTTAGCACGGGTTAAAGTTTTAACAAGGTGCTTAGGCACACCGTCAGAAGCGGTAACGTATGGTAAGTTAATTTCAGTTTGAGCTGAGCTCGATAACTCGATCTTAGCTTTTTCAGCAGATTCTTTTAAACGCTGTAAAGCCATTGGATCTTTACGCAGATCAACACCTTCGTCGCTTTTAAACTCATCAGCCATCCAGTCGATAATTACCTGGTCAAAATCATCACCACCAAGGTGTGTATCGCCATCAGTTGATTTTACTTCGAAAACGCCATCACCTAATTCAAGGATTGATACGTCATGTGTACCGCCACCGCAATCAAATACGGCAATTTTCATATCCTTGTGCGTTTTGTCAAGGCCATAAGCCAGGGCAGCAGCAGTAGGTTCGTTTATTATACGGCGTACTTTTAAGCCTGCAATTTCACCTGCTTCTTTAGTAGCCTGGCGCTGTGCATCATTAAAATAAGCCGGTACGGTAATAACCGCTTCAGTAACTTCATGACCCAAAAAGTCTTCAGCTGTTTTCTTCATTTTTTGAAGGATCATTGCTGAAATTTCCTGTGGGGTATACATGCGGTCGCCAATTTCAACACGCGGAGTGTTGTTATCGCCTTTAACCACTTTGTAAGGCACGCGTGATGCTTCTTTAGTAACCTCGTTAAACTGGTTACCCATAAAGCGTTTTATTGAATAAATAGTTCTTGTTGGATTAGTGATTGCCTGACGTTTAGCCGGATCACCCACTTTACGCTCGCCATTGTCAACAAAAGCCACTACAGACGGCGTAGTACGTTTACCCTCGCTGTTGGCAATAACTACAGGCTCGTTACCTTCCATTACTGCAACGCAGGAGTTAGTTGTTCCTAAGTCGATTCCAATTATTTTAGACATATGATTATATTTTCTTGATTGATTATTTGTATTACAACCTATTTAACAAGGGTTGTGCCAATTTAGGTTTGGCAGAAAAATTAAGGTGAAAGAGGAAAGGGAAAAGGCAAAAGGTAAAAATTAGTCAGTAAAGTGCATTCAAACGGTGACAGGTTGGCAGAAAATATATTTTGACAAACATTGGACTATGCAGGCAAATAAAGTGCCTGTACCGGCTTTTAGTATTATTTGCTAATCCGGTACAAGTAATATAAATTAAGGAGTGACAACTGAACTGGCGCTAATTCAAACACTGATCTGCCGAAATAACACAAAGGGTTGAAACGGGGCAGGTATACAGCCCGGGGCAGCATCCCAGGGTCCAGTACTTTGCCTTGTTTCCTGCTATAGCGCACCCTATTCCGATACCGCCTTTAACAGCTTTCATTTCATATTTTGTAAGAGGCTCTCCAAAATTGATTTTCATATCTGATGATTTAATTTTGGCCCAGGTATTATGGCACAAGGCTTGGTACCTTTATGGCACAGTGACACATAAAACATAAATAAAATTACTGCCGGCTAACCCGGCAGTAATTACAATGGCCTAATTAAGCAACACCATGGCAGGGATCACTTGGTGGTTCACATTTATGTGTCGAACCAGGGCATTCAGTCAGGCCGGTGCAACAGCCTTGTGAATACGCCTCGCCATTTTGGCCCTGTGCTGCACAGCCGGGGAATTTACCGCCCATAACAGCTTTCATTTCCTTTTTAGAAAGTGGTTTTCCTAAGTTAGATTTCATAATTATTTCGGTTTAGTTCTTGGCCCTGGTTTAAAGGTACAGGACTCGATACCTTGAGGTCAGTTATAGTACATCTTCAATAAAAATAAAGTAAAATGGCCTTTGCAAATACATACCTATAGGGCTGTGATTGTGTTTAGGTTAATATAAAGCTACACATACTTATCTGATAAAACAAAATTTCGTTTCTCACTTAACTAAGGTGAAGCACACAGAAAACTTAACAGATATTCAAGCCTCAATAATAATATCTATATTTATGATATAATTAAACGCCTCTGTTACTTAACACACTAAACCGGCAGACCACCTTGCCTGGAATTGTATAACAATAGCCAAATCCACATGGCTAACCTTTCAATTAAAAAAATTGAACCAGTTTTTTATTGTTATTAAATTCAAAAATCAAATGTTTTATATCGAATCAGAACGGTTACGGATGATCCCGTTAACACATGAATTATTGCAGTTGCTGCATACTAACAGGCAGACTATGGAACTTGCTTTGGGTTTAAATATCTCAAATCCGCAAATAAGCGATTTTTATAAAAAAGAGATCAACGATGCTATGGTGAACTTCTGGCTACCCAAAACACTGGCAAATCCGCAAGCCTATAAATGGTACACCAATTGGGAGATTATATTAAAAAGCGACAACATATCTGTAGGCGGTTTAGGTTTTAACGGTGAGCCAAATGAAAAAGGCGAAGCAGAAACCGGCTATATGATAAATGAGCAACATCAAAATAAAGGCTATGCAACCGAGGCACTGCAATTATTATCAGGCTGGGCTTTTAGCCGGGAAAATGTCAAAGCAATTATTGTGCATACCTATCAGGATAATTTACCTTCCAGAAGGATCCTTTCCAAATGTGGCTTTGAGGAAGTTGAGAAAGATAATGATGGATTGTTAACCTATAGCTTAAAAAAGGGGATGTCATAAATCCTCAATCTCGCCATTGTCGATAACATTTAACCAAAAACGCCCCACTCAAAATGAGCGGGGCATTTTTATATCCTTAAAAGGGATTAATTATTCGCCTTTTTCAGCATTTTCTTCGTTTGCAGCTGGTGCTTCAGGAGTTTCAGCAGCAGGAGTCTCGGCTACAGGTGCTTCAGCAACTGGCGCCTCAGCAATAGGAGTTTCAGCAACCGGTGCAACTTCAACAGCTTTTTCTTCAGCAGGTGCAGCAGTTTTAGCAGCAGGCTCAGCAGTTTTTGCTTTTGCAGAACCACCACGGCGACGTGTTGATTTCTTCTCAGTTTTAACTACATCATTACCGTAAACTGTGTTGTAATCTACTAACTCGATCATTGCCATTTCAGCGTTATCACCTAAACGATTTTCCAATTTGATGATACGAGTGTAACCACCCGGACGGCTAGCAATTTTCTCAGCTATTTCGCGGAACAGGATGCTAACAGCATCTTTATCCTGCAGATAGCTAAATACTGTACGGCGTGAGTGTGTAGTATCGCTTTTTGATTTTGTAAGAATTGGCTCAA
Organism: Mucilaginibacter sp. OK098; assembly: GCF_900142915.1. GTDB lineage: Bacteria > Bacteroidota > Bacteroidia > Sphingobacteriales > Sphingobacteriaceae > Mucilaginibacter. The sequence continues at coordinate 238,141 of NZ_FRCM01000006.1, forward strand.
CATATCCGCGTAAAGCTTTCGCTTTAGCTAATGTTGTAGTAATACGCTTGTGTAAGATAAGCGAGGTGGCCATGTTACTCATCATCGCCTTGCGGTGACTGTTAGTACGGCCTAAATGGTTAACTTTTTTTCCGTGTCTCATTGTATTTTGTTGTTTGTGGCACGTGCATACCGTCGGACGGCGTTATATCGTCAAGTCCTCGGAATTATGCAAATACTCAGTTGTTAATTTGAGTGGTGCGTAGTGAGATCGCCTCAGTACACTGCTCTATTGTTATAAAAAAAATTAGCGATTAAAGTTCAGAACTGATCTCTAATCGCTAATCTCTAAATTATTCTTCGTCTAACTTAAATTTTGACAGGTTCATACCAAAAGATAAGCCTTTTGATTTAACCAGGTCCTGAATTTCAGTCAATGACTTTTTACCAAAGTTTCTGAACTTAAGCATGTCAGCAACATCATACGAAACTAAATCAGCCAGGCTGCGGATGTCAGCAGCTTTAAGGCAATTTAATGCACGTACAGAAAGGTCAAGATCAACCAGTTCAGTTTTAAGGATCTTACGCATATGTAAAATTTCTTCGTCAACTTCTTTGGTTTCTTCTTTAGCCTGTGCTTCAAGCATCATGTTCTCATCGCTGAACAACATAAAGTGCTGGATAAGAATCTTAGCAGCTTCTTTAAGTGCATCTTCAGGATGAATAGAGCCGTCAGTGGTAATATCCAGAACTAATTTTTCATAGTCTGTTTTTTGTTCCACACGATAGTTCTCGATAGTATATTTAACGTTCTTAATAGGCGTGTAAATAGAATCGATAGCTATTACACCTACATTAGCGTCAGGGTTTTTGTTTTCTTCGCTAGCAACATAGCCACGGCCTTTGCTAACGGTAAGCTCAATTTCAAGCGTTACTGATGAATCCATGTTACAGATCACAAGATCCGGATTTAAAACAGTAAAGTTATTTGAGAATTTAGTGATATCACCCGCACTAAAAGCATCCTGGCCATTAATGATAACAAATATCTTTTCGCTGTCGCCAGATTCACCTGATTTTTTAAACCTCACCTGTTTTAGGTTAAGTATAATTTCGGTTACATCTTCAACAACACCTTTTATGGTTGAAAACTCATGCATCACTCCTGAAAAACGAACTGAAGTGATCGCATAACCTTCAAGTGATGAAAGTAAGATACGACGAAGAGCATTACCAATGGTTACACCGAAGCCTGGTTCTAACGGACGAAACTCAAACGTGCCATCAAAATCAGTTGATTTCTGCATGATAACCTTGTCTGGTTTTTGAAATGCTAAAATTGCCATTTATATCCTTTATTTATTGTTTACTAATTGAAATGATTTAAACCACAAAAGATTGGCAGAATCTGCCAATCATAATGCGGATAAGTATCGTTATTATTTTGAGTACAACTCGACGATTAAGTTTTCCTTGATGTTTTCAGGGATCTCATCGCGATTTGGATAGTTTAGGAATTTGCCTGTTAAATTGGCAGCATCCCACTCAAGCCAGCTGTATTTGTTAATTCTGCGACCTGCCACTGAATTTGCAATTGTCTCTAATGATTTTGATTTTTCGCGAACCGCGATAACATCACCTGCTCTTAAAGCATAAGATGCAATATTTACAACCTCGCCGTTAACAGTGATGTGCTTGTGGCCAACTAACTGGCGTGCACCTGAACGGGTTGGAGAAATACCTAAACGGTAAACTGCATTATCTAAACGGGCTTCTAAAAATTTCAGCAAGTTTTCACCTGTGATACCTTCTTTAGCAGAAGCACGGTGAAACAAGTTTTCGAACTGACGTTCTAACACACCATAAGTGTATTTAACTTTCTGTTTTTCCATCAACTGGGTTGAATACTCTGATTGCTTTCCTCTTCTTTTGGAAGCACCATGCATGCCCGGTGGATAATTTTTTCTTTCTAACGCTTTATCCGGACCGAAGATCGGTTCGCGGAAACGGCGCGCAATTTTGGATTTTGGTCCTGTATATCTAGCCATTTTTGTGTGGTTTTTAAAGTATCAAACAGCCTGTAGCTGTCGAATCTTAGCTTTAAAAAAATTGTTAATTAAACTCTTCTCCTTTTTGAAGGGCGGCAACCGTTATGCGGAAGCGGTGTAATATCTTTTATTGTGGTTACTTCAATACCTGCAGTTTGCAAAGTACGGATAGCTGATTCACGACCAGCGCCCGGGCCTTTTACAAATACTTCAACCTTGCGTAAGCCTAAATCATAAGCTACTTTACCGCAATCGCCGGCAGCTTGTCCTGCAGCATATGGTGTATTCTTTTTTGAACCTTTGAAACCCATTTTACCTGCAGACGACCATGAAATAGCCTGGCCTGTTTTGTTGGTAAGGGTGATAATGATGTTGTTAAAAGTAGCGTTGATATGTGCTTCGCCAACCGACTCGACAATTACAACACGCTTTTTGGTTACTTTTTTGCTCTTAGCCATTTTCTTGTTTAATTACTGATTTAATGAATTACTGAATTAGCGAATAATTCGGACTCATAAATCATTTTATAATTTACTTATTCCTGGTGATTTCCGGCTTCAACTAATCTCTGCCCTCTAACCACCAATCAACTATTTAGTAGCTTTCTTCTTGTTAGCAACTGTTTTACGTTTTCCTTTACGGGTACGTGAGTTGTTTTTAGTACGCTGACCACGCAAAGGCAATCCTTTACGGTGACGGGTACCACGGTAGCAACCTATATCCATTAAACGCTTAATGTTCAGTTGAACTTCTGAACGCAAAGAGCCTTCAACTTTTATCTGATCATTAATTATACCACGAATTGTAGCTAATTGCTCATCATTCCAGTCTTGAACTTTTGTATTGAAATCAATACCTGCTTCAGTCAAAATTCTTTGAGCTGTTGAACGGCCAATGCCATAAATGTAGGTCAGGCCAATCTCGCCTCTTTTATTCTTTGGTAAATCAATACCTGAAATCCTTGCCATATTTTTTGTTTGTATTTTTACGTAATAACCGAACGGCGGGCCACCGTTGTACGGATTACTACAATTCCTTTAATTATCCCTGACGTTGTTTGTACTTCGGATTCTTTTTGTTGATCACATAAAGTTTCCCGTTGCGGCGGATGATCTTGCAATCAACACTGCGTTTTTTAATGGATGCTCTAACTTTCATCTCGTTTATTATTTATATCTATAGGTTATTCTACCTTTTGTTAAATCATACGGGCTCATCTCCAATTTAACCCTGTCGCCAGGTAATATCTTGATGTAGTGCATCCGCATTTTTCCGGAAATATGCGCAATAATCTCATGACCATTTTCCAGTTCAACCCTGAACATTGCATTTGATAATGCTTCCCGAATTGTTCCGTCCTGTTCAATCGATGATTGTTTAGCCATATTTTACTGATTATTACTTAATTATCCGCCCTAAAACCGGGATGCAAAATTAATAAAAATATTTTAATTATTTTCTTTTTCTTTTAAAACATTATCTACGTAAGAAAATGTCGAAAGTATATCGGGTTGTCCCTTCCTGATAGCTACCGTATGCTCATAATGAGCAGATGGCTTGCCATCAATGGTTGATACGGTCCATCCATCATCCCAAAACTTAACCCTGGCTTTACCGGCGTTAATCATAGGCTCAATGGCTATCACCATTCCTTCCTCTAATTTAACACCTGCTCCGCGCTTACCATAGTTAGGCACCTCGGGTTTTTCATGCAGCTCTAAACCTACACCATGCCCCACCAGTTCCTTTACTACACCATAACCATGCTTTTCAGCATGCTCCTGTACCGCGTAACCTATATCTCCTATACGCATTCCGGCTACCGCTTTCTCAACACCTAAGTCAAGGCATTCCCTGGTAACGCGCATCAGATCCTTAGCGGTGCTGCTAACTTCGCCAATGGCGAAAGTAAAGGCAGAGTCGCCAAAATATTTATTCAGGATCACCCCGCAATCAACCGATACTACATCGCCCTCAACAAGCACATGCTTGCCTGGGAAACCATGTACTACCTGGTCATTCATCGAAATACACAATGAATACGGGAAGCCATGATAATTTAAAAATGCAGGAACACCTCCGTTATCACGGATAAAAGTTTCTGCAAGTTTATCTAATTCAATGGTTTTAATACCTGGGCGGATAACTTTCGCTATCTCCCCAAGTGTTTTGGAAACAAGTAAAGAACTTTCTCTTATCAGTTCTATCTCTTCGACAGACTTATAATGAATCTTTGACATGTTAAATTATATAACAGGCTGGCTCGTTCCACCTGCTGATGGGATAGCCGTACGCCCTTTAACTCTTCCGCTTTTCATCAAGCCATCATAATGACGCATCAATAAATGGCTTTCTATTTGCTGTAAAGTATCTAATACAACCTGCACAAGAATAATTAATGAAGTACCACCAAAAAACCGTGCAAATGAACTGCTGATGTGGATCATACTTGCAAATGCTGGTATAATAGCTACAATAGCCAGCGCAATAGCGCCCGGTAAAGTTATCCTTGAAATTACAGCGTCTAAAAACGCTCCGGTTGCCCGTCCTGGTTTAATACCCGGAACAAAGCCGCCGTTCTTTTTCATATCCTCTGCCATTTGATTAGGATTAACCGTAATAGCCGTATAGAAGAAAGTGAACAGGATAATTAGTACAGCAAACAATAAATTATGTGCCCATGAGGTATAGTCAGATAATGACATTAATATGCTGTTTGATGCTGCATTAGGAAAAAACTGTGCTACCGTTGACGGTATAAACATTAAGGCTTGTGCAAATATTATCGGCATTACACCGGCAGCAGTTACCTTTAACGGAATATACTGGCGCACACCACCATATTGTTTGTTACCAACAATACGTTTTGCGTACTGAACAGCAACTTTCCTGGTACCCTGTACAATAAGCACAGTAAACATTACCACACCTATCAGGGCCAAAATTTCAACAATAAAGGTAACTAAACCACCCGCACCAACAGTACGTGATTGGAATTCAGTAAGGAATGCACCCGGAAGCGCCGAAATAATACCCACCATAATGATGAGTGAAATACCATTTCCAATACCTTTATCAGTAATTTTTTCACCAAGCCACATCACAAACATAGTACCTGAAGTTAACACGAACATATTCAGAATTGTGAAATATGGGTTTACTAAAAGCATTTGATCAGGTGAAATCTGCGATTTCAAATAACCAATAGCCTGCAGTGCAGTAATACCGATGGTAAGATAGCGCGTCCACTGGTTGATCTTGTTTCTGCCGCTTTCGCCTTCTTTCTGAAGTTTGGCGAAATATGGAACAGCAATACCTAATAATTGCACCACAATGGAAGCCGAAATATAAGGCATTACACCTAACGCAAAAATTGAGGCCCGTGAAAACGATCCTCCGGCAAACATATTGAGTAAACCTGTTATGCCTTCATTGCCTTGCTGGTGGCTAAGCAAATTAGCGTTAACACCCGGCAGAACTACGTATGAGCCTACACGATATATAAAAAGAAATAAGAGTGTGTTCAAAATACGCACTCTTAAATCATCGATTTTCCAAATATTGGATAATGTGGTGAAAAATTTCTTCATCGAAAAATTATAGCTTAACTATTGTACCACCTGCTGCTTCAATAGCTTTTTGCGCTGTAGCAGTAAATGCATGTGCTTTAACTTCTAATTTGGCTTTCAATTCGCCACGGCCTAAAATTTTAACAAGGTCGTTACGTGATGCTAAACCATGTTCTTTCAGTGTATCAAAATCAACTGATGATAAAGTAAATTTTTCAGTTAATGCTTGTAACACATCAAGGTTAACGCCAACATACTCAACACGGTTAGGATTTTTAAATCCTACCTTAGGCACACGGCGCTGTAAAGGCATCTGGCCACCTTCAAAACCAACTTTTGTGCTGGTACCTGAACGTGATCCGGCACCTTTATGGCCACGGGTTGATGTTCCGCCACGGCCTGAACCAGTACCACGGCCAATTCTTTTTCTATTTTTAGTAGAACCTTCTGCAGGTTTAAGATTGCTTAAATTCATGATATTAAATATTTTCTACCGCTACCAGGTGATTAACTTTTTTAACCATACCGATGATAGCTGCAGTAGCTTCAACTTCTACACTGTGGTTGATCTTTCTTAAGCCCAGGGCCTCAACCGTACGTTTTTGGCGCTCACTTCTATCGATCACGCTTTTAATCTGGGTTATTTTGATTTTTGCCATGACTGATTATCCGTTAAATACTTTACCTAAACTAACGCCACGGTGCTGAGCTACAGTATAAGCATCACGTAATTGTGATAATGCCGATACAGTTGCTTTAACCACGTTGTGCGGGTTTGATGAACCTTTTGATTTTGCCAATACGTTGTGGATCCCTGCTGACTCTAATACAGCACGCATCGCACCACCGGCAATTACACCGGTACCGTTTGCTGCAGGTTTTATGAAAACAAAACCTCCTGAAAATTTACCTATTTGCTCATGCGGTACAGTACCGTTAATGATAGGAACTTTTACAAGGTTCTTTTTAGCATCATCAATACCTTTTGCAATAGCTTCTGTAACCTCTTTAGCTTTACCTAAACCATAACCTACAACACCATTCTCATCACCCACTACCACAATGGCACTGAAGCTGAAAGTACGGCCGCCTTTGGTTACTTTGGCTACACGCTGTATGCTTACCAAGCGGTCTTTTAATTCGATCTCGCTTGTTTTTACTCTTTTTATGTTGATTGTTGACATTTCTCTTTTCGATTAAAAGTTTAAACCACCTTCACGTGCACCTTCAGCCAGTGATTTAACACGACCATGGTACAAATAACCGTTCCTGTCGAAAACCACATCTTTAATGCCTGCTGCAATAGCTTTTGAAGCAACCAGTTTACCAACGGCAACTGACTGATCAATTTTAGTACCGTCTGCTGCAGTAAAATCTTTTGATAATGATGAGGCCGACACTAGTGTCTTTCCGCTTACATCGTCAATGATCTGCGCATAAATACCTTTATTGCTTCTGTATACTGACAGACGAGGGCGTGCTGAAGAACCTGAAAGGCGCTTCCTGATCCCCATCTTAATTCTGTCTCTTCTTGATAATTTTGCTCTAGCTCCCATGACGATTATTTTTTAGATGCTGATTTACCTGCTTTTCTTCTCAATACTTCGCCAACAAACTTGATACCTTTACCCTTGTAAGGTTCTGGTGCACGTAACGAGCGTATTTTTGCTGCTACCTGGCCTATAAGTTGTTTATCAATTGACTCTAAAATGATAGTGGGGTTTTTACCCTTATCAGCAGTTGTTGAAACTTTTATTTCTTTTGGTAATTCAAAAACATAGTGGTGAGAATATCCCAAAACTAAATCTAATGTATTACCTGTATTGGTTGCACGGTAACCCACACCCACTAATTCCTGCTCAATCTTGTAACCGGTGGTTACGCCTACAACCATGTTGTTAATTAGCGCACGATACAAACCATGTAACGCTTTGTGGCGTTTTTGATCAGAAGGGCGTTTTACAACCAGATTTCCTTCTTCCTGTTCAACAGTGATATCACTGTCAACAGCCTGTTGCAACTCACCTTTAGGGCCTTTTACTGTAACAACATTATCTGCCGATACATTAATAGTTACTCCCTGTGGTAGTGCTATAGGTGATTTTCCTACTCTTGACATTGCTTAATTTCCTCCTATTAATATACGTAGCATAAAACCTCACCACCAACATTCTGTGCGCGGGCTTCTTTATCGGTCATTACACCTTTTGAAGTCGACAGGATGGCAATACCTAAACCATTTAATACTCTTGGCAAGTTATCCATGCCTGCGTATTTCCTCAAACCTGGTTTACTGATGCGTGCAATGCTGCGGATAGCAGAAATTTTAGTTATCGGATGGTATTTCAAAGCCACCTTTATAGTGCCTTGAGGACCGTTATCTTCAAACTTAAAATTAGCAATGTAACCTTTATCGAAAAGCACCTTAGTGATTTCCTTTTTCAGATTTGATGCAGGAATTTCAACAACCCGATGGTTGGCCTTAATAGCATTCCTTACTCTTGTAAGATAATCTGCGATTGGATCTGTATTCATTTTATTGTTTTATGATAGTGGTTTCCTTTTTTGGACCTTCTATCGGTTAATCTTATATCGGATTTCGGATGTTCTATTTCGGATGTTCTATTTCGGATTTAACCCAAATTCGAATTTCCAAATTCCAATTTATTTTCTGTTCTGCGATATTCAAATTCCGAAATCGTAATTCCGAAATCCGAAATCAAATTACCAGCTTGCTTTCTTTATTCCGGGGATCTTACCAGCCAGGGCCATATCACGGAATGTTACACGTGATATACCAAACTGACGCATGTATCCGCGCGGACGGCCTGTTAATTTACAACGGTTATGTAATTTAACCGGTGACGATCCTTTTGGTAAAGCATCTAAAGCTACATAGTTTCCTTCAGCTTTAAGGGCCGCTCTTTTTTCAGCGTATTTTGCTACTAACTTAGCACGTTTAACTTCACGTGCTTTTACACCTTCTTTAGCCATTAGTATTTTGATTTTTAAATGGTAATCCAAATTGTTTCAACAACTCCAATGCTTCAACATCGTTTGTTGCAGAGGTTACAAAGGTAATATCCATTCCCTGGATTTTATTGATCTTGTCAATATTGATCTCCGGGAAAATAATTTGTTCAGATACACCTAAAGTATAGTTTCCGCGTCCGTCAAAACCTTTATCGTTAATGCCTTTGAAATCACGGATACGTGGTAAAGCAACAGCAATTAAACGGTCAAGAAATTCATACATTGTATTATCACGTAAGGTAACACGTACGCCGATAGGCATGTTTTTACGTAACTTAAAGTTTGAAATATCTTTTTTAGATTTTGAAGAAACAGCCTGCTGACCGGTAATAGTGGTAAGCTCGGTAATTGTACTTTCAATAAGCTTTTTATCAGTAGTAGCACCACCAACACCCTGGTTGATAGCAATTTTTTCAAGCTTAGGAACCTGCATTACGCTTTTGTACTGAAATTTATCTTTCAGTGCAGTACGAATTTCGTCCTTATACTTTGTTTTTAATCTTGGTACGTATTCCATTAGTTAATTTCCTCTCCTGATATTTTTGCAAACCTTACTAATTTACCGGCATCATTTTTTCTACGGCCAACGCGGGTTGGTTTTCCTGATTTAGGATCAACCAGCATCAGGTTTGAAATAGCTATAGCAGCTTCCTGCTTAACAATTCCACCGTTTGGTTTTGCTGCATTAGGCTTAGTATGTTTTGATACCATATTGGCACCTTCAACAATAGCTCTGCCTTTTTCTAATATTACTTCTAATATCTTACCTTCTGATCCTTTTGAATCTCCGGCTATAACCTTTACCAGGTCACCTTTTTTAACCTTTAACTTGGTAGGTTGTGTGTGTTGTTTCTTTTCCATTATTACAATACCTCCGGTGCTAATGATACAATTTTCATAAATTGTTTTTCACGTAACTCTCTTGCTACCGGGCCGAAGATACGTGTACCTCTTGGCTCATCCTGGTTGTTTAACAAAACCGCGGCATTGTCGTCAAAACGGATATAAGAACCATCTTTTCTGCGGATCTCTTTCTTAGTTCTAACAACTACGGCTTTTGAAACAGTACCTTTTTTAACGTTGCCTGATGGCAAAGCACTTTTTACGGTAACTACTATCTTATCGCCAATTGATGCATACCTTTTACCGGTACCACCTAACACACGGATCACTAAAACTTCTTTAGCACCGCTGTTATCAGCTACATTTAATCTTGATTCCTGTTGTACCATCTTATTTAGCCCTTTCTAAAATTTGAACTAATCTCCAGTTTTTGTTTTTGCTCAGCGGGCGTGTTTCCATAATCAATACGGTATCGCCTACACCACAGGTATTGGCTTCATCATGAGCCATAAATTTGGTAGTTTTCTTAACGAACTTACCATAAATTGGGTGTTTCACCTTACGTTCCACAGCAACTACAATAGATTTTTCCATCTTGCTGCTTACCACCAGGCCGGTACGTGTTTTTCTTAAATTTCTTTCCATTTTTCTCGACGCTTAAAAATTATTCAGAAGCTGACGCCGCTTTGCGCTTTGTTAATTCAGTATTTAAACGGGCGATGTCCTTACGTACCCTTGTGATACGGGTAGGGTTTTCAATAGCAGAAACCGCATGTGCAAATTTCAGTTTGGTGAGTGTTCCTCTTTCCTCGCTGACCCTGGCAACCAATTCTTCAGTTGACAACTCTAAAATCTCTGAGTTTTTCATTTTCTTTAACTGTTTGTTGTAATATTGAAGAGGTTGTAAAGATTATGCTGCTGTATTAACTATAACTAATTTTACAACACTTTACAACATTCAAATTTTATTTATGCTTCTACGTAATCTCTACGTACTATAAATCTTGTTTGCACAGGCAACTTTTGTGCTGCCAGGCGCAGTGCTTCTTTAGCAACGTCTAAAGGCACACCTTCGGCTTCAAAAATGATCCTTCCGGGGCGTACTACCGCTACCCAGTATTCCGGAGCACCTTTACCTTTACCCATACGTACTTCCGCTGGTTTTTTGGTTACAGGCTTGTCAGGAAATATCCTGATCCACACCTGGCCTTCACGTTTCATAAAACGTGTTACAGCAATACGTGCAGCTTCGATCTGGCGGCTGGTGATCCAGGCCGGCTCGAGTGATTTTATACCGAAAGATCCGAATGAAAGCTCAGCGCCACGACTGGCGTTACCTTTCATTTTGCCTTTTTGCATCTTTCTGAACTTCGTTCTTTTTGGCTGTAGCATTTTCTTAAGCTTTTATATCTTAACGATATATTTTTCTACTAATATTATTATCTCTTTCCTGGACCACCCGGGCGGTTTCCGCCTGGACGATTACCGCCGCCTTGTCCACCTGGACGATTTCCCTGGCCACCCGGGCGATTTCCGCCTGGTGCACCCGGTCCGCCACGGCGATCACCGCCTGGTTTCCTGTCGCCTCTGCGTTCACCGCCACGTTCGCCACCTCTTTCATTGCCGCCACGACCGCCGAAGCCTGCCGCGCCGCCTTCAGGGCGTCCGCCTTTACCGCTTGCGCTGCTCGCACCACCAATGTTTGGTGATAAGTCGCGTTTGCCGTAAACCTCGCCTTTGCAAATCCAAACCTTAACACCTATTTTTCCATAAGTGGTTAAAGCTTCAGCTAATGCATAGTCAATGTCTGCGCGGAAAGTATGTAGTGGAATTCTTCCTTCTTTATATTGTTCTGTACGTGCCATTTCAGCGCCACCTAAACGGCCTGATGTCATCACCTTTATTCCTTCAGCACCCATTCTCATGGTTGAAGCAATAGTGGTTTTCATGGCACGACGGAATGAAATACGTGCTTCAAGTTGTTTTGCTATACCTTCTGCAACTAATTGTGCATCAAGTTCAGGGCGTTTGATCTCGAAGATGTTGATCTGAACTTCCTTTTTAGTAAGTTTCTTTAACTCTTCTTTGATCTTATCAACTTCCTGGCCACCTTTACCTATAACAATACCCGGACGGGCAGTGTGTATAGTTACAGTGATACGTTTTAATGTGCGTTCAATAACTACCTTTGATACACCACCTTTTGAGATACGTGCTGAAAGATATTTACGGATCTTTTCGTCTTCAACTAATTTGTCGGCATAATGATTGCCACCGAACCAATTAGAATCCCAACCTCTGATGATTCCTAATCTGTTACCTATTGGATGTGCTTTCTGTCCCATTTCAAATTAATTGTTGTCGTTTTTACTATCTACGATCAGGTGTACGTGGTTTGAGCGTTTGCGGATACGGTATCCTCTTCCTTGCGGAGCAGGGCGTAACCTTTTTAACTGACGACCACCGCCTACTGAAACCTCTTTTACATACAGGTTGCTTTCTTCAACACGTTTGCCTTCGTTTTTTGCTTCCCAGTTTTTGATGGCTGATAACAAAAGCTTTTCAACGCGTATCGCAGCTTCCTTATTTAAAAATTTTAGGGTATATATCGCTTTCTCAACGTTCATACCACGGATCAGGTCAACCACCAAACGCATTTTACGTGGTGAAGTTGGGCAGTTCTGTAACTTGGCAACAGATGCACCACCAACCTGCGCTTTCGCAGCTTCCTTTTTCTGTCTGATTAGTACAGACTTTTTAATTTTAGTTGTTGCTTCCATGCCTTATTTTTTCTTTTCTGCGTGACCACGGAATGTACGGGTTGGTGCAAACTCTCCCAGCTTGTGTCCAACCATGTTTTCTGTTACGTACACAGGGATAAATTTATTACCGTTGTGTACTGCGAATGTATGACCAACGAAATCCGGAGAGATCATGGAGCGTCTTGACCATGTTTTTACAACCGATTTCTTATTTGAATCATTCAGAACCATAACTTTCTTGTCAAGGTTATGATCGATGTAAGGTCCTTTTCTAATTGAACGTGCCATTGTTATTTCTTCCTTCTTTCAATGATATAACGATCCGATGTTTTCTTTTTGTCACGAGTTTTGTAGCCTTTTGCTAATAAACCTTTGCGTGAACGTGGGTGACCACCTGAGGCTCTGCCCTCGCCACCACCCATAGGGTGATCTACCGGGTTCATGGCTACACCACGAACTCTCGGCCTGCGGCCTAACCAGCGGTTACGGCCAGCCTTACCTAATACAGCGTTTGCTTTTTCGCCATTTGAAACGGTACCGATAGTTGCCAAACAAGTTGACAGGATCATACGGGTTTCGCCTGAAGGCAATTTGATGATAGCATATTTACCATCGCGTGCTGAAAGCTGTGCATAAGTACCGGCGCTACGTGCTATGGTACCACCCTGGCCAGGGTTTAATTCAATGTTATGAATAATAGAGCCCAATGGGATATTTTTCAAAGGCATTGTATTACCTACTTCAGGAGTTGCTGTTTCGCCTGATACAACAGTTTGTCCAACTGTTAATCCTTCAGGAGCAATCATGTATCTTTTTTCACCGTCAACAAAATGTAGCAGGGCTATACGGGCTGAACGGTTAGGATCATACTCAATAGTTGCAACCTTTGCCGGAATGTCAAATTTATTACGTTTGAAATCAATCAACCTGTATGCTTGTTTATGACCACCACCCATGTAGCGCATAGTCATTTTACCGCTGTTATTACGCCCGCCTGATCTTGTGTTGGCTGATACAACCAACGACTTCTCAGGAACGTTTGTTGTTATATCTGAGTTAGATACATCAACTCTGAAGCGGGTACCCGGCGTAACCGGTTTAAATCTTTTAACTGCCATCTTCTTATTTATATACCGCTATAAAAATCTATTGTTTCTCCGTCTTTCAACGTAATGACCGCTTTTTTATAAGTTGCAGCGCGGCCACTAACGGCGCCTGCCTTAGTATTGCGGGTCTTCAGTTTTCCAACGTATTTCATAGTGTTTACAGCTTTCACGGTAACACCATACATAGCCTCAACGGCTCCTTTGATCTGAATTTTGTTAGCTCTGTGATCAACTTTGAAAGCATAACGATTAAGCTTCTCTGTTAATTGAGTTACTTTTTCAGTAAGTAAGGGTTTCTTTAAAATTTCCATAATTACTTAGCTAATGCTTCCTCCAAAGTTTTAAGAGCACCTGTGGTTAAGATCAGCTTGCCTGCATTTAACACATCATAAGTGTTTAGCTGGTTTGCCAGGATAACCTTAGTTCTTTTCAGGTTTCTGCTTGATAAATAAACATTGTTATTTGCAGCGCCTAATACTAAAAGTGTTTTTACATCACTAACATTAAGATCTGCGGTAAGCTGTATGTAGCTTTTGGTTTTGATCGAGTCAAAAGTAAAGTCTTCTACAACTACTATGCTGCTGTCTTTTGCTTTGTATGATAAAGCAGAGTTACGTGCCAGTGATTTAAGTTTCTTGTTTAACTTGAAACTGTAATCGCGCGGCTGCGGACCGAATACACGGCCACCACCATTAAACAATGGTGATTTTACACTACCTGCACGGGCACCACCGGTACCTTTTTGCTTATATAATTTGCGGGTTGAACCTGCAATTTCGTTACGCTGTTTTGATTTGTGTGTACCCTGACGCTGATTAGCTAAATACTGCTTAACATCAAGATAAATTGCGTGATCGTTTGGTTCAATACCGAATACGGATTCAGGAAGTTGCACCTTGGCACCTGTTTCTTTACCTGATACATTTACTACGTTAACTTCCATCTTATTTATCCACTATTACGAATGAACCCTTAGCTCCTGGGATGGAACCTTTAACAACCAACAGATTTTGCTCTGCGAAAACTTTCACAACTTGCAAATTCTGAATTTTAACACGTTCATTTCCCATCTGCCCAGCCATACGCATACCTTTAAATACGCGAGAAGGCCATGATGAAGCTCCCAATGAACCCGGTGCACGTAAACGATTGTGCTGACCGTGAGTTTGCATACCCACACCACCAAAACCGTGACGCTTTACCACACCCTGGAAACCTTTACCTTTTGAAGTACCAACCACATCCACAAAATCACCGATCTCAAAAATCTCAACAGTAACAGTGTCACCTAATGATTTTTCATCCTCGAAAGTTTTGAATTCAACCAGTTTACGTTTTGGTGTAGTACCGGCTTTTTGGAAGTGGCCTTTTAAAGGACCTGTAGTGTGCTTGTCTTTTTTCTCACCGTATGCAAGCTGAATAGCTGCATATCCATCTGTTTCAACAGATCTGATCTGTGTTACCACGCAAGGGCCAGCTTCGATTACTGTGCAGGGAATATTTTTTCCTGCTTCATCGAAAATGCTGGTCATTCCTACTTTTTTACCAATAATTCCTGACATTTTATTTTTTTGTTTTTGTCCATCGAAGCAGTAGGGCTTCGTTCAAGACATGTTATTCCCCCGTAAGGGACGGCAAAGATAGGAATTTTACATTAATTGCCAAATAGTTAACAAGTTATTTTTTTATAAATTATTTTGAGGCAGGTTTTTAGGGGAAATAGTTGATTAAGTGAGGTGTGATGGAGAGAAAAAGAGTTCTTTTAATTATGTGTCGTATCCAGCCGATGAATAATTTCATTAATTATCCATTTACGAAGTTTTAAAAACTTCGTAAATCTGAAATTTCCAACTCCCTGTATTACTATTTAAGGCTTTTAATTCTGATCAGTAATTGTTCTTCTGCTATAGTGCTTAATGACGATTTATCATATATTGACAACAGGAAAATCTCTTCATTCATAAATCTTACATGAGTAATTACCCTGGCCCCGCCAGATTTACCCTTATTTTTTGAGGATATGCTCATGCGTATTTTATAACAGTTGTTACCAATGGATTCTCCTGACCTTGGGTTTTCATTCAAGAGGTTGATAATTGCTTCTAAATCTTTTTTTAAAGAGCCATGCTTTTTTAAAAGTTTTTTAAACTCCCGCTCAAAAAACGGGGTGAAATTAATACTAAAGCTCATTTAACAATTGGTCGATCGTTTTGGCTTTAACCTTTCCTTGTTGGTGCAGGTTTACAAACTCAATGGCCTCATCAAACTCTTTTAAAAATTTCTTATCCTTTCGCGATAGTTTTTCTGTGACATGAGTTAGGCTTCTGTCCTCCTTTGAATTTGAGTCACTAATAATTACTTTCCCCCCTAACTGTTCAATCAAATCTGACAGTGTCTTTTCGATCTTTTCCGGAATTTCAATAGTGAGCGTTGTCATATAACAAAATTAAGACAATTACCTTGAATAATAAAAAGTTTAGACTCATTCAACTCACCAAATTTTGAAAACTTAGTAAGTTTCCCTATATTCAGCCATCACTTAACTGGCTGACACAAAATGAAATCCCCCATCAAAATCGTTATCGCCCTATTATTAACCACTGCGCTATTCGGCTGCAAAGAAACCCCAACAAAAAACAACCGCCTTGGCAATGCTACCCGCGAGGACAAAAACGGCTGGATCTACATACATCTTGCAGGCTCCCCTGCCGATATCGGGTATCAGCACGGCTTTTTAGTTGCCAAAGAAATTGATACCTTAATAAAGGTGATGCAATATTACTTGCCAACCACCAGTGGTAAGGACTGGGCCTTTTACCGCTCGGCCTCACAGCGTTTTTTATGGAAAAAGATTGACAAGGAATACCAGGATGAAATAAAAGGCATTGCCGAAGGCCTGCAGGCAAAGGGCATGAAATATGACACACTGGATATTACTGCCCTAAATGCCAATATCGAACTGGCGCAATACTATGTTGCCGGGCTGAATAATAAAGTTAAACCCGGCAGCGGGGATAATAAAGCCCCAGGCAATTGCAGCGCATTTATTGCTACAGGCAGCTTTACAAAAGATCATAAAATTGTGATAGGCCATAACAACTGGACAGATTATATTGTTGGCGAACGCTGGAATGTTATTGCTGCTATTAAACCCGAAAAAGGCAACCATATGCTGATGGATGTAGCTCCGGGCTTTATCCATAGCGGCGATGATTTTGTGGTAACCAACAGCGGCATCTTAATTACTGAAACCACCATTACCGGCTTTAAAGGTTTTGATACTACCCGCACACCTGAATTTGTACGTGCCCGCAAGGCTGCACAATATGCCCGCAGCATTGATGATGTGGTAAAAATAATGACTACAGATAATAACGGCGGCTATGCTAACGACTGGCTGATCGGCGATACCAAAACCAACGAGGTAGCCAAGCTTGAGCTGGGCCTTAAGAACTATAAAGTATGGCGTTCAAAGGATACAGCTATTATCGGGTCAAATTTCCCAAGCGATCCTAAGCTGATAAAAGAAGAAACCACATTTGATGTGAACAACAAAGAAAATTCACCAAATGCCCGCAGGTTGCGGATGGAGAAATTAGTTGCTGTTGATTATAAAGGAAAGCTGGATGATGAAAACGGCAAAACAATTGAAGGTGATACCTATGATGCATTGCACAGCAAAAACGCCTACAACCGCTGTGTAATTGATGGCCATGTTGATGAAGATCCTGTAGGAGTTCCTGAATGGAGTGAAGGTCCGTTTTACCCGATGGGCGCTGTGCAGGGAAAAGTTAGCAGCACAGCACTGGCTAAAAAGATGGAGCTATGGGCACATATGGGCCATCCCGGAGGCGCCGATTTTTTAGCTGATCCGTTCTTCAAAAAACATCCGGAGTATTTTAAAACACAGGGTAAATATTTAAGGGATATGAAAGCTTATCCGTGGACATTGTTTAGTGCTACTAATTAATTTTAGCCGGTATACTAATTAAGTTGCCGTTAAAATACTTAGTTTAAATGCGTTAACAAACGTTTGTGCAGTCTTTAATGAGCTGATTAAATAGTCATTTCTTAACTTGAGGTAAAATTAACCAGTAAATTTTAATTAAACCTTAAATTATGAAAAAGTATCAGCTACATTATTGGCTATGTTTTGTTATGGCTTTTTTATTTGCCTGTAAAAAAGATGCACATCAACCTGCATCAAAAAATTCACCGCTTACAGATAGTACAACACTGAAAACACAGTTTCTTGGAGGCACTTCGCTTGACGTTCCTATGGGTGGCAACGCATTTGTAACTACACTGGCTTCAGGAGGGGCTGAAACGGTAACCTCAAATACACTCTCAAACTGGACCAGTCCGAATAGTATTTTCTCTGCCTACTTTCGACTGAGCAACACAGGTACTTTAACTGTAAAAATGAAAGCCAAAGTGCCATCAGGAAATAGCAAGGTTAAGCTTACAATTAATGGTATGGCATTTACTGTATCATTATCAGGTTCAGCCTATTCAACCTTTAATGTCGGAACCGTAAATATTAGCAGTCCAGGTTATGTAAAAGTAAACTTCCAGGGCGTAAGCAAAACCGGTTCCTATTATGCGGATGTGTCCGATTTAATTATTAGCGGAACTTCGGTTGCATCAAACGTAGCTTTTGCTAATGATTCTACAAATTTTTACTGGTCGCGCAGGGGGCCATCGGTACATTTAGGTTACACTGCTCCTGCCAATTCGCAATGGTTTTATAATGAAGTTACTGTTCCTGTTGGCCAGGATCCTGTTGGCTCTTATTTTATGGCCAATGGTTTTAATGAAGGATATTTTGGAATGCAGGTAAACTCATCAACCGAACGCCGTATTTTGTTTTCTGTGTGGAACCCGACAGTGGGAACTACAACCAGTACAAGGGCCGGAACGGGTGTTGTGGTTCAAACCTTTTCAGGAGAAGGCAATGGCGGACAAGCGTATCTTGATTATAATTGGGTAGCCGGCAATACCTATAAATTTTTAACCGAAGCTGTGCCCGATGCTTCCGGTAATACTACCTTTTCTTCATGGTTTTATGCGCCTGAAGTTGGCTCTTGGAAATTCATCACCTCGTGGTTAAGGCCGTCTACCAATACC
Organism: Mucilaginibacter sp. OK098; assembly: GCF_900142915.1. Taxonomy (GTDB): domain Bacteria; phylum Bacteroidota; class Bacteroidia; order Sphingobacteriales; family Sphingobacteriaceae; genus Mucilaginibacter. Next base: position 256,608 of record NZ_FRCM01000006.1, read on the forward strand.
TATTTGGCCGGATTATATTCATTTCTAGAGAATTTCAACGATACGAACGGGTATCTGGGCAGGAAAGGTAATTTTGGTAACCAATGGGTAATGAGTTCAACCGGTATCTGGACAGAGTTAACCAGCGCTTATTTTGACGGCGATGCTACAGCCAATAACCAGCAAAGGATGGATTACGCAGGTGGCCTTGCAAGTGGAAAGTTCTATTTGCAAAACGGAGGTTTCTTTGCAAATTATGTAACCCTTAATCAAACATTTACCCGCGCGGCAACTGGCACACCACCAAGCATCAATTTTTCAACGCTACCATAGGCTTATTTTAAATGGTTGCGGCTCCTTATTATAATTTACAGTTATTAGCTGTACCATAAATACACTTACGCCCTTCTGCTGATATAGCAGAAGGGCGTAAATATTTCTGATTGGTATTTCCTGAAATCAATTTCCCTATTCTGTCATCAACCTTCTTATTAACTCCGCGCTTTGTTTATTTCCTTCTTCAAGTCTGCCGTCAAAAAATGCTTGTACTTCATTAAATTGCTTCTTGTAGCCCTGCATATCGCCATGACCAATAATAGATGACCACTCCCTTACTGCAGAGTGAAATTCCAGGTCATCTCCCCTGATCGTTTTATCATATAAAGCAGTTACTATCGATTCTTCCAGCAGTTCTTCATTTTTAAAAAGATACTCGGCTATGCCAAGTCGTAATCGGAAAGGCGGGGTTTGGCAGATAAGGTTATCATAAGGATTAACACCCAAATGATACCAGGCATCAACCATGCTTAAGATACTTAAATGCGAATTAGGTTTTTGCTGCTCGGGCTTTTGCGAAAGAGAAAATTCCTTCATCACCGAATCGTTCAGCATAATAGGTTTGCGACTTTCGTGAAATACAAAATCACGGGCACGGTAAAGCCTTGCCCTGAACACTTCCTCTTCTTCTTTTATCATCAGTTTAAAAAGTTCCGACTCTGATACCGCATAACGCTTTACCTGTTGCCTTGCGTAAGGGTTCAATATGGCCAGGCCTGCATAAACGTGTGCCTTATAGCTAAAGATGCGCAATGTGGTCAGGATCTTCACGTTATCAATACCACCTATATATGAAGCATTTTCCCAGGGAAAAAAGCCAGCCTCTTTCCAGGCGGTGCCCATGCTCTCAAAGCCTACGTGTGTTACGGCCTGTGTATCGGCAACTATCCTGTCATGCTCATGGTAATCGTTCATCTCAACAATGTCTGACCCTATTGACGTAAAAAGATCCAGCATCCGTTGGTATGCGTCATCATCCGCACGATGGCGGATCAGGATCAGTGTTTGCCCTTTAGGCTTAAAGCCCGGGCCGTGCATTCCATGGAAAGTAATGATCTGTGCATCCGCAGGCAGGTATTTTTCAAATGTGGTGATCTCCGGGGTTTTAACAGATGTTTGCCCGGCTACTATTGCCCCATATTTAGTTGATGAACCACATTCGGCAACAACCTGCAGCATCTTATCAGCTTCAACAGAGTAGATGATCAGGTCGCTGATCCGCGATACCTCCAGCCCGCTAACCATAATTTTAATATGATAAGGAGCAAGCTCTTCTTCCAGCCTGTTACGGTTCTCGGGCAGGTCGCAGCCGCAAACCTGGTATCCTGCATCTGCAAAAGCTTTGGCGTATAAACGCCCCATATCTCCTAAGCCTATAATGCCTATATTCATGCTGCTAATATAAGTATGAGTAGCAAAATTCCGTAGTAAACCTTACATTCGCTTTTATAAAAGGGCATTTTAATACAATAAAAACATTAAAAGCCCTGTTTTGTTAATATTGTTGAACCAAATTTATACCATGAACAAGATTTTTATTGTAAGATTATTCACCATTATTACGCTGATTCTCCCTGGCGCTGCACCTGTTTTTTCAAACAACAATAAAAACTTCGTCGCTGTGCATAAAACACTTATGCAAATCCCTGCCGCTAAACCGGCGCCTATTGCAGTAAAGCAAGCCCCGGCTTACCGGCTGCTTCACAGAAAGCCCACAAAAGAAGATACGATCCTTATGCGTGATAAAACATTGGGCGGACAGTATAAATATCTTTTAACTAAAACATATCACGTCCAGGAGCCCTTTATAACCTCATTTTATAAAAATTTAAAGGATACAATAAATGTTGAGCGCCGTAAACGGCAGGAGGCAGAAACAAAGCTTGCTGCTGAAACTAAAACTACCGGCGATCTGCAAACTAATGTAAGTGAAAAAGAAAAATCACTGGCACAATCAAATGCCAGGGTTAATTCGGTAAACTTTTTGGGTATTTATATTGATAAGTCTGTTTATAACCTTATAATGTGGGGCCTGGTGATTGCATTGGGCGCTACAGCTGCGGTAGTGATAGTTCGTTCGGGAAGCCACAGCCGAGAGGCCAGGTACAGGATAAACCTTTATAACGAGCTTGAGGAAGAGTTTAAAACATACAAAGCAAAAGCTAACGAAAAGGAAAAGAAACTTGCCCGCGAACTGCAAACCGAGCGGAATAAGGTAGATGAATTGATGGGAAGATCATAAGCAAACCGGGATGAAAGCCTACCTGTTTGGATGGAATCCGCTGAAATGGCCGTGGGAAGATCTTGATAACGATATTAAAAAGCTTTCGCAATCAGGAAACCTCAAAGATAACTGGAGTGTGGTTAGCCATAAATCAATACAACCAGGAGACAGGGCATACATTGTAAGAGTGGGAGTTGAGCCAAAAGGAATTTTTGCTTCGGGTTTTATTTCGTCGCAGCCTTATCAGGCATTTCGGAAAGGCAGAACATATTATCGGATTGAAATTATGCTTGATGTTTTACTCAACCCGGGTAAAGAGCAAATTCTTGCTATGGAGATTTTAAAAACAGGCAACCTGGCTGAACAAAACTGGACGCCGCAGGCTTCGGGCATATCTATAAGGCCACAATTGGTTGATGAGTTAGAAAGCGTTTGGCTTAACTTTTTAGGCACGAAAGAGGAATTTAATCTTTAAATATCTCAATTATGATGACCGCCCACGATCCTTTTGGCAACAGGATAACTTTCGGAGAAGAAATCACGGCGATTGTAACATAATAACGCATTAGGCAATCTAAAGATCGTTATGATCTCAAAATACCAACTATATCTTATCGCCATAGTTTTTGTAATGGCAGGCTGCACCAGGACATCTAACAATGCAGGGTCGGTTAGAAAGCTAAAATCGCTGTTAGATAAAAACGAATATTTTAAGCTTGATGCCAAATTTAAATTACTAACAGATAGCATTGATGATGATAACCGGCTGTATTTTAAATCATACCTGGATAACGCTTTTAACCGTAACAATGAATGCATTAAAGACATTGATTCACTTTTAAAACAACCTGCCCTTAAATTACCGGATTCGGTAAAGTCGGCTTTAAAGAGATTACAGGGTGATAGTTATTTTAAAACATATCAATATGCAAAAGCAGCCCAATGCGATAGTAATATCCTGAAACAGTATAAGCATGCATTGCATAAAGATGATATTGACGATATTAGCAATGATCTTTTGATCCGTAATGCGCTTAAAAACATACCGGCGCAGCAAACCCTTATAAAAAATAACACCACCATACCCTGGAAGAAGGACAAGATCGGCTTGATTGAAATTCCTTTTACCGCACATGAGCAAAATTTTGATGCCATATTTGATACCCGGGCCAATATTTCTTCAATTACCCAAACGTATGCTAAGAAATTAGGGTTGCATATTTTGGATGTTTCCTATAATGAAGGCAGCGGCGCTACAGGCCTGCAGTTTAAAACAGGGATGGGTATTGCTGACAGCCTTTATATTGGAGACGTATTAGTGAAGAATGTGGTTTTCCAGGTAATGCCGGATAGCATCCTTTATATTGCCCCGGTAAAATTTCAGCTCAATGTAATTATAGGGTTCCCGGTTATTGAGCAATTACGGGAAGTACATATTTTCAGCAATGGAAAAATGACTATCCCATTAACTCCTGCCGAAAGCGATCTGCACAATTTTGCACTCGATGGCCTCGATCCGGTTATAGCATTAAAATCAGGCAATGACACCCTATCCTTTCATTTTGATTCAGGTGCGAGCAGTTCTGTGCTGTATGCTGCTTACTTTGAAAAGTATAAAGCCCGTGTTATAAAAGCAGGCACCCAAAAAACCGTTGGATTTGGCGGTGCAGGAGGTGCACAAAAAAAGAAGGTTTATGTATTACCCAAATTCAATTTAACACTGGGCAGCAAAAGCGTAGTTGTTGACAATGTTAGCGTACTTACAAAACCGATAACTCCCGGCGAAAAATTTTATGGCAACATAGGCCAGGATTTTACAAACAAATTCAGCGAAGTGATCTACAATTTTAAGGACATGTATATTAATGGTAAATAACTGCCTGCAATTATAGGGTCCTGACCAGGCTCGGTGGCTAAGCCTCCTGCATCAATACTTAATATTGTATTTATACAATCGGTGTATATTTGCGTGCGATGGTATCATCGCAACTATCATTCATAAATTATGCCCTTAAAAAAACGCAATCCGCGTATCCGGCCGGTCTTTAAAGTATCAGCCATTGATGATCAGGAAAAGTTTAAACCATTACCTCCTCCAACCGGAAGTTATCCCTACAGGCTTGATATTGAAGAGATTTTACCCGGAATCGATCAACATCAACTTGTTTTTCACATGGCGGGAGATACCGGCAGCCTGCGTTCGCCTGGTTTTCAGAAATTGGTAGCTAATGAAATGACACGGCAATACGACAATGAATCAACAACAGCAGATAAACCGCAATTTTTATTTCATTTGGGTGATGTAGTTTATAATTTCGGACAGGCGTCACAATATTACGATCAATTTTTTTCTCCGTATAAAAACTACCCTGCACCCGTATTCGCCATTCCCGGGAATCATGATGCCGATGTTGACCCCTTAAACACTGAAAAACCACAAAGCCTGGACGCTTTCAGAGCAGTGTTTTGTAATACAGCGGTAAAACCAATAGCTCTCGCAGGTGATACCAACCGCAAAACAAACATACAACCAAACCTATACTGGACGCTCCGTACACCTTTAGCTGATATTATTGGTTTGTATAGCAATGTCCCAAAGTTTGGAACAGTAACTGATGAACAGAAAAATTGGTTTGTCAACGAGTTAAAAACACTTTCCCCTGATAAAAAAGCATTGATTGTATGCATTCACCATGCGCCTTACTCTGCTGATATAAATCATGGCTCCAGCCTGCACATGCAGCGGTTATTGAATGAAGCATTTGCTGCCGCCAATGTGTTGCCTGATATCGTATTTAGCGGCCATGTGCACAATTATCAGCGGTTTAATAAAACCTATCCCAACGGAAAGGTAGTTCCGTTTATAGTAGCCGGTGCCGGTGGCTATTCAGACTTGCATGAATTGGCTGAACCCAACGACCCGCAATTTCCGGATGAAAACAGCCTGCTTAACGATGTTGAATTAAAAAACTACTGCGATGAAGCACACGGTTTTTTGAAGATCAAACTCTCAAAAGAAAAAGGGGGTATTATTTTATCGGGGGAGTATTATACTATCCCGCATATTGGTTTAGAAAACGCAGGCGCTACTTTGTATGATTCTTTTACGGTAAGCATTAATTAAAGCTATTTAGAATTTCAAAATAAATAGATTAGAATCATAAAAATATGGGATCCTGCCTGTTATCCCAAAAGAATAACACTTCAATATAAGTATCTCCAACCCGATAAAACATTGAACAGTTTTTATGGACAAAAGCTTTCCGAACTGTTTGCGCTTTGTTTACTGCCTGGAAAATTAAAGGAAATTTGCTAATTATCTCCGTCACTTTGTAAGCGCGTCTTCTAAATTCCTTTAATTCTTTTTCGCTCCACTTGGCCATTATTTGTTCACCGATGCACTCAAATGTATCATCTGCCTCATCAGAAAAAATTACGTCGAAGTGCATTAATCAGCGGGATATTTCTTCTTAAATTCTTCAAATGTAACAAATCGTCCTGCAACAATATCGGCTTCGCCACGAGCAATTCCCGCTAACACGTGTGGGGGAAGCTCCCCTTCATCATCTTTGACAAAAGAAATTTCCAACGCTTCTAAAAAAGCTTTCATAAACTTTTCCTGTTCATCTGTAGGGTATATCACATAAGCTGCCATAAATCAAATTTAGATAAAAATCTAATCTCTACCAAAAAAGCCAACTCTTTCGAAATGGCTTTTTAATTTATCCTGAATCTTGATTCTTATCTCTTGATTCTAAAATATCGATCTTCCGGTACTATCACACCTTGATCTCAACTTCAACACCGCTTGGCAATTCAAGCTTCATTAAAGCATCAACAGTTTTTGAATTTGAACTGTAGATATCCAATAAGCGTTTGTATGAGCATAATTGAAATTGCTCACGTGCTTTTTTGTTTACGTGCGGTGAACGCAATACTGTGAAAATTTTCTTTTCAGTTGGTAAAGGAAGCGGTCCGCTTACTACAGCGCCTGTCGGCTTTACTGTCTTTACGATCTTTTCAGCTGATTTATCAACCAGGTTGTAATCGTACGATTTTAATTTAATTCTGATCCTTTGGCTCATTTTGTTTTTTTTGTGATGATCTCACCGATTAAGAATGATTTCACCGATTTGTTAATTATCACGCCTAAGAGCTATTTAATAGGCTATGATCGTTTATTTAAAAAGTTGATTGGCAACTAATCTCTAATCACCAATCAACTAATCTCTATTTACGCGTTCGCAGCAGCTTTTTTGCCTCTTGCTTTGGCAACTACTTCTTCCTGTACGTTACGTGGTGCTTCAGCATAGTGATCAAACTCCATGGTTGAAGTAGCACGGCCCGAAGTGATGGTACGTAACTGGGTTACATAACCAAACATTTCTGAAAGTGGTACAGTAGCTTTAATTACCTGTGCACCTGCGCGTGAATCCATACCTAACAGCTGGCCACGACGACGGTTCATGTCACCGATAACATCACCCATGTTTTCTTCAGGGGTTAAGATCTCGATCTTCATGATCGGCTCAAGTAACATTGGTTTACATTTTGGCAACGCCTCGCGGTAAGCAGATTTTGCAGCTATCTCGAAAGATAACGCATCTGAATCGACTGCGTGGAATGAACCATCAATTAAACGTACTTTTAAGCTGGTTAACGGGTAACCGGCCAATACACCATTTGCCATTGAAGCAGCAAAGCCTTTTTCAACAGATGGAATAAATTCACGTGGGATTGAACCACCGCTAATTTCATTCACAAACTGTAAGCCTTCTTTGCCTTCGTCATTTGGTGAAAGGATAACCTGGATATCGGCAAATTTACCGCGACCACCGGTTTGTTTCTTATAAGTTTCGCGGTGCTGTATAGTACCGGTAATTGATTCTTTGTATGCTACTTGTGGCGCACCCTGGTTAACCTCTACTTTAAACTCACGTTTTAAGCGGTCCATGATGATATCTAAGTGAAGCTCGCCCATACCTGAAATTACAGTCTGGCCGGTTTCTTCATCAGATCTTACACGGAAAGTTGGATCTTCTTCAGATAATTTACCTAAAGCCATACCCAATTTATCTACGTCAGCCTGTGTTTTAGGCTCAATAGCTAAACCGATAACCGGCTCAGGGAAGTTCATTGATTCAAGAACGATAGGATGTTTCTCATCACAAAGGGTATCACCTGTTTTAATATCTTTAAAGCCTACTACCGCAGCAATATCACCTGCACCTACATTAGGGATAGGGTTTTGCTTGTTAGCATGCATCTGGAAGATACGGGAAATACGCTCTTTGTTGCCTGAACGCATGTTATGTACATATGAACCAGCCTCAAGGTTACCTGAGTACACGCGAATAAAGCACAAACGACCTACGAAAGGATCGGTTGCAATTTTAAACGCTAATGCTGCAAATGGCTCTTTTTCTGATGGCTGACGAATAATTTCTTCGCCGGTATCAGGATTAGTACCCACAATGCCATCCACGTCCATAGGTGAAGGAAGTAATTCCATCACATAATCAAGCATGGTTTGAACACCTTTGTTTTTGAATGATGAACCGCAAACCATAGGAACGATCTTTGCATCTAAAACAGCTTTACGTAAAGCGTCAAGCACTTCGCGTTCAGTAATTGTTTCAGGAGCGTCAAAGAATTTCTCCATCAGGCTCTCATCATAATCAGCTACTGATTCAAGAAGTTTTTCTCTCCACTCAGTTGCTTCTTCAATCATATCCTCAGGGATAGGCACTTCAGTAAAGGTCATCCCTTTATCATGCTCATTCCAAACAATACCTTTCCAGTTAATTAAATCAACAACACCTTTAAAGTTCTCTTCAGCACCAATTGGCAACTGTAAAGGAACAGCGTTGCTGCCTAACATACTTTTTACCTGTTTTACAACATTTAAAAAGTCGGCGCCTGAACGGTCCATTTTATTAACGAAACCTATACGGGCAACGTTGTAGTTATTTGCAAGTCTCCAGTTGGTTTCTGATTGCGGCTCAACACCGTCAACAGCTGAAAATAAGAAAACCAAACCATCCAATACACGTAATGAACGATTTACCTCAACGGTAAAATCCACGTGTCCCGGGGTATCAATAATATTGATGTGGTATTGGTGACCTCTGTATTTCCAGTCGATAGTAGTAGCAGCCGAAGTAATGGTAATACCACGCTCCTGCTCCTGTGCCATCCAGTCCATTGTAGCTGCACCTTCGTGAACCTCGCCAATTTTATGGCTAAAGCCAGAGTAGTACAGTATACGCTCTGTAGTTGTAGTTTTACCAGCATCAATGTGAGCGGCAATACCTATATTTCTTGTATATCTTAGATCTCTTGACATTATCTTTTTTTGATTTCTCTGATTATTTAATGATTACACCGATCTGCAATCATAACAAAATCGGCGTAATCCAATATTAAATCGGTGTAATCTTATTAATTAGAAACGGAAATGTGAGAACGCTTTGTTAGCCTCAGCCATTTTGTGCGTATCTTCTTTCTTTTTCACTGCTGCACCTTCACCTTTAGCTGCTGAGATGATCTCGCCTGCTAATTTCTCCATCATGGTTTTTTCACCACGACGACGGGCATAGTTGATCAGCCATTTCATACCTAAAGCTACTTTACGTTCCGGACGAACTTCTGTAGGCACCTGGAAGTTTGCACCACCAACACGACGGCTTTTTACTTCAACAGCAGGCATTACATTGTTTAAAGCTTTTTTCCAGGTATCCAACCCGTTTTCGCTGGTTTTCTTTTCAACAATATCAACAGCATTATAGAATATGGCGTATGCGGTTGATTTTTTACCGTCATACATCATGTTATTTACAAACCTGGTTACCAGAACATCATTGAATCTTGGATCAGGAAGAAGGATTCTTTTTTTTGGTTTTGACTTTCTCATTGTTACTATCCTCCTTTAATTATTTCTTTTTACCTTTTGTTGGCGCTGCTGCTACTTGACCCGGTTTAGGGCGCTTAGTTCCGTATTTTGAACGGCGTTGGTTACGACCGGCTACACCTGATGTATCTAATGCACCACGGATGATGTGGTAACGTACACCTGGTAAATCCTTAACACGACCACCACGGATCAAAACAATAGAGTGTTCCTGTAAGTTGTGACCTTCACCAGGGATGTAAGCATTTACTTCTTTTCCGTTGGTAAGGCGCACACGGGCCACTTTACGCATTGCTGAGTTTGGTTTTTTAGGGGTAGTGGTATACACGCGTGTGCATACTCCTCTTCGCTGTGGACAGCTGTCCAACGCTGGTGACTTACTCTTGTCAACCAGAGCTACTCTACCTTTTCTAACTAATTGTTGAATAGTAGGCATTCTTCCTTTTTTTGTTTATTTGTTTTTAACCCGGTTTTCGGGACTGCAAAAGTACGGACTTATTTTTTGATTTTCAATAGGTTATTGAAAAAAGTTTGAGGGGTTAAGTAATAAAGGTTGAAAGGGTTATAGATGTTGAAGTTGCTGACTATGGTTATGGATTTAGAATTATTTGCTTCCGGGGTATTCTAAAATCTTTTTATCCTTCTAATCTTAGCCTAAACATACGGTTTAATCTTAATTAAATCTGCGTTAGTCAATTTGCAGAATGAAGATTTCAGTCATTAAATTTTCAGCCATCTTTAGTTTGCTGCATTTTAAATTAACGCTTTAAAGCCATCCTGAATTTAGCCGGGGTGACTTGATAGTGTAACCGGAAGGATCTAATCAGGTGTGTTGCATCTGTGAAACCGGAAAGATGGGCAATTTCATTAATCTGCCCTTTTGTTTTGAAAAGCAACCCCATAGCTTTTTGCAGACGCATTTTTAACTGGTATTCTCCGAAAGTCAACCCTTCCTTTTCTTTGAATGCCCTTGCTAAATACATTGGATGGACAAAAACTCTTTCTGCCACCGAGCGAATTGTATGATGAACATTAAATTCATTTTCGAGTATATCCTTAACTTTAGCCATCCACACCAGGTGGGAAGAAACTTTCATTTTTACGTTTGCAGACAGCCAACTGAATATGTATTCATCTGCTATAACGGCATCTTCATATTTACAAAAAGCAAACATCGCCTTATAAAGATATTCTAAAACACCCGTTTCATAAACAACTGAAACCATTGGCAGAGAACAAGATAGTTCATGTTTTTCCAGCAGCTCTTTTTTGAACTCAACATTAAAGCACCTGCCGCCCTGCCTGAGAAACTGGTTGGCGTGCCTGTAGCCGGAAGGACGAAACAAGATTTGGCCGGGGAGGACCAGTTTATTTTCTTTTTCGTTTATCTCGTGATAATTACCGTTAATCAACAACGACAAGTAAGGGTTTTCATGATAATGCTCGGCTAACTCCGTAAGGGGCTCATACCGGGTAACATTAATCTTACAAGATCCGTTTTCCTGATTCTGTGCTTCGGTTCCGAAATAATTCCCCGCTAGTAATAAAACTGGCATACTTGTTATCTATATTGAACGTAACTAATTCTGAATATCATTTTTAAAATATCATCTAAAAAACGATAAAAATAAATTAAAAATATAAATACTGTAAACCCCGGTTTTATGAATTGTAGCATTCGTCCCTTAAATACGCTATTTTATATAGCTTTTAACATCATGACCCTGACTGTTAAGTGAAGCTGTATTCTCAATTAATAGTTTTACTGCAGCAGCATTTATCCGCTGGTATGAAACGGTTTTCCACTTATTAATGTTCTTTTCAAATTCAACATCAAATATAACTTTAGATAGGTCCCTTATCAGGCAATAATTAGCAAACGGATGTGAATTTTCATAACTACTGTGATCAGATTCATTTATAAAAAACTCCATTGTATGGTAAACAGACTGTTTCAGCAAGCTTAATTCAACCAGTTTGGCCCTGTATTCCAAATCTGCTCCTCCTAAGTGAGGAAACAGTTTTGAATCTGCAAAATGACGGCCCTCATGCGCTAAAAGGTCAACCAAAAAATCTTCACTTTTAACATCATATGCTTTGCTAACCGCAAAAATGGCCGAACTGGTTGTCCACCCCCCGGGATAATTTTTTCCAAGAGTGGCATATTCTTCCCAACCGAGGCTAATGAAACCATCCATAAATACTACCGGTGCCTGTATCTTTTCCTTTTGTATCTGAAATTCATAAGTGGTGTCTCTTTCCTTACGCCACACAAGCAAATCGTATAGTTTACCTGTTTTTCCAAATCCACTGGTATAAAGGCCGTTTGTCCGGATGTATTTGGTCATATATAAATCCAGGGTATCAACCGGTAATTCACTGTGGACAATTTTCAAATGATATTTCTCCGCCAGGAAAGTACTTATGTTTCTTATAATGAGTGTGTCATAATTTTTATCTTCATTTTTCAGCGATAATCTCCAGTAATCCCTGAAAAATTTGACCAGACTATCTATTGGGGATTTTCTTTCTATCAGGTAGCTGCTTTTATCCTCTTTGTATTTGAAGCGGTTATAAAAATTCTTTATAAACTCTTTATCTTTTTGAGTAATTAATTCAGCGCTGTCCGCTTTTAAAATAGTAAGGGCAGCATTAATGTTAGCCTGTAAAGCATATCCATATATTTTCTTATAATTTATCTTTACGCTATCAACTTTAGACGACTGTGCGAAAGATGAATAAAAGATAAATAACAGGCCGGTTATAAAAAATATTTTGATAAATATGAATGAACGGATATGGTGCATTGTGTTAATAATTATATCTGGCAAATTACGCCTAAAATCACAAACAGAAATAGTATCAGATTAACCTTTTTTGAAAGGCTAAAAGAAGCTTACAACTTTTGTTGGATAGTAATAAATGGTAGCAATTGAGCAAAAGACATCAGATGTCCCTAAATTCAGCATAAAATATAACCTGCACAATCATTCAATCAAAAAAATCAGCAGTCAAAAAAAAGAGTCCCGGATCTCCCCGTGGCTCTCTATACAACCTCACTTATCTTATCTTAAACAATCTTTAATTAATAACCGTGACGGTAGTAATGATGGTGATGACCTCCATATCCGCCTTCTACATAACAACCTGAAGTTACTGATACTATGGCGCTTATTAAAAGTGCAAATGCTACAAATTTCTTTTTCATGGCTTTAAGTTTTAATATCAACATCCTTAATTGGGGCGTTTGCATGTTTGATACATTTAAAACGAAAAGGATTAACCGGCATGTGTTTATTTATATGATTATGTTTGAAGAGTGAGGGGATGAAGCGTTAAAAATTATCCTAAAATCCTTCAAACCCAAAAAATACTGGTCAAAATTTGCATTTATATAAGCACTTATATAAATTGCGCCATGAATTTATATCAAAGTTTGGGATACCTGGTATTGGGCAGCCGGTTACGGCGGCTGAGCGAGGGTTTCCTGGCAGAAATTAACCGGGCTTACCAAAATGAGGGGATCGACTTTGATGCCAGCTGGTTCCCGGTGTTTTACTTATTATCGAAAAATAATTCCCTATCTATAAAGGAGTTAAGCGAGCAAACCGAGGTTTCGCACCCGGCAGCAAGTCAGCTTATAACTAATCTTAAAAACAAAAAGCTGGTAACCAGCGCTACCTGTGCCGATGATGGCCGCAGGCAGCTGGTGCAGCTAACAGATAGTGGCAGGGAACTGCTTACGCAGATCTTACCAATTTGGGATGCCATATTATTAGCTATGGATGATGTACTTTCAAATGATGAGGCTTGCAAACAGCTATTGCCGAGTATCAGTGCGTTAGAGAATGCGTTCCGCTCGGCCAACCTTGCTGATAGGATCAGCGATAAACTGAATATAGAATTAAAAGCCGAAGCACATGAGTAACATTTTTAACTATGGCAGCAGCCATTTAACTATCGGCACCTGCCTTGACATTGCAAGCGGGAAAGTTAAAGGTGTTATCGATACTGAAGCAGCTGAAAAGATCCGGTCATCATGGCGCGAGGTTGAAAAAATAGTTCATGCGCAGCACCCTGTTTACGGGATAAATACAGGTTTCGGGCCATTATGCGATACCCGGATTTCGGAAGCTGATACTTCCCTGCTGCAAAGCAACCTTTTAAAAAGTCATAGCGTTGGTGTGGGCAATCCCATCCCGCAGGAAATAGCAAAGCTGATGATGATCAGCAAGGTGCAGGCGTTAACACAGGGCTTTTCAGGTATCGCGTTAGCAACACTTGAACGCATTATCTGGCATATTGATAATAATATTACCCCTATAGTGCCCGAAAAAGGTTCTGTTGGCGCTTCCGGTGATCTTGCCCCCTTAGCCCACCTGTTTTTGCCCTTGATAGGTTTTGGCGAGGTTTATGAAAATGGCGAGCGCTTACCCGCAGCTAAAGTATTAGCAAAGCATAATTTACAGCCACTAATTCTTGGGCCAAAAGAAGGACTTGCCTTAATAAACGGCACACAATTTATCCTGGCATTTGCCATAAAAGCAGTGCAGCGTTTAAATGATGCCTTGAACCGCGCCGATTTAATCGGTGCGATATCGCTGGAAGGGCTGATGGGCTCCGCTCGTCCATTCGATGAAAGGCTGCACCAGTTGCGCCCTTATAAAGGCACTAAACTGGTTGCCAAACGCCTGCATACCTTATTAAAAGATTCGGAGATCTGCAACTCGCATGTTAATTGCGACAGGGTGCAGGACCCCTACTCGCTGCGTTGTATGCCACAGGTACATGGCGCATCACGCAATGCCTGGCTACATCTGAAAGAATTGACAGAGATCGAATTGAATTCGGTTACCGATAACCCCATTGTTTTTAATGCTGAAGATACCATCAGCGGGGGTAATTTCCACGGGCAGCCTTTAGCCATGGTGCTTGATTATGCCACGATCGCGACAGCAGAATTGGGTAATATTGCCGACAGACGCTGTTACTTAATGAGCGAAGGAAGGTACGGCCTACCGAAACTATTAACCAATAATGCGGGCTTAAACTCTGGTTTAATGATCCCGCAATACACAACGGCGGCATTGGTTACCGAAAATAAAACATTATGTTTCCCGGCAAGTGCAGATAGCGTGCCTACCTCATTAGGGCAGGAGGACCATGTTTCCATGGGCTCTATCAGCGGGCGCAAGCTAAACCAGGTGATTGATAACCTGGAATATATCCAGGCTATTGAGTTGCTTTATGCTTCGCAGGCAATGGATTTCAGGCGACCGCTTAAATCAACTCCTGTTGTGGAAGCCTGCCATGCACTGGTGCGTGAACGGGTACCACATATTGGAGACGACAGGATCTTTGCCGATGATATTAACGCCTTACATCAGATAGTTACCGATGGCACATTTTTAACAATTGCCAACAATACAGCAATAGCTCACCATATTAATTTGAACGATGACGAATTCGGAATTTATTAAAACCTACGCAACTCACCCGGTGTACAAGGCGCCGCGCGGGATGCAGCTGCATGCTAAAAGCTGGCAAACAGAGGCCCCATTACGGATGCTGCTCAACAACCTTGACGGGCAGGTTGCCGAAAACCCGGATGAACTGGTAGTTTATGGCGGCATAGGCCAGGCTGCCCGGAACCCGGAAGCATTGCGCAAAATAATTGAACTGCTGCTTGAGCTGGATGAACACCATTCGTTACTGGTGCAATCGGGTAAGCCTGTGGGCATTATCCGGAGCCACCCGGAAGCCCCGCGTGTGCTGATTGCCAACAGCAATTTAGTGCCTGCCTGGGCAAATTGGGAGCACTTTAATGAGCTAAGGTCAAAAGGCCTGATGATGTATGGGCAAATGACTGCCGGCAGCTGGATCTATATTGGTACACAAGGTATTTTACAGGGCACCTACGAAACATTTGTAGAAGCAGGCCGCCAGCATTTTAATAATGACCTTACCGGTAAGCTGATCGTTAGCGCAGGCATTGGCGGCATGGGTGGTGCACAGCCACTAGCCGCAACCATGGCAGGCGCTGTATTTTTAGGGGCAGATGTTGATGAAACCCGCATTCAGAAACGACTGGACAGCCAATACATCGATAAAATGACCCACAGCTACGAAGAAGCAATTACCTGGGTTAAAGATGCAATGGCAAAAGGCGAAACGTTATCGGTAGGATTAGTGAGCGATGCCGGCGATATGCTGGAAAGACTGTTGAAGGACAATTTTATTCCCGATATGCTTACCGACCAAACCTCGGCCCACGATCCGCTGAATGGTTATATCCCAAATGGCTTATCATTAACACTGGCATCAGTATTAAGAAAAACTGATCCCATCGAATATAAAAGGCTCTCTTTAGCCAGCATGGCCAGGCATGTAGGCCTAATGCTGCAATTACAAAAACGCGGCGCAATAACCTTTGATTATGGCAACAACCTGCGCGAATTTGCAAGGCAGGGCGGTGAAGAAGATGCATTTAACTTCCCCGGCTTTACCCCGGCTTATATCCGTCCGCTCTTTTGCGAGGGCAAGGGGCCGTTCAGGTGGGTAGCCTTATCAGGCGATCCGGAAGATATTTTCACAACCGACCGTGCCCTGATGGAGTTGTTCCCGGATGATAAGCCATTGATAAAATGGCTTAAAAATGCACAGGAAAAGATCTCGTTTCAGGGTTTGCCCGCACGCATTTGCTGGCTGGGCATGGGCGACAGGGAAAAAGCTGGTTTAATGTTTAACGAACTTGTAAAAACTGGTAAAGTAAAAGGCCCGATAGTAATAGGCCGTGACCATTTGGACTGTGGCTCGGTAGCATCGCCAAACCGGGAAACGGAATCGATGAAAGATGGTTCGGATGCGGTATCAGACTGGCCGTTACTTAACCTGATGGCTAACACGGCAGGTGGCGCAACATGGGTATCATTCCACCATGGTGGCGGTGTGGGTATGGGTTATTCGCAGCATGCTGGCATGGTTGTTTTAGCTGATGGAACAGACAGGGCGACAACCTGTTTAAGTAGGGTGCTTTATAATGACCCTGCAATGGGCATTTTCAGACATGCGGATGCGGGATATGATAAGGCAGAAGAATGGGCGGAGAGATTTGATTTGAAAGTTTGGTAAGAGAGAAGAGGTGAAAGGTAAAAGCTGAAAGGCGAAAGGTAAAATATACATCTTTGTCATTGCGAGGAACGAAGCAACCGCGGACTTTACAGAGCGAACAAAAAAGTGTAAAACCTGCAAAGCGTAATTGCAACTTTCGCGGTTGCCACGCTGCGCTCGCAATGACAAAATTTATAAATATTAGGTATCAATGAAAATACTCCACGGCCCCTTTACTCAAATCCTGCCCCTAACTGGCTTGCCTTTAAAGGGCGCTTTGAAGGATTATCAGCTCCAAATCATTCCTGATGGCGGGATTATGGTTGAAAACGGATTGATACTAGCTGTTGGCGATTTTGAAACATTGCGCAAACAAAACCTATCGGCACAAATAAATGAAACTAAAGGTGATAGCGTGCTGCTACCAGGCTTTATTGATTGCCATACCCATATTTGTTTTGCCGGCAGCAGGGCTAAAGATTACGCCATGCGGATCCAGGGAAAAACTTACCTGGAGATTGCCAAAGCAGGCGGCGGCATCTGGGATTCCGTCAACCAAACCCGTGCAGCTGATGAAGCATTATTAACCGAACTATTATTAAAAAGAATTGAGCGCCATTTAGCTGAAGGGGTTACCACCATTGAGGTTAAAAGCGGCTATGGCTTATCTGTTGAACAGGAACTGAAACAGCTGAGAGCCATCAAAGCGGCATCAACCCAAACAAAAGCCAGCCTGGTTGCTACCTGCTTAGCAGCGCACATGGTTCCGAAAGATTTTAATGGGAGTCAAAGTGAGTATTTGAAGCATGTTTTAACCGATCTGCTTCCCATCATCAAAAAAGAAGACCTGGCTAACCGGGTTGATATCTTTATTGAGGAAAGCGCTTTTAATGCCGAAAATGCTACCATCTACCTAACCAAAGCCAAACAAATGGGTTTTGACATAACTGTTCATGCCGACCAGTTTACAACAAGCGGCAGTAAAGTAGCCGTAAATGTTGGCGCTGTTTCTGCCGATCATTTGGAAGCCAGCCGTGATGAAGAAATAAAATTATTAGGCAATTCAAATACCGTAGCAGTAACTTTACCCGGCGCATCGCTGGGTTTGGGGATGCCTTATGCACCTGCACGGAAGCTGCTTGATGCCGGAGCTTGCCTTGCCATTGCCAGCGACTGGAACCCAGGCTCTGCCCCCATGGGCGACCTGCTGATGCAAGCTGCCGTAATGAGCGCTGCTGAAAAGCTGAGCGCTGCCGAGGTATTTGCCGGATTAACTTATCGCGCTGCAAAGGCTTTGAATTTAACAGACCGGGGGATATTGGCTGCTGGAATGCGGGCAGATTTACAGGTGTATCCTACCAACGACTACAAGGAAATTCTATATCATCAGGGAAAGCTTAGATCACAGATTGTACGCTGATGTTTTTGATGAAACAGATTATAAAATATTTGAGGCTAGATTTGACAACTTTTGAAAAGTTGTCAAATCTTCCCATCTAACCAAACCAATGACTAATAACAACTGACCAATGACCAAATTAATCGAATGCGTTCCAAATTTCTCCGAAGGTGTAAACCTTGATATTATTAAACAGATCACCAACGAGGTTGAATCTGTTGAGGGTGTAAGGTTGCTGAATGTTGACCCGGGTAAGGCCACCAACCGTACAGTGGTAACTTTTGTGGGCGAACCGGCAAAGGTTATTGAGGCTGCTTTTTTGGCAATAAAAAAGGCCGGTGAGCTGATTGATATGAGTAAGCATAAGGGCGAACACCCAAGGATGGGCGCAACAGATGTTTGTCCGCTGATCCCTATTGCCAATATCAGCATGGAAGAAACCGCGGAATATGCAAAGCAATTAGCCAAGCGGGTTGGTGAGGAATTGGGCATCCCTGCTTACTTATATGAACATGCCCAGGCCGATAAAAAGCGTAATAACCTGTCGGTGATCCGGGCGGGTGAATATGAAGGCTTTTTTAAGAAGATAAAATTACCGGAGTGGAAACCTGATTTCGGTCCTGCGGAATTTGATGCCAAACGCGGGGCAACCGTAATTGGTGCGCGCGATTTTTTGATCGCCTACAACGTAAATTTAAATACCACCAGTACCCGAAGGGCAAATTCTATCGCCTTTGATGTACGCGAAGCAGGCCGGGTAATGCGCGAGGGCGACCCTGTAAACGGCAAGATAATAAACGATGAAAACGGCAAGCCAAAATCAATCCCAGGTTCATTAAAGTCGGTAAAGGCTATAGGCTGGTATATTGAGGAGTATGGCATAGCGCAGATCTCCATGAACCTCACCAATATTGAAGTTACCCCTTTACACATAGCATTTGATGAAGTTTGCACCAAAGCAGCCGAGCGCGGCATGCGGGTAACCGGCAGTGAGCTGGTAGGCCTGATCCCCTTAAAAGCAATGCTTGATGCCGGAAAATACTTCCTGCTAAAACAACAACGTTCAGTTGGGGTAAGTGAGAAAGAGCTGATCAAGATCGCCATAAAATCAATGGGTTTATCGGAGCTATCGCCTTTTGTTCCCGAAGAAAGGATCATTGAATATTTACTGAAAGACAAAGCATCATCCAAACTGGCCTCTATGACCTTGGTTGAGTTTGCTGATGAAACAGCGAGTGAAAGTCCGGCGCCGGGTGGTGGTTCAATATCTGCCTATATCGGTGCTTTAGGCGCGGCATTGGCAACCATGGTGGCAAACCTTTCATCGCACAAAAAAGGCTGGGACAACCGCTGGGAAGAGTTCAGCAGCTGGGCGGAAAAAGGGCAACAGTATAAAGATGAGCTGATAAGATTGGTTGATTTGGATACCACCGCTTTTAATAAAATAATGGAAGCGTTCAGTTTGTCAAAAGCTACAGAAGAAGAAAAAGCCGCAAGGGATAAAGCCATCCAGGATGCTACCCATTATGCCATTGAAATTCCTTTTAAAGTAATGCAGGCGGCATACGGCAGCTTAACAGTTATAAAAGCTATGGCCGAAACCGGTAATCCAAACTCCGTAACCGATGCCGGTGTGGCAGCACTTTGCGCCCGCAGCGCAGTGATAGGTGCTTTTATGAATGTGAAGATCAATGCATCCGGCTATAAGGATAAGGATTATGTTGCTAAGGTTATTACTGATGGCAGTGAATTAGAGCAGAAAGCTGTTGAGTTGGAGGGGGAGGTTATTGCACTGGTGAATAGCAAGATTGTTTAATTTAATGTGAGGTCGATATAATTAATAATGGAACATGTTGATTGTCAGTCATTTACAACCACCCGATCCCTGGTAAATAGTTAAACAATTGATAACCAGCATGTTTCACAGCGTTCCGCGTGTTCCGCGTGTAAAAATGGAACGCTTTGCCGGCTGTGTAACCTGCCGGCAGTATTCCCTTTAAAGGGCCTGCATCACTATCAGTCTGCTAAATGTGTGGAAGGAATTTCCCGAAAATTACTTAATTATTTGATAATCAATACATTAATTAGTTGTAAAAACAAAAGTAATTGATAATGAGCGTGTTTCACAGCGTTCCGGGTGTTCCGTGTAAAAATGGAACGCTTTGCCAGCATTGCCGAGGTCCCACACCCGACAACACGGTATTCATGTTTATCTCTATTCTACCGACGTTTAACCCCGGGTGATTATCTTAACTTTAATTTGATGATTTGACAATTAGATGATTTGAAAATGGGTAGCTTTATAAGGATAATGAAGCAGCAAATTTTCAAATCATCTAATCATCTAATCTTCAAATTACTATTCCTCATACTATTCATTTCCTGCAACACAAATTCCACATCCACCAAAAAAACAATCTTCAACATTAACCTTGATGAAGGCCTGAGCTCGCTCGATCCGGCATTTGCACGGAACCAGTTCAGTATCTGGATGGATAACCAGATTTATAACGGGTTGGTTCAGATTGACGACAGCCTTAAAACCAGGCCCTGTATTGCCAAAAGCTGGGAGATCTCTGCCGATGGCCTTTCTTATACCTTTCATTTACGTAAAGATGTGCATTTTCATGACGATCCGTTGTTTGCAAACGGGCAGGGCCGTATTGTTGTAGCTAATGATTTTGTTTACAGTTTCCACAGGCTTATTGATCCGAAAGTGGCATCATCGGGCTCGTGGATCTTTAGCGACAAGGTATGTGACAATCCCTTTATTGCTGTAAATGACAGCACCTTTCGCATCAAGCTAAGGCAGCCCTTCCCGCCGCTGTTAAGCATGCTTACCGCGCAATATTGCTCGGTTGTGCCGCATGAGGTGGTTGATCATTACTGGAAGGATTTCAGGCAGCACCCTATCGGTACCGGCCCTTTTAAGTTTAAATACTGGAAAGAGGGCCAGGTGATGGTTTTACTGAAGAATGAAAAGTATTGGGAAAAAGATAAAGACGGAAGTCCCCTGCCCCATTTAGATGCGGTGAGAGCAACCTTTATCGGCGACAAGCAAACCGCCTTTATGGAATTCATTAGTAAAAAGCTTGATTTTTTAAATGACATTGACGGCAGCTATCGCGATGATATCCTCACCAAAGCAGGCGCTATCACTCAAAAATATAAAGGAAAATTCACTTTAAACACCGGGCCATTCCTCAACACCATTTACCTGGGGATATTGGTCGACAGCAGCCTGGCAATAGTAAAGTCGTCGCCATTGCGAAAGTTAAAAATAAGGCAGGCCATTAACTATGCTATCGACAAAGAAAAAATGATCAAATACCTGCGCAACAGCATGGGCACTCCCGGCACAGCGGGCTTTATCCCCATGGGCATGCCTGGCTTTGATGCGGCAAAGGTTAAAGGGTACAGCTACAATCCTGAAAAATCAAGACAGCTGTTAAAAGAGGCCGGCTATCCAAATTGCAAAGGCCTGCCTGAAATTGTGCTGCATACCACCGTAGGTTACCGCGGACTGATAGAATATGTACAAGGCCAACTGGACAGAGTGGGCATTAAAACCAGCGTTGAAATAACGCAGGGTGCCAGTCTGCGCGAGCTGGTATCAAAAAATGGCGTCAACTTTTTTTACGGCACCTGGATAGCCGATTACCCTGACGCTGAAAATTACTTATCCGTATTTTACTCAAAAAACAAGATCCCTTTTGGCCCCAATTATACAGGCTTTAACAATAAACAGTTCGATGCCCTTTTTGAGCAGGCTTACCATGAAGTAAACGATGAAAAACGCTTCTCTATTTACCGGCAAATGGATAACCTGGTTATGCAACAATCGCCTGTGGTGATATTGTATTATGATAAGCGGGTTAACCTTTATCAAAATAACATATCAGGCTACAGCGTTAACGGGCAAAATTTGCTGGTGCTGAAAAGGGTGGTGAAGGCCCCCTAGCCCCCTGAAGGGGGAACTTTTGATTAGCTGGCTAACAATTCTAAGTTTCATTCATCCGCATACCGCAGCACATCAGCGGTTACAGATACAGACTGGCCATCATTAGTAACATCCGGCTTATTGATAACAACAGCATTGCCCCCTACAGTCCGGGCATAGTTTTTTAACTCCGCCTTTAATCGGTCTTCGTCATAATTCGGGCTTGTTAAACGGCCGATAACCTTGTAGAGTTTTTTAACATCGTGCACTGAATAATAAATTTCCACATCTGATTTTACGGGCATGTACCTATCACCAAAATAAGATACGGATGCACAGGATGAGAGCAGGAAGGATAATCCCAAAATGATAAGCTGGTAACGTTTCATAAGTTTAAGGTTTTATATTTAACTTATGACTATGAAGTTGCTATCGGGTTTAAAAAAGGTTATGTAATGATACTATTACATAAACAACAAAAAAGCCTCCCCAAAAATGAGAAGGCTATTTTTTAGCTTAAAGCAGAAAGGTGAAACCTGAAAGCTGCTTTCTGCTTTGGTCTTTAAGCTTACGACGCCATTTGCTTCCTGATGATATTCAATGCGCCGCCAGCTTTAAACCACTCAATTTGCTGAGCGTTATAAGTATGGTTTACCGGGAATGATTCTGTTGAACCATCTTTATGGTGCAATACAACGGTTAATTGCTTATCAGGTGTAAAGGTTGTTAAACCAGTGATGTCGATGATATCATCCTCCTGGATCTTATCATAATCGTTGGCATCGACAAAGGTGATGCCCAGCATACCTTGTTTTTTCAGGTTGGTTTCGTGGATCCGGGCAAATGATTTTACCAGTATGGCGCGTACGCCAAGGTGACGCGGCTCCATAGCAGCATGCTCGCGTGATGAACCTTCGCCATAGTTCTCATCGCCTACAACAATTGAACCTATGCCATGCGCCTTGTAATCGCGCTGGGTGGCAGGTACCGGGCCGTATTCGCCTGTTAGTTCGTTCTTAACACTATCAGCAGTATTGTTAAAATAGTTGATAGCGCCAATCAGCATATTGTTTGAAATATTATCCAAATGACCACGGAACTTTAACCACGGGCCAGCCATGGAGATATGATCGGTAGTACATTTGCCTTTAGCTTTAATCAACAGCTTTAAGCCGGTAATATCAGTACCTTCCCATGCTGAAAACGGATCAAGCAATTGTAAACGTGATGATCTTGGATCAACCTTAACCTCAACGCTGCTGCCATCTTCGGCAGGTGCCTGGTAGCCGGCATCTTCAACAGCATAACCTTTTAAAGGCATTTCAATGCCCTGAGGCTCGTCAAACTTAACCTGCTCGCCATTGGTATTGGTAAGGGTGTCAGTTAATGGGTTAAAAGTTAAATCGCCTGCTATTGCAAATGCGGTAACAATTTCTGGTGATGCCACAAAAGCGTGGGTATTAGGGTTACCATCCTGGCGTTTTGCAAAGTTGCGGTTAAACGATGTGATGATAGAGTTCTTGCGGGTAGGATCGTCAGTATGACGTGCCCACTGGCCAATACACGGACCGCAAGCGTTAGCCAATACCACACCGCCCATGCTCTCGAAAGTACCTAAGTAACCATCGCGCTCAACAGTGTATCTAACTAGCTCAGAACCCGGAGTAATAGTAAACTCAGCTTTAGTGGTTAAATGTTTATCAATTGCCTGCTTAGCGATAGAAGCCGAACGGGTAATATCTTCGTACGATGAATTGGTACATGAACCAATCAAACCAACTTCTAACTTGGTAGGCCAGCCATTTTCTTTAACCGCTGTTGCAAATTTAGAAATAGGCCATGCCAGATCCGGGGTGAACGGACCGTTTACGTGTGGTTCAAGCTCACTAAGATTTATTTCGATAACCTGGTCAAAATATTGCTCAGGGTTAGCGTAAACTTCAGGGTCGCCTGTTAAATGTTCTGCAACTGCATTGGCAAGTTCGGCAATATCGGCACGTTTGGTACCGCTAAGGTAAGTCGCAGCTTTTTCATCATATCCAAAGATTGATGTGGTTGCGCCAATTTCGGCACCCATGTTACAGATGGTACCTTTACCGGTTGCAGAAAGCGAACGTGCACCTTCGCCAAAATATTCAACAATGGCGCCTGTACCACCTTTTACGGTAAGTATTCCCGCTACTTTCAGGATAACGTCTTTTGCTGATGTCCAGCCTGATAATTTACCGGTTAATTTAACACCAATCAGCTTAGGGAATTTTAGCTCCCATGGTAGGCCCGCCATCACATCACAAGCATCGGCACCGCCAACACCAATAGCAACCATACCCAAACCACCTGCGTTAGGTGTGTGCGAGTCGGTACCTATCATCATACCGCCGGGGAATGCATAGTTCTCTAAAACAACCTGGTGAATAATACCTGCACCCGGTTTCCAGAAACCCAGGCCATATTTATCAGATACCGAAGCCAGGAAGTCATAAACTTCTTTATTTACATCTTTTGCAGTGCTCAAATCTTCATCAGCGCCAATTTTGGCCTGGATCAGGTGATCGCAATGTACCGTAGAAGGCACAGCAACCTGAGGACGGCCCGCCTGCATAAACTGCAAAAGCGCCATTTGTGCGGTAGCATCCTGCATCGCCACACGGTCTGGTGCAAAGTCAACATAATCAACCCCGCGGCCAAGTGCCTTATGGGCATCGCCTTCGCTCAAGTGGGCGTATAATATTTTTTCGGTTAAAGTAAGGTGTTTACCGGTTGCTTTACGGGCAGCAGCCACGCGGGTGCTGTAGCGGTCGTAAACCTTTTTGATCATATCTAAATCAAAAGCCATTGTATTTGATCTTTAGGTGAAAAGTAAAAGAATAGACATTAGCCAGTTACCAGCTTGTCAATGCGGCGAATTTACAAAAAATGCAGGTAAAAGGAAGTCAGGCGAATGCACAATTGTTATTTGGAGGGGTTCTAAATAGAGATTAGTGATTGGAGGTTAGAGATTAGGTGGGGTTAGCAGGAGTTGATTGAGTTAGATTAGGTTGAATGAGTTCACACATATCTGACATCTAAAATATTTTTAGATATTCTAAATTTTAATTACTTTTGATAAAAAGAAACATGATGGTAATTATAAGCTATACCAAGCTTAGAGATTTTTTTGACATACATGCAGATGCAAAAGACGCTTTAAATAACTGGTATAGGTTGGTCTCACAAGCAGATTGGGCAAACTATCACGAAATAAAAGCTATGTTTAATTCAGTAGATGCTGTTGGTAATGATCGGTTTGTGTTTGATATACGTGGTAACAATTACAGAATAGTTGCTATGATATTTTTTGATGTGAGAACAGTTTACGTTCGGTTTGTTGGTACACACAAGGAGTATGACAGGATTGATTGCTCAGCAATTTAATAATTGAGCACCATTTACTGCCTTTGGATATAGGCAGTATTTCAATAATCTTTTTATCAACGGGACTGATGAGCAAGATAAATAATGAAGCCGATTACAACCATGTAATGGCAAAAATTGATAGCCTGATGGCTAAGGGTAGTGATAAGGTATCTAAAGATGAGTTGGCAGAAATTCGTTCGCTCGCCTTATCGGCACAAGCATATGAGCAAACTAAATATGTGATTGATGCCCCAACCACATTAACAGGCATGATTGAGATGCGGATGTTTGAAATGAGATTGAAGCAAAAGGACCTTGCAAAAAAATTAAAGGTAAGTGATGCCAAACTTTCTCTTATTATGAACGGCAAACAAAAACCAGGAATTGATTTTTTAAAAGCTGTGCATACCGAATTAAAAATTGATGCCGATTTTATTCTGGAGCACGCCTAATATGCCTTGTAAAAGCAATACGCCAATCCTTCCCCCTTTAGGGGGCCAGGGGGCAAAAACTATACCCCTCCCTGCTCCAAACTTCCAACGCTCTTGGCAAAGCATATTCCATCCGTTCCTTTGCCTTTAAGCTGTCATGAAACAATACAATATCTCCGCTTTTAGTGTTTTTTATAACATTATCCAGGCATTGCTCCGGTGTAACATTAATATCAAAATCGGCAGACAATATATTCCACATAATAAATTCCAAACCGGGTTTAGCTTCTTTAAGCAGCTTTACCTGTGATTTTTTTGCCCGTCCGTAGGGTGGGCGAAAGAGTTTGGTATCCAGTAATTTGTCAGCCTTTAAAAAATTATCAAGGTAGATTTCATCTTCTGTATCCCAGCCTTTTAAGTGATTGTAGGTATGATTGCCTATGGCATGGCCTTCCTTTTTTACCTGCTCAAATATGTCCGGATGTTTGCGTACATTATCCCCGATACAAAAAAATGTAGCTTTGGCATTGTACTGTTTTAAAATATTTAAAACAAATGGTGTAACAATCGGTATGGGTCCATCGTCAAAAGTGAGATAAATGCACCGGGAACTGCGGTTTGCATCCCATATTAAATTGGGGTATAGCTTTTTAAGCAGCCATGGTGTTTTTACCAGATACATTTTAGACGTGAGATTTTAGATACGAGATATGAGACAAAAGATATATGTTGGTATTATTGCCAAATATTATCTCAAATCTAACATCTCAAATCTCATATCTCAAATTATATTCAGAATAACCTTATGACACAACGGATATTAAAATTAAAAGGGGTAAGTATTTTAAGCATTGCATGCCTAACCTTACTGAGTTTTACAGTAAAGGCGCAACGGGTTATAAGCCTTCAGCAGGCGGTTGATCTTACTTTAGCTAATAACCTAACCATTAAGCAGGCGGTAATTAATGAAAGTTTAGCAAATGCAGATTATCAGCAATCAAAATACAACATGTTGCCAACTGTAACTGCTAATCCACAAGCTTCTTATAATTTTGGCCGCAGCCCTAACTTAACAACTTACACCTACAGCAGTCAGTCGTTTTTATACGTTAACGGGCAAGCCTCTGTAGCTGTAACACTTTTCCAGGGGGGACAACTGCGGAACCAGATCCTGCAAAATAAATTACAGCTTGATGTTAATAAAAGCAGTACAGCCAAAGTTAAAAACGACCTGCTTTTAAACGTCGTTACCGATTATTTAACCATACTTACAGACCAGGATCTTGTGATTGCTGCAAAGCAGCAAATTGATCTGGCCAAAATAACTTTAGACAGGGCTCAGAAAAACTTCGACCAACAAAATGCTACCATGGCTGACCTGGCCCAGGCCAAAGCGCAGGTTTCAACAGCCGAGCTTAATTTAACAAATGCCCAAAACCAGGTGGACCTGGCTATCCTGATCCTGAAACAATACATGGAGATGGATCCTGCAACAGAGATCGCTGTTGAAAAACCGGATATCAGTAAATTAACAAATATCCGAACCCTGTATGATGCTACAGAAGTAATTAAAACGGCCTTTACCATAAACCCGGATATCCGCATTGCTGAACTGCAGCAGCAAACATCGGCACAGGCCATAAAAGTTGCTAAGGCGGCTTATTACCCTACTGTGTCATTATTTGGTGGGTTAGGTTCAAATTACTCAAACCAGGTAAAGCAAAAGCTTCTTGGCCAAACAGCCGGATCATACCAGTTGGTAGGTATAGTTGATGGCACCAATCAGCAAGTTTTCACTCCTGTAAAAATACCACAGCCAATTTATTCAGCTAACTACCCATTCTTTACCCAGGTTAGCGATAACTTCAACCAATCAATTGGACTAAGCGTTCAGATTCCCATTTTTAATCACTTCAGTGCACGTACTTCTGTACGTAAGGCAAAGCTGAATTATCAAAATGCCGAACTTGCCACACAAATAGCAAAAAACAATTTAAGTAAAACAATTATACAGGCGGTGCTTGATCTGGAAGCTGCTGAAAAGAGCTATTTATCCTCAAAGCAAACTTTCGATTCTAACAAAGAAGCATTAAACATTACCAAACAGCGTTACGATGCCGGTTTTGTAAACACACTGGATTATAATACGGCAGTAACCAATTTCAATAAATCACAAAACGATATGATTGCGGCACAGTACCAAATGATATTCAGAAGCAAAGTAATTGATTATTACATTGGTAATCCGATAACTCTTTAGAGGTGCGGATGTGCAAATTACAGATGTGCGAATGAGTTAATAAGTCCGAAAGTCTGAAAGCAAAAATTAGAAATTTCAAATAAAAGAATAGAATAAATAAATCCGAAATCGAAATTCCGAAATCCGAAATACTAAATAAATCATGGGAAAAACTACAAAATATATTCTGATCTCATTAGGCGCACTAATCGTTCTGCTTATTGTGCTTAAGGCAGCCGGCGTTATTGGTAAACCTCAAAAAACACAGGTAGCAACCGAAAAGGCTGCCAATCGTGATATAAATGAGTCGGTATCAGCAAGCGGAAAAATAAAGCCACATGTTGAAGTAAAAATAAGCCCTGAGGTTTCGGGTGAGGTTGTTGAATTGCCAATAAAGGAGGGCGATGTGGTTAAAAAAGGCCAGTTGCTTTGCAAGATCCGTCCGGACATTTTAAAGTCTGGCTATGACCGTGCAGTGGCTTCCTACAATACGCAGAAGGCAAGCGTTGGTAATTCAAGCCAGATGCTTAAACAAGCCGAAGCTACCTTTGCAAACCAGGCATCAATTTACAAACGCGATCAGGCCCTATACAACAACAAGGTATTAACCGCCGCCGAATTTGATGCTGCTAAAGCAAATTACGAAGGTGCAAAAGCTTCTCTCGAAGCTGCAAAGCAAAATGTAATAGGCTCAACTTATGGCCTTGCCCAGTCACAGGCATCGGTTAAAGAAGCACAGGACAACCTGGCTAAAACTACCATTTACTCGCCTGTTGATGGTGTTGTTTCAAAATTATCCATCCAGATTGGCGAACGTGTATTAGGTACCCAGCAGTTTGCCGGTACCGAGATCATGACGATATCAGACTTAAGCCAGCTTGATGTAAATGTTGATGTAAATGAGAATGATATTAACCGCATAAAACTTGGCGATTCATCAAAAATTGAGGTGGATGCCTTTTATGGTAAAACATTTGGCGGCAAAGTAATTGAAATAGGAAGCTCAGCTAACGTGGTAGGTACCAATGCCGACCAGGTTACCAACTTTACAGTTAAAGTTAGAATAAGCGCTGATTCATACAAAGCACTATTGGTTAAAACAGCAAGCAACCAGGTACCTTTTCGTCCGGGATTAACGGCTACGGTTGATATAAATACCAATCATACCAACTCATTATCGGTACCTATTCAATCGGTAACTACACGCCAGGAAAAAAAGGATAGTACCGGCGTGAAAAAACAGGATGATGATAAATCCAAACCTGCAATAAGTGAACCGGTAAAAGAATATGTTTTTGTTTACAAAGCCGGTAAAGTAAAACAAGTGCGGGTAACTACCGGCATCCAGGATGATACAAACATCCAGATCTTATCGGGCTTACAAAACGGGGATGAAGTGGTTTCTGCACCGTTTGCAACCATTTCAAAACTCTTGAAAGATAATATGGAAGTAGAAAAGGTAGATAAGAGCAAGCTGTTTGTACCAACGGGGAACTAGTGGACAATTGGCAGTGAGCAGTTGGCAGTTTGAAAATTTGCAGAAGCATCCTTAAGCGTCCCTTACTACAAACTACCTACCAGGAACTACAAACTACTTCACAATATTTCACTAAATTTGTCCTGCCAAATAAACCTGGCGGGACATTTTTTTGTTGATGAGTAGTAAAAAGAAAACAATCGCCGTTGTGGGCGGAGGGAGCTGGGCCACGGCCAACGTTAAGATACTTACCGATAACAGCACCGAAAAAGAGATTTTTTGGTGGATGAGAAATGAGCTTGCCGTTCAGCATCTTCAAAAGTTCAGGCATAATCCTAACTACCTGAGCTCGGTTGAAATAAGTGTGCCCGCTCAAAATATTTCTACCAACCTGAAAAGCGTTATCAACCAGGCCGAATTTGTTTTGCTTAATGTACCCGCCGCTTTTTTAAAGGAAGCATTGAAAGGTATAACTCCTGCCGACCTTGCTGGCAAAAAGATAGTATCGGCTATAAAAGGAATAGTGCCGGATGAAAACCAGATCATCGGGGAGTTTTTAAACCAGCATTACAATATTCCGTTTGATCGTTTTATAGTTATAAGCGGACCATGCCATGCAGAGGAAGTAGCACTGGAAAAACTATCTTATCTTACTATAGCATCACGCGACCATAAGCTTGCAGCTGAGTTTGCTGGCATGTTTAACACAAGATACATTAAAACCATTGTGTCTGACGATATTTACGGTACCGAATATGGCGCTGTGTTAAAAAACATATTTGCAATTGCCAGTGGCATTTGCCATGGTGTTGGTTATGGCGACAATTTCCAGGCGGTGTTAATAGCAAATGCCATCCGCGAGCTAAAACGCTTTGTTGACGCTGTACACCCAATAAACCGGGATATAATGGAATCAGCCTACCTTGGCGACTTACTTGTTACCGCTTATTCGCAGTTTAGCCGGAACCGTACTTTTGGCAATATGATTGGCAAGGGATATACTGTTACATCTGCACAGCTGGAAATGAATATGATAGCCGAAGGATATTATGCAGTAAATTGTCTACAACAGGTTAACAAACAATACAAAGTAAGCATGCCCATTTGTGATGCTGTTTATGCTATTTTATACGAAAAAAGGCCACCTGCCCAGGAAATGAAACATTTGGCAGAGCATTTGAGTTAATATATTAAATTAACTTGAAAAATCATGAAGAACGTAATTAAAGTAGCGCTGGTTGCCGCAGGCATTTTCGCATTTGCAAACAGCAATGCACAAACCCACAAAGACTCAACCCTGGGTCACAAGATAGGTACCACAGCAAAAAAGGTTGGTAATAAAACATCTCAGATAGCTGCAAGCGGTGCAGCGGCTGTTGTTGATAAAAAATATGAAGGCAAATGTGGCCCCAATGGTCAAACTGTTTATATAAATGAACATTCGCATTATTACTACATCAATAAAAAAGGACACCGGGTATATCTCAAAAAATCACAATTGATGGATAAGAAAATGTAAATTTTTCTTATATTAAACACCTGTTTGTCAATCGGCAAACAGGTGTTTAATCCTATATACTATGAATAAATATGCTTTAACATTTGTACATGTGGCCTGTGCATTGGTATTGCTTATTGTAGCCTGTTCAGGTCCTGCAAAAAACAAACTGCAAGGCAGCTGGAAATCAAAAGACGGAGCTACAAAGCTTAAAATAACCGATAAGGGTTTTATCATGGATGATGGTGAAGCTATAGCCGAAGATTACTTTGTAAAAGGCGATACCATTTTCACTTCCTTTGAAGGCAATAAGCCTTATACCACCTTTTTGGTTCAGAAACTTGATGACCATTATCTTAAACTAATGGGGCCGGATTCTGTTGCAATGGAGTTTAGCCGGTAAAATTTGATGTGCGGATTATGAATGTGCAAATGTGCGGATGAGAATACAATGTGCAGATTTCGAATGTGCAAATGTGCGGATGAGAATACGAGGTTCTAACATCTCCATATTGGCACATTCACACATCAACCTCATTCGCACATCCGCATATTTGCACATCCGCACATCCAGAAAATGCAAAAACCCCCAATCTTACGAATGAGGGTTTGCAAACAAACTAACTAAACTAAACTTGTGCCCGAACCACCAGGCACTCTATGAAAAACTAAACTAAACTTAAAATCTTCTTTTGCGTTCGCCACGGTCTTCACGGCGTTTGCCTGAGAAGTCACGGAAGCCACCACCTGCAGAACCATTTCTTTCTCCGCCATTGCTGCCTCTATAACCGCCTTCACGCCTTTCGCCGCCACCGCTTCTTTCACGGTTGTAACCGCCTTCTCTGCGTTGGTAACCGCCACCGCCGCCTTCGCGACGTTCGCTGCTGCCTTCACCGGATACTTCTATCCTTACAGGGCGACCTTTAAACTCAGCTTCTTTAAAGCCACCCATTACTTTTTCTACGTCAGCATGAGGTACCTCGAAGAACGAGTAAACACCTTTAACATCTATCTTACCTACAGTGCGTCCGCTTATTTTTGATTGGTTGCAGATGTAACCCAGCAAATCGCCGCGGTTAAATTCATCAACAGAACCTAAGTTTATAAACAAACGGGTGTATTCAGATTTACCGGCGCCTTCACCACGAGGGGC
This sequence comes from Mucilaginibacter sp. OK098, assembly GCF_900142915.1. Classification (GTDB taxonomy): domain Bacteria; phylum Bacteroidota; class Bacteroidia; order Sphingobacteriales; family Sphingobacteriaceae; genus Mucilaginibacter. The sequence continues at coordinate 288,700 of NZ_FRCM01000006.1, forward strand.
ACGTTCACCATCTCTTTCAAAACGACGGCCTTCTTCAAGCGGCGCATTCAGATCAGGTGCATTTTTGTAATAATCAAGGAAACGGTTAAATTCAATTGATGCAAAGCGTTTGATGAAATCCTCTTTGGTCATGTCCTTAAACTCTTCCATTATACGTGGCAAGTATTGCTCAATCTGCTCATCGTTCACAGTAACATTATGTACTTTATGAACAATAGAGAATAATTGTTTCTCGCATACATCAAAGCCTGTAGGAATCTCTGCTTTAACAAATTTCTTTCCTAATCCGCGTTCAATCTGGCGGATCTTTCCTAATTCCTTAGCGTTGATGATAGAGATTGATACACCTGTTTTACCTGCACGGGCTGTACGACCGCTACGGTGAGTGTAATTTTCAACCTCATCAGGCAAACTGTAGTTAATAACGTGTGTAACATCATTAACGTCAATACCTCGGGCAGCAACGTCAGTAGCAATTAATAATTGCAGGCTGCGGTCGCGGTAGCGTTTCATTACCTTATCACGTTGTTGTTGTGAAAGATCACCGTGTAAAGAATCGGCATTGTAACCGTCTTTCAGCAATGCTTCAGCAATATCCTGTGTTTCAATTTTGGTACGGCAAAATACGATACCAAAAATATCAGGGTTAAAATCAACAATACGTTTAAAAGCGGCATACTTATCACGGGCACGTACTATATAGTACTCATGCTCAATGTTAGCATTACCTGTATTTTTTGTGCCCATGGTAAGCTCAAATGGCTCATTCATGTACTTTTTCGCTATACGGCGAACTTCAGTAGGCATGGTGGCTGAAAACAGCCATGTTTTTTTAGTGTCCGGCGTGGTAGATAAAATACTGTCAATGTCTTCCTGGAAGCCCATGTTTAACATCTCATCAGCTTCATCTAACACAACAAACTTAACCTGTGTAAAGTCAATCGCTTTACGGTTAATGATATCAAGCATACGGCCAGGAGTAGCAACAACAATTTGCACACCGCGTTTTATCTGGCGTAACTGGTCAGAAATACTCGCTCCACCATAAACGGCAACAACATTAACGTTGCCCATTTTTTTGGAGTAATTCTTTATGTCATTCGTGATCTGTAAACAAAGTTCACGTGTTGGGCACAATACAAGTGCTTGCGGATAATTTTCTTCGAAGTCCAGCAGTTCTAATAGCGGTAGTCCGAAGGCAGCAGTTTTACCAGTGCCGGTTTGGGCTAATCCGACAAAATCGTTGCTGCCTGTTAACAATACCGGAATTGACTGTTCCTGGATTGGCGTAGGATTTTCAAATCCTAACTCAGAGATGGCATTAACAATATCATGACGGATTCCCAGATTAATAAATGGGTTCATGAATTTAAATAACGAATTTGACTACATCGCCAAATCGGGCGCAAAGGTATCCATTATTATTTACAATTCAAATACCTATTTTGAAATTTATGATAATGATATTTTATCAGCTTAAAACGCTACTTTTTAGCCAATTATCTTATCTTTATTGAAAGTTTACCTTATACACCATGAAATTAAGAATCGCCATTCTTCTCATTTTAAGCATTTTCATTAAATTTAGCTTTGCGCAGGACGCCGAAAAAGCAATGGACACCACCATGTATGGTAAAAATGCAGCGGTAGGTAAATATGCTGATATCCGGGGCTTTAAAATGTATTATGAAACTTATGGCAAAGGTGAACCGCTACTGATCATCCACGGAAACGGCGGTTCTATAAATAATTTTGTATACCAAATCCCCTACTTTGCTAAAAACTACCAGGTAATAATAGCCGATAGCCGCGCACAGGGAAAATCAGTTGACCATACCGATTCATTAAGCTACGAAATGATAACTGATGATCTGAATGCCTTGCTGGATAAGCTAAACTTAAAACAATGTTACGTGATAGGCTGGAGCGATGGCGGCATTGAAGGCTTGATGCTTGCTATTCATCATCCTGATAAAGTAAAAAAACTAGCAGTAACAGGCGCCAATTTATGGCCGGATACCAGTGCGGTTGATCCCTTTGTTTACAACTACGCTTTAAAGATGAATTTGAAAGGGCAGGACACTATTAAAAAGATGAAAAATGTGACACCAGAAATGAAGAATCAACTTAAGCTGCTGCATCTGTTAACTTATGAGCCGCATATTAAATTGGAAGATGTTAAAAAAATAGCCTGCCCAACCCTCGTAATTGGCGGCGACCATGATGTGATCCGGACAAAACATACCATGCTAATTGCCGAAACAATTCCTAATTCTTATTTATGGATCTTGCCAAACTCAGGCCACTCAACACCTATCTATTATAAAGACATATTTAACCAGGTTGTGGGTGCCTTTTTTACCAAACCATATCGGAAAATCGATGGATATGGGAGGTTTAATTGAGATTAGTTGATTGGATTGATTAAGTGAGTGGTTGATTAGGGTGAAAATAGTTCCAACCTCTAACATAACAATCTTTGAAGCTTACTAATTTTATTCGTAAATTTGATTGAACAATAGGATTGATAGTATGGAAGATACAGCATTAAAGATTGATTTACATGACAAGATAGATCATGCAGATAAAAATCAGTTAAAAGAACTGTATGGTTTAATAGTAAACTATTTTAATAGCAGTGAATCGGTTGAAGAGTGGGATTTGCTTTCTGAATCCCAAAAAAAATTACTTAATAAAAGCCTTGAGCAAGCTGATGCAGGCTTAGGTACTCCATTAAAAGAAATTAATCAAAGACTAAGAGCTAAGTATGGGTTAAATGGCTAAAGAAGTTATTTTAACCCCTATTGCTCAAATCAACTACGAGGACATTATCGAATACCTTTTAAATAACTGGGGTTTACGTGTAACCAATAATTTTATCGACCGCTTTGAAAAGATATCTGAATTATTAGTAGAAAATCCGGAAATATTTCCATTTATCAATAAAGCCCAGCAAATACAAAAGTGTGTACTGACAAAGCATAATATCATTTATTTTAAAAACACGCGTGTTGCAATCAAAATATTAACAGTTTTTGATACCCGTCAAAATCCTGATAAGTTATCTTCAATTATTTAGATAAAATGATTGAGGATAGAAACAACAACCTAATCTAACCCCATCAACTCTTCCCCCCCTACCTCAACCTATCTGCAGATTTAACCAGCTTTTCATCGGCTTTTATACCACGGATAGCAAGCAAGATAAGCAGCATGCTTAATGAGGAGAGAAAAAGGCCTATTCCCCAGTTATGGGTATCGATCTGGATGCTGCCCATTATTTTTTTTGCCGTTTGCGACAGCCAGAAACTATAGCCAACAATTACCAATAAAGCGCTATAGCATAGCGCTATCTGCTGCTTGCGGTTTTTATATAAAAATATAATAACCAAAGGTATTAAGGCCAAAATAGCTGTAGCAATGGTAAGGCCGGTAAAAAATTCGGTATGGGTATTTTGTCCGTTCACATCCTGGTAAACACCGGTAACCATAAGGGTAATGGGTTTGCCACCAACATAAATATTATGCACCAATGGAAAAAGAAACAAGGCAAACAGCGCAAGGCTGGCTAGCAACAGGTAAATGCTTTGTAGTCGTTGTAACATATTACTGATTTATACAACAAAGATAGATAAGAGTCAAGACATTTAGAGTCAGGAATCAAGATAAAAACAATATAAGCCAATTATTGGAGTTATCTTCTTGTTTCCTGATTCTGGCTCTCAATTCTTATCTATTATGGATTCAATTAAATACTGTACATTTAATTATTAATTTAACCTCTGATTAAACCATTACTATGAGTGATTCTTTAGCGTCATTACAACCCAGGGATGTGCAGATTGACGATATGCTGTTAAAAAAGACCTTTCTTGAGCACCTTAACTACATCTACTTTGGCAAGCATCACCTGATTGACTTCTTTAGTGAAGTTAAAGAAATTGCCAAGCTAAATGTTTTAAAACATGCTATCCAGGAAGGCATTGACGACACACAAAGCCAGATAGTACAAATGGATGAAATATATTCGGCAATAGCTGAAACCCCATCTAAAACAAGTACATTGGGTATAAAGGCAATGACCCTTGAGGCCTACATTACAACTATTAAGGCCGGCAAAACACCGCTTGAAAAAGATGTGTTTATCCTTTTTTATTTACAACAAATAGAAGGCATAGAGATTACTTATTTTAAAGTTTTGAAGAACCTGGCCAAAGCTATAGGATACAGCAATACCTTTTTAGATCAGCCTTTTGATATGGCCGTTGAGAATAAGATCCTGTTTGAACAGATTTATAAGGAGTATATTAGTTAAATGGATTTTCAGACTTACGAAGTTTTAAAACGGCGTAGCCCTCAACGAGGCAATTAAAAAATAAACACACCGAGTTAAACTTCGTAAGTCTTATTCCTACAACATTCCAACTTCCTCACTACCTTTGCCGCGTGACCAAACAACGCTATTTTATCGAACTTTCATATGATGGAACCAACTATCATGGCTGGCAGATCCAGCAAAATGCGGTTAGCGTTCAGGAAATATTAAATAAATGTCTATCCACCGTTTTGCGCCAGCCCATTGAAACATTAGGCTGCGGACGAACAGATACCGGTGTACATGCGAAGGAATTTTTTGCGCATTTTGATTTTGAGTCCATGGACCATAGACTATGGACTATGGACGAAACGAATACAATTTTAAGGAGTTTAAATTCCATTCTTCCCAAAGACATCGCCATAAAAAACATCTTTCCTGTTGCTACTGAAGCCCATGCCCGGTTTGATGCTACCCTACGTAGTTACGAATACCATATCCATTTTCATAAAGATCCGTTTAAAAATGGCTATTCCTGGGAGTTGCGGGATAAACCGGATGTTGACTTAATGAACAAAGCTGCCGCCATAATTATGGAATACAAGGATTTTAGCTGTTTCAGTAAATCAAATACACAGGTGAAAACCAATATATGTAAAATAACAAATGCCGAATGGGAGGTTAAGGGCTATGGAATAATATTCCATATCTCTGCCGACCGTTTTTTGCGTAATATGGTACGTGCCATAGTGGGTACATTGATGATGGTTGGCCGTAAAGAAATTGAGCCCCATGCGGTAAGATCGATCATCGAAAGCAAAAATCGCAGCAATGCAGGTATGTCTGTACCGGCAGGAGGATTATACTTAACCAAGGTATGTTATCCATTTGTTGGTGAAAGGTAAAAGGATATAGGCGAAAGGATAATTTCGGATATCGGATGTTCGATTTCGGATTTATTAATATGATATTTGAAAAAATTATAAAACCAAATGGGGTAACGAATTCCGAAATGGAAATTCCGAATTCCGAAACACAAAAAGGATGAGCCAGGTTACCGGTAAAGCGCTTGATTGGAAACTGCTAAGGCGGGTAATGCATTACGTTAAGCCGTATAATGTTACATTTATTATTGCTGCATTTTTAACGATATTTTTAGCGGTCAGCGCATTGGTGCAGCCTATCCTGATCCAAAAAACGCTTGACGATTATATTTTAAAAGACAATTACAGCGGCTTGATCTTTATGGTTGAGCTAATGATAGCCCAGCTTGTTATTCAAACTGCCGCCCAGTATTATCAAACCTATTTAACCAACTCTCTTGGACAATCCGTTATCCGCGACTTGAGGATAGATATATTTAATCACATCACCAGCCTCCGCTTAAAATATTTCGACCGCACACCTATCGGGATGCTGATCACCCGCACGGTATCAGACCTGGAAACTATCGCTGATATTTTTTCAGAAGGGTTGATCTCCATAATGGGCGATCTGCTGCTGGTTGTAGCAGTTATAGGTTTTATGATATTTAAAGACTGGAAGCTTGCGCTTATCACGCTTATCCCGATGCCATTTTTATTCCTGTCCACCTATGTTTTTAAAGAAGCGATAAAATCATCATTCCAGGAAGTACGCACACAGGTTGCTCAACTGAATACCTTTTTAGCCGAACACATTTCGGGGATCAGCATTATTCAATTTTTTGCCCGTGAAGACCAGGAGATGCGGAAATTTAAAGCGGTAAACAAAAAATACAGGGATGCCAATATCCGGTCAAATTGGTACTATTCTATATTTTTCCCGGTTGTTGAGATCTTGTTTGCCTGCTGCATGGGGTTAATGGTATGGTACGGGTGTAAAAGGATCTTGAACGATCAGCAATTAAAAGCTATCTCGGCATCGCCAAATGGGATAACACCGGGCATTATCTTAGAGTTTATAGTTTATTTAAATATACTTTTCAGGCCGATCCGCCAGCTGGCAGATAAATTTAACACTCTGCAAATGGGTATGGTTGGCGCCGACCGTATTTTTAAAGTTTTGGATACCGATGAGGTAGCCATTAACACCGGCAAATTAAAGCCCGCCACTTTACAGGGTGAAATAGAATTTAACAACGTTTGGTTTGCTTATAACGATGAGAACTGGGTTTTAAAAGATATTAGCTTTCATTTGCAGCCAGGCAAAACACTGGCATTAGTTGGCGCAACCGGGGCCGGTAAATCATCAACCATAAATATCCTGAACCGTTTTTATGAAATTAGTAAAGGCGAGGTTAAGGTTGATGGCGTAGATATAAGGGAATATGATGTTGACTACCTGCGCTCGCACATAGCAACCGTAATCCAGGATGTTTTTTTGTTTACCGATACCATTGCCAACAACATCAGCTTGAATAACCCGGAGATAACCCGTGAGCAGATCATTGCGGCAGCAAAAGATGTTGGCGCACATGAATTTATTGAACGCCTGCCGGGTGGCTATGATTATAACGTTATGGAAAGGGGCTCAACCCTATCCGCAGGACAATCGCAGTTAATTTCGTTTATCAGGGCATTGGTGTACAACCCCACAATCCTTGTGCTGGATGAAGCCACCTCATCTGTTGACACTGAGACAGAGATCCTGATCCAAAACGCCATCAGCAAGCTTATGCAGGGCCGCACGGCCATTGTAATTGCCCACCGCCTGTCAACCATTCAAAATGCGGACAAGATAATTGTTCTTGATCATGGCGAAATAAAAGAAAGCGGCACTCACCAGGAGTTATTGCGTATTGAGGAGGGTTATTATCGCAAACTGTATGATCTGCAGTTTAATTCGGCAGGGATTGTGAAGGAATAATTATAGCTGTCGTGGTTTATACTCCCTTAGTTGGCGCTTTCTTTATAGGTTCAACGGGCTGCTCCTCTTTCTCATGTTTTTTAGCGATATCTCCGCTATGTGGCTTATCTGCGTTGTATTCCCTATCTTCTTTCCTCACCTTACTCTTACTACCCTTATCAACCGGTTTATGTGTTGATGATGGTTTATCTATTGCGTTTACTGGCTTTGTCATGGAGGAATAACAAATGGAGATCTATTTAGTTTGTCTGAACCATGATTCACTTGATTTTAGGATTGAAAGATTTTAAAATCTGCATCATGAAATCTTTTAATCCTTTAATCATGGTTCAAAAATAAAAAAGGCCTCTCTTTTCAGAGAAGCCTTTCAATATAAAATTCTTATAAAATTACTGAGCTGACAACGCTGCCGCGCCGCTCACAATTTCGGTAAGTTCGGTAGTAATTGCTGCCTGGCGTGCCTGGTTGTAGGCAAGCTTAAGCGCCTTTAATAGGTCACCTGCATTTTCAGTAGCCTTATCCATTGCAGTCATACGTGCGCCGTGCTCAGATGCATTTGAATCAAGCACTGCTTTGTACAATTGGGTCTTTATGTTTTTCGGGATCAGCTGTTCAACAATTGCTTCCTGCGATGGCTCAAGGATATAGTCAACCTGGGTTTGGCTGGCAGCCTTATCAGTAGTTTTAATATCCTTTTTAGCATCTTCCTTTTTCTCAGGTTTTGGCACAGGTAACAGCTGTTCAACTGTTAGGATCTGCATAGCCGCATTTTTGAATTGATTGTAAACCAATTCAACACGGTCATACTCGCCTTTCAAAAAGCCATCCATAATACTTTGGGTAATTACAGATGTATTTGCAAAGTTCAGGTCAAGATACAGGTCATTGTTATTACCAATAACGTTGTATTTACGCCTTTGATAAAACTCCTGGCTTTTTTTACCTATGGCAACAATTGATACATTGCCTGCCCTTAGCTGCTCGATGTACTTTTCGGCTATCAGGTTGTTAGCAGCCTTTATAACGTTAGCGTTAAAAGCACCGGCCAAACCACGGTTTGATGAAACCACAACTACCAATACCTTATTTGGCTCTCGCTGTTGTAAAAACGGCGATGAACCATCCTCTAAACTTGCAGACAAGTTTGCCAGCAGCTCTTTCAGCTTATTGGCATAAGGGCGTAATTGTACAATAGCGTTGGTTGCCCGTTTCAACTTAGCCGCCGAAACCATTTTCATAGCTTTGGTGATCTGCTGCGTTGAGCTTACGGACTTAATCCTGTTTCTTACTTCTTTTAAATTAGCCATTCTTTAGATGTGCAAATTTTTGATGTGCAGATGTGCAAATTAAATTTGCGTAAAATTTATTTATCAAATGTACGGCTATGCAATCATCTGCACATTTACATATCCGCACATTCGCACATTAATATTTCCCTGTCAGTTCCTTAGCAACTGTTTCCAGTACGCCTGTAATTGTATCATCAAACTTACCTGCTTTTAGAGCAGCTAATGTTTCAGGATGACGCACTTCTAACTGGCTTGTAAATTCTGCTTCAAACTCACGGATCTTGTTTACAGGTACGTTACGCATCAGGTTTTTAGTACCTAAGTAAATAACCGCTACTTGTTTTTCAACGGTTACCGGTGAGTATTGGCCTTGTTTCAGGATCTCAACGTTACGGGCACCTTTATCAAGTACTGTTTTTGTTGAAGCATCCAAATCAGAACCGAATTTTGAGAAAGCCTCAAGTTCGCGATATTGTGCCTGGTCAAGTTTTAATGTACCCGCAACTTTCTTCATTGATTTGATCTGCGCGTTACCACCCACACGAGATACCGAGATACCTACGTTAATAGCCGGACGAACACCTGCGTTAAACAAGTTTGACTCAAGGAAGATCTGACCATCAGTAATCGAAATTACGTTGGTTGGGATATATGCTGATACGTCACCTGCCTGTGTTTCGATGATAGGCAATGCGGTTAATGAACCGCCACCTTTTACAATACCGCGGATAGACTCAGGCAGATCATTCATCGCCTGGGCAATTGAATCATTCTGGTTGATCTTAGCGGCACGCTCTAATAAACGACTGTGCAGGTAAAACACGTCACCAGGGTAAGCCTCACGGCCCGGTGGACGACGTAATAATAAGGATACTTCACGGTAAGCAACCGCTTGCTTTGAAAGATCATCATAAATGATCAAAGCAGGGCGACCTGTATCGCGGAAGTACTCGCCAATGGCAGCGCCTGCAAACGGAGCAAAAAATTGCATGGTAGCAGAGTCTGACGCATTAGCTGCAACAATGATAGAATACGGCATAGCGCCTTTTTCTTCAAGCGTGCGTACAATGTTTGCCACTGTTGAAGCTTTTTGGCCGCAGGCAACATAAATACATATTACCGGTTTGCCGGCTTCATAAAATTCTTTCTGGTTGATGATGGTATCGATACAAACAGCTGTTTTACCTGTCTGGCGGTCACCGATTACCAGCTCACGTTGTCCGCGGCCGATAGGGATCATTGCATCAATAGCTTTGATACCTGTTTGTAACGGCTCGGTTACCGGCTGGCGATAGATAACACCCGGTGCTTTACGCTCCAAAGGCATTTCATAAGTTTCGCCTGTAATTGGGCCTTTACCGTCTATCGGGGTACCCAAGGTATCAACAACACGGCCAAGCATGCCTTCGCCTACGTTGATAGAAGCAATCCTGTTAGTACGTTTAACGGTATCACCTTCTTTAATATCATCGGATTTACCTAACAATACAACACCCACGTTATCTTCTTCAAGGTTAAGTACGATACCCTGTAACCCGGTACCAAACTCAACCAGCTCACCTGATTGTACTTTTGTTAATCCATAAACGCGTGCAATACCGTCACCCACCTGGAGTACAGTACCCACTTCTTCTAATTCAGATTCTGACTTGAAGCCTGCTAATTGCTGACGCAAAATTGCTGATACTTCGTCTGGTCTTACCTCTACCATTTTTTATTTATTTTAGAGTTTTATTTTTTAATTTTTAACCGGAATTACCCTGTGGGCAAATTCTTTTTTCAATTTATGTAAATCGCTTGCAATGCTGGTATCTATCTGCCTGTCGCCAACTGTTAAAACAAACCCGCCTATTAATGCCGGGTCAACTTTAGCGTCAAGCTTTACAGTACCACCGGTTGCCGCTACTATATCAGCTATCATTTTTTGCTTATTAGCGTCTGACAAGGTTGTTGCAGATACTACAGAAGCGTGAATGATATGCTTTTTAATATCATAAAGATTAATAAACTCGCCTGCGGTGGCATATAAAACCTCGCCACGGCTTTTGTTCACCATCAGTTTAAAAAAAGCAAGGCTGGCCTTATTTACCTTCGAAGCAAAAATCTCGTCGAGTATTTTTACCTTTTTTGAGTGAGATACTATAGGATTAGCCAAAACCGCCTTTAATTCAGGGTTTGCCTTTAAAGTGTGCAGGAAAAGCTCCATATCGCCTTTAATTGGCTCAACCAATTTTTGCTCTTCTGCAAGATCAATTATGGCTTTTGCGTACCTGGCTGCTACTGTTAATTCTGACATTTCTTTTTATTTCGGATTTCGGATGTTCGATTTCGGAATTGTTGTATTTAAGATTTCTTATTGGATAGAGGATGTTAAATTTCAATTTCTTAAATCCGAAATCGAACATCCGAAATCCGATATTAACTTAATTTCACTTCCTTTAAAAGATCCTTAACCAGTTCGTCTTGTTTTTTCTGATCTTCAAACTGCTTGCGCAATACTTTCTCGGCAATTTCCAATGAAAGTGATGCTACCTGGTTTTTAACGTCAGCCATAGCAATAGCTTTCTGGTTATTGATCTCGATGCGGGCAAGCTCAATCTGGCGTGAGCCTTCTTTATGTGCTGCATCTTTAGCATCGCTGATGATCTGGTTTTTTACTTTAGTAGCCTCTGATAAAATAGCATCACGCTCAGCACGGGCGCCTTTTAACAAAGCTTCGTTCTCGCTGGTTAAACGTGCCATTTCTTCTTTAACTGCTTCAGCTCTTGATAGTGCAGTTTCGATAGATTGCTCACGCTCATTTACGGCGGCTAAGATGGGTTTCCAGGCAAATTTACCCAGTAAGAACAACAGGATCAGGAATGATAGCGTTGTCCAGAAAATTAAACCTACTTCAGGTGTAACTAATTCCATTATATTTATTTATTACTGTATGATACTTTTTAATGAATCTTAAAACATTCCCGGAACCAACCGTTCCGGGATGTTTTGTTTTCTCTCAAGGGCCGAAAAAATTAGCCCAATAATGAAACTACCACGGCAAATAATGCAACACCTTCAACAAGGGCCGCAGCAATGATCATGTTAGTTTGAATTTTAGAAATAGCTTCAGGCTGGCGTGCAATAGCTTCTACAGCTTTTCCACCAATCTGTCCGATGCCGATACCAGCACCAATAGCAGCTAAACCTGCACCGATAGGACCATAGCTTCCTGTCATTTGTTTTAAATTTAAAGTGTATATATAAGAATAATTAATTTTAAATCACTTCATGATCGTGATGCTCCTGTATAGCCATCCCGATAAACAGGGAAGCAAGCATCGTAAAAATATAAGCCTGTAAGAACGCAACCAGCACTTCAATGGCATCAATAAATACCACGAACACCACTGATACAGGGGAGATCCACAAGCTGTTAAATATAAATATTAAGGATACAAGGCTCAATACAATAATGTGGCCGGCTGTTATGTTAGCAAACAAACGGATCATTAATGCAATTGGCTTTGAAAATATAGAAACAATTTCTACCGGGATCATGATAATGAATAACCACCATGGGTTAGGTACAAATATGTGTTTCCAGTAATGTTTGTTAGCCTTTAAGTTTACAACCAAAAGTATAATAACTGATAATACCAGGGTAACTGCAATATTACCGGTTAGGTTATAACCACCCGGGAAGAAGGGGATCATCCCGAAAATATTATTGATCAATATAAAAAAGAATATGGTAAGCAATAAAGACATGTATGCTTTATACTTAACACCAATATTTGGCAGGGCAATATCATCACGAATAAACAGGATCAAAGGCTCCATCCATGACTGGATCCCTTTAGGGGCTTTACCCACACGTTTTTTATAAGTTGATGATATGCTGAAGAATACAAGCAAAAGAATGATCCCTGTCATCCACATGCTGGCAACGTTTTGGGTAATGGAAAAATCCCAAACCTTTTTGTTATTAACAGCGTCTATTTGCTTATCGGCAGTAACAACCTTTATTTTATTATTTACCAGCATATAATTATAATACTTGCCGGCATACACCGTACCCTGCGGCTGTAGGTTTGCTGATGAAAATATTTCCAACCCTTTATCGGTATAAAGTATTACCGGAAGCGGGATGTAAGATTTTCCAAACATATGCCATTCGTGTTTGTCGGCAATATGTTCCAATATAGTTTCTTTAGGGTCGAACTTTTTTTCAGCACCTTCAGGCTTGGTTTCCTGAGATAGCGCTTTGGTCGGAAATGCCCCCAGCGTTAAAAAAAACGCACAAATTAATGATATGTTAAAAATTTTTGATTTCAAAATCGAGCCGTTTATCATCTAAATGAAGTTTTCTACCTTAAAATTTTGTGCCGCAAGGTACGTAACAAAATATAAACTTCAAAGGCTGTATTTAAGAAATATATGTAAAAAAAATCGCCTATAAAAACATACTTATTTACCTTGTTTTTTGCCAGGAAAACCAGCACAAAAATAAGGCATGACAGGATCTTGACAACGGTTGCGCCCATAAATGCCTCTGAGAACATGGTAGGATACATTTGGCGCACAACCAGGATGCCGGTTACTACCAAAAGTGTTAATCCTGATAAAAAAAAGAAGATAAGCCAGAAGTCGGGCATTATCATATCAGCATGTCCGTAGTTCTTTAAATAATATGGAGGTATGCCAATAATAAAGGTAAACCATAAAAAAAATAATAATGCCTGGTAAATTTTCATGAGCGCTGGGCTATAATGTGCTTAGTCTTTTATCGACCTTATAACAAGGTACAAAGATATAAAAACCCCGGTAAGTGCCAGTGCTGCTGTTACCCACTTTGTATGATGATTTGCCGATTCATCTATTTTATAGCCTGCAAAAGAAAATATGCCTATTATAGCAATCATCTGGAATGCTATCCCCATAAATTTACCATAGCTATTTCCCGGATCACCATTCTCATTGCTTTCCTTTTGTTCATTTTTGGCCATATGCAAATTTATTAAACCTATTGCATAATTGTTATTAAATTAGCGAGGCTTTTACAACCACCTTTACTTTGAATCGAATTTCTAAATTTCAAGCATTAAAACAAATCAGGGTACTGCTGTTTGCTATGGTAATTATCATAGCAGGGTGTTCTCTTGAAAAAAAGAGCGGGTTTAACCGCACCATGCAAAACCTTACTGCCCATTATAATATACTTTTTAATGCTAAAGAGATCCTTAGGCTAAAGCAGGTGAGTTATGAATCGTCATTTGTTGATAATTATAACGAGATTTTAAGTGTTTACCCTGATACTATCACCCAGTCAGGGACACCCGATAAGGACCTTGAAGAAGCTATAGTTAAGGGAAACAAAATAATAAACATTAAAGAGCAAAGCCATTACCAGGGCGATGCCTACCTGGTTTTAGGAAAGGCCAATTTTCTTGAAGGCAATTACTTTAACGCAACAGAGTTTTTAAATTATGTTATCAAATCGTTCCCGGCACGTTTAGACCTGGAACAGGATGCCCTTATTTGGAAAGCCCGGTCGTTGATGTATCTGAATGAACTGCCACAGGCTAAAATAGCTATTGACAGCGCTATCCAGATCATCGACCCCAAAAAAAACAAACACCTTATTGCTGATATTTATGCCACCAAACTTCAATATGATATTAATGCGCAGGAATATGCCGATGGTGAAGAAATGGCCAAACAAGCCATAAGTCATTGCAGCAACAAGATGCAGCGCCTGCGCTGGACCTTTATTTTAAGCCAATTGCAGGAGCTTAATCAAAAACCGGCAGATGCTATTACCAACTATAGTAAAATAGCGAGCAGCAATGTATCCTTCGAGATGGCTTTTAACGCCAGCTTAAACCGGATAAGGATTGAGGATGCACGCAATGGCGTTAAAACCAGCCGCACAGAACGTTTGCTTGCCCTTTTAAAAGAACCCAATAATAAAGAGTTTAAGGATCAGATCTATTTCCAGGTAGCCGAGCTGCAAATGGTTGATAAAAATATTGACGGCGCAATTAAAAACTACAAGCTATCAGTTAGGAACAGCGTTAAGAATCAAAGTCAAAAGGGGCTCTCCTACCTGCGCCTGGCTACCATCTACTTTAAAAACAAGGCGGATTACCTTACTTCGAAAAAATATTATGACAGCACGCTAACCACCTTGCCGGTTAATTACCCGGGATATCAATCGATAAAAAAAACGAATGCTAACCTGCAGATCCTGGCAGACGGATACCAAACCATTGCCCGCGAAGATACATTACAGGCATTAGCCAAAATGGATGAGAAAACCAGGGGAACAGTGATTGATAAAATGGTTAGCGATAAAACTTTGCAGCAACAGGCAGATTTGAATGCGGCAAATGCTGCCGCAGCAGCCGCTAATAACGTTACTGACCCGTCGGGTCCACGTTCGGGCAGGGCAAATGCGGCAAATACCTTTTATTTTTATAACTCCAATGCAGTTAGCCAGGGTTATGGTGATTTTAAACGAAAATGGGGCGACCGTAAGCTGGAAGATAACTGGCGCCGGAGCAGCCGCTCAAACAGTGATATAACGGCAAATTCAGTAAACACAACCGGTATAGATCCTGATGCGCCTATAAGCGGGCAGCCGGGAGCTAAACCTAAAACAGCAACCGCAGGCGGTTACCGTGCGGAGTTGATACAGGGGCTGCCACTTACACCCGAATTGCTTGCGCAATCAAATCTTAAAATTTATCATGCCTATATAGATATTGCTAACTTTTACCGCGATATTTTAGGCGATAAAAAGGAAGCGATTGCCATTTATGAAAACATTCTTCGCCGTTTTCCAAATGATCCTAATAAGGTATCTATCTATTATAATTTATACAGGCTCTATAGCGATGTAGATAAATCAAAATCTGACCAGTATAAAAACATACTCTTAAAGGAATATGCTGATACGCCGTTTGCCAAAATAATTTCGGACCCGGACTATGCTAAAAAGCTGGAAGACGAAAATGCAGAATTTACCCAGGCCTATAACCGGGTATTTGATCTTTATGCGCAAAAAAAATATCCTGATGTTATTACAGGTGTGCCGCAATTAGTTAAACAATACCCGGGTAATAAACTTTCGGCCCAACTGTATTACCTTAAAACAATTGCTGAGGGGCATAATGAAAAGTTAGCTCCATTTACTGATAGTCTTCAACAAATAACGAAAACTTTCCCGGACGATAAATTAGTTACACCTTTAATTAACCGGCAGCTTGCTTATATAAACACTAACCTTACCGAACTGCAGGCCAGGCCCGTGATACTTACGGATGATAACCCACAGGAGATCCCGTTTACCCTTGACCAGGCCTTGCATGAAGAAACTGCTTACCGGCCCGTGGTTGACCCAAATGCGATTAACCAGCCACAGGTTAGAATTGAAAGGCAACAGCAAATAGCAATAGAGAAGCCGAAGCAAGCTCCACCTAAAATTGCACCCACTATATTGACGCCTATTAAACAACCAGCAGTAATAACAAAGCAGGTTCAGCAAATTACACCACCGGTTGAGCAGGCGGTACAACAAAATATTGTTATAACACCTACTACAAATAACCAGGAAGTTAAAGCGGACGTGATCACTTCTGTATTTACCATGCATGACAGTACCAACTATTACTTTGCGGTAAATGTTAAAAGCGGCACAACTAATTTGGCCTCATCGCGTTTTGGTTTCGGACAGTTTATAAGAGCTAACTATTCCGGTAAGGGGATTAAACATCAGCTTTTACCGGTAGGTACCGATAACCAGGTAATATATGTGGGCCGTTTTTCAACACTTGCTGATGCCAAAAAATATGCCCGCGAAGTTATCCCGCTGTTACCCGATATTATGAAGGTGCCAAAGGATAAATACAGCTTTTTTATTATATCACAGGAAAATCTGAATAAATTAGCCGACGCAAAACTATTGGATAGTTATTTAGACTATTACCAGAAAAACTTCTAACCACTATGATCATTAAACTTGCACCACAAGATATACGAAGATATAATTGGTACATATGGAAAACCGTTATTTGCTTTTTAGCGCTTTTTGCTTTAATGCTTGTGGTAACCTATTTTGGTTTATTTGGCCAGCTGCCACCATTTAGACTTATTGAAAACCCTAAAAGCTTCCAGGCTTCTGAAGTGCTTTCTGCAGATAAAACAGTTTTAGGCACCTACTATGTGCAAAACCGCTCAAGCGTAAATTACTCACAGCTATCGCCTAACGTGGTTAACGCGTTGATAGCCACCGAAGATGTTCGTTTTTATGAGCATTCAGGTATTGATTTTCAACGCTTGCCGGGCATTGTGTTTTTTACGTTGATAGGGAAAAAACAGGGTGCCAGCACCATTACTCAGCAATTGGCAAAAAATCTTTTCTCGGGCCAGATCTCGCATAACCCTTTTGTACGCTTTACCCAAAAGCTTAAAGAGTGGATAATGGCTATACAGCTCGAGCGGCGCTACACTAAACAGGAAATAGTTACCATGTACTTAAACACGGTCGACTTTGGTGCTTATAATACTTGGGGTATTAAATCTGCGGCACGGACCTATTTTAATGTTACTCCTGATAAACTTACACCTGATCAGGCTGCAATGCTGGTAGGGATGCTTAAAGGTACCGGCGTTTATTCTCCAATACGCCATCCTGACAGGGCATTAAACCGCCGTAACCTTATTTTGGGACTGATGGAAGGCCAGGGATTTTTAAGCAGCGGTCAACTGGCTGAGCTAAAAGAAAAACCGTTGGGGCTTAATTTCACTCAAATCACCCATAATGACGGGCCTGCACCCTATTTCAGGGCAGTGCTAAAGCAAGAGATCCAAAAGATCTTTAAAGATCAGAACATTACAAAATCAGACGGTACGCCTTATGATCTTGACCGCGATGGCTTAAAGATCTACACAACGCTCGATGCTACTATGCAGCAATATGCTGAGCAGGCACAGCGTGATTATATGCCTACCCTGCAGGGTGAATTTAATTCACAGTGGAAAGGTGTTAACAGGGCAAAAAGCATTAAAAACTATAAGCTGCTGCTTGACCAGGGCATGTTCAGGTCTGACAGGTACAAAGAATTGCAATTGCAGGGAAAATCAGAAGAGGAGATCAGGCAGAATTTTGATACGCCCGACAGCCTGGAGCTTTTTACATGGAGGGGTAATATTGATACGGTGATGAAACCTATCGATTCCATTGTATACAGTAAAATGATGCTCCGTAACTCCATGATGAGCATGGACCCAACCACGGGCTATGTAAAAGCGTGGGTAGGCGGCACCAACTTTGAACATTTCAAGTACGACCAGGTAAAGCTTGGGACCCGGCAGGTAGGTTCAACAGCTAAGCCGTTTACTTATTCGGTAGCTATTGAAAACGGGTTTTCACCATGTCAGGAAGTGGATAACGTGCCGGTAACCATAACCGGGTATGGATCAGAACCATGGACGCCTAAACAATCATCATCCGATTGGCTACAGGGTTCAATAACGCTGCGAAAAGCTTTGGGCTGGTCGCAGAACTACGTTGCGGCTTATGTTATGAACGAGGTAAAGCCGATCCCGGTGATGGAACTGATCAAAAAAATGGGGGTAACCAGCGAGGTGCCTGCTTACCCATCAATAGCATTAGGTTCGTTTAACGCATCTGTATATGATATGACGGGCGCTTATTCTGTATTTGCCAACCACGGAACATGGACTGAGCCTACTTACTTATTACGCATTGAAGATAAAAATGGCAACGTAATATATACGCATACCCCAAAAGTTGTACAGGCTATGGATGCGCAAACCGCTTATGTGATGACCTATATGCTAAAAGGCGTAATTGAAGACGGTACAGGCTCAAGGCTGATCCGCACATATGGTTTTCATAATCCTGTTGGCGGCAAAACGGGTACTACCCAGGACAACTCCGACGGCTGGTTCATGGGCATCACCCCGCAGCTGGTTACCGGCGTATGGACAGGTTGCGAAGACCGCGATATCCATTTCCGCTCAACAAGGCTTGGCGAGGGCGCTAACTCAGCCTTACCTATTTTTGCCGGGTTTATGAAAAGAGTATATGATAATCCCGCTCTTGGTATTAAAAGAAATGTTGATTTTGATGCACCAAAAGGCGGTGTAAGCATTGTAATGGATTGTAACGCGTATAAACAGCAACAACAAGGGACTGGGGAAGTGGATAAAAAATTAGGATTTTAAATACCGCGCCTCCCGTAATTGTGAGGAACGAAGCAACCTCTGCACTCGCTAATCATGAACAGGAAGGATATATTGAGGCCTAACAGTTGACTAACTTTACGTTTACCATAAAATCAAGTTCCATGAGTGTCCTTTGCAGAGGTTGCTTCGTTCCTCGCAATGACGCTTGTTATATTACTAAGTAAACTTCAGACTTACGAAGTTTTAAAAACTTCGTAAGTCTTTTCACTAAGTGAACTAATGACTACAGTATTCGATTATAGATCTAAATTAAAAAACATCCCTCATAAACCGGGTATTTACCAGTTTTGGGATGAGGAGAAGGAGCTGATCTATATTGGTAAGGCTAAGAATCTGCGCAACCGGGTTACCAGCTACTTCAATAAGGATAACCACGTAAATGCCAAAACAAAGGTGCTGGTATCAAAGATCAGGAATATCACTTTTACTATTGTAGATACTGAAGTTGATGCCTGGCTGCTGGAAAACAGCCTGATAAAAAAGCACCAGCCTCGATATAATGTGATGCTGAAGGATGATAAAACCTATCCCTGGATTATCATTAAAAATGAACATTTCCCCCGCATATTTTACACAAGGCGTATTGTTCGCGATGGATCAAAGTACCTTGGACCTTATGCCTCGGTAAGTATGATGCACAATATCCTGGGGCTTATAAAAGAAACCTTCCCGCTGCGTACCTGTAACCTGGCGCTTACCCGCGAGAATATTGATAAGGGGAAGTTTAAGGTTTGTTTGGAGTACCAGTTGGGCAATTGCAAAGGCCCCTGCCAAAACTACCAGACAGAGGATGACTATGACAATAGCATTAATGAAATAACCGACATTTTAAACGGAAAAATTGGCGCTGTGCTCCGTAACCTTAAAGCTGATATGGAGAAGGCCATAAGTGAAATGAATTATGAGCATGCGCATCGTTTAAAAAGAAAATTCGAGCTGCTGGATAATTACCAAAGTAAATCAACCGTGGTAAATTCGTCAATAACTGATGTGGATGTTTTCAGCATCGCATCAGAAGAGAAATACGCCTTTGTTAACTATTTAAAGGTAATGAACGGCACCATCATCCAAACGCAAACCATCGAATTGAAAAAACGACTGGATGAAAGTGATGAAGAACTGTTAACGCTGGCCATTTCGGAGTTCAGGAGCAGGTATGATAGCCATTCGAAAGAGATCATTGTACCTTTTGATATAGACCTGGACGATGCTAAAATAAAATTCACCGTACCCAAGCTTGGAGAAAAAAAGAAACTGCTTGATCTTTCGCAAAAGAATGTCCATTTCTTTAAAAGGGATAAGATGGATCAGTACGAAAAACTGAACCCTGAGATAAGAACGGAAAGGCTGCTTACTCAAATGATGAAGGACCTGCGGATGAATCAGCTGCCGAGGCATATTGAATGCTTTGACAACTCCAATTTCCAGGGAAAATATCCGGTATCGGCAATTGTGGTTTTTAGGGACGCCAAGCCTTCAAAAAAGGATTACCGCCATTTTAATGTAAAGACCGTTGAAGGCCCGGATGATTTTGCTACCATGGAAGAGGCCGTTCACCGCCGTTATAGACGCATGCTTGACGAAGGAACCGAACTACCTCAATTGATAGTTATTGACGGCGGTAAAGGTCAATTATCATCAGCATTAAAAAGCCTCAAGCTATTAGGTATTGATAAGCAGGTAACCGTAATTGGTATTGCCAAAAGATTGGAAGAATTGTATTACCCCGGTGACCAATATCCATTATACCTCGATAAAAAATCAGAAACGTTAAAAGTTATTCAGCAATTAAGGGACGAAGCACACCGTTTCGGCATAACTTTTCACCGTAAAAAACGCGATAAGGGCACCCTGGTAACTGAGCTTGAACTAATTGAAGGCATAGGCAAAACCACTGCGGAAAAGTTGCTTAAATATTTCAAATCTGTTAAAAAAGTACGTGCGGCAACCGAAGTTGAATTACAGGAAGTTGTGAATATGAAACAGGCGAAAGCGATAATTACATATTTTACCGTTAGTGATCAGAGGTTAGAGACCAGAGATTAGTTTTAAAAACTTCTTTGCGCCCTTGCTGATATAACATGTCGTAAGCTTTCAGCTTACACAAAAACCTTACATCAAAATATTTAACATGGAAGCTAAAAGCTTCCGCAATGCCGCACCACAGGTTACGCGCTACGCTAAACCCGTGGCAGCGTAAGTCTCTAAATAAAAAGGCCCTGCAAAATTTGCAAGGCCTTCCATATATCATTTAAGAACTAATCTCTGGTCACTAACCTCTAATCACTCCAATCAATACGACCACAAATTAAGTTCCCAATCCATAAGGGTTTTCTTCATCCGCTCCGATTCGTACAGCCGGTCTATACCGCTTGCATAATCTTTTATACGTTCGTCCTTATCGTTTGATTCTTTTACAATATAACTCGTGAAGATCCTTTTTACAAAGGCATCGTCAAAGCTTAGCCCGGTAGCATCGCTGCTGCGGCTAACAATTTCTTTGGTTGCCAGTATATGTCTTGCATCAGGGAAATAAATCCAAAATGCCGGCTGATAATCTTCAGTGGTTCCAATTTTTATCTTGATCATTGGAGCAATACCAACAATGCGTGGTTCAAAAATTGACCGCTGCCTGTCAAATACCCAATCTTCCTTAATCCTGAACTTTACAATGCTATCAGCATTAAATTCTCCAGCTTGTACGGTTGAACCGGTTTTGTTGCCGTTTGCATCAAATTTATCAACCACACTGCTATCTGCCATTTTGCTCCTGGCCTTTCCCTGTGCCAGCGGAACTAAAAATTTGTCGCCTCCCGGATCCTCTTTGCTGGCAATTGGATCATAAGCTGTTAATTCGCCTGCGTCAATAGCATTCAGTAAAACGTCAATTAAACGCTGTTTTGGCGAAGCCAGGTAGGCATTCATCTTTTCGCGGATATCAATTTCACGCCACACACGCTTTGCAAATGCAACATCCGATTCCCTTAAATTAGGATACGGGGTTACTTTAGCGCTTAAAATATTGGTCTTTTTAAAATAGCCGTCTAATGGCGCTTCAAAAGGCTTTACTGGGCCTGCTTTTTTTGTAGTATCAACACCTATTGGTTTTGCACTTGTAGTAGCATTAGGGTTTACTGCTGCAGGTTGTTGTTGCTGAACTGTTTGCGCAGGTGGTGTAGCAGCTGCCTTTTTCTTGCGCTTTCTTTGTGCATAAGTTGATATGCAGGCTAAACAAAGTAAAACAACTAAAATCTTTTTCATAATTCTTTTAATTAGCAGTTAATACAATCGGGTCTAGTCCTCGTTGTGTACCATCAGGGCCAACAGCAATAATCTCTTTAAATACAACAGTTGTACCGGGTGAAACACCATTCATTGCTGAGCGCATAGCGCCTGATAATTCGCCTCCCGTAGTTGATAATATAATAGCATCCTGGCGCGGTTTAGCAATCAATAAAGTAAAACGCGTAACATTAAATTTAGCATCAAAATCAAAGCCTTCAAGTTTTGCAAAAAGCCTGTCCTGCGCTCTTATGTTAGCTGCACTGGTGTTGCCACCACTTTTACCTGCAAACTGGGGTTTAGGATCAGGGATCCGTTTAGTACGGAACAACGAGGATCCGAGGTTTGTTAATTTTCCTGATACCATGCCCGAAACATTAATAGTTGCAGTCCCTATGCTGGTTACAGTAGCAGTGTAATGCCCATCAGATCCGCTTAAGCTGCCACCACTCATGGTAACGCGTAAATCGCTTTTTGCGACACCCGGTGCCGAAACTGAAACAGGGTTCGGTACGCCAATATATAAAACGTTCATTTTATCCGGCGATACCACTGCTGATGGTTTTGCAACCATGTAAGTTTGCGGTGGTGTATGATATGTTTGTAATTTACCGTCGTTATCTTTAAAGCTTATATCTGCGCTCCATGTGTGAAGACCTTCGGAACTTGTGCTCCCTGTATATTTACCTTTTCCTGCATCAACTGCAACAGGTGAACCGCCTACAGTTATATTTGGTGATAAGTGCGAATCATAAGCAGTAAGAAAAACTTCTGCTGTGTATGGCTGACCAATAAGTACATAACTTGTCGGCGCTACTGCTACAGCGTTAAATTTATCCAGGTTTACCTGTGCTTGTTCTGCTTCGCCCAATATTTTTTTAACAACTTCGTTTTCAGCATTTTTATTGTCAGTTTGGATCTTGGCAAGCGTGGTCATTGTAGCACCTAATGGTATACCATCTCCAAAATAAGCCTCTTCCCATGATTTGTGAGGACCCTGTCCTGCGGTTGAAGGTGGATCAACGGCATCAAGAGAAAAATTTACGCCGGCTCTTTCTTTATCATTCTTTAACAAAGCAAGTAAACTAGCCCGGGTTTCATTAATCTTTTGGCGTAATTCTTCGCCTTTTTTCTGGGTTATCATTATCCTTGGCGAAACATCCAGGTTATCCCGTGCCTCAACGTCATTAGTAGTGGTGTTTATACCGCCGCCTTCAGCAGTCAATTGCTCCCGTAAAGCCTGGATATAATCATTCAGGGCTTTTGCAACAGTTGTAGCCTTCTTAGCCCGGTCATATATAGGCTGTGCCCTATCATGCTGTTCCTTAAGTTTACTTTTTTCAAAAGCAGAATATGTATCGTTAATTCCCTTATCTACGTTAGATGTTGACGTATCCAGGCTATTTTTTATATTCTTAAACGCATCGAGTAAGTTATCCGGTACACTTAAAGCCACAAGGCCTAAAAGCACCAGGTAAAGGATACCCATCATTCGTTGTCTTGGGGTTTGTTTACCTCCAGCCATTTGTCTTAAATGTTATGTTTTTTATTAAATAAAATTTATAAGCCTTAATTAACACGTGGCTGATTCATTGCTGAAAGCATATTGCCGTATATTGAATTTAATGTCGACAGGTTTTTAGCTAAGCGGTTAACTTCTTCCTTAAACTGCTTTGAATCATTTGCTGACGCATTAAAATCCTGAATAGTTGACGACATTTCCTGGTAAAACTTATTCATTGATTTTAAATGATTACTTGAATCCTGCAGCTCCAGCTCATAAACAGCATTTAAGGCTGTTAAATTCTTGGCCATTTTGTTGATCTGCTCATGGTATGATTTTGAATCGACATTTGAGTCGGCCATTTCTGCCAGGTTTGCTGAGGCTTTTTCAAATGCATTGTTTAAGTTATCATAACTTGCTGATGCCTGCTTAATTTTATTGGTGAAAGCAATGGTTGCATCGCCGGCATCGGTAACACGTGAAATAGAATTCACTTTGTCGCCAAATGTTCTTAAGCCGTTTGCAAGACTGTTTATTAGTTCCGGACCAATTTTAGCTTCGCTCAGCATGGCATCTAAAGCGGCTGTATTTGAAAAGCTATCGCCCATTGGTACTGCTTTTCTTACTGTTGCCTGTGGCAGCTCGCCATCATAATCTTCGTCCAGTTCAGGGTAAGCACGCCTCCAGTCAAGTTCTTTCTCTTCCCTCTGAAATCCTAAAAGGAAGAACAAAATGGCTTCTGCCGATAGCCCCCCTGCAATAAACCAGGTAGCGCCCGGCCAGTGCAATATTTTAAACATCAAGCCCACAATAACCACTGTTGCGCCCCATGATACGATATTATTAATTCCGTAAGGTTGTTTCTTCCCAGCCATAGTAATTTGAAAAAGATTAGATATTGTTTTTTATTTGGTTTTTATGTAATTATCGTTTATCCCTGAGGTCGCGCCCAAGGAAAGAAGTTACGCAGCGGAAACCTATGTATGATTTTGCGGTATCCTGGTACTCATAAGTACGTGTTGAGTTTTGAAGAAAATAGCCAATATCCTTCCATGAACCGCCACGTACTACTTTACGTTTCAGTACTTCAGGGTCACTGGCTTTAGCTTCATAATTAAAAGTAGGTGCAAGATCATGCACAAACGTTGATGCAGATTCGTCAAATGCCGACATGGTCCATTCAGCCACATTTCCAGCCATATTATACAAGCCATAATCATTAGGGAAATACGACTTAACATTTACAGTGTAAGCCCCGCCATCATCGGTATAGTTACCTCTGCCGGGTTTAAAATTAGCCAGTAAGCATCCCTTTGCATTTTTTGCATACGGGCCGCCCCATGGGTAATCAGTTCCTATCCTTCCGCCGCGTGATGCATATTCAAACTGAGATTCAGTAGGAAGTTCGTAACGTGCGCGGTGGGGTAGTTTCCTTGAGTCTTTATAAGCTTCGTTATAACGTGTGCGCCATACGGTAAACGCACGCGCCTGGCGCCAGGTTACACCCACCACAGGGTAATTACGGAAAGCCGGGTGAGAAAAATAGGCCTCGGTCATGGGCTCATTGGCTGCGTATGAAAAATCACTCAGCCAAACAAGCGTATCCGGGTAAACCGGTACAGTATCCCTTAGTATGAAATCTGAACGTTTTTTGGTTTTATCATTCTTATAATCGGATGCGTTACGCAAAACCATTAAAGCAAAATTATATTTCAGCAAACGTACATCCAGTTCGTCGCGGTCAAAAACGCGGTCATCACCCTGGTAATACATTCCCTGCAACTTTGAAGCATTAGCTGCAGCTCCTTTACCCTTACGATTGCTCATTACCGGGTATTTTTTCACATAATCCCAATTGATATATTTCTTGCCGCTTGGGCTTGGTGTTGCCCCCTTGCCTGCTTTCATATAATATTTATCGTCGCTGATATAATTGGTGATAGCGATCGAGTCGCGCACCCAATTTACAAACTGGCGATACTGGCTATTTGAAATTTCGGTTTGGTCCATAAAAAATGGAGCCACTGTAACTTGTTTGGTTTGTGCTATTTGAGAAAAGGTGATATCCTGGTCTGTTTGCCCCATCAGGAATGAACCTCCAGGTATGTAAACCATACCATATGGCACCTCTGCACGAAATGAACGTTGCGGAACCCCGGTAAGTTCTCCCCTGTCACCACCTTTGCCACAGCCACTTAGAACGCCAACTGCCAAAACCCCTAATAAAAAGTATAATTGTTTCATCTTAAAAATCAATGTAAGCTATATAAATATAACACAATGTAACCCCCGAATATATTAATTTTGACGGATTATATTACAAAAAACATTTTTTATCAATCAAAGCTACTGTATTTATAGTTGAAATAGCATAAACCAATAGCTAATAAAAGCATGATTATAATTAATTAGCCGAATACAATTATGCTAATTAGTTTGCTTTTTTACGAAAGTTTATAGAAAATAGTTGCAACAAGGTTAAATAAATTCCACTAAGTTAACCAAATAGTTTGGCAAATCCAGTAAGTGATTGGTTAAGTGCCTGGTATCCAATATTTATCCCATAAGTTAAATAAATGATTAACCTGCACGTAAACACGGAAAATGATTTAACCAAACCTCATTTCGAGACAATACCTGGCATCGCTTTAGGTTATTCCTGTGTTTTTAACAATCAATACTTACAGAGGCGTAAGTTATTTCATCTTTTCAGCGCAGATACATACAAGAAACGCCCCGAAATATCAGGGCGTTTTTTGTATATCTGCATCAAATAAATATCCGGTTATTTATTAACCTGTTTTACATATTGTTCAATTGCCATAGTCATGGAAGGGGCGCCCGGCGTTGGAGCTGGGATATCCATTATAAGGCCTGCTTCCAAAACAGCCTTGTGGGTTGTAGCACCAAAAGCAGCTATCCTGGTGTTGTTTTGTTTAAAATCTGGAAAGTTTTTATACAGCGACTGGATACTTGACGGGCTGAAAAAAGCAATTACATCATAAAATACCTCGGCAAGGTCTGAAAGATCACTGCAAACAGTGCGAAAAAGTACCGCTGGTGTGAAATTATAGCCGTTCTCCAGCAAAAACTTTTGAGTTTCTTCTGCCGCAACATCCGAACATGGATAAAGGAATTTTTCGCTGGAATGTTTTTTTAATACCTCAGCAAGATCAGATGCGGTTTGTTTCCCAAAAAAGATCTTTCTTTTACGGTACTGAATATATTTTTGAAGATACAGGGCAATGGTTTCCGACAGGCAGAAATATTTCATTTCTACCGGAACCTCAAAACGCATTTCTTCACAGATCCTGAAAAAGTGATCGGCCGAGTTACGGCTGGTGAAAATTACCGCGCTAAAGTCAGCCAGCGTAATTTTTTCCTTCCTGAAATCTTTCGCCGGCACGCCTTCAACATGAATAAATGATCTGAAATCAATTTTCAAGTTGAGCTTTTTAGCAAGCTCGGCGTAAGGGTTCTTATCGTTTTCTGGCTTAGGCAAAGTAACTAAAATGCTTTTAACCTTTTTCTTTCTCTCTTCCAAATTCAAATCGTGTAACAACCTTAAATTATATATTAAGCGCTTTAATTAAAATTAAAATGGGGCAAATTTCGAGGGCACAAAGATAGATAAATAAATAAAATTTATGAAATCGAATGTTAGAAATGATATTTACACTGTTGCGCAGGTACTGCCATGCAAATATTATAGCTATTGATGCCAGCGTAAAAATCAATAGCCCGGGTATAAACCTGCTTGATATTAAACTAAGACAGATGGCTACCGATAAAAGAACAAAAGCTATATTAAAATAAGTAAGATTTAATATAGCTACATACTCGCTCACCACTTTGTTTACATCAAAAACAAAGCCTATAAATTTCAATACAAAAAATTTAAGGGCAAATAATAAGCTGATAAATACAGAAATTGAAATAAAACGCTGGAAACCGCTAACCGGTAAAATAACTTTATAAAAAACGGTAATCTGGTATAAAACAAGGCCAAAAGTTAAACTGAACAATACAAACAAGCCAATAAATGCCCACGAATTGATCATCCCGCCTTCTTTATCCAGTTGCGTTTGTTTACTGTAAAATGATTGGATAACCATTTTAAGATCCTTACCTAAAAAAATATTGAGCAGGGCAGTATATATCAGTAAACAAATAATAATTGCAATAAGCCATGAGTCACGATAAATGCGCATTACGCCGGTGTTCAGCTGGCTATCAGCCTTTAATGGGATATTTAAAATGGATTTTATATCATCAAATGGATTTTTTTCCGCCGCAAGCATGAACTGGCTTTTGCGCAATGAATCGGGCTTTAGCCAAATCATGGCTAATGAGTCGGCTACGAACTGATTGCGTTTTTCTTTAGCTATAGCGGTAGAGTCAGGTGCGGGAACAGAAACCGGAGGAGCCGCTGTTATGTTGCTGTCTTTTTTTGCAGGCACTGAATCTGGTTGTGCGGTAGCCGCAAGGCAACAAATTACTATTAATAAAAAGCCAAATACAATAAACCTCATTTTATAAATAAACGCCTGCCTTATAATGCTGCAAAATTACCTTAATAATTGGTTGTTTTACAACAGCATAATTAAATTAGCGTTAAATTACTTACTTCGCATTGTTTTTACCTCACCCTGCCTCTGCAAAGAAGAGCGGTCTTAAACATTTGTTAAGTCCTTTCCTTTGGTGAAAGGGTTAAGTGAGGTACTTAAATTATGCTTTTTTAACACTTATGAATACTAATCCAATAAACTTAGCCGTCAGGTTTTTATTAGAGATAGCCATGCTGATTATATTAGGTTGCTGGGGTTGGCACACATCCGCCGGTTGGATGCGATATGCAGCGGCTTTGATCCTCCCGGTAATAGCTGCCACGCTATGGGGTGTGTTCCGCATACAAAATGACCCTAAACCCGCGCCAGTTGAAGTACCAGGGATAGTGCGGTTATTATTGGAATGGGTATTATTTGGCAGTGCAATTTTTGCATTATTTAGCCTGGGGTATTTTACCCTGGGAATTGTAATGACCATAATTGTAAAGCTACATTACATCGTGTCATATGATCGTACCTGGGCTATGCTGCAGAATAAGCCCTATATGGGCTTTATTAACAAATAATCTCTTTTCTGTGCCAGTATATTGAAATGTTTGGCTGAGCACCTTTATTAGTGTAATATTGACAAATATAAGTCTGTAGAAAATTAATAAATGGATTTACCTTTATCAGCATATAATCAAACTATATAAAAACCACCGCTATAATTGATTTAATGAAAAGTAAAACAAACAGAAAAATTGGGGTATCTATCTTATGCGGCCTTATTTGCCTTAGTACCTTATGTTCATTCTATACATTAACAAAAAAAGCCTCCGGAACAAAAGAGGGCGACGAAACACCAAAGATTGTAAATATTGTAAATTTTATCCGCTTACTTGAGCCGCGCGACCCTAATATTACGGAGGATGTATTGTATCAAACCGTGGTAAAACAGGTTGAGATCATGAAAAAATATAACCTCGGCGGAACCTTCCTGCTACAATATGATGCACTGATTGACAAAAGATATCAGAAATTGTTAGCCGGACTGCCAAAATCATCGTTTGAAATAGGTGCCTGGTGGGAAATTCCTCAGCCATTGGTTGAAAAGGCAGGCCTTAAATGGCGGGGGCGGTATCCCTGGGACTGGAGAGCAAATATTGGGTTTTCCACTGGTTATACGCCTAAGGAAAGGGAGAAACTGATAGATGTTTACATGAAAGATTTTAAAAAGGTGTTTGGCTACTATCCCAAATCAGTTGCGTCATGGTTTATTGATGCTTACAGCCTAAATTACATGTATGAAAAATATCATATCGTAGCTTCAGCAAACTGTAAAGACCAATATGGTACTGATGGCTATACACTATGGGGCGGGTACTGGAACCAGGCCTATTATCCGAGTAAAATAAACTCGTATATGCCGGCTCAGCATGCTGAAAATCAGATCCCTGTTCCTATCTTCAGAATGCTGGGCAGTGATCCTATCCGCCAGTACGATAACGGCCTTGGTACTACAAGGCAAGGTGTAGTTACCCTTGAACCTGTTTATAAATTCGGGGGCGGTGATTCCACCTGGGTAAACTGGTTCTTTAAAGCCTTTACCGACAATAGTGCACTTGGATTTAATTATACGCAGGCAGGGCAGGAAAATTCTTTCACCTGGGATGCAATGGCAAAAGGAATGGAGATCCAAATGCCATTAATTGCAAAATTACGGGATGAACACAAAATTAGGGTAGAGACGCTGGAAGCATCGGGCCTGTGGTTCAAAAAAAATTACCAGGTTACACCGGCTACTTCCTTTACAGTAGATAAAGACTTAGAAGGCAGCGATCTGAAAACTGTATGGTTTAACAGCAGGTTCTACCGCATAAATATGTTATGGGAAAATGGGAGCCTGCGGATCCGTGATTTGCATTTGTTTGATGAAAACTTTCCTTCTGTATATGAATCAAAGGTGGCAACGTCAAATGAATGTACATTTTTCACCCTTCCCATAGTTGATGGTTATATTTGGAGCAAACCCGACCAAATTGCAGGGATGCGGATTAAAGCAATTGTGAACGGAAAAGAGGTATTGCTAACGGGACATGATCCGAAATTTACGAACACGGCAAAGGGCACCCTCCATGTATCATGGCCACTATCAACTGTAGAAGGTTCATTAGAAATTGATTTAACAGAAAAACTGGTGACGATAAGTTTAGCAAGCAAATCGCCATGCGACTGGTTTTTTGATCTGAATGCCGCAGCCAACGCACAACTGCCTTTTAAAAAAATAAACCAGACGCACGTAGATTGCCGCTTTGAAAATACAAACTATAAACTAAAGGCAATTAAAGGCGCCTTTTCCAGCCCCGGTAACGGAACGATTTTAAGACTAAAACCCGGGATGAATAAAATTATATTAAATCTTGCCGATGTAACAAGGACCTAATTAAGGATCCATTAAAAAACATTACTTAAAAAATCATTCATCACATTATCAATATTTAAATGTTTTATAGCGTAGTTGCGTGCATTTTCTCTCTTTTTGTCAACCGAATTATCCAGGTTCATGTTATGTATTAAGTTTGATAATACCTTGTGGTTGTCCGGTTCAATAATGTATCCTAAATCATGGTCGTTAATCAAATCAAACAAGGAAGTTCCTGCTGCCGTTGTAACAATAGGCACCCCTCCTATAGCCAAAATTGAAGCTAATTTCGATGGCATTACCAAATCGCTGGCGTTTCCTTTCTGAAGCACTAAATGAAAGTCGGCCATGTTTAAAAATTCATTAAATAATTCTTTATCCTGCACAGGTAAAAAATCAATATTAACCAAACCCTTATCTTTAGCTGTTTGCATCAGTTTATCTTTATAAGGCCCTGAACCACAAATTATAAATTTAATTTTTTTATTGTCTATTAAATCCATGGCCGTTAAAAGCATATTTTCCAGGCCCTGTTTTTCACCAATGGCTCCGGAATATAAAAATACAATATCATCAGGTTGATAGCCCCACTTTACTTTAAGCATTTGAGGCGAGCTAAGCGGGTAAAAAAACAAAGTGTCTACCCAGTTCGGAAAATAAATTACATCCTTATCAATCTTAAATTTTATTTTGTTGATCATTCCGGGCGAGATCCCGCTCACATAATCTGCCTGGTTAATGATATTCTTTTCAACCTTATATATATAGTCGAAAAGTTTTTTACTTGCCAGCATGTTTAATCCCTGCGCAGCTTCGATCTGCATATCCTGAATGTGGTAGATCAATTTACCCCCCATTTTCTTTTTGATAAGCATTCCAAGGTAACCTAAATGAAATGGCGGTGCCACAGTTATGATTAAGTCATGCTTTTTTTTTGTAAGCACAAACATCCATGCAATCCACGACATGGAAGTCCAATAGGAAAAATCCTGTATAAGCCGCTTTTTACCTGTCGGTTTAGAAGGGATATAAAGAGGACACCGGTAAATAGTAAGTGACCCACTAGCTTCCGGGTAAGTCACCTCTTCTTTTTTAAACCATCCGTTTTTATAAGGAGGCTGAATTTTCCAGTGCGGATAATAAGGATAAGTAGTAATTACAGTGCAATGAAAGCCTTTATTAGCAAGCCAATGCATCATTTCACCATTTACTTTACCAATGCCCGTAGGCTCAGGTGAGAAATTGTGACTTATTAGAAGTACCGTTTTTTTCTGTAGCTCTGGGCTAGCCTTAAATTCTGACATAATGTTTTGTTTAGGGCGTTAAAAGACAAACTCGAAGGATTTATCCGAAACGAAATATTTATCGAATCTTTAAATCACAGTTAAAAAACCATCGCGAATCAGTACTTTTTTACTGATTTTGGCTTTTTGGATTAATACTTTAAAAATAAACAATTTCCATTACAAATGCAAATATGTTACCTTTTTAATAAAATATTTGTTAATACTTTAAAAATATAATAAAATATATGATATATACCGTGATTTGTTCCTGGTGGGTATAAAAGCAAAAATTACCTTTTTAATAAAATATTAGTTAATTTTTTAAACTAAATGAAATATTGGAAATTCTATGCTTGTTTTAGTGGCATAAGAATAAAAGCAACGAAGTTTTATTGCCGGTTACCTGGTTGGAAAACTTATAGGATGAGCCACGCTAAAACGCCATCCGATGGCAGGATGAATAGCCAGGAAGGGAAACCCGGGGAAAAATATATTTCAGGGAATTATTATAATTCTATAAATGTTAAAATAAATTTGAAATAAGCCCTCTGTAAATTCAGCTTCAATTTTCAGGATAAGTTTTTTTCCTTGATTTTGCAATAGATCTGGGTAAAGTATGACATTTTTAATATTGCAAACGCCAAGCCACGATAGCCATCGCGAAACCCTCCCATTAAAAAGAAACTTCCTAAAAAATACACCGGCCCTATAAAAATACTTTTCATCAATCTATATTTTAATTTTTGTTTCCATGTTAGCTTGCTATAAGTTTCTGGATCGTTAACTGTTTTCAGAAATCTTTCTGCTTCCCATGCAGCATAATCATTGTGCTTAATAACATAATGTGAAATTCCTCTAAAATCTTTATGATCAATTTCGCTCTGTATAACTCCAACATTCCCTTCAAGCACTGGGTATTCATGAACTTCCATGTCAAGCTTGCTCCATTTATCTTCGTCAATTCTTTCATATTCTCCTGCTTCAACTTTAAACAAGGCAAGTTTTTTTAATGGATAGCCGCCTTTAAGCTTCTTGTCTAAAAAATACCGGGTATAATTTAACCAATAACCAACCTTGTCGTTTTTTTTAAGGCACTTTCTTACCTCCCGTTTAAAATCATCGGTCAAATATTCATCGGCATCCAAAAATAAAACCCATTCGGTTTTAGGTTTATGGTTCCTTAAAAACCAGTTTCTCTTTTTGGGAAACTTTCCGTCCCAAACAAAATCAACCACCCCGACATTGAATTTTTTTGCAATATCCCTGGTTGAGTCGGTACTGGAAGAGTCAATTAAAACTATCCGGGAGGCAAAATCAGTTCCAATTGCAGCAAGACAACCGGGTAAATTTGTTTCTTCATTTTTTGCCGGAATGGCAATCGTTAAATCAAGCATTGAAATTTTTAATAAGGTAAATTAATCCATAGATTGATAATGTAACAAAACCGGAAAAATCAATTATCCGCTATGATCCTCTTTTTTATTGGCTTGCAAGGATGCCCGGCACAAACCATCCACGGTGGCATATTTTTATTAACTACGGCCCTGGCGCCTATCACACAACCATCACCCACAACAATACCGGGGTGTATGAAAGCATCGGCGGCCACCCATACATCATCGCCAATAATTATAGGCATGGTTATAAGCGGAAATCCCTTTCGGGTGTAATCATGAGTGCCTGCACAAATATGTGCGCCTTGTGAAATAACTGCTTTCTTTCCAATAGTAATCTTTCCCTGGGAGTAGAGAATAACCCCGTTAGCTACACCGCATTGATCTCCTAAAACTAAATTCCAGGGCGCCCAAACTTTCACTTTGGGGTAAATATGAACCCCTTCTCCTACCTCTGCCCCAAATGAACGAAGGAGGAAAGACCTCCAACTAAAAAAAGGTTTCGGAGAATATTGAAAAAACAAAACGTTTACAACATTCCATAACACTCTTCCTATTCGATTTTTTACAGAGAATGAAGGGCCGGTATAAGTATCTGTATTAATCATGATCCGGTTTTAAATTTCGTGATATATGGCAGTAATTACTAAGCATAATGGTAACTTATTGATTTAAAAATTGTCAATCATTTCTGATTTGTTAACAAGAACCAGTGAACGTAAAACATTACAAAATTTTTGAGCGGCAGGCGTGCTTTCAAAGTTATTATGGTAAACCTCCCATGCATTATCAGACATATTTTTCTTTTCCCCACCACTTAAATTCAGCCACTTTTCAATTATTTCTTTTGTACCATCAAAGGTATCTGAACTAACTATTCCTCCGTTCTTAATTTCCCGCCATATGTTTACCTGGTCAGAAATCAATACTGGCTTACTGCATGCAAGTGCTTCTGCAACGGCAATCCCAAAATTTTCCTGGTGGCTGGGTAACACAAATGCATCACAACCGTAATATGCGCCCCACTTGGCATTACCTGTTAACATCCCCGTAAAAAATATGTTGTTTTTTGAAAATGTATTTTTATTTGCCATTTTTTGTATTCTTTCCCCGAAAACCGTTTCCAGGCCGGGGCCAGCAATCACCAATTTCGGCATTCCGGGGTATTGCTCTCCCAAAGCTGTATAAACCTCAATCAATATATCAACACCTTTTTTTTCATGAAGCCGGCTTAAAAAAAGAAAATATGGCTGCCCGACTAACTTAGGGCAATGCTGACTAAAAGCGGCGGCCATATCGCTGTTATAAGCCGGTGGAGCTGCAATGCCATAACTTACATTATAAACATTTTTGGGGTGATAAGGCATGAACGTTTCGCGCGCCAGCAACAGTTCTGCCTCACAAGTAAATAGCAAGCCATCAACGTTATTTACCACTTTATTCTCAATTAGCTTCCAATAGATCCAGTTTCTAACTGCTTTAATTTTCCGCTCCTTTGCCCGTTGGAAATACGGGTCGAGCATTCCATGCGGCATTATTAAAACAACCGGCAATTTAACTCCTGGCCTTCTTTTTAACGCTCTTATCACCTTATGAGTAGCATAACTATGATATTGCCATAATCCCCTGATAATAACCACATCAAACCTGTTCATATTATCGGTAAGCCATGGAATTAATTCTTTTGAATAATGCCATGCCCCCTCACTATGTCCTAAAGCATGAATTTTGAAACTGTCCTTACCCAAATAAGCTGAATCAGGTGGATCCAGGCAAACCACTTCTCCAAATACATCCATGTTGCGTAAGTCCTTATCAATATTACGGACTCCCTGTGAAGGGCCGCCACTTACAGGGTTCATACTATCTATTATATGGAGAATATTCATAATCGTATATAGTTATTCTTTTTAATTGCCAGCTATACTCTATTTATAAGTTACCCGAACAGACCTGTTTATATAATTCATAATACATACCGGCAATTTTATTAGCATCATATTTAAGCCTGTTTATTTTACCGTTGCAAATTAATTTTGCTCTTAATGAATCATCATTAATTATCTTCATAATTCCCGAACGAATATCTTCAGTATTAAAAGGGTCTACAAGCAAAGCTGCGTTACCGGCCACCTCCGGCATTGAAGAAATATTGCTGGTAATTACAACTCTTTCAACAGCATTTGCCTCAACTATTGGCATTCCAAAACCTTCAGATGTGGATATAAATGTCAAAATATCACATTCCCGGTATTTTTCCAGGATTCTTTCGTTGGATATATTGTATTCATTTGAGTAGTCAATATTACCATCAAGTAAGGCAGTCACATACTTGTCAGGCAATTTTCCAACAATGGTTAAATGGCAGTTGATGCCTTTAATGGCTTCAATTAATCTTAATAAGTTCTTGTTATCACCGGTGCCAATGTGCAATATTACAGGCTTTTCTCTATTAAATTCCTTTGGATAGGGCTGGTAAATAGGGCTTACAGCAACAGGAATTACGTGGATCTTTTCAGACAGGATCCCTGTATAAGATATAATTTCACTCTTCGTAACTTCTGAAACGGCTGTTATCAGCGTGGCTTTTTTTACAGGCGCCGAGAGATATAACCACTGAACTATTTTTTTTGAGATCCCCGTTTTCCTTAACATCATTCTACAATCATGGATAGTTAGTATTACCCTGTTCCTGTTCATAAAAAGATTAAGAAAATGAGTTTCGCCGGTAATATGATTAACGTCCCTCTTCTGGCGTAATGCCGCCTGTATAATATTTATAAATTTACTGTAATAACCATCGTTCAAACATTTGGATATATAAACCCTGGATTCAATTTTATCCGACAACCGTTTTCTAACATCATCAAAAATGAATTCAAGGCTAAAACTAAATCCTTTTCGGGGCTTACGTTGAAAATAGTTAACTCTAATTTTATTATCCATTAGCAGTGCATTGTCGCCGGGTTTCTAACCTATTAAAAAACTTCTTACATCTATTATCTATGCTATTGGTTTCGCTTTTGAATTGCATCTATAGAGGCAATTGCTTAACCAGGCTCTCATTTAAACTAGTCTTAAGTCAAATTTGTCTTTTTCTGACTTAGAACTTAAGACTTTTGACTCAAGACTAAGTGTCAATCCATATATGACGCTACACTAGTATCCTCATCAATTTTTCGTTATATTCAAGCAAAAAACAACATGATTTCCATCAAAAAAGCACAATGAAATTATTGCCAGTAAACAGTCCTTAAATTAATAATAATAATGTATAATTAATTGTTTATTATTATATTTTCAATCAATAACCATTTTTACTACAATAGAGGCATTTATAACGAAAATTTTAAACTTCTTTACACTGAAGGTTTGATCATGTGAGGATCAGTAACAGCATTTATAACTTATTCGCAACTAATAATTACAATAATTCTTAAAAGCTATGAAACGTGTATACCTTGAAAACAACTGGAAAGAAAACTGGAAGTATTCTTATCCATACGATCTCCTTGAAATCTATAACGAAAAGAAAGAAAATTTAGGCTATGCCTACGCGTATGAGATAAGACGCGACAGCACCATAGCACTAATAAAAAGTGTTATAAACAAAGGCGACACCATTTTAGATGTAGCAGCAGCACAGGGGAATTTCTCCTTAATTCTGGCCGAAGCTGGTTATAACGTAACCTGGAATGACATAAGAGAAGACCTCTCTGAATATGTGGAAATGAAAAGAGAAGCCGGAAAAATTGAATATAAGCCCGGCAATGCCTTTGAAGTACAATTTGATAAACTTTTTGATTTAGTGCTGGCTACGGAAATAATTGAACATGTGGCTCACCCCGATGAATTTCTTTCAAACCTTGCCAGGTTGGTTAAACCCCAGGGGTATGTAGTGATTTCAACACCGTTGGGATCATACTTTAAAAATAAGCTTCCGAAGTTTAGCGAATTTGATGATCCAAGTATTTTTGAATCAAAACAGTTTGGCCCAAACTCCAATGATCATATATTCCTTTTTCACCTGGATGAAATCCCGGCGCTTGCAAAAAAAGCTGGGTTGGAGATAGTTTCTATAAAATATCACACTAATTCTTTAACCAACGGGCACATTAAATTAAGCCCTTTATTAAAGCTATTGCCTAAAAAGCTTGTGTTTAGTATTGAAGCGTTAACACAGAAATTTCCGCTATTTATTGGCAAACGCATCCATACCAATTTTGCAATACTTTTTAAAAAAATTGGATAAAAATTTCGGCTAATTTTTTAAATTATTTTCCCTGAGGGGGCAATACAGTATCTTCTTTTGCCTGGTTTTTTGTTGACGCGATGGAAAGGCCGGCGGCAACTATGCTGAAGCCCAAACCTGTTGGCTGGCTCCATTGCCCCTGGGGCAGGGTTAAAAGACAAAAACTTAATAACATCCAGGGTAAAATATCACCTATAGACAGCCTCCTATAACTTGCAATTGCAATTTTAACGCTAACGCTTATTCGAATTACAATAGCTGCAAGGCCTAAAACAATTCCTAATTCGCCAATCAATCTGCCCCACTCTCCCTCTGCAACCAAAAACTGATTCTTACCTACAAGCAATGTACTTCCAACATTAGTGCCCATACCTATCCCGTACCCAAAAAACGGGAGCTGACCTGATGAATAAATTGCTCCAAGAAGTCCACCGACATAACGGTCGCCAATAACCCCTTTTAAACCTCCTTCGGTTTCATTTGCGCTTGTAAAACGCGCAACAAAAGCATCAGATGCCGTTTGAAAAAGGCTTAACTGGCTAAGTAAAAAAAAGACAGTTATAATACTTATTGAAGCAATAATTAAACGCCCCATGTATTTAGGCTTTCGGGAAACTGCTAACATTGCAAAACCAAGTGTAATAGCTATGGTAAAAAAAAGTCCACGACTAATTGAAAGCGGGATTGACATTAATAATGAAAATGATGCAACTACTAATAGTGACTTGCTGATGTACTTATTTTGGTTGAGCCAAAAGTAAATTATAAAACAAGCAGCATAGCCAAAAAAAAGAGAGGTCCCATTGGTAAAAGAAAATGTTGCCGGCGGCCTAAGGTAACCTAAAGCACCACTAAATCCAGCTCCTGCCATATCGCCGCCAACACCCCTGTTAACCCAGGCTGATTGCGGGCTGTAGAACTGGAGCATTATTAATAGAGTCATGGGTATGGTTAACCAAACCAAAAATCTTCCAATTTTTAATACATCCTCCCTGTCAAATACACTGCCGATAACAAATATAACCGGGAAATGAACTAGGAGTGTCCGGACGCCAAATAAAGCCACGAAAAAATTCCCATGTCCCAATAAAATAGCGGCAAAAAACCCAACCATACTTACTGCAAACATGGCGGTAATAAAAAAGTTTAGCTTTAAAAAGCCATGCTTCCATGCCATAAAAAAAAGCCATATCGCCACCGGATCGCGGATCAGCAAAAGGGGCGTTGCTAAACCCGGCAATACCCATTTCCTTAATGCTCCTTCAAATATCAGCAGGACAAAATACACCCATACACCTTTTTTAAGCTGGTTTAATGCCTTAACTGTTGTGGCTCCGCCCAGTTCAGGCAAAACTACTTGTGTGCTAGTTTGTACCGAAGTGTTGTATGATGTGTTCAATATTTATATTTAAAAATTCCTTTACTCAGATAACGCTTTTATTGAATCGATAATATTCTTTCCATAATTCTCCCAGGTGTAAGTTTGCGCATGTAGTTTTGCCTTTGCACTCATACGGGGTATTTCGTCCCTGTTTTCTAAAAACCATGTTATTTTTTCAGCAATACATTCCGGCGAACGGATCGGGATAAGAAAGCCGGTTTCGCCTTCAATAATTAAGTCTTCACCGCCGGTATTTGGTGTTATTATAATTGGCAAACCCTGGCTCATCGCTTCCTGCATTACCAAAGCCCTGCCTTCAACAATGGATGGAAGACAAAACACGTCACAGGTACGCATTAAAGCCAATACTTCTTTGTGCGGCCTCCCCGGTTCATATGCAAATCCGGCATATTCGTTCCTGTAAAATTCAATCGGCGCCTGTAATGAACCCATTACCACCAGCTCAACTTCCTTTGTATTCAGCAGCCTCATGGCAGCAAACAGATCTCCAAGGCCCTTGCGCTGTCCCATTGATCCTGCAAACAATACTCTTAAAGGCCGGTTGTGCGATCTAATCTCTTTGCTGTTATCATTGTTTGTTATTTCCGGCGTCCCAAAAGGAGACAAAACAACTTTTTTGCTAGCCGCCCAGTCTGGTATTGAATTTTTTACAAAATGCGATGGAACAACTACCATGTCAGCCAATTCTAACTCCCTGATTTTCCGGTTAAGCTTATCCTGGGAATCGCTTATCCCGCCGCCAAGTGTTGACGCCCAGGCAGGCAGGCGTTCCGCTTCTTCTAAAAAAAGTTTTCTCCCCGTTTCCCAATACGCAATTGGTAAATCGTATATACACTTAATGTTATGTTGTTTTGCGTATTTAAAAGTTTCTAACGCACCATCTTCATAGGCATATGCAGCTCTTTTAATGTTGTTATCAGTTTTTTTAAAGTTCCCGGCTACATAACTATCAAAGGTGCGATAACATTGATCAACACTAAAAATGCCCGTTTCAGATAATAACAATGATTCTGCTTTCATTTTTTTTGAAAGGATCCGGCCGACTTCCCGCCATGGAAACATTTTGGTGTAAGGACGTAAGGATGAATCAAATTTCCTTTTTTTTAGTTCGGCAAATAATTTAACGTTAGCCAACTTATCCAACGGCGACCCGGGAAAAGCAGCAATAGAGGTAAAAAAAGCATCGAGTATCCCGGCTTCCACCAGACTTTTTGCAACCGATCTTACATTAGCGTTTGAAGTTGGATGTGATAATGTAATTTTCATTGGACGGCCTGTTTTTTTGTTAAATTTAACAGCATGTTTTTACCAAAGCCCTTTATTTTACTATTAAGTTTATAATAAGACTCCGGAAAAACTCCATAACCATTTTTATACAACCAAACAAAAAACCGGCTTTTTTTTGTGTCCGAAAGCTCTAACAGCGCTGTAATTAACGGTATTTTTTCCTGGTCGGTATAGATACTCCATCCCAGGCAGTTTGATTGGTTGATCGCAAATTTTTCACGCGCGCTTTTTACAACAGCTAAATTCCATCCCCTGGTTTCAAATGCCGGTTCAATTACTTCATCAAAGATACTCCTTATCCCATCAATTTCTTCCAGCTTCCTTTTTTGCCGCACCTTACCGGTATCCGTCCATACTCTATAACTTGCCAGTACCTTTTCAGAATACAGGTTTCCGTACCCGGCTGCAGCTAATTGTGCCGATAAATAATAGTCCTCGGCAAAATTTATCTTAGAGGAAATATACCCAACTGTCTCTAGTGCTTTTTTTCTAAACATAATAATATTAGCGGTCACTCTATAACCGCTTAATGACGCCTTTAAAGCAACCTCGCCATTCACAAATCCCGATTTACGGATCAACTTTCTTTCTTTTAAAAAATTGTTGTTTTTATCAATCTCATTAACGGCGGCGTGCGCATATCCAGCCTCCGGATATTTGTATAACTCTTCAGATAATAGCTTGATATAATCAGGCGACAATAAATCATCAGAATCAAGCCTGATTATAAAGTCACCGGTTGCTTGCCTTAAACAGAAGTTGGTGTTTTTAGAAATTCCAAGATTTTGGGGTTGATTTATTACTTTAAGAATGCTTATTTCTTCGCTTAATTTATCAAGAGTTTCTTTGGTACCGTCAGTACTGCAATCATTTGAAACAATTATTTCGAAGGGTGATACTGTTTGATTGAGCGCACTTCTTATAGATTGTTCAACAAAAAGCTCCTGGTTAAAAGTTGGAATACATACAGAGATCCTTAAATTGCTCATAAAATATTTTGATGTTTTAAATCGCCTGCGTTAGCCCTTGCTGTTAAAAAGGTTCTCTTTTACATCTGTAAATTTCACTTTCAGATAATCAAAATAATTGGAATTAAATAAACCAGCCACAAAATTCCTCCAAAATGACACTCTCCATTCAGTAATTGTAGCAATAAAATAAACAGCGATAGTAACTGATAATATCAGGCAAAGTTGATGTAAAGTATTGGCTTTGTTATAAGGGAAGAGAAATGCAAACAGGAACAACAATGGAACATGAAATAAATAAAGCGTATAGGTACAATTGCCAACAGTTTTTATGGAGTGAAATAACTTTCCCAGCCCTCTATTTGATAAAAAGTTAGAGAGAACTTCGGAAATGCCAAAAAAAGAGTAAATATTTACCGCAACCAGGATACAAAAAATATAATCATTCCGATAATTCCAGGAAAAGAATAAGTTGGTACCCAAAAGCCTGTCGCCCTTAACTATGATAAAGGGAAAGTGTCCGGGGAAAAGCATGTTAAAAAAAATCAAAGCGAGTGTTACTAAAAAAACCACACCCGAAATTTTTGCGCCAATCAATTTATTTCGTGAGCAATAATATAACAAACTCCCGGCAAGCCACGCAGGAAACAGTATCAAAATCTTAAGCCCTGCTAGCAGCGCTACAAGAGTAAATACTATGAATTTATATTTCCTTTTAATAAGGAGTATACTACCCATTAATAAATAATAAAAAAACTCATAATTGACAGACCAAAATGGCCCGTTAAATGGTGGTGTGCTACATAAATTCCATGACTGCGTCATGAACATTAAATTCACTAAAAAACGTATAAATAAATGATCCCCACCTTCAATATCTGCTATTGCCGCATGTTTAAAATAAACCATAAAGGCAAAAACAAAATATGTAAATATTAAAGAAGGAATTATTACTGAATAAAGCCTTCCAATACGCGCAATTAAAAATGTTTTGAAAGTTAACCCCGGCCTACTTGCAGACATGGTTATCAAAAACCCTGACAAAACAAAAAAAACGATTACAAAAAAATGAGCGGCATTATAGGATAACCAAAAATTCGACCTGTTTCCCGGAACAAAAAAGGCCTGTGTATTACCAATTTTTTCGGACGAAAAATGATAAATAAAAACGTACGTAGCCGCAACAATTCTAATAACTTCTAAATATGCAGAACTTACTTTATTCATGTTCGCACTTGTTTGTAATTACGCCTGGATTAAACTAATGTTTATTTTGTTTAATGGAAAAATTAAGACACTAGTAAATAAGCTAAATCAATGGTAAATGATGTTGTTACTCAAACCGAAGATACAAAGAATATCCTATTTTAAAAAATTCAATTACAATTAACGTCGAAATGAAGAAAAAAACGATAAAAAATTATATTTAAACGCTTATCATGTTAAAAAATGTTTAATTATTCGTTAGTTATGATACAAATATCGAAATTGCAACAAATAATGCGTAGCTTTATGAGAAGTTACCTGTGTTTTTTGTGTTTATGAATAATATAATAGCATGAAAAGAATAAAAGGCCTCGACTCTGTTCGATTTATTTGCGCATTAATTGTTTTATTTGGACATTTCGGATTTCCTTTTATTACTTTGTTAAGCAAGACCAGCGGCAATGCTTTTTTAAAAATTATCGCGATTACAATTTCTTTGGCCTTTAATGGACCGGCCGCAGTGATTATCTTTTTTATAATCAGTGGCTTTTGTATTCATTATCCTTTCAGAGACAGTAAAACTATTAGCTTACCGCCATATTATACAAGGCGCCTGTTACGGATTGGAATTCCCGCTTTAATTGCTTTTGCGTTATCTTATATACTGAAGATTGAATTAAAACCACCGGAGTTCGGAGTTTTCTGGAGTATATTTTGTGAGATAGCTTATTACCTGATTTACCCCGTCCTATTCTATATCAGCAAAATCGTCAAGTGGAGATACATGATTTTGGCGGCCTACATTATATCATGGCTGCTTATATTCACTCATCTAGATATTTTAAAAAACGGGCATAATGGCTATCCTGTATTTGGGTCATTAAATTGGGTTATAGGATTGCCTTGCTGGTTACTGGGATGCTGGCTTTCAGTAAATTATCTAAGATTCAGGAGTATATCCACAAACAGGATTTGGATCATGAGGTTATGTATAATATCATTTTTTATAATCCTTAACATTGTTAGGTTTCATGTTCACCTGTTTATTGCCAGCAACTGTATCACTTTAAATTTATTTGCATTAATAGCCTGTGCCTGGTTAGGATTTGAAATAATGCATTACAAGGTAAAAGAACCACCTCGGATTTTAGAATATAGTGGTAAATGGAGTTATTCATTATACCTTACACATCCGGCAACAAGCGGATTCCTTGTTTACATTGGTTTTGGAGCGTTAATGAGCAAATATGTG
Source organism: Mucilaginibacter sp. OK098 (assembly GCF_900142915.1). Taxonomy (GTDB): domain Bacteria; phylum Bacteroidota; class Bacteroidia; order Sphingobacteriales; family Sphingobacteriaceae; genus Mucilaginibacter. Next base: position 332,210 of record NZ_FRCM01000006.1, read on the forward strand.
GGCTTGTTACTTATTATATCACTAATTTTTGCATATCTTTTTTATCTTATTATAGAAAAGCCATCGCACAGGTTTAGCATCTTTATTAGCTCAAGGTTTTCAAAAAAGCCACAGCCATCTTTAGCTACCGTTAAAGGTGTTGAGCAATAATTATTACAGATTCATAGAATTTAAAATATTCCTGTTATATATTTCCTCTTTCCAGTTTAAACATTCTGTATAACCGGCAGCACATTTTGGATGGTTTTTTCTATCCATGTGTAAACATGGATGACAGGCAACGACAGAATCAACAACCTTACCTTTAAAAACCGGGGATATTATCCTTGACTTTAACACTTCAGTAATTAATACAGTACACTTTTTTGATGCGGATTGCAATAAATGTGATGGAAAACTATCTGTACTGATCGTCCACTTTGCCGCATATGAAAGCTTTATAATATCTCCCGGCTCTTCATAAAAAAAAACTGTTTTCAAACCGGCTTCTTTAAAGCTTTCAGCTTCATTATCCTTATAAAAAAATGCATAGTAAGCACCGGGGAGAAATTGTTTAGCCCACCAAACCGGTATAAACTGACGACTTGTACCGGTTGGAAATATTATTAAATTATAACATAGATCTGCAGGTATTTCTAATTTAGGCGAGGTTGGTACCGCTCCTCCCAATTTTGCAAGCGTAATATCATAGTCCGTTTTCAATTGCGCAACAAAGGCGGCATAACTTATACTTCTAATCTTCTTTAGCCCTATTATTTCTAAGTAACCCTGGTAAACTTCAATCCATTTTGAAGAAGGAACCTGGATTATCCCTAATGAATCCGCAACACTAAACAACATCAAATTGATATAGTCTTTCAATTGCTTTTTTTTCTTATCTCGATAAACGGCGCGTTGGTAAGGGGAAATAAACTTGTTGCCTCTTAATATGGGCTTTACCAAATCTTTCAAGCCTAATGACGAATAGCTATATTTCATTACAGCATCTTTTTGGGTAACAATAGTCAGCCTGTCGCCAAAAACAAACTCAGCCAAATTTTTAAAAAGATAAGGGATCTTAATTTCAAACTTGTATTCCGGCAATAAAGCTGCGGCAGAATAAAAGCTTACCAAACGCATCCATATATCTCCGTTTCCTCCTTTTACAGAATCGATTTCAATTGATTTATATTTCATTAGGGACAACCATTTTTATTTTATCCGGTATTTTGTTTGAATTATTGCAGGTTCATTACACTTAAATTTAATGTATTTGACCTGCTGTCTATAGCAAATTTCTACGTTGGGCGACGAGATAAATAATTTCGCTTTCTTATATAGAATTGAGACAGATACTTAAATAAATTAACCCACAAAAAACGTTGTTTTTCCAAAGCAATTCCGATAATGATCGATACGGTCAATACCACTGAGAACGGCAGCCACAGGTCAACAACTTTATTGAATTTATGATGAAAGACCGTGCTCCATAAAATCAACAGGGGATTATGTAATACATATAAAGGAAAAGTAAGGTTCGCAATAGTTCTAAGCTGTTTTGATTGTTTAAAAACTATACGGCTGGAGGGTATCAACCAAAGACCCAAACCAATAAAGAAACCAACTATCCAATCACTTATAAATTGGCTGGCAAAATATAATGGCGGCTTTCCAATTTTGAATGGAAGTGGCGAAATATATTTAACAACCAGGAATACTATGATAAAGCTAAGCAGAACCAGTAACCATGAAAATAATGAACTAAGTTTGGGGCTACGGATGCGATATGCAAAATAACCAGTTAGCCAAATTGGCATCATTAAAAGTATTTTTGGCCCGGCAACTAAACAGGCGAATACAGGTAACAGGTAAGAGCGCCACCCCGTTTTACGATAAAACCAAAGACCAAAAATCACATAGTACCAAAATTCAAAACTTAATGACCAAAGGGGGCCATTCATTGCCGGCGCAGCTGAAAAAAACCAAATTTCATTAAGAAACAGCCCTGATATAATATACCTGAGCAAAGGGTTGTTCCTTGAAAAATACGAATGCATTTCGGGATTAATATTACTAACAATTATTTCGCAAATTGCAGTAATGAGTAAAGCAGGTAATACTACTGAACTTAATTTGCTGAAACGGGCTTGCATATACTGCATGCCCCCCCGATTGGTTTCTGTTGTAGTGTAAGCAATTACATACCCGGATAATACAAAAAATATAACGACTGCCAGATGTGCTAAATCATCTATTTTATATAAAACTGTTAAAGGGCGAAACCAAAGATAAAGAATGTGAAAAACAAAAACCATTAAAGCAGCTAATATCCTTAGTCCATCCAGAACAACTCCGTCGAATCCTGTAATCGCTCGCGGTGAATTAATAGTTGGGGCCTTTGTCATAATAAATCCTGGTTATCAGTTCATAAATCTTAGTCTTGGTATTTTCACTTCTTATTATATAACTGCGGGTTTAAACTTGGGTCGTTGTACATCTTCAACTGCCGGTAAACCTTAAACCCTAATGTTCCTTTTTCCAATTGATGCAAAACATCTGTTAAGCAAACAGACAAATCTTTTATCTGCTGCTCCAGTATAGCAACCTTTTCTTTACAATTAAACCTATGCGCCTCCGTTGCGCTTGGCCTCACCGCTTCTTCAAGCATATGGTATTTTTTTAAGGCCATAATTGATAGCCTGTCAATCATCATTCCGGGGGTTTCAGAATGAAGTTTTTCAGCCATTAAAACATTGTTAGTTTTTAACCAGGTAAGGATCCATTCATCAATACTTTCCATAGAATTATTCCTCTGCTGATTATAATGATCAATATTTCTTTTAGCTTCTACCATTCGCACAGGATCGATATCTTTTATTCTTGCAATATCCTCTTCGTGCCATAATTGATAATTCCAATAATTATTTTCAACAATGAATTTTATCGGCAATTTTTCTTCAGTAAAATGTTTATTTGTGTGCCACTCATAAATATTTTCAGCCTGAAGATTAACTATTTCATTTACTGTTAGTATCATAAGCATTTATTAAACTTAAAAATGATTTGGCTATGTAATTCACTCCCCACTTGTATGGATCTCTATTGAATAAGAAGTCCTCATTATACTTTTTTATATCGGCATCATATTCAGGAATATAATCACTCCCCGGAATAAGGACCTCCAGGCTATGATATCGCATTGCTGCATATACACCGCTTTTCCCAATGTGCTCTTTCGGTGTACAGGAAATACCTAAATCCATTATTTGAAAAAGTTGCGATACGTTTTCAGGTGATTGCTCTCCCAATTGAAAAAAAGATATTTTATTGCTGAATAACTCCTTTAACCTGCTAAACTCCTTTATTCCCTCTTCACTAATTCTACCAAAAGACAGGAATAGCAAGTTTGGATTCTTTTGTGCAGCTAAATTTAATTGGGAGTTTAATGCTTCTTCTAATTTAGCCTGAGGGTAGAGGCTTCCAAAGATCCCGATAACCCTATATTCTTTATCGTTTTTGCCATCTATTTGCAGTAGTTCGTTTATCTCACTTAAAAAACTGCTATTCTTTTTTGCTAATGGGATGTTACTAAATAAAGGCAGGATCTCTGCTGTAATATTACTATCATCCAATATCATTTTATATAAACCATTGCTTGTAGTAATAACAGGCGGTTTTAAGGCCCATACAATAGATATAATAATTTCCCTTTGTAAAAAACCATAAATCTTGTGCTTTAATGGAGATAGCTTGGTTATACCTGTCCAGATCTCATGAAACATAATGTGCCAGCGCCTGCCTTTTCCCAAATTTGATAATTGGTTGCCCAGGCCAAAAGGCAAACCCTTTGGATGATACCCAAATATCACAAATTGAAGACTTAACCATTCCGGGTCAAAATCATCAATGTATTGTTTCGCGTTGTTTATCCTGTCTTTTACTGTCCATACAGAAGGCAGTCGTAATACAGGCAGCTCAATGCCGTCGCCGTCCTGGCTTCCAATAAATTTATTTAAAATATGTTTATCATTAATAGCTAATACAGATACAATATGCCCCTGTCTTATTAGTTCAGAGGCCAGGCAGCGTGAATAATCACCAACGCCATCTTTGCCCGGTTCAAGGGAGGTACATATAAATAAGATCTTCATTTTCGCTCTCCTATTTTCTTTGCCGGTATGCCAGCCCAAATTTCATATGATGGGATTGATTTAGTTACAACCGCCCCCGCTGCAACAATTGACCCTGCTCCAATTTCGACCCCTTTTAATACAACCACATTACAACCCAGCCAAACGTCCTCACCAATTTCAATGGGTATTTCCAGGCCTGCCTGGTCCCTAAAAAGTTTATTTGGCAAAATTCCATGGTCATGATCTATGAATTTGCACCCGGATGCAATTAATGAATTATCACCAACCGTAATGCCTTTACGGATGTTAAACTCGCACCCCGCTCCTATAAAAACATTGTTTCCAATCCTGATGGATAGCTCCTTTTTCCAAACTCCATCATATTTGAAAGATATATTCGGTTCTAAAGAACATTTTTCGCCAATTGTAACCTGGTGAGGCCAGGTAACAAATAGTTTTGGCAAAATAGTGCCAGATCCAACTTTCATCCCCTGAACCGAAAAAAAAAGTCTTCTTAAAAACCCAATGAACCCATTGTAATATCTGATCCGAAGCAAAAAAAAACTTTGTTGTATTATGTACTTCATCCTTCTTAGTGAAAAAGCCTTTTGTAGCTGCCTGAATAACTTATGTTTTTATTTCTGATTTTTTTTAAAGCTGCCGGGGCGCCAAAATAAATCCCATAGGGTTCTGTTGACGAAGTTAATAGGGACATTGCCCCCAATACCGAACCTGTTTTTAATGTACAGCTTTTCAAAACCAAAGCATTGTATCCAATAAATACGTAATCTTCAATAATTATTGCACCAGTCAATCCCCTGGCTCCCTCGTCGTTTAAATCATGACTTGCCGTAATTAAACTCACTTTAGGGGAGATCGATACATTACTGCCAATTTCTATCCCACCCCTGTTATCTATATGGCAAAACTGGTTAATTGTACTATTTTCTTTAATAGAAAATAATCCCGGTGAATTAAAATGACAGCCCAAATGAATACTGGAGCCTTTTCCTATTTTGAAATTCATTATACTTTTATAATATGCCAGTCTTACAAAATGGAAAGGGATATAGGCAATTATAAAATTGCAAAACCAAATTTTAAATTCCGACAAAATATATTTGATGCGTCTCAAAATAGTTGTGATATTAATTCCTTTTATAAAACCGGCCAATTAACGCGGCCGTTTTGATTGACAGTTGCTTTAATTTAATATAACCATCCCCATAACATTTGACAGGAGATTTCACATTAAGCCAAAATTCACGGTCTGCATTACCGGGAGCATTTCCTCTAAATGCGGAGGTCATGTAATTTTTTTGCCATGGTTTTGGCGTCCCAATTGCATGCGACATGGTAAACCCGCCACCTATAAAGTCCATGCCCTCCGGGCCCATTTCGCTGATAGGAGATTCACAACACATTGCAGCAATGTTTAACGCATCCTGGTCATGTGCAAAAAACAAATTGGATCTATCTTTTGAATGTGCAAATTGATTTACATTGAGTGAGTAATGTTCTGATGCGACCTTTATAATATCTTTCCAAACGTGGATGAATTCAATATTTTCTCGTAGTACGGCACAAAACCCGCTATTAATATACGAGCCAATATTATGGGTAATCTTTCTGTTGCTTTTGAACACTACCTGCTCCCATCCTTTTCTAATAGGGTGAGATGAAGGCATATCATTACTTATAATTTCGTGTACCAATGAAACCCCATAGTTCATCCACGTTTCATAGAATGTCCATTTACATTTAATTACAATATCCGGATCAAAATAAATAACGCCACTGAGATCCCTGTTTATTTTTTCGAAAAGAAACAGCATGAATGTTGGCTTATAGTTGGCCAAATGAAATTCAGTATCAATGGGCAGAAAGTGCAAAGTAATTTCCTGGTTTAGTTCAAAAGTAGCTGCACCAACCCACCCTAATTCCGGGTTTTCCTTTACAGAAGCCCATGGGGGTACCGCTCCTTTATAGCCCACATAAATTTCTCCGCGATAGCCATTTTTGTAAGCTGAATTAACTAACGCCGCCAGCCCAAAATGGTAATCCTTTTCAAAAAGTGTACATATTACAATTGCCATCAGTTAAATTATCTATTCCTTATAAAACGTGCCGGGCAACCTGCCCAGATCTGGTATGCTGGTATTGATTTATTAACAACTGAGCCCGCCCCAATTACGCTTCCCTTCCCAATGGTTACCCCTTTAAGAATAACACAGTGCGTTCCTATCCACACGTCATCTTCCACTAAAATTTCCTCAAATACACATGGTTGTTTATTTATTAATGAATGATTGTTAATCTCATGGCCTGTATCAACAAAAGTTGTATTACTTGCAATTAAACAATCATCCCCAATTATTACCCTGGTGCTGCAGTTAAATTCACAGCCGTTACCTACAAAAACGCGCGCTCCTATGGTTATGTAATTACTGTCTGAAAAGGGCTGAGTAATTTTAAAAACCACGTTGTCTTCTATTTCGCATTTCTTTCCTAAGGTTACTTTATTAGGCCATGCACATTCAACCTTGCCAAGGTTTGCACCATCAGATATACGCATACCTAAAAACCGAAAATATTTAATTCTTAAAAACATCTTCGCCCTTCGGATTTTATGAACTAGCAGAGCTGAATAAGTTTGCTTCATTCTGTAAGTTTAGTTTTAGTGTTATAGATTTGATAGAAAAAATAAATTAATATAATAATGTAGCCCACTAAAAAATCAACAATTGAAAACATCAGGACATTTTTAGTTTTTGAAAGGTCCATCGTAAAAATAAGCACCAATTGAAACAGAACATTTATCGTAATATTGATCGAGGGTTTTAATACCCATCCCCGTGAAACCACAATAGTATAAGTAATTCCCGCCAGCATTGCCAGGCAACTTGAAATGGTGATCATTAGAACTTCTGTTTTTAAGCCACCATACCCGCTGCCCAAGATCCATAATACTTCATTAGGAAAGATCATTACTATGCCAACTATAATAATTGAAATAAAAATAAGGGCGGTCTGAATTTGTATAAACCGGGAAAGCAGAATTTTTCGATCTTGTTTTAAACGTGCAAAACGCGGCACAATCAATGTAGTAAACAACGTGGTAACTACCGTTAATATAGTTGTTAAACGCCCCAAGGCGCCAATGTGCGCTATTGCTACAGTTGAACCAAAGATGGAAATCAGCCAGATAGTGATTTGCCCAGATACACAGAAGTAAATTGCTCCGGGTAATGTTCGTTTCACAATTGAGAGTATTTCCTTCTTAACTACAGGGTTACTCTCCTGTGCCGGGTCTGCATATTTAGCAGACATCTTTCTAAGTTGAAAATTCGCCCAGATACGGGGGATGCCATTTCCCAATATTGCAATGAATGTCCATGGAAACAATAGCAATGAACCCGTTATCAATATAAACCGGCCAATACCAGTGGCAACCTGGTTTTTTTGCAGCCGTTTTATATCCTGGTGCAGTTTCGAGGCTGTTTCAAGTAAACTATCTGATAATGCTGCAAAAAATGCAGGAATCATCGATAGGATTATCAATACTGAAAATAATATACTTGCTCCGTGATGAACTAATAAATAAAATAAAATTGGCATTGAAACTAACAGGCTCACTATGCCAAATTTTTTCCTTAGCTCTAAGCCGGTGTTAAGTACCACCCCTAGTTTCTGACGGTCTTGCCAAACCTTACCGCCGTGTGCCATTACCCCTGTAGAGATCCCGCCATCAGCCAGCACCGTCATGGTACCCAGCATTGTATTGGCTAACGTATATAAGGCATATTCCTTTGTAGGCAAGAGCCTGATGATTAATATCCCACTTAATAAACCAACAAATTGAACAACAATTTGCGCCCCGCCAGTGATAGAAATAAGTTTAACCCACTCAATTGCCTTCGCATATTTTGGCGCTTTATTTTTCAAACTATGGGTTAGTTCGCTCATAGGGTAGTGATTCTTATTATATTATGGGGCAGTCAACATCATTTCTTTTTATATAGCCTTTGCAAAAAACCTTTTTTAGGTTTATCATCCGAATAATAGCCGTATCCATAGCCATAACCGTAACCATAGCCGTAGCCATAACCATAGCCACCAGTGTCGGGATCAACAGCGTTAAAAATTATATTCAGGTTTTTAAATACATCCGTTTGCTTTAATTCATCAATTAGCTGAACCTGGCTTTTTAGGGTATAGTTATATCTTACAATGTAAAATGTAACATTGGCCCACTTTGCTAAAATATGAGCGTCAGTTACCAGGCCTACAGGCGGCGCATCAAGCAAAACATAATCATATTCTTTTTTTAGCTCAGCAATCAAAGCTTCAATACGCCCGTTCAATAATAGTTCAGCCGGGTTTGGAGGGGTCGGGCCGCTGGTGATAATGGAATAATTTTCCTGTTGTGGTATTGTTTTTATAATACTATTATAGTCCGCTTTACCTATCAAATAATTCGAAATTCCTGTTTTGTTATCTATTTTCAGTGCCGTATTAAGCTTCGGCTTGCGTAAATCCAGCTCAAGAATTATTACTTTTTTTCCGGTTGATGCCAGGCTTGCCCCTAAATTCAATGAAATAAATGATTTCCCTTCGCCACTTACAGACGAGGTGAACAAAAATACTTTTTGCCCAGGTTCAGAAGCTATGTACTGAAGATTTGAGCGCAAGGCCCTGATCTGCTCTGCGAGCATAGAACGCGGTTTAGCTACAACTATAAGCGGATCTGAATCATCAGGCGCTACCGAAATATCAGCCAATATCGGCGTATTTGTATATTTTTTAATGTCTGTACGTTTTCTAACCCTTACATTTAAAGCCTCTTTACCCGCAATTACTGAAAAAGGTAAAAATAAGCCCAACAACAAGAAAGTTAAATACAAAGTTGTTTTAACCGGCTTAATTGGAATATAACTACCACGTGCTTTATTAATGGTTCTGCTATCTGCAGTTGTAGACGCTAGTGATAAAGCCGTCTCCTCGCGTTTTTGAAGCAGGTAGGTAAACAGGTTATTTTTTATTGATTGCTCGCGCATTACATCAACCAGCCCGCGTTCTTTTAAAGGCACACTCCTTATTATAGCATCGTTTGCATTACTTTGCATTGATAACTGGTGTAGTGTATTTGCTAACCCTGACTTTAAGTTTTGCAGGGTTTGGGAAGTAGTTTGCTTTAATACTTTTATATTATCGGTAATTGAACTAATAAGCGGGTTAGATTCAGGTACTGATTTTAACAGGGTTTGTTTTTTAATCTGGGCATCGCCTAATTGCTGTACCAAAGCAAGCATAGTTGGGTCACTTACGCCAAGCATAGCCGGTACTTTAGCCGATCCGTTATCAGGGCTATTTAAATAACTTTCCAGGTTATTTAATGTGCCCATTTGAATTTTCAATTCACTAATTGCAGCATCGTTAGCTTGTACGGCAGCTAAAAAAGCGGTTGATTCAGCGCTTATATCCGTTATTTTGTTAGCTGATTTATAAACCTGCACGTTTTTTTCTACCGCATTAAGCTCAACAGCAAGCGTATCTATTCTTCCTTTAAGAAATGTAAGTTGGTTTGCTGTAGTAACATTTTTATCTTCAATGCCCGCCTGGTTATATACCTCAACCAGTTTGTTGAGGATATCTTTACCCCGTTCTACATTCGCATCTTCCATTGAGATCGTCAAAACTGTAGCTTCTTTTGTTGCCGGATCAATTTTTAAACTGTTAATGTATGATTGCGCAACATTTTCAACAGAGTTAAAATTAACCTGGAACAAAGTATTATCAGCTTTAGCGTTTCTTGCAATGATGATAAGCAGCCCGGCTTCAGTTTGAACGGGACTATTTATAGGGATAGTTTTTCCGTTAAATTCCGCCTCGCTATTGTTGATTATTTTAAGCGGCCATGGCTTTATATAGCTGTTTATGTTCTCCTTTAAAAGATCAACCTTAAAGCCAATATTGTTGTATAAAACTATTTTTGACAGGTTATTTTGGATGTAATAGGACGTTTGAATACCTAATGAACTTATTACTTTTTCCATTAATGTATTTGATTTGAGGATCTGTATCTCATTATCAATTACTTTAGCAGAGGAGTTCAGGTTTAGCTGCTGGAGCAAGTCTTTATCATTGTTTGAGCTGCTTTTATCATCTTTTATTAAAATATCGGTATGCACAACATATTGAGGAATTTGCGCCCGGATGTACACATAGCCTAATGATAAAAAAACAACAACACTTAAAACAAACCATTTCCAGTTGCGGATATATTTGTGTAAAAATTCTCTTATGTTGATCTCGCGTCCACTCCCCTGTCCAAATAATTCGTTATTTTGATTCATGTTAATCTCGCTTGTGTTACTTCCTGGATATAAGAATTATTAGAGACAACAAACTTATTCCTACAGGAATATAAGTAAGAAACCTATCGTTACGCTGCGCCTTATATTTAGAAGGTTTAACGTAAACAATATCGTGGGCATGCAGATAGTAGTAGGGAGAGCTAAAAAGCGCTCTGTCACCTAAATTCACGTAGCCAAATTCTTTTTTACCATTAACCTCCCTGATGATTTGAATGCTATCCCTTCTGCCTGTTACAGTTAAATCACCAGCCATCCCTATCGCATCGGTAAGTGAAATCATTTCATTGGGTATATTATACACATCCGGCCTGGCTACTTCACCTAAAACCAATATTTTAAAGTTTAAAAATCTAACTGAAACTATCGGGTTAGTTAAATAAGGCTTTAACAACACCTTTAATGTATCGGCTAATTGCGAAGTGGTGAGCCCGCCTGCTTTAACAACGCCAATTACCGGTACCTCAATTTTGCCCGAGCGATCAACAAGGTAGCCGGGCACTGAAGATTGACCAGCCCCTGTTGAAGAGTTTCCGTTACCTGAACCACCTGAGCTGGTACTGCCTCCTCCGCTACTATATGGATTAAAGTAAATGCTCGCCTCAGGAGTTATTGAGCTTACATAAATTGATAATATATCGCCGGCCTGTATTTTGGGAATATAAGCTTCTGCAATAGAGATACTGTCCTGCAGGTTATTTCCCTTTTGAAAATAAACAAGTTTTTTTTCATTGCCGCATGCCGAAAAGAAAATTACAAGCACACATAGTATAAATAGTTTTTCAAAAGCGTATTTTATCATGAAGGCCTTAAGTTTTAAAATTTCAGTTTAACATGCCGGTGATTAATAATTTTATTTTATATATAATTCTTTGAAAGCCATTTTTAAGATCCCTGCAACTAATAATAAAACCCATTGTTAAATTTATCATTTCGCAGAAATTTGCACTATAAATTGCTTATTTAATCTTTCAAAGGTAAATATATTATTAATAATGTAATTATAACGATAAAAGTTGAAAAAATTTGCAAAAAATAATAATGAATGTTGCGATTTTGAATAATAAAGCCTCAGGGGCTCTATACACCACAGGAGATGCGTTTTAATTCTCGTATTTGTAAAATAAAGCCCTGGCTTTTCGGCCCCGGTTTCAATACGCATTCTTCTCTCCTTTGCTAATATTCCAGACAGTTAAGAAAATTATTTTGAGATCAAGCAGAAAAGACCAATTTTCAAGGTACCATACATCTGCTTCTATGCGTTGCAGCATAGCTTCAGTAGTTCGCGTTTCTCCCCTGTGACCTTGCACCTGCGCCCAGCCCGTAATACCTGGCTTTAAAAAATGCCGCACCATATACCTGTCAATTAATTGAGCGTATTGGTTAGTATGCTTTACCATGTGTGGTCTTGGGCCTACAACAGACATGTTTCCAATTAAAACATTAAAAAATTGAGGCAGCTCATCAATACTGGTCCGCCGCATAAAGGCGCCAATCTTAGTTACACGGTGATCGGTTTGTGATGCTTGTTTTTCGTCCGATTCGTCGTTTACTTTCATGCTTCTGAATTTGTAGCAAATAAAAGTCCTGTTATCCCGCCCTGATCTTAACTGTTTAAAAAGCACCGGACCTTTTGAACTCGCTTTTATTAAAAGCGCTATTATCGGAAAGAACCAGCTAAAAATAAAAATCAAAACAAATAACGAAAACCCTATATCAAATGCCCTTTTAAAAAAACGGTTAAGTACATTTTCAAGCGGTTCAGGCCTAACAGATATCACCGGAATATGGCCAAAGCTCTGTACCGTTAACTGCTTCATACCGTATTCATAGTACGGCGGTACAAACCTTAAACGAATAAGATTTTTATCTGCATCAATTAATAATTGTTGAATTTTAATGGTTTCAGTAACCGGAAGTGTAAAAAAAATTTCATCAGTTTTATTGTTTAATACATAATTAATACAATCCATTGTATGCCCCAGGTACTTTTCCTTATCTGTAATCCGTTCAGGATTATCATCAAAAAAACCTAATAATTTATACCCGCGATCTTTATTCTGATTAAAAAAATTATGGAGATCAATACCAGTATTACCGTATCCTATAATTATCACATTCCGGGAATTGAATAAGGTGCTTCGTTTACTTTTGCGGATACTTAAAAAAATAAGCTTCCATGACCAGAGTAAAAAGCCAAATAAAATGGCAGAGTAAAATACGTACCCACGTGTAATAAAATAGGCATTGGCGCCAACCATAATATTTATGCCACATAATAAAGCAATAAATAAAAGATGCGTTTTTAGAACATTGCGAAATGTACTTATCGAATCCTCCGCTAAAATATTTTCATACAACCCAATTATATTAGCCGACAGGAGCCACGTAAGGTTAAAAATCAAGACTATTTGTATATACTTTTGATTATTTACATCTATAAAATGTATGCTATTTCCCAGGTAGTATGGTACCACCATACTAACATTGAGTATAAAATAATCGGTGGTAAGATTGATTGCCTTTATAAATGTACTGTAGCGATTAACCATTTAATGATATAAGTGTCAAAAAATAAATTAAAGAAATCAAATACTATTTATCCTGTGGTTAGTGTGTTTTTCTGTACTTAACACACCAAATTCGAATACTTTCAACAAAAAAGTATTAAAAATTTCACTTTTACCAAATAAATTTGGCTTAATATTGAAATTTCTTTGAATAATTTAAATAAAAACAACTAAAATATGGCGTTAAAACTATTTTAACCTATTTTTAACGTAATTTTTATATAACTCCAAGACTAATTGCACGCAAAGTAACAAATAATCCTGATAATTAATAAAGTTTCGTAAAAAATACATTAAAAACAATAAAAATTCAGGCCCAACTGAGAACCAGCTTGGTTGAATATTGTTTATTATACACTATTTATTGTTTTTTTGAAGGGGAACTAAAGAGTTAGTGCCGGGGGCTGGCAATACAAATGAGGTAAAACAAGTCATTAACTAATACTTAAACTAGTTACGTGAGCTTATTGACTACTATAGAGAAACCTTTTTTGGGCTTTTAAATAATCTAAATATTGAAAACTATCAGGAATTAGTATTCTTTCCTTTTTTGAAATTTCAATAGCACAACTAATACATTTGCCAGAAAAAGCAATGCAACTATTATTAACATAAAATAAGTATTACTTTGGTTTATAAATTGGTTTGTAAAGATAAAAACTAAAACGTAAATAATTCACAAAAAGTTCACAAACAAATAAATAAGTTATTAACAAGTCCAAAATTTCTTTTGTCAGGGACCTGAAGCTTCCATTTAGTCTGTTTTTTAACAATTTTATTTATAATTGAAAGGAGGTTAGGCAGTTAATATATTGCTAAAAAGTAAATAGTTTATCTATCTTCCTCAAAATACATTAAATTAAAATAGATATTAACCTAAATTATAAAACAAGCCGTTTATCCGAATATTTCAATTGCTAAACAGATTTATTTAATGGCTAGGTAGCTACTAATGGACACTTTTTTACTACTCCTGTGTACTGTCTCCAAATGGGCGATTCAATAGTCTCTATTTCTAGATCGAGATTAGTGTACGCTGTTATTTTGTTTAAAGAAACAATGAAAGATTGATGAGTACGGACAAATAAATTTGCCGCCCCCCAGAGTTGTAATTGATTGTTTAAGGTGTAAAAAAGGCAATTGCTTCCGGAAATTTCAATATAATCTTTGCAGCTTTCTACATACAGCACATCTTCTAAAAAATCTTGATCGTTGTAATTTTAAAAGAGTTTAACTATTACAGTTCGGGTGTAAGTTTAAAAATATTTCGTACTTTTAAGGAAGTGTTAAAGTAATAAAATGATCTATCAATCCTTTAAGCCTTCGCCTTTTGTACAGGAATTTGTAGATCATTACCTGTTGCTTCATTTTGATTTTAAGAAACTAACTGCAAGTCCGACTAAATTATATTATCCGCATGCTGAACAATGCCTCACTTTTAATCCTAAAGGCAGTTTAACATCAATCAACCTGCAAACAGGAGATAAACTATACCGGAGCTATAGTTATTTTAATCAGCAGCAAACCTCTTCATATCAATTATACTTTGACGAGGATTACCTGATGCTTAAAGTGGTTTTTCAACCGGGAGCTTTGTTCCGGTTACTGGGGATCCCACTTTCCGCGTTTGAAAACCAATATATTGATGCAGAATCAGTAATACCCAGCGAGGTCCGCCTGGTGAATGAACAATTAGCCAATGCCGGCAACTATACAACAATGATTCAAATTGTTGAACGATATATAGCAGATAAAATCAAAACCGTTAAACGTGACAAACATCCTTTAGACAAAATCAATGAATTGATGAATGTCCAAAGCGCTAATTTTTCGTTGGACTGGGTAGCGGGGCAGGCTTGTTTGTCCACCAGGCAATTAGAAAGGAAGTTTCTGGAACGTATCGGGGTTAGCCCCCAAACCTATTACCGAATCATCAGGTTCAATAAAGCCTTTAAAATGAAGGAGCAGCAGCCGGGATTAAGCTGGTTTATTATTGCCATTACCTGCGGTTACACTGATCTTCAGCATCTCATCAAAGATTTCAAGCAATTTGCAAGAACTACGCCAACGGCCTTATTGCAGGAAGAAGCCAATGCCATTCAGCATCAATTTAAGTTAATTTAAAAGATGTCGTTTTTATACACCTAAACCGTTTTGCATTCTGTGCATTTTTACATCATGAAAATACAGAGATTCAAATCCATTGCTTTGATACTTTTAATATCAGGCTTTTATTTCAATACTATGGCGCAGACAAAGGAAGAACAAACGATCAGAAAATTAGAAGGACTGGAAAGCCAGGCTGTTTTAAAAGGCGATATTGCGGCTTTATTAAATACGTATTGGTCACCAGAGCTGGTCGTCAATAACCCCGCCAACATCGTGGTGACCAGGCCGCAGATTGTAGAGCTCATCAAATCAGGTAAGATAGCTTACACCATTTTTGAAAAATTTATTGAAAAGATTTCCATTATTGGCAATACAGCAATCGTGATGGGCCGCGAAGAAGTGAAACCTGAAAAAGCAACAGATCACGCCGGTAAAACAGTAATCAGAAGATACACCAATATCTGGATGAAGCTTGATGATAAATGGGAACTGGTGGGCAGGCAGGCAACCATATCATCTGTTCAATAAGCCAATGTCTTCGCTTTTGTTGATGTTATCACCATAAATGTTCGGAAGATTATTATAATGATTAAACCCCTTCCCTATAGGAGGGTTACGGTAGAGTTGTGTATTTGAAGCGAGGAGTGGCAGCACTTGCTCATCAATCTGTAAAAGCTCCATAAACTCCCGTCTCTTCCTTCTCCGGGGAAGGACCCGCACAACACTCAGTCTTCTTTTTACTTTTCTGAACAATGGTGGCGTTGTCACCAACAAGGGCTGCATTAATATCCTTAACGGTTACAAAATTTTGAACACTCCAAAACAATTATCTATAAATATAAATCAACGAAGGTTAATGCAAACAAAATTCATAAACATTAAAACATTTACCATGAAAACACGACGTTATTTATCCTTATTATCAATCATTTGCCTATCGCTCTTATTGGTTAAGTGTGGTAAAGACGGAGCCATAGGCCCCCAGGGCAATGCCGGTGATAAAGGCCCGGTTGGAGCTGTTGGTCCCGCTGGGCCGGCCGGGGCAAATGGCATTGCGGGCAGTGTTATTTATAGTGGCAATACCGCCCCAGCAGCCGACAAAGGCAACGCCGGCGATTTTTATCTCAACACAGCTACCGGCTTATTATATGGCCCTAAAACAACCGCAGGCTGGGGTACAGGCTTTTCATTAAAAGGACCTGCGGGGACAACAGGTGCTACAGGAGCAACCGGTGCTGCGGGCGCAACGGGTACCACAGGGAGCACTACCTTAAGCGGTGCAGGTTTGCCTGCAAGCAGCCTGGGTAACAATGGTGATTATTACCTTGACAAAACAAACTATCTGTTATATGGCCCTAAAACGGCTTCTGAATGGGGCATACCTATAAATTTACAAGGCCCGGCCGGGCCACAGGGGCCCGAAGGGAATGCCAATGTAAAAACTGATGTATTTACGGTATCTACTGGTGCCTGGGTATATAGTGATCCTTTTTTTGTGGGAATCGCACCAGGTGCCTCAGCCAGACAGCCATCTATACATTACGACCGTGCAAATGCTTTGATCACTACTGATCTGTTAAACACGGGCATGATACTGGTTTATTTCCAGTCGACACCAATGTATTCAGAAATAGAGTGGCAGCCACTGCCTTTTTATTTTATACCTGGTGGAACTGGGGATTATACCTATAATTGGGCCTATATAACCTCTGTTGGTAATGTAAGGTTGGAGTTTTATTTTACTGCACTTAATAGTACTCCACCTGACGTAGCTTCTTATAGTTTGCCTACAACAAAATATAAGGTTATAACCGTAAGCGGCACACTCCTGGGCTCCATCCACCAAAACCATATTAATCTTAACAATTACAATGAGGTAAGCAGGTTCCTGGGCGTTCGGTAGCGGGGATAAAACCACAGGTCAAAAAACATACAAACGAGCGCCTGTTTAAACTAATTTAAAAATAATCTATATGAAAAAGATAATGATTTTAGCAATAGGCATTGCAATCAGCTTTGCCGCATGCAAAAAAAGCGGGGTTCAGTCAACCCCGCCTATTAAAATTACTAATACCGGTTGTATGGTAACAAATCATCTAGTCGATAGAGGGCCGTTTGACGGCAGAACTTATTATTATTATTATGATAAGAATAACCAAATGACAAACTATGCGCATTATAATAACACCCAGCCCGGGTATCCTATCCTAAGAGATACTATATTCTACTCATCCCCGGGTGCTGTAAGTAATGTAAGTCTCGAAGTTGGTGGGGCCAGGTCAAGCCAGTACTTTCCGTCTACAACCCTCTACCAGTATGGCAATGTAACGGGGCTTCTGCCGGCTTCGGAAAAGACATTCGGAACACCGGAGCAAGATTATAAGCCGGGCGATATAATTAATTCTCCAATCGCTTATTATGGGTATAGCCTTGATTTCGATAAGCAAAACCGGCTATATTATGTGGAGCGGCTTACGCTTAACGGTTCTGGCAGGGTTAAGATGGATATTTTTTATAATGATAAAAACAATGTTATAAAGATGGTAATTGAAAACATCACGGGCGTACGCGGTACCACAACAATAACGGTATCCGCTTATGATGACAAGCCCAACCCTTATGTAAATATGCCTTATTGGAAATTAGCCTTAGCACCAGACTGGGTTGACCCTTATGATGTGGAATCACTTCTGACAGCACTCAGCCAAAATAACCCGATGGATTTTACGCTTAATGCTACCTACATCGGATCAGCAACGTACATATATAGCAGAACCATGACTTATACCTATAATGACAAGGGCTTGCCCATGACCAGGAGCAATATCCAAAACCAAACAGGGCAGGTTGGTAGCAATTATACTTTTTCTGAAACATATGCATATAGCTGTAAATAACACACCAGGAAACATACACACATTAAAAGCCCGTTCACTATCCTAACCTTCCATAAAGGCCGTTAGAATAGTTACATTTAATCACTATATGACCAATTAGGAATTCCGAACCGGGTATTTATTGTAGATTTATTTAAATGAATTAATACAATAAATGATACAATTTTTAAATTACCTTAATAATGTTACCCCGCTTTCAGATAACGCACAATCAGCCATAATTAGTAAATTAAAAAAAGCTAAGTATAGTAAAAACCATATTCTCATTAAAGAATTATCAAGATGCGAACATTTGTTTTTTATTGAAAAAGGATTAGCCCGGGCCTATTATTTTAAGGATGGAAAGGAAATTACCGATTGGTTTGGTTTAGAAAACAGTGTTATAGGCCCGGTAGTACGACACTTTCCTACTAAAACAGGAATGCATTCTGTTGAACTATTAGAGGATACAACTGTTATCTCCATTAGTTTTTATGATTTGCAGGAACTGTATGATAAATACCATGAAATTGAACGGTTAGGCAGATTAATTGCGATACAAACCATCCTTGTATTACAACAAAAAATTGATGCTATACAATTTTTAACTGCCAAACAACGCTACCGTGACTTTATAAAAGCTTATCCAGATCTTTTGCAGAAAGTTTCTTTAGGATATATAGCCTCGTATCTTGGAATGAATCAGGTTACACTTAGCAGGATCAGAAAAAGCAAAAGTTAATTTTTTAGCAATTGCTAAAAGAAGTCGCTCAGTAAATCAGTTCCTTTGTGAATAAACAGGCTACAATTGAACATAGGAATTTTCACTTACGGAACGCGGGGCGATATACAGCCATATATTGCTTTGGCATTAGGACTTATTGACAAAGACCACCAGGTAATTATTGCAGCCCCTGAAAATTTCAAGGAATTAGTTGAGGGTTTTGGCATTGCCTTTCATCCATTGCATGGTAACGCCGAGGAGGGAATGAACTCACCCGAAGGGCAAAGCGTATTACAAACCGAGAACACCATTAAGCTGATGAAGTATTTTTTTAAAGTACTTCATGAAATAAGGGTTCCGTTGCGCAAAAGCTATATTGAAGGAATTAACAAAATAGATTTTATTATAGCAAATGCTGCAACACTGCCAATTACGTATGCAATAGCGGAAAAGCAAAATAAAAGAATTGCGTTAACCTATTTTATGCCACCAGTTGTCCCTACGACTGAGTTCCCACTAGGTGACTTCGACTTCCTTAATTTCCCCTGGTATAATAAGCTGACTTATAAGCTGGCACATGTTTTTTTCTGGAAATTTGTAAAGAGAGAAACCAACGAATTCAGACAAGAATTAGGCCTGCCTGCTTTAAAGGAAAACCTTATAGATTATATTGGTAAACAAAAACCACTGGACTTATATTGCTTAAGCCCAAGCCTGATCCCTCAACCCAAAGATTGGGATGATAACCATAAAATAACCGGCTTTTTAACTGTTCCTGAAAAAAGAATAGCAGGTCATTTTCCGGATGAGAGCCCAATCGAATTAAATAATTGGTTACAGCAAGGCGATAAACCCATATATATGGGTTTTGGCAGTAATGGCGTTGGCAATACAGAAAAGTTTATAAATATCTTAAATACGATTCTGAACAAAACCAATGAACGGATCATATTTTGCACAGGGTGGTCGCTTTTTAAAAACTTACCCCAACATAAGAACCTGTTCGTAACAAAATATGTAAACCATGAGGCTGTTTTACCAAAATGTAAGGTGGGGATATTTCATGGTGGTGCAGGCACGCTGGCTGCTATGTTGCGGCACAACCTGCCGGTAATTATTATTTCATTTTATACCGACCAGCCAACCTGGGGGAAAATAATAGAACGGATGAAACTAGGCGTTCACATCCCTGTAAAAAAACTCAATGCCGATAAGCTAATTTCCGCTTTAACAAAAGTTCAGTCATCTGAAATAAAGAATTGCGTAGCAATTATCGGCCAGCAAATCAGAAATGAAACCGGGCTTGAAAATGCGGTGAATGAAATTGAAAAGTACTTTAATGAAACTCTTCCTTAAAATAAAAAGGATAGAGGAAATTCGCTGGCGTATACTTAATAATAGTACGACAATGATTTTTCATCTAAATTAGAACTAAAAAACCGGCCTGGACCGGTTCTTTAGTTCTAATTTCAAATTACCAACCTGCATTTTGTTTAAGCTGGCCCTGGCTTATCTGGATATCTTTTGGTGGGATAGGCCAAACATTGTCCCTGGCCGGAACAAAATTACGGGCGGGCCAAACAACAGAGCCGTTGGCCCCGTGTAATGGCTTGGCATAGGCAAGCTGCGCATCGCCCCAGCGAACCAGGTCAAAATTCCTGTCACTCCATTCACCTGCAAGCTCGCAACGACGCTCGTGCTTTAAATTAGCCATGGTTGCACCCGATATAGGGGCTAAACCTGCTCTCTGGCGGATTAAATTGATCTCGGCATCACCACTTTTGCTCTGCATAATTTCAGCTTCGGCCTTGAATAATATTACTTCAGCATAACGTAACAAGGGTACATTTAAATCGGTTGATGGTTCATCACCATTAGGACTTATATGAATACCACCCGCATAACTGAAAGGCTCCATATATTTATTAAATTGGTAGCCGGTTAAGCTGTTACTCTTTCCGCCGATGGGATAAGTATAAGTTTGCCCGAAATACTGAAAGGTATCGCCTTGTTTAAGAATGGTTGTCTGCAACCTTTTATCGCCAGTTTCAAATTCGTCAACAAGTTCTTTAGTTGGCTGGAAATAGCCAAAACCATTATACAAACCCCATCCTTTATTTTCCAGCATCGCACCTGGCAATATGCTCTGTCCGTTTGAACTGCTGGCCACCGACCAAATATATTCTGAACTATAGTTATTGGCAATTTTAAATACATCTGCATAGTTACCTAACAATTGATGTTTACCGCTTAAAATTACTGAGTCGGCATATTTTTCCGCATTGGCATAATCTTTAGCATGCAGGTATGCTTTTGCCAGGTAGGCCCATGCTGCAGTTTTGTGTGCTCTCCCATAATCGGCAGGGGCAAGCTTGTCAAAATACGGTAAAAGAGAGGCGGCCTTTTTAAGGTCAGATATGATATAAGCATAGTTATCCTTTACAGATGCCGGCTGCAAAGGAAATGCAATTGGGTTAGCCCTGTTCTGTAAAGGTGCGCCTTGTGTGTTGCTTCCATAAAGATCGGCAATTTCCAGGTGCATGGTGGCATGAACAAAATATGCCTGCCCAAGAATAAAGTTTTTAGCTGCCTGATCCATGTTTATAGCCGGAACATTATTAATAATATCATTAGCTCTTTTCATTACTACAAAATGTAATGACCATGGCGCGTAAATACTGCCTTCGTTTCCGGTACAAACAAAGTTTTTTATATTTTGCCTGTCAGAAGATGTACGGCCTACAACCATGTCATCGCTTGCGTTTATAAACCAAAAGAAACCGCGCCCATACATATCTTCACTGTTACTTTGCAATTCATACAAACCATTGGCAGCTTGCTGGGCATCACTGGCTGTTTTCCAAAAGTTGGCCGTGGTTGGCGTACCCGTTGGCTTAATGTTATCCAGGGTGCCCTTTTTGCAACCTTGCACTGCCATTAAAATTATAATACTTAAAATGGTGCAGGTATATATATTCTTAAATTTCATGACTCTTTTATTTTAAAATCCTTTAC
Source organism: Mucilaginibacter sp. OK098 (assembly GCF_900142915.1). GTDB lineage: Bacteria > Bacteroidota > Bacteroidia > Sphingobacteriales > Sphingobacteriaceae > Mucilaginibacter. Next base: position 353,990 of record NZ_FRCM01000006.1, read on the forward strand.
TTGGTAAATTATAATCCAACATTAACACCTAATAAAACTATTCTTGACGGCGGATAAAGCCCCAGATCAACTCCGTTCTGGCCAATGCCTATTTCCGGGTCAAGGCCTGTGTATTTAGTAAATGTTACCAGGTTTTGCGCGTCAACATATAGCCTTAAACTGCGGATTCCCATTTTATTGCAAAAATTCTTGTTTACAGTATAACCGAGTGTTGCATTTTTAATCCGCATATACGCTCCGCTTTCAACATAAAAATCCGATACATTACTAAAATTACCATTCGGGTCGCTAGCTGATAATCTTGGGATATTGGTATTGGTGTTAGTAGGTGTCCAGGCATTTTTTGCTGCAGCTAACAGGTTGTAGTTTTGTATAGATGCGTTTAACCCAGTGTATTTAACGCCATTAAAGAGCTTGTTACCTGCTACTCCTTGTAAAAATATGCTGAGGTCAAACGAGGCATAGGTAAGGTTAGCTGTAAACCCGTAATTAAATTTGGGGAAGGGTGTGCCCAAATAAACTTTATCGCTTGTATTAAGCTTTCCGTCGCCGTTAACATCAACAAATTTTATATCTCCGGGCTTTGCATTTGGTTGGATCAGTGTGCCATCAGGCGCCTTGTAATTATTTACCTCGGCCTGTGACTGGAATAACCCAGCTGTGCGGTATCCGAAAAAAGAATAAAGCGGGTATCCTTGAACCAGTTGCACAGGCACCAGGTTGTCCCTTACTGTTGGATTACCCAATATGGTTTCCTGGCCCGGTAAAATATCATTTATCTTATTTTTAATGTACGAACCGTTGAGTGAAAGGTTATAATGTAAATTCCCTGTACTGCCTTGATATTTAACCGCTAATTCGATCCCTTTATTTTGGATCTCACCTCCGTTAACAAATGGTGGATTTGATACGCCGTAAACAGCAGCTACTGGTGGTTGAAACAAAAATTGAGTATTCTTTTTTACAAAAGCATCAACAGTAACATCTAATTGGCCGTTCAGCATGCCTAAATCTAAGCCAATATCTGTTTGTGCTGCCTTTTCCCAGCGTAAATTTGGGTTTGAAATTCCTCCTACTGCTGCACCTGTAATAATAGCTGCGGGGCTACCCAAATAACCCGAAGTCTTAGTTAAAGAAACGGAAGTAGGGAAATTTGGCAAACCCGCCAGGTTACCTGACTGGCCATAACTAGCCCTCAGCTTGGCAAATGAGATTATGCTTTCTGTTGGAAAAAAAGGCTCTTTACTAATGATCCATCCTGCGGATACCCCGGGGTAGTTTTCTGACCGGTATTTGCTGCTTAACTGCGAGGTTGCATCCCTCCGTATAATACCATTAATAAGGTATCTCTCTTTATATTCATAACCAACCCTGCCAATATAGGAGATGAGGGCATTTTCATTTTTTTGTCCCTGTAAGGGGATGCCGGTTGGTGCAAGGGTTCCATTTATAATATACCGGGATGAAGGGTCTTCACTTAAATAATTATCGGTATTAACACTAAAAAATTCCTGCGTATCGTCCTGGTAGGTATAACCCGCCAGGGCTGTTATATGGTGGTTATTGCCAATCGTTTTGTCGTACGTAAGAGTTTGCTCTGCTAAAACAGTAATAAAATTATTATCTTCCTGGAACAGCGAATTATCGAAAAACTTCTTGCCTGGCTCTAAAATCCTGGTACCGAAATTTTTAATTGTTTCCAGGTTTTTGTTAACCCCCAGGTTTGATCTGAATTTAAAATCTTTTAAGAATTTAATTTCAACATATGGGTTTATGTTAAGGCTGGTTACAGCATCACTATTATCCAATCGTTTAAGATAAGCTACCGGGTTAATCACATCGCCATATGAGCCTGCATATTGTGCTGGTACACCGCCAAAACTTCCATCTGCATTATAAATAGATGCATTGGGAGGATAAAATATAGCGGATAGTATTGCACCTGTGTAATCACTTGTAGTATTTGCGCCTTGTCCGTTGTTGTACGAGAAAGAGGCGCTCTCCCCTATTTTAAGCCAGTCTTTAATTTTATGATCAGAGTTGAACCTGAAATTGTACCTTTCTGAATGAGTATTCAGCAAAATAGCATCGTTTCTTCTGTAACCGCCTGAAACATAAAAGTTAGATTTCTCACTACCGCCACTTAAATTCAGGTTATAATCCTGTACATAACCAGTTCTGAAAAGCGCATTGGGCCAATTAGTCCTGGTGATACGCGAATCGGGGTTTACCTGTGCATTAAACGCATCCAGCCTGGGTAAGCCAGCGTTATCATAAGCTTGATTAATAGCATCCGCATATTGTGCCGCATTTAATGCATGCAAAATCTTTTCGGCATTTTGCAGGCCAGCTTTTGCGGTAATATCAACATTTGTTTTTCCTTGTTTACCGCGCTTGGTAGTTATTAATATTACCCCGCCGGCAGCTTTTGCACCATAAATGGCAGCATATGAATCTTTTAATACTTCGATAGATTCTACATCGCTAGGGTCTATCGGGCCACCGTTGTAAATTGTTCCATCCACAACTGTTAGCGGGCCCTCGTTATTAAATGAGCTTTGTCCGCGCACCCTGATGCTGGGCAAGGCTGTTGGATCGCCCCCTTCATTTAATACAGTTACACCGGCTACCTGGCCCTGCAGCATTTCAGTAACCGAACCTACAGAACGGTCTTTAACATTTGCAACTTTTAAAGACCCAACCGCCCCGGTAATATCTGCCTTTTTTTGAGTGCCATAACCTACAACTACTACCGTTGATAATCCGGTCATATCACTTTCCAGGGTTACATTAAGCGGCGAATGATCTGCAACTATTGTTTGTGTTTTATACCCAACATAGGTAAATATCAAGGCATCCCCTTCTTCTATTGTTATTTTGAAATTCCCGTTTATATCGGTAGAGACTGCCGCATTTGAAGCTTTGCTGCGAACAACCACGCCAGGTAGGGGGCCATCTTTGTCTGTTACCATACCTGTTATAACTACCTTGCTTACCACCGGTAAAACTTTTTTACGGGAAATAATGATAGTACCGTACTTTTCCCTGTATTCCACAGCTGTGTGGCTGGTTAAAGCATCAAGTACATACTTTAAAGATTTATTGATAAACTGACTTTCCTTTACTTTTACCTGCGCCACATCCTCAAGTTTGTAATTAAAAGACACATTATTTACCGCTTTTTTTAATTTTTCCAGTGAAACATCCAGGGTTTCATTAGCAAACTTTACCGTTACCGGCTGATCAGTAATTGAATTTTTTTGTTCTGCCAAAGCCCTCCGCGGCATTGATACTGTTAAAACAGTTAAGAGCAATAAAACTGTACTCATTAACTTTCTCAAAATCTGAGTTAGAGGTTTTTCCATATATTTGTTTTTTTAATAGTGATTAGTAGCTGCCCGCTTGTTTTAGTTTTGGCAGTTACCTGTAATTAGCCAATGCTTGTTGACAGCAGGCATTGGTTTTCTCTTTATATATCATTTAATATTTACTGTATTACCTTGCAGTTTATATGATCTGCCATCAATAACCTGTAGTATATCCACCACCTGTTTAATTGTAAGTTTATTTGGAAACCTAACCGAGTAATGCTGCCTATTGGGTTTTGTACCCAGGTATCTGAAATTAATATTATACCTGTTTTGGAGGTAAATGGCTACCTCTTTAAATGTAGCGTCATCTAAAATAAGTTCATCACTCATCCAGCTGAGCGAGTGGCTATCAGCAACTTCCTGTTTTATAAAACTTTGATTTTGTTTATTGTAAATTAACAATTGCCGGGGGGTATACATACCCAATGTGTGGGTTTGATCGTGCGCTTCAACCTTACCGCTTTTAACGAAAAGCTGGATATCAGATAGTTCTTTATAAAATTTAATATTGAATGATGTACCTAATACCTGGGTAGTAACTTTGTCCGTGTGAACTAAAAATGGTTTTAAAGCGTCGTGTTCCACTTCAAAAAAAGCTTCACCATCCAATAAAAATACTTCACGTTTTTTGTCACTAAATTTAACCGGAAATTTAATTGTAGTGCCAGCATTTAGTTTCACCACTGTATTGTCCGGCAATACCACCTGGGTCATTTGGCCTTTGGGCGCAGTAACCGTTTGGTAGGCTATTATATCGCTGGTATTATGATTGAAGAATCTCCCTGAATATAAAACGCCGCCTAAAACTGCCAGCACCAAAGCAGCCGCAACTTTCAGCCATATCATATTCAGTTGTCTAACCTTCGCAGGAACCGCGGTCTGCATTTCTATTCGTTCCCATAGTGCTTGCTTTAATCCGTCTTTAAACGGTTTAAGATCCGTTTCGGAATCAAATTCATGCATCCTTGCCTTCAGCAAGGCTAATTCTTCGTCGGTGCATTTACCTGAATGGAATTTTTTTAGAAGCTTTTTAATTTCCTGTTCGTTCACTTATTTGGCTATATACCTAATAAGTGACAGGTAAGCGGCAGTTGTACTATAAGAAATGAAAAAAAAATATCAGCAGTAAAAATTCTTTGAAATTATCGAAAGGAATAACATTATAATATTGATGAACAGATTTTTTAAGCCGGGCTAAGGCTCCACTGATCTGATTACGTACTGTTTGATGCGAGATCCCTAATTCTGTTGCTATTTGCTGCCCGTTCATATCCTGCTCCCTGCTGCACAAATAAACCTGGCGCATTTTTTCGGGCATATTATTTACTTCAGCACTTATTAACCTGCTCAATTCTGAAATGCTTATTTTTTGAGTAGTGCTGTCTTCGTAATTTTCTTTTTCTTCTGTAATAATATCTAAAGATACCGGCTGCTGCTTTTGTTTTTTATACCATCTGAATACCATATAGTTTACAGAAACAATGAGATAAGCAGCCAGTGACCCATTAAGCTGTATGGTGTTACGGTTCTTCCATAACGACAGGAATAATTCCTGGACCATATCCATGGCCTCATCTTCGTCATCTGTTTTTTTTAGTGCAATAGCTATTAATTTATCGGCATAACGCTCATATATTTCTTTGAATGCACAATGATTTCCACTTTGCAATTCGAGCATTAACTGAACGTCCGAATATTGTTTCATAACACTAATTTACCAGGCCAAAGTAAAAGTTACTATATTAAACTAAATTTAAATATATATTATCACTTTCAAAATTATTGTAAATTAACACTTTGCATAACTGAATATTCTCTCTGGTTCGCTTTAAGACAACAGAGTGAAGCTAATTTAGCTACCTTTATCCCCGATGGCAGGAATGTAATTAATTGTTGATTTTCAAATAGTTAAAAACATAAAGTAACAAATAAGTAACATCACCAGTGAGATAAACTCCCATAAATCATGAAAAAGTAGCCCTAAGTTCGCTTTTAAATTTCCCGTCAATCTGAAAGTAAAAGATGAATATTTTATATTATACGGTCTAATTGTACATCCGCATTAAGAACGTTGCTAAAATAAGATCAGTTCTTGCGCTGGCTTGAGACATACACATAACACGGCATCGCTTAAACAACCGACAGCAGTAAGCAGAAAACTGTCAAGGGTGGTGCTGCCAAAAAAACACACCGCACCATTTACATGCCCTTTACTGTTTTCTGCGGTGCTAATTTTGTGACTGCGATGTGTTGCCTTTTCTTTTTAAAACAAAGGCGGCTATGTTATTAGGTACGAATTTCATTGCCGCCAAATCCAAGGGAGGCTGGCGGAGAATGAAATGTAGCGTGATAACGTGATGTAATGAACCGCTTACCGTTTCACCTGGCGCAAAGTGAGTACCTTGGGTTAGTGAACAGTTGTCAGCTTCATGTGGTAAAGGGAGCCGACACTGTTAAAATGTTGATAGCGTTCTAAATTCCTGTTATCCCATTCAGGAATTAATCGATTTCAAAAATAATTAATACTTTAATTCTTAATTTCTATCCCAGATAAAGTTATAAGAGCCAATGATTGAAACGGAACTAACCAATGGGAGCTCATCGCAACGATCATTGATGTTTTCCGTAAATTTTTTAAATGCAGGTAAGCTGCTTAATTCTTTACTAACTTGTTCATTCTCATGATGAGCAATATGAACAAAGGTAACACCATCTTCGAGCTTGACGGTAGTGTATCGAAGACCTTCAATTTGTTTCTCATGCAATTGTTTGTAAACCTCTTTAACGAATTGTTCGTTCTCTGCAACTTTGTTTGCTTTTATCCTGTAGCGGACTAATACCTTTTTCATTTTATTGATCTTAATTGTTAGTGAGTAAATTATGATTGCTGTGCTTTTCTTTCTGTCATTCTTTATGATAGCTTTATTTGTGAGTAAATAATTTAGCTCAACATTTCTTTCATGCCAAATGCAGTTAGATAACTTTCGTATTGCTCCTTAACAGTTTTGTTTGCTATTTCAGCAAAGCTTCCGCTTGCCGGGTCAACAACTGTTCTTAAAGGCCGTTTGCCTTTAGGCGTATCAATTAACTTTACAATTGCATCGGCAACCAATTGAGGATTTGGTTTTAAGTTTTCAAACATTTGCTTAAAACCTGCTATAATTTGTTCGGGAACTTTTGCTAAGTCGCCATATCCAGCAACTACTGTAGTATCTGAACCTGTTGCAACTTTCCCCCAAACTTCGGTGGGAAACGGACCAGGTTGAATCATCACCGCATCTACACCCAAAGGTTTTACTTCATAATGTAAGCCCTCTGTTAACCCTTCAACTGCGAACTTAGCACCATTGTAAACTGTTGTAAAAGGAAAAGAGAAACGACCTCCAACGCTTGAAATGTTTACAATTAAGCCTTCGCCTTGCTTACGCATATAAGGCAAAGCTGCTCTAATGATTCTCCAAGGTCCTGTTACAGCTACATTGAGCATTCTATCCAAATCATCTTCGGTAAATGATTCAGCAATTCCGACTGCGGAGATTCCTGCATTATTTACTACCACATCAATTCTACCTTCTTTTTTAATGATAGTGGCAATTGCATCTGTTACCTGTTTTCCATTTGTAACATCTACTTCTAACACCTCAATGTTTTCTTGCTGAACCAATGCCTTTGCTTTTTCAGCATTACGACCTTTTGTTTCACGCATTGTAGCATATACTTTGTGCCCTAAAGTTGCACAAGTGTTAGCTGTGAGCCAACCAAAACCGCTATTTGTTCCCGTAATTAAAATGACTTTTTTTTCCATGATTGTTTTTTTTGAACAATTTTAATTTGTTTGATTTTTATGACTACAAATGTATGTGCAATACCACACCCTAATAGTGTGTAAATCAGACATTCTATGGTGTTGTTTAGGACAATCAAGTGTTTTACCTTTACCAAAAAAACCGAATGAAACAACTTGCAATCCTTTTACCCAATAGAGCAACCGCATCAAGCAGTTTAATTTTAACTATTGAAGTGATCGAAAGGGCCAATGAGTACTTTATTGAAAGAGGAAAGGGCGCTGTTTTTAAAACTACTTTGATAGGTGATGCAAAAGAAAATATTGTAAAACATGGTTCTTTTTCGATGCACCAGGATAGGAGCTTTGACGAAGTGATGAAAACAGATATGATTATTGTGCCGTCTCTCGGTGACAACATTGAGACATCATTAAAACAGAATAAAAGAATGATTGATTGGGTAAAAAGTCAATATAAAGAAGGTTCTGAAGTGGCGAGTTTATGTACCGGCGCGTTTATACTTGCATCTGCCGGATTATTGAATGGGAAACAATGTTCAACGCATTGGCGTACTGCCGAAGTTTTTAAAAGGTTGTACCCGGAAGTTAATCTTACAATTGAAAAAATAATTACTGAGGAACATGGAGTTTATACTTCAGGTGGGGCTATTTTCTCCATGAATTTAATACTACATATTATTGAAAAATATTATGATAGAGAAACTGCAATTTATTGTGCTAAGATTTCCGGAGTTGACCTGGACAGGAATAATCAGTCGGATTTTATAATTTTCTCAGGACAAAAAAATCATAAAGATGACGAGATAAAAAAAGCACAATTATTTATTGAAAAAAATATTGGCAATAAAATTATTGTAGAGGAACTCTCTGCAAAAGTTTCTATTGACAGGCGAACTTTTGATAGAAGATTTAAGAAGGCTACAGGAAACAGTCCGTTTGAATATATGCAACGAATAAAAGTAGAAGCCGCAAAAAAAAGTTTTGAATCAACAAGGAAGAATGTTAATGAAGTAATGTATGATGTTGGCTATTCTGATTTGAAGGCGTTCAGAAATATTTTCAAGAAAATTACTGGGTTATCTCCATTAGAGTATCGCAATAAATATAATAAAGAATCTGTAGTTTCTTAATAGATTTTATGATTAGTTGGGGCTGTGGAGGGTATCGTCACTCAAATTGCTCTTTTTATAATCCCTACAAAATAGCCACTATTGCTGGATAGAATACTGCCGTGAGCTATGTACCTTTGCCCAATGGCCGGCATCTACATCCATATTCCTTTTTGTAAACAAGCATGTCATTATTGCGATTTTCATTTTAGCACCTCGTTAAAATATAAGGACGAACTTTTACAGGCGTTAATAAAAGAAATTAACCTGCAAAAAGCTTACTTGAGTAACGATACTATTGAAACCATTTATTTTGGTGGCGGCACGCCGTCACTACTAAGTGCCAATGAACTCAACCTGCTTATCGGCACAATTACCAGCCTGCATACTGTCTCGGCAGACGCCGAAATTACCATAGAGGCTAACCCTGACGACCTGGACAAAGCTAAGCTGCAGGCGCTGCGTCAAACAGATATCAACCGGTTCAGCATTGGGATCCAGTCGTTTTTTGATGACGATTTGGAGTGGATGAACAGGGTACATCGTGCCGGTGAGGCTGAAGCTTCGGTAAAAAGAGCCCAGGATATCGGGTTCGAAAATATAACAGTCGATCTTATTTATGGCTATCCATTACTAAATGATACAAAATGGAAGCACAACCTGGATAAGGTATTTGAGCTGGGCATTCCGCATGTATCCTCCTACTCCATGACGGTTGAGCCCCAAACCGCGCTTGCATCATTCATCAAAAAGAAAAAGCAGGCCGCAATGGATGATCAGCAAAGCGCAGAACAGTTTATTTTACTGATGGATGCTATGCAAACCAACGGCTTTGAGCATTACGAAATCTCGAATTTTTGCAAACCGGGGCATTATTCAAAACATAATTCAAATTATTGGAAAGGTGTAAAATACCTGGGCATAGGCCCATCAGCCCATTCCTACAATGGCGAAACCAGGCAATGGAACATTGCTAATAATGCTAAATATATGCAGGCTTTAGAAAAAGCCGAAATACCCGCTGAAACGGAACTGCTTACCGAAACCGACCGTTTAAACGAATATATTATGACCTCCCTGCGCACCATGTGGGGCCTCGACCTGAAAAAACTAAACAACATTGCCAAAGGAGCCGACGGACAGCTAAACAAAGCCGCTCAGCGTTATTTTGAAAATGGATGGATAGAGCAGAAGGAAGAAGTAATCTATCTAACCTCAACCGGAAAGTTATACGCGGACAACATAGCTGCTGAATTGTTTTTCTGAAATTAGCGGTTGTACTTCAGTCTTTAGTCCACTACATACTAAGCTATTTCCTGCAAACCATCCCCCGCCTGCTGTAAACGCCTCCGTAACGGGCGACACATACGTATATAATCCTGATCTGGTTTAAAACTACTTAAAACTTAAGGCTATACGAATTACCTTAATGTATAAAACCACATGCAATAAGACCCCGTATCTTCTCCAAACAATATTTATCCAAAATCATGAAAAAATTAATAATCGCGGCCTTTGCTTTAGCAGCTATTGCAATTGCGCCAAAAGCAAATGCACAAACTAAAATGGTTGGCGGTGCAGCAATGTATCCAACTAAAAACATTATTGAAAATGCAGTAAACTCGAATGATCACAAAACATTGGTTGCCGCAGTTAAAGCTGCAGGCCTGGTAGAAACTTTAGAAAGCACCGGTCCTTTTACCGTATTTGCACCAACAGATGAAGCATTTGGCAAACTGCCCGCCGGAACAGTTGATAACCTGGTAAAACCTGAGAACAAGGCTACCTTAACCAAAATTTTGACTTATCATGTAGTTGCAGGCCGTTTAAGCGCAAAAGACTTATGGATGCAGGTAAAAGCTGGTAACGGCAAGGCTGAACTAAAAACTGTTCAGGGTGGTACATTAACTGTAATGGCAAATGGCAAAAAATTATACCTTGTTGATGAAAAAGGCGGCAAATCATGGATAACCATTGCCGATGTATTTCAAAGCAATGGCGTGATACATGTAGTGAATACCGTGTTAATGCCTAATTAAGTTGGCAATTAAAGGCTGACTTGACATAAAACGTTGAATTACTTATGCAAAAAGCTGTCCTGACGGGGCAGTTTTTTGTTTAAAGTATATATTCAATTATGTTCAACCGCAGCTGCTATGAACTATGAACCATCAACTATGAACTCCTCCTCAAATTGTCAGAAAATTATCAAAAACAAAATCAAGCATTTACATGTTTTCAGGTTTATTTATTTTTGCTTGTTAAATAATTGTGAACATGAGCTTGATTTTAACCCCTATTGACAGCGTTGACGATATTACAAAGGATGATTTTATTAATAATTATTTAAACCTGCGAAAGCCGCTTATTATCCGCAAGGCTACTGAAAGCTGGCCCGCGCTGCAAAAATGGACCTTTGATTACCTGAAAGAAACCATTGGCGACCAGGTGGTTCCTTTATATGACAGTTCAAAGGCTGATCCTTCAAAACCCATTAACGCCTCAGCTGCCGAGATGAGGTTTGGTGATTATATTGATCTGATACAGAGTGAGCCTACAGATTTACGAATCTTTTTGTTTGATCCAATAAAACATGCACCTCAGCTATTAAATGATTACCGCTCGCCTACCAACTTAATGGGAGGCTTCCTGGATAAATATCCCAATATGTTTTTTGGGGGAGCCGGATCAGTAACCTTTTTGCATTATGATATTGACCTTGCCCATATTTTCCATACGCATTTTAATGGCCGCAAACATGTTATTTTGTTCGACCAAAAGTGGAGCGAACGCCTTTACTGTATCCCGTTTGCAACTTATGCTTTGGAGGATTATGACATTGAAAAGCCTGATTTTAAAAAATTCCCTGCACTGGATGGTGTTGAGGGGCAAGAAGCCTTTTTAGAGCATGGCGATACGCTGTTTATGCCAACGGGCTATTGGCACTGGATGAAATACCTTGATGGTTCGTTCTCCATTTCATTACGTGCATGGGATAAATCATGGGCCATTAAAGCCAAAAGCCTTTACAACTTACTCATCCAACGCAAGTTTGACGACCTGATGAAGAAAAACTTTAAACTGAAGTATATGGAATGGAAAGAAGAGCTGGCAGTTAAGCGCGCAAATAAGGCATTACAGGAGAGTGAGCTGGCCTAACCTAATATTTTTAACAATTTATTAATACACTTCGGCAATTAATTTCGTTATTTTGTTAACTTTCCGATAAATAAGTTTTTGTTTTAGCTTATATTAATAGGGAATCAAAACAAAATATGAGCTTTATCCTCCGCCCGATAGATACTGTAGAAACCATTAGCCCCGCAGATTTCACAGCCAACTACTTAAAGCCGCGCCGTCCGCTGGTTATAAAAGGGTTAACCAACAACTGGCCCGCTCGCGAAAAGTGGACGCCGGAATATTTAAAAAGTGTTGTTGGTAGCAAAGTAGTCCCGCTTTATGATAATTCAAAAGCCGATCCTTCAAAACCAATCAATTCATCAGCTGCTGAAATGCCGTTTGATAAATATATAGACCTGATAATGTCAGAGCCTACTGAGCTGCGGATCTTCTTTTTCAATATTTTTAAGCAGGCTCCACAATTACTGGATGATATTGCCTTCCCTAAGGAATTGATGGGCGGTTTTCTAGAAAGCATGCCTTCTATGTTCTTCGGCGGATCAAACTCAGTTACTTTTTTACATTACGATATTGATCTTCCGCATATATTTCATACCCATTTTGGAGGTAAAAAACATGTGATCCTGTTCGAAAATAAATGGAAGCGCCGATTATACTGCATCCCAAATGCAACTTATGCTTTGGAGGATTATGATGTATTAAACCCCGACATTAAAAAATTTCCTGCCCTTGACGGCGTGGAAGGTATAGAAGTGTTTTTAGAGCATGGCGATACCCTGTTTATGCCCACAGGCTACTGGCATTGGATGAAGTACCTGGAAGGCGGCTACTCTTTAAGCCTGCGGGCTTGGGATGCATCTATAAGCCGCAAAGCAGCCAGCATATATAACCTGGCCATAAAAGGCGGTTTAGACAGCGTTTTAAAAATGGCCTTTAAAGCTAATTATGCACAATACCGCGAAAAAATTGCGGTTAAATGGGCTAACAGGGAACTGGCATCGGGAAAACCGTATTAAATAAAAAGAGATTAAGCAGACATATTCAAATTGCCTGCTAAAAATTATTAGTTAAATTTGCCTTATGAAAACAAGCTTAAAAACTGCATTGTTCTTAATTGTATTTGGCTTGATGGTGGTTAGCACCATACCTGTTAAAGCCCAATGCTCACAATGTGCAGCCCAGGTTGAAACAAATACCAAAAATGGCGGGAACGCTGCAAAGGGCTTAAATAAAGGCATTATATTTTTATTAGGCGCTCCTTACCTTGCGGTTGCTGCTGTTGGATTAATCTGGTACAAAAAATATCGCCGTAAAAATGTTGATATGAACATGCGCGATGAAAAGCTGCATTTGAATTAAGAAGGTTCATAGTTGATGGTTCATAGATCATGGCCATGATGCCGGGTTGTTACTTCCTAAGTTCCATCTTCTTTCCTGCTATGAACCATGAACTATTATCCATGAACTATTAACTATGGCGCAAACACCAAAATCATGGGCAATGCTGCATACCAAATGCCCGCGTTGCAGGCGTGGTGATATGTTTAGCGGGGGCATGTACAACTTCGGTTCAAATAAAATTCACGATCGCTGCCCGCACTGCAATTTACATTTTGAAATAGAGCCGGGATACTTTTATGCAGCCATGTATGTAAGCTATGCCTTAAACGTAATGGAAGCTTTTGGCATAGTGGCAATTACCTGGGCAGTTACCAGGAATGCCGATTCGCCCTGGCTTTATACAGGTGTAATATTATTAGGATGTTTGTTGCTTTCGCCAATAAATTTCAGATATTCACGTGTTTTACTTTTATATTGGCTCTCCCCTAAAATAAATTATCAGCCACATTTAGATACCGATGATACAACGCCATACCTTTGATTTTTTAACAGAGCTGGTTGAAAACAATAACCGCGAATGGTTCCAGGCTAACAAAGAACGTTACGATGCAGCCCGCGAAAATGTAATTGAATTTACAACAGCGCTTATAAAGCTGATGCATAAAATAGACCCCGGAATTGACGCCGGGCTCGACAGCAAAAAATGCGTGATGCGCATTTACCGCGATATCCGTTTCAGCAAAAATAAAACACCTTACAAAAATAATTTTGGCGTTAGCATACCTACAAGGGGCCTTAAGCTTGGCGGTGCTGAATACTACCTGCATATTACACCGGATAAATCATTTATTGCCGGTGGGTACTGGATGCCCGAGGCCGGTCATTTAAAATCTATAAGGCAGGAGATTGACTATAACGGGCACGACCTAAAAAAAATAATTGACGATCCCGGATTTATTAAGTTATTTGGCGACTTTAGAAAACAGGATCAGCTAAAGAGCGTTCCGAGAGATTATAGCGCCGATAACGAAAATATCGAATTATTGAAGCTTAAAAGTTTTATAGCACAACGCCAAATTAAAAACGAGGAACTGCTAAAAGAAAATGCCGCCGAAACAGTAGCAGCAATATGCAGCAGGATCTATCCGTTAAATGTGTTTTTAAACAGTGCCATTGCTTAATTTATTTTACTAACTATAATGAAGACCAGATACATTTTATTCGCAGCCCTATTCTGTTTAGCACTACACTCCTGTGTGGTTATGTCGCCCAAAAAATATAAGGCTTTGGTAGCCGAGCGCGATTCACTTTCAATGCGTGCAAATTCACTTTTTGATACAGTAGCCATGCTACGTGCCGATACCATGCGCCTGCACCGCGAAATAAGGGAAGCCCAGGGCAATTATGATGCGCTTAAGGGTAGTTATAATAGCCTGAATGATAAATACGGGGCTCTTAACAATAATTTTACTGCCAGCTCTTCAAAAGTAAATGAGCTGTCGTCAAATCTAAAAAAGAGAGAAGCCCGCTTAAAGGAAGTGGAGGATGCCTTGCGTAAACGCGATGAAGCTACCAATGCTTTAAGGGATAAATTACAAAAAGCATTGCTTGGGTTCCAGCAAAATGGGTTATCAGTTGATATCAGGAACGGAAAGGTTTATGTTTCACTAACTGATAAGTTGCTGTTCCCATCGGGCAGTATTGTAATTGATGCGCGTGGTAAACAAGCTTTAGAACAATTGGCTGTTGTGCTTAACAAAGAAACTGATATTAATATTGCTGTTGAAGGGCATACCGATGATAAAAAGGTAATTAACCTTGGCCAGATAAAAGACAACTGGGACTTGAGCGTACTCCGTTCCACCTCTGTATGCCGTTACCTGACTGAAATTGAAAAGATAGACCCGAAAAGGCTTACTGCTACCGGCAAAAGCGAATACCAACCGGTTGATACCGGCAATACCACCGAAGCCCGGGCCAAAAACCGAAGGATCGAGATCATCCTTAGCCCTAAGCTGGATGAGTTGTACAATTTGATAAAGCAGTAACACGAACACGATTTAAGGATTTATGGGATGCCATGATGTAGTAATCGTGAAATCCCTTAAATCCTTAAATCGTGTTCAAAATATCTCAGAAAGGGCTGATGAACGATTTAAAATCGGATAAAAGTACATCCTTATGTGAAAGTAAAGCCTCTCCCGGTGCTAAGCCCCAGTCAATGTTTAAAGTTGGGTCGTTCCAAATTACGCCAAGCTCCGAAGCTTTGTCGTAGTAATTATTTACTTTATATGCAAAAGTAGTATTGTCTTCTAAAACAGAAAAACCGTGTAAAAAGCCTGCAGGGACCCAGAACTGTAGTTGATTATCACCGCTTAGCTCTATTGAAAAATGCTTGCCGTAGGTAGGCGATGCTTTGCGAATATCAACGGCAACATCCAAAACCCTGCCGGTTATAACGCGCACCAGCTTCCCCTGTGCAAATGGATCAGCCTGCCCATGCAGCGCCCTTACCGTACCTTTACGCGAAAAGGATTGATTATCCTGGATAAAATCAACTGCGATACCTGCCTCTTTATATTTAGCCTGGTTATAGCTTTCGAAAAAATAACCCCTGTCGTCACTAAATACGCTGGGGTCAATTATCAGCAATCCTTCAATATCAGTTTTTGTAACTTTCATTTTTAGTCAACGGTTTTCATAAGAGTATTGAATATCACAAATTGATTTTCAAATTCCTGGTTGTGAATCTCCTGCAACCGATGCAGGTGTTTATTATAAAAATGATTAAAATCTTCAATTGTTTCAGCACTATACTGAATGCAATAAGTAACGCCTTCGTTAGGCGAATCAATAACATTAAGCACCTGGTATGATTTAAAATGCCCGGTTTCCATTACAGCTGGAATATACACCTGCTGCATCCAGGTAAGCCATTTTTCGTGGATAGCTTCGTCCACAATTACGGTATCGTTAAATATGATCATCGGAACAAAGGTAAGGTTTTGGGTTGAATTGTTGATTGAGTTGATTAGGTTAGATTAAGTATTAGTATAAAAATTTACGATGATTCGTTTACCAATGACACAATGACTAATGATTAATTAAGAAGCTGTTTCATTTTTATCCCCTCTTAACAACCTGAAACGCCTGCGGGCCTCGTTTATATACAGGCTACCTGCATAGTCTGTGATTATTTTTTGATAATAAACCCTGGCTTTTTCTTTATCGCCCAGCTGGTTTTCATAAATATCGCCCAGCATAAAAACGGCATCGTCTGCCCAAAGGTCAAAGCTGTGCTCTTCGGCAATCTTTTTTAGGAGCGGCACTGCATCAGTATAATTTTTTTGCTGAATGAACAGGCGCGCTTTAGCCATTAAAATATCATCGGTAAGTGAGTTACCCGGGTACTTTACATCAATACTATCAAGTGTAATTAAAGCTTTATCGGGCTGTTCGGCAAATATCAGCAGATCTGCCCGTGCATAAATTTTCAGTGCCGCCCCACTGGAATCAGCTGTAATATTATCAGATATCAGCAACGAAAGGTTTAAAGCATCATTAGCTATCAGTTGTGATGTTGCTGCTTTCAGCACATCAAGCTGCCCTTTTGCCCAGGTAAAATCGCCCGTATACCAGGCCAGCTTGGCATTGCGATATTTGGCATCCTGGCCGATGGTTGAATTGGGGAAATCTTTTTCAACCTGGCTGTACAGCAACGTTGCATCCCAGGGCTGGTTGTTTAACAGCATAACATCGCCCAGGTCGAGCTTACAGTCTGCCAACAAAGCTGGCTTAATACCGGGGATATTAATAGTTTCTTCCAGCAACTTTTGGGCATCGCCCAACATGTGTAATTTGTAGGCTTGCAGGTTAGCAAGTTTCTGCATGGCAAAAGCAGTGTTGGCATTTTTGCCAAACTCAGTTAACAGATCATTATAATCTTTCTCGAGGCTCAGCAGATCTTCTTTAACATACTTACCTGATGTTACCCTCAAATTTTTAGTATTTATCAGCTCAATTTTTGATGGGATGTATAATTGCTGTTCTTTCCCCTTAGCAACCAGGTACTCATACCCGCGGATGGCAGCATCATAAGCTTCGTTAGCGGTAAGTGTGCGACATAGTTCAAAAATATTGCTCCCGTCGTCATTTTGCCGCCGGCTTAGGGCAAGTGCCTGGTTCAATGCCTGGTCAAATTGCTTTTGCTGGAGAAATTGCCACGTAAGCAATTCGGGATATAAGGTTTGCTGCGGATCTTTCTGGATGCGTTTCAGCAAGGCTGCTTTAAGTATGTCATAGTCGGCCTGGCCCTCAAACAAACCCGACAATGTATTTTCGGCCTGGGTTATAAAAGGCGGGTTTGTGGGCAGAAAGTTCAGGTATTCTTCAACCAATGCCACCTTATCTCTTTTATACCGGTAAAGGTTTATCAGCTCATATGAAAATAACTGGTCACTCTGCAACAGCTTACGCCCCTGCAAAAAGATCCTGATAGCATAATCAACATTAGCATTCTGATAAAACAACGAGGCAAGCATAGCTATCTGCCCCTGGTCGGGCGGCAGGTTTTTAATCAGGTCATCATATATTATATTGGCCTTGTCAATGGCCCCCTGCTGCGTATAAGCTGCGCCTAACATTATATTGTATTGATGATCTTCGGGATGCTTCCGCATCATTTTTTTTGTGATGCTTATAGCGTCATCAAACTTTTTTACCCCAAGCAGGCTATTTACATAAACAGTAAAAAATGCTTCGTTATTTTGTTTATATAGTTTCTGGTATATATCAAGTGCCTTTTGCGGGTCGCCATTGGCAGCATATTGTTTTGCCAATAACAAATCATTGTCTTGTGCAAACAGCTTAGAACAAACTATTGATAATATTAATAAACACAGAAATAACCGCTTCATTAATCCAAAATTAAGTTTTTAATTTGATGATTTTGCAATTTGAAGACGAAAGGCGATGTGCAGATGTGCGAATTTCGGATGTGCGGATAATTAAAAATTATATATCTGTAGATCTCTTCATCAAACATTGTTTTTCATCCGCACATTTGCAGATCTGCACATCCGCACATTAACCAGTAAAATTGTAGTGACAGTTTGAATTGCTAAAGTTAATTGTATAATTTAACCTGATTAAATACCACGAAGTACAAACCAATGTTAAAGCATTTTAGAATACTACTGTTAATTTATGCAATAACTGTTTTGTGTGCCTGTAAGCAAAAAGCGGCACCGATACCCGTAATTGACTTTTTCAGAACCCCCGAAAAAGTTTCGTACAGGATATCGCCGGATGGTAAATACATATCCTATTTAAAACCCTATAAGGATAAACAAAACCTCTTTATCCAGTCTCTTGAAGATGGTAAAGAAAGGATGGCAACCTCATTCACTGATTATTCAATCAGGGGTGATTACTTTTGGACCTATAACAACGAGATAGTTTTTTTTCAGGATATCATCACCGTTGATGAAATAAGGATGTTTGCCCTGGATGTTTCCACTTTAAAAACGCAGGTTATTATTTCGCCAAAAAAAGTACGCATTGCCATGATTGGCCGTGATAAGCATGAGCCAGATGTTGTAACGATCAGGATGAATAAGCGTGATTCGGCAAATTTTGATATCTACAAATTAAATATTAAAACTAAAGAGCTAAACCCTTACCTGGTAAATCCGGGTAATATAACACAATGGTTCCCAGATGCTGACGGCAAGATCCGCCTGGTAAGAGCGTCTGACGGGGTTGACGAAACCATACTTTACCGGCCTAATGATAAAGCACCTTTTAAACCAATTATAGCTAATAACTTTAAAACATCCGTTAAACCCATAGCCTTTACAGGTGTGGGGAATTATTTTTTGGCGTTATCAAATGTAAATCGTGATAAATCAGCACTGGTTGAAATTAATGCGGAGGATGGTAAAGAACACAAAGTGATATTTGCTTCAAATAATGCAGATATCCAGGATTATCAATATTCAAAAAACAAACACAAAATTGAGCTCGTAACGTGGGATGCGGCAAAGCCTCAAAAGCACTTTTTAGATCCTGAAATAAAACTTATCTACGATAAATTATCAACAGAGCTCAAAGGAAATGAAATTAATATTGCTGACAGGGATAGCGCTGAAAATAAGTTCATAATTATTACCTATACCGACCGTAACCCTGGCTCATACTACCTATATGAAAAAAACATAGGCAAGCTAACAAAGTTAGGTGATATAAACCCCGACCTTAAGCCGGATGAGTTATGCACCATGCAACCTATATCCTATAAAGCGAGCGACGGAATGACTATAAATGGTTATCTTACTTTACCATTGGGGTCTGCTACCACAAATTTACCATTGGTTGTAATGCCGCACGATGGGCCTTTTGGTCATAACGGTTGGGGATATAACCCGGAAGTGCAGTTTTTAGCCAACCGCGGATATGCCGTTTTCCTGGTTAATTACCGTGGATCAACCGGTTTTGGAAAAGCCTTTTATAGTGCCGGTTTTAAAGAAGTAGGAGGTAAAATACAGCAGGATATTACTGACGGTGTAAACTGGCTTATTCAAAACAAAACGGCAAACCCTAAAAAGATAGCGATTTTTGGTGGTGGCTTTGGCGGCTTCTCAGCCCTGTATGGGGTGTCGTTTCATCCGGATATGTACAATTGCGCAATAGTGCAGCATGGCCTCATTAACTTTTTCACTTATATTAAAGACGCCCCTCCTTTTCTTAAACCCCTGGTGCAAATGACGTATGAAAGGGTTGGTAACCCCGAAACAGATGCAAACCAGCTAAGGGCCATATCACCGGTATTCAACATAAGTAAAATCAGGGTACCTTTACTCATCTTTCAGGGCGCCAGAGACGACCGCGCAAACATCAGCGAGCTAAACCAGTTTGTACGCGAGCTGCAAAAACAAAATGGAAACGATAAGGTAAAATATTTTTTAAAGCCGAGAGAACGTACTTTTTTCAGAAGTCAGACAAACAGGATGGAGATGTATGCCGAAATAGAAAAATTTCTGGATGAAAATATGCGGGTGAAACCTTAACCCTGTTTTTATGAAAAAACAGGATAATACTTACCGGAAAAATTTTTCACTGACCATCATTTTCCTGGTCCTTATTTCTGTAACTTTTATAATTGCTCTTTTTGTATCCTATAACCTTAATGTTAATTACGTTGAGAATGAGTTTGCATCAAAAAAAATTGATGTGCAGGAACAAACTATGAAGCCTTATAATAACCTTTTTCAAAACAAAATACCCGAAATCACCTCGTACCAGGGCTTCCTGGATTCAGCTTCTGCTGCAAAGTATGCTGATTCAGTGTTTCATAACTATAATTTTGTCAGGCGCATCGTTTTTTATGATGTGCAAATAGGCAATCAAAAAAACAGTACTGTTATTAAAAACAAATTGGGTATTTCAATAAATGCAATCTATCAATACTGGCCTAAAGACGGTAAAGTACTTGGGTTAAGGATATGGAATACTGCAGATGAGCCCGACTTTGATCAGATGGCTTCAAAGCTGAGCAATTATATAACTTTATCTGATACCGCGCACGGATCATCACAGGATGAAATATTCAGATCGTTTTACGATGTTAAGCCCGGCAAGATCAGCTACTCAAATATTTTGCGCCGCGAGGATGTGAAAATATTACGCGCATTGCAGAAACATCCAAACTCGTCGTCATTCGCCAAACAAAATATGATGACGTTTTTTCTTACCCCCGATTTGCTAAAAGTTAAAAACACGCATAAGGAGCTATACCGGGATGTTACCATACAGCCGGTTGTATATGACCCCCCTGATAATCAGGCAGGCAACCTGATAACCGAGGCGCCTTTGCCTGGTGCTTTTTCTGATTATAAATTATACTTTAAGTCGGGCCCTGATTATCTTACTACCGAAATTAACCGCAGGTTTATGCCAATAGCTGCTTTGGTGCTGTTAATTTATTGCTTTTTGGTACTTATAGGCTGGCTTATTTATCGCAACTTGAGCATTAACATAAAGCTGTTTAAATTACAATACGATTTTATAAATAACTTTACTCATGAGTTTAAAACGCCGGTAAGCGTTATAAAAATTGCGGGCTCAAACCTTAGCGGTGATAGTGAGCTGAGCGAAAGGCAGCGTAAGCAATATGGCAGAATTTTAAATGAAGAAGCCGATAAGCTTAATGAGCTGATGAATAAACTTTTGTCATTTACACAGCTGGAAAATAAATCTATCAATATAAAAAGGGAAGAAATTGATATTGAGAACTTTGTTAAAGGCTATATGGAGACATTCAGGTTAAAATATCCTGATTTTAAAATTAGCTATAACGTTCATGGTGTTGATCCCTTATACACTGATCCGGTATTTTTGGGGAGTATTTTCCAAAACCTGATAGAAAATGCCTATAAGTATTCGCACCCTCAAAAAAAGGAGCTTTATATAAATGTGAGCCATTCAAAGCGGAATATTATATTTTCTTTCAGGGATAGAGGGATTGGGATCCAAAAGGATGAGCTGACCAATGTATTTAAGAAATTTTACAGGGTAGAGAACCAGTATAATCAGAACGGAAGTGCGGGCCTGGGTTTGGCTTTTTGTAAAGAACTGGTTAATTTTATGGGTGGAGAAATAATTGTTAACAGCAAGGTAAACGAAGGTTCGGAGTTTATAGTTACCTTACCTTATGAAAATTAGATTATGAATAAAGAAATAAAAATTGCGCTGGTTGAAGATGATGAAAACCTGCGTTTCCTGGTGGCAGAGCGCTTACAATCTGAAGGGTACAAAGTATTGGAAGCCGCCAACGGCGACGATGCCGAAAAAGTAATTTTACAGGAACAACCCGATATTGTTTTGCTCGACTGGATGTTACCCGGTAAGCAAGGATCCGATGTTTGTACAAACATCAGAAAAAAAGGATTTGATAACCTGGTAATTATGATGACCGCTAAAGGACAGGATGTTGACAAAATACAGGCTTACAATTTTGGGGTATCTGATTATATCATTAAGCCATTTAACATGGATGTTTTGGTGGCGATGATTGATAATAAGATCAAATTTTCATTAAACAGTGAGAAAACAGAATCGTACAAGTTTGCCAATATGGAGCATTTGCCAAATACCCATTTACTGATAAGGGATGGCCGTAAAATAGAGCTTACCATATTGGAGAACCGCATCCTGCTGTATTTCTTAAAAAACAAAAACAAGGTAATTAACCGCGAAGAGCTAATGATGGAGGTTTGGGGATACAATGCCGATGTAAATACACGGACCCTTGATATGCACATAGTAAGGCTCCGCAAAAAGATAGAATCAAACCCTGATTCGCCGCAGTATTTACAAACAGTTAGAGGGATTGGGTATAAATTTGTTTATAACGGGTAGGTAACTTATTTTGAGGAGAAAGACTTACGAAGTTTTAAAAACTTCGTAAGTCTGATTATCCCGCTATTTATACACTTTCGATATTATAAAATCACCAAAAAAAGTCCTCTCTTCAATAGTTTTATAACCATGCACCCCAAATTGCCTATCCACATCAGGCAATTTTGATGCCTCTATATTGCAAAGGATCTTAAAAAATAAAAACATCGATCTTAACAAAACATTCTGCCACCATTTGCCTGTTAACTGAAAATCAGCATTGAGCCATAACCCGCCAGGCTTGAGTAAATTGTGAAGGTGGTTAAATACTTTTTCGGTAGTTTGTTCAGTAAAATTATCAAACAAAAAAGGGGTTATTACTACATCAAATTTTGTATCCGGGGTTACATTTTCAACTGCATCATTAATAAAAGTAACTTTATTGCTGCCTGTATTTCTTTTTTTTGATAAAGCCATCATATCAGCAGCAACCTCCACATAGGTTATTTGCAAGCCGGATGGATGGATCTTTGTTAATTCCTCCAATATCCAGCCCGTCCCCCCTCCTGCTATCAAAACTACTGCATTAGCCGGAACATATTGCAGCAGGTAAACCTGGGCATTAATCAAAGCACGCCCATAAACCATGCGCGAAAGCCTGTCATAAAACCATGCTGAATTATTATAGTTAGCGGGCATTTGTTCTATTTACGAGCTAATCAGGCAACTATCTAACTTAATCAACCATTCACCTAATCAACTTAATCAACCAATTCTTATCTTTAAACAACCTTTACTCAGCAAATATGAAAGTATTATTTATAAGGATCAGTTTTTTAGCCATTTTACTGTTAAGTGTTAATAATTTATCAGCCCAGCAAACAAAACCTGATGATAAATATAACCGGCAGGAAGTAATGATAACCATGCGCGATGGCGTTAAGCTGCACACCGTTGTCTTTTTGCCAAAGGGGCAAACGGAAAAGTTGCCGTTTTTAATTTTACGCACACCCTATGGTGTTAACGGTTATCCGAGTCCTGAAAAAGATGGTTACATTAAGGATATGGCTGACGAGGGTTACATTTTTGTTTTCCAGGACATAAGAGGCAGGTACCTATCGGAAGGTAAATATGCCATGATGCGATTTAGCCGTGATAAAACCAAGCCTAAAGCTATTGATGAAAGCAGCGATACTTATGATACTATCGACTGGCTTTTGAAGAATATACCCGACAATAACGGCAGAGCTGGCATGTACGGCATCTCGTATGATGGGTGGACAACAATTATTGCAGCCAGCGACCCGCATCCTGCCTTAAAGGCTGTTTCGGAACAAGCAACGCCATCAGACATGTTTATGAATGATGATTTACACCATAACGGGGCATTTCGTTTAAGCTATGCTTTTGAATATGCTTTTATGGAGGAGATCTCAAAAACAGACTCGCTTTACCAGTTTGGCAATTATGATACTTACGATTGGTATTTAAAATTGGGGCCTTTATCAAACATGAACAAAAAATATGTTCATGGTAAATTGCCAAGCTGGAACGACTTTACCACTCATCCAAATTATGACGCTTACTGGAAAGAGGAAGCACTGCCGTCAAGACTTGACTATCCGCGCCTGGCTATCCAGCACGTGAGCGGCTGGTGGGACCAGGAAGATATGGTAGGGCCGCAGGATGCTTATAAGGCTTTGGAGAAAAGAGATACCAGCCACCGGAATTTTATTGTGCTTGGACCCTGGCGGCATGGCGGTTGGGCCGGCGGCGAGGGCCGGAGCCTGGGAAATATAAAATTTGACGAACCAACTGCTACTTATTTTAGGAAAGAGATCCAGGCTAAATGGTTTGCCTGGTATTTAAAGGATAAAGGCGATGGCAAATTTGCAGAAGCTATATCCTTCCAAACAGGTTCAAACAAATGGAAAAATTATTCAGCCTGGCCGCCTAAGGAGTCGACGGCGAAAAACATTTATTTCCACAGTAATGGCAAGCTCTCATTCGATAAGCCATCGGGTACAGAAGCAAAGCCGTTTGACAGTTATGTATCAGATCCATCAAAACCGGTTCCTTATCGTGCCCGGCCTATTGAAGAAACTTATGGCCCAGGTTCGCGCTGGTACACCTGGCTTACTGATGATCAGCGTTTTGTTGATGGCCGCCCTGATGTTCTAAGTTGGCAGACTGATACGCTTACACAGGACGTTACCATAACAGGCAACGTGGCGGCAAAACTTTATGCAGCAACATCCGGCAGCGACGCCGACTGGGTGGTAAAACTGATAGATGTATATCCTGAAAATTATAAAAAAGAACTTAAAATGTCAGGGTATCAGTTAATGATAGCAGATGATGTGTTTAGGGGGAGATTCAGGAACAGTTTTTCAAAACCGGAGGCTATTACTCTCAATAAAGTTGAATTATATACTATTGACCTGCATGGAGCAGACCATGTGTTTAAGAAGGGACATAAAATAATGGTTCAGGTACAAAGCACCTGGTTCCCGATAATTGACCGGAACCCGCAAAAGTATGTACCCAACATTTTTGAGGCAAAAGAAAGTGATTATCAAACAGCAACTCAAAAGGTGTTTCACTCTTTACAATTTGCCAGCAGTATTGAATTGCCTGTTGTGGAGTAAGTTGGCAATTTTAGATTTGACAACTTTTAAAAGTTGTCAAATCTCTTCTATAAGAAACCCCAAACCCAGCTAAACAGCAGCACCAACAGGTATTGCAGTATCAGCACGCCATCCATATAAAAAAAGTAGTAATACTCGTTCTTTTCCCATTTAGATTTGAAGATGAGCCAGCCTGTTAATACAACAGAAACCGTTAACGCCAAAAAATCGTGATCGATGCCGTGGTTTTTAAAAAGGAGCAATAAAACAACATAGCCGCCTAATAACACCTGGCAAAACAGGTAAGCATTTTTTTCGCCCAATACGGTTGGCACTGTTTTCAGGCCCGATTTACGGTCGTCAAATAGATCACGGATATCAAACGGGATAGTGAGCGCGGCTATAAACAAAAACCGTTTGGCAATAAGTATGGTAGTATCGCGCAGGGAGATACTTGTTAAATGAAAATGCTGTGCCTCCAATACCGGCAACAGCACAATGCTCATTGTCCAAACCAGCGCTATCATAAACTGTTTTAGCCATGGGATGTGCCTCAGTCCAAATTTGTGATCACCGATAGTGAATAAAGGAATGCTGTAAAAAAAAGAAATGATCCCCAAAAAGATAAGCAGGAGCCTCGATTCCATCGACAGCAATATAAACAGCGGGGCCAATGAAAGCAACGATACAATGGTAAAGGTAACCATTAGCCTGTAGTGGGAGAAGAACCAGCGCACACGCAAATACGGCGATTTAAGCGGATCACCGGTTTTGGTAGCTAATATACTGAAGTTGTAAATACCCAGTGTTGAGGTAAACAACAGACCGATTACCGGGAACACTATTTTTGCCCCAATTAAATAAAAGGTAAGCAGCCCCTGTGCAACTGCACATAGCGACATGAAAATATTACTGAAGAGCAGAAAATCAAAAACAGAATAAAATGTTTTCTTCATTTTCAATAGTTAGTGGCCGGGCTAAGTAGTGCTGTGTCTTTTTAAAGTAGGATCTGTTCCGGTTTTTAATTCAAATATCGTAATCTCTGGCAATATTCCAACACGTCCTCTAAAACCTAAGAAGCCATAACCTACATTTACATACAATTGCTGTGGCCCCTGGTGGTAATGCCCAGCCCATTCGTTATAAATATACTCGATAGGGCTCCATTGAAAATGCTCTGTTCTTATGCCCATTTGCATTCCGTGCGTATGGCCCGAAAACATGGCATCAATTTGCGGGTACTGCGGCAATATCTGTGCCCGCCAATGTGAGGGATCGTGCGAGAGCAATAATTTTACAGGCAGGTCATCTGTATTTTTTACAGCAAGGTCCATACGGCCATATTTGGGAAAGCGGCTCAGCTCGCCCCAGTTTTCAATACCCAGAATCCCTATTTCTTCACCGTCAACTTTTAAGCGGCGGTTCTCATTCATCAGCAGGTCCCAGCCCATTGTTTTGTGGGTGGCTATTAGCTCGTCTAAATTTTTACGTTTGGCTCCTGCACTTGACCACCAGGCATAGTCGCCATAATCATGGTTGCCCAGGGATGAGTAAACGCCAAGCGGGGCCTTTACCTTGCTAAAAATATCCATGTAATCCTTCACCTCATCAGTAATGGCATTTACAAGGTCGCCGGTAAAAAATACAAAGTCGGCTTTTTCGCGAATCAGCATTTCAACCCCGCCAAGTACTGCTTTTTTATTGAAAAAACTACCTGAATGGATATCCGAGATCTGCCCCAGCTTTATACCGTCAAACGCTTTTGGCAAATTTGGAAGATAAAGCTTGCGTCGGATTATATGGTAATCATATAAGCCGCTTTTCATGTTAAGCTTTACAGCGGCCAGCGGAATGGCGCCTGCCAATAAGCCTGCTTTCATTAAAAATTCAGAGCGGGGGATAGCCGGCAAGGGTGCACGCGATAAAGATGGATCTGACAGGGGTGCTGGCGATAAGGGCGTATGCGATACGCCTCTATGGGATACGCGATTTTTTATAACCAGGATCAGCCGCCGGATATCATCAATCAATAAAAATGGGATGAAAGAGATCTTGAATAAAAAGATCACAAAAAACAGCATAACAAATGCCAGCCTTACTACCAGGCCCATCTTTACAAAAACAACAAATATTAAGCCTGTTATCAGTAAAACGGATACGATCCAATACCAGATCACAAAAGATCTTTTTTGCAGGAACAGCCATTTTTTTGAAACACCTTTTAACCCGCTTAAAACATACAGATCAATCAGTAAAAGTGCCGCTACAAAGAAAATGATGTGCAGGGTTTGTCCCTTCATTATACAGGATAAAATTTACAGGATTAATAACGATCGTCATCTATGTCCAGATCGTCCTCATCGGGCTGCAAATTAAACAAACTATTAAACATATCAGAGAAAGCGAAGCCATTATCTAAAAACCCTTTGTTCAATTGAGAGAATTCCGATAAACCATGCAAAACAAATTCCATCAATAGCAGGTCCTGGTTCTCCGTCAAGCGCGGGTGGAACTTTTTAACCAAAGCCTTTAAGCCGGTAACTGAATTTAAGTTCTTTTTATATTCCTGCTGTGGCAACTCATCAACTAACGACAGGTTATTGCCATCGCTAAACCAGTTGATAATTTCGGCATAAGGATTTGGCGCTTTTGCTTTTTTTGATTTTTCGGGATCAGGGAAAAATTGCAGCATCAAAGTTTTGATGGCTTTGCCGATTAATATATTGGCCACTTTACCAGGGCCTTCCAATTCCCCTTCATATACCAGCTCTATCTTACCGGTGATAGCAGGGATAACGCCCAGGAAATCAGAAATACGAACAAAGGTACTTGCTTCATGGTTGATGAGCATTCGCCTTTCTGCGTTACTAACCAGGTTCTCGAATGCTGATATAGTTAAACGCGCTGAAACGCCCGATTTTTTGTCGATATATTCTGAGTTACGGGCCTCAAAGGCTATTTGCTCAACCAAATCCTTTACAAGGCCGTCTGCTTCAACGGTAGCACGTTGCTCATCCGTAAGGGATGCTTCCTGCTGGGTTATTTTGCGGGAGATCTCCACTGAACGTGGGTAGTGCGTTAAGATCTGGCTTTCAATACGATCTTTTAATGGTGTTACGATAGAGCCCCGATTGGTATAATCCTCGGGATTTGCGGTAAACACAAACTGGATATCGAGCGGTAAACGCAGTTTAAACCCACGGATCTGGATATCCCTTTCCTGCAGGATATTAAACAACGATACCTGGATGCGCGCTTGCAAATCGGGAAGCTCATTGATAACAAAGATCCCCCTGTGTGCACGCGGGATCAACCCAAAATGAATAACCCGCTCATCCGAGTAGGTCAATTTCATTGTGGCGGCTTTAATAGGGTCAACATCGCCAATTAAATCAGCTACTGTAACATCAGGTGTAGCCAGCTTTTCAGTGTAGCGCTCAGAGCGGTGCACCCAGGCAATTGGCGTATCATCGCCCTTAGCCAATACTTCATGATGCCCGAACCATGAGATCGGCGCTAAAGGATCGTCATATAACTCAGATCCTTCAATATAGGGCATCCACTCATCCAGTAAATTTACCAGTAAACGGGCTATGCGGGTTTTTGCTTGTCCGCGCAATCCCAACAGCAAAATATTGTGACGTGAGAGTATGGCAGTTTGCAGGTCGGGAATTACCGTATCTTCAAAACCAACAATCCCTTCAAAACCGCCTTCGCCTTTTTGCAACTGTTTTATCAGGTTTTCGCGTAATTCATCCTTAACCGACCGGCTTTTATAATCCGTTTTTTTTAACTGGCCCAGGGTTGTTATATCTTTTTTATTGTTAGTCATTGGTCATTGTGTCGTTAGTCATTGGTACCTGTTCGATGGTAAAATCGTGTATAAGGCCAGTGGATTGTTTTATTTGTATTACTTAATTCGCACATCTGCATATTTGCACATCCGCACATCATCTAACAGTCTTACGCCTGTTCCTGATATAGTCTTCAAAAATATATTCGCCCAGGCCGTTTAGCGAGCTGTAAAACGCTTTGCCACCGTTTGTTTCGGTAAACTTACGTACAAACTGCTGCAGGTAGGGGTCTTTAGCTATCATGAATGTGGTTATAGGAATTTTAAGCCGTTTGCATTGTGCCGCCATGTTCAGGGTTTTATTTACCACCTTCCTGTCGAGCCCGATGCTGTTCTTATAGTATTTTGTGCCTTCTTTTAAGCAGGTTGGCTTGCCATCGGTAATCATAAAGATCTGCTTGTTGTGGGTTTTACGCCTGCGCAGCAAATCAGTAGCCAGCTCCAACCCGGCATAGGTATTGGTATGATAGGGGCCTACCTGTAAATAAGGCAGATCCTTTAAGGTTATCGGCCATGCATCATTACCAAAAACCACAATATCCAAAGTATCCTTAGGGTATTTGGTGCGGATCAGCTCTGCAAGGGCCATAGCAACCTTTTTTGCCGGGGTGATCCTGTCCTCGCCATAAAGGATCATGGAGTGCGAGATATCAATCATCAGCACGGTAGAAGTAAGGGTTTTATAGTCCATTTCCTCCACTTCCAGGTCGCGCTCGGTCATCATAAAATCGCCGATCCCGTGGTTAACCTGTGCATTGTGGATAGACTGGGTCATATTGATCTGGTCCAGGCTATCGCCAAACTCGAACTCCCGGCGCTCCGCATTCTTCTCATCACCCTGGCCCGATTGCGGCGAACGGTGATTTCCCTTGCCTGATTTTTTGAGCTTACCAAAGATCTCCTCCAGCGCTGATTCGCGGATACTTTGTTCCGTTTTTGCGGTGATCTTAAACTCGCCATTTTGCTCTTCCTCGGTCAGGTAGCCTTTTTGTTTCAGGTCATCAATAAAATTACCCATACCATATTCATCATTGGTAAGGTTATATTGCTTATCCAGCTCATTCATCCAGGCCAAAGCTTCGCCTGCATCGCCTGCCGTATAGTTAAGCAATTCCAAAAATAACTTTAGTAATTCCTCAAATCCGCCTTTTTGGATCTGACTGGGTTTAAACTTCGAAAATTCAAATCCGCGCATAGGGTACCCTTTCTGATATAAAATAACGGATTATTTTTCTTAAAAGTTTTAGAAAGGTGGTTTTAGACAGAATTGTTATGAAAGAATGACAAATGCCCCCTAACCCCCTAAAGAGGGAATACAAACTTATACAGTCGCGCAGCTTCTGCCGAATGCCTGTGTTAGACGACGATGGGCCGTGGTTTTTAAAATCTTTTAGCTAAACTTTCGTCATAAACGGGGTTAGCCCCTCTATGCCCTGCAACAAAAGAGCCCACATAACAGGCTTTCTCAATCAGCTGCTGCATGGGTTCATTTTTTAACAGGCCCGAAACAAATGCCGCAAGGAAAGCATCACCCGCACCAACAGTATCCACTACTGATACCGGGCAACCTGGGTGTTCGTAAAATTCATAGTCATGCCATGCCATTGCGCCATGTTCGCCGCGGGTAACACAGATGGTTTTTGGGTGATATTTTTTCTGAAACTCTATAATATTTTCTTTTATATGGTTGTTGCTGCCACCAATTAATAGAGCTGCTTCGTCTTCGTTCATCTTTATTACATTAGCACCTGCAACCAGCGTTTCAATAGTTGATAAAGTGTAATGAGGCGCACGCAGGTTTACATCAAATACTTTTAAAGCTGTGGTTTCCTGCAATAAATTCAGCAGGGTGTCTTTGGTTTTTGCTTCACGACAGGCCAGGCTGCCGTAAACAATGGCAGATGCCTGTTCAGCGGCCTTGGTAAGTGCAGACTCGGTTTGGATATTATCCCACGATACCGGTTCGGGGATGATATAAGTAGCTATTCCGTCTTTATCCAATTGCACCGTGACCTCGCAGGTCGGCAGCTTTTCATCAACCTGGATCAGATCGCTGTATAGGCCATTTGCTTTTAAAAACTCCACAAGGCCATCTCCCGATGCATCCTTACCAACCCTGCTGGCAAATAAAACATTCATGCGTTGCTGTACCAAATGGCGCGCAACATTCATAGGGGCGCCACCGGCAATTTTTTCATCGCCAAAGGCATCCCATAATATTTCGCCGAAGCAGAGTATGTTGTTCATAGAGGTGAAAGCTGAAAGGCCAAAGCTAAAAGGTTTTTTGGTTAAATTTGTTTTATGAGAAAAATTGCGCTTTCTTGATAAATGCCGCCTAATACAACAGCAGATTGTAACGAATACACAAAAACCACGTCTTATCTTTAAATGGTCGAGATCTTTCATAATATCCGTAAAGTACACCAGTTCATAAAACCTTGTGATGAGCTGGCGGATCATATTGAATTTTTCTCTGAGTCAGCACCACCTGTTCCTGAAAATCATTTTGGCGATAAAATAGTTCCGCAATTTAAAAGCGTAAAAATGTTCCCCAGCTATACGCCTACCTTTTGGTTTAACCTGGGTACCCCCTATTACTTAAACGTAGCCAATAAACAATATCTAATAAAGGGAGAAGATGACATTTTGGTGCTAAGAGATACCAGTGTTGAGAAATTCAAACAACCAACCGATCATATCTTTACCGTTAAATTTTTGCCCGGCGGTCTCGAAGCTGTTTTGGGCATTAGCCAGGTTAGCCTCATAGGGAAGGTAATTAATCTGAATACCATCTTGCCACCTGCGTTGATCCAAAAAATTAAGCAGCCTATGCATTTAGAAGAAAGGGCAGCCATGATGAAGAATTTTCTTTTGACCCGTTTTAAAAATAAAGGCAAAGATCATTACTTACAATTTGTACATGATTGCATTGAAAACTATGATTCGGCAGATATGCAGCTAAATACATCTGAAATGGCCGAGAAAATGTTTGTAACCTCAAAAACCATTAACCGTTATTTTAACAAGGTGGTTGGCACATCGCCCAAAAACTATTTCACCATATTGCGTACCCGCACCGCTTTAACAGCCTATGTAAATCAAAAGTGTGTTTTTACGCCTTATGATTTTGGGTACTATGATATGAGCCATTTTTATAAAGATGTGGTTAAGTTTACCGGGCAAAAGCTTACTGCTAACAGCATAAAGTAAAAGCAGGCTGATCAGGCCTCCGCTAATTCTTTCAAAATATTCTCAGCGCCCTGGATCGTCTTTTTATACCTTTTAAAAACCCATGTGGTAAACCAACGAAAGAATGGAAATGCAACAACATACCACATCCATAGCCTGGTTACTTTAAACAGATCCACCCCATCAATAAGCTTACACATAACAGGCAATATGGTGAGCATAAGCACGGCCCCCAAATAAAAGGTTAGTTTTTGAACAAACACAAATTGTATTTTACCTTTTGAATAATCTGATAATGCCTGTTTTAAATTATTATTTGAAATGTTAATTGAGCTTAACTTATTAACCGCCCTAAGAGATAGCAGGGCCAACAGCAATGAAATTACGGCAGAAGCCACGCCGCAAACTTGTAGATACCAGATACCAAGTTGTTGAAAGTTTATAAATATAAATAAAGCCGTTGCCACACAAACCAACGAACCTATAATTTCCGGAACTATTATCTTACCGATTTTGCTTCTGTAATTTACTTGTGTCATTTTTATAATTAGTGAATCTGTTAATTTTTTTTGTTTTTCAATCTCTGCGGACATTTCGCCCCAAATGGTTTTCATTTCTTCCAATTCCATGGTTTTATTTCTTTAATTAATCTGGGTTATCAGCTTTTGTTTAATTCTCCCCAGCCGGGTACCTACATTGGTAGTGCTAAACCCGGTTATGCCTGCTATTTCATCGTATGATTTTCCTTCAAGGTACAACAGGATAATGCCTTTTTCTATGGTATCCAATTTCTTTATCTGGCTATACAAAATTTCAACTTGCTCTTCTTTTAGCGTATCATTTAGGTCTGGTTTATTCAGGAGCAATTCATCTATCGGGATATAACTTCCTTTCCTTTTCTCTTTATTTAAATGAGCTATAGCTGTATTTAAAGCAATGCGGTACATCCAGGTACTGATCTTTGATTCACTCCTAAAAGAACCGAAAGATTTCCAAAGCTGGTAAACGATCTCCTGGTAAAGATCCTGCTCATCTTCCCTGCTATTGGTATATACCTTGGTAACCTTATAAATAAGTCCGGCGTTTTCTTTTATAACTTTTATAAATTTTTCTTTACTATTCATTGAAAAACCGGACTACTCTTAATTAGTATGGAAAGTGGCTGAAAAATCACAGCAAAAACAAATTATTTTACAAATGAAGATAAAGCTTTATTCAATTTATAATTGGGGATTCTTCGCTATAATGGCATTCGGTAAAGGATTTATAACAATTTAGCGTATTGAAAGCTGTGTTTTAGAAATCAGCGTCTTAAAAATTTGCAAATTAACTTATAAGTGAATATCTTTACATTGGAAATATGGGATGATGAAGCAAATAAATGTACATTTTATACTGTACGGAAGGAAGATGCGGAGGAGAATGAAACTGACAAGTTCTTTAAAAAGTATGATGCAAATCCTGAATCAAAGAGAGCAGCCCAGGAATTACTAAGTTTCGTTCTGGATAGTATAGGTGAAGATCATGGAGCAATCGATGCTTTATTTAACAGATTTGAAAATGAAGTTATTGGATTACCCAATAAAGGCAAGGTTAATGTAAGTGGCGTAGTTTTCCTTTATCCAAATTTTCCGTTAAGATTATATGCCCTAAGAATAGGTGATCGCAACGATTTGGTCATTTTGTTTAATGGCGGGTTAAAATCTGCGCAAACAAACCAAGGCAGTAAGGATCTTAATATAAAATGGATAGAGGCTTGCCAATATGCAAAACGTATTGAAGAAGCTTTACGGGATGGGGAAATAATTATTAATTATGAAAAAAGAAAAATTCTTTCGGATAATGGCAACGAAGAGATTTTCTTATAAAACTACTTAGTATGAGAAGTAAGGTTGCTGAAAAAATACAAAAGGAAACCCCCGAAGAAGTTAGAATTTTCGTACGTCAATATACGGATATCGTTTTACGAATAAACCAAATTTTGAAAGCAAAAGGTTATACGCAAAAAGATCTGGCCGAAAAAATGAAGAAAAAACCTTCAGAAATTAATAAGTGGCTAAAAGGCAGTCATAATTTAACACTCAAAACCCTGGCTAAATTGGAAGCAGAATTAGGTGAGCCCATTATATATACTTCTAGGGAACAGGTTGTTTAAGATTGTCCGTTTTTTACTAAAAATCCTTCTTTGAATGCTTTTACTTTGATGAAAAAATAAACGATCATCATGACAAAGCAGATCCTACTTATATTCTTCTTCATAATTTCTTTCCGGCTGGCCTCATTTGCTCAGCAAAAGGAAAGCTATACCCCAAAAATTGAACCTTGCGATTGTATATTTAAGGCCGACAGCAGCTTGAAAACCCGCTGTGCTTATTTAGTTGTACCCGAAAACAGGAATAAACCAAATGGCAAAACTGTAAAGCTGCCTTTTATATATGTTGAAAGCAACAATCCCAACAAGCAAAAAGACCCTGTGCTATATACTGCAGGCGGACCTGGTGCAAGCTCGTTGCGTGGTGTGAGTTTTATTCATTATCGCCGGTTTATTAAAAACAGGGATTATATTGCTTTTGAGCAACGTGGCACAACCTACGCAAAGCCTTGCCTTTCGTGCGATGGGATCAGCGAAGCGGTAAAAAACGCCTATCGCAAAAACCTGCCTTTAGACAGTACCCTCGTAGCGGAGGCCAAAAACTGCCGTAAAAAGCTGATTGCAGATGGGAATGATCTTTCAGCCTATAATACCATTGAAAATGCGGCAGATATAGAAGACCTACGCCGCGCTTTAAAAATAGACTCCATAAATTTGATAGGCATCTCCTACAGCGGCGGGCTTATGCTTACCGTTCTACGCAACTATCCGCAGCATATCCGATCTGTGATCCTTGATTCGGCGCTTCCGGGTTTTGTGAATTATGAAGAGGATGCCTTATTCAGCATTAACCAATCTTTTAATAAGGTGTTTGGCAATTGTGAGCGAGATTCAAGCACTAATCCATTATACAATAACATAAAGCAGCGGTTTCAACAGTATTTCACATCTATAGGTGATAAAGTGTTTACTTTAAAATACCTGGAAAAAGGTGCAGCCGACAGCATCAGCATAAAATACAGGCGCAGTGACATCATTGACTTTTTGATGGATAAGCTTACCAGCAATGCCGAGCTGAAAAATGTGCCCTACATGGTTACCCAATTTATTGCCGGCAATCAAAATATATATATGACTGCTTATTTCGATAACATCTTTAATACCGGCAAAAGCAATACACTGGGCATGCGTTATTCCATGTATTGCTCTGAACAGATCAACTTTGCAGACCAGTATCTGATTGATAAGCAAAATGAGATCTTCCCCTACCTTGCTGGTTACCGCTTTAATAATGTTGACCACCCGTTATGTAATTGCTGGAATGTAAAGAGTGTTACCGGCATTGCCAAAACTCCTGTATATTCAAATATTCCGGCTTTGCTCTCAACCGGGGATACCGATCCGTATTGTCCGGCATTTTATAATGATGTTATTCATCATTTTATGCCCAACAGTCAGCGGGTGTTGTTTACTGATAAAACCCATGGGCCTGCATTGAATTCAAGGGAAGGCGATGTTTTGATAGCGCAGTTTCTTGATCATCCTTATCAGCCAGTACAGGTTGACGGGAAGAAAATAACTACGTGGTAAGTGGCGATAATTAGTGAGTCGGTGAATTAGTGATTTAAAGGTTTTTTTATGAAAGTATTTATAACCCTTATATTTTCTATCATTTGTGTATCTGCATTCTCCCAAAAAAGAGATAACCGGATAGTAATAGGCACTATTGATACAGTTTATTCAAAGATCCTGAATGAAAAGCGGACGCTGATGATCCATGTGCCGCAGGGTAATAAAGACGAGCGCTACCCGGTTTTGTATTTGCTTGATGGGGAGGATCATTTTTACTCGGCCGTTGGTATTGTAAAGCAAATGGCAGGTGTAATCCCGGATATGATAATTGTAGGGATCGCCAATACTGTCCGCGACAGGGATCTTACACCAACTCACGTAAAAACAAACAACGGACAGGATAATTTATCAGGCGGCGGTGAAAACTTTACCCGATTTATTGCAGATGAATTATTCCCGTATGTTGATGCACATTATCCAACGGCGCCATACCGGGTTTTAAGCGGGCACTCATTAGGCGGCTTAACAGTTGTAAATATTTTACTTAACCATACCAAAATGTTTAATGCCTATATAGCCATTGAACCAAGCCTATGGTGGGATAGTAAAAAGTTATTGAAACAGGCACAGCAACAATTAGCATCAATTGATCTCTCTAAAAAATCGTTGTTCGTAGCCATTGCCAACAACATGCCGCCTGGTGTTGATACCATTAGCGTAATGAAGGATACGCTTAACAGCAATACGCAGGTAACCCGCTCGGTATTACCATTTGTTAAAGCTTTAAAAGATGCCAAACCCAAAAGCCTGCGATGGGGCTACAAGTTTTATCCTAATGAGCGCCACGGCACCGTTGAGCTTAACGCCGAGTACGATGCATTGCGTTACCTGTTTAACTATTACCCCTTCAGGAGCAGTCAATTTGACGAGCACCCTAAATTGAATGTAGATTCCGTACTTGCCGCTCATTTTAAAATGCTTTCGGATAATTTTGGTTATACTGAACTCCCGCCGGAATCATTGGTAAACAGCCTGGCTTACCATTGCTGGGAGCTTAATAAACCCAAAGAAGCCTTTTCGCTTTTTAAAAGAAACGTCGATAATCACCCGCAAAGCGCTAATGCATTTGACAGTCTTGGTGATTTTTATGCCGGAACCGGGGATAAACAAAAAGCAATTGAAGCTTACGGCAGGTCATTGAGCTTGCA
Source organism: Mucilaginibacter sp. OK098 (assembly GCF_900142915.1). GTDB lineage: Bacteria > Bacteroidota > Bacteroidia > Sphingobacteriales > Sphingobacteriaceae > Mucilaginibacter. Next base: position 390,694 of record NZ_FRCM01000006.1, read on the forward strand.
GGAAACTGTGGATACGAGAAGGAAGCTGGAAGAATTAAAGGCGAAGAAGTGAAGTGGAAATATCAGACTTACGAAGTTTTAAAACGGCAACGCCTTCAATGAGGCCGTTAAAAAACAAACAAACTCGAATTAAACTTCTTAAGTCTTTGTTCATGAAACAACCTAAAAGTGATAATAAGGCGATACCATTACATAAACAATAACACCTGTTATTGTTACATAAAGCCAGATAGGGAATGTCCATCTAACCAGTTTTTTATGTTTTTCAACCTGCATTTGCAAGCCGCGGTAAAAGCTTAACAAGATAAGTGGTAAAACGCCTGCTGCCAGTATGATGTGCGAGATCAATATGGTTAGGTAAACCGTTCGAAGTCCGCCAACCGCATTTCTTTCAACGTCTGACAATACGCCATCACCATCCAGGTCACCAAATACTGTTTCTTTTTTCATCAGGTAATGGAACGTAATGTACGATACCAGGAAAAGCGACGACAGGCAAAAGGCTAATATATTTATCCGTTTGTGCATTATAATATTGCGCTGCCTGATAAAATATAAGGAGAGTAACAACAGCAAACTGCATGTACCATTAAGTATAGCATTAAGCTTTGGCAGATAAAGCGTAAATGAAGGTGTAACATCAGGCACAGGCAAAATTTTCCTGTTAAGGATCACCACTACAGCAAACACAAATATGGATACTGCTGCTACAAAACGGAATATAAATTTATCTGTCATGTTTTTGAGATTCAAGAATCAGGAAGTCGAGAGGCAAGATAGCAGTTAATGTCATCCATAGTACCCTGGTTATCTCCTGATCCAATTTATTGCCTGATTTTATTTATTTATCTTATTTCTTGACTCTTGACATCTTGGCTCCTGCTTCTATCTTCCTTCTAATACAAAGGCGTATCGTTCTTTCGCAGCTCGTCAGATATCAATACTTTAATTTCGTCATTCAGTCGTTCAGCTTCTAATGTTGATGCGCCTGTATAGTACCCCCTGATGCGTCTGTCGCGGTCAATTAATATCACCTGATCGCTGTAAACAAAATCATTAGAGCCTGTTTGCAAAGCGTTTACTAAAAGGCCTTTGCGGGCCATGTTATATATAGTGCTTGTATCGCCGGTTAAAAACAATCTTTTTGAAGAAAGGTCTTTAAAGCCCGCAGCATATTTTTTTAAAGCCGCAACATTATCATGCTTCGGATCAACTGTTATGGATAAAAAATACACCATCTTATTCCTGGTATAAAAGGAATCGATAGCATTAACATTCCTGTTCATCAACCCGCAAACCGAAGGGCAGCCTGTATAAAAAAAGTTTACTACCAGTATTTTGTTGTCAAGGGTTTTAAGCGATACTGCTTTCCCATTCTGATCGGTTAAATTGAAATCGGGAATGGTATGGTAGATGGTATCCTGAACATCTTTTCCGTTAACCTTATGCGTGGTTTTGGCTACCTGTTTAGGGCCAAAAACGGCGAGCGGTTTATACCTGTTTTTACCGTGAGCGGTTAGTAAATAATATAAAAATCCTGGTACTACTAAAACGAGTACCAGGATCGTGATCTTTTTCAGTATGCCGGCTTTCTTCATTACAGCCTTAGGTCAATCCAATAGTGGCTCTCGTTTGTAAGTACCAATATTAAACCGATTATAAAAAGAATCGGGACTATAATAGCCAGGGCAAGGCCTACTTTTTCAAACTTTAAGTGCATAAAGTATGCAACTATATAAAATGCCTTAAATAAAGTTAAAACAATATAAATAGGGTTTATCCAGTGCGATGGCCAATGGTAAGTAGGAGCCAGCCAAAGTGCTATAATAAACTCAATACAGGTTATACCTAATAATATGAAAAACACTTTCCATATTCTACCCCTGGTCATTGTATCATGCTCTTCGTGCGCGGCACCATCTGCATGGATATGTGTAGTTTCTGATGACATATATAAATAGGGTTAAATTATCAAACTAAGTAAAAAAACGTAAATACAAACACCCACACCAAATCTACAAAGTGCCAGTAAAGGCCAACCTTTTCGATCATTAAATAGCTGCCGCGTTTTTGATAGGTGCCTAACAACACATTAACGGTTATTATAATGTTAATGACAACACCTGAAAATACGTGGAAGCCGTGGAAGCCTGTTATGGTAAAGAATAAGTTTGCAAACTGGTGCGATGACATTTGCTGCTGAGCCAGCGTAACGTTAGCCCCATGTTGCCAAAATTCCTTTAGGGTCTCTGCGTTCGGTATAGCTGACCACCAAAAACCTTCGCTATGCAGGTGATTCCACTCCAATGCCTGGCAGCTTAAGAACATAAGGCCACCAATAATAGTACCTATCATCCACCACACAACTTCTTTTTTTGCGTTGCGGTGCCCGGCCTCAACAGCCAGTACCATAGTAACAGAGCTCATGATGAGGATAAAGGTCATTAAACCCACAAAAACCAGGGGAGCGCCATGTTCAATCGATGTTCCGGGAACTGATTGAAATACTAAAGAAGGCGACGGCCAGGTTGGGGCGCTAAAACGTAATGCTCCATAAGAGATCAGTAATGACGAAAAGGTAAACGCATCCGAAAGGAGGAAAAACCACATCATCATTTTACCATACTCTACGTCAAAAGGCGATTTGCCTCCAGACCATGGTGTTGATTTTACCTCATCAACTTGTTGTGTTACTGCTGTACTCATTTGTACTTGGATAATTGTTTTAATTTTGGTTCAAAAGTAAAAAAACATACAGATAAATCCACATAATATCGAGAAAATGCCAAAAAATAGACGCCATTTCCATCTTAAATATATTCTTTACCTGCGGTATGTTTCTATAAGTGGCTAATACAGTATTAAGTAATACCAATAAGCCGGCAATAATGTGTAGCAAATGCATCCCGCAAAACACATAAAGAAACGTGCGTGATGCATTTGGATCTGTAAAGTATATACCCATTTTATAGGTCAATACATAACAGGCATAAACCTGCACTGCGAAAAAAGCAATGCCTAAAAAAAATGTAACCCATAAAAAAAGTTGCTGCCTGGCAATTTGCAATCCTTTTGCCGCCTTTGAAGCCATAAACAGGGTTATACTGCTTATAATTATAACTAGGGTACTGTATAAAAACGGCTGTGGTATTTGTACATTAAGTCCATGTCCCTTTCCTCCGCTGTAAACTATAAAGCCACTGGATAAAGCCGCAAAAAACATAAACGAAGTGAATATAAAAATCCACATGGTAAACTTTTTGGCTCCCAGGTTTAATTTTTCTTCTTGTCGTTGTATCTGAGCCATCATTTCACCTTTCCTATAAAATCAAATAAAAACATTAACTGCACTATTGGTAGATAAAAAAACGACCCATACATCAAATATTTCGCTTCTTTTATCTGACGGGTGCGTAAAAGCATTAGAGCCAGATAAAAAAACAACCAGCTGCATACCAATGAAACCCCGCCTACATAATAACCGCCATACCCATAATAAGTCGGTAATAAACTAACCGGTATTAATATTGCTGTAGATGCAAAGGTAAATAATGCACTGGTTAAATTTCTTTGTCCCGACGGCAGTAATCTAAAGCCCGCAAGTTTATAATCATCATCAAGCACCCAGGCTATGGCCCAAAAATGCGGAAACTGCCATACAAACTGGATCCCGAACAATATTAAAGCTATCGTATCAATTTGAGGGTGTGCGGCCACATAACCAATAAGCGGCGGTAAAGCGCCTGGGATAGCACCCACAAACACTGCGATTGGCGATTTACGCTTTAAAGGTGTATATACAAATGCATACAGGATCACTGAAAATACCGAAAGATAACCAGCCGTTAAATTAAGCTTGCCAAGCAAAATGGTGCCGGCAATACCCATAAATAAACCCATTACCAAACCCTGTCCGGTGGTCATACGTCCGGCAGGTATGGGCCTGTCCATGGTGCGTTTCATCAGCTTATCGAGGTCTTTCTCTATTATTTCGTTAAAGCAGTTGGCGGCAGCAGTTACCAAAAAGCCACCGGCAATAAGCATCAGCCAGTTGCTCCATACAATTTCACCATTAACTTTACTCCCTATTAAAAATGATATGGAAGCCGAAAACACCACCAAAAAGGTGAGCCTTAGTTTTATCAGCTTTGAAAAATCACTCCAGATCATTGTTGAACCCCTCCTTTAACCGACTGATATAAATTTAACATCAGGTAAAATTGTGCGCTGAAAACCAATGTTGCCAGCAATACGTGCGCCGCTTGTGCAACTGGCGGTAATGCCCAATAGGATAATAAAATCCCGGTAACAATTTGCAGCATTATCATCAAAAATACAAAACTCATTATTTGTTGCTGTATGGAATGACGGTTAAATGTACGACGCATTAAAGCATACAATACAATGTTAGCTACCAATACCAATATAGCTACATCCCTGTGCTGTGTAAAAATAACGCCGGCGTTGCTTATCCAGTCATCGCGATAACCGCCCTGTAAATGGCCGGCAACTGCGTCAATTTTTTCTCTAACCTCACTGCCAAAAGCAATTTGTACAATGCTTATTACTAAAGCCAGCAACGTTGCAATATGCGTTACCGGGTTAACACTAAGCTTTGGCCTGCCATAAACCCGCGCCAAATGGTAAGTAATTATACTTAAAGCCAATATGGCCAATGCAAGCAGCATATGTACTGTAACTATCCATGCAACCAGGTTTGTTGATACAACTATCGAGCCCAGCCATCCCTGGAAACCTACCAGTATCACATTCAGAACACTTAATACAGGTATCAGTTTATTTTCGCTGCGATAACTAAACGCTAAAATCGCAGTTAACAATAAAAAGATCCCTGAAACAGCACCCAAAAGCCGGTTGATATATTCCGTCCAGGTTTTAGCCACGTTAAATTCTTCGGGAACCAATATTGATCTGTCCTGGCGGATGCGTTTTGCCAAATCGCTGTAGCCAAACACATCCAATGTTTTAGCAAAACGTTGATTTTTAGCTAAACGGCCGGCGACATACTTCTGCTTATAATCTTTTGGTAATTCCGAGCTGCTTGTTGGCGGTATATACCTTCCAAAGCACTTAGGCCAATCGGGGCATCCCATTCCTGAACCAGTACTACGTACAACTCCGCCGGCAAGTATCAGTATAAATAGCAGAATTATAGTAGCGAGGTTGATTTTTTGGAACCGGATTTTCGACGTGGATGTCCTCATTTATTTTAAGCTGAAAGCCAATAGCACAAAGCAGAAAGCTGATAGTAGCCTCCACAACATGCCTGCTCCAGGTGTTGTCAGTGTATTTTAAAAATTTAGGGTACCTGTTGTGGAAATATTTCCGGTACAGATACCCTAAAAGATCAGATCGGTAATAAAATTATTTTACCGCTTCGTTAGCTTTTTGTGCATTTGTCCATTTGGTATGTTCTTCCAAACCACCTGGATTATCTTCAAAGTCATGAGGCAGATTTGAGCTCATGGTTTGTGAAAACGGTACGTTTTGCGGTATAAAATCTGTATCGTGACCTGGCTTGCTGTAATCATACGGCCAGCGGTAAACGGTTGGTATTTCACCATCCCAGTTGCCGTGAATATGCTCAATTGGCGCTGTCCACTCCAATGTATTGGCATTCCATGGATTTTGAACGGTTTTCTTACCCCAGAAAATAGAATGAACAAAATTGTATGCGAAAGCTAACTGAGCAATACCCGCCATAATAGCTGCCCAGGTTATAAATACGTTTACTGTTAACCAGCGTTTCATTGATTCAAACTCGGTGAACGCATAGTAACGACGGGGTACACCGTCAAGTCCCATAAAGTGCATCGGGAAAAACACCAGGTAAGCACCAATAAAGGTTAACCAAAAGTGCAGATAGCCTAAACGCTCATCCATCATCCTACGGTACATTTTAGGGAACCAATGGTAAACACCGGCAAGCATCCCGAATATAGCCGCCGACCCCATTACAAGGTGGAAGTGGGCAATAACGAAATAAGTATCATGCAAATTAATATCCAGCGCAGCGTTACCCAGGAAGATCCCGGTTAAACCACCAGAGATAAAGAATGAAACCATCCCGATAGCAAAAAGCATAGCCGGCGTAAAGCGGATATTACCACGCCACAATGTAGCCAGCCAGTTAAAGGTTTTAACCGCCGACGGCACCGCGATAATTAATGTTGTGATCATGAACACACCGCCCAGGAACGGATTCATACCCGTTACAAACATGTGGTGACCCCAAACTATAAATGATAATACGGCAATACCTATTAAAGAGTAAACCATTGCATGATAACCAAAGATAGGCTTACGTGAGTTTACCGCCAATACTTCGGATGAAAGACCCATTGCAGGCATAATAACGATATATACCTCAGGGTGGCCCAGGAACCAGAACAAGTGCTGGAACAATATCGGACTACCACCTTCAAAAGGCATTACCTTTCCGTTCAATACAATGTCAGAAAGATAAAAGCTTGTACCAAAGCTGCGGTCGAATATCAATAATACCACACCGGCAACCAGTACAGGGAATGATAATACACCCAATACAGCAGTAAGGAATAAAGCCCATACAGTTAAAGGCATCTTCCATAGATCCATACCTTTAGTACGCATGTTTAATACAGTACTGATATAGTTAATACCGCCCATTAGCTGTGAGGCAATGAATAATACCATACTGATCAGCCATAAGGTCATACCCATATCTGAACCGGGCATAGATTTTGGCAATGCTGATAATGGCGGATAAATTGTCCAGCCACCGCTTGCAGGTCCTTTTTGAACAAGGAAAGATGATAACATGATCAAACTGGCAATAAAGAAGAACCAATAAGAAAGCATATTAACAAATGGAGACGCCATATCACGTGCACCAACCTGAAGAGGGATCAATAAGTTTGCAAAGGTTCCGCTCAATCCGGCAGTTAATACAAAAAATACCATGATGGTACCATGTATAGTAACCAATGACATATAAAAATCAGGGCTGATCCTTCCGTTAGGGGCGAAACGGCCTAATAATGTTTCCAGTATAGGGAATGATTTATCCGGGTAAGCAAGCTGGATCCTGAATAAGATAGATAAGGTCATTGCAATAAATGCCATAATGATCCCTGTAACAAGGAACTGCTTGGCAATATATTTATGATCCTGGCTAAATACGTATGTATTCAGAAAAGTTGCTTTATGGTGGTGTTCGTGACCTTCTTCGTGATGTACAACTCCGTGATCGTGAACTGCTAATGTTGACATAATCGTTACTCTTATATTAATTGTTTAACGCTAACCTGTTTGATGCTGCATTTACCTGCGCTGCTGGTTTTGCATCAGCAAAATGCAATTCCTTCTTTAACGGGTCAGATAAATATGGTTTTTGTTTTGCTATCCAGTCCTGGTATTCAGCTTGTGTAACAACGCGCACTACTTTCTGCATGTTGTAATGGGCTCCTCCGCATATTTTGTTGCAATAAAGCAGGTATTCAAAATTAGGATTATCGGTTTTTCTCCGCATTTCGGCCGTGGTAATAGTTGGCACAAATTTGAAGAAAGTAGGCAAGCCTGGTACTGCGTTTTGCTGCAACCTGAAGTGCGGCATATAAACACTATGTATTACATCCTGTGCGTGAATGTTTAGTCGTATTGACTGATGAACAGGCAATACTAAAGTATCAGCCGAAATATCATCAAGACTATTGCGGTCTTTAAAATCAACACCTAATTTGTTTAATGCTGTGGTTAACCTGAAATTAAGCGACCCAAGTTTTCCATCGGCACCCGGATAACGAAGCTCCCAGGCAAACTGATGACCAGTAACATCGATATTTAAATCGCCTTTTTGCTGACTGCTGTCCTCAACCCTTTGCCAGGTAAAAAATCCAAACACAACCAATATGGTTAAAACCGCTGCAGGAATAATTGTCCAGATCTTTTCAATCAGGTTATTGTGCGGTAAAAAGTAAGCTTTACGTTTATCAGAACCACGGTAAACAAATGCGAAGCCAAAAAGGCAGATCTGTGTTATTACAAATACTATCAGCGTAAGTATAGTAGTAGTAGTAAACATACTGTCGATATCGCCGCCATGAGCAGATGCTGCTTCAGGTAGCTTCATGCTTCCCTGCACAGTTAATGACCAGTAAGCGCCGTACATTCCTGTTATAAGGAATAAAGCACAGCAAACGCCCATAATGCCATTCCAGTTCAAGCCTTTTTTACCCTGCATTTTTTGGGTAAGGTCATAAACCCTTAATATTTTACCCAGTATGGCAACACAAAGTGAAGCTACAAAAAATAGTAATACGTAATAGCCAACTCCTGTCCACATGGCGCTCTTATCAACAGTAGCGGTATCAGCCGCCGCTGTTGCCTGCGCCATTAACTGGTTTGTGCCAAACAGCACGAACGCTGCAAAAAGCGATAGTGTTTTTTTAGAATTTATTAGTTGTTTGAATCCCATTTTAATGGTTGTTTGGTATTCTTTTATTTAGTGCAAAAATAACAATTATTACAAATGATGGTGAAGGCTCTCTTCAAGCAGCGGGTGTTTTTTAGGAACCAGCGATTTAAACTTGCTTAACGCACTTGATACCATAAATATGAACAAGCCTATGAAACCTACAAATAAACATATTTCAATAGGGCCTATCTCTACCGCCCAGCTTGATTGCGGGCCCACGGTACCTGGCATAATCATTTGCCAGTAATCAAGCCAGTGGCCACATATTAATATAATACAAGCTACTTTTAACACACTAACCTTACGTTTTGAATCGCGTGACATTAAGGTTAACAGCGGTGTAAGGAAGTTCACAATAATGTTTAACCAAAACCATGGCTTAAACTGCGGCTCCCACCTTCTGTAAAAATAAGCGGCCTCTTCAGGGATGTTTGCATACCAGGTTAACAGGAATTGTGCAAACCACAGGTAAGTCCAGAATACAGAGAAACCAAACATTAGCTGACCTAAGTTGTGCAAATGGTCTTCAGTTACCCATTGCATGTAACCGGCTTCACGTAAAAGGATCAGTGTTAAAGTGATAACTGATAAACCACCAACCCAAAGGGCGGCAAAGTTATACCAGCCAAACATGGTTGAAAACCAGTGTGCCTCTAACGACATGATGGTGTCAAAAGCAAATAACGGAACGGTAAACCCAAATATTAAAAGGAATATAACCGATACCTTAAAGCTTTTGTTATAGTTAAACATACCGCCAAGCTCATCCTCATTGTTTGAGTATTTTACCAATAAGCGGCCTAACCAGCTATAGCTTCCTAAATAAATAACCAAACGGATCAGGAAGAAAGGAATATTTAAGTAACCTGATTTTGCTGTAATTATAGCATCATAATTTTCATTACCTTTAATGGTTACGCCTTTAAGAGCCCAAAGTTTATACAGGTAAGGAATTGAAGTCATTTTACCTTCCTCATTAGGGCCGGTATGTGTAATAAATAAACCAGCGCATATAATAGCAAGTAATATAATACCTGCGTAAGGCAATACTTTAGCAAATGCCTGCGGAACACGAAGCACTGCTGTTGACCAGCCTGCCTGTGCTACATACTGCACAGCGCAAAAGAAAATACCGCAAATGCAAACGCATGAAAGGTAATAACCGTTAAGCAGCAAGTTTGCAAATGTGCGTTCACCCGCGCCTGATGCAAAGCCAAAGATTAATCCAACCAGACCAATAACGATCATGATCAGGCTCCAGGTTCTGGCCCTGCCTTTAAATTCAAATTGCTCGTCGAAACTATGAGAATTGTTCATTAATAATAGCTTATAAAGTTTGTAAATGGTGAACGTACATAATTACTTTCCAGCGTTCTTTAGGCTCAAGCTGTGAAGCGTATGAACCCATTGCGTTTACACCATAAGTAATAGTATGATAAATTTTACCGTCTGTCAGATCTTTCATTGCGCCGCCGCGTGATGATTGTCCTTTTGAATATGATGGAGGAGCCGGGAAACCGTGCGCTACCACCAAACCATCGCCCTGCCCGCTTACGCCGTGGCATGGTGAGCAAAAATGCTCAAACAAGATCTTGCCATCGGCATAGTTTGCCTGCGTTTGCGGCAATGTGCTTTTTACTTCAAGTCCTGATTTTTCGTATCCGTCCTTATTGTTCGGGTAGTCAAATCGTACAAAACCTAATGGAGTAGTACCTGCCGGTGGAACCTGTGCAGTTTTACCATCCTTAAAGTTGTCATTTTTCTGGTCGGGGTCGTATGCGATGTGCTCATACATATTGGGAGCGTATTCCCATCCGGTACTTCTTTTATCCTTGCAAGATGTAACTATAATCGTTGCAACGATAGTAATAACCGTTATGCCCAATATTTTAATTTTATTCATAGCTAACATATTTTCTATCGTTATGCTTAACTTCTACTGCGCCTGCTTCTTTTAATAAATTAGTGATGTCCTCGTGCGGGATATTTCCCTTTGCGTCAATGGCTATAACAAACCTGTCATCGGTAGCTCTTAAATCCATTACCCTTGGTGTACGGCCCGGAAACAGGTGGGTCGCGTAAAAGAAGGTAAGTGTCATCCCAAATGCTGTAAATAATACAGTCCACTCAAAAGTGATTGGAATAAAATCTGGGATGGCAAAGGCGGGTTTACCACCAATGTTCATAGGCCAATCCTGTACAAGCATGTAATATGCCATGCTGAATATGGTTGTACCACCCAGGCAGCCAAACATAAATGCTGCATAACCTAAACGAGAATCCTTTATACCAAGCTTCCTTTCAATACCGTGGATAGGCATTGGTGTGTAAACATCGTAAATAGGAACGCTGTTTTTCTGTAGTGTATCAATCCCGTTCATCATTTCATCGGGATCTGCAAAAAGGCCTAAAATATATTTCGTGCTGCTCATTTTTATCTTTTTTGGTAATCAGTAATATCAACGCTGTCAAACGATGTTAATGATTCTTTATAATACTCCACCTGTTCAGGCTCTAAATGACCTCCATCTATCAATTTCTTCTTAGCCTGCTCGCTGCTGCTCTTCAAGATCAGTTTCACTTCGGCCATTGCAATTGAAGGCAATACACGGATGAATAACAAGAACATGGTAAAGAATAAACCGATTGAACCAACAAACACACTTACGTCAACCCAGGTTGGATAAAACATTGCCCAGCTTGATGGTACAAAATCACGGTGCAGGGAGATAACGATAATTACGAAACGCTCAAACCACATCCCGATGTTTACCACGATAGACAATACCCATGAAATTGGAATATTTGTACGGATCTTTTTAAACCACATCAGCTGGGTCATCAGTACGTTACAACCGTACATCATACAACCTGCCCACCAGTATGGCCCTATAAACCTGTTTAAGAAAGTATATTGCTCATATTCGCCTCCTGAGTAGTAAGCGATAAAGAACTCGGTTAGGTAAGCCACACCAACAATTGATCCGGTTAAAAGGATGATCTTATTCATCGCTTCAATGTGGAACATGGTGATGTAATTCTCTAAACCTAATACTTTACGGGTTACCAGCAACAGAGTTTGCACCATGGCAAAACCTGAGAAGATAGCTCCCGCAACGAAGTATGGAGGGAATATAGTGGTGTGCCATCCCGGTTCAAGGGAGGTAGCAAAGTCCATTGATACAATGGTGTGTACTGATAGTACCAGCGGGGTTGAAATACCTGCCAGTATCAAACATACCGTCTCAAAACGCTGCCATGTTTTTACCGAACCAGTCCAGCCGAAAGACAATACAGAATAAATCTTTCTGCGGATGCCTGTAGCACGGTCGCGGATGGTTGCAAGGTCAGGCAATAAACCTGTGTACCAGAATACTAATGATACGGAAAAGTAAGTTGAGATCGCAAATACGTCCCATACCAGCGGTGAGTTAAAGTTAACCCATATTGAACCGAACTGATTTGGCAGCGGCAAAGGCCAGTATGCCAACCATGGGCGGCCCATGTGTGATACTACATATGTGGCGGCGCAAATTACCGCAAAGATCGTCATCGCCTCGGCAGACCTGTTGATGGAGTTACGCCAGTTTTGACGGAACAGTAATAAGATTGCCGAGATAAGCGTTCCGGCGTGACCAATACCTACCCACCACACGAAACCGGTGATATCCCAGGCCCAGCCTACTGTTTTGTTTAATCCCCATGAACCTATACCATACCAAAATGTATAACTCACGGCAAATACCCAAAGGCATGCACCTAACGACGCTACGGAAAAACCAATCCACCACGCTTTGCCGGGCATATTTTCAACAGGGCGAAGTACATCATTTGTAATTTGGGCGTACGTGATGTTTTTTCCCGTAATTAACGGTTCCCTGATTATCGATTCACTATGAGATGCCATATTTTAAAATCTCTCTTGTAATTAATTAAGCCTCTTGTTCAGATATGTTTCTAATTTTTGTTTGGTAACCAACACCTGGTTTTACGTTTAGTTCTTCTAAAACGTAGTAAGTTCTTTCGCTCCTTAAAGCTTTTGAAACTTCAGATTCAGGATCGTTAACATTACCAAACACGATAGCGTTAGCCGAGCATGTTTGCTGGCAAGCCATTTTAATATCACCGTCTTTAAGCGGGCGTTTTTCAATTTTAGCTTTAAGCTTGCCTGCCTGGATGCGCTGGATACACATTGAGCATTTTTCCATAACCCCACGGAAACGAGTAGTAACATCAGGATTAAGGACTAATTGTGTATGCTCGTTATTCAGGTAGTTATCAAAACGAGAATCGTTCCAATAGTTAAACCAGTTAAAACGGCGCACTTTGTACGGACAGTTGTTAGCGCAGTAACGGGTACCCACACAACGGTTGTAAGCCATGTGGTTTAAGCCTTCAGATGAGTGAACAGTTGCTAATACCGGGCAAACAGTTTCGCATGGTGCATGCTCACAGTGCTGGCAAAGCATCGGCTGGTAAACAACCTTTACGTGGTCAAGGTCTTCAAGCTTAGCAATTTCATGCTCTCTTGTAACACCGCCATCACCATTGTCATTAAAGCTGTAGTAACGGTCAATACGGATCCAGTGCATTTCGCGGCGTCTCCTTACTTCATCTTTACCTACAACCGGAACGTTGTTCTCGGCGCTACAAGCTACCACGCAGGCACCGCAACCTGTACAAGCGTTAAGGTCAATCGCCATAACCCAATCATAAGCAGGGCGATCATATTTTTGCCAGAAAAGATCTGGTTTATCATATTCTTTATGTCCTTCACCTTTACCAGTACCCGTTGCAGGGTTTTTAAGGTATTCAGTGAATGATGCTTCTTTTATAATACTGTTACGCCCTTCTATAGAGTGGTGTGTTTGTGTTTGTGCCAGTGGCGAATTTTCGCCTGTTGCGGTTAATGTTGCAGTAGCGCTTGTTTGCAGTGTTCCGTTGCGTAAGCTGTGGAAAGGGAAAGCGTTTTTACCAACATTAATACCAACCGGACCAACAACTGTACGGCCGTAACCAACAGCAACTGATATAGTACCCTGTGCCTGGCCTGGCTGTGATAATACAGGCAATGCTATTGAATAGCCGTTTGCATCTATTTTAACAACGTCACCATCCTGCAGACCTTTCTTCTTCATATCAGAAGGAGACATTGCTGCAAAGTTATCCCAGGTTACTTTTGAAACCGGATCGGGTAATTCCTGCAACCACGGGTTATTGGCGCGTTTACCATCGCGCATTGCTACGGTTTGATAAAGCTGTAATTCTGTTTTATCGCCTGCAAGCAGGTTGCTGTGGTCTATTATAGTTTGTGCAACTGCATTTAGGTCTTTACTGAATGTGTAAGAACCTGCAGTTACAGGGGCTGCTTTAACAAAGCCGGTTTGTAAAAGGGTTTCCCATCCGCTCTGGCCTGATAATCCGCCTTTAGCTAACAGGTTTTTATCCCAGTTGTTCCTTACGTAAGTATAGTAATCCTTAGCAGGAATATCACTCCATTTCATCAGGCTTTGCTCAGCCTGGCGGGTGTCATAAACAGGGTTAATAGTTGGCTGTAATACAGTATAATATCCTGATAGCGCATTGTCATCACCCCACGATTCCAGGTAATGATGATTTGGAGCCACGATATTACAAAGTGCAGAAGTTTCATCAGCATTTGAAGCGAAAGATACTCTTAAGCCTACTTTCTTCAATCCATCGGTAAAATCTTTGCTGCTGTAATAATCATAAGCCGGGTTAGCATTCAAAAAGAATACCGCGTCAACCTGGCCACTTTTCATATCGCTTACCAATTCGGCAAATTCAGCATCGTTACCTGCATATTGTAATGATGGATTGTCAAGATCAATTGTAGTTCCGTAGCTGCCCAGTAATGAGTTGATAGCATTAACCAAAACCTGTGTAGCCACATCATTCGAACCAGCAACAACCAGCGCTTTACCTTTAGCTGCAACCAATTCTTTAGCTGCTATGGTGATTGCATTTTCAGCAACTTTATTACCTATTGCTTTTGTGCCTGCTAATGTTGATCCTGATATTGCGTTGTATAAAGCAACCAGCGCCAAACCTTCTTCTGACGGTTTAACAGGGATCCTTACGTCAGCATTTGAACCAGTAAGGCTCATACCAGATTCAAACTGGATATGGCGCGACATTTTTTTACTTTCGAGCGATTTGTTGTTCCTGTTTGAAACGTACTGCCTGGTAAACTCTTCTGGAGAAATCCAGGTACCCAGGAAATCAGCGCCAAAACTTACAATTATATCGGCTTTATCAAAGTTGTAGTGCGGCAATACTGCTTTACCAAAACTGTTTTGATTTGCCTGGATAATACCGGTATATGATACCGCATCGTAATTGATATGTTTTGCAGCAGGGAATTGCTTAATAAAATCAGCAATAACACCCAAAGTTGAAGGGCTGCTAACTGTTGACGATACAATGCGGATCTTTTTACCTGATGCTTTAATGTTTAGCAGTTCTCTAACTACAAAATCATCAACCTGCGCCCATCCGCTGTCACCACCATTTTTCAGAGGGTTTTTCAAACGGTTAACATCATATAGGTCAAGCACTGATGCCTGCGCCTGCGCGCTTGCACCACCCTTTGCTATAATGTCATTCGGGTGACCTTCAATTTTGATCGGACGGCCCTCGCGGGTTTTAACTAAAATAGCCTGTCCTTCGTAAGTTGAAGTATAGTAGTTAGGAATCCCCGGGGTAACTTCCTCGGGTTTTATTAAATAAGGTATTGATTTATGAACCGGCACTTTCTGACAAGCAGCCAGGGTTACAGCACCAACGCCAAAGCCCAGCGCTTTCAAAAAATCGCGTCGCGGAGATTTGCCTTCCAAACCACCAACGGTTAAAACTTCTTCGATAGGAATAGGCTCCGCAAATTCGTGTTTATTTAATTCAACAAATTCCGGGGTTTTGTTCAGCTCTTCTAAACCTTTCCAGTATTTTTTATTGCTATCCATTTAAGCTATATAAACTGTAATGCTACGTTTTAATAATATTAATAATGGCACTTACCGCACTCGATACCACCCATTAATGCGGCGGTAACCTTTTTGCCGTCTTTCAGCAAATCATGCACCTGCTGTAAGTTCTCGTAATAAGCGTTACCCTTCATGTTAACATCTGTGCGTTTGTGGCACTGGATACACCATTTCATGGTAAGCGGCGAATATTGATAAACCTCTTTCATTTCCTGGATCGGCCCATGGCAGGTCTGGCATTTTAAGCCGGCAACCTTAACGTGCTGCGAGTGGTTGAAATAAGCAAAGTCTGGCAGGTTATGAATCCGCACCCATTGCATAGGTTTTGTTTTTGTGCTGTCGTATTTCTGAGTTTGAGGATCATATCCTAATGCATCATAGATCTTATGGATTTCAGGCGACTCGGTTTTAACAACCTTGTGGCAGTTCATACATACGTTTAATGACGGGATTGAAGCATTTTTTGATTTGTATGCACCTGAGTGGCAATACTGGCAATCAATTTTCATTGCACCTGCATGCAGATCATGTGGGAATTTAATTGGCTGCACCGGCTGGTACCCCTGGTGAACGTTAGTGGTCCACATGGTAACCCAAGTCCAGCTACCTAAAGCAAGCGTACCGCAGATGAGTACAAAGAAAACAAGTTTCTTATTTTTCGCAAGCTTCTTTAAGCCGGCTAAACGGTCAACAGGCTCGCCTTCAACTTCCTCTTCTTCTAAAACTATACCGTCTTTATTTTTTAGTAACAAACGCTCAAGCGTTGCAATTACCCTGTTTAATACCAATATAATAATAAAGGCAAGGATAATTACACCTAATAGCGAATAGATAACCACATCACTTGGGCCGCTTTCGGCAGCTGCCTGACCTGGAGCTCCTGCCCCTGGTTTTGGTGCAGCCTGCAAAGTTTTCCAGTCACTACGTACATAAGTAATAATGTTGGTTACATCTGCATCACTAAGTTCCGGAAAAACAGTCATGCTTTTCTGTTCAAACTTATTGAAGATGGCAAGAGCCTTAGGGTTTTTAGCCGTAATTAAAGCCTGGTTGTTCTGGATCCATTTGACAAGGTATTTATCATCTGTTTCTTCAGTTAACTGGGGGCCTAAAGCCGGACCGGTTAAGATCTGGTCAACCTTGTGGCACGATGTACATTTAGCCTTAAACAGGGCCTCGCCCTTAGCGGCATCCCCCTGCGCATGGGCTTGCAGACCCAAAAAGGCAAAACAGGCAATCAGTAAAACCGACCGTGAGAATTGTTTAAAAATCAATGAGAAACTCCTCATAAAGCGTATTTATACTAAATAATTTTATTGTTAATGATTGATATTCACGAAGAAATGTATGTATAACCCGAAATTTTCAGTCACAAAAGTAAAATTTATTACAGTATGAGTGACAAATAAATGACACCAATATCTAATTTATAATTGTTCTAAATAAGTTTTTATTGTGTCTTAAACCGTTAAAAATCCCTAATTATAGTGTCTGTTTTACAACAATGGTTAACAACTTACTACTCAAAAGTTTACATAGGTTTTGCAAAAGATAAATCTTTTTAGCAGATGTTGAGGGGATAAAAGGTTGGAGGGTTGATCATCTTTCGTTTTTATTCGCTGCCGGGGCTTTAGCGCAGCATAATTTGTAGATAGACACGGCTGAAGCTCTTAACTTCGTAACAATAAAGAAGCTGTTACGTCTAAACCGTTGGCTCGATCAATTCATTTCTTGCGACCAAAGTACAATTAAAAATCCTCAATCAATTCCTTTGCTGGTTTTTGTGAAAGTCCAAAATAAAATTTCTGCCCAGCGTGGTAATTCTCCCGAAGCTCAAAATTTTCAAATGCCGGCCCACCAGGAATATTGGTATACGTGCTTTTGTCAGGATTTTCAGCGCCCCAGTACTTTGCCCTTCCATTCACCCTCACCTGCAGCGACGGATCATATCCCGTGTATAATTTAATGGCTATAAGTTACCAAAAAATATATTGCCGTGTTTAGCACAGCGATTGAATTATTACGACAAATACTTCCCTACAATAGGCATCCTCCTGCCCATGCCAAAGGCTTTGGGCGATACTCTTAATATTGGCGGGGTTTGGTAACGTTTATGCTCAGCAAGATTAACCAGGCGAATAACACGGCGAACGGTGTTTTCATCGTAACCCATTTTTATGATCTCGCCCGATGAGCAACGGTTTTCTACGTACTCAAAAATTATCTTATCCAGTATATCATATTCAGGCAGCGAGTCGGTATCTTTTTGATCTGGCCTTAACTCGGCTGATGGTGGCTTGATAATGGAATTTTCCGGGATGATCTCTTTATCCCGATTAATGTGTCTTGCCAATTCAAATACCTGGGTTTTATAAACATCGCCAATAACTGAAATACCGCCGCACATATCACCATATAAAGTACCATAGCCAACCGCCGCCTCACTTTTATTAGAGGTATTTAATAAAATATAGCCAAACTTATTACACATAGCCATCAGCAATACTGCCCTGCTGCGCGACTGGATATTCTCTTCGGCAATATTAAACGGCAGGTTTTTGAACTGCGGATTTAAGGTTGATTCAAAAGCGTCGGTAATGTTTCCAATAGCAATAGTTTCACTTAAACAACCCAGATTACTCACCAGATCCTCCGCATCTTTAATTGAATGATCGCTTGAAAAATGAGAAGGTAATAATACCGCCATAACATTTTTCGGCCCCAATGCTTCGACGGCCAATGCGCAAACTACTGCAGAATCTATTCCTCCGGATAAACCCAATATGGCCTGCTTAAATCCCGATTTATAAAAGTAATCTTTTATCCCTAAAATAATCCCTTTGTGAATTTGCTCAATATCACTCTGCCGTTCAACCTTAAGTGTTGTAGGGTGTTCAAAGGTTATAACTCCTTTATTATCTAAAGTATAATAGGCAACGCTTTCTTCAAAGTATGGCAACTCGTCAATGAGCTTACCGGTATTATCAAAAATCAATGATCCGCCGTCAAAAATTAACTCGGTTTGTGCACCCACCTGATTTACGTATAACAGGGGTAATTGATACCTTTCGGCATTGTCGCTCAAAATTGCTATCCGCTCCTCATCATGGTTATAGGCAAAAGGTGAGGCTGCAATATTTATCATCACATCGGGCTTTTGCGCTATCAAAATATCCATTGGGCGGGTTACATACAACGGGTTTTCGATGGTGTTCCACAAGTCTTCACAAATAGTTAACGCTATGCGGTGCCCTTTAAATTCAATGCAGTTAAACTCTGTTGATGGCTCAAAATAACGGTACTCATCAAAAATGTCATAATTGGGCAGCAGGGCTTTATTGGCAACAGCCTTCACTTTACCTTCTTCAATAAAATAAGCGGAATTATTTAAATCTTTCCCTTCTGTCCGGTTATTTGGCGTGGGCAAACCTATTATACAGGCAATCCCGTAACATTCTTTTGCTATTTTTTGTGCCGATGCTTCGCACAGATCAATAAACTCATCAAACTCCAAAAAGTCGCGGGATGGGTAGCCGCAAACGCACAGCTCGGCAAATACCACCAGGTCGGCGCCATTGGTCCGGGCCTTTTGAATGTGCTCAATAATTTTAGCAGTATTTGATTCAAAGTTTCCGATATGATAATTAAGCTGGGCTAACGCGATCTTCATTTATAAAATTTTCTGGTTGATAAATAACAAACGGTTTAATTCCGTTGATTGCATATTTAAATGCAAATAAAAATTATTTTTGCTCAAAGCACAAACAATGACTGTTTTAAACCCCAAAAAGGTATTTCATTTATTCTTTTTAGTAGCTATAGCTGTAAGCGCATGCAAAAACCACAAACGAATTGATGTTAGCAATATACATGTTGATGTTAAGATCGAGCGCTTCGATAAAGAATTTGACGCTATGCGTACAATGCCAATGGGCCCGCAAGTTGCTTATTTGCAAAAAAAATACGGTGTATTTTACCATGATTTTATAGGCCTGATCTTACAGGACCCTGACGTAAACACAAAGGATACAACCTATTTTAAATTATTGAGGCAGGTTTTCGCAAACCAGGCTTATAACGATCTTAAACATGATGTGGATTCTGTTTATAATTATAAAGATGGCCTTGATAAACAAAATGAAGAGCTAACCGACGCTTTCAGGCATATTAAATACTATTTCCCAAAGCAGCAGCTGCCAAAATTATACGCCTATTATTCGGGTTTTGAGGCGCAAAAAATTATAGGTAACCGTTACCTCGGCATTGGGCTCGATCTTTTTTTAGGGAGTGATTCCCGGTTCTACCCGTCGCTTACCAATGCTTACCCTCACTATTTATCAAGGTTTTTTAATAAGGAAAATATAACGCCAAGGGTTGTTGAAGTGGTTGTTAGGGAAAATATGTTCCCGGAGAGTGACAGCAGCAAAACCCTGCTTTCAAAAATGATCTATAACGGAAAGATCATGTATTTTATGGACCAGGTTATGCCTGATGTTGGGGATAGCACTAAAATAGGTTATACCAGCATACAAATAAAATGGTGTGAAGATTTTAAATCAAAGATCTGGGCTTATTTTTTAGATGAGAATTTGCTGTATGAAAGCGATTATCCTAAAATTCAGAAATATTTTAATGAAGCTCCGTTTACTCCCGGCCTGGGCGAAAAGAATGAGTCGGCACCAAAGCTGGCTATTTGGACAGGCTGGCAAATTGTAAAACAGTACATGGATAAACATCCGGAAGTTACCCTGCCGGCGCTAATGGCTGATGCGGATCCACAAAAGATCCTGAACGAATCAAAGTATAAGGGAAAGTAGTGGAAGGTTGAAGAAGTTAGCAGTTTTGAGTAGGCAGTAAGCAGTAAGGGTTTCGCAAACAAAAACTTACCACGTCGTCCTTGCGAGGGATAGCGAAGCAATCCCTCGCGAGGACATTCAATGAAGTTTCATTCAAAAGTACCTCTATTGTTTTAAGCTATTGAAAGGATCACCCTTTGGCTTTTGCCTTCTTGATTTGCGAGTTCAGAGGTTGCTTCGTTCAGCAATGACGCATGGAAAAGCTTACTTCAATATCGCGAATACAGATTTCAATGCTAATAAAACACCAATGATCAGTATGATGTTTGAAATTATTGAAGAGTAATGAAAATCAGCGAAACGCAGGTAAACACCTACTATACCTATCACTATTGCAACTACCATTAATTTATAGTGACCTTCTGCGTTAGCGTTTTCTGTTGAATTCATTTCGTTTTGTATTTAATTTGGCGCAAATATAATTGTTTAACTAAAAATTTAAACGCATTTTACAATTTTAATTTAAAGGCCATATGTATTTACACCTGCCTGATCTTTTTATACCTGTATTTGCCTTTTATCATATAATTTAAAAACGTGCCTTTTGAGCCTGCAATTTCCATTTCCTTAAAAACTTCGGGAGGTACGCCTATATAATCATATACTGCGCCTGAAGTATAAGTTATCCGCAGCGATGATTCCTCTTCATTGTATTTCATATTTGCAACAACCGATGAAGGCATATTGTAAGATTTAAGAGCCATGATGCAAGACGCAAGAGAAGAATGTTTAATTATATTGATTTGCTTCTTCTTGATTCTTGACTTTTTGCTTCCTGACTCTTTATTACTAAAACGTGGCTTGTGCTTTTTTAATGGTTTTTTCCAAATCGATACCTTTACCCAATACACCTTTAAAAAGATCGCCGGTTTCTTTAAGGCGGTCGATAGAATTAAAAATGGTAAAGTCTTTCATGGTAAGGCCGGGTCTTACTTCATCCCAGTGCAGCGGCATAGATACGGTTGCGCCAACTTTCGGGCGGAGGGAGTAAGGGCCCGCAATAGTAGCGCCCGGGCGGTTCTGAAAAAAATCGAGATACATTTTTCCATGCCGTGCCGCTACCATTCTTTCCAAAGTAGTGTAGCCAGGCAATTGCTTATGCACTATGTCTACAACAATGCGGGCAAACATCTGCGTTTGGTCATAATCATATTTAGCTCCAGTCGGGATGTAAATATGCATTCCCGTTGATCCCGACGTTTTACAGAACGAGGGGACATCAATAGCATCCAATACTTTCTTAACCTCCTGCGCCGCTTCAATAACCTGGTCGAAGGTATTTTTATCGGGATCGAGGTCTATCACACAATAATCCGGGTCATCCGGCGACTGTACGCGGCTAAACCAGGGGTTTATTTCAATACACCCTAATGATGCCATCCATAACAGGCTGGCCTCGTCGGTTCCTACAAGGTATTCTTTATGCTCGCCCTCGCCATTTGTGTAGGGGAAGGTTTTGGCCCAATCAGGCGCTTTATCTTTCACATCTTTTTGGTAAAAGCTTGGCCCATGGATCCCGCCCGGGAAGCGATTTAAAGACATCGGCCTATCCTTTAAATAAGGCAGCATATATTCGGCAACCTGGTAATAGTAGTTAAACAGATCCCTTTTGGTTACCTTATCTTCCGGCCAGTAAACCTTGCTCAAATGAGTAAAGCTTAAATCATGCCCGCAAATTTTGCGCACCTGTGTTTCGTCTTTAGGGTTTAATAAGGTCTTTCTTTCCTTATCTTTTGGTGGTTTTATGGCACTTGCATGAGTGTCTTTCTTTTCTGCTGTTTCCATAACATCATTAGTATGTGTTGCCGCTTCTCTAATAACATCTTTAGCTTTTTTGTCAATCCGCATCCCCTGAAATGAGGGATGCCTGAATACGCCATCGCTGGTAACTTCACTATAAGTAACCTCGCAAACCAGTTCAGGCTTTAACCAGGTAGCTTTCGCTTTGGGTGGATTGGGCCTGAAACGGGAAGGTTTATTTACATCAGGGATGGTATCAAACGGACTTTTATCAGTTATCAATGGCTTAAACTGAGCCATCATTTCCTTTTGCACCTTGTCGCTAAAACCCGTGCCCACCTTGCCTGCATATTGCAAAATTCCGCTTTCATAAACGCCAAGCAACAATGAGCTGAACTGCTTTGAAGTGTCAGCATTTTTAGTATAACCTGAAATAATTACTTCCTGGCGCTTATGCACTTTTATTTTTAACCATTCTTTAGAGCGCAGATCGGGCGAGTAAATGCTGCTTGCTTTTTTGGCGATGATACCTTCCAATCCCATACGGGTTGCAGCATTAAAAAAATCAATGCCACCGGCATCAAATACTTTGCTTATCCGCATCCGGTCGTCATCAATAGGGAGTACGGCCTTTAATATAGCCTGGCGCTGGGTTAGAGGCAAGCCCATTAAGTTTTTGCCTTCGTACCAAAGTATATCAAATACATAATAAACCAATTCGCCATCAGCTTCGCTGCGCCAGTTTTGCAGATCGCCAAAGTTGGAGATGCCTTTTTCATTCAGTACCAGGATCTCGCCATCCAAAACAGCATTGATCTCCTGTTTTTTCAGCAGGTCATAGATCGGGTAAAATTTTTCATTAAATGTTTTATTATTGCGCGACAGGAGGTCTACCTCACCTTTATTAATAAATGCCAGCGTCCGGTAACCATCCCACTTAACTTCGTACAGCCAATCCGGATCATCAAAAGGTTCATCAACCAAAGTTGCCAGCATCGGTTTTATCTTTTTGGGGATGGGTGATTTTGGCGCGGCTTTTATAAACGCCTCAACATCGGCCCCAGCCTCATCCACCAGTGAAACATTGGGGTCTTCACCCACCATTTCCTCAACTGGTTTCGCCTGGGCTTTTTTTTTACTTTTTGGTTTAGTCTTTTTTACATCTTCCTCATGCCCGTGCTGCCAGACCTTTTCGCTGGTTTTCTCCATCCCCTCGATGGTTTTGCCTGATAGCACAGATTTATCCTCTTTGGTAATATCTTTTGCCGATGCAAAATCGTCGTTATGTTTAATTAGCAGCCAGGCGTTTTCGCCCATGCCATGGGTTTTTACCAGCGCAAATTCACCTTTCAGTTTTTCACCGTGCAACTTTATTTTTACCGAGCCAGATTTTAGCTGGGCCAGCAAAGCTTTTTCCTGCGCCTTTTTACCTTTTATTTCATCAATGGGTTCATAAGTACCTTCATCCCAAACAATAACAGTACCGCCGCCATATTCTCCCTCGGGTATAATGCCTTCAAAATTGCGGTAGTCATAAGGATGATCTTCCACCATCATGGCCAGTCGTTTTGTTTTAGGGTCGGTTGACGGGCCTTTGGGTACAGCCCAGCTTTTTAATACGCCATCCATTTCCAGCCTGAAATCATAATGCAGTCGTGATGCATCGTGTTTTTGGATCACGAATGTCAGCTTATCCTTATCCCTGCTTTTGCCTGCTTTAGGCTCGGCAGTTTTGGTAAAGTCGCGCTTCTCCGCATATTTTTCCAGGCTCATAACAGCAGGTTTATTTATGCAGATAAGCTTCCACCGCTTTTGCAGAAGAGCCAACAGCCTTAATGGCCGACTTTAATTTTTCGGGGGTGATACCAAATCTTTTAGACCAGTATTCAATTTCATAATACTCACCCGCATTGATCAGGTCCCTGTCGGGGCTTCCTGTTTTTGTTTTATCATCCATGATAAATAATAATTGGTTTAACAGTTAAACAATGATGGAGCGGTATTGGTTTTCTTAGAAGGAAATATTATTAAATAAACCGGGCGAACTGCTGTAGAAAGCAGTTCGCCCGTTTTATTTAGGTTTTTGCTAAAGCAGCGGGCCTTTTGCTTCTGTAATGCCTTACCAGCATCCAGATCCCAAATCCTGCAATTATTAGCACCCACAAATTTGCAAGGCCGAGTAACAATTCTTCAAATATTACCCATCCGTTTTCAATAGCCCCGATCAATCGTTTAAAAAATGGGAGGTTGTAAGCTGACGGATCATCATTAACCACGGTTTCTTTGTAAATGGTATTGCTTTGATAAAAACTTAAAGTAACAATGCTGTTTTTGACTTCATCATCAATTTGGCGGTTGTCAATTTGCTGGTCAACCATGTCATCTTTTAAAAGCAACACGTTGGCTGGATTCTTTATAATGATCTTTCCCCGTTTTTGCTGGCTTACCAACTCCTTACGGCTTTGAAGCTTGAGCTTTGCAGCAAGATAATCCAGCGATTTATCTGAGATATCCAATTGACGGTTATTAACATAGATCCCCATGCGTCCGACCTCATTCATGAAGTCGTTAAGCTTGTCTGTAGGGATTTTTACAGTAATATAGGCAGTGGTATTAAAGGCAGTTACTCTTATAACAGAATCATCACCTTTGCGAATATCCATACTGCGAAGCTCGGAAGAGCCAACCTGGTGGTGCATTAACAGGCCGTGATAACTGGCGGTAAGAGTGGTAATGTGTTCGCTGGTTTGTTGCACGTTTTTTACTTTAAAACGCATATCGGCGGTCTTTACCAGTTTAGGAGCTGCCAAGGTAGCTGAATCTGCTACTTTAACGGAGTCAGCACTACTACTATTGTTGACAAATTCTTCAGAGCCATGCTGTCCCTTACAAGCGCCCAGTAAAACAAGGCCTGCCAGCAGCGGGATTAGGATTTTTGATTTCATAATAATAAGATTTAATTTGTTTTTTGGTACTTATTGATACTGAAAATTAGATAAGGTAACCCTGTTTATTATTTGATTATCAGTTAATTACGACAATTTTAAATGAAAAAAGGCCATAAAAGTTGCCCATCGCGAAGCTGAGCGCTTCGGCGATACGCAACCATGGTGTAACGCTGTGCTAATCCTGCAACCGCGTTTTGATTAATTGATTAGCTTTTGACTAAAGCAATCGGCCTTTTCTTTTTGATATATTTCACCAGCATCCATACGCCGAAACCTATGGGGAAGATAACCCATGCATTTGCCAGGGCAACAAGCAGCGAAACAAATACATCCCACCCGTTTTCAAACGACATGCTCAGTTGTTTGGATACCGGCGGATTATAAGCTGAAAGATCATTATTGGCTATTATTTCGCGGGTCACAACATTGCTTTCATAAAAACTTAAAATAACAATGCTGTTTTTTACAGAATCATCAGTCCGGCGGTTATTAATTTGCCGGTCAACCATATTGTTTTTGAAGGCCAGCAGATCATCAGGGCTTTTCGCGGTATTAGTTTCCTTTTTATCCTGGGCTATCCGTTCATTTTGGTTTTTAAGTTTAAGCTGGGTAGAAAGATAATCAAGAGATTTATCTGTTATATCCATCCGGCTGTTATTAATGTAGATCCCCATTTTTGAAACCTGCAGCATAAAGCTTTCCAGATTTGCCGGGGGAATTTTTACCGTCATTTCGGCTGTTGTATTAACAACGGTCACTCTCATAACAGAATCACTACTTCTTTTAATATCGGCGCTATTTTCAGAAGTTGAATTAATGGTGTGGTGAATTACCATTCCGTTGAGGCTTGTAGCAAGTGCCGCAATTTGCTCACTGGTTTGCTGCACCTTTTTTACTTTAAAGTGGATGTCGGCCTTTTTTACCAGTTTCGACCCTGTTTGGAGCGTATCTTTTTTTAGGGCGACTGCTTTTTCTTTGCTTACAGCATCCCCCACCGTATCGGCAGATTCGCTTTTGTTTACACCCTTACATGCGCCCAGCAGAACAAGGCCTGCCAGCAGCGGGATTAAGATTTTTGATTTCATAATAATAAAATTTAATTTGTTTGTTTTTTGGTACTTATTGATACCGGATAATGGCATAAGGTGACCCTTATTAGCCATTTGGTTTTTAATAGGTTAGGATGGATTTGATTTATGAAGCTGAAAGCTTCCCAAATGCCACACCACGAGTTACGCTGCGCTAAACTCGCGGTAGCATTTAATTATTTTTTTTTATCTTGTAATTCCTATTACCGGCTTATGTTAAAAAACTACATCAAAACCTCATTCAGGTATTTCCTTAACCACAAGGCATTTTCATCAATCAATATTATTGGCTTAAGCACCGGCATTTGCGTTTGCTTTTTTGCTTTGCTATATGTGCAGTTTGAACTAAGCAGGGATAGTTATAATAAAAAGGCAGATAATATTTATCGACTGGTAACCGATATTAAAACCCCGGTTGGCATGAATTACGAAAGCACCTCGGCGCCGATGGCGCCGGCCATGCAGGCAGCCTTTCCGGAGGTAAAAATTGCCACGAGGGTTTTTATGGATGATATGATCCTGCAGAGCAACCCTGATAATGCTGCCAAAGAAGAGGTTGCATACGTAGATGCCTCTGTATTTTCGGTTTTCAGCTGGCAGCTGCTGCGTGGCGATGCTAAACATTTGTTTGATGCTCCCTGCAATGTGGTACTTACCGAAACTGCCGCCAAACACTATTTCGGCAACGCCGACCCGGTTGGTAAAACCATGCTGATAAACGGCAAGACAAACGCAGCGGTAACCGGCATAATGAAGGATATTCCTTACAACGCGCATTTCAGGGTAAGTATGTTTTTTTCAATGACTACCCTGATGGATGCGCACAGCAGCTGGAATACCAACTGGAGACGTTTTGGCTTTTATACCTACCTGCTGTTAAAGCCCGGTACCGACGCGGCAAAGCTCCAGGCAAAATTCCCTGCCTTTATCAATGCAAATATTGACCAAAGTCAGTCGAAACATAGCCTGGCGATAGAACCGCTAAAAAAGGTTTACCTGTATGGCAAACCGCGCGGGCATCGTACCGGGAGTTCGGAGAGTGGCAACATTGGCAATATTTATATTTTTTCGATAGTCGCCGCGTTCGTTCTGTTTATTGCCTGCTTCAATTTTATCAACCTTACTACTGCATTCTCATTAAAACGTGCCAGGGAAATTGGTGTACGAAAAGTTTTGGGTGCGTCCAAAAAACAGCTCATCGTACAGTTTTTTATGGATGCGATATTGCTATGCTTACTGGCGTTTGTAATTGCATTGGTATTGGCTATTGTTTTATTGCCATTCTTCAACCAGCTTACCGGTACCATTATTACTATCGGCGTTTTTGAAAACTGGTATTACATCAGCTTACTGTTTGGTATCGCAATATTGGTAGGGTTGCTATCTGGCATTTACCCTGCGTTGTTTTTATCCGGCTTTAAGCCTATTAGTAGCCTTAAGGGAGAGCTTGCATCGGGCAATGGGGGCGTTATGCTCCGTAAAACGCTGGTAATAGCACAGTTTGCAATTTCCATCATCCTTATTATATCAACAATAGTAGTTTATAACCAGCTGGATTTTATGCAGAACCAGCAGCTGGGCTTTAAAAAAGATCACCACATGGTGATTGATTACCAGTTTAACGGCGACATAAACGATCACCCGGACCTGGTAAAACAACAGCTTGGCGCCATCGCGGGTGTAAACAGCGTTTCCTTTTCTTCCAGTGTACCGGGTACGTCTAATAACGTGTTTCCTACGCTGATTGCAAATTCCGAAAATCTTTACCAGGACGTGTTAGCAGATGCTTATTATTTCGACGGTGATTTTTTGAACCAGTATGGGGTAAAGGTTATTGCTGGCCGCGGCTTCAATAAACAATTTGCTTTGGATGAAAAAGCGATGCTTATAAACGAAGCGATGGTGAAAAAGATGGGCTATAAAACCCCCGGTGAAGCACTTGGGAAGCGATTTAAACAATTCGTATCCGACGGTACTATTGTTGGCGTTGTGCAGGATTTTCATTTCCATTCATCACAGGAGCTGGTGCAGCCTTTAACTATCCGTCCGATAATAGGTTATTTTACCTGTATTACGCTCGATATAACATCGGCCCACATGCAACAAACGATAGCCCAAGTAGAAAAACAATGGAAGCAGCTGGCACAAGGCTTACCCCTGATCTACTTTTTCGAAGATGAGGCATACAATAAGCAATATATATCCCAACAGCGTTTCGGCAGCTTGTTTGTTTGCTTTTCGGTATTAGCTATACTGATCTCATGCCTGGGCTTACTGGGCCTTTCAGCATTCAGCACGGCACAGCGTAAAAAAGAGATCGGCATCCGTAAAGTACTGGGGGCTTCGGTTACAAGCATAGCGGCATTGCTTTCTAAAGATTTTGTAAGGCTGGTATTTATAGCGCTCATTGTTGCCTCACCCTTGGCCTGGTGGGCCATGCATAGCTGGCTGCAAGGTTTTGCCTATCGCATTCAAATCAGCTGGTGGGTGTTTGTGCTTTCAGGTTCAGCAGCGCTGCTGATTGCTTTGTTTACGGTAAGCTTTCAATCGGTGAAAGCAGCGTTGGTGAATCCTGTTAAAAGTTTGAAGAGTGAGTGAGGTCTTCATCATGTCATTGCGAGGTACGAAGCAATCGCGAACTATACAGGGCGAATAGAAAGGTATATAACTTGCATTGGCGGTTGTGTACTGCGTGCGATTGCTGCGCTTCGCTCGCAATGACATAGGGTGAACTATTCACTCTCCCTTAAACTTCAACCCTATCTGCTCCCTTGCCTTATCCAGCATAGCAATCATCTGTCTTGACATTTCGTGGCTGATGATGGGGCTTTCAGTTTTCCCTTCGTTTATTAATTGGCAGAAGTGTTCAATTTCGTAGTTAAGGCCACCGGCGGTAAAGGGTTCGTTTAGCTCAACTGTGCGACCATCAAGGTAGCTGATAGTGGCGCTTTGGGGGTTCCACCAGTTTTTATGGATGGTAACATGACCAATGGTTCCGCAGATCAAGGCATCACCCTTACCGTGCAGATCAAAACCGGCATAAAGCTGGGCATAGCCATTGGTATGCAGGGTTTGAAATATAGCAAACATATCAATGCCCGTTTCGCCAAAGCGACCCATAGTTTGTACCTGTTGGGTTTCGCCCAGCCAGTCGACAGCTAAAAATGCTTCGTAAATACCAATCCCCATTATTGCGCCGCCGGCAAGCTCGTGGCTGAAGTTCGGATGATCCCGCGGAATATCAGCAACTGATGATCCGGCCCTTACATAACCAACCGGACCAATAGGATCGGTAATTAAGTACTCCTTTAAACTGCGGTACAAAGGGAAGAACGGAGGCTTCATGCCCTCCATAAAAATCAGGCCTTTTAATTTGGCTGCTTCAAGTACAGGATTTAAGATAGAAAGATTAATAGCGGCAGGCTTTTCGCACAGCACATGTTTACCGGCATTAAAAGCAGCAAAACAGTATTCCGCATGGCTATCGGGCAGTGTAGCAATATAAACGGCATCAATATCGCTTGCGAGCAACTCATCAACTGTTTTACAGGCATGGCCGCCATATTGCTCAACAAAGCTGTTAACAGATTCTTCCCTGCGCGACCATAACGACACCAGTTCTGTACCGGGCACAGCTTTAAGTCCCTGTACAAAACGGTGCGCAATGCGCCCGCAACCTATGATGCCCCATTTTATCATTTATTTAAAAAACGTAGAGACGCAATACATTGCGTCTCTGATTGTGTTTGATAATATTGAATTCGGAGACACAAAGTATTGTGTCTCTACAATCTATTGATACTGTATATAAATCGGGTGCGGCTTGTAAATCTTTAGTATCTCCTCGGGCGTTAGCATGTGATGGGGCGGCGACCACGAGTCGTTTTTATAAAACAATTTGAAGCCGGTAAACTGTACCGGGTCATGATAAATATAATCGCGGTAAGTACCTGTCTTTAAATCGGGCGGGCCGAAACCGTCCATATCCATTACGAACTGGATTTCGGGGTGAAGCTTAATGTTTTGATAATTGGTCAGCATTTTACGGGTAAAACGGTGCACAATAAAAATTTTGGGCGGCAGGTTATATTTTTTTACCTCGTTGGCCAAGTAAGCCGAAACATAGTTAACCTCAGCTGCATCATAACTACCTATTTTTTTGCCGGGATGGATGCCATCATGCATAGCAAATTCGGGGTCGATACCGCAATGTACATTAGGCATTCGCCAATATTTTTCCAGCTTGGGCAGCTCCGCACGGATATTGCTCAACGCTACCTGTATATCCAGGAAAAGTATGGCATGGGCCCTTTTAGCGAGGCGCACTGCGCTATCTATTTTTTTCTCAGGCATTCGGTTTATATACATGTTGTCCTTACCGGGAAAACCGGCGGCCACCACCGCTATGTAATGCAGCGCTGGTTGCACAGGTGTTTGCGGATCGGCTTTCTCCCAATGCTTTACTTCTCCATGCAGTTTGGCCAGCATTTCGTCTGGCGGCAGTTCGCCCAGGATGCCCATTTTTTTGGCGGACAGGTTACCATAATAGGCTATAACGCGCTTAAAGGGTAAAATAGCACCAGGCAAAGGGTAAGGCGCCTTTTTTACGGGCCATTTCCCGGTAGTATCGCCGTTGGCCAGTTTTTTCATCAACGAATCGTAGAGTTTTTTATCTATCGGCGGATAAACTACCGGAGCGGCAACAGTATCTTCCTTCGCAGCTGCGGCAACTTTTTTAGTGGTGTCTTTAGCGGCTGCGGGAGCCTTGTCCTTTGGCGCCGACTGGCTGCAACCAGAAAACAGCATTAATGAGGTTAGCACAAATGCAGCAGATAGAATAATGTTTTTCACTTTCATTTAACAGATTTTTGTATGTAACAGGGTTTTGCAAAGTAACAGCTTTTTTAAAGTTGGATGGGTTAAAATTATCAACAATTTGCCAGCTTGCAATTGGCGCTGTGCAGTTTGCAGTTTTTGTGATTTGCTTTAACTAATCTCTGATCTCCGGCCTCTAATCACTAAGCGAAGCTTTAAAGAATTTTCCAAATACGCCCAAAGGTAATTTTGAGCCTGCAGTGGCCTGCAGGTAAAGTTCACCAGTTTCCAGGTTTTGGACTTGCGGATAAGCACTTTTTATCAGGTTTTCAATAATAACTGAAGAAAAGCCTAATGAGTATGTGTTCAATATCAGGAAATGCTCATCGGGGTCGAGCAGTTGCATTACATCTCCCATCATTTCATTAATGTTATCTTCCAGCTTCCATTTTTCACCATTGGGGCCGTGGCCATAAGCAGGCGGGTCAAGGATGATCCCGTTGTATTTTTTTCCGCGTTTCAGCTCGCGTTTTACAAACTTCAACGCATCCTCAACCACCCAGCGGATATTACTTAAGCTTGATAGCTCCTGGTTTTCATTGGCCCAGGTAACCACTTGTTTAATGGAATCAACGTGAGTTGTATCAGCGCCTGCTGCCTGAGCTATAAGTGAAGCGCCACCAGTATAGGCAAACAAATTGAGCACCTTAGGCTCGGGGGTTTTAAATTTTTTTATGTTTT
The DNA here is from genome assembly GCF_900142915.1 of Mucilaginibacter sp. OK098. GTDB lineage: Bacteria > Bacteroidota > Bacteroidia > Sphingobacteriales > Sphingobacteriaceae > Mucilaginibacter. Next base: position 422,362 of record NZ_FRCM01000006.1, read on the forward strand.
GGGTGATATAGTCCCAGTTAACCGCCTGCTCCGGGAAGATGCCCAGGTGCTTAAACGAGGTTAATGCCAGCCTGAATTTTATACTTGCTTCCGGGTTTTTGTATTCAATATGCCAGCGGTCGGGTGTGGCCGGGTTCTTTTTTAACCACTCCCCGGATGTTGCTGAGCGTCCCTTAAATTTAATATGGTGCAGGCGTTGCCACTCTGCATTGCTTAAAGCTTTGCTCCAAACTGCCTGCGGCTCGGGACGGATCAGGATCACATTGCCAAAACGTTCCAGCTTTTCAAAGTCACCGCAATCAATCAGTTCGTAATCTTTCCAGTGGGTGGGTGTGAGGAGTTGGATCATGGTTTTGAGTCCGAAAGTCGGAAAGACCGAAAGTCCGGAAGATGTTTTTAGTTACTAATTTGTCCGAAAGCTGCAAATTTATATAAATCTTACCGATCTTCTATCTTTCTTTCGGACTTCCGGTCTTTCCGACTTTCGGACTTCCTACAATTTCTCCTTTGCAGCCTGCATAAACTTGCTGGCAAATACAAATGAGTTCAGTTCTTTATTATCCGTATGAGCAATTTCATGGTTTGAGCCCTCCCACCATTTTTTCCCTTCGTGCAAAAACACAATATGATCGCCAATTCCCATAACCGAGTTCATATCATGCGTAACAATAACAGTAGTTATCTTATATTCCTCGGTAAGTTCATTGATCAGCTCATCTATCAGGATGGATGTTTTGGGGTCGAGGCCTGAGTTGGGTTCGTCAACAAACAGGTATTTTGGCTGCATGGAGATTGCCCTCGCTATACCTACCCTCTTTTTCATTCCCCCCGAAAGTTCGGATGGATACAACTTATTTTTCCCTGCCAGATTAACCCTTTCAAGGCAAAAATTAGCTCGCTCAAGTTTCTCTTCCTTTGATTGCTTTGTAAAAAGATTTAAGGGGAACATGATATTCTCTTCCACCGTCATGGAATCAAACAATGCGGAATTTTGAAAAAGCATACCTATTTCGGTACGGATTGGCACACGCTGCGTGAAATCCATTTCCGTAAAATTCTCATCGTTAAAAAACACCTGTCCTTTTGTAGGATCGTGCAAACCGACAATACATTTAAGCAGGGTGGTTTTTCCTGAACCTGAACCACCAATGATGAGGTTATTTTTGCCTGCGGTAAACTTTGCACTAATGCCTTTCAGCACTTCGTTTTCTCCAAATGTTTTATAAATGTCCTTTACCTCGATCATAGCATTAAACGTGTTATAACCAGATCGGCAAATAAGATCATTACGCAACTGTATACAACACCTTTAGTTGCCGATTGCCCCACTTCTAATGCACCGCCTGATGTATAAAAACCCTGGTAAGCACAAATTGAAGCTATGATAAAGCCAAAAACAACAGCTTTAACAAGTGCCACTCTAACGGTAAGGCCTTCAAAGTCGCTGTGGACACCGGCAATATAATCAGCAGGGCTAACATCACCTGATACTAAACAGGCAATCCAGCCACCTGTAATACCTAATGCAATGGATGCAATAACCAGCAAAGGCACCATAGTCATCCCGGCAATAATTTTAGGGGCAATAAGATAACCCGGTGCATTAACGCCCATAATTTCAAGGGCGTCAATTTGTTCGGTAACGCGCATGGTACCAATTTGTGATGCAATGCTTGAACCTACCCGGCCTGCCAAAACCAATGATGATATAGTAGGACTAAACTCAAGTATGGTTGAATCTCGGGCAATGCTACCGGCAATACTGCGCGGCACCAGCGGACTGGATAACTGGAAAGCAACCTGGATAGTGGTAGCTGCACCTATAAACAGGGATATGATACTGATGATCCCCAATGAGCCAATGCCTACAGATACCATTTCGCGCATAACCTCGGCCCAATAAACTTTGAACTTTTCGGGTTTGCGGAAACTTAAATGCAGTAAGAGTATATATTTTCCTAAGCTGTGAAACATTTAAATATTTAAAATTGGGCTAAAAATACGTTTTTAAGCAATACAGTGCATTAAGCATTACTTCCTTAATTAATATTATGCCTTTTTTGTGATAAAATTATTGGTTGTATAATTGTTATTACAACTAAATAACAAACAGTTAGTTTTGAGTAATATTACATTTGGAACACTATAGCAGAAAAATACGGTATAAATGAAACACATCCATCATTCCTTAAGGCAATTCATTTTATCAGCTATTGATTTCTTTTATTCACCATTTAAAAAAATTATTCCCTTACAAACATTCAGGTATGCGGCAGCGGGTGGTGCAAATACTTTGTTTGACATTAGTCTTTTTTCGATAGGTTATAACCTGGTTTTTAAAAAGCACAATTTTGATATCGACCATTTTACTTTAAGTCCGCACATTGCATCGCTGGTATTTGCTTTTTGCTTTAGTTTGCCAACTGGGTTTTATCTTAACCGGTATGTGGTGTTCCAGGAATCGGGGCTGAAAGGCAGGAGTCAGCTTGTTAGGTATTTGACAGTTGTTTTTATATGTGTTATTTTCAATTACTTGTTGTTAAAATTATTTGTCGATTATTTTGGCTGGTACCCTACTCCGTCAAAAATTTTAACAACAGCTTTGGTTATTATTTTTAGCTATAGCAGCCAAACCTATTTCTTCTTTAGGACCAAGGCTCAGGAATAGGTTTCCCGATGCAGGGTCCGCTTTGTGAAAACCTATAGAAACATTCTTTTTGCTGTCATGAGTTTAGTACAGTGTAACTTGCGGTAAAGCATTAGCAAGCTTTCAGCTTCCAACTACTTTTTTCACCGCCCTTTTGCCCCGCTTTACCGAAAATTTAACCAGCTTTACCAAAAGCAATAATCGGTCTTTTGATATATAAATTAGATTTGATGTATAATAACATTGGGATTTTTAGATATTATTGTTTGCAGTATTAACATATAACATTTCAGCTTCAAACATTAAATAAAGAAACAAATGAAAAACGCGCTAATAACAGCATCAACAAAAGGCATGGGCAGGGCAATAGCAATAGCTTTCGCAAAGGAAGGGATTAACCTGGCCATTTGCTCAAGGCACAGCGAGGATCTTGTAGCCTTTAAAGATGAGTTATCAGCTATCAACCCCAATATAAAGATCTTTACCGCTGTAGTGGACGTGAGCGTAAAACAACAGCTACAGGATTTTGCGAGGGCAGCAGAACAGCACCTGGGATTTATCAGCATAATTGTAAACAACGCTGGCATTTATGAACACTCCAGCATATTGGATGATGCAGACGACACACTTGATAAACATGTAAATACCAACCTGATGCCTGCTTACGAATTGTATCGTTATTTTGGTAAAACCATGATAGCAGCACGCGAGGGCCACATCTTCACCATTTGCTCCGTGGCTTCATTAAACCCTATTGCTGAGGCAGGTACATACAGTGTAACAAAGTTTGCGCTGCTAGGTCTTAATAAAGTAATGCGGACCGAGATGCAACAATACGGGGTAAAAGTAACCGCCATTATACCCGGCTCAACATTAACAGATTCATGGAAGGGCATGGAGGTGGATAAAGATAAAATGGTATTACCAGAAGACATTTCATCGGCTATTGTAAATATTTATAAAATGAGCGCCGGGGCTAATGTTGACGAAATTGTAATAAAACCGGCATTCGGTCAAATATAAATCAACTCTAAAAACAAAATAAAATGAACAAAAAACTATATCGTGATGAATACCACAAAGTATTTGGTGGTGTTTGTTCGGGCCTGGCAGAATACTTTGAGATGGATGTTACTGTTATGCGCCTGCTATTTGCTTTCACCTTTTTTATAATGGGTGTGGGTTTTGGTACTTACATTATTTTATGGATAGTTTTACCAAGAAAGGGTTTCATGTATAATAATTACAATAATCCAACAGTCGACTATACCGTTCCGCCGCAACAACCTGCCGGGCAGTTTAATAACCCGCAACAAAGTGGTAATCTTTTCGGTAGCAATCCGTTTGGCGATAATACTTATGGCAGCAATCCATTCAGTAGTAACCCAACAGAAAATATTGCACCAAAACAAAAATCACATGCTGGTATTATAATAGGTTTGGTACTCATTGTTATTGGGGCAGCAATCCTAGTTGATGAGTATGATCTGATCCCCGATTTTGACTTTGGTAAGTTATGGCCAATAGTATTGGTTATAGTAGGCGGTTCGCTCATTATATCCGGTCAAAAAAGAGAAGAATGGCGTAAAAAGGACTTGAACGAAACAGCCGAAAAAGAAGACCCGGCCGTTGAAGATCCGGCAACGCCAACAACCGATAACACCCCAACTGTTTAATTAAGCTCCCTAACGGGCTAACCTTAAAATAATATTAAGATGAAAAACGATAAAATAATTCCGGGTGTTATCCTGGTACTTATAGGAGCAGCTATCCTGCTGGGTAATTTTGGATACCTGCATTTCCGTTTGTATAATATATTTCACCTTTGGCCAATATTTTTAGTTATTGCCGGTGTAAACCTTGTATTTGCCCATAACAAAACAATTTGGGCAACAATTATAAAAATAACTGTATTGGTTGTTGGCATTGGTTTATTATTCTTTGGAAATTTTGGCGAACGTTATAACTTTTGGCCCCGTCATAATTTCAGCTTTCATAGCGATGATTTTGATGACAACAATAACAACAACAGCGATGATAATGATGATGATGGTAACGACAGCACTAAAACGGATTTTAAAATGAGCGGAAACGGGGCCTTTAATGCGCCTTTTAATGCCGCTACCAAGCTTGCACGCTTAAATATAAGCGGGGGTGGAACAGCTTATAAAATAACCGATACTACCAACCAGTTATTTAGCGCCTCAACCAGGGACGATAGCGGCCGGTATGATTTTTCGACCAATAAAGATGATTCTATTTATGTAGTTAATTTTAAAATGAAAGATCATAAAGGCTTTCATTTTGATTCGGACAAGAATGAAGCGCAAATGCGGTTAAATCAAAATCCGGTCTGGGATATAAATGTAGAAACAGGGGCTGCCAGTGTTGATTTCGATCTTTCAAAGTTTAAAGTGCGGTCGCTTAAATTACATGGCGGTGCTGCTGCATTTACCATAAAATTAGGCACCCCTTTGCTCCTTACAAATGTTGATATTTCAACCGGCGTTTCAGGGGTAGATGTTAAGATTCCTGAAAATGCAGCCTGCAGCATTGAAACTGATTCGGGCTTGTCTGATAATCATTTTGACGGATTTAATAAAACCAGTGATAATAATTACGAAACCCCAGGTTTTGCATCAGCCAAAAACAAAATACATATCCACATTAGCGGAGGCCTGTCTGACTTTAAAGTTAGCAGGTACTAAGTAGCGTTGTAAAGTTAAAAAGCTGAAAGGCTGTAATGTTGAAATAAACATTACAGCCTTTCAGCTTTTTACAGGTTTTAACCTAACTTTGATAAGCATGGAACCTTCCAACAATACAACATTTCAACCTTCCAATACGTACTTCCTTGTCATCAGTGGCAAACCCCAAGGGCCATTCAGCGTTGAGCAGTTAAAAGAACGTAAAATAAAACCAGGCGATTTTTTAAAAACCGCCGATATGGACGATTATAAGGAAGCTCATGAAATTGCCGAATTGCGCCAGCTTTTAGGTTTTAACCGCGAGGCGCTTGTTCCCCAGTATTTTGGCAGTTTTGATCAGCGGCTGATGGCTTCTGCACTCGATTGGTTTTTTGTTGCGGGCGTATGTATTGTATTGGCATTTATATTATCCCTGTTTGTTAAGGATCAGGCTACGCGCCTTGCAGTAGTATTCAGTCTTTTTGGTGTTATACCCTTAGTAAAACTTATCTATCATATAATTATGGAATGCTCTGTAAAGCAGGCAACTTATGGCAAGCAGATCCTGAAAATAAAAGTTGGCGATATGCAGGGTTACCGCATAAGCCCGGGCCGGGCTATCGGCAGAAACCTCGCCAAGTTATTTTCAGTGCTCACCCTTTTTATAGGATACCTGTTCAGCTTTTTTAATAAGCAACAGCAATGCCTTCATGATATGATTGCAAGTACCTTGGTGATGAAGGACAGGCTTTTTTGAAGAGTTCATAGCAAAAGGTGCAGCAGCCATGAACTATGAACCATCAACTATGAACTCTTTAAAAACTAAAGCTTTACTACATAAGTTTTGGCAAGCATATCATGCAATGCCTGGCGGTGTTCACTAAAAAATATGGATAAAAAGCCGGTATAAAGTATAAGGATAGACACTGCCTTGCCCACACTCCGTAACAGTGCATTTAAGTAGCCGAGCCTCATGCCATCAATATCAACCACCACTATGCGGCATAATTTTTTGCCAAGGCTGCCTTTCATGGGTGATGCCTCGCAAATTGAATTATAAAGAATTAACGTAAGGCTGAAGCTGAGCTGTAATATTAATAAAACACGTGGTTCTTTTATTAAAGCTTCGTATGATTGTATAACAGGAATTATCTTTTGTAATGCCAATACTTTCACAACAAAGCTGGTTAAATACGAAACAACCAGGTAATCAAAAATCCAGGCTAAAAACCTCCATCCAAACGAGGCCAGGTTATCCCCGGTAGGTAAATAGATCCCTCTCGATTCAAAATATGGATAAAATTCAGGCAGATCACAAGCATCCTGCCAGCTCTCGGCTAATGGCGACAGAATTCTTGTATGCACGTCAAGGTCCATTTCTGTTAATTCATCATAACTAAAGGGGCCGCTTTGCTCGTTGTCTACTAAAATATAATATTGGTTATTCATGTTTAATCAAGTACCGTTCAGGGTATAAAAATAACAGGTTATTTTGTTCTTTTATTATTGTATGATAAAAGAACAGCAATGGTTGTAAAGTTAAAACGATTAATAGCAAAGCCCTTAAATTTTGTGGTTTTTTATCCGGAAAATTATAAGCCGGACAAAACAACAAACTATGTGTTAAATAAAATGTTTATTTTTATTGAACAAGGATGATTTGAGCCTGACCATCAAAAAATCAACCGTAAAATCAACACAGGTGCGTCAAAAGACCATGAGTATGCCGGTACCCCACAATGAAAAGGAACGTTTAAGGGCCCTGCATAATTATGGAATATTAGATACCCTAAGCGAAACTGAATTTGACCGTCTTACTGAACTGGCAGCCATAATATGTGATGCTCCGGTTTCGCTGGTATCGCTTATTGACGAAAAACGGCAATGGTTTAAATCAACAGTGGGTATTGATGCAAAGGAAACCTCGCGCGACCTTGCTTTTTGCGCGTACACCATTATGGATACCTGCATTTTTGAAGTAGAGGATGCCACCAAAGACGAGCGTTTTAAAAATAACGCTTTAGTTACCGGTGGCCCTGGTATCCGCTTTTATGCGGGGTATCCCCTGGTTGATCCGCAGGGTTATGCGCTGGGTTCATTATGTGTGATAGATAGCCAGCCAAAAGTATTAACCGGTAAACAAAAAAGAGCGCTTAAACTGCTGGCAGATGAGGTGATTTCTCTTATAGTTGAGCGAAGATTAAGGGAGGAACTACGAAATTTTGAAAAGCTATTCATCCTCTCAAATGATTTGGTTTTTGTTGGCGGGATAGATGGCTTTTTTAAAAAGATAAACCCTGCTTTTACAAAAATATTTGGCTGGAGCGAAGAATACCTTTTAAATACATCATCCTTCGAGTTTTACCACCCTGATGACATTGAAAACACCGTAAAAGAACTGCAAAAATTAGCCGGAGGGAAAGACACTGCTAACTTTTTACAGCGCTTTAAAACCATCACCGGCGAATACAAGACTATTGAGTGGACATCTACCCCTGAACCATCAACAGGGAATATATTCGGGATAGGCCGTGACGTCTCCGAGTTAATATTAAAAGAGCGGCAGCTCGCCGCCAGCGAAGAAAAACAAAGGGTGTTTTTTGAGAACTCACTTGGCATGATGTTTACGCATGATATGAAAGGTAAGTTCTTATCCATAAACAATGCGGGTGCAGCAGTTTTAGGATATGCCAGGGACGAAATAATGAAAATGACTTTGTATGATGTTAGCCCGCTGGATCGTCGCCATGCTGTTGATGCCTACCTTATTAATATTAAAGAAGCAGGAAATTTACAGGGGCAAACTTCAAGCCTGCAACGGGATGGATCTATACGAATATGGTTATACAATAATGTATTAGAAAATAGCACTAACGGCGAGCCTTATGTAATTGTTAATGGTATGGACATTACTAACAGGCACCAGTTGGAAAAAGATTTAAAGCGTACCGGTCATATGCTTGAGCAAACCAACCAGGTTGCACGGGTTGGCGGCTGGGAGTATGATGTTGAAAAAGAAAGTATTTACTGGTCGTCTGTTACCAAAGAGATCCATGGTGTTGACCCCGGTTATGAGCCTGACCTGGCATCAGTACTTAATTTTTATCCCGATGAAAAAACCCGCGAAAAGATACGGAGTACGCTTAACCTGGCTATTAATGAAGGTAAACCGTGGAGCGAAGAGCGGCAGATAGTTACAGCAAAGGGTGATAAAATTTGGGTAAGATCAATTGGTAATGCTGAATTTGAAAACGGCTTTTGTAAACGGATTTACGGTACTTTTCAGGATATCAATGATTATAAATCGGGCGAACTTGCCCTACAAAGATCGCTTGAAACCCAGGAAAAATTAAACCTGGTACTGCTTGAACAACTTGAGCTTATTCAACAGCAGGATAAAACGATAGAAAAGATCAGGGAATTTAAATTCTTGGCCGATTCAATTCCACAGATGATCTGGACTGCCAATCCGGATGGGAACTTTGACTATTACAATAAGCATTGGTTTGATTTTACCGGGATGACCTTTGAAGAAACTATGGAAAAGGGATGGGAACCGGTGCTGCACCCTGAAGGGTTTAAAAAACATTTGAAGGCATGGGATGAATCCCTGCTGATGGGCATACCCTACCAGGCGGAGATACGATTTAAAAGAGCAGCAGACGGGATCAATAAATGGCATTTATGCCAGGCGTTGCCAATGAAAAATGAGCAAGGAAAAATTGTAAAATGGTTTGGCTCATGTACCGATATTGATGAATATAAAAGAGCGCTCGACCTCGAAAACCGCATAAGCCAGTTTGAGGATTTTAATCGTATCGTAGCACATAATTTACGCGGGCCTGCAGGGAGCATTGATATGATACTGGATCTGATGGCAGAATCAAATTCGGAAGAAGAAAGATCTGATTATTTAAAAATGCTGAAACAATCCAGTTCCACTCTTATTGAAACACTGAATGAATTGATGAAAGTGCTTGAGGTAAGAAATAATCAGGATTTGCCTTATGATAATTGCGATCTTGAAGAGCTCACAATCAATGTAGAAAAGATGTTAACCGGGCAGATAGTTTCAAAAAACGCAATTATCAATACCGATTTCCGAGTGCCTGCAATGAAGTTTCCAAAAATGTACCTCGAAAGTATATTTTATAATATGATTAGCAATGCGTTAAAATACAGCAAGACAGATGTACCGCCTGTTATAAATATCACCTCGGCCATAACCGAAGGTAGGGTTACGCTAGCCTTTAGCGATAACGGGCTGGGGATAGACCTGAAGCGGCACGCAAACAATATATTTAAACTCAACCACGTGTTCCATACCGGGTATGATAGCAAGGGCGTTGGGTTATTTATGACCAAAACACAAATAGAAACCTTTGGTGGCAACATAAGCGTTGAAAGTGAGCCGGGAGCCGGGACAACATTTACCATTGTATTTTAATTGTGCCGTGGATCTGTCCCAAAAGACATAAAAAAATTCAGCTTTCCAGGCTAATTTATAAACGAAACAAATAGAGAATTAAATGTGCTAAAGCATCAATAAGGGCCTTATCTTTACTTAATTTATGGCAGCATTCCTACTCAAATCAAACCGAAACATTATACTGATCACAGTTTTAGCTTTATTGATATTTTTAGGCGGGACATTCATGCTTCATACAGTTCCGCTATCAGTTAAAAATAAAATTGCCAATGGTTTGCTGGCTGATTTTGTGATCACGTTTCCTGTGCTTTTCTATTTTATAATAGTACGCCCATTAAAACTTTCAGCCAAGCGGATGCTTCTTGTTGTCAGCTTATGCTGCGGGGTTGCTTACCTTGTATTACCTCAACAGCAAAAGGAATACATACTGCAGATCCGTAAGCTTACCGCTGTAGCCGAACTCCTCTTTATTATTTATGCTGTTACTAAGTTTAATAAATTAAGAAAAGCTTATAAAGCCAATCAACTTATATTAACCGATCCTATTTATAATTTGCGCACCGCAATGGCCGAAGTTATGGGCGAATCAGTAGCTGTGAAAGTAATAGCGTCGGAGTTAGCTGTACTCAGGTATGGTTTGCTTTTTTGGAGGAAGGAAACACCGGCATTAAAAGCAAGCCGCTCTTTCAGTACTCACAAAGAGTTTGGTTATGTTGCTATCTGGTGTATTTTACTACTGGCAGTTATGGTAGAAATTACAGCATTTCATTTTTTATTAATGAAATGGAGCCATATGGCCGCTAATATAGTTACCATCCTGTCGCTTTACGGTGTTATTTTCTTTGTTGCTGATCTGTCTGCAGTTATTAAAAGAAAGGTATTGATAAACGACGAACAGATAATTTTACGTACAGGATTACGCTGGCGGGCTTGCACTAATTTAAACAACATTAGCGCTGCGGAGAAAATTACCAATGATCATCATTCGGCAGATCTCTTTTTCAAGGGCGGCATAGCCAAAAAAGGCGGCAATCTGCTTATCACGTTTAAAGAACCCATTAAGATTGATAAACTGTACGGCGCAAGTAAAGAAGCCAGCTCTATCTTAATGAATATTGATGATTTTGAATTATTTGCGCAAGCGATCAAAAAAAGGGCATGATCCTAAAACCATGCCCTCGTATATTTTACCTTTAAGCTTTTACCTCAATTAGTATCTGTAATACTCAGGTTTAAACGGACCATCAACAGTTACGCCAATGTACTCAGCCTGATCCTGGTCTAAAACTTCCAGCTCAACGCCAATTTTGGCAAGGTGTAAGCGGGCAACTTTTTCGTCAAGGTGTTTTGGCAGGGTATAAACCTTGTTTTCGTATTGTGCGCCATTATTCCAAAGCTCTAATTGAGCTAAAGTTTGGTTGGTGAACGAGTTGCTCATTACAAAACTTGGGTGACCGGTTGCACAACCTAAATTCACCAAACGGCCTTCCGCTAAAATAATGACATCATTACCATCAATGGTATATTTATCAACCTGTGGCTTAATTTCAATTTTGGTATTACCATAAGTACCGTTTAACCAGGCCATGTCAATTTCATTGTCAAAGTGGCCAATGTTACAAACGATGGCTTTGTCTTTCAGCGCTCGGAAATGCTCTTCACGAACGATGTTTTTGTTACCTGTTGCAGTAACAACAATATCAGCTTCTTTTATAGCAGTGCCAAGCTTTTTAACTTCAAAGCCTTCCATTGCTGCCTGTAAAGCGCAGATAGGGTCAATTTCAGTTACTATAACACGTACACCCGAATTGCGCAATGAATCGGCAGAACCTTTACCCACGTCACCATAACCGCAAACAACAGCCACTTTACCGGCCATCATTACATCAGTAGCACGGCGGATGGCATCAACCAATGATTCGCGGCAACCATATTTATTATCAAATTTTGATTTGGTTACTGAATCATTTACATTGATAGCAGGCATTGGCAGCGTACCGGCTTTAACACGCTCATATAAGCGGTGTACACCTGTAGTAGTTTCTTCTGATAAACCTTTAATACCGGCAACAAGCTCGGGATATTTATCTAAAACCATATTGGTTAAATCGCCCCCATCATCCAATATCATGTTCAATGGCTTGCGGGCTTCGCCAAAAAATAAGGTTTGCTCAATACACCAGTCAAACTCTTCAGCATTCATACCTTTCCAGGCATAAACTGAGGTACCTGCAGCAGCAATTGCAGCGGCGGCATGATCCTGGGTTGAGAAAATGTTACATGACGACCAGGTAACTTCAGCGCCCAGTTCGATCAATGTTTCGATCAATACGGCGGTTTGGATGGTCATGTGCAGGCAGCCTGCAATACGGGCGCCTTTCAATGCTTTTGATGGGCCGTACTCTTTACGTAAGGCCATTAAGCCCGGCATTTCTGCTTCGGCTAATTCAATCTCTTTCCGGCCCCATTGGGCTAATGAAAAGTCTTTTACTTTGTACTTGGTGTAAACGGTCTCTACTGATGACATAGTTTTTAAGTTTTTTTTGCAAAGGTAACTGATAGGTTTATCAAAATGAAATTTGGTTGATTAAGCTAACTACATAAGCAGCTGATCACGCCAGTTTATGACATAAGAATTGCCATAGCGCCCTTATTCACCAAAGCAAGTAAGGGCATTATTCGTCACAAGGAATAATGCACCATTAACAATCAGTAGTACTTAATCAATTGATGCTTCAAGAACCTTCTGTTCGTGCCTGGGCAATTTATTGGCTTGAGCCGGCTTATTGGTTTGAGACATGGAAAGGCTTCCATTGTAAACGGCACCGTTTTCAACAGTAAGGGTTTGGGTCAATATCTCGCCTGTAACTTTACCGGTGGCTTTAATTTCGAGGGTATTTGTTTGGATGTTGCCATTTACAGTGCCGTAAACAACCATTTCTTTGGTGATAATATTACCCAGTACCGATCCTTTTTCGCCCAGTATCAGGCCTTCATCAACCGTTACATCGCCGGTTATCTGCCCGTCAATCCGGGTATATGCGGGTGCTTTAAGGTTTCCGTCAAAAACAGACCCCTCACTTATCAATGTTGATATGGATTGCAAATCCAATGCGACTTTCTCTTTTTTTGAAAATAATGCCATGGTTTGTTCCGGTTATTAATTATTAAGTGTCAGAAATTTTATAGGGTTTATTGCTTTACCATTTTTGCGCACTTCATAATGCAAATGGTTACCTGTTGAGTGCCCTGTTGAACCCACCTCGCCAATTTTTTGGCCAACGGTAACTTCCTGCCCCACTTTCACAGAAATGCGCGAAAGATGCCCGTATAATGTTTCAAAATTATTAGCGTGCTCTATTCGTACGCAATTGCCATAGCCCCCATAGCGCCCGGCAAAAACAACTTTGCCTGTAGCAGTACATTTGGCTTCATCACCACGGTTGCCTTTGAAATCAATACCCGGGTGAAATTCCGCGCTTGCCGAGTTAAATGGATCGCTGCGGTAGCCAAAATACGAGGTTAGTGAACTAACCCGCGGGTAGCCCATTGGCGTAAAGGCTACAGTATGTACCAGGCGATTTAAATATTCGTCGTATAACGAGTATGTTTCTTCGTCAGTAAGCTTAGCAGCTTCGGCATTGCCATTACCGCCAACCGCGCCAATTGCAAACCCTTTTAAACCACGTTTTTTAAGATAATCATTTATGGTTTTAAGCTTTACCTCGATTGATTGGATATAGCTTTGGGCAGTGTTTGCTTTCTTTTCCTGGATATCCGGCGCGGGAACTTCACCCTTAAGTTTTATAAGCTGCGCTACAAGGTGCTGTTTTTCTTCTTCCTGCTCCTGGTTTTTATGGCTCAAGTAAATTACAGACAAGGTAAGGGTGGTAATTACCGCTAAAACACCAAGCAGGTAATGTTTAATCCGGCTGATATGTTTTGTTTTGATCTGTAATGTTTGAGAACCTTCTTTATTCTTATTTACAATAATAACTGTACTTACGTCAGACGGTTTCAATTTCATCGTAATTATTTAATTAGGGACGGCAAGGTAAGTAATAGGGTTAAAAAAACAAAATGATGTTTTTGTTAAAACTATGCTATAATGAACCATTTTTTCAGCACCCAGCCGGTTTTAATACCCTTATGAAACGTCAGTAAATTGTTATTATTCTTATTTTTAAATTTTAACTGCTAATCATTTGTTATTTTTGTTTTGAAATTTAGAAAAAGAGAAAGATGTATCCAGAATATTTAGTAACCCCAATGCGGGAAGAACTTACAAGGGTTGGCTTTGAAGAGTTGAAAGATGCTGATGCAGTTACCAAAGCCATTGAAAGCGAAGGTACCGTGTTTGTAATGGTTAATTCTGTTTGCGGTTGTGCTGCTGCTAATGCGCGCCCCGCTGCACGTATGGCCGCGCAAAGCGAAAAACATCCTGACAGGCTGGTAACAGTTTTTGCAGGTATGGAAGCTGATGCTGTTAATAAAGCGCGTGCTTATATGTTGCCTTATCCACCGTCATCACCTGCTATGGCTTTATTTAAAGACGGCAAGCTGGTTCATATTATTGAGCGCCATCAAATTGAAGGTCGCCCGGCACAAATGATTGCCGATAACCTTATTGGTGCGTTTGAGCAGTATTGCTAAAGAATTTTTATACCTATAAAATAAAACCCGGCGTGCGATTGTGAGCCGGGTTTTTGTTTGTAATGGCAAATTTACTGAGACTTACAAAGCCCCCTTTATCTACGCCCGTACTGCAATGCATACGGAATAGGTGTTGGCTTTTTTTTCATGATGTTATCAGGGGTAACGTACACAAGTTCAAGCTTGCGGCCGCCATCCTTCTGAAAATATGCTATCCGCAAGGGGTAAAAGCCTTTTTTTAACGGAACGATGTATGACCGCTCTACATCATCGCCGTGCAGGCCGTCGAGATCAATTATCAGCTTGTCGCCAAGATATACCTTTGAACCGTCGTCTGATGACATTCCGAAAATGTAATAGCCTTCCTGCTTAATTTCAAATTGCCCGTCAATAACCACTGCAAAATTATTTTGACGGGGTAGCTTATCTATACTGAAAGTGCTGTCGGCTATACCTTCCTTAACAGGTGTTAAAGTTTTAAAATCGGGCAGCTTGTCCCATTCGCCCTCGTAATAGGCATAATTAAAGCCGCCGGGCTTATAATTTTTCCTGAGCGGCGTAGCTGCCAGGTAGGAACCTTCTTTAAATTCACCGGTAGTTGTTTTGTCGAATTTAGGGCGCCCTGTAACCTTCCGGAAGGTAATTGTCGCGGGGCCCGACAATTCTAACTCGGGCCTTACAAGCGGCGATGTCATTGAAGGTTGTGAGCCATCCAGTGTATAATGTACCTTTGTGGTATCATCAAAATACCAAATCTTTATCGGTTTATCCTTTAACACAATGCCGCTGGTTGGATGGAACATTATGGGCTTTCCGCCATAGTCACTATTGGCAAATCTTAAGCCGTCGTAAAAATTTTTTAACCTTACTGTACCGTGAGATTCATTGGGATACGCGTTTACTACCCACTTAAAACCGGCAGGCGCATCTTTTTTTAGCAGGCTGTCCATCGGGTTAATGTTCATCTCCTTCATGCCCTGTCCTTCGCGGCCGCCTATGTAAAGCGTTTTTCCTTTATTTGCCAGCGAAGGCAATTTCTCTTTAACTTGCTTAAGCATTATGCCATTGTCCCACCAGTAGCTTGGGTCGCCTGCAATGTAATTGGTGAAAAGGTGCGGCTCATTTAACAGGGCATAGGTAACAAACACGCCGCCGAATGAATGGCCGAAAAGTGTATTATCGCCACCAGCAGGGTAAGTTTTATCGATATAGGGTATTAGCTCGTCCTTAAAAAATTTGAGGAATTTGTCTGCGGAGCCTGATGTTTTGTTACCGTTGGAATGGGTCGGTAAAAAATCTTTATCGCGGTCGGTATTTAACACGCCGATGATGATTGTTGGCGGCATGCTGTGCTCGTTTTCAATAAAACGCTGTATATCGTATCCTAATTTTATATTCCAGTCGTCAAGGATGTAAAGCACATCATATTTATCGGTACTGCCGGGCTTATACTTTTCGGGCAAAACAACCTGGATAACCCTTTTTTCATTTAATATAGCCGAGTTGATAGAATCGCGCTTACCGGGCATGTCTTGCGCATAGGTGCGGCCAAAAAGGCTAAATATTAATGCAATGGCTAAAAAAAGGCGGGATCTATTATTCATGATGATACGCATTTTGATTAAAGATAAGACTGCAAATGGATACAAATGGTTACAGCAGAAAAATTTTTATAAATATAAAAAAGCGGACTGTGTGCACACAGTCCGCAGGTTATCGCGAACAGAGCGAATGCAATTCGCCCCTACGTCTGAATTTATCTACTCACTCCTTAAACTCTTTATCGGGTTAATCAAAGCCGCTTTTATGGCCTGGAAGCTTACGGTTGCTAAAGCTATTAATATGATCAAGCCACCTGATAAAACAAACACCCACCATTGTACCGGTGTGTGGTAGGCAAAGCCCTGAAGCCATTTATTCATTGCATACCAGGCTATGGGCGATGCAATAAGCAAGGCAATAATTACCAGCACTAAAAACTCTGATGACAATAGCGTGAACAGGGACCTTACGCTGGCACCCAATATTTTCCGGATCCCGATTTCCTTAACCCGTTGCTCGGCAGTAAACATAGCCAAACCAAGTAAGCCCAGGCACGAAATAAAAATAGCCAGCATCGCGAATGCGTTGGCCAGCTTACCCACTATCTGCTCACTAATATAAAGATTTTTATATTCTTCATCTGAAAAAGAATAAGTGAATGGAAACGACGGGTTAATTTGCTTACTCAGAGTTTCCAGGCTGGCTAATGCCTCTTTGGTTTTACCCGGCTCTGTGCGGATCAGTAAATTGCCATAATTATCATTTTTTCCCAGCCATAGGACCAACGGGATGATCGGCTCATGCATGGAATTAATGTGAAAATCTTTGAGCACACCAATGATCTTGCCTTTTTGCCCCCAAAGCGCTAATGGTTGCCCAATCGGGTTGGTATACCCTATCCTTTCTGCTGCTGTTTCGTTAATGATATAACCTGCAGTATCTGTCGGGAAATCTTTGGAAAAATCACGCCCGGCCAGCAGGTTTAATTTCAGGGTGTTTACAAAGTCATATCCAACCGCATTTTGTGCAAAACGGATACTGACGTTGGGATCTTTCCCTGTCCATTCAACACCAACCGTACCATTACCAATTATAGTGGGGTTTGACCCTGAAACTGTTATTGATTTTATCCCCGGCATTTTTAAAGCTTCAGATTTAAAAACCGTATATTGTGATTTAAGCTCCCCTTCTACCGGCATATAAACCAGGTTTTCGCGGTCATAGCCCAGGTTCCTGGATTGGATAAAATTCATTTGCCTGGCAACAATAACAGTCCCGATAATCATGATAACGGAAAGTACGAACTGAAATACTACAAGTCCTTTACGAAATAATGTGGTGCCGGAATCTAATTTAAGTGCGCCTTTTAAAACTTTAACCGGGTTAAATGATGAAAGAAATAAGGCCGGGTAGCTGCCTGATACCAGGCCGGTAACCAGCGTGATACCTGCCAGTTTTAGCCAAAAATCGACCTGATCAAATGGTAATCCGATCTGCTTTTGGGTTACCTGGTTAAACAAAGGCAACAGCAATATCAACAATCCTAATGCAACAATAACCGCTAATGAAGTTACCAGCAATGATTCGCCGATAAATTGCTTGATCAAAACAGAACGCACGGCCCCAACTACCTTACGGATCCCTATCTCCCGTGCACGTTTAACAGAACGGGCGGTGGTAAGGTTCATGAAGTTTATACAGGCTATTAATAAAATAAAAATAGCCACGATGCTAAACAGTTGTACATACTCAATCCTGCCCGTGTCAAATTTAGTGCCGGCAAAATTACCATGTAAATACTTTTCATCAAATCGTTGTATGTCAAGTTGCGTGGTAAAAACCCCTTTCTTTTGGCCTGTATCGTAATTATCTAAAAAGTGAGTTATCTTTTTTTCAAACAATACCGGGTTAGCACCTGCATGAAACATTACGGTTGTTTGCGGCCAGTTGTTGCCCCATTCTGTTGCCCCCGGGTTTTCTATCAGGAAAGCATTCCAGTTAATTACATATTCAAATTTCGCGAAGGTATTGACGGGCAGGTTTTCAAATACGGCGCTTACCGTAAAATCTTTCTTATTTTCAAAACGGATAGTTTTGCCTATGGCCGCCTGCGGACTGCCATAAAAACTCTCAGCCATTTTTCGCGAAATGGCTAAACTTAACGGTGAGCTTAACGCGGTTTGTACACTGCCCTGAACAAGTGGGTAGCTGAACATCTTAAAAAAGTCGGCATCTGCCGCAGCTCCCTGTAATTTTAATATCTTATCCCGGGTCATAAAGGTATTTGTCTCCTTGTATACCGCATTAACAGCATACTCCACCTCAGGAAATACCTTTTTCATCTCTGCTGCCAATACCCCTGGTGTGCTATACTGCCCCGAAATTTTATGGTCAAAGTACCGCCGCTCATATACATTATACAAACGGGATCTATTTTTATGAAAAGCATCAACACTTAATTCATTTTGCACCCAAAGCATGATCAGCAAGCTGCAGGCCAACCCAACCGAAAGGCCGGCCATGTTAATAAAAGTATGCGCCTTATTATTAATAAGATTGCGCCAGGCGATTTTTAAATAATTCTTTATCATAATATTTAGTTCATGGTTGATAGCCGAGGCTCTTTTAACTAATCTCTGGTCTCTAACCTCTAATCACTCATTTTTAGTTCGTGGTTCATAGCCGAAGCATTTTTTAACTGGTCTCTGACCTCTAATCACTCGGAACGCAGACTTTTTATCGGATTTATCAACGCCGCTTTTATTGCCTGGAAGCTTATGGTTGCTAACGCGATGAGGATGATTAAAACTCCCGAAAGCGCAAAGATCCACCACTGTACAGGTGTATGATAGGCGAAGGACCGAAGCCAATAGTCCATTGCATATGAGGCAACGGGGATAGCAATTAATAATGCAATTACCACAAGCCATAAAAACTCGGCCGATAGCAATGCAAATAATGATGTTACGCTTGCGCCAAGGATCTTGCGAATTCCTATTTCCTGTACCCTTTGTTCTGCAGTAAACATAGCAAGGCCTAATAACCCTAAACAGGATATAAAAATAGCCAGGAATGCAAATGCATCAGAGAGCTTGCTTACAATCTGCTCGCTGTCATACAGCTTGTTGTATTCATCGTCTGAAAACGTATAGGAGAACTGGAAGTTAGGGTTCAATTCTTTTGAAAGTTTTCTCAAACTGGCCAAAGCTTCTTTGGTTTTTCCGGGTTGGGTTCTTACCAGCGCAATTCCACTGCCTGCCTTTTCTCCGTAATACAATATCAAAGGTTTAATTTTATCATGCAGCGAACTGAAATGAAAATCCTTCACAACACCAATTATCTTCCCTTTGTTGCCCCAAATGGTTAAAGCTCTGCCTATTGGGCTTGTATATCCTAATCTTCTTACAGCCTCCTCGTTAACAACATAACCTGCAGAGTCAGTGGCAAAATCCTTTGAAAAATCACGACCGGCAACCATTTTTAATTTCATGGTGCTGATAAAATCATATCCAACAGCCGCATTGCTAAAGGATACATTGGTGTTAGGGTCCTTTCCGTCCCATTCAACATTAACCGTGGAATTGCTTATTGCCGTAGGCGCGTTACTGCTTAGGGTTATTGATTTTATGCCGGGCATTTTAAGCGCTTCATTTTTAAACACTTCATAATTTTTGCCAAGATCTCCCTCCAAAGGAACATAGACAAGGTTATCCCTGTTGAACCCAAGATTGATGGACTGGATGTAGTTAACCTGCCGCGAAACAATAACGGTACCTATTATTAATACCACAGAAAGCACAAACTGGAACACCACCAGGCCTTTACGAAACATTGTGGTGCCCGAATCGAGCTTCAGTGTTCCTTTTAACACCTTAACCGGGTTAAATGACGACAGGAACAGGGCCGGATAGCTCCCCGAAACTATCCCGGTAACCAATGTAATGACCAGCAACTTTAACCAGAATGTTAGCTGGTTAAAGGGCAGCTCAATTTGTTTTTGGGTGATCTGGTTAAAAACAGGCAATAAAGCGGTCAGCATAACCAGGGAAACCATTACTGCTATGGTGGTTAGCAATACCGATTCGCTGATGAACTGTTTAATGAGCACGCTTCGTAAGGCGCCTACAACTTTCCTGACACCTATTTCTTTTGCCCTTTTAACCGAACGTGCGGTAGTAAGGTTCATGAAATTGATACAGGCTATCAGCAGGATGAACAGGGCTACAATGCTGAATAAGTGTACATAGCCAATTCTGCCACCATCAACTTTTCCGTTGGTAAAATTGCCGTGCAGGTAAACTTCGTCAAACAGTTGCAGGCCAAGTTCCTGGGTAAAAGTTCCTTTTTTTTCACCTTTATCCAGGTTCTCTAAAAAGTGTGTGATCTTTTTATCAACCAGGCTGGGGTTGGCATCGGCCTGTAATTGAACATAGGTATATGGTGTGTTATTACCCCATTTTTTTGCCCATGGGTTATCCTGTAAAAATGAGAACCAATTGATTAGATAATCGAATTTTATAGAAGAATTTGCGCCAACATTTTCAAATACTGAGGTAACCACAAAATCCTTTTGGTTATCGGAACGGACTGTTTTACCCATTGCCTGCCGGGGGCTGCCGAAAAAATCAACTGCCATTTTTTGTGATATGGCTATCCCTGAAGGATTGCTTAAAGCGGTTTGCGTGTTGCCTTGTATTAATGGGAAGCTGAACATTTTAAAGAAGTCCACATCAGCCGATCCCCCCTCTATTTTAAAAACTTTATCCCCAACCTTAAAAGTATGCTGTTCATAAAAAACGGCATTGGTTGCGTACGTTATTTCAGGGATCTGCCGCTTCATCTCGGCGGCTAAAACACCGGGTGTATAATACTGGGTGTTTACTTTATTATCATAATACTGACGCTCATATACCTGGTATAAGCGGGACCCGTTTTTATGAAACGCATCCACATCCTGCTCGTTTTGTATCCAAAGCAAAATAAGCAAACTGCAGGCAAGCCCAATAGAAAGACCCGCCATATTAATAAACGTATGGGCCTTGTTCCTCGCCAGGTTACGAAAGGCCACTTTTAAATAGTTCTTTATCATGTTTTAGTTCATTGGTTCACTTGTTCAATAGTTCATTGGTGCCTGCGGGTTTATGGTTGATAGTTCATGGTACATAGTCGAAGTATTGTTTAACTAATCTCTAACCTCTAATCACTCTGAGCGCAAACTCTTCACCGGGTTCATCAGGGCTGCTTTAATACTTTGGTAACTTACTGTAAGCAAGGTTATGATGATAGCTCCTGCCCCGGTTAATGCAAATACCCACCATGATAATTCAGTACGGTAAGTGTAGTGCTGCAGCCAGTTATACATAAAATAATGTGCTGTGGGTACAGCAATTAATAGCGAGATTATCACCAGCGCCACAAAATCGGCTGACATTAATCGCCACAGGCCAAAAACTGTTGCACCCAATACCTTGCGTACACCTAATTCCTTGGTGCGCTGCTCGGCCACAAAAGATGCCATGCCAAACAAACCTAAACAGCTGATAAAAATAGCCAGTATTGCAAAGGCGCTTGCCAGCTCACCTATCCGCTCTTCGTTAGCGAATTTTTTGGCGTATTCGTCGTCAGCAAATTTGTAAGTAAATGGAACTGATGGGGAATAGTTTTTGCAAACCGCTTCAATTTTGCTGAGTGCCTTATGAGCGCTTATTTGGGGGTTGATCTTTATAAGTACATCATCGAAAGAGCCCTGCCTAAGGTAAAAAATGGTTTGTTTAGCAGGCTCATATGGCGATTCCATCACCATATCCTTTGCTACACCAATTACGGTCAGGAACCTTTTCCCAACCTTTACTATTTCTCCAACCGGATTTTTAAGTCCCATGTATTTAACGGCGGCTTCGTTTAATACAATGGTTAATGAATCGGTAATCAACTGGCTGGAAAAGTCCCTTCCGTCAGCAAACTTCCAGCCCACTGTTTTGCCATATTGGGAGGTAACGCCTATATAGCCGAAAGAGGAAACCATAGCAGGGTCCTTCCCTTTCCAGTCAAGGTCGCCACGGTCGTTATTTATCCCGGTTGTGGAGCTTGATGATTCCGCCACTTCTGTTATTGCACCCGATTTCAGCAGATCTGCCCTTAACGGATTAAATTGCTTATGCAGGTCGTCATTTGTTGTTTCAATATTAACCAGGCCATCCCTACTATATCCAACGGGGCGATTTTTGGCAAACTCGATCTGCTTAAAAACGATAATGGTGCCGATGATTAAAACAACTGACACTGTAAACTGCAATACCACCAGCACCTTACGCGGAAGAGCTGCAAAGCGCCCGGCTTTAAAAGTACCTTTCAATACTTTATCCGGCTTGAAGGATGACAGGTACAGGGCAGGATAGCTGCCGGCAATTAATCCTGTAAATAAAGTAAAACCTGCGCCGGCCATCCAAAACAGCGGGCTACTCCACAAAATGGCCATATTTTTATTTGCCACATTGTTAAAAAACGGCAAAATAAGTACAGCGAGTATGATTGAGAATGTAAATGCCAGTACCGCAATAAGTAACGATTCGCAAAAGAACTGGCTGATCAGCTGCCCTCTTAAAGACCCGATGGCTTTACGGATGCCTACTTCTTTTGCCCTTTTTTCGCTGCGTGCGGTGCTCAGGTTCATAAAATTGATACAGGCCAGCATGAGTACAAACACACCAATAATGCCAAACAGCCACACATATTGAATAGCGCCCCCTGTGTTTATACCATTCTTAAACTCCGAATATAAATGCCATTTGCTCATAGGCTGCAAAAACATCGCGGGTTTGGTTCGCGCCTGGTCTGCTCCGATCCTGTTCAGCTTAATGTTTTTTATCTTTTCAGAGAGCTTAGCCATGTCGGCATGGTCAGCTATCTGCACATACATAAATAATGAGTTGTCACTCCAGTCGGTCAGCGACCTTCCATTACCTGGAGCGTTTATGTAATAGTCCCATGGCCCTATAAATGCAACATCGTGAAAAGTAGTGTTACGCGGCAGATCCTCATAAACTCCCAAAACGTTAAAGCTGTCTTTATTATCAAGCTTTACGGTTTTGTTTATAGGGTCAGTATCCCCAAATAATGCTTGGGCTACTGATTGCGAGATCAGCATAGAAGAATATCCTTTCAATCCGTTGCGGGTACCCTTAAGCATCCTGAGCGAAAACATTTCCGGGCCTTCAGCACCCATAAAAGCGCCAGGGTACGATATTTTTTTATCCCCTATATTTAAAATGTGCTTCTCGGTGAAGGAGGTCATTGCAATGTGCTTAAAATCACTGCCGTAATTTTTGCGCATTTCTGCATCCAGCGGCAGCGGAATGGTTGAGCCCGTGTACACGGTACCATTATAAACGTCCTTCTCCATTACCTCTGCAATACGGTCATAGTTCTGGTGATATTTATTGAATGACAGCTCATCCCAGATCCATAATCCTATCAACATAGCTACGGCCATCCCCATGGCAAGGCCGCCAATGTTGATCAAAGAGGAAACCTTGTTTTTAATGAGGTTTCTCCAGGCGATTTTTAAATAGTTCTCTATCATGTTATTTAGTTCATGGTTGATAATTCATGGTTCATAGCCGAAGCTTTTTTAACTAATCTCTGATCTCTAGTCTCTAATCACTCACTTTTAGTTCATAGCCGGAGCTTGTTGCAATCTTGGTTTGGCGCATAGGGCGAATGCAATTCGCCCCTACATTTGAAACTGCCAACTCCCTACTCACTTCTAAGGCTCTTTATCGGGTTTACCAATGCCGCCTTAATTGCATGGAAACTAACCGTTGCCATAGCGATTAAAATTATCAGGCCACCTGCCAGGCCAACCATCCACCATTGCATAGTTGTATGGTAGGCAAATCCTTGCAGCCATTTACTCATGGTATACCACGTAACTGGCGAAGCAATCAGCAATGAAATTAACACCAGTATTAAAAACTCCGACGATAATAACGCAAACAGCGAGCTTACTCTTGCTCCTAATACTTTGCGGATACTAATTTCTTTAACGCGCTGTTCAGCGGTAAACATAACCAAACCTAAAAGGCCCAGGCACGAAATAAAAATGCCAATGGACGCAAAATAATTGCAAAGCTTATTTACCACCTGTTCGCTGTTGTACAATTTGGCATATTCCTGGTCAGAAAACCGGTACGAAAATGTGAAGTCGGGGTTAAGCTCTCTGCCTATCTTTTCGAGGCCTGCTATTATTTGCTTTGTTTTACCGGCTTCAATACGGACCAGTATTGTGCCCCACTTTTGATTATCAGCCAGGCGGATAATCAGTGGCGCAATAGCATCGTGCAATGAGTTGAAATGGAAATCTTTCAGCACGCCTACAATCTGGCCTTTACGGTCGTCCAATGATAAAGCGCGGCCGACTGCATCTTGATAGCCCATTTTTTTAGCGGCGGCCTCGTTTACCAGGTAGTTTGCCGAATCGGCAAATTCTTTTGAGAAATCGCGCCCGCCGGTTAATTGCAACTTCATCGTTTTCACAAAATCATATCCGACTGAGGCATCAGAAAATGACACGGGCTGATTTGGGTCTTTGCCTTCCCAGGTAATATCGCTCTTTGAATGGCCGATTACCGTGGGCGACTCTTTCATTTTTGAGATAGACTGCACGCCGGGCATCTTCGATGCCTCGTTTTTAAACAAATCGTAATTTTTGATCAAATCACCTTCTAAAGGGACATAAAGCAGGTTTTCGCGATTATACCCCAGGTTTTTATTCTGTATATAATTCATCTGCCCCGAAACCACTATAGTGCCTATTATAAGAATGATAGATAGTGTAAACTGAAAAACAACCAGCCCTTTTCTGAAAAACGTTGCGCCCCGGCCAAATTTAAGGCTGCCCTTTAACACCTGAACCGGGTTTAACGATGAGAGGAAAATAGCGGGGTATCCACCCGATAGTAACCCGGTTAATACCAGCACTCCTGCCAAAGCAAGCCAGAAAACTGGCTGCCCCGGTTGTATTGCAATCTGCTTCCCGGTGATACTGTTAAACTCAGGCAATAACAATACAACTATCATAATCGCTATAATCATTGATACAAACGAAAGGAGCAGCGCCTCGCTCATAAATTGGCCTATTAAGCTTATCCTGGCTGCGCCCATAACTTTCCGCACGCCAACTTCCCGGGCCCGCTTTATTGAACGGGCGGTAGCCAGGTTCATAAAATTAATGCAGGCAATAAGTAAAATAACAATAGCTACCAAACTAAAAATGCTTACATATTCAATCCTGCCGCCATCGGTTATTCCATTTTTAAATGTCGAGTGCAGGTATTTTTCAGTATAGGGCTGCAATGCAAGTTCAGTGCGGAGCCCTGTTGTAGCCGGCCTGTAAAGGCTGAGAAAATCTTTAATTTTAGCGGCTGCTTTATGAGGGTCGGCGCCGGGGCGCAGCTGTATATAAGTAGCCGGGCTGGCGCTGTTCCAGTTATTTACCCATGTATTTTCTATAATAAAAGCCTTCCAGCTTTTCAAAAAATCAAATTGCTGCGATGAGTTGGCCGGTAAGTTTTCAAAAACTGCCGTAACCACTAAATTATCCTTATTTTCATAACGGATAGCTTTCCCGATGGCATTATCAACCGAGCCAAAAAAAGCTTCGGCCATTTTACGGGAAATTACCAGGCCGTTGGCGGCAGTCAAAGCACTTCCGGGCGTTCCTTGTAAAAGCGGATAGCTAAACATCTTCAAAAAATCGGCCCCGGCATAGGTTCCATCCATTTTAAGCACTTTATTGCCTGCCTCAAACGTAAAAGAACGATTTTGTTCCAGACCGCTGGCATATTGAATCTCCGGCACCTTTTTTTTCAACTCATCGGCCAGTAAACCTTGAGTAACGTAGCTGGCGTCAGTTACGCCCTGTTGTATATTGCGTTCATATACCTGGTATAATTGCGGTCCGTTGGCGTGAAAGCCATCTACGCCACGCTCGTCCTGCACCCAGAGCAAAATAAGCAGGCTGCAAGCCAGGCCAACTGATAAACCGCCGACGTTAATAAATGTATGTGTCTTGCTCTTTACCAGGTTACGCCAGGCAATTTTTAAATAGTTCTTTATCATTTTAGTTCATGGTTAATGGTTCATAGTTCATTGCCGGAATTGGATTGCATTGTGATCAGGGCGAATGCAATTCGCCCCTACAGTTGCTACTGCCAACCGCCCACTAACAACTGCCTACTCACTTCTAAGGCTCTTTATCGGGTTAACGATGGCTACTTTTATAGATTCATAACTAACCGTTACCCACGAAATAATTAATGCAGCCATGGAGGACAGGACGAACACCGCCCACCCGATATTGATATGATAGGCAAAGCCTTCCAGCCAATAGTTAACCGCAAACCACGAAAGCGGTATTGCTATAACTATGGCTATCAATATCAACCTGGTAAATCCGGTCGACAACAGATAAACGATATTCAGCAGCGAAGCGCCTAAAACCTTGCGCACGCCTATCTCGCGGGTGCGCTGCTCGGCCATAAATGCCGACAAGCCATACAAACCCAGGCATGAAATAAAGATGGCCAGCCCTGCAAACAGGTTAAATATACTGCCCATTTTTTGCTCGCCTTTGTACATCCGTGCCAAATCCTGGTCCAGGAAATCATATTTAAACGGATAAGCGGGATTAAGACTGCGACTTATTTGTTCAAGGGCTTTTATAGTTGCCTCTGTGGTTTTGGGTTGGGTTCGCAAAATTATGTAACCACCATACTTATTAAACTTTAATGCCAGCGGCTCAATGGCCTGCTGAATGGGTTTAAAATTAAAATCCTTAACTACACCTATAATATAGCCTTTGTTTTCATTAAAAGACAGCGGCTTGCCTATTGCGTTGTCGGGTTTAAGCCCCATTACAGCCAGCATTTTTTCGTTCACAACATAGTTATTCGAGTCGGTTTTAAATGCACTTGAAAAACCACGGCCTTTCAGTATTTTCATTTTAAATACCGAAATAAAATCCTCGTTAACATCCATCGACGGGATAACTATTTGTGATTTTGGGTCTTTGCCCTCCCATTTTACATTAAGCGAGCCGGCTATAAGATTGATGGGCAAATCGTTAACAATAGCAAAGTTGGCAGTAAGTGGGTTACGCTTAAGTTCAGCTTTCAATGCCTGTTGTTTGTTCCACATATCGCCATTCATCGGCATATACAGCAGGTTAGCTTTTTCAAAACCCGGGTTGCGGTTCTGGATGAATTTTAACTGGTTGTAGATAGTAAAGGTGCCTACAAGCAGCAAAATAGAAACGGCGAATTGTATTACCACCAGCGTGTTGCGTAAGGTAAGATTGCCGCCCATCGACCTCATGTTACCCTTAAGCACTTTAACCGGGTTAAAGCCTGAAAGGAACAAAGCGGGGTAGCTGCCCGAAATAAGCCCGGTGAGAGCGGCAATACCAAGCAGGCTCAGCCAAAGTTTTGCATCCAGAAAATTTATGGCGAGCTGCTTATCGGCCAGGTTGTTAAACACCGGTAAAAACAGGTAAACCATTGCCAATGCCAGCAGTAAAGCGAAAAACGAGATCAAAACAGATTCGCTTAAAAACTGCAGGATGAGCTGCCCGCGGATAGCTCCGGATACTTTACGCAGCCCAATTTCCCTTGCCCTGCGGGCTGAACGCGCAGTGGCCAGGTTCATGAAGTTGATACAGGCCACTACCAGCACCAAAATAGCAACGATAAAGAAAATTGTAACGTATTGCGAGTTTCCATGTCCTTCCAAATCAACCTGCAAAGGGGCTGCAAGGTGAATTGCAGTTAGGGGCTGCAATTGAAAAATTATTTTTTGATCAGGCTGATGCGCTTTATAAATCGCATTCATCTTTTGATTGAACTTTAAAAAAGCCACCGATGAGGGAACAAAGCTTTTATCAAGTACCACGTAACTATAAAAATTAAAATTGCTCCATGTATTGTTCTTCAAGTCATCAGTGCTTTGAACGATAGACGACATAGGCAAAAGAAAATCAAACTGGAGGTGAGAGTTGGCAGGAATATTGGCCAAAACGCCGGTAACCACTACGTTGCTGCCATTGTCTTTGCGCAGCACTTTGCCTATAGCGTCTTCCTGCCCGAAATACTTTTTGGCCATATCCTGCGTAAGCAGCACGCCATCAATGCGGTTTAAAGCTGTTGCAGGGTCGCCCTTAACCAATTGGAATGAGAAGACCTGAAAAAAAGTAGAATCGACATAAAACACGCGCTTTTCCTCAAACTTCCTGGCGCCCACCTCGAATAAACTGCTGGAAAGATGGCTTAGCCGCACAGTATTTTTTATTTCGGGCATTTGCGCTTTCAGGCCGGCGGGCATGCCAGCGGTATTTACAGCTGCTTTAAAACCGCTGGCATCGCAGGTTATCCGGTAGGTTTGATCTGCGTTTTTGTGAAAGCGATCGTAGCTTAACTCATTCTGCACCCAAAGCAATATCAATATACTTGAAGCCATACCGATGGCCAGGCCAGATAAATTGATAAACGAATAGGCTTTATGCCTGATTATATTGCGCCATGCAATTTTTAAATAGTTTCTTATCATGGTGTTTGGTCATTAGTCATTGTGTCATTAGTCATTGGTGGGTTTCATCAATAGGTTACTGATCGCCTTTACAGATCAAGAGATCAGACAATGACCTAATGACCAGTGACTAATGACTATTCCGTTTTCAAACTACTCACCGGGTTCATCAGCGCTGCTTTAATGCTTTGGTAACTCACGGTGAGTATGGTAATAATAATAGCGCCCGCAGCGGTACCTGTAAAGATCCACCAGGACAGGTCAGCCCGGTATTTGTAATCCTGCAACCAGCCATGCATAAAGTAGTAAGCTGTAGGTATGGCTATCAGCAATGAAATACTTACCAGGATTATAAAATCAACAGACATTAAGCGCCATAAACTGAATACCGAGGCGCCCAGCACTTTTCGTACGCCGATCTCTTTGGTGCGTTGTTCGGCCATGAACGATGCCATTCCGAATAAGCCCATACAACTGATGAAGATAGCCAGTAAGGTAAAAAAGCCGGCAAGCTTGCCTACACGCTCTTCGGTAGCAAACTTTTTAGCGTATTCGTCATCTGTAAACTTGTAATCGAACGGGCTTCCGGGATCGTATCTTTTAAATACCGCTTCTATTTTAGCCAGGGCCTCATGTGTGCTCACTTTGGGATTTAGGCGAAGATCAACCAGGTTTCCTACGCCATTGTCCAATATAAATATGCTGGGTTTTACAGGCTCATAAGGCGATGACATTACCATATCCTTTACTACCCCTACAACTGTATATTTTTTACCCCAATCAATTATTTCACCTACCGGACGTTTAAAGTTCATAAATTTTGCAGCCGACTCATTCAGGATCATCGCTGATGAATCGCTCAAATATTCTCTTGAAAAATCGCGCCCGTCTAAAACTTTCCATTTTGCAACCTTACCAAATTCAGGCGATAGCAGGATGGTTGCAAAATCGTCCTGCAAATCAGGCGCCTTACCCCTCCATTTCAATCCGCTGTTGTTTGAATAAACATCAGTTAAGGGGCTTCCTGACTCGGCCATCTCCATAACTGCGCCGCTTTGTAGCAGGTCGTTACGCACAGCAGCAAAACTTTTGTGGATGCCGTCGCTTTTCATTGCCATTTGTACCAGCCCGGTGCGCTCATAACCTACCGGCCTGTTCTTGGTGAACTGCACTTGCCTGAAAACTATAACGGTACCAATAATTAAGGTAACTGAAACCGTAAACTGTAATACCACCAGCACCTTGCGTGGTATGGCAGCAAACCGGCCCGCCTTAAACGTGCCTTTTAATACCTTAACCGGCTGAAAAGACGACAAGTAAAATGCCGGGTAGCTGCCTGCTATTAAACCCGTGAGCAGGCTAAAGCCTATGCCCATTATCCAAAAACCAGGGCTGGCCCAAAGGATAACCATGGTTTTATCGGCCACCTGGTTAAACCACGGGAGTATCAATAACACGATCACTATAGAAAACAGGAACGCAAATACAACCACCATTAACGACTCGCTGAAAAACTGGCCGATAAGCTGGATCCGCAGCGACCCAACGGTTTTACGGATGCCAACCTCTTTTGCCCTCTTTTCTGACCGGGCGGTGCTTAGGTTCATGAAGTTAATACAGGCCAGCAATAATACAAACACACCAATAATGCCAAACATCCATACAAATTGGATGGCGCCACCTGTGTTAATGCCATCCTTAAATTCCGAATATAAATGCCATTTATTCATGGGATGTAAAAATACTACCGGCTTAAAGGATGCACCTACATTATCGCCCTGAGCGGCAATATTTGTTGCCTTAAGTTTTTTTATCCGGGCATCAACCTTATCTATACCCGCATTATCGTTTAATTGCGCAAAAATCTGGAATGAGTTATTTCCCCATCGGGTTGAAGCATCTTTTACCCATGGCTGGCTGGTCCTGAACAGATCCCATGGAATTATAAATCTCAATTCATTAAAGCTTGTGTTATGGGGCAAGTCTTCATAAACCCCGGTAACCCTAACCAATTCCTTATTATCAAGCTTAATGGTTTTATCCATCGGATCGTCGTTCCCAAAAATGGCTTTTGCCACTTTAGCCGAAAGCATAATGGATGATGGATCTGTTAAGCCCTTCCTTGTTCCTTTAAGCATTTTTAAGGTAAGCAAATCCGGCGCCTCAGACTGCATAAAGCTACCCTGCTGGGTTATTTTTTTATCGCCATAAGCCAGTATGTGATCATAATTCCAGCTTGACAGTACCACGTACTTAAAATCATTGCGATAATCCTTACTCAGCATAGTGCCTAATGGTATAGGCATAGCAGTTTGGCTGCCCACCTTGCCGTTAAATGTTTGATGTTGCCATACCTGCACTATCTTATCGTGATTTTGAAAGTATTTATCATATGACAGTTCATCCCAAATCCACAGGCCGATAAGCATTGCTACAGCTATGCCAACCGATAAACCGGTTACATTAATAAATGTATGCGCCTTGTTCTTTAAAAGGTTGCGCCAGGCAATTTTTAAATAGTTTTTTATCATGGTGTTAGTTCATTTGTTCAATGGTTCATTAGTTTATTGGTGTTTTGTGCTTGATAGTTCATAGTCAGGTGATTTTTCTTGCCTAATCTCTGATCTCCAGTCTCTAATCACTACTATATTAGTCATTGGTAGTTTCGTCATTCGGTTACTGGTCGCCTTTACAAATCAAGAGATCAAACAATGACCTAATGACTAATGACACAATGACTAATGACTAATGACCTACTACCTACTCTTTTTCCCCTCACCCCATTAGGGGGATTTTTAATTTAATGCTGACGGGGGCTTAAGCTCAATTCCATTGCTATACAATAGTTTACAAAAATCATATCCCCCGGTTTGCTTATAAGTAATAAAAGACATGCCATTTGCGTAAATAAATAATTATCAACAAGTTACATATAACTATCTTTCAAATATTGTTCGCATTCGTACAGTTTGCGTGCGTTTTTGACGTGCTCTGCCAACGTTGTATATAAAAAAATTAAAAAACTTTTGCGGCTGTAACTTATTTGCGTGCTTCCCGTCATAGTTTTTATAATTAAAAACTTCATAATTTAGCTTAGTATTAAAACACAACTGACCCATATTTTATTAACAGCTCTAAATTTTATTCATCAATATGATTACAACAAAAACTCTTTCGGCATTTGTATTTTCAGGCCTTTTTATGGGTTTGACAATATCTGCAGCTTATGCGCAGAATGCGAAACCCGAGGATCCCAAATTAAAGATCTATAGGGCTACACCTCCAAAAATTAACGACCTGGTACATACTAAGCTCGATGTACGCTTTGATTACAAAAAGCGATACATGTATGGCAAGGAATGGGTTACTTTAAAGCCGCATTTTTACCCTACAGATAGCCTGAGGCTTGATGCAAAAGGCATGGACCTTAAAACCATTGCTGTTGTTAAAAACGGTAAAAACATACCGCTGAAATTTAAGTATGATGACAGCCTAACGGTTAACATTCAGCTGGATAAGGTTTATCATAACAACGAGAGCTATACCATTTATATTGATTATACCTCAAAACCAAATGAGCTGCATGTTAAAGGCAGCGCCGCTATTAATGATGCCAAAGGTTTGTATTTTATAAATCCTGATGGCACAGAAAAGGGTAAACCAACACAGATCTGGACACAGGGTGAAACTGAAAGCTCATCGTGCTGGTTTCCTACCATTGATAAGCCCGGGCAAAAAACTACCGACGAGATCAGCATGACCGTTCCGGCTAAATATGTTACCTTATCAAACGGCAGGCTGGCTGCACAGAAAGTTAATGGCGATGGTACCCGTACCGATACCTGGAAACAGGAGCTGCCGCACTCGCCATACCTGTTTATGATGGCCGTTGGCGACTTTAAAATTTATAAGGATAAATGGCGCAACAAAGAGGTAAACTATTACCTGGAGGCAAAATATGCGCCTTATGCCAAACAGATCTTCGGGATGACACCTGAACTGATAGAGTTTTATTCAACAACACTAGGGGTTGATTTCCCATGGTATAAATATTCGCAAATTGTGGTGCGTGATTATGTGAGTGGCGCGATGGAAAACACATCGGCAACCTTGCATGGTGAATATGTACAGGAAACCCCGCGCGAATTGATTGATGCAGGTTATGATGCCGGCCGCAGTACCATTGCGCATGAGCTGTTTCACCAGTGGTTTGGAGATTTGGTTACCGCCGAAAGCTGGAGCAACCTTACCGTAAACGAATCGTTTGCCGACTTTAGCGAAATGCTTTGGGCCGAACACAAATATGGCCAGGACGAAGCTGATGCGCACAGCCTTGACGCTATGCAAAACTATTTGAACTCGCCTGATGCTAAAACCAAAAACCTGGTGCGTTTTTATTATGGCGATAAAGAAGATGTTTTTGACGTGGT
The DNA here is from genome assembly GCF_900142915.1 of Mucilaginibacter sp. OK098. Classification (GTDB taxonomy): domain Bacteria; phylum Bacteroidota; class Bacteroidia; order Sphingobacteriales; family Sphingobacteriaceae; genus Mucilaginibacter. The sequence continues at coordinate 455,329 of NZ_FRCM01000006.1, forward strand.
AACCTACCAAAAAGGCGGTCGTATTTTAAACATGCTGCGTAACTATTTGGGTAAGGACGCATTTTATAAAGGCCTGAACATCTACCTGAAAACCAACCAGTTTAAAAACGGCGAGGCCCAGCAATTACGTTTAGCCGAGGAAGAAGCCAGCGGACTTGATTTGAACTGGTTCTTTAATCAATGGTATTATGGTGCAGGTAACCCTGAGCTAAACATCAGCTATAAATATGATGATGCTACAAAAACAGAAACTGTTTACTTGCAGCAAACCCAGGAAGGCCAAACTTTTAAATTACCTATGGCTATTGATATTTATGCTAACGGCAAAAAGAACAGGTACAAAGTTTGGATGAACGATAAGGCAGATACGCTTACCTTCCCATCGGCAACAAAACCCGACCTGGTAAATGTTGACGGCGACAAAACTTTACTTACCAAAAAAACCGACAATAAAACGCTTGACGAATTTGCTTTCCAATACTTTAATGCGCCTTTATATCTTGACAGGTTTGAAGCAATAACTTTTGCCGCAGGCCACCAAACAGATAAAGCCGGACAAAAAGTTTTGCTGGCTGCCTTAAAGGACAAATACTTTGGCTTGCGCATTAAGGCAATTAAGGCATTAAGTATGAGCAATGATGACATCCACAACGCTGCCTTGCCAATATTAACATCATTAGCGCAAACTGATGAAAACACATTGGTTCGTGCTGCTGCAATAGCCAAGCTTGGCGCATTAAAAGCATCAGGCAATTTAACTTTGTTTAAACAGGCTTTAAGCAGTCAGTCATATGCTGTACAGGGTGCGGCTTTGAACGCAATTGCCTTATTAGAGCCCGCACAGTCATTGACATTGGCTAAAGGATTTGAGCAGGATAATAAAGGTGCATTAACCCAGGCTATTGTAACTACTTATGCTACCAATGGCAGCAGCGAACAATGGCCATATGTTTATGGTAAATTTATGGATGCCAGCCCGCAGGGCAGGTTTGGCCTGATCCGCAGCTTTGCCGCATTGACAGGCAGGGTTGATAAACCTGAATATGCACTTCAGGGCATTGGTGCAATTAAGGATATGGGCATTAAATACAAACAATTTGGCGTTGGCCCATTTGTTACCGGTTTATTAACTTCTATAAAAACAGAACGTACAAAACTTAATGATACCGCCGGTGCAACAGCCGTAGATGATGCTATTAAGGCAGTTAATGATGCTAAGTAATGTTAGTTGATTGAGTTGATTAGGTTAGATTGAGTTGAATAAGTTAAGGTTTTAGAATATAGAACCTAATCAACTCAATCCAACCTAATCAACCATTTAACTAATAATTTTAACATTTTCTCGGGGAAAATTAACGTGATTTAACATTTCTGTTAATTACATTTGTTACTAAAGACGCAAAGTGTCGCGTTTCTAAATAAACCGTCATGAAAAAGATAGTACTTGCATGTATATTGTTGAGCGGTGCTTACCAGTTAAAGGCACAGCAGCTACAGGTTAAACCTGCTGATAGTTTGGCTAACGCGATAAAGAGATCGATCAAACTGCAGACGGATTCATGGAAGCTTTTAACGCCTACCTTAAAAGGGAATGAAACGCTGGCTTTAAATACCAGCAAATTAAACTACACCGACCTTAAAACTAACTACTTCCACGAAAATATGCCGGTAGCTGTTTTGGAAGGAAACTCAAAAATGCCTGTTGTAAAATTAGATGGATATGATAACATGCCAGTAAAATGGATCTCCCATGTTGACCAGGGTATTTTTCAGCAAAAAACACTTCAGGGCTCACCTGCCTTCAAATCTCCGGTAATACTTTCTCCGGTTCCGCAAAAGTGAGGTTTGCTTTAGCAGATTCTTTTAATGCTTCACGGATAATTTTTCCCTGTTCCCTTTGTTCAACTACCTGGTTAAAGCTTTCTTCATAATCGGGGTGATTGGTGTGCATTACCCTATCCCAAAAGTTTAAATATAAGCCGTAATTACATTTAACCAGCCTGTGGTGCATGTTGTGATGGGTTGATGTGTTATGCCATTTAAAGATCTTATGGCTGGCAAACCCTTTAGGGAAAACTTCATAGCCCAAATGCCCTGCAACATTTAACAGCAGAGAGTAAATCCCGAATATTGCTATGGCCGAAGCGTGGTGCGGAATGGTAAATGCAATAAGCGGGATAATGCCAACCTCTACCACGGCCTCAACCGGGTGGAAGGCATAAGCTGCAAACGGAGTTGGGTTGATGGATAAATGGTGCGTTTTATGCACCCATCTAAAAAGTGGCTTCCAGTGCATTAAACGGTGAGTCCAGTAAAAATAGGTATCGTGCAAAAGGATCATCAGCACAATGCTGAAAAAATAATATACATACCCGTACTTATTGAGCGGCGCATAAACAAGCGTTAAGCCTTTAGCGCCTGCCAGTATCGTCAGCGTTATTATGGCGCCGAATATCAGTACGGTAAAAAAGGAATATTTTATTTCGCGGAAGATGTGTTGCTTACCAGGATACCGCTGCTGAATTTTTGAATACCAGTAACGTTTATTTTTCCATACATAAAAAAACAGGTAAAACGTACCGGTGAACAGCAAATAGCGAATGCTTATATTAAACAGTACTTTTAAAGTATCATATGAATAAAGCGATTGCATATTATAACTAACGTTAAAAACTAAAAATCCTTATTCAACAGTTTTTCCAATTCGGCAAAGCTGATGTTCATTTTAACCCGGCCCTGCTTGGCGTATGAGATCTCACCGGTTTCTTCTGATACTATTATGGCTGTGGCATCATTTGCTTCGGTTACCCCGATCCCTGCCCGGTGGCGTAAACCAAATTGTGTTGGCAGGTCGGTTTTTTCGGTAAGCGGCAAGATACAGCTGGCCGATTTTATTTTGTTTTCTGCAATAACAACCGCGCCGTCATGCAAGGGACTATTTTTTTGAAAGATGCTCTCCAGTAAACGCTTTGAGATCTTTGATTCAATCAATTCACAACTGTTCTGGTAAAATTGCTCATCATAGTACTTTGCAAAAACTATTAAAGCGCCAGTACGGGTTTGCTTAAAGCTTTTGCAGGCATCAACTATTGGCTTTATGCGGGCATAGTTATCCTTTTCAATTTGTGCTTTGCCAAAAAAATACTGCCACCAGGCTTTATTGCGCTGCAAAGAGGCATTTTTACCTACCAGGAGCAAAAATCGCCTGATCTCCTGTTGAAAAAGTACAATTACGGCTATAATCCCAACATCAGCTACTTTTTTAAGGATTCCGGCGAGCAGGGGCATTTTCTCTCCGGGTACAATAAAATAAAGAATGTATATTAGTGTAAGCCCTATAAATATATTGGCTGCAATGGTACCCCGGATAAGGTTATACAACTGGTATATTATAATGGCCAGCAGTAAAATGTCCAGTATGGAAAATGGTGTAATTTTTAAGAGGCCGAAATCAAACGATTGCATTTAGCTAAGGTAAGTGTTTTAGTCCGAAAGTCGGAAAAGTCCGGAAGTCCGAAAGAAGAATAAGTTTGTCCCTCCATCTATTTTCCTCATCCACACATCAAAAATCCGCACATCCTCCCTTTATCCCAAAAACGGCCCGCCGGGTACGCCCCAGCCCCATTCGGGCATTGGGATGTTTGGATCTTCGGCAACCTCGTCAGTATTTGAGTTGATAACTGCTATGCGGGTACCCCATTCAAGGTAGGCCATAAATGCCGAGCGGAATTCAGGGTCGGTGGGCAATGCCAGCTCATCCGCAGTTTCAAGCAGCAGCTCCATCCAGCGTTTGCGGTGCTTTTCGGTAAGGTATTTTTGAAGGTGCTTCTTTATCATTTCAAAATGACTGCCTTCTGATTCACTATAAACCCTCGGCCCGCCCAATACCTCAGCAACAAAATGCGCCACATGCAGCCTGTGCTGTGCCGACATGTGTTTAAAAACCGGCTCCAGGATCTCGTCCTGCAGAACCTTGTCATAAAACTTATCGAAAAGGGTTACAAATACGGGCATTCCGCCGGCCCATTCATAAAGCGTTGGAACTTTTGGGGTGTCGTTAGCTGCCATGTTGTTAGTGTTGTAATGTTTAAAGGTTGGAAAGTTATTTGAAAAAATTCCTTATTCAAAATTAATAACTAATCTCTGGTCTCTAACCTCTAATCACTTTCTCTTTTTTCTTCGGGAACACCAATGATGCCACAACACTTATCACCAGGATGGCTAAGATTATTAACAGGGATCTGCCTGTGGTAAGCCCTATTCTATCCACATAATTTGCGGCAAGCATTTTCAGCCCGATAAAGGCCAGCAATACGGCAAGGCCCACTTTTAAATAATGGAACTTATCAATAATATTAACCAGTAAAAAAAACATGGAACGCAGGCCCAGTATGGCAAATATGTTGGAGAAGAAAACGATATAAGCATCCTTGGTTATTGAAAATATAGCCGGGATTGAATCAACCGCAAAAACAAGATCAGTAACCTCGATGATAAGCAGCACTAAAAACAATGGTGTTATCAGCTTTTTACGATCTATTTTCACAAAAAACTTATCGCCCTCAAACTTCGGATGCACCGCAAAAAACCGGGAGGCCAGTTTTACTATTTTATGATTCTCCGGGTCGATGTTTTTTTCCTGGTTCCGGTTAACAAACATGCTGACACCAGTATACACCAAAAACGCACCAAACAGGTAAAGGATCCAATGAAAATGGGTGATAAGAGTAGAACCCAGGAATATGAAAGCAAACCGCATTAATACAGCACCAACGATCCCCCAAAAAAGCACCTTATGATAATATTTCGGGTTAACGCCAAAAGCTGTAAAAACCAGTACGATAACAAATATATTATCAACTGATAATGCATATTCTACCACATACCCGGTAATAAACTCAAGGCCAAGGTTTTTGCGGTAAAGCTCAATGCTGCCGGCAAAATCATTAGGGTTAAGCTTAAGGTGATGAAAGTTATTCTTGTTGATCTGCTGCAACGCGGCAAAACTATTAATATGATGCAGCAGGTGGCCGAAATTTAAGATAAGCACATAAAAACCCAGTGCCAGCGCTATCCATACCGCGCTCATAATGCCCGCCTGTTTAAGGCTTACCGGTTTGTCGGTTTTGGCAAACAGGCCCAGGTCCATTGCCAGCATTATTAAAATGAATACAATAAAACCCGAAATAAAAATTAATTCGCTGCTCATTATTTATTGCGTTCGGTTGTAAACCTCACAAGCTGTTCCAGCCCTGTACGCGCCTCGCCACCAGGAAAGGTATTTAAGATCTCAAAAGCCTCGTCCTGGTATTTCTTCATTTGCGTTTCGGCATATTGCAATCCGCCGGTTTCTTTTACAAAGCTGATGATCCGGGCAATTTTTTCAGGGTCGTCATTATGATTTTTAACCAGGTTTATCATTTGCTTTTTAACATCAGGCTTGCTGTTGTTAAGCGCATAGATAAGCGGCAGGGTAACCTTTTTTTCCTTTATATCAATCCCCAATGGCTTACCAACATCATCCGTACCAAAATCAAACATATCATCCTTTATCTGGAAAGCTATGCCTATCTTTTCGCCAAAAAGACGCATCTTTTCAATTGTTTCATCATCCGCACCGGCTGATGCAGCACCACACTCGCAGCAGCTGGCTATTAAACTGGCCGTTTTTTGGCGGATCACCTCGTAATACACCTTCTCCTCAATATCCATCCTCCGCACCTTCTCCACCTGTAACAACTCGCCTTCGATCATCTGCTCCATAGCGGTTGACACTATTTTGAGGAACCGGTAGTCGTCATTCTTCATGGAGAGCAGCAAGCCTTTTGACAGCAGGAAATCGCCTACTAAAACGGCTATCTTATTTTTCCATAAAGCGTTGATTGAGAAAAAGCTACGCCGCTGGTAAGAGTTATCAACCACATCATCATGGATAAGGGTGGCTGTGTGCAGCAACTCAACAAGTGCAGCGCCCCGGTGGGTGGATTCATTGATGCCCCCGCAAATGCTGGCCGAAAAAAACACGAACATAGGCCTGATCTGCTTGCCCTTACGCTTAACAATATAATGAGTAATACGATCAAGCAACGGAACCGAGCTTTGCATAGAAGCTTTAAACTTCCCCTCAAAAACATCAATATCAGCCGCAATAGGTTTTTTAATCTCGTTGATGCTCAGCATTAAAATACACGCTTTTTTAAGTGTTGCGCCGCTTAACCGGCAGTCCCCACAAACATAAGGAAAAAGTTGATGGTTCATAGTTGATGGTTCATAGTATATTCCTTTATGAAAAGTTGATGACACGCCAATTGTTTTTTATGTAAAACGGGGCTTTCTACCTGGTTTTTCTACCAGCTATGAACTATGAACCATCAACTATTAACCCTTCCTCATTAAACCTTTTACAACAAATTCACTCTATTACTATAACAACATTAAAGAGGAAAGATGTAAGATAATAAGTTGATGATTGTTTTTGTATAAGTTGCGTTTTCATGAAGCGTCTGCGGGTTACCGCGGGCGTTTTTTTGTTGGGGTGATAATCGAAACCGGCCACTACCCTTCGATCTCCTTAAAACCTCCCGAAAATCTCCTAAACTGCCCGGGTCTATGAAAAAAATACATTTTGGTCATGTCTAAAATGCGGTCAAAAACGGGCAAAGTGCGTTTTGGTCATGTCTAAAAACAGGTAAAAAACGGGCAAAGTGGCTTTTGGTCGTGTCTTAAAATAGCGTAAAACGGGCAAAACGCGTTTTTGTCATTACTAATTTTTATATTTAAAAGTCTGTAAATCAAATAAATATACAAAAATAGCGCTAAAAAAAAGAATTCATTCCGAAAATTTGAAGATTTTAAAAAATATCCGGAGTTTATTGAGGATCCGTTTATACGATATTTTAAAGCGTTTTTGGGCTTTGATAAAAATACGGATTTTTAGAGAGATTAGCAAGAGTAATGTTATTACTACGGCAAAACCGGTCGAACTAAATCGTTCGGTTTGTATTGGCTATCCGCGCAATTATTTTACATTTGCAATCCCCAAATAAGGGAGAGGTGTCTGAGTGGTCGAAAGAGCACGCCTGGAAAGTGTGTATACTTCAAAAGGGTATCGAGGGTTCGAATCCCTCCCTCTCCGCTGAAAGTTGAGTAGTGCTTAAAATCACTCAACTTTTATCGTTTTTTTACAAAGGCTGTCTTAATTCAAGACGGCCTTTGTTATTTTTGATAATCAAAAGTACAACAGAATATAATCTAGACGCATGGTACCAAGCTTATCCGAAGTCAAACAATTGGTTGATCAATTAGCGTCAAAAATCCAAGCTCCACAATTTCTTTTATCCACCTATTAAAAGAGCAATCCTGCCGGCGATTGTACAAAACTGATAAAGAACTTATTTGAATGCAGAATCAAGACTTATTGATAATTGTCACAATGATATTTTAACAAATGTCCTCTTAACCCGAACGAGGTCAATCTACCTTTGACTTATTAAAAAAAAATGAAATGAAAAAACTAATTTTGATCACAGGATTTGCCATCATTTCCATGGCTGCCTACAGTAAAAATGTTAAGGTTGCAATTGTAGCCGATAAGCCCTTTAAAAATAATTTAAAGAACCTTTCAATTGTTAGTGCTAACAACAACACGCCTCAGGATTCCTCAGCATTGAAGGTGGTTAACAGCTTCTTTGATAAATTCAAGAAAGGTGCTACACCAGACGAACTGGCAGCCTGTTTTGACGAACAAGCTGAGTATTTTATTCCTGGCGATACCAAAAATGTATCCTGGATCGGTAAAAGGGTCGGCAGAGCTGCCATCAAAGAAAGTTTCCGCTTACTTAAATCGAACATTCAACCTGAAAAGCTGATCTTCACTGATATACTGGCTAAAGGCGACCGTGTGGTTATTCTCGGATACCTTGAATCCCGCATGAAAAAAAATAATAAGCAAATGAAGTCTGAGTTCAGTATTGATATTGTCGTCAAAAATGGCCTGCTTACCCGTTATCACCTCCTGGAGGATTCTTTCGAAGTTTCTGATAAGGCCAGACTTTAATAACTCCAAAAAATGGTCACCATTTTTAAATTTTGGTAGCACATCCTAACAATCGTAAGGGTGTCCTGCGTAAACACATAATAAAAACTACTAAATCAAAGGGGGGCGGCTTCTATTTAGATGCCGCCTTTCCCATTAATATGGTATCAATAATTGACTATAGTAACAAAATGATTCATTTGGGAAGCTGTACCAATGCAGCTTAACCGGCATGTTCGTTTGAAACCTGTATAGTTGGAGTGTTTTTTTTTCCGGTCTGTTTTCGGACACGACTGAGCGTTTCACGCGTAAGTCCCAGGAAAGATGCGATCATGTATAAAGGGATTCGATTGTATAGCGTTGGATATTGCTGAACAAAGTTTTCGTATCGCACCTCAGCAGATTCGCTGATATTGCTGTATATCCGGTTCTGGTGAGCTTCGAAATTCCTCGCTGTGAGGTTATCGATAATCTGCTTAAAGTTGGGTGCGGCTTCGAGAAGAGAATCCCATTTTTCCTTTGTGAACCGGATCAATTCGCTATCCTCAAGCGCTTCTATATAACAAAGTGAAGGCTGTCCGGATATAAAGCTTGTAAAATCGGAGATCCACCAGTTCTCGATAGCAAACCTCATGACATATTCTTCCCCGTCCGCACTTAGCCGGAACAAACAGAAACTTCCCTTAACAACAAAACCGATATAATCGCTAACCTCACCTTCTTCAAGCAGGTATTGATTTTTTCGGATTCTTTTCTGTACCGAAGCATTTGCAAGCAACTCCAATTCCTGGGTTGTCAATGTTCCTTTTTCACGGAGATATTCTACAAATGATGCAAACATTTGAGCGGCTTTTTAACAAAGCTATTCAAATGGCATCAAATTCTTTTGATCTTAGCACTAATATGTTGCTAAAATGACGCTAAAGCGAATCACTTGTTAACGGCGGAGGACCATTTTTGCTGCCTGAAGGCTACCATACTGGTGAGGGCTGCTCCGACAGCTACGAGACTGCCCAACAGGTAATTCACCTGCCCTCCGAAGGTGTCATAAAAGTAACCGCCTGCGCCGGGTCCGGTCATTATTCCGAGTTGAATGATCGCCACCAATGCCCCTCCTCCGCTTTCTGCCTCGTCAGGAACGACCCTTGTGATCCAAATATTCCATCCGGTCTGCAACATTCCAAAAAATAGCACCCATAAGGCGACCAAACAAAAAACCACAATAGCTTTGTGCTCAAAAACAACGATCAGATCGACGATGCAGCCCAGGATCAGCGTAGCAAAAAACAGCGTTCTGTGCATGCTTTTTTCCAGGGGAAATCGGCCCAAAGTGGTCCCGCCCATGTTTGCAGGTGTAATTTCCCATAGTTTTTAAAAATTACGGGCGGTATTTTTATGCCGCCCGCAGGATGATTATTTCATTAAATTGATATTGGTAAGTCCGCCATCTGATAAAATTTCTGTTCCGACGATAAAAGCGGAATCATCTGATGCCAGGAAAGCGGCAGCTTTGCCGATGTCACCAGGTGTGCCCATCCTGCCAACCGGGGTTATATCAACCCACATTTTCTTGACAAAATCCACCTGTTCATCCGGAACGATCTTTCCAAATACCGGGGTGTCGATTGATCCCGGAGACAATGTGTTCACTCTGATCCGTCTTGAAAGAAGGTCAAGTGATAAGCCCTTAGCAAGGGAAATCACGGCGGCTTTGGCAGCGCCGTAGATGGTCATGCCAGGAGCGGCACGGTGAGCGGCACTTGACCCGATAAGGATAATGGATGCTCCGTCATTCAGGTAAGGCAACGCCTTTTTCACGGAAAAATATGTGCTTTTAAGATTAAGGTCCATGTAGAGGTCATAGTTCTCCTCGGTCACCTCATTTATTCCTGACATAGGCTGCCCGTCAACGATACCACCGGCATTAACGACAAGTATATCGATCTTACCGAATCTTTCGACCGTTATCCTGAACACATTCTCCAGGTCATCCAGATTGGTCACATCTCCTTTTAATCCGATGAATCCTTCACCCAATTGTTTTGCCGCGCTGTCAAGTGTGGCCTGGTTCCTTCCTGTGATTACACCATTCGCACCTTCGTTCTTTAATGCTTCGGCTACGCCGAATCCTATCCCGCTATTACCTCCGGTAACCACGGCAACTTTGTTTTTTAACTTCATCTTTTGTTATCAGTTTTTGCACAAAGTTGAAGAGTTCCTCATAGGAGAAAAAAGACATTTGTAACTAAATCACTGTGACAAATGTCAATTATTTAAACTCAAATTGGGGCCGGTACCAGCTGAAAAACCTCAGCCATTGTCATTGATATTTATCAATATCGGTGAACGGTAACTGACAGGCAAATACTATACAAGCCTGACAAAAAGAGGTCATCAGGTTGTTAAGAAAACACAAAGAGTTTGAAAAAACTCTGACAGACCATCCATTCGACGATTTTGCAAGCATTAGAATCGATTATTACAAAGAACTTGTTGCACAAGGAAAATGGGTGGTTGTTGGCATGTGAAAAATATCCTACCTACCAATCATTAAATTCAATCAGATTCTATTTTTGACTATTAAGTATCTCTTTAACATCTTCTAAAATCCTCTCAAGGTGTTCTAATAGATTCCCGTTCACCCCGCAAGAAAACAAAAGCCTGCAAGTTGCAGGCTTTTATTTTTAAGGTTACCCCCGATTATACCTTTTTCGGAAAGTTAAGTTTATATAACTTATCAAGTTCCAATTTATACTTCCAATCATATTTAAATATCGGCAAGGAGATTTGCAAGTTTTGCAATTTCTGTATATACCATTCAAGGTATTGCTTAAGTCCAAATTGATAAAAATCTAACCACGTTTTATAATTTTCAGGCATCGGCCGCGGCGGACCAAAAAGCTGACCTGCAAAAACTTTATCACCTATTTTCCAATGTGAAATGTGGGGCTGTTCCGGCAGCTCCAATTCATCTTTATATCTGGCCATTATATAACTCGCCCGTTCTTCACTTCTATTCCACCAATTCAATACGCTATCAGCGTTCCAATTCAAATTGCCGTCAAAGTAATAGCTCCCGAAGGGGTCGCAAAGAGCCGCCGATAACGTCTCATCCAATTCTTTTTCATTAAATGGCTGTTTAAAAATCACTTCATGGTAATCTTCATCGCCGCTGACGTTATCTATAGCCTCTACCTGTCCTGTACCACAGTTATCAGTAAAAGTTGTATAAATAGGCCCGGGGGTGTTAAGCCAATTTATATTAGTAAAATCACCGTCTTTGTTCAAATGCTTTACCAAATCTAATTTCAGCTCAAGCGCATTAAAATCGAGCTGAGGTTGGAAAATTAATTTTTCTATTTGTAGTTCGGGTAAAAACATTTTTGCAGGATTTAATTCAAATATATTCAATCGTCCATTTATATTTTTCAGTTCATCCAAAAATGACAAGAAAGCTATCATGGGTCCGAATCTCTCCCTCTACACAAAATCTAAATCGCAGGACCCCTCCGGTCACCTGCGAACGACGAAAAAAAAATCCCCCCAAATAGCTTATAATCAGTTAACTACTCCATATTTAAAACTATTTCACGAAAACCCGACCGTTTTGCCGGGCTAAATCGTCAAAAGATAAAACCAAACAAAATGGAAAATCTAAAAGACAAAGTAGCCGTTGTATTTGCGGCATCGGGCGAAATTGCAGGAGCAGTAGCCCGTTCATTCGCCAAACATGGAGCAAAGGTGTATGTCACCGCCCGGAACCTGGATGTTGTAAAGGCCCTGGCCCAGGAGATCAAAGCGAGCGGCGGACGCGCAGAAGCCGCCAAAGTGGACGCACTGAACGAGACCGAAATAGACGGCTTTTTAAAAAATGTCATCTCGGACAATGGCAAACTGGATGTAGTATTCAACGGAATCGCGGTTGATTATAGTGAGATGGGAGGCCGTCCCTCTACGGCTGTGGCTACTTTGGAACAATTTATGGCCCCTATGAAAAAGATCTGTGGTTCACAATTCCTTACGTCGAGGGTAGCGGCGAAGTATATGATGGAAACCCGGTCAGAGGGGACTGTCTTACTGCTCACTGCTGCATTATCAAGATCTAAGCTTGCGAATTTGGCGGGCATCACGGCCGCCAGTGCAGCTGTTGAAGGGATGACACGGGTGATGGCTGCTGAATGGGGCGGAGATGGCATTAAGGTGATCTGTATTTGCCCAGGCGCCATAATGGAAACAAGAAGAATCTCCAGCTGGATCGATGCTACTGCAAAACAGTATGGAATACCGCTGGAGCAGTTGATTACACAATACAAGGCCTTCGACATATTAAAGACGAGTCCGACATTGAAGCAAGTAGGCGAAACGGCTGCTTTTCTTGCCTCTGAAACCGGGGTAGTTTTCAACAGCCATATTGTTGATGTAGATTGCGGCAAGCTGAACATTTTATAATATATTAGCGATAGCAGTCTTCCGGCGGAAGGCTGCTACCTTCGTTTTAATCTGTCAATGAACTGAATAAATGGAAAGAGAAGAAGTCCTCAAATGTGCTATAGCCGGAGATATAAATGCATTCCAAACACTGTTTGCTGAATTTCAGAACCAGTTGAAATCTTACCTGTACCGTTTGCTTACCGACAGAGATGATGTAGAAGACCTGACACATGATACCTTTATCAAAGCATTTACTAATATATCGACCTTCAACCAGAACTCTTCGCTAAAAACATGGGTATTCAAGATCGCCACCAACCTTGCCTACGATCATTTACGAAAATTAAAAAGATGGCAGGCAGATGCCCAGGATCGGGCGGCAGATCTGGCCATAAGTTCGGAAGAAATCAGGCAGGTATTTTGGATGGTTCACAATACGTCGCCTGCCGGGGCCTACGAAATGAAAGAGCATATCGATTACTGTTTCACATGTATTTCAAAGACCTTGCCGATTGAAAATCAGGTAGCGCTGATCTTAAAGAATATGTACGATTTCCAGATAAAGGAAATTTGTATTATCCTCGAAAAGACGGAAGGCGTGATAAAACACCTGTTGAATGATGCCAGGAATACAATGACAGATATTTTCGAGCACAGGTGCGCGTTAATCAACCAGGAAGGCGTCTGCCACCAATGCAGCCATATAAATGAAATATTCAATCCTAAGCAGAACCAGCAGGAAGAACTGATGAAGCTGGAATTGGTAAAAGTCTCAAAGAAATATAACAGAGAGCAGCTTTTTACATTGCGAACATTCCTGGCAAAGGCTATCGATCCCCTGCATGCTGCGGGTACCGACCTCCACGAGGAAATCATGAGGTGTCTCAGGACGGCAATTGGTGAAAAAAGTGATTTTTTTGACCGGAATCCGGGTGACGCAGAGTGATCCGCTTCCATGGAACGATCGCGGAAATCGTCTTGCATATAGCGGGGTGAATGGGAATCGAGCTATAATAATCACTTTAAACGATTGTATATCATCAAAAAAGTTCGACACTTTGCGCGGTCAAGCAGAGGATGCTTAACCAGGCAGGGGAGTGACATTAAGATGTCCAATCTAATTTCCTTTTAATTGTTCTTTTAATTCCAGATCTCCATCATTCAGTAAATCAAAAACAGTTTTTCCATCACCATTTGGGATATCTTTATCCGCACCGGATTGAATTAAGATCTTTACGCATTCCAAATAATCACGCAGGTTATTTGTAGCATCGCTCTTTAATCCATGAACTGCCCAAAAAAGCGGGGTAGCTTTAAAATCTATACACCGTTTATTGATTTCCGCTTTTTCCTGTACAAGCCGGCCAACAACTTTATCTCTTCCGCACCATGCTGCCCAGTGTAATGCGGTGCCACCATGACATCCTGCATGATCAATATTGGCTCCTTTTTCAATGTAAAGAATTGCAACCTGGTCTGCGTGCAGGCTTGCCGCGGCGGTTAGCGGTGTATCCTGTTTTTCTATCAATCCGTTGCCGTTAACGTTCGCCCCGTGTTCTAAGAATATTGTTGCGATTCTAACCGCTTCCTCATCGGTATATTTTCCGGAAAACACACCGTCACAAATTCTGTGCAAGGGATGCGCTTTTGTAGTGTTCACACTATCATATGGAATGCCTTCATTAGCAAGATCCGGATTATTTGAAAGTGCTTGTTCAATGCCTTTGTAATCCTTACTGTCGATGAGCTTTTTCATTTTTTTATTCTTCAATTTTTTGCTTGCATAAAAGTGGGATAAATAATACAAACTAAAAATTGATTATGGTCAATAAATCAAATCACCTCCAATCCTACCGCATTCAAGATATACTGGATCAGCAGCTGCTGGTCAAGTACCGCCAGGCGGGGTTACCATATCATTCCAGCGTCATAAATCATTTTTTTAGTAAATTTAGTTGACCAATTTAGTCAACTTGGTTTACCTTTACATCGATAAATCAGTAGAAATGAAAACAACAAATCAACTCATCAATTTAGTGCATAAAATATTTCTTATGTCACTTCTTCTTGTGCTAGGATTGAATTCTGTATCCGCACAAAATGATTGGAAACTGAGTACCGAAAAGGACGGTATAAAAATATACACCAGCATATTGCCCGATTCAAAAATCAAAGCTATTAAAGTGGAAGCTAACTTCGATGCAACGCCATCACAGTTGGTTGCCCTTGTCATGGACGTTAACACTGCCCCGGATTGGGTATACCACGTTAAGTCGGCTAAACTGGTTAAGCAGGTATCGCCTACAGAGCTTTACTATTATTCAGAGGTTAGTTTACCCTGGCCTGTAGCAAACCGGGACTTTGTAGCCCATTTAACAGTTAGCCAGGATCCGGGCACAAAAGTAGTTACGATTGATGGCCCGGCAATACCCGGCATTATTCCGATAAAAAAAGGCATTGTAAGGATCGAAAATTCTATCGGCAAATGGATCATCACGCCCCTTGGACAAAATCAGGTACATGTTGAATATTCTATCCACGTAGACCCCGGAGGCGCTCTCCCTGCATGGCTGGTTAATATTTTTGCTACAGAAGCGCCTGTGAAAATTTTCAAAAGCCTGAAAATACAATTAACAAAGCCCGACTACAAAAATACTGTCTTTGCGTTTGTAAAAAATTAACCCGGGAACGTTTTAACTTTTAACGTTCTGTAGCCTAACGATCCTGCTTGATTAAGCAGGATCGCTTGTATTATAAGGGATTCTCCTATCCTAATTTCATCTTAATGTCAGCTGATCACGGCAGCGTCACAATACAGTAAAATATGTTTTTTTTGGTAAACTAAGTTGACTAGTTTAGTCAACTTAGTTTACCTTTGTACTGTCAAATCAGTAATCATGAAAACGCAATGTATCAACTTCGACCAAACACTTTCAGGCATAACTAGTCTAGTAATCACCAGTGTAAAGAGCTTTAAACTGAATAAGCTTTTTTTAGCATCCAATTTTCCAACCGACAAGGTAGGGTATTACTTGCTTCCGCTGGCTAAACAAATTTTCAAAGACAGTTTCATGGGTGCAGATATGGAGATGGGAATACTTTTGATTTTCATGAAAGACTATTTTTTATCTGCCGCTAATATCATCAGGAATAATGCTGTAACTAACCTGTTCAAAAAAATTAAAGGCAGCAAAAGAAACGGTACAGTGTTAGCTTCTGAAATAATTTACAATCATCCGCAAGCTGCCTGAAACCTCAATTACACTTTAATATTATGAAAACGGACCATATTTACAAAATAATTAAAAGCACGCTGATACTTTTATTCCTAACGTTATCAACCACGTTGATGGCCCAGCAGACCATCATTAAGGGAGTAGTTACAGATCTGCGTACCCACGAAACCATGCCGGCTGTAAGTGTTTCTTTTGACGGTACCAGCATAGGCGGCACTACAGATGTTCAGGGCAATTACAGAATTAGTACCGACGGAAATTATAACCGCATCAAGGTTTCATTTATAGGGTATAAAACCTTTTATAAGGATATTACCCCTGGCAGTGCGCAAACTATAAACATCTCTTTAAGCGAAGACCGGAGAACATTAAATGAGGTAGTTATAAAAAGCGGTAAAAAAACCAGGTATACCAATAAGAACAATCCCGCTGTGGAACTGATCCGCAAGGTGATTGCTCACAAGGATCAAAACAGACTGGAAAATTTCGACTATGCTGAATATCAGCAATACGAAAGAATGATATTTTCATTGAGTGATCTTTCTGAAAAGTTTAAACAGAAACGGATCTTTAAGAATTATCAATTCTTGTTTATGGAGCAGGACTCCAATGCAATTGGCGGAAAAAACCTGCTGCCGGTGTACATGGAAGAAAAACTTTCTGACAACTACTTTCGCAAATCACCATATGTTAAAAAACAAGTGGTCCAGGCCAACAAGCAGGTTAAGTACGATGAGAACTTTGTAGATAATGAGGGGCTTAAGGCATACTTTAACCGCATGTACATGGATATTGAGATCTACGATAATAATATTCCGTTATTGGGTAACCAGTTGCTGAGCCCAATTGCCAATGGCGCACCATCGTTCTACAAATTCTTTATTACCGATACCATCAAAGATGTGAGCCCGCAATTGATCGAGTTGAGTTTTACCCCGCGTAATACTACCGATATGCTTTTTGATGGTAAGATCTACATTACGATGGATGGCAACTATGCGGTACAAAAAGCGGTATTGTCGGTAAATAAACACATCAACCTCAACTTTGTGCGCCAAATGCAAACCACCCTGGCTTTTGAAAAAACAGAAGGCGGACGCTACCGGCTGAGCCAGAGCGATTTGAAGATAGACTTTGGGCTGAACAAAAATAAAGGTGGTGGTGTGTATGGCGAGCGTGTGGTGATCATCAATAACTTTGCAGTTAACAAACCACGCCCGCAGGAGACTTATTCAGGTCCTGCGCAAATGATCGCCTACAATGCGACAGAAAAAGGGGATGAATTTTGGAAAGCTAATCGTCCTGATACCCTGAAACCGGGACAGGCAGACATCTATAAGAATATTGACAGCCTGCAAACCATCCCATCCTTTAAACGGACAATGAAGCTGGTTACACTTTTTGTGGCAGGGTACGATAATTTAGGGCCTTTTGAAATAGGGCCGGTAAATACCTTTTACAATTTTAACCCGGTAGAAGGTTTCAGACTGAGATTAGGCGGACGTACAACTACAGAACTGAGCAAACGGTATTACTTCGAGACCTATGGCGCATATGGTTTTAAGGATGAAAAATTTAAATATTTTTTCAGCGGCACGTATTCCCTGAATAATAAATCGATCTATTCCTTCCCGCAGGACTATATAAGAGCCAGCGTACAGCGCGACACCAAGATCCCGGGCCAGGAACTTCAGTTTGTACAGGAGGATAACTTCCTGCTCTCATTTAAGCGTGGTGATCACGGCATTTATACCTATAACGATATCTTTAGGCTTGATTATGTGCATGAGTATTTGAACCATTTCTCCTACAAGTTTGAGCTAAAGGCCTGGAACCAGGCGCCAACAGGATCATTATATTTTCAGAACATTATTGCGGGACAGCCAAATACTATAAATAGCCTGCAAACCACTGAATTGTCAATGGAGTTGCGGTACGCACCTCATGAAAAATTTTACCAGGGTAAATTATACCGTACCCCGATCCCTGACAAGTACCCTATCTTTACCCTGCGGTACCAGGAAGGGATCAAAGGACTTTTTAAGGGCGATTACAATTATCAGAATGTTACCGGTAACATCACCAAACGCTTTTATCTTTCACAACTGGGTTTTGCAGATGTTTCGGCAGAGGGCGGGTATATCTTTAATAAGCTGCCTTATCCGTTACTGGATATCCAGCATGCCAACCAAAGCTATGCATTGCAATTGCAATCATATAACCTGATGAATTACCTGGAATTTGTTAGTGACCACTATGCCAGCATCAATATTGATCAGCATTTTAACGGGTTCTTTTTTAACAAGGTGCCATTGTTACAATCATTGAAGTTAAGGGAAGTAGTATCATTCAAATCAGTATGGGGTGGCGTAAGGCAGGAAAATAACCCGGCCAATGATCCCAACTTATTGCAATATCCGGTGGGCGGCAGTGGCAAACCAATAACTTATACGCTAAACAACGGCCCTTATATGGAAGCAAGCGCAGGTATTGAGAATATCTTTAAGCTGTTGCGTTTAGACCTGGTTAGAAGGCTTACTTACCTTGATCACCCTGACGCGCCAAAATGGGGTGTAAGGGCTTTTGTTAAATTTCAATTCTGATCACCTTAAATTCTATGTGCAATTTAATTGTATAAAAATCGTTAAACTTGTAAACCTGGTTGACTTTATTGGTCAGCCTGGTTTACTTAAATTGATAAACTAAAATTATTATAAAGGCCTATTATTAATCCCTACTTAAACATTAATATTAAAGATCATGTTAAACGAGGAAGCAACCAGAATGACGAGCAGGCTATTATACCTTTTGAAACGACTTTCGGATGAATGGTATTGTACAAAACTTTGCCATGCTAACCTGGAAGGCTTTAATAATTCGCATATCCCATTGTTTATGAGTATAGGCACCACAGGAATTTCCAATAGTAAGCTTGCGGCAAATTTAAGTATAACCAAACAGGCAGCCAGCAAGGTGATTAAAGAACTGGAAGAACTAAAACTCGTAAGGAGTGAAAAATGCAGTACTGACGGGCGTTCAATGATGTTATATTTAACAGGTGACGGGATCCGCTTTTATGAGCATATTAAAAATCAAATGACAGAGCTGGAACATGAGTACAAGAAAGTGGTTGGCGCCAGGAACTATGAAACCGCTATCAATGTAATGCTGAAACTTGTTGAATACCACGAACATCTGAACCACGAACACCTGAGCAAAGCGGTGCTGAATTGAATTTCAGGCTAAAGCTGCCACAGGCCTTGATCTTTGCCAGCCTTATTGTCAATGGTTCACACTCAGGCCTAAGGCATCCAAAATATACTGGATCAGCAGCGGTTGGTCCAATACCGCTAAGTGGCCGGCATTTAGCACTTTTAACCAGCTCAGCAGCCCGCCATTTTGTTCAAAACCGAGCACTTGCTTATTATCAGGGCTTCGCCATTGTTTGGTGACCGCCATCTTAAACTCAGCCGCGGCAATACCATCCAGTTTGTTCAGCCATTCGCCGGTGCCCAGGAAATTGCAGTCCTTGGCATCATTAAGGCCCGAGATAACTAAAATACGTTGTTTAGCGCCGCCTTCAATCACCGTGCCTTCCAATAATTCTTTAACTATATGCGCAAAACTGTCGTTCACCTGCGGCGTATAGTTTTTGGATACCACCTCCGACCAGTTTTGGGTTACCGTTGTACCCGGGCCAACAGCTGGCGCATGCACCGCTTTGCGGAAATCATCGTCGTTAAGATATTTCATAACCGGGTCGAAGGATGGGTCAGCAGTTTGTGCAATATTAGCCATATAACAACCGCTCAGCGTTTCTATTTCAAAGTTGACAGTTGGGAGGCTAACATTTTTATCCAATATTTCCTTTTGTTCGGCAGAGATCAGGCCATGATTGAACGCATAAGCGGTGTTAGTAGCCATCTGCACCCAGGGGTCAACCCAGGCATCAAGCAGCACGGTGCCGCATAAATTAAGTTTGGCGCCGCCCGGTTTAGTATTGCCTTCAACAATCAGTTTGGCAAGCAGTGGCAGATAAGTACCGGCGTATGATTCACCCGCAAGCACGATGGGGTTCTTAGCTATCTCAGGGTGTTTGGTCAAAAAATTCAAAAGCGACTGGTAATACTGTTCCATCCCCTGCTCAACGGTTTTGGGTGCGTCTTCATCCCTGGCGAACGAGATGGTTACAGTTAGCGGGTGTTCAAAAACCAGGTAATTGGCATACTGGTTCCAGGCATGGGCGCGGGGCGTTAAAACCATAGCCGGGTCAGTCCCTTCGACCATTGATATTTCATAAGGCCCATTTTCGAGGAAGAAACCCCAAAAGCTGCTTGAACCAGGTCCGCCATTTGTCCAGATAATTGTGGGCCGTTTGGCGTAGTCACCGGTGCCTGCAAACCAATAGAATAATCCTTCATCCGGTCCCACCGGATTCGCGCTTCCTGTAACGGGCGAATATCCTGCAAACTGAACGCCTTCTACTTTATGTCCAGATGTTTTTAAACCAGGTAAGGTGAGTACTCGGTCATCCGTAATTGCCGAAACAGGCATTCTATCTTTCATGATCTCGATTTAAGTTGCTATAAATATACAGATATTTTAAATGCGAGCTATGGATGGTTTTTTTCTTAGAGCAGGAGGGTTCGAATCCCTCTGGCTCCACTTTTGCCCTTTACGGGTTGGTGGTGACAACGGCAGCAAATGAATAAACGTTAGCCATTGTGTCGCTATGAAACTTTAATGCTATATTCGGGTAGAAAAATGAGATGTTTGACAACGACCTCGAATATAAAATAATCAAAGCAGATGCTTCAATTTCTCACTTTGTTGAAAGGTTTTGGATGCTTGCCAATCATTCGGACAACGATAAAGAAATTGTAGTTATCCCGGATGGCAGAATAGACATTTTGTTCTCTTGTTCAACAACAGAGCCTTTCCACATTACCCTGATGGGCCTGGAAAGTGAACCTACACAAACTACTTTCCCAAAAAAGACTTTATTTTTTGCCGTCAATCTTAAATTGCTGGCTATTGAATACTTGCTTAACACCAGCATTTCAAATTTAGTAAATCAGGCTCTGCAGTTACCGCCTGACTTCTGGGGAATTACACGAGATGACTTAAATGATTTTTATAAATTTTGTGAAAAGATTTCCAACAAAATAAAAACACTTTTGCCACAGGAAACAGACAACCGGAAACAAAAACTTTTTGAATTAATATACGCATCAAACGGCTCACTCACCGTTAAGGCATTATCCGAAAAAGTATATTGGACCAGCCGGCAGATCAATCGTTATTTTAACCAGCAATTTGGACTTTCATTAAAAGCTTATTGTAATATTTTAAGATTCAGGGCCTCATTTCAACATATTAAAGAAGGTAAGCTTTTCCCAGAGCAAAATTTTACAGACCAGGCCCATTTTATAAAGGAAATAAAAAGGCTTTCGGGTGTAACGCCAAAAGAATTATTCAAAAACAAAAACGACCGATTTATACAATTCTCTGCCCTACCCCCAAAGTAGCTTTGCATCATAATTAAAATTGTAATTATGATGATCCAAAATAAAAAGATAGCCATTGTTGGCGGCGGACCTGGCGGCTTGACTCTTGCAAGGCTTTTACAGCTCAAAGGAGCAGATGTAAAAGTGTATGAAAGAGATATCAATAAAGATGTAAGGGTGCAGGGCGGTGCCCTTGACCTTCATGCCGAATCGGGTTTAGCTGCATTAAAAAAAGCTGGTTTGATGGACGCATTTAAAGCCAACTACAGGCCAGGAGCAGATAAAATCCGTATAACAGATAACCAGGCAAAAATTCATTTAGACCAACACACAGAAGAATCAACTGAAACATTTGGCCACAAAAATCATAGGCCTGAAATTGACCGGGGGCCTTTGAGAGAGATCTTATTGAGCTCATTACAGCCGGATACGGTTGTTTGGGACAGCCGTATTGTATCTATAGAACCCATCCAAAGCGCCTGGAAATTAGTTTTCGAAAATGGTAGTTCCACCGTGGCAGATCTTGTAATAGGGGCTGATGGCGCAAATAGCAGGATCAGGCCATTTGTTACGGATATCAAGCCTTTTTGGACAGGCATAACGATGCTGGAAGGCTCAATAAAAGATGCGGAAAAAACAGCGCCCATTATTCATAAACTATTGAAAGGAGGTAAGATCTTTGCTCTCGGAAACGAAAAAACTTTAATAGTAAGCTCAAAAGGCGACGGTAGCTTTGGCTTTGCAACAGCTTGCAAAACAAGTGAATTTTGGTATAAAAAAAGCGGGATGGACTTTACAGATAATACGCAGGTATTGGCCTGGTTTAAAAAGGAATTTTCAGAATGGGGCAGCATTTGGTGGGAATTGTTTAGCAATGAAAAAACACTTTTCATTCCACGGCCACAATACTGTATGCCATTAGATCAAAAATGGGAAGCAAAATCAAACATAACACTTATAGGCGACGCAGCCCATTGGATGCCACCATTTGCCGGCGAAGGCGTAAATATGGCAATGTTAGACGCGCTGGAATTGAGCGAAAGCCTTACAGATCAAGCACTTGATAACACACAAACCGCTATTGCAAATTATGAAAAACAGATGTTTGCAAGATTTGCCAAAATAGGACAGGCAACATTATTTAATACCGAATGGATGCACAAGCCCAAAGCACTTGAAAATATGCTGACCATGTTTAGCAGGAATATTCTGAAACAGGCCACGTTTATTGGTAAGATGTGGGCAAGTGTTACTTTAATTCCATTAATCCGTAAAGCAGTGGGGCTTTCTCCAGGGCAAAACGCGTTGACATAAACAGTCAATATTTTGGTAATAACGGGTTGTTTGGTAACTTTAATTAGTACATTTAAAATGTTATCCCATTATAAATTAATAGTTTGCGATGTCACTTAGTTTGAGATTATGAAAACACCGAATTACACAAACGGGCACTAAAAATTACAAACAGGGATAATATAATATGGTTAATTGAAGCTATGAAAAATTCCGACATCACCGATCCGCAATTTCTTCAGGCTGTTGAAGCGATAGACTCCGGCAATATTAATGAACTCGAAGGCATAATTTCCAAACATCCACGGTTGGTAAAGGAAAGATTGCGCACAACGGAGGCCGGTTATTTTAAAGATCCTTACCTGCTTTGGTTTGTTGCTGATAATCCCATTCGCAATGATAAGCTCCCTACTAATATTGTAGAAGTAACCCGTGTACTTATACAAGCGGTAAAACACGGGGCACCCAATACTTATCATAGTCAAATTGACTACGCTTTAGGGCTAATAGCCACCGGACGGATCCAGCGCGAATGTGGCGTACAGATAGCCATGATGGATTTGCTGATAAATGCCGGCGCAACTCCCGGCGACTGTATTGGAGCCTTAGCACATGGCAATATCGAAGCTGCTCAACATTTAATTAACCGTGGCGGTAAACTAACCCTGCCTGCGGCAGTTTGTTTGGAACGCATGGACGATATTCATCGTTTAGGGGCCGGAGCAAGTGCCGGTGAAAAATTAACGGCGCTATCGGCGGCAGCATTCTACGGCAAGGCGGATATGATAAAACTTTTATTGAAGATGGGCGCTAATCCTAACGGCTACCCCGAAAGTAATTGCGGCTTCCATAGTCATGCTACACCATTACACCAGGCCGTTTCTTCTGGTTCACTGGATGCCGTAAAGCTATTGGTTGAAGCAGGAGCAAAACTTGAAGTTCCGGACAAAGTTTATGACGGATCACCTTTAGGATGGGCAAAACACATGCAAACCGATGACTATTATGATGAAGCAGGCAGAATGAATTTTGTCGAAATAGAAGCGTATTTAGAGAAAAGGAAATAATAAAAGGATAGCACGAAGGGTTTGGTGCACACCGTGATTCAAACCTCCAGGGTATTTTTTATGCACGCCCTCGTTGGCGTGCATAAAAAACCTTGATGAATTTTGTTAAAACTTATAAGCCAATGTTGTTAACAACTGGCGCGGGGCAATTGGCGTAATGCTATAATTATCATGGATCAGATAATTCAATGTATTGGTAACATTAGTTACACTTGCCAATAGCGAGAACTTTTTATAAGTATATCCGGCAGAAAGGTCAAGTGTTGTAAAGCCGCCAACGGGAACCAGCCGGCTGTAGGCTTGTATTTGCTGAACCGCGTTGTTGTAGCCCGCCATCCTCCTGCCTGTATAAAATGCTGTTGCTCCAACCTTAAACCCTTTTAGGGTTGGATTGCCAAATGTATAGAACAGGGTTGCATTAGCCGTACTTACCGGGCTGATAACTAATCGCTCGCCCAATATAGGCGATCCTTTTAAACCCGACACTTTTGTATAGCGTGCATTGTTGTAAGAATAGCCCATAATAAAGTAAAAATTCTTTGAAATATGGCCCGTTACATCAACATCAAAACCATCACTGGTAGTTTCTCCGTTAAGTTGTTTAAGGGTGTTATCACTGTTAATGGAGCCATCGGCTTTAAAGGGCGCTACCACAGCCAGGTTGCTGTTAATAATACGGTACACGCTCAAGTTAGCAATGATCTTGCCGTCAAACAATTCATTTTTTAAACCTGCTTCATACTGGTTCACCAGCGATGGCTTAAGGCCCTGCCCTGTGTTTACATCTGTGCCGCTATTAACCATAAAGTTATTGCTGTAGCTTATATATACCGAGCTTGTACTAACGGGCTGGTATATGAACGCTACTTTTGGTGAAAATGCACGATCATACCGGGTTATAGCCGTTCCATTGCCTGAAATTTGTTTTTGCAGGTATTGAATATTGGTTTGATAGGTTTGCTGCCATGACCACCGGATCCCTGCCAATACTTTAATTTTATCTGTAAGGCTCACCAGGTCCTGCACATAAGTGCCTAAACGATATACTGGGGCCGTAGTGCGCGCTGTATCTGTAGCGTTTGGAATATCGGTACGCTGAGTATATTTATTCAGGTCAATAGTATTTATCTTATCATAAACATAAGTGCTGATATTTTTGCCGGCAACGCTGTAGCCATTGGTAACGTTTACAACTTTGGTAACATCGGTTCCAACTAATATTTGATGGCTTATTGAGCCGGTTTTAAATTTACCGGTTAAATTTACCTGGCCGGTGTAGTCATTTTCAATAGTTTTTGCGCGGGCCAGTCCCCTGTTCCATTCGCCTGTTGCGCTTACCGTATTGGGCAAGCTGGCCTGGTACGAGTCTATGTGGGTCCCCTGCCCGGATATAATAGCATTTAAGTGCCAGTTATCATTAAACTGGTGGTTTAAAGTGGCCATACCAGAAAACTGATCCATATGGCTATATGCCCATGAAGTGTTGATGTATTGTGAGCGTGGCACCATTGTAGGAATTGCCTGGCCATTATTTAAAGATCCTATGCCAAAATCGGGGGTCAGGCTTTCTTTTAAATAATCGCCCTCAACCAGCAGGGTTGTTTTTTTTCCGAGGTTAAATAATAAAGAAGGATTTACATATTTCCGCTCGGTATAAACGTGGTTGCGGTAGCTGCCGTCGTTTTCATAAACCCCGATCAGTCTAAAGGCCACATCTTGACTAAGGGGCCCATAAATGTCAACACTGGGCTTAAACATATTGTAACTTCCGTACCGCATGGAAACCTCGCCGCCACTCTCAAATTGCGGCTTTTTTGTAACCATATTAATAATAAGGCCGCCAGATACGTTACCATAAAGCAGTGCCGCACTTCCTTTTAATACCTCTACAGATTCCAGCGTACTTGCTTCAGGAAAACCGGCAGTATTGGTTAATACACCATCCTTAAAAATGCTGCTTGATGCGCCGGTTATACCAATACTGTATCCACGGGCAGAAAACGTTTCACCTACGCCGCCTCGTGTTTGCGTTAACGAAACACCACTTACATTTTTAATGGCATCACCCAAACGGTTAATCTGCTGGTCTTCAATAACCCGGCTGCTTACCGTTCCGGTACTTTGAGGAAGATCAAGGGCGCGAATATTCGCTTTATCCAATGATACAGGCTTAGGCGTTCTATTTGCACTAATAACTACCTCATTAAGCTTCGCCGAATTTTCGGTTAATGTAAAATTTACTGTAGCTGTTTTTGAGGCCAGCACGGTAACCGGCTTTTCCTGGCTTTGTGTTCCAACAAATGAAACCACCAAAGTGTAGCTCCCGGGCTTAATATTACTGATAACAAAGCTACCATCGTCCCTGGTACTGGTCGTTCTGTTTAGTTCCTTTACAGATACGGTTACAAATGCTGCTGGCTGGCCATCAGATGTTTTAACTATCCCTGAAATTTTGCCGGTTGCAAGGTCGTCGTCTGCTTTAACGATGTTGCAAACTAACACCAGCATCAAAAAAAAGAATGTAGTAGATAAGTTGTATATTATTTTCACGCTTTATTTAGATTAAGTCTAATTAAGCGCAAAGATATAATCACAATCTGAATTATAAAATATTATTTATAATTAGTTTAAATAAGCGTTGCAAATATTAATGCACCCGCTTCAAAAGATGCATAATATTCTATTAACTAATCTTATAAAGAACGACTGAAGGCTTTTTATTCATTATTTTAATTATTGTTGGTTTTGTAGGCTGCAAGCCCGCTGTTTAAATACTTTAAATAATTCTGTGGGTCAAAATCAGCACCCTGCGGCGGCACCAGGGGCAGCTGTGTACCCGGATCAAGCAATACATAAAAAGGCTGCGAATTTGCCTGGAATCTGCTGGTTTGCAAATAGCTCCATTTATTGCCTATTGTTTTAATACTTCTGCCTTCGGGCGTTGTAGTTTCTTCATTAGCGGCCAGGGTTGTTTTATCGTCTACATATAACTGGATCAGCACATAATCCCCGGTAATGGT
Source organism: Mucilaginibacter sp. OK098 (assembly GCF_900142915.1). Classification (GTDB taxonomy): domain Bacteria; phylum Bacteroidota; class Bacteroidia; order Sphingobacteriales; family Sphingobacteriaceae; genus Mucilaginibacter. The sequence continues at coordinate 481,918 of NZ_FRCM01000006.1, forward strand.
TTGGTAAACTTGCTTATCTGTCCAAACGTTGGCTTCCATTTTCCGGCAGTTTACGCAGGCATGGCCGGTAAAATCTATCATAACAGGCTTATGTACCTTTTTTGCGAAGGCCAGGCCTTCATCATAATCAAAAAACGGATTGAAGCCTTTGGGCTTGTCGAACAAAGCCGCATATTTATGAGGCTGATCATCAGCCTGTAGGCTGCTACCTGTATTATTGTTCCCACCGGGCGAATAAAGGTCGAAATCCTGCGTTGCCTGCGGAGGGAGGAATGCCGAGATTGATTTTAGCGGGGCTCCCCACAAACCCGGTACCATATACATGGTAAATGATAATACAATGATAGCCAGGAATAGCCTTGGCACCGAAATGTAAGGCAGCGGACTATCATGCGAGAATGTTAATTTCCCCAGCAGATAAAATCCCATTAAAGCAAATATCACTATCCAAAGCACCAGGAATATTTCCCGGTCAAACCAATGCCAGTGATAGGCCAGGTCGACATTGGAAAGGAACTTTAACGCCAGAGCAAGTTCAAGAAAACCTAAAGTTACCTTAACACTATTAAGCCAGCCGCCAGACTGCGGCAGCGATTTGAGAAGGCTCGGAAACAAAGCAAAAATTACAAACGGGATTGCAAGAGCAAGCGCAAAACCGAACATGCCGATTGCAGGCCCCAGCAGCGCACCGCTTGTAGCAGCCTGTACCAGCAAGGTACCTATTATAGGGCCTGTGCAACTGAAAGAAACCAGTGCCAGCGTTGCTGCCATAAAGAATAATCCGGCAAGGCCACCCTTATCCGAGTTTTGATCCATTTTGTTTACCCATGAATTAGGTAAAGTGATCTCAAATGCTCCTAAAAATGAGGCTGCAAAAGCTACGATCAGCAAAAAGAAACCGAAATTAAAGATGCCGTTGGTCGACAGGCTGTTTAATGCATCTGCCCCGAAAATTATGGTAACCAGCAATCCCATCACCACATAAATGGCTATAATGCTGATGCCATAGATAATGGCTTTTGCTACAGCGCTGCCTTTTTTATCGCCTGATTTTGTAAAATAGCTCACCGTTAACGGAAGCATCGGAAAAATACAGGGCATTAACAGTGCTGCAAAGCCCCCTCCAATCCCGGCCAGGAAAATGGCCCATAACGATTTGTTTTCCTGTTTCTTAGCTACAGCTTTTGCCTGTTTCACTGTAACGGGCTTTTCAATTTTTGGCCTGGCAGGATCCGGTGTTGAAGGACTAAACTGCACCCCTGCCGAGGATACCGAATCCTGCGCTTTAACATGGTTAAAAGCAAACAACATTCCAAAAGCCAGGAACATTAATAGCAACAATTTATGTTTGTTAAGTATCATAATTTATAATAAATTTTAATTTGGCACCTTCATTATTTTAACCTGTTCCACAATTCCTGTGGCTAAAAGCTGGTCTTTTAGCAGCTGCACCTGTTCAAAATCATTTGTGCGGAATGACAATAAAAAGATCCGTGAATTGCCATATGATGTGCGGTTCACGATATTATAAGGCAGAAAATTAAATTCGTCATCATAACTGCGCATATCTGAAAGCCATTTTACCGGCGCTACTACAATTTCGAGCTTATAAAGGCAAGTTGCAGGATCCCTGGTAACCGGTTTTTCTGCCAGCGTACCTTCATGTTTTACCGCACATGAAAACAGCATAAAACTATATACAAGGCAAAGGCATAGCCCGGGGTAGCCCCAAATCCGCATCTTTTTCATTTAAAAAATTGATTTATTTTACCTGTACACTAAACTCAAGGTTATCAGGAGGCAGGCATTGATGATCGTTACAGGTCATGTACTCTAGCGTGCCTTTTACGGTGGCCTGTCCTGTTTTTAATTTTATTTTTTGCTGAAAAACAACCTCGTGTTCAAAAAAGCTCACATCCATGCTAAACACCTTTTCATTCCTGGTTATGGGGGTTGGTTCTACAGTTTTGCCTATCAGCGTATATGATGCCGACGGCGGGAAAGCTATAGTGGTTTTTACAGGGCCGCCATCTTTTACAAATTGCGAATACAGGTGCCAGCCATCATCAATAGTGGCCTTAATAAAAACCACGGCTTCGTTATTACCGGTTTTTTTTGCGCCATAGCTCCAGTGTACCGGTGTAAGGATCTGCGCTTTTGCGGCTACAGCAAACAGTAATAGTATTACTGCGGATGTGATTATTTTTTTCATTTGTTTAGCTTTTTTATTTGATGATATTTTTATTGAACTACCGGTTGCGGTAAACGACCTATAGGATGATAACCCGTAAACTCCGTATCGGTAGAAACATAGCCTTCTTTTACCGGCTCTTCCTTTACCAGGTCTGTACTCAGGTATTTTTTATTGCTATCGCATAACAGTGTTACTACCACAGCATCCGCGCCCAGCTTTTCTTTTAGTTTAATGGCTCCAATAACATTTGCTCCTGATGAGATGCCTACCGCCAGTCCCAATTGCCTTGATAGCTTTTGCGCCATAATAATAGCATCGCCATCATTGGCCTGCACCACTTCATCCAGTTCGCCAAGGTTTACAATGGCAGGTATAAACTCATCTGAGATTCCCTGTATGCGATGGCTGCCTACTTTATAACCTGTTGTAAGCGTAGGGCTTTCGGCCGGCTCAAGCGGGTGGATCTTTATACCAGGAGCCATACTTTTAAGATATTTGCCTGTACCCATTACCGTACCACCTGTGCCTACGCCTGCAACAAACGCATCCGGGGTTTTACCTATGCTTTTTAGCTGCTGCCAAATTTCGGGGCCAGTTGTGCGTTCATGCGCTTCAGCGTTATACTGGTTTTCAAACTGCCGGGGCAAAAAATATTTGTCCGCGCTTTTATGCAGGTACTCTGCTAATGCTATGCTGCCCTTAAACCCACCATCCGCTTTGCTTACCGGGTGCACTTTGGCGCCCAGGCTCCTGATGATATCAAACCGCTCCTTACTCAGCCACTCGGGCATCATGATCATTACTTCATGCCCCAGCGCTCTTCCAATGGCCGCGAAAGAAATACCTGTATTACCCGAGGTTGCCTCCACTATTATGTCTGCCGGTTTTATTGTATTGTTTTTATAAGCCTGGTACATTATATAAAGCGCCATACGATCCTTTACACTGCCGGTAAGGTTGTAATGTTCACATTTAACGTAAATATTTCCTGTTGCTCCTTTATACTCATATTGTAATTCAAGCATTGGGGTATTACCTACCAGGAACCACAAATGCCTGAATTTTTTTTCGAGCGTGGCTGATAGGTTTGTTGAAATTGTATCCACTTCTGTTTCCATTTTTAAAGCTTTAATTTCAATAAAATTGCGAATTACCAATTTTAAACACAATACTTTCAAATAATTCCGTAAATTTTATGCTATATTTATCTTTTATTGTAATATTTTACAGCTTTAAATATCTAAGCGCTTTTAAACAGGATTATTTTCAGTTCACTTTTTACCCGTATAATATGAGCACATCAGAATTAGACCCCACAGATGTTGAAATACTAAAGCTTTTGCAAAAGGACGCCTCTTTAACAAATAAGGAGATCTCCTATAAGCTGCACAAATCAATAGCCACCATACATGAAAGAATAAGGCGTTTAAAAGAACAAGGCTATATTCTGCGTACGGTTGCTATCCTCGACAAAAAGAAGATCAATAAAACCCTGATCGCTTTTAGCCAGGTACTTTTGAATGACCATACCGCTGATACCTTAAGTACCTTTGAACGCGAAATACTCAAATTCCCCGAGGTTATGGAATGCTTTCAAATGACCGGCACTTTTGATTTCATCCTCCGGGTAGCTACCCGGGATATGGAGGAATACCATCATTTTTACCGAAAGCTGGGCACATTGCCCCGCATCACCTCCGTGCAAAGCTTTTTTGTACTGTCAGAAACTAAAAGCGATACCGCTTATCCTTTGTAATAATTAACATTTTAAAAAAGAAACTGCCACAGCTATGCAGCAGTTCAGCATTGAATTATTTATTAAATAACTCCTTTAGTTTATTGTTCAGGTCATCGCCGCGTAGGTTTTTACCAACTATCTTTCCGTCGGGGCCAATCAGGAAATTCTGGGGGATAGCCTGTACAGAGTATAGTTGCGCCACCTCATTTTTCCACGACTTCAGGTCTGATACCTGCGTCCATGTTAAATGATCGTCATGAATGGCTTTTAACCATTTGTCTTTTGCACCAGGCTGATCAAGCGATACGCCGAGTACGGTGAACCCTTTGGCTTTGTAGGTATTAAATGCAACAACCACATTGGGGTTTTCGGCCCGGCATGGCCCGCACCAGCTGGCCCAAAAATCAACCAAAACATATTTGCCCTTAAAATCATGCAATGATATGGCTGTGCCTGCGGTGTCTGCCTGTGTAAAGTCGGGGGCAACAGCACCAACTGCAGTTTTTTTCATTTTTTCAATATCTGCAGCATAATCAACACCCATTTTGGTTGAGCGCACACTTGCCGAAAGTGAATTATAAACAGGCTCAACCTCAGTAACATCAGGTACCGAACCTGCATAGTTTTTTAGCGCAAACATGCTCATTAACGAGTTTGGGTTGGCTTTTATAAATGCCAGGTAAACGGCTTTTTGCTCTTTTTCAATAGCATCGCTTCTTTTTTCAATATCGTCGCTAAATTCTTTTGTTTTTCTTTTTTCGGGCGATGCTGCCTGGTAGTCTTTATTCAGCGCTTTCATTTTTTCACTTGCCGGCTCCAATGCAATCTTCAATTTGGTGTTATCTGCATTTATGGAGCCGCCAGTAATTTTAGCGTTGTTTATAGAATCAGGGCTAACTACCGAGATGTTCCCGGCTTCTAAATAAAGGTCAATATACCCTACATCATTTGAACGGATCCCGGTGCCTTTTTTATTCACTATTAAGTAAGCGCTTTTAGGCTCGCTTAAGGGGCCGCTAAAGGTAAAAACACCGTTGTTTATAGTGGTTGAATCTGTTTGCCTGCCCGCGTCATTGCTATACATTAAGTAAGCTTTTGCCGGCGCCGATAATTGGCCTACCTTGCCGTTCAAGGTGTAAGTGGCGGTTTGTGCCAGTAATACCGAGGGCGTTATAATAACTATAGCTGCCCCTAAAAAAAGTTTAATATTTTTCATTTTTTGTGTTTAATTAATGTTTTGTAACTCATAAATTTCAGTATAACCGATATTAACAACACTCATTCCGATGAAATCCGTAAATTTTCTGTTATTTAATGGATTTAGTCATCTATTTTACAGTTTCAACTGGTCTACTTTGTTATTACTGTATGTTTTTCCGGTGGCATTAATCAGTTTTTAAATATTGACGCTACCTTTTGATCCCGCTGATCTTCTTCGTTATAAGCGAATCTGCCAACGATCCTGCCATCAGGGTCGATGAGAATAGTTGTTGGGTATTCGGTAACCGCGAATTGTTTTTGCGATACGTTGTTGGCTTTGTCGTCAACCATTTGCAGCCAGGGTAATTCACTTTTAACAATATCTTTTGTCCAGGCTTCATTATTGGATTCTGTTGCAATGCCTAATATCTCGAAGCCTTTATCATGGTATTTTCCATACAATTCTTTAAGGCGGGGGAAAGCTTGATGGCATGGGCCGCACCAGCTTCCCCAAAAGTCTATCAGTACATATTTACCTTTAAGCGAGCTGAATTTCATGGGGTTGTTTTTGGGATCGTTAAGCGTAAAATCATTAACCGTGCTGCCTATGGCTGATTGTTTACGGCCGGATATATTATCCTCGATACTTTGGGCGAAGAATCCTTTTTTGAATTTAGGCGATAGCGAACCATATAACTGTTCCAATTCAGCAAGCGTAAGGTCGCGGCAGATATTATCCAGTAGCATAACTGAAGCAAAGGACGATGGATTTTGCCGGATAATACTTTCAGCTACCTTGTTAGATTCTTTTTTATTATCAGCCATGAATGCATAATAGTCCTTTATCATTGATTTATACTTTTGAGTTGATGTATCCACCTTATCACTATCTACATAGGCTTTACCATATTTTGAATATAACTTATCCATCATGGCAGTTTCCAAGGGCTTTGATTTTGCATTAAAGCTATCATAAACATCCTGCGCGGCCGAGCCGGTTATTTTTGAGTTGGTAAAATTGTCCATATCGGCAGCCAGGTGAATAACAGAAGGATGATCGACCAGGATCCCAAAAGGGGAATAGCCATGTTTGGTCCTTATTTCGAAACTGCTATAAAACATATAGCGCGTAGGTTCCTTAAATGGCCTGGTAAATGAAAATTTACCATTGGCTATTATGGTACTATCGTGCTTTTCCTTAAGCACATTGTTGTAGATGTGAACGTATTCACCATTGTATCTGGCATCAGCTGTTCCTTCAATTACAATATTATTTGCACCGGTATTTTGGGCGCCCACTTTGTTTATAGCTGCTATCAGTGCAATAAATAATATTAGTTTTTTTATCGTTCTCATAATTATTTATCAAAAATAGAAGCCAGCATTTTGTCCATATCTTCTTCAGTACCGCCATAGCTATCACCGTAACGACCTAATATTTTCCCATCGGGGCCTATTAATATCTTGGTTGGGATGGAGGCTATTCCATATTGCTGGTCAAGATCATCCGGATTAGGGATATGCTTCATTATCATGTCCATTTTAAGCCCGCGTAATACGTTGTGCCAAATGCCTACTTTGTCTTTGGCAACGGCAGCATTCCATACGGCCACTTTCCCGTCATCATCGGCAATGCCTATAACATCAAAGCCTTTGCTTTTATATTTATTATAAAGATCGATCATGTGCGGATTGCTTTTGCGGCATGGCACACACCAGCTTGCCCAAAAATCAAGCATTACATATTTACCTTTAAAATCGGCCAATGAAAGCGGTTTGCCGTTAATATCTGCTTTTGTAAATACCGGCGCCATTGCACCAGGCGAACCTGCTTCAATCTTTTTAATGTGATCCATCAGTTCCTTTGCATCGGCTGTAGCCTTTAATTCATCATTAAAAGCATTGTAAACCTGCCTGGTTGAATCAAGGCTCATGCTTGAAACATAGTATTTCATCATATCCAGTGTAACATATGAGTTTGGATGATCGGTAAAAAACTGGTAGGTTATCTTTTTTATTCGGGCGTTGTATGGCTCAAACTGGTCATGTATGGCGGCTGCTTTTTCATGATCCTTTTCATTCATAAAAGCCACTTCAATAGGTTTCATTTCCTCGCGGATAGGTGCTATCTTACTGTTCAGGTCTTCGTACTCCGTTTGGGTTCTCGAGCCTGCTATGATTAAGGTTTTTACATCCAGCGGGTCGCCGGTAATTGTTAGGGCAGTTGGCTCAATATATAACTCCCGCATCCTGTCTTCCTCCTTGTTACGCGGTATAACCTCTCCCGCTTTTTTAAAAATAATGCGTGCGCTAACCGGGTGAGGTACATTACCTGTAAGCGTAAATTGATTGTTTGTTACCGGTTTTGTTTCATGCATATATTTTCCGCCTTCGCCTTCATAATAAAACGTTACTGAATCGGCATGGGCACCGGTTAAAGTGCCTTTAATTGTGAATGGCTTACTTACACTTGCAGTTTGGGCAAAGGTGTGCTGTAATACAAAGAGCAGAGCAGCAGTGCAAAATATTTTAGTTGTTCTCATAGTTTTTAATTTTAAAAGGTTAGTTACCGTATATTTCTTTCAGTTTTTCATCAATTTTAGTCTCATCCCCACTATAAACCAATATCTTCCCTTCCCTATCAAGCAATACATAAAAAGGGATGAAGGTGGTCATGTACAAGCTTGCAACTTTGGCAGGCATCATTTTTATCGGGAATTCATCTTTGATTTGTGTCCAGGGCATCTTTTCTTCATCCATGGCCTTTGTCCAATCCTTCATTTTTGAATCGAGCGACATGCTCACGATATCAAACCCTTTGTCATGATACTTTTGATAAACAGATTTCCAGTGCGGGATAGCATGGCGACAGGGATGGCACCAGCTTGCCCACATGTCTATCATCAGGTATTTGCCGCGGTTTTCTGATAAAGTAAATTTTGAGCTATCGCGTTTAAGTAAAGTAAAATCAGGCGCTGTGCTGCCGGGTTGCACAGCTTTAAGCAGGGTCCGGTACCTTGAAAGGGTTTCATAATAAGGCGACTCTTTTGCCGCACTGGTGAATTTGTTCAGCATAGCGTCCATCTCCGCATAAGACATAGTGCCTTTTACCCACTTATATAAATCATCGAACATGTAGATCCCCGCCACAGCCGATGGATCCTTTGCCACGTATGCGTCTATCTTTTGTTTTTGCCAAACGTGTAGCAGCCTTTCAACTGAGTCCAGTTCATCCCTCACCCTGTACTGTGCATCGATATCACTGCCAGCTGCCTTAAACTTTTTGTCTAATTCAGCAAAAACAGGCTCATATTGTTTTTGGCCGGGATCATGTTCATACGCCATCCAGTCGTCATAGTTTTTTGAACCGGTTTCGGTAAAGTTTACTACACCGGCCCCTTTGCCCATACCATATGCCGAATAATCATAATGCCTGGCGCCCGTAGTGTCTGCGGTAACATTTACCGGGCCATTCTCAACAAAAACACTAAATTTCCAGTTCCCCGGTTCAAGACTGATAATTACCATTTGAGGGGAGTTAAGGCTGCCCTTTAAGTCAAATATGCCGTTATTTATAGTGGCACTGTCCACAATCTTTTCCGTGCGGTTTCCTTCGTTATAAGTAGCCAGCTTAGCCGTGCCTGATGTTATCCCTTTTACAGTCCCCTTAACATCATATTTCGCTTGCGCTAATGAAGGATTTTTAGCAAACAGGATCCCAAATGCTATTGCAATAACATTGCATACTATTTTTTTCGTTTTCATGATTGATTATAGATTTTAGTAAACAGGGTAATACCTGCCCGGCGTAAACCGGGCACGTATTACCTGTACATTTTTCACAATTCGCCGTAGATCTGTTTTAATTTGGCATCTATTTTCGCTTCATCTCCGCTGTAAACCAAAATCTTCCCTTCCTTATCAAGCAATACATAAAAAGGAATAAAAGTGGTCATATACAGGCTGCCGACTTTGGCAGGCATGTTCTTTACAGGGAATTCATCATCAACCTGGGCCCAGGGCATTTTTTCCTCGTCCATTGCCTTTGTCCAGTCTTTCCACCTGTTATCATCTGAAACGCTTAGGATCTCAAAGCCTTTATCATGGTATTTTTGATAAACGGTTTTCCAGTGCGGGATGGCCTGGCGGCAGGGGTGGCACCAGCTTGCCCAAAAATCTATCATCAAATATTTCCCGCGGGTTGATGATAAAGTAAATTTGGTGCTGTCTCGCTTTAGCAAGGTAAAATCAGGAGCTACAGCGCCAGGTTGTACTGCTTTAAGCATAGTTCTTGACTTCACCAGGCTTGCATAATAAGTAGATGCTTTTGCCTCGCCTGTATATTTGTTCAGCATGCTGTCGAGCGAGCCGTAAGTCATGGTGCCTTTAACAAACATATACAGCTGATTGAACATATAAATTCCGGCCACCGATGACGGCTCTTTAGCTACATATTCGTCTATCTTCTTTTTTTGCCATACCTGCAGCAGTTTTTGTACCGAGTCCATCTGATCCCTTACCCTATACTCCGCGTCGATATCCTTGCCTGCCGCTTTAAACTTTTTCTCTAACGCTGCAAAAGCGGGCTCATATTGCTTTTGGCCGGGGTCATTTTGATACTTCATCCAGTCATCATAATTTTTTGAGCCCGTTTCGGTAAAGTTTTTCACCATTGCTCCTTTGCCCATACCATAGGCTGTATAATCATAATGTGTTGAGCCGGTTGTATCGGCCGTAACAGATATTGGTGAATTTTCAACAAATACATTAAAGCTCCAGTTGCCGGGCTCAAGGGTTACCGTCATCATTTTCGGCACGCCTATATCGCCTTTTAACTCAAATTTTCCATTGGCAATAATGCCGCTGTCAATGGTTTTTGAGGTTCGGTCGTCTTCGTTTTGGTAAATTAGTTTTACAGTTCCTGACGGTACCCCTTTTATAGTACCGTTTATAACATATTGCTTTTGTGCCGCCAGTTTACAATTAACAAACGCGAACATTGCAACAAATGCCACCAGGCCTATCAGCATATACTTTTTCATGATATTTAAATTTGTTAAGCAGAGTTTATTAAACATTAAGGGTTTTGTATGATATTACCGTTTGTGATTATTTCACTATTGGGTATAGGTAATATTAATTGTTTAACCGATGTTAGCGCCGGCTGGATGGTTTGCGCCGTAGCAAGCGGCAGCCTGCGCAATGCAAACCAATCCTGCCCGTTCTCTGAAAAAAAGTTTTTTATTTCTTCCTTTACAACCAGCTCCTGTAATTGTGCAGGGGTAGCAGCTGCATCAACATCAGCAACATTGGTAACACCCGCATGGCCTTCTACCGTTTTCAACAGGTTTTTTGCTATTGTAAGATCGCCCCCTGATAAGGTAATAGCTTCTGCCTGTAACAGGTAAGCTTCTGTTAGCCTAAACGCGTAACTGGTTTCAGATAGCGGTGTTTGAACAGGGTTGCCGGTATCGCCGGAGTAATATTTTGTTAATTCATTTATGTTGCCATAAGCACCACCATAAACGGTGCCGCCCTGGTCATCCCTATATAACCATCCATTGCGCGGATCATTTGTTAACAAGGTAACAAATGAGGCAGAAGCCGGGTACTGGCCGTAATACTGGTTATACTGGTATTTATAGGTTTCGGTAGAGAATTGCTGTAAACCTAAGATCACCTCGGTACTTGAAAAACCTTTTGAAAGAAAGAGATCCTTAACATTGGGTTCAAGCGTAAAGCCGCCATTGGCTATAACATCACTGGTAAGGCTTATTACTTTGGCATAATCGCCGGCTGCTCCCCTGTTTATCAGCACACGGGCCTCCAATATTTTTGCTGCCGACGCATTAGCATAATAAGCGGTTGTATTTACTTTGGGCAGGTCGGGTATAGCAGCATCAAGATCGGCCAATATGGCTGTATAGGTTTGTGCCACCGTTGAGCGGGGAAGATTAATATTTGTAGAAGTTACAAATTCATCGCGTAAAATAATCCCGTATTTACTGGTAGGGTCATAATACTGCCCAAAATAAAGCAGCAATTCACTATCGCCAAAAGCACGCAGAAATTTAGCTTCGGCTATCATTTGTTTTTTTGCTGCAGCAGGTATAGTTGTTACCGGGGCAACATTTTTAAGAAAGCCATTTGCTGCATTCACTAACTGGTAGCCGTAAGTCCACATTGCACCTACGCCATAATTTTGTGAATTAAGGGTAAGCGAATAAACGCCGTCATCGCCGCTTGAATTGCTTAACGAGCCGGCCATTTCTGAAGGAAAAACTTCATTTACATCCATCCACCTTACTGATGGAACCAGGTTATTATCCACCCCGCTGTTGGCAAAACGGTAATAAACGCCGTTTAAAACAGTTGAGGCGCTTTTTGTATCAACAATAACATTCCCGTCAACTTCTGAAGTTGTTGGAAATACATTCAGTTCTTTTTTGCACGACCACAGGAATGAGATCGCGAAAACTATCAAAATGTATTTTATATTTTTATGTTTCATTTTACTGCATATTAAATTGTGAAAACTAAAACCCAGCCTTTAGGCCTAATGAGAATGCCCTTACCGTTGGATAATTACTTACATCAAAGTAACCTCCCTGTACACTGTAGGGATCATCAGATGTTTCAGGGTCATTTCCGGGATACTTGGTTATAGTAAATAAGTTGGTTCCCGAAGCAAATAATGTTACACTTTTAAATCCCGCTTTATCCATCCATGCTGTTTTACTAAAGCGATAGTTAAAGGTTAGCGTACGTAATTTTAAATAGGATGAATTGAACAGATCCTGTTGATTTTTGTAGTAAAAACCATCGTCATTATTCAATACTAATCGTGGCTGGTTGGTATTGGTATTAGTAGGTGTGTATCTGTTCAGCATAGATACGTTAGCATTTGAGCTGCCAACAAATTCAGCACTTGATACATGGTCGCCCCACAGCAACTTGCCACCCTGGGAAAATGTGAAATAAAACTGCAGGTCGAAGTTTTTGTAAGTAAAGCCCTGGGTAATACCTCCATAATATTTAGGGGCCGCGCTACCAATAATGGTATTGAAGTCTGGATAATTACCAAAAGTTCCAAAAGGCATTAATTTATACATCGGATCTCCTATACCAAGATAGGGGAAGAAAGCAGCAGTGCCTCCCAATTGCTTCTTATAAGCATCCAGCTGCGCCTGCGTTTTTATAATACCGGTAACAGTAAGCCCCGTTATTAAACCCAATGGCTTGCCTTGTATAAGCGTTGTGTTACCGTACTCCATGCCGGTTAAATCGCCAATTTGGGTAAGGTCGGCACTGGCGTTTAATTTTGTTATTACCGAATTGTTCCAGGTCACATTAAAGCCTGCATTCCATTTAAAATTCCTGGTACGGATAATATCGCCGCCAATGCTTACTTCAACACCTGTATTTTTTAGCCCAACGGCATTGCTGAGCAATGAGCTATAGGAACTGCTTGGAGCAATTGGCAGTGACAGCAAATCACCGCTGGTTTGCCTGTTATAATAATCAACTGTTGCAGTTAACCTGTTATTAAATAGTGATATATCCAAACCACCATCAGCTTCCCTGGTAGTTTCCCATTTAATATCCTTGTTGCCTAATTGGGTAGGTACAAGGGCGCTAACACCACCATATGATAATGGGCTATAAAGGGTTCGGTACATTTGGTCGCCAATGTTTTGCGTTCCGGTTAAACCATAACTAGCCCTTATTTTTATATCATCTATCCATTTAACATCTTTCAGAAAGTTTTCCTGCGATACGCGCCAGGCAATTGCACCTGAAGGGAAGTAGCTGAATTTATTACCGGGGCCAAGCTTCGAAGATCCGTCAGTACGGCCGGTAAATGTTAAAAGGTATTTATCCATCAGGCTGTAGTTAGCCCTTAAATAAAACGACAGTAAGTAGCTCTGCGGAGCCGAAGGATCATCGCCCCTTACCAGCAAAGGCGATACGGCTGATGAAAGGCTGGTCAGCACATTATCATTTGGGTAACCTGTTGCAGTAGCACTAAAAAAGCTAGTTTTACGGGTTTCGTATGATTGGCCTGCTAATACGGTAAGATTATTGTTTTTATTAAGCTGCTTGTTATAGGTTAATGTGTTTTCTAAGATCCAGTCGGTTGAGCGGCTGTTCGAGTTACTGCCTATCCCGCCATTATTGGCAACACTGCCGTAAAAACTACCTATCTCCACAAAGCTTGGCGTAAAGTTACGCTGGTTGTAGGTTTGTGAATTAAGCGATAGGGCACTTTTGAACTGTAGATCCTTTGTAATATCATATATACCTGACACGGTACCTAATAAACTGAATGTTTTTGAATTGTTTGTAGCTTTAAGCAAAGCGGCAGGGTTTTGGAAACCCAGGTAAGAGTAGCCTACATTTGAAAAATTTACCAAATTGCCACTCGCATCATATGGCGAATAATCAGGCCTGGCTTTAAGCGCCTGGTCAAAAGCGCCGTCGCCTATATTCTGGTTAACATAGCCCAATATCAGGTTGGTAATGAACCTGAATTTGGGGCCGATTTCATTTTCAAGGTTTATTTTTCCTGATATGCGGTGATAGTCGGTATTATCAACTACGCCAGGTGTAGCGTTATAAGATATCGAACTAAAATATTTTGACGAATTACCGCCGCCCTGTACAGAAACCTCCGCATTATGTGAAAGCGTTGTACGGGTAACTTCCTTTATCCAATCGGTATTGGCGGTGCCAAAAAACGAAGAAGGGTTATTTAATATGGCGGTTGTATTTGCAGGGAAAGTTTTTTTACCAGCAGCCATACGTGAGTCCTTATCATTTTGCGCCGCCTCAGTTATTAATGTTCTGTATTGCTGGGCGTTTAAAACGGTAGGTGTTATGGGTGTGCTAACTGTGCTGTAATAGCTTGCCGTAATAGCAGGCTTCATATCTTTTTTGCCCCGCTTGGTAGTAATAATTACTACGCCGTTGGCGCCCTTTGAGCCGTAGATGGCTGTAGATGAAGCATCTTTTAATATAGTAATAGATTCAATATCATCTGTATTTAATCCTCCAAGGCTATTTAACCCGTTTATAAAAGAAGTTGACAGACCTGTGCTTACGCCTCCCGCACCGGTAACATCGTTACCAACCGGGCTGCTTACATCATAACCAGGTGTTTGATAATTACTTCCTACCTGTACCGGAATGCCGTCAATTACATATAAAGGGTCGTTACCACCAAGGATTGAGCTTGAACCGCGAATCCTGATCCGGACCGCGCCACCTGGCGAACCGTCGCTTTTGGTAACCTGTACGCCTGCTGCTTTACCTGCCAGCGCATTGTCAATAGTTGCGAATGGGACATCCTCAATATCTTTGGCATTTATTGTTGATACGGCACCGGTAAGGTCCTTTCTTTGGGTTGAGCCGTAACCAACTACAACAACATCCTGCAAACTGGCAACATCCTTTTCAAGTTTTACTTTGATGGCAGACATGTCGCCTTTAACTATAACTTCCTGGGTTTTGTAACCTATATAGGTGAATATCAGGATGTCGTTTTCATTTACTCCTTTTAAAACAAAAGCGCCATACTCATTGGTAGTGGTAACCCGGGTGGTTCCTTTTACCCTAACTGAAACACCTGCCAAAGCACCGTTTTCATTCGTAACAATACCCAGAATGTCCTTTGCGGGCGCCATCATAATCATTACCTTCTCCACAAACGATTCTTCTTTTTTCTTTAAAACAACGTTGTTTTCAATTATTTTAAAGCTAAGTGGGAGATCTTTAAAACAGATAGAGAGGGCCTGGTCTAACGATACATTGTTTACCTGGATACTAACCCTGGCATTTTTCACATCCTTAGTATCATAAAAAAAGGAATAGCCGGTTTGCCTTTTGATGGACTTTAAAATCTTTGCTAACGGCGCATTATTTTCATTCAAATTTATCTGGCTGTAGCCTTTGGCGCTTGCCTGCACCAGGACTACTATTAATAGAAAAGTGGTTATTTTCATCGCCAGTATTACTTTAGGGGGTAGCAATCCGCCAAATGGCAGGATCACTTTAGTAAAAGCATTTAATTTCATTACTTTTGTAAAGTTTTGGGTTAATACATCTAATAGTTGTCCAAATTATTTTCCGCCCCGATTGTATCGGGACAGAGGGTTGACCCAGATATTTTCCGCAGGAGTAGTTCCAAGTACTTCTGCGGTTTTTCATTCCGGTTACCCGTTCGGTGGTTTATTACTGTTGCTGTAAGTTTTTCCTCATATCTTTCTTTTGTTTAAGTGTTTAATTATAGTTTAGTTAATTATGGTGATACAATTATTTTTTTTCCATCGATACTAAAATGAACATTAGCATAATTTAACAGGTCGAGCGCCTGTAATACGGTAAGGTTGCGGTGGATCTCGCCTGAGAATAACCGCTCCTGCACGTTGCCTTCAAATACTACATCAACATTATACCAGCGGGCAAACTGGCGCATTATAGTTTGGATATCGGCATTTTCAAATTGAAAGAACCCGTTTTTCCAGGCAACCGCTTCATCGGTGTTAGCATTTTTAATTACGGTAATATTTTTACCTGCGGTAACAGTTTTAGCAATTTGCGACTGCTCGCCGGGTACAAGCAAAGCTGTTCCGCCTTCAGCTGATACCCTCACACTTCCTTCAAGCAGGGTGGTTTTAATCTCTTTTTCGTCGTTGTAGGCATTTATATTGAAATGGGTACCCAATACTTCAACCGTTTGCCCTTTAGATATTACATGAAATGGCATGTTCTTATTATGGGCTACTTCAAAATAAGCTTCGCCGGTTAACATCACCGTACGCAGCTTACCTGAAAACGCCGCAGGGAAACGTAATGATGAGTTTGCATCAAGATAAACCCTGCTGCTATCGGGCAGTACAACCATGTACTGGCCGCCACGCGGTGTGGTAATGGTATTAAATGCTGTATCGGTGCCTTTTACAGCTTGCGCCACGTTATAGATGATCTGCCCGTTGGCCGTTTTATTTATTTGCGTGCCGCCCTGTTGAGCCAGCAAGCCATTTTTTGCATTTGTTAGAATGATCCGGTTACCATTGGCTAACGTAAGGATGGCTTTGTTACCACCAGAGGCAATATCATTTGGCTTGTGGCGAAAAGCTGAAAATAGATTACCGTCATTTTTTTGCGCATAAAATAATAAACCCGCCGAAAAAGCTATAAGTACAACTGCGGCGGCGGTTAGGCGATAATAAAGTTTAAATGTTTTTGCAGCCGGCTTTTGCTGATGCAGATCTATTTTATTTTTAAGCTCCGCTTTGATTTGATTTTTAAGGAACTCTGTTTCCTCGGGATTAAGCATTTCAGTAACATCGGGCCTGGCATCGAATAAATTATAGTAGGCAGTGAGGTATGCTTTTTCCTGTTCAGACGCCTGGCCTGTGCGGTATTTTTTTAACAATAGCAGAAATTTTCTCTTTTCCATTTAGCGGTATATATGCCGTTTAATACATGACCGCCGAGTTGGAAAAAGTCCCACGGGTTTTTAAAATATTTTTCGGGAGGTGTGGTTTTTCTTTTTTAATGGCACGGGAACTCTTTTTTAAGATTATTACAGCATATTTACAAAACAGGTCCTTTTACTATTTATGATTGAATAATAGTGTGCCATTAGTCACAACCAATATTATTGATCTTAAAACCAGTTAGAATAATTGGATAACTACCGATCTTCTGTTTTTCAGATGGATTATTTGGAAAGAAGTTTTAATTGACGGGTGATATTTGTAACATCTATTTAATTGAAGGATCAAAAGGCAGATTTCAATAGACATTTACAAGATGGAAATTTATACAACCTTTCGCATTTTTTATATCTTATTGAGATATACATTTAGTAGTTGCATCCTTTTTTTATTATCAACGACCATATGCACAGCCCAGCGTGTTACTTTTAATAAGGGTGGTACAGAAAGCAAAAACTACTATGAAGAAATTCCTTATGAACTTGTAAACGGTGTTATATTTTTAACACCGGAAATTAACGGTATAAAACGAAAATTTATTTTTGATACCGGGGCCCCTGTACAAATCACTCCCGAACTGTTTAATGAGCTAAAGCCCGAAGTTATTAATCATACTGAAATAACTGATGCCACCGGAAAAAAAGCCTCATTAAATATTGTCTCCTTAACAACGCTTAAACTTAATAACCTTTCTTTTACCGGGATCCCGGCTTTGGTGTCCGGCAGCAGTTTATATAAATGCTGGCATATTGATGGCGTAATAGGCAGTAATTTGCTTCGTAAATCCATTGTACAGATCATACCTGCAAAGCATATTATTATTTTAACGGACGATGAAACAAAACTATCTATTAATAAGAAAATGCAGACGCCGCTTATTACAGGTGAACCACAAAGCTTTCCCTATTTTAATATGCAGGTGGCGAATAAAAAGACCATGATGGTGGGTTTTGACACAGGCAGCCCTAACTTTTTAAGAATAACAGCGACTGACGCTAATCGGTTTAAAAACGATGATGCATTTGAAAAGATCTCGGCCGGTTATGGAATTAATCATATGAGTCTTTTGGGTTTACAAATACCGGATAGTTTGTATCGGCTGAAAATTTCGTCCTTAAGTATAGCAGGTGGGACATTTACTAACGCAGTTACAGAAACCAGTAAGTCAAGGAGCACCCGGATAGGCACAAAAATATTAGACTATGGTATTGTAACCATCGACTTTATACATCATCTTTTTTATTTTGAACTGACAACCGATACTATCAACCTGGGTGAAAAGCTATGGCCCTTAAAACCTATAGTAGCAGATGATAAACTGGTAGTAGGTGTGGTATGGGAAAAGCTTAAAGACCAGGTAAAATCTGGTGATCAAATTATGGCTATTGATGATGAATCTTGCCAAACTATTGATCTTTGCGACTGGCTAAGTGGTAAAGTGGAAAGGATGATGGACAAACAAACCGCAACCCTTACCATAAAAGATAAGCAAGGGAACATTAAAAAAATCAGCATAACAAAAGAATGATTCGAGTCGCTCATTTGTACCCTGGTAAAAGAAATGGGTGATGTCTTGCCTGCCTTGGAAATTTAAAAATGAAAAAAGCAGTAAGGTCTATAATTCTTCGGAAGACCAGTATTTGATTGATGTTTTTTAACAAGAAGAATTGGTTAAAGGACAGTAATGACACGGCCTTGTTGATCGAACCTCAAGCGCCATTAAAAGTAAAAACTTACAGGAGGTACGAATTTTATCTTTTCACAGCATACAATTATCACATAATAACACTCACCATTTTATAAGGCTGACTTTTAAACAAAGCACATTGCGCCTTTTAAACAAAACGACTGATCAATTTTACAGCGAATTTTGTTGCATCAAATTTTTAATAAGATGACAATAAATTCAAATAGTGAAAAAACAGTGCTTGTAACCGGCGGCTCGGGTTTCATCGCAGTACATTGTATCCTTCAGCTTTTAAATGCCGGATACAATGTAAGAACAACAGTCCGGTCGCTCACCCGCGAAGCCGAAGTACGGGCAATGCTGAAGGAAGGCGGCGCCGGGCAAGGAAATCGTTTGTCTTTTATCGAAGCCGACCTGGCCGCTGATACAAACTGGCCCGAAGCCCTTGCCGGCTGTACCTATGTATTGCATGTGGCTTCGCCAACCCCTTTAAAAAATTATTCACACGAGGATGAAATGATCATCCCTGCCCGTGAAGGTGTGCTTAGGGTATTACGTGCGGCACGTGATGTCGGTGTAAAACGCGTGGTGCTAACATCGGCATTCGGTGCCATTGCTTTTGGTCACCAGCCGCAGACCGCACCATTTAGCGAAACGGATTGGACGGACCTAAGCGGCAAGGTACCTACCTATCAAAAATCAAAAACACTGGCTGAACGGGCGGCCTGGGATTTCATCGCCCGGGAAGGTGGCGGTCTCGAACTTTCTGTGGTTAACCCAGTAGCGGTTTTGGGGCCGGTATTAGGTGCAGACTATTCACATTCTATCCATATTATTCAACGGCTCATGAAAGATAAGGCCCCAGGCAGTCCAAAAATAAATTGCGGGTTTGTGGATGTGCGCGATGTGGCGGACCTGCATCTGCGGGCAATGACCGATCCGGCTGCCAACGGCGAGCGATTCCTGGCCACCGCTGGTGAAAGTATTTGGCTTGTTGACATCGCAAGGGTGTTGAAACGGCGCATGGGCAATTCAGCTGAGCATATCAAAGTGAAAGAGTTGCCGAACTGGCTGCTGCACGTAGCTGCCTTATGGGATCCGGCGGTAAAAGTGCTCGTTCCGATGCTGGGAAAGGTAATGAACTCCACCAGTAAAAAGGCTATACGAATGCTGGGCTGGTCGCCCCGTTCTACTGAGGAAGCCATCGTAGCCACTGCGGAAAGCCTGGTCCGCTTGGGGTTGGTAAATAAATAATTCCTTAATTTTACAGAAATGAAAAACCTGGAGAACGCTAGTGTGGCACAAGTCTTTATATCCTGTAAAAAGGAAAAGCACTACAGCCGGGAGGTGATCCTTCCACAGCCAGCCCTGGTACGTGTGCTATCTGGCGAGGTGAGGATCGCTTCAGCCGACCGCGTTTTCAATTTTTTCGCAGGCGATACAGTGTTGTTGCCCCGAAATCAACTGGGGCGACTAAGTAAGCTGCCTTTAAACGGAGAGCCCTGCGTAGTGGTATCTATTTTATTTCATCCTGAGAAACTCAGGCAACATTATGCAGATCGTCAGATTGCATCTTCACAACAGCACGCACCTGAACTTATGGTTTGGGAAGATCATCCTTTGCTGGAAAGCCTTTTTAATTCACTGTTACCTTATTTTAAATTAGCGGATGCCTTACCTGCGGACATTGCCGCGTTTAAAATAGAGGAAGCGATCCGCGTATTGCGTACCATTAATCAAAATGCAGATCAGTTGCTTGGCCAGTTTGAAGAACCAGGCAAATTGGACCTAGTGGACTTTATGGAGAAGAACTATATGTTTAATCTTTCTTTAGAAAAGTTCGGATACTTAACCGGCAGAAGCCTGACGACCTATAAAAAAGATTTTAAAAAGGCTTTTAAAAGTACCCCTGGAAAGTGGCTCACACAAAAGCGATTGGAATTGGCTCACTACCAGATCTTCGAAAAAAAAAGAAAGCCATCGGATGTTTATTTTGATGTTGGCTTTGAGAACCTGTCGCATTTCTCATTCGCTTTTAAAAAACAATTCGGATATAATCCCACCAGCTTATTAACCTGTTAGCTAAAAACCTGCGCCATCATCAGCAGAAAAAGTGTGCCGTTAAAAGAGAAAGCCCATAGAAATTATAAGCTACCTATTAAATTTTTGTAGGCGCCGCGCCAAATTGCTTTTTAAAAGCAAAAGAGAAGTGCGACAGATCTTCAAACCCCAGGTCAAGGTAAATATCGGATGCTGTTTTACCTTTTTCCCTGATCAGATAATACGCTTCCTGCAACCTCCGTTGCAATAACCAGCGGCCTGGTGTTAAATGGAACAACTTGTCAAAATCCCGCTTGAAGGTGGCCAGGCTCCTGCCTGTGAGATATGCAAACTGGTTAAGATCGACGTTAAAATGAAAATTCCTGTTCATAAAGGCCTCAAGGTCTATTTTCCCCGGCTCACTGAAATCG
Source organism: Mucilaginibacter sp. OK098 (assembly GCF_900142915.1). Classification (GTDB taxonomy): domain Bacteria; phylum Bacteroidota; class Bacteroidia; order Sphingobacteriales; family Sphingobacteriaceae; genus Mucilaginibacter. The sequence continues at coordinate 502,709 of NZ_FRCM01000006.1, forward strand.
AATAAGATGTCTTTAATTTCGGGATCTGCTTTTAACAGCAGCAGGACTGCCTCTCTCAATTTCAAAGCAACCAAGCCGGCATCATCTTCCCTGTTAAGCTGCATATACGATGACAGTGAATCAAAGTAGCTTTTATACAAGGGCTGAGGTTCCAGGTAAATAACCGCATTGCCATTGATATGCTTTTCAGATTCATATCCGGTTTCCATACTGAAACTCCGTAAAAAAGGCTGATCAAAGTGAATCGAAAACGACTTGAACTCTCCTCCATTCGGCGGGAGTTTGTTAAACTTCATCAGGCGGTTGCGCCTGCCGAGCCTAAAATCTCCGGGGTTAAAAATATATTCCCTGTTACCATCATTCATGATCATCGTCCCCGATACCTGGTAGCTGAATACAAACTCAGGTATAAACTGCTCTCCACCCTTGCTACGGGTGGCGTAGCAGGAATAAGCTATTGGTGACGGCTTTTTATTGAGTTGAGGCATTATTCAAATCTATCAATTTTCCTGATCACAGGCATCAGTAGACATGCTTACCGGCAGCCATTTTTCCATTTCTTCGCTTCTTGCTATATCGGCTTGTTTTACCCTTGCTATAGCATCGCTTCCCAACAGCAGGTGTACCGGCGGTTCCGGGTTGTCGGCCAGGTCTATCATCACTTTTGCCACTTTTGCAGGGTCGCCCGTTGGGATAAAGTCACTGCTTTTAAACATTTTCATGCGGATACCGACGGTGTTTTCATAGCCATCTACTTCCGGCGCACAGGCCATAGAGGCCATCATACGGGTACGCAAACCGCCCGGCTCAACACTTGTTACCCATATGCCCAGCGGCTTAACCTCCTTAGCCAGCGCCTCGCTAAAACCGCCCAAACCAAATTTTGCTGCCTGGTATACGGTCAGTCCAGGGCTACCTACCCTGCCTCCTATTGAGCTGATCTGTATTATCCTGCCTGAACGTTGCTTACGCATGCAGGGTAACACCGCATGGGTTATTGCTATCGGCGCATACAAATTGGTTTCTAATTGGTTGCGCACCTGTTCATCGCTATAAGCCTCGGCCGCGCCTATGATGCCAAACCCGGCGTTATTGACAAGCACATCAATACGGCCGAATTTTTTGATCGTATTTTCAACTGCGGCAATGATCTGCGCCTTATTGGTGACATCCAACATTAGCGGATAAATATTACCAGGGTACTTCTCTGCAAGATCTTTTAATTGTTCCGGATTGCGGGCCGTTGCGGCCACCAGGTCGCCGTCGGCTAATACTGCTGCTGTCAGATCCCTTCCCAACCCGCGGGAACTGCCTGTTATTAACCAAACTTTTGACATAATTTAAATTTTTAATTTTAATCAAAGTTCGGTTTAATGCGATGACGCCGCTTTGTTAAAACGTTCATGTTACTTTGTTAAAACGTTCATCACTATTTTTTAGAATAGCTTAATAATGAACCTGCTGGTGCATAGCTCAATAGGTATCGCACCTACGGAGCGAAAAATGATTGTTTGCTATGTTTCTACCAATATTTCGCTCCTAAGGAGCGTGTTTTTGAGTAGTAACTATGAACGAAAAACAATATCAATATTTCGTTCTTAAGGATTGTGTTTTTGAGTAAGAACTATGAGCGGCTTAACAGTACAAGTGTAGTTATGATGCATTTATCTGCTATAAGATAGGTTGATCTGTTTTAAGCAGCCGCTTAGATAGTGTTCATTAATATCACTAACGAGACCAGCAGCAGCGAAGCACGGAGCTGTGCAACAGCTTTGCCCAATTGGTTTTGAACAGTTTTACGTGAGATATCCAATAGTTCAGCAATTTCGCTGGTTGACAGGTCCTGCTGATAGCGCATGCGAAATATTTGTTGCTGGGATTGGGTTAGTGTATCAATCAGCGCTTCATAGGCTTTCATGAATTCCTTTCGCAGCAGCTCCGCATCTGTTTGGTCGCGCGAGGTTTTTAGCTGTAAAAGTAACTCAGGTACAGGGGTAAACCTGCGTTCCTTTTCCATCCAATTGAATACCTTATTTTTTGTAGCGGTAAATAAATAAGCAGGCAGGTTATCGATATTGTTTTCCTCCCTTTTTAACCATAGCTGCAAAAAAATATCCTGGGTAATGTCTTTGGCCTGGGCCGGGTCCTGTAAGCGCTTAAACGCCGCAGTATAGATTTCTTTCCAATACTTTTCATAAAGCGCGTCAAAAGCTTCAGTACTGCCGTCTTTTAATTTCAAAAGCAATAATTTATCCTGAACCTTGTCGTCCTCGCCTATAAACATCCGATCAGCATTGTTAAAATCAAATTTAACAAAAATGAAACATTAAATTAAGCCGAATACAACATTTGTAACTTTTTTATCATATAATATTATTACGATAAAAATTAACAGCAACAACATTAGCAATTTGGGAATCTACAGCAAAGCAATTATTGCATATGATTTTTTACACATGCAATAATTTTATAACCAACCATGTGCCGACTTACAAAAAATCAGACCCTGCATGGCCATTAATCCATTACCTTTCATACACCGGTGGTGCAGATCAGGATATTCCTTAAAAACCTAAGCCACCTCCTGGTAAGATGGCAATGAAAAGAAGAAACTGCTGCCTTCACCAATGGCACTTTCAACCCATATAACGCCTTGTTGCGCTTCAATAAAATCTTTGGAAATGGCCAAACCCAGACCGGAACCTGATTTATTCTGCCCATCTGTAGGTACCTGGAAGTATCTTTCAAACAGGCGTTCACGGTATTGTTCATCAATGCCTTTACCAAAGTCTCTAACTGCAAAAACAACCTGTTCATCCTTTTCTCGAAGCTCAATAACAACTTTAGATTTTTCACCGCTATATCTTAACGCATTGGATAAAAAGTTAACCAATACCCAGGCTGTTTTTTCCATATCCACCTGTACTTTTGGAAGACTTGATGGTGCTTTTACCTGTAAACTGATCCCTTTTTGTTCTGCCTGGAACTTGACTGAGTTAAGCGCATAGTTTACAATTTCCAAAGGATCTGAAAGCACGAAATTTAGCTGGATATTACCTGTTTCAACCTGCGAGAGATCGAGCAACTCGCTGGTGATCTTCAATAAACGGTCACTGTCATCTTTTATATGTTCCACCAATTCCATTTGCTGCGCATTAACCGGGCCAATCCGATCGTCCTGCAACAGCTTCAAACTCATTTTAATAGACGAAATCGGTGTTTTCAATTCGTGTGAGATGGTTGCAATAAAATTGGTTTTAGCCTCGTCACGCTCTTTAAATTCAGTTATGTTACGGAGCAAATAAACGCGTCCAACTGATTTGCTGCCGAAACTCACTACATCTTCCGGCTTTGGGTCAAGGTTAGGAATTACAATTTCACGGCTATCCAACTGGAAGTACGACTCCTTACCATTAAGGGCTATCTTAAATGATTTTATAGTTTTATTTTCAATGATTGATTTAAACAGGTCATTTGTTCCGGTAAATTTATTTACGTTTTGGCCCACCAGTTTTTTTTCTTTGAGATTTAAGATCTCTTCTGCTACCGTATTAATAAACAAGATCTCATCTTTTTCATTTAAGCCAATTATAGCATCCTGCATTTGCTCTATAATAGTATCAATCCGTTGTTTTTCAGACAATACCGTAGCCAGGTTACTATTTTCCCATTCTTTTAACCGGTCGGTCATTTCATTGAACGCGGACGATACATCGGCAAACTCGTCGTTAGCGCTGAAATTTAGCCGCTGATTATAATTTTTTTGACTGATCTCCCTGATCCCATCCACCAGTTTCTTTAAAGGGTCAGCTATAAATCCCGGGAAGTTGACACTAAAGCTGAAGAGCACCAAAAAGGTAAATGTGCCAACCAGGCCCAAAAGAACGGTCGCTTTATTTACTGAAGCCTGCGCACGTTCATTTTTACGTACAATGGCCTTCATGTTTAACAATTCTACCTGCCTTAGCTGCGCCCTGGCATGGTATTGTGCATTATCCAGCGCTGCAGCACTTAGTACACCAGGCGCCTGCAATATGTTAAATGCCTTTCTTAAACCGGCAGTGGCCTCAGCCTCTCCCTTTTCTGTAATATTATGTTCCTGCAGCACCAATTGGCTGTTAAAATCTTTAATCGCTTTGTTATTTAATGGAAGTTTGTTTTCATCCAGCACAGTACGCATTTCGCGTGCAAAACTTAATGACTCGTAATTATTTTTCAGGATCACCTTGGCGCTGTCTGATATTTCATGAATATAAAATATAGCTACAACTCCGAAAGAGAGAACGATAAGGAAAAGAAACCCAAATCCTAACCGTAATTTATTTTTGATTTTCATATTATTGATTTTTAATTTCTACTGGTCATGATAAAATAACCAGGTCGGTAGCTGTTTCCGCTATTTTCTTTAATAATTCATTAAACACTGCTGTCCTCAAAATAACCTGGAACAGGCTTAGGTGAGGTTTGCCAATACAAATAGTTGTTACTTCCCGTTCTTCAGCAATGGCCATGATCGTTTGAGTAACATTGTCGCTTTTTATTTTTACCACCTCGCCCCCAAGTTCTGTTGCCAGTTTAAAATTATTGATGAGGTGGCGTTGCTTATCCAGTTTAATACGATTGCCGCTTTCGCTGCTGCTTTGCACATATAAAACTATCCATGGAGATCGGTAATATGAGGCAAGGCGCGCTGTTTTCCTGATCACTACCTTTGCTGTTTCCGCGTTGGATGAGATACAGGCAAGAAACTTTTCAGGTCGCAATTTGATCTGTTTGGGGATCTCAATATCTATCTTCCGTTCAACATGGTGTGCCACTTCTTTCAGCGCAAGCTCCCGCAGCTGAAGGATCTTATCGGGCTGGAAGAAATTTTGTAAGGCAATATCAACTTTACTTTTGTCATAGATCTTTCCTTCCTTCAACCTGTCGATGAGCTCATCGGCGGTAAGATCAATGTTAACAATTTCGTCTGTCAGCTCCAGTACTTTATCAGGAATACGCTCGGTAATGGGGGTCCCGGTAATTTCTTCAATCTCCTGGTTCATGCTTTCCAGGTGCTGAATATTAACGGCCGAAATAACACTTATGCCTGCTTCCAAAATATCCAGCACATCCTGCCAGCGTTTACCGTTCTTGCTGCCTTCCACATTAGTGTGTGCCAGTTCATCAACAATCACAACCTCGGGGTGCCGGTTCAAAATGGCAGAAAGGTCCATTTCTTCCATTTCTTTCCCTTTATAGAAGATTTTCCTTCGGGGGATAATGGGCAAACCGGCTAATAAACTATGTGTTTCGGCACGATTGTGCGTTTCTATATAACCAATTTGTATATCGATGCCATTACGTAAAAGTGCATGGGCCTCCTGCAGCATCCGGTAGGTTTTACCAACGCCGGCACTCATGCCGATATAGATCTTAAACTTTCCCCGCCGTGATTTTTTTACCAGTTCGATAAAAGTTTTAACCTCGTCATTCTTTTCTTCCGTTTTCATCGTAATTAAAATGAAACTGCTAAGCTGGTTGTAATTAATGGATTATTTGCAACGTAAACATTGTCTTTCAAAAATATTTTGTCTTTACTATTATAGGTTTTTCCTTCTAACCTTATTACGGCATTTGGAAAGGGTATGTAATCCACATTTAATGAATAACCCATTGTATTAAAGCCATCGGTGGTTTGGGTATTGATAAAAATTCCATGCTGATCTTTATAATACTCAACCCTGCCTGCAACAGCCCATTGCTTATCCAATAAATAACGGGCTATAAATACCGGGGCTATAATGTTATTTGTGCTTGCTGCGGCATGTACTTTTTGCTGCGTGCCATAATCTATACCCCCAGTAATACCAAATTTAGAGGTTAGTTGTATGATTGCATAAAGATCATGGTAAAATCTCTTTACACTGGCAGAATCGGGTCCTTCAGTACCCAGATAGTTGCTGTAATTCAGTGTGAAATTTGCTGATGGTTTCCAGGTTAATTGTACACCGCCGGCAGGGCTATTATTTGCATCCCGCCGCTGCATCCGTTGCCAGCCATTTAAAAACAGCGCAACCGCGGTAAACTTCCCATCAGCGGTGTTGTAGGTGATTTTAGCGTCTGATTCATAATAAGGCGTATTATCTGAAACTATTCCACGGGTTAGTACCCAGCAGTCTTTTCCAACTGCGCTTTCAAAGCCAATATGCGATGAAAAAACACCTGCATCCAGCCACAGATCGGCTTTTTTTGAAAGCTTGATCCCGGCATTGGCTTCATAAATATTTTTTAATACGCCGGGCTCCGCAGCCAGGTTTGCATTTGCATATGTTCCGGCCATAAGGGCAAAATTGGCACGGATATTATCATTTAAATAAGCGGCTTTTATAAAGCCAAGGTTAAGGGCTACTTCGTTAGTCCGGTTATAAGCATATACAAAAGGTGGCCGGTTATGATCTGCCGGCTTGTTAAAATCGTAACTGTAGTATAATTCTGCATAGCCGCTTATGGTAAGCTTAGCGGTATGCGAAGTATCCTGTGCTTTAACTATTGCCATTGTTAAAACCAGGATAATTATTAATATAATTCTTCTCATTGTTTAGTTAACATAAAGCAGAAAGCTGGCCATAAGGTCAAATAGCCGACTTTCTGCCGTAGACAGGTTATTTCAGTTGGTCAAGCGCTACGTTTAATTTTAGCACATTAACTTTTGGGGGGCCAAATAAGCCTAACAAAGGGGCTTCAATATGGCTATCAACCAATGCAGCAATTTTTTGCTCATCAAGCTTTCTGAATTTTGCCACTCGTTTTATCTGTATTTTTACAGCCTCGGGCGACAGGTCCGGATCCAGACCGCTACCGGATGCGGTAACCAGATCGGCAGGGATCTCGCTGCGCTTAAGGTAAGGATGGTATTTTAAAAGTGTGTCTATTCTATTAGAAACATCTTTCAGGTAATCAGGGTTGCTTGGCCCTTTATTGGAACCTCCGGATCCGACTGCATTATAAGCCACAGCTGAGGGCCTGCCCCAAAAATATTGGGGTTTGGTGAAGCTTTGCCCTACATTGGCATAGCCAACTACTTTACCGTTCACCACTACTGTTTCTCCGTTGCCGGCACCTTTTGAAAGCTTCCCGGCCAACATGATAGAAACCGGGTAGATAACACATAATACTATAGTAAGTACGATGGTGATCCTTATTGATGGAATAATATACTTTTTCATTGTATTAATATTAAATGATGTGTGCAACAATAAGATCAATTAACTTGATCCCTATAAATGGCGCTATAACACCACCAACCCCGTAAATCATCAGGTTACGGCGTAACAAGGCGCTTGCTCCTATTGGTTTGTATTCAACCCCTCTGAGTGCCAGCGGGATCAGCATAGGGATGATAATAGCGTTAAATATAACCGCCGACAAGATTGCCGATTCAGGACTGTGCAGCCCCATTATATTGATGCTCTGCAAGGCAGGGATAGAAGCCATAAACAAAGCAGGCACGATGGCAAAATATTTGGCCACGTCATTTGCTATTGAAAATGTGGTAAGCGTTCCTCTTGTGATCAGTAATTGTTTTCCAATTTCAACAATCTCGATCAGCTTGGTTGGGTCATTATCCAAATCCACCATATTACCGGCTTCTTTTGCTGCCTGGGTACCGCTGTTCATGGCAACGCCAACATCAGCTTGTGCAAGGGCCGGGGCATCATTGGTACCGTCACCCATCATAGCCACAAGCTTACCGCTGTTTTGCTCAAGCTTAATGTAGTTCATCTTATCCTCGGGCTTAGCTTCGGCAATATAATCGTCAACACCAGCCTTTTCAGCAATAAACTTGGCGGTTAAAGGATTATCACCGGTAACCATTACAGTTTTAACACCCATTTTACGCAAGCGCTCAAAACGTTCGGCAATGCCGGTTTTAATGATATCCTGCAATTCAACAACACCAAGAATTTTTTCGTTTTGCGAAACTACAAGGGGTGTACCACCATTGGAAGCAATGATCTTTACCCTTTCATCAACTTCATCAGGGAAAGGGTTGCCTGCCTTCAGCGCGATATTTTTGATGGAATCAGACGCCCCTTTACGGATGCGTAAGCCATCAGGCGTATTGATCCCGCTCGACCTTGTTTCCGCAGTAAATTTCACAAATTCTGAATTTGCAGGGGCAACAGGTAATTTAAAATGACCGGCTGCTAACTCTACGATAGATTTACCTTCGGGTGTTTCATCTGCTAAAGACCCCAATACGCAGGCTGTTATTAAATCATCGGGCGCGATGCCTGTGGCAGGCCAAAAGTGCGTTGCCTTACGGTTACCTATAGTAATGGTACCTGTTTTGTCAAGTAAAAGCACATCAATATCACCAGCTGTTTCAACTGCCTTGCCCGATTTAGTGATCACATTAGCTCTTAAGGCCCTGTCCATACCGGCAATCCCAATGGCTGATAAAAGGCCGCCAATAGTGGTTGGGATCAAACATACAAACAGTGAGATCAGGGCTGCAATGGTAATAGGCGTATTTGCATAATTTGCAAACGGCTGCAGCGTAACGCAAACAATAATGAATATCAGCGTAAAGCTGGCAAGCAAAATGGTTAAAGCAATCTCGTTTGGTGTTTTTTGGCGCGAGGCACCCTCAACCAAAGCAATCATCTTATCCAAAAAGCTTTCGCCCGGCTGGGTAGATACCATTACTTTTATTTCGTCAGACAATACCTTGGTACCACCTGTTACTGATGATTTATCACCACCTGATTCGCGGATCACCGGTGCTGACTCGCCTGTTATGGCCGATTCATCGATAGTGGCAATCCCTTCTATGATCTCGCCATCAGTTGGGATCGTGTCACCTGTTTCACAGACAAACACATCACCTTTGCGTAAATCGCTCGAAGATTTAACTACTATGCTTCCATCTTCCATAACAACCTTTGCAGGAGTTTCCTGGCGGGTTTTGCGTAAGCTATCGGCTTGTGCCTTTCCGCGTGCTTCGGCAATAGCTTCGGCAAAATTGGCGAAAAGCACGGTTAAAAGCAGGATAACAAATATGGATAAGTTATACCCAAATGATCCCTGGTCATGGTGCGAAAAGCTGTAAATGCTTACCACCGCCATTACCAATGTACCTATCTCCACGGTAAACATCACCGGATTGTGAATCATCACCCTGGGATCCAGTTTAATGAATGATTCTTTTAAGGCAGTTTGAACCTGGGCTGATTCAAATAATTTATTTGATTGATTTTTCATTGTTCTGATTTATCTGTTACTTAAGCATGGAAAAATGTTCTGCCAATGGGCCAAGCGCAAGCGCCGGGAAGTACGACAAAGCGTTTAGTACTACGATGACGGCAAAAGTCATTATTCCAAAAGTGAGCGTATCGATTTTTAAAGTACCGGCTGATTCCGGGATGAACTTCTTCTGTGCAAGTAAGCCTGCAATGGCTACCGGGCCGATGATCGGCAGGAAGCGACCTAACAGGATCACTATACCGGTTGTTACGTTCCAGAAGATGTTACCATCGCCTAAACCCTCGAAACCTGAACCATTATTGGCGTTTGATGAGGTGTATTCATACAACATCTCCGAAAAGCCGTGGTATTTAGGGTTGTTGAGCCAGGTGGATGGCTTTACAGCCCAATCAATATTGGCATGGGCAGTAACCATATAGCTGGCGAGCGCTGTTCCTGCCATAATAAGGAACGGACTTAGCAGTGTTATCAGGGCTGCAATCTTTACCTCCCGCGCCTCGACCTTATGGCCAAGGAACTCAGGGGTTCGACCAACCATAAGGCCAGATATAAACACCGCAATAATTACATATATAAAGTAGTTCATAAGGCCTACACCGCAGCCGCCGAAGAAGCCGTTAACCATCATGGCGAGTAATTGCCATAAACCGGTAAGGGCCATTGTACTATCGTGCATGCCATTAACAGAACCCGTTGAGGTTACGGTGGTTAGCACGCTCCAGTAAGCCGTTGCTGTTGGCCCAATGCGGACTTCCTTGCCCTCCATAGCTCCCGCTGCCTGGCTGATGCCCATTTTTGCGATCAGCGGGTTGCCCCCCAGCTCGCTGGTTATTGTCGGGATCATAAACATCATCACGCCGAACATCATCACCCCAAACATCATCCAGCCTAATTTTTTACGGCGGATAAAGAAACCAAATGCCAGGATCATGGCTACCGGTATAATAAACTGGGCAATAATTTCGGTCATGTTGGTCAGGTAGTTCGGATTTTCGAGCGGATGGGCAGAGTTAGCACCAAACCAGCCGCCGCCGTTTGTGCCCAAATGCTTAATAGCTATCATTTGTGCAGCCGGTCCGCGCGACATATTTACGGTATCACCCTGTAACGAAATAAATTTATCCTTGCCTGCGTAGCTGCTTGGTGTACCGTTAAAGGTTAAAATTAACGCGATAACGATTGACACAGGCAACAACACACGTGTGATGGATTTTAAAAAGAAGTTCCAGAAGTTACCAAGGTCGGTAGCTGTTTTATCCCTGAAGGCTTTGAATATGGCAACCGCACAAGCCATCCCTGTAGCGGCGCTTACAAAGTGCAGGAACATAAAGATGAAATGCTGGGTAAGATAAGTGGCGCCGCTTTCGCCAGAGTAGTGCTGCAGGTTACAGTTGGCCACAAAGCTGATGATGGTGTTAAATGCCGTATCAGCCGACTGCCCAACGTTCCCATCTGGATTAAGAGGCAGCTTATCCTGGTATATCAACACAAAAAAGCCATATACCAGCCATAAAATATTGATAGAGATCATGGCTTTGAGGAACTGTTTCCAGTTCATCGGCTCATTAGGGTTGATTCCGGATAGTTTAAAAATGCCTTTTTCTACCGGCTTCAAAAAATCCGTCCATATTTTTTCCCCGGCATACATTTTTGCCAGGTACCTGCCAAGCGGAATTGCGATCAGCATCGTGATGGCAAACGAGGCAATAATTCCAAGTAATTCAGTGTTCATTGTCTTTTACAATTAAAATTTTTCGGGTTTAAGCAGTACATATATCATGTATATGAAAACTGCAATTGCTACGATGAATAGGGCTAACATAATTTTTAGATTTTTTCGAAATAGTCAATGGATTTGAAAATGAGCCAACAGCCAATTAGCAGGGCGATGAAAAGAATGATAGTGTTCATAGTCTTATAGTTTTACAGACATTGGCAAAGGGTATACCACCAATTTGATTTATTTATTCAAGCTACTTATTATCAGCTAATTAACATAGTATAAATTACAGAAAAATTGAAAACACAGGTAAAATAACCTATCAAAATGATAGGGTTTATTATCAAAAAGGCTAGGGGACGCCATGATTTACTGTTGTTTGTTTATAGGTTATGCTTGCACATCATAACCGGCAAATTAAGGCAGGCCTGCGACCTGCGGCTTTTGCATGTTGCCCATTCAGGGCTTTGATTTGTGGATAGAGCTTCCATTTCCCGGCCCTGAATGGGCCTAATAAACCAGCGCAGGTCAAAGGCTTGCGATAGGGAGCGTGTTAAGCCTAAACGCGTTCCTTTCCGACGGTGTGCTGTGGGGACACAGCACGGGGAGGGCTGGCGGTGGTAGCCCGGCAATAAAAATCAGCCCACAAAAAAAACCCGCATAGCGGGGCTTTTCTCGAACAGGGTAGTTCAATTATATAGTCAATTGTAGTAAATTATTAATTAAAGGTTGGCATGGGCCATTGCTCCATTTTGCTGAAAATAAAGGTACTTGAGCTTATATTGGTTTGAAAGCTTATCATAAGCTATCAGATCTGCATCCTGTTTAAAATTATTTTGAATGCTGTATCTGAACGCTGTTTGTGTGGGAAAGCTGTTCCAAAGGTTTTCAATGGTTAGTTTTTGTACCGGTTGCTGTAAGTTTATGCTATAAAAATAAGTTTCTACGGGCGAGTATCCTTTTCCCTGCTGGGTTAGCTTATCTTTCTTATAAAGCGTAAAGCCGGCAGTATCCACTATACTGTAAGCCTCATTGTGAAAGAAGCGAAAATCGTGGCTGTGCATTCTGTACCCGAATATTTCACTTTTAGCCAGCGTCAACTTTTTACCCTGGTAAACAAGGTTAATGTTTTTTCCATCCAGGAATTCGTTGAGCTGCATTTTATCGGTTGGCGATAAGGTGTAGGTTAATTTGTTTGATCTGTAATCCTGTTCTGTCAAATAAACGCCGGTAGTTCCGTTTGAAGTTTGTGCCTGTAAACGCAGTGCCGATAAACTTATTATTGCTATTGCAGCAATTGTTTTAATTGAATTTTTCATTTTATATTTATTTAAGTATGCGGGGTATAAATTTTGCCGGTTTTTTAATAAAAGCCGGGCGGCAAAACCCGGCTCTTTTATTCAACCTTAACTTACCTAAACAATGAAGGGTAAGTTAGTGCTGTGCTTAATTATTATCTTTATTTACCTGATATAGGTGAGTATATGCCATTGAAATGCCACACCGGTAACAATATTGAAAATACGAGTTAAATAACTGGAAATCAATTATTTAATTTAATTATAGACCTGCTATTTTTTCATTTTTGCTCATTATGATAAAGGCCTATTATCATAATGAGGAAGCATTTATTATTTCACATTTTTCATAAAAAAAGCCGCAGGCAATCTTTCAATCTTGCTGCGGCTTAATTTTTTTGTCATCCTGAACGAAGTGAAGGATCTTATCCGTGAGAAAGGTATCCATTTGACATGTCGCCGACCTACTTTTCCGCCGTGAACATCGCGTGCTGAAGATCCTTCACTTCGTTCAGGATGACAAAATTGCTTTGTGTATCTGCTTGTTAAAAGCGCACCAGCAATGCAGCTATAAACCTTGTTTCTGATGGCACCAAATCCGGTTTAAAATCTGATGGTACCGGGGTTGTATTATAACCATCGGGCGAGGTTACACCTCCATGGCCTGCAAAGTAAGGCACACTGGCATGGCGATGAACCATCTCTAAACGAAATGTTAGGTAATCGTTTGGCATGATGTCAAACGTTGTAGAATAGTCATAACCATGAAACTGGTCACCAGGGTTTGCGCTAAACGGATGTGAGCCTGTTGCCCCTGTGTTAATTGCCGGAATAGGATTAGCATCGCCGGTTGGATACAATACCAGGTAACGTCCTGGGTTATTGATCACGCCGCCGCCAATTGTCCAGCCATAATGGCCTTTACCAAATATTACGCGGTTGTATGCCATACCACTCGCAAAATATTGGGCCGGTCCTTTAACCGGGTCGGCATGAAAACCATTTACCCCATCACCTTTTTCAAAGCCAATATCTCCCGTAACTGAAAATGCCATGCTGTTTATAAAGCTATTTTTGTTGGTGCTTTTAAAATACCGGACCTCAATGCTGTTGTCAGAGTGGAAGCGTTTTCTGCCGGGTTTGTCCTGGGTATCAGCGCCATAGTAGGTATTTGTTAAACCCTGGAACCATTCAACCGGGCGCCATAAAATCTGGCCGCCTATTCCCGGCTGGCTGTTAAACATACCATACGATTGCCAGCCGTTTATCAACCATGGCTCAATTTTCAGCTTATCAGAAACGAAGATCTGCACCCTTATCCCATTAAAGAACCATGGCGTATTATCTGAAGTAAATGACGGCTGGTAAGCCCAGTTCTCGGCATTATAATAAGAGAACAAACCAACGTATGACATAAAGATCCCTGCGTCAACGTTAATACCATGCAGCACATTAAAGTGGTAGCCAGCGTTTGCTTCGCTTAAGTAGCGATAAGCCGTCGCCTGGTCAAATTGCCCCCGGGTAACGCTCAAATCATTACGGGGAACTACTGTTGATCGCGTACCAAATTGAGTAAGTATGGTCGCCCTAACATTATCATAATGAAAATCACCGCCAAATGCGGCAGTGGATATTTCAAACTCGTGATCATGAGCCAATGCGGTTGATCCCACAACCGTATGGTCAATAGGGTTATTGTTTGATGCGGTGTAGTTTACATCAAGTAAAATACGGCCGGTAAAATATTTTGAATCAAGCAGGGCGCTGTGCCTGCGGTCGTTTCCATTTAGCCAGGTAAAATCACCAAATGCAAATGGTTCGCTTACAGCCTTAACTGTGTCTTTTTTTACCGCAGTATCGGCTTTTATAAATGATGGAACCTTAACCTCCTGATTTTTGTTGGAGGCAAGAACAGGCTGACTTTGGGAGTATGCATAAGTTAGCGATACCCCTAAAGTAATTGACAATAAAACTTTTTTCATTTTTTAATAATTTGGATGTTAATTTATCCGGAGCAGCGGTGTTTGGCTGATCCCGGATATGTTTTTGGATTAAAATCAAATGATCCTGATCCGTGCCAATAAAGGCAATCGTTATTCCAGCTTTTATTTTATTTTAATAAGTAAATGTTTATCAATTGATTATAAAAAAAAGAACCGACTGTATTAAGCCGGTTCACAAAAAGATTCTCATTTCGTTCGGGTCATTTTCTCAAAATGATCAATTTAAAAGGAGGTGGTATTCTTCAATCTTTCGGTACAGCGTAGCAAGGCCAATCCCCAGGATCCTTGCGGCTTCTGTTTTATTTCCTTTCGCATATTTTAAGATCCGGTTGATGTGGTGTTTCTCCACGCTATCAAGGTCAAGCGCCATAAGGTCATAGTAGCCGCCATTGTGGAATTCATAAGGTAATAGCTTAGGTGTCAGGATCGGTTCATCCATCAAAATGATCACCCGTTCAATCACATTTTTTAATTCCCTGATATTTCCGTTCCACTTATGCTGATTCAAGAGTTTGAAAAAGCGCTCATCAACCTCAGGCACCTTCTTTTTCACTTTCCCTGCATAAATTTTTATGAAGTGGTGGGCAAGTGTTTCTATATCCCCGGTTCTTTCCCTTAGTGGCGGCAGAACAATTGAAAAGCCAGACAAACGGTAATACAGGTCAAGGCGAAAGTGACTTTCTTCTGCCTCTTTTTGCAGGTCACGGTTGGTTGCCGCGATAAGGCGAATATCAACTTTAGTCATTTTTGTTTCGCCAACTTTTATAAAGGTGCCGTTTTCCAATACCCTTAAAAGCTTAGCCTGCAAATCAAGGCTCATTTCTCCTAATTCATCCAAAAAAATGGTGCCGCCGCTGGCTTCCTCAAACAGGCCTTTTTTATCTTTTAAAGCACCTGTAAAAGCCCCGGCCTTATAGCCAAACAATTCACTCTCCAGCAATTCCTTGCTGAATGCGCTGCAGTTAACGGCCACAAAGGGTTTATCTTTTCTTAAACTTTCCTGGTGAATGGCTTCTGCAAAAACCTCCTTCCCGGTGCCGGTTTCACCAAGCAAAAGCACGGTAGCATCAGTTTTGGAAACCTTTTTAGCCAGCTCAACGGCCTCTATTATTGCCGGGGACTGACCTAAAACTATCGGAAATCCTCTTTGTTCTTCAATCTGCTGCTCCAGCTTATTTAACCGGAATTGCAGATTAGCCTTATCAAGAGCCTTACTAACCAGGGGGATAATTTTTTCGTTATCGTCGCCTTTTGTTAAATAGTCAAAGGCGCCGTTCTTAATCGCCAAAACGCCATCGCTTATTGAACCGAATGCCGTGAGGTTAATTATTTCAATATAAGGTTTGATCTGTTTTATTTTCTTTACAAGCTCCACACCATTGGCATCAGGCAACTTTACATCGCTTAATACAACCCTGATATCCTCCTGCTCTATCATGCGGATGCCGCCTTTAGCATTAGCTGCCTGTAAAACATGGTAGCCCTCCATTTCAAGTATGCGTGCAAGCAAGGCGCTGAGTTTAACCTCATCATCAATTATTAATATGTTTGATTTCATTTTTGTACTTATTTGGATTATTGATCAGCATCAGCGGGAGCGCATCCAGCAGTTTGATATATAAATTGATGCCATTCTTTATTTCCTCCAGGAAAATATATTCATCGGAAGAATGCGACCGCGCAGAATCACCGGGCCCGATCTTTACTGAAGGGATTGACAGCCATGCCTGGTCGGATGTTGTTGGCGAGCTATAAGTTTTACATCCTATAGCTATTCCTGTTTTTACTATTGGGTGATCAAAAGGCACCGATGACGCACCCAATGAACCCGGCCGTACGCTGAGTTCAGCAGACACTGCATTTTTTATCGTATTTAATATATACTCCTGTGTATAGGTATCGTCATTGCGAATATCCACGGTAAACTCACACTTGCCCGGCACAATATTATGCTGCATTCCGGCCTTTATAGTGGTTACCGTCATTTTCACCGGGCTTAAACCTTCCAGTTGTTGGGGGAACTGGTAGTTTCTGAACCAATCAAGGTCCTTCATGCATTTGTAGATAGCATTCTCGCCTTCTTCTCTTGCTGCATGGCCGGAACGCCCTGTACTAACGCAATCAATAACCAAATTTCCTTTTTCAGCCACGGCCATCTGTAAAAGGGTAGGCTCACCTACAATGGCAAGCTCCAATTTACCCAATAAAGGCAAAATTGACTTGATCCCGTTCTGGCCCGAATTTTCTTCTTCTGCAGTTAACGCCAAACAAATATTAAATCCCAGGCCCTGGTAGCTATAAAAGTGCAGGAAAGTAGCAACTAACGATACCAGGCATCCCCCGGCATCATTACTGCCCAGCCCATATAAACGCCCGCCTATGATCTCCGGGCAAAAAGGATCATTGGTATAGCCGTCGTTCGGTTTAACCGTATCAATATGAGAATTCAGCAAAATTGTTGGCTTTGACGGATCATAAAACTTATTATAACTCCATAAATTATTCCCTTTCCGCTTACACTTTATCGAATAGCTTGCCAGGTATTCCTGGATCAGGTCCGCTGCTTCTGTTTCTAGTCCGCTGAATGAGGGTGTTTTAATAAGCCTTTGCAATAAGGAAACCGACTCACTGAATAGCAGGTTGCTTAATGGCATTCTTTCGCGAACCGTTGAAAGTTCTCTTGCTTTGAAATTTTTAATCATCATAATTTTTCAGTTTAATTTTGGATCAAACATCATTGCGGTGCAAAGACAATTGCACCTGTTCTTACTTTGCAAAACATCATAACTTACGCAGCTTTTACAGCCATCCCAAAAAGTCGGCTCCTGTGCAATTTCGCCATAGGTAACCGGCTCGAAACCCAGGCGGGTATTCAGCTTCATGATAGCCGAACCGGAGGTGATGCTGAACACTTTTGCCAGGGGATACCTGCTTCTTGACAGCTCAAATATTTGCGTTTTGATAAGGGAGGCTACCCCCTGGTTGCGGTGATCAGGAGATACGATCAGGCCGCTGTTAGAGACAAACTTTTCATTGTCCCAGGTTTCAATATAGGAGAAACCCACCCATTCGCCACTTTCTGTAACGGCTACAATAGCCTTCCCGGCGTCAATCTTTTCTATTATAGCGGCTACCGATCTTTTTGATATTCCGGAGCCCCGTACAATAGCGGAACTTTCCATCTCATGAATAATCTGGTCAGCAAAAACTACGTCAGACGGTATTGCCGACCTTATAATAATTCGTTCATCTTCCATTTCTTTTAGTTTATTTCAGTTAAAACCTTGAAAGTTTTTTAACTGTAAATATTCATATACCAAAAGAATGCCTATTGTGCCAGGCTATCCGGAATTGGGCTTTTAAATCATTTAAATGCAGTTTTTATTCATTGGGAGATTATTAACGCATAAAAAAAACCTCTCAAAATGAAAGGCTTTTTTCCCGAATTTATCCGTTTAGAGAATTAATAAACTGAGTGATGATCCATAGTGCTGCCGGTAAAATGTTCCAGGTAGCCATTCTCATTTACCGACAGGTTACTCATGGCTTTTACAGTTACCGGTTTTTTCTTTTTCGGGCCGATTAATGGGAGTACTATAATAGCTAATAAGGCGCTTACTTTTAGTACGATATAAAATGCTGTCATTATATAATGTTTAAATATATTTATGAAAATTGACTTCTGAGATACCATTAGCCAGGAACATGCCACGGTTTATTAAATTCCAATTAACTTCATCTATAAGATAAAAACGCAGTTTATTTTTTAAAAGAGGACGGTTCATTTTTTAAAACCTTTCATTTTGATGGTATGGAATTATCAAAATGATAGTGTTCAACATATTTAATGCCGGTTAACAATAACCTTAATTTTTATTGGGAATGGTAACAGGTGTGATTGAAGTTAATAAATACCTAAACTGATCCGCAAACAAGTAATAGTAAAATGCCTTAGATTTATCAGCTGCAATTAATCTTTTTGATAATAATTAATTGCCTTAATTTGCTCAACACATTCACAATAATTTTCACGATCAATGAAATCACTTACAGATATAAAAGACCTTGTTTTAAAAGGAGATCTGAAAAAGTTATTTAGTAAAGATTCAAAAGAAAAATTTCATCCTTCGGAAATAGCTACGCTGCTAAATTCGGTATCGCTTAGTGAAGCCCGGGGAATATTTGATTCTTTTGTTGAAGAAAGGCAGGTTAACGTTTTCCCTTTCCTGGGGCCTTATCTGCAAAACCAGCTGATCAAAAATGCACCCGTTCAACAAAAGAGTTATATTCTAAATCACCTGAGTTCTGTTGATCGTTATGCCTTTTTAATGAGCTTAAAGGGCATTCAGCGGTCGGCTTTGCTGGTTCATTTGGATGATCATAACAGAAAAGCTACCGAAGTAATGCTAGGTTACTCACCGCAGAGCGTAGGTAAATTATTAAATACCAAATTTGTTACCCTTAGAAAAGAAATGACGATTGCCCAGGCTATCGATTATTTACAAAAGAACCAGCCCGATTCAGATAGTGCAAATGTATTATATGTGGTGGATGAAAAAGGGGAACTGATTGATGATATCCCGGTAAGGAGACTGGTCTTAAACGATTCTAAAAAACGAATTGAAGATATAATGGATCATCAATTTATCTGTCTGCAAGTTAATGATCCAATAGGTGAAGCCATCGGTAAATTTGAACAATATGACCGAAACGTTTTACCTGTAGTTACTGCTGAAAACCAGCTTTTAGGGATCGTTACCATTGATGATATTATAGATGCAGCCCAACAACGTGATACCAGGGAAATGCAGAAATTCGGGGGTGTTGAATCTCTTGAATACCCTTATGTAAAAACACCATTATTTTCCCTGATCCGAAAACGCGCAGGATGGTTAATTATCCTCTTTCTGAGTGAAATGCTTACCGCTACAGCAATGGGACATTTTGAAAAAGAGATAGAATTAGCTGTTGTCCTGGCCTTGTTTGTTCCATTGGTAATTTCGAGCGGAGGTAATTGCGGCTCACAGGCGGCCACATTAATTATCCGCGCAATGGCCGTGCGTGAACTTACTGTAAGAGATTGGTGGTATGTGATGAAGAAGGAGCTGTTTTCGGGATTAATTTTAGGAATAATTTTAGGCAGCATCGGTTTTTTGCGGATTATAACATGGCAGTATTTGCACTGGTACGATTACGGCGCTAAATTTTTACTGATGGGAAGCACCATTTTCTTTTCATTGATCGGCATTGTAATGTGGGGAACCTTAAGCGGTTCCATGATCCCGATATTACTTAAACGGCTTAAATTCGACCCGGCTACTTCCTCAGCGCCTTTTGTAGCTACCCTTGTTGATGTGACCGGGCTAATTATTTATTTTAGTATTGCCTCTATCATTTATTTAAAATAACACTTTATTTATAATTAACAGAATTAACATTTCCAGCCGTGTCGTTATTGCATTGTCATTAAGTCAAGAGAATGTTGGCTATAACTAACCACATGGCAACGTCCAATAGCCCCACCTAAACGGCATAGCCCTCATGAATGCCTATTAAAAATAAACAACTGTGAATAATCCTCCCCGGTAGGGAGGACTTGAAAAAAATAAACGCGGGCGAAACTAAAGTCTCCCCTACCGGGGGAGATTTAGAGGGGGCTACAAAGCTTTTGGGGAGAATCACGCTTGTGTTATCTCTTAGCTTAATGACATTGCCAGCCATCGTTTTAAATTGCCCCTTTTTTGCCGCAGCTTGATGTTAGAGCATTGGTTGTATAATCCATATTAATGAGGTTCATTATACAATTGCTTTTAGTGTAAACATACCACTATAATACTTACGGTAACCATACCCTAAAAGAAGGTTAGGCACAAGCAGAAAAACTCCCATTAGCCAGCCGGACGGTACTAAAATAGTATGAAACAATAATACATTTAAGCTGATGGGGAAAAGCACAACCGCGAAGAACGGAGCATAACGGTTAAACAATAAAGATAAGCCACCTGTTATTTGTATGATTTTTTGCATGGGGTAAAAGTAACCGGTACCCTTAAGTCCGGCAATAAAAGCCCCGGCTTTGCCTGTATGCAATGGCTGATAGGGTATAAAATGCAGAAAGTAATCTAGACCGAATACCAGGTAAAGGAATCCAAGTAAAATGCGGGATATTAATACTGTAGTTTTCACAGAGCGTTATTGTTAATATTAATTTATTCAAAACTTACCAATTAGACGGACATTTTCAAATATTGGCTTCTCAATTAATAAAATAAATATTTTTAACGGGCATGGAAATTATGCGCAATCAAAATTTCTTTTGGTTGATAACCTCCATAAATGCATCCCTGAATTTGTCACTCACCGGGATCCGCTTATCGGCAATAGAAATATGATTATCTTCAATTTTACTAAGCTGTTCATAATTAATTATATAAGAGTTATGAACCCTGATAAACGGCGACTTCAGTTGGCCCTCAATATCTTTTAACCGGCGGTATATCAATAATTGTTCATCGCCGGTTACCAGTCTTACATAGTCTTTTTCTCCTTCAAAATACAGGATCTCCTTTAGTACTATTTTTCTTAATACTTTACCTGATTTTACGAAAAAATAACCTTGTACCGGTTCTGCATCCGGAGCCTGTTCCGGTTCTTTTTTTGAGAAATACTGTTCTATTTTTTGTACTGACGACAGGAAACGTTTTAAGGTAATCGGTTTTAGAAGGTAATCGATAGTTTGAAAAGTATAGCTTTCCAATGCATGTTCTGAATAAGCTGTGGTAAAAACAATTTTGGTTTGGGGTGGCAATATGCCCGCCAGTTCCATACCGGTTAGCTGCGGCATGTTAATGTCCAAAAAAATAAAATCAACCTGGTTTTTCTTTAAAAACGCCAATGCTTCCAATGCGTCATAACACTTGGCTTTTAGCCGCCATGATGTGCTTTGTTTAATAAGCAGCTCCAGCAGATCTACAGCGTCAGGCTCATCATCAATAATTATACAGCTTAAATTCATAGAAGTGGTATTTTTAAAAATGCACGGTATAACTCCCCGGTTTTATCAATAGTTAGTTCAAAATTTGAGCCATATAACATGGTGAGCCTTTTAGTCAGATTAGCTATCCCAAATCCATTAGCCTGGCTGGTCATAGATCTGAGTTTACGATTGCTGGTTTTAAAAAACAGGTAGCCATCTTTTTGAATCAGTGAAATAGTTATCTGATTTTTTTTGCTTGACTTATCTATCCCATGCTTGAAAATATTTTCCACAAAGGTCATTAGCAACATCGGCGGAATACGGAGTTCGGGATTGTAAGCTTTTTCAAAATCAATGACAGCTCCATGCCTGATCCGGATTTTTTCAAGTTCCATATAGTTTTCAATAAACTCCACTTCAGTGGTTACCGGCACTACGTCTTTCGGGCTTTCATCAACAAAATAACGCATGATGTCTGACAGGCGCTCTATTAAACCTGCCGACCGGGGATCAACCTTGTAAACCTTATAGTAAATGTTGTTGAGGGTGTTGAACAGAAAATGAGGCTGTACCTGCGATTTGAGTAAATTGAGCTCGGCCTGGCTTTTTTGCAGCATTATTTCTTCCGTTTGTTGCTTCAGGGTAAAATATGCAATAGAGATCCGAAAAACCAGGCTGAGAATATAGATCAGAATTCCACCCGGAACATAATTAAGCAATGTAAAAAAGCTTACCGGGACTGTTTTTATCAATAAAAAATGGCGGTAAAGCACTATAGTGGCATAGCCCCGCAAAACCCCTGTTATAACCAGGAAAAGCACCACCAGCAGGCCGTAACAAACAAACTTTCTTTTCTGATAAAACACCGGGTACAGCACCAGGATATTCCCATAGATAATGATCGCGTAGGATGCTGTGTTGACAATAGTGTATAGCTCTGATTTCAGGAAGCCATCCATCGGCAGCAGCGAAAAAAAGATCAACAATAATACGGCTAGCCAGATCAGTACCTGGAGCTGAACAATACCCGGTCCGTGCCTCCATATCTTCATATTCAAAAATACCAAGCTTTTTGGTTTCCGGGTACTGTTTTATGCCGTTGAGGTATTTTTCTCGACAAATACCTTAAAAATTCAGGTAACTGGTTATAAAGGCGCTAAAACTCCTCCCGTCGAATAAACAACCAGCTCCGTTAGAAATAAAAACAACTGTGTCGAAAAGATTATTGAAGGCGGTTTGCAAAAAGCAGTTTTGATCATCAAAAATCAAAGTCATGAAAAAAATTAAAAACGTAATCCTGCTTTTAGCAGCAGTAATCATTTCTTCTTCAGTCTATTCCCAAACTCCAAAACCAAGGGTAAGCCTGCCGGATTCAGTAACCGGGAGGTTCAGCGGTGCTACCATCACTATTCATTACAGCCGTCCATCAGTAAGAGGAAGAACAATTTGGGGCGGGTTAGTTCCTTATGATAAAGTATGGCGGGCGGGAGCTAATGAGGCCACAACTTTTGAAACCGATAAGGATCTTAAAATAGGCAAAAAACTATTGCCCGCCGGCAAATACGGTTTTTTCCTGGTCCCTAAAGAAAATGCACAATGGATTGCTGTTTTTAATAAAGTACCCAAACAGTGGGGCGCCTTCAAGTATGACGAAACCCAGGATCAGCTTCGCGTAAATGTAAACACCGCGCCATTACAGAATGCACAGGAAATTTTGATCTATAAAATCACTGCTAAAGGGTTTTCATTAGACTGGGATAAGTTGTCAGTTTTCATCCCTATACATTAAAAATCATAAACCGACCCCACATAATGAAATTATTTCAAATAAAATTAATAGCAATTATTTTAATGCTTTTGAGTGTTACTTCTGCTCTGTATGCTCAAAATATTGGAAAAATAACCGGCATTGTAAAGGATTCCCAAACGCAGGAAGTTATCTCTTTCGCCACCGTAGCTTTAACAGACCAAAATACCAAAGCTAATGTTAAAGGCACACAAACAGATTTGAACGGCAGTTTTGTGATGGATAATTTACCTGCCGGTACCTTTACAATCCGGTTAAGTTTTGTTGGCTATGATCCGGTTGTTAAAGAAAATATTGTGCTCGACCCGTCAGCCGGGATTTTAAATTTAGGCGAGATCAGTATGAATGCGGCAAAAAGCAAAATGCTGAATGAAGTAACAGTTAGCGCAAAAAAAGCCACGCTGCAAAATAGCGCCGGCAAGAAAGTGTTTGCTGTAAATCAAAGCCTGGTGAGCCAGGGTGGCACCGCGGCAGACCTTTTACAAAATGTACCCACGCTGCAAATTGATGTAAATGGTAACGTTAGCCTGCGCGGATCAACCGGGGTTAAGGTATTGATTGATGGCAAACCCTCCCTTATCGCCGGCGGCGATATTACACAAATTCTTCAATCTACCCCTGCCAGCTCTATTGAAACGGTAGAGGTAATTGCCAACCCATCAGCTAAATATGATGCCGAAGGACAGGGAATTATCAACATTGTGCTTAAGAAAAACAGCAAGCCGGGTTTTAACGGATCAGTAGCCCTGGCTGCAGGTACCCGGAAGAACTATAACGGCAGTGCGAATTTAAGCTATCAAACAAGCAAGGCTAATCTTTATGGAAATTACAGCCTTCGGGATGGTAATACATATAGTAACGGCTTCCAGTATCTGACCTTTTTAAACCCAACCGATGCCACTGTTTTTTCAAATCAGCTATTTCCTTCCACTACCAGTAATAAGATCCAAAATTTAAAAACCGGGATTGATTATTCATTATCGCCAAAAAGCATATTAAGTGTTTCAGGGAGCCTTAACCTGCGCAATACTCACCGCGATGAGCTTTTGGATTTAGATTACCTGGATGCAAACAGGGTTCCTATCCAATCAAGCCGTCAAAACAACACAACCAATAGTAATGGAAAAAGCTATGAGCTGGACCTTGATTACAGCCAGCATTTTAAAAAGCCTAAAGAAGAATTGACCTTCAATTTTGCTTATTCACATGGCACATCCAGGAATTTGCAGGTTTATCAAAGCCATTCAAACATTATAAACGAGCGTGGGCCCGATCCCGATCCGTTGGAAAGTGATATATGGAACAATGGCGCCAATTACAATATCCAGGCCGATTATATATTGCCTGCAGGTAAAACCGGGCAAATATCTGCCGGTTACCGCAGCCAGATCAGTTTGGGTAATAACAATCAGTATGCCTATAACCTTAGCAACACAGGCGCTGAGCCTATTTATTCATTTACTAATCTTTTCGGCAGCAATCAACAGGTTCATGCTATTTATTTAAATTATCAGAACCAGGTTAAGAACTTTAGTTATGAGGTAGGTTTAAGAGCTGAAGACACCCATTTAAACGCTACCTATCAAGGCTACGATGCAAACAACTCGTTATATAGTACACCTATAAGCGTTCCAAGTAAAGGATTGTACCCCAGTGTTTTCTTAACGCAAAAACTGCAAAACAATCAGCAGCTGCAATTTAGCTTTACCAACAGGGTAACACGGCCCACCCCAAGAGAACTTAACCCTTCAACAGATTTTTCTGACCCTACTAATTATGAAACGGGTAATCCGCATTTGATCCCCGAAAGCATCAATTCCTTAGAACTGGGCTACAACAAAATCTGGCAAAATATATCATTTACATCCAGCCTTTATTACAGCAGGCTTAATAACGTAATTAAACACATAGAAAGCGACCCGGTTGATGGACTTATTATTACAACCGCTCAAAATTTAAAGCACTCCACTACAACAGGGCTTGAATTGATCGGTCATTTTGATTTAATTAAAGCATGGGATTTTACAGCTAACGCGAATATTTTTGAGCGCAAAAACGATGCCGCCCCCCAATATGGAATTGCTGCAAATAGCGGCCTGAGCTGGAATGCAAACATTACAAATAATGTATCGCTTGTAAAAAACCTTTCGGTACAAATCCGTGCAGATTACCGCGCGGCCGACATAATTGTACAGGATAGGAACCGCCCTGCCTTTGGACTGGATGCAGGCGCCAGGTATGATTTTCCTGGGAACAAAGCTTCGTTAAGCTTTAACAGTATTGACATTTTTAACAGCCGTAAATGGGCGTTTTTAAGGAGCAGTGACGACTTACTTTTAGATTTTGAGCGCCTCAGAATAAGTTCAAGGGGCACTTTTACGTTTACTTATCGTTTTGGTAAAAGTGGTATTAACTCCAAACCGCCAAAGAAAAAGGAAGACAAGCCGGATAAGCGGATTGATGATGCTTCTTAAACAGTAAAAAAACTGGATAAATAATTCTAAAGATCTTCCTTCAATCGTTCTTGGGGTCAGTTAATAGTTAATAAAAATCAGGCATTGAGAAGGAAATGCCTGATTTACTGATAAGCTTCATCCATACCGTAATATTGTCCCTTTCAAACCCTTAATTGTCCATTTGATTTTATTATTGATGGATTCTCCGGGAATTAAAGCGAAATTTATACATGTTTAAAGCCTATCATATTAAATGGGGGATCTTACTATCCATTGCTTTCGCAATAACTGGGTTTTTACAAAAATCGGAACATTTTAAATTTGATCAACTTTATATTTTAGGAGAATATATCGCCTTTTCTCTTTGCAATGTATTCGGTTGTTGGTTTATTCATCATTATTTTATCCTTCATTCTTTTAAAAATTTCGGCAACATAACCAAGGGGCTGATCAGTAATATAATTGCCATTTGTACTGTATTATGCTTAGATTATCTCCTATCCCGGCTTAATAAAATGCCATTACTGAGTAACACATCCGGATTTGGTACTATCCATGATGTATTCATTAATCTTACTGCTTCTTCTTTTATCAGCGTATTAATCTATTTTATCATCTATAATATCCAGATCAATATCACACTGCAAAAATCAAAACTGGAAAATGAATTACTCAAACAAGCGCAATTAAGGGCCCAGCTTTTATCGTTACAACAACAGGTAAGCCCGCATTTTTTGTTTAATTCATTAAGTACTTTAAAAACAATTGCGCCAGATCATGAAACTAAAACCTATGTTGTACAGCTGGCTAATGTTTACCGGTACCTGCTGAATTTTAACGAGCATCACCTGGCCAGCGTAAAAGATGAGATCGCTTTTATGAAATCGTACCTGTACATATTGCAGGAGCGGTTTGAACAGGCACTACAAATTTCTATTGATGTTCCTGATGGATTTCTAAGCTTTTATATACCCCCGCTTTCGCTTCAGCTGCTTATTGAAAATGCCATAAAGCATAATATAGTATCCCCCGAACAGCCATTATTTATCCGGATCTACACCGATCAAACGCCTGCGTTAACCATTGAAAATAGCTATCAGCCAAAACTATCGGTGGAAGAAAGTACAGGGAAAGGTCTGCAAAATATAAAAGACCGCTATCAGCTGCTGGCAGGCAAACAAATCAACGTTTACAAAAACGACGAGCTATTTAAAGTAACTTTACCATTGATGCAGCATGAACGTATTAATTATTGAAGATGAGATTAAAACAGCTAAGGAATTAAAAAGCCTAATTGAAGCAATTGATAGTGATATCAGGGTAATTGCCATCCTGCATTCCGTTAGTTCCGCAGTTCAATGGTTTAAAGAAAATCCATCGCCTGATCTGATCTTTTCAGACATTCAGCTTGGTGATGGACTTAGTTTTGACATTTACCGGGATGTGAAGGTGAACGCGCCCGTAATTTTCTGCACCGCGTTTGATGAGTACGCCATCCGGGCTTTTGAAGCCAACAGTATTGATTACCTGTTAAAACCTATTGATGAAACCATGCTGGAACAAAGCCTGGGGAAATATCATCGTTTTAAAGAACTGTTTGAAAATCAGCAAGCGCAGTACCAGGAAAAGCTAGTCAAGTTATTGCGCCAGATGGACACAAAATATAAGCAGTCTATCCTGGTTTATTTTAAGGATAAAATGATTCCTGTAAAAACCGGCGAGATCCGTTTTATCTATGCCGAAAACGGTTTAGTATATATTCATACCGGGCCTGATCAATTCACCAGCCAGCATACCATGGACCAACTGGAAGCCATGCTGAACCCGCAGCAGTTTTTTAAGGCTAACCGTCAATTCATTATTAACAGGGATACTATTCAAAATGTGGAGCATTATTTTAATCGCCGGCTGTTTGTTAAATTGAACTGTGATACCCCTGATAAGATCATCGTAAGTAAAATAAAAGCGAATGATTTCCTGCAATGGATAGAGGCCTGAATTACCGCATACTATCTCCCTGCCCATTTAACCTATAATTTCCCGCCGATCAATTCTGGCCATTGGTTGCCGTTTTTGTCAGTTTCGATTCCCTTTTTGTGCCGTTCAATGTAAAAATCCTGACACATAGCTATTTCGGGGGTAATTTCGGGAAATTAAGAGCAGGACATGCGTGGTTCAGAGATAGGGCATCTTCTATATTATTTACACATCAAATTTTATGAAACAAATTTCATTGATCAGCATTTTACTGCTGTTATTTATAAGCCGGTCATTTTCGCAAACTGCCAAAGAAGCCATGACGAAAAAGATGGCGGATTCCATTAAAATGGTTTACCTCAGTGCTGCCGCTATTAAATACCCAATTCTGAGGCAGGCTTCTGTTTCCACTGATATTATGGGCGGCGGGGATATTACCGGCAAGCTCAATGGGAATGATTTATTTAAGGCAAAAGTTCAGCTTACCCGCATAAGGGCAAGCTTCAACCTGCCCATTGCCCAATGGGGCAAAAACAGCCTGACTGCAAACATCAGCTACCTGCATCAGCACATTGACCTGAGCCAGGTTACCAGCTATAACTCCCAGATACCGGTATACAACTCAGCTATTAATACCACAACGGTAGGGCTTACAGCCAGCTATACCAGGATGGATACTTTGTTTAACCACCCGGTGATCTATTCCGCAAGTATTACAGGGCTTACTGATGAGCTATCCAGGGTAAGAAGTGTTAATGAGATTGTCGGGATCAATATTCCGTTTAAGCGTACGGCTACCACTTCGTTTTCAGCAGGGTTGTATTATATTAATAATCCAATGTCCCCTACTCATGTTCTGCCTTTTTTTAGTTACTGGCATCAATTCCAAACCGGCAATATTCAATTGTTTGTTGATTTGCCAACCCGCGTTTTACTGAAAAAGCAATTATCAGCAAAAAGTTGGATCTCATTTGGAACTGAACTGGGTGGCAGCCAATCCTTTTTAACTTTAAGCCCGCCTTTACCGCATGATGCCGTCAGTTCAACGCTGGAGCTTAAAGCCGGACCGGCCTTTGAATACATGCTTACTAAAAAGATCATCCTGGGTGTTAGCGGCGGCATGTCGTCAACGTTGTCATCCCGGGTATTCAAAAAAGGCGACAGCCCGTCTGATTATTTTATAAACAGCAGTAATGGTTCAGTTCCCTATATCAATTTTTCTATTTCAGTTCTGCCGTTTTTGAAAGCAATTAGCAGGTAGAACCTCTTATTAACAAATACGCAATGAAACAAGTTGAAATATTTAAAACCAACATTTGCAATGCCAATCAATCCGATCAGGTTATTCAATTGCTTTCGGAGCGATTTCAGGAATACAAAGCAAACTTTGACCTGGACGACTGCGACCAGATCCTGCGGATCGAAACCGCTTTTGGGGTGATTAACAATGCAAAAATCAAACAATTGTTAGCAAGCGCAGGATATTTCTGCCAGGAGCTACCGGATTAGTAATTTAAAATCTTATAGCCATTTAAGGTGCATAAGACGGATCAATATGAGATTGACCGGGTTTAGTTGATTGTCATTTATAATGACCAGGCGCTTCGGGGTGAGATCCGGAGCGCTATTTTTTAATTATCTTAAGTGATTGGGCTGTTTGCAAAATTCAGCGCCCCACTATGACAAACCCTTAAGCATCGTTTATTTTTTATCCCACAGCCTGTTGGTAACCACCTGTTCCAGTACCTGGTCACGGTAGCTGCGGCTCAATGGGATGCGAAAGGACTGCATAAAGATCTCGTTACCTTCAATCACTTCTATTTTGCGGATAGATACCATATAGGATTTATGTACCCGCATAAAAGAACTATTATCAAAACTTTGCTCCAGGTTCTTCAGGTTAATTAAGGTTATGTATTTGCCCTTAGTGGTAAAAATATTGACATAGTTTTGCATGCTCTCCAAATAAAGCACATCATCAAAAAAGATCTTTTCGTATTTATTGCCGCATTTAATAAAAAAAAAGTCATCCACAGGCACCGGCTTTTGCGGGTTTGTATTTGAAGAAAAAGCAAGGAAACGCTGATAATCCCGTGCCTTGTTAACTGCCATAAAAAACCTGTCGAAAGTGATCGGCTTTAATAAATAATCCAGCACATTTAATTTAAAACCCTCCAGCGCAAAATTCGGGAAGGCAGTGGTAAGGATTACCATTGGTGGATTTTTAGTAACTCTCAGAAAATCCAGTCCGCTCATTTTGGGCATTTGGATATCCAGGAATACCAGGTCTACCTGGTGGCTTTCCAAAAATCCGATCAGTTGAACCGGGTTTTCGCAAGTCCCCTCCAGGTGCAAAAATTCAACATCCTCCACAAAATCAATCAGGCCTTCTCTTGCCAAAGGTTCGTCATCTACAATTACACAATTGATCATCATTGTTTAATAAGTCATTTCCGGAATAGATAATTGAACCATTTCTTTCAAAGTTAACTGCAGGCTAACCTGGTACAGGGAAGCCGTTTGGCTGACTGAAAGCAGGTGCTGTACCGGATAAACCAGGTCAAGCCTTCGCTGTACATTTTTTAAGCCGATCCCGCCAACTGCACCCGTAATTGCCTCTCCAATGGTATTAATAACAGACAGCTCAAGCACCTGCTGATCAAGGGAGAGCCGGATGCTGATCCGGTTATCCATTTCCGGTTCTCTCGAAACATGCTTAAAGGCATTTTCCACAAAGGTCATCAGCAGGAAGGGCGCGATCCCTAAATGATCTGCATAAAATTCCTCTGCGCTAAACTCCACTTTTAAATATTTATTCTGCCGCAGCTTTTCCAGTTCTATGAAATGCCCCAGGTAACTGATCTCCTTGCTTAAGGGGATCTGCTGCTCGTTACAATCATACAACTGGTGGCGCAGCAGGTCAGAAAACTTGGCAAGGGCTGAAGAGGCCAGCTCAGGGTTCTTACGGATCAGGATGAAAATGGAGTTGATGCTGTTAAACAAAAAATGTGGATTGAACTGGTGTTTTAAAAATTTCAGCTCCGTTTCCAGCTTTTCATTTGCTATCATCTGCTGCCTGCGCTCTTCCTGGATCCGGTTCTTGAACAGTTTAATGGTCATAGCCAGGGTCATGCTGGCAAAAGCGGAGGGTAAAGCATAGCCCAGGAAAAAATAAAAACAGTTAGAGCCATTCCCATACAATTCTTTCAGCGTTTTACCGGACAGGTCTGAACTGAGGTAATACCCGGAAACAATGAACAAAGCTGTCCCGGTAATTGTAAGGGTTAAAAACAGGAAATACAGCGTATACCTTTTTTTATCAAAGTACCGGGGGATGAGGTAATACAAATTAAAGTAAACCGCCAGCGCTTCAAAAACCACATAAAACAGGTACTTAACACTATAAGGCAGGAAAATAATATTTGCAGCAGCTTTTAGCGGGTTGCCAATGGCTACAGTCCACCACAGGTAATGGTAGAGGCACCAGAAAGGAATATGATACAGCTTATATTTAAAAAACCAGTTCTGTTCCGGGCCTTCGTTCCACCAATTTTTCATCGTTATGAAAATTAATAAACTAAGATAAGGGAATTTTAAGCTTGCCTGGTGCTGTATTGATGAAAGCACCCAAATTATTGCTGAAACTCAGCTTTGGGCAGGTGAACGTACTATTTGCATTTCATCAATAAAACCCGGCGGGTCATCATTCATATTTTCAGGGGTATTTCTGCGCTGTTTCTTTGTGCTAATTAAAAACCATCAAAGAATTTAATTATGACAAAGAAACTTTTTTTACTACTGATCATGCTGGCGGGGCTTTCATTTGCCCATGCCCAGCAACTGCCGGCCCGTTGGGATGAGCTGGTGGCCAGCGATTGGGGCAGGGCCCTGAAATTATCAGATTCTACCTGCATCCTACCCATTGGCGTACTGGAAAAGCATGGCCCGCACGCCCCGATGGGTACCGACCTGATCAGGGTAAGGGAATATGCCGCCAGGGCTACAAAGAAGGAATATGCTGTGGTTTTCCCCGACTATTTTTACGGCCAGATCAATGAGGCGCGGCACCAGCCCGGTGCTTTTGCTTTACCTGAGCGGGTAGTTTGGGACCTGCTGGAGGCCACCTGCGATGAAATTGCCAGGAACGGTTTTAAGAAGATCCTGATTGTTAACGGGCATGGGGGTAACCCGGAACTATTGCATTACTTTATGCAGACGAGGCTGGAAAAACGCAGGAATTACGCAGTCTTTCTTTATGAGCCAAGGATAGACGATCCGGATTTCGATAAAAAATTTGCCCAGCTAAGTAAAGGAGACCTAACCAAAGGTGACCATGCTGGTGAGATGGAAACTTCGGAAGTGCTTTATGTAAGGCCTGAGCTGGTTAAGCTCGACAGCGCCAAAAACGAATCAGGTGTAAAACAAAACCGCCTGTCGCTGCCCAATATCTATACGCCCATCTGGTGGTACGCGGGTTATCCTAATCATTATGACGGGGATGGCTCAAAATCAACAAAAGAACTGGGTAAGCTGGAGGTTGACCATGTAGTAACCGGTATAGCAGAAGCATTAAGAATTATAAAGGCCGACCAGCAAACGCTGAAACTACAGAAAGAGTTTTTTGACCGGGTAAAAGAACAATAACTATGAAAGCTTTACTTGTAGGCCTGTTCTTTTTAACCTGTATGTGTGGCGCATTTGCCCAGGTATCCGGGAAACTGGCGGATGCCACTGGGCAACCTGTTTCATATGCTACGGCTTTTCTTTTGAAAGAGGCCGATAGTACAATAGTACGATCTGCCTTAACTAATGATACCGGGAAGTTTTTAATTGAAAATATACCGGCGGGCAGGTACCTGTTAAAAATAACAAGCATTGGCTATCAAACCTGGATCTCACCTGTTTTTGAGGGACCTAAAGCGTTTGGAACCATTGTACTGCAGCAGAACAAACGACAGCTGGGTGAGGTACTGATCAAAGCGGGCAGGCCGCTTTTCCAGCAACGCCCGGATGGAACAGTAGTAAATATTGAAAGCAGTGTGCTCACAAAAGGCAGTACTGCCCTACAGGTGCTTGAGCGTTCGCCCGGGGTGATCATTGACCATCAGAACAATGAAATTGCCCTAAATGGCAAAAATGGTGTAATGGTTATGATCAATGGTAAGCAGATGCGACTGCCGGCAGACCAGGTGGTGACCTTACTGAACGGGATGAGTGCAGATGATATTTCTAAAATTGAACTATTGACCACACCAGGCGCCGCTTATGATGCCGAAGGAAGTGCCGGCCTGGTCAACATTGTGCTGAAAAAAAACAGGAAAGCTGGTACAAACGGATCTTTTTCCCTGTCGGGTGGCTATGGGTACGGCGAAAAAGGAACAGCCGGGATCAATCTTAACCATAATAGCGGGAATACAAATCTGTATGGTTCCTATAATTATGCCCATGACCGGAGCTATAGTGATTTTCATGCCATAGGCGCAGAACAGGAGCCTTTATTGGGTGGCTTTGCAGCCTCAGATTTTTTAAGTATTGCTAAACCTGTGCATAATAACCATACCGCCGTTGCGGGCTTTGATACCAAGCTGAATACAAAGACCCTTATAGGTGGAAATGTGAACTATAATAATAGCAGTACGGCTATTCAAACCAATAACCATGCAGTTTATACCATTAAACCAGATTCCATTTACCGGCTGAATGCCCTGATCAATGGCGTAAATCACTGGAGGAGCATCACCTCTGGTTTATATGTGGAAAGGCAGCTGAAACCGGGTGAAAAGCTTAACCTTGACCTGGATTATATCAACTATAAAAATGATTACCCTACCAACGTGCAAAGCACTTTCCTGGATAAGAACGGCAGGCAGGCGGGGACTAATGACACCTTGTTTTCACCACGGCAAAAGGGTTTATCCAATACCCTGATCCAGGTGGGGGCGATTAAGGCGGATTATAAAAAGCGGCTCAATACTATGCTTACAGTAGTGACCGGGATTAAAGGAACTTATACGCGCACGGCCAGTGTATCTTCCATAGCCAGCCTGGTGAATGGCGAATATGTTACCAGCCCCACCGCAATTAATCATATCATTATGCGGGAAGGTATCTGGGCGGGCTATGCCACTATGAATGCACAATTAGATTCGTCCACCAGGTTAGTGGCGGGTCTCCGTTTCGAGTATTCGGGTACCCGGTTAGCCGATCCGCAAAGCGGGCAGCTTATCACCGACAGGAAGCTGGCTGAGCTGTTTCCGAACCTGTTACTTTCCAGGAAAGTAAATAATGATGCCGAGCTTTTTTTATCCTATACCAAAAGGATCAGCCGCCCTGCTTACAGCGACCTGGCTTCGTATGTAACCTATAACGGCCCCAACTCGGTGAATACCGGGAATCCATTATTAAAACCAACCATCACAAATAACCTGAAACTGGGTTATAACAACCGGGGTTATTCCCTCTCCGTTTTATGGAGCAGGGATGATGAACCCATTGCCCGCAACCAGTTTGTTTACATACCTGACAGAAAGCAGTCGGCGGTTTCACCCCAGAACCTGCGCTACAGGGATGAGTTAACTTTCCAGGCCGAACTTCCGCTTGCGATTGGGAACTGGCTGAATATGAATTATGGGTTTGTGGGTGGATGGCGTAAATTCAACCTGAATTATACTCAAAATCCGGTAGAAAAAACTTATTTCGGTTATTCGTTGCATGGTAGCCAAACATATCAGCTCCCGGACAGGTTTTCCCTTGAACTTTCGGGCTACTATAATTCGCTGTCATATAACGGGACCAGAAAAGTTGACGGCTATGGCGTACTTAATGCGGGGATCAAAAAAATATTGAAAAACAATGGCGGCATCGTTCAGCTTGCCGTAGCTGATCTATTAAGCAGCAATGTGATCAGCAGTTATTTCGGATCACTTACGCAGGAGGCCTTTAACCTAAAAAGCCATGTGGTTTTTCATACCGAATCTGGTAAATATCCGCTAATCAGGCTCTCTTACTCCAGGTCATTCGGTGGCACAAGTTCAACGTCATCAGGCAATAATAAATCAGGAATTGAAGATGAAAACAACAGGATAAAAAATTAATGCGGTTGAGGCGCAGGTGTAAATCTGAATTTAATTGTTTGAAATGAGCGGCTAATCATTAAATAGCCGCTCATGTTCTTAGCAGATAAGGAGATGCTTTTATGGCACTGTAATAACTTTATGCTGAATAGTATGCGTGCTAAAATAGCCCAAAGCCCCCCCCTGTATATTGCCAACAGGGTTTGATGGCGATGCCGTGTTACTATTGCCACTCGCCCCGTCAGCCAGGCTATACCAATATTTATATATAGCCTCGTCAATACACAACATATCTATATTGAGTTTATCACCCTTTTTAATATTCCTGGCAGGGTCATCATTATCGTTATTAAAATTAAGCGGGGTGTTAACCTCCTGCCCGTTTGTAAATTCATCGTTGTTTACAAAAATTGATTTCTCTTTTTTTCCATTGAGATATTGAATAAAACGGTAATAATTTTTTACTGAGGCAGGGTCTTTATATTCCACAGTTGCATATTTGCGAATGCTCCCGTCTTTATTGGTATTCAGGTTATCCACGGTAACATACACACTATCTAAAGTTACAATTTGAGGCATGGTACAGGTTGCTGTAAATGTATTGCCTTTAATATTTATAGTTAGCTTGTAAGTATTTCCAGGCACACCAATAAGCGTGTTGGCCTGGTATACCCCATTACCAACTGCTGTACAAATATTTAAGGCGCCATTTCCTTCAATCGTAATTGTTGCGCCGTCAACACCGTTAAAATTATTATTATCGCTAAAGTTTTTTGTTTGGCTCAGCAGCACCTGAGCTCCGCCTGCCTCGCTGGTAACCACGCCTTCAACTACATATTTGGTTGCACTGTTGTTCAGCTTAATATCAATCACTTTATCGCATGAGCACAACAGGGCTGCGAATATTAAAAAGAGTGAAAAATGTTTTATATTCATCATGAGCGTTAAAATTTAAAATTGTAGGTAACGGATGGAACGAACTTAAATAAAGTGGTTTTAACAGCTTCTGTTCTGCTTGGATCTGTTTTACTGTCTCTGAAATAAATGCGGTAAGCATTTGCATATCCATAAGCGTTGTAAATACTAAAGTTAAGTTCGGATGAGAATTTTTTGGTTTGTTTTAACAGCCTGGTAGCGCCCAGGTCAAGTCGTTGGTAACTTGGCATGCGGTAAGCATTACGCTCGGTATAATAGTAAAAGTTAGTGCCGTCAACCTGGTATTTGCCACTTGGAAAAGTAACAGCATCACCGGTTGAGAAAACCCAGTTGGCAGACAATGTCCATTTGGGGCTTAGCTGATATATAGTCACCAAAGCAATATCATGCGTTCTGTCTTGCCGGGCATTGTACCACTTATCATCATTAATGCCATCAATTTTACGTTGCGTTTTTGATAATGTGTAGCTTAGCCAGCCCGTTAGCCTTCCGATTTTCTTTTTTATCAAAAGTTCAATACCATATGCCCTCCCCTTACCATACAACAATTGTGTTTCAATAGGCTGGTTGGTAAAAATATCGGCTCCGTTACGATAATCAATCTGGTTATCCATGCTTTTATAATAACTCTCTACGGTAAGCTCATATTTATGATCGCTCAGATCCTTGTAATAACCAATAGAAAACTGATCGGAAATTTCAGGTTTAATAAGGTTTGTACTGGCCACCCACTTATCAGTTGGGGATGCCGAAGTGGAGTTTGATATCAGGTGCAGGTTTTGCACATTGCGCACATACGATGCTTTAACCGATGCCATATCATTAATCTGCAAAGTAGCGGCAATACGGGGTTCGGGGTTAACATAGGTTTTTACTACCTGGCCCTGTGTATAATGCCGGGTGCCTGTTATATTACCATCAGCATTAAGCATATAAAAATCACCCGGGCCAAGTATGGAAAATGCTGATAAACGTAAACCGTAAGTTAAACTAAAGACGCTGCTGGCTTTCCATGAATTACTGACATATGCAGCGTTTTCTAAGGAATACTGGCTCTGCAATGTTTGTGAAATAACGCCCGAGTTACCTGTAGCCGAGATTTCACCAGGCTTTATAGTATGAAATATACTGTTAACACCAAAGCTAATTGTATTTTTTTCATCGGCATACCACTGCATATCCTCTTTAACATTCAAGTCTCTTATCTGTGAAAATACGGTAAAGTTGCTAGCTGCCTGCTGTGCTTTAATTTTGTAATTGTAATTGCTGAATATAGCTGAAGTGTTTGAAAACAGCTTATTGCTGAACAAATGGTTCCAGCGCAAAGTACCGGTAGCATTACCCCAGTTAATGCCTGTTGTCTTATCTGCACTCAAAACATCTTTGCCAAAATAACCCGAAAGGTATAGGCGATCCTTATCGCCTAATATATAATTGGCTTTAGCGTTAAGATCATAAAAATACAGGGAGGTGCGGTTCACATTTGTATCTTTGGATAGCTTAAGAAAAGCATCAATATAGGTACGCCGTGCCGAAATCAGGAACGATGATTTGTCCTTTTGGATGGGGCCCTCCACATTTATCCTTGATGCAATTAAACCAATACCTCCGCTTACGCCATAGTTCTGGTTATTACCATCATTCATTTTAACATCCAATACTGAAGACAACCTACCGCCATACTGTACCGGCATACCGGCTTTGTAAATAGTTACATTTTTTATAGCGTCTGAATTAAAAGTTGAAAAGAATCCCAGCAAATGCATAGCATTATATACAGGGGCTTCATCCAGTAAAATCAGGTTCTGATCTGCCGAGCCTCCACGTACATAAAAGCCGCCGCCACCATCACCGGCAGATTTTATACCAGGTAAAAGCTGGATCGTTTTAATAATATCATGCTCACCCAGTAAAACAGGTACGTTTTTAGTTTCACGTACGCTCAGTTTCTCAACTCCCATTTGAGTGCTTTCCAAATCCCGCCCTCCCGGTGCTTTGGCTGTAATATTTACAGATTGCAACTCCTGCTCGCCATCTTCAAGTAAAATATTGAGCTTCGTATCCTGGTGCAGCACAACATCCTTAACTATATTTTTCTGGCCAACAGCGCTTATAGCCAATTGATAGGTACCTTTTGGTAACGTAAGCGAATAAAAGCCATACTCGTTGCTGCTTGTGCCTTGAGGCATACCAACTACCCGCACAGTAGCTCCAATAATGCTTTCGCCTGTTTTTTGTGAACGGATAACACCACTGATTGTATATTTATCATCCACCGCATTTACCTGCGTTCCGGTTGATGACATTTTTAGTTTTTCGGGATCATAGCGTATAAACACTTCCTGGTCAAGCGTGCTAAAACTATAAGGATACTTAGCCAGCGCTTCGCTTAATACTTGTCTGAGGGTTTTGTTTGCTGCCTGCAACTTTATTTTAACCCTGCTATTGGCTACAGTTTCGCTATAAGTAAAATTCACACCGCTTACCGCGGTAATTTTATCAAGCGCCTGTTTCAATGGCTCATTATTCAAATTTATTGTGATGGTTTTATCCAAAGGATTTTGTGCATACACTGGCGGATGTGCAAATACAATAAATGCTGTGCAGCATATCACAGCTATTACAAATGCTGATAATCTCATAATGGAATAAATAAGTGGCAGGAACCTTACAGGTCCGTATTTTTTCATATTTTTATTTTTTAATGTTGATCGTAACCCGTTGTTGTTTTCGAGGCTTTAGCGGGATACGTTAGGTTAACTTAAAACTCAGGCCCTGTTCTGCTTGCAGAATCGGGCTTTTTTGTGATCATATTTTAGCTGGCTGTTATTTCATTATTGTGCGGATTTGATTTATTTACTATTGATTTGTTACGGATAAGTTTTAGGTTATGAATGCCTGCCGGGCTTTATTTTATGGTATAAGCATCCCCGGTTTTTATCAATTTAACTTCCATTATTGTGCAAAGCTTATTTAGCGTTTGGTTAATATTATCAGTTGTCTTTAAACTTCCATAAAATGCTTTATCAGACAATTGTGCATTAATTGTTATGCTTATCCCATATTCATCTTCCATGTCCTGAACCACAACTTGTAACGGTGTTCCTCTATATTGAAAAACACCTTCGCGCCGGGTCAAAAATTTACGGGCATCCGGATAGTCCTGTTTAATAAGCATGGAGGTTGCCTTGTTAAACACAGCCCTTTGGTTAGGTAACATTATTTGCTGTTGCGGCTTACCTGCTAGTAAAGCCACCGCTACTTTTCCGCTTACTAAGGTTACATTAATAGTAGCCTTATTCTTATATGCATCAACATTAAAGCTTGTACCCAATACGGTTGTTTTAATATTATCAGACTGAATGATAAAAGGATGATCCTCATCATGCTTTACTTCAAAAAAAGCTTCCCCATCTATATTAACAAAGCGCTTATCGCCTCTGAATTTATCCGGATAAGTTATCGTTGTAGCAGGGCTAACCCATATTTTGGTGCCATCGCTTAGTAGTAATTGTTTATGCTGGCCTTTTGCAGTTACCATTTGCAGCTGATGTACCGGGTTAATTAAATTGAGCAAAGTAACACGATATAAAGCTGCGCCACCTATAATAAACACAATAGCCGCCGCGGCAACCATCCGCCTCAGTAAGTGGATAACTTTAGGTTTTGCCCGCTGCTGATCATCTATCTCAGCAGCAATACGTTTATACATATCATCACGCATTTGCCCTGTCGATGTGTATTTACTATCGCTCATTATTAACTCTTCATCATTAAAACCGGCATACCAGGTTTCAAAATAAACGCGTTCTTCGGGTGTGATAGTCCCCTTTAGCCATTTATCAGCCAACTGATTAATATTGTACGGTTTATTTTCTGAATCCACGTTTTTAACAGTTTATACTCATATAGTCAATGCAATCGGTGTATACCCTTAGCCGGGGCTAAAATATTTTACTAAACCGTAAAAAGATAGATAGAGCAGATAATGGTTATCGGTAATCGCTATAACTCCAATATTGATTATGATTTTTATGATTTCCTTTTCGTGCACTATTTACACATATAGTCAACAGAAACGGGGTGTACCCTTAGTGGGTTTATGAATATATTTATAAAGCTGTGAAAACGCTAAGTTGATGTTACACTTTTGTGGCAAGATGCTGTTACATTTAAGTTATGCTGTAAAATCAGTGGTAAAAAAGGCCGCATGCGAAAACTTACTGTTAAAACTTACTTCTTCTGTACGCTGCAGGAGTCTGCCCCGTTTTTGATTTAAAGATCCGGTTAAAAGCCGATTCCGACTGATAACCTACGCTTGCTGCAATTTCTGATATATTGCTGTTATCCGTTGTTAATAGCTTTTGGGCTTGCCTGATGCGCCAATTGGTAAGATAGCTCAACGGCGTTTCATGCACTAATTTTTTAAACCGGTTAAAGAAAACAGAACGTGACATGCCAATCTCCGATGCAAGAGATTCCAGCGTCCAATCGTTTTGGGGTGAGTCCTGCATCAGTTTGAGCGCCTTGCTAATTCTTGGGTCATTTAATGCGGAAAGAAAACCAGTGTCGGGCATAGCCTGTTCTAAATATGCCCTTATGATATTGATAAACATAATTTCCGATAGGTTTTTCAGCATTATGCTGCTTCCCGGCTTTTCGTTATTGAGTTCTTCCAGCATTAATTGCGTAACCTGCTTTAGCAAAAGCTGATTCTCCGTCACATATTGCCTGATATGGATAATTGGCGGCAGATCCTTTAAAAAAGGATGCAAGGGCTGGTAATCAAATTCAAAATGGCCCGCTATAAGGGTAGTTACATCGCCGCCGCCGTTAAAAACATTTATCCCTGCTCTGTGGGCTTTAACAAATTCTGGCGAGGGCATGCGTAAACTTGTGGATTTATCAGCTATCCAGTGGGCGCTTCCGTGAGGAACAAATACCAGATCGCCCTCCATCAATTCTATGACATGCCCATCAGGTGAGCCAATGGTACAACTGCCGCTCACCAATCGCCAGAATTGCGAATTTTCGTCTTTAATAACGTCCAGTCCCCACGGTGCTTCGAGGGGAAATTTGCTATAAACAACACTTCTGAGCCTGGTTGCCTCTAATACGGTACTTAAAGCGTCCATCTTTATAAATTGATACGATCAAGCAAATATATAACACTTTTTAATGCTTTTAGTAGTGAACAACAAAATAGCTTTGTATTATTAAATAATCAAGAAAAAAAATGACAACTCAGGAATTAGCCAATCGCTACTATGATCTTTTTCAACAAAGGCAGGTGGCAGAGATCTATCAACAGTTTTATAGTGCCGATATTGTTTGTACCGAACCTGAACATGCTTTGGCAATGGGCGTGCCAACTGTAACCAGAGGCATTGAAGCAGTTTTAGCCAAGTCGAAAGCCAGGCAGGAAATTATAGCAGAAGTACACAGCTTCTTTTGTAGCGAACCGGTGGTTGGCGGCAACTATTTTAGCGTGGCCATGGGCAGAGACATGACCCTGAAAAATGGACAGCGGTTACAATTGGCAGAAATTGCAGTTTTTGGCGTAAAGGATGGTAAGATAATATCCGAAACTTTTTTTTATTAGCGATCAGTCAAAACTAATTGAATAATAAACTATTTGCCAGGTGCCGCAAATCCTTAAGGGAGATGATTCCTCCCGGACCATTAAATCATATTGAAAAAGTGGGTAATCAAAAGGTTATCCGCTTTTTTTATGCCTTCATAGCATCCTGTTTACCCGAACGCCCTTAGATATTCTTTAGCGTCGATGCTCAAAACTACTTACCGCCAGGCGGAAGACACTTGGCCGGCTGGGGAACTTACAACGTTAAAATTTGCGTTTCTCACAAAAAGGATCGAAAATATATCTGTACCGAATAAAATGTATTGCCGAGATTTATAAAAAATAAAACGCTCCTGTTTCACAATTAAAAACACCCATGCAAGAGGAAGTCTCTCAAATATATTATTTAAGCGAAGTGGCTGTAACAGTTGAGTTTGGGCAACAAATTGCTGAAAATTTATTAACAGCAGTTAATAATCTAAACGTATTGCTTTATGAACGGCCATTTCCGGGTTTTAAAACAACGGTGCCGGCTTATGCCACTTTAACTGTTTTTTATGATCCCATTTTGGTGATTAAATCAAATTTACCCGGCACCGGCAGCTTTGAAAAAGTTTCGGGTTACCTGAGTGACTTAAAACTTCAAAGCAACACAACTAAGGCAGTTAAAGGAGATGTAGTTACTATCCCGGTATGCTATGATCTCGATTTTGGCCCAGATTTAACAGAAGTAGCAAGTGTGCACCAGATAAGCACAGCCGAGGTTATTAAGTTACATAGTGCAGGCGCCTACAAAGTTTACATGATGGGCTTTATGCCCGGTTTCGCCTATTTAGGCGGTATGAATGCACAATTGACTACACCACGAAAAGCAACACCACGAAAGTCGGTACCGGCCGGAGCAGTCGGCATTGCCGGACAGCAAACCGGCATATATCCATTAGAAACCCCGGGAGGATGGCAGATCATCGGGCAAACGCCTTTGAGATTATTTGATGTGAATCGCGAACAGCCGTCATTATTAAAAGCCGGCGATACGGTAATCTTTAAGCCTATCGATATACATGCATTTAACCAATTAACAGCATGGTAATATGCAGATAAGAATATTAAAGCCCGGCTTGATGAGCACAATACAGGATCTGGGTCGTTACCAATATCTCTCACAAGCAGTTCCAGTATGCGGCGCTATGGATACGCTATCGGCGCGTATTGCCAACAAAGCAGTTGGGAACGAGGATAATGCGGCTGTTATCGAATTTACGTATGCTGATGCGGAATTCGTTTCTGAAACTGATTTGTTGATTGCGTATGCCGGGGATGGCGCGATATTAAAATCAGGTGAACAGGAATTACCGTGCGATCGTCCTCTTTTTATCCCATCGGGGACGTTCATAAAATTGACAAATAACCCATCCGGGTGCCGGACTTATTTGGCCATTGCCGGGGGCTGGGATGTGCCGGAAATTTTGGGCAGCAGGAGCACTTTCCTAATTGCAGGTTTTGGAGGCATGGATGGCCGGGTGCTTAAAAAAGGCGATACTCTCAAAAATGAGGCTACGCAATCTGTTAGTACG
Source organism: Mucilaginibacter sp. OK098 (assembly GCF_900142915.1). GTDB lineage: Bacteria > Bacteroidota > Bacteroidia > Sphingobacteriales > Sphingobacteriaceae > Mucilaginibacter. The sequence goes on from NZ_FRCM01000006.1 coordinate 545,362, forward strand.
CAAAAAATATTTAAAAGTCTTAATTACGGAAAAGTCAATTATCCGGAATGGAGCATACCCCGGCAATTGCTTTTACCCGCTGATCGTAAGGCAATAAGGGTAGTGCCTGCAAATGAATTTGGCTGGTTCAATAGCCGGAGCACTGCCGATTTTATGTCGGCGTCACATATCATTGGTAGGCAAAGTAACCGGATGGGATACCATTTGGAAGGGGTGCTTCTTCACCGGGTAAAGCACCATGAATTATTAAGTACAGCCGTAACGCCGGGCACGATACAGGTTACCGGAAGCGGCAGTTTAGTGCTTTTAATGGCTGATTGCCAGACAACAGGGGGGTATCCGCGGATTGCAAAGGTAGCGGCTGTAGATATGCCGTTATGTGGCCAGCTAAAGCCAGGCGACGCTCTTAATTTTAAAGAGATTGGCCTGCGCGAAGCAGAAATGCTTTATATTGAACGCGAACAACATTTACAGCAGCTAACTACCGCTGTGCAAACCAAATATTTATAAATTGAAATTATGCAAAGTATAGATCTTAACTGCGATATGGGCGAAGCATTTGGCAACTACCCTATGCCTAATGATGATACTCTGATGGACTACATTACATCGGCCAATATTGCCTGCGGTTTTCACGCCGGCGACCCTGAGGTGATGCAGCATACGGTTAACATGGCTATTAAAAAAGGTGTTGCAATTGGTGCGCATCCCGGCCTCCCTGATCTGCAGGGATTCGGCCGCCGTGATATGAAGATAACTGCCAACGAGGCCTACCAGATAACACTTTACCAGATAGGTGCGCTGTATGGCTTTGTAAAAGCTGCCAATGGCAAACTTCACCACGTAAAAGCACATGGCGCTTTATACAATATGGCAGCTAAAGATGCCGCGCTGGCCAAAGCCATTGTGGAGGCCGTGCATGACTTTGATTCATCGTTAATATTGTATGCGCTCGCAGGTAGCGAAATGGTTATCGCCGCCAAAAAAACAGGTATAACAACCGCGTCTGAAGTGTTTGCCGACCGTACTTACCAGGACGATGGCACGCTAACTGCACGGGCGCAAAGCAATGCACTAATCACCGATGAAGGACAATCGATTGATCAGGTAATGATGATGGTAAAACAACAAAGGGTTATATCCGTCAATAGCAAAACTGTTCCGCTTAAAGCTGAAACGCTTTGCCTTCACGGTGATGGAGCACACCCGGTAGATTTTGCCAAAAAGATCAGGGAAAAGCTGAAAGCCGAGGGCATTAACATTAAAGCCCCGGCACAATAAATGAAAAAGCCAATTAATTGGAGTATTTTAATAGGCGCCGCTTTCCTTATGGCATCGTCGGCTATCGGGCCGGGTTTTTTAACACAAACCGCTGTATTTACCGCACAGTTAGGCGCCAGTTTTGGCTTTGTAATATTGCTTTCGGTGTTGCTGGATGCAATTGCCCAGTTGAATATCTGGCGAATTATTACCGTAGCGGATAAGCCAGCACAAGATATTGCCAACCAGCTTTTCCCTGGCCTGGGTTATGTTATTTCGTTCCTGGTTTTTTTGGGTGGCATGGCCTTCAATATTGGTAATATTGCAGGGGCGGGGTTAGGACTGAATGTATTGTTTGGTGTTAGCGTTGGACAGGGTGCAGTAATGAGCGCCATAGTGGCCATTGGTATATTTATTTATAAAGAATCAGGCAAGGCCATGGACCTGTTTGCGAAATGCATGGGGTGCCTTAAAATCGTATTGGCGCTTTATATTGCCTATGTTAGTAAACCGCCACTAGCAGAAGCGGCATTAAGAACGGTAAATCCATCACATTTCAGCTTTACAGCGGTGCTAATTATTGTTGGCGGCACTGTGGGCGGCTATATTACCTTTGCAGGGGCGCACCGCTTACTTGATGCCAAAATAACCGGCCAGCAGAATTTGCCTGTTGTGAACAGAGGCGCTTTAAGTGCTATTGGCCTGGCATCGCTCATGCGGTTGTTGCTTTTCATAGCTGCCTTAGGGGTGATAACAGCCGGTGGTAAACTTAACCCGGCAAATCCTGCGGCATCCATATTCCAACTGGCGGCCGGCCAGGTTGGCTACAAATTATTCGGGGTTATTATCTGGGCCGCCGGAATATCATCGGTTGTGGGTTCGGCTTATACTTCTGTATCATTTATCAAAACCTTTAGCCCGCTGATATTGAAATGGACCCGCGAAATCACGATTGCCTTTATTGTTGTGTCATGCTGTATTTTTTTGGCAATAGGAAAACCTGTTAAAATATTATTAGCCGTGGGCGCTATCAACGGCTTTATACTTCCCATTGCGTTGGGCGTGATGCTGGTAGCCGCCTATCGTTCAAAAATTATATCATCGTATAAGCAGCCTCTCTGGTTAACTATATTAGGGGTAATGGTAGTGGTTACTATGACCTGGATGAGTATTGGTGCCATTTCCCAAATGTTAGGACATTAAATTTGTGGATGGAAAAGCGGATAATCGAACAGGTTATCCGCTTTTTTTATGCCTTCATAAAAGTCTGTTTACTTGAATTTCCTTAAGTACATCCTTTAGTATTGAATAATTAAGATAGATGATTGATTATCTATTACTTATCTAACAGGTAAAGCAATACTGGTATAGATACATTAAGTGTTTTACGCAGGGTGCGTAAAGCTTTGGTCATATGCGCTTCAACAGTTTTTTCGGATATGTTTAGCTCACTGGCAATTTGGGCATTGGTTTTACCTTCTTCCCGGCTTAACAAAAAAACAATGCGGCATTTTTCAGGGAGCATGCTTACACATTGTTCTAATTGCTGCTGTAGCTCTTTTTCTGATAACCACTGCCCTGTGCTATCCTCAGTATAAGGTGCAGTAATGGCCAGGTAATCTATATGCTGCTGCTTACGCTGCTGCCTGGCCAGGTGGTTTATAATTTTGTATTTAACCGCTACGGATAAATAAGTAGCAAAGGTATGCGTTAGCTGGATACTCTCCCTGCGTTGCCATATGCTCAAAAACACCTCCTGTACTACTTCTTCCGCTTCATGCTCATCATCCAGGCGGTGCATCGCCACAGCAAATATTTTGTCCCAATAGCGATTATAAAGCTCGGTAAATGCCGCGCGGTCGTCCTTACTGATAAGTTCCAGTAGTTTGCTATCTGTATAAGTTTCTGATGGATAAACTAACATTTGCCCGGTAATCCTGCTTGCTAATATGCCTGAATTATCTGAGCCAATGTTAATAATATTTTTTATTAAATGGTTACTATAAAATTGTAGTTGTTCTGCTTATGGAGCATATTGTTGTTGGAGATAACATTTAGTCTTGAGTCAGAAAAAGAACAAAATTTAAAAAAAGCTCCCCAGGTTATCGCAGTAGACCCGGGGAATATGCTATTAAATTAAGTCAGTCCCAGCTTAGGTTTTACCCATCCAACAAACCTTGCTATAGAATCGTCTGATTCGGGCGCACGGCCGGCTGCCATTTGAAAAGAATGCTGCATGCCGGGAAAAACATCAAGGCTCACGTCCACTCCGGCCATCCTCGCATGCTCTGCTAACCGGAGATTATCATCCAAAAGCACTTCGTCGCCACCCACTTGAATATAAACCGGCGGAAGACCAGCAAGGTCAGCATAAAGCGGATTTGCGTGAGGGTCTTTCGCATCGCCATTTTCCCCGAGAAACATCCCCGCCATGCCTTTTACCCATTCTTTGTTCAATAAAAGGTCTTTTCCATGGTTAGCATCCATTGATCCGCCGGTCACCTCCATGTCAAACCATGCAGAAAAAGGCATAATTGCGGCCGGAACAGGTAGGCCCTTATCACGGATAAGCAAAGTGCCGGTAATTGAAAGACCGCCACCCGCCGAATCTCCGGTAATGGCTATATGGTTTGCCTGGATTCCCTGGTCAAGCAGCCACTTATAGGCGGCAAATACATCATTAACCTGTGCAGGGTGCACGTGTTCAGGAGTGAGGTGGTAATTCAAAATTAGCGCCCTGCAGCCAATAGCTTTGGCAAAATGGCCGTAAAGCTTTCTGTGCGTATACATAGAGCCGCTGAAAAAACCGCCTCCATGAAGACACAGGATCACCCTGTCCTCAATGCATCCTTTCGGTACCGCCCACATAGCAGGCACACCACCCGCGTCAATTTCTATGTAATCCACACCGCCTGGTTCTGCAGTAAGGCCCGCCCAATTTTCACCAAAGTCTCGCGCTTCATCCAGGGTTTTATGCCCGGTTGCTGCTGCAACCATCGTAAGCCACCACTTGCCAACCTCTTCTACTTGTTTGCTTGGTTTAACGGGCATTTGCTGTTCCATCTTAGTTGTCATAATTTGTGATTTTTATTTATCTGCCTATATTTTTTGCCGTCCGATTTTTATGGACTTAACAAAGTTGTGCAGTTAACAATAAAAATAGAACTAGCATTTATGACTTCTTAAGGGGGAATTTATGACATTAAATAGTGTTAAATTTGTATAATTCATTCACAAAATACCATGAGGAAAATATCATTGTTAGTTCATGAAAATGTTTATTTGTCGTCTGTTGCCGGCGTTATAGATTTGTTTGCCGGCGCTAACTGGTACCTTGAACAATGCGGCAAATCGCCCGCTTTCACGCTTGAACTGGTAGGCGAAAAAATGAAGAATATCCAATTGGATGTTTCTGCACAGTTTATATGCCGCACTACTATGGAAGAAGTGAGCCAAACCGACCTGATCATCATTCCGGGATTTAATGGAGAAAATAAAGCTATTCTTAAAAAAAATACAGCCATTGTTAACTGGATAAGGGAGATGAACAATGCAGGGGCAGAAGTAGCCAGCCTGTGTGTGGGCAGCTTCTTTTTGGCAGAGGCGGGTTTGTTAAATGGCAAAATAGCAACCTCACATTGGGCGGCAGCGGAGGAAATGCAGTTACAATACCCTTTAATTAAAGTAAAATCAGACAGGGTTATTACCGACCAGGGTGGAATTTATACCAGCGGAGGCGGTTTTTCATCAATAAAGTTGATATTATACCTTATTGAAAAATTTTGCGGAAGAGAAGCTTCGCTTTGGATAAGCAAGCGATTTTCTATAGATATAGACCAGATAAGCCAGGCACACTTTGCGGTATTTACCGGGCAGCATCAGCACTATGATGACGAAATTTTAAAGTCTCAAACCTATATTGAACAGCATTATTCAACAGATATATCTATTGATGAGGTATCGGCATTAAGCAATACCGGAAAACGCAATTTCATCCGGCGGTTCAAAGCTGCAACCAATAGCACCCCTATTGAATACTTGCAGCGTGTAAGAATAGAAGCAGCTAAAAAAGCATTGGAGGATAAGAACTGGCAATTAGATGAGGTAATGAGCACGGCGGGCTATAAGGATATAAAAACTTTCAGGATGATCTTTAAAAGAATGACGGGGCTTTCGCCTAATGGTTACAGGAAAAAATATTCAAGAGATATTACTGTTTTAAAATAAATTGCGGAGTAGCTATAATAATGTTTTTTTTAATCTACCTAAAAACATCAAAAATGGTATAACGTTGGATTGTAGTGCAGCTCAGCCTGATTTTTTATTTAAGGACGCCCAAAAAACAGTTTAATTAAATTAAAGCCATAATACATTATATAAGTATATATCACTATGTCAAACATCAATCTCATCATCGAAGAAAGGGCAGCCAGCGTTGACAATTTTATGGTTGGCCGCTTACTGCCTTTCAGGGAAAAAAGAATGGTTGGCCCTTTTATTTTTATTGATCATATGGGGCCGGTAAAGTTAAACGAACGCGAAAACTTTGATGTGATGCCGCATCCGCACATTGGCCTTTCAACACTTACATTTTTATTTGAAGGCAGCATTATGCACCGCGACACTTTGGGTAATGTTGCAGAAATAAAACCGGGCGCAGTAAATTGGATGACCGCAGGAAAAGGAATTGTACACTCAGAACGGACCCCGGAATATTTGCGCCATGCGGATAAAACGATGCATGGCTTACAGATCTGGGTAGCATTGCCAAAAGAGCTGGAGCAGATGGAGCCGGAGTTTTTTCATATTGATGCAGCGCAGATTCCCACATGGACATCGGGCGATCTTCAGTATAAATTAATAGCCGGCGAAATATTGGGCCATATATCTGCCGTTCCAGTTTACAGCAAGCTTTTTATGATAGAAGTAAAAAGCAAAACGAGGCAAACAGTAAATATTGGTCATGAGCTTTTTGGTGAAGCTGGCTTATACATACTTGAAGGAAATATTGAAAGTGAGGGGAACATTTACCACCCCAGGCAATTGTTAGTAGCCAAAGAAAGTACCATGTGCGAGTTTATTATAGAAGCAAACAGTACAATTTACCTGTTTGGCGGGGAACCTTTTGCTGAAGAACGATTTATTGACTGGAACTTTGTGGCTTCGGACAAGGAACTTATTAATGCGGCCAAACAAAAATGGATAGCGCAAACTTTTGATAAGATAAAAGGGGACGAAACAGAATTTGTACCTTATCCATCATTCAATAAAAAATAAAACGATGATAGCAATTAAAGCAAGTATTGGCACCGAGCCTTACAGGATTGAAATTAAATCGCCAACTGGTAACGTGGTAATTGCCGATGAGCCGGTTGAAAAAGGAGGGCAGGACAAAGGGTTTTCACCCAAAGAGCTGCTGGCATCAGCCCTGGCGGCCTGTACCTGTGCCACATTGCGCATGTATGCCAACCGCAAGTTATGGGATCTTGAACAGGTAAATGTAGCGGTTGAACTTAATGAAGAAGCCGGAAAAACAACATTTACCAGGAAACTACAACTTACAGGTAAGCTTGATGAAGAACAACGCGCCAGGTTACTAACCATTGCCAATGCCTGCCCCGTTCATAAAATACTTACTAACCCCATTGCTATTGAAACCATATTGATATAGTTGAAAATGAGTGTTAAGTCTTTAATTAAATTTTGACCTTTTCCGGCTTAGAGCTTATCTGAAAAATATAACACAGCATACCCATGGACGCCAAAACAATTAAACAAGAACAATGGCCGGAATTGGCTTTTGAAAACTGGAAAGATACGATTGCCACTTTGCACCTATGGACGCAGATTGTTGGCAAAATACGATTAACACAAATGCCCTGGTTAAACCATTCGTGGCATGTTGCCTTGTATGTTAGCGCTAATGGTTTAACTACCGGAAGCATTCCATACCCGGCGGGGGTATTCCAGATCGACTTTGATTTTATACATCATGTGCTGCATATTACTACCAGTGCGGGCGGTAGTGAAAGGGTTGAACTTTATCCCCGGAGTGTCGCTGATTTTTACAGGGAGCTATTTGAAAAATTAAAGCTTGTCGATATAGATGCCAGCATCAGTACCGGGCCCAATGAAGTTGATCCGGCTATTCCTTTTGAAAAGGACGAAACGCACCAATCCTATGATGCAGAAAGGGCACATGATTTTTATTTGGCACTGGTGAAAATTCATAACGTATTTACCAAATTCAGGGCAAGGTTTACCGGTAAGTGCAGCCCCGTGCACTTTTTTTGGGGATCGTTTGATATGGCGGTTACGCGATTTTCAGGCAGGCCTGCTCCGCTCTTTTCAGGCGAAGTACCAAACATTCCGTTACCCGTAATGCAGGAGGCTTATTCTCACGAGGTAAGTTCATGCGGGTTTTGGCCGGGCAACAAACAATTTCCGCATCCTGCATTTTACTCTTATTGCTATCCATCACTTGCTGAGTTTAGCCAGCAGCCGGTTAAACCAAACGAGGCATTTTTTAGTGGAGATATGGGCGAATTTATATTGTTATACGAGGTGGTTCAGCGGTCTGACAATCCCGGGGATACCCTGATGCAATTTTTACAGTCGACTTATGAAGCCGCATCCATCACAGCTAAATGGGACAAAAAGACGTTGGAATGCGATTTCTCCTCGTTTAATGAATAGGCTTTAATTGAAGCCGGCATGAATTTTAAATACCGGGCTAAAATTCTTCAACCCAACTAATTGCAGTGTTTTATCCATTAAACAGATGCAAACACGGTATCGGTTGCATACATATCAATAAACATCTTCAAAGCGCCGGATTGCGGCACATCCTTCCGATATATCAGTAAAGTGATCATTGTGCCTAATTCCTTATTAATGACGAAGGTGCTTAATTTCCTGCCGGCGTAATATTGCGTAATCACTTCGGCAGGCAAAATGCTGATGCCAAGGCCCGCTTCAACAAAATTGATGATCCCTTCGATAGAATTAAGCACAATGCTTTTATATTGAATGATCCCTTTAGAAGCAAGCCACAATTCAAGCAATGACCTGAAGATGCATCCCTGGTCAAACACCACAAGTTTTAAAGGTTTGGCGGCAAGCGCTTCAGAAACCTTTGTAAAATGCGCCGGTGCTAAAATAACAAGCTGCTCTTCCTTAACAATTACCTGCTCAAGGCCGGCAACATTAACAGGGGCCGATACAAAAGCAGCATCCAGCTTATAATTAAGTACATCACTGATCAGGCTGCCGCGCATGGCCGATTTAAATTCAAGATCAACATCCGGGTAGTTTTCAGCAAAATGATTAATTATAGAAGGGACCTTGAGCGCCATAGTGGTTTCAATACAACCCACTTTAATATGCCCTTTTACCGAATCGGCATTATGAATATCCTTTTTAGCTTCTTCAATAAGGTGACTAACCCGTTTACTGTATTGCATCAATGTTTCGCCCGCGGCCGTTAGCTCAACCTTGCGCGATGTGCGGGTAAATAGCTCGGCACCAAATTCTTCCTCCAGGCTTTTGATCCTAGCGGTTACGTTTGACTGAACTGTGAACATTGCTTCAGCAGCTTTTGTAAAGCTGCCATTAGCAGCAACAGCTTCAAAAATTTTAAGATCGTGCGTATTCATACATCACTAAATATGATTTATACCATCATTATAAATCGTTTTTAATAATCAAATATGGGAAGTAATTTTGACTTAAACAAATCATAAAAATGAAAACTATAATAAAAACGACAGCAGTATTAATAGCCAGCCTGTACTTTGCTGTTAATCCCGCATCTGCCCAATCAAATCAAACATCAAAAAATCAAATTATGGAAACGTCATCAATTCACTACCGTACTATCAAAGCTAATGGACTGAACTTATTTTATCGGGAAGCAGGTTCAAATAATGCACCGGTAATTTTATTGCTGCATGGTTACCCAACCTCATCACACATGTTCAGAAACCTGATCCCTCTATTAAGCGGCAAATACCATGTAATAGCGCCGGATTTGCCGGGGTTTGGATATTCAGATGCGCCGGATCATCAGCAGTTCCAATATACATTTGATAACCTGGCTAAAACAATGCAGGCCTTTATTGATGAGCTGGGCCTTAAACGTTTTGCACTTTATGTGTTTGATTACGGAGCGCCTACTGGTTTTAGGCTGGCATTAGCCAATCCCGAAAAAATCACCGGTATAATTTCTCAGAATGGCAATGCCTATGAAGAGGGATTAAGCAAGGAGTGGAACCCAATCCAAAAATACTGGCAGGACCCTTCACAGGAAAACAGGGATGCCTTAAAAGATTTTGTATCAAAAGAATCAACCTGGTATGCATACCACCAGGGAGTATCAGACCCATCTTTAATTGCGCCGGAGGCTTATACCCTGGATCAGCATTTTTTAGATCGCCCGGGGAATATTGAGATCCAGCTGGATCTTGTGAAAGATTATAGGACCAACGTACAGCTATATCCAAAGTTCCAGGCATATTTCAGGGAGCAAAAACCAAAGACGCTGGCTGTTTGGGGCAATAAAGACCCCTACTTTTTACCTGCCGGAGCAGAAGCTTATAAACGGGATAACCCTAATGCTACCGTTAAATTTTATAATACAGGCCATTTTGCATTAGAAACACATGCTAAGGAAATAGGCAGCGATATTTTAAATTTCCTGGATGGTTTGCCTAAATAATGCCGCTTAATTAATATTAAAGCACCCTTAAAAGTGGTTAAAGAGATTATCTCCTTAACCACTTTTTTTATTTCATGTTAAATGCAATCTTAAAATGTTAGTACAATAAACTAATTAACTTATTTGAGTTAATGCCAAAGGGGTATTAAGACCAGCTAACTAAAAAGTGCGAAATTTCATCAAATAAGTCTATATTTAGTTCAAAAATGTGTCCTTAACAAGTAGTAATGGCAAATTAAAGCGTTGCGTTTTTCATATTTTATTTTTTCTTTTAAATGTTAATCCGTTATCTATGAGAATTTATTTATCATTTTTATTCCTGGTGCTTTTTGGTTACTCAACTTTTGCTTCTTCAAAAACAGATAGCCTGCTGATTGTATTAAAAAAAGAACTGGTAAAGAAAAAGGTTTATGACGACCAAAAAGAAGCGCGGATAAAAAGGTTCAGAAATTTGTTATCAAAAACACCTCAAACAGATTATGTAAAACTTTATGGACTATGCAGCAGCCTTTATGAAGAATATAAAGTTTACCAGTTTGATTCGGCCTATGTGTACACCAATAAGTTACTGGATCTTAGCCACCAGCTAAAGGATCAGTCGAAAGAGTATGACAGTAAAATGAAGCTTGGTTTTATTTTATGTTCAGCGGGCATGTTTAAGCAAACTTTTGATTGTTTAAATAATATTAATGCCGCTGCTTTAAGTAACGATTCAAAAGTTGAATATTACTCATTAAAAGCCAGAGCCTATTCTGACTTGGCCGATTACGATAATGACAGCTATTACACCCCTTATGAAAATGCTGAATCTGTTAAGTATTTAGACTCGGCAATCAGGTTTTGCAAACCGGATTCGTTTGACTTATTGATGCAGCTTGGCACCAGGCAATTAAAAACCGGTGATACAAAAACTCCGTCAAAATATCTTATCCGACTGCTTTATAACTTCAACATTACTACTCATCAACGCGCCAGGACTGCTACCGGCCTCAGCCTCTTTTATATCAGTGACGCCCAGGCAGATGAGCGGATCCAACTTTTAACCATTGGCGCAATTAATGATATAAGAGCATCGATTAAAGAAACCCTGGCTGCTTTTTTACTGGGCCAGCAACTGTATCAGAAAGGCAATATGACTGATGCTTATATATTTATACAGGAAGCAATGAACGATGCAGAATATTATGGGGCCAGGCTCCGTAAAATAAAAATAGGAGCAGTATTACCTGTAGTTGCGGCTCAGAAATTGATTTTGGTAGAGAAGGAAAAGAACAAGGTAATAGTTTATCTATTATCAACAACTGCGGTTTCGGCATTAGTGTTGTTAGTTTCGTTCATTATATTTATCCAGCTGAAGCGTTTAAAAGTTAAAGAGAAGATTATTGAAGAGAAGAACATTCAGCTGGAAAAGATCAATGAAAAGCTTGGTGAGGATACCCGGATCAAGGAAGAGTATATAGGCTACTTTTTTAATGTAATATCGGGCTACATTTTAAAGCTCGAAAAGCTGAAAAGAAGCATCGACCGAAAACTAGTTACCAAGAAATATGAAGACATCCAGCTAACTATTGACGAAATAAATATTAAAAAGGAAAGGGAGACGCTGTTTTATACATTTGACCATACTTTTCTTAAAGTATTCCCCAATTTTATAACCACATTTAATTCGCTGTTTAAAAAGGAAGACCAGATCTGGCCAAAGGACCACGAAGTTTTAAATACTGACCTTCGCATATTTGCATTAAACAGAATGGGAATAAGTGATAATGAAACCATAGCCAGTATTTTAGAATACTCCGTAAAAACCATATATGTTTATAAAATGAGGATCAAGGCAAAATCAATATACCCTTCTGACCAGTTCGATCATAAACTCATGGCTCCCAATAAATCCTGATTATTTATGTTTAAGGTCTATTTATCCTCCCTTATAAACAGGCGTTATTGTACACATTAGTTAAAAAACATTTAAATTTTTTTATATTGTTTATGTGTTTTTATTTTTTAATATATTGATAATTAAATACTTACAAATAAAATAATTTAAATTTTTTTATATTTTAAGTAAAAAAATAGGTTTTCCACTCATCAACCTATTACTTTGTTATGTCGTCATTAATGGGGCACATTAGGGATTTAGGCCCTGCCGGCTTTAGTGATTTTAAGACTTATAGACCAATTATAATTTTTTCAGGCAGACAGCACTTTTGATTTTCGTGATCAGCAGGAGATATCAGTTTTAGTTTTTATTGGGATGATTTGGCGCTGATGCTTTGACTTTGCGTGAAACGCACACATAATATGCGGTATTAAAATAATATCAAAACCTTATACCTATGAGAAAACTGTACAAATCAACAAATGCCCCTCCTTAATCAAATATTTACTTTTTGTTAATTCAATTATTAACAAACGAAAATAAAACTTTCAACTATAATTATATTTAATTAATAGTTATATTTAACCAACCAATTTATCTATTCAACCCTAAATTTATGAAGCTTAGAAATTTACTTAAATTAAGCTGTCTCCTGCTGTTATGTTTTTTTGTTTTGCCCGCAATGGCTCAAAACAAAACAATTACCGGTAAAGTTACAGACTCAAAAGACGGATCAGCCATGCCCGGGGTATCCGTTGGTGTTAAAGGAACAACTATCGGTATTACTACCGACACAAACGGGAGTTTCAGTTTATCCGTGCCGGCATCAGCAACTACACTAGTTTTTAGTTTTATCGGCTATGACAAGCAGGAAGTTGACATAACCGGAAAATCAACTGCTAATATTTCAATGATCTCTACCAGTACTTCACTTAATGAGGTGATAGTAGTGAGTGTGGGTTACGGTTCACAACGTAAAAAGGACTTGACAGGTGCCGTATCAAACGTTGCCTCAAAAGATTTTAACCAGGGCGCTATTATTAATCCGCTTCAACAAATACAAGGTAAAGTAGCCGGTGTTGTTATTATTGAAGGTAGCGGTGACCCGAATCAAAATGTAAGTATCCGCTTACGTGGGCAAACATCCATATCAGGCGACCAATCACCGCTGTTTGTAGTCGATGGTGTGCAATTGAACGACCCAAGTCAGTTTCAAAATATAGCACCAGGCGATATTGAATCATATGACGTATTGAAAGACGCATCAGCAACAGCTATTTATGGTTCGCGCGGCGCAAATGGTGTTATTATTGTAAACACAAAAAAAGGAAAAGCCGGCAGAACTGAAGTTACCTATAGCGGATATGTTAGCATGGCAAAGCAAGCTAAATATTTTGATTTACTAAATACATCTGAATATTTAGCGGCTGTTCCAAATGTAGCCAACAGGCCAACAGCCCAGAACGAGTCAGATGATGTTAATACTGACTGGCAGCGGGCTATTAACCGTACAGCAGTAGTTCAAAGTCATAACCTCGCTATATCAGGCGGAACAAAGGATTTTAATTATCGTGCTTCATTAAACTATCAAAACCAACCGGGTATTATCATCAATAGTGGTAAGCAACAATTGGGCATGAGGTTTAATGGCGAACAAAAGGCACTTGATGATAAACTGGACATTACGTTTGGTATCTCAAATGTTAACACCAACAGGAGCTTAACCAACCAGAGTGACCTTGGATATGTATTTAACGCCCTGCCAACTATACCGGTTAGATTACCTAATGGCCAGTATAATGATTTTGGCGCCGGCTATAACGCTTATAACCCGGTTGAGTATTTAGCGGAAAAATACAACAAACATAATGAGTATTTGACCAATATAAATGCCACAGCTAATTACAGCATCCTTCCTGAACTTAAAGTTGGAGTTACCGGCTCTACGGTTCGTAATAATGTTCAAACGCATTATTTCCAGCCGTCATTTGTTGCTCAAAACAGCCCAAGTAATGCTAATGATTATAATTACAATACCAACTCATATAGTGGCGATATACATGCAAGCTATGACAAAAAGTTTGGCAAACATTCTATTTCAGTTGTTGCCGTTGCAGAAAAGGATGTATTTTATTATGATTACTTTTTTGCCGCTGCGCAGCAATTGCTGGTTCCTGAAGGCTTAGACAATAACCTTGGCACCGGAATTTCGCCGGTTGCAGTACCTATTGGCTCATATAAGGAAGAATATCAGTTAAGCTCATTGCTTGGCCGTGTAAATTACAACTATGATGGCCGTTTTTATGCCACAGCATCTATCCGTAATGACCGTTCAAGTAAGTTTGGTGCAAATTTTCAATCGGCATACTTCCCGGCATTTGACCTTGCTTATCGCTTAAAACGTGATTTGCTTAATAATGTTGAATGGATAAATGATTTAAAGCTTCGGGTAGGATTTGGTGAAACCGGTAATCAAAACCCTATTGGTCCTTATAGCAGCTTAGCACTGGTTGCACCGGGTAATAAATATTATGATGGCGCCAGCGGCAACTATCCTTCGAGCTATGCCCCTAACCAAAATGCAAACCCATATTTAAAATGGGAAACCAGGGTAGGCAGAAACATAGGTTTAGATTTTTCGTTATTTAATGACCGCTTAACCGGCGACCTTAACTATTATAATGATAAAACAAAAAACCTGCTGTTTAGCAGTACAGTACCTCAACCTCCCAATTTAGTAAGTACTACTTTTTCAAACGTTGGTACCTTAACTAATAAGGGTTTGGAAATTGCACTTACAGGCAAGATCCTGACCGGTAGCGGAGTTAACTGGACAGCATCAGGAAATATTAACTTTGTAAAAACCAAGATTGCTAATCTATCAGGTACACTGGCTGACGGAACAAAGGTAAATACCAGTTTCCTTGACGTAGGTAATGCACAAGGCCAGGGTTTAAGCTCAACAGCCATAACCCGTTTTGTACCCGGATACGCACCTTATGTATTTTACCTGCCCCATTCTACGGGTGCGAACGCCCAGGGAGTTGAGACTTTTGACGGAAAAACCCTTGCAGAATATCCCGGCAACATCCCTCCGAGCCATTATATTGACCCTAGCCCTAAGTTTAACTACGGTATAAATAACAACTTTAGTTATAAAAACTGGAGCCTCGGTTTCTTCCTGCGCGGTGTTTATGGTACAAAAATATTTAACAACACCTTGTTAGACTATGAAACCATTACCCGCTTACCATCAACCAATACTACCCGTGCTGCATTAACCAACGGTGTAAAAAGTGCACCAACACAATCAGACAGATGGCTGGAAGGTGCGTCATACTTAAGACTGGATAACGCTTCATTGGGCTATACCTTTGATCATATTAAAGGAGTTAACTCTATAAGGGTTTATATAGCGGCTAATAATCTTTTCATAATTACGAAATACAGAGGCTTAGACCCGGAAGTTGATATTGCTCCTAATAATAACCCTAATCAAAATTATATTGATGCAGATTACGGTGGCTTTGCCTATTATCCAAAAACCAGGACATTTACATTCGGTACAAATGTTTCATTTAAATAGTATCGGTTTTATTAAAATTTAATTTAAAAGAGATGAAAAGTAAAAAAATATTAAGCCTGTTCGTGGTCATAATGGCGGGTACTATACTCACACAATCCTGCAAAAAGCTTGATCAAAATGTCTATAGCGTTGTACCAATCCAAAATTTCTATCAAACCCCCTCAGAAATAGCTGCAGGTTTGGCGCCCGCTTATACAGCTTTAACACCATTGCAAACAGAAAATGTTTTCCAGCTGAACGAAGCTTCAACTGATGAAATGGTAATTCCAACACGAGGCAATGACTGGTATGATGGCGGGGAGCACACCCAGCTTTGGCTACATACGGTTGATGCTAATAACGCCAATGATAATGGTGGATGGCAGGACCTAAGTAACGGTATAACCAAATGTAATTTTATTATAAATATCATAAATGGTTTAGCTACCAAACCTTCAAACTCGGCTGCGCTTATAGCAGAGATCAGTGTTTTGAGAGATTATTATACATTTTTATTTACTGACCTTTATGGTAACGTTCCATTGGTAACAACCTATAGCGCAACTGCAAGTTTAGCACCTGTAAAAAGGTCTGACATTTATGCTTACCTGGTTTCTGATCTGCAAAAAAATGTCCCTTTATTATCAACTGATAATGCCGCAAGCAATCCGGCTATTTATGGCCATTTTAACCAATGGGCCGGCTATATGCTGTTGGCAAAGTTGTATTTAAATGCCCAGGTATATACAGGCACTGCTGATTGGGCAAATGCGTTGAAATATTCGCAAATGGTTATCGACTCAAAAAAGTACAGCCTGCAGCCTAACTTCTTTGATAACTTCACCTACACTAATCGTGGTTCGGTTGAAAACATTTTTACCATTCCTTTTAACTATCCGCTTATAAAAGGTAACGTTATACAGATGTATACGCTTAATTACAATAACAACCTAACGTTTAACTTAACCGGCCAGCCTTATAACGGTTTTTGTGCGCCAACCGCTTTCTACCAATCATTTAGTGATGGTGATTTGCGTAAAAAAATGTGGCTGGTTGGTCAGCAATATACTGCCGCCGGTGCACCAATAGTGGGCACAGTGCTTAGTAAGTATGTAAAAGAGTTAAGCAACCCTGCAGATAGCTTTAAGTACGCAGGTGTTCGCAGTGTAAAATATCAACCCCAGCCAGGTACAGGCGGCGATGGTACAAGCAATGATGGCGTTAGATTTCGCCTTGCAGATGCTTATATGATGGCTGCTGAGGCCAAATTGCAGACAGGGGATGTTGCAGGTGCTATCATTAATGTAAATTTAATAAGAGCAAGAGCTGGTTTGGCGGGAGTAACAACCTTAACCCTTGATGATATGCTTGCCGAACGCGGCAGGGAGTTTGCATGGGAAGGCTGGAGAAGAAATGACCTGATAAGGTTTGAAGTTGCGACAGGAACTAAATATTATACAGGAGCAAGGGTACCAGGAAAACTGGCAGATGGTGATACCCATACCTTTCTTTTCCCTATACCACAACCACAAAGAAATACGAACCCTTTATTGGTTCAAAATCCTGGTTATTAATTTAATAATTGGATTCTTTTACAGATACAAAAATGGAATGGCTTCGGCTGTTCCATTTTTGTTTAAACAGTTTAACATATTGCAAACCGCCTGTTAATTATATTAGTACATTTAGCGAAAGCTGACCTGGAAATGAAAAGATTAGTGCTATTAAGTTTATTGTTAATTATTTTAATTGCGGCGCTCATAATTCCTTTTAATAAACAGGTTACCATAAAAATCAATGCATCGTATTTTAATTGTTATCAGCAATTATTTACACCGGGAAACTGGAAAAAGTGGCAACCGGATATTAACAAAGATTCCTCCGCATACAAAGAGAATCTTAGTTCAAACGGATTTAGAATTGACATTTCAGGGAAACATTTTCTAGTAAAGAAGCAGGATAGTTATAACCTGTTGGTTACCCGGGTAACCGACAATAACAAGCTAAATTACAGTTTCACAATTATTCCGGATTCAAAGGGCTTAACAACAACCGTTGCTGTTACCTTTAAAGTTAACGGACTTGCCTGTTTAATGAAAATTTTCAAAGATGATGATCTGAACAATACTGGTATAACCAGTTTTAAAAATTACATGGAAGATGTAAGGCTCTATTACGGCTTTTTGATTAAAAGGGAACAAACACCCGAAAAAATGGTAGCTGTAAAAAGAAGTACATTTTTAAAAAGCGACCTGTACAGGCAAAGTAACATGATGCAGGCTAAACTAAATGATTTTGTTTCGCAAAATCATTTAAAGGTTGTTTATCCCCTGCAACTGCAGTATGTTTCGCATAAAGGTGATTCGCTGCAAATACTTATGGGGCTGCCGGTAAAT
The DNA here is from genome assembly GCF_900142915.1 of Mucilaginibacter sp. OK098. GTDB lineage: Bacteria > Bacteroidota > Bacteroidia > Sphingobacteriales > Sphingobacteriaceae > Mucilaginibacter. Next base: position 563,178 of record NZ_FRCM01000006.1, read on the forward strand.
AAGAAGGTTGCGATTATTAATAACAGCATTGAATATATGAATATGCCACGTGGTAAAATATTGGCTGGCTATTTTAAAGGAATCTACAAGGACAAGGAAAAGCTATATAAAGCAATGCAGATGTATATGAATGATAATTACATTCACCCGATGATATTTCCTTTTGAAAGATTTGAAAACAATAAATTGCCCACCAGTGATACCACATTGGTTGAGATGCAGGTGATGATACCCTATATGTAATAATTACTATTGAGATAAGGCTATGATAATGCGTTTAAAAAAACACCTGTTAATTGTAATCACAGTTGCTTTATGCCTGGCCGCATCCTCCTGCAAAAAAAATCAGCCATCGCCTCCCCCGTTATTTCAATCGCTCCCCTCCTCTCAAACCAATATTCATTTTTTAAACCGCATCAGCGATAATGACAAGCCAGGAATTTTAGATTACCTGTATTATTACAACGGCGGCGGGGTTGCTATCGGTGATATTAACAATGACGGTTTGCCCGATATTTTTTTTACAGCTAATAAAAAAGGCGGCAACAAGCTTTACTTAAATAAAGGCAATTACCAGTTTGAAGACATCACCCAAAAAGCAGGCGTTGCCGGTACTGCAGATTGGAGCACCGGCGTAACCATGGCCGACGTAAACAATGATGGCTATCTTGATATTTACGTATGCGCAGTAGCCGGTAAGCTTGGGCTTAAAGGGCATAACATGTTGTACATTAATAACCATGATGGCACCTTTACTGAAAGATCGGCTGCGTATGGGCTTGATTTTTCAGGCTTCTCAACGCAGGCGGCATTTTTTGACTATAACCACGATGGATTGCTGGATTGTTTTTTGCTCAACCAGTCGGACCATTCTGTTTCTATGTATGGTGACACTTCATCCAGGCATATTGCCAATAAGCTGGCCGGCAGCAGGCTTTATATGAACCAGAAAGGGCATTTTGTTGATGCTACCGCCAGCTCAGGCATCTATAGCAGCGCCCTGGGATACGGACTTGGCCTTGCCATTGGTGACATTAACAATGACGGATGGGATGATATTTATGTGGGGAATGATTTTCACGAAAACGATTATTACTACATCAACAACCACAACGGCACATTTACAGAGTCCGGAGCTAAACACTTTAACCATTACAGCAGGTTTAGCATGGGTAATGACCTTGCCGATTTTAACAATGATGGTCAGCTGGATTTGGTAACCCTTGATATGCTGCCCGCGGATGAAAAAACACTAAAAAGCTATGGCGCCGATGAGTCATACGATCAGTACCGGTTTAAAATTTCAAAAAACGGTTTTCAAAATCAATACTCGCGCAATTGCCTGCAGAAAAACATGGGCAATGGCGAGGCTTTTAGCGAAGTAGGCCTGATGAACGGCATTGCCGCAACTGACTGGAGCTGGAGCCCCTTATTGGCCGATTTTGATAACGACGGAATAAAAGACCTGTTTATTGCCAATGGCATAAAACGGCGCGCGCTGGATATGGATTATGTAGCTTTTGTATCTAACGATCAAATTCAGGGTTTATTAAACAGCAGCGGCGGGGCAGATAGCCTGGTGCTGGACAAAATGCCTCCCGGCGCTGTGCATAGCTACCTGTACAAAGGCACCAAAACCGAAAAATTTGAAGATAAAAGCGCCGACTGGGGCTTTACTGAACCCGGCCTGGCAAGCGGCGCCGCCTACGCCGATCTGAATAATGATGGCAAGCTCGACCTGGTGGTGAACAACGTAAATCATGAAGCCAGCATCTATAAAAACACATCGAAAAGCAGCAATTACATTACCCTCGGTTTTACTGGGAAACAGGACAACCATTTTGGTATCGGCACTAAAGCATACGTGTTTTGCGGTGGCCAAATGCAATATGAGCAACTGATGCTTACCCGTGGGTTTCAGTCGTCGGTTGATGCGCGGTTACATTTTGGGCTGGGTAATTATAAAAAAATTGACAGCATTTTGCTTGTCTGGCCTAATCAAACTTACCAGGTTTTAAAAGCTGTAAAAACGAACCAGGTTTTAAACATCAGTCAAGCCAATGCCAAAGGAACGTTTTCATATGCCGCATTCTTCCCGCCAAAAAAACCAATATTTAAAGAGGTTACCAGGGAGATGCAGGTAAGCTGGAAGCATAAGGAAGACTACTTTGTCGACTTTAACCAGCAGCCGCTGATCCCGCACATGCTCTCGGCCGAAGGGCCAAGGATGGCAGTTGCCGATGTGGATCATGATGGGTTGGAGGATTTTTATGTTTGTGGTGCAAAAGGTCAGTCTGGCGCGTTGTTTATTCAAACAAAAAGCGGTGGGTTTAAACAATCACCTCAACCAGCCTTTATTACCGATAGCTTAAGCGAGGATGTTGATGCAGTGTTTGCCGATGTAAATAATGACGGCTTTCCTGATCTTTATGTAGTTAGCGGTGGAAATGAGGCAACCAATGGCTCCCCGGAATTAGCCGACAGGCTTTATTTAAACGATGGCAAAGGTCATTTTACAAGATCAGCCAATATTCCCGACATCAGGCTTAACAAAGCTGCCGTTGCGGTTGCAGATGTTAATCATGACGGCTACCCTGACTTTTTTATAGCCGGTGCGCCGGAAGCAGGTAAGTTTGGCGGAATCCCGGAATCGTATTTATTGATGAATGATGGGAAAGGTCATTTCCAAAAAGCAGCTATTCCTGAAGAATTAAAACATGCAGGGATGATCCGATCCGCTGTATTTGCTGATTTGGATAATGATGGCTGGCCCGACCTTGTGGTGGCCGGGGAATGGATGCCGGTAAAAATATTTATGAATAAAAAAGGCAAGCTGGTGCAAAGCCGCCAACCTGCTATGGATAAACTAAGCGGCTGGTGGCAAAAAGTTGTGCTTGCCGATGTGGATGGTGACGGTATGATTGATATCCTGGCCGGTAACTATGGTTTAAACTCCAAGCTAAAACCAACGGAAGAAAATCCGGTAAAACTCTTTCTGTCAGATCTTGATAAAAATGGCACTGTTGACCCTTTGCTGACTTACAGCATAGCGCAGCAGGATTATACGTTTTTAGGTAAAGGAGATCTTGAAAGGCAAGTGCCACTGATAAAAAAGAAGTTTTTGTACTACCATGATTTTGCCGGTAAAACGGTTAATGAAATTTTCGGCGACTCGTTAAATAAGGATAAATTTTTAAAAGTACAGTCGTTTAAATCGGGTGTATTCTTTAACAAGGGGAACGGTGTGTTTGAGTTTAAAGCTTTTCCGGCTTCGGTGCAATCTGCGCCTTTGTTTGCCTTTGGCACGTTTACTTTACCCAATGCAACCGGCATACTAGCAGGCGGCAACTTTAGCGGCACTTTACCTTATGAAGGGATTTATGATGCGGATTATGGCGATATTTTAGCCGTTGACAAGCAAAGATTGCTCAAAAGCATTTCTTCTGTTTCGGGCGGATTTTTATTGCGCGGAGAGGTAAGGGATATTAAAACTATAAAAACAGCAAGCGGCAACATCTATGTGGTTGCGTTTAATAACAAAGAGATCAGGTTTTTTAAACAGGTGAATTAATGAGGAAGATATTTATAGTTGTATTGGCAGCATGCTTATTTTATAGCAGACCATTAGCAGCACAGGATCAATGGGTAATTAAAGCTGATAAAATTGATCCGGCTAACTATTACGGGATCACTGTGGCTAACGGCATGATAGGGATAGTGTCATCGCCCGAACCTTTTAAGGTGAAAAATGTGGTATTGGCAGGGGCGTATGATCTTTACGGGCGTGGCAGGGTGAGCAATTTTCTCAATAGCTTTAACCTGCTTAACATGTACCTGGAGATTAACGGCAAACGGATTGGTGCAGACAACATCAGCAATTTTAAGCAGGAGCTTGATATGGCGCATGCTGCCTTTACCACCACGTTTGATTATGGTGATGAAGCGTCCATAAAATATACTTATTATTCGTTGCGGCAGCTGCCTTTTACCGTTTTAATGGATGTTTCCGTCATCGCCAAAAAACAAATAACTATTACAGCAGCCAGTGTAATGGAAGCGCCGGATGCTTTAAAAGATGTGCAGAATTATTATAACGAGATCGATCGTCCGCATGTAACCATAAGCCTGCTCACCTCAACGGCAAAAAGCCCGACGGGAAAATTACAGCTCTGCGCGTCTAATACCTTTTTGTTTAATGAAGCGCACGGACAGGAACCAAGGGTGATTCACGAAATGTGGGATAATAATATGCACCTGATGAAATTCAGCAAAAGTTTAGCGGCAGGTGAAACGTATAAGTATGCGTTGGCTGGGTCGTCTATTACCTCAGCACATAATGCTGATCCGCTGAATGAGGCTGAACGCCTTACCATGTTTGCCAAACTGGAAGGTGTTGAACGCCTGAAACAATACCACAACAACGCATGGGATGAGCTCTGGAAAAGCGATATTAAAATTGATGGTGATGCGCAGGCTCAGCAGGATATACACAGCATGCTTTACCACCTGTATTCGTTTTCACGAGCTGGCACCAGCTATTCGCCGTCGCCGATGGGTTTATCGGGTTTGGGATATAACGGGCATGTTTTTTGGGATGCCGACCTGTGGATGTTCCCTGCCTTGCTGGTTTTACACCCGGAGATAGCACATTCATTGGTTGAATACCGCTTTGAGCGGTTGACCGAAGCCAAAAGGAATGCTTTTGCCCATGGCTATAAAGGAGCCATGTTTCCATGGGAAAGCGCTGATAGCGGGGTTGAGGAAACACCTGTTTGGGCTTTAAGCGGTCCGTTTGAACACCATATTACTGCTGATGTTGCACTTGCAGCATGGAACTATTATTGCGTAACGCAGGATAAGGATTGGCTCCGCGAAAAAGGCTGGCCTATCCTATCCGCCACTGCCGATTTTTGGGCAAGCCGGGTAGAACGCAACGGGCCGGGGCATTATGATATAAAAGATGTGGTAGCCGCAGATGAATGGGCAGAGAATGTAGATAATAACGCCTTTACCAATGCAGCTGCAAGCGCCAACCTCAGGGCCGCAACAGCGGCTGCAAAATTATTAGGATTAAAAGCCGATGCCGACTGGGAGGTGGTTGCACAAAACATCCCTGTACTTAAATTTCCGGATGGGGTAACCCGTGAATTTGAAACTTATAAAGGCGAAGGAATAAAGCAGGCGGATGTTAACCTGCTGGCATATCCTCTAAAAACAATAACAGATCCCGCCCAAATAAAAAAGGACCTGGAATACTATGAAACCCGCATCCCCAACGAAGGCACCCCAGCTATGACGCAGGCGGTATTCGCTTTACTTTATTCACGCTTGGGTAATGGCGATAAGGCGTATCATTTTTTTAAAGATGCCTATGAACCAAATCTTAATCCGCCGTTCAGGGTAATTGCTGAAACCAAAGGTGGAACAAACCCCTATTTTGCAACGGGTGCCGGAGGGATAGTACAATCACTATTGATGGGTTTTGGCGGATTGGATATTACACCTACCGGCATAGTCCAAATTAAAAGCAAGTTGCCGGGAAACTGGAAATCTGTTACTATAACAGGCGTTGGGGTTGGTAAAAAAACTTACACTATAAAATAGAGACAAGAAATCAAGAATCAAGAACGTAAGAGTCAAGGGTTGGAAGTGAAATCCTTTTTATCTTGATTCCTGACTCTTGACTTCTTGATTCTAATCCTAAAATAAAATACTATGAAGTACATCTTCCTTCTCTTCATCTCCCTGCTCATCTTCTCCTGCAAAAAACCTGATTACCAAAAGGTAATGAGCGACCCGGCTTTGTTCAGCAATACAGTGCATGAGCTGAACCGCGTGGTAATGGGGAACAACTTTTCGCCAGTAGTTGCTTCACGCAATTATGCCTATGCAACAGTTGCGGCTTATGAGGTAATCGCTGCCGGTGATCCGGCGCATTACAAATCGCTTTGCGGGCAGCTGAATGGTTTGAAGGCTGTGGCAAAGCCGGAAAAAGATGCGAAAATAGATTTCCATTATGCAAGTATCCTTGCCTTTTGCAAAGTTGGCGAGGCGGTTACCTTCCCGGCAGGTAGCATGAAGCAATATGTTATCGATATGCAAACCAGGGCTGCAAATGCAGGGATGCCGGACGAAGTTTTAAAAGGCTCTGAAAAATTTGCCGATGCCATGTTTAAATCCATCATGAAATGGAGCAAAGGGGATAATTATTTAAAAACCCGGAGCGCTTCAAAATATGCATTGAGCGACAAAGAGGGCCGCTGGGTGCCTACCCCGCCCATGTATGCCGAAGCTGTTGAACCGCATTGGAGCGAGATCCGCACCATGGTGATGAAAGACGGATCGCAATATAGTGTTGTGCCTCCGCCCGATTTTAACGTAAAGGACAAAAACAGTAAATATTACCAGGAAGTGATCGCCATAAAAAACAGGGTGGACAGCCTGACTCCCGAGCAAATTCATATTGCTGATTTTTGGGATGATAACCCGGGAAAGCTAAATGTAAACGGGCATTTAATGTTTATCCGGAAAAAATTCTCACCAGCCGGTCATTGGATGAGCATAGCCGGAATTGCCGCCAAAACAACCAATGCCGATTTTAACACAACCGTTTGCGCTTATGCAAAAACGGGCATTGCTTTATTTGATGCTTTTATTGAATGCTGGGCCGCAAAATATGTTTACAATACGGTAAGGCCCGAAACAGTAATAGATAAATATTTTGATGCAACCTGGCGCCCGCATTTGCAAACACCTCCTTTCCCTGAATACACCTGCGGACATTGTACCATCTCGGCATCGGCGGCAAAAGCGCTCACCAGCGTGTTTGGCGATAACGTAACCTACACCGATACCACAGAGCTTGAATTCGGGATTAAGAGCCGCAGTTTTAAATCATTTAACCAGGCAGCAGCCGAAACCGCATGGTCGCGATTTTATGGGGGCATCCATTTTCATAACTCGTGCATGGTTTCCAGTGGTTACGGGCAAAAAGTTGGTGATGCTGTGGTTGAAAAGCTGGTTATGAAGAAGTAAATTATCATTTCTTCTCTTAAATTATAATTAAATTTTTTAAAGCTATTTGTTTTACAAATAGTTGATATATAATTATTTATATTTTTAAAAGTCATCTTTCTCTGAAATTTTCAGTATAAAAATAGGTTTTATATTAACTGGTACATTAATTTGTACTTATACTTAAATTACTAAGCGCATCTACCTGAATCATAAAGAGAGCGCTTACTTAAACTATTATAAACCAGGCAAATTAACCGTTGCCAATGTAAACTGTTCTAAGCATATTTTATTGCTGCTAAAAAAACAGGAACAGCGTTGTTTTAAAATGTTAAACCTAATTATATGAACAAAATACTATTGACCATCCTGTTAGCCGGCAGCTTTATAATAGCCAGGGCGCAAAAACATGAAGATACCGAGATCTATGAGCCGGTACCTAAAGTAGTAACTCCGGGCAAAACGGTTAGCGATGCTCCGTCGGACGCGATTGTGCTGTTTGACGGCAAAAACCTGGACAAGTGGGTAACCACCAACGACAGGGACAAACCTGCAAACTGGGACGTAAAGGACAACATCCTTACCGTTAATAAAACCGCGGGAAATATAGAGACCAAACAGGCCTTTACCAATTACCAGCTGCATGTGGAGTTTCACATCCCGGCTAATATTACCGGCGAAGGGCAATTAAGGGGAAACAGCGGCATTTTTTTAGCCTCAATTGGCAAAGGCGATGCCGGTTATGAACTGCAGGTGCTCGACTCGTACAAAAACAAAACTTATGTTAATGGCATGGCAGGCAGTATTTACAAACAATTTATCCCGCTGGCTAACGCATCCAAACCTCCGGGCGAATGGCAGACCTATGATGTAATATGGACCGCCCCAACCTTTAACGAAGATGGCAGCATGAAAACCCCGGCCAAAGCAACCGTATTTTATAACGGGGTGCTGGTTGAAAATAATGTGGAACTGCTTGGCCCTACCCGTTATATAGGCAAGCCGGTTTATGAAAAGCACGGCCCGGCCCCCGTAAAACTGCAGGCACACGGCGATAAAAGCGAGCCGCTGAGCTACCGCAACATCTGGATAAGAGAACTATAGTAAATTGAGTATATAGTTGATTGGTTTAAGGTAGCTGAGGAGTCAGCTACCTTTTTGGTTTATGGGTAAAGGCCTACCATTAAATAGCTTGTGTTTTTCTGTTTTGATTTCTTGCACTTACCGCCTGGCGCTTGAAGTAGTTTGTACTATGTGAGCAATGTGTATGAACGGAATAGTAAAGATCAGTAATACTATGAAATAACAAACGGTGTCAAGAGATAGTCTTTACACATTGGCAGCCGTCATATCCACCCACCAGATGATAATGTAAAAACGATAGTACAAATTCAAACTACCTATTGTTATATTAAATTCGGTTTACTGATAAAATACTTTTATTATTAAGGAATATTTTTTTGGACCTTATCAAACACAAAAAATGTTAAAAATCGCTTTAAAAGCATTCATAATCTTTTTTCTTCAATTTGTGTTAATCAGTGCTTTTTGTCAAACCTCTTCAACACGTTTCCTGGTAAGGTCAGACAATACTGTTCTAAAGCCTATCCCAAATTTGCATTCGGACAACATTGTGCTCAATGGTGTTGCGCTATCAACCACGCCACCTGAAATAAGTTACGAGACGCCACAAAACTATGTGCTTAACCAATCAATAAGTCCGTTGGCCCCAACCAATATAGGCGGGGCCGTGCCTGTAGCTATTTATGGTAAACTAAGTGCAGTAACAGGCAGTGTTTTTAGTGTTGTTACAGGGATTGCTGTTGATGCCTCCGGCAATATATATGTTGCCGATTTCTATAATAACCAGGTTAAGGTAATAAATACGGCAGGTACAGTATCACTTTTTGCCGGCAGCAGCAGCGGAATGTCCGGAGCAGATAATGGGCCGAGAACATCAGCAACATTTTATGAACCCGATGCTCTTTTGTTTGATAAGTCTGGCAATTTATATATAAGCGATATCAAAAATGGTTTAATAAGAAAAATAAATTCTGCGGGTTTAGTTTCTACGTTTGCAGGCAATGGCGCTACTGGTTTTACCGATGGTACAGGCACGTCAGCAAGTTTTTATTACCCCAGGGGGATGGCCATAGATAATTCGGGCAATCTTTATGTAGCAGATCAGGGCAACAATGTGATCAGGAAAATAACACCTTCAGGCATTGTTAGTACGTTTGCAGGAAACGGTACGGCAGGTTCTGCAAATGGTCCAAATCTTATAGCAAGCTTTAACATACCAACAGCTATTACAATTGATGCAAGCGGTAACTTATATGTATCAGATTCAGGGGACGGCACCATCAGAAAAATTACTATTGCCGGAATGGTTTCTACATTAGCCAGCGGACTTAACTTTCCCCGCGAGTTAATTGTGGATGGAACAGGCAATATTTATGTAACTGAACAGCAGGGCTATAGTATAAAAAGGATCTCGCTAAATGGTTCTGAAACAGAAATTGTGCCGGCCGGCTTATCCGGACCAATTGGTTTGGCGCCGGATGGAAAAGGTAACCTTATCATAGGCGATATGAATTCTGTAAAAAAAGTGTCAATATCTGGCTATACTATTGATAAACAGCTGCCTGCCGGATTAAATTCCGATCCAACAACCGGCATAATCAGTGGCACGCCAACGGCTTTATCGCCTTCTGCAAATTATACGATCAATGCATATAACAGCGGTGGTAGCAATACAACTGTTGTAAATATTGCGGTAGGGCTCACCAAAGTATTAAAACAATCAATCATCACACTGCCTCCGCAGCAACCCACCGGATTGGATGCCTCAAACAATTATGACCCTAAGGCCACAAGTACTAATAACGAAACTCCTATCATCTATACCAGCAGTAATCCCTCAGTAGCTACGGTGACGCCTGACGGCTTATTAATACATGTGATAGCACCGGGTATAACAACCATCACCGCCTACCAGAAAGGGAATGCTAATTATTCTGACGCCACACCTGTGCAACAAATTTTAACCGTAGTTGAATACTTGTTTGTTAATTTACCCGAAATAGCTGTAAAAACAATTTGTGACGCCGATTTTTCTGCAGATGCAAGCACTTCCGAAGTAAAAATACCCTTAACCTTCAATAGCAGTAACCTTGCCGTAGCCACAATTTCAGATCAGGGAATTATTCATATTGCAGGATCGGGCGTAACAACTATTACAGTATCGCAAAATGCCAATCCACCACTATATGTTTCGGCTACTCCACAATCAAAAACGCTTACCGTAACTTTACCGGTTACTCCCGTTGTTAGCATTGCTGCCCAATATATCAATCCCTGTGTTGGCTCTTCGGTAATATTTACAGCCACTACAGATAATGGGGGAGCCAATCCCAATTATCAATGGAAAGTTAATGGCAATAATACAGGCGTTAATGCAAAAACATTTACCAGCAGTGTACTTGCTGATGGTGACGTTGTTACCTGTACAAGCACAAATACAGATAATGCCTGCATTGCAGGTTTTCCTGAAGTTTCTAACCCGGTTAAATTAAATCTTATTACACCCTCAACCCCGGCAGTAAGCATATCAGCCTCTGTAAATGGCGTTTATCCGGGCGTACCTATAACTTTTACCGCAGTTGTAAGCAATGCCAATGGGTTGGTTGGGTATCAATGGGCTGTTAATGGTTATAATGCTGGCACGGGAGCTTCTGTTTTTATCAGCGATACTTTCGTTAACGGCGACATAGTTACCTGCGCAATTACGCCAACTACTGTTTGCAGCATGCCAGCCATAAGTGAGCCGATTAAGGTGATTATAGTTTCCAAATTGGAAATACCAAATACATTTACCCCAAATGGCGACGGCATAAACGATACCTGGAACATCAGCGGGATAGCAAATTACCCTAATTGTTTTGTAAATATTTACAATCGTTATGGCATGCCTGTATTTCAATCAAGAGGATATCACCATGCATGGGACGGAACAATGAATGGGGCTAAGGTGCCTGTGTCAACTTATTATTATGTTATAGATCTGGGATCACAAAATAGAAAGATCAGCGGTGACATTACCATTATCAGATAAATTAACGCTTATTGTTTTAGACAGTGAAATTATTCCGCCTTTCCGTGGCAAAGTTTATCGCAACCTGATTTCGCCTAAAATACAACATGAATTCTGTTTGCAAAACTGCCCAGATCGGCTCTTAAAAAAACACATCCTCTCTCCGGCCCGAGAATGACAGACCTGCACAACGTAAAGGCTTCCCGTGAACCTACTACATTCTATAAACTACCGCTACTGATCAAAGTATAATTGTTATTTTTCTGTAAAAAACTAAAATAATTCTATTTATGACCGATCGGTCATGCATCTTTGTTTCATAATTCCATCAGTGATGACAAAAGGTGAAGAAACAAGGCAGTTTATAATTGAGCGTTCAGCGCCGATCTTTAATACCAGGGGGATTGCCGCAACTGCCATGAGTGATATTATGGAAGCCACCAAACTGTCAAAGGGAAGCCTTTATGTTCATTTTGAAAATAAGGATGTATTAGCCGGTGCGGCAGTTGACTACAATATGGAAAAGCTTGGTAACAAAGTGATGGCAGCTTTAAGCCGGCACAAAAATGCGAAGGATAAGCTTTTCGCTTATGCAGATGCGTTTAATGATCCTATGCAGCCCCCGGTTACGGGTGGTTGCCCCATGATGAATTTTGGTATGGAGGCTGACGATACCAATGAGGTGGTAAGAATTAAGGTAAACGAAGCGGTTGAAATGAGCCAGCAAGTTATTATTGATATAGCAAAAGCCGGGGTTAAAGAAGGGACATTTAAGCCCGACTGGAATTACAAGGAATTCGCCACCATGATGTTTGCCATGATTGAAGGCGGGATTATGATAAGCCGGGTTGCCGGTAACAACAGCAAAATGAAGATCATTACCCGTAACCTTAAAAAAATGATCACAGAACAGGTGATCTAATTTTTTTTATCAATAAAATGACCGATCGGTCATTTTATTGATAAAAGTATATAAAACAAATAATTAAATAAAACACGTTATGAAAAAGCAAAAAGTATGGTTTATTACCGGAGCCTCTAAAGGTTTCGGATTAGAGATTGCCAAAGCAGCCCTTGCCGCAGGCGACAAAGTAGTGGCTACCGTAAGAAGCAATGCCGATGGGTTAAGATCCGCGCTGCAACAGGATAATGATACGCTGGTGGTTTCGTTGGATGTTACCAATGAACAGCAGGTAAAGGAAGGGGTACAAAATGCCATTTCACGTTTTGGCCGCATTGATGTGCTGGTTAACAATGCGGGTTACGGGTTGTTGGGCGCAACGGAAGAGGTGTCTGACGAGGAAGTAAGAAAACAATACGATACCAATGTTTTTGGATTGCTGAATGTAACCAGGGCTGTATTGCCGCATATGCGCAGTCAGCATTCGGGCCACATCATTAATATTTCTTCCCTGTTTGGTTATACGGCCTCCGCTCCCGGTTTTGGCCTGTACGGTTCAACCAAGTTTGCGGTTGAAGGGATCTCTGAAGGTTTAGCCCTCGAAGTAAAACCGCTGGGCATTCATGTTACTGCGGCAGCGCCCGGTTTGTTCAGTACAAATTTCACTTCCCCGGATGCTTATCAGCCTTCAAAGGTTATATTGGATGCATACCATGAAACCGTGGGCGGAGTAAGAGGCTTTGTAGGACAGCTGCATGGAAATGAGCCCGGTGATCCTGCCAAACTTGCCGGTGTGATCATCCAATTAGCGGCTAGCGAAAACCCGCCGTTACATTTACCAATAGGAACAGATGCCGTAGCAGCTTTTAAAACCAAAACGGAACAAATGGGAAAAGAAGTGGCTCAATGGGAAGCTGTCTCCAGCAGTACCGACCATGTAAAAAGCAATCAGATCAGCTAAGGCACTGCAAACAAAACGCAAAAGAACAACAGCCTTTATGGCATTGCTTCAAATTGAAGGAATGCGGCAGAAAAGTGAACGGTAATAGTCCTCATTATCCGTTCACTTTTTGCTGTGAAATAATGCCCTGTCATTTTTTTATCCCCAAATATCATCTTTTCGCTTTTATATAACTCTTAATCCGTTTGCTGTAACCGGCAAGGTTTTTTTCTGCGGATACTTGTAAGACACTAATTAAGTGCATTGGCGCTCATGCATGGCGGTGTGGACTCACCCTGTCTGCTAGTTAGCGGATTCGCTCGTCACCCCTCTATGCTGCGCAAAGAGGGGAAAAACACACGATTAATGACATTGCCTGGCCGGCTGCAAAAAAGAATCTTTATCACTTAAAAACAAAGAAAATGAAACTAAACTTTACCCGCGCCCTTATTTGCTTTTTTATAACATACGTTGCTGTAACTATCATGGCAACAGCAATTTCTGTTATATACGGCATAATCACTAATTCACCTCCGCCTGCACCAGGAGTCAGCGTATTGCAGGCAGCTTCCTTTGTGGCTACTGTGCCTTACCATGTGCTGCTTATGCTGCTGATCTGGCCGGTTGCGGCCTGGATCTATTTTAAAAAACCTTTTCAAAAAGATCCCGGAACCCAAATAAAAGAGACTTTATCCCTTTCATTTTTTTGGCTGATAGCAGCTATTTTTACCGATTTTGTTTGCTTTGTATTTATTAAACATCCGTATTCGTTAACGCCCCATGAGTTCTATGTTCTATACCAACCATGGATCAGTTTGATCTATTTATCAATCTTTTTAAGCCCGTTGATCAGGTTGGGGTTTTTAATGGTGTTTAAAAAACAGCAGGACTAAAGTCTTATTGCCTGGGTTTAGGTAATTCTTTACCGGATTCGGTTGTTGTTATACGGGGTTGGATTTCCCTTACTTCAATTATTCCGCCTTGCGGAAGTACCGGGCAATTTTTTGCTAACTCCAATGCAGCTTCGTAACTGGTTGCCCTTAGGACCAAATTGCTCACCAGTCTAAAATTATCACTAACAATACCTTCTTTGGTTATGGTCTTTTGCGGGCCTTTAACCAAATAGCCATCATTTGGATAAACGAAACTTGTAACATAAGTGCCGTTAGCTTTCCATTTGTCGGTAAGTTTAGTCCACTGTTCTCTTACTTCTTTTGCCTGATCGGGTCCGTAATTAAGTGGCAAATGGACTAATAAAATGTATTCTTTGAATGCTGAGCTTTCGTTTTTCATTTTTGCTTCTTTTTTTGGTTGACTTAATGATTGATTGGTTTTTGCCTGCGGGAATACCCGTGCGCTGATAAGTAATAACCCTGAAAGGAAAAACCCTATGTTGATTATCGATTTCATTTTTTTAAATTTTGTTTATTCAAAATTGAGGAATGATAAACCTTAATAATTGTAAAAAATCATTGATTTGTTATCGTGATAAACGGGCACTGGTGGCTGTTCATTAAGTTAAGGGAAACACAAATGTAATTCTCCCCAAAAACCTTGTAGCCCCCTCTAAATCTCCCCCGGTAGGGGAGACTTTAGCTTCGCCCGCGTTTGTTTTTTTCAAGTCCTCCCTACCGGGGAGGATTATTCACAGTTGTTTATTTTTAATAGGCGTTCATGAGGGCTATGCCGTTTAGGTTGGGCTATTGAACGTTGCTATGTGGTTAGTTTGTATCAAACCTTCTCTTAATGATATTGGGTGTCGATGGCTGCCCGTCATCATTTTTTAAAAAAAATAACAAAAACATAGCAAAGCCTTGTACATTGCATTACTATGTATTATATTTGTTGCATGAATTCAGAATTTGTGCAGAACTGGTTCTCCCAGGTAAAAAAAGGGACGCTCTCCTATATCATCCTCATCATTCTTGATGAAAAGGAATATTATGGTTATGAGCTTGTACAGGAAATAAAAATTCATACCACGCTGGAGGTTGCAGAGGGCACTTTATATCCATTATTAAACAGGTTAAAAGCAGAGGGAATTGTTGATTCAAAATGGGTTGAGCAGGAATCAGGCATCCCCCGCAAATATTACACGTTAAGCAAGAGCGGCAAAGCTACGCTAACTGAAATGCAAAAAATATGGTCGGCATTAGAAACAGCCATTAACAAACTTCAAAAATGAAAAGAATAGTTTTTACAAATCCCGCGGCCCAAAAGATCTATGACGATTATATCAAACGGGTTACCAGATGCATCAGGCTATTATCGGCAGATGACCAGCGCGATACCCTGATGGAGATCAACAGCCATATCTATGAGGCCACCAATGCTGCGCCACCCGAAAATGAAATTGAGATCCTGCTGGATACGCTCGAAAAACTAGGCTCGCCCGAAGAGGTATTGCAGCCTTTAGTTGCTTATAAAAAAGCGCAACAGGCAACTCGTTCGTTTAACCCGGTGCACATTTTACAAGCTATGCGCCTCAATATTGCTAATGGTGCTGCCTATGTAATACTGGCGTTCTTCTATTTGCTGAGCGTATCCTTTTGCATTCTCATTATCCTTAAAATAATTTACCCGTCACATACCGGCTTGTTTATGCAAAACGATAAATTCATTGCCTTTGGCTTCACTACCGAACTATCCGGAGGCTTAACTGAAGTGTTAGGACAATTATTTATTCCCGTAGTTATCCTGCTAATGGGCGCGCTTTATTTTTTAAATACCCTGCTATTTCGTTTACTGAAAAAGGAATAGCTTTTTTTATACCCATATGCATTGTTATGCTATGTATTATGCATAGCTAATTAAATCACTTATTAAAAATTATAAATCATGACAACTACATCAACAAAAACCAACAATCCCCCATCACCCGGAAAAATTGTTTTATTCACGCTGGTAAGCATTACAATGTTTATACTTATTGCAATTGCCTGCTCCTTACTTACCTCCTGGATCCAGAATAACGCGCTCAAAATAGCGGTAAGGGAAGTTGTGCTGAGGGCGCCGCTAACTATTTTATTCATGCATTTTTTTGCCCGCCGCGTTATAAAAGCTTATGACCCTGCTGCCCTTTATGGCAAATTAACATTAGCGGGACTGTTTAAATGGATAGCTATCAGCACTATCCTACCTGTTTCAATCTGGCTATTTTATTATGTATTTCACTTTATAGCCCCCCTCACTGGGGATAATTCAATGAGCCTGGCCGATAAGGTTCAGTTGTTTATAAAATGGTCGTCTGTTTCTATTGCAGCGGGGTTAACAGAAGAAGTCGTTTTCAGAGGTCATCTTTTTCTGCTGATGAGCGCAAGGTATTCCAAGTTTAAAGCCATGTTTATAACATCTTTAATATTCGGCCTGTTACACATCTACATGCTTACTTCTTTTAATGTACTGGATGCGCTTATAGTTGTTGGTGGCGGGATAATTACCGGCATGATGTTCTCTTTTATTTATGCATATACCAAAGTGATCTGGTACGTGGTACTTGTACATGTTATCTGGGATATCTTTTTTATAGGTAAAATAACCACCATTGCCACATCTGCTACAGATGCAAAGCAGGCGTTACTGGCTTTTAAATTTACTACCCAAAATGTATTACTTACCGGAAGGGGATTTGGCATTGAGGCGGGAATACCTTGTTTACTAACCTTCTTACTGCTAATATTTGTTTTATATAAACGAAGCTTTGGCAGTTTAAAACCTGTTGCGATTAGTTAAAACAACGCGAGTTCGATATAAAGAATAGTGGAACATTTTGATTGTCAAATACTTACATTTATTCAATTCCCTACAAATAACTAAGTAATTGATAATCAGAATGTTTCATGACGTTCCACGTGTTCCGCGTGGAAAAATGGAACGCTTTGCCTGCGTGGATACACAAACTTACGCTTCGCCTCAACGCAGTTGGAGAAGGGTTTGGGGAGAGGAGGTGATCGCTGCTTTATTGGACTACCTTATTTGTATTTACTGGACTACTATGATAGTCCAAAATTGAAATATTTTTGATCTTCAATAATACGTAAACACTCGCTTTTCTGCTTAAATGGAATGCGAATAAAAAAAGAGATCATGCAATTAACAAACGCTCAATCAATACTAAAAACTTTCCTATCCGCTTTGCTGTTCGTTATCTTAACAAACGGATTGTTAGCACAAGGGCATCCGGCTAAATCAGTTGATGATGCAAAGATCACAAGCGTTACCGTACTTAAACAGTTGTTAAATGAACCGGGGATAAAAAACAAAGAAGCGCAAATGGAGGTTGTTAATTTTCCTCCCGGTAGCACATCACCTGCCCACCGGCACCCTTGCCCGACATTTGGATATATACTGGAGGGTGAAATTGAGTCTGTTTTTGAAGGGGTAAGACATGTATATAAAAAGGGAGATTCATTTTACGAGAAGCCTTTTGGGCTACACTCCTTAACACGCAATAATAACCCCAAAAAACCGGCTAAACTATTGGTGCTGTTTCTTAATGCGCCATCTATGCAAAATTCAATTAAGTGTAAATAAATATTAAAACGTATGAAACTAAGAATGAACATTAACCAGGCAGAGCCCCGCATTTATAAGGCGATGGCTGTTGCTGATGATTTTTTACCCGCATTTGATATAGATGCCAAACTACAGGAAATGATAAGGACCCGGGTTTCCCAGTTAAACGGCTGTGGTTATTGTATTGATTATCACACCAAAGCAGCGTTACACCTGGGAGAAACCACGCAAAGGCTTTTTGCACTTTCGGCATGGTGGGAAACGCCCTTTTTTACAGATGAAGAGCAGTCGGTATTGAAGCTGGCTGAAGAAGTTACCCAAATTTCGGTACATGGCGTTTCTGATGAAACTTATCAAAATGCGTTAAACCTGCTTGGAAAACAAAGGTTGGCACAGGTAATTTTTATAACCGTAACCATTAACAGCTGGAACAGGATAGCCATTTCGATGCATATGATTGCCGGGGAATAATTACAAACATTTAAAATATTAAATCATGAGCAAAACATTAATATGCACTACCTGTGGCACGCAATACCCACCGGATCAGCAAGTACCTGAACTGTGTACCATTTGTAATGATGACCGGCAGTATATAGGTGATAACGGGCAGAAATGGACCAGCATGGCGGTTTTGAAAAATAATTACAGCACCAGGATAAGCAAACTAAACGATCAGATCTCAGCCCTGAAAATGCAGCCGGACTTTGCACTGGCAAACCGTGCCCTTTTAGTGCAATCGCCCGAAGGGAATATTTTATGGGACTGTATGCCGCTGCCTGATCAGCAAACCGTGGATTATATCAATTCCATTGGCGGGCTTAAGGCAATTGCATTTTCGCATCCGCACTATTACAGCACAATGAATGAATGGGCGACCCTGTTTAACTGCCCGATCTATATTCATGAACTGGACGGTGAATGGATCATGTACCCTACCCCATCTGTAAAATTATGGAGTGGTGATAGTCTGCCACTTTGGAATGGGATAAAAATTGTGCACACCGGCGGGCATTTCCCGGGTAGTTGTATGCTTTGGATGCCCTCATTAACAGGTGAAGGTACGCTATTATGCGGCGACAGCGTTTACCTGTCGCGCAGTAAAAGACACCTGTCGGTAATGTACAGCTACCCAAACCAGATCTTGTTGCCGAGGCGCGATTTTACAGCATTTGACCATAAAACATCCGCCCTGAAATTTGACACTCTTTATGGCGCATTTGATAACCAGGACCTGGAGGGCAACGCCATGGATGTTTTTAATACCTCTATGCAGCGGTACAGGGATAGTTATGAATTATAATGCCCTCATCTAACCGGGCTATCAGGCGTACACAATATTTTGCAGTGTAAAGTTAAAACCGGTTGAAGCCTTACCCGGGCCACCGCCGGTCATCACAATATCGGCGCTTGCAATTCCTAATAATGATAACTCGGTGTTAACCTGTGATATGATGGCAGAGTTTATCAAACTCCCTTCCAAAATCTGCGAAACCGCTCCTATCCATAAGGTTGGGTTAAATTCAAATGCCACTTTCTGCTGGGGCGCCACACCGGTTTTTGTAGCCAGCAGTCGCCCATCCTTGTAAATATTAGCATTAATGGCACCTGTATGCAGGCCATTTAAAATCTGCATTTCCTTACTGCTGGTGGCGGAGCCCGCATTCTTAAGTATATTGCCAGACGGACTTTGCTCCACGCTGAACAACTGGCCATTTTGAGCAGCCAGCTGCGGTGAGTAGTTCCCCCAGCTATCACTGGCCGATACATAGTTTTGAATTGGAAACGAAAAAGGATGGTTCATTCCCTGTCCGCAGTACTTAATTACTTTCCATGCTACCGCCAGCTCATCAAAATTAGTAGCTGCATTTTTTTGAAAAATAACGATCTCCGAATTATTTGTGTCGTTTGATTGGTTGATAAAGTTTAGTTTAACGCCTGTCATGATAAGATATTTGAGTGCTTATTGATGATAACGCCTCTAAAATACATAATTTATCAAGTGTCGCTAAATAATTCTTAAGAAAGTATTCAGGCCTTAAACTTACCGAAAGTTCCCGCTTTACGCAAAGTTCCGGATAGCTAACCGCCATTGTTAACTTATTTTAGGGCGATACAGCTTTATAACATTGATTGCAGACACTACCCCTCAACATACTTTTTAAACCCATCCAACACAGCCTGGCAAAATTCCTTTTGCATGGCAATAGGCTGGGTGTTGTCTGCTTCAAAACTTTCAGCCAATATAACCGGGTTCCCGCTGGTAAAAGTAATAGTCGACTTCCGGCCATCGTTAAGGGTATAGCTAATCAGTTCGTTGGTTTTCACATCGTCATAAACGCCGGTAAAATCAAAATTAAGGCTACCGTCTTTTAATGCCATAGCAAACAGGAAGGCGCCGCCGGGGCGCAGGTCGTTTTCTACTTTGGTGGTGTGCCAGTCGGTATTGGGGGTGTTCCATTGTTTAATGTCTTCGGGAGTGGTCCATAGGGCCCAAACCTTTTCAATGGGTGCATTTATTTCTATTTCACCGTTAAGGGTAGTTTTGTCAACTTTATTCATGATGCTTTCATGTTAAAACACAAACATAAGGTTCGCCTGTTAACAAAACACTGGGCAACAATGACAATATGAGGGGGTGATTATGCCATTTGTTAAGCCTGGAGCCTTTAGTCATAAGTAATTTTAGTCTTTTCTAACTCACGACTAAATGCAGGAAAACCAGAACTTTATGTGAAAAATTTGCCGGATACCTTTTTAATAAATAATTGAATATCTATATTTTTGAGTCTACAACTAAAAATCATAACTATGGAAAATAAAGTAAAAAAAGTATGGTTCATTACGGGTGCATCCGCAGGTTTCGGGAAATCATTTGCGGAGTATGCTATTCAGCAAGGCTATCATGTAGTAGTTACGGCAAGACGTTTGGATAAACTGGAAGCTATAAAAGCGATTGCACCAGACCAGGTAGAAGCTATAAAAATGGATGTAAATAATAGTGCTGAAATTGCCGATGCAGTTAAAGCGGCTGTCGGCCGGTTTGGGCAGATTGATGTTTTGATCAATAATGCCGGATATGGCATAGTTGGCGCTGTAGAAGAAACGCCTGAGAATGAATTACGCGCCCAAATGGAAACAAATTTTTTCGGCGCTGTAGGTGTTACCCAGGCTTTATTACCAACCTTCAGAGCGCAAAGATCGGGAGCAATTGTAAATATCAGCAGTTTGGGCGGACAGCTTTCATTTGCAGGATTCGGAGCGTACTCTGCTTCAAAATTTGCATTGGAGGGCCTTTCAGAGGCATTAGCTGCCGAATTAGCTCCCTTTGGAATAAAGGTGCTTATTGTAGAACCGGGTAATTTCAGAACCGAATTAGCGGGTTCGGCCATGAAATATATGCCGGAAATAACAGCTTATAAAGATACCGTTGGGCAAACAAGAAATTTTGCAAAGGGCATGAACGGCGCACAGGAAGGCGACCCTTTAAAAGGTGCCGCTATAATTGATAAAGCCCTGGCCGCAACACACACGCCATTAAGGTTACAGTTGGGAGAGGACTCTGTAAATGCGATCAGGCAGCACAATGAAAATCTGTTAAAAGACCTTGCAGAGTGGGAACCATTAGCGGTTGATACTAAATTGGATCTTTAAACGAGCGGTGATCCTTATATGGTGCAGTAAAGATGTAGTTAAGGGAGGGCACCCTATTACTTTTCCCCTCTTTGCGCAGCAGAGAGGGGTGACAAGCGAAGCGATTTCGGGGTGAGTCGACGCCGCCATGCATTTGCGCCGTGCATTTGCGTGAATATCGCCCGCAGATTTTACTCACCCGGTCGACGCTTCGCTGGACCTCCCTCTCTTCGCTGCGCGTAAAGAGGGAAGAAAATGCCACTGGTCTTGAAAGCGACTGACCTGTATCATCATTTTTGTTTATCTCCCCCAATTTTCATAACATTGTTTTTCCACCTCCATTAATTTTATCATGAAAATAGCAACCTATAATGTAAATGGTGTAAACGGTCGGCTGCCGGTATTGCTGCGCTGGCTTGAGGAAACTGCGCCTGATATTGTATGTCTGCAGGAGCTAAAGGCCCCGCAGGAAAAGTTCCCGGAGCAAGCCATCCGGGATGCCGGTTATAATGCGCTATGGCACGGGCAAAAAAGCTGGAATGGCGTAGCTATCCTGGCGCGGAACGCTGATATTGATGAAGTAACACGCGCACTCCCCGGTGATCCGGAGGATGAGCACAGCCGCTATATTGAGGCTGTTATTAACGGCATCACGGTTGGCTGCCTTTACCTACCAAACGGCAACCCGGCGCCGGGACCAAAATTCGACTATAAGCTGCGCTGGTTTGAACGGCTGGGCTTTCATGCTGCCGGGCTCCTTGCATCAGGCAAACCCGTGGTGTTAACAGGCGACTATAACGTTATGCCAACCGAACTGGATGTTTATAAGCCGGAACGCTGGCTAACCGATGCCCTGTTCCGCCCGGAAACCCGCCTGGCCTTTAAAACTTTGATAGACCAGGGATGGACAGACGCGATCAGGAAACTTTACCCGAACGAAAAGATCTATACTTTTTATGATTATTTCCGCAATGCCTACGGCCGCGATGCCGGTTTGCGCATTGACCATTTCCTGCTTAGTCCGCAGCTTGACGGCCGCCTTCTTGCAGGGGGTGTTGACCGCAACGTAAGGGGATGGGAGAAAACGAGTGACCATTGCCCCGTTTGGATCCAGCTGGCTGATTAGAGCAGGTATATGATTTCCCCCTTTAGCGATATAGTTACTCCCCGATTGGTATTGCGGCTGATGAATGCCGAAGTTATTTCAGCCAGCATGGACGGAAAGCTCGCTGAGGCAGCGTTACTGTTGGGCGCTAAAATCCCGGTAGAATTACTTGAAAATCTTAGCACCCTTAACTATAACCGGGAGCAATTGGAGACTGATCAAAATTATATGCCATGGTCTGCCCGCGCCATCATTTTGGCAAATGAAAATATCATGGTTGGAATTGTGCGTTTTCATAGTACGCCTGATCCTGAATATTTGCGTATGTACGCCCGCGGTGCGGTAGAATTAGGATATAGGATATTTTCCAACTATAGAAGGATGGGGTATGCAAAAGAAACGGTTAAGGCAGTGCTTGCTTGGGCAGGTGTTAACTTCAATATAACCAGCTTTGTTGCATCAGTGTCGCCCTCCAACGTTCCATCATTTAGTTTGATCAATAGCCTGGGCTTTATCAAGGTTGATGAAGTTATGGATGAGACAGACGGCCTTGAACATGTATTCATGCTGAATTCAAATTTCATAACCAAACAGTTGCATTAAAAGGAGAAAAAAATTAGCTTTGATTTACCTAAATAGTTAATAATCAATTTACTTAATAACTAAAACGCCTTAATATGCCTAAATACATAATTGAAAGAGAAATTCCCGGAGCGGGTAATCTTTCTGCAGACCAATTAAAATCCATTTCACAAACTTCGTGCGGGGTATTAAGTAACATGGGGCCGCAAATTCAATGGGTTAACAGCTTTGTTACAGCCGACAAAATTTATTGCGTTTATATTGCGCCTAACGAAGAAATGGTTCGTGAGCATGCCAGCCAGGGCGGGTTTCCTGCAAATTCAGTTAGCCGTGTATTAACAAATATTGATCCTACAACTGCTGAATAATAATCAGGCCGGTTCAATGATCATCGTCACAAACAAGGAGATTCCGATGATAGGAAAGGTTAACCCCTCTTCGATCATTGTTTTCATCCTGTCATTGATATTTTCCTTCCAGGCATCCAGCCAGGATTACCGGCAGCTGCGCAAAAATGCCGATAGCCTATACAAGGCAAAGGATTATCCGGGGGCTACCAGGGTGTATCTGAAGTCAGCTGCCATTGCAGATTTCAACCTGCAAAAAAAGAGCAGTTTGTATAGCGCCGCATGTTGTTACAGCTTTATGGAAAAAAAGGATAGCGCTTTTATCACCCTCCATAAAGCCATCCTTGCAGGGTATAGCGATAAGGAGAATTTATTGCAAAGCAAAGATTTAACCACCCTGCACGCAGAGAAAGAATGGGCACCCCTTGTCCAATCCGTAAAAGAAGAAAAGAAGGCTTTGAATAAAGATCCGCGCCAGGCTTCCCTGGTAACTACGGATGTCCACCGGTTTTGGGTTGCTTATGACCTGGCGCAGAAAGACACTGCCAACCGATTGTCTATTTATAAGAGATACTATTTTGACAAGGCTTCGCGGGGAATGCAGGATTATATGGGGCTTAAAGTGCGCAGTATAAGGGCATTTGTAAAGCATTATGACACGCATGCGGCTTTTTACCGTGCCATTAGGAATAACACTTTGCAGGCCGACAGTTTTAAGCCCGCCATATATACCTG
Organism: Mucilaginibacter sp. OK098; assembly: GCF_900142915.1. Lineage (GTDB taxonomy): Bacteria > Bacteroidota > Bacteroidia > Sphingobacteriales > Sphingobacteriaceae > Mucilaginibacter. The sequence continues at coordinate 587,043 of NZ_FRCM01000006.1, forward strand.
TTTTGAAAAACTGAAGGCGATCTATCCCCAGGCATTATTTCCCGATGTTTATTTTGTTATGGGTGCTTATACCGCTGGGGGAACCGTATCAGATGCAGGGCTGCTGATAGGGATTAACCAGATTGCTAAGACAGATGGAATCCCGGTTGGTGAGCTGAGTTTATGGGAGAAAAACAATTTTAATCCGCTGCAAAATCTGCCTTATTTCATTTCGCACGAGCTGATCCACTTTCAGCAGGACAGACTTATGAAACTGGACGACACCACTACATTGCTGCCCGTAATTGCCGAAGGCATGGCCGATTTTTTGGGAGAGATGATCAGCGGTAAAAACACCAACCAGCGCCTGCATACCTGGGCTAAGGGCAGGGAGAAAAGGATCTGGCAGGCATTCACGAAAGACATGGATTATAACCGTTACAGCAATTGGATGGCCAACTCAGACCAGGAAACACCCGATAACCCCGCAGATCAGGGATACTGGATAGGTTACCAGATCTGCCGAGCCTATTATATAAATGCCAGTGATAAGCAACAAGCCATTTACGATATGTTCCATTTTACAAATGCCAGGGAGTTCCTGAAAAAGAGCAAATGGGAAGAAATGGTAGCAGCATATCAATAAAAGAATATACGCCAGAGGGAGTTTTTTAAATATGTCTTCTTTTTACAATTGTATACAATCAATCTTAGATAACTTTGTCGCAGTTCCTGGCTTAAAAAGCTTTGGCTTTTGACTTCTTAATGTTTAACCTGATCCTATTTATTTTTTGTGAAATACGTTAAATATAAACCCGATAAGTTATTAGAAAAACACATCGACTTTTATTGGGTATTACAAACTGATTCGAAATACAAACCCATTAAGGTGCCGTTATTTGCCGATGCCTGTTCTGACATTTTTATTAACCTTGGCGGCTCCCCGGCAAGTTTTAATGGCTATGCCGCACTTCAACCCGGTCTGGTTTATATTGGGGGTGTTTCTACCTCATCATGCTTTGTAACCAGTTTTCCGGATAGTGCTTTTGTTGGGATAAGGTTTAAACCCGGGGGCCTTCTTGTTTTTTATAGATTGCCGTTAGTTGAAATTGTTGACCAGATAGTAGAGTTCCAGGATAAAGATCTTGCTTTAATTGCAGATCCGGACGAATTGCTGCCTGAAAGGCTGGATCAGCTTTTCCTCTCAAAAAAAAATCAGGCTGATCTTTTTTCCCCCATAACAGAAGCAGTGAATTATTATAAAGGTCAGATCTCGGTTGATCTGCTTGCCCAAAATTGCAATATCAGCACCCGCACCCTGGAACGGCTTTTTTATATAAATTTAGGGATCAGTCCAAAAGAGTTTATAGGGATCGTTAAATTCCGTCGGGCCCTGAAAATTTTGCAGGAGGCACATTCAAAAGGGAAATTATTAGAAATAGCTTTGGAAATGGGTTATTATGATCATGCGCACCTCACCCGCGAAATAAAAAAACATTCCGGCTTACCCCCCTCGGCAATATGGCCGGGCCCAAGTTTCCCATAAAAGCATCGTTTTTCTTTGGTGGATTGTCGCATTTATACAAACTACCCCTGTTTTAGCGCATTTACTTTTGTATTTCATCATAAAAGTAAATCTCAATGAAAGCGGTATTCGTTATTTTCTGCTGTCTATTAACCTTCATGTTTGTAAAAGGGCAGTCCATTCAACCTGCTGCACATCAGCCCGGTAAATATGTCGCCCGCTTCGATCCTGAAAAAGCCGCGGCTCAACTAATAAGTACCATCCCGGCAGTTGCACGCGCAAAAGCAAACAACTATGTAGAAGGTGGTTATTGGCTGATCCTTTGGAATTTTTTAAATGCGGCGTTTGTGGCCTGGTTATTTCTTTTCGGGGGGCTGTCAGCTTATATAAAAAAGATTGCTGATAAAACCTCAAAAACAAACCGGAGCAACCTGGTTTATATTGTGCTTTCTTTTTTACTGTATTTCCTGCTCCTGATGCCGCTTGATATTTATCAAAACTTTATCCGCGAACAGCAATACGGCTTTTCTAATCAAAACTTTATACAGTGGTTTTCAAATGAACTGCTAACCTTCTTTGTTGAATTGCTTATTATAGCGCCATTTTTCGTTTTGATCTATGCCATATTCAGAAAAGTAAAGGAAAACTGGTGGATCTGGGGAGGCTGTATCTCTCTTCTGTTCATCATAGTTGTTCTTGTCATATATCCTATATTTATCACCCCCGCATTCAATGATTATACGCCAATAAAAAATGGAGCGCTGAAAGATCAGATCCTGTCAATGGCCCGTGCCAATAGTATAAATATTGACAACGTTTATGTGTATAATGAATCAAAGCAAAATAAACTATTTAATGCTAACGTAAGCGGACTTGTCGGCACTGCACGTATTTCGCTGAATGACAACATGCTTAATAACTGCACCAATAGTGAAATTAAAGCTGCGCTGGGGCACGAAATGGGCCATTATGTATTAAGTCACATTTTTATATTGACCATGGAATTTGGAATATTGATCATAATTGGTTTTAAGTTAGTTCAATGGGCGTTAAACAAATTATTCCTCAAATACGGAGAAAGGTGGAAAGTGGTGGCTATCCAGGATATCCGCAGCCTGCCCATCCTGGTGTTTTTGTTTACGTTCTACTTTTTTATCCTCACACCTATAAGTAACACCATTATCCGTACACAAGAAATCCAGGCGGATCTATATGGGTTGAATGCCGCGCGTGAACCTGATGCCATAGCCTCATACCTAATAAAATCCGCCGATGACCTTAAAGTAGCCCCGGACTACTGGGAAGAGATTTTCTTTTTTGATCACCCCTGCAGAGCATACAGGATCTTAACCGCTATGAAATGGAAAGCGGAAAACCTGGATGGGAAATGAACCTATCTGCTGGATTCTGAAGGAAAAATAACAAAAAAGGGGTGTCATGCTGAGGCACTCGAAGCATGTGGGCAAAGGCCTCAGCATCGTGCTTGGCACACGGACAGGCCACTGCGCACGACGTCCTTCGACAGGCTCAGGATGACACCCCATTACATACATAATTATAACTTGTCATGGGTAAAACCTGTGAATCGTATACAGATAAGGAAAACAAATAACAATCTTTTAATTGTGATATTGCTTACTATCGGCAGGGGCTTCCTTTCTGTCGAACATGCCGTAATCCCTAACTACATCGGCTATCCGTAAGTGATAATCCTTAAAAATATAACGCCGGCCTTTTGCCTGGGCTTCCCTGTGTAATTCCAGGTTTCTCCAATGCTGTATAGCGGTTTCATCGCGCCAGAAAGAAAGGGAAAGGATCTTTTCAGGATGTGTAAGACTCTGGAACCTTTCAATAGAAATAAACCCGTCTATTTTTTCAAGTTCCGGCTTTAGTTTGGCAGCAATATCCAGGTATTCCTGCTTTTCCCCATCAGCGGGGATCACTTCAAAAATCACAGCGATTGAATGGTTATTTTGTGCCATGGTTGAATTATTAAGAAAGCTTAGTGTTTCATTATATAATTGCAACCTGCTTTTTTCAAGATGCATTACATGGGTGCCTTTTTCAATTACCACATATTTTTTTAATGGCGCATTTGTAAGCTGGTTAAACAAAACGCCTGCCGCTTCATTGGATGGTGAGTTGTCCCATTCTCCCCTCACTATCATTGTTGCCACTTTAATATCTGCAGGATTGTAATAGGTTTTACCGTGCTCCAGGTCATCAATGTCTTTTGACGGGCCCGATGGAAAGCGGACATTCCCTTTTCCGTCAGCAGATAAAGGATCAGATTTTAACCACATGCTTTGCCATTGATCAGCCAGCTCTGGTTCAAGGCGGTTTATTTCACCTTGCGGGGTTAGGCTTCGCATGTTGCTTACTCTTGTCGCCGGGGTCATTGATTCATAGCTGTAGTCAATAGTTTCGGATACTGCGGTGCTTTTCCCGGCTGTTAAAGGCGCGAATAAAACCAACCTATTGATCTTTTCCGGAAATTTGGAAGCATACAAAGCCACTACCGTACCACCCCATGAATGAGCGATAATATTTACCTTATTGCTGCCTGTCTTTTTTAAAATATAGTTTACAGCGCAGTCAATATCCTTATAGACCTCTTTTGCACGTCCGGGTAGTTCAGCCTGAGGATGTTTGGTCAACATTTCGGGATACCTGTCTGAATTTCCATATCCTAAAAAATCCAAAGCAAATGATTCAAAATTATTTTCAGCAAGGTGATCCATCCACGACAAGCCATTCACCCTAAAACCAAAAGCAAGCGCCGAGGGGAAAGATGACCCATGGATAAATAATACCGGGTAATTGCCGGTTATGGTTTTTGGTTGCCTGTGCAGCAAAGCAATATTCAGCCCTTTAATATGGCTTTCAGTTTTTATAGTGTCAAAGTTCATTCCTATGGTGGTGTTTAAGTTCTGTCCGGATGATTTAAAATTGAAACAAATGCCTATCAGCATTAATACAATATATTTTTTCATTGCTATTTTATTATGATGGCAAAGATTGATTATATTTATAACAGACACTTAAGTACTGGCTTAAGTATGGATGTAATATGGAACTACAAATTGCAGATATAGCAACTCTGATTGGCGAACCTGTACGGGCCAAAATACTATGGGCATTGCTGGATGGAAGGGCCTACACAGCCACTGAACTTGCTTTGTTTGCCGATGCATCACCACAAAACGCAAGCATCCATTTGAGTAAATTGGTAAAGGCTGATTTTTTAGAGGTAGCCACGCAGGGCAGGCACCGGTATTATCGTTTCTCAAATCAGAATGTGGCCTATGCCATAGAGGCGCTTGCTAACCTGATCCCTGATAACAAGGCAAGATCTAAGCCGGCGGATGAAAAACACGGTATAAAATATTGCCGCACCTGTTATGACCATCTTGCTGGCAAAGTAGGCGTGCTTATCAATGAGGCGTTAATAACAAAAGGAATTACCGTACAATCCGAGAATAATTACCGGGTAAGTGATAGTGGGATTGAATGGTTTTTTAGGATGGGGATTGACGTTGACCTGTTAAAAGATGAACGGCGTTTTTTTGCCAAACCATGCCTGGATTGGAGCGAAAGAAGATACCATATTGCAGGAGCATTAGGCGCTGCCATATTACAACGGATGTTATTGTTGGATTGGGTTAGGAAGACCAAAAATTCACGAACCGTTTTGGTAACCACTAAAGGCAAAAAGGAATTATATGAAAACCTGGGGATTGAAGTTTAAAACGAATGGGAAGACACGTTGAATTTGTCATTTTTAACCGATAGAGGCAGCTGATAAAAGTCAACTTCTTAAATACGATAATGAAGAACAGTAACCCCACATTCAAAATTAATTGCTGCTACCAGTTTTAAATTAAGGTTTTTATCAATACTATTAAATACGGTTAATCCTTTACCCACAGCAACAGGATTAATAAAAAGATAATATTCGTCAATTAATTCGTTTTGGATCAGGCCGGAAACAAAAGCAGCCCCACCATAGGCGATGAGATCTTTGCCTTCGGCTTTTTTCAATAGATCAATTTCATCGGTAAGCTCGTCTTTTGCCAAAACTGTATTATCCCATTCGGCAGTTTCAAGCGTCTTCGTAAAAACAACTTTTTTTGCCTCAGTTATCTTCCTCGCAAAATTGTAATTGGGGTCGGGGTTTTGAGCTACGTTTTTCCAATGGTTTATAAATCCTTCCGCTGCCATTTTTCTGCTAAGCAAAACACAGTCAACATTTGCAGTTAAATCATTAAAGTATTTTTTCAGTTCTTTATCCCAATTCCAATCTTCGCCCCAATTCCATATCATCCAGCTTGTTTTTCCGTCTTTATCTGCAATAAATCCGTCAACTGACACTTGCACTTGTAACTTTAATTTTCTCATTTGGATTACCTGTTTCCTGACTATCCAAATTTAAGCAGGAAATAATTTAAATAGGGGCGGCATAAACGCCATATCAAGGGCGCTTTTAAGACAATTTATTCATTGTGGTTGCAGATCACAGGCGCAAATCCAAACTGGGCTTTTGACAATATCGGTGAAAAACTCAAAGAAAAAATAAAATATTTTTGCAGCTCAATCGTCTGCCCTTTTATAAAAACTTAACCTATGTATTTAATACTCCTCGCCCTGCATTCATTAATTCGCTGGTTTGTTTTGCTAAGCTTACTTTTTGCCATTTATCGGGCCTTCAGGGGATGGCTGTTCAACAAAACGCACACAGGGATTGACGATAGCAGCAGGGTAGCAGTAACAATAGCAGCACACATCCAGTTGGTTATCGGCTTGTGGTTATATTTCATTAGCCCTATCGTAAGCTACTTTTTGCACAACTTTAAAGATGCTGTGCATGAGCGGCAAATAAGATTTTTTGGAATGGAGCATATAACCATGATGCTAACCGCAATAGTTCTTATTACAATCGGATCGGCAAAAGCTAAGCGGAAAGTGGCGGACAAAGAAAAATTTAAAACAATGGCGATATGGTTTACAATAGCGCTGCTGTTAATTCTTTCATCTATTCCCTGGTCGTTTTCTCCATTAATAAGCAGGCCAATGTTAAGGGCATTTTAAGGGTTAATGTCCATTCTTACCTGCAAAGGTTTTTTCACCGGCTTCAATTGCAACCTGCAATTTATTCTCATCAGGTGGTTTTGGGCATGAGTATCCGCCACCAAAAGCACAGTATGGGTTATATGCTTTATTAAAATCTATCACCAGCGTATTACCTTTCAAATCACCGGTACTCAGGTCAATATAGCGGCCACCTGCATAAGTAGACACACCATTTGTTTCGTCAGCAAACGGAAGAAACAGGTAATCACTGTACTGCGGCAGTTTTGATAGCGAAACACTTTTGTATAATGACAGTTGCATAGGCTTACCTTTAAGCGTAAAGCTCAGCGTTGCATACCTAACATACTGCTGGCCGGTGCCGCTAAATACTGGCATAATAAAACCGGGCTGATTTGCTAAAACTTCCACTTTAGCAGAAATCCTGTAAGTGCTATCGGCATTGTAAAAACGCAGGTTTTGTAGATCCTCTTTTTTAACGGAGAACTTTTATCTGTCAAAAAATCGTCCATATACTGCTGTCGATATGCAGCAATTTGCGCCTTATAATCCTGTCCAAAACAGTGTAGGCTTGTCACAAGAATAAGTACCAGGAAATATTTCATCAATTAAAATTTACCGCTGTTAGCAAGTGCAATATATCTAAATTTCCTTGTTAACAAATGCTGTATTTGCCCGCTAAATAAATGTGTCTATGATCCGCTTACCTTTAGGTTAATTGTTGCGCTTTTACCCACCACCGTTTTTTGATGAGCGTCGCCGGGTGTTGCATTCCACAAACATTCACGCACAGTCATCTCCTGCTTTTGCGGGTCTATTGTTATCAGTTGAAACGAAAGCAAGGTTTCATTTTTACCTGAATATTTACCCTTCATTGGCGAATCTACCCTAAAAACAGGTAAATTAACATCGTTATCGGGGCCTTTGTAAGTATAAAATTCGTTCCAGTTGCTATTGCCATGAAAGTACGCTTTAATATTAGCATGCTTTTTTAAAAACTTCACAAAGCCCCTTTGTTCAATATTGGTGGCGCCATCGTCTTTTGCAGCCACCACACCTTCTTTATAATTTTCTGCAACCAGGTTTTGAAATTGATTAGCTGTGGTCATTTGATGAGGCGGTAACGGGTTTGTAAAATGTTTTGCCTCGCAGGTCGGCTGGTCGTGTGTAAAAATAATAACCGGTGTTTTCGGGGCCACAGTATCCAGGTCTTTTTCCATCCAGATCCGTTCCGCAGAATCAGGCCACAAAGTGATGAACATCATGTGAATGCCTTTCATATTAAAGGAGTAATTTATCTTGTCCTTTTCAAAGTCATAAGCATTATTGGTCATTGGCTTAGCAGGTTTTAGCATCAGGTTATATATTTTCACCATGGCTGTAGGGTCTGTTAAAGGCATCATTGGTTTTGAGTAACCAATTGCGTTACTAATATCATGGTTCCCCGGCGCCAGTAACAATTTAGCAGGTTTGCCATTATGCCCCATAAGTTTCAACCCAACCATATAATCCGCATTAAATTGCGCCCATGATGCGGCAGCACTTTGAACAGGGATCTCCATCCGGTTACATATATCTCCTGATTGTACCATATAATCAACAGGCCCTACATAATGCCCCGCATTAACACCACCATCGGCAGGCAAATGAAGCATCGGGATTTGATTGATCTGCCCGATCATTGCCGCATTTACAACATGGCTGTTAACGGCTGTATCCCCTCTGAATTTTGGACGGCTAAGTCCGTAATGCGCGTCGGAGCTGTAAACAAGGTTAATTAGCCCGCTTTTTTGAGGCTGACTATAAACGCTTTTTGAAAACATTAAAAGCAAAGCAACAATCACCGGTAAAAATAATTTTACCGGTGATTGCTTATAATTAATTGAACTGCAGTTATGCATAAAAATTGATGAGCTGTTAATGCTGATTTCCCTTACCGTTAATTTGATAGCAACCAAGGTCTGTTCCCGGTGGCGTAGCTTCTGAAAGCCCGTAAACAGGGGCAACAGGAACTAAAATTAAAGGCTGAAAATTAGTATAGCCTTTCCCTATTAAAGGGGAGGTTGATAATAGATGAAAATTATAGCTACCTATAGCAGAATAATCCTTCAGCGGGTGGCCGCTTGTTGGCAACGGGAAATTTATAAACTGGGGATTTCCTTTACCTACTACATCACTGCCATCATAAACAGCACCCAGTGTATAATTTGAGGGCAGGTATTTGGCGGATGAAGTAATGGATGGAAAATCTGTAGCTTGTGGTTGTGTTATATACCCGGTTGGATAAAATTGATTTGTTACTGATACAGAATCACCATACTGGTAATTGTATCCATAATGCATATTTGCCACATCGGCTGATGGGCTTCCTACCACCCTGTATCCAAACTTACAGTTCACAGCAAGGTTGTTATAGTACATGCCTTTAGCACCTTCTTCATAATTGATACAAGCGCCACGGCCGGTTTGCGATTGCCTGTAGCCACCGCTAACAAACGTATTGTTGTACATTATAATGTTGGTTTGCGGGGCTCCGGTGGCCTGCCCTTTGTTTGATGCTTTTTGACCGTTGGTTGCTGTGCCAATAAACATATTATAAGCCATTGTACCAACAGTACCACCTTTTGTATTTATACAATCGCCGCCCGTAAAGCCAGCCTTTTCAAAGGTATTCCTGAATATTGCTATCTGACCGGCAGAGATGCGCATAGGATCATCATTACCGCCATACAGCCATGAATCTTCCATAATAAAATTGCCTTTGTAGTTGGCAAATAGTAAAGTATACTGGTTCCCGCTGCCTGAGCCAGCAATTTTTGATGTAACACCACCCTCGGTTGCTCCGGCGTATTCCAGGTGTGTCCATCTTAGCACCATCAGGTTACAGGTAGGCCCGCCAATTATCCCTTTCCAAATTGCTGAATAAGCGGGATCATTTGCTGGAGCCACCTGGCCAGGAGCATCCATTTTTGTTTGCCCGGCAGCAGTAATAAAGTTTGGCTGCAGTTTTGAACCATTACTAACCAGTGTTCCCAAAACAATAAGACTTGAATTTGCACCCATATTCAGCGTAACGCCCGGCTGCATTAATAAAGTATCTGTTGGGTTTATTACAAGGTCGCAACCACCTTCAACACTATAGGTTTTTCCGTTCAGCATGGTACCTTTTGCCGCAATTACCGTTGAACCTGTACCACTGCAGGTTAAAGGCTTATCGGCACTGATAGGGTTAGCGGCAGGCAATGTATAATTATATATATCATGGTGCTCTGCGCTCCATTTTTTACAGCCTGCAAATGAAAAGGCTAATACGGTTAAAAGGGAAAATATTATATTTTTCATTTCTATTTTTTTTGATTGGATCTGCATTGTATTAAAACTTATATCTAAAACCACCTAAGAATGATATTTTGTAGATATCACTTTGCACAAGGGTTTGGTTAGTTATATCCTGTTTGCCTAAAAACTCCTGCTGCTTAGCATCAATGTTGGCATGTGGATATTTCAGATAGATCTTGCTTGCAGCATTGGTGAGGTTATTTACTTTACCGTAAAAAGACAGCCTTTTAATAATGGTTTTTTCGAAAGAAAAATCCAGCTGGCTGTAAGCATGTTGCCAGTAATCAAGATTATAATAAGGAGATACCTGTGCAATACGTTCCCCTGTGTATACAAAGGCTAACTGCATATCTAAACCAAGGTTAAGGCTTTTAAATAATAGTGAAAGGTTACCTACGTGATTAGCCTGTCCCTGTAACGGGCGGGTTTGGTCAACAAGTTTCTGCTGCAATCCGTTAACAGGATCATTATAATAAAGTAGCTTATTTGTTGTTACACGCGAGTGTGTAAACGTGTAGTTACCCGAAACCCCGAATATTCCAAAATACTTTGTTACCTGGGCCTCTAGTCCATAATTTTTAGCGCCCGATGCTGCATTTTCAGGTTTAATATCCTGGCTGCTTGGCGATGCGCCATCCCTTACCAAAAAGTACTCAATCGGGTTTGATATGTCTTTATAAAAAGCGCCTAATAAAACCTGGTCTGCACCACCAGGGAACCACTCATATCTAACATCATAGTTATTAGCTGTAATGTGTTTCAGATCCGGGTTACCTACCTCGTTGTAATATTCTCCGTCAATTTTATAAGGAACAATTTCACCAAATCCCGGCCTGCTGATTGATGCAAAATAAGATGCGCGCAGGTTTTGGTCATCGCTTAACTGGTATTTTAAATGAACGCTTGGAAGCACGTCAGTATAGCTGATGGTGCCGTTTCTTTGTGTAAATGTAATTGGCTCGCCGGTATTATAGGTTTGCAAAGTATTTTCAACACGTACCCCGCCTAACAATTGTAACCTATCAAGCAGGTTAAATTTCACTTGTAAATACTCCGAATTTATGTTTTCTGTAGCGCTATAGTTGTTTGTTGATGCAGTGTTATATGCTCCGGTAGCCTGGTTCTGGCTTAAAAAAACAAATGGTAAGCTATTAACATCGCCATGGTAAAACGGGTTACCGGTTGTGCCCAGGCTATAATCAATGTAATACGCTGATCTTGTTTTGTGCCTGTAAAGGCCGCCGACTGAAAACTCAACAACACGGTTAGCTATTTTGGGGCTATAGGTAAAATTACCATAGCCTGCCAGATCCTTGTCGCTGTTACTTTCCCAGTGATGGGATAGCTTTACGTTATTTGAATCGCGGCTGGTTATTAAGCCTGAAGTATTAACCACAGTATTTTGATCGAACGAAAAATCAGTGCGGTCAGGCTGGTCTCTTTTGGCCAGGGAATAAACACCGCTCCAGTTAAACTTCAGTTTATCTGCAAGCTGATGATCGCCCTGTAAAGTACCATTGTATATGGTTTGTTTTGTATAGGTATTACGGTCAGATATAGTTACCTGCTTGCTTTTTGCTGTTGAATTTAAGCCCAGGCCCAGGGTATCGGCGGTGACCCTTGATATGTATTCGTTTGAACGTACATACAAGTTATAAAATGAAATTTTGTTTTTCTTGTTAAAAACATAATCAACCTTTCCGTTTAAACCAAAACGCTGGGTTTGGGTAGAATAAAACCTTTCGTACGAATCAGAAAAAGAAGGCGAATTTGAAGCGGGAATAGCGGTTGGCTGTGCATTAGGAGTTAATTCCTTTGAATTGGCGCCACGATAAATATTCTGGTAACTTCCTGAAACAATTACACCCAGCTTATTATCCAAAAACCTGTTCCCAATGGTTAACCCTGCTGTGGTGTTAAATGGGCTTGAATGATTTTTGTTGCTGGTTATAGCCGAGTTATTGAAATCTGAATATTTGGCTACGTAATCATTACCATTTATCTGCGCAGGCGATCTTCCGTTTATGCCCGAGCTGCTAAACTCAGTAAAAGGCCTTGATGACGAAAACAGTGTAGAAAACCCACCTGAAGCATTGGCATAAAGCACAAACCTGTCCGGAGCGCTTTTCATTACCAGGTTCATGGTGCCTCCTATGGCATCGCCTTCCATTGATGGCGTTAAGGCTTTAATTACTTCAAGCCTTTCCAGCAGTTCCGAAGGGAAAATATCCAATGGTACAAACCTGTATTTATCATCCGGACTTGGGATCTTAATGCCATTTACCAACGTATTGTTATAACGCTGATCCATACCACGAATAATGGCATAACGACCTTCGCCACTACTTGTACGCTGTATGGTTACACCGCTAACACGTTGCATGGTATTACCTACTGTAACATCGGGCAGCAGTTGGATTGCGTTTTGCGATAAAATATTTACTACCGATGAAGCAACTTTTTCAAGGTTCCTGGCTGAGTGATCATTTGCTTTGCTGCCATCGCTCATAATGGCTACTTCGTTAAGTTGGGTGCTCAGGTCCTGTAAGGTAATATTTTGTGTTACTATTGGATTTGAGTTGCTGAGTGTAAGTTCATAGCTCTGTGAAACCTGGTATCCAATATAATTCACCTTTAATTTATAGGTGCCATATTGAAGGCTGTTAAACAAGTAAGAACCATCAAGCCGGGCAGACTCCGATTGTTTAAAACTGCCCCGTTCTATCTGAATTGTTGCGCCGGTAAGCGGCTCGCCGGTTTTAGCATCAAAAACCTTACCTTTTATTGCCTGGGCAACTGAGTTAAAATAAAAACCTGTCAATAAAAATAACAGTAAAGAAATTCTTTTTAATTGTAAAATTGATTTCATGAATTAAGGGGTTTTGCGGGGTAATGGAGTTTCATATTGTCCTCTAAAAACCGCAAAGAAACCCCGTGAATTCTGTAGACATTCTGATTTTTAACGCCTTTTGCAATTCCTTAACACAATGCTTTTTGTTACCTAACATTGCGGTAAAATAGAGTAGGATAATGGCAAAACGGGTAATGTTATCTTAATATAAAATTAAGGTTTGTGGCACAAGAAGTGCTGTAGATTTTTGTTTGATCAACAAAACTTTCGCAACTTCAGAAAGTTGAATATGCCTCTTATAAGTCAGGCATTTTTCTATTTTATGTATGGATTTAAACTACGATTCCTGTGCCAAAATCAGTTGCAGCACAAGATATTATTCATTGACCTGGATGGATCTTCAGGCTATATCTATTTCCCAAACACCTTCCTGGTAAAGCTTATAGCGGCCGGGTTGAAATTCTCCGTAGGCAAGAACAATAATTGTATTATCTTTTTTAAAGTAATATAACCTTAGGCCATCGCTGTTTTTATATAGATTTAGGAAGCCACCATCCGGAACAAATCCTCCGGTTTTTACGATAGATTCAAAGTCACCGTTATTAATAACCTGTTTCAGGTCTTCAAAATTATTATTGGCAAAGTCATTAAATTTCACAGTTGCGGCCTGGCCCAGATCAAGTTCTTTAGTTAAGATCTCCCGTTCAGCCCCATCAAAAACTAATGACTTTGCCTTTGTATATTTTGTGATCATTTTGGATGTTCTTTATCTTTTTGTTCGGCAAGATAACCTCCTTTTTTCAGATCATTAATATTATAAGGTAATTCATATTGGATCCCTAAACCCGGCTTGTTAAACCAGGGAATAATCTGCCCTTTTTTAACATCAGCAATTGGTTTAATAATTTTATATACCCTGTAAGGTGAGGTTAGTGTTTTATCAGGCAAGGCTCGTTGTGGAAACGGTACATCTATAAATGACACAAATGTTCCCTTATCCTGGAACACGCTATCTGCATCAAAATAACCTCCGTAGCGATCAACCAGTAAACCGGATTGCAGTGTAACAATTTTTAATGATAAAGCGCCCCGGTTAGGCGGCCAGCCCCCGTTCAGGCTATTGGCGGTAAAAAATTGTTGCAATTCGCTCCATCTCTCGTTTTTCCAAAGTTTCCAAGCTGTTTTTGCAAGCGGCTTTTTGGTGCTGTCCGAAAAATCAGAGACGGATTTCTCAAAAACACTAAAAGAAACCCCTCTTACAAGGGTGTCATTTTTAGCATTTACCGAATGGGCGTGTTTGTGTGGTTTTGAAGGCAGCTCCGTTTGCGCTTTTAAAAGGAACGGTAGCATTACTGCGAGTAGGAGTATTCTTATTGTTTTCATAGGACAAGATTGTTGGTTAATTATTAGATAAAGATAATAGATACAAAACTTTCGTCAATAGAAATTTACATATTTATTTTTTACGTATTGTGCTTTTTGGTTAAAAAAACTTTTATACATATCCATTGAGCCGCTCCCCGCACTTTTGTAACACGTGGTTGTGCATTGCAGTTTTCAGCCACACAAATATTACTATATCGCCACGCATGAATTTTCCGCCCGCACGATCAGCAGGTCAGCCTGATCAAGAAAGGTTTAAAAGAATAAATATTTTTATTAGAGTAAGGGTGGATGCGAATTACCGTGTCTTAAACGCGAATATTTTCACCTCATTAATCTTTATAAATGAAAACAAAAATCATTATTTTAATTACGCTGATACTGCTTATAATTAAATATAAATCCACTGCACAGCAAGCCAGTGAAGCAGCAATCCACCCTCCGATAGGTTCATTTGAAGCCGACTATTCCTACTCCCCTTTTAAAATAAATAACAAAGATGTGAGCATTCAACAGATTAACGGCAAACTGGCTGTTCCCCTGTACAACACACTAAAGGATGGAAAGTATGATTTTTTCCTGGCCGGGATAGGATATAACGGGCTACGGCTCTCGGGGACGGGCAATCAGTTCGGCAGCTCAAACTTTCATTCAGTTTCGGTATCCTTAACCTGGCAAAAATCTTTTTCTCCTAAATACGCGCTCATCACTTCATTTACCCCTATGCTTTCAAGTGATCTCAAAGACATTTCGGGGGAAGACATGATCTATTCGGGCGCTGTTTTACTTAAGATCCGAAAGTCGGCTAAATTCTCCTATACGTTGGGGGCGGCTTATTCAAAACAATTTTTTGGGACAGTATTAGTTCCTGTTGTGGGAGTTGACTGGAACATCAGCGATAAATTAACATTGTCGGCAATGTTACCTGTTTCCGAAAAACTAACTTACCAACTGTCGCGTAAGAGTTTCATTGGCATTAATAGCGACTTTGGACTGGGCGGAGGTACTTACCGGCTTTCGCAAAAAATGAATAGTGATTATTTCCAGGCACGCCAGATGAAAACAAGTTTATTTTACGAATATCACCTGGCCGGCAACTTTTCTATAAATCTAAATGCAGGCTATAACTTCGGACAGCAACTGGATCTGTACGCTAAAGATCAAAAAGTTAACTGGGTGCCATTTAACAACATCGACAAATTAAAGCCGCTTGAGCAACTGAAAAAAAATGGTGTAGCAGTTCAAACCGGCATCAATTATAATTTTTAATACGCATACATCTGCAATATGATTGAAGTTTTTAAAACCGATGTTACCGGGATAAGGCGTTCAAAGTTAATTATCGGCGAATTAAAGAACCACGCGCCGGGTTGTTGCATCAGTTTCGACCTGGAGGATTGCGACCGCATCCTCCGGGTTGAAGGCGACGGGTTTGCAGTTGATTCAATTATTATTTTTCTACAAAATAAGGGGCATCACTGTGAAATACTTAGCTGGTGAGTGATTCGATCTTTCTGGTTGCGTATTGTTGCAGTTTTCAACTGCATTAAAAATAACAGCTTAATTTAACCTGAATTTCTCCCTGAAATCTTTCAATGATTTATCACTTGCTTTTAAATAAAGACCTTTAAATAACCGCGAAAAATGTAAAATAAGTCGAGCAACCCGTGGGAACAGGATCACTTCCTTATTCCTTGCTACACCTTTCAAAATGTACTCAACAGCTTTGCTTACCGGTAATCCGGGCTCAAACTGCTTTATAGCCTCACGGTTCCAGCCGGATTTTGAATTTACAGCCGGTAAAGCATCAATAATAGACGTATTAATATAACCGGGACAAACTGTATTTGCTTTTATATTAAAAGCCCTTGCCTCATACCGCAGCACCCTGGTATAATTTAAAACAGCATGCTTTGAAACGCTGTAAGGCCCTATCAGCGGGATCATATCAAGCAACCCCGCAAGGGACGCCGTATTTACGATCTGCCCAAAACCCTGTTTTAGCATCTGCAAATAAGCCGTTTGTGAACCATAAAGCACGCCGTAAAAATTAATATCCAATACCTTTTTCCAGTGCTCAATAGATAGATCGCGCAACTCGCCGCTTATGCCTATGCCTGCGTTATTAAAGATCAGGTCTATCCGGCCATTCTCTTTTACAATATCGGCAATCGTTTCTTCAAAATCTGCCAGTTGTGTAACATCAAGTTTCCTGGCCTTAACATTGCTTTTACCAATTAACTTTACCGTTTCTTCAATGTTTTTTAGGTTGATATCGGTACAGGTAACTATGGCGCCACATTCGGCCAGCCCTTCGCACAAGCCGCGCCCCATGCCAGAGCCTCCACCGGTTACCAGAACTACTTTATCGCGGTAATAATTGTTATACATTGTTTTGTGAAGGTTTATATTGGGTAATTTATTACTATAAATGTAAGTGATTATTAAATATAATCCGTACCTAAAATTAAATAGCCTTTAGTACCTATTGTGCTGTTTTTAATCAATAAGTAAACTTCAGGAGCTATAAATAATTCCCCTATTTTAGCATAATAAACCGCAACTGATATGTCCTTCCAGGGATATTTAAATACCATAAAAGAGAAAACAGGCAAAGGCCCCGATGATTTCAGGCAGCTTGCAGCCGAAAAAGGGTTTACCCAAAATGGCGATTTATCACCAGGTGTAAAAGCCGGTGATATTGTAAAATGGCTTAAAGAAGATTTCAACCTTGGGCATGGGCACGCTATGGCTATTTACGCGTTGTTGAAAGGTATAAAAAGGGAGGATAGTAAATAGGTAATTTTTTGTTGAATTTCCCGGTAATGTGACAAAAAGCGCTTTACCGCTTGCGGAAGAGAGGGCAGGTCTAGCGTCGACCGGGTGAGTAAAATCTGCGCGCGATATTAACGCCAATGCATTGAAGCAATTGCCAGTCAAAACAAATCATTACATTAGCTATCCAAATTTAACCCTCAACCATGAAAAGACGCTCGTTTGTAAAGTCGACAATAATTGGTGGCGCTGCCGTCACTGTTTTACCCGCTTTAAGTAATGCGAAAATTATGAACAACAAAACAGCCGAAACGGAATTTTATGAGCTTAGGGCCTATAATTTAAAAGACGATGCCCAGCAAAAACTGGTTGAGGACTATTTAAAAAATGCAGCTATCCCCGCATTAAACCGCTTAGGTGTAAAACACACAGGAGTGTTTACTGAACTAAAACCCACCGGGCAAACAAAAATCTTTGTGCTTACTGCTTATAACGGCCTTAACCATTTTAGCACCATTGCCGATAGCATTGGCAAGGACGCTGAGTTTAAAGCCAAAGGCTCGGCTTACCTTAACGCGCCTGCAACCCAGCCCGCTTATGAACGTATTGACAGTTCGCTTTTAAAAGCATTTACACATTTCCCAACGTTAACCGCCCCCGAAAAAAAGCCGCGCATTTTTGAGCTGCGCCAGTACCAAAGCGCAAGTGAAGCCGCCGGAAAGAAAAAAATAGAGATGTTTAATGATAAAGGCGAGATTGATATTTTTAAGCGCCTCGGCTTTAATCCCGTTTTTTGGGGCGAAACTATTATAGGCCCCCTAAGGCCAAACCTTACTTACATGGTTACCTTTGATGACGTTGCCGACAAAGAATCGCACTGGAAAGATTTTGTAATGGACACCCAATGGCATGAAATAAGTGCAGTTCCGGAATATGCCGATGCGCTGCTGGTTAATAAAATAACCTCAACCCTGCTGGTGCCAACTGCTTATTCGCAAATCTGATGGACGATAAAACATCACGTGCTGCTGCCATATTTTTTACAAGGGCACTGCTTGGGGTAATTTTTTTGATGCAAGGCTACGGTAAGATTTTTACCTACACCGTACTCAAAGTGTACAACCTGTTTTTTAAGGATTTCGAAAAAACTTTCCTGCCAAAATGTTTAATCTGGGGTACCGCTTACTACACTTCATATGTTGAGCTTATCTGCGGCTTTTTGCTCATCATCGGGCTTTTCAGGCAATATGCCTGTTACCTGCTGGCGATTGATCTGCTGATAGTGTCGTTCGGTCATGGACTTATGGAACCTATCTGGGATCTGCAGCACGTAATGCCCCGCGCCATTTTATTGATCGTCATACTGCTAGTTCCCAGCCAATGGGATAAATGGCATGCAGATAGTTTGCTATCAAAAAAACCGGCATGAATAATATAGCTGTATCGTTTTAATATTTACAGCCGTAATGGTATTTAAATAAACCAATGGCCGTGAAAAAAATTTTAATGTTAGCCCTGCTTACTATTTTACTAAGTTGTAAAAAGAATGATACTGCACAAAAAATAGCGCTTAATGGTACCTGGGAGTATCGTGGCATTACCTGTTTCTGCATCCGTGATTCAAGCATGAATGATGGTAAACCGGGCAACGGTAGTATTATAAATTTTAATAATGACAGCTATAAACGTTTTATTAAAGGCGTACTGCAAAAAGGTGGCACCTACCAAATAGTCCAGGAAAAATCAGGCAACACAAATAACCTGGTTAACCGGATAATTTATGATAATGACACCGCGTCCGAAAAAACCTTTTATAAAATTGAGCAAAATAAACTCACCTTTTTTGGCACAACGCCCATTGCAGCAGACGGCACCGAGATCTATTATGAAAAGCAGTAGAATCGCTTAACTCTTATTAAGTACGTCCTCAGCTTCTTCTGCTATTTCAGGCTTAATAATATTCCTTTTCGGGAAGTTGAACAGTAAAGAGGTAAGCACCGGGATAACAAACACTGCTACCGTAAATACCGATACAAAAACATCTACATGTTTCCCTTCAAGCATTTCGGCTGCCGGGGTTCCCGGAGCAAAATGGGTATATAATGAAACAGAAAGTTTAATACCCAATACACCAATTACTATAAAAGCAACGGTCTCTAAAAAGGTAAATTTTTCCATCAGCTTTACAAATGCCTGCGCCACAAAACGCATAGCAAGTATGCCTATAAACACCCCTACATATATTAAAAACACATGGTCGGTAAAGGCTACCGCCGCAAATACATTATCAATAGAGAAGGCCAGGTCCATCAGTTCAACAATGGCCACCGTAGACCAAAAGATACCAAACATACCTACTGTTGAGCGGTAAAGCCAATTTTGACTTTTATCAATTGATTCACTCTCACCACCATTGTTAGCAGCGTTGATCTTTCCTTTAAAATAGTTAAAACTAAGATAAAGCAGGTAAAAACCGCCTATTGGTTTTAACCACCAGATCTTAACCAGCCATGCTGCTAAAAACAAACAAACGCCCCGTAATACATAAGCCCCTATAATACCATAACGCAACGCTTTATTACGCTGATTTTTTGGCAGATCCAATACCATAGTAGCCAAAACAGCGGCATTATCAACCGATAGCAGGCTTTCAATCAGTATTAAATTAAGTATGACCAGCAATCCGGCCCGAATATCTTCCCCTAATAATTTGTGTAATAAGTCCATAGATAAAATAATTTATTTAAGCCGTTTCATAGGGGTATCGCAAAAGTGCCCTAATATATAAATTAAAATATTCCGGCACCCGTTTATAGTTATATTAAAATAATACAACACCCATTTGATGCTAAAGCCATTAAATTATTACAATTATTTATTTACATCGGTATTTACTAAATACTGTAACTTAGTTTCACAATTTAAATCAAATAACAGCGTCAATTCACAACAAGACGCGCGTTTAATAATATATATATATATACTGCAATGGCTATCAACTTACAAAAAGGACAAAAAATAGATATCGGCTTATCTAAAATGACAGTAGGGTTAGGCTGGAACCCAAACGAAGGAACAGGGTATGACTTTGACCTGGACGTGTCGGCAATAATGATTGATGCAAACCGCTTTGTTCCGGAAGATGAATTCTTTGTTTTTTATAATAATGTGGATTCACCGGACAGATCTGCTCACCATACCGGTGATGATCCGTCAGGCGGCAACAGCGATGGCGGCGATGATGAATCCATCAACATCGACCTGACTAAGGTTGATCCCAAGATCCAGGAGATACTTTTTGTGGTTACTATTCACGAAGCGCAGGCCCGCAGGCAAAACTTTGGCCAGGTGCGCGATTCATACATCCGGATAATTGACGATCTTTCAGGCAACGAAGTTTGCAAGTACGAACTAGGCGAAGATTTTTCAATTGAAACAGCCATTGAGTTCGGTCGTTTATATAAACGCGGTGGCCAATGGAAGTTTGAAGCATCGGGAGTTGGTTATAAAGAAGACCTTGCTTTCTTTTTGAGCAAGTATTTTAAAGGACAGATCATTAAATAAAAAAATATTATGGCTATAAACCTGGTAAAAGGTCAAACTATTGACCTTCGTAAAAATGATAATGGCGATAGTTATGACCTATCGTCTGTTACTATTGGCTTAGGATGGGATGTAAAGCAAACCCAAAGCGGGGGCTTTTTAGGCAAGCTATTTGGCGGCGGCGCCGAAGAAGTAGAGTATGACCTGGATGCTATTGCTTTTTTGCTTGATAAGAATGGCAAGGTGGCCAACATGGGGCGCACGGTACAAAGGCCAAACGGCAGCAATGTAAACTTGTACGAAGGAGATGTGATCTATTTTAATTCCATGAAACATCCATCAGGCAACATCTGGCTTACCGGGGATAACAGAACCGGTGCCGGCGATGGTGATGACGAGCAGATAATTGTAAAGCTTGATGCGCTTGATCCAAAATATGATAAGATTATTTTTATTGTTGCCATTTACCAGGGCCGCAAAAACAACCAGCATTTTGGCATGGTTGATAACGCCTTTATAAGAGCGGTTGATAACCGGGGAAAAGAAATTGCAAAGTTCAGCCTTTCCGGCGATGCTACCTATAACGGTATGCATGCTATGACCTTTGCCGAAGTGTACCGCAGAGATGGTTCATGGAAGTTCAGGGCCATTGGCGATCCGCATCAAACCGATAATTTTTTAGAATTGTTAAGAGGCTACCAGGCTTAGGGTTTATTGAAAATTTCAAGTCCAACAAGTACATCTTACAGTCGCTCTATGCCGTATTACCAGCATTACTCTTTTGATCTGTGGTTAACGCTTATCAAATCAAACCCGGACTTTAAGATCGAACGGACAAAAATTTTTCACAGCGACTTTAACCCCTTCAATAAAAGCATTGACGAGGTTGCAAAGGTTTTCAGGCAGGTTGATTTAATGTGTAATGCCGTTAATGAAAACACCGGAAAGAATATTGATTCGGAAGAAATGTACCTGATGGTTATCAGCTTAATAAATGATAACCAATTAAATATTAAGGATATTGATACGGGTAAGCTTTATAAGGATATGGAAACGCTTTTGTTTAACTATTTGCCTGTGCTGTACTCACCTGTAACAATTGAGGTGCTTGATCATCTAAAAAATAAAAGCGGTGGCACATTTAGCTTACTAAGCAATACCGGCTTTATAAAAGGTATAACATTAAAAAAAGTATTAGCTGAATTAAAGTTAGATCAATATTTTGATTTTCAGCTTTACTCGGACGAGGCCGGGATGTCAAAACCAAATCCGGCTTTTTTTGAGTTGATGCTTCAAAATATCAAACGGGTAAATCATCCAAAACAAATCAATTTAAATAACATTATACACGTAGGCGATAACCCTGTAACCGATATTGAAGGCGCAAATGCGGCAGGTATAAAAAGCATGCTTATTAATTCAAACAACCAGGATATAACAAGCTTAAAAAATTAATGAAAGCAACTTATTCATTACATCACATAAATAATTCTTCGGTGTTTGGTTTTAACCCGGATGATTACAGTCGTTTTAAGTTTGGCGATGATGCGGTTGCAAAATGTTTTGGCACCCGCCTGGCTGATGGATTTATAGTCCGGCACCTTGAAAAAAAGCCCGTTGAGCAGCAAATAGTTGTGATTTCCAGCCCGTATTCGTTTATTCCCACAGCTACCTTCGCCATGAAAACATGGTTTGTTTACCGGCTTAACCGCTGGCTGGCTGAAAACGGATATGCTGTAGTACAGGAAACCAAGGTACACCGTACCATTACCTATAAGGAAGATTATGGCGAATTAAATGCGCAGGAAAGGATCAGCCTGATCGGTAATGATTCATTCCACATTGATAAACAGTTTTTGGAGGGTAAAACGCTTATATTTTTAGATGATATTAAAATAACCGGCAGCCATGAGCGGATGATAATGAAAATGGTTGCTGAATATGGCCTGCAAAATGATCTTTACATGCTGTATTTTGCGGAGCTGGTAAACAAAAGCATCCACCCCAATATTGAGAACCTGCTGAATTATCACCAGGTAAAAACAATATTTGATTTGGAGCCGATCATCAAAAGCGGTAATTTCATTATCAATACACGAATTGTAAAATATATATTGAATTACAATTTTGAATGCTTTTGTATCTTTATTGAAAACCAGGACAATAGCTTCGTTAATTTACTTTATGATATGGCGCTGGGCAATGGTTATCACACTATTGACGCCTATGCTAAAAACCTTAACTTTATTACCGAAAATCTATTTGTGAACAATAATAATTTAATAAAACATGGCAATTAATTTGCAAAAAGGGCAGCGCGAAAACATTGGCGCGCCTAAATTCACCATTGGCTTAGGATGGGATACCAACAGCTCATCAACAGGTAGCGCATTTGACCTGGATGCTTCTGTTTTTGTTTTAGGCGAAAATAAAAGATTACTGGCAGACGAATATTTTATTTTTTATAACAACCTTAAATCGCCGGATGGCGCCATTGAGCATACCGGCGACAACTTAACCGGTGAGGGTGATGGCGATGATGAGCAAATAAAGATCGATCTTTCGAAAATAGACCCTAAAGCAACCGAGATCTGTGTGGTGGTTACCATTCATGAGGCCGAAAACCGCAGGCAAAACTTTGGCCAGGTACGCAACTCCTTTATCCGGATCTTTGATACAGCTACCAACGCCGACCTTTTAAATTACGAGTTGGAGGAAGATTTTTCGATAGAAACGGCCGTTGAGTTTGGCAGGATCTACAAAAAGGATAATAACTGGAAGTTTGAGGCTGTTGGTGCAGGCATGAAGGGCGGCTTGCAGGATTATTTAAATAAATACCAATAACCTATGTCTATCAATCTTCAAAAAGGGCAGCGTATTAACCTGGAGAAAAGCAACGGCAGCAAGCTGCAAAGCGTTTGCGTAGGCATTAACTGGGGCGCAATTGAAAAAAAGGGCCTTTTTGGCTTCGGCATAACAAAGGAAGCTGTTGACCTTGATGCCAGCTGTGCAATATTTGACGAGGCCAAAAATTTGATAGATGTGGTTTACTTTGGTAACCTGCGCTCAAAAGATGGCGCCGTTCAGCATAGCGGGGATGACCTTACCGGCGATATGGATGGTGATGACGGCTTGGATAACGAGGTGATCACACTCGATCTTTCGCGCCTAAACCCATCCGTAAACTATGTAGCCTTTGTGCTAAACAGTTTCCGCGGACAAGACTTCGGAACCATTCCTTTTGCCTCTATCCGCATTTATGAGGGTACGCCAAAAAGGGTGAACGAGGTTTACGCTACCTATGATATTGGCCATAGTAAAGATTTTGCCGGCCATGTATCAATGGTGATGGGGGTATTTTACAAAAAGAACGCCGAGTGGAAGTTTAATGCCATTGGCGAGCCTACCCGCGACAAGAAGCTGGAAGAAACAGTACAGACAGTTAGCCAAAATTATTTATAACAAAAATGCACCGGGGTTTTATTCAGTGGTGATCCGGGTGCTTACTATAAAAACAATATTTTAAAAGAAACAAATTATGGACAGCACATTAGATAACAACGAGCTAAATATTACCCCGGTTAAGCTTGATATAAGCAACAATACCCCGGTTAAACTAGACAAGGAGGGCAATGTAGATCTTGCCAATATAAGCCCGGACGAGGTAAAAAAATACGGCGAAATAAGTAAAACTATTGATCCGAAAGACGTGAACTCGATCCTTAACTATGGTACGGAAGTTCAAAGCTCCATGGAAAAGTATAGCAATACCTTTTTAACTTCGGTGCGTACTTATAATTCAGGGGAAGTTGGCGGCCTTATTAACGACCTGCTTACTGAACTGAACTATATTGATGTTGATGAGCTGAATCAAAATGCATTCACCTCATTTATATCACATATCCCTTTTGTAAAAAAACTGGTGTTCGATGCTAAAAAACTGTTTCAGAAGTATGATACCGTAATTAACAATATTGATAAGATCACCAATAAAATTAAGGCTGGCAGGATCAACTCCATTAAGGACAACGCTTCGCTGCAAACCATGTTTGATAGCAATGTAAGCTACATTCACCAGATGGAAGAGTTGATCATATCTGGTCAGCTGAAGCTGAATGAACTTAATGAGCAGCTTGCGCAAATGGATGCCAACCCATCGGCCTATAATGACTATGAAATTGCCGATATGCGCGATTTCACCAATAGGCTTGATAAACGCCTTGCCGATTTGAAGGTGGTGCGTTTTATTATGATGCAATCGCTTGCGCAGATCAGGGTGGTGCAAAACAACAATACCAGCATTGCCGAAAAAGCGCAGTCGATCGTATCAACCACTATCCCGGTTTGGAAAAACCAGCTTACCATTGCTGTGGCGTTAAACCGCCAAAAGGAAAATGTGGAGATGCAGAAAAAGATCTCGGACACAACGAATACTATCCTGCAAAAAAATGCAGAGCTGCTAAAACAGAACAGTATTGACGTAGCCCGCGAGAACGAAAAAACAGTGGTATCGTTAGATACGTTAAAGAAAACAACGGCATCGCTGATTGACACTTTAACGGAAGTGAAACGGATCCACGAAGAAGGAACCCAAAACAGGAAAACGTTAAATACTGAATTGCAAAACCTGGAAACAGAGCTAAAAAAGACGGTAACTAATCAGTAGTTAGGTCGAAAGGCGGGTTGAAGCAATAGTCGGCCTTATGAATTTGACCTGGAATATGTTTAGAAAATTACAAATAGCTTAAAGCGCGGGATACGTGTGCTCAATAATGAACAAACAAAGGGATAAATACTTAAAAATCAACCGGTTTATGCAATTACACTAAAAACCATTTTTTAAAAAAAACACCGAAATCGACGTTTAGAAAAAAAGGAGTTTTTAGAAGTTACCTAAAGACTATGGACTTAAATGTGCTGCTATTGCTCATTGGACTATTGATCATGGAGTTAAATGTAACAATCTTATTACAAATTATTTGAGTGTTACAAAATTTGCTTTTGTAAAGTATTTCATTATACCTTTATAATAGTTACCTTTTTAGTTTAAACTGCATATCACTAATACTAAACCTTGGTCATAGTTTAAAATACCCGGACGACCGCCGGATCGTGTCTCGCAAAAAATAGCTTATTTAATTTTAATAGATATTGACAACTAGATATTCCTGTTGATGGATTCCCCTGTTCATCATCCTTTTATCTTTAAGATACAGGTGTTACAGGAAATGTCTTTTTATATTAAAGTATTTTAATACGGCTAACCACCGATATATATATTAAATATACTGTTATGAGAAAGCTCTACTCTTCATTAGCCGCAGCTACTGCTGCAAAGCAGTTAAAGCAAACCGTTGGCCGGGCCAGCACGTGTTTCGCAAAGACGTTGTTAGTAATAATGGTTATGATAACGGCGGCATCCGTTAAACTATTTGCACAGCCGCCGACTTTAAGTTACAGCACGCCGCAAACGTATACGGTCGGAACAGCTGTAACGCTTTCGCCTACCAGCAGCGGGGTGGCGGCATACGGCTATAACACCAGCGCTACTACGTTAGCTTCCGGGTTCAACGTGCCGATGGGCCTTGCAACTGACGCTGCGGGCAATGTTTATGTGGCCGACAATGGCAATAAGCTTGTAAAAAAGATCCCTGCAGGTGGTGGCGCGCCCACAACTGTAGGCTCCGGGTTCACCGGCCCAACCGGGGTGGCCGTTGATCCTGCAGGGAATATATGGGTAACCGATTCAGGTGATCTTAAAGAAGTACCGGCCGGTGGCGGCGCTATCACCACCACATCAATCGGTGATGCTGTGGCCGTAGCTGTTGATAGCAAAGGGAATGTATTTGTGTTAGAAACTAGCCAAGGTATTGGCGCGATAACCGAATATCCGGTTGGTGGCGGCCCGGGCATTGTAATAAGTACTGATGATAACAATCTTGATACCGGCATAGCAGTTGACAGGCTTGGAAATATTTTCGTGTCCTTTCAGGCGCCAATACCGGATATTCCCCAGGTAGTGCAGGTAACTGGCACTGGCGGGTACAATAACTTAGGCAGTGGATTAAATCTTCCCACCGGTGTGGCTGTAGATGGCATAGGCAATGTATTTGTAGCCGACTTTGGGTCTACAGGTATTGTAGAATACCCTGTTAATGGCGCCCCCCAGCTTATTGTAA
>NZ_FRCM01000017.1 GCF_900142915.1 Mucilaginibacter sp. OK098
ATGCTTCTTTCTGATTGCTGTACACCGTTACCGGCAGCTTCTCGTAACGCGTCTCTTCTAGTAAATTTAATCTCGCCATTGGGTTGGTTGGGTTGGTTTTTAGTTTAACAAGGGGCGAATAAAAAAGCACTACAAAGAAAATCCCCGCCGGGGCGAGGATTTATTCAAACCAATTTAACTATAATTTCCCTTACCGACATAAGGTTGATGTAAAGTTCATTTTTTAGAGTGCAATGCATTATTCAATACAAACTTAATAAAATTATCTTTACAATTGCAACACTTATTAAAATAATTTAATAAGTGTTTTTCACACTATTATTAGTGCCCGTATTTTAGCTTGCTTTAATAAGGTTTTATCCTGTTTCTGTAACAGTGTTAACACTAATAGTATATTATTGATTATCTTAGTAAATTAGCTTCTTAAACTGACCGAGCTAATGAAAAAACTGCTACTCCTATTCGTGGCCGCATTTTGCGTTTTTGCTGCAAATGCCCAACCACCCAAAGACACCGCCTACATCAGGAACCATTACACTAAAATGGAAAAGTATATTACCATGCGCGATGGTAAACAACTGTTCACTTCCATTTATCTACCTAAGGATCAATCCAAGAAATATCCTATCCTGATGACCCGTACACCTTATACGGTATCGCCCTATGGCGAAAACAATTACAGGAAATCGTTGGGCCAAAATTCCCTGTTGCTGGAAGAAGGCTTCATTTTTGTTTACCAGGATGTACGCGGCAAATGGATGAGCGAAGGCGATTTTGTTGACGTACGCCCAAACATCGACAATAAAAAAGGTAAGCAACAGGTTGACGAAAGCTCAGATACTTATGACACTATTGACTGGCTGATAAAAAACCTGCCTAATAATAATGGCAAAGTAGGTATCGAGGGAATCTCATACCCTGGGTTCTACTCAACCGCATCATTACCCAACGCGCATCCGGCACTTAAAGCGGTATCGCCCCAGGCCCCGGTTACCGACTGGTTTATTGGTGATGACTTTCATCATAACGGCGCTTTATTTATAATGGATGCCTTTTCATTTATTACCAGCTTTGGCGTGCCCCGCCCAAAACCTATTATTCCGGCGCAATTTAAAACCGCTATAAAGTTTAAATATGCCGACAACTATAAGTTTTACCTTAACCTGGGCGCTTTACCAAATTATAAAAAGAATTACTTCGGCGATTCAGTGAAATTTTGGAACGATATGATGGCCCATCCAAATTATGATAGTTTTTGGAAGGACATGAACATCCGTCCGCATTTAAAGAACCTTACACCAGCAACAATGGTAGTCGGCGGTTTTTTTGATGCTGAGGATTGTTTTGGCGCCCTGCATGTGTTCGACGCAATTGAAAAGCAAAATCCGGCAGCACACAAAAACATATTGGTTATGGGGCCATGGTTTCATGGTGGCTGGGAGAGTGTTGACATCCAGCATTTCGGCGACCAGGATTTTGGCTCGAACACCAGTAAATGGTTCCGCGAAAATTTAGAATTACCGTTCTTTAAATATTACCTGAAAGGCGAAGGCGAGATGGACCTGCCAAAAGCAGCTATTTATATTTCCGGCAGCAATGAGTGGAAAAAATTCAGCAAATGGCCGCCTGAAAATTCAACCGAAAAAACTTTATACTTCCATGCAAATGGCAAACTATCATTTGACGCGCCAACCGGGAATGAAAATTTTGATGAGTATGTAAGCGATCCTAACACACCCGTACCCTACCAGGATGGTGTACAATCCCATCGTACAAGGGAGTATATGCTAGACGACCAGCGTTTTGCAGGCCGCAGACCTGATGTAAAGGTTTATCAAACCGATACCCTAACAAGCGATATTACTTTAACCGGTCCCGTTGTGGCTGACTTGTTCTCATCTATCAGTACTACTGATGCTGATTACGTGGTGAAGCTGATTGATGTTTTCCCGGATAATTATCCAAATCCGACACCCAACCCTAAAAACGTGACTATGGCCGGCTATGAGATGCTGGTTAGGGGCGAGATCTTCAGGGGGAAATTCCGTAACTCGTTTGAAAAGCCGGAGCCGTTTGTGCCGGGCAAAATAACCGAGGTTAAATATAACCTGCCCGATGTTGGCCATACCTTCAGAAAAGGGCACCGCATCATGATCCAGGTACAAAACTCATGGTTCCCGTTGGCTGATAGAAATCCGCAGCAATTTGAGGATATTAACCAGGCCAAAGACTCAGATTTTCAAAAGTCAACCATCAGGATCTATCATGATGCACAGAATAAATCAAGCGTTAAGGTTACCGTTCTGCAATAAATAAAACAATCCCGTGGTCTGTGTTATCACAGACCACTCTTGAAATACCAGTAAGAAAAAATATAAATGAAACTACACAGATCATTAATTATATGCGCCCTTGGGTTAATGTCCTTTGGCGCAAATGCCCAGTTAGGCGTAAAAAAAGAGACTTTTACCCGGGCTGATTCATTGCGCGGCTACATGAGTCCTTTGCGCACCTGTTATGATATCAATTACTACCACCTGGATGTTAAGTTTGATATCGAAAACAAATTCGTCAGCGGCAGCAACCTGTTTAAGTTTACGGCTACCGAAGATTTCACCAAATTACAGTTCGACCTGTTTGCGAATTTAAAGGTTGAAAAGGTGGTTTATAAAGGAAAGGAACTGCCTTTCACCCGCGAGTTCAATGCCGTGTTTGTAACCTTCCCTGCTACCATAACCAAAGGCAGCAAGGATGAGTTTACCGTATTTTATTCAGGCAACCCAACTATAGCTAAACGCGCTCCGTGGGATGGCGGGATAGTTTTCTCAAAAGATTCATTAGGCAATCCATGGGTGGCTACCGCGTGCCAGGGTATTGGCGCAAGCATTTGGTGGCCCAATAAAGATCAGCAAGAAGATGAGGTTGACAGCGCCCTGATCAGCATCAGCGTACCTAAAGGATTAACGGATGCGTCAAACGGCCGACTGCGCAAAGTAACCGATCTGAAAAATGGTTATACCCGGTTCGACTGGTTTGTGGCGAACCCCATTAACAACTATGACATTGAAGCCAACATCGGCAAATATTCGCACATCAGCGATAGCTATAACGGTGAAAAAGGAAAGCTTAGTTTAGACTATTGGGTTTTGAACTATAATGTTGATAAGGCTAAAAAGCAATTTGGCGAAAACGTGAAAGATATGATCAAAGCTTTTGAGCATTGGTTTGGCCCCTATCCTTTTTATGAAGATGGTTATAAGCTAATCGAGGCCCCGCACCTGGGCATGGAGCACCAAAGCGGAACAGCGTATGGTAATCATTATCAGAATGGTTATTTAGGGCGTGACCTTTCAGGTACCGGCTGGGGGTTAAAATGGGATTTTATTGTGGTTCACGAAAGCGGGCATGAATGGTTTGGCAATAACATCACCTCAAAAGATCTTGCCGATATGTGGATCCATGAAAGCTTTACCAATTACTCTGAATCTTTATTTATTGAACAGCGTTACGGCAAACAGGCCGGGCAGGAATATGTGCACGGCACACGCTTCGCCATTCAAAACGACTCGCCGATACTTGGTGTTTACAACGTAAACAAAGAAGGATCAGGTGATATGTATTACAAAGGCGGCAACATGCTGAACATGATCCGCACCATTATTAATGACGATGAAAAATGGCGCAGTATCCTTCGCGGTTTAAATAAAACTTTTTACCACAAAACCGTTACTTATGATGATGTGGTAAATTATATTAACGAGCAATCGGGCAAAAACCTTTCACCTTTATTTGACCAGTACCTCAAGTACAGGAGCATCCCGATATTAAACTTTATGGAAACGGGCGGCAAATTATACGTACGCTGGATTTCGGATGTAAAAGGTTTTAATATGCCGGTAAGGGTAAAACTTAAAGGCGGCGAATACCAGTTTATAACACCATCAACCCGTTTTAAACCTGTTGAAGTAAGCGGCGCTACAAAAAGCAATATTGAGGTAGATACCTTTAATTATTATATTGGGGTGATGGTGGATTAAGCCCCCCCGGCCTAAAACACCTTGTCATTGCGAGGTACGAAGCAATCGCAGAACTTGCATAGTTCGCGATTGCTTCGTACCTCGCAATGACATGTTATATAAATGATTTTCTTACAGTAATGGCGATTAGAAATTACAATTAACGATAAGAATTTATTTCTTATTTTTAATGCAACCTAATCACAGGTACTGCGTCTTATTAAACAAAACTAACAACCATGAAATCGATAAAAAAATTCTTGCTGGTCGCTCTTCTCCTAACTGTTGCCGGTTATACTTATGCAAAGCCTGTTCTTGTTGTAAAAGTAAGCTCTTCCGAAATTGTTGACCGCCACCTTTCAGGCTTTAACGCTGTAAATGTTGCCGGTCCGTTTGATGTAGTTATTACACAGGGATCAACGGAATCTGTAAAGGTTGAAGCCCCTTCTGATGTGATGAACCGGATCTTGACCGAAGTAAACGGTGGGATTTTAAAGGTTTACAGTAAACACGATATTACCAATTGGGGTAACTTTTTTGGTAATCATAAAAAAATAGTTATTTACGTTGTCGCAAAAGATTTGAATGCGGTAAGCATAACCGGATCAGGCGATGTAACTTTCAGGGATGGGCTTACCACAAATTCACTCAGATTAAAGATCAGCGGCTCGGGCGATATGACGGGCAAGATAGATGTTAAAAGCCTGGAAAGCAGCATCAGTGGCTCAGGTGATATGAGGCTTGCCGGCCATGCCAATACCTCAACCGTAAGCCTGGTGGGTTCAGGCGATTATACCGCCCGCAATCTTGAAACCGCCACCACCATGATCCGTCTTACTGGTTCGGGTGATGCTTATGTTAATGCCAGCGAAAAGATTGATGCCGCATTGCACGGCTCGGGTGATATTCATTGCTCCGGAAACCCTAAAAACGTTTCCAAATCAAAAAGTGGAAGCGGCGATATCTATGTTAATTAATTAGCCCTAATCTGCCCTTTACGGGGCTAACATATATAACCATAAAGCGCCACTTGATCTTTGATCAGTGACGCTTTTTTATTTGATTTCAGTTGATTTACGTTGCCGTTACCCTTTTCAAAATAATGTTCCCAACAGGTTTTACTACCAACGGGATCTTTTCTACATAGGTTTCGCTGGTATCAAGCCCAAAAGCCTTTGCTTCGCTCTGTGCAAGTTTTTTGATGGCGAAATAACTATTCAATATAAACCCTTCCTTAACGCTGAACGAGTTATTGTACGACAGGAATTTCTCCATTATAACAAACCTGAAATCGGCATTGATCTTAAACTTGTTCAATGATTCGTAATTGCTGGTAATATCAACCTCTTTACGTGCAACCATATCTTCAATAACCTTACGGAACAATACGTTTACCCTTGGCTGGATCCTGAATCCCAACCTAAACTCAACCCTTATAATTTTTCCGGGTTCAAGCTGGTCGACACTATATTCCATTGTATAAGGCTCATTGGTAGTTTCAATATGGATAAACCAATAGGTATCGGCCCGCTTGGGCTTCCGGCTCATAATAGAGTACATTATCTTTTCTTCTATCTGTTTTGCATTGTTTGCCTTTGTAAGGTAGATAAGATGAGTTGAATATTTGCTTACAGACATATCGGCACTAAGTGCATGTAACAAAGGAATCTGATCTTTCAGGTCGATGAAGTGCAAAAAGCGGTTATTGATCTTGCGGGCTTTAAACCAGATGTACATGGTAAATATCAGCCCAAATTCAAACACCAGGAAGAACAGCCTCTTAAGCAGTTTAATTGCATTTGCCACAAAGAAAGAAAACTCGACAGTTAAAAATAAACAAAGAATGATAGTAACCAACCAAATTGGCCAATGCTTAACATACCGCATAAAGTAATACATCAATACGGTGGTCATTAGCATAGCTATGGTAATAGAGAAACCGTAAGCAGCAGTCATCGCTTCGGACGTTTGGAAATAAAGGGATACGGCTATACAACCAAAACACAGGATCCAGTTGATGCTTGGGATATAAATTTGCCCGCGAATATTTGATGGATATTTTATAGTGATCCGCGGCCAGAAATTCATGCTTACCGCTTCACTTATCAGGGTGAATGATCCGCTTATTAAGGCCTGGCTGGCTATAATAGTTGCCATGGTTGCCAGGGCTACACAAGGGATCATAAATAAATGTGGATTTGGCACTATTTGATAAAATGGATTTATACCGGTAAAATCCTTCCCGACAGGTTGCATTAATACCCAGGCGCCCTGCCCCAAATAGCTTAAAACAAGTGTTATTTTTACAAAGATCCAGCTTACCTGTATATTTTTTCGTCCGCAATGCCCCAGGTCTGAATACAGGGCTTCCGCACCTGTTGTACATAAAAAAACGGCACCTAAAAGATATATCGCCCTTGGGTGCATTGTTAATAATTTTATCCCGTAATAGGGGTTTAAAGCTTTAATAATTGCAGGATTGTGCCCAAATTGAATTGCACCTAAAACCCCGATCATCAAAAACCATAATAGCATTACCGGCCCAAATGCCGAGCCTACTACCTTAGTGCCAAATTGCTGAAAGAAAAACAACAACAGCATAATACCTATTACAATACCCAGGATAAGCTTGCTGCCCGGCACAAATGAAGCAGCCAGGGCTGGTACATTGCTTAAGCCTTCAATGGCCGAGGTTACCGAAATTGGCGGTGTAATTATACCATCGGCCAGGAGCGTGCCGGCGCCTATTATAGCCGGTATGGCAAGCCATTTACCATATCGCCTTACCAGCGCATATAACGAAAAGATCCCTCCTTCCCCATGATTATCGGCCTGCAAGGTTATAAAAATGTATTTGAATGTGGTTTGCAGGGTTAGTGTCCAGAATATACAGGAGATAGAACCTAACACCAAAGTTTCGTTTACCTTACCACCTTCAACCAGTAAGGTTTGAAAAACATAAAGGGGCGATGTACCAATATCGCCAAAAATAATTCCAAGGGTGATTAGCGCACCCGCAAATGAAAGCTGCTTAATATGTGACTGCATGAATTAGTTTAAAATTTTAATAGGGGATTTATGAAGAGACACGGCGTAATTAATTTGAAATAGCGTTGCCAAACACGCTACAAAGAATATTATCATTTTGATAGGATCAATAAACATTGAAAAGGCACAGTCAATAGCCGTACCATGCAGCATTATTTAAACCGGTTTTTAGTTAAATAATTCATAAATAGATATTTACACAATAGATAAGAATTAAGAAAGCCTATCATTATGATAAGATAATTCTCATAATGATAGGCTCTGAAATTTTTATTAAAGTGACGAAGAGGGGATATTACTGCCTCTCAAATCGTGCAGCCCAGCCACCGCCGGATGCCATTTTTATGTTTAGTTTGTCTTTTGCGGTTACGGTTATTGTTTTAGTGGTATAATCTGTGGCATCGCGGTTAGCGTTTACGCCATCCTCAAATACGGTAGCTTTATAATTTCCATCGCCTAAAAAAGAAAGATCAACGGTTATGTCGCGGGCATTCCAGTTGGTCATAGCGCCGGCATACCAGGTTGATCCTTTTTTGCGGGCAATGCTCACAAAGTCGCCTACTTTACCATCAAGGGCTACGGTAGCATCGAATACGGTTGGTATCGCGGCAATAAAGCTGGTACTTTCCTGCTCGCGCTGGTATATGGTTGGGTTATCGCTAAGCATTTGCAGCGGAGCCTCGAATATGGTATACATAGCCAGCTGATGACAACGGGTACCCTGGGTCATCGGATTAGCATTTACCGGCCTGAAGGCTGTTTTTGATGCATTACGCATTCCACCGGGTGTATAATCCATTGAACCCGACATCATACGGATAAACGGGATGCTTACATCATAGCCCGGCTGGTTATCTGTTCCCCATTTCATATTCTCCAGCCCTTTTACGCCTTCGCAGTTTATGATGTTGGGCCAGGTACGCTGCATCCCGCTGGGCTTATACATGCCATGATAATCTATCAGTAAATGATGGGCAGCAGCTTTTTTTGCGATGTCAAATAATGAACTTACCACTTTCTGATCATCACGGTCAATAAAATCAACCTTAAAGCCTTTTACACCCATCTTTTCAAATTTCTCCAAAAGCCCTTCCGTGTCACGGGTTATAGCATACCAGGTTGACCATAATATAACACCAACATTTTTTTGTTTGGCATAATCAACAACAGCTTGTACATCAAGCTTGGTTTTATTAAGGTCGTAATCATCAGACCAGCCTTCATCAATAATAATATATTCAAGCTTATTTGCAGCCGCGAAGTCGGTATAATATTTATAAGTAGGTACGTTTATGCCGGCCTTAAAATCAACATGGGTTATGTTCCAGTCGTTCCACCAATCCCAGGCTACTTTTCCCGGTTTTATCCACGAGTAATCTGTTATTTGCGATGGCTCAGCCAGCTTTTGCATCATATCATTATCAGCCAGCTGCTTATCCTCGGTACTGATAACCACCACACGCCACGGGAAGCTGCGTGTGCCGCTGGTTTTGGCTATATAATCGGCACGTTTATTTACAACGTAGTTTATGCGTAAAAGACCTTCTTCAGTGGGGTATTTTGCAAAAACGCCATGCAGGTTATTCCCTTCGCCCGGTGTTAGGTACATGCCGGGATAGTCCTGCAGGTCGGCTTCCAGTATTACCGCCTTTTTAGGATTGCCAACATCAACCAGTACGGGTAAAAATGCAAGGGTATCCTTTTTTATGGCTGATAAGCTAATGTTATCGTAATGCGACTCAAAAGAGGTAGTAAACTTATCCTTATTGCGGTAATCATTTACAAACGGCAAAAAGGCTTTGTTATCATCTTTAAAATTGAAATTAGCTTCTTCATTTACAATGGTGATCTCGCCCTTTTTCTGCGTGATAAAACGGTAGGCAGCTCCGTCATTATACGCCCTGAAAACAAGGCTATAGTCGCCTTTAAAGCCGATGGTTAGCTGGTTGTAATTATCCTCTACTTTGGCCTTTTTATAAATTGGCGTATTGATAACCGAGTTATTTGAATTGGCTATTGCTTTTTTTACAACTGCGTTCTTTCCTAAAACTTCGCCATTATCCAAAGTAATTGAAATTGCCGATGGCAATATCACCTCTGTATCCTCATGTTTAACCGACCAATTGACAGTAGCGCCTGCGGTAACATTTATACTGATTTTACCATCGGGAGATTTTACCTGGTAAATTTTGCCGGATTGTGCCAGTGCAGCGCATAACGGGAATGTTAAGCATAACAAAAGTAATACTTTAAATTTCATTGGATTAATGGTTATGGTTTATAATTACCCGAAGCTAAATAAAATAGGTGAATTATTAATGTATGTTTGACAATTTTTATTCCCCTTCTGGGTCATTGCGAGGAACGAAGCAAACTCTTCACATGCTAATCAATAGTATAAGGATATGTGGTAACCAAATTGCCTGAGCTTATTGATTCACACCGATATTAAGGTCCATGAATGTCCTTAGAAGAGGTTGCTTCGTTCCTCGCAATGACGGTTGACGGCTATTTTTACCCATTTACCGCTTTCGGAAACTTCAATATCAGCTGCGGATCAGGAATATTTTTGAGGTAGATCTCTTTTTCTGAGTAACGGCAAACGCCGGGATAGTCTCCCTGCTTGCCTTCCATATCAAACATCAGCTGAAAGTGGAGGTGGGGCGGCCAGTGCCCGTTCTCGTCCATTTGTCCAAAGCTGCTTAAGCTTTCATTTTTGCCGATAGGCTTATCAATGTACAATCCATCAAGGCTTTCCCGGCTAAGGTGGCCGTATAAGGTATAAAGTTTTAAATTATCAAGTTTATGCTCAAGTATTATAGTCGGCCCGTAATCGCCAAAATTATCGTTATCATTAAAACTATGAACTGTTCCCTGTAAAGGTGAATAGACGGGTGTGCCTGCTGCAGCCCAGATATCAACGCCTAAATGGAGTCGGCGTGGCTCATCATCCGTATCAAAATGAGCACTGCGGGCATAAATGGTGCGGTGCTCCATATATCCGCCAATGCCGTATTTGCAATTGCTATCACTAAGTTTTTTGTTTATCCAGCGGCTGAACTTCTCCGTATCGGAAAAAGTATCCGCATCAAGCTCAGGATTTGAGGCTGTAAGATCAAAATGATACAGGCTATCTGCAGCCGCATTAAAATCAACTACTTTACCTGTAATATCAGGCTGGGCGGCAAAATAAGCAGCTAACCGGGCAGCAGCATCCATTATTGTTATTCCGTTTCGGGTTGCCTGTCTTCTTTGCTTATCTTATCAAAGATCTTGTCCATACGCTCAACGTATTCACTGGTATCATCCACAAAAAACTCCAGCTGGGGTATTATCCTTACCTGGTCTTTTATCCGCGCACCCAGCTTATACCTTATTTCTGACGCGTGCGATTTGATGGTTAGCAATGCCGGTTGTGTATTGGCATTATTAAAAAAACTTAAAAATACACGGGCAATCGCCAAATCGGGTGTAACCCTAACTTTGGTTATGGTGATAAGTGTATTTGGCAAATAGTTCGCCCCTTCGCGCTGAAATATAGCTGCCAGATCCTCTTGTATTACTCCTGCAAATTTTTGCTGACGTTTTGATTCCATGTTGTTTTAAGCTGAAAGGTAAAAGCTGAAAGCTAAAAGCCGACAGCCATCCTTGTATATTATTTTATTCTTATCCTGCGTTTAACTAATCTCTAACCACTGTTCTCTAGTCTCTCACTTACACATATCCTGCGGGATCTCTTTTGTTATTTTTACTAATTTTTTAACTACCAGGGTACTGTCATACTCCGAGCCGAGGCCTTCTTTGTCCGACCGGATCTTTATGCCTTCTACTTCAACATAAACGGGCTCATAAGGTTTTTCAAAATTAAGTTGCGAGTATTTTAATTCAAGCTGGGCCGAGCTATCTGTAACCCAAAACTCCCGGCCATTATCACAATCCTTAAATGATTTTACCTCCGGGCCGAAGCTATATACCCCTTTATAAACAACATGCTGTGTTTTATCGCCCCCGCTATTATTACATGAGCATGCAGTAATAACCAGTACGCATATTAAATATTTTATCAGCCTCACACGCATTCAATAAAATTACAAATCCTGTTTAATATCATTAAGCCGTTTAATGCTCAAACGGGCGCTTATTCCTGATGCAATTACCGAAATAACACCAACCGTTAAAAACACCAGTATAAAGTCTCTCAACAATAACGCAATTGGGTAAGCATCAATTATCGACTTGTCAGTCCCCATTTTTACTAAACCAAAACGTTGCTGCAATATACAAAATACCAAGCCTAAAAAAATACCTGAAATACAGCCTATTATTGATATCATCATTCCTTCAAAAAAGAAGATCCCTTGTATAAGCTGTTTATTAGCGCCAAGGCTGGTTAATATGGCTATATCTTTTCGCTTATCCATAACCAGCATGGTTAACGACCCTATGATATTAAATATTGCGATAATCAGAACAAACACCAATATCATAAAAATAAACCAGCGTTCGTAATTTAATGTTTTGTATAGCTCGGTATTTTGCTGGCTGCGGTTCTTCACCGTAAAATCATGCCCTATTTTATCCTTTATGGCATCCTGTTCATCCTGCAGGTTGGTTCCTTTTTTAAAATTGATCTCTACCGATGAAACATTTACCGGCTGATTAAGCAGGTCGCGGGCAAAATCAATAGGGGTAATTACAAGGTCATCAAACTCCTGGCCTAAAGCAAAAACACCCGTTGGGTAAATAGGGCGAACTGTAAATGCATTTGCCCCGCCCCCGGCATCGCGGTTTGGCGAGTAAATTTCCATCGGGGTGAACTGATCGCGAATGCTGACGCCCAGGCTGCTTTGTACAATTGAGCCGATAACGGCAAAATTATGCCCATCGCGTTTTAGTGTGAATGAACCCGACTGCACAATGCTATCCAGATTCCCTCTTTTTAAGAACTGTTCGCTTACCCCCTTTATCGATCCTATAAATGGCTTTCCGTCATATTTTACCAATACTTTTTCCTGTAACACTTCAATAAATGAAAATACCTTATCGTCTTTTCGCAACGTATTAAAGTAAGCAGTATTAGGATTAAAGGTTTTACCCAGTCGGGGCTCAATTTTTATTTCGGCGGTAAAGTTGCTGTACAACGATAGTATTACCTCCTCGAACCCGTTAAACACTGATAAAATGATAATTAGCGCAGCGCTTCCAATTAAAACCCCAACCATAGAAATCCCCGAGATGATGTTTATCGCATGCATCTTCTTACGCGAGAATAAGTATCTTTTAGCTATGTAGATGGAGGTGTTCAAGTTTGTTATACGGGTATCAGTGTTTGCTTTTTATTTATCAAAAAAGGCAACAGGCAACAAAGCGCTAAAGTTAATGGCTTTTTGGCACTTAAGTTAATTTAAAATTCAGCCTTTGCCGCTACCGGCATTTGAAGAAGAGGAAAGCCTAATGTAAAATTAGGTGTATTTAGATAATAAAGCCCGGCGTGAGAAAACAAATAAGAGAAACTGTCTTTTAAAGACAGCTTCTCTTATTATTGTAATATTAAAATGTCCTTTTATTAAAAGGAAGCACTAGTGGTTCCAGAGTACATATCTAAGATATTAGTATATCCTGACGAAACAGTTTTGGTTGTCCCGTCATTGTACCATGCCCAGGTATGATCATTACTTCCTGCAATGCCAATACCTACTATATCGCTAATTAATTTACCAGAAGCTGGTGTATAGGTATATGCAGACCTTATTGATGCTAAATTGGTTGCAGTACCCACAGTAGCTGTACCATCTTTATACCAGGTGTAAACATTGTTAGAAGTTTTAGCTATTGATATAGCCAAAATGGTAGTTGGTGTTTCACCTGGAGCACATGTAAAGCTTACAGGAGCGCTGTGAGCAGTAGCGTTATTAGTATAACCTACTGACACTGTACCATTTGAATACCAATAGTAGCAATAATTATTACTGGCAATTGCAATGGCAACTACATCATTCGGTGTTTTACCTGTTGGCAATGAATAAGCTACCGGAGCCCTGTAAGCAGTAGAATTTGTAAATGTACCCGAAGAGACGGTGCCTGATTTTGACCAATAATAAACGCTATCGCCTAATGAAACATCAATTTCAACAATGTTTCCGATACTGGAAGAAAAATTATTGTTATTAAAAGCTGGTAGTTTTTGAGCGGGAGTGTTACTCTGATCTTTTTTACAGCTTGTAAAAACAACAGCAAACATCAAAGGAATGATTATTAATCTTATATTAATTAGCTTGTTCATAATTATTATTTATTGTGAAAAAATTTGGTTTAGTGTTATTAAATAGAAGTATTTATTGGATTCTTTTAGTTTTTTACTACGCTAAAAGATGCTTCGTGGGGCACTTTGCCTGGAGAAGTAAGTTAGGCTTTTGATTAATTCATAGGCAATATTGTTTTAAGATTAGGTTAAACTGTGACGAGTAAAATTAACCTAATAACATTAAAAACAAAATACTATTACATTAAATTATTAAAAACCAATAAGAAAAACCATCAAAAGTGGCTCTCCAATAAATTAAAACACGATTTTATGCCATTTTGCATTTCGCAGGAGAAAAACCAAAAGTTCATTTGATCGGAATATTCGATTTGCCTTAAACACAAAAACAATTTAATTTTAGAGAAAAATCAATTGGCGTTTCTCTGCCAAAAACAAAATAGCGACAGCCCTTATTTGTAAATAAAAGATTTAAAGATATTTGAGAACACAAAAGCAGTTAATAAATGTTGAGATCTTCTGATTAATACGGAAAGGCTGCTCTTCAAATTAATATTCCGGTTGTTACATTTCAATTTTAAACCCAGAAACAGGCGGACGCAAGTGAAACAGTATTAGTTCAGAAACGGGTTAGTTACTTTCTCATACCCAATAGTAGTTTCGGGGCCATGGCCCGGATATACCGTACAATCATCAGGTAATAAAAATAATTTTTGTTCGATGTTATCAATCAGCTGCGTAAAGTTGCCTCCCGGCAGATCGCTTCGGCCTATACTGCCTCTGAACAGTACATCACCGCCTATCAGTATATTGGCATCCTTATCATA
The DNA here is from genome assembly GCF_900142915.1 of Mucilaginibacter sp. OK098. Taxonomy (GTDB): domain Bacteria; phylum Bacteroidota; class Bacteroidia; order Sphingobacteriales; family Sphingobacteriaceae; genus Mucilaginibacter. Next base: position 14,154 of record NZ_FRCM01000017.1, read on the forward strand.
AAAACACAGATGTGCAGGTGAATGGCCGGGAGCGAATATTAAATGCAGCGTTGTATTGCCAAAGCTTACCGTACCTGTTTCAGGCAGGTATTCATCAGGTAATGGCGATAATTCATAACGGATCCCCATTGATGGCGCATAAGCTGAAACTGCCTCTAAAAGTGGTAATTCGCCTTCGTGGAATTTTGGCTTTAATCCGTATTGATCAAAAATAAATTTATTACCAAGTACATGGTCAATATGGCAATGGGTGTTCAGTAATAAAACGGGCTTTAAATTATTTTTCCTGATAAAATTAACAACCGCATTTTGCTCGGATGCAGTTTCCATACCAGGATCAATAATTACGCACTCACCACTATCATCGAATAAAATATAAGTATTTTCCTGGTAAGGGTTGTTTACAAAATGCTGAACGTTTGCCATGGGGCAAAGATAGGGTTTGTAGTCCGAAAGTCGGGAAAGTCCGGAAGTCCGAAAGTAATTTTATGGATTTCTTAATAGTTGGGTGGAGGACACAGTCAACGGGGATATGATCAATTTTTCAGTCTTTCGGACTTCCCCTCAAATCTCCATCACTTCTTTCTTCTTTTTACTCTTCATCCGTTTTGGCAAAAACTCCAGAATCTCGTTCTTCAGCGCTTCAATCATCCGGCGCTTTAAAAAGTTACGCTGTATTACTATACTAACTTCACGGGCGGGTTCAGGCGATTTAAAGTAACGTACCTTATCCAGTTGCTTTTCATTCAGGTCAGACAGGGCCAGTTCCGGTAAAATTGTCGCTCCGTTATTTTGATCAACCATCCGTTTCAGAGTTTCAACACTGCCGGTATTGTATTCAAAGTGCTTAAAGCCCTGGGTGGCTTTGCGGCGCTGGCAAATATTTAAAACCTGCTCGCGCATGCAATGGCCCTCATTCAAGATCCAGATCTCCTCCATGTCAATATCATCGGGCACAATGCTCTTCTTTTTTGAGAGCTTGCTGTTTTTGGATACATAGGCTACAAAGTTTTCATAAAAAACCGGCAGCTCCGTAAGGTTGCTTTCATGCAATGGGGTTGACAGTATCCCGCAATCAATCATTCCCAATTTTAACTGCTCTATTATTTGCTCCGTTGTTTGCTCCCAAACTATCAGCTTTACCTGCGGGTATTTTTCAATAAAGCCATGCAATATTTTTGGCAGAATATACGGCGCAATGGTAGGAATGATGCCTACTTTCAACTCGCCCGACAATTCCTTTTGCCTGTCGCTAATTATCTCCTTTATCTTTTCACTCTCCGCCAGCAGGATGCGTGCCTGCGTTATAATCTCGATCCCTATTTCCGTAGGCGTTACGGGTTGCTTGCTACGGTCAAACAGCTTAACCCCAAGGGTGTCCTCCAATTTCTGTACCTGCATGCTCAGGGTTGGCTGGGTAACAAAACATTTTTCGGCTGCGGCTACAAAACTCCGGTAAGTATCAACAGCGACAATATATTCAAGCTGGGTAATGGTCATGGTATTTAAATTTAAGAAGCGATGACAGAATCAAGAAGTCAGGATGCAAGAATCAAGACAAAAATAGCAATCCTCCTATCTTGATTCTTGACATTCTGACTCTTGCTTCTTACCACACACTATAGTTTTTCTCTATTCAAATATAGTAATTATTGATTTTTTCTATTAAATTATTATGATGAAGTTTGAATTATAAAACTAAGCTATAATGGAAACAAACAAAAAGAAACTAACTACGGCATCAGGCATACCTTATGCAGAGCATGAAAACTCCATGACCGTTGGGCCACGAGGCCCCATACTGTTGCAGGATTTTATTTTGCACGAAAAAATGGCTCATTTTAACCGCGAGCGAATCCCCGAAAGAGTGGTACATGCCAAAGGATCGGGTGCGTATGGAACATTCACCGTTACCCATGATATTTCAAAATACACCCGCGCCAAACTTTTTAATACCATTGGTAAGGAAACTAAAACTTTTTTACGCTTTTCAACTGTTGGGGGCGAAAAGGGCTCTGCTGATACAGAACGTGATCCGCGTGGCTTTGCTTTAAAATTTTATACCGAAGAAGGGAACTGGGACCTGGTAGGCAATAATACCCCTGTGTTTTTTATAAAGGACCCTAAAAAATTCAGTGATTTTATCCATACCCAAAAACGAGATCCTTATACCAATTGCAAAAGCGCAACCATGATGTGGGATTTTTGGTCGTTAAACCCGGAAAGCCTTCACCAGGTAGCTATCCTGATGAGTGATCGCGGAACACCATATGGTTACCGTCATATGGATGGATTTGGGAGCCACACTTTTTCAATGATCAATGCCAATAACGAAAGGCATTGGGTAAAGTTCCACTTTAAAACCAAACAGGGGATTAAAAACTTTACCGATGCTGAAGCAGGCGAAATGCGCGGTAAAAACCCCGACTTTGCACAACATGATCTGTTAAGCCATATTGATAACGGCGACTTCCCTAAATGGGAGCTGAAGATCCAGGTGATGACCGAGGAAGAAGCCAAAACTTATAAATGGAATCCTTTTGATCTTACCAAGGTATGGCCGCATGCCGATTTCCCGTTAATAGATGTGGGTGTGTTGGAGCTGAATAAAAACCCTGATAATTATTTTGCTCATGTTGAACAATCTGCATTTGCACCGGCGCATGTGGTTGATGGCGTAGGCTATTCGCCTGATAAGATGCTACAGGGCCGTTTACTCTCTTACCCGGATGCGCATCGTCACCGTTTAGGGGGCAACTACGAGCAGATCCCGGTGAACAGATGTCCCTTTGCTGTAAATAATTATGAGCGGGATGGACAGATGCGCGTCGACGGAAACCAGGGTTCGGCTCCAAATTATTTCCCTAACAGCTTTGATGATATAGTGGCCGATGAAAGCTACAAAGAACCAGCATGGGATCTGGGAACCAGCGTAGCTGATTGGTACGACCGTAATGCCGAGGGCGAAAATGACCATTATACCCAGCCAGGTAATTTATACCGCCTGATGAGTGACGAAGCCAAGCATGATTTGATAACAAATATAGTTAACTCAATGGGCGGCATTGACGGCCCTAAAAAAGACCTGATAGTAAACAGGCAGCTTTGCCACTGGTTCAGGGCTGATATTGGCCTTGGAATGGCCATAGCAAAAGGTTTGCAGCTTGATATGGACGCTGCTATGAGCTCAATGGGAGCGCATATGTAAAAAGTTGGCAGTGAGCAGTTGGCAGCAGGCAGTTTTTTAGCTTTATAAAAAATTGCAGGTATTCAACTGCCCACTCTTTCTTTTTCAAACTGCCAACTGCTCACTGAAAACTGCCTACTCCCTTTCTTCTACTCCACCGTTACCGATTTTGCCAAATTGCGGGGCTGGTCAACATTACAGCCACGCATTACGGCTATATGGTAGGCAAGCAGCTGTAAAGGTATAGTTGCCAGCAATGGCACAAATGCTTCGCCGGTTTGCGGAATCTCAATCACGTAATCGGCCATGCCTTTTACCTCTGTATCACCTTCGGTAACTATTGCAATTACATGGCCCTTACGTGCTTTTACTTCCTGTATATTGCTTACTACCTTGCCGTACGATGAATCTTTGGTTGCAATAAAAACAACCGGCATATCATTATCGATCAAGGCAATCGGCCCATGTTTCATTTCGGCAGCAGGATAACCTTCGGCATGAATGTAGGAGATCTCCTTTAGCTTAAGCGCTCCTTCAAGCGCAACCGGGAACGAGCTGCCCCTGCCTAAAAACAAACAATTGGTTGAGTCTTTAAACTTCCAGGCTATTTCTTTAATATGATCGTTTAGCTTTAAAGCCTGCTCAACTAATTCAGGTATTTCATTTAGTTCAGTTAACTGCTCAATCAACTTACTCTCCGTAATAGCTCCTCTTTGTTGTGCAATATAAAAAGCTATCAAAGTTAAAACGGTTACCTGTGCAGTAAATGCTTTGGTTGAAGCTACGCCTATTTCGGGCCCGGCATGGGTGTAAACCCCGGCATGGGTAGTACGCGGAATAGAGGCGCCAACCACGTTACAGATGCCAAAAATAGTTGCGCCTTTTTCTTTTGCCAATTCAATGGCAGCCATAGTATCAGCCGTCTCGCCCGATTGTGAGATCGCTATCACCAGGTCCTTTTCTGTAATTATCGGGTTGCGATACCTGAATTCCGAAGCATATTCAACTTCAACCGGTACGCGCGCATATTCTTCAATCAGGTATTCGCCAACCAATCCTGCATGCCATGATGTGCCGCAGGCAACAATAATAATGCGGTCAATATTTTTCAGTTTCTCTGTGTATTCCTTTATTCCGCCCAACTGAACCTTTCCTTTCTCAGGATAGATACGCCCGCGCATACAATCGCGAATTGACCTCGGCTGCTCATAGATCTCTTTCAGCATAAAGTGATCAAAGCCGCCTTTCTCCAGCATATCCAGCTTTAAATCAAGCTCCTGCACATATGGCGTTTGTACTATATTGTCAATATTCTTTATCAGCAGATCTTCACGGCGCAGGTAAGCAATCTCATTATCATTTAAATAGATAACATTTTTGGTATACTCTACAATAGGCGTAGCATCCGAAGCAATAAAGTACTCGCCTTTGCCAACACCAATCACCATAGGGCTGCCTTTACGGGCAGCAATTAACAGATCAGGTTCATCGGCGCTCATTATTACAATGGCATAAGCCCCTATCACTTTAGTTAAAGCAACCCTAACCGCTTCGCGCAGGTCCAAACCTGTTTCATTCTGGATATCTTCAACCAGGTGTATTAAAACCTCGGTATCTGTATCGCTTTTAAAAACATGGCCTTTGCTTAACAGCGTTTCTTTTATAACACCATAGTTTTCAATTATCCCATTGTGAATAATATTAAGCCTGCGGTTACCTGAAGCGTGAGGGTGCGAGTTCCTGTCGCTTGGTACTCCATGCGTTGCCCAACGGGTATGGCCCATGCCAATTGTACCGCCAAGGTCAACATCTTTCACAAAATCCTCCAGGTCGCTAACCTTTCCTGCCTTTTTAAATACTTTTAATTCTTTGTCAAATAAAGAAACCCCGGCGCTGTCATATCCGCGATACTCCAGCCGGTGAAGGCCTTTTATAACAATGGGATAAGCATCCCTAAAGCCTATATAACCTACAATTCCACACATAAATAGATAGTTAATTAATAATGTTTTTCAGCGCAAAAATAATAACATTAGTTATTAAAGGTTACGTTTTGGTCGCAATCGATAATATTAAATTTTTTTAAAAAGTATCCATAACTTATGAATATTAAGCGGTTAGAGGTAAGAGACCGGAGATTAATTAACCCGATGGCAGCTATTTTACTCAAAAACAAAAAAGCCCGGAAGATGGATTAATGCATCTTCCGGGCTTTCAAACCAAGCGCTTATCTCTAAGTTTTTAATTTTGCTTAACTATCTTGGTATAAATAATATTCAGCTTTATTTTATAGGGCGAAGTTTTATCTGTACCTGTGGCTAAGGTACGTGCTGCAATTTGCGAAGTAACAGCAATATCAACCGTGGACTTATTAGTGGTATCAATAGGGGCTATATAGGCACCGTAATCAAATGTTCTTTTAAGCAACAAATCCTGCAAATAAGCGGTTATAATAAAATGATACTGTTTTGTAGCAGGATTATAACGTCCTCCAAAAACAGCTACACCTCCACTCCGCGGATCACTGGTATTTGCATCTTCTAAAGTAACACGCTGATTAGCTATATCCAACTTGTACATTGTAATTTGAGGTATTGGCCTATACGGGACATTAGACCCTGGGCTTGGGGTTATTACTAACTCGGCGCGGTTTAACACTATATCACTATCTTTTTTCAACAGATTATTCCTAAGGTTCGTCAATAAATTGGGAAACTTGATCTTAGTACGTAAACCTGCAAGGCCTTGTAAATAAAAAACATTTCCTGATGTTGTGGTATTAGCAAGTTCGGCCTGAATGGATGTTGAATAGGTATGTTTTATTGATGCAGCAAGCTTTGTTATAGGAAGCATTATTGTAGCGGTATCAATAACGCCATTATTAACAATCTTGCAATAAACCGCCAGGGTGTCGCCAGACGAAAACATCAAAGTACCACCAGGTCCTGTTGTTTGATTTTTATCGAGTGTTAAGTACAACCCTTTAACAGCATTTTGAAAGACCTTGTTTGATGCAAGGGTTGCACTGCTTGCATTAAATAAGTTTTTAATAATAAAGCTATTGTTAATAGTAATCCTCAACTGTGGCGGAACCTTTATAAGTGTATCAGGCTTTCCGGCTATTATGTTAGTAATTTTAATAGAATCATGCGAATGAGCTATAAATGTTTTCGATCCCAATAAATTAGAAAGATCAGGATCCCACTTTTTGGTATTATAATAAGAAACGCTTTCATCAAAAGGCGTAGTCCCCTTTAACTGGTAAACATTTAGCGTATAAGTTGATGCCACAGAATCGCCGTAAAAACCATCGATATAACGTAATACCAACTTTGTTGAATCAATTGATATTGTTCCTGATGGTAAAGTATACGCTGTTGCCCCTGGCAAGCTAAGACTTGCAGCCAGGTTTGATTCAGTTGTTCCAAAAATAGGATCGATAAAGTATGCCAGTGGATTTTTAGTGGCGGAAGATGTTATAACAGAATCATCCTTAACGGTATTAACCATTATAGTTGAGGTATCAACCAATGTACCATTAATTTGATTTGCTGAATTCACACCCAGGCCAACACTATCCTGATTTTTACAACTATTCAAAATAAAAAGACTTATTAACAACGTCAATAAGTCTAAACGGAAAAATTTCATATATGATCTCAAAGCTTATACAACATGTGCCAATTCTTCATTGGCAATTTCGTCGTAAAAATTGTAATAATTTTCGAAATCTGCGGTAGATTCGAATTCTAAAACCGATTTATTGCTGTTTTTAACATTATTTAACACATCCTCGTCTATATTCTCGCCTGCCAAAACTATTCCGTCACTGTATTGAATAGCGCCGGCATAAAGTGCGGCGTTACTTCCGGGTTTGTAAACCTCCGTATGTTTTTCGGTCATATCGCCCATTACGGCTTTTTGAGCAAAATCAGCATCCAGTTGTTCTGTAAAGTCGTTTTGATAAATAGAATAAACAACCTTTGAGTTTTTAAATGTAGGATCGTCTTTATAGGTTGTTTTTAGATAAGCAGGCACTAAAGCGCTCATCCAGCCATGGCAGTGAATTACATCAGGAGCCCAGCCTAACTTTTTAACGGTTTCTAAAGCACCCTTGCAAAAGAAGATCATGCGCTCATCATTATCAGCATAAAATTTACCGTCTTTATCGGCAAATACATGTTTACGCTGAAAATACTCTTCATTATCTAAAAAATAAACCTGCATTCGTGCGGCAGGGATAGAAGCAACTTTAATAATTAACGGATTGTCATTATCATTAATGATAATGTTCATTCCCGATAAACGGATCACCTCGTGTAACCGGTTCCTGCGCTCATTGATATTTCCAAAACGCGGCATAAGGATACGGATCTCGTAACCTTTTTCCTGCATAGCTTGAGGAAGCTGGCGCGTAATTTCAGAAATTTTTGAGAGTTCAAGGAAAGGAGACATTTCGTGAGTTATAAACAAAAGCTTAGATTTACCCATCACTATATCAGTATTTAATTTATATAAAGAAGTCCAAAAAAATTGAGTTTGCAAATATAAGCATTATTATATGAACTGGCAACCAATTATGCAAGTAACTTTTGGTAAATATTAATCATTTGTACAACTTTGCCCCAATTATGTAATTTCATTTGTGTTGAAAACATTTACTACTAAGAAATCTCTACAGCAATATTTGCAGCAAATAAAAGCCTTAAACCAAACTGTTGGTTTTGTGGCTACTCTAGGCGCTCTGCACCATGGCCACCTTTCATTAATTGAACTGGCACAGCAACAAAATGATGTGATTGTATGCAGCATTTTTGTGAATCCCAGCCAGTTTAATGATCCTAAAGACCTGGAGAAATATCCCCGTACTATTGAAGCCGACATTAAACTGCTGGAGCAGGTTAAGTGCGATATATTGTTCTATCCAGAGGTAAATGAGATGTATGATGATAATGAACATTGGCATTTAAACATAGGCGAAACCGAACATTTGCTTGAAGGCGAGTTCCGGCCGGGCCATTACCAGGGCGTTACCCAAATAGTTAACAAGCTTTTTAATATTGTTACTCCCGATACTGCCTACTTTGGCCAAAAAGATTACCAGCAGTTTTTGATAATCAGTAAAATGGTTACTATGCTGAATATGCCGGTTAAGCTGGTGATGTGCCCCATAAAGCGCGAAACCGACGGCCTGGCAATGAGTTCAAGGAATATCCATTTAACGCCTGACGACAGGCAACATGCATTGATCCTTTCAAAAACGCTGAACTGGTTAAAAACCAATTTCAACAGCCATAACATCCCAACATTAAAAAAAGAAGCCGAACTATTGATAAACGCCGAACCCGGCGTTGAGCTTGATTATTTTGCAATTGCCGATGGTGACACCCTCCATCCCGCAGATGAGGCCACTAAAAGCATCGTGGCCCTTGTAGCTGCCCAAGTGGGTAAGACAAGACTGATTGATAATGTGGTGTTGAGTTCATAGTTCATGGCAGCTACAAAATAGTTCGCAGTTAATGCTTATCGCGGTTTCTTATTTCTTGACTCTCAATGTCTTGCCTCTTTTTCGGCTATGAACTATGAACCATCAACTATGAACTAAAAGGCAACTTTTGCCCCATCACTTCACTTATCTTTCTGTACGATTCAAACGTCCAGCCGGCAACGTGAGGGGTAAGAATTACCTTGCCTGATTGTTTTAGTTCGTCAAACCACTCCTGTTCGGCAAGTGCTGGAAACTTCTCAACCTCAAGCACATCAAGACCTGCACCTAAAACTTTACCTTGCTTTATTGCATCAATTACCGCCCGTACCTTAGCGGTTTTACCACGGGAGGTATTTATAAAAAATATAGGCTTTTTAAAATGAAATAAATATTCTTCGCTTACCAAACCATCTGTTTCTGCAGTTAACGGAATGTGCAGGCTTAACACATCGCTATGCTTTACAATTTCTTCCATGCTTACTTCCCGGGCATATTTATCGCTAAAGCCGGTTTTATATTTATCATAAGCAATTACATTTACCTCAAACCCCGACAGTTTTTTAGCAAAACTTTTACCCATAAACCCATAGCCTACAATACCCACCGTGCGGCCCTTCAGCTCATATCCCCGGTTTGGCTCACGCCGCCAGCTTCCGGCACGGATCTGATCGTCAGCAGTGTTAAAATTGTTCATAAGGGCCAGTAATAAGCCTACGGCGTGTTCACCAACAGCATCCATATTGCCTTCGGGCGCGTTTATTAATGTTATACCTTTTTCGGCAGCGTATGCTTCATTAATATTATCCATTCCGGCGCCTGCACGGCAAACAAAGCGCAGGTTCCTGGCAATATCAATAACCTGTTTATTAACATTAAACTTTGAGCGGATAACCATCCCGGCATAGTCACCCAGGATCTGCAGAGCCTCGTCGGGCTTTATTGTGGGTTTATAATCACATTGATAACCTTTGGCAGCAGCCATCTCCATAAACACAGGATGGATATCATCAACAATAAGAATATTATTTTTCAACTACTTAATAATTTATATTAGGGTGTAAAATTATAAAATGCTCGGTTTAATTAACATTGATACAAAGGTTTATTAAAAAAAGATGACATTTTATGCATTTTTTAAAACCGGCACGTTAATAGTATTGTATTATATTCAGGATTATCCCACAAAAAATGAAGCTAATGAAATTTAAGAAAATGGGAGCCGGCATGAAAATACAGGCCAGCAGGCTTTCGAATAAAGGCTTTAAGCAAATATTTGACCGCATTGATCAGCTCAACATTAAAAAAGGCGTTGATAAAATGGGGATAGATAAGTTTATTGAGCAATGTGCTTACCTGGCAGCGGGATCAGGCGTTATATCAGGCACGGGTGGGATGCTAACTATGGTGATAGGTGTTCCGCTTGATTTTGTCAACTTATTAACGCAGCAATTCAGGGTTACCATGGCTATCATGTACCACAATAAGGGCAGTTACCAAATAGGCTTTGAAGAATTTATGTCGTTCATAGCAACTTCACTTAAAGTAGATGCCGGTGTTACCCTTACCAAAACCATGATGGAGGGTGTTGCTGAAAAAATGTTAATGGTATTGGGTACCCGAACTGCCGAAAGACTGGTACCAGTAGTTGGTGCGGTTATTGGCGGCACCGCAAACTATTTTTTTATAAAACGCATGGCGTCATCAATAAAGAAAATGCATACTGAACCAATTGTTATTTTAGTTGATGGATCATAGTTCATGGCTCATAGTCGAAAGAAATAAAACTTACGAAGTTTTAAAACGGCAAAGCCCTCAACGAGGCCGTTAAACAATATATAACCCCGAGTTAAACTTCGTAAGTTTCCTTAGCAGCTATCATGAACTATGAACCATCAACTATGAACTTCTTTTACCTGTTTGCCATAATCATATTCGTCAGTTTCACAAAATCATCCACGCTTAATCTTTCAGCCCTAAGGTCAAGCAATGGTTCATCAGTCATTTTTTCCTTGTTTATTAATGATGATACCGCATTGCGCAATGTCTTACGGCGTTGGTTAAAGCCTGCCTTTACCACCTGCCAGAATAATTTTTCATCGCAGCCTAAAGCTTCTGTTTTATTTCGGGTTAGCCTTATTACCGCTGATAACACTTTTGGCGGCGGATTAAATACCCCTGCCTTTACTGTAAACAAATATTCAACCTTGTAATAGGCTTGCAAAAACACGCTGAGGATCCCATACTCCTTGCTGCCCGGTTTTGAATTACAACGCTCGGCCACCTCTTTTTGGAACATGCCAACCACCTCAACAACCTGCTGCCTGTTATCAAGCACTTTGAATAATATTTGTGATGATATATTATATGGAAAGTTGCCGATAATTGCCATCGGGCCGTTAAAGAACGCAGCAAAATCCATCTCCAAAAAATCCGCATTAATAAGCCTTTTGCCTAAAGCCGGGTATTTTTTTTGAAGGTACAGGTACGATTCTGTATCAATATCTATTAGTGAAACTTCCAGCTCACTTTTTTGCAGTAAAAAATCAGACAGGATGCCCATGCCTGGCCCGACCTCAAGCACCTGGCTATATCCGTTAGCCGGCCTAAGGCTCTCCACTATTTTAGCGGCAATATTTTTATCAGTAAGAAAATGCTGCCCTAAATGTTTTTTTGCTCTTACCAATGTCATTATTAATCAAATATTTGAGCAAATTAAGGCATATTTGTGCTTTAATAAGAAACTATAAGCTTAAAATCTTTTTATTTGTATGGTTAAAGCTGAAAGCTCAAGGCAAAAAGCTGAAAGCCAAACCAACAAAACTGTTAAATTATGTATCTCCAAAAAATCGGTGTAATCATAATTCAATCAGTGTAATCATATCATACAATGAGCGAAAAAATTAAAATAGGAATCAGCATAGGCGATGTAAACGGCATAGGGTTAGAGATAATTATAAAAACTTTGGCCGATAGCCGCATTTATGATTATTGCATCCCCATTGTTTATGGCCATACAAAGCTGGCATCATTTTACCGCCGCACTACCCAGGTAGAGGACCTTAACTTTTTTGTGATCAACAATGCATCCGAAACCAAAAAGGAACATAAAAAACCCAATATGATCAATTGCTGGGAAGAAGATGTAAAAATTGAACCCGGTATAGCAAATAACGATGTTGGTAAATATGGTTTCCTGTCGTTAGAGCGGGCAACCAGCGACCTGATAAACGGGCATATTGATGCATTGGTTACCGCGCCCATTAATAAAGACAGCATCCAGAGCGAGCAATTTAACTTTCCCGGCCATACCGAGTATTTACAGGAAAAAGACGGTGCAGCCGAGTCGTTAATGTTTTTAGTGAGCGATACTTTGCGTGTTGGCGTAGTTACCGGGCACATCCCGATTTCTAAAGTTTCGGAAAGCATTACTACAGAAAAGATTGTTGCAAAGCTTAAGTTGATGGATGCCAGCCTGCGTAATGATTTCTGGATCCGTAAGCCTAAAATTGCGGTGCTGGGTTTAAACCCGCACGCCAGCGATAACGGCCTAATCGGCAATGAAGAACAAACAACAATTACCCCGGCAATTGAAGAGGCCCGGAATAATAATATACTGGCTTTTGGCCCATACTCTGCCGATGGCTTTTTTGCAAACGGAACCTATTTACAGTTTGATGCTGTGCTGGCCATGTACCACGACCAGGGCCTGATCCCATTTAAACATATAGCGTTTGAATCGGGCGTAAACTTTACTGCCGGCTTAAATTTTGTACGTACCTCGCCTGATCATGGCACGGCTTATGATATTGCCGGAAAAAACCAGGCGTCGGAGATCTCGTTCCGCGAGGCTTTGTTTACCGCCATTCATATTGTTAACCATCGCCGTGAGACCCTTGAGCTTCATGAAAACCCACTGGTAATTTCCAAACTTAGCCGCGACAGGGATTAATTGGTTTGCAGTAATTAGAGACCAGAGGTTAGTTAAAAAAACAACTAATCTCTGATCTCTCTATAATTTACCTTTCAAGCTTAATACTTCAACACTAAGTATCCTGTTTTATGTTTGGTATCAGTACCATCCTTGTATTCTAACGAGTAAAAATAAGTGCCCGCCTGTTGTAGTTTACCATTGGTGCTATGCCCATCAAATACTTTTGATGTATTATCATAGCCTTTCACCTCGTATACCAGCGTACCACTGCGACTCATGATCTGCAGCGTGTTATCCGGGTAAGCGCTGATCCCGTCTATCTGCAGGTAGTCGCTTTTGCCGTCGCCGTTGGGCGATACATTCTGATGCACCACTACTTCATTTACGGTAACAGGAGCCGTTTGCTTATCATCATACAAGGATGCAAGTACCGCAGGTGCCTGCCTGGTTATCACTATACTATATGTATTGGTGGTGACGCCGTCTGTTATGCTCGTGGTTATGGTGTTACCTCCTACATTCAGCGTGATCGGGTCTGATGCTGTGCCTGACACTACCGCTACATTATTTACCGTTATGGTAGCGGTAGGATCCGCTGCCGTTGGTGTTATCATAACCGAGCTTACCGAATTATTCACCGTTGACGTATAATCCTTATAATCCGCCCCCGATACAGTGGTCAGCACTA
>NZ_FRCM01000019.1 GCF_900142915.1 Mucilaginibacter sp. OK098
GGATGCAATAGCAAGCATAACGGTAAATAATGTAGCGGTAGCTTCCGGTACAGCCTCTGGCTCTATCCCATTAAATGTAGGGGATAATACGATCACCACGGTAGTAACAGAGGGGTTGAACACCAATACGTACAGCATGACGATAACGCGTCTTGCCCCAGCCCTATTAACCAACCTAACGGTTAGTCCAAGGGTAGTGCTGACCACTGTATCGGGGGCGGATTATAAGGATTATACGTCAACGGTGAATAATTCGGTAAGCTCGGTTATGATAACACCAACGGCAGCGGATCCCACCGCTACCATAACGGTAAATAATGTAGCGGTAGTGTCCGGCACACCATCAGGATCCATTGCGTTAAATGTAGGCGACAACATCATTACTACGGTAGTAACTGCACAGGACGGCGTAACCACCAAAACCTACAGCATCAAGGTAAAGCGGCAAACGCCTGCCGGACTTGCCTCCTTGTATGATGAAAAACAAACGGTGCCGGTTACTGTAAATGAAGTAGTGGTGCATCAGAATGTATCGCCCAACGGGGACGGCAAAAGCGACTACCTGCAGATAGACGGGATCAGCGCTTACCCGGATAACACGCTGCAGATCATGAGCCGTAGCGGCACGCTGGTATACGAGGTGAAAGGCTATGATAATACTTCAAAAGTATTTGACGGGCACTCCAATACCAATGGTAAACTACAACTGGCGGGTACTTACTTTTACTCGCTGGAATACAAGGACGGCAATGATACCAAACATAAAACAGGTTACCTGGTATTAAAATATTAAGCTTGAAAAATTAGTGATTGAAGGTTAGAGATCAGGGGATCGGTTTATGAAACTGATCCCCTGGTTTTTTATATGGTTTTGAGAAATGGCTTAATTAGCACGGACTAAATACTCCGTAAAACGGCTATATATTTTATCAAATTGATTATAAAGCAAGGGATGGTAAAAAACATCAAGCAGGGGTTATTATTTTTAAATATTAATTAATATTAAATACTTTAATGAAAAGCAGTAAGCATATAATTTATAACGGATCTGGAAGCTATGTTTAGGCAATATAGCCCAATCAAGCTCTGCGGCGTTAAATGCAAAAGAAAATGTGCGGCTATGTTTCACGAAAAATGGCGTTTATTCTACATAAACGCCATTTTTCGTGAAAGTAAATTAATATAAAACAGGTAAAGTATATCAGGCAGCCTGTATTGTTCCAAACTTGTTTAATAAAGCTGCAAACCTTTTGTTTTCGGGTTTGCCCGGGATAAGATGAATAGCGTTTATTTGCGCTTTTTGTTTATCATCATCAAACGCAAATTCCATTTTACCCATCATTAATCCGTCAAAGCCAGCCTGGCACAAAAATATTTCGTGGTTCAAACTATTGTTTAACAGGGTTGGGCCATGAGTTATTTTACGGTTGTCGCCGCTTATTATCACGTCAATATTTGCAGATTGTTGTGCAAGTTTCTGATTGTCAGGGATGGTTCCTGCCTTGTTATTGCCCAGGTGAGAAATGCAGATAACTAGATCGCAATTTTCATCATTCTTAAGCATAGCAGCCGTTTTGTTGGCACATTTAATAGCATCATTATAAATAACGCTGTCAGTAGGCTGGCCTACGCCGGTTATGCCTACCTTTAGTTTGCCTGTTTTAACAATTACATAAGGTTTCACATATTTATTAAGCGTATAACCAAGTTGATAATTACAGTTGATCAGTGTGAACTGCATTAATGGAGCCAGCCGGGCAAGGTAATCTTCGCCTTTTGAAAGCTCATGACTGCCGATCGTTGCAGCATGGTAACCTATGCTATTCATAGCTTCAATCATATTTTTATGCGCGGCATAATTTTGGTCCTTATTTAAAAAGCTTCCGCCATCAAGCAATAACCCTTTTGCATTTTGACTGGTAAGCGTGTTTTTTATATGATTTAAACCGCCCATGTTTTTATAAGCTGCGTTTAAATTGCCATGCAAATCATTTGTATGATAAATAGTTACGGTGTTATCGGCTGCAGGGTTTATCCGGATTTGTTTAATTGCTGCTACTGAAGCAAATGGCTTACTCAGTGCTGCCGCACCCGCAAGTAATGAAAGCTGGCCTATAAAACGCCTACGTTGATTAGTCATAATTAACAAGGATATGTGATGTTTAAGAAATATCGATTTAAAGGTAATAATGATTTTGATATTATTTAATAATAAGTGTATTTTTTTGTAGTAGTTATAGTGAGAAAATATATTTTTAAAAATATTAATGTTTATTAAAAAATAATTAGATTTGGCTTTCAATCTAAAAACCTTATGGAACCTTTCGTTGCGCAAATATTGTTATGCGGGTTTAATTTTGCCCCAAAGGGTTGGGCGATGTGTAATGGGCAATTGATGCCTATAAGCCAGAATACTGCCTTGTTTTCTCTATTAGGAACTTTTTACGGTGGCGACGGTAAAAGTACTTTTGCATTGCCTGACCTTCAGGGCCAGGCTGCGGTAGGCCAGGGCCAGGGCGCCGGCTTAAGCCAATATTTTATTGGAGAGCAAACCGGATCGTCAACATTTACCCTGCAGACAAGTCAGTTACCTTCACATACGCATGATTTTTTGGCATATGCCGGTGCGGTTACTGTTGCTGATATAAAGAGTACACCATCAGGTAACAGCCTGTCCCGCGGTCCTTCAACAGGTTCGGGGCCGCATGCTATAACACAAAAATTGTATGCCACTGATATTGCAACCAATTCCGTTGCTTTACAAACTGAGCTTGCACCGGCAGGCGGAGGACAGCCATACAATATAATGCAGCCTTATTTAACAATGCTTTATGTTATTGCAATGCAGGGGGTTTTTCCTGCACGTTCATAATAATAGAATCTGATTTTTAAATCCATCAAATTGGTAAATACTAAAAAAATAATAGTATGCTACAATCATTTTTAGCCTCAATTTTTGCAATGAGCTTTGGTTTTCCGCCCAAAGGCTGGGCGCTTTGTAACGGGCAGCTTTTGCCTATCAATCAAAACCAGGCGCTGTTTTCCCTTTTGGGTACTACTTACGGTGGAGACGGACGGGTTAACTTTGCATTGCCTAACCTGCAGGGCAGGGTACCTATTCACCAGGGAAATGGTTTTGTACTGGGGCAAGTTGCGGGTCAGGAAAGCCATACATTGATTTATAGTGAAATGCCGCCACATAACCATGATTTTAAGGTAAGTACAGGTGTGCCAACAATTGGTATTCCTACCAATGCATCTTCATTGGCTCAGGGTCCTGTTTTAGGTGTTGGGGCTGACGCTTCAAATATTTTATTGTATACCAATACGCCTTCGGGGCCAGGTAATGCTTTGGTTACACTGCATCAGTCAAGTGTTGGTAATAAAGGTGGCTCGCAGCCGCATACTATAATGCAACCGTATTCAGTATTAAGTTATTGTATAGCCCTTCAGGGTATTTTTCCATCGCAAACCTAGTTTTAAAGCCAGGTTGTGAAGGTGAAACGGAGGGTGATTTAGTATTATGTTCAATACAAAACTGCGGGTTTTGTTAAAGCTAATTATAGTATTTTTAAAAGGAAGCTTGAAATAGTTTCATTTTGGCAAAAAGAATTCCATGCTTAATTTAGTTAAGCTAAAAAATTATAATAGGTGAGTATGTTTAACGGAGTAAAGTCCCATTTATTTTATTTAATATTTTAACTTATGCAACCATACGTAGGTGCGATCATTTTATTTGGCGGCAACTTCACTATTGCCGGCTGGTCAATGTGTGCTGGCCAGTTGATACCCATATCTGAAAACGATACTTTATTTAACCTGATTGGAACCACATATGGGGGTGATGGGCAGTCAACTTTTGGGTTACCTGATCTGCAGGGCAGGGTGGCTATTCACCAGGGTACTGGCGCCGGCTTAAGTACCAGGGTTATTGGTGAGGTAGCAGGTGTAGAAGAAGTTACACTTACTACAAACCAGATCCCTTCTCACAATCACAGTGCCTTAGTAAGCCCCAATATTGGTACTACCGGAATCCCGGTTCAGGGCACTTACCTTGCAACGCCTTATATAGCTGCAGGGCCGAATGCTACTTCTTTAAAGATGTTTAATTCTAACCCGGCGGATACAATTCTTTCAAATCAGATCATTGGTAATGGCCCGGGTGGTAATCAGCCATCATCTATTATACAGCCTGTTTTAGGCCTTAACTATCTTATATCCATGTTTGGAGTTTTTCCAAGCCAAAATTAATTTAAATGAAACGGCCGCTAAAAATAGGTTTGTTATCCCCTTACTCAAGTATCTACCCGTTTTATGCCGCACATTTAACTGCCGGGATCCTTTTGGGTATGAACCTCGACCCCTTCCGGCAAAATCAGGTACAATTTATACCTGCATACACCAAATTAGGTTCAGCTGCTTCTACACAGGAAGCAGCAAATAAGTTAATCTTCTTTGATCAGATTGATATCCTTTCGGGGTTGATCAGCTACCAGTCTATTCCTGATCTTATCCCGACAATAGACAACCACAGAAAAATGGGTTTCTTTTTTGATATGGGCGAATATATCCCATATTTTAATCACCTGAGCCCTGAAATTTTTTATTCATCACAACAGATCTGGCAAACGCAATATGCCTTAGGCAACTGGGCCTATAAAGAATATGGCGACACTGGAATGATGGTGATGCCATTGTATGAATCGGGCTATCATTTAAGCAATGCGTTCAGGCATGGGGCGGGTGATGCCGGGTCAAAGCAAATGCTGAACCACATTTTCCCTAACAAGACAGGTGATTGGGGGCAAACAGAGCTTGATGTGTTTTTTGCAGATGTAAAGAAGTATGCACCAGCATACGTACACGCAATATTTACCGGTAAGCAAAGCAGTACATTTTTAACAGCCTGGCGCGCTTCGGAATTTTATAAAAACATCCCGCTTTTGGTTGCTGAAAATATGGTTTATGACGATGTGTTGTATGATGTGGCCCATTTGGATTTTGAACTTTATGCAACCGTATCATGGAATTACGATTCGGAAGATGTAAGGAACAGGGAGTTTGTGAAGAAGTTTGAAACAAAAGGAGGCCAAAAGGCCAATATATTTGGTTTGCTTGGCTATGAAACTGGACTTGCACTCAATGCAGTGCGGCCGCAGCTTGACAAGCAAGACTGGGATGGCGCGAAAGCTTTGCTGCGAAAAGAATCAATAAGAGGGCCAAGAGGCGAACGTAATTTTTACCCGCAGTCGGGCTTCTCATTGCCAATTACTGATGTGGTACGAATTAAAACAACAACAAATAAGATTTATAAAACAGTTGTAAGCCAGGGTAACGGGTTAAAGTTCGATTCAGCGAATTTTAAAGCGATACATGAGGGTTGCCTGAGTGGCTGGCAAAATCCATATATGTGTATATAAACCAAACTTTATGAAACAAATTTTTACAAAAGGGTTTTACGTTATTGCAGTAATTATTCTTTTAGTGGGAGCAACGCTTCCTTCATGGGCACAGCCTGTATTTACCCACTCAAATGTTGAGACTGGCGATCTAAACAGTGGTTTAACCAAGGATGCAGCCGGTAATATATATGTTATCCATGTAAAACCAGGTACCAGCGGCTTAAAAGGCGAGGTTTTAAAATATTTTAACGGCACTGGCCCGGGGCTAAGTATTTATACCCTGGCCTCGGAAGGTGATGATACGGGCCCTGGTGGTGATCTGCCATGGGGAATTGCGGTTACAAGCACAGGTACAGTTTATGTTACAACTGATTTTACGGCAAACGGCGGCCAAATTATAAAGCTGGCCTCAAACAATGGTACAAGCGGCTCTGTTTATACACCTAGTGTTTTCAGGAAAGGGTCTTATTATTCGGCACTGGCAGTTGATTCACATGACAATTTATTCGCCGCCCAATTGGATGGCACCCAAACGCATTACGCGGTTTATCAGCATTTAACATCAACTGTTGATAGTGTGCTCTTGTATGATAATTTAGCTAATCATGCAGGTAACTCATATCCTAATGGCCTGGCTGTATCGCCAATTACCAACGATATTTATGTTACTAATGATTTTAACCAGGACGGTGGCTTTCCTAATGATAAAGGAGGAATTATAAGGTTGGCATTCGCCAGTTCATATGCTGCATCTACGCTATCTACAAATAATTTTGCCACTGCTCTGACGTTTGATGCAGCAGGTGATCTTTACAGCTCAGAAAACAGCGGCAGCGGGTATAAGTTAGTTAAATATACAGGCGGTTTAGGCTCGCCAACTACTTTGTCAACAGCATTGCATTTTAATGGGATTTTGTATCCATGGGGGATAGCTGTAACAAACAGTACTAATATTTTTGCCGGCGATGGCGATGGAAGTCTGGGGGGCGCTGTTTTACATTTTTACGGAACACCTACTGTGCAGGCAAGCACAGTATCATTTACAAATGTAGCTACTACTACTGCTACAGTTAACTGGAGCGGCGAAGGCAATGGTACCAATAGAGCTGTTTTTATATTACAAGGCACAAGTGGCAGCCCAACTCCATTAATTAACACTACTTATACACCAAGTACAACTTTTGGCACAGGAACAGGGCCCGGCTCATGGCATTGTATCTATAAGGGTACCGGGCAATCATCTGTAAACATAACCGGCCTTACCGCAGCAACGCAATACCAGGTAATGGCTGTAGAATATAATGGATTAGTTGGGTCTGAAAATTATTTACTTTCAACAACTCCCGGTAATCCTGCAAATTTATATACCAACACTACAGTTACCTCAATTAACAGAAAGGCTTTGGCCTCAAACCCCACCAATGCAACATCTGTTGATTATACAGTAACATTAGGCGCGGCTGTAACAGGCCTGGCAACCGGCAACTTTAACTTAACCACTACCGGAACTATCAGCGGGGCAAGTGTAAGCTCGGTAACAGGCACAGGACCTGCATATACTGTAAGTGTAAATACTGGCACAGGTGACGGGAATGTAACATTAAACCTGAATAATGCTACGGGCTTATTACCCGGAATAAGCGCATTGCCATATACCGCAGGTCAATTATATACTATTGACAAAACTCCGCCAACATTGGCCATAACCAGCGATAAGACAGCTCTAAAGGTTGGTCAAACAGCAACAATCACTTTTACCTTTAGCGAAGACCCTTTAGTAACCTTCACATGGGATGGAACAACTGGTGATGTAGTAGTTTCGGGTGGTACGCTTAGCGCTATATCAGGTTCAGGTTTAACCCGCACAGCTACATTTACTCCAACAGCAAACACTAATGGCGGCATAGCCAGCATTACAGTTGCAGCGAGTTCATATACCGATCTTGCCGGGAACGGCGGGGGGGCAGGCACAACGCCAACTATTACTTTTGACACGCAGGCCCCTGGAGCACCATCAACTCCTGATATGATTGCTGCGAGTGACCTGGGTTCATCATCAACAGATAATGTAACAAGTTTAAACACACCAACTTTTAACGGAACCGCCGAAGATGGCTCAGCAGTTGTTTTGTATGATACTGATGGTATAACTTCGCTTGGAAACACAACGGCCACCGGAGGCAACTGGTCAATTACCAGTTCAGTGTTAAGCGATGGCAATCATACCATTACGGCAGTGGCTACAGACGCAGCTGGCAATACCGGTGTTGCTTCACCAGGCCTGGGCGTAACTATTGATACAAGCATACCAACAGTTAATATCAGCAATCCATCGGTAGCCTCAATAGGAGCCGGAGCGGGAAGTGTAACTTATACTATTACTTATGCAGATAATGACCTGGCAGCAAGTACGCTTGCCACAGGTGACGTTACATTAAATACAGGAGGAACAGCAACTGGTACGGTAGGTATAAGCGGGGCAGGTGCAACGCGCACTGTAACCATTTCAGGTATTACAGGGGCTGGTTCAATAGGCATATCGCTTGCTGCAGGAACTGTAGCAGATAACGCAGGAAACCCGGCGCCGGCAGCAGGGCCATCAAATACTTTTACAGTGTTCTCAAATGATGCTACCTTATCATCCTTAAGCACAACGGCAGGGGCGTTTAGCCCGGCATTTGACCCTGCAACCACCACAGGATACACCGTTACGGTACCTTATCCAACAAACACAGTAACTATCACACCAACAGCAGCAGATCCGAAGAATATTAGCGACTTAGAAGTCCAGGTAAACGGCGGAGGGTATTCTCCGGTAAGCAGCGGCACGGCATCGGGCGCGCTGGCGTTAAATGCAGGGAGTAACTCCATAGATGTGCAGGTAACCGCGCAGGACGGGAGCACCATAAAAACATATACAATAACGGTAATCCGTACAGCACCGTCAAGCAATGTTCAGTTAACCTACCTTACGCTCAACCCGCAAACAGCGCTGGTACCGGTATCAGGTGCGGATTATAAGGATTATATAGCGACAGTAGGCAATACGGTTAGCTCACTAACGGTAACTCCAACAAGCCCTGATGCGACCAATACGATAACTGTAAACAATGTAGTGGTAGCCTCTGGTAGCGCCTCCGGCTCCATTTCATTAAATGTAGGAGATAACACGATTGTAGTAGTAGCGACGGCCCAGGATGGAGTAACTAAGCGGACCTACAGCATGAAGATAACCCGTTTAGGGCCGGCCTTA
>NZ_FRCM01000020.1 GCF_900142915.1 Mucilaginibacter sp. OK098
CTGCCCGCAGGCCTTAATTTCGATGAAAATACAGGCATTATCAGCGGAACGCCAACCGCAGCAAGCCCGGCAACAAACTATACCGTTACCGCCTATAACAGCAGCGGCAGCACTTTTGCAACGTTAAACATAAAAGTTAATAGCGCCCCGCCTTTGTCTACCCTTGCCAACCTGGTATTGAGCAGCGGGACATTGGCCCCGTCTTTCGCAAGCGGTACTTTTAATTATACTGCATCTGTGGTCAATACCGTCACATCAATTAAGGTGACGCCGACAACCAGCAGCCCAACTGCTACCGTAACAGTAAACGGCACAACGGTTGCTTCGGGTTCTGTCTCGGCAAGCATTCCTTTGGCTTTAGGCGCCAATGCCATCACTGTTGTTGTAACCGCTGCGGGCGGGATATCAACAAACACATATACTGTTAATGTAACACGTGTGCCTCCGGCAAATACAACGCTTTCCAATATAACGCTTAGCACCGGTACGCTTAGCCCGGCTTTCGCAAGCACAACAAACAGCTATGTCGATTCGGTAAGCTATTCCACTTCATCCATAACGCTAACGCCAACAACCAGCGACCCTACTTCAACAGTCACAGTTAATGGCACTGCAGTGACATCCGGGTCACCTTCTGCAGCCATTTCTTTAACCCCAGGCACAAACCCTGTTAGTGTTGTGGTAACTGCATCGGATGGCATAACAACCACTACCTACACGGTATTTGTAACAAGCCCCTCCGTTGTATTCAGTTATAGTAGTCCGCATACTTATAGTACCGCCAATACAATTACACCACTGGCGCCAACAGTCAGCGGTACGGTTGCCGCACCGGCCTATAGCAGCAGCTTCGTTACTATAGCAACAGGATTTAGTGCTCCATCAGGTGTAGCCGTAGATGCGGCAGGCAATGTATATGTGGCGGATCAAGGTAACAACGCTATTAAAAAGATACCGGCAGGCGGCGGCAGCCCGGTTACTATAGGTTCCGGTTTCATCGACCCATTCTGTGTAGCGGTGGATGCCGCCGGCAATGTTTATGTAGGTGACCATAGCTCCGCAGGCATAAAAAAGATACCGGTAGGCGGCGGCGCTCCGGTTATCTTAGGGTCAGGACTTAATGAGCCCGTGGGTGGTGTGGCGGTAGATGGTGCGGGTAATATATATGTTGGTGATAGAGGCAACAATGCAGTAAAAGAGATCCCGGTGAGCGGTGGAGCGCCAATAACCTTAGCCTCAGGTTTTACACCTTATGGTGTTGCGGTAGATGCTGCCGGAAATATTTATGTAGGCGATTATACCAATAGCGAAGTAAAAAAGATACCGGCAGGCGGCGGAACGCTGGTTATCATAGGCTCCGGGCTTGATCAACCTATTGGCGTAGCGGTAGATGCATCCGGCAATGTGTATGTGGGCGGCGGCGGTGCCGTGAGGGAGATACCCGTTACAGGTGGCAGCACGATATTATTAAACTCAAGCTTTAACGGTCCGGCGGGTGTTGCCGTTGACCGTAAAGGCAATGTTTACGTGGCGGATGAATTTAATAATGCTGTTGAAAAAATCAAACCGGTTGGCGGCTACTATATTGGCCCTTTTTTACCGGCAGGCTTAAGTTTTAATAACACTACCGGCGTTATCAGCGGCACACCAACCGTGTCAAACCCGGCAACAAACTATTTCATTACTGCCTACAACAGCAGCGGCAGCGGTTCAGCCACAGTGAATATCAAAGTAGCAAATATAGGCCTCTCGGGCCTTGCATTAAGCAGCGGCATATTGTCGCCAACCTTTGCAACGGAAACAAACAGCTATACGGCAATTGTACCTGCTGCCACTACTTCAATAACCGAAACGCCAACATCATCAACTCCCTCGGCTACCATAACCGTAAATGGTACAACAGTAGCATCAGGAACAGCTTCGGCAAGCATACCATTAGCTTTAGGCGCTAATATCATTACTACGGTGGTAACAGCTGCGGGCGGCACAGGGACAAACACCTATACCGTAAAAGTTGGCCGTGGCTCGGCAGATGCGCTGTTAACTTCTATACATTTAACACCGGCCACAACGCTTACCCTTGTAAGCGGGCCAAGCTATTTAAATTATACAGCCAAGGTACCTGCTGCAACAAGCAGTATAACTGTAACAGCAACAGAGCAGGATGCAACAGCGACGCTGAAGATAAACGGAATAACGGTAACGTCGGGGGCGGAATCACCGTCAATTCCATTATCGATAGGCAATAACGTTATCAATATAGTATCTACTGCGCAGGACGGGGTAACCACCAATACCTACAGCATCAAGGTAACCAGGCAGG
The DNA here is from genome assembly GCF_900142915.1 of Mucilaginibacter sp. OK098. Taxonomy (GTDB): domain Bacteria; phylum Bacteroidota; class Bacteroidia; order Sphingobacteriales; family Sphingobacteriaceae; genus Mucilaginibacter. Next base: position 2,324 of record NZ_FRCM01000020.1, read on the forward strand.
AACAGGCAGTGTTAACCACCCTGACACTAAACCCGACAGCGCCGTCGTACGCGATACCGGGTCCTGATTTTAGAGACTATAGAGTTTCGGTAGCTAATTCGGTGAGCTCGGTAACGTTAACCCCAACAGCAGCGGATGCCGGCACAACGATCACGGTAAATAATGTGGCGGTAGCCTCCGGCACGGCCTCTGGCTCCATCCCGCTAAATGTAGGCGATAACACGATTACTACAGTAGCAACGGGGCAGGACGGGGTAACGACCAAAACCTACAGCATATTGATAATCCGGCTGGCGCCGGCGGTGTTAACCACCCTGACACTAAACCCGGCGGCGCCGTTGTATGCGATACCAGGTCCTGATTACAGGGATTATAGAGTATCGGTAGGCAATTCGGTGAGCTCGGTAACGTTAACCCCGGTAAGCCCTGATGCAACAACAACGATAACAGTAAATAATGTAGCGGTAGCCTCAGGCACGGCCTCAGGATCCATCCCGTTAAATGTGGGAAACAACACGATTACTACGGTAGCAACCGCGCAGGATGGTGTAACGACCAATACGTACAGCATCTTGGTAATCCGGCAGGCGCCGGCAGTGTTAACCACCCTGGCGCTGAACCCGGCGACAACGCTGTCTGTAGTTACAGGACCTGATTACAGGGATTATAAAGCAATAGTAGCCAATTCGGTAAGCTCAGTAACGTTAACCCCGACAAGCCTTGATGCGACTACAACGATAACGGTAAACAACGTATCGGTAGCCTCAGGCACGGCATCAGGAGCGATCCCTTTAAATGTAGGCGACAACACGATTACTACGGTAGCAACTGCGCAGGACGGGGTAACCGCCAATACCTACAGCATCAAGGTAACCAGGCAGGCGCCGGTTGGATTTGTATCCTTATATGATGATAAACAAACGGTGCCGGTTACCGTAAATGAGGTAGTGGTACATCAGAATGTGTCGCCAAACGGCGACGGGAAAAGCGACTATCTGCTGATAGACGGCATAACTGCTTACCCTAATAACACCTTGCAGATCATGAGCCGCAATGGTACGCTGGTATACGAGACAAAAAGCTATGATAATATTTCAAAAGTATTTGACGGGCACTCAAATACCAATGGCAAGCTACAGCAGGCGGGGACCTATTTTTACTCGTTGGATTATACTGTTAACGGGAAAAATAAGCATAAAACAGGATACATTATATTGAAGTACTGATGTTAATCCATGGTAGATAGACCATAGGGCGCCTCTAAAAACTCGTGGGGAACAATGGATTTACTTAAAAATCAACCGGTTTATGTAATTACACTAAAAACCATTTTTTAAAAAAAACACCGAAATCGACGTTTAGAAAAAAAGGAGTTTTTAGAAGTTACCTAAAGACTATGGACTTAAATGTGCTGCAATAGCCTAATGGGCTATTGCTCATGTAGTTACATGTAACAATCTTGTTATAAAATTACTTAGGTGTTAAAAAAGTTGCTTTTTAAAAGTATTTCATTATACCTTTATAATAGTTGCCTTTTTAGTTTAAACAGGATATCACTAATACTAAACCTTGATCATAGTTTAAAATATCCGGACGAACGCCGGATCGTGTCTCGCAAAAAATAGCTTATTTAATTTTAATAGATATTGACAACAAGATATTCCTGTTGATGGATTCCCCTGTTCATCATCCTTTTATCTTTAAGATACAGGTGTTACAGGAAATGTCTTTTTATATTAAAGCATTTTAATACGGCTAACCGCCGATATATATACATATATATTAAATATACTGTTATGAGAAACCTCTACTCTTCTTTAGCCGCAGCTACGGCTGCAAAGCAGTTAAAGCAAACCGTTGGCCAGGCCAGCATGTGTTTCGCAAAGACGTTGTTAGTAATAATGGTTATGATAACGGCTGCACCCGTTAAACTATTCGCACAGCTGCCAACTTTAAGTTACAGCACGCCGCAAACGTATACAGTCGGAACGGCGGTAACGCTTGCGCCAACCAGCAGCGGGGTAGCGGGCTATGGCTATAGCACCAGCGCTACTACGTTAGCTTCCGGGTTCAACGTGCCGATGGGCATTGCAACTGACGCTGCGGGCAATGTTTATGTGGCCGACAAGGGCAATATGCTTGTAAAGAAGACCCCTGCCGGGGGCGGCACGCCCACAACTATTGGCTCCGGCTTTACTGGTCCGACGGGGGTGGCCGTTGATCCATTCGGGAATATATGGGTAACCGATTCAGGCGATCTTAAAGAAGTACCGGCCGGTGGCGGTGCTATCATCACCACATCAATCGGTGATGCTGTGGCCGTAGCCGTTGACAGCAAAGGGAATGTATTTGTGTTAGAAACTAGCCAAGGTATTGGCGCGATAACCGAATATCCGGTTGGTGGCGGCCCGGGCATTGTAATAAGTA
>NZ_FRCM01000021.1 GCF_900142915.1 Mucilaginibacter sp. OK098
GCCGGGCTTACCCTTCGCAGCTTATTTCCGGCTGCATCATACGTGTAGGTAATGGTTTTGCCACCTGTTATGCTTTGCGGCAGGTTGAGCAGGTTATAGCCTATAGTAATGCCCTTGCTGTTATCGATTCTTACGTTTCCGTTGACATCATGCACATAGGTATGGCTGCCGGTGGGGTATCCGGCAGCTCCTGCATCCAAAGACCGGTCTGTTATGCTCTGCAACTGGTTGGTGCTGCCGTATGCATAGGCCAGACTGTCAATTACAAAGTATAAGCTAGGTATCTAGTAAATTATGTTAGCGGCCCATTTACTCTTAACATATAACTATCAACATTTCGAACGCCATTGTAATAATCGCGTAACCTTTGCTCAACATGATCGTGCTCCCACGCAGCAAACCTTTCCAACCCAACGCAGTCTTCAGGCGAAACTTTTTTAATATTGTTTCCCTCCACAAGAATTATAGAACAATCGTTTGGACGACCAACTTCTTGCTTGAAAAATGGAACCGGCGCTTTAAGATTTTCTGGAAGTTCTTTAATACCAATTTTTTTCCAATGCCCTTTGGTGACCGCGTCTTTAATAACCATTAATTTGAAGAGAACAGCAGACTCTTCAATTGAATTCAAATCAACTATTTCCGAATCTGTTTTGAAATCGTAAAAAGCGTAAACAGAACGATTAATCATTCGACCATAAGTATGATATGTGTCGTCAATAGGCACCCGCACAAATGCCCCAATAGTTTCCTTTTGTCTCATATGTTAAAAGTTAAATTTATAAACCAGTATATTTGTATAATCCCCCAAATCGTAAAGTTGCAGCGGTATGATATACTCTTCCTAATACATTTCTTTTATCCACTCCTCTGATAAGGTTTCCAGATGTTCCATTATCTGATTTCGCTCGTCCAAAATAGTCAATTAATTGTTGTTCCCTCCCTCTAATTGCTAATCTGTTGGTGGAACTTTTATCTAACACTGCTGGACCATAACCTTCAATGTGATGTGTGGCGTCCCTTCTTCTTAAGATAATATCGTCTGATTCGTTGATACCCCCTGATGTACGGCCACTATAAATAGTTACTGAGCCGTCAGCATTTGTTTTTGACTTAAGATAAGTAAGGTATTTACGTTTAAAATCGTCTTGATTTGACTGAACACCGCTTTTGTTAAAATGACTTAAATCAAATTGATCGTCAGAAGCATTTTGTTGTTGATCAGTGTGAATAGGCCCATTTTCGTCGGCCATTGGTTCTGGTGTGAAAACTAACACAACGGTACTAGCTAGCCTTTCAACGAACGTTATTATATCTAATGTTTTTTTTACAAGCTGTCCCGATTCATTTACAGAATACTCTGTTGATAATTCTGTGGCTTTCTTCGCCTCAGCATCTACTGTAGCATCTCTTCCATGGTCCTGAAGATTACCTGCAAATGAGGCGTACGGATTTTTCGCCTCTTCAAAGCCTTGTTTTTCATCAGCCCACCTCTGTTCATCTGCTTCAATCTCTTCGTGAGTCTCTTGTCTCATCCCATCCGGATCAATAAACCTAATCGGATTATTCTCCACATAATTATAAGGCGACCCTCTTCCGCTAATTTCAGCTAATGGATCGATCGTACCCCACCTTGCCACCACTGGGTCATAGAATCTTGCGCCATAATCAAGTTCCCCTAACTCCTCCTGCAGCTCTTTCTTATTGTAAAGATATTCATTTTTGGGGTATAATACATTCCGGTTAATTTCCATGCCAAATGGCAGGTAGTCATCATTTTGATAAGATACCACAGCGCCTGTTTTTGTACCAAAGGTTAC